>NZ_CP121446.1:0-2707500 GCF_030643905.1 Flavobacterium sp. IMCC34852 | reverse complement strand
ACAGCCCGGTCCCGTTTAACGGGATGCGCCCAAATAAAAACCCACTCAATTGAGCGGGTTAGTTAATTATTTTGAGCGATTTTCAATCCATTCTCGGGCATTGACAAAGGCTTCAATCCATGGCGAAACTTCGTCTTTTTTATCGCTTGGATAATGCGCCCAATTCCATGGGAAAGTAGAACGTTCAATGTGTGGCATCATCACCAAATGTCTTCCTGTTTTGTCACACATCATTGCGGTATTATAATCGGAACCGTTTGGATTGGCAGGATAGCCTTCGTAAGCGTATTTGGCTACGATATTATATTGACTTTCTTCGTATGGTAAATTGAATTTCCCTTCGCCATGCGAAACCCAAACCCCTAAGGTAGTTCCGGCAAGTGTTTTTAGCATTACCGAATGGTTTTCCTGTACTTTTACAGAGGTGAATATGCTTTCGTGTTTGTGCGAATCATTGTGCTTCATTTTACCGTGAACTTCGTGTTCCGGATTGATGACTTCCAATTCCATGAACAATTGGCAACCGTTGCAGATTCCTACTGATAAAGTGTCTTCGCGTTTTAGGAAGTTCTTTAAAGCGGTGTTGGCTTTTTCGTTGTATAAAAAGGCTCCGGCCCAACCTTTGGCTGACCCCAAAACATCGGAATTCGAGAAACCACCCACAGCTCCAATGAATTGAATATCTTCCAGGGTTTCACGTCCCGAAATCAAATCGGTCATGTGAACATCTTTGACATCAAATCCGGCCAAGTACATCGCATTGGCCATTTCGCGTTCGGAATTACTTCCTTTTTCGCGGATAATGGCCGCTTTTGGTCGTGGTTTTGTGTTGTCAATTTGCGGTTTTAAACCAGTGAAATGGCTTGGGAAGATATACTGTAATGGTTGATTACTATAATTGTCAAAACGCTCTCTGGCCTTATTATTTTTGGATTGCTTTTGGTCTAACAAATAAGAAGTTTCAAACCAAACGTCTCTCAAAGCTCTGATATCAAGCACTAAATCTTCAATAGTCAATGATTCTGAATCTTGAACTTTTCCTATTTTGAAGTATTCAATTCCTTCTAAGGCTTTTTCGAATGTGGCATCATCTTTAGCTTGCAATACCAATCCGATGTTTTCTGCGAATAGGATTTTGACTAAATCATTTTCTTCGAATGAAGAGAAATCGATTTTGGCCCCTAAATGATTGTCGGCAAAACACATTTCCAACAAAGTCGTAATCAAACCACCGCTTCCGATATCATGTCCGGCAGCGATTTGTCGGTCTTTGATTAAATCTTGAATGGTATTGAAGGCTTTTTTGAAGAAAGCGGCATCTTTAATGGTTGGTGTTTCCGAACCAATTTTATTTTGGGTTTGGGCAAATGAACTCCCGCCCAATTTAAATTCGTCTTGAGATAAATTGATATAATAAATCGAACCACCGTTTCTTTGTAAAACCGGCTCAACGACTTTAGTAATATTGGAACAATTTCCGGCTGCCGAAATAATTACCGTTCCCGGTGCAATCACTTCATCATTCGGATATTTCTGCTTCATTGAAAGCGAATCTTTTCCGGTTGGAATGTTGATGCCTAATTCGATGGCAAAATCAGAACAAGCCTGAACCGCTTCATACAAACGGGCATCTTCACCTTCATTTTTACATGCCCACATCCAGTTAGCTGATAAGGAAACACTTTTTAAGTTTTCTTTTAGCGGCGCAAAAACAATATTGGATAACGCTTCGGCAATCGCATTTCTACTTCCCGCTTTCGGGTCAATTAAAGCCGAAATAGGAGCGTGACCTATGGATGTAGCGATGCCTTCTTTTCCGTTGAAATCCAAAGCCATTACCCCTACATTATTCAGAGGCAATTGTAATGGTCCGGCGCATTGTTGTTTGGCGACTCTTCCGCCTACGCAACGATCGACTTTATTGGTTAGCCAGTCTTTACAAGCTACCGCTTCTAATTTCAAGACATCTCTTAAATAATCTTGGATGTAATCGCTGCTATATTCTAAATCGGTGTAATTTCTATCGATGGTTTTATCCGCCATGATGGTTTTAGGCGAACTGCCGAACATGTCTTCCAAGGCAAAATCCATTGGTTTGGCTCCGGTTGTTTTGCTTTCAAAAGTAAAGCGTTTGTTATCACTAACCTCACCAACCTGATACATTGGTGAACGCTCTCTGTCGGCGATGCGTTGTAATGTATCAATATCTTTTTGACCAATAACCAATCCCATTCTTTCCTGAGATTCGTTACCAATGATTTCTTTGGATGATAAGGTTGGATCGCCCACAGGCAATTTATCCAAATCAATCAAGCCGCCTGTTTCTTCCACTAATTCGGAAAGACAATTCAAATGTCCACCGGCACCGTGATCGTGAATGGAAACAATCGGATTGTTATCGCTTTCTACCAAACCGCGAATGGCATTAGCGGCGCGTTTTTGCATTTCAGGGTTGGAACGTTGAATAGCATTTAATTCAATTCCGGAACCAAAAGCACCGGTATCGGCTGAGGAAACTGCTGCGCCACCCATTCCGATTCGGTAATTTTCGCCACCCAGGATTACGATTTGATCTCCGGCTGTCGGTTTCTTTTTGATGGATTGGTCTAATTTTCCGTAACCAATGCCACCGGCTTGCATGATAACTTTGTCGTAACCGAGCTTTCTGTTTGTATTGGGTTCATCCACAAATTCGGATGGTTCTTGGTGTTCAAAGGTTAGAATCGAACCCGTAATCAAAGGTTGCCCGAATTTATTACCGAAATCGGAAGCACCATTGGAAGCTTTGATTAAGATGTCCATTGGGGTTTGGTACAACCATTTTCTTTCCGTCATCCCATTTTCCCAAGTTCTGTTGTCTTTCAAACGAGAATAAGCCGTCATATAAACGGCAGTTCCGGCTAACGGTAATGAACCTTGTCCACCGGCTAATCTATCACGAATTTCTCCACCCGAACCGGTTGCCGCACCGTTGAAAGGTTCAACTGTAGTTGGGAAATTGTGGGTTTCTGCTTTTAGCGAAATCACCGAATCAAATTCTTTGGTTTCGTAAAAATCAGGTTTGTCGGCGCTTTTCGGCGCGAATTGGGTCACTTTCGGACCTTTGACAAAAGCCACATTATCTTTATAAGCCGAAACGATATCGTTTGGATTTTCGGCTGATGTTTTTTTGATGAGTTTGAATAGAGAAGTTTCTTTTTCTTCGCCGTCAATGACAAAAGTGCCGTTGAATATTTTGTGACGACAGTGTTCTGAATTGGCTTGCGAGAAACCAAAAACTTCTGAATCGGTTAATTTGCGGCCAATCTTTTGGGCAACACCATTCAAATAATCAACTTCTTCAGAACTTAAGGCTAAACCTTCTTGTTGGTTGTAAGCGGCAATGTCCTCAATTTCTAAAATCGGTTCCGGTTGGATATTGATGGTGAAAATTTCTTGGGTTAACTCGCTGTATTTTTGAGAAAGCATTGGGTCAAAATCGCTAAAGTTTTCTTTTACTTTTTCGAATTCCTCAATTCTGATGATGCCTTCGATGCCCATGTTTTGAGTAATTTCCACAGCATTGGTACTCCAAGGTGTTACCATTGCGGCACGTGGTCCAACAAAAAAATCCGTCAGGGCGGATTTTTCTATTTTATGTGCGTTGCCAAAAAGCCAGTTTAATTTTGAGATAGTTTCTGCCGAAAGTTCGTTTTGCGCTTGCACGGCAAAAACAGTAGTACTTTCGTTTCCGAAGAAATGAATCATTGTGTTTTTATTAGTTGTTGTTGTAGGTGCAAATTTAGGGTAAAAAAACGAAACCCAAAATCAGTTTTGAAAAAATTAATCCTCAGGGAACACAATCGAATTGTAAGCTCCTAAATCAAACACACCATTGCGCAGATTTCCTAAAATATCATTTGGAACGCCAACGTCCACTCCAAATTCTTTGGCATCAGAATCGGCTCCGATAAACAGTTTATTGTTATAAATATCTAAGAAATCAGGAGTTCCGTTTTTAATGATTTCATTGGTGTCGTTTAAAAAAGCATAATCAGGATTATTGGTAAACTGATTGTTGGAGTTGTTGAATTTGATTTGGCATTTGCTGAAAATAGGTGCTGTCCAATTGGTATCCGGGCTAACTGTACTTTTGTCTAAAAACAATTCAATTTGATTGGACCCGAAAATGATACAGTTGTAAAAATTAGCTTGTTCTAAATCGAAAGCCACTTCTTGATTGGTTGTATTGTCGGTGTAATAATTGTCAATTCTTACCGCCAATTGTTGGGAACTCGACCAATTGTTGTTGAATGTACAATGTTTGAACTCATAACTGCCACCAAGCGTACACGCTAAAGCATATTGTCCGGCAGAGTTAATTACTAAGTTTTCGCCATATATTTTAGCGGTTTTAGCATAAATTCCCATATTCGAACAATCATAAATTTGACTGTTTTTGATGGTCGTGGTAGTACCGTCATTGTGGTCGATTAATAAACCAATAACGGCGTTTTTCAGGGTCAAATGTTCTATATAATTGTTGGTACTTCCGTCTGTTAACCAAATTGTTCCCCATTGTCCCGGAACGTCTGAGAAATCGGGTTCCAATCGGTCACCTTCAAAGATGACTTCGTTTTCCAGCGCTTCTGTGGTGGATAATTGACCGTTGACTCTTAACGAACCACCGCTACCAACAATCAATCCTGATTCGGCATGAAAATGAACTCTTGCGCCGGGTTGGACGTTGAGCGTTTTGCCATCAGGTACTGCGGCATAGCCATATACCACGTAAGGTTTGTCATTGCTCCAAACATATTCATTACCGTTAACAGGATCATTTTCATCCAGGAAAAAGCCATACACTTCGTCATCGCCTATGGGTAAGGTTTCGGTCGTGCCGTCATCAAATCGTCTTGGGTATAAGAAATACGCATCTTGAATTAAAGTGACTAAGTCCACATCTTGAACTTCTCCGTTAGCATGACGGAATTCAATAATATCAGTGTACAAAAAATCGGTCGGATTAGCTAAAGCTACATCGGTAGTAACTTCAATAAAAACATACATACTGTCTTTGGCCAATAATTCTACATCGTGAAAAATTCGGTTGTTTTCGCCTACCATACCATCAACAGTTATTCGGTATTTGGAATCTTGACCTCTTCCTAATTGAATGGTGGGAATTTTAATGTCTTTATCGCTTTTATTATACACTTTCAAAGTATAAGTACTCGAACCAATGTTGGTAAAAACCGTATCTAAATAAACCGTGTCTTTGGAAAAAGTCAAATCGCCTGTACTGGGTTCAAATTGAAAGTCTTCACGACAAGAGCTTACGGAAATGGCTAAACCAACAATGAAAAGGATAATAAGTTGACGCATGGATGTTGAAAGATTTTAGGTATAACGTAAATTTTGACGTAAAAGTATATAATTACTATGATTTATTAATCTTTATTGTTTGGGTTTGATTCGTTATCGGATTTGTGATTTTTAAAAAATAGATTCCTTTTGGAAATGGAAAATCAATAGAATTGGTTTTGGTTATAGTTTTTTGAAATGACATAATTTTTTGCCCTAAAGTGTTGTAAAAAGAAAAATCACAATCATTGACAACGGAATTGGCTTGGATATAGAACGAATCATTAACCGGATTAGGATAGAGTACAAAATTTAAATTTTCGGTCTCATTGGTTCCTAAGGCTGATGGATTAAACTTCACAATCCAATAATCATTAAGTCCTTTTGAATTGTCTGTTTTGTCGCCGAATATATCAGAAGCTGTCGTTATAGCGCAAACAACGCTATTGTCGGAAGTTATAGCAATAGAGTAGGTATAATCTTCACCGGTTGCTAAGAAATTTTTATTCCACATCATATGACCGTCAAAGTTTATCTTCGTAATACATGTATTGTAAGAAGAGTTTTGACTGTTGGTCGAATAGTAATAACCGTCATTACCTTCAACAACATCGGTTGCTGTACAATCTCCGCCGTCGGGTTGGATAGAATGGTCCCAAATCAAAATCCCATCAGTGTTGATTTTAAAAATTGTAGAATAGAATTGATTAGATAATGAGTTTGTCCTTGGTGCATATATGCCAAATCTACTTCCAGCCACTAAGTAATTTCCATCACTGGTTTCAATAATGGTGGACGTTTCGTCGAGATCATGTGACTTTTGCCAAATGATAGTTCCGTTCGCATCCAATTTTAAAATCCAAGAATCGGGTGGGGAATTGCTGATGGTTCGGTCACCGGATATTCCAGAATATGATTTTCCGGCCAAAATATAATGTCCAGAACTGGTTGGTTTGATAGAATTCAACCAATCATGTTGGTTTCCGCCTAATGTTTTTTGCCATTCGATGTTGCCTGAAGCATTTAATTTGACTATCCAATAATCAAAATTGCCTCTACAGTTTTCTGTTTTTTCTCCTGAAATATCAGAATTGGAATAGCCACCAAGAATGTAACCGCCATCGCTGGTTTGCTGTGCTTCGGTTAGTATTTCATATTGTGCGCCGCCAATCGTTTTTTGCCATTCTATAACACCGTTTGAATTTAATTTGACAATCCAAAAATCATTGTAACCTCTTGAGTTTTCGGTTTTGTCTCCTGAAATATTGGAAAAAGAATCACCTGCCAGTAAATAGCCACCATCATTGGTTTGGACGAGGTCCTTAATGTCATCAAAGCCGATTCCGCCAATTGTTTTTTCCCAAAGAATGTTGCCGCTTATATTGGTCTTCACTATCCAATAATCATAACCCCCAATTAAGTTTTGAGTTTTATCACCTGATATAGGGGAAACTGACCTGCCGCCAATGATATAACCATCATCGGTTGTTTTTCGAATTATTGAGGCGAGATCTTGATTACTTCCGCCAATGGTTTTTTGCCAATCAATAGCCGGAGCTTGACTGAAGCCGATAGTAATTCCAAAAAAAAATAAGGTAATATATCTAGTCATCATCAAACCGTTTGAATACCAAATATAAGGATTTTATTATCATAATTAAATCGTAACCGTAGTGACTTCGTTTTTTTGTAATTTTATAACCTTAAAAAAAAGCTATGTCCTTTGATAAAGAAAAAGTACTCCAATTATGCAACGAATGGTGTAACAATACTTTGATGCAAACCCTAGAAATAGAATACATTGATGCCGGAGATGGTTTTTTAACCGCTAAAATGCCGGTCAATTCGAGAGTTCACCAACCGATGGGATTATTACACGGCGGTGCCACGGTAGCTTTAGCGGAAAGTGTAGGAAGTGCGGCTTCGTTAATGTTTATCAATACCGATAAACAAGAAGTGCGTGGGATTGAGATTTCTGCCAATCATTTGAAAAGCAAACGTGAAGGTATAGTGTATTGTACCGCCCGAATTATTCACCAAGGCAGAAGTATTCATCTTTGGGAGATAAAGATTACTGATGAAAATGATAAACTCATTTCGCTTTGTAAGTTAACCAACATGATTTTACCCAGACGGTCATGACCGATTTATTCCTCAAAGTAAAAACGCAGCAAGAGCAACACTTGCCTTTTGTATTGTATGCGAAACCCAATTCGGATAAAATGATTGGTTTGTTTCAAAAGAATGACCATCTCTATTTTCTGGAAGATTTTACAGCAAAAGGATTTGTTTTTGCGCCTTTTGATGGCGACTTGATTCCTTTTATTCCTCAAAAGGAGTCGGATGTTTATGTCGAAAAAATGATTCAGACTGATTATCTGGTTGCCCCAACTATTTTGCCTGAAGTGGATGAAACCGCCAAAATTGTTTTTGAAAATTTAGTTCAAAGAGGTGTTGGTGCGATTCTAAAAGGCGCTTTTGAAAAAGTAGTTTTATCCCGAAAAGAAGAGGTGCTTTTGAGGCAATTCGATTTAGAAACCGTTTTTAAAAAGTTAATCTCCTTTTATCCTACAGCTTTTAAATATTGTTTTTTTCATCCAAAAATAGGGATGTGGATGGGTGCTACGCCCGAGCAGTTTCTCAAAATTAATCAAAGAGCATTGCAAACTGTCGCTTTGGCCGGAACGCAAATTGCCACCAATAAAGAGCAAGTCATTTGGCCGGAAAAAGAAACAGAGGAACAGCGACTGGTTACAGAATTTATAACCATGAGTTTGCAAAATAAGGTCAGTGATATGACCCTTTCGAGTCCGTATTCCTTCAGAGCAGGAAATCTTTGGCACATCAAAACCGACATTTTGGCTACCGCCAAATCTAAGAAAGCAATCAAGGATGTTATTTTGGCATTGCATCCTACCTCGGCAGTTTGTGGTTTGCCCAAGGAAGCCGCGAAAGCATTTATTCAAAAAAATGAAAATTATGAACGCGAATATTATTCTGGTTTTTTAGGAGAATTGAATGTAGATTTGGCTACATTTCGGACCGATCAATCCGATTTATTTGTCAATTTGCGTTGTATGAAAATCACTGGTGATACAGCAGAGTTGTTTATAGGTTGCGGGATTACCAAAGACAGTATTCCTGTCGATGAATTTATCGAAACGGTAAATAAATCGATGACGATGAGAAAGGTTTTGTGAATTGATAATTGATAATTTTGGCAATTAATAACGAATATAAAATATGAAACTAGATATATTAGCTTTCGGAGCGCATCCTGATGATGTAGAATTGGGTTGTAGCGGTACCATTGCCAAAGAAGTTTCCCTAGGAAAAAAAGTTGGTATAATCGATTTGACT
The DNA here is from genome assembly GCF_030643905.1 of Flavobacterium sp. IMCC34852. NCBI lineage: Bacteria > Pseudomonadati > Bacteroidota > Flavobacteriia > Flavobacteriales > Flavobacteriaceae > Flavobacterium > Flavobacterium rivulicola. The sequence goes on along the minus strand of NZ_CP121446.1, from coordinate 2,698,797 downwards.
CGTGGCGAACTTGGTACTCGCGGTTCGGTGGAAATCAGAAATAAGGAATCAAAGTTGGCGGCTGAGATTCTCGGGATTACTACTCGGGAAAACCTAGACATGCGTGATGGTTTCTTTGTTAATGATGAAGCCCATCAAATGGAAATTATCAAACGCTTGCGAAAATACCGTCCCGAGATTGTCATCTGTAACGCTATTGATGATCGACACATTGACCATGGGAAAGGCAGCAAATTGGTTTCGGATGCTTGTTTTTTATCGGGTTTGCGAAAAATTGAGACTACTCATGAAGGGCAAGTTCAAGAAGCATGGCGTCCCAAAGTGGTTTACCATTACATTCAATGGAAAAACATAGAGCCCGATTTTGTGGTAGATATCACTGATTTTATTGCTAAAAAAGAAGCTTCCATTTTGGCCTATAGTTCTCAGTTTTATTCTGAAAATTCTAATGAACCGGTAACCCCGATTGCTACGAAAAACTTTTTAGAAAGCATCCATTATCGCTCTCGAGACTTTGGCAGATTGATTGGCGTAGATTATGCGGAAGGTTTTACTGCGGAAAGGTATGTGGCTGTCAACAGCTTATCGGATTTGATTTAAAAAAATAAAAAGAATGTTTGCAAAAGATAACTTTTGCAGTATATTTGCACTCGCAAAAGAAGCTAAGGCTTTGGTAAGCGACAAATGGTGATTGTAGCTCAGTTGGTTAGAGCGTCGGATTGTGGTTCCGAAGGTCGCGGGTTCGAGACCCGTCTTTCACCCAAAATGATAAAGCCTCCGGTAACGGAGGCTTTTTTTGTTGCTATAGTTAATCGATTATGTTGTCTAAATCCTTAAAAATAAAATTGATGTTACTTGAATCCTGATGAATTTTAAAACTTAGATTTTTGAGTTCTGCACCAATATATCCTTTACCTTTATTTTCAATGATGCCTTTCAATTTAGGTTCTTCCTTTAGAATAGAGAGAATCCCTTTGGCACATAGGCTGTCTCCTTTTATCGCAACATAAAGATAGCGTTGGCCGTTTTTTTCTTGATATCCTTCTAAAAAATAAGTTAGTTTCTCACTATTGGCTAGTCTTAATTGTATGGCTAATTCTTTTTTGTAATCATTATTTTCCGGTAAAGACTCATCAAATATGGGGTTCGTGTTTTTACAGTCTTCTTTGCTACAGGAGATTATAAAACAACAAATGATAAAAGTGTACAAAGGTCGGATTAGACTATTCTTCACAGTTTATTTATCCTTTTTATCAACCTTTAACTTCTTATTTCTATTGGCAATTTCCCAAGCGATGGCAAAAGCATATTGGGTGCGTTTGGTTAGCGAATCAAATTCTATTTTACTAACATCATCACCGGGTTTGTGGTAATCGGCATGCGTACCATTAAATAAAAATACTGACGGAATGCCGTGCTTGGCAAAGTTGTAATGGTCAGAGCGATAATAAAAACGGTTAGGGTCATTTTTATCGTTGTATTTGTAATCGAGGTCGAGTTTAGTATATTCTTTGTTTACGCTTTCGCAAATGTTGTACAGGTCAGTGGATAAATAATCCGAACCAATGACATAAACATAATTATTGCTGTCTTTGTGGAAATCATCGCGGCGACCAATCATGTCGATATTGACATCGGCTACCGTATTTTTTAAAGGAAATAAAGGATTTTCAGAATAATAGCGCGAACCGTGTAAACCGTGTTCTTCACCCGTTACGTGCAAAATTAGGATAGAACGCTTTGGTCCGTGACCTTCATTCTTGGCTTTTTGAAAGGCCAGAGCCATTTCCATCAAAGCTACTGTTCCTGAACCGTCATCATCGGCACCGTTGTAAACCTGTCCGTTTTTAACGCCAACGTGATCGTAATGCGCAGAGATTACCACTATTTCATTCGGCTTTTCCGAACCTTCAATATAGGCCCAAATGTTCTCGGAATCGGGAAGGTTTTCATTTCTTTTGGCATTTAAAAATGCGGCCGGAACGGGTTGGTAATAATCTTTGGCGCCTTTAGGAAAAGCAATACCGTTTTTTTGGTAAAAATCAATTATGAACTTACCTGCTTTTTTTTGTCCTTCGCTCCCGGTTTCACGTCCTTCCATTTCGTCTGAAGCAATATAAGTTAGGTTCGTGCGCAAACTTTCGATAGAAATACTGTTAAGATAAGTGCTGATTTTTGCCGGTGTAGCCGATTTTTTAGTGTCTGATTTTTGGGCGTTGCAACTCGTTGACAAAGCCATTAGCGCTATGAAAAGAAATGTTTTTTTATACATAATTAATGAATGTTAATAAATGAAAAGAAGAAAAGACCGATTATGATAAAGGTTAGGATGATCATGTTAATAAAAAAGATAAAGATACCCTTGATTATGGTTTTAAATCTACTTTGTTCATAAAATCGATGATGTGCCGGGAAAAAGTAATAAAGGCTATAGATAATAATGACCGATTCAACGATGTAACTAATAATGTTCACAATTCTATATTGGTTAAAACATTCAAAAAAGAAATTGAACAGTTCAAGAATCAACGAAGCCAATAATAAAAACGAAAAATAATGCAAGGTAAAAATGCCGTGGTCAAAGTAATACCATCGCTTTTTGCTTTCAAACAACCATAGAACGAAGGCAAACAACGGCATATAAATGAATAAAGCTTTAGGGATATTTCGGAAAAAGGATTCCATCAATTTTTCATTAATTTCTTTTTTGGTTTTCCCTTTTTTGACCAATAAGATTTTTTTATTAATCCAATACTCCCAATCAGATAGTTTTTCATCGGCTTTGCCAAATTTTTGAATCGAGTCCAAGTGTTCCACCGAACGATAACCAAAATTCATATAATCGCTGGCGTCATCACTTTCTTCTCTCTGAACCACTCCTTTTTGCAACGAATCAGCAGCTTTCTTATCGATATACCCTTTTTTTTCCATATCGGCTATCCACTTCTTTTTTTTGAGATTGTCTTGCGCGATTGTAAGGGTGTCCGAAGTTACAACTGTTTCTTTAGCGGCGGTTTGATCGACTTCAACCATTTCGTCATTAGGGCTGTCTTGTATAATCGGAATCAAAAAGAAAGTAACAAAACTGATAAAAATATAAAGTCGAATAGGCGCCAAATAAGACATTCGCTTCCCGGAAAGGTATTCTTTAGTTAACGCCGAAGGTTTAAAAATTAAGTTTCGAATGGTTTTCCAAAACGAATTTTCATAATGGGTTAAGTCTTCAAAAAAATGAACAAATAACTGGACAAAAGTTTTGCGGCTATCGGTATTTTCCTGACCACAATTCGGACAGTATCGGTTTTCAACAACGTGTCTGCAGTTAAGACAGGTTTTATCTTTCCTTAATTCGTTTTTCGACATAACTTTGTAATAAAAATCAGTACGTAAATCTATAAAAATATTTCTACTTTTGAGAAACAAAATCTATTACCATGCAATCCAAAGCACCAACACCGCAAGACTATATTAATGAATTGCCGGCTGACCGTAAAGAAGTCATTCAAAAACTCCGAGAAACCATCAATAAAAACCTCCCTAAAGGCTTTAAAGAATCGATGGGTTATGGTATGATGGGCTATTGTGTGCCGCATACTATTTACCCAAACGGTTACCATTGCAATCCTAAAGATCCGCTGCCTTTTATGGGTTTGGCTTCGCAAAAAAACTTCGTGGCATTTTACCATATGGGCATTTATGCCGATAAAAATTTGTACGATTGGTTCGTTGAAGAATACGGTAAACGCTGTAAATACAAACTCGATATGGGGAAAAGTTGCGTGCGTTTCAAAAAGATGGATGATATTCCGTATGATTTGATAGCCGAATTGGTCCAAAAAATATCAGTAGAAGATTGGATAGCAACTTATGAATCGGCTTTTAAAAAATAAGGCATGATTGTAATTGAACAAAATTCAGATCCTAATTTTACCGATATTATAGCGATTGCTCAAGAAGTTTGGCCTAAAACTTATGGGGCTATTTTGGGTCAAGCCCAATTAGACTATATGATGGATATGATGTACAGTGTAGCTTCGCTTCAAAAGCAAGCCAATGAAAAGCAGCATCATTTTATTTTGGCTAAGGAAAATGAGATGTCGGTTGGGTTTGCGTCTTATGAATTTGATTGTAACGGAACCCATAAAACCAAGATTCACAAAATTTATATTCTTTCCACCCAACAAGGGAAAGGGATAGGCCGGTTTTTATTGGACTACATCGCCAATGAGGCCCAAAAGCACAACAACATAGCGCTGTTTCTCAATGTCAATAAGTACAATCCGGCGCAACATTTTTATAAGAAATTGGGTTTTGATATTACTAAAGAAGAAGTAATCGATATTGGTCAAGGATATGTTATGGATGATTACGTGATGGAAAAAAAGATAAACTAAGCAAGGTTAATGGCATTTTTAAAGAAAATAAACGGTAAAGCCAAAACGGATAGCAATACCGGATTTGGGACTAATGCAACGAGTTATGGCGGTCGATTCATCTCCAAAAACGGAAACGCTAATGTAAAGAAAACCGGTATTGGTTTTTTTGACAGTATCAGTTGGTATCACACCATGGTCAATATTCCCCGTTGGAAATTTATATTGATTATAGTGCTGTTTTATTTTGTGGTCAATTTTTGTTTTGCCAGTTTATACTACATGATAGGAGTAGAACATTTAAAGGGAATTAATGCTGTTACACCTTTAGATAAATTTGGACAAGCCTTTTTCTTTAGTGTTCAAACTTATACGACAGTAGGTTATGGTCATATTAGTCCGAGTGGTTTTTTAACCAGTTTTTTAGCGGCTGTTGAAGCCTTATTCGGTTTGCTGAGTTTTGCCATTGCTACCGGTTTGTTTTACGGACGATTTAGCATGCCGAAAGCTTTTCTGAAGTTCTCACAAAATGCCTTAATTGCACCGTTTGGTTCCGGTACCGCTCTGATGATTCGACTGTCACCATTCAAGAATACCAATCTTACCGATGCTGAAGCCAAAATGACATTGGCAATGACCATAGAAGAAAACGGAAAATTGGTGAATAAGTTCTACAATCTCGATTTGGAATTGGCTAAAATTAATGCTCTAACTTTAAGCTGGACTTTGGTGCATCCGATTACAGAAAGCAGTCCGCTTTATAATTTGACGGAAGAGGACTATCGCAATATTTCCGGAGAGATTTTAGTTTATATAAAAGTGTTTGATGATATGTTTAGTACAACCGTGGTAAAAAGAACGTCGTATTCCTTTCAAGAAGTGGTTTTTGGAGCCAAATTTTTACCTATGTTTTCCCGAAGTTACGATGACAATAGGACAGAGTTACATATTGACAAGCTAAATTCTTTTGAGAGCGTAACTTTATAAAAAAAATCCCCTGACAATTCAGGGGATTTTTTTATTTGAGTGTGAAGTCTAAAGTAACAGCAACTTTTTTACTCAGCTTTTTACTAACCACACTCGGAATGTCAATATCGAAATCATCGGTGTTGACGGTGAAATTAGAATCTATTTCTACACCATTGTCTGTTTTCTTAATCTTTGCAGTTATGGTGATGTCTTTTGTTTTTCCGTGTAGTTCCAACTTGCCTTTGATGGTATAATCCTTGGCGGTAGTCGTTAGTTTACTCAAGTCGAAATTGTCAATTTTACCTTTGAATGTAGCCTTAGGATACTGATCGCTTTCTACATAATTTTCATTGAAATGTTCTTCCATCAAAGCTACTTTAAAGCGAAAGCCTTTCATGAGTGCCAAACTGGCAATTTCACCCGTAGTCGGATTCAGTATACAAGTAACCGACTCGTTTTTGGCTTTTACTTCTTCAAATGCCGGAACCGATGCTTCAAAGGTTATTTTCCCGGTTTTGGTTACCAATTTGGTTTGAGCAAAATTTGGTAAAGTCACTAAAAATAAACTGTAAAAAAATATTTTTTTCATAGCCTGTAATTATTCGTTTAATCCTTGTGCACTCCAAGCAAAAACTTGGTCTATAACCGCTTGCGGCAAACGTGTTCCTCCGTTAGGCATCATCCCTTGTGCACCTTGAGGTCTGGATATTCGGTCTAACAAACCGCGTTCTAAAACTGCTTCTTTAACATTTTCGTAAGTAGTTAATGACATCGGTGCTCCGGCTACCGGAGTATCAGCATGACAAGCGATGCAGTTGTTATCAATAATACTCTTTACAGTATTAGTATACGTTACTTCATCAAGACCGTCAGTGCCCGATAAATCATCAGAAGAGTCATTGGTACAACTACTGACAAGAACTGTGCCGAGAGTAAGAGCTGAAATTAAGAGGTTATTCTTTTTCATGATTTTAATTTTTTTTGAATAAATTTAATAAATAAAATGACTTAAGTTTACATTATATAATTATAAATTAACGTTTTTATGAAGAAAAAGGTTTTTATTTTAGCTCTTATTATTTTGGTGGTTGGCTTTGGGGCTTATAAATATATTTATCAAAATCATAGGGATATAGCTTCTGAAGAAGCTAATTTTACTACTACTGTTCAAGATGTTTTTAAATCTTTTACAGCTAATGATAGTTTGGCTAATGCCAAATACTTAGATAAAACGGTTGCGGTTCGCGGAAAAATATCCAATATCGATTCAGAAAATAAAATCATTACGGTTGATGAAAAGTTATCTGCCCGATTTTCAGACAGGCTTCCTGAAAAGATAAAAATTCAAGATTCTATCAACCTAAAAGGTCGTTTGGTGGGTTTTGATGATTTACTTGAGGAGATTCAATTAGATCAATGTACTGTAGTCGAGTAAAAGTGCTCGATTGTAATTAAAAAAAATTGTATAAAAAATGTAATTATTAAACTATGAAAAAAACTTTATTATTATTATTGTTCCCCTTGAGTGTTATGGCGCAAGATGATTTGTTAAACGAAATCGACACAGCTGCAACTGGAAAGACTAAGGTTGAATCCGCCTTCAAAGGGTTGAAAATTGTCAATATCGAATCGACTAAATTGGCGGCCAAAGGAGATTTGTATTTTATAGTAGCCCATCGATTCGGTTCGGTTAAAGACGGCTTCGAAGGTTTCTACGGATTGGATAATGCGGTTACCCAATTGAAGTTTGTTTACGGATTAAACGATTGGTTGACTATTAGTGGTGCCAGAAGTGAGATTGCTTATGATTTTTCGGGTAAGTTTTTGCTCAAGTCCCAAGAAACCAATGGATTTCCTTTTGCAATAGCGGGTTTTACGAGTTTGGCTATCAACAATACTTTAAAAGAAAGTTTGTATCCTGAAATGGAGTTTAACAACCGATTGACTTATGTTGCCCAGCTTTTAGTTTCCAGAAAGTTTAGTAATAATTTGTCTTTGGAGTTGGCACCGACGTATTTTCACGAGAATTTTGTCATTGATGACAATCAAGACAATGGTCAATATGCTATCGGGATGGGCGGAAGATACAAGTTTGCTAAGCGTTGGTCTTTAAACATAGATTATGCAGCGCATTTGAATCGTGCAAACAGTTCACCATTTCGCGACCCGCTATCTATCGGGGTTGATTTAGAAACCGGTGGTCACGTTTTTCAGATGCATTTCAGTAATTCACAAGGTATGCATGAAGCAGGTTTTTTAGGCAGTTCAACCGGTGATTGGGGAACGGGAGATATTTTCTTCGGATTTAATTTATTGAGAGTATTCTAACTTATAGTATTAAATAAAAAAGTCCTCTTGTTTTCAAGAGGACTTTTTTTATAGTGTATTCGGAGTATTATTCTTTTACAAATTTTTGAGAATAATCTTTTCCTTGGGTATCGGTCAACTTTAAGATGTAAGTTCCTTTAGCCAATTGGTTTACAGTAATAGTTTGGTTTTGTACAGCGTTTTCCTGAACCATTCTTCCGTTCAAATCAAATATTTGAGCGGATGTAAATTCTACCGGATTTGCGGTATTGATTGCAATATTAATGTTGTTTTTAACCGGATTAGGATAAACAGTAAATACTGAATTCTCAAAAGCGTTAGTTCCTAAAGTAGCACCTTCTAAAGCAAACAACAATTGGTTAGGAGTAACATTGTTGTAAGTATCAACAATTCCCGATGGCCATCTGATGATTACTTGGTCAATAGTGGTAGCAGTACCAATTCCGAAGTGAACATTAAGTGAACTCATATATCTGAAACCTTCACCACTGCGAACATCTCTGATTTGTTTTCCCCAAGAACCATAAATTTCAACTCTGGCGCCAATTCCGTTACGGTTACTTTGAACACCTTGGAAAGCTACTTTAATCCAGTTGTTGTTGTTGGGTACAGCATAACGAATGGTACTTCCGTTTTGAATATCTAAGAAACCATCATTGTTTAAATCGCCAATAGCACCAGTACCAATTCCGGTATAAGAAATTCCGGCAAAAGTATTGTTTCCTTGGTTGAACATGATTTTGTTACCACCGCCCAAAACATCAACTTTACCATCATTGTCAAAATCATAAGCAACATTATCAATATTGGTTGACGTATTTGTATCCCAACCGGATCCTGAAGTAATGTTAGTGAATTGGCTTAAAGTATTGGTCGTTTCAAAATTATTTCTGAAAAATTTATGGGTACCTGCACTGGCAGTAATGATAATATCCATATCACCATCGTTATCAAAATCTGCAATGGCAGAAGACCATGTTTGAATCGGAGTGATTTCTATTCCTGCAAGAGCAGAAGCATTAGTGTATACATTACCTCCATCATATCGGAATAATTGACAAGGAGGTCCTGAACATTTTGAAATGAAAACATCCGAGTCACCATCATTGTCAAAATCTGTAAACAGAGTGGAATAGTTACCGCCGTCATTGGTCAAGGAACTCAAATTCATAGCGCCCGGCGTAGTATTCGATTGGTAATAAGTCAAATTTCCCGCACCATCGTTCAAGTAATAAACGTTAGCATCAATATCGTGACAAGAAAACAAATCTAAATTTCCGTCATCATTTAGGTCAGCAAAGTTTGTTCTTTGACAGAAAATGTATTGTCCCGGAGTAATACTGGTATAACTTGTTCCGTTATTAGATCTCCAAATACTGATTCCGCTTCCGTTTCCTAAAATCAAGTCGTTAAATCCGTCTCTGTTATAGTCACCTGCGGCAAGACTCCAGTTTGGCATCAAACTCGTTCCGGTAATTGGGTAATCTGTTACGGTTAATGTACCGCCTGCACCTTGGTAGTGTATTCTTAAATTGTTGTTGCTAACTCCAACAATATCATCCAAGTTATCACCGTTCATATCAGCTATACAGATGTTGTAGCCACTATTAATGGTACTTACAGTTTGGTTAGAGTAAGTAATAGGCACTACCGGAGGTACTACAATAGGAGCTTCTGATAATTGGAATGTAAATCCGTTATTATTTGCTGAAGTAATCCAACGGTTATCCCAGGCAATATAGTAAGTTGTTCCTGCAACAACATTGATAATGTCTACAGAAGAATAATTAGAACCGCCATCGTCATCTCCGCCAAAACAAGTCAAAGTACCACATGTTCCTGTGTAAACATGAAAACGGGTGTCAATTCTTGGAGTGTTTTGCGCAATATCTGTTGAAATTGTTACGGTGTAGTTTTGAGTAGGCGTGTAGGCATACCATTCTCCGGCAGGAACACGATTGGTTGAAGGTACAGCATCACCACCTTCACAAGGTGTTGGTACCTGCGATCCGTTGATCGGGCCAACTACATGCAAGCCTGCTGTAATTGTTAGTGCCGAGGCACAAGTGTCTTGCGCTTTTGTAAATGGAGCTACAAATAGCAAAACAAGAATTAAAGTAATTTTTTTCATTAGTAATGGTTTTTGATTGTTTGTTATTTTTACGGACAAGAGGTTAATGAATTAATCCATTCTTCTATAAGTGCAACGCCTTCCTCATGGATAAGTGTTCTTCCGTGTAGAGGCATTCTGTATGTTTCATCGGTGGTGTTGATTCGGTAATATAGCATAGAACGGTCAACATTTCCGGGTTTGATAATCGAGTTATAGGCTGCTGGAAAATCTTGCATGTCAGCAGTAGGAACGCAAACGCCCATGTTGGTATGACCATTGGCATTTCCGGTTTCGCTGTAAGCAAATCGCATTGGTCTGTAATCACAATGTCTGTCTTGCTGATGGCAATGAGCACAATTAATGTCTAAATAAGCACGAACTCTGGATTCTAATGGTTTAGAGGTGTCGTTATAATCTACCGCAGTGTTTTCCGGAGTAGGGAAAGCAAATCCATCTTCTAAATAACCTTGTTCAATCCATTTTGTTAATTGGTTTTTTGTTTCTGAACCGTAGTTGTAACTGAAGTTTAAGTTTTGAGGTTTGATACCAATTGGAATATAAGTGGTTACTTCACCTCCGGGAATTTCAACTCTTTCTTTGTGACAAACTATGCATTGTACCTCAGAAGGAATTCTGTAATTCACGTTTCGAATTACATTATTTTCATCTTTCCAACTAATGGGAACATAACTACCGGCCAAATCTAAGAAAGCTTCTGTTTGTTCTGCATTCCAAACATAGTCAGCAAAAATCCAACCCGAATCTTTGTGAATCATGATACGAGTTTCGATTATTTTAGTCACATTCTCAGGTTGTACATTGTCGTAATAGAAGTTTTTGATTAATACAGAACCAACAGGTAAATTTAAAATCTTTGCATCTCCATCAAAAGTCGCTTTAACACCGGTTGGCATCCAGACGAATCTTTTTTTGTGGGCATAATCACTAAAAAGCGCACTGGAAGGTTCGTAAGGAATTACATTCAAAGATGGGTTTAAGTCTTTCAAATCTCCTTCAAAAAATTTGTAGTCTGATAACTTAGGATAAGGCACTTGGGTCAAATCAACCACCACCGGAGAGACCGGTGTGTACTCGTCATCTTTGTCAGAACAAGAGGTGAAAACGGTAAAAATTAAAAATAGTGTAATCGCTTGTAGGTAATTCTTTTTCATAGGATTTTTAAAATGCAAACCAAAAATAATAAAAATTTTATAATAACCTATTAATTATCTAATTAGTCCTAAGATTTTTTTGATTTTAATAAGAATAGTTCAAGTATTGTTTTAAAATCCTAACAACTTTACATGGTAATTCTTTAGTTTTTCCATGGCTTCCTCCGATTTGTAATCGAAGATTTCTTCGTGTTGATTTTTATCTTTTTTGAGCGAAATCATTTTAATACAATTGCAAAAGCGTCTGATTTCATCATCATTGGATAATAGTAAACCAGGAACTGGTGTATTGTTTCCATTTTGGTCTTTGGCAACCATAGTGAAGTAACTCGAATTGCAATGCTTTACTATTCCGGTTTGAATGTTTTCAGCTTCAACGCGAATGCCGACAATCATGGAACTTTTGCCTACATAATTCACGCTGGCTTTCATAGTAACTAATTCTCCCACTTCTATGGGATTTAGAAAATCGACGGTGTCTACCGAAGCAGTTACGCAATAATGACCGGAGAATTTTGAAGCACTGGCAAAGGCAATTTGATCGAGCAAAGACAAAATATAACCACCGTGAATTTTACCGCTGAAATTGGTGTGCGAAGGCAACATCAATTCGGCTATCGTGATTTTGGAAGCTTCTACAGACTTGAATTCACTATTCATCTTTTTCGGCTCGGGTTAAGATATTTTCAGGTAATGCTTTTTTGGCTTTGGCTCCCATTTTTTTTAATTTTTCAACACTGGTAACCAAATTACCTTTGCCTTCAACCAGCTTGTTCATGGCACCTTGATATTCTACTTTGGCTTCATCCATTTTCTTGCCTATTTTTACTAAATCGCCCACAAATCCTTCAAATTTGTCATACAAAGCGCCTGCTTGTCGCGCAATTTCCAACGCATTTTCTTGTTGCTTTTGATTCGTCCACATACTGTCAATAGTTCTCAGAGTAGCCAAAAGGGTAGAAGGTGTAACAATCACAATATTTTTTTCAAATGCTTTGTTGTATAAGGTAGTGTCTTCATTCAAAGCTAAAGCAAAAGCCGATTCAATCGGGATAAAAAGCAACACAAAATCAGGGCTTTCCATTTGGTACAAATCCTGATAATTCTTTTCACTCAGTTGGTCAACGTGGCGTTTTAAAGCCATGACGTGTTCTTTTAAATATTGAGTTTTGGCCTCATCGTCTTCTTCATTGATATACCGTTCATACGCAGTCAAAGTCACTTTAGAATCGACTACCATTTTTTTGCCATCGGGTAAATTAATCACTACATCGGGGAACACGCGATTGCCTTCTTCGGTGACAAAACTTTGTTGGACTTCGTATTCACGACCTTTCTCCAAACCTGATTTTTCGAGTACTCTTTCCAAAATCAATTCGCCCCAATTGCCTTGCATTTTACTGTCGCCTTTTAACGCTTTCGTGAGGTTCAAGGTTTCTTTGCTCATTTGCTCATTCATCTCGCGCAAGCCTAAGATTTGTTGGCGCAAAGCCGCATGATAATCAATGCTTTCTTTGTGAGTATCTTCTACTTTCTTCTCAAACAATTGAATTTTGTCTTGAAGCGGTGTTAGGATATTTTTGAGGTTTTCTTTGTTTTGCTCAGTGAATTTTACGGTTTTTTCTTCTAAGATTTTATTGGCCAAATTTTCAAATTCTTTGGTGAATTTTTCCTGTAATTTTTCAACTTCTTCTTTTTGTTCTTTGTTGCGTTCCCAAAGATTCTCAAAATCGGTTTCTTTTTTTGATAATTGAATAGCCAAAGCTTCTTTTTCAGTACGAATTTTTTCGCGTTCTTGAATGGTCTGATTGACTTGGCTTTTGAGTTGCTCTATTTGTTGCAGCAGACCGTTTATTTTTTCTTCTAACGACGCTTTGTCTGATTGGGATTGGGCGGAAAATAGCGTTTTGCCTAGGAAAATACCAATGGCTAAAGCAATGATAAAGGCGAGGATAATCATTAAACTGTCGGTCATAAATTTTAAAAATAAGAGTCTAAATATACGCAGATTTAACTTAAATAAGAGTGGTCTTTTGAAAAATGTTTTTAAATTGGCATCGTTTTTGAAAAAGCCAAATTAGAGAAACAATAAATAAAGGCAACCATTTTAAACCCAAAAAACTATGATTAAAAAAATTACTTTATCCGCACTTTTGTTGATTTCATTTTCAACATTTGCCCAATTAAACGGACCGGTAGGTCATTTGACTATCTTTTCAGAAGACGGTGATAAATTTACGCTAATCCTCAACGGAGAAGTTATTAACGATATTCCGCAAACCAATTTAAGGGTAGAAGATTTAAACCAGCCTTATTACAATGCCAAAATTAAATTTGAAGACCAATCCTTGATGGATATCTCTAAAAATAATTTAATGTTGACTGATGTAGATGGCGTTTTTGCTGATGTTACTTATAAAATCAAAAGGGATAAGAACAACAAAACCAAGATGAAACTCAACTACTTTTCTTCTATACCGGTGCGTCCCGATTTTATTCCACCTTCCAATGTGCATGTAATTCATTATGGTCAACCGAGACCGGTGGCTGTTCAACAAACGGTTGGTGGTGTGTCTCAAACAACTACTACGACCACTACACAAACCGGTGGTGCTACTATGGGCGTTGGGGTAAATGTTGGCGGTGTTAATATGGGAATTACCATTAATGATACTATGGGAGGTGGTTCCGTTACCCAAACTACCACAACCACAACTACCAATGTTGGCGGTACTCACGCCGTAGATTATGACGAACCGGTAAGAGGTTGTAACGGCAGAACTTGTATGACGCCGGGAAATTTCAATGCGGCTTTGGCTACTATTAAAAAACAAAGTTTTGAAGATACCCGTTTGAAAACAGCCAAACAAGTGATTACAGCCAATTGTTTGAATGTAGATCAAATCATTCAAATTGCCAATACCTTTAATTTTGAAGACAACAAATTGGATTTTGCTAAATATGCTTACGATTATTGTATTGAGCCAAGAAATTATTTCAAATTAAACGGCATATTCTCTTTCAGCAGTAATGTTGATGAATTGTCGGATTATGTACAAAGCAGACAATAATATTTTTAAAATATAATGAAGAAAGACTGTCCTTTTCGGATGGTCTTTTTTATTTTTGTCAAAACTGTTTCATGCACCATCATTTCTTAATTCACAAACCACACGGCTATTTGAGCCAATTTGTTTACGAGAAAAAGCGACACAAAAAATTGCTTGGTGAACTTTATGATTTCCCCAATGGCACTATGGCTATAGGTCGTTTGGATGAAGATTCTGAAGGGCTACTCTTATTGACGACCGATGGTATGTTGAGCGAAATAGTGAGAAGCAACACTATCGAAAAAGAATATTATGCTCAAGTGGATGGTATCATCACTAATGAAGCGGTAGCGCAACTCAAAGCCGGAGTAGAAATCGGATTTAAAGGGATTCGTTATACTACAAAAAAATGCGAAGCAAAGTTGATTTCTAAACTCCCGTGCTGTATCGGTGAAGGCAGAAGAATACGAGACGAACGCCACGGACCTACGAGTTGGATTTCCATTACGCTAACGGAAGGAAAATTCCGCCAAGTGCGAAAAATGACAGCAGCAGTGGGATTTCCAACACTTCGATTAGTGAGAATTCGAGTAGGTAATATACATTTGCATAACCTAAAAGCCGGTGAAGTTGTAGCAGTATCTCATTTTCAAATAGCCGAATAACCAAATAATCGAATATGCTTAATATAGTGCTTGTCGAACCCGAAATCCCCAACAACACCGGAAATATTGGTCGTTTGAGTGTCGGAACCCAAAGTCGGTTACACTTGATTCATCCTTTTGGATTTGAAATCAATGATAAAAACTTAAAGCGCTCAGGATTGGATTATTGGGTGCATTTGGAAGTTACTGAATACCAAAATGTAGCTGAATGGATGGATCAAATCAAAGATAAATCGAGAGTTTTCCTGATGAGTTCACACGCCACAAAATCTATTTATGAAGCCGAGTTTCAAGACGAAGATTGGTTGGTTTTCGGCAAAGAAAGTGTCGGACTCAGCCAAGAAGTTTTAGCTCAATTTGAGAATCATCTGACCATTCCCATGTCGAATTTAATCCGTAGTTACAACATTGCCAATTCCGTTGCCTTTGTAGTGGGCGAAGCGAAAAGACAAATAAATTTGAAATAGTCTTCAGTTAAGAAATTACAAACTTCCCTTTTTCGCCATCAAAAGTGATGGAATCGTCTTTGAAAAGATTACTAAAAACACCTTGCGTAATGAGGTTACAAGGTTGGTCTTGCACAACGTTTTCCTCGGTCATGACAATCATTTCATCGCTCAATTGTATTGCCAAATCAATGTCGTGTGTAGAAAATAAAATGCATTTATTGGTTTCTTGTGAAAGCTTTTTAAGCAATTTAAAAACCGAAACTTTGTGTAATAAATCCAAGTGTGTGGTAGGTTCATCCAAAATGATTAGCGGTGTGTCTTGTGCCAATGCTCTAGCAATCAGTACAATTTGCAACTGACCGTCACTGATTTCTTGATGTTTTTCGGTAGCCAAATGCTCAATATGCGTAAGTTTAATGGCTTGATTGATTTTTTCATAATCTTCTCCCGAAAGCTTTCCCAACCAATTGGTATAAGGTTGTCTGCCTAAGGCGATTAGTTCAAAAACAGTCAGGTTGCTTGGTGGCAATTTTTCAGTCAGCACCAAACTTAAATGCTGTGCCAATTCCAAAGCCTGATACTCTCGGATATTCTTTTCATTCAGCAAAACTTTACCTTTCAAAGGTTTTTGTATACCGGTTAATGTTCGCAACAAAGTAGATTTCCCAACACCATTAGCACCAACCAAAGCAATCAATTGTCCGGTAGCCAAATTTAAGTTGAGGTTTTCGGCTATAACATTTTGACCCTTTTTGGATTGGTATCCAATGGATAAATTCTGAGAAGAAAGGATGTTCGTTTGATTGACCACTAATTAATTTTTTACTGAATACTCTTTTTTCTGACTATCAACCAAATCACAACAGGCGCGCCAACAATAGAGGTTATGGCATTGATAGGCAAAGTAAACTCAAAGCCCGGCATTTGGGAAACCGTATCACAAAATAACATGATGATAGCGCCAATCAATATGGTACTCCAAAATAAGGTTCGGTGGTTGCTGGTTTGAAATAACAGTTTAGACAAATGCGGAACGGCCAAGCCTATAAAAGCTATCGGCCCGGCAAAAGCGGTAATACTTCCGGCCAAAATACTCGTGGCAATGATGATGTTATAGCGGGCTTTTTTGATATTTAGACCCAAACTTCTGGCATAGTTTTCGCCTAGTAATAAAGCATCCAGAGATTTTAAAGTCAGTAAACTTATTCCCAAACCAATGACTATCGAAAGGGTTAACAAGCTGATATTCTGCCAAGACAAATTGCCAATGCTACCCATCGACCAAAAAGTATATTTCTGCAATTGTTCGGCTGTACTGAAATAACTCAATACACTCACAATAGCGCCTGTAAAACTACTAAACATCAGCCCGACAATTAATATAGACATTGTATCACGCAAGCGTTGGGAAACAATTAAAATCAGTAATAAAACCAATAAACTTCCCATACAAGAAGCCAAAATGATTCCATAAGAAGACAATAAAAACTGAGAAAAAACTGCGGGCAAAAGTCCTGCACCAAGAATCACAAAAGCCACGCCCAAACTCGATCCCGAGCTTAAACCTAATACATAAGGTCCGGCCAACGGATTTCGAAATAAAGTTTGCATCAACAAACCGCTAATTGACAATCCGACACCGACCAAAATAGCTGTAATGGATTTGGGTAACCTAAAATTCACTATGATATATTCCCAAGTGTCTTTTTCGGCCACGCCGCCAAACAAACTTTTAAAGACTTCTTTCACCGGAATTGACACTTGACCAAAAGAAATGTTCAAGAGTAATGTCAATAACAATGTCAATGACAATAGGGTGAAGAGGAAAGTATTTCGATGGATGTTTTTCAAATCTGGGTGTTATTTCAATTTCTCAAAGAAAAAAGTTTGATAACTCGGCAACAATTCAGGATGTAAAATCTTTACAATATCTTTTAATACTATATCCGGTCGGTTGGGTGCCAATTCATAATATAAAATGCCACCGGTTTTTCCTTTTTTCCCGCTAAACGAATATACATTTTTATTTTGAAACGCATCAAATTGGGCATAATGCGGATTCATTTCAGTCATCTCTTTGAGTGAATCAAATTGTCCTGAGGTAATCCAAATATCTGCTTTTTTGGCTTTTTCAAAAACGGCTTCAAACGACAAAGACAAACTGCCGGTGCCACTGGTTTCTTGCCATAAATAGTTCCCTTTGGCTTCTTTTAATAATAAACTTCCCCAACTCGTTCCCCTGGGCAAATACCAACGGTCTTCAAACATATCGCCGGCCAAAATAGTAGGCGAGTAGGTTACATTTTTGACAATTTTGATGGTGTTCAAGTAATCTTGTTCAATTTTGGTAAACAGTTCGTTAGCCTCTTTTTGTTTGCCGTATAATGCTCCGAAAAACTTAATCCATTCGGCTTTGCCTAGCGGTGTTTCTTCGTTCCAATCGCCATTGAGCATGACTTTTAAACCACTTTTTTGTAAATTATCTAATGTCGGATTGTTGTTGTCAATGCCGTAACCAATAATCACATCGGGTTGTAAATTGAGCACAACTTCAGTATTTAAATCTTTGTTATTGCCTAACTCTTTGACCTTTCCGGCTTCAATTCGAGCCCTTACTTTTTCGGAAGAAATGTAATCCAAATGCGGAAATCCAACTAATGACTTTTCTTCGTTCAACATTTCCAATGAAGGAATGTGCGTGGTTGAGGTAACCACTATGTTTTTTATTGGTACCGAAATAATGGTGTTTTGTTTTAGACTGTCCGGAACAATTCCTTCTTTTTCTTTTAGTACATAAGTATAAGTTTTTGTGGCCTTTGGCCAAGGATTTTGGACCGTCACAACTGTATAGCCGTCATAGTTTTGAATGGAAAAGCCTTTGGCATATTGCACGGTATTTTCTGTTGCAATTGTTGGTGCCGAATTTGTTTCGGTTTTGCAACCTGAAAGCGAGACAACCGAAATGACCGACAGTATTGAGTTAAAAAAGGTTTTCATCAAATTGTTTTTGCAAAAGTATTGTTTTGTTTTTAATTAATACTTTACCTTTGCGCCCGAATTAAGGTTGCGATTTCTGTTTTTCAAAATCGCATTAAAAGGGAATTTGGTTAAAATCCAAAGCTGTTCCCGCAACTGTAAGCTATCAAGCTTGTTGTTATCTGCAAAACCATTGTTCCGTTATCGGGATGAGAAGGTCAACAACAAGACGCGAGCCAGGAGACCTGCCTAATTCATCGAGTAACAAACTTTCGGGACAAAAGGTTTGGGTATGGGTAAATTCTATGCTTTTCTCCCAAGATTATCAAATTATTGTTGAATTAAAAAAATGAAAAAAACAGTTAGAGCAGTAGCTATTTTGGCTATGCTAAACACTTGTGCCTATGCGCAAGAACAGGATTCTACCAAAGTGAATTCGTTAAAAGAAGTGGTGATTTCCGACACCAAATTTGCGCAAAGCAAAGAAAAATCAGGAAAAGTAATTGAAGTCATTTCGGCCAAAGACTTAGAGAATAAATCAGGACAAAGTTTGGCCACAGTCTTATCCCAAGTAACCGGCGTAGAAATCAACGGTAACCAATCGGCTAACGGAAAGAACTTAGGCTACTACATTCGAGGCGGTAAAAACAGACAAGTGCTAATTCTCATTGACGGTATTCCGGTTACGGATGCATCAGGGATTAGTTTAGAGTATGATTTGCGATTGCTGCCGGTTGAACAAGTAGAAAGTATAGAGGTGATGAAAGGAGCGGCGAGTACTTTGTACGGAACGGGCGCGGCCACCGGAGTAATTAATATTACTTTAAAAAGGGCATCCAAGAAAACCATTGAGGGCAATGCTTATGTTAACATTGGTTCCAACAATACTACCGACAATAAAAAATACAACGGTCAAGATTTTAACCAAGGGATTTCAGTAAACGGAAGCTACAAAAAAGTCAATTACTTCGCCGGTTTCAACAGTACCGAAACCGGAAATATCTCTCAAATTGCTCCACCGGATGAATCTATAAAGTATGAAGAAGATCGATTTTCAAGACAAAATGCGATAGCCAAATTGGGTTTCAAAGCCACAGATAGACTGACTTTAGACTTCTTTGGAAACTATGACAAATTGAAAAATGGTTACGATTTTACTTTCGATAATACCGGTTTTAATGACACCAATATCAATACTACCACTTCAGAGCAAGTTCGTTTTGGATTCTCCCCGAAATTCAAATACAACAAAGGCGAATTTGTTCTGAATTCCGGTTTTACCAAAATTGCCCGTGATTATAGTGAGTATAACAGCTATACTTCGGTAACTGATTATTCCTTGTATGAATCGCGTAGCGTAGTGGTTGATGCCGTTAACAAATACAGCTTCTCCAACGAGTTTGCCTTGATTATGGGCGTAAATTACCAATTCAATGATATGTTGAGCGAAACGCCTTATGGCAATATCGATAACAAAACCACGAAGTTCAATATTGTAGATGGTTACACCACTTTTGTGTATAATCTTGACTTTGGACTCAATATCAACACCGGTATTCGATTGAACAATCATAGTGCGTATGGCAATAATTTGGTGGCCAATTTTAATCCTTCGTTCAATTTTAAAACCAAAATTCCTTTCAAAGTGTTGGCTTCTTACAGCACTGCCTATATCACCCCAAGTTTGTACCAATTGTACTCTGAATATGGTAACACCGATTTAACTCCTGAAAAGAACACGACAATCGAAGCCGGTTTTGAAACCCAATTGTTTAACAAAAAAATAAAATTTGACGCCGTAGCTTTTTACCGCGACCAAACTAATTCGTTTGATTTCTTTTTCGATTCAAACACTTTCGAAGCTTATTATATAAACATTAATGGCACCAACAAAGCCAAAGGAGTAGAAACCGAAATGACTTTTGAGGTAATGGATAAATTAAGGGTAAATGCAAACTATACGTTCACGCAGGTTGATAAAGCGTTAGACCGATTAATTCCGAAACACAAAGTCAATGCCGGATTGGATTTTCAGCCAACGCCAAGAACTTTATTCAATGTAAACTACCAGTATTTTGATGGGAGAAACGATGCTTTTTTTGATGGGAATACTTTCGGAACAAGCTTTGTAAAATTGGATTCCTACCAATTGGTTAATGCTTTAGCCAAATATGAATTAATTAAAAACCGCTTAACCGTTTTTGGTTCGGTGACCAATATATTAAACGAGAAATTCGTGGAAAACATCGGTTACTCCACCCGAGGAAGAAATTTCAAGTTGGGGATAAACATTGTTTTGTAATTGGTTAAACATTGTTTTAATAATTGTGGTGAAAAGGCTAATCGAAAGATTAGCCTTTTTTTAGGGAATGAGTTCAATTATTTTCTCTCTACATACATCTCACTTCGCAACGGATTAATCGCTTTGGCATCAGTAAAGTCACGTTCAATAACACTTGGTACTTGAGGAGCTCTTCTGCCGCTGGCGATGATTTGGTTGATAGCCGTGTTTAATAAAGGTTCGTTTATATCTCCTAAAACACCCAAATTAGTCATGTTTTCAGGTTGTAGAGTGGTTGGGGAAATCCCCGAGGTGTAATCGCCAAAACCGTTTTTATCTACAATTTTCAAAACAATAGGTTGCATGGCATATTTATGACTGGGATTCACATTTTCTTTGGCAAAGGTTGGTGAGTCATATAAAGTTACAGAGCCTACATTTTTTCCGGTGGTGATATCGCCTATCTGCACTACGGTTATATAAGGTTTCAAACAATTAATCACTAATTCGCTGGCTGAAGCAGAAGATTTTGTAGTTAAAATGTAAACTTTGTTGAGGTTCAAACTATTTAATCCTCCGATAAATTTATTGGTTAAACTTTCAGGGCTGTTGTCTTCAAAATACGATTGCGCTTTGGCATTCCATTGTTGTTTGGCAAACAATTGTCCGGTAAATTGTCCGGTAATCATACTGGCCAATTTGGTTGCTGTAGCAACAGAACCACCGGAATTGTATCGCAAGTCAAGCACCAAATCGGTTACGTTTTGGGATTGGAAACTACCAAAGGCTGCATTCAATTGGGTGTCATAACTTGAATAAAACCCATTGTACATCAGGTAACCAATGTTGTGCGCACCTTGTGTAATCACGGTACTCAAAAGGATAGGATTTTCGGCCAATTCGGTTTTAGTTAAGGTTACCGATTCTCCGTTGGGCGTAATATTCCCACCGTCATAATCGGCTAAGTTTAACGTATAAGTGTCATTGGCCAAAAGCGTTCTGTAATTATCTACAGTTAATGGTGTTCCATTGATAGCATAAAAAATATCTCCTCGACTTATTGGTTTAGTGGCAGCATCAGAGTTAGGTATGATGTAGCGAACCCAACCGTAAATATCAGTAGTGCTGCCCGACTTGTAACGCAAACCGTAATCCATACCGTTGTTCAAAGTATTGCCCGAAAGCACGCCCTCTAAAACGTCATAATCACTGTAAATTACACTAAATCGGTCAATGGTATTGTCTACTCTTAAGGCATTAAATAGAGTTGTCGGATCGTCAAATCCTTCTAAAAAATCATTCAAATCATTTTGAGAGGCAAAGCGATTGTCAGCCAAATCCGGAACATCTTCTTGCCACAAATAGTACAAATTCATTCCCTTCCATACAAAATCATTCACCTGTAAACCACTCGGAACCGGATTGTCATCCATATCCTCACAAGCGAATGGAATAGTAAAAAGGAACAGTAGTAAAACGCATTTCAATAAATTCTTCATAGCAGCTTTTTATTTTAATAAACGTAAATTTACTAAGTTTAGATTAATAATTGAAATTTGTTTGTAACAAATAAAAAGTTGTTTCGTCTCGACTTTATAACCATACCCGAGGCGTCAAACGAATTGTTTGGAGCATAGCGGAAAAAAACAAGAAAAGTTTTAATGAACCAAAAAGAGTTTATGCAACTGGTTAATCCTTTTAAGGATAAAATCTTTCGAATAGCGAAGCGATTGCTCGTTAGTACGGAGGAAGCCGAAGATGCGACTCAGGAAGTTTTGGTGAAATTATGGAACAAGAATGAAAGTCTGGACGAATACAAAAGTGTAGAAGCCGTTGCGATGACCATGACCAAGAATTATTGTTTAGACCAGTTAAAGTCGAAACGCGCCAGTAATATGAAGATTGTGCACAACAACTTCACCGACAGAGAAGCCGGTTTGCAACAAAAAGTAGAAGACCGTGACACTTGGAATTGGGTGGAAAAAATTATGAATGACTTGCCCGAACAACAAAAACTGATTGTTCAAATGCGCGATATTGAAGAAATGGAATTTGAGGAAATCGGCAAGATATTAGAAATGAATGAGCCGGCAATTCGTACGGCTTTGTCAAGAGCCAGAAAAACAATAAGAGAAACCATGATAAAAACACATCATTATGGCATTGGATAGAATAGAAAAATTAATAGAAAAATACTTCGAAGCAGAAACCACTTTAGAAGAAGAAAAAGAGTTAAAGGCCTACTTTTCTTCAGATAACGTTGCTCCGCCTTTAGAGCAATACAAGCCTATATTTGGGTATGCTACGCAAGCAAAACAAGAACAGTTTACCGCATCGATTCCATTAAACACTACAAAACGCAGAGGCGTATTTTGGTTATCAATTGCTGCATCTGTAGCCGTTTTACTAAGCGTTGGGTTGTTTACTTTTAATCATTATAATCAACCTGTATCTGAAGATTTAGGGACTTATGATGATCCTGAAGAGGCGTTCAGAGAAACGCAAAAAGCTTTGGCTTTGATTTCGGAAAGCGTGAACAAAGGCATCGGAAGTATGAGTTATATCAATGAATACGAACAATCAAAAAACAAAATTTTTAAATAAAAAAAATCAAGAAATCATGAAGAACTTAATCTTAACATTAGTATTATTAGTATCTGCAAACAGCCTCATGGCGCAGTCGGTTTTTGACAAGTTTGAAGACCAAGAGAAAATAAAAACCGTAATTGTCAATAAAAAAATGTTTTCCTTGTTGAGTAAAATGGAGGTTAAAGACAAAGAAACTCAGCAGTATGTAAACCTGATAAAAAAATTGGACAACCTTAAAGTGTTTGTCACTAATAGCGATTTAAAGGCCGGGGAAATGAAAGCCACAGCCGATAAATACCTTAAGTCTTCTGCCATGGAAGAGCTAATGCGTGTGAACGAAGGCGGAAAAAGCGTAAAAATTTATGTAAAATCAGGCGCTACTGACTCTCAAGTAAAAGAGTTGTTAATGTTTATTGACGGTAGCGGAAAAGAGGAAACCGTTTTAATGTCATTGACCGGAGATTTCGATTTGAATGAGCTTTCGGTATTGACGGATAAAATGAGTTTACCCGGCGGAGCAGATTTAAAAAAGGCCTCCAAAGGAAGTAAAGGTGCAAAAGGACCAAAAGGCTCAAAATAAAAAGTGATGAAAATAACCTATTTTATCGCAATGTTGGCTTCTTTGTTGTTGCTGAGTTGCAATAGCGAGCCCAGTCTGCAAAAGTATTATGTAGAGAATGCAGGTAAGAAAGATTTTGTTTCCTTGGATATCTCTCCAAGTATTATCAATGTAGATAAAGCAAAGTTGTCAGAAGAGCAAAAAAACGCTTTAGAGTCTTTTGATAAAATGAATATTTTGGCCTTCAAATTGGATGAAAAAAATAAAGCGAAATACCAAGAAGAAAGTCAAAAGCTGACCAAAATTCTGAAAGGAGAAGACTACCAACAACTCATGAAAATAGGAGAAGGTAAAGATGCAGCTTCCATCAGTTTTGTGGGTGACGAAGATAATATAGATGAGTTTATTTTATTTGCCAAAAGAGAAGAAAACGGTTTTGCGGTAGTCAGAATTTTAGGCAACGATATGAATCCGAATAACATTATGAACATGTTGTCAGTACTCAAAAGTGCCAACATTGATATGGAACAATTAAAACCCTTGGAAGGTTTGATGAAAAAATAATTTTATTATAGGTTAATAGTTAAAAAAGAAAAGTCCCGATTTAGTCGGGACTTTTTTTATTTTTTAAAGTATTTAAATGATTTGAGATTAAAAGGAAGAAGCCTTGTGGGCTTCAGGTATGTGAACTTCAGTTCACTTTTTTGATTTCACTTCTTAAAATATTTAAATGGTACAATGAGCATTCCAAAACACTCACCGTCTTCTTTCCCCAAATGTTTGTGGTGCATTTTGTGCGCTCGTCTTACTGCTTTCGCATAACGATTGTTGGCATTTCTGAATAATTTAAATCTTTGGTGGATGAAGATGTCATGAACGGTAAAATAAGCCAGTCCATAAGCAAATATCCCTAAACCGATGGCCAATCCAATTTCTAGTATGTCATTTTGCCAAAGCAAAAAGAATCCTATACTGACTACAGCATAAAAAATAAAAAAAGCATCATTGCGTTCAAACCAGGAATCGTGGTCTTTTTTGTGGTGATCGGCATGTAAACTCCAAAGAAATCCGTGCATGATGTATTTGTGACTAAACCACGCCATAAATTCCATGATGCAAAAAGTGGCTATAAAAACTATAATATGCAGCAACATAATCTTATAATAAGTTTAAACGATAATTAACATAACACTTCGCCAACAATCCGAATTTTTCGTAATCAGGCACTCGGATTCGGGTGTTTTTGATTTCCATTGAAGGCGTTTTTTTCAATTTCGACAGCAATTTTTTGTAGTAAACATAAGCCGTGTAAACCCCAAATTTAGCTTCCAAAGGCAATTTCAAAATACCTTGAAATCCGGCTTCGAAATCGGCTTCAATTTCTTTGATAATTTCACTTTTAGAACTTTCATCCAGTTTAGATAAATCGGTGTTAGGGAAATACGTTCGATTCAAATCTTCATAATCAGCCTTCAAATCGCGCAGAAAATTTACCTTTTGAAAAGCAGAACCCAATCGCATGGCAGCGTGTTCTAATTCGTTAAACTTTTGATTGTCTCCCTTTACAAATACTTTAAGGCACATAAGGCCAACTACATCGGCAGAACCGTAAATGTATTCGTTGTATTCTTCATAAGATTTATAATGGGTTTTATGCAAATCCAACTTCATACTCTTCATAAAAGCGGCAATCATTGAATGCGGAATGTCATATTGGTGAACCGTGTGCTGAAAAGAATTCAACACCGGATTCAAACTGATCTTGTTTTCCAGCGCATTGGACAAATCCTTTTCAAATTGTTCAAAAAGCCATTCTTTGTTGTAGTCGTGAAAAGTGTCTACAATTTCATCTGCAAAGCGAACAAATCCATAAATATTATAGATATCCTGACGGATTCCGGGTGCTAACATCTTTACAGCCGCCGAAAAAGAAGTGCTGTAAGACTTAGTCACATTTCTGCTGCAATCGAATGATACGGTGTCAAAAATTGATTTCATAAATGCAATAATTATAGATTTTTAGCAATAAGTTCGGCAACCAGTTTTCCTGAAATCAATGATGGTGGAACACCCGGGCCGGGAACTGTTAATTGTCCGGTAAAAAAGAGGTTATTAACTTTTTTACTTTTCAATTTGGGTCTTAAAAAAGCGGTTTGCAATAAGGTGTTGGCTAACCCATACGCATTCCCTTTATAAGAATTGTAATCTTTGATGAAATCTTTCACACAAAAAGATTCTTTAAAGATAACATTGTTTTTGACAGATTGTTGCGTTAATTTTTCAAAACGTGTTATTATTTTGTCAAAATACAAGTCTCTTAAGTCCGGTGTGTCTTCTAAACCCGGAGCAATCGGAATTAAAAATATCCCTGCTTCTTGACCTTCGGGAGCAGCATTCTCATCGGTTTTAGAAGGGAAACTGGCATAAAATAAAGGTTCTTTTGGCCATAGTGGTGTATCATAAATGGCTTTAGCGTGGGTATCAAAATCTACGTCAAAAAATAAAGAATGGTGTTCGACGTTTTCAATTTTTTTATCAAAACCAACATAAAACAGGAGTGAAGACGGAGCAAAAGTGCGTTTATCCCAATATTTTTCCGAGTAAGCACGGTACTTTTCATCCAGTAAACTCTCCGAATGATGGTAATCTGCACCACTTAGAATGATGTCGCCTTTTATTACTGTTCCGTTCACCACTATTGCGGTTGCTGTTCCGTTCTCGACTTCAATTTTTTCAATATTTGAATTCGTATGGATAACTACACCGAGTTCTATGGCTAATTTTTCCATAGCTAATATAACACTATACATTCCGTTTTTCGGATGCCATGTGCCCAAACCAAAATCTGCAAAATTCATGAAGCTATAGAATGATGGCGTATCTGAAGGTTTGGCGCCCAGAAAAAGTACGGGAAATTCCAGTATTTGGATTAGCTTGCTATTGGTAAATCTTCGGCGAATGTCTTTAGAGATGTTGCCAAAAAACTGATTGACCTTTTTGGCCGTTTCCAAAGTGACTAATTCCAACGGAGAAACGCCCGGACGATAAACCAAGTCCTTGATGGCAATGTTGTAATTGCTTTGGGCTTCTTTCATGAAAGCCTCAAGTTTTTTACCGCTTCCTTTCTCGATAGCTTCAAAAGTGTTGATGATTTCCGGAAGATTATCAGCAATAGTAACAAATTCGTTTATACCAAAATAAACTTGATACGCTGGAGAGAGTTTTATGAGCTCATAGTAATCAGATGGTTTTTTGCCGAAATCAGCAAAGAAACGTTCAAAGACATCAGGCATCCAATACCATGTTGGACCAATGTCAAAAGTAAAACCGTCTTTCTTCAACTGCCTGGCTCTTCCGCCTACGGTTGAATTTTTTTCATACACTACAACATCATGGCCTTGTTGAGCAAGATAGCAAGCAGCAGCAAGTGATGAAAAGCCGGAGCCGATTATTTTAATTTCTTTTTTCATAGTTTGTTTAACAAAAGTATAAAAAAGTTAAACAATAAAAAAAGATTTTTCTATATAAATTCAACTAATTCTCTAATGGAGCTAAAAGTAGTGATTTTATCTGTAATCATTTTGGCCTCAACATTTTCTGTCATTCTTCCTATCAGCCAGAGTTTGGAAGATTTTTCCAAAATTTGCTCATTCAAACTTTTGATGTAATTATTGACTTCATATTGGTTGGGTTCAACCGTCATATAACAAATATATGTAATGTTGTCAAAGTGTTTTTTCATGTCTTTTAAGCTGTCTGTAGGGACGCTCTCCCCAAGATAAATTGTTTTGTATCCTTGACTTAATATTTCATAATTCAGATACATTAAACCCAATTCGTGTATCTCATTCATGGGTAAGTATAAAACAAAAACCCTATCTGTTTTAGTAGGCTCAAGTATCTGAACTTTTTCAGTAAAGGTTAGTATTTTTTGTTTAATGAGATAAGAGATGAAATGTTCATGCGCCGGTGTGATGGTGTTGGTTTGCCATAGCAACCCTATTTCACCAATAAGCGGTATAAAAACCTCATAGAATATTTCTCTGAATGATTTTTCAGAAAGCAATTTGTTATAAGTGGTAAAGAAAAGCGAATGGTCAAAATTCATCATAGCCATCTTGAAAGCACTTATAGCATGATGTTTAGCGCTTTTTTCCGAAATAATTTCATTCACTAATTCCGGAATTCTTTCTGAAGAAAGTTCAGAAATTTTTGAGATTTTATAACCGTAGTTGTGCAGTAATGTAATGTTTAGTAATTTTTGCAAATTCTCCAAATCATACATCCGGATGTTGGTTTCTGTACGCATGGGTTCTAAAACATTGTACCGTTTCTCCCATATTCTAATGGTGTGCGCTTTGATTCCTGAAAGGTTTTCCAGGTCTTTTATACTGAATACCGACTTAACATTGTTCATCTTTTCGTAAAATTAGTTAAACAAAATTAGCAAAATAATTTTACCAAACAGGTTTTCTTTAAAATCTTTGCAAAAAAAAGCAAATCCAAGTTGAGTTTGCTTACAAATGTGACCACGATCAGATTAACTCCGTTTTTCTTGCAAAGCTCCGCTTTGAGAATACTTTGAACAAAAAAAAAACACTCAAGCGAGCTTGGTGTTTTTCTTTAATTTAATTGAAAACTTTAAAAATACCTGACTGCCACCGGCAGTCTTCCTTTTAATTTCACCCGAGCGCTAGCGAACTGGCGAAGCAAATGTGACCACGATCAGATTAACTACGTTTTTCTTGCAAAGCTCCGCTTTGAGAATACTTTAAACAAAAAAAAACACTCAAGCGAGCTTGGTGTTTTTCTTTAATTTAATTGAAAACTTTAAAAATACCTGACTGCCACCGGCAGTCCTCCTTTTAATTTCACCCGAGCGCTAGCGAACCGGCGAAGCAAATGTGACCACGATCAGATTCGAACTGACACGCTTTGCAGCACCACCCCCTCAAGATGGCGAGTCTACCAATTTCTCCACGTGGCCTAAAACAAAAAAAGTCAAACAACAGTTGTTCGACTTTTTGTGACCCGACTGGGGCTCGAACCCAGGACCCCAACATTAAAAGTGTTGTGCTCTACCAACTGAGCTATCGAGTCTTTAGCCTCAAAATAAAGAAAAATTGTGACCCGACTGGGGCTCGAACCCAGGACCCCAACATTAAAAGTGTTGTGCTCTACCAACTGAGCTATCGAGTCTTTTTCTTTTCTTGAATGCGGGTGCAAATATAAGACCTTATTATTTATATTTCAAAGCAATTTTATTATAAATTTGCCTTTTTTTAGGAAAGGGTCTTAATGGCTTAATTTATAAGGTTTTATTGCGATGCAGAAAATTGTTTTAGTAGGGTATATGGCAGTCGGAAAGTCAACCGTTGGCAAAATCTTAGCTGAAAACAGACAGATAAAGTGGGTAGATTTAGATAAAATTATTGAAAGCAATACAAAACTATCGGTTAGTGAAATTTTTCAAGAGAAAGGAGAAATTTATTTTAGGAAGCAAGAACACCTCGAATTTCTAAAACTGATAAAAGCTGAAGAAGATTTAGTCATCAGTACCGGCGGAGGAACACCATGTTACGCCAACAACCATTTACTGCTCAATGGCAATAATGTCGTTTCTTTTTATCTTTCAGCGAGTATAGATGCAATTTACTATAGGCTAAAAGAGCATACCGCCGAAAGACCTTTAGTAGCCAACCAATCCGAAGAAGAACTTAAAGAGTTTATCGCCAAAAACCTATTTGATCGCAGTTATTACTACCATCAGGCTACTTTTAAAATCAATACCGATGGCAAAACACCCGAGGCTATAGTTAAAGAAATTGAAGCTTTACTAAACTAAGTAAGCATGATTGTTGCCTTCCTCAAAAACCACATGCACATGTTCTTTGGAGGAAGTAGAAAGTGAAATACCTTTGAAGTCGGCTTTGACCGGATATTTTTTGTGGTTTCGGTCGATTAAGACTACCGTTTTAAACTTTTTAATTGGTACTTCTAAAAAATGTTTTACACCATAGACTAAGGTTGTTCCCGAATTCAGTACGTCATCCACCAATACTAAATTTTTTCCGCTGTAAGCTTCCTTGGATACCGAAGTTATAATTGGATTAAAAGGATGCTGTTTGTCAATTTTAACTTCACATAAAACAATTTTAATATCAGATATGTTATTTAAAACCGCACCAATTTTTTCCGCCAAAATATACCCGTTATTGGCTATGCCGGCCAATACGATTTCTTGTTCATCGGCAAAAGTTTCATATATCTGATAAGCAATACGTCTTATTTTATGCTCTATTTCCTGATGCTGAAGAATGATATTTTGCCCCATGGTGTTATTTTTTTCAAAGATAGAAAACACTTTGTTTTTTTTGAACTTTAATTTAAAAATATAGCCCGATGAAATTCTTTTTACATTTTATGGCTAACCTTCACGCGCTAAACAAATGTTTTTGTGCGGATTAAATTTACATAAGAGATGTAATCAATCACTAACTAACGAATATATAAGAATTGTATGAACTAAAAATTGTGAGATATCGATACTTTTTAACACTTTGACGATTTCTTTTAAAAATTAGATTTATAAACTTTTTATTTTAAAGATTTCCTATAAATTTACCGATTCCTGAAATGGAAATTAATCCCTTTAATTATTTAAAATCAAACAATTAAAAAGGATGTATAGCCTTTCAAATATTGCCTTGAATCAAAAAAGACAGATGAATACCACTACTAACAAAGAAAACATTTTCTCTGTAAAAAGACAGTTACGTGCTTTTTTTACAGCAATGCTTCTTGTTTTTATATCTAAGGGTTATTCCCAAGTCAGCACTTATGGCTTTGCAGAAGCAGTTACTACTTACACTGCACTTACAACCCCTACGGTTGCTTACGCTATTCCGTGGGACGATCATACTTCAGGTGCTGCACATCAAGCCAATATTGGTTTTAATTTTACTTATAACGGACTAACCCAAACCCAATGTTTCATTAGCCCTAATGGGTTTATTTCCTTTGGGGTACAACCTTTACCAACTACCTATTTGCCTTTGAGTGTAACCACAGTGTTTACCGGTGGCGGGACCATCAGTGCGCTGGGGATGGATTTGATTTCAACTACCGATGATATAGTTTATAAAACTATTGGTACAGCGCCCAACAGGGTTTTTGTGGTGCAATGGACCAATGCGCGCAGAAAGGCTTTAACCGGAAACTTTAACTTCCAAATCCGATTGTTGGAAACTTCTAATATTGTTGAGATTTCCTATGGAGCATGTGCTCCGGACGATGTTACAGTGCTCAATGCCCAAGTGGGATTAAGAGGTGTAACCAACGACTTTCTGCAAGGGGAAGTTAACAACAGATTGCAAACCGGAACCAATACCAACAGTACTTGGCTTGGGAAAACTACGGTTGGTATTGCCAACTCGAGTACGGTCAGAGTCAGTGTTACCGAATATCCTAACAGCGGTTTAAAATATACTTACACGCCATCGGCACCATGTACTACGCCAACCGGAACTCCTTCTGCTTTGGTGGTAGGAAGTACTGCCGTGAATGCGACTACGTTTTTAGGGAATAGTTTTACGGCTGCCAGTCCGGCACCTACCAATTATTTGGTCTTGAGAAGTACTGTCAATGTACCGCCAACCAATATAGAAGTACCAAACCGAACTTATTACGCAGTCAATAACATTATTGCCGGAACTTACACTGTGGTAAGTGTCTCTAATGCTACCACTTTTAACCAATCAGCATTAACACCTAACACAACTTATTACTATTGGGTTATCCCATACAATGCCGGTTGTCTTGGTGGTCCGTTTTATAATTTAAGCAATATGATTACCGCGTCTAAAACTACTTGTATAGCAGCGCCGACCGGAGTATTTGCTTCAACCATCGAAGGGAATTCTTTTACTGCATCTTGGTTACCGGTTACCGGTGCGACCAACTATTTGCTTGATGTTTCTACCAACATCGGCTTTACTGCCATATTACCGGCTTACAACGGAGTGGCTACCGGAATTACTACGGATTATGTGGTTTCAGGTTTGAGTCCGCTGACAACCTATTATTTCAGAGTGCGGGCTGTTGGAATTTCTTGTTCCGTTAATAGTGCTGTTGTGGCGGTGCCAACACCTTGTGGTGCTTTCCCAATTCCTTATTTTCAAAGTTTTGACACAACACCCATCAATACATTGCCTACTTGTTTCGTCATAACGGATACCAATGCCGATAGTGTAGCTTGGAAAGTACAGAATACTACTTCGGCTTCCAATCCTAATTCGATGCATTTGTTAACCAATACCGGTATTGATTCCGACGATTGGTTTTTTACTGCCGGTTTGGATTTAACCGCCGGAGTTACTTATCGTTTGCGATTCAAATACAACACACTAAGCGCGGGTTCTTATGCTGAAAACCTCAGAGTGCGTTTAGGAACAGGTCAGACTGAAGCTTTAATGAACAATACCATATTGGATTTGTCCAATATCATCAATACCGTGTACCAAACCGCTACCGTCGATTTTACACCGGTAACCAACAATATTTTCTACATTGGTTTTCAAGGGTATAGTTTTGCCAACCAAAGCAAGATTATGATTGATGACATAAGTGTAATCGTTTCGCCTACTTGTTTTGAGCCTACCAATTTGATTGTAACTACCGTAGGCAGTACTACTGCCGGAATTTCTTGGGATGCTTCATTTCCTGCACCAAGTAACGGTTACGAATATTATGTAAGTACTTCTAATACTACCCCGAGTGGTTCGGTAACGCCGACGGGTTCGGTTGGTGCCGGAATTACTACAGCAACTATTACAGGTTTAACACCCGCTACCTTATATTATGTATGGGTAAGAGGAAAATGTGACGGTACTGACCGAAGCGTTTGGAGTAATATTGAAACCTTTAGTACCGATTGTGCCACGCCAACTTCTTTAACTGTAACCAACGGAACTCTCTGCGGAGGTGGTTCTACTACTTTGCAAGCGGTTGGTGCTCCGGGCTCTACCATTGAATGGTATGCCGAGGCCACCGGAGATACACTGTTATTCACCGGAAGCAATTATGTAACACCAACTTTATTTGCAACCACAACTTATTATGCCCAGTCAAGAGCACCGGGCGGATTGGTTTTGGCCGGACCAATTTCTCCATTGCTGCAAGGCGGCGCTTTGGGTCTGCAACAAACCCCAACGTTTATCAGTTTTTCAGTCTCGGCAGCTACTACTTTACAGTCTTTTGATATTTATCCGCAAACTTCAGGGCAAAGCGGACAGATTGTGATTAGAAATGCTTCTAATGTGCAGATTGCTACTTATAACTTTGTTACTTCGGTATCGGGTGGAAGTACACCGCAAACTATTAATATGGCGCTCAATTTGGCGCAAGGTAATTACTTTGTTTACTTCAATACTTTACCGGCTTCCGGACTGGTTGTGAATATTGACAGTGCTTCTTATCCTTATACTTCTTCTATCGCCAGTATCGTTGGAAACGGTTTTGATAATACCTTCTATTTGTATGCTTATAACTGGAAGTTCTCTAATATTTGTCGCTCACTATTAACTCCGGTAACGGCAACGGTTACCGCAGCACCGGCCATTTCTTTCAGTTCTCCTTCTTCCATTATTTGTAAAGGTGAAGCCACAGGATTGGTTACCGTAACTGGTGCCGGTTCGTATAATAATTTTACTTGGAATACTACCGCAGGTTTATCGGGTTCGGTGGCTGCCGGATATACATTCCAACCTATTACCACAACAACTTATAATTTAACCGCTACCCAAACTTCGGGAAGTTTGTGTACTTCGGTCATTTCTCATACGGTAACTGTTAAGCCTGAACCACCGGCCATTACAGTGATACCGCCATCTGCTACTATTTGTGAAGGCGCGATTCAATCGCTTACCGGTAGCTTAGCAGCGGCAACTCCGGTCACTATTTACAGTGAAAACTTTAACGGTACTACCGATAACTGGATTAAAATCAATGCTTCCGTTGGCGGTACTATAGCCAATGCGGCTTGGACCAAAAGAACCAGCGTTTACACTTACACCAGTTCTTATTGGAATATCAACGTGAGCAGCAATGATGCGTCTAAATTTTATTTTTCCAATTCTGATGCGCAAGGAAGTCCGGGAACCAATCGTACTCTTACTTACTTGCAATCACCATCTATTAGTTTGGTTGGGTATACTTCAGCGACCTTAAATTTTTACCACTACCTCAGATACATTGGCGGAAACAAGGCTAGAGTAGAAGTGTCAACCGACGGTGGTACTACTTGGGCTATTCTCAGAAGTTTCTTGGCTACCCAAGGAACTGCTTCCAATTTCTCGAACGCAACTGTAGTGATGGACAGTTATGCAGGAAATCCTGATGTTAGAATCCGATTTTTATATGAAGCTACCTGGGATTACGGTTGGGCAATTGACAATGTCAAAATCAGCGGTAACCTAGCAGCCGAAGTAACTTGGACACCGCCAACCGGATTGTATTTCAATGCGGCGGCTACCGATCCTTACATTGCAGGAACTCCTACCGGTACTGTTTATGCCAAACCGGCCACTACCACCGTTTATACCGGAAGTGTAGTAGGAGCCAATGGCTGTTCGGCCAGTGCTTCTTCTACTATCACTGTGCTTCCGGCTCCGGCACCGGGTGTTTTATCCAGTGACCAAATCGTTTGTGCCAACTGGTCCGTAAACGATCTTACTTTAACCGGCTCGGGCGGTACTATAGTGCGTTGGGAATATGCCACCAATCCATCTTTTACTACCGGATTAACCACTATAGCCAATACCAATCCGACACTGACCGCTGCGCAAATAGGAACTTTTGCCGGAAACCGTTATTACCGTGCTGTCGTACAATCAGGAACTTGTCCGGTGGTTTATTCTAATGGTGTTTTTGTTGGTTTTCCTTCTACTACTTGGAATGGTTCGACTTGGAGTAACGGTTTACCGTCTGTAGGAATCAAAGCCATTTTTAACGGAAATTATTCTTCTTCCGGAAATCTAAACGTTTGTTCGGTTGAGGTACTTTCGGGGAATGTTGTCTTTAATTCAGGGCATACCTTAATTACCCAAAACGATGTGAAAGTAACCGGCGGTTCTTTGACCTTTCAAAACAATGCCAGCTTGGTACAAATCAATACACTTAACAACAACGGAGTACAATTTACCAACACCGGAAATATTACTTATAAAAGAAACAGTACACCGGTTAAAATTTTCGATTATATTTATTGGTCAACTCCGGTGAGTCCGCAAACCTTAATAGGTTTTTCGCCTGACTCGCCTTTGTTCTTTTACTTTGATGCCGCTGCAGGCAATTGGGCTTACGCCAATACCACAGCACCTATGGTTCCCGGAAAAGGCTATTTGATCAGAGCGCCCGAAAATGCGCCTTTCAATGAAACTACGCCAAATGTTTTTGCCGGTTCTTTTGTGGGTGTGCCCAATACCGGAAACATTAGTATTCCTGCCGTGGGCGGTGCCGATCAGTTTAACTTGTTTGGAAATCCTTATCCGAGTGCTTTGAGTGCCGATTTGTTTTTGTCGGATGCCGATAATGTGCCTTTGATTGACGCTACTATTTATTTGTGGACACACAATACGCCTATAGCCAATGGCAATTACAACGCAGCAGATTATGCCTTGTATAATTATGCCGGAGGTGTTGGCACGGGTTCGGCTGCGCCAAATGTGGGACTGAACAACAGTGTGCCTAACGGAAAAATAGCTTCCGGACAAGGTTTCTTTGTCAAAGGATTGGCTTCGGGGAATGTGAGCTTTAAAAACAGCATGCGTTTAACCGGTAATAACGATCAGTTCTTCAGAATGAATACGCCTCCAACAAATCATTCGGCTAATCTATTGGAACGCCACCGTTTTTGGTTGGATATTTACAACGAAGAAGGCGCTTTCAAACAACTTTTAATTGCTTATGTAGAAGGTGCTACCAACACCGGAATGGACCGCGGTTATGACGGTGAAATGGTAGATGTGGGTAACGCTGTAACCCTTTATACTTTGCAAGAAGAAAAGAAACTCTCCATCCAAGGACGCGCTTTGCCGTTTGCCATATCAGAGGTGATTCCGGTAGGGTATAAGTCATTGGCGGCTAGTACTTACACCATCAAGTTGTCTAACTTTGACGGCTTGTTTGACCACCAAAACATTTACCTCGAAGATACTTTACTTAATGTAATTCACGACCTCAAACAAAGCGATTATACTTTTGTGACTGAAGCCGGTACTTTTGACAGTCGATTTAATGTTGTGTTTACCAATGGAACTTTGGGCGTAGATAACGCAACATTCAACGCCAACCAAGTAGTGGTTTACAAAAACGCCGATGATAATTTTGTGATTCTAAGTGGTAACCTACCTATGCAATCTGTTAAGGTTTTTGATATACGCGGTCGTCTTTTAGGAGAACAAAAAGACATCAACGCTACACAAACTACGGTTAGCGGTGGCTTGGCCAACGAAGTGTTATTGCTTCAAATTACTACGGTCAATGGTGACGTAGTGACTAAGAAAGTCATTCGATAAAATTTCCAAACCTTTTTTTAGTTGGTACTAATGGCAATCCGTCATTACCTGCGCTATCCTTTATAAATCTTGTAGCAAAAAATAAGTAGCAAAAATAAATGCTACAAAAAAAATGCTACAAAGCAATTGGCGAAAACAATATGCGCTATTGTGTTTTCAATATGTAACAAAAAAACTTGTAACAAAATAAAATGTTACATAAAATATTGTTACATAAGTTTTAGAAAACACCAAGTCCGGAAAATTGGCATGAAATGATTATCACAACTTTAATTTAACATAAAGGGCTTTAAAATAAGTAAGGTATTTTTACACAAAACGCAGTCAAAAACCTAAAATGTGTTACAACTTATTAACAATTGTTGCAAAGTATTGACAATTTGTTAATTTAGCGCACCCAAAACTCCCAAAAAGTACTAAGTTTGAACAAGTTAATATTAAGTTTTGTTTAACATATTGTACTACTTTTATTATTTTTTATGCTATGTTACTTCCAATGAAGGCTGAGTAGGCTATCATTGGTCGATTGTATTGACCATTTATCGAAAAACGTTGTTTTTTGGTAAAGTCAATGTTAATTGAATGTTTAATATGATGTATTTTTAACATCTTAACCGTAGGGTAACACAGTTTATAAAGGTTACACTATATAATGACAATACCACAAAAACAAACAACTATGGAAAAAACTTTACTTACTGCCTCGGGTAATGCGATTTTATTAAAAACTACTTCTTTCCGATACCTACTGCTAGCCTTAACTTTTTGGCTGGGTCTTTTTCAACAAACTAACGCGCAATGTATTGGGCCTTATCAAGGGTTTGAGGGTGTTCCGTCTTCTATAGCAACAATGCAAGCAAATGGTTGGACCTTTGCTGGAACAACTAACTTTGTTCATAATACAACTACAACACTAGTAAGAAGTGGAGTTTTTAGTTTAAGACAGCCTACTAATAGTACATCAAATGCTTCAGTTACTTCGCCATTAATAATGACGCCGAGTTCCTTTTCTTTTTATATTAGGGGGGCT
Organism: Flavobacterium sp. IMCC34852; assembly: GCF_030643905.1. Lineage (NCBI taxonomy): Bacteria > Pseudomonadati > Bacteroidota > Flavobacteriia > Flavobacteriales > Flavobacteriaceae > Flavobacterium > Flavobacterium rivulicola. Next base: position 2,661,668 of record NZ_CP121446.1, on the reverse strand, counting down.
ACTGTTGCTACAACTCTTTATTCTTTCCAATTTTCAGATGATGGAGGGGCTACGTGGTATAATATTGCTGCAGGAACTAATAATGTTACTACAGCATTAAATACAATTAGTGTAACTGGTGTGTTACCATCAATGAATACTACTTGGCAAGAGGCAAAGGTTACTGCGGCTTTTCCGGCTACTGCTCTAGGATATAAGTTTAGAGTAACTGATACCAGAATAAATCCAACAAATGGAGCTGTATGTTTAGATGATTTTGCCTGGACTTCTTCCGTAGCTTCTGAAAATAATATAATAGTACCTGCTTTAGGTAATGCAACAGCTTGTCCGGTAACTTTAGATGTAACCCGTACCTATTATTTTTATGATGTAGGTGGTGATTCTGATACTTCTGCTGGTAATCAATCGAATAGTATTTATTTCACACCATCGAATACGGCTTTCAAAATCAAAGCTACTTATGAGACTTTCAGTACAGAAGCTACTAATGACTATTTGCAATTATTTACCGACAATACTTATGCTACACAAATACCTGGTATGAACTTTTCCGGTGCAACAATCCCGGCGACTTATACTTCGGTTGATGCCAACGGAGCTTTGTTTTACAAGTTTACAACAAATGCAGGACTTCCAACTCTTCCGACTACTCAAACCGGTTTCAGAATTAAATTGGAGTGTGTGGGTTGTCCGGCACCAACCAGTTTGACGTTTAATCCTTCGGGAGGTATTTCACACGACAGTGCTTATTTGAATTTTACAGGTACTGCCAGTAATTATGATATTTACCACAGTACTTCTAATACAGCCCCTAATTCGGGTACAACTCCTACAGGAACCAGTGCTACTACTTCGGCTACTGTTACCGGTTTATCGGCTTCTTCTACTTATTATTTCTGGGTACGTTCTAATTGTGGAGGCAGTACGAGTACTTGGATCGGACCAATTTCGGCTACTTCCTTGTGTACGCCACAATCGGTAGTGTATTTAGAAAACTTCAATGGTTTACTGGGAGGTGTTTTACCAACTTGTACTTCTACGGATGGAGTTTTCCAATCTAATGCTACTAATGGTAACATTTACTCAAACCAAGTAGGAGATAGTTTCTACACCCAAGGGGTAACCTTAACGGCAGGAACTTTATACCGTATTACTTATGATTATTCTACCAACTTAAACGGGTATGCGAGTTTGGATGTGAATATTGGTAATCCGGCTAACAATACTGCGCCAACGGTTTCTAATATTAGCAATTCCATTGCCTACAATGGTTTCTTCTCGGTAATTAATTCTAATATCGTGAATTACACGCCATCAGTAACCGGAACGTATTACTTGCGTTTCTTTGTAGATGATTTAGAAGATCCTTCGGTACAATTAAACCTTGACAACATTCGTATAGAAGTAGAAACTTGTTTGCCACCTACTTATCCGGGATCACCGGTTTCGGGTGTCAATGATTTCGGAGCTACCTTAAACTGGAATGCACCGGCTACCGGAGCACCGTCAAATGGGTATGCTTACTTTATTTCAACTTCAAACACACCACCAAATTACAACGACGCAGGAACAGGAACCGTAGCTTCTAACAGCATTACTTTCTCTACCTTGTCTCCTAACACCACTTATTATGTATGGGTGCGTGCCAATTGTGGGGCTCAAATCAGTATTTGGACACCGGCTTTTGCCACCTTTACTACAACCAATATCACTACACCAACCACGATTAGAATTTCTGATCTTACTACACCATATAATGTAACTTGTGGTTCTAATATCACTTTTACGGATAGTGGTGGTACCGGAGGAAACTATGCTAATAATGAGAGAACCGGTAATCCGACTTATGCTCCTTATTCGTATACTTTTGTACCGGCGACACCGGGCGCTAAGTTGATGGTTATTTTCAACTCCTTTGCCACCGAGAACAACTGGGACGGTTTAATGATTTACAGCGGAACTTCTTCGGCCGGTACTTTGATGCCGTCTGGTAGAGCTGCCGGATTCTTACCGCAAACTTGTCCGGCTGATGCCTGGTCAGGAACCGCTTCACCGGGTAGCATCTTATCCACAGCGGCAGACGGATCGTTGACTTTTGAGTTCCGTTCCGACAGTTCAGTATTAGGAGCCGGATGGACAGCCTCTATTGTTTGTGTTAGCAATGTGCCTACCATCACCGGATTTACGCCTTCCGATAATGCTTGTGTAAGCGGTACAACCGTAGTTATTACAGGAACTAACTTTACCGGAATTACCGGTGTATTCTTTGGAGGTGCTTCAGCAACTTTCACGGTAAACAGTACTACTCAAATTACGGCTACTTTACCGGCAGGCGCAACCACAGGAAAAATTAGAGTGACTACTAACGTATTGTCGGTTAACAGTGCTACAGACTTTACGGTATTAGCACCGGCACCGGTTACTACGGGAGCTTCTATTTGTACCGGAGGTGCAGGAACCATTTCGAGTTCAACAGTTTGTGACGGTTACGGTAATGCTGTAAACGCTATCTCCGGGTCATGGACACTAAGTGATCCTTCAGCCCCAAGACCATTCAGTTCGAGTAATTCCACTACTTGTGGTTTTTCAACCAGCAGCCAGTTATATACTTCTGTAAACTTCCAAGTAAGCGTTACAGGTTCTTATACTTTTGATTTTACAAGTCCGCTTACTATAGACGCTATGGGGTACATTACCATAGGAGCCTTTACTCCGGGTAGTTGTGCTACCGGTACTTTTGTGATTGGAGATGACGACTCAGGAGTAGGATTATACCCTAGAATGGTAGTCACTTTAACTGCAGGAGTTACTTATACCTTATATACTACTTTCTATTCAGGAAGTACCGCTACTTCTTTCACCTGGAACATTACACCACCATCAGGAGGAAGTACTTTATTATACCAAAACTCTCAAGTGCAATGGTACACCGCTGCTTCAGGAGGTACTCCTATTGGCTCGGGTAGTCCTTTCAATCCGGTGGGTGTGGCAGGCTCAGGCTTAGCCAATACCAGTACTCCGGGAACATGGACATACTATGCGGCTTGTTCTTCTAATCCAACTTGTAGAACTGCAGCTACCTTTGTAATTGGTGGTGCCGTAGCCGGAACAGCTTCGAGCGATCAAAACGTATGTTCAGGAGTTGCAGCCGACTTAACTTTAACAGGTAATACCGGTTCGGTAGTGAAATGGCAGTATGCCAATGACCTTGCCTTTACAGCGGGTGTTACCGATATTGCTGCCAGTGCTTCTACTACTTTGACTTCTGCTCAAATAGGAACGTTCTCGGGAGCTCGTTATTTTAGAGCGGTAGTAAACTTAGCCGGTTGTTCTGATGTGTATTCGAATGTAGTAACCATTACTTTCAACAAAGCGATTTGGAATGGTTCGGCTTGGTCAAACGGTACCGGTCCGACTTCCACCATTGGAGCTGATTTCCAAGGAAACTATACTTCATCAGTACACGCCAGTGCCACTTCAGGAAACTTATCGGCTTGTAGTGTTACTGTAACCAGTGGTACAGTTTTATTCGACGTAGGAACTCTAACCGTGCAAAACGCTGTAGTAGTTTCGGGCGGAACTTTAACTTTTGAAAACAATGCCAGTTTGTATCAAGTAGTTGACGTAGCTAATGCGCCGGGTGTAGTATCAGGAGGTAACTCAGGAAACGTAACTTACAAAAGAACGACTACGGGTATTCGTCAGTTTGACTACACTTATTGGTCAACACCGGTGAATCCGCAAACGTTAGTAAATGTTTCTCCGAATACGCCATTTGATGCTTACTATCTTTATGATGCCAGTGTGAACAACTGGGCTTATGTCAATCCGACTTCTTTGATGGATGTGGGTAAAGGATATATTATCCGTGCACCATTTGATTATGATATCAATACGCCGGCAACTTATACCGCTTCGTTCAATGGTACACCTAATAATGGTACTTTAACCACGCCTATAGTAGGTGGTGCCGCTCAAATGAATTTAATAGGAAACCCTTATACCAGTGCGTTATCGGCTAGTGCTTTCATTTTAGACCCGGCCAATACCAACTTAAACGGAACCCTTTATTTCTGGACACACAATACACCAATTAATGCTACTTACCAATATACCGGTAGTGATTATGCGATATACAATTTAGTAGGAGGTACCAGTGCAGCTACCAATACCGGTTTCGGTGGCGGAGGAAGTAATGCAGTGCCGTTAGGCTATATTGCCTCAGGTCAAGGATTCTTTATCAAAGGATTCTCGAGCGGAACGGCTACTTTCAAAAACAGCATGCGTGCGGCCGGAAATAACAGTCAGTTCTACAGATTGTCACCAAACACCGCCAACAATGCTGAGGCAGAATTGAGCTTAGAAAAGCACAGATACTGGTTAGACATCACCAATACTGAAGGAGCTTTCAAACAAGCTTTAGTAGGTTATGTAGAATCGGCTACCAATGGTATAGACCGTTTGTTTGACGGTGAAATGGTAGATATCGGTAATGCTATTACCCTTTATACTATGGTTGACAACACTAAGTTGAGCATCCAAGGAAAACAATTGGCTTTTGATGTAAACGAAATGATTCCGTTAGGATACAAATCAACCATCAATAGTACTTACACTATTAATCTTGCTGATTTTGACGGTTTGTTTGCTTCGCAAAACATTTATTTAGAAGATTTAGTGTTGAATGTAATCCACGACCTTAAAGCAGCACCTTACTCTTTTGCGACGGAGAGCGGAACATTTGACAATAGATTCAGAATTCGTTATACTACCAATGCATTGGGAACAAACAATCCGGTATTCAATCAGAATTCGGTGGTGGTTTACCAAAACAATGGAGGATTACATATTAACTCGGGAACCGTTAACATGAAAAATGTAACCATTTACGATGTTAGAGGCCGAGAGCTTGCTTCCCAAAAGCAAGTAGATAACACAGTAACTGTGTTTACAACCTTACCTACTACCCAACAAGTATTACTTGTTAAAATTGAAGGAGAAAACGGTGGAACTGTAACCAAAAAAGTGGTATACTAACGCCAATAACATAGATACCTAACTGTTTTTAGTATAAACGGTTAGGTATTTTATTTTCTCAAACGTTTTTTATTCTTTTACTGGTTTATCTTATTTCTGTAAGAAAAATAGAAGTTGTCGTTTTGATTGAACGATGATAAGATACTTTTAATCGAATATGCTAATTATTATTTTAGATATAATTAACATTTTATATACATTCACATTTCTTATTAACCCAATTTTATAAATTATGATTAACAACTACACTATTTTGAATTCTCGTTCAACGACGGGATTCGGTTTGTGGCAGTCAAATGAAGGGAATAGCCCTATTTCATTGTTTGGCTTGCGTAAAATGTGGTTTGTGATTTTATTATTTGCGCTGAATCTTATTTCGATGCAAACGATAACGGCGCAAGTTTCATTTTCACAAAACTTTGATGTCAACTCTACGGGTTGGACAGGTTTTTCCAGATTTACGGGTACTACTGCTTGCGGTGGCACCGGTGGCTCTATGAGGTTTAACTTGTATTCAAGTTCTACATTTGGTAATTTAGTTTCGCCTTTAGTAGGTGTTGCAACTGGTGGTAATATCACCATAGGCTACAGTTACAAAGCAGCGAACTGGAGTGCCAATACAGTGGGAACTAATCCATGGGGTTCTTTTAATGTTCAGTATGCTTCTTCCACTGCAGGGCCGTGGACAACTATTGCAACGGTATCACAAGAAACTCAAAATGGATCTTGTATTAGCAAGACCCATTCATTCACGCCACCGGCAGGAAATCTTTACATTAGATTTTCGGCTTCTTGGTCATCGGGTGATTACTATTTGAACTTTGACAATGTTACATTGTCAGAATCGGTACCGGCTTGTACAGGAACTCCTGATCCGGCAAATATTACAGGTACTTCTGCCTTATGTGCTAATACAGGGACGACTTTGTCATTAAGCACTACTTATCCTTTTTCAGGAATTAGCCGTCAATGGAAATCATCGCTTACTCCGGGTGGACCTTATACTGACTTAGGTACTGCTCCTACACAAGCTACGGGTAATTTATCAGCTACTACTTATTATGTATGTGATATTATATGTTCAGGAGGAGGTACATTTACCACTCCGGAATTTACGGTTTTAGTAAATCAATTACCGCCTGTAACGGTTTCCTCATCCGCTTCTTTTTATTGTAATCCGGGAGGAACTGCAGTTAGTTTAATTGCAGGTGGCGCACTTACTTATACTTGGAGTCCGGCTGCCGGCTTATCTGGAACGTCTGGACAAATAGTTTCAGCTACACCAACTTCAACTACTACTTATACTGTAACAGGTACTGATGGGAATGCTTGTCAAAATACAGCTACAGCAACAGTAACTGTTTTTGGTGTTCCGCAAGGAGTATCGGCTACGGCTACACCTCCAACGGTTTGTATTGGAGGAACTACTACGGTTAATGCTTTCGCTTCTATACCATCAACGGTTAATAATTATGCTTTTGCTGCTTCTTCAGGAGCTGCTCTTGACCCAATGGTTGGCGCTACCCAAGTAATAGGAACCAATGTTGATGATACAGCTTCGGGTTCTTTGACTTTACCATTCACCTTTAATTTTAATGGGGTTGATTATACTACTTATACTGTTTCTCCTGACGGATGGTTAAAATTTGGAGCAGCAGGTAGCAGTGATTTTTCTAATCAAGTAACTGAGTCTACCAACTTACCTAAACTATACCCTCATTGGGATGATTTAGCTACAGGAACAGACGGTAATGTGAAAGTATTGACTATCGGTTCTGCTCCTAATAGAATTTTTGTGGTACAATGGTTTGTAACCAGCCCAAGAGCTACAACCGGTCCTGCGAATTCAACTTTCCAAGCTTGGATGTATGAAGGAAGCAACAAAGTGGAATTCCGTTACGGTGCTTTTGGAGGTGCTTCAGGTTCAGCTTCTGTTGGACTTACAGGTTCTTCTGCTCAGTATCAAAGCATCACTTTGTCATCAAATACTGCCAGCACTTCTGCTGCTAATGATAATAATAATATTGCACCGGTTGCAGGTACTTCTTATGTATTTACTCCTCCAACGGCTACCTTTACATGGTCGCCTGCCGGAGATGTAGTAAATGCTACTAGTCAATCTACTGCTACTAATCCTATAGCCGCTACCAAAACATTTAATGTGGTAGCTTCAAATAATGGATGTGACGCTGCTCCGGCATCGGTTACTGTATCCGTTAATCCTTTAGTTTGTGCTGCGGCTACTTATACGTCACCAAATTGTGCGGGAAGTGACTTTACGGTTACGGCTAATATTTCCGGTGGAGGTGCTCCTTATTCCTATGCATGGAGTGATGGGGCAGGAGGAGTTTATCCTGATGCTGCAACGATTACTGCTAATTTACCGGCAGGAACTTACAACTTTACTTGTGTTGTAAGTGATTCATGTGGGGCTTCATGTAGTTCTAATGTAACAGTGGTAGTAAATGCATTGCCAACAGTAACAGTAGCACCTACATCAGCTTTATATTGTAATCCTGGTACTCCAGTAGCTTTAACAGCTAGTGGTGCAGCTACTTATGCATGGTCTCCTGCTGCCGGATTATCAGCTACAACCGGAAGTGTTGTTAATGCTTCTCCGTCATCTGCTACTACTTATACGGTAGTAGGAACAGATGCTAACGGTTGTGTGGCGCCTTCGGTTTCTTCTGCTATTACAGTTCAACCCGGCCCAACAGCTATTGCTCTATCTTCAAGTGCTGCTACTGTTTGTAACGGTACAACAGTTACTTTAAATGCAACGGGTGGAAATATTTCTGTTACATCGCCATTATCGTTTGGTACCAATTTAAGTTCTAATGGATCAGTAACACTTTCAGTGCCTTTAGAAATTACGGGTATCCCATCTGGAGCTGTTATTTCTTCTGCTCAATTGGTTTTGGATAATGTTAGCGCCATCGGTGGTTCCTTTTTGAGTGAAATTAGAGTAGGATTATCGGGTGCCCATATACTTGACCCTGCTGAATCCATTTCAACACTAACCGGCGGTACACTTTCAACTGCTAGCATTGCATTACCTGGTTTTACAGCCACAAGTGGTACAGTTAATTTACTATTAAGTGAATCATTTAATGATGGTGGTGACGCTATAGACGCTACTTTTGGAGAAGTACGATTAGTTATATCGTACAGTGTTCCTGCTACACTTACATGGTCTTCTAACCCTGCGACACCTTTGTATACTGATGCAGCAGCAACTAGTGTTTACACAACAGGTAATTTTACTACGTTGTATGCTAAACCAACTGCTCAAACTCAGTTTTCTGTTGAAGCGTCACTTGGATCATGTTCTGTTTCAGGAAGCGCTACTGTTGCAGTGAATCAATTACCGGTATTTAGTGCAGCACCAATTACTATTTGTAATGGTACTACAGGTACATTATCGGCTTCTTCATTAGAAAGTAATTCATATGCTTGGACACCGGTAGGTGGCGGTGCTACTTTATCAGGTGCTTCTGTTATGGTTAGTCCAACTGAAACTACTACTTACAATGTTACGGCTACCAGTAATACAACAGTACCGGCATGTTCTAGTACTCAGCAAGTAACTGTGACTGTAAATGAGCCTGGAACTATTGTATCAGGTACAGCATCAAGAACAGTTTCTCCGGGTCAGTTAACTACTTTTGAAGTAGTAACTACAGGCTTGGTTACTTACCAATGGCAAGTAAATAACAATGTTGACGGATGGCAAAATATTTTAGCTGCTGATCCTAACTATTCCGGAGAGAATACTGCAGTGTTAAGTCTTCAAAACATTACTTTAGCTTTTGATACTTACCAATACAGATGTTTGGTGACAGGTTTAGCGCCATGTGTTACTTTAACTCCTATTGAAGCTATCTTAAACGTAACTAACACCGGTTTCTCTACACAACCTGCAGATGTAAATCTTTGTGGTCAATCAAGTACTTCATTCAGTATTGTAACTACAGGTGATGAGCCTTACAATGTACAATGGCAAATGAGTACTGACGGTGGTGCCAGTTTCAATGATATTTTTGACGGTCCTGACGCTTCTGGTTTAACCTTTGCTGGCGTTAATGATTTTAGTCCTAAAACATTATCAGTATCCGGAATTACTACTGCTCACAATGGTTACCAATTCAAATGTCAATTAGATTTCTTCTTAGACAGTGGAATTGCTACCTTAACAGTGAATACTCCGGTAACTTTAACTAATAATTTCTCATCAGCTCCGGTTGTAAGATGTAGTGCACCAAGTGCTGCAGCCACTTCTTTCGGTATTTCAACTACAGGTTCTGTAGCGGCTGTTGAGTGGAAATATGCAACTTCAGCAAGTGGTCCTTGGAACACTATTGCTGCAGGATTCCCAACAGGCGCCTCTTATTCAGGAGTTAGCTCTAATACTTTATCAGTAACAACTACTGCAGCTACGCCTGTTGGTAATTATTACTACAAAGCATTTGTAACCGGTGCCGGTTCTGGGGCTAACAAGTGTCCAGATGCTGAATCAGCGGTTGCTACTATTTCTGTAGTTAATCCTACTATCACAGTATCTCCTAGTTCAGCGGCTTATTGTACTCCTGGTCCTGCGGTTACTTTAACTGCGGCCGGAAGCGATATCAGTAGCTATTCTTGGACTGCTAGTGGTTTCACTACAACTACAGGAACTTCTATTGCAGTTACACCTTCAGCAGCTACTACTTATACTGTAACTGGTACTGACTCTAATGGTTGTACTAATACAGCACAAGCTACTGTAACTGTAGGTGGTGCCTTTAGTTTAGCTGCTACAAGTTCTGCGGCTACTGTTTGTCCGGGTAACCCTGTGACTTTAAATGCTACACCAACTCCTTTAAGTGGGGTGTCTTATTTAATCAATGCCATTCCTTACCAATTTAATGCGGTTAGTGGGTCATTTACTCCTTTAGCAGGAACTGTTGCTACTGCAATATCAGGAACAGCAGATGATACTGCTTCAGGTGCATTGCCTATTGGCTTCACATTTAACTATGGTGGAACAAACTATACAAACTTTAGAGTGAATTCAAATGGTTTACTTTCTTTCGGAGCCGGTAGTAGTACAGCATCTAATGCTTTGAACTCTACTACTTCAGGAGTTAGACCAGGTATTGCTCCACTTTGGGATGATTTACAATGTTCTGCTTCCGGAATTACTTACCAAGTAAGTGGTTCTGCACCTAACAGAGTATTAACGGTAGAGTGGTTAAATATGGAATGGAACTGGAGTTCTAGTCAAAATGCCATCTCTTTCCAAGTGAAATTATATGAAGGTACTAATGCTGTTGAATTGGTTTACAGAAATGAATTACCGGCAGGTAACCCTGGCGGGTCAGGTGGTGCTTCTGTTGGTTTAATGGGAACTGCTACCAGTAACTTTATTTCATTACAAGACCTTACAGCTTCTCCGGCTATCAGTACTACAACTTCTGCTAACGGTTTAGCAACTAAACCGGCAAGTGGTCAAACTTACAGATTTACTCCGGTAGCTCCTGTAACTTATACTTATGCTTGGTCATCAACACCTTCAGGATTTACAGCTTCTACTGCAGGAGCAACTGCTAATCCTGCTGTTAATACTACGTATGATGTAACTGCTACTTCAAATGCAGGTTGTACAGCTTCTGCTTCTGTTGCCGTATCTGTCGATGCTGCACCACCGGTAATTACTACTCAACCACTTACACAACAATTGTGTCAAGGTAGCACAGCTACTTTAAGTGTGGCTGCGTCTAGTGCTACTGCTTTAAGCTACCAATGGTACAAAGATAATGTGGCTATTACAGGTAATGCTTCTGCTACTACTGCTACATTAACTTTAACAGGTACAACTCCTGCGAATTCAGGAAGCTATACTGTTACAGTAACTAACTGTTCAACGGTAACTAGCGAAGCTGCTGTATTAACCATTTATCCTACTCCTACAGCTGTAGCACCGGTTGCTCAAGCTTACTGTATTGATGCTACTGTACCGGCTACTCCTTTAACAGGAACGCCTAGTGGAGTAACATTCAACATCAGTGGTGGTGCTGCTTTAGGTTTGGCTAACCAAACCGGAGTGACTCAAATCCCTTCGTTTACACCAACTGCGGCCGGAACTGCAACAATCTCTATCACACCGGTAGCGAATGGATGTACAGGTCCTGCAGTTACTTATACTTTGAGAATCAACGCGTTGCCAACAGCTCCGTTATTGTCTGTGAATACGCCTATCTGTGAAGGAAGCTCTTTAGATTTTGCTTCTTCAGTAGCTGTTCAACAAGGATATACTTTAAACAGCAACAGTAATGTAGCCTTTATCGATATCAGTGCTACAGGTACTTCTGTAGGTGCTATCTCTGATGATAGTGAGCATGGTATAACCATTCCGTCATTTATTTATAATGGTACTCCTTACACTACTGCTTTAGTGGGTAATAATGGTGCGATGACTTTTGGTGTTACCACCGGTAATATTGGATTTACCAATACTGCTTTACCTGGAAGTACTGCTAACCTAGCAGGTACTGCAGCTACCATCTGTGCTTTATGGGATGATTTAACACCTGGTACAGGAGGTTCTATCAGAACACAAACAGTTGGTAACAAATTCATTGTTCAATGGACACAAGAAGACAACTTCGGTGCTACAGGAACAGGTACTGTTACTTTCCAAATTCAGTTAGACTTAACAACAAGTCAAATACACTTAGTATATCCGGACATCATTTATGGGGTAGTTGGATACGATAACGCTCAAACCGCTACAATTGGATTGAACTACAGTAGTACTTCTGCATTACAGTACTCATTCAATACGGCTAGTATTTTGAACGGACAAAGTTTAACATTTACACCGGCAGCTTACAGTTATGCTTGGTCAGGACCAAACGGATTTACTTCTGCTTTGGCTAACCCAACTATTGCTAATGCTACACCGGCTGCTACAGGAGACTATACATTAGAAATCACTAATGGAAACGGTTGTAAATCAAGCTCAACAATTCCTGCAGTAGTTTATCCTACACCAACTGTTGTTGCGCCTGCAAACCAAACATACTATACCGGTTTCGCAACTGCTGCTATTCCGTTAGTAGGTACTCCATCAAATGTTACCTTTAACATTAGTGGTGGTGCTGCTTCAGGATTAGCTGATGTAAACGGAGTAACTGAGATTCCTTCATTTATCCCAACGGCTACACCTTCAACAGTAACTATTACACCAGTAGCTAACGGATGTGTTGGAGCGCCTGTGACTTTCCAAATTTCATTTGTTCCTGTTGTAGTTAACATTGAATCTAATGTTTGTGGAAGTATCAATAATGGTTTGAATAACCAAATTAACTGTACTAATATCAGCATCCCTGGTTATACGACTACTGGTTACCAATTTGAAGTAACTAATATGTCTACAGGTGAAGTATCTATTGTATTCAGTAGCCAACATCACTTTAAGTTAACAGATGCCAGCAACTATTCTTATGGTACTACTTTCTCTATTAGAGTTGCGGTTGTATTAGATGGTAATGTTCAAGGATACTACGGTTCTACTTGTTCGCTTACCACTACAGAGGTTAGAACTACTAAAGTAGTAACTTCTCAATGTGGAGCCACTTTAGTATTTGTTAATTCTACTATCAATGCTAATGGTGTAAGTTCAACTAACTTATACAGATTTAGAGTAGCATTAGCCAGTGCGCCAACAGTAACTTACTTGGTAGAGCGTACAGTGCCTAACTTTAAGTTGACTGATGTAATCGGTTTACCTATCCAGTATAATACTGAATACTTAGTAGATGTTCAAGTTCGTGTTAAATTGGCTGGCTTTGAAGCTTGGTCACAATACGGAGAGCGTTGTTCAGTATTCACACCGGAAGCACCGGAGTCTTCTTTGATTGCTTCTCAATGTGAGGATTACCAAGTAACTTCAGATACTGAATTAATCAATGTTATTCCTTTCCCTGGAGCAACAGCTTACCGTTTCCGATTAACCGGATACGATGAGTTTGGTGATGTAAACTATACACAAACAGTAACTAGTTCACTTCCTTACTTTACTTTAAGTATGTTCACAGGATTAACTCCTGGTACAACTTACACTGTAGGAGTATCAATGGAATTGTTCGGAGTGTACACTGACTTTGGTAAAGATTGTACTATCATTACTCCGGTTCCTGCAAGACAAGTTTCGACTACTATTGTAGAGCCGTTCAAAGCTACTGCTTACCCTAACCCGTTTGCAGCTAACTTTATGATCGACGTTAAAACTAGCAGTACTTCAGTAATTGCTATAAAAGTTTACGATATGGTTGGTAGATTAGTGGAGCAAAGAACTACTTCTGTTACCGAATTGGATAAAGCTCCAATTGGTACCAACTACCCATCAGGAGTTTATAACGTGGTTGTAACCCAAGATGATGCAGTACAAACTGTACGTGTGGTTAAAAGATAATTAACAACTCTTAATAATGAAAAACCCATCAAGTAATTGATGGGTTTTTTTATTTAAAAAAGTTAAGCTTTTTTAGTTGAAAATAATTGTTCTATGTTCTAGTCATCATCCACCTCAAACTCAAAATCTTCTAAATCTCTTCGGTCTTTTTTGGTAGGTCTTCCGGTTCCGGTTTTGCGATAGTGTTCTTTGGATAATTTTAGTAATTCTAAATGGGCAAAAACCTCCGGTGGTGTTTCATCCTTGCGGTAAATGTCTACCAATTTAGCCCCAACGCGATTAGCAGGGATATCTAATACCGAAATAGTATAAGTAATTTGGTCTTTCCTGAAAGTGATTTTATCCATCGGGAAAACTTCTCTGGAAGCCTTAGCAACCTGTCCGTTTACCGTGATTTGATTTTTCCGACAGGCTTCGGTTACCATGTTTCTGGTTTTGTAATAACGAACACACCATAAATATTTATCAACTCTCATTTTTTTTCCAAAATCAACGTTAAATAGTTCACAAAAATAAATCAATATTGTATCTTGCGTGCTCAAAAATCAAACAAAAATGAATAATTTTTTAAAAACTATAGCTTGCTTTACCTTAGTATTGCTGGTAGTTTCCTGCTCTAAAGATGATGATAAAACAGAGCCTCTACGTGATTATGCTACACAGTATGAAGCAGATCTAGATAAGATTGAAGAGTTTTTGCAAACCCATTATTATACAGTGGTTGATCACCCGGGTTTCCCCGATGACCAAAGCGTTACTTTTACCAAAATACCAGCAGGCGGCACACAAACTTCTATATGGAACAGTCCCGACTTGGTTACCGATTTTACAGTAGATGCCAATGATATTACATACAAACTTTATTATTTAAAAATAAGAGGTCATGTTGATAGAGATAATTCGGTAAACCCGCCTTCTGAAGCTGATTTAGCCAAAACACCTTGTAATGTTGACAGAGTATTATCAGCTTATGTGGGTCAGTATTTATACACTGCCAAAGAAACTGTTGACGGAGCGGAAGTAGAGGTTTTAAAATTGAAACAGTTTGAAGAAAGTATCAATCCACAAACCTTTTTAACGCTGTCTTCTACCATTAGAGGTTGGGGTGAAGTTTTTCCTAATTTTAAAGCAGGTACTTATTCAGAAAACCCGGACGGTACTTTAACTTATGCTGATTTTGGGGCAGGAGTTATGTTCCTTCCTTCAGGATTGGGCTATTATGCCAGCAGTTCTACTACAATTCCGGCTTATTCTCCGCTCATTTTTTCTTTCAAATTATATGAAATTCAAAGAGTTGATAATGATGGAGATGATATTTACTCTTTTCAAGAAGATTTAAATGGTGATGGTTATGTGAGGGTTTTAGAAGAAGGAGAAGTTAATATTGATGATACAGACGGAGATGGAGTTCCCGATTTCTTAGACATTGATGATGACGGTGATTTTTTTATAACCAAAAATGAGATTATAAATCCACTAACCGAAACTGCCTTTCCGTTCAATGATATTCCACTGTGCGCAGCTGATGGGAAAAAAGTGCATTTGAGTGCTGCTTGTCATCCGTAAAGAAAATAGTATCAATAAAAAAGTCCCGATAACATCGGGACTTTTTTATGGTCAAAAATAAAAGAACTTATTTTCTTTTCATCACTTTTTCAACAGCCGCAACAATGGCTTGGTGGTTTAATTGATACTTCTCCATCAACTGCTCAGGAGTACCGCTTTCTCCGAAGCTGTCGTTAACCGCTACAAACTCTTGTGGTGTAGGATGGTTCAAAGACAATACTCTGGCAACACTTTCGCCTAAACCACCTAAAAAGTTATGCTCTTCAGCAGTAACGATACAACCGGTTTTAGCAACTGATTTTAAAATGGCTTCATCATCTAAAGGTTTGATAGTATGAATGTTGATTACTTCGGCCGAAATACCTTTAGCTTCTAGGGCTTCTGCTGCAATTAAAGCTTCCCATACTAGATGTCCTGTGGCAACTATCGTTACATCAGTTCCTTCGTTTAGCATAATCGCTTTTCCAATTATAAAAGGTTCGTCAGCAGGAGTGAAGTTAGGCACTACCGGACGACCAAAACGCAAATAGGCCGGACCATGGTGGTCAGCTAAAGCAATAGTAGCCGCTTTGGTTTGGTTGTAATCGCAAGTATTGATTACAGTCATACCAGGTAACATTTTCATCAAACCTATATCTTCTAAGATTTGGTGGGTGGCACCATCTTCTCCTAAAGTCAATCCGGCATGCGAAGCACATATCTTCACATTCTTATCAGAATAAGCCACCGATTGACGAATTTGGTCATAAACCCTTCCGGTAGAGAAATTGGCAAAAGTGCCCGTAAACGGAATTTTTCCGCCTATGGTCAAACCGGCAGCAATACCAATCATATTAGCTTCGGCAATTCCAATTTGGAAAAAACGCTCCGGATGGTTCTTTTTAAAATCGTCAAACTTCAACGAACCAATCAAGTCCGCACAAAGCGCTACGACATTTTCATTTTTTTGTCCCAATTCGGTCATGCCTGCGCCAAAACCTGAACGGGTATCTTTACTTCCTGTATTTTCGTATTTTTTCATTTTAAATTTTTATTTTGAAATCAATGGTTTTGAAATCAATTAGTTTGTAAAAGTGTAACTCTTTATTATCCTCTATAAAATTAACTTCGCTAAATAAATCTTCGTTTTCTAATTTGAATTTAGCACACCGCAATGGGAATATCAATCGAGGAAAACTGAAATGCTGATTTTTAGTTACGTTAGTTGGTTTTGTATAAATAATACATTCATTTATAACTTTTTTCTTCTTCTTGTTTTTATACCTTGTGATTTTAATTACCTTAACACCATTAATTGTAACATATTCTACGTTGTACTTATTAGTGTAATTTTCACAATCAATAATTTCTAATGCTTTCCCCTTGTCAACTACGAGACTATTATCAACCTCTAATTTTTCATTGATATTATGAATTTGAAAATCCTCCTTTTTAACAAAATCAATGATAGATTCATACCATATTTTATTATTTTTTATCAGGATTCTTAAAACATAATCTTCTGTTGCAGAATTTCCAAGGGTAATTATTTTTTGTGATAAAGTATCATTTTCGTGTTGACGGTATTCATAGGTTGACATATAATCAAAGTGATATTCCTGTGAAAAAACATTTTGCCCTATAAAGAACAATAGTATCCATAGAATCTTTCTCATCTGATTACTGCCAAAAGACCATTGACCACTATTAATAATCTCCTAAAGTCTCAGCATTCTGTGCCAAACCAACAGCCAATTGGTCATTGTTTGGCGCTTTTCCGTGCCAAGCGTGAGTGTGCATCATAAAATCAACACCGTTACCCATTACCGTGTGCAATAATACACAAACCGGTTTTCCTTTACCTGTTCTGCTTTTTGCTTCTTCCATTCCTGCAATGATAGCTTCAATGTTGTTGCCTTCTTTGATTTCCAATACATCCCAGTCAAAAGCTTCGAACTTGGCTTTTAAATTACCCATGCTCAATACTTCCTCTGTAGAACCGTCAATTTGCTGTCCGTTGTAATCCACTGTGGCAATTAAGTTGTCTACCTTTTTTGCTGAAGCATACATAATAGCTTCCCAGTTTTGCCCTTCTTGCAATTCTCCGTCACCGTGAAGGGAATAAATAAGATTAGGGTCGTTGTTCAATTTTTTAGCTTGGGCCGCACCAATAGCAACCGACAAACCTTGACCTAACGATCCCGAAGCGATTCTTACACCCGGTAATTGGTCATGAGTTGTTGGATGTCCTTGTAAACGCGTGTTCAACTTTCTGAAGGTTGCCAATTCTGACACCGGAAAATAACCCGAACGGGCCAAAACACTGTAGTAAACAGGAGAAATGTGACCATTCGATAAGAAGAATAAATCCTCACCGATGCCGTTCATTTCAAATTCAGGGTTTCTTTTCAATAAGTGTTGGTATAACACCGTGAAAAATTCGGCACAGCCCAATGAACCACCCGGATGTCCCGAGTTTACGGCATGTACCATACGCAAAATGTCTCTGCGAACTTGTGTTGTGAAATCTTGTAAATGTTGTGTGTTAGACATTATAAATAGATATAAATTATTGGGCTCAAAAGTAATTCTATTTTTTGCAAGCCGCAAAAGTTTTATAAATTAGTTATCAAAGGGTTATTAATAATAAATTTAAGCAGAACAACTTAGGGCATAGATTGAAATAAATTGTGTTTTTAAGGTTGGAATTTTATAAAAATACCAAATTATTATGTAACGCTGCTCTTTTGATTTTCAAGTAGTTTTATAAAAAAAATAGAAATATGGAAAAATCACAAACAATCTTCTATTTAGACGATGACGATGAAGATTTAGACTTCTTCAAAGAAGTAGCGGAAGAATTAGGACACAAGGTTAGAGGCTTCTCCGAAGGGAGAATTATGCTCTTGGTATTGGAGACCGAATTGAAAAAACCCGATATTATTTTTTTAGATGTGCATATGCCCATACTCAATGGCCAAGAAATCTTGGAAATCATTAAAAAGTCGGATACACTCAAAACGATACCTATTGTAATGGTCTCGGGTGCATATCCCAAAAAGTTAGTCAAACATTTTAACGATTTAGGGGTTAATTATTTGATGAAAAAGCATCATGTTCGCGATTATAAAGAGGCTTTAGAAGAAGTACTCAATACCCATTTGACCAATTGTAAAATGACTTCTTAAAAACTGTCTTTTAGTCATAGATAAAGCATACCAAAGGTATGGATAGTGTATGAAAAATCACTACCAATTCTATTTGCCAAACAATTAATTATACACTCTCATCCGCATTTGTTAAATAAAATCCTAAATCCTATCCTGAAGTGTCGGGACTAAATCTTAATTCTGTTATCTTTGCGAGCTGTAAATTACCCTTATGAAATTTGATTTATTAGCCAAAGATCCTAATTCAAGCGCGCGTGCCGGAAGTATTACCACCGATCATGGCGTGATTGAAACGCCTATATTTATGCCCGTTGGAACCGTAGCTTCCGTAAAAGGAGTACACCAACGAGAACTGAAAGAAGAAATCAATCCCGATATTATTCTGGGAAATACTTACCATTTATACCTTCGCCCGCAAACCGATATTCTTGAAAAAGCCGGCGGATTGCATAAGTTCATGAATTGGGACAGAAACATCTTAACCGATAGCGGTGGTTACCAAGTCTATTCACTTTCAGCCAATAGAAAAATCAAAGAAGAAGGCGTAAAATTCAAATCCCATATCGACGGCTCATACCATGTGTTTACACCCGAAAATGTCATGGAAATACAGCGTACCATTGGAGCCGATATCATTATGGCTTTTGATGAATGTACTCCTTATCCATGTGATTATCGTTATGCCCAACGTTCAATGCACATGACACATCGTTGGTTAGACCGATGCATCAATCACTTGGAAAAGTTGCCATTCAAATACGGATATGAACAAACCTTTTTTCCAATAGTTCAAGGAAGTACTTATAAAGATTTGCGAGCGCAATCGGCTGAATATATTGCCAATGCAGGAGCGCAAGGAAATGCCATTGGGGGTTTATCTGTAGGGGAACCGGCCGAAGAAATGTACGCCATGACCGAAGTCGTTACCGCCATTTTACCCCATGACAAACCAAGGTATTTAATGGGCGTAGGAACACCAATCAATATTTTAGAGAATATCGCTTTGGGAATTGATATGTTTGATTGTGTGATGCCAACCCGTAACGCCCGAAACGGAATGTTATTCACCGCTAACGGAACCATTAATATCAAAAACAAAAAGTGGGAAGCAGATTTCTCTCCGATAGACGAAATGGGAATCACTTTTGTCGATACCGAGTATACTAAAGCTTATTTACGTCATTTATTTGCTGCGAATGAATATTTAGGAAAACAAATTGCCACCATTCACAACTTAGGATTCTATATGTGGTTGGTTCGTGAAGCCAGAAAACATATCTTAGCCGGAGATTTCAGAACCTGGAAAGACATGATGGTAAAACAAATGAGCCAAAGACTATAGTTGATTCGGTATTTTGGTTATTCGGTGATTAGTAAATCCGAATAACCAAATTATCAAATAACCAAATACACAATGTTAAAAATAATTGACAAATACATCCTCAAACGATATTTAGCTACATTTTCGGTAATGTTGCTGATGTTTATTCCTATCGGAATTGTGATTGATGTTTCGGAAAAAGTCAACAGAATGATTGAAAACCAAGCACCTTTTAATGAAATTGCTTGGTATTATCTCGACTTTACGATTTATTTTGCCAATTTATTATTTCCCATATTTCTGTTTCTTTCAGTGATTTGGTTTACCTCGAAATTGGCCAACAATACCGAAATCATAGCCATCTTAAGTTCGGGAATTTCCTTTACAAGATTCATGCGACCTTACATTGTTGGCGCTACTATAGTTTCTTTTTTTGCTTTAATCATGAGTGTGTATTTGGTACCTAGTGCCAGTGCCGGATTTAAGAATTTTAGGTACAAATACCTTATCGGTAACGGACAAAATGAAATGCGTGATAATTCAGATGTTTTCCGCCAAATCAGTAAAGACGAATACTTGTTTGTAAGCGGTTATAATGAAGTCAGTAAAATGGCATTCAACTTCTCTATGGAAAAGTTTGAAGGTGATAAACTAAAGTACAAACTAATAGCCAGCCGCATCAAATGGAATGAAAAAACTAAGAACTATACACTCTTTAGTTACAGCAAAAGAAAAGTAGGTGAGTATGGAGATATCATTGAACGCGGAGAAAAAAAAGATACTATTTTTAATTTTGATTTAGAAGATTTAACGCCTTTGGTTTACATAGCAGAAACTTTACCTTTAAATGAGTTGCACAAGTTCATCGATAAAGAAAAAGCCCGCGGTTCTTCTAACATCAATACTTATTTGGTAGTGTTGTACAAAAAATACAGTATACCGGTTTCCGCTTTTATTCTGACAATTATAGCAGTGGCCGTTTCGGCTATGAAACGCCGAGGCGGAATGGGAGCCAACCTCGCTATTGGAATTGTTTTAGCCTTCGCCTTTGTCTTTTTGGATAAGGTTTTTGGGGTATTGGCCGAAAAATCTACAGCACCGCCTTTGCTCGCGGTTTGGACACCTAACATCGTTTTCGGACTCCTAGCCATTTATCTTTTAAGAAATGCCAAACGATAATATCAAAAGCTATTTACACCTTCATTTGATTGTATTCATCTGGGGATTTACCGCCATACTCGGAGCCTTAATAACCCTTGATGCGCTTCCTTTGGTTTGGTTCCGAATGTTATTTGCTGTTGGTTTTATCGCCATTTATACCTACTATAAAAAACTACCGCTTAAGGTTCCGACCAAAATCCTCTTTCAGTTCCTTTTTTCAGGTTTAATCATTGCCTTGCATTGGTTTACTTTTTTTCATGCAATAAAAATATCCAATGTTTCGATTACCTTGGCTTGTCTCTCCACCGGAGCTTTATTTGCCTCATTATTAGAGCCGATATTATACGGTAAGAAGATTGTTTGGTATGAATTACTCTCGGGACTTGTGGCCATCATAGGATTGTATTTCGTAGCTGTTTCTGCCGATACCGGAACAGAAGGAGTATGGTCTGCCATTTTTAATGGTGGCAATCAATTCTTATTCGGAATCGGTTTTGCTTTGTTGTCCGCCTTCTTGTCGGCTTTGTTTGCCGTTATCAACAGTCGGTTGGTTAAATCTTATGACGCTACTGTAATTTCTTTTTACGAACTCAGCGGTGGCGTAGTGTTTTTCTCTTTTCTCTTGTTGTTTTTCGGTAGTTTTTCGACCGATTTTTTTCAGCTTTCCGTCAAAGATTTGATCTATTTATTGATACTCAGTTCCGTTTGTACCGCTTATGCTTTTATAGCTTCAACCGCAGTAATGAAATTTTTAAGTCCGTATACTGTCATGCTGACGATTAATTTGGAACCGATATACGGTATCATCTTGGCCGTTTTAATTTTCGAAGAAAAAGAGAAAATGAGCTTTGAGTTCTACATCGGAGCCGCCATTATTCTGCTGACTGTTCTCTTAAATGCCATCATAAAAAGCAGAAAGAAAGAATTAAGTTGAGGTTAAGCAAGGTTTTTTTTGTTTAAAACTAATCCGGAAGATTTGCTTTTTATCACAATTTAAAATTTTATATTTGCTATTCGATTAAACAAAACAAACAACCCTATGGAATATTTAGATTTTGAACTTCCAATCAAAGAATTAGAAGAACAACTCGATAAATGCCAAATCATCGGTGCCGAATCAAACGTTGATGTCACCGCAACTTGTAAACAGATTGAAAAAAAATTAGAAGAAACCAAAAGGAAAATCTACAAAAACCTAACAGCTTGGCAGCGTGTTCAATTATCACGTCATCCTAATAGACCATATACTTTAGAGCATATAACCAATCTTACCAAAGGCACTTTCTTAGAAATGTTTGGCGACAGAAATTTCAAAGATGACAAAGCCATGGTTGGCGGTTTAGGTAAAATCGACGGTCAGTCGTTTATGCTTATCGGACAACAAAAAGGAATCAATACCAAAATGCGCCAATTGCGTAATTTCGGTATGGCCAGTCCTGAAGGTTATCGCAAAGCTTTGCGTTTGATGAAAATGGCCGAGAAATTCAACATTCCTGTAGTAACTTTAATTGATACTCCCGGAGCTTATCCCGGTTTAGAAGCCGAAGAACGCGGACAAGGAGAAGCCATCGCCAGAAATATATTGGAAATGGTGCGCTTAAAAGTGCCGATTATCTGTGTGATTATCGGTGAAGGTGCTTCCGGTGGTGCTTTAGGAATAGGTGTTGGAGACCGAGTTTTAATGATGGAAAATACTTGGTATTCGGTGATTTCTCCCGAATCTTGTTCGTCTATCTTATGGAAAAGCTGGGAATACAAAGAACAAGCAGCTGAAGCCTTGAAACTGACTTCTTCCGATATGAAAAAAATGAAATTGGTAGATGATGTCATTCCGGAACCATTAGGTGGCGCTCATTACGATAAAGAAACGACATTCAAAACGGTTGAACAATATATTATGAAAGCCTTTAATGAATTGAAAGATTTATCAACAGAAGAATTAGTGTCTCAAAGGATGGATAAATACAGTAAAATGGGCGAATACAAGGAATAAATTCTGACAAATTATATCTTAATCCGGAGCCCAATGGTTTCGGATTTTTTTTGGGTTGTTAACAAAAAAGACAAACTTATCAACATTGATTTTGAATAACTCAATTCCAAAATTTTTATAAAAAGAGCTACTTTCGTTTCATGGAAAATCTCAGAAATATTAACCCTATCAAAGTAGATAAAACTACCATCATCAATTTAGAGAAAGGTAAACTACCGCCACAAGCAATGGATTTGGAGGAAGCGGTTTTGGGCGCTATGATGATTGATAAAAAAGGAGTCGATGAGGTAATAGACATTCTCCAACCCGATGCCTTTTATAAAGACGCTCACAAGCATATTTTTGAAGCTATTTTTCAGTTATTCACAGATTCTCAGCCTATTGACTTGTTAACAGTTTCGGCCCAACTCAAAAAGAACGGAAAGTTAGAGTTAGCCGGTGGTGATTTTTACTTAATTCAGCTCACGCAAAAGATATCATCTTCAGCGCATATCGAGTTTCACTCACGCATTATTTTACAGAAATACATTCAGCGAAGTTTAATCAAAATTTCTTCCGAAATCATTGAAGAATCTTATGACGAATCTACCGATGTATTTGATTTACTAGACAAAGCCGAATCCAAACTATACGAAGTAACCCAAGGCAATATCAAACGCAGCTCGGAAACCGCACAAAGTTTGGTCATCCAAGCCAAAAAGCGAATCGAAGAAATCGCTAATAAAGAAGGATTAAGTGGTGTGGCTACCGGTTTTGAAAAGCTGGACAAAGTCACTTCCGGTTGGCAACCCTCAGATTTAATTATCATTGCAGCGCGTCCGGGTATGGGTAAAACTGCTTTTGTATTGTCGATGGCGCGTAATATGGCCATTGATTTTGGTCATCCTGTAGCCTTGTTTTCTTTGGAGATGTCATCCGTGCAATTAATCACCCGTTTGATTTCTTCAGAAACCGGTTTGTCTTCAGAAAAACTAAGAACCGGAAAGTTAGAAAAACATGAATGGGAGCAATTGTCTACCAAAGTAAAAGACCTAGAAAAAGCCCCATTGTATATTGACGATACGCCATCGCTTTCTATCTTCGATTTAAGAGCCAAAGCAAGACGTCTGTCGTCTCAACACGGCATCAAGATGATTATAGTCGACTACCTTCAATTGATGACCGCAGGTGGCAGCAATGGTAAAGGCGGCGGCAATCGTGAGCAGGAAATCTCCACCATTTCCAGAAACTTAAAAGCCTTAGCCAAAGAATTGGAAGTGCCGGTTATTGCGTTATCACAGTTATCGCGTGCTGTTGAAACCCGTGGTTCGAGCAAAAGGCCTTTGTTATCCGACTTACGTGAATCCGGTGCGATTGAGCAAGATGCCGATATTGTATCGTTTATTTACCGCCCGGAATACTATAAAATTGATGAATGGGATGATGATGAACAATCACCAACTGCCGGTCAGGCCGAATTCATTATTGCGAAACACAGAAATGGATCGTTAGAAAATATCCGTCTGAAATTCATCGGAAACCTTGGTAAGTTTGACAACTTAGAAGAATACGGCGGCGGATTTGACGATTTGCCTTCCCGAATGAACAGCGATGACAATCCGTTTTTCACGAAAAATCTCCCATCAGCGAATGAAGCCTTCGGAAGTAATATCAATTCCAATGACGATGACAGTGATGTTCCTTTTTAAAATACTATCCCGATTAATCTCGGGATTTTTTTTATGATTTAGTTCACAGTAAATCTGTTATCTTTGGGTGGTAATATTACTTAAAATGTTTAAAAAGTCACTTTATATTTTCTTTATACTGCTTTCCTTTTCCGTTAAGGCGAATTTTTTATTATTGCCGATGGATGAAGTAGCGCAGAAAAATCACCTCAAAGCCTACGGGATTACCTATTGGGCTTTAGACAAACAGTACAAAGCGAGTTGGTTGCTCAACTACCGAGGCGGTTCTTTTTTATTGCCCGATGTGCCTGAAATTCGCAAAGAATGTCAAATCAGAGGCGTGAGTTTTGAAGTGGTAACTGATGGAGAAATGCAATCGATTTTGGAAGAAATATCGAGTCCGTCTCAAAATATGGAAACGGTAGTTTTAGAAAAGGCACCCAAAATTGCAGTTTATTCGCCACCCGGAAAACAACCTTGGGATGATGCCGTGACAATGGTGTTGACCTATGCAGAAATTCCGTTTAAAGTAGTTTATGATGAAGAAGTCTTGAGCGATCAATTGATTCTATACGATTGGCTGCACTTACACCACGAGGATTTCACCGGACAATACGGAAAATTTTACGGAGCATACCGAAATGCGCCTTGGTATATCGAACAAAAGAAAGATGCCGAAGCGTTGGCAGCCAAATTAGGTTTTCCTAAAGTTTCTCAAGAGAAATTGGCTGTGGCCAAAAAAATACGAGATTTTGTAATCGGAGGCGGTTTTATGTTCGCGATGTGTTCGGCCACAGATAGTTTTGATATTGCATTGGCTGCTGAAGGTGTTGATATTTGCGAACCGATGTTTGACGGCGATAACAGCGATGCGAATTACCAATCTCAAATTGACTACAACAAAACGTTTGCCTTCAAGAATTTTATTTTAGACAGAAAACCGGAACACTACGAGTTTTCGGATATTGACATGACAGAGAAACGACGAATTCCGTTTGAAAAAGATTATTTCACCTTAATGGAGTTTTCTGCCAAATGGGATGTGATCCCGAGTATGTTGTGCCAAAACCACACGCAATTGGTGAAAGGTTTTATGGGTCAAACTACTTCTTTCGACAGCAATTTGATTAAATCCAATGTGTTGACGTTGGGTAAAAACGAATTGAATGACGAAGCGCGTTACATTCATGGTCAAAAAGGAAAAGGATTTTTTACTTTCTATGGCGGTCATGATCCTGAGGATTACCAGCATCGAGTAGGCGATGAGCCAACAGTTCTCGACTTGCATCCAACTTCACCGGGTTTCCGTTTGATTTTAAATAATGTGTTGTTTCCGGCGGCTAGAAAGAAACCACAGAAAACTTAATAGTTTTAATCACAAATAAAAAATCCCAAACCTGCCTGCCGGCAGGCAGGTTCCAATGATTATTGTTCAGGTTTGGGATTTTTTTTAGCCCCGATTACTTCACTAATTTAACATTTGTTATCGGTGTTCAGAGAATGCTTCGCATTTGGAGCGGCATCCTTTTTCGTCTTCTCTTTATTCGCTTGTCACTGTATTCTAACTGACGAAAAAGATATAGCGGAAAGCGGGATTAGCTCCTACTTATTATTTTCAATCACATAATTCAGTACTTTTTGAATCAAATGCACGCGGTCTTTGCCGGTTACATTGTGTTTGTGCATAGGGTAAGGGAAATAATCTACCTGTTTTCCGGCTTCTACGAACTTTTTGACTAAAGATAAATTGTGTTGTTCAACAACCACATCATCGTTGGTTCCGTGGATTAAAAGCAATTTTCCTTTTAGGTTCTTTACATAATTGTATACGGTATTTTCTTCAAATCCTTTAGGGTTTTCGGTTGGTGTATCCATGTAACGCTCTCCATACATCACTTCGTACCATTTCCAATCGATTACCGGTCCGCCGGCAACGCCCACTTTAAACGTATCGGCTTTGCGCAGCATCAAAGAAGTTGTCATGAATCCTCCGTAACTCCAACCGTGAACTGCCAAGCGATTACCGTCAACATAAGGAAGCGATTTTAAATAATCGACCCCTTTTAATTGGTCATCCATTTCGTTGTTGCCTAAATTGGCGTGGATGATGCTTTCAAAAGCAAAACCTCTATTGTCAGAACCTCTGTTGTCTACGGTGAATACCAAATAACCTTGTTCCGCCATCCAATACATCCATAAATTGGCACCGTCTAAATAGGAATTGGTAATCATTTGTGCATGCGGTCCGCCGTAAACGTAAACCAATACCGGGTATTTTTTTGTTGGGTCAAAGTTACTCGGCTTAATCAAACGCGTGTATAAATCGGTAGTTCCGTCGGCGGCTTTGATGGTTTTTATTTCGGCTGTACCGATTTCGTAACCTTCGTATTTGTTTTTACTCACCAAAAGCGTTTTGGCTTTCAAGCTTTTGTCATACAACAAGGATTTCGACGGCGTATCGTGATTGGAAAATTCGTCAAAAAACCAATTTCCATCGCTACTCGGAATCACATTGTGAACCCCTTGGTCTTTGGTAATTAAGGTTTGTTTGCCTTTTAAATCGACTTTGTAAACCAACATATTCGTCGGATTTGGACCGGTGGCTTTGAAATAAATTTCGGTTCCGGCAGTATTGGTTCCGATAATATCTTTTACCACGAATGGATTATTGGTCAATTGTTTGATCAATTTGCCTTCGATAGTGTAGTAATAAAGGTTTTGAAAACCGTCTTTTTCGCTGAACCAAACAAAGTTGTTGGACTTCGCATTCGGGAAGAAAGCATCATGTTCCGGTTCAACCCAACGTGGATTTTTTTCGTTTAAAATGGTTCTGATGAAAGCGCCGGTATTGGCGTCATACAGATTTAGATTCATATCATTTTGACCGCGATTCAGTTCGGCTATCAAAACGTATTTTTCATCCGGTGTCCATGACAAGTTGGTTAAATAGTCATCTTGGTTACCTCTTGGTGTGATGAAAACTGTTTTTCCGTTGGTCAAATTGTAAATTCCAACACGTGGTTTTTCACTTTTTTGACCAATCATCGGGTATTTGATGTTGACTAATTTACCCGGTGTTTCGGTGATGTCTAATAAAGGATAATCGGCTACTTCTGTTTCGTCTTTTTGGTAGAAAGCCAAATAATTGGATTTAGGCGACCAGAAAATACCATTGCTAATCCCGAATTCGTTACGAGCAATTGATTGTCCGGATACGATGCCTTTGTTGGTTTCGTTGGTTACCGCTACTTTTTCGCCTTTACTGTTTAGAATAAACAGATTGTTTTCTTCGGTGAAAGCCAAGTTAGTTTTATTGCTGTCGAATGTATTGTTTTCTGCAGTCTCAGGCGCTTGCAATGTTTGTTTTCCGGTTTTAGTGGTTACATTATATTGGTAATATTTACCGTTTTCAGTTACCATAAAAGTGTTGGAATCAATCCATTGCAATCCGAAGAAGTTTCTTAGTTTGGTGCCCAATGCGGTATTGATGTCAGCCAAAGAGACCAATTCTACAGCGGTATCGTTGGTTGTGGAAGCCGACTTCATTTTGGTCCAAGTATCGGTATAGAATACGTATTTGTTCGTATTCGGAATCCACTGAAAACCGGTTAAGCCATCGGCTCTGAAAGCTCGACCTTGTTGCAATACGGCTTCGTCTAACGTTATTTTTTTTAATTGGGCTTGAGTAGTTAAAGCCACGAATAAACTAACGAAAAGTATAATCTTTTTGTTCATGAAGTAAAGTTTTTGTTGGGCGTAAATGTATAAAAAAAGGACAATCTTTTTTGAATATTATCCTTTGTTTATGATGTCGTTAACGATTCTTAAATGGTGTTTGGTATGCAATTTCAGAAACCAAATGGTAGCTTTCAGATTCAAATTGCCAAAAAAAGGATGGGTGAAATAACTATTTGGCGGAAGGCTTTCTAACTCAGCTATGTTTTTTTTGGCTTGTTCCAGTTTGGCTTTTAAGTCTTCCGTTGAAGCAACTTTAACTGGGGTAACAGTTTTTGGTGCTCTGACTTTGCCTCTAGGAATCGTATTGGTGATTTGAATATAGATTCGAATCCATTTGAATTGCCATTTATAATTTTCAGGAGTAGCGCTTTTGAGTTGGGTTATAACGCCGTTGATGACCAATAAACTGTGGTCTAATTGCCAACCGACGGTTGATTGTGAAACCGCAGGATTCATTTTTTCAAATTGCGGAATGTGACTTTCAATTTGTTGCAGCAATTCTTGTAGTGTTGTCATAGCAGTAAAATTATCGGCTTCCCCATTCCCATAAACCAAACTGAGTTTTTTGATCGATTGGATGTCCGGCTTGTTTAAGTGTTAGCACAATTTGTCCTCGGTGATGGCTTTCATGCGAAATCAAATAGCCAAGAAACGCGGTAGGATGAGGTTTGAACCCTTTGATTTTATTTTCGGCCAAACTTTTTTCCAGTAGTTTGGCCATGGCTTCGGCACTTTTGTGGAGTTCGGTTTGCAATATTTCCTTGTTGATTTTTACTTCTTTGTCAATTTTGAGTAAGCCTTCCAATAATTCCGGTGCTGCGGCTTTGAGCCACATGAGTCTAACATTGTGAAGATGGGCGAATTGATCACCGACTTTTCTGCCCTTAGAAGCTGAAACATCCTCCAAGGCACTTTCTTCAATCACGTCAAGTAAGTAAAGATTGATGCGGTTGTTGATATGCCAAGTCTCGAGTTGGTCTTTCATTTTTATTTATAAAAGTATACTT
The DNA here is from genome assembly GCF_030643905.1 of Flavobacterium sp. IMCC34852. Lineage (NCBI taxonomy): Bacteria > Pseudomonadati > Bacteroidota > Flavobacteriia > Flavobacteriales > Flavobacteriaceae > Flavobacterium > Flavobacterium rivulicola. The sequence continues at coordinate 2,632,574 of NZ_CP121446.1, read as the reverse complement.
CAAAAGTAGTCAAATTATGTGTAATTTTTTTTAAAATAAGATTTTAAAAAGACTCCCGTTGTTTATTTTTTATTAGTTTTAAATCTTTAAAAAATCTATTTGTATGAGACTATATTCCTTATTATGTATTTGTTTGTTACTAATGCTTTCCAATTGCTCTTCATCTGAGGATGGGGTTTTTGTTTCTTCAGAGTATATGCCAGGAAAAAAAGGTAATTATTGGAAATATGATGTTTTTGGTGATCAAATTACATTTCAAAGGGATTCTTTATACATACAAAAGAATTTTAAATCAAATGAGAAATACTATTCAACTTATGATTCAAAAGGTTTTGGATTTTACACCTCCTTGATGAATGGCTCTAATGCGGTTTATAGAGATCAAGGATTTACTCAAATCAATGGGTTTGTCGATTGGCAGATTTGCGAGAATTTTATTTTTAGTGCCAATATCTTTCTAACAATTTTAAACGATACTGCAGTTCCCGGAGCAATAATTGATGTAGAGCAAAAGACAGATACAAGATTGAATTCGTTTGAGTCTGGAATAAATGATGTTAATGGAGATTATCGATTACAGACAGAATTAGATCAAGTGTTACCAACATATACAACTCCCAATGGCAATATTTACAGTGATGTTATGGTGGTTAAGCTAACTCTAAATCTTAAAATTTACAATAAGTATTTTATTGACGACGTTCCGTTAATCGACTTGTACATGGACAATCAGAATGTTATAGAATCCAAGCTCTATTTTGCAAAAGGAATTGGAATGGTATACGCTCATACTTCAAAAGAAATTCATTTTGATTCTCAGTTTGGAAATCTGCCTGTTGATTACAGTGGAATACAAGAAGAAATCTTAACAAATTTTAGAGTATTACAATAGAATATTTTTAATATTAAAATCCCAAAAACCTATTGGAATTTGGGATTGTATAGTTTGGAATTTTTAATTAAGATTCTTCATTTTCCTTATCCAAATACTCTTGAACAATTTCGATGGCGTTCGTCACAACATCGCTTAAAGCAGTGATGAAAGTTCCTTCGCCGGCGCTGTTGATGGCGTGTTTGATGGCCTCCACTTCTTTGGCAATGATTTCATGGGTAACATTTTTACCTGAGGCATTAATGCCTTCCATGATTAAACCGATGATTTCTTCTTCGGTTCTACCTCGTAAGTGTTTTTCTTGTCGGATGATGATGTGGTCAAACATTCGGGCGGCAATCATAGCACATTCTCTGATGTCTTCGTCACGGCGATCTCCAACACCGGCAATGATACCGATTTTTTTAGTGGCTTCGACTGAAGATAAAAATTCTTCTACGCCTTTATAACCCGATGGATTGTGGGCAAAGTCAATCATCACTTTGAATTTTTTGAATTCAAAAATATTCATACGACCAGGAGTTTGCGCAGCACTTGGGATAAAGGTTTGCAATGACAAACTGATGTCTTCGGTTTTGAATCCTTGTAAATAAGCGGCTAAAGTTGCAGCTAAAGCATTGGCAATCATAAATTTTGCTTTTCCACCTAAAGTCAATGGTACGTGAGTAGCGCGTTCAACCCTGATTTTCCATTCGCCTTTTTTGATGGTGATGTAACCGTTTTCATAAACGGCCACAATTTTTCCTTCTTTGGCGAATTGTTGTACTTTGGGGTTGTTTTCGTCCATGCTGAAGTAAGCGATGTTGCAGCTCAATTCGTTGGCAATTTTCAAACACTGTTCGTCTTCGGCGTTCAAAATGGCCCAACCGTCTTTTTTTACCGAACGAACAACTGTGGCTTTCACTCTGGCCAAATCATCTAAAGTATGAATGTCGGCTAAACCTAAATGGTCTTCTTGGATGTTGGTGATAATAGCGATATCACATCGGCTGAAACCCAAACCTGAGCGCAGAATTCCACCGCGAGCGGTTTCTAAAACAGCAAATTCTACCGTTGGGTCTTTCAAAATATATTCGGCCGAAAGCGGTCCGGTGGTGTCACCTTTTTCCATCATGTGGTTTTGCACATAAATCCCGTCGGAAGTGGTAAAACCTACTTTATAACCGTTGTTTTTTACAATGTGTGCCAACAATCGGGTAGTGGTGGTTTTACCGTTGGTTCCCGTAACGGCTATAATTGGTATGCGACTTGGTTTTCCGGGTGGATATAGCATGTCGATTACCGGTGCGGCCACGTTTCTCGGCAAACCTTCGCTCGGTGCTAAGTGCATGCGGAATCCCGGCGCTGCATTGACTTCTAAGATACAACCGCCGTTTTCTTTCAACGGTTGGGTTAGATTTTCCGCCATGATATCAATCCCGCAAATGTCTAAGCCGATGACTCTGGAAATTCTTTCACATAAAAAGATGTTTTCCGGGTGCATCATGTCGGTTACGTCAATGGAAGTTCCTCCGGTGCTCAAGTTGGCAGTTGATTTTAAATAAACGATTTCACCGTTTTTGGGAACCGAATCAACAGTATAGTTTAATTTTTCTAATAAGTCTAAAGTATCTCGGTCGATGTCGATTTGGGTCAAAACATTTTCGTGTCCGTAACCACGTCTCGGGTCTTTGTTGGTTTCTTCGATTAAGGTTTGGATACTGTCTTTCCCGTTGCCAACTACATGTGCCGGTTCTCTTTTGGCGGCAGCTACCAATTTATTGTCGATGACCAAAACCCTGAAATCGAAACCGGTGATGAATTTTTCAACGATGACTCTTCGGCTGTATTTTTTGGCATATTCTAATCCGGCAACGGCGTCTTCCCAAGTGACTACATTAATAGAAGCGCCTTTTCCGTGGTTGCCGTCTAAAGGTTTGATTACGATTGGATAACCTATTTTTTTGATGGTGTTTTCTAAATCTTCTTCGTCAACACAAATGCTACCGCTGGCTACCGGAATGGAAGCTAAATCGAGCATGCGTTTGGTTTCTTCTTTGTTGCACGCAATGTCGACAGCGATATTACTGGTTTTACAAGTAATGGTAGCTTGGAAGCGCATTTGGTTTACCCCGTAACCTAGCTGTACTAAGGAATTGGTGCCCAAACGAATCCACGGAATATCTCTGGCTACGGCTTCGTCTACGATACTTCCTGTTGATGGTCCGAGACGCACTCGTTCACGAATTTCACGCATTTTTTGGATGTCGGCTTCCACATCGTAGTCTTTACCGGCGATTAAGGCTTCGGCTATGGCTACTGAACTTTCGGCGGCAAACATTCCTACGCTTTCTTCGGTGTAGCTGAACACTACATTGTATACGCCGGGGGTTTTGGTTTCACGGGTTCTTCCGAAACCGGTTTCCATACCGGCTAAGGTTTGGATCTCTAAGGCGATGTGTTCTATTACATGACCCATCCAAGTACCGCGTTCTATGCGGGAAAAAAAACCGCCTCGAACTCCTTCGGAGCAGCGGTGTTCAATCATGGTGGGAAACATGGCTTCTATGCGTTCGCGAAAACCTTCTATTTTATTGGTGGGAAATTGTTCCATTTCTTCCAAATCCAATCGCATTTGGATTAGCTTTTTGCGTTGTACACTCCAAATGTTAGGTCCGCGTAAAGCTTGTATTTTTAGAATCTTCATGATTGAGAATAATTTGTAACGTTAATAGGTAATGATTTTGTTAAAAATAGGAAATATTTGTTTTTCGACGCTACTTTTTTTGCAGAAAAGCTAAAAAGATAACATCTCGTCGGAATTTTATTTTTAGACTTATTGATTTTCAGGTTTTTAAAGTTCCTGACACAAAAGGCAAACACTGTTTAGCCCCGATAGTAGCGGCTACCATGTAGCGCGAATAGCGGGAATGAGGACAACAAGAAAGCGCAAGCCTTTACGCTTCTGTAATAAAATGGACTATTTTTTGGTACAAATCCTTGTCGTGCATGCTGTGACCAAGACCTTGGGTTTCGATGTATGTTGAGTTTTTCCAAGAGGAAGCGTACATTCTGCCTTCTTCCACCAGGATGACTTTGTCGTTGATGTCGTGTGCGATGATGGCTTTTTGCGCAAAGTTTTTGGCGAATAAGTGTCCGGCAAAATCGTTGATATGGATATCGAATTTTTCCTGATAATGTTTCTCCAAGAGGTTTTTCATCTTGTTGTTAAGACTTAAAATGTTGACAAAGTTGTCGCTGATTTTTTTGAAGCTTGAGGGCGTACCCAGTAGTACGATTTTTTCGATGTGGTCGTTGGGATATTTGTGCAAATAATAAGTGATCGCCGCGCCGCCTATGGAGTGCCCGATGAGTGTTTTTGGGTTGTATTTTTGAGCTAAAATATGAATGAATTCGGCATAACGAGGTGCGTTGAATTCTTTGCCGGAGCTCAATCCGTGGCCTGGGGCATCGATGGCGATGATGGTTTTGCCTGTTGGTTTTAGTTGGTTGAGTAATTTTTTCCAGCGGGAAGCATTGCTTTCCCAGCCGTGAAGTAATAAGATGATTTGACTTTGTCCAGTTCGCCTTTGGCTCGAGTCCTCAGAGCCTTGCCAAATATAGGTTTGGAAATCTTCACCGTCGTAGTGTAAGGTTTCTTGTTGGGCACTTTGCAAAGTTTTTGGCAGTTTTCCGCTTTTGATTTTACCTTTTCGGGGTTGGCTGAAAATGGTGTAGGCGATTTCCTTGGCTTTTTCGGGATAGAAAAAACTGAGGAGGTTGATGTACAAACCAACCGATTTGGTGATTAAAAAGTAGTTGATTTTCTTCATAAAAAAATCCCGATTAAATCGGGATTAATTATTATAGGTGGGCAAATAAATTTTGCATTTTTTCTCTTTCTTCTTCGGCCAAGGTTGCATCAACTAAGATTCTTCCTGAGTGCTCATCGGTGATGATTTTCTTTCTTGCGGCAATTTCAACTTGGGTTTGAGGCGGAATCGTAAAGAATGAGCCTGCCGAAGCACCACGCTCGATAGAAACCACGGCTAAACCATTGCGAACACTTGAACGGATTCTTTTGTAGGCTGCCAATAATCTTTCTTCGATTAGGGCTTCAAACTCGGCTGATTTTTCCATTAAGAAGTTTTCTTCTTTTTGGGTTTCGGCCATGATATCGTTTAATTCGGCTTTTTTGTGTTTTAAGTGGGCTGATTTTTGGTCTAATTTTTCTTTAGAGCTGGAAATTACTTCTTTTTTGTGTTCGATAGAAGCTTTTAATTCCTTGATTTGTTTTTCAGCCAATTGGATTTCCAATTCTTGGAATTCTACTTCTTTGGTTAAAGAGTTGAATTCTCTGTTGTTACGAACGTTTTTTTGTTGCTCGGTGTATTTTTTGATGGCCGCTTGATGCTCTTCAATGGCACTTTTTTTGGTTTTGATTTGTTCTTCTATAGTAACTAAATCACTTTTTAATTTGTCTAAACGAGTGCTTAAGCCGGTAACTTCATCTTCTAAATCTTCCACTTCTAAAGGTAATTCTCCTCTAACGTTTCTGATTTCATCAATTCTGGTATCTATGATTTGTAAGTCGTAGATAGCTCTTAATTTGTCTTCAACACTTAGTTCTTTTGTAGTCGCCATATTTTATAAGTACTTAACTGGATTTGTATTTTCTTCCGAAAAAATGATGGCAAAATTAAGGATTTTTTTCTTAAGAAAATCAACAATATAATTTTTTGTAAATCTTTCGCTTTCAAAGTGGCCGATGTCGGCTAAAACCAGTTGATTTTCAGCTTCATAAAAGTTGTGGTACTTCAAATCGGCGGTCAGGAAAATGTCGGCTCCGGCTTGTTTGGCATTACTGATAGCAAAGCTTCCTGAGCCACCAAGTACGGCTACTTTTTGAATAGGTTTTCCTAACAAAGCGCTGTGTCGAATACCGCCGCATTGCATTTTATTTTTGACAAAGGAAAGAAAATCAGCTTCACTCATGGGTTTTTCGAGTTGGCCTATCATGCCGAGGCCTATATTTTGGTGGGCATTTTGCAATTCGTAAATTTCATAAGCCACTTCTTCGTAAACGTGATTGGAGAATAGCGCTTTGAGTACTTTAGACTGTAAATGTTTTTCAAAAGTCACTTCTATTTTGATTTCCTCGTTTTCTACAAATTCGAAGCGTTCGCCCACTTCGGGATTGCTATCCTCATTGCCCATATAAGTGCCGATGCCTTTGGAGTTGAAACTACAATCTTCATAGTTACCAATCTTTCCGGCGCCGGCGTCGAATAGAGCATTGCGCAGATTTTCTACATTCTCGGGAATTGTATAGGTAACGAGCTTTTGAATAAAGTTTACTTTGGGAACTAATATTTTGGTTTGGGTCAAGCCCAATGCGTCACAGAAGATTTTATTCACCCCGTGTTTGTGGTTGTCTAAAGCGGTATGAACCGCATAGATAGCGATGTCATTTTTGATGGCTTTCAACACTGCACGCTCGACATAATTTTTGCCGGTGATTTTTTTCAAACCTGAAAAAATAATGGGATGAAAGCAAACCACGAGATTGCATTTTTTAGCAATCGCTTCATCGATTACATTTTCTAAAGCATCGTGGCAAACTAGGATACCGGTGGCTTCGGCATTGGCATCGCCAACAAGTAAGCCTACATTATCAAAATCTTCGGCATAGGCTAATGGCGCCATTTCTTCTAATATCGGGAGAATTTCTTTAATTTTCATAATTTATTTGTAAGCGTCAATTTTGGTTAGTTTGATTTGCCAGTTTTTATCCACATCGAAAAAGTAACGGATGTCATCAAACTGTTTTATTCGATAAGCTTCAAGTTCTGCTTCGGTGTATTCTGTTTCACTCTTGTCGTTTTCATCTCTTATATGAATGGTGTTTTTCTCGATGTACAGCAAACAGATTTGGTTCAGTTTAGCTTCATAAATACATTCCACTTCATATTCTTTGCCTTCTTCATCAGTGAAAGACAAAGAGATGTTCTCTTTTTTTACTAATTCGTCAATAGTGACATTTTTAATCATAGCACATAAAGCTTCCGGAAAAAATTGTTCCATGTTGAGGTCATATTCATCACTGGTCAACGAAATGTCTTCGCCACCTTCGGCATCTCGCTCCTTGGCATAATGCCAAGACATGTAAGTATCGGTTTCTATGGGAAATCGCATGTAGGATTTTAGCGCTACCAAGTCGTTTTCAGAAAGGGCTGTTTTGAACGCATCAAAGTTGGATTTGGAATAATCATTTTGCGTTTGAACTTTTCTTTTAGGTACCGAATTGTTTATCTGAATGTCTTGGTTGCCATGCTTACACGAAAAGCAAACGATAACACATATCAGACAAATAATTTTTTTTATGTTATAATTTACGTTGCCCATTCGTTCAAGTATTCCTTAATAATCCATTCGCCATTGACTTTTTCCAGCAATAAAAATCGACCGCTGTTGTGTTCGATGCTTCGGTAGAAAGCGACTTTTACTAAGGCATGTTGGTTTTTGGCAAAGTAAATCGGTTTGTTGATAATTAACAAGCGTTGGTTATTTTCACCGTATTGTTCGGATACTTTTTGAAACTCTTCCAGTGATAAACAGGCGTTGACTTTACTCTTTAAATATTGGTTTTGATTATTAAACAAAACATTGTATTCTTTTGACCAATCTTCATTGATACCGATTACGATTTGTTTTTTGATTTCCGCACTGTATTTTTTTAAGAGTTCATTCCCAGCTATTACTTCTAAAACTTCTTCGTTGTTGGGCGCTTTGTTGCAATAAAAACTCAGGAGTTGCAATCTGTTTTTGGCAATGACTTTTTCGTTTTTATAGTATTTGGTAAAAATAATTTTTAATATGGCGGTATTGTCTGCTTCTTGAGCAAAAGACAATGGCGTAATCAACAGTAACAAGAAAAGAAAATGCAGGTTGAATAGTTTCATTAGTGATTGGAACTGTTATATTTTCATTCAAAGATAAAAAATCGTTACTTTCGTGCTATGATTTTGTTGCGAAAATTACTTTTCCCTTTGGCCATTCTTTATGGCATTATCACTTCAGTTAGAAATTATCTTTATGATAAAGGTATATTAAAATCTTATGCTTTCGATATCCCGGTGATTGCTGTTGGAAATCTCAGCGTTGGCGGCACCGGAAAAACACCACAAATTGAGTATTTGATTCGGTTGCTTTCTCCTAAATATAAAGTAGCTACTTTGAGTCGGGGTTACAAGAGAAAGTCGGAAGGATTTATTTTGGCGGATGCCAATGCGAATGCGGCAATTCTCGGAGACGAACCGTTTCAGTATTTTCAAAAATTTCCGCAGATACAAGTCGCAGTTGATGCTGACCGACGTAACGGCATCACACAATTATTGGCACAAAAAGACAAGCCTGAAGTGATTTTACTCGATGATGCTTTTCAACATCGAAAAGTAAAAGCCGGATTTTATATACTGTTGACTTCCTTTGACGATTTGTTTTGTGACGATTTTATGTTACCCATGGGAAATTTACGCGAAAGCCGAAATGGTGCTAAAAGAGCTAACCTAATAATTGTTACCAAATGTCCGTCTGAAATTAGCGAACTCGCGCAGCAAAATATCAAAAAGAAAATTGGTTTACATGTACCTGTTTTCTTCAGTTTTGTAAAATACGATGACAAGGTTTACAATCAAAACGGAAGTTTGAATGTTTCCGCAACCAAGACGCAAGAAAAAGTATTATTAGCCGGAATTGCCAAGCCGAAACCGTTTTTTGATTATTTACAGTCTGGGGATGATACCGTTATGACTTACGCTGATCATCATCATTTTAGCGAAAGCGACATTTTGAATATAAAAAGCCAAGCCAAGGATAAAATTATCGTTACAACCGAAAAGGATTTTGTTCGACTTATGACTTATGATTTTGGCGGGAAATTGTATTATTTACCTATTAAATCTAAATTTATTTCCCATCAAGACCAATTTGACACACTTGTATTAAAAGCAATGCAACTATAACCAAAATGCTTTTATAATACCATAAAGTGAGGTTATTATAATTAGCACTCCAACCATGGTCATTAATGATTTTCTGGATATTTTTTTGGTAAAATAAGCACCCAGAGGCGCAGCCACAATGCCACCCACAATTAATCCCAATATGATTTGCCAACTTTGGATTCCGGCAAAATAAATCAGAATTCCGGCACTTACATAAGTGATAAAGAATTCGGCAGTATTTACCGTTCCGATAACAATATTAGGTGTATTTCCTTTGTTGATTAAATTTGAAGTCACAATCGGACCCCATCCACCACCTCCAATCGAATCCAGGAATGCACCAAACAACGCCAAATAGGGAGCGTTTTTTATGTTTTTTTCATTATTAATTTTATTAGCAAATGCTTTTTTAAGGATTATAATTCCTAAAACCAATAAGTAAATCATAATGTATGGTTTGATGAAATCACCATCAATAATATTTCCCAAAAGATAAGACCCAATGGCCGAACTTATAACACCCGGAATGACTAATTTGAAAAAAAGTGTTTTGTCAAAATTTCCGAATTTAATGTGCGACAATCCCGAAACACCGGTAGTAAAAACTTCTGCTGTATGCACTGCTGCAGAGGCAACTTTAGGCGAAAGGCCGGAACTTAACAGCAATGTATTGGAGGTTACTCCATAAGCCATTCCTAGGGCGCCATCTACAATTTGGGCTAAGAAACCGGCCAATACAAACCATAAAAAGGTTTGGTCAAAAGTTAAATCCTCAGGCTTTGCTCCGGGTAAATATTTTATAACCACTATGGCAATTAATGAGAGTTTTAACAATACAATAAAAATTCCGATGTGTCTTAGTCTAATTCTTTCCATGGTTTTTGGTGTTTATTTTGTTTTCTTGATTAATTCTAAAAAGTTGAAAGTCAATTCGAGATAAACGAAGTCTGAGTTGGAAGCATAATTTCCGTTTTGTGCTATTTGTTGGTTTTGCACAAATTCTTCGGTGATAAAATGGGAGTATCCAATATTGGTTTCGAGATATTTTACAGGAATGAATCGAATTCTGCAATCGAAATTATGACCCAAAAAAGAACCACTTTGTCCAGTTAAGTCTCTATTGTTTGTTGTACCACCTAATAGATTATTAAAACGGTCTTTTTTGTTGGCCAGCCAATAAAAATTGTAACCGGTATCTACTTTTACCAAAGTGTTTTTAATTTTTGATTGGAATTCCAGTTTGATTTTAGGCGCAATAATATTTTCCATGATGATATAGTCATCGGCTGACCACGGACGGGCAAAACCGAAAAACCTTTCAAAGCGATTACTTTCGTTATCATTAGGATTTTTATCACCGCTGGCATACCCTATGAAAGCGCTTAGCCTTGGTTTATATTTTGTCTTTTGAAATGTGTATCCAATTTCTGCAGTGGCAGCATACGCTTTTTGTGTTTTGTTATTGTCAGTACCAAATTGATGTATGCCGGTGATATCATAGTTAAAACCGGTGTTTTTTATCCAACCATACAATCGAAGTCCCAGACTGTGAATGTTTCTGGATTTATTTCCATTGGCAATTGCAGCCTCTTGCTTTAAGGACAAATAATAAGGTTCAATGGTAATGATGTTTGACCATTTTCGCCAATGACCGATAATGGCGCTGAATTCTTGGTTAGTATCGGGTTTGTCATAGTCGTTAATATCTCTCAGGATTGGATTTAAAAACAAAAAATCCATTTGCCAATCGTTTTTATCCTGACCAATTTGCATTCTGAAACCTTTGAAATTATTGGTAGTATTTCGCCACTGATTGGTGGCAATCAATCGTCGGTCTATCATTTCCATAGCCATTCTACCGTATCTTAGGAACGTTGGGCGTTTGTTTCCTAATTTATCTCTTGGTAATATTTTATCAAAATAGAGTTCGGCATAAGCTTGTATGATATCAGTAGTATTCACATCTCTATTGTCCTCAGGATACAATCCGTTGTTTCTTCTTGAATCGCCAAATTCAATCGAACCTCTAATAGGATCAAGAATATTAATTATTCCAATGTAGGCGCGTGTTTTAAAAAGTAAAGGATAATCATTGCTGTAAGTATCCGTTCTTCGAATATCATTGTGACGCCATTCAGCTCTCGTTCTGGTATATAAACCAAGGTTTAGCCAATTGGATTTAGAAGATTTATCACCGTTTATTTCACTGTAATTCAATACATAGCTTTGAGGCTCAGTCTCTCTTTTTGTTCCATAACTACCGGCTTCAATGTAATAAGAGGTGCGATTTTCTTTTTTATTTACTTTGGTTGAAGCGATAGAATCATTTTGTCCATGCATGTTTGTATGTGCAATAAAACAAAGCAATAAAAGGAGGTTTTTATATTTAATCATTCGGCATAATTTGGTCCAAATATATAAAACATATAATTCCCATCAAATATATATGATATAATTTTCAAAAAAAACTAAATTGAATTTAGTTCTTCAATAGTTTTATTGAGAATCGGTAGCATTTCGTTTCTCAATTGGCCAAAAAGTTTTCTTATTTTGCAGGTTTCTTCATCGTCACTGCATTCATTGCATTTGCTGTAAAAATTTTCAGAAACACAAGGAATTAAAGCAATTGGACCATCAATTAATCGAATGATTTCAGCAACGGTAATGGTGTTGGAGTCTTTTAAAAAACTATAACCACCTTCAGGACCTCGAGTACTTTTTAGAATTTTGTGTTGTCTTAAATCACGCAGTATAGTTTCTAGAAACTTGTATGGAATTCTCTCTTGTTCGGCTATAATTTTAGCTGAGATTGGTGTGGAAGTCTTATTTTGATGTAAATAAATAAGCGTTTTTATAGCGTATTTGGCTTTTTTAGAGAGCATAAATGTTGGGTTTACTTCAAAAGAGTACCTTTTGTTTTGACCAAAATTAAGCTATTTTTTTTAAAGTTGGAAAATCGACTTATGATAAAAATCATAAGCTTCTGAAAATTTATAGTTTTACTTTGTTTAAAAATGAGTAGCCAATTATAGTTGTATTGCTCTAAAGTTTTTTAATATTGTCACAGATAACGAAATAATATATAAAATTTAAAATTCATGTGGGAACTTGTACAAGAAACCGTTAATTATATTAAGAATAAAACCAATTTTACACCTGAATACGGTGTCATTTTAGGATCAGGATTAGGTAGTTTTACAGATGATATTAAAGTCGAATTCACTTTGCCATATCATGAAATCCCTAATTTTCCGGTATCAACAGTTGAAGGGCACAAAGGCGCTTTGGTCTTCGGAAGCATAGGCGATAAAAAAGTCGTAGCCATGCAAGGAAGATTTCATTATTATGAAGGGTATTCGATGCAGGAAGTTACTTTTCCGGTGAGAGTAATGAAATATATTGGTGTGACCAAATTGATTGTTTCCAATGCTTCCGGTGGTGTAAATCCTAACTATAGAGTGGGCTCGATAGCCATTATAAGCGACCACATCAATATGATGCCCGAACATCCTTTAAGAGGGAAAAACGATAGCCGTTTCGGACCTCGTTTTGTCAATATGAGCGAACCCTATAGCCTAAAAATGATTGAAAAAATTAAAGAAATTGCCAAGGCTTCAAATATAGAAGTGCATGATGGGGTTTATCTTGGTTTGCAAGGACCAACCTTTGAAACCTTACACGAGTACAAAATGGTCAAAGTTTTAGGAGCCGATTGCGTCGGAATGTCGACGGTACCCGAGGTTATTGTGGCGCGTCACATGGAATTGGAAACCTTTGGAATTTCAGTGATTACCGACATTGGTAGCGAAGAACATCTGGAAAGTATAACCCACGAAGAAGTTTTAAAAGCGGCACAAGAAGCGGAACCTAAAGTAAGGCATTTGATTAAAGAACTGATTTTACAATACTAAACTAAATTCATCGCAATTACCCGATAGAAATTTTCAGGCTCGAATGGCTTGGTAATCACATCAGTCATCCCGAAAGACAAAAGCATTTCTCTGTTTTCATTTAATGAAATTGCCGTTAGTGCAATGATGGGCATCTCGGTATTAAACTCGCGAATGTGTTGTGTAGCAATTGTTCCGTTGATTCCGGGTAAATGAACATCCATTAGAACTAAATCAAAATTATTATCGGTTTTCATTACTTCAATGGCTTCTTCACCATTGTCAATAATTTTGCATTGCATGCCTTTATTTTCCAACATTTTTTTGGTTACCATTTGATTGATTTTATTGTCTTCAACCACTAAAACATTTTTACCAATCAAAACATCATCGGAATAGGATTTAGGTTTTTCTTGGATAATTTCTTTACAGCCGTTAAGTAAATTAAGTTCAAAGGCAAAAGAGGTTCCAACGCCCACTTCACTTTTTAATCCGATTTCGCCGCCTAATAAGTCAACTAATTTTTTAACAATGGTTAAGCCCAATCCGGTACCGCCATATTTGCGGTTGATTTCAATAGAACCTTGCGAGAAACTGTCAAAAATAGTTTCTTGTTTTTCCTCGGGTATTCCGATTCCGGTATCGTTGATGGCAAAGTTTATTCGTGAAAAATCACCGCCTTTTTCAACCAATTGGGCAATGACTGTAACTTCACCATTTTTGGTAAATTTTAAAGCATTATTGATTAGATTGATAAAGATTTGGGAAAGCTTTGTCGGATCGCCCAACAAGACTTCCGGTATGTCTTGGTCAATTTCCAAAGTGAATTTGTTGTTGTTCTTCGAAGCAATTTCACTCATTGAATTTTGTATGTCCTGCAGTAATCGTTTCAAATTGAAATCAATGTATTCAATCTCAATGTTGCTCGAATCAATTCGGTTAATTTCCAGTATTTCATTGATAAAAGTGAGCAAATAATTTCCGGAGAACTTTAGTGAGTTGAGGTAATGTAGTTGGGTTTGCTTCGGATTATCTTCAATCAGCAAATGGGTAATTCCGTTAATAGCGTTGAGTGGTGTTCGCAGTTCGTGACTTACGGTTGAAAGAAATTCAGCTCTGGCTTTTGAGGCTTTTTCGGCTTTGTCTTTAGCCATTTGTAATTCAAAGTTTTTTTCTTTCAAAAGTTCATTTGAGCGGGTTCTGATAATGTTGTTTTTGTACAAGGACAAGCTCAATAAAGAAAGAATTGAAATTAAGGCAATAGCCAGAATACTGATTAGTTTAACGAATTTGTTAGTTCTTTTTTGGGCTTCGCTTTCTTTTGTCATTTGTTCAATCGCTTTCATGCGTTCACTTTCCTTGAATTCCTGATAATCGTTGGCATCCAATTTTTGTTGGCTAGCTTCAGAGAGACTGTCTTTTAAGGCCAAATGTTCTTTTAGATAGTCGTGTGATTTTTTTAAATTTAAAAGCTTTTCATTGGTTCTGCTTAATGCCAGTAAAATAGCGGCCTTTTGGTCTAAATTTTTGCTTCGGTCATTTAAGTTCAGCGCTCGATTGTAATAATTAAGGGCTAAGTTATTGTGATTTAAACTTTCTTCAATGGTGCCCAATTGATACAAGGCTTCGGCTTTGGTTTTATAAATATCTTCAATATCAGATTTTGAAACAATTTGATTGAACAATTTTGCGGCTAAGTCTGTTTTTCCTTTGGCTTTATATAATATTCCTTTTTGAAGTTTTAAAGGTTCCGAAGCATCAATTTTTAGTATGTTGTAAACGGCTTGTGCTTTGTTAAAATTGTGTTCCGCTTTAGGAAATTCCTCTAAATTCATATAACACATTCCGATGTTGTAATAGCAAATAGCCTGCTGACTGTTTGGTGGAACCGAACTTTGTATTGTTGAGCACTTTGAAAAAAACTCAATGGCGTCTTCGTATTTTTTTAACTCAAAATAGGTTGAACCCAAAGAAAATAAAGCGTCAGCTTTTTGCTTCGAATTCCCTTTAGATAAGGCATAATTAATCGCTTTTTGTGAAAAGTAAAGCGATGATTTATAGTTGTTGATTTTTTTATTAAAATTGGCTAAATCAATATAGTAGGCAGTGCTGTCTTTTGAGAAAGCTACTTTTCGTTGTCCGTAAACAAGAGTTTGAAATAGTAATAATAGGAATAACCATCTCATAAATTTGCAGGATTTTATAGGATTCAGGACTATAAATGTAGCAAATTTATTTTTTTAACAAAATTATCAAGTCAATTATTCGAGAAGAATAGCCTATTTCGTTGTCATACCAGCCTAC
Organism: Flavobacterium sp. IMCC34852; assembly: GCF_030643905.1. Taxonomy (NCBI): domain Bacteria; kingdom Pseudomonadati; phylum Bacteroidota; class Flavobacteriia; order Flavobacteriales; family Flavobacteriaceae; genus Flavobacterium; species Flavobacterium rivulicola. Next base: position 2,617,503 of record NZ_CP121446.1, on the reverse strand, counting down.
AACTTTTACCATTTTGTCAATGACAGAAGTTAATTGTGCGTCAAACAGACAAGAGTTTTGATTGCCTAAAATATCTACCGAAACAATCGGATCTTCAGTATAAGCAAGAATTCCCTTTAAATTGGTCGCCGATGCTTTTTTAAAAGCGGTATTGATTTCTTCAATGGTTACTTGTTTCTTAACATAGCATGTAATATCTGTAAGTGAACCATCCGGTACCGGAACGCGAATACCGCTGCCACCAATTTTGCCTTCCATTTCGGGAAAAATTTTGGTTAATGCTTTGGCAGCGCCTGTTGTGGTAGGCACAATCGACTGACTGGCACCGCGAGCACGGCGTAAGTCTTTATGGGGTTGGTCGTGCAAACTTTGGTCGGTGGTGTAGGAGTGAACCGTGGTGATGTAAGCCTGTTCAATACCACACAATTCGTTGATGACTTTAATCATCGGCGCAGCATTGTTAGTGGTACAACTGGCATTGGAAACGATTAGTTCTGTACCGTCTAAAATGTTTTCGTTTACGCCTAAAACTACCGTTTTAATTTCGGGTACTTCGCTCGGTGCGGAAAGAATTACTCTTTTGGCTCCGGCCAATATATGTTGGTTAATGTCTTCAAAGGTTTTGTATTTGCCGGTACTTTCAACCACAAAATCAATGTTGTTCCATTGAAGTTTGCTGATTTCTTTTTCATGGAAGAAAGTGTAATGTTTTCCGTCAACTATAATCGAATTTTCATCAAACGAAACTTCATAAGGCAAAACGCCGTGTATGCTGTCGTATTTGATTAAATGCGCCATGGTTCGATTGTCAGCAATGTCATTGATGGCAACCACTTCAATCGTAGGATGGTTTAAAAGCAAGCGGAATAAATTTCTCCCGATTCTTCCGAAACCGTTGATGGCAATTTGAGTTTTATTCAAAGTTTAATGTCAATTACAATTACAATGTCAATAATCAATTTCAATTCTTAATTAAAGAATATGCTTTTCAGCATGGTAAGACGAACGCACCAAGGCACCGCTTTCCACATGTCGGAAGCCCATTTCTTTCCCTATTTTTTCGTATTTCTCAAATTGTTCAGGAGTGATGAATTCTTTTACAGGTAAATGTTTTTTACTGGGTTGCAAGTATTGACCAATGGTTACGATATCAACATTATTATCGCGTAAGTCCTGCATAGTTTGGATAACTTCTTCTTCAGTTTCGCCTAAGCCCAGCATGATACCCGATTTGGTTCTGCGGATGCCTTTGTCTTTTAAATATTTCAAAACGGCCAAACTTCTATCGTATTTTGCTTGAATACGCACTTCACGAGTCAAACGGCGAACGGTTTCTACGTTATGGGAAACTACTTCAGGATTGGCTTCAACGATTCTGTCAATAATTCTTTCTACGCCTTGAAAATCGGGAATTAGCGTTTCTAAAGTGGTTTCCGGATTCATTCTGCGAATGGCTTGTACAGTTTCGAACCAAATAATCGAACCCATATCTTTCAAATCATCACGGTCAACGCTGGTGATTACGGCATGTTTGATTTTCATGATTTTAATCGAACGCGCTACTTTTTCGGGTTCGTCCCAATCAACGGTTTCGGGTCTGCCGGTTTTTACGCCGCAAAAACCACACGAACGCGTACAAATATTACCCAAAATCATAAAGGTTGCAGTTCCTTCACCCCAACATTCTCCCATATTAGGACAACTGCCCGAGGTACAAATAGTGTTAAGCTTGTATTTATCGACCAAACCGCGGAGTTCGGTGTATTTTTGGCCGATAGGCAATTTGACTTTTAGCCATTTAGGTTTACCAACAGGTTGGTTGCTTTCGAGTACTGATTCCATAATTGCAATTTTCGAATGGCAAAGATACAAAGGTTGGAGTTAGAATACAGAATTTTGGATTCCAAAATTGATGTTAAAAAGGTAATTTAAACAGCCGTTCTTCTCTTCATAATAATTTGATATACAATCCCTATAAATGCTCCTATTTCACCACCGGCAAAACCGTAGTTGTGAATAGAGCCTACAATATGAAAACTTTTACCGTCTTTGATTGAGTAGGGAAAACAGCAATCAGGATAAGTTTGAGGGTTAAATGTTTCCGCTATGTAACCTATTAGACCAAATATTATTGTTACTCCTAATGTTATTAAAACTGCTCTGAAGGCATATTTGAACATTAATCTTGGGGTTTTATGAATAAGAGCTACTAAACCTTGAAAGACACCAATAAATAATCCAACCCACCAAGTGGCTAATACACCAATTAAAGCTGTTGTTGGTCTCGGGTTATTATTTCCCCAATCTGTAAAACCGAATTGGTCAAATTTGAATATGGTGAAATATTCACTTGAAATAGAATAAGTTACCTGGTCATGTAAAGCTCCATAAACAGAAGCTATTAGTACTGAAATGACAACAATGAGGATAAAGATTCCGAGTTTTTTCATATATTCTGAATTAATTACTCCACAAAATCCATATGCCTATTATGTGTTTCACTGATGGTCAAAGTGGAATAAATACCCAAAGCAAAAGCAATCAAACCTACAATTGCAGCGGAGGTAATCACCGAATTGGTTTGCTTCAGATAGTCGAATCCTATTAACATGATTGGCACTGTACCGCGAACCATATTCGGAATACTAGTCGCTGCCGTACTTCTCATGTTAGTGCCAAATTGTTCTGCAGAGACTGTGACAAACATGGCCCAAAAGCCGCAACCTAAACCAATCCAGCCACAATAAAAATAATACATGTTTTCGGTTTTATGACCGCTGAAAAGGAGCAAAGCCACACCAACTAAAGTAAACAATAACATGTATAGGATGGTTTTTTTACGCGAGTGCAAAGCATGGGATATAAATCCGCTCGAGAAATCACCAATAGAAGTCAAAATATATGCCCACATAATCGCTTTTCCCGGATCGATGGAAGTGATGCCCATTTCGGGAGCAAATTGGTTGGCCATGAAGACCAAGATTCCGATACAATACCAAATCGGAACACCAATCAAGATGCATTTTAAATATTTGACAAAAAGTGTTTTGCTCGTAAAAAAGGCCAAAAAATCTCCTTTTTTAACGGAAGTATTTTCTTTAACCGATTGGTACATGCCACTTTCAGCCACACTGATTCTGAGAACTAACAACATCAAACCCAATCCGCCACCGATGAAATAGGCGGTGGTCCAACTTCCTGCCAATTCTACTGTGAATTGCGCTACAACAGCGCCTAAAACGCCAAAACCTGCAATTATAGAAGTACCAATGGCTCGCAATTCTTTGGGTAAAGTTTCGGAAACTAAGGTAATTCCGGCGCCTAGTTCTCCGGCCAAACCAATTCCGGCGATAAAGCGCAACCAAGCATAAATTATCCCTTTGTCGGCAAAATCCATTTGGGGTAAAAAACCACAGGCAATATTGGCCAATGAATAAACAATTATCGAACCAAACAATACTGAAAGTCTTCCTTTTTTATCACCAAAAACACCCCAAATAATCCCACCCAAAACCAAACCAATCATTTGGTAATTGATAATCATCGTGCCCACTGTATCGGCATCCAAATTCATATCGTTCAAGCTTGGAATGCGAACAATGCCAAACAGTAGTAAGTCATAAATATCTACAAAATAGCCCAAAGAGGCAATAACAACAGGAAAACCAAACAGGTGTTTGAGCTTTTCTTCTCGGGTAAATTGTTGCATATTATAATAATTTAAACAGTAACAATCAAATATAGAAGTTTTTCATCTTGTGCTGACTTTTATTTTTTTGAGGTGTTAAAGTTTTTGAAATATTGTTTGTTTAACATGAAATAAATATAAATTTGTATATACAAATGTCTTGTGGTATGAAACGTAGTAATTTTATAAAATTAGCAATAGGAGGAACGACAATGATGGCATTAAACCCTTTATACAATTGGTCAAAAGACTTAAAAACAACCGATACTAAACTTCCGGTTTTGTTTATTGGTCACGGTTCTCCTATGAATGGCATTGAGGACAATGAGTTCTCAAGAACGTGGACCAAATATGGAAAAGAAATTCCAAGACCTAAAGCAGTTTTAGTAGTTTCCGCACATTGGTTAACCAATGGGACTCATATTACCGCCATGGAAAATCCGAAAACCATACACGATTTTGGTGGATTTCCTCAAGCTTTATTTGACGTGCAATATCCGGCAAAAGGAAGTCCGGAGTTGGCTCAAGAGACTTCTAAATTAATCACATCAACCCAAGTTGAACTCGATCACGATTGGGGTTTAGACCACGGAACTTGGACCGTCGTACGACATATGTATCCCGATGCGGATATTCCGGTGTTGCAGTTGAGTATTGATTATAGTAAGCCGCCTCAATACCATTACGATTTAGCCAAAGAATTGGCCTCATTGCGCCAAAAAGGCGTTTTGATTATCGGCAGCGGTAATATGGTTCACAATCTGAGAATGGTGGCTTGGGACAAACTTAACGAACCCGAATTCGGTTACGATTGGGCAAATGAAATCAATGAGGTTTTTAAAGACAAAATAATGGCAGGAGATGCTAAGTCGCTTATTGCTTATGAAAAGTTGGGTAGTGCGGCCAAGTTGGCTATCCCAACACCGGATCATTATTATCCTTTATTGTACACTTTGGGATTACAAGATAAAACCGATGAAGTAAGTTTCTTCAATGACAAAGCTGTCGGCGGTTCATTGACGATGACTTCGGTTAAAATAGGATAAATAAAAAAGGAAGCTAATTGCTTCCTTTTTTGCTATAAACCCAATGCTTTCCGGGTCTGTGGTTGTAAACCGTCTTTGTGAAGTAATACTGATATTGCTTTTAATCTTAGGTAGGCAACACTCATATACACAAATCCGTTTCTACCCGAAGCTGTTCCCCAAGAATTTTTGACTTTGTAATAAATATTTCCTTTTTGGTCTTTGGCTTTGCCCACTATGTGCATCAAATGGTCATCCATTGTATTGTAGTTTTCAAATTCGGCTTGGCGAAAATCAGCGGTAATCTTTTTCTCGGGTTTGATTTCCTCTAATATGGCCATGGCATCTTCGATTTTTTCGGGGATCACAGCAATCCCTTTTGGTCCGGAAAAAGTTGTTTCACTTACATCGCTGTCTAAAGCAAGCGTAAAACCATTGTTAAGGGCATAATCAATATTTTGAACAAATTCGTCTAAAGGCAAATTATAAAAGAAACCATTGGCAAAGTTGTCAGGAATATTCAAGATAAATTTAGAATAAACGGGTTCATGTGTGAAAGAAGTTATCGTGATATAATCATTCAAATCAATCTTATACTCCGCTGAAATTTTTTGTGCAATAATAGGATTCACGCCATCAGTATTGCCCATATGTTTATCCAGAACAGCTTTGTAGTCTTCTTTCCAATTAGCATATTTAGCAGGGGTTAGATCTACGGCTGATTTAAGAATTTCTTCTAGTTCAGCCACCATTTCAGTATGGTCATATGGGTCATCGGGGTTAATTTTACCAGAGAAATCACTTTGCAAAGCAATGCCGTATTTTCGAGCACTGTTGATGACATCGTGATTTAAACCGCCTTCGCCAAATTGCGCTTTTCCCTGACGCATGACATAATTATCTGCTTTGTCTAAGTAAATGTTTCGCACATTGTACATTTCTGAAAGGTCTACATTGGTGCCTTTAAGACGTATAATTTCCGCTTCCAAAAATGAAGTAGTGGAGAAACTCCAACAAGTTCCGGTGTTTTGTTGGGCAACTACCGGAGTAGCTTCGATATCTTTAATTATTTGAAAATCATACTTTTGCGAAAAAGTATTTAAACTTAAAAATAATGCTGTAACGGTGATGAAAGTTTTATTCATAAGAATATGTTTGGTGATGAGGTTAAACTCAAAAAATGAGTTATTTTTACGCTAAAATAATAGTTTTTGTTTGCTGACAACTATTTTTAACTAAAATATAATAATCCTTATAAAGTAAGTTTTGACATGAGCACTATCAATTGGATTACTGCCAAAGAATTTGAAGATATTACCTATAAAAAATGCGACGGTGTAGCCCGAATAGCCTTTAACCGACCGAATGTTCGCAATGCATTCCGTCCGAAAACGACCAGTGAATTGTATCAAGCCTTTTATGATGCTATGGAAGATACTTCTATCGGAGTGGTTTTGCTTTCAGCCGAAGGACCAAGTACTAAAGACGGTATCTGGTCATTTTGCAGCGGTGGCGACCAAAAAGCCCGCGGTCATCAAGGTTATGTAGGCGAAGACGGTTATCACCGATTGAATATATTGGAAGTCCAACGCTTAATTCGCTTTATGCCCAAAGTCGTAATTGCTGTAGTTCCGGGTTGGGCTGTTGGTGGAGGACACAGTTTGCACGTGGTTTGTGACCTGACATTAGCCAGTAAAGAACACGCCATTTTTAAGCAAACCGATGCTGATGTAACGAGTTTTGACGGCGGTTACGGTTCGGCGTATTTGGCCAAAATGGTCGGTCAGAAAAAAGCCCGCGAGATTTTCTTTTTAGGTCGAAATTATACTGCGCAAGACGCTTTTGATATGGGCATGGTGAACGCTGTGATTCCGCATGAAGAATTGGAAGATACCGCTTACCAATGGGCACAAGAAATATTAGAGAAATCGCCAACGTCTATTAAAATGTTGAAATTCGCCATGAATTTAACCGATGACGGTATGGTAGGACAACAAGTATTTGCCGGTGAAGCCACTCGTTTGGCGTATATGACCGATGAAGCCATCGAAGGGCGAAATGCCTTTTTGGAAAAAAGAAAACCCAATTTCGGTAAAAACAAATGGATTCCATAAAATCAGTGTTCAGTTCCCAATCAAGTTGGGAATGACAGTTCAGATTTGATTTATAAAATAATTATAAAAGAATATATGGAAAACTTTACCAACGAAACCATTGACACGAAGGCTTTGCCACGTTTTGAAACGGTTCAATTGTCACCAATTGATTCCAAATATTGGCAAGTGATTTTGATTAGTATTTTTAGCTTTTTTTTCTTGGGTTTAGCCATTATGGTTATTTTGTTTTTTTTGGTGGATGAAGTAGTAGAGCAGAAGCCGTTAATTTTTTCGGCCTACACCGCTGTTTTTGCTATTGCTTTATTATTGTCGCGAATTAGCTTCAAGAAAAAAGCCTATGCTTTCAGAAACCATGATGTGATTTTCAGAAGCGGTATTATCGCGACCAATACGATGGTGATTCCGTATAATCGTGTCCAACACGTAGCACTTCATGAGGGTTTTATTGCTCGTTTTTTTGGTTTGGCCAAAGTGGAAATTTTTACTGCCGGCGGCATTTCCAGCGATTTGGAGATTCCGGGGATTGCCAAAGAGGAAGCCGAAAACATCAAGCAATTGTTGATGGGTAAAATTCAAAAACAACTCTAATGGAATCCAATTTCAATCAGCCGCAACGCCAGTCTTTGGTGGGTATTTTGGTGATTTTCCTGGAGATGGTTTTTCAGGTACTCAAAGCCACATGGCCGATTATTGTCATTACTTTATTGAAAGCGAATACTCAATCTGTTTTTATCGGTTCAATGATTTTACTAGGCATGCTAGCCTGGTTAGGGATTTATTCTTATTTGAATTATCGAAATTTCACTTTTTACATTGATGAGGAAAATGAAGAGTTTATCGTTAGTGACGGAATCATCAATAAGACCAAAACGACGATTCAACTCCACAAAATACAGCAGGTTAACATCAAACAAAACTTAATTCAAAGGTTTATCGGTGTTTATGCGTTGGATGTTGATACTGCCGGAAGCGACAAAAAAGAAGGCAATATCAAAGCCATTTCGCACGATTTAGCTTTGGCTTTGAAATCGAAATTATTGGAAAATGAAGGTACAAAAGTAGCCGTTACCGAAGAAGTAATTGCAGCCGAAAAGCCCGAATACAAAGCGATTCCGTTTCTTAAAATTAATTTGGGCAGTTTGCTCAAAATCGGCATTACTTCCAACTATGTGAAAAGCGTGGGTTTGATATTGACGTTCTTCTTTACCATTTATGAAAACCTTCATCAAGCCGGCGCAGAAGATGTTATCAGCACAGAAAAATTGGAAGGTTTTGTCGATAACAATTCGGTTTGGTATTCGGCATTGGTCTTTATCTTGATCATGTTCACCGTAGTGTTTCTGATTAATATTTTGCGAACCATCATTAAGTTTTTCGACTATACGGTGACCAAGCAAAAAGGCTCGCTGATGTTGACTTACGGCTTAATCAATACCCAAAGTACGATATTAAAACCCGAGAAGGTACAGATTGTTAAGATTTCGAGTAACTATTTCCAAAAGAAACTCAATGTGTTGGAAATCAAAATCAGACAAGCCATCAGCAACGAAAAGAAAGACAATAAATCGCTGATTGAAATTCCGGGTTGTAATACGACTGAACGAGATGAAATTTTAAAATTATTGTTCAAACAATTGCCTGAAAAAGGGGCGTTGATGCAACCTAATTTTCGAAAACTGATTTTTTCGGTATTTATCATTATTGTGCTACCTTTAACGGGTTATTTTTTGTTCGGAAAATATGCGGAACCCATAGTGTTTGATTACGCAAACATTGCTGTTTTTTACACTATTTTCATGTCGGTTTTGCTGTTTTTCGGATTCCGAAATTACCGTTTGTTTGTCAATGACAATCATATCATCAAACAAAGCGGTGCTTGGGATGTTGATCATGAAATAATTGAAATCGGTAAAATACAAGCCATCACGACTTCGCAGTTGTTTTGGCATAAAAGCCTGAATATTGGTTCGTTGACGATGCATACCGCTGGGGGAAACATTACCTTTCATTTGGGCCAATTTGACAAAATAAACGAATATGTAAACCTTTGGCTGTACGAGATAGAAACCTCTAACAGCAATTGGATGTAAATAAATTAAAATTACTATGAAACACTGGGTTGAAGCCGCGCGAGTTAGAACTTTACCACTTTCGGTATCGGGTATTATTGTTGGAAGTTTTTATGCGATGTCACAGGGAATGTTCAATTGGAACATCGTTATTTTTGCGTTGCTGACCACTTTAGGATTGCAAATCTTATCCAATTTTGCCAACGATTACGGCGATGGGGTAAAAGGTACGGATAACGAGGACAGAGTTGGACCCAAACGCGCCATTCAAAGCGGGCTCATAACACCACAAGCCATGAAAAAAGCGATGGTGATTACAGCTTTAATTACTTTGGCTTTTGCGGTTTTGCTAATCTATTTTGCTTTTAAAGAAAGTTATCTACTGTATTCTTTTGTCTTTTTGATATTGGGTATTTTAGCGATTGCTTCAGCGATTCGCTATACGGTTGGAAAAGGTGCTTACGGTTACCGAGGTTACGGCGATTTATTTGTGTTTATTTTCTTCGGATTGGTGAGTGCTTTCGGGGTTTATTTTATGTTCTCGAAAACCATTGATTGGTTGTTGTTATTACCTGCCACAGCTATTGGCTTCTTGAGTGTTGGAGTTTTAAACTTAAACAATATGCGTGATGAAGAAAGCGACCGAAAAGCCGGAAAAAATACTATCGTGGTCAAAATGGGTGGCGCAGCGGCTAAAAAATACCACTTCTTTTTGGTGATTTCGGCCATGATTTTAGTGTTGATATTTGCTTTTTTAAACGATTTTCACTTCGACCAATATATTTTTGTGGTGGCTTATTTCCCATTGATAAGTCATTTGATTACTGTTTATAAAAACCAAAACCCTAAACTTTTAGATCCCGAATTGAAGAAATTAGCCATCAGCACGTTTCTGCTTTCGGTTCTTTTGGCCTTGTGTCTGATTTTCTTTATTTCAGATGTAGTGGTGAACTATGTTTAATTTAAACCGACAATTATGAAAATAACTTTTTACGGACATGCCTGTATCGGAATTGAAGTCAGCGGAAAACACATCTTAATCGATCCGTTTATTACCGGAAATGAAAAAGCGGCTCATATTGATATCAATACTTTAAAAGCAGATTACATCCTGATTACACATGCTCATTTCGACCATATTGCAGATGTAGAAGCCATTGCCAAGCAAAATAATTCAGTTATTGTATCCAATTGGGAAATCGCAACTCATTTCGGCAATAAAGGCTTTCAATACCATCCGATGAACCACGGCGGAAGTTGGCAGTTTGATTTTGGTAAAGTAAAATATGTAAGCGCCATCCATTCTAGTTCTTTTCCCGATGGTAGTTACGGTGGCAACCCCGGAGGATTTGTAATCGAAGGTGAACACAAAAACATTTACATCTCCGGCGATACAGCTTTGACCATGGATATGAAGTTGATTCCAATGCGAACGAAACTTGATTTAGCTATTTTCCCTATTGGTAATTGCTTTACAATGGATGTTGAAGACGCAATCATAGCAGCTGATTTTGTTGATTGTGATAAGATTTTAGGTTGTCATTATGATACTTTCGGTTTTATTGTCATCAACCATGATGAAGCCAAAAAGAAATTCTTCGACGCCGGAAAAGACTTGATGCTTTTGGAAATTGGAGAGAGCATTTCGCTTTAATTTAATTAATACAGAAAATAAGAGTGTCATTTTTGGCACTCTTATTGTTTTGGGAACGAAAAATATCTTATGAAATTTTCAATTTTAGGAATACTGTTAACATTCACTATTGGTACATTCGGACAAAGCAATGAGGGTTTTTGGGACAACATCAGGACAACCGATGAAACTATTATTCTTGAGGCCGGAAAACGAAAAGTAATCAAAACAACCGATTTCCCGATTGGAACTACTGAGGTGGTTTATCGCATTTTGCTTTTGGATGACAATCAAAAAATCAGTTCGAGTTTGGTTTCTGTACTAAAAGCAATTCCGGATCCAACAGGAATCAGTCAAGGTGCTGCGGGAACAGTGTTTTTACTTTCAACCATTTCCGGTGATGACAAGTGTAAGTTTGCGGTGTTTACCAGTGAAAATGACGCGTTACAATACGAAAAGACCGGAACACCCAAGAATGCTTGTATTGTTCAAGACGAGCCGGTGAATAAAGCGGCCAAACTACTTACCGAGAAATCAAAATGTCTGCCACTAAATACTCGAAATCTCTGGTTTGGCTTTCAAAGCGACAATTGGGTGATGAAAGAAAAAATCGTTTTGGAAGTTGTGCCTTGGGTAAATTACAATCTGCGAAGCGGTTGGACACCCGAGAATAAAAAAGAGATTTTAGCCTTGGTCGAAAAATTAGAAATGACTTCAAAAGTGGCCAATAAAGATTTGTTTTTAGGCGATTTCTTAAAGGCTTTTACAACTAAATATACTTATTCGGATTATAAAAAGCTTCTGGCGGCTGAGAAAGCCAAAACCATTGATACTATGGCAGAAGAAAGCTTGGTTAATTCAGGACAATTGACCGGCTATTTGGAAAAAATCAGGAGCGAAGCTAAAAAACTGAATTTTACCAATAAATCAGAAGAAGCTATTGCTAAAATTCAAAAGGAAATCATTGAAAAAAACAGAGCCACAGCTACAGATTATGGTTTGCTGGGCGGTTTGTATTTGTCGTCCAAACAATTTGTAAAAGCGGAGGAAGCTTTTGAAAAAGCCATTGCCCTGAATCCGTCGGAGCTGCATTATCGTTTGCAATTGGCACATGTTTATATGTTTACCGATCGAATAAATAAGGCGAAAGACATCCATAAAAAATACAAACAAAACAATTTGTCGGGGAATAAAAGTTGGGCAAGCCAAGCCAAAACCGACATGCAACAGTTTGAAAAAAATGGTTTTCCTACCGATAATTTTAAAAAAGTTTTACGCGTTTTAGACTAAAAAGATGACAGCAACTTACCATAAATACGTTCTTCATTTTAAGCAACCTTCAGGCACTTCTCGAGGCGTTTTGACCGACAAAGAAACCTGGTTTTTAATACTCGAAAAAGACGGTAAAAAAGGCATAGGCGAGTGCGGAATTTTACGCGGATTATCGGCTGATGATCGTCCCGATTATGAAGAAAAATTGCGTTGGGTTTGTGAAAATATTCACCTTGGCGAGGAAAAATTATGGCAAGAATTGATCGAATTTCCATCCATTCAATTTGGAGTAGAGATGGCTTTTTTGTCTTTAAAAAGTGAAAATCCTTTTGTTTTATTTCCGTCAAAATTTACCTCGGGCGAAAAATCTATCGTCATCAACGGACTCGTTTGGATGGGTGATGAAGCCTTTATGAAACGCCAAATAGAAGAAAAAATTGCCCAAGGATTTACCTGTATAAAAATGAAGATTGGCGCCATAGATTTCAACAAAGAAATCGAATTATTGCGCTTTATTCGTCAAAATTTTGATGAAAATACGATTGAGATTAGGGTTGATGCTAACGGTGCTTTTTCTGAAAATGAAGCTTTAGATAAAATTAATCAAATAACTGGTTTTAAATTACATAGCATAGAGCAACCGATTCAGAAAAACCATACTGACACGATGTCAGTTTTGTGTAAATCAACCAATTTGCCAATTGCTTTGGATGAAGAACTCATTGGTGTATTTTCTTTGGAAGATAAAGAACAATTACTGTTAAAAATCCAACCCCAATACATCATTTTGAAGCCAAGTTTCATCGGTGGTTTTCGCGGTACTTTAGAATGGATTTCCCTGGCCGAAAAATTAAATATCGGTTGGTGGATTACTTCCGCTTTAGAAAGTAATGTCGGTTTGAACGCGATTGCTCAATTTACTTTTTTACAAAACAATTTAATGCCACAAGGTTTAGGAACCGGAAGTTTGTATACCAATAATTTTGATTGTCCGCTGCAAGTTTCACAAGGCCAACTTTGGTATAGAAATGAGTCCGATTGGAAAATTAATTTGGATGATTTTGAATAAAAAAACCTGCTCATTTGAACAGGTTTTTTTGCTTTAAAAAGTTACTTTCCCCAATCAATTTTTCTGGAGAAATACATCACGGCTCCGAGGATGAAAAATAAGCCAATGCTTCCCACCAAAAGCGCATAATCTTCCATTTGGATAATCACATAAATGAAGGTGTACAAAACAGAAAGTGACGTCGCAATAAACAGCGGGAATTTTCTATTCTTCAAAATCGAAATCGAATAGAGTGTAATCATAACTACCACCGCAATTCCGGAAATGGCATAAGCTAAACTAAAACTACTGTGTTCAGTAATTGAAATCAATAAAGTGTAAAACATAATCAGCGCAATACCAATCATTGAATATTGAAAAATATGAATATTGATTTTGCTTATCGACTGAATTAAGAAGAAAATCAGAAATGTCAAACCGATTACCAGGAAGCCATACTTTGAAACGCGTTCGTTTTGCTGGTATTCGTCGACAGTATCGATTAATTTTACCCCAAAGCGGTAATCTTCTAAATTGGGTAAAACATTGGCGTATTGCTGCGAAAAAGTGCGGTTGATGTCTAAAATTTTCCAATCGACATGAAAACCGTCTTTGTTGACCACTTTGGTAGTGTCATTGGCCGCAAAAGAACCTTCAAAACTTGGCGATTCCCAATCGGAGTCGATACCAACAGCGGTTACTTTTCCGATCGGAATAAAGTTGATGCTGTTGCTGCCATTGTAAGTGATGCCAAAATTGAAATTGATTAGGCTGTTAGTCGCTAAGGTTTTATAATCAAAGAGATTGGTGGCTAAAACACTGTAATTGCTTTTGTCATCAGGTTGTGGTTCAAAGGTTAGTTTTTCATTGTTGAGCTGAATCTTTAACTCGCTTTTGATGCTTTTCAGATTGGTAGTTTTGACAATGATAGCCGCTTTATCCCATTGAATACTTTCTTCCGGGATATTAAGTTTGGTAAAATTGGGCGCAGTGAAATTGCCTTTAAAATTCATGTCTGCGGTAAAAACTACCGGATTAAAAATGCTGCGTTTTAAGGATTCGTTTTTCTTTACTTTGGAAGTATTGGTTAATTCACTGGGGAAGAAGTAAGCATAATTAGTTGTGGCTCTTCTTTGCAAAGTGGTTGCGCCGGTTTTTTGGTCGGTGACGTTGATATTTTCATAAGTGTTATACGGTATTCGCAAAATTGGTCCGTAAAAAGCAACATCGCTACCCCAAAGATTGGAGATTTCGTTAACGACTTCCGATTTTCGTTGGGCTCGTTCTGCAATTAAGTTTTGTACAAAAAGCAAAGGAATGAGCAGGACAAAGGTGAGCAATCCTACCATAATCATTTTGGCGGTGGTGGATTGAAAAAATGTTTTTTCTTCGTTGTTTTGTTGTTCTTGAAATTCTTGATTTTCCATGATTTACTGGTTTTAAAATGAATAATTTTGATGCATAGCGATAAAAAAATAGAGAATGGCGATTGGGATATTGGCAAGCATAATCAGCATTTTGATAGCTAACACTTCTCGGTCTTTGGGATATATGCAAAATTGATACAGCAGATTTAACAAGACAACGCCATTAAACAATGAAGCAAACAGCACATAAAAAAAGCCTATAACCAATAATTGCATTAAGCCCGGGAAAAGCATATAAAAGAGTAGGATAATTGTGCCAATGGCAAAGGAGCCTAATGCCAAATAGGTCGAAAATCGGCTCGATTTTTCTCTTTGATTATAAATTGATGTTTCCATGATTAGGATTGTTTGAGGTTAAATTCTTTTTGATTAAAAACGAAAAATAGATGAATACACCAAAGTGTATTGAAAACAATATTGATTTAAGCGATATGGCCATTTGGAACAAATCATATGCTAATTCAAATGGATTGCTTATAATATCCCAACTGTTGTAACGTAAAATCCGTCCGATATAAATTCCTATACCGCAGAGAAAACAAATGATGGGAATGATTAAGCTGGTAATTTTTACCGTTGTGAACTGATAGAGGATTTTTTCAAAATCGAGTAAGGACAGTATTCCAAAGGCAAAACCAATCAAGGCATAAGAACTCAGGATAATCAAATCGAGCCAAAAAATGTGTCCGTCAGAGTTAACCAAATGCACTAAATCAGTAATGATATAAAACGCATTGGGCACAAAAGCCAACCAAATTCCCATGATAGCTAATACTTTGAATTGGGCTGTTTTCTTTAAGTCCAAAGTCAATAAGTGTAACGTAATTACATAAGGAATGAAGGCCAGAAATACATTCCAAATCAGGAAAAACAAGTAAACAGAATTGGTGATTTTGGCTCTGACTAATAGAAGTGAAAGACAATAAAGTCCGTAGCAAAGCAACAATTGGTTGGCTTTTTTGTTTTGATTGAAGAGTTTAAGTAGTGCGTCCATTTTTATTTGATGTTAAAAGAGTTTTGAATGTTTTGTATCGGAATAAATAGCATTTTTTCAAAAGGCAAATCGTGGAAATGATGGGCATTTTGGCCTCTTTTATAGTAATTTAAAAAGGTATTGAATCGGTTAGGATAGAAGAGTGTACCCATGAAAATCACCATATACAAATAGGCGCTTTTTTTGCCGTTGCCTAACAAATAATACTGCATTCCGATTTCTTCAATGACTGAAACTCCGGTGTTGGTCAACACATGTATGACATCGTGATCTTCGAGTTTGGGTTGCATTTCGAAATTGTATTTTAGTAAAAAGCAGCCCATGTGAAAACCCAAACTTTCTTGTGGATACTGAATCAGCTCTTTGGGTGTTACGTTCCAAGGGTCGTTCTTTTTGAAGAATTTTTGGTAGGGCTTTTTGCTCCACTCGTACATTTTTTCGATGATTAAATCTCTCATAAATTAAATTAAAAGTACTTTGAATTTCAAAGTTAATAGATAAAAAAATAGTTAGCTTTTAGATATTAATTTTTCAAGCGCTTCGATGTGATCTTGAAAGGCTTTTTTTCCGGTAGCTGTGGCGATGTAACGCGTATTGGGTTTTTTTCCGATAAATTGTTTTTCAATCATGATGTATTCTTCGTTTTCCAAGGCTTTGGTATGGCTGGCCAAGTTACCGTCGGTGACACCCAGTAATTCTTTGAGCATGTTAAAATCGGCACTTTCGTTGACCATCAATACCGACATAATTCCCAAACGAATTCGGTGATCAAAAGCTTTGTTGATATTTTGGATGAGGTTTTTCAAAATTAATAAGTGTCAATTACGGTTACCAATAAAGGCGAATCTACCAATTGTGATGGCGCTACAACTTTTTCTTCTAACGGAATTGTATTCCCGTAACGTTCCTGCAAGATGGCTTTTACTTTTGGGTTATCCAAATTAAATTTTTTTAAACTTTCCAATCCACAAAGTTCTATTCCCGCGGCATTTTTATAGATTTTCCAAACTAATTCGGAACAATATATTTTGTCATCAGTCCATTCAAAATAAAGGTCGTAATCTTTGTTTTTAAACTGACTTCCGTACGATTTCATTTTTTCAACCACTGAAGCATTTAAAATAGTATTTGCATTTTTCAATCTTTTTACCAAATAGGCATTACCTTGACCATGGGAAATCCATTCTTTGAAAGGCGTTATTTTTACCGGTTGAACCGCTTCATAAACATATTTTTCGCCTTTGATGTCATAAATAATTCCACAATGAGAAAATTTTGAGTTGGTCGCAATTCTTACCGCTTCACATTGTCTGGATTGTGAAGTTTGAAAGATGATATCACCGTCACGCAATGATTCTTGGGCTTTTTGGTCTAATTTGGCAAAAGCTTTATCAACTTGAATTGCATTGACTTTTGCCAATACAAAAAAGGCAACCAGCAAACCTGCTATGATTACAACTGCTTTTTTCATTACTTATTTTCTATCGTATTTAAAATACATAATGCTTCCGTATAGAATATTGCAAACCCCAAATCCCAATGCCCAAAACAGCAACCCGTAACTCAGAAACCAGGTTGACAATAGTCCGAGCAATATTTGAGTGATTCCCAGATAACGCACATCACCCAGTGTGTATTTGCTGGCATTTACACAAGCCAATCCATAAAAAATTAGCGTTAGTGGCGCAACCAATTCTAATATGTTTTTTTCTATTAGGAAAACTATAAAAAATCCGCCGGTTAGCAAAGGAATTAAAAAATTAATCAATAATCTTCTTGAAGTTGGATTCCAAAATTCCTCTTTTCCTTTTGTCGCTTTTCTCAAACTCAAAAACAGTCCGGTTATAATAGATAAAATCATTACAGAAATACCGATTAGCAATAATCGATAAACCGCTTCAAAAGAAATCACTAAATCTCTGTAAGAACCGCTAGTTGAAGTATCAAAGTAGATGGTTTTATAAGCCAACCATGCGCCAATTAATGAATATACTCCGGCTAGCACACCGGATAAACCACTCAATGACATAAATCTTGATGACTGTGACATCATTTGCTTGATGTCTTGAATGTCTTTTAAATAATCTTTAGTTTCCATATAAAAGTACTTTGAAAAACAAAGTAAGTAAATAATTTTTCTGTGACCAAATGTTTTTTCATTTATTTTTGAGAAAAATTATCCTAATGAGAAAACTTCTTTTCGGTGCTACATTTTTCCTGACTTCCTTTGCGTTTGGCCAAGTCAAAGACGAACAAATGTTGAAAGATATTTATACAATGGCTTTGACTAATTCTAAAAGTTACGCATGGCTCGATGATTTGTCTAATAAAATCGGACATCGTTTGTCAGGTTCGGTTGGCGCTGAAAAAGGGGTAATTTATACCAAACAACAATTGGAGACTTTGGGTTTGGATAGGGTTTATCTGCAAGAAGTAATGGTGCCTAAATGGGTTAGAGGTGAAAAAGAAACTGCTTATATTATAGATAAAAAAAATAAAATTAGTGTTCCTATTTGTGCGCTTGGCGGTTCAGTAGCCACTCCGAAAGAAGGAATTACTGCAGAGATTATAGAAGTCCATAGTCTAAAAGAGTTGGAAACTTTAGGTGAAGCCAAAATTAAAGGCAAAATCGTTTTTTACAACCGCCCGATGGAACCTGAAAATATTGATACATTTTTATCTTACGGTCGATGTGGTGACCAAAGAAGATCCGGAGCCCATGAAGCAGCAAAGTTTGGTGCTGTTGGAACCATTGTTCGTTCTCTCAATTTAAGATTAGACGATTTTCCACACACCGGCGCTACCAGTTATGGCGATTTACCCAAAGAAAAATACATTCCAACGGCTGCCATCAGTACCAATGGTGCCGAATTGTTGAGCCAAAAATTGAAAGAGAATCCGAAACTTACCTTTTATTTTAAACAATCCTGCCAACAATTGGAGGATGTACTTTCCTATAATGTAATCGGAGAAATTAAAGGAACGGTTCATCCCGATAAAATTATGGTGGTAAGTGGTCATCTAGATTCCTGGGATTTGGCCGATGGTTCACACGATGACGGTGCGGGTTGTGTACAAAGTATGGCTGTTTTGGAAATCTTTAAAAAGCTCAACTATCAACCTAAAAATACCCTGAGAGTGGTATTATACATGAACGAAGAAAACGGTGGACGAGGTGGAAAGCAATACGAAGCAGAATCCAAACGCAATAAGGAGAACCATATTTTTGCCATGGAAAGTGATGCGGGTGGATTTACACCCAGAGGTTTTTCTTTGGAATGCGATGAGCCTAATTTTACCAAAGTCAGAAGTTGGGCATCATTGTTTGAACCTTATTTAATCCATCTTTTTGTGAAAGGGCATACGGGTTCGGATATTCATCCGTTGACGTCGACTAAAATCGTTAAAGCCGGTTTGCGTCCGGATTCACAGCGTTACTTTGATTACCATCATGCCGCCAATGATACTTTTGAGGCCATTAATAAAAGAGAATTAGAGCTTGGTGCCGCTACGATGGCTTCCTTACTTTATTTGTTTGACCAATACGGCATTGATTAATTGAAACCTACGCAATTATACCTACTCAATCAACCCGAAAAGTATCGAGACATGCTTTTGCATATCATTGCCGTTGTTGAACATACTTTACCGGAAGCTACTTTAGAATATAAATGGGGTATTCCTTATTTCTATTACAAAAAGAAACCGTTTTGCTATCTCAATGCGAGTCACAAACGCCAATTTGTAGATGTTGGTTTTGCTAAAGGTTTTCAGTTGAATGGTCAACAACAACACTTAATCGCAGACAACGGTAGAAACACCATAAAATCATTGCGTTATTATGCTTTAGATAAAATAGATAACAACATTTTAGTTGCAGTTATTGAAGAAGCTAAGACTTTATATTAAAAAAAAACGTCCCGATTATCGGGACGTTTTTAATTTTAGTTTTGACCTATTTTATAAATCCAACCGGTTTTGGCTTCGGTTTCATTATTGAATTCAATCACGTAATAGTAAGTGCCATCCGGTAATTCTTCTCCTTTATCGGATTGACCTCTCCATTCGTCACGGTATTGGTTTTTACTGTAGACTTTCATTCCGTAACGATTGTATATACTAAGATTTTTAACATCGAGTAAACTCAAATCAAAGAAATCATTGTTACCGTCATTATCGGCAGAAATACCTTTTTGTATGTCACAATAGATTCTGTCCAATGTAATCGACTCGTTTCTAAAACAACCGTCTGGAGTAGTAACGGTCACATTAAATGATACAGGCAGTTCTTCAATGATAGAAGTTAAATTTAAATATTGACTAACATCAAATGTGTTTGCGTTAGAGCCAACTAACTGTTGGTCACTCGTAAACCAAGCAAAACTAGCAGTATTTACATCAAAAGTAGCATTGACAGCAGCAACTTCTAAAATGAAGTTATTTCCAACACAACTTCCGGTAATTTCAAAATCAAAACCACTTTGAACGGTTACCGCAAGACTTCCATTGGTAGCACATTGTCCGGCATTAGAAGTAAAAGTATAAGTTCCCGAAGTAGTATTGTCAATAACTGCAGGTGTCCAAGTTCCACTTATGCCTTCTATAGAAGTTGCAGGAAGTGTTGGAGCAATTTCTCCAATACATAATGGTGCAATACTATTAAAGGTAGGATTCACAATCGGATTAACGGTGATAGTCAAAGTTGATGTCGGACCACAAACACTTGAATTTAAGGTAAAGGTATAAGTGCCTGTTTGTGTATTACTAGCCGTGCTTGGATTCCAAGTACCGGCATATCCTTCAATAGAGGTTGTTGGCAACGAAACAGAATCACCGCTACAAATAGTAATTGGTGTGAAAGTAGCGGTTACAAATGGTTTAACGGTAATTGTACCCGTTAGATTTACGGTATTACAAGTTCCTGTAGCACTCACTGTAAAGTTGAAAGTACCCGATTCAGATGGAGAACCACTAATAGTGAAGACTCCTGTACCCGAATCGAATGTTCCTGTAACTCCTGCAGGAAGACCTGTAACAGTAACCGCAGTAGCCTCAGTTGCAGTGTAAACAATGTTTGCAATAGCTGTATTGATACAAACAATTTGGCTGTTGTTGTTTGTGGTTAATGCCAAACCTGTAGCAGGTGTTAAAGAGACTACCCCTGAAGTTGGCAATGAACTACATTCCACTGAAGTAACCGAAACCGCATCAAGGAAATTACCAACTGATGGATTTCCGCCCGCACTTGATACAGATACAAATCGCAAAGTATAGTTATTGCCACCGGTAGCCGGGATGGTATAGGTTAAGTTGCGTAAAACCCAAGCAGTATTGCCATCGGTAAAGTTACCTAAACTCACATAAGGTCCGCCAACAGGGCCAATTTCTACCCTTACAGTATCACTGCCTTGACGGCCACGGTGGGCAAAGGAGATTTGGAGTTGAGAACCCGGACTTGTTGTAAAGTCTTGGAATATAGTAGCTATTGAATTACCGTTCATTTCAATGAACTGGTTTCCTTGGTAAGCAAAAACATTTTCAAATCCGGCCGCAGGCCAAACTTCTAAAATTCCGTCTGCCGCAGTGGTGTCCCAACAAGGAACAACATTTTCATTCAACATATTAGGAAACTGACCTGTTGCGGTTGGGTTTTCGAAACTACCGTTACAAAATTGTGTAGCAATAGGAGTCGCAACAACAGTATACGTTCCAGGAACCGTAGTTGTAAAACTGGCAACGTTACCCGGATTGGTAAAGCCTGAAGGAACTGTCCATACATAATTATAAGTACCCGGAATTTGCGGTGTAGCAGTTACAGTTGCTGTTTGATTATTACAAATGGCAGTACTATTAACCGTTACTACAGGTGCCCCCGGATTAATTAAAGTTACTGTATCGCCGGAAGTTACCGTACAATTCGTCGTGTTTAGATTAAATGAAGTATAAACACCGGCATTCAATCCGGTTAGAATGATTTGCCCGTTAGCGTCTGAAGTAAAGTTAGTCGGACCAACCAAAACAGTATCATCCAAATATGTTACAGCATAAGTTTGATTAGGAATCAAATTACTTATAGTAATTGTACCCGTATTTCCATTACAAGTCAAAGGATCTGTACCGGTTACCGGTGCTGTAGAAGGAATGTTAAATGTGATTATATCTGTTGCACTAAAAGAACATCCATTAACTGCAAAATTAAAGTTAGAATAGGTTCCTGCATTTAATCCTGTAAGCGTATAGGCACCATTATTATCAGTTAAAAAGCTAATTGGACCAACGGAAGTAGTATCATCTGAATAAAATAACGAGTAGTTTGTATTTGGTGTTAAACTACCAATAGTAATGGTTCCATCTGTTGCAGCACAACTTGTTGGAGTTGTAGAAGCAAAGGTCGGATTGGCTTGTAAAGTATAGGTGGCTATATAATTTGCACCATTGTTATTAATTAGTATGGTATCATCACACTGGGTAGTTGAATTAACATCTCCGGTTACATCATAATATACTTCTAAAACATATTCTCCGGCAGGATAAGCAGTTAAATCAATTGGGAATTCGGCATCAGTTAATACTCTTTGCCATTTTTGATCACCGGTTGAACATGGTCCGCCACTTGGGAATGTACCACCAGCACAGTCATCTAAAAATGGTAAATTCATCACGGCAAAAGCTCCGGGAGTTCCGGTAGCGGGATAAATTCTATAATTTAAACGCGCACTACAAACATTTGCGGTGGCAATTTTAAACGTTTTTAATTCTGCTCCTCTCAATTTGAAAGTATTGGAGTAGGATACAAAAGTTCCGAAATCGGTATTAGGGAAAATATTTTGTGCAGGTCCGATAATTGAAGCGCCTGAACCTACTGTATTAAAGAAGTTTGAGGTTTGACAATTGTTTAACCATACTGCACTAGCATAACTTCCAAAAGAACAATCCTGATAAACTGTGATGGCCAAAGTTGTGGTTGTAGCACATTGATTAGCATCCGGTGTAAAGGTATAAGTTCCGGATTGCGTATTGTCTACTATAGCAGGTGACCAAGTTCCGGTAATTCCGTTCAAAGAGGTCAAAGGTAGCACAGGAGCAGTATCTCCGCTACAAATTGGTGCCGGAGATAAGAAAGTTGGGGTAACCAAAGGATTAACCGTTATATTTCTAACCACAGCTGTAGCACATTGACCTGCATCTGGAGTAAAAGTATAAGTTCCGGATTGCGTATTGTCTATGGTTACCGGATTCCAAATACCGGTTACGGTATTGTTAGATGTTGTTGGCAATACCGGGGCTGTTTCTCCGTAACATAAGGTCGGAATGGCATCAAAATTTGGATTAATGGTAGGATTAATCGTGATAGAAACCGTAACGGGAGATGAGCATGAGTTCGTGTCCGGTGTAAAAGTATAACTTCCCGATTGAGTGTTATTGACCAAAGCCGGTGACCAAGTTCCTGTAACACCGTTGTTAGAAGTGGTTGGTAAAGCAGCAATTGTTTCGCCTTCACAATAAGGGCCGAAAGTATCAAACACCGGCGCGTCATCATTACTCACTGTGATAGTAACAAAATCTGATACGTCTTGAGGACAAAGTGCGTTACCATCGGTTGAAGTTGCCGTAATGGTGTAAACTCCGGCAGCAGTTGGCGTAAAGGTTACAGCGCTACCGGTAGTGGCACTAAGACCGGTTGTTGCCGGCAAAGAAGTCCAATTGTATGTTCCGTTTCCTCCTGTGGCGTTTAGGGTTGTATTTTCCCCTAAACAGATAGTATCGTCTGAAGTAGTGGCGTTAACCTGAGTTTGAATACCACTATTGGCGGCAATAACATAATTACAAACATCACCTCCAAATCCATCAATCATGATGTAATAAGTATTTCCGACAATCAATCCATTAGCTGAAATATTAGTAGATCCTGAAGGAACGTTGCCCGGACTCCAACAAGTAAAGTTGTTGACTGTACCTGAGCAATTGGTGGCACTAAAAATCATAATTTGAATACCGCCGTTTTCTAACGAGCTTGTTACCCAAACATCGAAAGAAATCGTAGTTGATGTTGCTACAAAAGTCAGGAAAGAGTTGTTTTCAATTGAACCGCAAAAGGCAGTGTTTAATTGTGACCAATAATCTGCAGTATAAGTAGAAGAAGTACTTCCGCAATATCCATTTAAATTACATATAGGTGTTGCCGTTTGACATGTATTTCCGGCCGGCTGATTGTTGATACAAGTCGGCGGTGGTACCGGAGTAGTAATACAAATGTTAAAGGTTGAATTTTGATTAGGTGTTGAAGTATAAGAATAAATTCGAATATAGTAAACTTGTCCTACAGTCAAATTACTGGCTGTACTTGTATTAGGATCACTACAATATAGTTGGGTTAAATTACCGCAATTACCTGTGTATAAAACATGAAATAAATCTTGAGTAGAACCTACAATGTTTTGTAATGAGATGATATGTTGAGTGCTGGTTGCGGTAAATTGGAACCAAACATCATCATCATCGGTTCCGAAACAAGTATTTCCTTGGGTCGAAGCCGTAGCACCGGTTAATGTACCTGAAGCGGTCAAAGTACAAAAAGTAGCCGGGTTAACAGGGACTATTATGGCATTAGCACATTCATCATTAGTGATCAAAGTGGTGAAAGTTACTTTGTTTGACCACAAACTAATATCAGTTGTACTACAAATGGCTCTAACATAAACGTCATAAGAAGTGGCCGAAGTCAAACCATTGGCTTGGTATGGGTTGTTTGTTGTAATAATTCCCGTAGCAGAAGCTAGTGGTGCAGGCGAACCTGCCGGTAATAACAAAACTTCCCAGGTCGTTGCGGTTCCGACTTCTGTCCATGCAATATTAGCACTGTTTTGTCCAATAGCGGAAATAGTAACTGCTGTTGGTTTCGGACAAGTTGGCGGTGGTAAACATAAAATAGTAGCGTCCCATCCGGCCAAAGTTACAGAAGTATCGGAAGTGAAAACAAAAGTCAAACAGCCGTTGACAGCACTTGAAGTAAATGAAGGTGGTAATGTAGCTCCGGTAAAAGTACCTAATAAGGTTCCGGCGGCACTATTTCCATCATAAATCCTCAAATAATCAAATCCACTTTCAAGGTTGAAGGTATTGAAGATAACTGTAATTTGATCACCAGGCGTATCAGGACAAATCACAGTAGTAACATTGGCACTGTTATTATAAACCCCAGTTGCACCACCGGTATCATAAAAATGATTTCCGGCACAATAATTTGCCGCTGTTGAAAATAAAAACGGACCAGACCAAGCACTAAAAGTACCGTTGCCGCAATCAGCTCTTACATAAAACTGATAATTGGTTCCTGATGTTAAGCTCGAAATCGGATTGGTAGTATTACTGCTGGTTTGGATTCCAGAACCTGATGGTATGGCCGAACCTGCCGTTTGCACTACGTATTCCCATGAAGTCGCACCGCCCGGATTTGCCCAACTTATATTAGCTCCATTTTGGCTAATACCGGTTGCACTTAAAGTAGTTGGCGGCGGACAGTTAACTGTTTGTAAGGTTAAAGTATAGCCGGTAGTTTGCGGCGAAGCCCAAGTTGAAATTACAATATAGTAAGTGGTACCTGCAGTAACTGTTAAATCAAAATTTCTAACACCCGTTCCCGAATTACCAATTCCGGCAACACAACTCACCCCAATGTTCGCACAACTGTTATAAACAAATATACCCGAATAAGTCGCAGTAGGTGTCATCGTAACGTTGATTACCCCATTTGTAGTAGCGGTGTAAGCATAGACAACATCGTTTCCGTTGAGGTATCCGTTGGTGGCACCGCATGTTGTTCCCGGTACACCTTCGATAGTGGTGTTATCACTGTAGTTTGCCGTGTTGTCTGTAGTCGTGTAAGGCAAAGTGCCAATAACAATAGGAGCTGAACAACTAATCCCTGGAGATGAAGTTGAAAATAAAAATGGTCCAATCCATAAACTGTTTCCACCATTAGCACAAAGTGCTCTTACATAGTATTTGTAATCTGTTGAAGGTGTAAAAGGAGTTCCTGTAGCTGTTGCGGTAGCGGTGTAAGGAAGTATTCCATTGTAAACTACTCCAACTCCGGTAAAGGTTCCGGCAGCCGGTAAAACTTCAATTTCCCAAGAAGTAGCACCACTTGGATTTCCCCAACCTAAATTAGCTGAGGTTTGTGTAATTCCGGTAGCACTTAATGTTGTTGGATCTAAACATTGCTCAATGATACTTACATTATCTACTAACCAGCGGTCACCGTCTAATGTTGTGAGTGGTTGGGTGTATATTTTTACAAAAGAAACATAAACCTGTTGTCCGGCATAAGCTGACAAACTAACCACTTTTTCTTCATAAATATTATAGGCTGTTGTCAAATCAACTTCAGACCATTGCTGAACTAGAGTATAAGCTCCGGGATCGGTTTGTGAAGCACTGGCTGGTGCTACTTTAATTTGGTATATGGTACCTTGATTACCGGTTGTAAAACTTCTGGTGTAAAAATGAAGCTGACCGTTGGTAGGGATGTTTACCAATGGTGTAGCCAAATAATCTTCTGAAGTATTTCCTTGACCTATGTTTTCTCGGTTAACATAGGCAGCATTTGTTCCTTGATAAACTATTGGGGGAGTCGGAGGTGTAGTTACTGAACTGTTGATACCCCATCGTTGCCCAAGGCCAACTCCATTGTCAAAAACAGCCCAGTTTCCAGTTCCCAGTGTCCAAGTGGTTGATGGTAAGTTGTCAGGTCCGGTGGTTGATTCAAAACCTTCCACCGCTAATTGGGAATATCCTTTCAGCGAGAGGAAGAGGATTAATACTAGTAATGTAATTTTTTTCATACGGGTTGGTTTTAGGTTGGGTAATTAAAAAAATTATACTTTAAAAATGCCTCCAAAGGCAATGATTCTTTGTAAAAAATAAAAATGCTGCGATGCTTTATCAGCAGTACTTTTGGTTGTTCTGATGTCATTCATGTCAATGTAACCTCCTTTCAATTCGGCTTGAATAAAAAAGTGTTTGAAAAAAGTAAGGTTCAATCCCATTTTAGCTGAAACACCATAACCTGCTGCGTGAAATTCGTCATATCTTTCCTTTTCCAGTAACTTGGTGTTGGTTTTGGGATACAATAATCCGGCACCTAAACCTTCTGTAATATTGACTTGAAATTTATCGGTATTTCGAATTTTAAAAAGTTTTGAAATATCATCTACTCTCGAGAATTCGGTATTTATATAATTCAATCCATCTGTATGCTCAAACGTTAGGAAATCATCGGTTAAGGTGATAGGTTCATTATTATAGTTTCCGTCAAACGCTGTTCCGTCATTGATATTTCCGGAAATGTTAACGACTTGATCCTGATTCATAACATATTTCATGTGATCAATTCCAATAGAAATATTGTAATGATCATTGATAAAATAACCGATTCTCAAATTGGTTTGTGGTATAGTCATTCGGGCCGGATTTACATAGTCTATTTGCCAACCCTTCGGTTTATCTCTTGCGGTAACATCATGCAGCGTAAAATTGTAATTGTCTCCTTTGAAATGAATATCAGATTTTGAATAATTTTCTCTATTTCCGCCCCAAAAAACATACATTTTTCCCTTGTTATGGGCAGTGTATTTATTCGGATTGGCTGATTTTTCTTGTGCTGAAACTGTTTGCGTTAAGGCATAAATCATTAAACATGAAACAAAAAATATTTTTTTCAAGGCTTGTATAAATTTTAAAATTAAAAAGAATTGATGGTTTTTCTGATGGCTACCAATCTAGTCATTAAACCTTCGAAATAATCTAAGTGCAGCATATTGGCACCATCACTTTTGGCATTGGCCGGGTCAAAATGGGTTTCGATAAAAATCCCGTCAACACCAACCACAATACCGGCTTTGGCTATTGTTTCAATCATATCCGGTCTTCCGCCGGTTACACCGGTAGTTTGATTAGGCTGTTGAAGCGAATGGGTAACATCAAGAACAGTAGTAGCGTATTGTTGCATGGTCGGAATACCTCGAAAATCAACAATCATATCTTGGTAACCAAACATGGTTCCTCTATCAGTAACCATAACGTTTTGATTGTTGCAGTCTAAAACTTTTTGCACCGCATGTTTCATACTTTCCGGACTCATGAATTGTCCTTTTTTTAAGTTGACGGCTTTTCCGGTATTGGCTGCAGCTACAACCAAATCGGTTTGTCGTACCAAAAAGGCCGGTATTTGTAAAACATCAACATATTGAGCGGCTCTATCGGCATCTTCATTGGTGTGAATGTCTGTAACTGTAGGAATGTGAAAAGTTTCCGAAACTTTGCGTAGAATTTTGAGTGCTTTCTCATCACCAATCCCCGAAAAGCTATCAATTCTGGAGCGATTGGCTTTTTTAAAAGAACCTTTAAAAACGTATGGGATTTCTAATTTGTCAGTTATGGTAACTAATTTTTCGGCAATTCGCATCGCCATTTCTTCGCCTTCAATGGCACACGGACCTGCAAGCACAAAGAAATTTCCACTATCGGTATTCTTGATTTGTGGAATGGTATTTATATTCATAAAATTTCAGGTTTTAAAAACCGCTAAGTTATGAATAATTTGATTATGTTATATAGTTATTTTGTTAAGTTATTTTTTGATAGTAAGCCCAATAGGAACAAGTAAATATCCTCTTTCATAAATGTTTATGTAAAGTTTTATCGGACTCTTTTGACCTTCCCAAGTCAACTCGTAAATGTCTAAAAAACCGGCGCCAATTTCTGTTCTTTTGGTTGGAAAAGGACAGCAGCTTTCTAATTTGGTATAAGTTATTTTTTCTCCGTTTGGTCCGGCTAAAGCTCTAAGGTATCTTTCGGCGTTGAGGTTTTCGTCTTTGGTGTTTTTGTAAAAAACATTCACGGGATAATCCGGATCGAAACCATATTTTTTGTCTTTACTGTATTCGGTTAAAACAAAAGTATCTCCTTTTAAGGTAGGAATAGGTGCGTTGTCATCTACATTTTTTAAAGTGGAACGCGTACTGACACAAGAAGTAGTCAAAGAAGTCAGTAAGGCAAAAAGAGTGAGTTTGGCCAATATTTTCATGATGGATTGTTTTTTTTTCGATAATACAATAACCGTGCAATTTATTTTTTGTTTCGAATAATTAAGGCAATAATGGCTCCGGCTATTGTTCCCATAGAGAGCACAGTGTAAATACTTTCAATGATAAAACTTCTTAAATTGAAATATTGTCGGGCCGCTTCTAACGTCATATGGTACTTGAGTAACGGACTTTTGGTTTTGTATTCAATGGCAGTTTCAAAAAAATGTGGGGTTATACTTTTATAGATAACCAACTGGGCAAAAGGAATTAATAAAGCAATAAAAAAAGACAGGATTACGCCGCTGATAAATCCTTGTGACCAGGTTATTTGGTTGTTAAAGAAGTACTTCTTTTTTTCTCTTAAGGCCAAATAGAAGAACAAAAATGCCGGTAGTGCGAACAGATTAGTGTAAATGATATATTTATCAATATGCTTATCGTGAAGTCCGATAAACTTTTCGCCGATTGCCCAAGCTAATACCAGAAGGATGAAGCGAAGCGTCCATTTTATTTCTATAGAATAGTTTTTCATTTTTAGGGTTTGTTTGATGGTCAAAAATACTTTATTTCAATAAATTTTATACCGACAACACTTTAATATTTCTATTTTTGTAAAAAAAAATCAGATGGAATTGATTACGCATACTTGGCATTGGGCCGTTTCAGGATTTTTAATCGGATTGGTGATGCTGACACTCAATTATTTCGGAAAAGTGTTTGGCATGTCTTCTAATTTACGCTCTTTGTGTGCCATGACCGGTATTGGCAAAAAAGTACCTTTCTTTGACTGGGATTGGAAATCCCAACGTTGGAATTTGGCCGTGGTAGCTGGAGCTATGATTGGCGGTTATGTAGCAGTAAATTTTTTGAGCGATGCTTCCAATGTGGCAATCAATCCAAAAACCATAGAGCAATTGACTGCAATGGGTATTGAGGCTCCTAACGGGAAAGTATTGCCGGATGCTCTTTTCGGGAGTGAAATTTTTCAATCTCCTAAAATGATTTTTATACTAATCGTAGGCGGAATTTTGATAGGATTTGGCTCGCGTTATGCCGGAGGTTGTACTTCAGGCCACGCTATTTCGGGTTTGAGTAATTTACAGTTGCCGTCTCTCAAAGCAGTTGTAGGTTTCTTTATTGGCGGATTGATTATGGCACATTTTATTTTACCTTTAATTTTCTAGAAATGAATTTATTAAGATACGTTGTAGTGGGCTTTATTTTCGGGATTATTTTAACCAAAGCTGAAGCTGTTTCTTGGTACCGAATTTATGAAATGTTCCAATTCCAATCCTTTCACATGTATGGCATCATAATGGTAGCGATCATTACAGGTTTAGTTGGAATTCAGTTCATCAAAAGAAAACAAATCAAAGACATAGACGGCAATCCAATTTACATCCAAGACAAAGAGAAAGGAAATGCACGCTATTGGATTGGCGGAATTCTTTTCGGATTAGGTTGGGCTATGGTTGGCGCTTGTCCGGGACCTATTTTTATATTGTTGGGCGCCGGTTTTTTAAGTGTGGGATTAATTCTCATTGGAGCCGTTTTAGGTACTTTTCTTTATGGTGTTCTAAAAGATAAACTACCACATTAAATCATAATCGCCTCAATTATTGAGGCGTTTTTTTTTTGTTCAATTCCTTACTGTTTTGACAATTCTTCACTAAGTGATACATTACCTAAAAGCATTCTTAGTTAATTTGAAAACAAACTAAACTTTAGGAGGTAAAACTTGTTTTTTGTTAAACATTTCATAATAAAATAGCTTGTATGGCTGTTTTAAATAGATAATATTTCGATAAAAGTCAAAAATACCCCATTAAATGCAATAAACTTGCAGTTTGTAGATTTTTTTGGTCAAACGTCGGAAAGATTGTAGGATTAGTTGCTCAGGGTTTAATTTTGTTGTGTTTTACATTCCAAATCTAATAAAACACTATTATGAAAAAGATTTTGCTGCTATTAATTGTTATTTTAAATTTTTCCTATAAAGCCTCCGCTCAATGTACTATTTCAGGCTCACCTAATGTGAATTCAAGTACAGTTTCTTGCAGTTCTTTTAGTGCTTGTACTGTTATCTATGTTGGTGACGGTGTGAATCCTACCAATTTGGTAATGAACCAAAATTTAAATTTTGGTTGTTTAGGACCAATTCAATTTGTGATCAGAAACAATGCAAATATTGATTTCTCCTCCGGAAACTACGATTTATCTCTTCCCGCCGGATCTTCAATTGTTGTTGAATCTGGTGGAAACATAGGAGCCGGAAGTAATTGTAGTGCT
Source organism: Flavobacterium sp. IMCC34852 (assembly GCF_030643905.1). Taxonomy (NCBI): domain Bacteria; kingdom Pseudomonadati; phylum Bacteroidota; class Flavobacteriia; order Flavobacteriales; family Flavobacteriaceae; genus Flavobacterium; species Flavobacterium rivulicola. The sequence continues at coordinate 2,586,853 of NZ_CP121446.1, read as the reverse complement.
TCGGATTTGATTAAAATTGGTAGTATTAAAGTAGCTTCTTGTAATGGTGGCGGTGGTGCCATAACCGACTTTCCTACCTTAGTTTCAGGTGGAGGTTATAATGTTGCTATTGCTTCTGCCACTTCAATTTGCGGATCGGGAACTTCAACAATAACAGCTTCTAAAAATCCGGCACCAACATCATCTACCACATTTAAATTTTACACTGTGGCTTCAGGCGGTACTGCGGTTTACACCACTACTACTAATACAAGTCCGTATACAGTAACTTATACCACACCGGTTTTATCTGCTACAACAAATTACTATGTTGAAGCCATTACTAATTCTAACGGTGATACTACTCCGAGAAAGTTGGTTACCGTTACCGTAAATACTATCCCAACGACACCAACCGTAACGGTGACTCACCCTACTTGTAGTTTAGCGACAGGAACAATCACTGTAAATAGCCCAACTGCCGGCGGTATGACTTATAGTATTAACGGTTCTACTTATACCAATACGTCAGGCGTTTTTAGTGGTTTGTCTGCCGGAAGTTATAATGTAACAGCAAAAAGTGCAGCCGGTTGTATCTCATCAGTTGCTGTTGCAACAGTAAATCCCCAACCGACAATACCGGTGCAACCCACGCTTGGTAGTTTGACCCAACCAACTTGTAATGTTGCTACCGGGAGTTTTGTAATCACCAATTATAATGCTTCCTACTTTTATTCAGTAACTCCATCAGCAGGTGTTTTAATTTCAGGTGCTACTGTAACTGCGCCGGCCGGAACTTATACCGTTACGGCAACCTTATTGCCTTGTAGTTCAATTGAATCGAGTAGTATTACAATTTCATCTCAACCAAGTAATACTTGGAATGGTTCTGTATGGTCTAACGGCGTTCCTACATTAGGACAAAGATTAGTATTTTCAGGAAATTATTCTTCTACCGGAAATGTATCAGGATGTTCCTGTCAAGTAACTTCGGGTACAGTGGTTTTCAATGCCGGACATACTTTGACTATTGCTCATGAAGTTACAGTAAACCCCGGCGGATTATTAACTTTTGAAGACACTGCAAGTTTGGTTCAAATTAATGACACTTCAGTAAATTCAGGAAATATTACTTATAAAAGAAATACAACTCCAATGAAGCTTTATGATTATGGTTATTGGTCTTCACCAGTGAGCAATGCCACACTAAGTCAATTGGCCGGAGATTCTTATTTCTATTCATTTAGCCCAATTACTAATAGTTATGTTTATCATACCGCAGCAACCAATATGGCTCTTGGGGTAGGTTACCTTTCCAGAACACCGGAAAATTTAATTTATAATCCGACTTTGATTTTGCAGTCTACTTTTGTTGGTACGCCTAACAATGGTGTAATTTCTACTCCGATTATCAAATCAACGGCTACCAATAATTTGATTGGAAATCCTTATCCATCTGCAATTGATATAGATTTGTTTTTAACAGATCCGGCGAATTCCGGAATAGTAAACGGAACTATTTTCCTTTGGACACACAACACAGCCATTACCAATAATAATTATTCAGTGAATGATTATGCCAAATACAATTTAACCGGTGGTGTAGCAACGGCTTCAGCAGCCTTAAGTGGCGGAGCTGTGCCAACCGGTAAAGTAGCAGCCGGACAAGGCTTTTTTATCGAGGCCAATACAGCTTTAGCCAACGGAACTTATTCGGCTACTTTTAAAAATTCGATGAGAATTTCAGGAAATAACAATCAGTTTTTCAGAACAAGCAATAGCAATACGGTAAATAGTAATGATGGTGGTTCAGTTTCTCAGTCTTTAGAAAAACACAGGGTTTGGCTTTCTGTTAGTAATAATGAAGGTGCATATAACGAAATGTTGGTAGGATATATCCAAAATGCCACTAACGATTTTGATGCGCTTTTTGACGGAAAAACCACTGTGGTAGGCAATCCGGTTTCAATTTATACCACTGTCGGAACAACAGATTTAGCTATTCAAGGGAAAGCTTTACCTTTTTCGACAGAAGATGTGGTGCCTTTCGGATATGCAACAACTTTTGATGGTGAATTAACCATCAGTTTAGAGAAATTTGACGGTTTATTTGATAATCAAAACATATATTTGTTAGATAAATCAACCGGACTGTATCACGATTTAAAAGCAGGAAATTACAATTTCACAACACTTAGCGGTACTTTTAATGACCGATTTGAATTAAGATTTGACAACCAAGCTTTGGGAATTGATACGAATACAGTTTTTAATAATGATGTCAAAGTAGTTTCAAATAATCAAGGATTATCGGTTTATTGTGCATCAACTCCAATAAACAAAGTAGAAGTATTTGATGTTTTGGGCAAACTTTTATTCAGCCAAAACAATTTAGAAACCAATGCTTTTGAAGCCATTCAATGGCAAGGTGTGTCTCAAATGTTGTTGGTAAAAGTTACTTTAGAAAACGGGCAAACGCATACAAAGAAAACGTTGATACAATAACTAACCCTGTTATCTTATCAGCTGCCACCTCTATCGAAAGATTGGGGTGGTTTTTTGTTTTTTAAATAGAAAGGAATTAATCCGCTATACGACGAAGTTTGTTCTTGTCGACGATTTTGATTTTTTTACCAATCAAATCAATCCAACCGCTTTTCTTGAGTTCCGAAAGTAATCTGATACAGCTTTCGGTAGCAGTACCAATCATACCGGCTAATTCTTCACGAGATAATTGTAAACGAAGCGAACCATCGGAATCGGTGCCAAAAGTTTCTTCCAAATAAATTAAAGTTCCGGCCAAACGCTCTTTAACACTCTTCTGAGCCAATTCAACCATATGATCATCGGCCTCTTTCAAATCGCCACAAATGGTTTTCATCACACTCATGGAAAATTGATTGTTTTGGGTAAAGAACTGGATAATTTCTGCTTTTGGGATAAAACAAACTTCCATATCTTCTAAAGCCACGGCACTCAAATTGGCCGGTTCTTCACTAATCATGGAGCGTTGTCCCAACAATTCGCCCGGTTTGACCAATTTTACAATCTGGTCTTTGCCATTGGAACTCAATTTGGAAAGTTTACAAACACCGTCTTTAACACAGTAAATACCATTGGTAGTCTCTCCTTCTTCAAAAATAGGATCTCCTTTTTTGATGGTGTAAGAGGTTTTACAATCGGCCATTTTGAGCAACTCATCTTTGGTCAATGTCTTTAGCGAGCTGAATTGTCTCACGATACACTGTTCACATTTACTCATACGATGTTTTAGGTTTGTTTCTACAAAGATATTGAAAGTATGACAAATATCATATTTTAATTTTTAGACTTTTGTGACCTTTGCTTCAGGTAAAATGAGCAAATTATGAATACATCACAGTGTTTCCATTGTGGTAATGAAATCATAAAAAAAGACGAAATTCTTTTTGATGACAGGAGTTTTTGTTGCAACGGTTGTAAAACAGTCTACGAAATCTTTAGTCAGAATGACTTGTCGTGTTATTATGACTTTCAATCAGCGCCCGGCGCAACACCACTCGATATTAAAGGCAAATATGATTTTTTAGCCAATGAAGAAATTGTCAACAAACTCCTCGAGTTCCAAGAGCGTACAACACATATTGTTTCACTCTACATTCCTCATATACACTGTAGTTCGTGTATTTGGATTCTGGAAAATTTACAAAGGCTTCAACCGGGAATAGGTGCTTCTCAAGTTAATTTTCCCAATAAAAAAGTCCGCATCACTTACAATCCCGAACAGACCAATCTCAAACAAATTGTAGAGATGCTTTGTTCCATTGGTTACGAACCTTACATCAGCTTAGAAAATTTTGACGAAGGCAAAAAGAAAGTCGACAGAACACTGATTTACAAATTGGGCGTTGCTTTTTTCTGTTTCGGAAATATTATGTTGTTGTCGTTTCCGGAATATTTTGAAGTCAATGAGTTTTGGATAGAGCAATACAAAGGCTTTTTCCGATGGCTGACATTTGCATTGTCATTACCCGCGTTTATTTATTCCGCTTCGGGTTATTATGTAGCCGCTTGGAAAAGCATCAAACAAGGTATGTTAAACATCGAAGTTCCCATTGCTTTGGGTATAGTGGTGATGTTTATCCGAAGTACAGTAGACATTGTTTTCGGTTACGGACAAGGTTTTTTTGACAGCATGTGTGGGTTAATTTTCTTTATGTTGTTAGGGAAGTTGTTCCAACAAAAAACCTATGATTTTCTTTCGTTCGAACGCGATTATAAATCCTATTTTCCTATTGCAATCACCAAAATTTTATCTGATGGAAAAGAAGAAGCGGTTCAAGTATACGACATCAAAAAAGGAGATAGGCTGTTGATTCGCAACCAAGAATTAATTCCGGTAGACGGTGTTTTGATTTCCGAAAAAGCTTCCATCGATTACAGTTTTGTAACCGGAGAAGCGGTTCCGATTGAGAAAAAATCCGGAGACAAAATTTTCGCCGGTGGTAAGCAATTGGGCAAAGTCATCGAAATGGAAGTCTTGTTTTCAGTCTCACAAAGTTATTTAACCCAATTGTGGAGCAATGATGTTTTCCAGAAGAAAGTCGACCAAAAACACAAATCCATCACTGATAAAATCAGCCGCTATTTTACACCGGCGCTATTGCTGTTGTCTGTGGTGTCTTTTGGCTATTGGATTTTTATAGATGTGGCTACAGCGTTTAATGTGTTTACCGCCATATTAATTGTGGCTTGCCCGTGTGCGTTGGCTTTAACAGCTCCGTTTACTTTAGGCAATGTATTGCGCATTTTGGGCAACCGAAAATTATACCTCAAAAATGCCATCGTAATCGAGCAACTGGCCAAAGTGGATACCATAGTTTTCGACAAAACAGGGACAATCACCACCAATAAAAAGACATCCATTACTTATGAAGGCGATGTCTTAAATGATTTTGAATTAAAATTATTAAAGAATGCTCTCAGAGGTTCCAACCATCCGTTGAGCCGAAGATTGTACGATTTTATTCCGCCTCAAGATAAAATGGAGGTAAACCATTTCGAAGAAATCATTGGTAAAGGTGTTTTTGCCGAATTGGGAGAAAACAAAATCAAATTAGGTTCTTCTCAGTTTTTGCAGCACATGAGTGAAAATACCCATAAGAAAACCAAAGTCCATGTTGAAATCAACGGCGTTTACAAAGGCAGTTATGTTTTTAACAACCAATACCGAAAAGGATTGGAGCAGTTGTTCGAAAGTTTGGACAAAAAATACAATCTCATCGTATTGTCGGGTGACAATGACGGAGAGCGCAAAATATTGGAGAAAATGCTGCCGGAAAGTACCGTTTTAGTATTCAACCAAAAACCTGAACAAAAATTAGCCTATATCGACAACCTTCAACAACAAGGTAAAAATGTGTTAATGATAGGTGATGGTTTGAATGACGCCGGCGCTTTGGCACAGAGTAATATCGGAATTTCTATTTCGGAAAATGTCAATGTGTTTTCACCGGCTTGTGACGGGATTTTAGACGCGAGTCAGTTCTCCAAAATAGCTTTCTTTTTGAAATATGCTAAAAACGCCATGATAACCATTTACCTGAGTTTCGGATTGTCATTGTTGTATAATGTAGTCGGCTTGAGCTACGCGGTTACCGGTAATTTATTGCCTATAGTAGCTGCGATTATCATGCCTTTGAGCACAATAACCATAGTAAGTTTTGTAACCATTATGAGTAATGTCTTTGCCGGCAAGAAATAAAACCCGAAGTATGACAAATGTCATGTTTTAAGAATAATCGCAGAAGTAATTTTGTCTAACACAAATTAGAGGTATGAGTGTCATTTATATGTTAATCTCGATAAGTATTGTAGTCGCAGTATTCTTTCTCTATGCTTTCATTAAAGCAGTAAGAGGCGGACAATATGACGACGACTATACGCCATCCGTCAGAATGCTTTTTGACGACGAGCTCGTAAAAGAAACTAACAAAAATCAAATTAATATAACCGAAGAAAAACAATTATAATTATGGAAATGCAACAATTTCAGTATGACAACAAAATTGTAAGGAACTTCATTTATGCCAGTATCGTTTTTGGTATTGTAGGGATGTTGGTTGGGCTAATATTAGCATTTATGTTTTTATTTCCCAATGTCACCAGTGGAATTCCGTTCCTGAGTTTTGGACGTCTCAGACCTTTACACACCAATGCGGTGATTTTCGCATTTGTGGGTAACGCCATGTTCGCAGGAGTATATTACTCAATGCAACGTTTGCTTAAAGCCAGAATGTTTAGCGACTTATTAAGCAAACTGCACTTTTGGGGATGGCAATTAATCATAGTAGCAGCGGCCATTACTTTACCGTTGGGTTACACCACTTCAAAAGAATACGCCGAATTAGAATGGCCGATTGATATCGCTATCGCTTTGATTTGGGTAGTATTCGGTATCAATATGATTGGTACGATTATCAAAAGAAGAGAACGTCATATTTATGTAGCGATTTGGTTCTACATCGCGACCTTTGTTACTGTTGCAGTACTTCACATATTTAACAGTTTTGAATTACCGGTTTCTGCCATGAAATCTTACTCGGTGTATGCCGGAGTACAAGATGCCTTGGTGCAATGGTGGTACGGACACAACGCGGTAGCATTCTTTTTAACCACACCGTTTTTAGGAATGATGTATTATTTTGTGCCAAAAGCAGCTAATCGTCCTGTTTATTCATACCGACTTTCTATCATTCACTTTTGGTCTTTAATTTTTATCTATATCTGGGCCGGACCTCACCACTTGTTGTACTCTTCTTTACCGGATTGGGCACAAAATCTGGGGGTAGTGTTCTCCGTAATGTTAATAGCACCGTCTTGGGGTGGTATGATCAACGGATTATTGACCCTACGTGGTGTTTGGGACAAAGTAAGAACGGATTCCGTTTTGAAATTCTTCGTAGTAGCCATTACCGGTTATGGTATGGCCACTTTTGAAGGACCAATGTTATCCTTGAAAAACGTAAATGCCATTGCCCACTTTACCGATTGGATCATTGCCCACGTACACGTTGGTGCTTTAGCTTGGAACGGATTCTTATCCTTTGGTATGATTTATTGGTTAATCCCAAGAATGACGAAATCAAAATTGTATTCTGAAAAATTAGCCAACTTCCACTTCTGGATTGGTACTTTAGGGATTATTCTATATGCATTACCAATGTACGTAGCCGGATTTACTCAGGCTTCTATGTGGAAACAATTCAAACCGGACGGCACTTTACAATACGGTAACTTCTTAGAAACTGTAACCCAAATTATGCCAATGTACTGGATGCGCGCCATCGGTGGTACTTTGTATTTGGTTGGGGTGATTGTTTTGGTTTACAACATCATAAAAACCGTAAAACAAGGTTCTGCTATTCAAGACGAACCTGCTGAAGCGCCTGCTTTGGCAGTCATTAGTCCAAACCGTTTGAAAGGGGAGAAATGGCATGCTTGGTTGGAAAGAAAACCGGTTAGATTCATGGTTTACACTACCATTGCTATTTTAATTGGTGGTTTAATTCAAATTTTACCAACGATTTTAGTGAAATCTAATATTCCTACTATCGCTGCGGTAAAACCTTATACTCCGCTTGAATTACAAGGTAGAGATTTGTACATCAGAGAAGGTTGTGTAAGCTGTCACTCTCAAATGATTCGTCCTTTCCGTTCAGAAGTGGAACGTTATGGTGAGTATTCTAAATCGGGCGAAAATGTGTATGACCATCCATTCCTTTGGGGTTCTAAACGTACCGGTCCGGATTTAGCAAGAGAAGGTGTTCCGGGCAAACCGTTCAATGGCGGTAGAGATGACGTTTGGCATTTCAATCACATGTATGATCCGCAAAGTATTTCTCCGGGTTCTATCATGCCAAGATACCAATGGTTGATTAAAAATGAATTAGACAATTCAACTTTACAAGCCAAAATGGAAGCGATGGTCACTTTAGGTGTTCCTTATTCAAAAGAAGAAGTGGCCAATGCGGTTAAAATTTCTGACGAGCAAGCGGCTAAGATTGAAGCCAGGTTATTGGCGAATGCCGATATCAAAAAAGCTTTCGGAAACGCAACTGTTCCGTTAAAAGACAGAGAAATTGTAGCCTTGATTGCTTATCTGCAAAGATTAGGTACTGATACCCAAGTTAAATCTAAAAAATAAGTGCCATGTTAAAATATGTCAAACACAATTTAGAGACGATTACAGGGGTAGAAATTTACCCTATCATTTCACTAACGATTTTCTTTACGGCTTTTGTCTTGTTCACCGTTTGGGCCATGACCTACAGCAAAGAAACCATCAAAAGAGTAAGCAGCCTTCCGTTAGAAGACTAATAACGCAACATAAAAAGTATAAAAATGAAAAAATTATTTCCATCATACGTAAGAGTTCCGTTGATTTTCGCCTTTGTTTTTGGCGCCTTGGAATATTTTATAGACTCAGGCGACCGTCCGGCTTTTATCAAGTTTCCTATGGTAGCCTTGTTTTTAGTAGTCTTCTTATTCTTGTTGGTAGCCATAGAAATTGTGGTTAGCGCAGTTGACAGAGTGACTTACCACATGTTGACCGATGAGCAACGTAAACAATTAGAAGAAGCGCAATCTGTTTCTTTTGCAGATAGTAAATGGGTTCAGAACCTGATGAAGAAAATGACCCGTTCCAAATCTATAGAGCAAGAAGCGGATGTGATGTTAGACCACGATTACGACGGGATCAAAGAATTAGACAATGTCTTGCCACCTTGGTGGGTGAATTTGTTCTATGCTACGATTATTTTCGGGGTGATTTATTTGGTCAGATTCCATGTTATGGATGAGTATACCCAAGCCCAAGAATACGATCAGGAAGTGGCAGCCGCCAATATTGAAATCGAAAAAAACAAATTGAATTCGCCTAAAGAAGAAATTACTTTTGATAAGGTAACATTGTTAACCGATGCCGAAAGTTTGGCCAAGGGAAAAGAAATTTACACCAATGCCTGCGCCGCTTGTCACAAAGCTGATGGTGGTGGAATAGTGGGACCAAATTTAACCGATGACCATTGGATTAACGGTGGTGGCATCAAAAACGTCTTTAAGTTGATTGCCGAAGGAAGTAAAAACAACCCAACGATGGTAGGTTGGGCCAAAACATTAGGTACTAAAGAAGTACAAAAAGTAGCCAGTTATGTGTTAAGTTTACAAGGCACAAAACCTGCCGGAGCTAAAGCAGCAGAAGGAGAAAAATGGGTGGAAGAAGCAGCTCCGAGTACTGATGCTGCTACAGTAACCGATAGCACTAAAGTAGCTGTAAAATAAAAATAAGGAAAGGTTTTGGACCTTGTTCAAAACCTTTCAAAACAAACCGAATTAAATCATTAATTCAAAAACAAAATGGCAACACACAATCCTGATGAAAGTTTTAGAGATAGTATCGCTACTATTGATGAGAAAGGGAAAAGAGCATTCATTTATCCTAAAAAACCTTCGGGTCCTTTTTTTGATAAGCGAAAAATACTCAGCTATTTTCTGTTGGCCTTTTTGTTATCAGCGCCGTTTGTTAAAATCAATGGCAATCAGTTCTTACTTTTTAATGTAGTCGACAGAAGATTCAATATTTTCAGCTTTCCGTTCTGGCCTCAAGATTTTCACCTTTTCGTTATCTCTATGATTATTGGAGTAGTGGGATTGGCGTTGTTTACCGTGGCATTCGGACGTATTTTCTGTGGTTGGTTTTGTCCGCAAACTATTTTTATGGAAATGGTTTTCCGTCGAATAGAGTTTTGGATTGATGGTGACAGAGCTCAGCAAATGCGATTAGCAAAACAAGCTTGGGATGCCGAAAAAATAAGAAAGCGTGTAACCAAATGGATGGTGTTTTTCATCATCTCATTTATCATTGCCAATGTTTTCTTGTCTTATTTAATCGGAAGTGATGAACTGATACAATTCATTAAAGAAGGTCCGGCTCAAAATACCAGCACATTAGTAGCCTTGTTAATTTTTACCGCCGTTTTTTACTTCATTTATGCCTGGTTCAGAGAGCAAGTTTGTATCATCGCTTGTCCTTACGGTAGAATGCAAGGCGTTTTATTGGATAACAAAACTATCAATGTCGCCTATGACCATGTTCGTGGCGAAGGCGAAACCGGTAGAGCCAAATTCAATAAAAACGAAGACCGAAAAGCTTTAGGTAAAGGAGATTGTATCGATTGTAAAGTCTGCGTGCATGTTTGCCCAACCGGAATCGACATTAGAAACGGAACACAATTAGAGTGCATCAATTGTACGGCATGTATCGATGAATGCGATTCGATTATGGAGAAAGTCGGTTTGCCGAAAGGTTTGATTCGATATGCCAGTGAAGACGAAATCGTAAAGAAAGAACCGTTCAAGTTAACCAACAGAATGAAAGGTTATATAGCAGTTTTAGCGATTTTGATTGGTGTTTTTATCGGAATGTTATTCCTTAGAAATGATGTAGAAGCGACTGTCTTACACACGCCGGGACAACTGTTTCAACGTGATGGGGATAAAATAAGCAACATTTACAATTATGATATCATCAATAAAACTGAGAAAGAATTTGAACACGTTACTTTCAAATTAATTGAACCTAAGGGTGAAATTAAACTTGTAGGCAGTCCGTTTGCCAAAGTACAGAAACAAGGCATTAGCAAAGGAACTTTCTTCGTCAAAATCTTGGAAAGCGAATTAAAAGATGAGAAAGTAGAACTTAAAATTGAAGTCTACAACAATAATAAATTAATAGAAACAGCAACCACCAATTTTGTTGGTCCGAGAAGTTTCAACTAAAAGACAGGAATTATGAAAATGAATTGGGGAAAAGGAATTGTTATAGCGATTGCGCTGTTCATGAGCTTCATTTTATACTTTGTGTTCAAAGTACAATCTGATAGTCAATACGATAACGAAATGGTTACCGAGCAATATTACAAAAAAGAAAAACTGGTTCAAGGCAACATTGAAAGCATCCAAAATGCTAATAATCTTGTCGAGAAAGTTGCCATTACCAAAACAGTTAATGGAGTAGTGGTGAATTTCCCAAAAGAATTCGATTACTCAAAGATAAAAGGAAAAGTATCCCTGTATAGACCGTCCAACCAAAAGCTGGATTTTGAAATCCCTATTTCATTATCAGCTTCCGATTTGCTCATACCTAAAAACAATCTGGTTGGCGGTCTTTGGGGTATTACTGTGGCTTGGGAATACGAAGGTAAAACCTATTTGAACAAAGAAGAAATTTATTTCTAAAAGATCTAAGAATCTAAGAAGTCTAACAATCTAAGAAGTCTAACAATCTAAAAATGCTTTACACCGCGCTCATCTTCGGCTTAGTATCAAGTTTGCACTGCATCGGCATGTGCGGACCGATAGCGATGATGTTGCCGGTTGATCGAAATAATCCAACCAAAAAAGCATTGCAAATTCTATTATACCACGCCGGAAGATTGACTTCCTACGCGACTTTGGGTTTGCTGTTCGGATTGCTGGGCAAAGGGTTGTATCTCGCCGGTATGCAGCAGCGATTTTCAATTGTTTTGGGGATTTTAATGATTTTGATAGGGATAATTCCGGAAAGAGTCTTAATTAAGTACAACTTTTCAAAACCGATTTATCGCTTAATTTCAAAAGTAAAAAGCAGTTTAGGAAACCAATTCAAACGCAAAACAGCTGATGCTTTTTTTACTATAGGCGTGTTTAATGGTTTTTTACCCTGCGGATTGGTATATGCTGCACTCTTTGGTGCTATTGCCATGCAAAATGTTACTTTGGGCGTAACTTATATGTTGCTTTACGGTTTAGGAACCATTCCCCTAATGAGTGCGGTGGTTTATGTAAGTAGCATTTTATCGATGCCTTTCAGAAATAAACTGCAAAAAATGGTACCTTTAATAACCGTTATCATCGGGCTGTTATTTGTTCTCAGAGGCATGGGTTTAGACATTGCTTATGTGTCACCAAGTAACATGAACTTGTTTGTTCAGGCTGAAGCCAATTGCCATTAGCCAACTAACTTTTTAAACCACTTTAAAAAATACAAATACTTAAACCAATTACTCATGGAAAAACACGATTTACTACACGAATTCCCGGAACATAAAGAAAGAATTCACGAACTTAAAATCTCAGATGCTCATTTCAGAAACCTGTTTGATGAATACCACGAAATAGAACATCAAATTCACCGAATCAATATGGGTTCAGAGATTGCGAATGATAATTTTGTACATGAATTAAAAGCCAAATTGTTATTTCTCAAAGATGAAATCTATACACATTTGAATAAATAAATGCAGGTTTGTTGAGTAAGTTACCGCGTCGAAAGACGTGGTTTTTTTATAGCTTTTGGATGGTACTGAAAGCGGTAATTAAACCGGTAATGAGTATCAAAATTAAGACGATTTTTTTGAACTGTGCTTCTGATATTTTTTCCAGTATTTTTTTTCCGATATAGGTGCCAATGATACTCACCACAAACAATATCGGAATCAGGTACAAATCATCTTTATGAATAAAACCATTGAGTCCGTAAACCACGGTCCGACTCCCGTCAATGGCCAAATCAATTACAGCTGAGGTGGCAATAAAAACCTGCATTTTCAAATTAAAAGCCGCTAATGTCATCCCTCGAATAGCGCCACCGGTACCAATTAATCCGGCAATGAAACCCGAAGCTATACCACCGCTTACACTATTGAAAGTGGTAGGCTTAATCACCACAGTTTTAAAAATCAAAAAGAAAAGACTCAACCCTATAAGAAAAACAGCTAATCCCATTTCGAGCCATTTAGCATCAATAAACCGACTCAAATAAGCACCCAATACTACAAAAACTACGGCCGGAATTCCCAAACTGACCAGCAACTTCTTATCAACACCTTGCCTAAAAAAACCGATTTTGGTAAGATTACTCAATACATGAAACATAGCTGTAACACCCAACACCGAATGAAAATCGAGAAAGTAACTGGCTATCGGTACAAAAAATAACGAGGAACCAAAGCCACCCACAGTGCCCAAGATTTCCGCCAATAAGGCCAAGAGAATAAAGTAAATAAGATAGTCCAAATGGCGTTGATTTAGTATTTAAAGATACATAAAAAAGCTTACTGTTTTTCTTCTTAATGATAGTTATAGCAATACAGGCAATTTGTCAGTTGTCATTTCGCCTATTGGGCAGTCAACCTTTTTTTGAGCAGTGTAATTTGCCCCAAATGATAATAACTATGCTCAATCATGGCCTCAATATTACGCTCATAACTTCCGTATTTTTCTTCAACAAAGGCACTTTTTAATTTGTCTTCAGACATTTGTTCTACCAAAACAGCAAATGCTTCGGCATCTTTCCAAAATCGAATCAAAAAAGTATCCCAATCTTCTTGTGAAGTAATAGGAGGAAAGTCAAAACTGTAGCGGTCTTTGATGTCGAGTGTTCCCCCTCGAAAGACTTCATTCAATCCTTGAATATAATAATGAATATGTTGGGCCAAATCCGCTATGGTATTCAAAGTATCCAACTTAGTGGTGACCATTTGCCAATCGGTATTGTCTAATTGCGCTTTAAAATTAGTGTTGGCCACCCAAGTTCCGTTTAAAATAACTTCTCTGAATCTATTGGCTATTTCTGATGGTTTCATGTGGAGAGAATTTTAACCATAGCTAAAATACTAAAAATTCGTTAAGCAGATTATGTTGCTGAGGGAAAAGGGATAAGGGAAAAGGGAAAAGCAGACAACCTTTTAAACCGTCATCGAAAACAATTGTGTCTGTGGTGTTTTGCGTTTTAGTCTGAGGTCAAATGCCATACAGATATTGCGCACAAAAGCTTTGCCTTTTTCGGTTACCACCAAACTGTTGGGTTTAATTTGCAGCAAACCGTCGAGCTCCATTTCGTGGAGTTGGGACAATACTTCGGGTAAATCGTCAAAGTACAAATCATCGCTTTGCCAAGAAGTGCTGAATTGGCACATCAAGTTTAAAATATGTCGGCGAATAATCAAATCTTCTTCAGTCAAAACATGACCGCGATATACCGGCAATTCGTTTTGGGACAAACGGGCATAATAAGTTTCGAGCTCTTTTTCATTTTGAGCAAAAGCATACCAACTGTCACTGATAGAAGAAACACCTAAGCCAATCATCAGTTGGGTTTTAGATGCGGTATAACCCATAAAATTGCGGTGCAATTTTCCGGCTTTGAAAGCCTGGTACATGGCATCGTCTTCTAAAGCAAAGTGATCCATTCCTATTTCGTGGTAGCCTTTGTGTGACAGCAAGGCTTTCCCCACTTCATACAGCTTGCGTTTCTCCTCATCTTTCGGAACATCTTCGTCTTTAAAGCCGCGTTGTCCGTTGCCTTTAATCCAAGGTACGTGCGCATAACTGTAAAACGCCAGTCGGTCAGGAGAAAGCGAATTGGTTTTTTCAATGGTGTCAATTACGTTATCCAGTGTTTGAAAAGGCAATCCAAAAACCAAATCATGTGAGATGGAAGTATAGCCAATTTCTTTGGCCCAAAAAGTCACTTTGGCCACATTGTGAAACGGTTGGTGTCTGTGTATAGCGGTTTGTACTTTTTCGCTGTAATCCTGTACGCCAAAACTCACTCTTCGAAAACCTAAATCATATAGTGTTTGCAGATGAATGCGTGTGGTATTGTTAGGATGACCTTCAAAACTAAATTCGAATTCCGATGCTTTTTCAGCTTTGCTGAGAATGCCGTTGATTAATTGTTCTAAATGTTCCGGAGAAAAAAAAGTAGGTGTACCGCCGCCCAAATGAATTTCTTTGATGATGGGTTTGGCCGGAAACAAATCGCAGTAAAGTTGCCATTCTTTCAGAACGGCTGCTATATAGGGATTTTCTACTTCGTGTCGCTTGGTAATTCTTTTATGACAACCACAAAAAGTGCATAAGCTTTCACAAAAAGGCAAATGGATATACAAACTAATGCCTTCAGTCGTATTACTTTCAGTAAAACTTTGAATAAACGTTTCTTTCCATCGATTCGGGGAAAAAGAGGCTTCATCCCAATAAGGAACTGTCGGATAACTGGTGTATCTCGGACCGGGAACGTTATATTTTTGGACTAATGAAACGGACATATGACTACTTTACAAGGACAAAAGTAGCGCTAGTTTTTTCCATTAAAAATGACAATTGTCATGTGAACCTATTATTCCCGTACTATTTTGAGGGTTTGCTGATTGCATTTTAAAAAATAAGTTCCGAGGGCTATTTCACTCAAATCGAGTTGGGTTTCATTGGCCGTAATCTCAAAGCTTTTTAATTTTTGTCCCAAAATAGAATACAATGTTGCCATTCCTCTATAGCCGTTAGTTTTGAGCGTTATAAAATCTTTAGTCGGATTCGGATAAGCCACCCATGAAGTTGAGTCATTTTCCGGAAGTTGTAAAGTGGTTTGGTTTAATTTGGCCAAAAAGGGATAGTATTGAAAATTGTCCGTTCCGGCTTGCCAAGTGTCAAAAGTAATAACGTTATTGGCCATACCCGAAACCACAACACTGCCATCACTCAAAACACTAATACCATCAGCCCGGTCTTCCGAATTGCCACCGGCCGTTTTGGCCCAAAGTACTGTGCCTTGTGGAGAATATTTTAAAATTAATACATCTCTGTTAGAACCGGTTTGGGTTTGAGAACTCACATTGGCATTCCATTGAATTGCACCTTGAGTTTTACCGGTCAAGTAAATATTTCCCTGTGGGTCTAGTGCCAAAAAGTTGCGCATCCCAATTTCGGCACCACCGGTACCCGGAACTTCTCTAACCCATTGTACTGAACCGGTTGTATTAAATTTTGCCAAAAAGAAATCGGTATTATTGGTCGGACCTTCAGTAGTTATGCCACCAACAGAAAAGCCATCGAATAAGTGCGAACTAAAATACACTTCATCCGGTGTGCGTGCCAAAACCATGGGTTCCGGGCAAGTAATGTCTTCCACATAATGCATCCATTGCATTTGCCCTGTCGCATTGTATTTGACTACATAAACGTTGTATAAAAATGGTGCCGGCATTGCAGTGCCGTTGAACACAGCATTGATTTCGGCACAGGAACCTGCCGCATAAATATTACCTTCGCTATCTACACTTACGGCGCTAATAAGCTTTACTTCGCTTTGCGTAATCAATTGAAGGGTATTGCCATTGCCATCTATTTTTTCGATAAATGAATTTTGATAGTCATCATAGCCGATAAAAACGTTTTGCTGGCTATCAATAGCAATCGCATTGAAATGTTGGGTAAAATCTCCCGGAATCACCTTATGCCAAAGCAATTCGCCATTAGCATTGAATTTTAACAGCAAAGGATTCACGCTCTGTAAATTGGTGGTCAAATTAAAGTTTCCGATAGTGATTGTGGTCAAATAACCAACTGCCATATAAAGATTTCCGGCATTATCTGTGGCTAGCTTATAAGCATGAACATTCCCGTTGATGTTTGTAGTGGAAACCAAAGTACCGTTCGCATCATATTTATGCAAAGCAAGATTTCCAAAAATATCAGTATAGGAGGTAGCATTGTCTTTAAATCCGCAGATATAAGTATTGCCTAAAGTATCAGAAGCCGTCGGGTAACTAATCATCCCCGGATTCATATTAAAAGTAATACTCGGAGTACGCAGCCATTCAAAAGTTTGAGCAATTAATCCCGGTGAAAATAGGAGAACAATAGCAAGGAAGTAATTCTTTTTACTCATGCTAGAAAAATTGTTTTTTTGGTATTCGTGACTCGAGCCTGAAAGGCGAACTGATGTAATAATCTTCGATTTCATGATTTTTTTTTTGATGATTGATGTTGTAATGATGCTTAAAATCAAAAAAGGTTGCTTGGATTACGCCACGATTTAAAGTTACGAATGTAAATTTAATTTAAACAAAATTGTGAAAACTAACAATTAAGCCATAAGGCAAGTCATTTACTCAATTCTTTTGAGATAAAAAAAGGCATTCCAAACGGAATGCCTTTTCTCGGTTTTTAGTTAAATGGTGTTATCGTCTTACTACGCGAACGGTTTGTATGTTTTCACCTTGTGAAACAATAACGTTGTATACTCCCGAAGGATATCTTTCTCCGATAGGCGCTTTTTCTAAGTCGCTTACTTTTACCGTTTTCTGTTCAACCAATCGGCCTACCATGTCATACACTTTGATTTCAATTAAGGCTGTGTCAGCAGTGGTAACATCAATCATAAAGTTGTTGGTGTACGGATTCGGATAAACAGTTGCTTTGAAAGGAGTCGTTTCAATTATTCTGGCTGCCATTGGAGTGGTTACGGTACATTCTTTATCATAAGGGACAAAAGTGCCATACAATAGCATAGAAACCGCAACATTATAAGTGGTATCAGGAAGCAATCCGCTAAACATACTTAGGGTAAAGTTTGGAGTCGGACTGTCTTGGTATTGCTCATAATCTAAATCGCCAAATTCATCATAATGCGTCAACAAGAATCGGTAAAGCGTTGCTCCGGCAAATGGAGTTGCATTAATCACTTGAGTATAACTACTGGCTACCAATTCACATTGTGAGGCAATGACTGATGAGGTTGGCGGTGCAGGCGTAAAGATGGAACAAACTTGTCCATACTGTGACCAAGCAATTACATTAGCCAATTTAATTTTGATTTGAACATCTACTTTGTATTCTGTATCATAAGTTAGGAAACCTACAGGTGCAGTCAACATGGTCAAATTAAAGTTTGGTAAATTGCGCTCACCGGTATAGTAGTAAGTCGAAGGTGCATCAGCACGAGCCACTCTAAAACGATAGGTAATCGCAGAATTCACCGCATTGGCATTGATAGTAGAATTCATAAACAATAGTGTTGAACCACACTGAGAATTCACCACTTTCGTTGTGGCTACGTTAGTTGTGGTTAGGGTACAAGTATTGCCATTATAGCCTTGAACTTCACCATTAACAATGGCGGCTACTTGAATAGAGTAGGAAGTTCCGTAAGCATAAATGTCTGTATCGGTTAATTTGAAATGGTGCTGAACGGTATCAACATAATCCACTTGTCCGGTAGACAAATTAGTTACTTTAAAGCGGTAACCAATGACAAATCCTTCACCTAAATCTATTTCTGTACAGTTAATAGTATTATTCAAACCGTGATTAATACCGCCACAACTAGGAGAAAGAACATTTACCACTATTAGCGGATGACCGTCATACAAAGTACCATTACAGTTGTTGTCAATATTGTCAAAAGGAATCTCTGCAACACTTGGGTTGATTTCAAAAACCAAATCGTTACAATCATCATCATTTACAGAATAGTTAGATTCCGGTGGTGTGTCCCCATCTACAGCACACAATTGAACCGCAGTAGAACCCTCGGCACCATAACCGTCACCATCCGCATCAACAAAGAACGGGAAGGTTTCATGTCGGTCTGCCAAAGTATCATCACAATCGGTTCCGTCAACGCTGTAGCCTTCCGGGGCATTGTTAGCATCGTCAGAACACAATAGTACTGATGGTCCGGCACCATAGCCATCGTCATCATTATCCGCATAGAACGGATAAGTCAGGTAAACAACCACAGTCGTTTCAGCTGAAGCCATAGATGGACAAACACCACTTTGTACAATAGCTCTGAATTTGGTTGTTTCAGCTAAAGGTCCTGAAGTATAAGTGTTGTTGTTATTTCCAATTGGATTCCAACTTAGGAATGGTGCGGTAGAACTTTCCCATCCTAATATCATACCGGTATAATTACTTAAGGTTAGTAAAGCACTGGTTTCACCCGGACAAATCGAGGTTCCGCCACTTACGACTCCACCAACGGTTGTCGGACTCACATTAAGTGTTCCGTTGACAAAATTGGTTCCATCCCAAAATAATCCGCCGCCACTACTATAACCGCCATATTGCCATAAGCAACCATTAAGTCGGTAACGGAAAGTATAGTAATAGGTTCCGCTGGTTGGCGGTGTGAAATTATAAAAGTATTCGTCATTGGCATATCCTCCTCCAAATTGGTTGAATGAGGCAGTACTCCAATTTGACCAACCTGAAGGATTGGTATTGGTTGAACTGTATCCAAATTGTACTTCTATACCGGCGCCTTGTAAACCGGCACCCGGAGTAACACCGCTTTCATATACTTGTCCGTAAGCTGTCATACTCGAGCCTTGACAAATGGTTGCATTTGGTGGCCATTGTAAGTTAGCCCAATCCAAAGATTGAACGGTCAAAACACCACTTACATAATTGGTACCATCCCAAGTGCCGCCATCCCATTGTTGGAATCCGCCATATTGCCAAGTACAACCATTTTGTCGGTATCTGAAAGTATAATAATAAGTACCGGGAACGTTGGAACTAAAGTTATAAAAGTATTCATCATTATTTGGACCACCACCAAATTGGTTAAAAGAAGCCGGTGACCAATTGGTCCAAGTTGAAGGATTGGTATTAGAAGAATTGTAACCAAAATGTACTTCAATATTAGCGCCTTGTTGGCCATTAACAGTGGTTACATTGGGCTCATAAACTTGTCCGTAAGCCGTAAAAGTACCACCGGGACAAATAGCAGCATTAGGCGGCCATTGTAAGTTGACATGATCTAACAAATCTACTGTTACGGTAAAAGTACAACTGGTTGTATTGCCATGTCCGTCATCTGCAGTAGCCGTAACGGTTGTTGTGCCTAAGGCAAAGAATGAACCTGAGGCCGGACTGTAAGTAATGTTAGACGTACCACAATTGTCTGAAGCTGTGGCTGCAAAAGTAACTACAGCACCACATGACCCCGGATCCATATCAACATTAATATTGGCAGGACAATTAATTACCGGTGGCTGAGTATCATTAACCGTAACGGTAAAAGTACAACTCGTTGTATTGCCATGACCGTCATCTGCTGTAGCCGTAACGGTTGTTGTGCCCACTGCAAAGAAGGAACCCGATGCCGGACTGTAAGTAATAGTAGCTGTTCCGCAATTATCACTTGCAGTAGCGGTAAAACTAACATTGGCTCCACATTGATTGGCTGTATTATTCACCGTTATATTGGCCGGACAAGCAATTGTTGGTGCTTCGGTATCATTAACGGTTACCGTTTGATTACAAGAAACCGTATTACCGGAAGCATCAGTAGCTGTCCAGGTTACAGTAGTATTTCCAAACGGGAAGGTTGGCGGAGCATTGTTGCTGATGAATTGACGATTGATGGAAATGTCATCAATAATAAATCCAACGGTACCACCCCAACCGGCTGATGGTTCAAATTTTAATTGGTGTGTGGTTTGTGTGGCCACAAAGCTGATGGTTTCCGGAGTCAAACTGAATAAACCATTAGAACGGCTGACAGTTGTATTTAATGCCCCACCATCAATCGTGATTATGGTACCTACTGTTGGCGGCGCACCTGATCTTCTGGATGCTCTGAAGGTTAGCTGATAGGTTTGACCTACCACAAAACCGCTGATGTTTTGACAAAGGGTTACCGGCTCATGATCAATTTCTGCTACGGCATTAAAAGGGTTTGAGCCACCATATCCGGCTTCTGTACCATAGGCCTCTACATTATTGCCACATTGGTTCCATTGGTCACTTCCGGACGAAAAACTTCCGTTAAGGGTCATTTGCGGAGCAACAGCACAATTATCTGTAACAACAGGTGCTGTTAGTGTAGCAGTACCCGAGCAAAGTCCGGGGGTGTTGCTGATTGTGACAGGTGCCGAACAAGTTATACTTGGTGCTTCCGTATCATTAACTGTTACGGTAAAAGTACAGCTTGTCGTATTGCCATTGCCGTCATTGGCTGTAGCAATAACAGTGGTAGTTCCAACAGCAAAAGTTGATCCGGAAGCCGGACTATAACTTAAGTTAGCAGTACCACAATTATCGGAAGCCGTTGCTTCAAAAGTGACAATTTTACCGCATTGACCTGTTGTATTGGTGGTCACAATATTGGCCGGACAATTTATGGTTGGTGGTTGCGTGTCGTTTACGGTCACCGTAAACGTACAAGTAGAACTTCCCACAGTATTGGTTGCAGTGGCGGTTACGGTTGTTGTACCTACCGGGAAAAGACTTCCCGAAGCAGGAGAATAGGTAATGGTTGAAGCCGGAATACCGATTGTTTCTGTAGCGGCAAAACTTACGTTGGCACCACATTGATTCGCAGCAGTATTTACTGTAATGTTGGATGGACACGTAATTTGTGGAGGAACAGCAACAACGGTTACGTTAAACGAACATTGAGCTGTTAAACCGGCTGCATTGGTTACTTGATGCGTCACTGTTGTTGTTCCAATCGGGAAGGTTGAACCGCTGGCTAAACCGGCAATTCTTGTGGTTGTTGCACCACTACAATTGTCAAATCCCAAAGGTGTCGGATAGTTTACAACTGCTCCATTGACACTGGTAGCCATAACTCCGGTAATATTCGGCGGGCAATTTATAATTGGAGCCGTTGTATCAATTACAAGAACGTTAAAAGTACAAGAGTCAGTATTTCCGGATGGGTCAGTTGCATTTAAAGTCACGGTGTGATTACCGGGCGCCAGAGGTGTACCGGGAAGAGGTGATTGCGTGACGGAAACACTGCAATTATCTGTAGCGGCAGGACAGTTTGTAAATGCTCCTGTTGAAGTTATAGTAAAACTAACAGTTCCCCAGCTGGGTGCGGAACTTGGAATTGAAAGGGTATAAGTAGCACTTGTTCCGGGCGTCGGAGCAGGATAAGATTGGCAAACCTCTACTAAACAAGTTTCATTCACAATGCAAGCCACTCCATCATCCTCAAACACTCTAAAACATACTATTACACTGGCAGGATAGTCATTACTGCAATTATAAGATTGATTATATTGAATATTTGGCGTATTGGCAAAGCAAATTCCACTGGAAGGATAGGTTACCCAACCTTGATTATTAACATTAACTCTCCAATGTGGTTCGGGCGCACCGCCTAAAAATCCATCCACACAACTCGTCGCGGCAGAGCCACTGTTGACTCTAACGGAGAGATTTACGGCTGAAGTTGTAACATAGTCAGGTAAAGATACCAAACAATTGGATCCGACGGGTAAAGTTTGATTACCGGGACAGGTCACTACAGGAGATTCCGTATCGTTTACGGTAACTGTAAAGGTGCAAGTATCAGTTCCACAAGCATTGGTTGCTGTTGCCGTTACTGTTGTTGTACCCACAGGAAAGAAACTTCCGGAGGCCGGAGAGTATGTTAATGTTGGTGCTAAACTACCGGTTGCCGTTGCGGCAAAAGAAACATTGGCACCACATTGACCTGTTGCATTTGAAACAGTAATATTAGCCGGACAAGCAATGACCGGAGCTGTGCCAATAACAACAGTAATGTTAACCGTGGTACTGGCTGAGGGGTTGAAATTATCGGTAAAAACAAAACTAATGTTATGCGTACCTTCATTACAAGCGTCACCGGCTATAGTGACCGTCGCATTGGAAGAAGTTCCACTTGTCGTAGTTTGAGTAGTATTACACAATCCTCCGGTATTAACCACCACGGAAACGTTTTGACCCACTTCCGGAGGCAAGGCCGTTAAGTTGATAGTGCCGGTTTCTCCACAAGCAATATTAATTGTATTATTAGCCGGAACTCCTGAGACTGCCGGTTGTAAATTAGTAAGTGAACCTGCAGTTAACGGATAACAGCCAAAGTCAAGATAACTAATACCGCTTGTTCCGCTTAATGGTCCGCCGTAAGTGGTATTATTTTGATTAAAGCGACCAATCTGTATGAAGTTAATACCATCTCCTTTGTTAATTCCGGCTGTAGCAGGAACTCCTCCAAAGCCTCCGCTACCGCCATTTGACGATGCTTCTCCTGTAGTCCATTGCATATCGCCATAATAAAAGGCAACATTATTTCCTAATCCTATCAAAGGATCATTCCCATTGGTTATTACTACCTGAAAGGTATTCAGCTTGCTGATATTTTGATTATAATAACCGACTCCCGGCCAGGTAACGATTAAACTGGTTGGACTTATTTTATACTTTACGGTGTTTCCTACTCGAGTATCAACATCTGCCCAAAATGGGGCAACCATTGGTATATTAGTTGGAAACCCAACCGGATCGAATGAACCGGAGGGCGCTGTAAAAGTTAGATTTCCATTGTTATTGATAAAGACAACATTATAGTTTGTTCCGTATAAACTAAATTGAAATGGTAATGCAATTCCAACTGAACCATCATCATTTCCGGGGAAATTAGTATAAGTGGCATCTGGTGGAATGTAGCAGTTAACAGCAGTAGATTGGGCTACATTAGTGTTTGATCTGCTACTCAAATTGAATGCTTTATTCAATTGTTCGGGATTATTGGTGTTTGCCTTAATAATTGGCGTAGTGCTGCTCTTCGATGAGGAAGCTTTTGAGGCATAATGTTCCGGACCGGGCTCAATGATAGTTTGAGCATTTGATTTGTTTATCATGAATAAACAAAATAGGGTCATTAAAAAAATGTTTGGGTGTAGTTTTGCCATAGTTTGTTAATTTAATTTACCTACTCTTTGAAGGGATTTTCGGTTTCTTCCCTAATGCATAATAGAAATTAAGCCTCACTAAATAAACAAAGTGAAACACGACATGAGGAATAATTCAAACACTAGCAGTGTTCAAACAACCATTAGTAGGCACGCGAAAAAAATGTAGGTTGAAACGAAATCAAGCATCAATTTATTGGAGGAAATTGATTTCCGTTGACAGAATGAAATAGAATTAAAGCAGTTGTTTAATTCTGAAAATAAATTTAACACTACTTTGGTGGTTAAACAAAACAAATCCGATAAACTGCATTTTATCGCCGTTAAAATGACAATATTTTGTAGAACAAATGTTAATGGTTTTATAGAACTAACAGAAATTTCAAAGCTATAGCTACTCAAGAATGAAGCATAACATAAAAAAACCGCCATGATCCCTCATGACGGTTTACCTTTTTTATGTCAAAGCATTGCGGTTATCGGTTAGGACCAAAAAGGGGCTTTTGGTGAATATTTTCTTCTCTTGACCCGATAACATTGCTTATTGTGATAACAAATTTGGCACTTTTTAACCGAACTTGTGTTGCATAATTTTGGCTAATTGTTACATGATTATCATTCGCTAAACTGCTCTTGCTTATTGTTTTACGAAATATACTCAAGATTCCCAAAACTAATTGACCCTGCCGCTGCCGTGGCAAGTACCACAACTGCCCACACTGATGGTGCCGTTGCCGCGACAATAAATACAAGTGCCTTTGCCGGCATAACGACCAAAACTATCTACCTTCATCCAGGTTTCAGACTGACCGCTTCCTTTACACATAGGGCAAGTGTTGACATTATTACCGCTACCGTTACAACTGCCGCAAGTGCGACCTTGACTATAACTTTGTTGTTGCTGTTGCTGTTGAGCCGTTTGATTTTTAGCATCGTCAAGGCTTTTCATCATTACTTTAAAATCGGCTATATAATCTTTGGATGAAAACTCCCTTTTTTTAAAGTCATATTCACCAAAATATTCGGTGCCATCTGCTTTGTAATAAGTACAGCCTACAGCATATTCATGGTGAAAATAACTGCTTTCAATACGCTCTCCATTGGTGAAAAAGTATTTCCCGGCGCCACGCATTCCGGTTTCGTTGAATTCGCCTTCGTAACGTTCTTTGTTGGGGAAAGTCATACTTCCGTTTTTAGGTAATTCGTTTTGGTAGCTTCCGTTAAAAATCCGACCGTCTTCAAAGGTTTCCATCCCACTCACTTTTATCCCTTGGGCATACTTTCCAACGAAACTGGTTTTGCCGTCAACGGTGGCCTCCATATAGTCGCCATCCACTAAATAATTCACCAGTTTTCCTTTGCCATAGGCTATTACGTTCAATTCGTGGTCATAGGTGGTTCGGGTGGCATCGCCTTGTAGTTGTCCGTCTTTAAAAGTGCCTTTGGTGATGTAAAATTTGGGTATGTAATTCCAATCCGTTTCAAATAATTCACAATTACCGTTGACCCCATCGCCTTTGTAACAATACACCACATTGCCGTTTTTATTCACCTTGCTAATCGACGGTGCAATCATTTTATTGTTGATAAAAAAGGCTATTTGTGCTGTTCTTTCTAATGGGGTTACATCTACTACACCCAGTAGTTTTCCTTTGTTAAAGTAGGCACTTTGCACTTGTTCGTTCTTTTGGTTGTAGCCAAGCCACCAACCATCAGGAAGGCTTTTGGATAATTTTCCTTTGTAAGTAACTCCACTGGGATGGTAATAGTTTACATAACTGTTAGGGAGCAAGTTTCTGGTTTTATGGCTAATAGAACCATAATAGTGAGCGCCTGTTTTAGGGTAAAAATGAAATCCCACTTCGTCATCATAATAGTCAACCACGCATGAATCTCCGTTTTGGTAATGATAAACTCCTTTTACATTCTCGTAGTACTGAATCTTACCGGGTTGGTGTGAAAATACCAGCTTAATACCGTTCTTAAAAAGATATGTACCGTTGGTATAATAAATCCCGCTGTTATTGGTAAAATCGCCTTGGTAAACATCGCCGTTGGTAAACGTATAGGTTCCTTTTTTGAGTTTAAATTCTTTCTCTTTCTTATTATACATCACCACACTGCCTTCATAAGTGCCGTCGCTGAATTTAACCTTAGCCGGTTTGCTTTCTTTTAAATCGCCTTCTATGGTTATAGCCGTGTTGCCTTTGCGCACAAACATATACGGATTTTTCAATTGTCCGGGCATTTCAGGTGTTTTGAGGTTGTATAAAAAGTCAAACATTCCGCCTTCGGGGGTAGCAGGATCTTGGGCATAATTACTGTAAAAGATACAGCAAAAGAGTAGGGAATAAAGTGTTTTCATGACAAACAAATAGGAGTAAAACTATACACCCAAATATAGTTTTTTTCAGTTGATGTTACATAAGGCAAATGGCGTATTTTTAGGGTAGGAATGTTACCCCAACTCAAAACTGGTAATTCCAAATACTTTTTCGACAGCAACTTTAGGTGGCTTGCCATAATACATTCGGGCACATTCAAAGACATAAGTAGCTTTGTATTGTTGTACCAAATTCACGGCGGCTTCGTTACAAACCGGGATGTCTAAATATACGGGCTCGTCAATCGCTTCAGTAAGACAGCGCTCGTAAAGTGCGGCCGCAACAGTCTCATTTTCGGCAAACAAAGGACCAATTTTATAACCGGTTTGGCATGGTCTGATTACGGCAAAGCCTAATAAATGATTGTGGTCAGTATACTGAAAAGCCTTAGCATTTGAAGCCTCGAGCCAAAGTTTTAAAAAGCGGGTACGTCCTACGCCAAAACATTCCAAGTCTAAGGCACAGATAGCTTCCCAATCTTTTTCGGTAACCTTTTGTACCAATGGATTAATAGGATAGGGCTTTCCTGTTTTTTCATAACGCTCATCGCGATAAGCAATTTCAAAACCGCCTTTTTGGTAAAAGGGTTGCATGGCTACCACACCGTCCATCCCTATGGAAGCATCGGGTTGCAAGCGCGACAACAAAGTATCTCGACGTTGTTGCCAAAGTGTTCGCCCAATGCCTTTTGCCCTGTAATTAGGATGCACTATAAAGAAACCCATAAAACCAAACTGTCCGTCATAAGCAACAATAGAACCACCGGCAATGAGTGTTTCCTTGTCAAAATAACCGTAAAACCCTTCCGGGTCAGTGGCCCAAAAAATAGCCGCATCCTCCAAACCGGGATTCCATCCCTCCAAAGCCGCCCATTGCACCAGTGTTTGAAACTCCTCAAAAGTAAGGCGTCTGAAAAGTAGTTCGCTATCATTCATAGGCTAAAATTATCAAAAATCTTTCAAATAAACCTAACCTTTACTTCGAGTCTTCTGATAGCTATAGTGATGTATGGAGAAGCCTCGTTTTCACAACGGTTCTCGATACTCTCGAGACTTCGGGATTATTCCACTGCGTTCCATAAAAACCACTCGAACTGACGAAAGGTGTATAACATGATAAAAAAGCTAGACCGTCACTTCGAGTGATTTATAAATATAAAAACGCTAGTTTTTGTATTTGTAAATTGTATCGAGAAGCTCGCATAAACAACGGTTCTCGATACAATTTTTTATTCCACTGCGTTCCATAAAAAACCACTCGAACTGACGGTAACTGCTAAATACACTATAAGTCTTATAACCTCAGGGCAGTCACTTCGAGTGATTTTTAAAGTTAAAAGCGACAGCTTTTGAGTTTAAAAATAATATCGAGAAGCCTCGTTAAAATAAATTATTTCTTACTTTTACAATATGCAACAATCCTACGTATACATATTAAAATGTTCCGATGGCACTTATTATACAGGAGTGACAAGTAAACTTACCCAAAGATTATTCCAACATGATATAGGTTTTTATCCCGATTGTTATACCTGTAAAAGAAGACCGGTTACTTTAGTTTTCTACGCCGAGTTTACCGATATAAACTTTGCCATAGAAAAAGAAAAGCAAATTAAAAAATGGTCAAAAGCTAAGAAAGAAGCTTTGATAAAAGGTGATTATGATGATTTACCTAATTTGGCAAAAAAAAAGTTCAATTGAAACAACGGTTCTCGATACTATTTTAAAAACTGAAAACTAGCGTTTTCAGTTTTTAAAATCACTCGAACTGACGGGACAATGCAACGATAGTAACTTTAGTTTAAACCACTCGAACTGATGGGACTGTGCCGGGTTAGGGACTTTAGTTTAAACCACTCGAACAGACGTTAAGTGCATAACTTGATAAAACAACCAAACCGTCACTTCGAGTGATTTATAAATATAAAAACGTTAGTTTTTGTATTTGTAAATTGTATCGAGAAGCCTTGTTCGCACAATGGTTCTCGATACTCCCGAGACTTCGGGATTATTCCACTGCGTTCCATAAAAAACCACTCGAACTGACGGTAACTGCTAAATACACTATAAGTCTAATAACCTCAGGGCCGTCACTTCGAGTGATTTTTAAAGTTAAAAGCGACAGCTTTTGAGTTTAAAAATAATATCGAGAAGCCTTGTTTGCACCACGGTTTTCGATACTCCCGAGACTTCGGGATTATTCCACTGCGTTCCATAAAAACCACTCGAACTGACGGGACTGTGCTGGGTTAGGGACTTTAGTTTAAACCACTCGTCTTCAACGCGTCACTTCGAGTGTTTTTGCGCAGCAAAAATGTATCGAGAAGCCTCGCACAAACCCAACGCCTTCCTCACGTCACTTCGAGTGATTTTTAAAGTTAAAAACGCTAGTTTTTGTATTTGTAAATTGTATCGAGAAGCCTTGTTTGTACCACGGTTCTCCATTTCCTTCGGCAGTCGGCTTCGCCTCGTGTGCTTCGCTCAATTCAGCTAAAGCTTCGGGTCACTTTTTATTCCACAAATACGACAAAAAAAGGGTCAATAATGACCCTTTTTTTACTCAATGTTATTCCTTTATTGCTTTAATGTGTTGCACACTTCCATCTTGCAGGGTCATCGTCAAAATATAGAGCCCCGAATTTAAATCGCCTAAATAAATCGCCTCTTGCGGTTGTTGGATAGTTTGTACCAATTTCCCTGTGAGGTCTGTAACAGCAATAGCGTTGACCTCTTGCGCATGATCAAGATGAATGACATCGGTAAACGGTATCGGATAGATTTTAATTTTTGGCGCTGTCACATCTATTGTCGATAACGCTTGCGTTAGGGTAACAGTGATTTTCCAAGTGTTGTTGTCAACCCTGTTATAATCAGCATTGCAACCGGAACCGCCATAGGTTCTCCAAGCCCTAAGGTCGAAACTAACCGTGCCGGTAAGACCATTGGCAATCGTTAATCCGGTTCGGTTATAAGCATACGTTCCTGTTGTAGTACCTACACCCGAAGCAATTGCGGCCTCCGTAGTATTGTTAGTATTACAAACTAAAAGTGTTCTTTGCTCACTCATCCAACCATTGCTGGCTGTGGTCATGGTGTAAGCAACATCGGTTGACGCAATTTGAAACCCTGCCGGAATGTTTAAAGACAATGTCCCCGGACAGGCAGTACTACTAGTGATAGTTGGTCCTGTTGAAAACTCGGTATTGATATCCCCAACAGTATAAGTAGCTTCCATTTGTCCGGTAGTAAACATTTTCATTTGCCAAAAACCTTGCAGGGTATCACAATTGGATCTTACCCAAAAGTAATAAGTAGCTCCCATAGTAAGCCCTGTAAGCGTTGCTGTAGTTACTCCGGCAGCCACACTCCCGGTTGGAGTAGTAGAAGCTGTTGGCGGTGTTGCAGAAGCACTGTAATAATAGTCATAACCCATTGATGGCGCACTTGTCGGTGCCGTCCAGTTAAAAGTACCCCCGTCATTAGATGAGGTAAAAGTTATGTTACTGGGAGCAGGACAACTGGTATACGCATCTACCGAAAAAGCAAAGATGTTAGGAATTCCCCCTCCGGCTTTAGTCACAGTAACACTTTGTACCAATTTAGCTTGATTGGCTACACTGATGGCCAACGGAATTTGATAGAGTCTCGGATTGGTTCCCCCTCCGGTTTCTAACACATCATTCGTAATGTTGATTCTTCCAATCCCTTGAATGGCAAAATTAGCACCGCCATACCAGTCGGCAATAGCAATCCCGGTAAAGGTTTCAGAAGTAGCATCGGCAAAATTAACGGTTGCGTTTACCGTACAAGCACCACTTCCTCCGGTAGCCAGCATGTATAAATTAACAGCCGCTATGGGAGTGGTAAAGGTCAAAGTCCCCGAGTCATTAACGTTTTGAAGTCGCAAACTGTTATTGCCACTATAAGACGCCAATTGAAAACTAAGCCCGGCAGGTGCCGCAACCACACTATTAATCAGTCCGTTTACAGGTAGCCCATAAGTTAAGGGTGTACTGCCCGTAGTCAATTGAAAGTCTCTCGAGATAAAAGCATAGTTTACTCCATCAACATCCGTTGAGGTCGAAGATGCCGAGGTTCCTACACCATTAGCCACCACATCGGCATTAAACCCACTTTGTATAGCAACAGTTTGTAGATTTTGTGCCATCGCTTTTTGAGTCATAAACCCAAAAAACAATATAGCCACAATAAATAGTAATGTTTTTTTCATAAAAAAGGTAGTTAGATTAATTAGCCACCTAATTTACAATTTATCAGCAAACAAATCAAGTGTTTTTTAAAAATAGGGTGGTTATTAAACCCAAAGGGCTAACTGCGTAATACCTTAACCCTGAGTGTCTGGTCTTTTGGGACGAGCTGTATCTAGAAGCTAATCCTCATCCTCAAAAAAGTCATTGATATCAAAATCAGTATCTTCATCACTAGGCGGAATAGCTCCCGAAGGATTAAACAAACCCCAATCATCCCAGAGGTGATTGTTGGTATCAAAACTTTCAACCCATTCAATAAAAAGTATTCTAAACTCCTCCAACTCTTTGCGAATAAGTTTTATATATTCTAAGTCCTTGTAATTGTCATGAAACGCTAAGCTGCCTACTTGAACATACAAGTGCATCGCATATTCCCTGATGAGTGCTGCATTTTGCATCCTGATGCTGTATAAATCACCGGCTTCTGCACCTACTATTTTAGCAGGGATAATCATAGCATCTTCAAGCATCAGGTGTTTGGTGTCTTGAATGTAGTCATCATCCTCCGGTAAAGATGCTACTAAACTTTCTACCAATTGGAAAATCAATTCCGCTTTTTGGTAAATGGGGAGGGATTTGTATCGGTCAATTTGTGACATGATTTATCGTTGTAAAGGTTTTGTTTTTTAGTCTTAAATTTAGTAGACTTTTTGAAGATAACGTTTTGTTACTCTAATTTTATCGTTTGTGTGCATTTAGGGTAATTGCTGCAACCTAAAAAATCACCAAATTTTCCCTCGCGAAGTATTAAGCGGCCACCGCATTGAGGACATTTGTCTTCTCGAATTGAATTTTCTCGTTTTTCAATTCTTTGTTTAATGGATTTGATATGTTGGCGTTTGTCATAGGTAGCAATCCTATTCAAACCACTGATTTTACTAAATATATTTTCTTTTTCGATTTCAGTGAGGTTGGTGTCTGAGTATCGTTTGATGGTGCTAACAAGTTGGGATGAATATATAACATCTGTTACCGTATTAACTTTAATGGCTGCTCTTGAAGAAAAAACAATAATCGATTTGTATTCTACATTAGAATGTTCACTCAAACATTTTCTCAAAGTTTTAATGTGACCTAAGTTTTGTCGTATGGGATTATACAGCTTTTCTTTGCGTTTGTATATCACTTGAGTCCAATATTCAGAGTGTTCATTGCCAAGAATCCAACCTTTGTAATTTTTGGTTTCTATGACAAAAACGCCATAATCTGAAATGACTATGTGGTCAATTTGTGAAGTATAGTCGCCCGATTGCAGTACTACATTATTAATAACTTTATACTTTGATTTGTCTAAGAAACGTAAACGTAAAGAAATGTTTTGCTCTCCAATGGCTCCTTTAATGTCCGCTTGGTAGATTTTTAATAATACAATTAATGTGATAAACAATATTAAGAGTACTAAGGGCATAATGATTATTCTTTTATTGTAATTCTAAATGTTCTGGCTGCGTCACTTCGAGTGATTTTTTAAGTTAAAAGCGCCAGCTTTTGACTATAAAAATTGTATCGACCCGAGCGTAGCGAACTGAGCGTAAGCTAGAAGCTCGCTAAAGCTAACAGCCCGTAAAGGGGTAAGCATGATAATTAAATTATTTAATTGCAAAGTTTTTTTACCGCGAGATAATCCTCATCGGCTTGAAAGTGCCGGTTGGTTTCTACCTTGAGTTCTTGTGCTTTTTTAAAGTTTTCACAAGCTTTGGCTTTGTTGCCCATTTTCTGGTAAATTTCTGCACGGTTCAAATAGCCCAAATCATAGTCGGGTTTAATTTCCAGTGCCTTGTTGATGTCGGCCAGGGCTTTATCAAATTGTTTTAAATCAGAGTACAAATTAGCTCTGTTGTTGTACACTATGTGCAGGTCTTCGGCATCGGGAAAATCTTTTAATAACCTTTTATAATCGGCTAAAGCTTCCTCTTTTAAATCGAGTTGTTTTTTCAAGTTGATTAGATTGGCTAACGATTTAAAATCTTTTGGAGTCAGTTCCAATTGCTTCTCCATATCGCGCATAGCCTCTTGATATTTTTTTTGCATGATATACGAATAAGCCCTGTCAAAATAGATATCACTAAACGTAGGTTCTAGATTGATGATGGCGGTATAATCCGCTTGTGCCTTCTCATACTGCTCCATATCCATATAGGTATTGGCTCGGGCATAGAGTACCTGTATGTTGGGATACAAAGCATAGGATTGGGTATAGTCACTTACAGCTAATTCAAATTGTCCTTGTTGTCTGTACACATGACCACGGTTGGAATAAGCACTCGAAAAGTTAGGGTCTAAAACGATGGCTCGGTTAAAGAAGTCAAAGGCGGTTTTAAGGTCTCCTTTTTGGGCCCATTCAATTCCCTTGGTGTTGAGTTCTGCACTGGTTTGGGCCTGAAAGGAAAGGGCAACTAAAAGGAATAAAGCGGTTAGGGTGGTTTTCATAGGGTGGTTGGTTTTAGAGGGGTTAATTTATAGCTGATGGTGTTAAGATTAATTTATGTGTTAAAAATCTTTGCTGTCTTATTTTATTAATATTTCTCCCCACACTTAGGACAAGCAACCCATTCCTCTTTCATTGGAGCGTGACAGTTTTTACACTCATTTTGGCGGAAATTTGTTTTGGTTAGTTGTTTGCTCTTTGAAGTGTATTCAGCCGGAATTTCATTAAGAAAACTCGATTCGTTTCCTCTTTCGGTAATTAAATAGAGTTTTTCTTTGGCTCGGGTAAGTGCTACATAAAAGAGCCTTCTTTCTTCTTCCAATAACAAATTGTAGTCGGCTGTCTTAATAATTTGGAATAGTCTGTCTTCTAACCATACATCAGGAAATCCTCCTTTGCCATCAGTCAATCCAACAATAAAAACTACTTTAGCTTCCAATCCTTTGGAGGCATGAATGGTTTTTCCGTTTACATAAAACTTATGTTGCTTAAACTCTTCTCTATATTTATAAAACATATTATTCCTGCGGTAAAGGAATAAAATATCATCCTTAGCATAGCCTTCTTCCAATAACTCTTCTACCTTTTCGACACAATACCTAACATTATCTTCCTCATTGTTACCATGCTGAATAATGATTTTTTGCTGGGTGTCCTTGGTGGCTGAAATATCTTTTTCAATCTTGTGCTTGTTGTATTTGATTACTTCGTTACTGGCCTCAACTATATTTCGCTCACTTCTGTAATTCTGGTTGAGTTTGATAAGTTGTGCGTTTGAAAAGTACTTTTCAAAATTGATAATATATTCTACATTAGAACCTCTGAAGCCATAAATACTTTGCCAATCATCACCTACACAAAACAATTGTGTCGATGGTTTAATAATTAGCTTTATCAATTCTACTTGAAGGTTGTTTACGTCCTGAAACTCATCGACTAAAATATATTGGTATCTGTCTTGATACCGTTGTCTAACATCTTCATGGTTGGTAAATAGATTAGCTGTTTTTAGAATCAAATCGTTAAAATCCAAATATGATTTATTGGTAGTATATTCGATGTAATCTTTAATTATTGGAATGGCTAACTCATAAAACACTCTAACTCGCTCATGCTGGTCTTTTGCCGCTCTTGCGATTACTTCATCTAAAGTGATATTTTCCACCTTTATCATATCGCAAATCCTTATGATTTGTCGAACCAAATCTTTTACCTCTTCATAATAACCATTAAACTCCTCCAAATAGTTTAATTTTTTATCACGATGGAAATCCATAGGTAATCGGCTCTTCACAATTTGATCTAGCGTATGATTAAAAATAGCAGAATCTTGTGTATTCCGTTCAAATGTTTTAGCATACAAGATATTTCCTTTGGCAAACTGTTTTTCTTTGTCTTCCATTGGGTAACTTAAATCACTTACGTGTTCCAAGTACAAATTGGCATCAGGAATAAAAAAATCAGGGTGAAAATCAAAATCCTTCACATTTAAAAGGGGTTCGTATACAAAGGGTATACTATGACGATAAAGCCAATCAGCTATATATTGTTCCGACTTAGATTTTACTTTTGTACCATTTAAAGTAGTATAAAATTTTCCATCAGTAATTTTAGGCGATTCATATTCTTTTGGGATATGAATTTTATCCACCAAATAGTCCAGTATGTAACGTTTGGTTTTTAATAAAAAATCATTGCTTTCGCATTTTTCAATAAACAAACGGTGGAATACTTCAAAGACAGTTTCACTGGCAATGCGGTTAGAGATGTCATCTATATCGGTTGATTTTTCATCGCCAATAATCTTGAATTTGTTGTCAAACTCTTTCACGCCGTCAGTTCGCAAAACAGTATAACAAAAGCTGTGAAATGTTCGAATAGTTAATCCTTCAATCCACTTATACTTGCGCTTCCAGTTTCTGCGCTCTGCATCTTTTTCTAACTTCGTTAATTCTTTACTGAAAATAATTCGTTCATAAAAACCACTACTATCTGCCGAAACTATCAAGCGGTCTATCATTTCGTTGGTGGCATTTTTGGTGAATGTGATAGCCAAAATATTTGAAGGTTGCACTTTTTTTTCTTCTATTAAATAGATGATTTTTTGCAAAAGCGTTTTGGTTTTACCCGAGCCTGCTCCTGCTAAAACCAACAGTCGTTTGTTATCACTAACCACAGCTTCTTGTTGGCGGTCGTTTAATCCTTCTAATATAGTATCGCTTTGACTTGACATATCGTTTTATTTTCTTCCAAAATCAGCAGGGTTTTCTCCCCAAGCTTTCGTTTCCCATTTTAAGATTGGGTTTTCATATTCGTTGGTTTGTAGCCATTTTTCGGCTCTGCCAAGTATATCAAATAATTTCTTATTCTTATCGCTGACAGCATGTTTAGTCTTTGCTCTTTTATCTTTTACCCATCGAATAGCAGTTTTACTGTCTGTATAAATAGGTACTTTCCAATGCCATTCTTTACACAATGCCAAAGCATGTACAATAGCCAAAAATTCCACAATGTTGTTGGTGCCGTCTTCATATGGCCCTTGATGAAATAAAACTTCAAAGGTCTTATTATATATACCTTGATATTCTACCATTCCAGTTTCAGTATTCCAAGCACCATCTACAACAATACTGTCTTCAATGGGGTCTCCAATTAATTGCTTTTCCTCATTAGACAATTTATTTTCTGCTGTCTTTTTTCTTCTAATATAATTTGAACTTTCATCTGCAAAGGCTCTTTCCGCAGTTTCTCTAGATAAAAATGATTTAAAGACTGCCCCATGAAAACCTGCAGTCTGTAGCTTACAAGCTTCCCAAGAGTCAAAAACTCCAGTCTCACGTCCCTGCCATACAACGTAATATTTGGGTTGTTTTGCCATAACAACTCAGTTTTATTTTTTTACTTAACCTAAAAAAGTATAGTAAACACTTAAACTAATTTAATATACTTTTCATAAACCAAACGCATCTTTTTTTTAGAACCTACTTTATCTCCCTCATATTTCTTGATTAAATGCATAAAGGTATTTAGTGATTTACCCAATTGTATTTTGCCGTAATCTTTATGAATATTGTCAAGAAAACAATCATAAGTATAACTGCTTAAACCCCACAAAGATCCTTCGCCGCTAATTAAAACTTTAAACAGTTTAGGATAATCTTTTGCCGAACCCACTTTTATACCATGCTTCTCGTGTATTTTATAGGTTGCTTCATCTGAAGTTATTTTTCCTTCATAGGCAGCTTTGGCATATTTGTAACAATCAGGAATTGTTTCTTTAGGGATTTTCATGTTTTAATGATTAAAATTTTACAACGAAAAATAATATTCCTTAATCTTTTGCGCCATCAATTTGCGTCGTAGTTCCAAGAAGTGATTGTAATCCTCAATGCCCATAGTCATAATTTCTTGTGGGACACAATTGGCCTTTAAATTATCTTGTAACTCTTGGTGGGTTGATAAACCACTAACCAATCTGTTATCCTTCTCCATTTGTGAAACTATTAATTCAAAATAGTCTTTAGGGGGTTTGTTACCCACCTTGATATTGATTTCCGATTGCATGAATACATAGTTAGCAATTTGATTGTATTTTCCTCTTTCTAATCCGTTCTTTTTTAGGAAATCTCTAGGGAATAAGTGGTGTATATCTCCTCTAAGCGAAATCAAATCACTCACCAATACATCTTTGGATAAAAAGCCTCTATCATTGGCTTTTACTTGTGCTGCTAAGAACACATTAAAATAAGGGCTACTGGCTACCGAAGTATCTAAACTTTGTATCAGAGAGGCATTCCAAAAACCATCGGATAGTTCGCCTTCTTCTTTTTCTTTTAAGTACTCTTCAAATGGTCGGTTGTGTATTTGTTTGATGTCAAAGTCAAATACCGATTCAGGAGAACCGGAATACCTCCCGGTTAGTACCGAAAACACAAACCAACGCTTAACATAGCTTTCAATAGCTACTGAATTCACGCCAAGCTCTCTTAACTTAAGGTATAAGATGTAAGCAAAGTTCAACGCATTTTGAGAACGTATTAATTTTGGCGAAATAAAACCAGCCGATTTGATAATCATCAAGAAGCGTTTGAAGTTGGTTTCATTCATAAAGTTCATTACACCCATCTTTAATTTTTCAAACGATTGTTCAGCTATAGCATCTTCAAAAGTTCGGGTTTCAAAGTTTCTACCGGAGAGTAAACTCACCAAATCCGATAAGCGACCGCGATTGAATTGCGAGGTAAATGCTACGCGAATCAAATCGGTATATTCGGGGTCGTATAAGTCCTCGTTTTCTGATTTAAGCCATTGCATTTTACTAAAAAACTCTGTCGCAGCAAATTCTTTGTCATTGTCCACAATGTGTTTGTAAAACTCTGGCGATATGGCCAAATGACAAAAATAGTCAATGGCTTTGCGTAAAGTGTTCCCTTGATATTCAGTATTGGAAGCTATTTTACTCATGGCAAAATCGGCCTGACTTAAAACCACTCCTTTAGAGTTGATGCGGATGAATATTTCAGTAACTGTCTCGATGTCTAAATCGTGTGCCAATTCAATAATCCCAATTTGTTTTTTCGGGATATTGATTAAGTTGGTAAAAGCTTTTTCTACTTGATCTTCATCGGCTTCAGGATTAAACGATAAATAGTTTCGCACCAGTTTTAAAATACTGATTTCCCCACTTATAGCTTCGGATATGTTGGGTATCCAACTGTGGTCTTTTAAAATAGCCGGGTTTTGCACCTCAAACCTTTCTAAAATAGGGTTAAAAGCTATTTTAATTTTTACCCTTTGATAGGTTTTGTCAATCACATATTCGCCCAGTAGGGCAGCGGTTAATGCTGTAACACGTTGTTGACCGTCAATTAATATTTTTTTGCCCTCGCTTAAGCTACCGTCTTTTAATCTCACATTAGGATTACGCCACGCTATAACATAGCCTACCGGAAAGCCTTGGTACAAACTATCCATTAAGTCCCTTACTTTAGAACTGTCCCAAACAAATGGACGTTGGATTTCGGGGATGGCTATTTCGCCCGACTTTACCCAGGTTAAAAGCGTTTCTATTAAGTGTTGGTTTACGGAGTATTTTTGCATTTTGTATTGTATATTTTTATTTTTCTGTCATACTAATTCATTTCAACATCTCATTACTAACTAATCTAACGCGAAAGTATTCTCGCAAAAACTAGGGGAAATGTTAACAGACATTATTCGTCCACTCTGTTTTAGTATCATATTAGTTTTTTTAAATCTCGAAATCACCCCATTCAAACAATTCTCCTTCACCTGGTTTAATTGAATTTATAAAATTTTTAAAGTGTTCTCTTGCAGGTTCTGCATATTTTACCTTGTTAATTGGTAAATTATGAAGCATTCTATATTTTGTTAAATATCCTTCATTTTCCCAATCTTTTCCAAACCCTATTCTATAATTATAATATAACATAAGTTGTTCATCATTTGACATTTGGGATCTTAATACTTTCAAGTATTCTCTTGATTTATCATAAGTAATTAGACCTTCTTTTTCTTTATTAACAACATATTTTACTGTACTATAAAGATGTCTATAATAATGTCCTAATCTGTTTTCATGACCTGTAAAAGGGCTATATTTTATATAAAGTTCAATTTTTTTGTTTAATCCAGAAAAAACATTTTTTCTACTATATGAATCCCTATGTCTTTTTCTATACTTTTTAAATTGTTTTTTTACTTCTTTGATAAAATCATCTTCAATTTTATCAGAAACAATTAAATCAGAATTGGAACCAAAGAAAAATATTCTATATGCTAATTTTAGTAAATCATCTTTCTCATGCTTAATTTTCCAAGTACTATTTATCAGCTCTAAAAATTCATAACAGCAAATTAATTCAACCACCATTGAAACAAAAACTTTTCTCCCTTCAATTATTTTAGTGTTATGTGACCTAGTTATTTCTAGAATTTCTTTTCTATGATTTAATCTTTCTTGTGTAACAGAATCATAACCTGATATTTTCATTTCATTAATGTTTTCTTTATGGAGTCTTAACATTTCATAGAACTGACTTTCAAATTGTTGAATTTTAAATTGGTTTTTAATATCATCGTTTGCAATTTTTTGAATATAGAAAGCTATAAATGTCAATACAGCTCCAGCAAGTGCAATGAATGGATTCATAATGCCACCAAGAGTATCACCAGTCCAACCTGTTGTTGCATCAAATACTAATGACTCCCCAATTTCTTTTTTAGTAAAGTAATATGGCGAAAGAAAAGAAATGATTATTAAAATTACACTTATTACAATTAATGGTGTAATGATATAGTTTTTATTTACCCGTTTAAAATAATTATCTATAACATTTTTGAAGCTTAACATTGATAAAAGCAGAAAAACAAATATTATTAAAATACAGGTTAGTAATATGTTGTATGTACTCATAAAACCCTAATTATTAAGTTTTATAAATCCATCCTTTTTATCTCTCCACCTAGCTCTTACTAAATCCTTGTCAAAATCTGCATTTATTAATTTTAATTTATCTGCGTGATCGGTTATGATTATTTGAGGTTCAATTCCTGTTTCTAATAAAGTGTAATTACAAAATTCAACCAATTTATCAAAAAGATTTGTGACTGCATTTATGTCATCATCGTATTTAGTTTCTTCATTTGATATTTTTTTTAACTTTTTTCCATCAAAAACTTCGTCATTATCAATTTCAGTTGGAAAATAAACTTGACTAGGCTGGTCTAAAAACAATATTGTAGGAATTAAAGATTTATCCTTTAAACTACACGAATAATATAATAAACTAGTAAAAAGTGCCACATGGCTTGAAAGCCAATTAGCACCACTACCCATAGACCTTAAATAAACCTTTTTATCAGGATACCCTTTAATTAAAGTCTGTTGATACAATTCAAATGTCTTTGAATCAAATTTTAAATTTAAATTATCTTTATATATTTCTTCAAATTCTAACTCTTTACCAATTCTAATCATTTGTTGATTAATTTGACGCTCTGCTAAATTTAATTTATTATCAACATTATAATCAGTTTTCAAGTTTTGCTCAATAATTGAAATTGAATTTTCTAAATTATTAATTTTAGTTTCAATTTCTGTCAAACTATTTGTCTTAATTGTTTCTAGGAAAGCTTCTATTTGGATAACTACTTTGGTAGCTTGATATTCTATGCTTTTATTTTTTTCAAGTGAAGTAATAACTTTATCTAATACGTTTAGTTCATTTTTAATCAAATTAGCTTCAACCATTAATTTTTTCAGTTTTACTTCGTATTCTTTTTTATTACTAACAAAAGATTCAATAGTATATTGCGATTTATCCATTTCGCTATTAAACCATTCTATAGCTTCTTTTAGTTTGTTTTGTTTATCTATTAACTTAATGTTTTTATTTCCACAAAAAATACATTCACAATTACTTAAACTAGATTCATTAGCATGAGATATATTTGATTTTTGTTCGACGAAATCTTTTGCATAAATAATTGAAACATCTATTTCACTAATGATATTTTGAATTTTTCTAATATCTGAAACAATCTTATTATAACTAGTCTGTAAATCATTTTTCTTCTTTATATTCTGATTTGAAAAATCATTACTTATAATATTTTCTTTACTAGAAATAAAATTGTCTAAATATTCTAAACTTTCATTTGGTCTATGTAGAATTGAGTCAATATTTTTTTTAAAAAGTCTTTTATTTGTAATAAGTTCAAATTCCTCTAACAAAAATTTTAATTTTTCTTTGTTCTCGTTAATGTACTTTTT
Organism: Flavobacterium sp. IMCC34852; assembly: GCF_030643905.1. Classification (NCBI taxonomy): domain Bacteria; kingdom Pseudomonadati; phylum Bacteroidota; class Flavobacteriia; order Flavobacteriales; family Flavobacteriaceae; genus Flavobacterium; species Flavobacterium rivulicola. Next base: position 2,546,460 of record NZ_CP121446.1, on the reverse strand, counting down.
AGTACTTTCTTTTATAAATTCTAATTGCTTTAATTCTCTATTTAATTCAGCTAATCTTTGTTTTAATGGGAAGTACTCAGAATCAACAAAACTTAAAAAAATTTTAAATTGTTCAATTACTTGTTCTTTTTTTTCTTTTTCATCAAATCTGTAAAAAAGAGCATGTTTATTAGCAATTAAATTCTGATGTTGAAGCATGAAAGAAGTGAAATTTCTGTAGGATGGAGCAGCTTTTTTTGCATTATTATTTCTAAATTTTCTATCCTCTAAATCTTCATCAGTATCATCAATGTCAATTTTAAAATATTTATTTAATTCTTTTCTAAAATCTTTTAAAGTATATTTATCTAACGAATGAAAATATTCAATATTAAAATTACTTATGTTTTCAATAAATGAATTATCAGATGTTGAAGCCAAAAAACAATCTTTTTTGTTCTTGCTTCTACCTAATATTAAATAAATTTCTTTTAACTTTAATACGACAAAATAAAATACAGTATTATTAGTTATTACACCATCTGGAATTATAAATTCTGAACTTCCAAAACAATAATCGAAAACTTCTAAAATCGCACTTTTACCCGTAGATGAGCGTCCTGTAATAACATTTACACCTTCTTTAAAATTAATGTGATGAATTTTTTCATCATAAGTTATTACTCCTATATATTTTATAAATGCTTTCATATTTTTTTTATACCTAATCTCATATAAACATGAGTGATTTTCTCATTTTTAAATATTAATGCTAAATTTTGTGAAGCCTTAAAGTTTTCAATTAATGTTTTATCAACTTTAAAATCATTTTTAATAAATGTTATTGATAAATCTTTATTCAATCTTAAAGAGCCTGTATCAAAAGCATATTGCAAACATAGATTTGTTAACTCTTTAAAATCTTCAACTCTCCCAGGCAAACCATACAATTTATCACTTTTTCTAATTTCAGTTTTATTATTTTTTATATCTTCTTTTTGAACAAAATTTATAAATGTTCGCAATTCTTTCTTTTTATTTTTTAAAACTATCTTGCTATATTCATATAAGACTAATGGTAGTATTAAATATGCGAGAAACATATCTTTACCTTGTTTTCCTTCATATTTTTCATAAAACGTTATTATTATAGGTGTTAATATGAAAGGATTATTATATAAAATATTTAAATTTTGAATCGCTTTACTCATTTGATTTATTTTTTAATTTCCATATAATTTCATCTTTTTCATCTGCTAAAATATGATACATACCTTTTTTAAATATAAGAGGTGTATTATTAAAAATATCTATATTAATTATCTCTTTTTCCATTATAATATCAAAGAAATCTTGAGATTTACTTTCAATTTCTAAATCATTACAATTTCTTGACATACGATCATAAACACTAGAGTATTCATCTATTAATTCGTCTTGAAATTGCAGAAGTGATTCAACTCGTTGTGTTCTTGTTTTAAATTCATTATTAATAGTATTAAATGTAAACCAATAATGGTTTAAGCTTCTTGGAATAACAGATTCATAATTAATTTCCTTAATTTTTTTAATAAAATCATATTCAACAAATTCCTTTTTTTTACTTTCTGGAATTATTGTTAACTCTTTATCATATGGAAACAACACTGAATTAATCTTATATTTATTATTTAAATCAATTAGTTCTTGTGAGAAATTATCATAACTAATCTCCCAACCTTTATTATATTCCTCACTTTGTATAATATATCCCAATAAAGAATTTAAAACACTTTCTCTATTTTCTTCATCAAAAGATTTTAATTTAACATTTTTTAATTTAACTATTAACTCATTTCTTTTAAGAACTGAACTATCTATATATACTTTATCGATTATATCAAGTAATTTATCATCATTAGAAAAAACTAATCTCATTAATTTTAATGATTCTGGGATACCAGCTTTATCATCTTTTGTAAAAGCTTTTTTGTATCTATTTTCTGCATCTGTCAATATATTATTTAATATTTCTAATCTTTCATTTTTACTTGAAGTATTCCATTTTTGAAGATATGAATTGTTTCCAATTTCTTGAGTAGTGGCTAAAATTAAAAATTTGTATTTTTTGGAATCAAAATTTGATGACAACCAATTATTTAATGTATTCCAAAAGTTTAAATGTGAATCGGTAAGATTATCTTTTTCTGAATACTCTTTTAGTTCTGTTTGTATTCCATTTTCTTTATCAATTCTATTTATTAAACTAACATCACCATCCTTTTCAATATAAATACTTTCATTTTTATCCATATCAAAACATTTCTCAAGTGCTAAATAGAATTGAGATATTATTGCTCCTGTTGGAGCTGGTGATGAAAATTTAACTTTTTTTCCCATATTTAACTATTTTCAACAATAAGAATCTCCTCCTCACTCAACCCATACAACTCATAAACCATAAAATCAATTTCACGCTCTAAAGCTGAGGTATCGGCTTCAGGGTTGTCTAATTTATGAGACATTATATTATTAACAAGTTGAGTTAAGATGTTTTCATAATTATTGTTTAAAAGAAAGGGAAGGTTATCTATTTCATATCCATTAACATTACTGCTAGTACTTCTAGTCTTGAATAAAAAATTATATAATTTAGAATTTAATAATGCTACCAATAATTCTAAACTATAGTCTTTTGGCTTTAGTATATAGTTACAAGAATTAGCGAGAAATGAATTTTCATTTACAATAACAGCTTTTATTCTTCTTCTTTCATTAACACCTGTTAATCCTTGTAGAGCAATTCTTTTGGTATAAGAATCATTAAGTTTTTTTTCTGAAACTATAGTTTTTAAAACATCTAAATTTATGTACTCAATTTCACCTTGAGATATCTCATGATTTTCAGTTTTTAAAATAAATCTGTCTAATTGAACACCTTTAATCAAAATTGGTTTTGAGTTGTCCTTTGTTAATGCTGGTTTACCAAAAGTCATATCAATTTCACCTGTTAAACAAGATGATAGTTTACCCAGCTTAACCAAATCTTCATTTTTATAAATTTTTGAAAGTAAAGCAAATGATTTTGAGTCAGTTAAAGGTATTTGTAATAGTTCTGAATTCAATTCTTTTAAGTCACTTACAGTAAATTTTGACCGATTCTTCTGTATGCTTCTTTCGTAAGAAATACCTATGTCAAATTTGTTTACGTTATCAATTTTAGTAGTTAAAATTATAGCTGTGGACATTTTTACATCTTCAAAAACTCTTCTACTACTATTGTCTCTCTCAGGAAACGCATCAACTTTTAACAAAGAATTTTTCTCAAAAATATATTTTCTTAAATTGACAGAAGTAGTGTCAGTTAAAATACCATAGGGTATAATCATACATTGGAAACCAGATTCTGAACTTATAGAAAATCCTAATGCATAAAATATTTTTGCAGCATTTATAATTCCACCACTCGCTTGTGGAAAATTCTCTTTTAGATATTTTATTGAAAGTTCATCAGTTTCTAATGAGATTTTTTGGTTTTGTTTTTTATTGAAAAGACCATAAGGCGGATTCCCAATCACCACATCAAACCCTACAAAATCTCCTGTATCGTTTAATACTTCAGGAAACTCAAAGCGCCATTCAAAGGCATTTTCATATATCTTATTGCTTTTTATTTCTTCGAGCTCGGTTTCTAATTTTTTAACATCAGCCGCTAAGGTGTTGGTGCGCTTGTTCCATTCGGTTTGCTCTTTTTTAGATAGCTCAAACATACCCACTTGTTGGGTTTGGTTAAAGAGTTGTCCTTTCAGTTTTTCCAGTTTTAATTTTTTAGGGTCGTTACTGGCTATTTCGCTTCTAAAATTGCCTTTAATGTCGGCAATCAATTCCTCCATAGTGCGTTTTTGCTCTTTACTTTCCGCATTGCGGTAGGTTGCTACGGCCAGTTTGTAACTTTCAATATTCCATTTGCTTTGTTTTAGTGCCTTTTTTAAATCGGCATCCAAAGTAAAGCGCGAGATTAACGAGTTCCCGCATTTAATGTTGATGTCAATATTCGGTAAGGTTTCTAATTCGGTTTCGTTGCGGTAGTAAGCATTTTTCAACAACTCAATCCACAAACGCAAACGGCATATTTTAACAGAGTTTGGGTTAATATCTACCCCAAACAAACAATTTTCTATAATGGTTTGCTTTTCATGAAACAAGGTTTCTTGCAAGCGTTGGCTTTCTTTGTTTTTTGGGTTGTAAGTAAAGGGTAGACCGTCTTCATCGGTGACAATTAACTCATCGTTTACAATGTCTACTTGGTATTCTTTTAGACGTTTGCCTTCGCGGTCAACCAACACTTTTAAGTCGTGCTTAATCGCAATCATTTCATTCAAGGCAGAAACCAAGAAGTGCCCGGAACCCACTGCTGGGTCGCATATTTTTACGCTATTGATAATGGTGTTGGCTTCATTTAAGGTAAAGTCTTTGTTTTGTAATTCTAAAAAGTCTTCACAATTCCAACCTTTAGTTTCATTAAACTTTTGGACCACCGCACGGCGTATAGTTTCTTTACACATATACATGGTAATGAAACTAGGGGTATAAAACGAACCGTCCTTATAGCCATTAATCTTTTCAAAAATTAATCCTAGTACCGAGGCGTTAATTAAGGTTTTGTTGTCTTCTTGTATTTCCTCACTGCCTTCGCTGGCAAAATCGTAAGCGTCTAAAAAGTCAAAGAAATAATCAATGGCTTTATGCGTGCCGGTTAATTTTTTACCGTTGACATCCTTTATAACTGTTCCGCCTAATAATTGTAAAGGGATGTCGTCTTCTAAACCGGAAATAAATAAGGTTTGGTGCTCTAACTCGGTAGGCTCAAACAACGAACTATTCAAATAAGGTACTTTAGCAAACACCGTTTTAACTCGGTCGTTGCGTTCTTCGGGTTTCTTGGCTAACACCATAAAGAACAAGGCATTCAAATTGTCATAATCGTGCAGCAAGCCTTTGTGCAGAAACGCATAACTTTTGTCGCCTTTGTGGTAACTAATCAACTGAGCTTCTAACAACTTTAAAAACAGAATACGATTTACCCACGTAATGCACAATTCTAAACCAATCGTAAACAAGCGTTCTTCGTGGGTGTCGCCATATTGTTTTACATTGGGTAAACGCGATAATTTATCCAAACTATCCAATTGGTTAATCACATTTTCCAATAATGAACCGGCATTCCTTTGTCCTGCTTTAGAGCGTTCAATGAGTTTTTTACCACCTTCTTTGGTTTCGGTTAAACCAATCAAATGCAGTAACTCGTTGTAAAAGTTTTTGTCTAAGGAGTTGCTGTCATTGGCAAACGATAATTTTAATAAATGCTCGGGTGACAATAGTTTGTATAATACAATCAGTTTAGTATCATCGGTTTTGTCGGCATTGCGTAAAATTTTATCGTAAGTTGCTAAATCAAAATAAGTATATTCCAATTTATCCAGTACGGTATCAATGAAAGGTTTGGCAATTTCTTTATAGAAAAAGTCGGTATTGGTCCCCGAAAGTTTACCTTCTTCAAAATCTTGAAATTGTTTGACTAAACCTTTATTCTGAGCAAAAAGTTTATCGAATAATTGAGCATCAAAAATGTACCATTCGTTTACATTGGTAGCGACAACATTTTTTACTTCAAGGTTTTTATGGGTAATGCGCTCGCGCAAGAAATACAAAACCATTTCTTGCAATGCTTTACTGTTGATGTTTTTTTGAGAAAGCATTTCTGCTTTATTCGAAGGGCTTTTGGCTTCTATAATAACCCCAACATTGGTTTTGGCTTCTTTGCCGGTATGAATTACTAGGTCATTTCTTCCTTTAGTATTGATGAAATGATTAGGCGAATAATAGGTATTCTTTAAAAAATCAGAAATTAAGTTCTTATGAAACTCTTCCGATTCTTTTTCTTTGATGCTGTCTAAAAGAAGAATTAAGTTTTGTTTAAACAACTCAATCCCAGTTCTATTGGGCTTTATTTTTAAAAAGGCCTTATTAAGTGCTTTTCTTGGTTCTATTAACATTTGTTTTATTTTCTTGAGTCTTCCAAACATACCAAATTTCCCACACATAAACAATCCCCATTAATGGGGATTATCAACAAGTATTCTAAAATAAAATTCTTACGAGTAGCTTGTTTTGGGGATGTTGGAAGGTAAATATACTTAGGTAGCTTGTTTGGTTTTTACGGTTTTCCGTATTACGAGTAAATAATCATGGGGCTATTCACAACTCGAACTTTCAACCCGCATCTCATTGTGCATACTTTTCCGTTTTGAAAAACATGCACACGATAAAAGTGCATACTTTTCACTTTTGAAAAACATGCACACGAGTCAGGTGCATACTTTTCCGTTTTGAAAAACATGCACACGATAAAAGTGCATACTTTTCACTTTTGAAAAACATGCACACGAGTCAGGTGCATACTTTTTCGTTTTGAAAAGCATGCACACAATAAAAGTGCATACTTTTCCGTTTTAATAAACATGCACTTCCCTTTTATGGCTTGATAATTAGGGTACTAACCAAAGATCTATGAGGAGAAAATCTCAGGAAATTAAGGGCTTGCTGGGGTTTTCCCAAGAGGAAATGGCCCAGATTTTACAGCTTCACCGCAATACCGTGTCTCGTTTTGAGTTGGGTCACACTATAATCCCACAATCTTCAACCATACTATTGGGCGCTATGTTGCGGTACAGCCAATCGCCCGAAGCCAAGGCTGCCCTGCCCGCAGCGCTGGAAGAGCAGGAGCTAAAGCAGGCGACAAAGCTTCAAAAACTGATTAAAGAAAACGAGTACCAATACGAGCGGTTGAGCCGAAAACTGATTAAGGCCCAGGCTGCTTATGCTAATAATGAAAATGCTGTGAAGCTCCTGTATTTCCTGCGGGAACGCGCTGCAGAGCTGCCCGAAGTCTCCCCCGAGGTGCTACAGATGTTGGAGAATAGGGTGGAAGCTTCTTTTAAAAAACTGAGTAAGGACGATGTGTTAGCTTTGGAATTGCAGGTTGATTTATTGGTTTACCAAAAAATGCTTTTGGAAAGAAAACAATACCAAATTGGTGCTAAGGCTAATGAGAATAATGCATTACAAAATTTAAAAGATTAATAAATTGATAGTTTTTATGTTAAAATAATGATAAATAATTCTTAAAATATAATTTTCGGCACAGTGTTCGTCAATGGGTTTTGCATTATTAATCATTAAATTTTTAAATCATGAATTATTCAATTTCAAATTTAACGTTAGTTGCCGATTGTAACTCGTTATTAGCCTGGGCGGCCAGAGAAAAAGCCGACTTGAATTACAAGAAGATTACTATTGAGCGTGTGGCTCAGAAATATGCCGAGACCTCGGTAGGACTGGATGCCGAAATCCAGGGAGTGATTGCGGAGATTGCCGCTAACGACACCATCATTTCGGTTTTACCCGAAGGGCCTACTAAGGAAGAAGCGTTAGACAAGAAAGTCAGACTCGAGTACAAAAAGTTTGTCTTAGAAAACCGTAAAGAGAATTACGGCACTGTAGCGTTGCTGCAGAAAGAATCAGAATTGGGTCGTATAGACCAGCAAATTCTTGAAGTTGACGCCTTTGTGGCGGCAGTAGAAGCCAGAGTACTTGCCTTAGCGGCTTAAGTTAGAGGAGCGCCCCCCCGCGGGGGGCGCTTTTTTTTATGTAAAAAAGTATCCATCCTAAATTATACTATTATGAACCAATCCCTAAACATAAGAAAAACACTGGGAATTAGCCAAAAGGAGTTAGCCGATATTCTGAATATCAGTTGTAAGCGCCTATCGCAATATGAAAATGAAACCGCAGTAGTACCCAAGGAATTGTATAACGAATTAGACCTCATTTACAGCTATATGAAGTTGGCCATATCCTACAGGGTTGATTTAAACACCATGTCCGACTGTATGACACAGCGTAAAGCAGTAGAACAGCTGCTTAAAGAAAATAAAAAGCAACGCGACCAGATTTCAGACCACTTGACAAAAGTGGAACTCAAGTACAAAGAGGAGTTGGCTAAAAAGAGTATGCTTTGGCTGTTTGCAAAAGATAAAAAAGACCATCTTTTCTCTAGTTACCAAAGGTTAGAGGATTACTTGAAAAAGCCCTCCGATTTTCCTCAAACGGAAGTTATGATCTACAAGACTAAATTAAACGTTCTGAATTTCGAAAAGGGAAAGCTAGAGGCACAGTGGCGCATGTTAGAATCGAGCATTGAGTACTTGGAAAGTAATCCTGACGTTGATGCGGCAGGGGCAGGGAAGTGAAAAAGGGATATATAAAAATGGGTTTAGATTGAAAAGGGTTGTCCGAGAGGGCGGCCTTTTTTTGTGTTCTCGGTTCTCGATACATTGCTTCGCAACACTCGAACTGACGATAACTGCTTAAAGCAAGATAAGTTTAAAAACCTCAAAACCGTCACTTCGAGTGATTTTAAAAATTAAAAGCGCTAGCTTTTGAGTTTAAAAATACTATCGAGAAGCCTCGCTCGCACAACGGTTCTCGATACATTGCTTCGCAACACTCGAACTGACGATAACTGCTTAAGACAAGATAAGTTTAAAAACCTCAAGACCGTCACTTCGAGTGATTTTTAAAGTTAAAAGTGCTTAGCTTTTGAGTTTAAAAATACTATCGAGAAGCCTCGCTCGCACAACGGTTCTCGATACATTGCTTCGCAACACTCGAACTGACGATAACTGCTTAAAGCAAGATAAGTTTAAAAACCTCAAAACCGTCACTTCGAGTGATTTTAAAAATTAAAAGCGCTAGCTTTTGAGTTTAAAAATACTATCGAGAAGCCTCGCTCGCACAACGGTTCTCGATACATTGCTTCGCAACACTCGAACTGACGATAACTGCTTAAGACAAGATAAGTTTAAAAACCTCAAGACCGTCACTTCGAGTGATTTTTAAAGTTAAAAGCGCTTAGCTTTTGAGTTTAAAAATACTATCGAGAAGCCTCGCTCGCACAACGGTTCTCGATACATTGCTTCGCAACACTCGAACTGACGATAAGTGCAAAACACACCATAAGCGTAAAGACATCAAAACCGTCACTTCGAGTGATTTTAAAAATTAAAAGCGCTTAGCTTTTGAGTTTAAAAATACTATCGAGAAGCCTCGCTCGCACAACGGTTCTCGATACATTGCTTCGCAACACTCGAACTGACGATAACTGCTTAAAACAAGATAAGTTTAAAAACCTCAAGACCGTCACTTCGAGTGATTTTTAAAGTTAAAAGCGCCAGCTTTTGAGTTTAAAAATACTATCGAGAAGCCTCGCTCGCACAACGGTTCTCGATACATTGCTTCGCAACACTCGAACTGACGATAACTGCTTAAAACAAGATAAGTTTAAAAACCTCAAAACCGTCACTTCGAGTGATTTTTAAAGTTAAAAGCGCTAGCTTTTGAGTTTAAAAATACTATCGAGAAGCCTTGTTAGCACAAATGGCTTCCCTCAACAACTGTAATTTACTTTGGTACATATTTATCAATGATGTACTTAGTAATAGGACGTAACGATTTATTTAATACAGGATGGTACCCGTCTCCACTGCCGTTGAAATAGTCAATTTCAGTATCACTTATTTTGCAATACCAAACAATGGCTTTTCCTTTCTCAAAAAAGAGTGTTTTGTTGTTGACTTCAATCTTTTTAAAGTCTAAAAGCTTTTCATCTATAGGTTTGATGCTGTTTGTGGCATACAAGCTATTCACTTTGCTATCACATTCCATTACTTCATAATGATCTTTTTGCCATTGCATGCATTGTTTTTCAGGGGCAATAAAACTTTTTAGAACATATCCAATTGATAACAAGGATATAAAACCAAGAATCAGGTACAATACTCTTTTGTATAATGTTGTCGTGGGTTTATTTTCCTTTTCAGTAAATACTTGGTTTGTTGGTAATGGGGTACGGCTTACTTTTCCATCTTTAGCCATTCCCAGATATTTGGCATAGGGTCTTGGGTTAAAATCAATAATGATCGCAGCAAGTCCAACCCGGATTTGGTTTTCGGTATCTTTTTCTCTTTTCAAGAAAGAAATTATGGGTTTGAACTTATCAATATTACAACGAGATATGGAGTGCTTTAAACTTTCATCAGGCTTTGTTTCAAAAAACGCTTTCATCAATTCTTCATCCGCCTTAGTCAAATCCTTATCACATTTCATACTACAAAAATCCCTTAACTGAGCCGGTGTCGGCGTCGCTAAAATCCCTGAAAGATCTTCGAGTTGAGCCAGAGAGTATCGCTCTAAAATAGCTTCTTTATAAGATTTAAAAGTATTTTTTTTCATAAAAGAAATTGAATTTTCGGAATTACACGGAAACATCGGAAATACCGGAATTCCCTATAAACACTGCAACAAAAACCCCATTCCTTTGCTTCAGAATTAGTTCTTGTTCTGTTTCGCGATAAGAACAAATGTACAAAACTAGTTCAAACAAAGTGACGCTATACAGTGCCGAATTTTTATTCGGGAAGTATAAAATGACGGTTCTGTAGCAGCGCACTTCACTTCCCAAAACGGTATTTCAAATACAATGATTCCGCAATGGCATTTGCCTTTGCCAAGGCTTCGGGCAGCACCCGAACAGCCACTCCTATGTCAAATTTTTAACAAACAAGATTATGAAAAAAATACTTTTATTTTCGTTTTTTATCGTGTCATCATTGGGAATGACTTCGTGTACAACAGACTCAGTTGCTGAAACCGCACCTGAACTAACTACCACAGCGGATGATACGGGAGGGCAATCCGGAGGATTATTACCACCGCCTCCACCAAAACCGTAATTTTTCAGCAGAAATTATAACGGTCTGAATTAAATTGAATAATTTCGGGAAATGATACTCAAAAGGTTAATTTTCCCGATTTTTTTATTTGGTATGCTGATGCTGTCTTGCGATGGTGGTAATACTGTAGTGCCTAATGAGGAGAAGGAAAGCTATAGTCAATTGGTCGAAAAGGCTTTTCTTCAATCAAATGCCCAAAAATACGACAGTGCTTTCTACTATTTTGAAAAAGCCAATGGCGTCGCTACCAGTAAAGAACAAAAGGCCTATGCTTTGTATCAGATGGCAGAATTACAAAGGTTTTTTTGTGATTTCTCCGGTGCCGAGACTACTGCTACAGCAGCCTATGAAAACTGTGATAGTCCAAAGTATCTACCTTATGTATACAATACTTTGGGGATAGTGTACCAAGAGTTATACAACTACGATGAGGCCATTAAATATTTCAACAAATGTTACAATGACACTTTGAATGAAGTCAATAAGTGTATTGTAAAGAATAATATTTCTCTTGTTTATCTTGACAAAAAAGATTTTAAAACAGCCATCAACATTCTAACGCCCATCTCTCAAAACGATTCTCTTGTAAACGAAAAGTTGGTTTATGCCAAAGTACTCGACAATTTGGGATATGCTTATTTTAAAACAAATAATCCCAAAGCTAAGGATTTGTTAAACCAATCTTTAACCATTAGGGATAGTTTAAACAATGCCCTCGAGTTGACTTCGTCTCTAATGCACATGGCGGAATATTATCAAAAAAGCAATACAGCACTCGCGTTTGATTTTGCCCAAAGAGCATATGATGCCGCACAAACGGTACAAAGTCCCGATGATAAGCTCGAAGCGCTAAAGTTTATGATTTCAACCAGCGAACCCGGTAAAGTTAAGGCATTGGCATTACAGCAAATTGAGCTGTCGGACAGTTTGACCAAAGTGAGGCAAACCGCTAAAAATCAGTTTGCCAAAATTAAATACGATTCCCAAAAGGCATTAGAGGAGAAAGAAAAATATAAAACCCAGAAAGAGTGGTCTATTGTGATTGCTATGTTTGTAGTGTTGGCATTTATGGGCCTTATTTACTTCATCCGAAAACGAAACAAAAAAAGAGTATTGGCTTCTGTACATGAAACCGAAAATAGGATTGCCAAAAAAATTCACGACGAATTGGCGAATGATGTCTTTCAAACCATGACTTTTGCCGAAACCCAGGATTTGCAAAACCCGGAGAAAAAAGAGTTGTTGATAGAAAATTTAGACGCTATTTATGGCAAGGCAAGGGATATTTCGCAAACTAACAGTGAGATTCCTACCGATGAAAGATTTGGAGCTGTTTTACTCGATTTAATTACCGGATTCAACAGTGAAGAAGTCAATATTATTACAAAAAACAGCTCGGCAATTGATTGGGGTAAAATCAATCGGGAGTCTAAAAATGCGGTATACAGAGTTATTCAAGAGTTGTTGGTTAATATGAAAAAACACAGCAATGCTGATTTGGTAGTATTGGTTTTTTCGAATGAGCCTAAGAACATTGCAATAAAATATACCGACAACGGAAAAGGATTGGCCACGGCAGAAATCAACAAAAAAGGATTGCAAAATGCGGAAAACCGTATTCATGCAGTAAAGGGAACCATTATTTTTGACCATGAAATCAATAAAGGATTCAGAGTTATTATCCAAATACCCAAGTGATTATGTTTAAAAGAGTATTAGTTGCCGAAGATATTGACAGTATTAATATAGCCGTAATGCAAACCTTAACCGATTTGCAAATCGAGCATATTGACCATGTTAAATATTGTGACGATGCGCTACTCAAGATAAAAAAAGGGCTCAACAGCGGCGAACCCTATGACCTTTTTATTTCGGATTTATCCTTTGAACCCGATCACCGAGAAGTTCGAATCCAATCGGGCGATGTGGCTATTGAGCAAATCCGTGTGCTCCAACCCGAAATCAAGATTATTGTTTATTCTATAGAAGACAAAGGCTTCAAAATAAAATCGTTATTGGAACAAAGCAAAGTGAATGCATATGTCCACAAAGGACGCCACAGTATCGACCAATTAAAAGCGGCTATTTTGCAAGTCTCAAAAAGTGATGAGATTTATTTGTCACCCCATTTGGCCCACGTTCTAAGAGACAAATCCACCAGAGAAATTGATGATTTTGATGTGGAATTGATCAAGCAACTATCCATAGGGATCACCCAAGACGAATTGGAAAACCGATTCAAAGAGTTAGGCATCACCCCCAATAGTAAAAGTACTATTGAAAAAAGATTGAGCAAACTCAAAGACCACTTCAGAGCCAACAATACGGTTCATCTTATTGCTATTGCTAAAGACTTAGGAATAGCGTAATTACCATTTCTTGATTTATTATGCTCTTTACGGAAATCCGTAAGGAATACTTTTTTATTAGCCATAAGTTTGATTATTAATTCAAATAATCAACGACATGAAAAAAATTACTTCCCTATTATTGCTGTGCCTTTTGGCATCGTGTAACGTAGTTACAACTTATTATCAGATTTATGAAACTAAATCAGAAACGGTAAAAGCTTCAGGAAATGCAATCGTATTTGAAGATAACAATTGCAAAATAAGCTATAATCTTTGGTCTGAAAGTGGAAATGCTGGCTTCAATTTTCACAACAAAACCAGTGAAGTGATATACTTACAACTTGACGAAAGTTTTTATGTAATCAACGACAAAGCCTACGATTATTACCAAAACAGAATCTTCATAAACTCGAGCAATACAGCTTCTAAAACAACCAAAACAACTGGCTTCTCACAATTGGGTTGGTTGGCTTTGTCCGGTTATAACTCAACTACTTTGGCTACCAACAGTACAAGTGGAGTAGAGGTAATAGAAGTGAAGTCAATAGCTGTTCCTCCAAAAACTTCAAAAACCATATCCGAATTCAATATCAATCAAACAGTTATCAGAGATTGTGACTTACTTCGTTTTCCATCTTCAAAACAAACAAGTACCAAAACATTTTCAGAACAATCAACCCCAATTCGTTTCTACAACAGTATCACCTATAAGTTAGGCGATAAAGTCAACAAGGTTAAAAACGATTTTTATGTTTCACAGATTACTAATATAGCGTCAAAAGATGCTGTTAAACTAGAGAAGAATGCTTTTTGTAATCAAAAAAATGGCGGTGAAACAAGCGTTTTTAAAGATAGTTCTCCTGCTAAATTCTATGTTACTTACACTAAAACCCAAGCTGACACTTGGAAATATTAGTTTTCGATTGATGAAAATAAGACAATTGCTGATAGGACATTTACTGATGCTTTGTCTTGGTAGTTTTATCTATATATTTTTTAGGACCACCGATTTAAAAATGTTTCAATGGATTGATTACATCGGTTTTTCAAAACAGTTACAAGAGATAAGACAAACACTAGCTCCGGTTAAAATGATAATTCCGGAATGGATACTCTTTGCTTTGCCCGATGGTCTTTGGATGTTTTCTTATATGAGTTTAATACTATTGGTCTGGGAAAATAATATAAGCAAAGAAAACATAGTTTGGATATTTATTATCCCTTTTATTGCTCTACTTTCAGAAGTATTACAGATAATAGAGATAATACCGGGAACCTTTGACAAGCTCGATTTAGCTATGTATTTACTGGGGGTAGGCTTGCCATTTATTTTTTATAAAAAAACAATAACACTAAAATTAAATTAAGAATGAAAAAAAGAATACAGCATTTAGGTTCTGCCCTAATTTTCGTTGCATTTTTAGTAATGGCTTTTGGAAGCGAAGATGATAAGCAAGATAGTTTCAACTCGGACGGAACTCCCAAGACCGAAAGACAGATTGAATTAGAGAAACAGTTTAGCGCGTGGGATGGTTCACATCCTGGACTTACTAAAATGATTAAAGAGGCAATGAATGATCCCGATAGTTACGAGCATGCAGAAACTAAATATTGGGATATGGATGATCATTTAATTGTCTTGACTACATATAGAGGGAAAAATGCATTTGGAGGCGTAGTTAAGAATTTTGTAAAAGCAAAAGTTGATTTGAATGGGAATGTAGTTGAAATAATAGAGGAAGGACCATAATGTTTTTTTGTGTTTACGGATTTCCGTAAAGAATACATTTTTATTGGATTTAGGTTTGTACAACATCCAATGGTTAAAAACGCTTAATCCATATTGAAGTCATAAATCAAGGTTAATATGAACAGAAAACACAGTACAGACCGTAATGGCGCACCTTGGTCAGAGGAAACCAAGCAATTAATATGGAACAAGGCCACAACCATTCCCAATTATCCGCCCGAATTATGGCGAAGAGACCTTTGTGGCTTTGCCATTCGATATACAGACCATGGCGATAGAGACTCTATGTATGGTTGGGAGATTGACCATATTTACCCGGTAGCTATGGGAGGCAATGATGATTTAAATAATCTTCAAGTCCTCAACTGGAAAAATAATGCCGAAAAAGGAGACAGCCTTATTTGGTCGTGTCCCCGATAATATAATTGTGGATGCATTTGTGCCGGGATAGTTATGCATACGGCTGTTCCGGTGGCAAGTGCTAAAGAATTTAATACTAACTTTTAATACACAAAAAAATGAAAAAAATCATAACCATTCTATTGATTGCATTACTCACGTCAATAAGTTCATACGCTCAGGATGTGAAAAAAGAAATCGAAAAGGAAAAAACAAAAATGGATGTGTTTGCTTCTAAAACTGGAACGATTATAAAGTTTACCGACTATAATCTTAACAGAATTAAAACTTCTTATGCATCTTCTGAGGCGAGAATTAGAAAAATTAGCTCTGGAACTTCTTCAACTTATTTTTTTCAAATTGTAAAATCCGGACAGTATAGTAATTCAACAGCATCAATTGAATACTCAGATTTATTAGAGGTCATAAAAGCCTTAAGTTCTTTAAAAAATGAGGTTGAAAAAGATATTACTGCTAATCCTGATTATTTAGAAAACAAGTTTACCACTGTAGATGGCTTTAAAGTTGGGTATTTAATTAGTAAAGGAAAAGTAACTTGGTATATCCAATTAGAAAAATATGGTTCAGATAATACTTTGTTTATTGATAAAGTAGAAACTATTGAAGCCTCATTTGAAGAAGCAAAAAACAAAATGGAAGAACTTAAAAAATAACAATATGTATTTATTCTTTGACACAGAAACAACAGGTTTGCCCAGAGATTGGAAAGCACCTGTAACAGATTTAAACAATTGGCCTAGATTGGTTCAGTTAGCTTTTTTACAATACGACAATAATGGTAATAAAATTTCAGAAGGAGATTTTATCATTAAACCTAATGGATTTATGATACCAAAAGAATCCTCTGATATTCATGGAATTACTCATGAAAAAGCGCTGAATGAAGGTGTTGATTTACAAAGTGTTTTAAATCATTTTCATTCTCTTATAAATAATTCAGAAACATTAGTGGCTCATAATATGAGTTTTGATGAAAAAATTATGGGTTCAGAATTCTTACGATCCGGTATGAATAATAGCATACCCGCAAAAAAGAAAATTTGCACTATGCAAAGCACTACAAACTTTTGTAAAATAGAGGGCTACTATGGCTACAAATGGCCAAAATTATCAGAGTTACATTATAAATTGTTTAACTTTGATTTTGATGAAGCACATAATGCTGCTGTAGATATTAACGCTACTGCAAAATGTTTTTGGGAGTTAAGAAGGCAAGGTATAATTTAATAACAAGGTAATGAAAAATATAATTATCGAAGCAGGTCGGAACTTAAAAACTATATTAATAGATTATACAGAAAAAGATGGTTCTAATGAAGGCTGGAGAGAAGTTGAACCATACAGTTTTAGAGAGAAAAATGGAGTTTATTTTTTTTATGGTTTTGACATTAAGAAGAATGGAATCAGAGGATTTTTATTTGATTCAATAAATGATGTACAGATTACTGAAAATAGTTTTAAACCGAGGTGGGAAGTTGAATTTTAATAATTAGTAATTTTTAATGGAAAGATATAGAAATTCAAGTGGAAATTCTGGAGTGTACGGTTATGAAATAGGAAATGATTTTATTAAAGTCAAATTCTCATTTTCTTCTAAGATATATATCTAAAATTTTGGAAAAGCTGTAAGCTATCATGTCGAAAAGATGAAATTTTTAGCAAGAAATGGATCTGGCTTAAATTAATAAATTAACAATTTTGTAAAATACAATTATGATTAAAAGGATTGAAAATATTTCAAATTTTGGCATTTACAAAAATTTCAATTGGAACTCAATTTCTGGTTTGGTAGATTTTAGCCAAAAAAACTTATTCTATGGTTGGAACTATTCTGGAAAGACTACACTATCAAGGATCTTTAGCTCACTTCAAAACAAAAAAATATTTGATAGTTATTCTTCAGGTGATTTTAAAATTATAACTGACACAAATTCTTTTAATAAAAGTAATTTAGAGACATTTCCTTTTAAACTATTGGTTTTCAATTCTGACTACATAAAAGAAAACTTAAAATGGGAACTTGACAATAATATAAATGCCATTTTCTTTGAAGTTGGTGAAAAAGCAAAAATTTCAGAAAAAATTAATGTGTTAGAACGGGAAATTTTAAAAATAAATGGAAGTGATGAAGTAAAAGGAGAACGGGAAAAATTTAATAATGATATTAATGCTTTTGAAATTTTTGAAGACAATCTATTTACAAATGAATCAAGAAGAATTAAAAATGAGGTGTTCTCAAGTCTAATTGAGTTTAACAAAGGGCATTTCAAAAAACAGTTGTCACTCGTTGCACAAAATATAAGCAGCTTCAATTTAAAAAAGGATGAAATTGAAAGGCTAAATAAAATTGTGAAAATTGAGAAACCAAAACCTGAAATTGATACAGTTGTTTTTGATTTTCAAATAAACTATCTAATTGATGAAGTAAACAAAATGTTAATTTCAGAACCTAGTAAACAAGACGTTTTGCAAATATTAGATAATAGTTCAGATGCTTTTCAATGGGTTAAAAAAGGATTAGAAATAAACAAGGAAGATGAAAAATGTTTGTTCTGTGATAATATCATTTCTAAAAATAGAATTGATATTCTTAATAGATATTATCAAAATCAAGCTGCTAAACTAAGAAATTCCTCTCAGCTAATACTAGAAAGAATTAAGGTAGAAAAAGAAAGTTTGAAGAATATAAATTTTCCCAAAAGTATTCAAGAAATTAATGATGGATATCAAGAACAATATGCAAAATCAAAAAAAGTTATAGATAAAGAGATTACAAAATATATTAAAGAATTAGTAAAGGCAGAGAATCTACTAAGCCAAAAAATTGAAAATAAAATTTACGAGAAAGTTCATCCTTTAAACAATTATGATATTGCTTCCATCCAAAAAGCAGCAGAAAATATTAACGAAATATTAAATCAGAATAACAAATTTTCTAGAGAATTCGACGATCTGATTCAATCTGAAAGAAACAAATATATTAATCATCTAGTTGGACGGTTTTTAAAAGAAAATCAATATCTATCGAAACAACTAAAATATGAGAAGTCATTAAAAGAAATTGAAAAACTAAATGCTAAAATAGATACTAATCAAAAGGAAATTGAAAGATTAAAGGCCCTGAGGAATAGTGCAGAAGAAGGCAGTTTACAATTCGATTATTTCATTCAAAGTTTTTTAGGGAAAGAAGATATTAGAATTAAATATAACGAAAGTGTACAAAAATACAATCTATATAGAGGTGATGAAATAGCAAAACATTTAAGTGAAGGTGAAAAAATGGCAATTTCATTTTCACATTATTTAGTTACCCTTAAAAGTCTTGAATTAAAAAATGAACTAAAAGACACAATTTTATTTATTGATGATCCTATTTCAAGTTTAGATGGAAATCATATTTTTCAAATAAATGCATTATTGAAAGACTTTTTATATAAGAAAGTAGATGACCCTAATAATGTTAATCAAAAAATGTGGATTCAGAAATGCAAACAACTATTTATATCGACTCATAACTATGAATTCTTTAATCTTTTAAAGGAAATGCCAACTCAAAAAGGTTATAGATATAAACGTGATGAATCAAGATATTTTATTTCTAGAAAATTAAATGAATCAGGAATTGTAAATCTTCCAAAAGTTTATGATGATTTTAAATCAGAATATCATTATCTTTTTAAGTTAATTACTGAGTTCAGTGCTGAATCTACTTCGGAGAACGTTCTTATTATGCCAAATGTTTTAAGAAGATTTTTAGAAATTTATACTCTTGCAAAATATCCTAGTACTGAAGAAGTAGATGATAGAGCTACTGAAATATGGAATACTGAAATTTCTAAAAGAATTTGTAAACCTTTCCACTATTTCAGTCACTTTAACAATATTGACAGAATTGGTCAACATAGCGAATTACTAGCTGATATAAGTCAATCTTGTAAGGAACTCATTAAGCAACTCAAAAAGGATAAAACACACTATAAAGCGTTACAAGCAACATTATAATTATGTCAACAATAAAACTCAACCAACAACTAAAACGTCTCGAAATACAGGAATTCGAAATCGAAAACCAAATCGTCTTCAACTATTTTGACAATTTACCATCAAATGAAAGAGATGACAAACTTCTGCGTGCTATTTATATTGGTGTTTTAGCATTAATGGAAGACCGAATTTCAGCCTTCCTTGCTAAAACCAATAACGAACTGGGTACAGAATTGGAAAGTCTCAAAATGATTTTCGAGATGAAAAAGGAATTGTTCTATAAGTCAACAATTAAAGGAGCACTGGCTGAAGATGATATTGCAGAGTACTTGAATAACTATTTCACGGAAAAGCGATTAAAAGATCGGGCTTTTTTAACTGGAAATGCAGCGGGTAATTTGTCAAGGAACAAAACAGGTGATATCATTTGTGAAGTAAATGGTTCCTCAGATTTAAAGATAGCCATAGAATGTAAATTTGATAAAAGCATCCGTTTCGGTGAGATTGAAAATAAAGAAATTTTTACCCGTAAAACAGATACCGCTTGGAGTCAGTTGATAGAAGCACAAGCAAATAGAGACGCAAAAGTCAGCATGATTGTTTTCGACATTTCATTGGTTGACAATTCTATTCTCAAAAATTTTGACAACGTCGGTTATATACCTGAAATAGGTTTTGTAGCTATTATCAATTCTCAGAAAGGCGACTACTCCAATCTCGCAATTGCCTACATGTTGGCTAGGGACATTGCCCTTAATGCAAAAAATGTCGAAATAGAAAAAGATGTTTTGGCAATGATAGTAAACCGTATCATAAAGGATATCAATCAAATACTCTCTGTTAGAACATTGGTCCATGCTAATATCGAAAACAATAAAGAAATATTAAAGCAACTGGAAAAATCGATGTTGCTGATGGAATTTAATCAAGAGTATTTAAAACGGTTTTTAATTCAAGGCACTTTGACAAAAAAGGACTTATTGGATTTTTACATGGGTGATGATATTAAAGATAAATACAAATTAATTGAGAAAGATATTGATGGATTGTAGATTTGTAAATGAGAAAAAATCTTTTGATTACAAGCTATGAAAATCAAATTACTATTTCTTCACCTTATACTCGGGATTTTTGCAAACGCCCAAGTCAAAATCCTAACTTGGAACGTTGAAAACCTCGGCAGCTCTAAGTCAGACAGCACCATTACCTATATCGCCAACACAGTTAAAGATTTTGATATAGTCGCCTTGCAAGAAGTAGTTGCCGGCTACGGCGGTGCTCAAGCGGTTGCCAAACTAGCTGACGAACTCAACCGTAAAGGCGCCAAATGGGATTATGCTATTAGTGACCCAACGAGTAGCTCAGCCTACAAAACAGAGCGTTATGCTTTTCTTTGGAAAACGGCTAAAGTTAGATTGGTTAATAAACCTTGGTTGGAGGAAAAATTCAGTTTGTTAATTGACCGTGAACCCTATTATGCCACGTTTGAATACAATAAAAGACAATTCACCTTAGCTAATTTCCATGCTATAACCAAAAGCAAACAACCCGAAACTGAGATTAAACATTTCAAAAACCTTCCTTTGCAATACCCCAATTTAAATATTGTTTTTGTAGGTGATTTTAATTGCCCACAATCACACACTGTTTTCAATCCATTAAAAAAGATGGGATACAAACCTGCTTTTGAAAACCAAAAGACATCACTAAAAAAGAGCTGTGAAAATAATAATTGTCTTTCCAATGAATTTGATAACCTCTGGTACAATAGCACTAAAATAGCGGTAAAGAACCCCAAAGCCATTCATTTCTATAAAGATTTTAATGATTTTGCCAAAGCCAAAGCCGTTTCAGACCACATTCCTTTGTCACTGGAGTTAGAAATTAAGTAAACCATTTGACATGATAAAAACAATACACAACTTAACTCGAGTCATTATAATCATTGTCTTGTTTACGCTTTTTAGTTGTAAACAAAAAGAGCAGGAACAAAGACAAGGCTTTGTACCCGCTAACTCAGAAGAATTTACCGATGAAGAATTAAAAACGGTTCATGTAGACAGTAGTTACAAATACGAATACAGAACCGGAACTAGTGGTGATTACGGTTATAATTATGACGTTTCAGGCTATGATGCAAATGGAGACGAAGTTACCGGTAATGTAAGTATGGAAGATAAATATGGTACCGGAACCATTACCAATACCGATGGCGAAGAAATTGACGTGGATGTTGAATGGGTTGATTATGGCGAATTAAAAGCAACAGACCCAGACGGAAACGAATACGAACTCACTGTTGATTAAATTCTTATCTTTATAAAACTTTAAAAGTCGTCCAATGAAAAAAGCAGTCTTACTTTTGGTTTTCGTAACCTTAACTTCATTTAATGGTATTGCTGATAATGTATACATCTGTAACAGTAAAGGAGCCAAGAAATACCATTTAAAGGAATTCTGCCGAGGATTGAGTGCTTGCAAGCATGAAGTCATCAAAGTGACTCTTAAAGAAGCCAAAGAAAGAGGATTAGATTTATGTGGTTGGGAAGATTAGTAATGTTCTTTTCTAATCTAAAGTTATCA
This sequence comes from Flavobacterium sp. IMCC34852, assembly GCF_030643905.1. Lineage (NCBI taxonomy): Bacteria > Pseudomonadati > Bacteroidota > Flavobacteriia > Flavobacteriales > Flavobacteriaceae > Flavobacterium > Flavobacterium rivulicola. The sequence continues at coordinate 2,524,561 of NZ_CP121446.1, read as the reverse complement.
AAGTAGCTCCAATAGCTTCTCTCAGTTTAGGGGTCACTTTGGTTTCTTCTGCAAAAGAAGCCCAATTTTTTATAACATCACTGGTTTGCTGAATGATATCAGACGCTTTTTTAATATTCATTGATTTAGCCACAGTCAACATATCCTCTTTCATAATATTACTTCTTTTCCCGTTAATGCTCAAGGCATGTTGACTTACCCATTCGCTACCCGGTCTGTAGGCGTGGCAAATGTCATAGGCTGGAGCTAATTCCCAAGCTTGGTCTTTTTTCATACGAAAAGCAAAATTTTTGGTATGGTCATCGCAGTTGCGTGCCATAACATTAAAGACCATTCTGCGGAACATTTGTTCGGCTTGAGGATAGGGAAGTCGCAACAGTCGCATGGTTTGGAACAGTTGTTCGTAGCTGTAGCTATTTACATTGTTGAAGTCAAAGTGTTGCATGGCACAAAAGGTTTGAATGTGGTGTTTTATATCGCCGTCTTCACGGTCAAAACGTTGTGTCATGAAGTGTGCTCTACCATTTTCTTCTAACAATCGGCAGGCTGTCATTTCAATTTTGCAGGCTTTGGCCATAAGATAATAGGCCATTTCTACGCGACCATATCCTGTTGAAGCGCCAAATTGACTATCGCTTACACCATCTAATTTGATTAACCAATGGTTGAATCCTTTGGGTGCTTTTGCTTGCCCTGATTTGATTACTCCCGTTTTTTCATTGTAGGCAATAATGGCTTTTGGCCGAGCACCACCGGCAGAAGTTCCAATTTTCAGGATGTCCATTAACGCTTTTTGTTCATCGTTGTTCAGGTTGGTTTCAAAATCATTCCGGTTGTTGACCACTTCTTGTGTTATTTTGACCAAGTTGTCCATTTCGATAGTGAAGGCAGTTTGATTGGATTTGAAGTTTACCGGTTCAAACTCTAAAGCACCCATCCCACGCGTACCAATAAAACACAATAACTCCACCGGATTTAAACTGTTTTCCGGACGGCCATTTTGTGCTAACCATGCATTTATTAATTGATTCCCATATTTGTCGGGCATTACATCGGCGAGTAATCCCGGTAATCCTTTGAAGGTTGCATTTCTAACTAAATCAGGGAAGGAAAAAATTCGGCTTGCTTGGTTTAATGGCATTTTTAAAGGAGCCACTTCCCAATTGTTTGCTATGAATTTTGGATCATATTCGAAGTTGGCCGTTTGGGTGTTGGCATCCCATGCTACAGCGCCCACCCGTTCATTCCAAAGATTTATAAAGGCGGTTGTAATCATTACCAGTCGGATTTATTGTCGTTAGAATTATTTTTGCCTCTAGCCCTTTGTCTTTTGTTTTGTTCCAATTTGGCCAACTGCAATGGACTAACTTGTTCTTGCACTTTAAACACGTCCATGATGTAGAGTAGATTTAAGACTCTGAGGACTTGCAGTAGGGATTGCAGTGTTATTTTCTCTCCTTTTTCGATTTGGGTTATGGTTGAACGGTTGATGCCTGCTTCTGTTGCCAGTTGCTGTTGGGTTTTATTTTGTAACAAACGATGATGTTTTACAAAAGCCCCAATAGTTTCTACTAAAGCGGCATCACTCATTGCTAACCAATTATTGCTTGAAAAATCCATCATAAAAGTCTTTATTTGCACTTAATGCTGATTATTTCCAACAAAAATATGAAAAAAAATACAAATATGAAGTTTTTTATCATTTATTATTGTTGAATGGTTTATCACGGTCATTAATGCGGTGATTACGCTTCATAATTACCGCATTTTTGCGGTGAAAAGTAATATCAATTTAGTATGAGGTTTTAATTGTAAACATCGAGTTGAGCACGGATTATAAATCTGCGCCATCGGGCTTCAGATTTGATATTAAGAGGAGGAAGCCCGGTGGGCTACAAGTACCCGAACTTTAGTTCGTGATTCATAGCAATAAATCTCGGGATTACTTGCGGTGATCCCTTGAGGGGGAACCTTGCAAAGGAAAACCCTAATGCCTTTGAAAAAGGCATTGGTTTTTTAATTTTACAACGGCTTACAAAAGCGAGCTTTTGACACCGCTATAAAATTAAAAAACCCGAAACGAAAGTTTCGGGTTTTCCTTTGCGGAGAAAGAGGGATTTGACTACCTATTTCAACATATTCTATAACAGCTCGTTACAATTGAATTTTTATTTGGGTAACCGATTTTACCCCCTTTTTAATCGTAAATAATTCATTTCATTTGTGAGTTGTAAATATACTCATTTGCAATGATATAGCAAATTAAAATTCAATAAACATTACTAAAAATTGAACAAGTTGTTCAAGTATTTGATTGTGCATATCTTGATTATAATCTTTCTGAAGTATTTTTCAATTTTAACCAAAAATCAAGTGAGTTACTTGTTCATATTTTATGCCACTATATGTACAGAACTCTTCAATAGTTAGAAACTCATTTTCGAACTTATTGAGGTCTTTTTTTATCTTTTGCATTAATCTAGTACTTTGACGATAACTCTTGCCTGTTATTCGTTGTATGTCCTTCGGATAGATGCATACCCTCTGATTATTCAATTTCATACTTTATCTGTATGTCTTCAAACTAAAGTGGACTTTTCCTTAGAGAGTATTTAGTTAATAATTCAAAGATAAATGATTTTGTTTTTTGTTGTCAATTTTGTTTTTTGGTACTCATTTCTGCGATTCATAATCGCAATTGTCTTTAATCTTTCGCGTTCTTTTAAAATCAATTCTCCTCTTCCAAAATAGACATCTGCCGGGGTTAAGTTGTTTAATGATTCATGATAACGTTCATTATTATAACGATAAACAAATTTTTCTAAAGCTGCTTCTAATTCTTCTGGAGCGAAGTAATTATCGAGTTTTACCACGTTTTTCATGGTTCGGTGATAGCGTTCAATTTTTCCTTGTGTTTGCGGATGATTGGGTCTGCCGTGAACCTGATCCATTTGATAATTGTCTTTTAAATACGATTTTAATTCGCTTGCAATGTAACACGAGCCATTGTCTGACAAGAGTTTAGGCTTTTGTTTAGTTACCAATTTTGCTTTTTTAATGGCGGTATCAACCGTCCGCTTTACATCATCGGCTTTCATAGTTGAACAAAGCTCCCAGTGCACGATATATCGGCTGTAATCGTCCAAAACTGTACTGAGGTAATACCAACCCCATCCCAAGATTTTAAAGTAGGTAAAATCGGTTTGCCACATTTGATGTACGAAGCCTGTTTTATCTTTAAATTCATCGGCTGCACTCAGAAAAATATGAGCCGGAGCCGTTATTAATCCTCTCGCTTTCAAGATGCGATAAACACTGGATTCGGAGATAAAAATCTGTTGTTCATCAGTCATTTTATAGGCCAATTCACGGGATGATAAGTCGGGATAATCCAACGCTAATCTTACCACTAGGTTCTTCTGCTCTTGCGGAATACTATTCCATTGCCTGTTTGCAGTTCGTTTAGTTGGAATCAATCCATCCACACCATTTTCACTGTAAGCGTGATACCAATTGTAAAAAGTACTTTTGTTGATTCCAATCTCACGAAGTGTTCGATTAACCCCAATTTCAGAACGAGTAACCATGTGAATAATCTCTTGTTTTTCGGATACTGTAAGACACATATATCTCTTGACTTTTACAGTGAGTCCAGCATGGACAAGCTTTTTTTTACGATATCATAGCGCAATACTAAATCAGCAACCATTTCCTTTAATCGTTGGTTTTCACGGCGGAGTTCTGCTACTTCATCACTGGTAGCTTCTCTTGTTGTATCTCCTGATAATCGTTTCTTCCTGCTTCTAAAAACTCTTTATTCCATTTGTAAAACTGCGATTCATTAATAGAATATTTGCGACATAATTCAGCAACAGACATCTCAGCTCGTAAGGCTTCCATAACAATTTGGATTTTCTGTTCCGAGGAAAAGATTCTTCGGGTGTTTCTGCGAATTTCTTTAATGTAGTTTTCGGTAGTTTGTTTCTTTGGTGTTTTCATGATAATTCAAATTTAAGGATTTTGAAAACACACTCTTAGTTTTGACCTAAATCAGTACACTTTTTGCTGACGATTTACAGGAGTTGCAACTTCAATTGTTGTTGGTAATTCGGGAGATGAGATAAGTCCTTTTCTTTCACGTTCCCATTTTAAGTTTACATTATAAATGTGATTTTCCATTTTTTAAATTTATTTGCAAAGTGCTATTTTTTAGTTATCAAATTTTATGATTTCAATCATGGTTTTATTTTTTATGAAATAATTATGATTAAATTGATAATGATTAAAATTGTTATTGTTGAAATTTTCCAAAAAGAATGCGCTTTTTTAAGTTCCATAAACTGAAATGCAACTAATAAAAACTTAACAGAAAATAGTGCTAGAATTAAGCATTTTTTTATGAAAGAATCTAAGGGAAGATTGACTATTAAAAAAGTAGCAAATGTCAACAATAGTAATAATGCGAACGTATATGTTAGTTCCTTTTTCATAGTTAAAAAATAAGGTATAAAACAGGAAATAACAATAGCCAAATCAAATCACACATGTGCCAAAAAGCGGCAGAAGCTTCAACATCTTCTATGGATGTTTTTGTAATATTTCGGTTTAAAACAAATAATATGACCAAGCCAACCACAACATGAATTATATGAAACCCAGTTAAAAGCCAATAAAATGTAAAGAAACTATTGGTATCTAACAAATAACCAGCTTCAATTTTTATATAATATTCAACACTTTTTAATACAATAAAAAGCAAACCTCCAACCATTGTAATTTTGAACTGAAAAGAAGCTTTTTCAAAATTATTTTCTTTGAAATTATGAACCGCATTTGCAATAAAAAAACCACTTGCAAGTAATAAAAATGTATTAATAGTTCCAAAAGTTCTATTGAGATGCAAACTAGATTCGTGAAAAAGTTGCGGATTCTCTTTGGAACTAAAAGCCAACGCAACAAGTGCCATTCCGAAGGTAAAAAGCTCTAAAAAAATAATTATCAACATCAAGATTCCTCCTGGTGGATAGTAAAAATTTTTGTAATTTATTTTTAGGGGTTTTATTTCCATTCTAATAATCTTTTTTCGCCATCAACTTGTTTAATATCAGTTATGTCTTGCGACATTTCAATGACTCCTTTATATTCTTTTTCTGAATTTCGCACAGCAAAATAACGGATGTATATTAATCGATCTTTATAGTTTATCCAAAAAGAAGCTTCGTTTTGTTCTCCTTTTCTGAAAGCTTCTAAAATTTTTAAAACAGTATCAACACTTTTTGGTGGGTGACAAAAGCGAACTTCTCTTCCAATAATCCCAGCACTTCTTGGGAAAACTCTTTCTTCACCTCGGTTATAAAAAATCACCTTATCATTTTCATCTACATAGGTTAAATCAATAGGTAAAGTTTTAAAAAGTAAGTTTGCTTGTTCTACAGTCATATATCCTTCATCATAATGTGCTGCTTTTTCATCAAAAACGACTTCAGTTCTTCTTTCAGTATCTTGTGATGGATGAATGTACTCAGGTTCGTTTGGATAGTTTGGTGGAACATCGGCTAACATCCAACCAATTTCATCTTCCCCTCTTCGCATTAACTTCCAGTCATCATCAGATAAAATTTCTAATGCATTAAGAAATAAAACGATTTCTTCCACTTCCAATAATCTATTTATGTTTTGTATTGCTAATTCGGTATTGTGTTTTGCTGAAATCAAATTTTTGTCTTCAATGTTTTGTCTAACAATTCTAAAGATTTGTCTAATAATATCATGAAAAGACCACATATTTCGTGATGGTCCAGTCCAATCTTTTTGTTCAAGAAATGGGAAAAGTTGATTTTCTTTACGTTCAAAACGCTTTTCAATTGTTGCCAGTTGGTTGAATAAATTATAAAACTTCTGAAAGTCATTATTGATGTCAACGTGAATAAGGTCATCTGTAATAGAATGAATTAGAAGTGTTTCATCTAAATAATTTTGAATTGGATGTCCTTTTTCTAATTTTTTATTTTGGAATTCTGATGTCATTTTAATTTTGTTTTATTTTTTCGTACAACTTTACCATTGATTGTAGTAATTCTGTTGGTGTTGTTAGAATTTGATAGTGATTTTGTCCAAACATTTGAGGTAAATAATATTTAGCTTGTGCTTCAATTGCCAAGGCATAGGAACTAATATCTCTTTGATTTAATTCTCGTAAGGCTTGTTTCACATCGTTAATTCCATATTTGCCTTCATACTTATCATAGTCGTTTGGTTTACCATCAGAAATTAGAATGATCCATTTATTTTTGGTATTTCGAGTGTCTAATCTTGCGCCTGCATGACGCAATGCAGCACCAATTCTTGTATAGCCAGATGGTTCAATTGCACCTACTTTATTTTTGGCAATAGCCCAATTTTCATCAAAATCTTTAACAGTTAAATAGGTCGAAAAATTTCGTGTTTTGGAGTAAAAACTATCAATTGAAAAGTCGATATTGAATTCGTTTAATATTTCGCCAAACAAAATAGAAACTTGTTTTTCAACATCAATTACTCGGTTTCCAGCTGCATAACTATCACTTGATAAACTAATGTCTAAGAGTAATAAAATGGACAAATTTTTTTCTTTTTTCCGGTTGGAAAGATAAATTTTATCGGAAGGTGTTTTTTTCGAATGAACATCTACGTATAAATCTGTAATAGCATCAATATCAAATTCTTCGCCTTGGGTTTGACGTTTTTGCTGTTGCATTTTGTTGTTCAAATTGGTCAAAATTTTTCTTAAATTTAATAGTGTTGAATTGTTCTTTAATATTGTATTTTGATAGTATTTGGAATCTATTTTTAGTTGAATTTTTGGATATACTTTACAGAAATGGTCTTTGTATTTTCTTTTTTCGAAATCCCATTCGTCATAAGTTAAATGAAAACCATTAGAATCGATTTCGGCACTTTCAGAGATTGAAGTGTTTTCAGTAAATTCCGCTTGATAAACAGAATGAGCAGTATCGTCAACACGAACAGTGAATTTCATATTAAGATCTTCAATAGCGTTTTCGTGTTTTTCTAAATCGTCGGAACCATCAAAATCACGCCAGTTTCCATTGAACTCTTCGGCAGTTTCTACTTTCTCAAAGCTATGAAGCAATACATAATCTTCTTGTTGTTTTTTATCTATTTCAACGGTAGTTATTTCTTCAACAGCTTTTGCTTGCAATGTTGTAGTAATTTGTTCTGAATTAGATTTTTTTACTAAATCCGAAAAATTTTCTATTGTTGTTTGAGTGTTTTCTTCATTATCATTTTGCATCAACTTGCCATAAATCCATGAATAATCGGCTGTGTTTTTTGGAGTTGTTTTAGCTTCAAAATGCGATTTTAAGTTTTGATAAATAACTTTTGAATTGGGATATTTTTGAAACAATAAGGTTAAAATATCCTTCTTATTTTGTTCAGACAAAACTTCATCTAATGTTAAATTTATTTTTAATTCAGATTGAACACTTAGAAATAATATTCTAAAAAAATAAAAACCTAAATTGGCTTCTTTTGTAGCAAATTCATTAAAATAAATAGGAAGAAAAAAATTGTTATTTTTATAACCACCTTCTCGTTCAGCAGGAAAAAGTTCAATGGCATTTCCTGTAATTGCTCTTGCTAAAATGGTCAAACGAGGTTTAATATCCTTTAAGAAAATAGCATTATTATCTAACAGAATTTTATTCTTATTTCTTTTTTTGAAATATTTAGAAACGGTTCCAAAAAGTAGCTCGTCTATATCCATTATTAAGTTTTTATGGCTGATTATATCATCAAATTACACAAATCTTTCAATGACTGAACGGTTTGCAAATCGTCGGTTAATGGCTCCACTATTGCAATGTGAGTAGAAAGGCGTTTGGGTAATCCGCTTTTAATTAGCGTTGCCGCATTAACCAATAGTCGTGTCGAAACAGTTTCGGTTAATCCAAGTTCGGTTAGATTTCTTATTTTTGAACCAATCGCAACTAGTTTTTTAGCATTTTCAGCATCAATTCCAGTTTCGTTAATAAGAATTTCTATTTCTTGTTTGGTTTCAGGATAATTGAACGAAAGCGCCGAGAAACGTTGTTTTGTTGAAGGTTTTAACTCTTTAAAACCACGTTGATAACCAGGATTAAAAGAGGCAACAAGCATAAAATCTTCATGTGCTTTTACAGTAATTCCTAATTTATCAATAAACAACTCTCTACGATGATCAGTAAGTGAGTGGATAGCAACAATAACATCAGGTCTTGCTTCTGCAATTTCATCTAAATAAATAATTGCGCCTTCTTTTACGGCTGTGGTCATTGGTCCGTCAACCCAAATAGTTTCGGCTCCTTTTATGATATATCTTCCAATTAAATCGGTTGAAGAAGTCTCTTCATGACAGGCAATGGTGATGAGTTTTTTTTCCAATTTATGCGCCATGTATTCGATAAATCGAGATTTTCCAGTTCCGGTTGGCCCTTTTAGGAGTAACGGAATTTTATTGGAATAGGTGTGAGAAAAAATTTCTTCTTCCTTTCCGATAGCATGATAATATGGAATAGTTTGTGTCATTTGAAGGAGAATTATAGTTTTGCTTCGACTTTATTTGAAAATAAATTGGGATTAATTTTTATGGAAATAAATGCCCAATTGTTACCAGCATTTTTATTTCCCGCTTTTAAAACTTCCATTGATGAAGAGGCAAACATTTGTGAAAATCCAGCATCGAAAGTCACATTATCATACATTTTATACCCTAATGTAAAATCTAATTCAGTGCCTAGATAATTGTCTTGTTTTTCTCCAGCGCTATAAATTGAAGCTGCTGAAGCAAAATAATGAGGTGTTAATTTTGCTGAAAATTTGTTTTTTTCATAACCTAATGTTGCATAAACATCTGTTAATCCAACGGAATTTGTATGATTTCCAACATAAAAATAATCCATGTAGCCATTGAATTTATGGTTGGTTCCATACAATGGATTAAACGATTTTACATCGGTTGAAGTGTCGTTTTGATCTTTTCCAGAAAGCATTTCAAAACCAACGCTGGTATTGAAATTTGTGGTTGCTTTATAATTGATGCTTGCTGAAAAATAAGTAGCATTTACTGAATTGTCGGCAATTTTTCCTGTTTGCAAATAAGCTGCGCCATCAATAGAAAGAGCACCATTTTTGAAAACCAATCTTGAACCAATAGTTTGACTATAATCTACTTTTTCTTCCGTTCCAACAAGATAAGGCATTCCATTATTTAATGCTAAAACGCTTAAATTTATTTTATCAAAATCGGTATGATACCAAAGATATTGCAATGATTTGTATTGCGGAATAGTATAATTTTCATAAAAATTAGTTTCTTTATTTGCATTTAATGCCAAACCAAAATGAATTTGATTTTTGGTGTTTGGATTGAATTTTAATAAAAACGCATCATGACTTCTAGCTTGCATAGCCCAATCAACATTTCCAAAAATACGAGCGTCGTCATAATTAATTTCTTGTCTTCCTAATTTGAATGACAATTTTTCATTCATTTTTATTTCTCCATACGCTTCATGAAAGGCACTGTTTGCATCTGTTTTTGAATTAGTTGCTACATCGCCCCAAGTTTTTACATTTTGTGGAGAAACTCGTAATTTGATGTTTTTAAAAGAGTAATCAAAGACTAATCGAGTTCTTTGAGATATAAAAGAAGTGGCTTTTTCGGTGTCTGGTTTTAAGGTTCCATAACCGTTTCTGTTTTCAAATCTTGCACGCAAATCGGCATTGATGTCAAATTGTTGTGCAGAAATAGTTACTGTTGATAATAAGGCAATAACTGCGGTATAAATATATTTTGTCATTTTGTTAGTTGTTAACGGTTTCAATTATTTTATCAACAGTTTCTTTGTTGTTTACACCCAAACCTTCTTGCTGATGCAACAATTCTCCATCTTTATTAAAAACACTGATAATATTAGAATGAGAAAAATCCATAGGAGCAATTTGTTTGTATTTTACAGCTAGCACATTAGCAAATTCTTGAACTGTAGATTTTGTTCCTTGAAGAAAAGTCCAATGTGGCGCATACATATAGTTAGCTTTCGCAAAAGCTTTTAATCTTTCTGGCGTGTCAACTTCGGGATCGATACTTACTAAAACAAAGTTTAAATCGGATAGTTTGTCTTTGGGCATTTTAGATTCAATATCGCGCATATCTGCTACTAATCTTGGACAAGCGGCTTTGCAACTGGTATAAATCATTACCATTACGGTCACTTTTCCTTTTAAATCTTTTAGCTCTATGGTTTTGTTATCTTGAGTTTTCCATTTGCTAGTTAAGTTGTAAATAGATTCTTGAGATATGGAATTATTTTTTGGCTCTGTTGTTGTTTTTTTACAGCTAAAAAGTAATATTGCTATAAAAAAAAGGATTATTTTTTTCATGGTTTTTTTGTATTTAAAGTGTCTTTGACACATCTAAAACCTAAATTTTTCACTGCATAATTTGCTTTTACACTTCCTCGGAAAGCATATCTAATGAACGCAGCATAATTCATTAAATCGGAAGCATTTAGTGAACCACTTCCACAGAATAAATCTTTATCTGTAGTGACATCACTCCGGGATTCACCAGTTAATAAAATTGAATTAAAATCGGAAGTCCATTCCCAAACTAAACCGTGTAAATCATATACACCATAATAGTTTTTGAAGGTTTTTCCAATTTCATTGTTAAACGTTTTTGGTTTTTCGTACCAGTCTAAAATATATTGATTGTATGTTTTTATTTTTCGAGCATCTGCCATTTCTTGATTTGCCATAGCTACAAATTCCCATTCGTCAACGGTTGCAAGTCGTTTACCTTGACATTCGCAATAAGCATTTGCCGCATACCAAGAAACGTTTGTAACTGGACTCTTTGGTTTCATATCTGTTGTTAAAATTGTATCGTTTTTCCAATTATTTAGATAATTATCATCTGCAAAAAGTTTTTTTACTTCGGATTTTCTCCATCTTTTGTTTTGTTTTACAAAAGCTAAAAAGTTTTCGTTTGAAACAGGATAGACATCCATAAGTAAATCACTTACTTCTACAGCTTTATTTTTTTTTCCGTAAAGAGGAACATATTTTCCGCCTTTTATAGAAACCATCGGTGTTTCCACTCCAAAAGAAACGTCATTTGGAGTAGAAACTGATGGAATAGTTATATTATCTAGAGTATTCAAATCCTTGTCTTTAGAACAAGAAACAAACACAATTACGACAAACAGAAAACATAACTTTTTCATGTTAAACAAATTATTTTTTACTTCTAACAGCTTTAACCATTGCTGGTGTAACTTCTTTTTTAGAATTGCCCCAAGTACTATAAACATAGGTTAACACATTGGCAATTTCATCGTCAGTAAGCGTTTGAGCAGTCATCACACTGTTGTATTTTTTACCATTTACAACAATTTCGCCCGTTTTTCCTTTAAGTACAATTTCGATGGCTCTATTCACATCAGCATTTAAGTAATCAGACTTGGCTAAAGGAGGAAATGCATTCGGCAAACCTTCACCAGTTGCTTGATGACAGGCAAAACATGTTTTGGCATAAATTGATTTTCCCTCAGCAATTCGTTCAACAAGAGTTACTGCTTTTGGAGCTTTAGCGCTTGTTTCATTTGGCATGGTTTGAATGGTACCTCCTTCAGGATGATAAACTTCATCCGATTGAGTTCCTGAATAAATCGTTTTGTTTTCGTCTCCACTAACATTTATTAAACCTAAACTACCTTTGTTAAAAGTTCTAAAAATAGAATGGTCTACTATCACTAATGATCCAGGAACATCAACTTTAAAGTCAACAATTGCAGCTCCACCAGCAGGAACAAGCGTTGTTTGTACATCATGATTTACGAGTGAACCACCTTCTACATGAACATTGTCAAAAATTTCTCCAATAACATGGAATGAAGATACTAAATTAGGACCACCATTTCCAACAAATAGACGAATAGTTTCACCAACTTTAGCTGTAAGTGCATTATCACCAGTTAACGAACCTGTTTTCCCATTAAATACTACATAATCTGGTTCTTCTTTAACGGCTTTTGCCATATCAAAAGGTTGTAGTCCTTTTTCTCCGTTAGCACCTTTAGTATAAAAATCACCTTGCATAACGTAGTATTCTTTATCTACAGGAGGCAAACCACCTTCTGGTTCAACCAAGATAAGCCCATACATTCCATTAGCAATATGCATACCTACAGGTGCAGTTGCACAATGGTAAACATACAATCCTTGATTCAATACCTTAAAAGAAAAGGTTACTTCATGTCCAGGAGCAACAAATGAGGACTTTGCGCCACCACCAGGGCCAGTTACTGCATGTAAATCAATATTGTGAGGCAGTTTATTATCAGGATGGTTTTTTAAATGAAACTCCACTTCATCACCAATTCGAGTTCTGATAAAACTTCCAGGTACAGAACCTCCAAAGGTCCAATAAACATATTTTACTCCATCTGCCATTTCGCCTTCTTTCTCAATAATTTCCATATTGACAATTAGTTTTTTGGCAGGTCTATCTCCAACTGGTTTTGGCACAAATGGCGGAGCTGTTAATTCGGCATTCATACTTCCTTCAACTTTTATTTGTGATGCATCTACTTTTTTGTATTCATCATTTTGTTTGCATCCGATAAATGTAACTGAAGCAAAAATTAGGATAAATATTTTTTTCATTTCTTTTAATTTTTTAATTATTTTCTATTTCTAAAGCTTCATCTGTTGGTTTGCCATATTTAATAAAATCATATATAAATAGACTTATACCAACTGTAAACATTGTTGCGCAAATAAGTAACACAACAAAATGAATTTCAGTTTCTTTTTGAACCTCCATAAACTCCATTTTTAGTTTGCGCTCCATATATACTTGAGCAACACCAGCAACACCAAATGCAACAGTCATTCCAAGGATTCCAATATTTGACAGCCAAAATGCAGCATTTCCTTGTACGCTATTGTAGCGTTTTCTGCCAGTTAAGTTTGGCAAAGCATAACTAATAATTGCTAAAACAATCATTGCATAAGCACCCCAAAAAGCATAGTGACCATGCATTGCAGTGACTAATGTTCCGTGTGTGTATAAATTTGTTTGTGGTAATGTATGAGCAAATCCTAATAATCCTGCACCAATAAAAGATACAATTGCTGAACCAATAGTCCAGAATAATGCAATTTTGTTTGGGTGGCTTTTTTCTCCTTTTCTATACATATTAACTGCAAATAATGCCATTGCAAGGAATGCTAATGGTTCCAATGCAGAGAATATTCCACCTACGATTAACCAAATTTTGTTAACACCAATATAATAGTAGTGATGTCCAGTTCCTAAAACTCCTGAAAGGAAAGTTAAACCAATGATTACATACAACCATTTTTCAATAACTTCTCTGTCAACTCCCGTTAGTTTTATTAATAAATATGATAAAATACCACCCATTATTAATTCCCAAACACCTTCAACCCATAGGTGAACAACCCACCAACGGAAGAATGAATCCATTACTTGGCTATCAAACCAAATCATTCCAGGCAAGTATAGCAATGCTGCAAATAATAATCCCATTGATAAAACCAAGGCAGTTGTTGTTTTGCGTTTTCCTTTGAATAGAGTTCCTAAAATAAGTCCTAAAAACAATAATACATTTACAACAACTAGAAAGTCTAATTCTCTAGGAATTTCAAGAAATTTTCTTCCTTCCCAAAGGTTGAAGTGAAAACCAATTACGGCTACAACACCTACAATAGCTAATGAAATAAGCTGTATATAAGCCCATTTTACGCTTATCAATTCTCGTTGTGCTTCTTCAGGAATGATGTAATAAGCAGCTCCCATAAAACCTGTTAGTAACCAAACTACTAATAAATTAGTGTGTACTGCTCTAGCAGTATTAAATGGAATGATGTCATGCAGTCCTTGCAATCCAATTCTATCAAAGCCCATGATAAAGCCATATATTATTTGTAATGAAAATAATAACATACATAAGGCAAAAAACCAATAAGCTATTTTTTGTGATTTATATTTCATAATATTAAATTTATTGTTTGTCTTTTGCTAATGGAGAAACTATTCTGTCGAATCCATTCAAATCGATTTTTCCAATCCATTTAAAGTAAGCAATTACAGCTTCTGCTTCTTCATCGGACATTGCATAAGCAACCATTTTTCTACCTCTAGGTTGCCAAGGTTCTTTAGACATTAGAACTGCTTTTACATAAGCATCTCCTCTTCGGTCTATAACTTTTGTTAATTCAGGAGCATAATAAGCTCCTTCTCCAAGAATAGTGTGGCAACCCATACAATTGTTGGATTCCCAAATTTCCTTCCCTTTTACAACTTGAGCATCAATTTTGCCATAGTTGGTTTGGTCATTTTTTGGCATGAAGGAGTAGATAGTTAGCCCAATAAAGACTAAGAATGTTACCACGGTTCCACCTAGAAAAAATGCCCTTGCTTGTGATTTTGATAGCATAAATTTTAGTTTTAGTTAATTAATTTGATAAAAGATAATAATGTCCTTTATTAATTCTTAACAAAATTCCGAATAGATGTTCTTATAAAGCATGATAAAAATCATAACTGTTAAATAAAAGATAAAATTGTCTTTTATGATGCTAATTTAATATTTTTGAAGAAAAAAGATGTTTTCAAAGAGTTGTGAGTATGCTATTAGAGCAGCCATTTTTATTGCAACAAATTGTTGTAAAGAACGAAAAGTGGGCTTGAAAGAAATTGCTAAAGAAATTGATTCTCCAATTGCCTTTACTGCAAAAATTTTACAAGTTTTAGTTAAAAACAATATTGTTAAATCTAGTAAAGGAGTTGGTGGAGGTTTTATGATTTTAAAAGATGAACTAAAAAGCATTAAGCTAGTTAATATTGTTAATGCGATTGATGGTGATTCCGTTTTTTTAAGATGTGGTTTAGGGTTAAGCAATTGTTCTGAAGATCATCCCTGTCCAGTTCATGAAAAATTTAAATTTGTAAAAAAAGATTTAATTTACATGCTAGAAAACACAAACCTTGAAGAATTATCGTTAGGTATAAAAAAAGGGCAAACTTTTTTGAAATATTAATTAAGAAATATTAATTAAGAAATATTATTTGCTGTTTTGTTTATGTTCTTAAAGAGAGAGAATTTATCTTTTAATACTATCATGTCTTCACTAATTTTCTTATCTAGAATTTTAGCATAATGTTGGGTAGTTTTCAAATTGGTGTGCCCTAACATTTTACTGACGGTTTCCAACGGTACACCGTTAGACAACGTTACTGTTGTCGCAAAAGTATGTCGGGCAATGTGAAAGGTTAAGTCTTTTTTAATACCGCATACATCAGCTATTTCCTTTAGGTAGGCGTTCATTTTTTGGTTGCTTAAAATAGGTAGTAATCTGTTTTCATTAACACAAATCGGATGATTCTCGTATTTGGATATTATTTTCTGTGCTGTTGGCAGCAATGGAATTTTTGAAGCGGTATCCGTTTTTTGACGGTTTTTGAATATCCACTTATCGCCATCTATTCCCAAGGCGATGTTGTCTGTAGTAAGCTGCTGCACATCGATATAGGCAAGGCTGGTGAAGCAGGAGAAAATGAATATGTCGCGGACAAGTTCCAACCGCTCAGTTGTAAATTGTTTATTGATGATTTCCTCTAATTCTTTTTCGGTTAGAAACTCTCGAACGACTTCTTTAATTTTGGCTTTATAATTGACAAATGGGTCCTTTTGCAGCCATCCATTAGCCAAACATTGGTTTATTATTTTATGGAAGTTCTTGATGTATTTAACAGCGGTATTGTTTGCACATTTTCTAACACTTCGTAAATAAAACTCATATTCAGTAATAAATGCATGGTCTATCTTGTCGATATTGATATCTGAGATGTTGTATTTCCAAAACAGAAATTCTTTAGTGTGCTTTAATGAAGTTTCATATCGCTCCAAAGTTCCGGCAGCATATTCATGGCCGACCAATTCTTTAATTTTGCGATTGTGCTCCACGAAGATAGGGATGAGCATACGTTCACGTTCCTTCTTGCCCAGGAACTCGTTTTTAAAGTTCTCAAAGTTAATTTCAGTTTGGTTCATGAATAACTTCTTCTGAGTTTCATAAACCTGAGCTTTTATCATTTCAAGCTGACTATTAATGATACGAGCTTCTTCTGAATTCCCTTTGATTTTGCTTGTCTCCTTAGACCATTTATCCTCTTGAATAAAAAATCCGGAACTAATATCCAAGCGTTGTCCGTTAATTGTTATTCTTTGATAAATCGGCATTTGCCCTTGTGCATTGACTTTTGATTTTCTTAAGTAGAAAAGTACTGTGATTTTTGCATTCATGTTGGTAACCTTTAAGTTGATAATTAATTTACATTTATTATCAATACAGGTCAAGATGTTCATTAGTTGAACCCCTTATTTTACTGGTGTTGAGGTAAAATTCGGTGCACTTTTTTACTCGGTTACAAGGTGCACCGATTGTGCACCTTTACTTTGAGAAAACTTGAATAATTTGGTTATTCGGTGAAACGAAAAAACCCTTTAAACGTTGAGTTTAAAGGGTTTTACATCATTTTGATAAATTATCAGCGGAGAAAGAGGGATTTGTCTACTACAAAAGCCACCAATAAAATCAATACTTCTCAAAGCATATTATTTAAGTGACACCTTGACTGACACCTCTTTTATAAGGTTACTATTATTCTAAATTCAAAGTAGTCAAATATAAGGATAAATATTTGAATATTAAAGTATCAAGGCTAAAAATTGAACTAGTTGTTTAAGTGTTTACTGGTACTTTTCTTGATTTAATTTTTTTTTAGCATTTCTTCTAATTTAACCAAAAATCAAGTGAGTTACTTGTTCATATTTTATGCCACTATATGTACAGAACTCTTCAATCGTTAGAAACTCATTTTCGAGCTTATTGAGGTCTTTTTTTATCTTTTGCATTAATCTAGTACTTTGACGATAACTCTTGCCTGTTATTCGTTGTATGTCCTTTGGATAGATGCATACCCTCTGATTATTCAATTTCATACTTTATCTATACCTTTGATATAGCTATGCTATACTTCTGACGTGCAGAAAATCTTTTGCAATTTAGTTATAATTTTTCATACTTATTTATTGGTTTTTTATGTTCATTTAAGACACTTGTGTCGATTTTGGACATATGGTACACTTGTTACTTTTTCTTTAGTGAAATGCTTTGTAAACTTTGCTTTAATCATTCAAAATGTGGTTGCAACTGATTGAAAGAATGAAGGAGTTTTAAAATGAATGTTTAACAAAATTTTGAAGTTATGGCTAGACAGAAAGGCATAATTAAATTGAAAGGTACTATTGGGGATATTACTTTTTATAAAACGCAAGATGGGCACTTAGCAAGAGAAAAAGGAGGAATTGATGCAAGTAGAATTGCTAGTGACCCAGCGTTTCAAAGAACTCGTGAGAATGGTTCCGAGTTTGGTAGAGCTGGTAAGGCAGGAAAAATGCTTAGAACCGCTTTAAGACCATTGCTTTTAAATTCTGCTGATGGTAGAATGGTGAGCCGTTTGACACAAGCTATGGTGAAAGTTATTCAAGCGGATACTGTCAGTGAGCGTGGTTTGCGTAACGTGATTGATGGAGAAGCTGAATTGTTATTTGGTTTTGAATTTAATATTCGTGGTAAGCTTGGTACCACTTTGTTTGCTCCGTTTGTGGCAACTATTGACCGAGTAGCTGGTGAAATTACTGTGGATTTGGCATCATTTATTCCTACGAATATGATTGCTGCTCCAAGTGGAACTACACACTACAAAATCATTTCTGGTGGAGCTGAGATTGATTTTGAAGCTGAGACCTATGTGGTTGCTACTTCTGAAACGGCAATTTTGCCTTGGGACGGAACTGCTACTGCTCCAATTAATCAAGTGAATGCTGTTACCGCTAACTCAACTAAGCCATTATTTTTGGCTTTAGGTGTTGAGTTCTACCAAGAGATTAATGGGCAAATGTATCCGTTGAAAAATGGTGCTTTTAACCCATTATCGATAGCAAAAGTTGATAGTGGTGTGTAATGGTTATTTGGTTAACTAGAACTTATTTCCCTGAAGGAACAAATGGTAAACTCGAATGCGAAGGCAAATTGATTTGTAATACAATTGAATTGCCATGGAAGATGAACGAAACGAAGGTTTCCTGCGTTCCGGAAGGGAAATATTTTATTAGAAAGCGATACAGTGCAAAATACAAATGGCATTTGGAAATAGTAGATGTACCCAATAGAAAGTTCATTCTTTTTCATCCTGCCAATAATGCTCAAAAGGAATTGCAAGGCTGTATTGCTCCTGTTACTAAACTTTCTGGACCTGGCTTAGGTTTAATCTCGAGAAAAGCTTTTACGAAGCTAAAAGACTTTGTTTACAAAGCTTTGGACAATAAAGAAAGTGTTGAATTAATTATCCAATCTTAAAAATAGATTATGAAAAAAATCATTAATAGAGCAAAAGCTCCGACACCAAAATTTTTCAAAGTGCTTCGAACTGTTGGGTTGGCATTAGCAGCCGTTGGTGGAACTATTTTAGCTGCTCCAATTGCTTTACCCGCGATTGTAACTACCATTGGTGGTTATGTAGCAGTAGCTGGAGGAGTTTTGTCAGCTGCAAGTCAGCTTACTACAACTGATGATAGCAAATAATCCCACGTTGATGGGAACTGCTGGAGGCACATTTTTAAGTATTGTACCTAATCTTTCCTCTGATGATATTGCCAAAACGGTTATCTTAGCAACTGTTGGAGCTGTGGTCAGTTTTACGATTTCGTTATTGCTTAAAAGCCTAAATAAGAAGCACAAAAAATAAGTTTAGCCCTAGTTGTGGTGACCTTTGGGTTAAACAAAGTGAAAGCCAAGTCGTGAGACCTGGCTTTTTTCATTTATATCCTATAAGGAACTTCAGAAGGAATTATTTCAACATCGGAATAACCATTTTTTGAGAGGAAATCTTTAATAGAATGTTTGTTTAATTCTGAGTCCAAAGATGGACCAATAATAATATGACTAATAGGAATTTTTTTAACCCTATATTTTTTATTTTTTTCTAATAATTCCAAACTTGCTTTATCATCCTTTGCTCTTTCTTTTTCAAAAGCATAGTCTGTTTTTAAAACTTTATAAGGAACTAAAAGATTATTTTTTCCAACTCTGTAAGAAATAGATTCTAAGGATGTGCTAAATTGTTTATCTGTTGACATTTCGAATCTAAATTCCTTTTCTTCTTCAAATGAACTATGCTTGAAAAGACCAATATATTTATCCAATAATTCATTTATTTCTTGTGCTATTTCTTTAAAAACATCTTCATCACTTTTTAATCCAAAAATTAAATCAAAATGTTCAAAATAGTATTCAGTGATTGTTTCTATTAAATTATTTACTAATTCTAATTGATTGTTTGAACCATATTCAATATAAAATCCACTAGCAATATTTTCAAAACCTTCAATAAGTTTTTTTCTATCTAAACCTATTGCAATTCCTTTTCCATCATTTGCATATGCTCTCCATTGGCTTAATAAATCTCCTTCAAGCGAAAAACAAGTAGCAAAATGGTTTGATATGTTTTTTTCTTTTAACTCTGTTAAAACGGCAGATACAATATTAAATGAAGTATCATTTTTAGGATTATTAGCTATTTTTTCAAACTCTTTTTTAAAGAGATCTAACCCGTAATAATATTCTTTTTTATCATTTAAGTAGGCTGAATTACTACAAAAAAAGGATTGATTTTCAACAATTGCTTTTAGACTATGTAAATCCGTATAATGATATAATGTTTTACTATTTTTTTTAGATTTAAATGAAGGGAAGTTTTCAAGAATTGAAGATATTTTCTTTTCTAAAGGAATTTTTAAAGCCTCTAAAACGGTTCTTCTATTATTTAACTCAACCATGACCTACTTCTTTTTATCACTGGTTAACGCACCCAATAGAAGTAATGCAGCTCCAACACCTAAAAGTATTTCTAATCCACTTGCCCCTTCTTTCTCTTTTATGCTCCTAACAGGCTTGATTTTCTCAAACAAATCTCTCTTGAATTGCTCAATACTATTTAAATTATAATCATCAATAAACATTTCAATAGGTTTGTTGTTTGGGAAATCTATGTTTTTTCCAAAATGTTTAGAATAGATCACAATTATATTGCTGTCTTTTTTTGAGTTAAAAGCATATTCTATCTCATCTTTTACTGTTTCGGAAAGTTGAGATGTTGAAAAAATTACAAACCAATTTGCAGAGTCAATATTTAATTTTGTTTGTTGGCTAATTCTTGAAAAATAATTATTTCGTTCAGGTAAATATATAAAATATCCATTTTGCTTGCCCTTTTTATACAGGTCTAGTGCAATATTTTTTTCATTATCCGAATTCGGATTATAAGTGATAAAAACGCTCTCTTGCATGGTTATTTTATATTTTCACAAAAATACAAAATCTTAATACATTTTTGTCATTTATTAACATATCTATATAAAATTACTCTGCGTATATCGTTGATAAGGTTTATATTTTTGTGAAATTGTTTTTCTTTTAATTCAAGAAGTTTTAAAGCTTCAACATGCTTCAAATGTGCTTCGTGTTCATCCATCAAGAGTTTTGATTTTGGAAAAAACTCTCTTTTGAAATCAGGAAGGCGCAAAAACGAAATCACAGAACCAACTAAATGCTGGTGCCAAAATTTAGATTTCCACAAGCTATAAGCAATCCAAAAAATATTTTTGCAATCAGTTTCATTATCAAATATGATTACAAAACTATTTGTGAATGGCTCATTTTGAGGCTTTCCGCTGTTCATTCCTTTGTTTAAAATGAAAAAATGCGGTTTGTTGTAAAAGGTGTCCTTCTTGTGGGTTTTAACGATAAAATTCATCATGGCTTCGGATTTAAAAATTAGGTTTTCTTCTAATTTTCTGTTGAGTTTCTGATAAATGCAGATGTGCCTCGCTACGCTCCGTCCATTAAATTTTTCAAAAGAAAAAAAGAAAAAAAAGAAAGCCATTCGTCTAGTGTAAGGTTTCAAAAAAGCAAGTTTTTCAGAAAAAATACTACCCGATACGTGATTGAAATCGGCAGCGTCAAGTCAGAAGTTAAATGTGTTTTGAAACTTTTTGGGTGGAGATTTTTTCTGAAACCCGAAGGGCTTGAACTTGCTTTTTTGAATACCTGGAACTTATCTTTGCTTCCTTTTTTTATTTATTTTTTTTGAAATTTTCAATTCTTTTTTATTTGTTTTTTAATCGGAAATTGAGAATAGCCATTTTTATTGAAATCGGAATTTTATTTTTAGTTGGCTATTTCCAATCAGATATCCTTGTTTAATCGGATTTAATTTGAAGGATTGGGAGTTGATTTGAAAGATGGTCGTCTTCGGAAAGGGTATCAAATTCTTTGGATGGATGAATAAACCAAATAAAAAATATAAAAGCTATTTATCCGGCCAAAGAATTTGATACTCTTTCTTGGATTTGATTTTTGAGGATGCCTGAAAGTCAGTTAGCAGTCGCAGTGTTCAGTATTCAGCAGATTATCTTAAAAAACGTTATGGCATCAGCTTTTTCGCTGGAGCAATAACTGTGGGGTTTCTGGCAAATAAAAAATGATACTCTTACTGGGAATTTTGGTTTTGTGGGTAATAAAATGGCTTTTACCATAGGCAAATTAACTAAAATTAAAAGCCATTTTATTACTTACAAAAGCAATGCAAATACTTCCTATTTAAACACAAAGCTGATAAAAACAGTTACCGAGAACGTTCATAAAAGCGATGGTAACCGAAAATATTCCTATGAAATGGAGAACGTTGTTAAAGACAGTGGCGAAGGACGGTGTTTTTTGTAGCTGGGTGATGCGATGGGAGCTGCAAAAAATGTTGTCCTGGAGCCACTGGCAAGCGCGTTGGGTGAGCGGCTTTTTTACATAATGTTATTATAGGGCATTGAAAAACAAAAAAAACAATAACTACGCTTTTAATGCCCTATAATGCCACATTATGTAAAGAAGCTTTGGAAAAAAAATTACTGGCATGAGTTGCGAAGCGTACGTGTTTTTGTTTTGTGCGTTGGGCAAGCTCTTTGGCTGATGGCGTGCAGGATTTTTCAATTTACGTATAATTTTCTTGCCAACAGGCAAAGTGCTTGATGAGCGTTGGGACAAAAACCATGACAGTAATTTTTTTTGGAGCGTTGGGAAGGAGTGGCAATTTGGATAAAAACATGTCAATTGCTGTCAAAATGGCTTGATTTTAAGTTGTTTGTAAATTAGAAACATTTTTTTATGGTTTTTTTGACAGAAAAAATGTAAGGCACATTATTTGAAAGTACTTGTTAAATAATTCTATATATTTTGATAAAAATATATTAAAATTTTGAAGCTAAAAATAAAATATTAATTAAATAAAATACAAAACATGGCTGTAGCAAATAATCCACAAATTAAATATTATCCAGTAAAAAATGGCGATATGTCCTTAATTACACTAGAAGATAAAACAACTATACTAGTAGATTGTAATATTAAAAACGCCTCAAAAGATGAAAATGATAAATCTGCTTATGATGTAAAGAAAGATTTATTAGACTCAATACAATACAGAAATGGAAATCCATACATTGATGTGTTTATTTTGACTCATGGTGATCAAGATCATTGTTTAGGTTTTAAGGATAATTTTTATCAAGGTAACCCGAAAAAGTATTCAAAAGAAGATAAAGAAAATGGATTAATTATTATGGACGCCATGTGGTTTTCTCCAATGATTGCTGAACAATATACTAATGATAATGAAGATGCATATCAACAAGAAGCTGAAAGAAGATTGGCATTGCATTTAAAAGAAGATGATGATAAAGATTTGCCTGGAAATCGTATTAGAATCATTGGATATGATGGAGATAAAAAATATGCTGAATTAGATTATTTGAGAACCAAGCCTGGAGAAATTGTTACAAAGTTTAATCATGTTGAACAAACTACCTTTTCAGTATTTATTCATGCACCTTTTAAGATACACCTTGATTCACCAGAGAAAGATAAAAATTCAGCAAGTATTGTTTTTCAAGCTAGATTTAAAGAATATTCATGGAGTACTGACTTTTCTTGTTTAGCTATGTTTGGAGGCGATTCTGATCATACTACTTGGGAACAAATATTGGAGCGAACAAAAAGATTTAAAAACGATATTACACATAAAGCGTTGGATTGGGATTTATTTGAAGCACCTCATCATTGTTCTTGGACATTTTTTAATGATACTAGTGAAGAAGAGCCTAAAGCTACTTCATTAGAAGCTTTAGATTATGCTAGACAAGGTGCTTATATAATTGCATCAAGTAAAAAGATTATTAATGATGATGATAATCCACCTCATTATGATGCTAAAAAGGAATATTTAAAAAAGATTGAATCAAAAGAGAAATTTTTAAATACTGCAATTGAGCCTAAAGAATCAGAGCCAAAACCAATCATTTTTGATATTACATCAAATGGGCCTGCAAGAAAAACTAATCAGTCAACTAGCGGAGCATTAACATCATCTGGAGGAAGTGGTGCTGCTTCCACAATAATTTCTCAAGGATAATGCTCTATAGTGATTCTTTAAAAAAATATGAAGGAAAGTTTAAACCTCAAGTTGCGAAAGCTATTCAAGAAATAGAATCTTATTTTAAGAAAGGTTCTTTAAATGTTTTTGAATGGGATAAATTTAATATTGTTATTTCAGCAAAATATGAAGTATCTCTTCCATCAAGAGGTTCTGTCGATAATTTTATATTATCAGAAGAACCTATATTAATAAAAATTTCTTTAGCTAAATATCCTGATGTAGCACCAAGGATTATGTCTGACAGAAAAGATTTTCCAAAGAATAAATTGCCACATTTATACTTTAGCCCAGAAGATAAACCAGCAATATTATGTTTAGTTAGAGATAATTTAAATCAATGGTTTGCAACAGTAACTATTTCAGATTTTTTATTTATTGGTTCTCAATGGTTTTATAAAGCTGCAACAGGAACATTACTAAAAGATAATAATGAATTTGACCCTATCAGATTAGAAAAAAACTATGGTGGTAAACATATTTATAAATACGATTCTTTTCATGAAGTAGTCATAAATAATCAAAGATTTATTCCTGACACCTCCATGGCTTTGTTTTTAAGTTGTCTTTATAAATCTGAAGTATCAAAAAAATATACTTTTAAGTCAATAACTGCAATACCTTATTTAGCTCTTGAAAAAATTAAAGAGCTTGTAAAAGAAACAATGCAGAAACTATTTTCATTAGAAGGTAATAGTGATGTTTTGCCATTATACTCAATTTTAGTTTGGGATTCAGAAATGACAATAGAAAGTAATTATACAACAAACTTACCTTCAAATTATTTTGAACTTAAATCCTATCTAAGTCTTAAAGGAATAGATATTAATAAAATTATTTTAGGTTTAGAAAGTACTAATTTAGATTTTGGAGGAATAATCCCAGTTATACATGCCGTCAAAAGGCCAAAGAAAATTATTGGATACAATGGTGATTTTGAGTTTTT
The DNA here is from genome assembly GCF_030643905.1 of Flavobacterium sp. IMCC34852. Lineage (NCBI taxonomy): Bacteria > Pseudomonadati > Bacteroidota > Flavobacteriia > Flavobacteriales > Flavobacteriaceae > Flavobacterium > Flavobacterium rivulicola. The sequence continues at coordinate 2,499,935 of NZ_CP121446.1, read as the reverse complement.
TACATTTGTAATAATAATTCCAGAAAAAGGAATTAAAAATTTGAATGATGACTGTGAAGTATATATGACTTCTCATTCAGAACCTTTTAGTTCAGAATTGGCTTCAATTTTAAGTAATGAAAAAAGAGAAATCAACACATTGTACATAGGTGCAGGATCTTTGGGTTCTAAAATGATTATGCATGATGCCAGAATTGGAAAAAGCTCAATTGGTGCAGTTGATAATGATAATTTAGAACAGCATAATTTGGGAAGACATAACTTGTTTTCAAATAGCATTGGTAAAAATAAAGCTGAAGCAATTATAGATGAAATAAAATCATTTTATGAATTAGATACTACAGAAAAATTAATAGCTTATAATAATCTTATTTCTGAGTTAAATGACGTAATAATTAATAAATATGATTTATTGGTTGACACAACGGCTAGTCAATTAGTTTTGCAAAATTTAATTCAAAAAGAATTAAAATCTAATACTTTGTATGCAAAATGTGAACTAGTTGATAATGGACAGGTAGGACTACTTTATATAGAAGGAAATGAACGAAATCCTAGAATGGATGATTTAGTCAATTATGCATGCTATTTGGCAACAACTAATTCAGAATTAGAAAATTGGCGGAGAGCTGATGCTTTAAGGGAACCAGACACTTTAAATATCGGACTTGGATGTAATTCAATTACTACTGTTATGCCTGATGATTTAATAAGTTTTCATGCCAGTACTTTTTCTCAAATACTTGCTTCAAATCCTAGAGAAAAGTTCGATGAAAATGGTTTGCTTTATTTGAGTGTATCAAGAAAAAAGAATCATTTACCAAAAATATCCAATGAATACTTTGAAGTTAATCCTTTTGAGATTTATGAATGCGGGAATAATAGTGGTTGGACAGTTAGAATGTTTTCAGGATTAAGTAATAGATTATTAAATTTATGTAGTCAATATGGTAGAAAAGAAACAGGTGGAGTTCTGGTAGGTGTAGCTAATTATAAAACTAAAGTCGTTCATGTTTTTGATATAATAGAACAACCTATTGATAGCAATGGATCTCCTGTTGCTTTTACTCGTGGAATTGTTGGATTACCAAAACAAATTGATGAAATTAAGTTGAAAACAGGAGAAGTTATTGGTTATATTGGTGAATGGCATACTCATCCAATGAATTTAGAAACTTTGAGTGGAACAGATTTAAACACTATAGAACTACTTAAAGAAATAAATAAGAAAACACCAATACCAACCTGTGCTATAATAATTACTCAAACAAAAATTTTGCCTTTTATTTATGAATAAAAATGATATAACAAAGAAACGACTTGGATTAGCTTTGTCAGGTGGAGGTTATCGGGCAGCTGCATTTCATTTAGGAGTTTTAAGAAAATTAAATACTCTAAAAATTCTTGATAAAATTGATGTAATATCTACTATTTCAGGTGGTTCTATAATTGGAGCATATTATGTTTTAAATAGAAATAATTTTGAAAGTTTTGAAGCTTCATTTAAACAAAATTTACAAAAAAGTTGTATAAAGAAAATAGTTACTAATTGGAGATTTTTGTTTCCTGTTATATTTTATATTTTTTTTGGTTATATAATATTTTTTGATCCATTTAATTTTAATTTTTCTGCATGGATAATATCAATCTTAGTTGGATTATATATTTTACTACCACTAATATTTCAATTTCGATTTATATCATTTACCTCTTTAAAAATTAAAGCTTATAAAGCTATTTTTTTTGGAGAGAAAACATTATCTGATTTACCAAGTTATCCAATAATTGCAATTAATGCAACTAATTTGTCAACAGGAACACTTTGGACATTCTCTAAAAATAAATCATCAGATTCTAGTTACGAGTTCCCAAAAGATGGCGGAAATTCCATTAAATTTGAATGCGGTGAATTTCCAATAGCAATTGCTGTCGCCAGTAGTACAAGTGTTCCAGTTCCCTTCAATCCAGTTACTATACCTTCAAAATATTTTAAAAATATTGAAGATTATAGTAGAGTAAAACCAATGCTTATTGATGGTGGTCTTTATGACAACCAAGGAATTCATAAATTATCTCAATTTAATTCATCTTATTCATGTGATATAATCATTGCTAGTGATGGTTCTCAACCATTCGGAAAAGAATATAAATCAGGAAATACATTCTCAATTTTATACAGAGGAATTGATGTCATGATGAGAAAAATAAAAAATTTACAATTTATTAGAGATGTTTACAGTTCAGATAGAGAAATAGCCTATTTTTCTCTTGATTGGAAATATGAACAGTGTGTTGTTGAATTTGTAAAAGCTGCAAAAAATAACTTAGTTCCCAAAGATGTATTACTATTTCACCAATTAAATAAAAATGATCTAGAATCTCCCGTAAACGAGATAGTAAAAGTTATTAAAGATAGAATAGGATTAGAAGATATAATTAAAAATGGTCTTAATGAAAAAGAAATAGATTTTATTAGTAAAATAAGCACTAATTTAACTGCTCTTAAAAAAAATCAAATTGATTTATTATCGAAGCATGGTGAAGTATTAACTGAAATTCAAATAAAATTATATTGTCCAACTATTTTTTTATAAAAATACTACCTTTATTGATTATTTTGCAAGTTTAGAGACCGTTTTTTAATTTATAATGGTAAATCAAAACCTAAATGTTTACATATTAATTTTGCTTTTTTAATTGTAGCATCCCAACCACCACAACATTCAGGACTTAAGCAAATTGTGATAACAGCTATGTGCTTTCTTGCCTCGTTAATATTTTTACAAAGTTCTATGATGTATTCATCAGTAAGCATTTGGTATTTTCCATTTTCTGAAGTAGCAAAAAAATAATCTATATCTAAATTTAGAATCCATTTGTTTTCAATTTGGCTCATCCAATATTCAACATTAGTAGAAAGATCTTTAATTTCATATTCACGGTCAATAAAACCTTCGGGAACTGTGCCTTCATTATGTGTAGCAAAGTATTTTATTCCAAATAATTTAGGGTAAACTAGATTTAGATTTCCAATATAATTATCCCATCTGAATAAAGCCGCGTCTTGACTTCCTTTCATTGGTTGTCTTAGTGCTATATATTCATCTAAAGATAGCTTATGTAATTGTACATCAGCTTCAATTATTTGAGTTTTTACAGTATTTGGAAAATGCAATAAATCGTAATGTCTGTCAATATGAAAAAGATTATGTACTTTCTCAACATCAATACTATCCATCCAACACCAACTTGCCGCTAAATGGTTGTCCATTACATAAATGTTTTCATGTTTAAAAACAAAGTTTAATGTGTCATGATGGGAAACACCCAAAGGAAAATTAGGTTCTTTTATCCACATTTTTATAAGTTGTTAAATACTCCTTTTAGTATTAATAATTTTTTTAGCAATTCTTCAAACTCCAATGTTTCACCATAAATCATAAATTCTTGCATGGCTTGATAGTCTTTTTTCCAAAGTTCAGTTACTTCTGCTGGTGGAATAAAATTTATTGTTTGTGGTGTGTGTAAATCATAAGAAATTCCTCTTACAGGTGTATATTTACTTCGGTGTTGGACTAGTGTTTCGAATAGCTCTTTATTTTTTATTGCTTCTTTTCCATAATCGTGGTCCATTAATTTTTCTATATCGTAAAGATGTCTTGACATTCTGTAATGTCTTATGTTTTCGGTTGGCTTTAGAAATTCTTCGTGCAACAACATTATTTTTTCTAAAAAGGTTTTGGTTGGCACTACTACAATTACTTCAAATGGTTGAATTGTAAAAGCTTGTTCCGGATAAATCTGACCAATAATTGATTGAATTGTTTTCTGTTCGTTTGGTTCTAGTAAAGCTCTTGCTCCTAATTCAATGATAACCCTTTGCGGAATGTATTCTCCTGGTTCAACTATTGAGTTGTATTCTAATTCTATGCGATGAGGATCACTAGTATCATCTATTTCATCGTCAAAGATTAAATTATAAGTATCTTTATTTACTCCCAGCTTTTCTAGTTCTGAAATTAATTCCTCTTTAAATTCTCCAACTATAAAATGACCTGAAGCTTTACGAAGTTTTTTTATTTGTGTTTTTGATAACTCGCCTTCAAATCCTAACATAGTTCTATCAATTGATAAGTCAATATCTTCCGAGAAACGTTCTATTAAGTTATAGGCTTTACTTAGTGATGTTCCGCCTTTAAAAACTAAATGTTGTGCAAATTTTGATGAAAATATTGCTTTTAACGTAATGGTTACCCACCAATCTTTTTCTATTGCATCGGTTGGAAGTCCTGTTTGACTATTGACTTGATTTAGTATTTCAAGCCGTCTTTTTTCGGATAGTTTAAGCCACTCGTTCATATTAGTCTTTATTTATTAATTCAAGGATTGTATTTCTAATCCATGTTGGTGCTGCAACACTATCTTCTTTTATGCTTTCAATTGACATTTGGTGCAATACTTTTTTAATTTTTTGTTTAGCATTTTCATCTACATTGTCTTTACCTAACTCTTTTAATCCTTGGATTACAATGTTGAGTTTTTTATCTTTAATGGTCAGGTTTTTGGGAGTGGTTTTTTTGAATGTGATGGTTCTTTTGCCAACTTTAATTTTTCTTGGTGCTCCATCAGTCAAATAGACTACATTCATAGGTACTTGTGTTGATAAGCCAAGTTGTTGCAATGCTTGTACACCTGTAGAAATTATTCTTGCTTTATCTCTTTTTGCTATGGCAACTGCAATTTCTTCGGTTGAAGGGTATAGGGTTCCAAGGATTTTATCGTTTTTGGGATATAGATAAATACCGTGTGCTAAACGAATTAAAACTTCTTTTTTTTCTAATCGCAATAGTACCTTTTTTACATTTTCGGCAGTACCGAACTCTATAAAATCGGCTATAAATAGAATACTTCCTTTTTTTAAAGATTTTATTTTTTCTTCTATTTGATTGTGAATAGATTGTGGTTTCATTTTGATGTTATGTTTGTCCCAAATTTAGTAAAAAAATGGGACAAAAAACATTTGATATAATTATTTTTGTTAAGTAATAGACGTTTTAAAAAATATAAGTATTTATATCTGATATTTTAGAGTGGTTGTTAGAAGAAAAAGACTTGATATATTCATGAAATTTTATTTAATCCCATTCACTTATAAATTCTTCTCTTCTTTCCCTTTCTATGCTTGCTTTTGCATACATTATATTTCTTTCAATGATCTCAATAAAATTAAGGTATTTAATGTCTTTTTGGTCATGGAGAAATTTTAAAACTTTTTCATATTGGGTTAACTCAAACTGTAAATTTGGTAATCTACTTCCCATTGTTACTCCAGCTGATGTATAAAAATCAAGTCTTTTAAATAGCTCAATATCACAATCCTTTTCTAAAATTATTTTAAGAAAATCAAGCATTTTATCTCTATAAATAGTTGTTACAATGTTGAATATTAATTCAATCATTTTATTATCTTTTGTTGCTATTAATTTCTTATTTAAGAAGTCAATTTCTTTTGGACTATAACCTTTAAATGCTTTTGAAATTTCTGAAGCACGATGAAGAAAAATCCTTTTAAACCTAACTAAATAATCAATCATATTGTCAAAAACAACTTCATAGTTATCCAATTCCCACAACCGCTCAAAATCATTGTTATCAAAATCTCTCATTGATAAATAATCTTTTTGATCATAATTGTATTTCAATAAATCAGTTATAAATTTTGGATTGTAAGTCAATATGATTTTTAAAACTTCTAAATCATAGTCAAAGTGTCTTCTTTGATTATCAAAATACAGATAGATTTTTTCAATCTTTTTTAAAAATTTTAAGAATAATGAATTATAATTATCATGAATAATTTTGAAAAATTCACAATGCATGTAGAGATTTTCATAATGTTGAATTTTAAATATTATAACATCAAGTAATTTATCTATTTCAGATTCAACATCTAATTCTATGTCTGGTATTCTTCTTATCAAATGGTCTATAAACCAAACATTTTTATCATCTGACTTACTTATAACTTCGACAAGATAATAATAGTCCTCAACTTTAAGGAATTGTTTTGGAACCCTTGTAAAAAGTTCCATCAAATAGAATTCACCATTTTTAGCAGGTTTAAATACTGATTTTAGTTGATCTAATCTTTCTTCACTATAATCCTGATGAGATAATATTTTTCCAAAATATAAACGGAATGAATAATCATATTTAAGTGCATATTCTAAAACTTCTATAAATAATGGAAAATTTCTACATCCTAAATCTTGAAGTACATCTGATACCGGGCTTAAAACAGTTTCAATACAAGAAGATGACCCACTTTTATTTTCAGAAATGCGATTTAATGAATCGAAAAAATCTTTATAATCTTCAAATTTGAAATCAATAAATTCACTTAATACTGGTTCATCACGTTCAAACTTTCTATCTAATTTTAACCATAAATTAAAATCCTTGGAATAGATAAGCTTTTTAACTTCTTTTCTATATCTAACCTTTGAAAAATGTAATGTTCTTAGATAGTTTTTTATTATCAACGACTCTCTAAATGTTGCTTCTTTGAAATTAGCTAGAAAAAATGGTACAATTAAATTTTTATCAAATGAAATCACACACTTTTCCCTTTCACGTCCGTGAGAATAATGATGTCTTTCAAAAAAAGCCAAAACATGTTCTTTTAACTGTTCTTGTTTATAACAATCGAATATGAAATTAAACAACTTCCTTCTAAATTCCTTTTGAGCATCAGTTAGAATAATACACATATTTCCAAAGTAAATACTTCGACCGTCTCCACCTTGGTTGTATTGGTATGCATCGACCAAAAAAGGGTCTGCAATAAACATTATAATCTTTGAGTAAAGAATTGGGTTTTGCGGAACTTTTGAATATAGAAAATCAAAAAGCTGGATTTGTGCTTGATATCCATACTCGTAACTGTATCTTTCATAAACAAAGGATTGCTTGAAAGCTTTCAAGACTTTGGTGAAAATTAGTGTATCTGAAAGTCCATATTTTATTAATAAATCTAATGCAAATTCAAACTTTTCAGGTATGTTATGAAAATTAACCAAAAGACTAATTAATTTATCATCGTATGATTTTATATGATTGTCTTTGTATAGCTCAAATTTAAGGTAATCGATTTCAATTTGCTTTAGTTGGTTTATCTGTGAGTTTGAGAATACTAAGACTTCGGTTTGCATATAAAACCAGAAACTGTCCAAAAAACGAATGGCCTTGTCATTGTCATTTTTTAGAGTATTCCATTTCGTGTTTAAATCTTGAATTATTAATTCTTTAGTTTCGTTAAAACCATAATTACTGACAATAGGATTTAGCAAACGCATTAATGAAATCTTATGTTCATCAAAATATAAATCTAACAATTGAGTGAAAGGAATATACTTTTCTTTGATGAAAACTAGATAAAAAATATACTCACCTAAAATTTGGTCTGCTACTTTGTATGTTGATTTAAATTCATCAGCTAATTCATTTTCAACTAATAAAGTCAACTTCTCAATAATAACATTATTTTCTATCTTAAAATAATTGCTTATTTCATCAAGCTGTTGACGATTAGCCACATCTATTGACCTGAACATACTCAAGATACCAGCAACTTTTAAAAGTGCTAAATCATCTTTTATAGTAACATTAACCGAAGAAAAATATTCTTCAAGAATTAATGAGGCTTTATTAAGTTTTTCAATGTCTTTATTTATTCCTGCAATTGCTGCCATTAAGGCAATGCGTGGATTACCTTTTGAAATAGAATAAATTCTATCAACATAGTAATTTGTAATATTGTATTCTGGTGATTGAAGAATATTAGACAATTCTGCTTTATCAAAATTATTCAATTCGATTTCCTCAAAATTTTTTAGTTCATTTTCTACTTCTTTTTTAAGATAATTTCTAACAGTTAAAATAATTTTTATTGAGCCTTCATTAAACTCATCTTTGAAATTAACTATTGAAGATAAATTACTTCTTAATTTATTGGCATCATCTACAACAATCAAATATTTTTTGTTCTTTACAATTTGGACTTTTAAATCCTCCCAAATTAATTGATTATTATTTCTTATATATTTGATTATATATTGTGGATTTTCTTTATGAAAGTTACTTGCCAACTCAAGTGAGAATTTGGTTTTTCCGACTCCAGCCGAACCAGTTATAATTAGATAATCTTTAAGTTTTAAAAGATTGTTACTCTTTTCTAAATCATCTTTTCGATTGTAAAAAGCATTTGATAATGGAGTTGCAAATTTTGATTTTTCGTATTGTGTAATGAAATCACTCATTTCTAATATTTGGCCAGAGTCGATAGGCAATCCTAAATCTCTTGCTATTGATGGATAATCTCGAAAAATAATTGTGGAAAATGCATCTATGCCAATTAATTCAAGATCTGCAACATTATTAAATGTGTTTTTGTAATCTGCAATTTCTTTATGAATTATTGTATTAATTTCTTGATTGCAGATTAAAATAATCTTTGATATACTAGCTGTGGGGATATCCTTTTGAGCAAAACAATGTTTGATATCATTTTTCAGCTTTTTTATTAACTCTTTTTTATCGATGGTAGTAACCTCGTTGAAAATAAAATTATCCCCATCAGTAATAAAATTATCAGGAGTTCCTTTTTTTGACTTTTCTTTACCAACCACCAAACCTGTTGCGTTAACTATTGGAAATCTATACGCAAGATATAGTCGGCATAAGTTTGCAAACTTATCTGGATTACATCTTTGAAGTGCTTGTTCTATTGCTGTTATCATTGTAAATCATTAATTTACAAAAATAATCATATTTCTTATGTAGAATTACAATAATCGATGTAAGATTTTAGATTGAACAATTCAATTTGGTTTTCATCGTCTCCTTCTAATTGTCCAATCTCAATAAAAGCAATATCATTGGCAAAAGATTTTTCACCAATTAGATGTTCGATATGAATGTAAACCGCTTCTCTAAGTCTTGGGTTGTCTTTGTGGACAATGTAGTTTTTGAGTAGCACTTTTATTCCTAAATCGGTTGGTTTATTTGGGTTTTCTAATGGGATAAAATACATTTCGCTTATTCGTAAAGTTATGCCGTAATATTCTAGTGGTTTGTCGGTACCGTTTTCGTATTTGGTTAGGTTGGTTTCGGGTTGGAGGAATGCAGTTATTTTCCAACGTTCTACAAGTGGTGCATGATGAACTAGTAATTCAACTTCTTTGAAAAGGTAGGGATTTCCGTTTGCTGTGATGATTAATTCTGCACCGTTTGTTTTGTTTTTATGATGAGGTCTAGATCTTTGTTGTATTGATGTAGTATGTCGAGTAATTTATCGAAATGAATTTTTAGTTCGTCTTTTGAGATTTCGTTTAGCAGTAAGAAAACGAAGTTGTTTTGTTGGAAGTAGTTCCAAAAGTTGGTTATTGTTTTCATGTTGTTCTTTTTTTTAACCGCAAAGAGCACAAAGAAGGCACGAAGTTCGCAAAGCTTTGTTATCTCTTGTCTGGTGTTGATTTATCATAAGCTATCAAGTTTACCATCTCTCTTAATCTGGAGCGAACTCGGTTGCCGTAATGTTTTTCTATTTCTGTGGCGGATAGGTTTGTGGTTATGTGGGTTAGGAGTTTTTTTGAAATGAATAGATCATATCTGCTTAATAGAATTTCTGCCATTACATTGCATTCGTTTCCGAAGTATTTTAGGTTGTTTTCTGTTCCTAAATCGTCAAAGCAATAGGTTCTTGGTTCGGATTGGTATAGTTTGCCGATGCTGTATTTGTGAATTATTTGGTAGCCGTCCTGGATAAATTCAAAGCTTATGTCTCGACAGGGTTTTACGAAAAACTTATGTTCTGTTGCTGTTAGGTATTTCATTAAGTTCATCAATGATGTTTTTCCGCATCCGATTGGTCCAGTTAATAGAATTCCTTTGTTGAGGTTTATTCCATATTGAAAACAAGTTGGTTCGTCTTTTAAGAAATAAGCGATTAGTTTGTATACAATTGGATAATCGGTTTCAATGATTTTGAAATGATTACCGTATAGTTCAATTCCTTTGTTTTCTAACCAAATGATAACCTCATCATAGCTATAATGGCTCTGAATAGTCTTTGTCGGTTGTTGTGTTGAGTTGTTTTGCTCTGTTGGGCTGTTCTGCATTTGAAATAAATTTTGGTGCGTTAATCATCCAATTTTGTGCTGCTGCTTGCCAATCGACCATTGGTGTTTTACCTCCGACTAACCAACCGACACTTTTGAAGTAATTGTAGAATTTTTGAGCTTCTTGTTCCGGAAAGTTATTTTCTTGGAAATAGGTTTTAACTTCTTCGATTAATGGATGTAACTTTTCTTCTTTTTTCGCGGAACTTTTTTCTTCTTTTGAATTTTCATTTTCTAAATTGTAATTATTTATTTCTTCAAAATTTTTTGTGAGCTTTTCCAAGTTTGAAACGTTTTTATCGTTTAAAATGTTTGTATTGTTTATATAGTTTATAGAAGGTACTACTGCTTGTTCAGTACCTGTTTCACTACTAGTACAAGACTTGTTCAAAGCTTGTTCAGAAACAAGTTCAATAAGTGGTTCATTTTTTGGTTTTCTTTCGGATTTTGGTAACGGTTTTAAATCTTCCGAAAAGTTGAATAAAATGACATGACTTCCTTTGAATGGATTGTATGATGGTTCGTAATTGATGTAACCCAAACTATGCAAGTTCTTCAGACATTTGTGATAGGTTGCTTTGGAACTAATTTTACTTATTCTCATCACCTCATCGCGATTTATGCTTATTGGATTTTTGAAGCGGTTGCAGTTCCAAAACTGAAATAAAGCAATGTACAAGCTTACGTGTGTTGGGTTGAGCGTTTTATCAACGGCTACTTTTTCGAAGAAACCTGTTAGGTGTTTGATATAATTCATTTACTAGTGATTAGTAATTAGTGAAAAATGATTAGAAAAGATTGCATTGTTCCTCGCAATGACTTTACTTGAATAGAGTAGGTAAAGCATTAACCTTATTTCCATTTAATAACTTATCAATATCTGAATTGTCGTAGTACATTATGCCGCCTATTTTGGTATAGGTTAGTGTTCCGTTGATGCGGAGATTTTGTAAAGTACCAGGAGAGATGTTTAACAGTTTGCGGACTTCATTGGATTTGAGCCATTGTTTAGTTTGTTGAGGTTTGGATTGAATGATTTCTTTTAAATCGTTCAAAAGTAGACTTCTGAATTCGTTTAAGTCTTCGCGAGTGATAACTTCGATTGCCATAACGTATGTTTTAGATTGTTATGGTACAAATTTGTTTGTTTTGAATAAATAAAACTCACAACGCAAACAGAGTTGTGAACGATTTTATTTAAAATAGGACAAATCTAAAATTAAATTGGTTCGTCAGAATTATTCATTCTTTTCTCTAAAGTTTCTTTTAAAGTATTTAAAAATTTGGTTCTTTCCGTCTTGCGAACTCGAATTTCAAGAAAAGTTCTTCGGTATTGTCCTAAATCAACATTGAAAATATTTTCGAGATATTCAGCTATTTCTTTAAGATCAGTTGATCCATTGTTGAAAACTTTTTCTGATTGTAATGCGTAAAGTAATTCAATTAGTGCAACTTTAGGAGCTGTCCAAGTTAGTTTTGCGTTGTGATTGTGTTGTGATTTTTCTTTAACACTTTTGTTGTTTATTTCTATTAATTTATTTTCTAAATATACTTGTACTAAATCATGTGCCAAAATTTTAGCTACTTTAAAATCATGAGAAGTTGAAAAATTATGATCAACTTCAAAAAAGAAACTATCTATGGTTAGTTTTATATCGAATTTACCACGAACAAAATATTTAAAATCAAGATAGTTATTACCTGTTCTATAATATTTATAAAAGTCTAAATTATTATCGAAATATGTTTTTAGTTTTTGTAATTCGTTGTTGAGGTATTTTTTTACAATTCTTTCACCACCATAAGGTTTTTTTGTTTCGATTTTATAAATTATATTATAGTATATAAATTTTGAAGTAAACTTTGGTTTTATATTTTTGAAAAAATCTATTTCTTGTTCTTGATTTTTAAATTTTTCTTTGAGAAACAAAATTTTAAGTTTTTGAATTGAAACTATTATAATATCAATTGCTTTTTCGCATCGATTAATTGTATCATCAATTTCTATATCTATAAAATTCAGCTGTTCATTTAAGTCTGAAAGTAATGTGTTTATTTTTAAATTCAATTCTAAAATATTTTAAAAACGTAAAACCTCTGTCATAATACCAAAACGGATTGTATTGATTTGATGTTGAAAATAAATATTATAATAATCCATACCATGATAGAATTGAACAAAAAAGCCAATATCTTCTAAGAATTTTGGGTGATAATAGAGAATTAGACTTGCATTTAATCTTTTGGCGTCAAAATAGTTCCAATTATTAAAATTATCTAACATTATTGTCGTTTCAGCTTTAATTGAGAAGTTTGCTCTTTGTTTTTCGTTTGGAAGTGGATTTGTTTTCATAGGAAGTTTATAAGCTAAAAAGGTATTGTGCCATCGCAATCCGCTATATTGACCATGAAGTTCCTCTAACATCCAACTCTTTGGGTGGATTTCAAATGAGCTTTTTATAAATTTGAAAGCTTTCAAGTTTTGACTATATGATGATTTTAAAAATCCAAGTTCTATATAATTAGTTGCAAAGTTTCCTGATTGTAAATTGATATCTCCATTTTCGGTATAGAAATTTCCGTTTTGACCATTCGAATGATGTGCAATTTTACCAAAAAGTGTTAATTTATTGGCTGATTCTTTATGTCCTGTTAGAAAATAAAATGCTATTTGAGGAATATAACTGGGTGTTTTTACTGGATATGAATATTCATCAAACATTCTTATAATGATTTGAGAGGTAAGTACTGCCATTAATCTTGAATCTTTACGTTCTCGAATTTTAAAATTAGGACTAACATTTGCTTCAAATAGTAAGGGTTCTAAATTACCAATATCAAAAGGAAATGTAACATAACTTTCTCCTTGGTTAACTTGTGCTATTTTATCTAAAGATAGAATTGCTGTTGTATCTACTTTAGTTTGAGCTGAAGTTATGGTCGTTATTACAATAATAAAAACTAATACTATATTCTTTTTCATATTTTATTGCTAATTCGTCTATATTTTCAGATATTTTACAAGAAAGAAAATAATATTTTTCTACATTTTAGTATTAATTAAAAAAGACATAGACAAGAATTGTTTTAATTTTCTAAAAACCACCATTTTGGTTTATATTGTTTATTTACTAACCCAAATTTTTTGATTGCATGCGTTTCAAGATGTGTAATTAAATCAGGAATAGAATCAGTTACAAAAAGGAGCTTCATATCTTCTGGACTGATGCTTTCATTTTCAAGCATAATTTTAATATGATGACAAAGTTCTTTATGATAATCTGAATCAAAAATAATTATCGGAAAGTTTTTAATTACTTTAGTTTGTATCAATGTAAGTGCTTCAAATAATTCATCTAAAGTACCAACTCCACCTGGCATTACTACAAAGGCATACGAATATTTTATCAGAACAACTTTACGAACAAAAAAATAAGGAATATCTATCCATTTATGTAAATATGGATTTGGTTTTTGCTCTCTTGGCAATACAATATTACAACCAACAGAATAACCATCATTTTCAAATGCTCCTTTATTTGCGGCTTCCATTATTCCTGGTCCGCCACCTGTCATTATTGTAAAACCTAATTTAGAAATTTCTGCACCAATTTTTTCTGCGTTTTTATAATGTTCTGATTCTGGTGTAAATCGAGCCGAACCAAAAATAGTTACGCATGGACCAAGGAAATGTAATTTTCTAAATGCTCTTATAAAATTAATTTGAACCCTAAATGTGAATATTAGCTCTTTAAATCTCGATAGCGGACCTCGAAAGAATAAAGATTCATTCGTAACTAATTTATTACCATTCATTTTTAATACTTTTTAAAAACTTAAACTTCTAATTTGATTTTTTATAACTCCAAACCGCCATGCCGTTTACAAATACTGCAAATCCGGTAACAATTAATAGATTTGGTAATACTTCATAAAATCCAGATCCTTTTAGTAGAACCATTCTTATGAACTCTACAAAATATCGAATAGGGTTTAACAATGTTAAGCTTTGTGCCCATTTTGGCATACTTTCGATAGGTGTAAATAAACCACTCATTAATATGAAAATCACCATAAAGAACCACGCAATAAACATAGCTTGTTGTTGGGTTTCGGTATGATTAGATATGTATAGTCCGAATCCTAAAATTAATAGTAAATACATTGATGTAAATCCATAAACAAGGAAAATATTACCTAGCATAGGAACATTAAAAACAACTTTAGCTATAAGTAAGCCAACAGTCAAAATCACTAATCCAAGCACCCAAAACGGAAATAATTTTCCAATAATAAACTGATATTTTTTTATTGGTGTTACATTAATTTGCTCCAATGTACCTAACTCTTTTTCTCTAACTATATTCATTGATGACAGAAATAAAGTAAGCATGGTAACCAATAAAACCAATATACCTGGAACCATAAAGGTTTTGTAGTTCAAGGTTTTGTTGTACCAAAAAGACGGTATAACCATAATATTTTGAGGTATTTCTTTGTTTCCTGAAAAATAGTTGGACTGCATTTGAATATTTTGATTGTATGTATTTATGATTTGTGTTACATATACATTTTCAACACCTGCTGTTGCAGCATCTATAGCATTAATACTTACTGAAATAGTTGTTTTTTGGTCTTTTTGAAGGTCACGATCGAAGTGAATTGGAATATTTACAATAATGTCGGTTTTTCCTTTTTGCATTTCTTGGATAGCTTCTTTTTCAGAAAAATAGGGTTCTGTAACTTTAAAATAGGTTGAGGATTTAAACGAATTTATTAAATCTCTTGATTCCCGACTTTGGTCATTGTCAACAAAGGTTATTACAATATTTTTAACATCGAATGTGGCTGCATTTGACAAAATTAATAATTGTAAAATGGGCAAAATAAATATCAGTTGTAGCATACTTTTATCTCTAAAAATTTGCTTGAATTCTTTTTGTATGATGAATAATATTGTTTTCATTGTTTGATTTTTAGCCCTGATTGCAGTAGAAATCCTTTTCTTTTTAAAATAGAAAAGATTGGAGCGGAAAGCAGGAAATAGCTCCTAAAAATTATTCTAATCTAATTTTATATTTTTTGATACTTAATGTTATAAAAAACACGGTCATTCCAATTAATATAAGGGTTTCTTTCCATATATATTGAATTCCGACTCCCTTGAGCATAATGGCTTTTACAATAATAATGAACCATTTTGCAGGTATGATGTTACTGATTATTTGCATGGGTAAAGGCATACTATTTATAGGAAATATAAATCCTGATAGAATAATTACTGGTAGCATCAAACCCATTAATGATAACATCATTGCGGTTTGTTGAGAATTAGAAACGGTAGAAATTAATATCCCCAATGAAAGAGCAGAAATGATAAATAATATACTTTCAAAAGCTAACAAAAAGATGCTTCCATTTATAGGCATTTTGAACACAAAATAGCCTAATGTTAATATTACGATTGCATTGATAATGGAAAGAAAAATATAAGGAAATACTTTTCCAATAATTACTTGAAATGGTTTTAATGGAGAAACTAAAAGAATTTCCATAGTGCCTAATTCTTTTTCTCGTGTGATAGAAATAGAGGTCATCATAGCTGAAACAAGCATTAGAATAACGGTCATTACACCTGGAACAAAATTAAAAACACTTTTGAGTTCTGGATTATAAAACATTCTCGATTGTACTTCAACCTTTACCGGATTACTATTGGATTGTTTTTTTTGCGATTGATAATTTTGTATAATTGCTGAGGTATAATTTGCAATTGTGTTGGCAACATTAGGTTCGGTCGCATCGGTAATTGCTTGAACTACTGCTACTTTTTTGGTTTCTAGATTTTTACTAAAATTTGGTTCGAAAATAAGAACTGCCTTGATTTTTCCTTTTTTAAATTCTGATTCTATGTCGCTTTCTTTTTCAATTTGGTTTTCAACATTAAAATAGGGTGATGCTTTTATTTTATAGATAATTTTTTGTGTTTCTATATCATTTGATTGGTCTAAAATGGCAATGTCAACATTGTTAATTTCATTTGTTATGGCAAAACCAAACAATAAAATTTGGGCAATCGGCATACCAAACAGAATAAACAAAGAACGTTTATCTCTGAAAATATGGTAGAATTCTTTTTTTACAAATCCGATAAATCTTTTCATTTGTTTTTTGTTTCTAGTTTAAGTTTCAAGTGTTGTAGTGATTTATTATTCTATATTCCTTGCTAATTTTAAAAAAACATCATTCATAGAATCTACTTTGAATTGTTGTTTTAAATTTTTTGGGGTGTCTAAAGCTTCAATAGAGCCGTCAACCATAATAGAAACACGGTCACAATATTCTGCTTCATCCATGTAATGTGTGGTTACAAAAATGGTAGTACCTTTATAAGCTTGTGTATAAATCATTTCCCAAAATTGTCTTCGGGTTATTGGGTCAACGCCTCCTGTTGGCTCATCGAGAAAAACAATTTTTGGCTCGTGCAGTAATGCAACTGAAAATGACAATTTTTGTTTCCAACCCAATGGTAACGAACCTACTAAATTATTTGCTACTTCTTGAAGTTCTAATTCTTCTATTAATTGTGCGATTTTTTGTTTGATTTGTATTCTTGATAATCCATAAATTCCACCAAAAAAAGTAATGTTTTCTTTAATAGTTAAATCATCATACATTGAGAACTTTTGGCTCATATAACCAATACTTTTTTTTACCATATCGGCTTGTGAGTGAACATCAAAACCTGCAACATTGGCTTCACCTGAAGTAGGATTTGAAATTCCAATCAACATTTTCATAGCTGTTGTTTTCCCTGCTCCATTGGCTCCTAAAAAACCAAAAATTTCTCCTTTATAAACATCAAATGAAATGCCTTTTACAGCAGTAAAATGGCCAAACTCTTTTGTTAAATTTTTTACAGATATTATTTTTTCTCTTTCCATTTTTTTGTTTATAAGTCCATGAAAACATCTTCAATGGTTATTGTAGCAGGTTTAATAATTATATCCGTATGATTTTTATTTTTCAAATAGGTTTGTAAATCGTTTGGATTGAAAGTTGCATTTTTATCTATGTAATGTACAAACTCACCAAAAGCATAAACACTGTATTGATTAGGATAATTTTTTAAATCGTGAATCAATCCGTGTGTGTTTTTTGCTTGTACATCATAAATTACTTTTTCGTAGTTGTTAATGATATTTTCTGGTGTTTCTATTTTTAAAATTTTGCCTTTTTGAATTAATGCAATTCTATCGCAAAGAGAAGCTTCATCCATATAGGGTGTTGAAACTAATATTGTAATGCCTTTTTGTTGCAATCTTTTTAGCATTATCCAAAATTCTTTTCGAGAAACGGGATCAACTCCTGTAGTTGGTTCGTCAAGAAATAATACTTTTGGAGCATGAATTAACGCACAACATAATGCTAATTTTTGTTTCATTCCGCCCGAAAGAGCACCTGCTCTTCTGTCTTTGAATGGTTCAATTTGAATGTATATGTCTTTAATTAAATCATAATTTTCCTCAATTGTGGTTCCGAAAATAGTGGCAAAAAAATGTAGATTTTCTTCAACAGTTAAATCTTGATATAGCGAGAATTTTCCTGGCATATAGCCAATAGAGTTTCTGATTTCTTTGAGTTGTTTGACTACGTCAAAACCTGCTACTTCAGCACTTCCTTCATTGGCAACTAAAAGCGTAGTAAGTATTCTGAAAATAGTTGTTTTTCCTGCGCCATCAGGTCCAATTAAACCAAATAATTCTCCGTCATTTACATTAAAAGTAATGTTTTCGACTGCTTTTAATTTTTTGTAATATTTTGATATGTTGTTTACAGCAATACTCATTATTTCATCAATAAGAAATTACTTTCATCAATTGCTTTTATTGCGTGTTTTACATTTTCTTCAATCATTACATAAGTGCCTGAATTGAGATTAACGACTGTTCCTTTATCATCAGTAAAAACAGCATTTCCTGTAATGCAAACTAACAATGCAGGTATTTTTGAAACGTGCTCTTTAAGTGTTTCGCCTTTTGCTATTTGCAATGAAATTACTTTAGCGTCTTTTGGTTCAAATAATAATTGTGTTTGAACTGGTTTATTTTCGGTATGTAAGTTTTTTAAAATCATTGGAAATATTGATTAAATGTTTTAAACGAATTTTGAATTTCTGTAAACTGATTTGCTGATTTTTCTTTAGAAAACGAATCGACTAATTCTATATATGGAACTAACCATTTGTGAAGTTCGTCATGAGCTTGTCCTTTCATGGTACAATTTGATGTTAGTATATCAATATTTGTCTTTAATTTATTAGCTAATAATGAATAATTAGTGCCTTTTTCTTGGTCAAAATGGACTACATCTTTTTCCATATTACGAATGTGTAGCATCATATTATCATCTACCTTCCATTTTTCACCATTGTTTAATTGAATTGTTTCGCTTTCAGAATGTTGGTGTTCTTCAGTTTTAATTTCAGTAGTTTTTTCTTCTTTTGATTTCGTGTTACAAGAGAAAATGAGTAATACAACTGTAGCTAAAAAGGCAATTTTTATTTTTAACATTTCTTGTAATTTTTTAATTAATATTTAATCCACATTTCTGCTGGCATTCCGATTTTTAGTCTGCCATCATTTTTTACTTTTACCTTTACGGCATAAACGAGATTTACTCGTTCTTCTTTTGTTTGAATAATTTTAGGAGTAAACTCTGCCGAAGATGCAATCCATGAAATATTTCCTTGATATGATTTCATATCTTTTTCAGCATCAATTTTTACCGATACATTTTGTCCAACTTTTATTTTTGACAACTGTGTTTCGCTTACATAGATTCGCAAAGTCATTTCAGAAATATCAGCTATCTTGTATAGTGGTTTTCCAAATGCTGTTATTTCGCCTGGTTCAGCATACTTAGTTAAAACAGTTCCATTAATAGGATTAATAATTTTACTTTTTGCTATTTGATCATTGATTCTAGCAATTTGTACATCTATCGATTTTAAGTCATTTAAAATAGGTGCGTTTTGAGTTCCGACACTTTTAATTTGCTCTTCGATAACTTTTACCTTTCCTTCAATTTCATCTACTTGTCGTTTAGTTGCAGCATTTTCAGAATACATATTACGGATTCGGTTTTTCTCTAATTTAGCTGTTTTTAATTGTTCATTTAAGACGCTTTTTTGCGATATTACATTTGCGGATTTTGACGATATGGTGCTTTTAGAGGCAATTAATTGTTGTTTCGCAAAATGTAATTGTAATGTATCAACTAATCCTACTTGTAATTGAGATTTTAATTCATCTCCTTCTTCGACTTTTAAAAACTCTATTTTACCGTTAGCTTCTGAAGAAATAGTTATTTCAGTTGCTTCAAAATTCCCATAACCGTCAGCTTTGTCGTTATTTTTGTTACAAGAAATTAGCCCTATCGTTGCTAAAATTATTATGCTTATTTTTTTCATTTTTTTAAATTTTTCGGGTACTATTTTATTTTCCTTTAATTATTTCGTAATTTGATTTAGCAGCTGCTAATTGAACTTCATGCGTTTTCAAAATATTTTTTGCTTCAAATAAATTGGTTAATTCTATAAGATATTCAGACGATGTTATCACACCATTTTTTAATTGAGCATCTGAGGATTTAATAACTTTTTCACGTATTTGAATTATTTCGGTATCAGAAAGCAGCAGTTGTTCTAATTTTTTAATTTCAAAATCTTGCTCTTCTAATTGTATTTTGTTATTTAATTCAAATGTTTCTTTCTCAGATGTTACTATTTCTTTAGATATATCCAATGCTTTTTTATCTATTTTGGTTTTGCCCCAATCAAAAATATTCCAATTCGCTTTTAGGCCAACAACATAAAATGGTTGAAAAGAATTGTCTAACATGTTTAATCCAGGATTACCATAACCCGCTTGACCAAAAGCATTTATTTTTGGAAGATTTGATTTAGATAGTACACTTTTCGAGAACTCTAATTGCTGATTTTGTAAATCATAAAAAGCAATTTCAGGTCTTGTTGTATTAGTGCTATTTGGATATGATACTGGTTGTATTAAAGTTGTTTCGGTATCAATATCTGAAAAAGTTAATTCTGAAAGGTTATTTAATAATTTGATGTTTTCAAATTTAATTTCGGTTAACTGCTGGTTTATTTTAATAATTTCTGCTTCTAAAACCTGTTCTGATGATGGAAGAATTGCTCCAAATTTGACTCCTGATTTCACTTCCTTAACTTTGGAAGTTAATAACTCTTTTTTTGAAGATAGTAGTGCCTTTTTTTCTTGAAGTAACAAAACAGAAAAGAAATATTGATTAATTCGAGTTTTTATTTGATATAAGCTAACTTCAATTAGTTGCTGTTGTGTTTTGGTTTGTGCTTCTTTTAATTTAGTATTTGCATCAATTATTCCACCATTGTATACTAATTGATTTACATCTAAAGTTGCTCTATATTGATCTTTATTTAAAGATTGAACTCCTGGTAGTGAAGTAGGTAATCCTATTACTTCAGATTGATAAGTTGCTTGTGCATTTACATCGATTTTTGGTAATTTTCCTTTGCTTAATGCTTCAATTTCATAACTTGATTTTTGTTGTATTAATCCTGTTTGTTTTGATAAAGGATAATTTTTTGTAGCTAATGAGTAACAATCTTCCAAGGTTAAAGTCTGTTGTGCATTAGCATATATTGATATAGACAATACTATCAGTATGATTAACTTAGTTTTCATAATTTATATTTTTATTGAATTAATGATAAACTCAGCCACTTCCGTTTTTCTATTTTCTAGTATTTTATTATAGCTTTCTTTATCCATATTAACAAGTGCCATTAATAGCGGTTCTCCGATAAAAGGAAAAATATTTAAAGAGATAATATTGATAAATAGCTGTTCGGCTTCGATTGGTTTGATAATTCCTTGATTTATAGCATCACTTACTTGAAGTTTAAATTTTTCAATGGAAGGAAAATTTTTTTCAGAGCGAAGCTTTTGAACAAATTCTGGGTTTTTATTTAATTCTTGTATTACAAAATTTGGTAAATAGGGATGTTTGATTACAAACGAAACATAATTTTCAGTGAACTTTCGTATTTTTTCAAATAAGTCACTATCATCATTTAGCACTTTATTTAATTGTGGTGCTAAAAGCGAAAAAGCACTTTTGAAAACAGCTTCAAATAATAATTGTTTGCTTCTATAATAATAATGTAATAATGCTTTATTAATTTTTGCTTTATCTGCTATTTCTTGCATTCTTGCACCTGCCATTCCTTTTTGCTGAAAGATTTCTTTTGCAGCTATTAATATTTCAGTTTCAGTATTTTCAGTTTTAATTTTATCCATATTGTTTAATTATATAGTTTAACTATTTGGTTAACAAAATTACTAAAATAAAGTTACTAAAATGGTGTTTATGCTTTTTTTAACAAATAATAAAGTCTTAATAGCTTTAAATAGCATTGATTACTAGAAATGTTTAGCTTGTGACTGAAGATTTTTTCAATATATTATTGTCTAAAATTGAAAATTTATCTTTTAAAATCTTCATATCATCACTAACTTTTCTATCTAAAACTTTAGCATAATGTTGTGTAGTTCTTAAATTTTTATGCCCAAGCATTTTGCTCACACTTTCAATTGGAACGCCATTGGTAAGTGTCACAGTAGTAGCAAAAGTATGTCGAGCAATATGAAAAGTTAATTCTTTTTCAATTTCACAAACTCCGGCTATTTCTTTTAGATAAGCGTTCATTTTTTGGTTGGATAAAATAGGCAGTAGTTTATCTTCGTTATTACATTGCGGATGATTTTTGTACTTGTCGATTATCATTTGAGTAACTGGAAGGATTGGAATTTTGGATGCACTTTCTGTTTTCTGTCTGTGAGTGAATATCCATTTTTCGCCATCAATACCGAAGCTTATATGCGACTTTGTTAGGTTTTTGACATCAATGTATGCCAAACCTGTAAAGCAGCTAAAAAGAAAGATATCACGAACTAGTGATAGTCTTTCTGTTTTGAAATCTTTTTCAATTATTGATTGGATTTCTGCTTCAGTAAGATAAACTCTTTCAACATCTTTGACTTTTGATTTATAGTTTGCAAATGGGTTTTTATCAATCCAATCATTGGCTAAACAAAGCTTGATTATTTTATTGAAGTTTTTAAGGTATTTAACTGCTGTGTTATTAGCACAGTTTCTGACACTTCTTAACCAAAACTCGTAATCGGTTATAAAGGCATGATCAATCTTTGTGATATCTATATCGGAAATATTGTATTTCCATTGCATGAATTCAATAGTATGCTTGAGTGAAGTAGTGTAGCGTTCTAATGTTCCCGGAGCGTATTCTTTTCCAACAAGCTCTTTTATTTTGTTGTTGTGGTCTTGGAATATTGGAACTAGCATTCTTGCTCTTTCATCAACTCCTAATAGTTTGCTTTTAAATATTTCGGTTGTTATTGTTATCTTTTTATAGATTAACTCCATTTCAGCATCTCTGATTTGATTTTTAAGTAAATCAAGATGATTATTTATTGAACGAGCTTCTTCTGAAGTCCCTTTCATTTTACCTGCTTCTGTTGACCATTTTGAAATTTCTATAAATCGGTTTGTACTTAACTCGATACGCTTACCGTTGATAGTAATTCTCATGTAAATAGGAATTAAACCGTTTGCAGCTGCTTTTGCTTTCTTTGCATAAAAGAGAGTTGATACTTTTGTTTTCATTGTGGTGACCTTTTTAGTTGTTATTAAATTTAACTTCAATATGACTAATCCACAAGATGTACAGTTTTTAAACTGGTTGTTGAACTGGTTGTAAAGCCTTGTGAATACTAGTCTGAAATAAAAATCGGTTACCCAAGTTTTGGATTTTTTAGGGTAACCGATTTTATCCCTTTAGGTTCACGAATGAATGAATAATTTGATATGTGATAAAAAGAAAAAACCCTTAAAATCATACGATTTTAAGGGTTTTAATTTAATTTGTCTTTCGGCTGGCGGAGAAAGAGGGATTGATTAAAATCATTATACCCCTTGTATTTATTGACTTCGCAGTATCTATCAGAATGAGTGCACCGAATTGTGCACCTTTAAATTTAACTCAATTTAGTACCTGTATTGATATTTCAAATATACAAAAATCCGTTTGATTAGTCATCATTTTACAGTCAAAAAATGAACTAGTTATGATAGAATTAAAGAAATTGAAAAGCTATTTTAATCAATAATTAAAGTCATTACTTGTTCATATTTCAAGCTTGTGTAATTACAGAACTCTTCAATGCTCACTAACTCATTCTCGAGCTTGCTAAGGTCCCTTCTTATTTTATTGAGTAGTCTTAGACTTTGGCGGTAACTCTTGCCGGTTATGCGCTGTATATCCTTTGGGTAGATACACAATCTCTTATTTTCTGATTTCATACTTTATCTATGCTTTTGATATGGCTTTGACTAGGATTTGAATACACTGTGATAGAATCCTTTTGATGTTTAAAGTTAGTGAATATTCCTTTTGATTTTAAGTGTTCGTTTTTGATGTTTTGAGGTGAATTTTAGGTGACTTCTTTGTTTAATAATGTCATTTATTCCATTAGTTGACATTTGGAATAGTGATGCATTTATAATCATTATTTTAAGTGTAAACTTTGTTCTCGAATCAGTCGGAAAGTGTTGCAACAGGATTTGGATTGACGGAGTTTGAACATTAGTTATTAATTAAAATTTTAAAGTTATGGCCAGACAGAAAGGCATAATTAAATTGAAAGGTACTATCGGAGATATTACCTTTTATAAAACCCAAGACGGACACTTGGCGCGTGAGAAAGGTGGCATTGATGCCAGCAGAATCGCGAGCGATCCTGCGTTTCAAAGAACCCGTGAGAATGGTTCGGAGTTCGGGCGAGCCGGGAAAGCCGGAAAGCTTTTGAGAACTGCACTGCGCCCATTGTTGCTTAACTCTGCCGATGGCAGAATGGTAAGCCGATTGACGCAAGCCATGGTAAAAGTAATCCAAGCTGACACGGTTAGCGACAGAGGATTGCGAAATGTTATTGATGGAGAGGCTGAATTGTTATTCGGTTTTGAATTCAATATCAGAGGTAAACTGGGAACGAGTTTGTATGCACCTTATGTTGGTGCTATTGACCGCGCCTTAGGTGAAATCAAAGTTGATTTAGCATCATTTGTTCCTTCAAATATGCTTGCAGCTCCTAGCGGAACCACTCACTTTAAAATCATCTCTGCCGGTGCCGAAGTGGATTTTGAAGCTGAAACGTATGTGGTTGCGACCTCTGAAACAGCAATTTTGCCATGGGATGCTACTGCAACTGCTGCTATTAGTCAAACTAATGCAGTAACAGCTGCCAGTACAAAGCCATTGTTTTTGGCTTTGGGAGTTGAATTCTTTCAGGAAATCAATGGGCAAATGTACCCTTTGAAAAATGGTGCATTCAATCCGTTGGCTATTGTGAAAGTTGACAGCGGTGTGTAATGGTTCTTGAATTGACCAGAACTTATTTCCCCGAAGGAACTAATGGAATACTCAAATGTGAGGGCAAAGTAGTTTGTAAAACAATTGAATTGCCTTGGAAAAACAATGTGAGGAGAGTTTCCTGTATTCCGGAGGGGAAATATTTTATTAAAAAGCGGTACAGCACTAAATTTGGTTGGCATATGGAAATTATTGGAGTTGAAAACAGAACTTTGATTTTGCTTCACCCTGCCAATAATGCCTTAAAAGAATTGAATGGCTGTATTGCTCCTGTAACGAAACTTTCAGGTCCAGGATTAGGATTATTGTCCCGTAAAGCATTTAATCGCTTAAAAGACATAATTTACAAGTCACTAGACCAAAATGAAAGTGTCGAATTGATTGTTAAATCTTAATTCCATTTATATGAATGTAATTAAAAGAGCAAAGTCGCCGACTCCGAAATTTTTTAAAGTGCTTCGAAATATTGGTTTAGCATTGGCAGCTGTTGGTGGAACCATTTTGACTGCTCCGATAACTTTACCTGCAGCAGTAATTACTGTTGGTGGTTATGTGGCAGTAGCCGGAGGAGTTCTCTCGGCAGTAAGTCAGCTCACAACAAAAGAGGAACATCCTCAAAAAGTGGAGCATGACAACTAATAATTCTACTTTTATAGGTACGGCCGGAGGAACATTTTTAAGTATAGTGCCAAATATTCACTCTGCAGATGTTCTTAAAACGATTGTTTTAGCCGGATTAGGCGCCGTTGTCAGTTTTACAGTGTCTTTAGTCCTAAAGAGAATTTTAAAGAAGCACAAAGAATAGTTTAACCTTAGTTGTGGTGACCTTTGGGTTAAACAAGATGAAAGCCTAGTCTAAAGAGACCAGGCTTTTTTTATTGGCATTCCTCACATAAGTTCAGAATTACTTCCTCGATTACGACTGCAGAAGTATTAGTAACTAGTCCGTGATATCTTGCGCAGTCAGTTGCTTTTGTTCGACAGTCAAAAACGCCAAAGAAAACGCGAGAGGTTTTCGATTTCCAAATGTCCGTTTGGTATAAAATGAATAGTGTCATAGTGTGTGTTTTTAGTTGATTATTTGCAATAGCGGTATAGAATTACTCTCCTCATTTCATTTATAAGGTTTATATTTTCGTGGAACTGCTTTTCTTTTTGTTCCAACAGTTTCAAAGCTGCAATGTGTTTCAGGTGCTGCTCGTGTTCCTCCATCATAGTTTTGGCTCTTTCATTGAATTCTTTTTTAAAATCCTTTAAGCGCAAAAAAGGAATGACAGAACCGATTAAAAATTGGTGCCAAAATTTTGTTTGCCACAAGCTAAAAGCAACAAAATAGTAGTTTTCGCAATCCTCGTCTTGTTGGAATATGATAACGAAACTGTTCGCGTAAGGCTCTTTATTGGGCTTTCCGCTGTTCATCCCTTTGTTCAGGATGAAAATGTGAGGTCTTGAGTAAGAAGTACCCATTCTGTGTGATTTAATGATGTAATTCGTCATGGTTTCGGCTTTACGTGAAGTGCTCCGCTATGCTTCGCACACAAAATTTTTTCAAAAGAAAAAAGAGAAAAAAAGAAAGCCGGTCGTCCAAGTGGAGGGTTTCAATAAAGCAAGTTTTTCGGGTAAAATACTACCCGAGTGGTGAACGAATCAGTAATCGTCTAATTGAAATATAATGTGTTTGGAATTGTGTGGGTGGAGATTTTACCCGAAACCCGAAGGGCTTGAACTTGCTTTTTTGAATACCCGGAACTTACCTTTGCAGTCTTTTTTTATTTTTTTTTTGATTCCGAATTCATTGTTGTTTTGAAAGATGGGTGGGAATCCATTGCAGGGTTTGGGAAAGGGTATAAAATTCCGGTACGGATTTTATACTCTTTCCTTTGTTAGGTTTTATGTGTGCCTTGAGCAATGTTCAGTAATCAGAAGGCAGTATTTAGCAGTATAGTTGTAATGTACTCGGGAAGGCACTCATAAAAGCTATGCAAATACTACCTATTTTTTTCAGCGGTGGTTCTGGCAAGTGTATAATTTTTTATTTGCTTACTGTGGGGTTTCTGATTGATTTCGTGGGCAGCCGATGCCTTGTCATAAGTTTAGAGTTTGCAGTGTTCTGTAAACAGAAAGTATGTTATGAAATGTTGAGGCATCGGCTGGCCGTGGAAGCAATTTATGTGGTAGTTCTGAGCAAATGAAAAATGATACTCTTGCTTGGTATTTGGTTTTATGGGTGCCGAGAGTAGTGTTAAGAAATCAGAGGGAAGTATACAGTAGTTTTGTTGTAAGTTAAACGGGAAGGCACTCATAAAAGCAATGCAAACACTACCGATTTAAATGGTTAGCTGATAAAAACCGCTACCCGATACGTGATTTGAATTGCTAATAACCGAATTGACTCAACTGAAATAGAAAAGGTTGTCAATGGCGGTGGCGAAGGATGGTTTTTTTAAAACCGGGTGGTGCGAGGAAGTTTTAAAAAAAGTTGTCCTGGAGCCACCGCCTTTCGTTCTCGTTAAGCAGAGAGTGCGCGGCTTTTTTACATAATGTTGTTATGGCTCATGACAAGGTACTTCTAGAAGCAGGGTGTTCATAATGAGCCATAACGCCACGTTATGTAAAGAAGCTTTGGAGAAAAAATTACCGGCGCAAGTCACGCAGTGTACGTGTTATTGTACCAATAACTGTGACGGTAATTTTTTTAGGAGCGTTGGGAAGGAGTGGCAAAAGAAAGCTATTCGTCTCTTTCTATAATGTTTCGAGTTCATTACTGATATTTAATCTTGCCTGTTTTTCGTATTTTTCGAAAAAATAATCTGTTTTGTATATGGCGTCCATTTGAAGGAAATGTTGAAGGGCTTTTTTTCTTCCGTTGTTATACATAAAATCGGGATAGATTGAATATTCTTCCCGGATCTGCTCGGTATATTTTTGATATTCATATTGACCTCTGCCTAATATAGCTAAATCAGCGTCTATAAAGTAATTTGTATCATTGTCTTGAGATATTTCGTGTAGTTTGGTTGCCAATATCATGTTGGCGCATTTTGCAATTTTTTCAGCTGGGTAACCAATTTCAGAAAGCTTTTGCATTGCCAGTTTTGCGCTGTCGCCTTCATTGGTACTACTCGATGCTTTGTAGATTATATCATGGTAAAAAACCGCTAACAGCGTAGTATCCCAATCTTCAATCTTGTCTTTTATTTCGGTCAAATCAACAATTATTGCTTCTAAATGATCAATAGTATGGTATTGCCTCTTCGGGTCAGAATATTTTGTGAATATTTCCAACCACAGATTAGTGGCCAATTCGTTATTATTGGAATATTTGTTTACGAGTTGTAAAAATGTATCTGTTAGCATTAGAAAAGAAAGAGGGTAAAGTTACTCTTTAATGATGAATTAAAAAACGCTCCATGTAGGTGGAGCGTTTTTTTGATTAATAAAAGATTAATGAGCAATGTTATGGTGTGATACCACTATAGAATCATGTTGATGGTGGTGCGTTTCATTGTGCTGTCCGCCGGAATGATGATGTATGGTATCACCGTGATGGTAATTATTATGCTCATGTACATAAATTGAATCATGGTGATGAAAAATACTGTCATGATGATGGTATAAAGGGCCACTGTGGTGAATGTTCAATTGAACATTAGATTCAACCATTTTATTTAAGGATACTGTCATAGCTTCTGCTGCGGCAGTATTTTCTGTTTCAGCGTCGTCGGAGCTATTGCAGCTTGCTATAAACATGACTGCAAATGCTGTTGCGATGATTGAAGTTTTTTTGTATTTCATAGGTTTTTTTATTGATTATTAATCAGTTAGCTAATATATAAAATTTTTAATTTCCATATGATTTTTGAGAGTCTTTATTAAGAAGTGTGGAGTCACAATTCATCAATAATTCAAATTCAAACCGACACCAAACCCCATATCGCTGTCGTAATGGGTTCTGGCACTTAAATTCCTTGTGAAGATGTATCGCAATCCTGCCATGTATTCTTTATCAGTATTCCACATCAAATCCATTCTTATTCTTTTGGAGACTGGGATATCCGTTCGTTCTAATTGAAACCTAAAATTACCATCAGTAAATACCTCGGCCTGTGCTTTAATTAGCATTGGTAAAGTATATTCAATACCCGCGCTTAAAACAGCACGTTTGTCTTTGGTATTGGATTGTCCGAATATGTTTCTTTCCATATCACCTTCATCCATTTTGCGGTAGCGCCAATCGAAACCAATGAATGGCATCAACCATTGCATTTTGCCAATATACCTACCAATATGTGTTTCTGTTTCGTAACCATGATGGTCATTGTAACCCAATCGCCATTCTGTTCCGATACTCCAACGCGTATTACTAAACATTGCCATACCGTCATTGCCGTTAGTGGCAAAATCGTTTTCGGCCATGAAATGAAATTTTCGGTCATCGGCAAATAATTTTCGTTGTGCCAATTTTGGGTTTGGGATTTCGGGGTTTGGAGGTGAATTTTCATAGCTAAAAACCCTGCCCATTCCGCTCATCATGTGATACAAAATATGGCAATGAAAAAACCAATCCCCTCCATCTTCACTTGCGGCAAATTCAATTGTATTGGTTTCCATTGGCATAATATCCATTATGTTCTTCATAGGTGCATAATCACCATTGCCGTTAATAACCCTAAAATCGTGGCCATGCAGGTGCATTGGGTGGCGCATCATGGAATTGTTATGTAGAACAATGCGCAAAATCTCGCCTTTTTTAATCAGGATTTTATCGGATTCTGAAACTACTTTGTTATCCAGGCTCCACACATAGCGGTTCATATTGCCTGTAAGTTCAAATTTGAGTTCCCTAATTGGAGCATCTTTTGAGAGTGCAGTACTTGTTGGAGATTTTAGCATTGCATAATTTAATGTTACGATATCGGCAAGCTCATTGGGGTTGTACTTGTTTTCCATATTGTGCATGTCGTGGTTCTCGGAGGGCTTATCTTTGCTGGGAGTTTCTTCATTAATTTTCTCCTTTTTCACATCTACTGGCATTTCTTCGGAATCTTTTTTTTGAGGGCCTGTAATCTCGGGATACATTACGGCATTCATGTCCATTTGGTTCAATGACATCTGCATTCCCATATCGTCAAGGTCTCCATTCATTTTCATCATATCGTTCATCATTTGCATTCCTTCAAAATATTTCAATTTGGGTAAAGGCGAAATAAGTTGCTTGATACCATTGCCAATGTATATTGACGCAGACTTTGTCCTGTCTTCGGGTGTGGCTAAAAATTCATAGGATGTATTCTCTGCGGGAATGGTTAGGATAACATCATAGGTTTCAGAAACTGCAATTAGCAAACGGTCTACTTCAACAGGTTCAACATCATTACCATCACTTGCGACAACAGTAATTTTGCCTCCGGCATAGGTAAGCCAAAAATTACTGGAAGCTCCGCCGTTTGAAACACGTAATCTTACTTTATCGCCTGCTTTAAACTGTGAAAGCTGACTTTCATTTTTACCATTGATTAAAAACTTCTCATAATACACATCGCTTACGTCCATGGCGTTCATTCGTTTCCATTCATTAACAATTTTGGTCTTGAAATAACCTTGTTTTATGGCTTCGGCATAGCTTTGGGTCGTGCCTTTTTTTATTGCAAACCAATCTGAGGCATTGTGGAGCATCCTGTGAACATTTTCAGGTTTGATATCGGTCCATTCGCTTAATACAATCGGAATTGTCGGGAGGTCGTCTATTCCCTCTCGAAAATTGGGATCGGAGTTTCTTTTATTCATTACAAACGAACCATACATGCCTATTTGTTCCTGTAATCCGGAATGGCTATGATACCAGTGGGTGCCGTGCTGACGGATTGGAAAAGAATACTTGTAAGTACTATGGGGTTTTATTGGCATTTGGGTAAGGTTAGGTACACCGTCTTCCTTATTAGGTAAAAACAAACCATGCCAGTGTAACGAGGTTTCTTCATCGAGTTCGTTATGGACATAAATCTCTGCAGTGTCCCCTTCGGTAAAGGTTAAGGTAGGCATTGGTATTTGCCCGTTTACCGCTATTGCTCTTCGTAATTTTCCTGAAAAATTGACGACTGTATCGCGAATATACAAATCATACCTTACCACTTTTGGTGGCTCATCTTTTATCACTCTTTTTTTGGCAGGAGGCTTAACAGCCTCCTTTTCCATGTTTTTCATGTCGTGGCCTTTATGTGCATCTGTTTTATCGTCAACAGACTTTGCCTTTTGGGGTTCTTCTTTTTTAACAGGTGCAGCGGCTTTTGGTTTTTCTTTTACCAATGCCATTCCGCATTTTGGGCATTTGCCAGGCTTAGGAGAATGGATTTCGGGATGCATTACACAAGTATAAAAAGTTTGTTGTGGTTTATCCTTTTCCATATTGTTAATATCGTGTCCTTTGGCCGGTACTGCTTTTTCTGCGGCAGGAGCTTTGGTTTTTTCAGGAGCCGGCTTTTTAACGGGTGCAACGGTTTTTGGTTTTTCCTTTACCAATGCCATTCCACATTTTGGGCATTTCCCAGGTTTGGGTGAATGGATTTCGGGGTGCATTACACAAGTATAAAAAGTTTGTTGTGCATTACCCTGAGCCGTAACAAAATGATTTATAAAAAACAGAAAAACGATAATTGATAGTTTGGTTTTCATGACTTTATTTTTTTAACAATATTTCCCAATCCGCAATTCGCTTATTTAGTGTCTCGATGGTAGTTTTCATTTTTTCCTTATCAGCTAAAGCAATCGCTCTTTTTGCTGCTGCTATTGCATTAGTGTAATCTTTTAATTCGGATGCTATTTTTTGTCTTAAATTTGGGTAATAGAAATTTTCAGGGTTCAATTTTTCTGCTTCCAAAAGCCAAATTATTGCCTGTTTATAATCTCTATTTGTGCTGTAATAATAATTAGCTGCCTGAAACAATAAATTGGCATCCTGGGTTTTTCCTTTTATGATATGTTGGTCTATCAATGCTACTATCGTATCATCTTCTTGGCTTTTTATTGGTATTTTAACCATCGTATTTTCCCAAAGTATTTTCAGGAATGCTTCACCCTTACTGTTGATGTCATTTAAATCGATTGTAAATGTTTCATAGAAGTTAGTGCTTTTTTCGACAGGGACTTTGAAACGCATTACATCCTTTTTTTCATCATAACCAGTCTCGCCATGTAAAGTGGTGTCTGTGTTGATGATAATAGTCCACTCATTGATTGAAGGAATTGTGAATATTGAGTAACTACCTGTTTTTAATACATTGTTGCCAAATGAAATATCTTCGGAAGTAGTTATTACAGTACAATCACTTGCCCCTGTTCGCCAAAGTTTATCAAATGGTACTAACTCCCCAAATATTTTTCGTCCTCTGACTAAAGGTCTGCTATATGAAATTTTTATTTTTGCGCTACCCACTTCTTGCTCATACGATGCTGCAGGGCTAGCTGCAGTTACTCTAATTTGAACTTTGTCTTGTGCTGACAGTATTACAGATTGCAAAAGCATAAAGCTTAATAGGATGTTTTTTTTCATTTATTTTAATTTTTAAATATGTTGGAATATTAATCTAATTCTTTAAGCTTAGCTTTCATTTTGTTAGCTTCCGCATGCTGCCCTGTACTATTTTTAGCAGCACTTTTCACCTGATTGAATAGGTGGACATTTTACAGTGCCATAGCTGCAATAAACACAACAATCACCTTGTTTAGGTTTCACTATTTTTTTACAGTTTTCGCATTCATAGAAGAATTGACAAGCATCAGTAGGCATCATTTCTTCTTTTTTGTGACCGCAATGTGGACATGTTATTTTTGATTTCAGTTCTACTGATTTACCGTTGTACATCGTGCAAGTATTACAGCCATAGTGAAGTTTGTTTCTATGATAATTGACTATTGTAGCGATAAGAAGCCCGAACATACCAGTATATAAAAAATAGGACTGATAATCATTATTACAAAAGTAATAGCTGTAAAAAATGATTATTGTACTTGGAATAGCTATCAACAAAGGATATAGGCATCTATGCAGGCGATAGGAAAGAAAAAAGCCAACTAAAGATAATAGGACCATCCCTTGAAAAATCCACATTGTCCAACCTCCAAAAAGTTCAAAACTACCTAAACCTAAAGCAGATGCTACAAATGCAAAAAGAGGGAAACAGCAAGGCGAAAGCAATGCTGTAAAGAACATCCCGATTGTTCCTAATTTATCTATGTTATTTTTTAGTTTCATTCGTGTTATCGTTAATTATTATAGTTTTAAACCTCTTAGTCTCAAGGCATTGATAATAACAGATACGGAGCTGAAAGACATTGCCAAAGCTGCAATCATAGGAGATAGTAAAATTCCGAAAACCGGATATAACACACCAGCTGCAATTGGGACACCAAGTACATTATAGAAAAAGGCAAAAAATAGATTTTGTTTAATATTTCTCATAACAGCATGGCTTAAATTCTTGGCTTTTACGATACCCTGTAAATCGCCTTTGACCAGAGTTATTTTGGCACTCTCGATAGCTACATCTGTTCCTGTTCCCATAGCAATTCCTATGTTGGCTTGTGCTAAGGCCGGAGCATCATTAATGCCATCACCTGCCATGGCCACAATTTTGCCTTCAGCTTGTAATCTTTTAATCTCTTTGAGTTTATCTTCGGGTAAGCATCCTGCTTTGTATGAAGCTAATCCCAATTCATCTGCAACTGCTTTGGCTGTATTGACATTGTCACCAGTCATCATGATTACTTCGACACCTTGGCGCATTAACTCTTTTATGGCATCTTTGCTGGAGGTTTTAATGGCGTCTGTTATTGATACAAAACCAACTGCAATGCCATCAATAGCAATGTATGAAACGGTTTTACCTAATTTTTGTTCGGTAATGATTTTGCTTTCTAAATCGGCAGCGACTGTTGCTTTGACTTGTTCCATTAATTTTTTATTACCCAATGCTACTTTTTTACCGGTAACTGTTCCTGTAACTCCTTTACCGGCAACAGCTTCAAAATCTTTTACCTCGATTAAAACAATGGATTTTGATTTAGCATAATTGACAACAGCCTGTGCTAATGGGTGTTCGCTATGTTGATTTAAAGAAGCGATACTTTGCAATAGTTCGTTATCATTGTTGTTGGATGCATAAATTTTTTCGACAGATGGTTTTCCTTCGGTGATGGTACCAGTTTTATCGGTAATTAAAACATTAACCTTATTCATGTTCTCTAAAGCTTCGGCATTCTTTATTAAAACGCCTGATTGTGCTCCTTTGCCAACACCAACCATTACTGACATGGGAGTTGCCAGACCCAGAGCACAAGGACAGGCTATGATTAATACAGCAATTGCATTTATAAAACCATAGACTAAGGCCGGTTCGGGACCAAATTTTGTCCAAACAAAAAATGTTATTACTGATATGATAACCACAATTGGCACAAAGTATTTGGATATACTATCTGCTAACTTTTGAATTGGTGCTCTGGAACGTGAAGCATCATTAACCATTTGCACGATTTGAGAAAGCAGGGTTTCTGAACCCACTTTTTCGGCAACCATTACAAAAGATTTGTTTCCGTTTATTGTTCCGGAAATTACGTTATCGCCTTTCTTCTTATCAACAGGTATTGGTTCGCCGGTAATCATGGCTTCATCGATACTACTTTCACCATCGGTTATTTTTCCGTCAACCGGAATTTTATCTCCGGGTTTTACCCTCAATAAATCGCCTTTTTTGATGTCGTGGATTGATATTACTTTATCACCGCCATCAATAACCAAAGTAGCTTCAGTTGGCGCAAGTTTTAATAATTCTTTGATAGCTCCGCTGGTTTGGCTGTGTGCCCTTGCTTCGAGTAATTGTCCTAACAAAACTAAAGTCAGAATAACTGTTGTTGCTTCAAAGTATAATAATACAGTTCCGTGTTCTGTTTTGAATTCACTTGGAAAAATATCCGGAAAAAACATTCCGACTAAACTAAATAAAAATGCCACTCCCGTTCCAATTCCGATGAGTGTGAACATATTCAGATTCCAAGTAATAATTGATTTCCAGGCGCGGACAAAAAATACCCAACAGGCATAAAAAACAACAGGAAGAGATAAAATAAGCTGTACCCAGTTCCATTTGTCCGCATCCATTAGTTGCAATAAAGGATTATTGTGTGCCATTTCAATCATGGCAATGGCGAAAATGGGAACTGTAAACACAACTGCTATTTTCATTTTCTTAACCAAATCTTTATAAGTCCTTTGGTCTTCGCTTTCGCTTGGTTCCATTGGTACTAAATCCATACCGCATATAGGACAGGAACCCGGAGTTTCACTAATTACTTCGGGATGCATTGGACAAGTATATAGTGTCTTGTTTACGGTTAGTTCAGGTGCTTTGACTAGATCCATTCCACACACAGGACAATCGCCCGCTTTGTCATAGACTTTTTCGCCTTCGCAATGCATTGGGCAATAATATTTACCAGCGGCGTTGGTTGGTATAACAGCCTCTTTTTTATAATTATGCTCATGAGTAGAACAACATGACTTTGCAGCGGATTCATTAGTTGTAGTATCTTCTGTAGTTTTATCATTGCTCATTTCTATGGTGTATTTTCCAACAGTCGTCAGTGCTTCCTGCAACTTTGATGTTGGAATGTGTTTGTCCATAGTAATTATGGCCACTGGTGGGCTTAATGAAACTTTTGCTTCAATACCATCAATAGTATTCAATGCTTTCTCGACTTTAGAGCGACAACCATCGCAAGTCATTCCGGTAATGCTGTAAGTATGTATCATTTTTTATATTATTTTAATACAAATTTCTATCATAACTGCTTTTTGTATTTGCAAAATTTTGGGTTTGATTTGCAAGATTTATAAGTCTTCGATTTGCTTTCGTTTAATGGTTTTTATATTCTTAAAGTGTGTTGGTGAAAAGCCGGTTACTTTTTTGAATTGATTACTTAAATGTGAAACGCTACTATAGTTTAAAGAGTAAGCTATTTGGCTTAGGGATAATTCATCATAGATGATCAACTCTTTTACTTTCTCAATTTTCAGATTAATGAAGTATTTTTCAATTGTTGTGTTTTCTACTTCGGAAAAGAGGTTGCTCAAGGTATTATAGTCTTGGTGTAGCTCTTGGAATAGAAACTCGGATAGATTTGTTTTTAAATGATTGTTTTTATTTTGAACCAAATCAATAATCAATGTTTTAATCTTATCGATAGTTTTGCTTTTCCTATCATCAATCAAATCAAAGCCTACAGCATGAAGCTTTTTTAATAATTCGTTTTTTTGGATTTCCTGAATGTCATTTTTCAATTCAACTTCACCTAAATCAACTGAAACAGGATTGATGCCCATATTTTCAAATACAGATTTTACTACTATCTTGCAGCGGCTGCATACCATATTTTTAATGTGTAGCTTCATCATTGAGTTATTAAATTGTTTTTGCTATTTTATCCATGATCGAATGGTCTGTACCGAATTTGCAAATTGCATCACAATTGGTTCTTAGTTCTGAAAAGAGAATGTATTTAATATTCATTTTTGAATTTTTTATAACAGGTCTATTGAGTTGCTGAATGACATCTTTTTCGCGACTGTCAGGGATTATGATATAAAATACTTCATCACCATCAGAAATACTGAAATAAAGATCTGAAAGACGCAAAATCCCAGAGTAAATACTAGTGCTTTTTTCTACTTCAAATGCTCCGATAATGTTGTCAGTTCCTTTTTCAAACCATAAAACATCTATGAGTTTGATGGTGTTCTGAGTGTCTTTGTCACAAGGTAATTCAGGGAATTTATTTATAGAGATAAAAGAAAAATTTTGTCCGTTGAAAGCTTTGCTTTTATCATTACTTGCCGGTGTAACATCGAATCCTAATGATGCCCCAATTTTCAATAGATGGTATTGCATTTCACTATGCAGATTATCTTCTTTTTTTTCTTCGATAATTTCTTTTTGGCGTTTTACTATGTTTTTTTCGAATTTATGACGCTCTTCTTCACTCAGATAATCATCATTTCCTATTAGCATTTTTTGAGTCCCAATTTCAAAACACAATCCTGCGATTGCACCTAAATCATTGGATAGTTCCGATTTGAATTTTGAATTTGTTTCCAGTAGTGTCTCTCTAATTTTTAAGTATTCACTCCAGCTCCCCAATTTTTTTTTATCCTTGAATAAAAAATTAAAACCATTTACAATTGCCGTGTTGAAAGGAGGAAACCACGTTGGGTGCAAAAAATACAAAATACTGGCAACGGCCGGCCCCAATCCTTTGATGCGTAATTCGTCCAGTTTAACAATTTCTTTAAGTACCTGTTCTTCATTTTTTGCGTTAATACAATTTTCTAAGAATTGGCCAAAAGCAATTTTATTGGTTTGATTTTCATAGATATCAGGAATTCGGAGTTTTGGTTTCCAATAAAAAGGATGTGAAACCCCAACAAATACCTGTTTTTGCTCGGCAATGCAATTCAGTACAAATTCTAAGCTGCTATTTTTAAAATCGTTTGGGAATGATTTGTTTTTGATATCTTCAACAACCTGAATAATTCCGCGGCGGATAGTTCTGAATGCCTTTAACCGTTGGTCATTGTCAACAAACCAAGTATTATAAACACTCTCTGTATCGTTTTTGTATTGCTGTATTATTTGATTAAAATTGTTCATTCTTACTATTTAAATTACATTTTCATTCCTTCCATCGGGTTACTGCCTTTGCGGAATTTATATTCGCTATTGATGGCATAGGCACCCGTTATCACTACTTTTTGACCATTGGCAATTTTTGTTTTGATTTCTATCAGTCCATTAGTTTCAATTCCTGTTTCTACCATTAGATTTTCATAAACACCCGGTTTTTTTTCTACCCAGATGTAGGATGCGTTTTCTTCTCTAATTACTGCATCGGTGGGAATGTATATTCCTTTACCGCCGGAAATCATCAATTTTGCAATGGCCTGCATTCCCGGTTTTAAAATTAGATTTTGATTTGGTATTTCAAATCGAATCAAAAGTAAACGGGTTTCCGGGTTTATTTCAGGATTGATAAATGAGATTTTAGCGCTTATTGATTTATCAGGGAAATCGACAAATGTTATTGTAGCAATTTGGCCTATTTTGAGGCTTTTGAAGTAGTTGATATTAACTTGTGTTTCAAGCCAGAGTTTATTCAAATCAGTTACTTTGATGATTGGTTCGCCTTCCATGATATAGCTTCCTTCAGCAGTACTTATTTCTGAAACTGTGCCGCTGACAGTGCTATAAAATGTGGTATATGGGGAAACATCTTTATTACTTTTAATATTCTCAATTTGAGTATTGGACAAACCATAGAATAAGAGTTTTTGTTTGGCGGCATTCATTATATTTTTTGCGTTTTTTCCAAAATTACCGGGCATTTCCAGTTGTTTAAATGCTGTATAATAGTCTTGTTTTGCTATTGCAATATCCTCACTGTATAATTGAAAGACAGGCTGGTTTTTGGATAGGTAATCACCAGTGGATTTGAAATATAATTTTTCAATTCTACCCATTGCTTTTGAAGAAAAGGTTTTAGATTTTTCTTGATTGAATGTTAAAACACCTGTGTAGTTTTGTTCTAAATTGTTTTGTGTTTGTCCTATAACTTGAGTTGTGATATTACCAAGTTGAATTTGTTGTTTACTTAAACTTATTTGGTTAACCTCACTATCATCCTGTTTTATGGGTGTTAACTCCATGTGGCAAATAGGACACTTGCCGGGTTTATCTTCTTTTACTTGAGGATCCATAGAACATGTATAAAAAGTAGTTTCTTTATTTTTATCATGTTGAGAGTGGTCTTCTTTTTTATTCTCATGCTGAGAATGGTCTTCTTTTTTAGAAGAATTACAAGCTGTAAATATTAGGGAAAGCAATAAAAAGATGCCTATTTGATTTAAATTTTTCATACTTACTCCGTTTTAATAAAGCTTTCGCTATCGATTAAATATTGTGCATTTTTTGCAATAGTATCACTAACAGAAATACCTTTAATGATTTGAATATAACCGTTCAGTTCAAACCCTGTTTTTACCGGTGTTGCTTTAAAACCATTGTGAGATTTAACAAAAACAATTTTTTTATTACCTGTACTTACCAATGCGTTTTTTTGTATCCAAAGACCGCTAATTGACCGTGTTTTTATAATACCTTGCAATCTCAAACCTATCGGCAATTTGAGTGTATTGTTGTTTAAATAAACCCTAATTCTATTGGTTTTGTCGGTAGCATTAAATTGTGTTTCAATAAAATTTATTTTCGCTTCTATTGATTCTTCAGCATTGAGTTCAGAAGTTATTTTAATGGCTTGATTGACTTCAATAAAACTGCTGCTTTCCTGAGTAATGTTGAATACTCCCCAAACTTTATCAGTATTTACTAATTTAAACACAACTTCTCCTTTTTTGACATAGTTTCCTTCTTTTAACTCAAGTTTTTCAGTACTGTTATTCATACTTTGCATTGCAGAATTTGATGGAGTAACCATTGTTTCTGACCCTATGACAATTCCATTAGAAGGACTGTAAATGGCTATTTTAGGATTGGCTTTTTTTGAATTAGCTAAAGCACTTATTTGATTTTGAGTCATACCGTAAAGCAACAACTTTTGTTTTGATGCCTCAATAATTGAGCTGTTATCAATATCATTTGAAAGTAAATAAATAAAGTTTTCTTGCTCAGTTAAAAGTTCAGGGCTATATAAATCAAATAATTTTTGTCCTTTATTAATTCGTTGGTATTTAAAATTCACATATATTTTTTCAATTCGGCCACTTATTTTTGCTGCAATATTTACCGCTGAATTTGGGTCATAAGCGACAGTGCCAGGAAGATTGATTTCACCACTTAAAGTTGAATCTATTGCTGTTATAGTTTGAAATTTACCCACTACAAAGTTATCTGTTGGCTTGATGACATTTTCAATATTATAATCTTCAATAGCATGATTGTCAATTACTTTTTTTACTAAAGTCATTCCGCAAATAGGGCAGTTTCCAGGTTTATCTCTAATAATTTGCGGATGCATTGAACAGGTATAGACAACGTTTTGATGAGAGCTTGCGTCATGTACTTCAGGTTTTATGACATAGAAATAAATAGCAGAACCGATTATTGCTATTATACCTAGAATCAAACCATATTTTATATACTTATTCATAGTTACTTAATTTCGAGTTGTTTTTCGATTTCGACCTGAGTGTTTAGTATGGACTGCAATTTGTCGAGAGCGTCCATTTGGGCCATGTTCAAAGCTTCCCATGCGTCTAAGACAATGAACAAATCACCAGTGTTATTTTGCCAAGCCAAAACGGCGGTATCATAATTTTTGCGCAATGAAGGGATGATGCTTTTTTCGGAGATATTGTATTGTTTATTGAGGTTAGAAAGCTCTGTATTCATGCCCGAAATCATTCCAACTGTTTCATTTAAAATCATTTGTTTTTGCCAATTGAGACTTTCATTTTTAATTTGAAAGCTACTGATATTGGCTTTGTTCATTTTTGTTGACCAAGGCATGGGGATAGTCATCATGCCCATTAGTGAGAATTGCTGTGGCTGTTGTCCAAAAGCAAACATGTGGTCATATTTAACTCCAAATTCGGGTAGAAATTTTGATTTTTCTGCATCAATTTTCAGTTGGTTTACTTCCATGGTTCTTTTGATGGCATTTATATCACTTCTGTTTTTGGAAATTGATGAGGTGTCCAATAGTTGTGAATTGTATTCCTTTAGTTCGAATGCTTCTTCAATTTCAAACACCATATTTTTATCTCTTGACATTAGAGTGTTGAGCATAATTCTTTTTTGTGAAATATCATTCTGAAGCATTATAATCATACTTTCTAACTCATTATATTGAGATTTTGCTTTATAATAAGTGGGGAGTTTATCCATATTGTACTGGTATCTTATTTCCATGCTTTTTATCATGTATTTTAAGAGTAGTAAGTTATCATTGGCCACTTTGACTTTTTTGTTTAGTACAAGCCATTGATAATAATTTGTCTTGGCTATAGCATAAAGCTGATTTAAAGTGTAATTTTTGTTTTCTTTTTCAACAGATGACATTGCGTTCATATACTTGTATTCGGCATTTTGTTTTTTTGAATTGGGAATCATTTGTGAGACTCCAATCATATAACTGCCCATGCCAGGACTCATATCATCTGCTTTCCACATTTTGGTATTGTAGGGCGTCATAAAAAAACCGGTTTCTACTTGAGGTGCCATCCAGCTTTTAGCCCCTTTTGCAGCAGCATCCATACTTTGGATATCGGCATCATACATTTTTAGCTGTGGATTATCGGTTTTGATTGTGTTCAAAATATTTTCCAACGAAACTACCTGTGCATTAGCCGTTGTAAAGCTCAAAATCAGAATGCTTAAAACGATATGGTATTTATTCTTTAACATCTATAAGTTCTATTTTGCCTTTAGTTTTTAATTCGTGAAGTTTCACCATTTCAAAAACTATAGGAGTTACTAATAATACATAAATTGTAGAAGTGATAGTGCCACCAATAAGCGGAACTGTGATGGGTAGCATCACATCGGCACCCGTACCTGTTGCCCAAAGTATCGGAATAAGACCAAACAAAGAAACCGAAACTGTCATTAGTTTTGGTCTTAACCTTTTGGCTGAGCCATCGACGATATATTGTTTCAAAATGTCTTCAGTAATGGTTTGTGAACTGTTCCCATGTTTTTCGACCATTTTGTTCATCGATTCATTCAAGTAAATAGTCATTAACATGGCAGTTTCAATGGCCATTCCGAAGAGGGCAATAAAACCAACTGCAACTGCAACAGATAAATTTATTCCGTAGAAATAGACCATAAAAACACCACCGATTAAAGCAAAAGGCACTGTTATCATTGTAATGAGGGATTCTTTCATGGAGTGGTAAGTAAAATATAAAATAAGGAAGATAATTATCACCACAATTGGTAGTATCATGCTTAGCGTTTTATTGGCTCTTAGCTGATTTTCCCACTGGCCACTCCATTCGATGTAATAGCCTTTAGGCATTTTAGACATCATTGCATTTAATTTTTCCTGCGCTTCTTTTACAGTACTACCTAAGTCCCGGTCACGAACATTAAAAAGAACGCTGCCTCTAAGCATGGCATTTTCACTATTTATCATAGGTGGTCCATCGCTGATTTTTACCTCTGCAACGGTTTCTAAAGGAATTGGCCCATATTGCATGGTTTGAACTTGTAATTTTTTAAGTGCATCAATACTGTTTCGATATTCCTGCGCATACCTGGCATTTACCGAAAAGCGTTGTCTTCCTTCAATTGTAGTTGTGAGTTTCATTCCTCCGATAGCTGCTTCAACAACTGCATTAATATCGTCAATTGAAAGGCCGTATCTGCCCAAAAGCTCCCTCTTTGGCTCAATGTCAATGTACCTTCCACCAGTTATTGGCTCCGCATACAAATCTTTTACACCCGAAGTACCTTCGAGTGCTTTTTTGATTTTTTGAGATAGTGCATTAATGGTATCTAAACTTTCTCCATAAACTTTAATTCCAACATCTGTTCGAATACCAGTAGATAGCATGTTTATTCTATTAATGATAGGCTGTGTAAAGCCGTTGGTTACTCCCGGAATTTGGAGTTTATTATTTATTTCGGTTATAATATCATTCTTTGTTTTTCCTTCTCTCCATTCACTTTGAGGTTTTAATAAAATGATGGTTTCAATCATGCTAATAGGGCTATTATCTGTAGCAGTATTGGCTCTACCAGCTTTTCCCAATACATGGTCTACTTCGGGAATTGATTTTATCAATTTGTCTTGAACCTGCAATATTCTTTTTACTTCCGAGTTTGAAACATCGGGCAAGGTAACCGGCATGAAAAGTACTGAACCTTCATCCAATGGTGGCATAAACTCGGAACCTAAACGAGTAAACATGACTAAACCGATTAGTAAAGCTACTACATTAATTCCTAAAACCGTTTTCCTCCATTTCAAACAAAAAACCAAAATAGGAGTGTATACACTTTCCAGTTTTTTATTGATTGGATTTTTATTCTCAGGACGAAGTTTACCTTTTAATAAAAAGCTTATAAGCACCGGTGTGAGTGTAATGGCTAAAAAAGCATCAACGATTAGAATGAATGATTTTGTCCAAGCCAAGGGACTAAATAATTTTCCTTCCATACCTGTGAGTAAAAAAACCGGTAGAAAAGACGCAATTACGATCAGTGTTGAGTAAAAAACACCCGGTCCTACTAACTTTGATGATTTTTCAATTAGTTGAAGTTTTTCATCAGAGGATAAAGGGTCGTGTTCCTTTTTAAATAAATTTTTAATTTTTTCTATCATCATACCAATTTACTTGTTATCAATCATTTCTTCTTGTTTCTCTGAGATTGTCCTGTAGGCGTTTTCAACC
The DNA here is from genome assembly GCF_030643905.1 of Flavobacterium sp. IMCC34852. NCBI lineage: Bacteria > Pseudomonadati > Bacteroidota > Flavobacteriia > Flavobacteriales > Flavobacteriaceae > Flavobacterium > Flavobacterium rivulicola. The sequence continues at coordinate 2,456,779 of NZ_CP121446.1, read as the reverse complement.
ATTACAATTCCATCATCCACAACAACTCCAATAGCGAGTGCAATACCGGTTAATGACATAATATTAGATGAAATACCAAATGCTTCAAGCAATATGAAGCCAATTGCTACGGATATAGGAAGTTGAATTAAGATTATAAGGGCGCTTCTCCAATGGAACAGAAAAATTAAGATAACGAGTGAAACTGCTATCATTTCTTCTATAAGTGTTCCCTTGACAGATTCAATAGCTTTTTCGATTAACTCGCTTCTGTCATAGGAAGTTTTAAATTTCACTCCTTCGGGCAATCCTTTTTCAACTTCTTTCATCTTTGCTTTAACCGCTTTGATGACTTTATCAGCATTTTCGCCGTAACGCATTACCACTATACCGCCTACGACTTCCCCAGTTCCGTTTTGGTCAAAAATTCCAAGGCGTAAATCTCCACCCATTTGTACTGAACCTATGTCTTTTACCTTCACAGGGATAGAATTGTAATTTTTAATCGAAATATCCTCGACATCTTTACTGTTCTTTATGTAGCCTAAACCTCTAATGATATAAGACATATTACTCATTTCAAACTTTCGGCCGCCTACATCATTGTTATTAGCCTTAACAGCATTCATTACTTCCATCATACTGACATTATAATACTGCATTTTTAGTGGATCTAAAACCAATTGATATTGCTTTTCAAAACCTCCGAATGAAGCAACTTCTGCTACACCGGGAACAGTTTGCAGTGCAAATTTCACATACCAATCCTGTAAGGCACGTTGTTCCCCAAGATCCATTCCGTTAGCTTCCAAATGATACCAAAAAATATGGCCAACACCTGTACCGTCTGGTCCTAAAGATGGAACTACATTTTGAGGTAATAACCGTTGTGCATAGTTTAGTCTTTCTAAAACTCGTGTTCTTGCCCAATAAACATCAACATCATCTTCGAAAATTATATAGACAAAACTCATCCCAAACATAGATGCTCCACGAATGTTTTTTACTTTCGGGATTCCTTGTAAGTTGGAAACCAAAGGGTATGTTACTTGAGCTTCTATAACCTGTGGACTTCGACCCATCCACTCTGTAAATACAATCACTTGATTTTCGGATAAATCAGGAATTGCATCGATAGGGTTTTGTCTTACGCTGTAGATTCCCCACACAAATAATCCTGCAGAGACCAGTAGCACAATTGCTCTGTTTTTTAGTGAGAATGTTATTAGTTTTTCTACCATATTTCCTTATTTTTCAGATAAACTGTTTTGTTTTATTGAATTAATCCAGGTTATTAATTCCTGTTTTTGGACTTCATTAATTATTGCATCGCGATGTAATAGGGTATATGAAGTTAATGGCATTTCATCCGATTTAATTTGTTTACCGATGGCTTCTAGTTTACTTTGCTGCTTTCGATTTGAATAACTGCCAAACTCATTAAAATTTAACTCTTTTTTCCCATCAGTAATATGTGTTTCTACAAACATTCTAGCTGGTTGAATGTAATCATACCAGAGATACTGGGTGTTATTACTATGGCAATCGTAACAAGATGTCTTTATTAGTTTTGAAATATTTGTTGGTGCATCGGTCGTGACCAGAAAATCATTTGTATAATCCTGCCCTGGATTTTGATTCAGGGCAGGCTGATAGAATTGTATTGCTATCAATACCAAAAAAAGTACTATACCTACTTTCTTTAATCTTCTTTTCATTTTATAACGTTTTTTTCAAACTACCACAAGTAAGCATCTTAGAGCCATAATATGGATTTTTGATTTCTTTGGATTCGCTGATCCAAATAGCGCCTTTACCGTCGTCATACATTGGACAATGGTCTTGATACAATTTTTTGTTTGAGCCTAAAAGTTTTATTAAATCATTGATGTCTTTACTTAGTATTGCAAAATGTTCACGTTGATGGGCTATTTTTCCTGCGTTGTCTCCGATATGCTCAGCATGTTCCTTAGCATCGCCAGCAATGTCTGTATATTCCTTTTTCTGGGCAGCCGTTAAACCGGATGCGTCAGCGGAATTGAACGTTTTATACAATTCTTTACCTGCGGTGGCAGCACCGTTTGCATCATCTTTGGTGAGTGCATTCTTGATTTTTAGATAGTTTGCAATGATTTCGTCGGTAGAGAATGCAGATGTTGCATTTGCTGCAGTTTCATCAGCTGTGGGTTGAGCCGCATCATCATGGGTGCTATCATGGGCCGGCTGACCTTGTGCAACCGGCTCTGTTAATTCCATACCACATTTGGAGCATTTTTCTCCTTTTTTTCCTGTTACTTCAGGGTGCATTGGACAGGCGAATAATTCGTTTGAACCTGCTTGGGTTTCTGTTGCATTGGTTTCTGTTTCTTTAGCTTTATTGTTACACGATACTATTGTTATCGCTAAAAAAGCTGTTAAAAAAAGTGTTTTCATGATGTAATATTTTTTAGTTATTAATTATTTTTTCTGCTTTATAATAAGAATAAGTGCCTATTGATGTGTTTATATAATCTACTTCCAGAGCATTTTTAAATCCTGTATCAGTAATGTATTTTATCATTAATCCATTTACATTATCAGTGGTAGTTTTGAAACCGTCTAATAATTGAACTAAGTAAAAGGAAAACCGCATCCATTTTGTTTTTGCTTTACCCCAATCTCCAATGATTAATTCTCCATTAGGTTTAAGTATCCTATTAATTTCCAGCAAGCATTTTAATTTTGTAATCCTATCTAACTGATGAAAAACAAGCGAACTATATACCTTGTCAAATGAATTGTCTTCAAATGGTAGTTTATTTCCATCATACAAAAAAAGCTGAGCCTTAATTCCGTACTTTTTTAATTTATACTCTGCTATTGACTTAATCTTAGGATCGATGTCAACGCCTTGTATGTTACAATTAGGAAAGCGCTGTTTTAGAATAATGATGTTTTGTGCGGTTCCAAAACCAAACTCTAATATTTTCTCATTCTCTTGAGGATTGACAAAATCTACTAACTTGTTTCTGAATTTTTTCTCAGGCATAGTTAATTTGATTGCTAAATCGTAATAATCGCTTAAAAAATCATAACCTAATGCCGGAATAAATTTTGTTGTACTCATCTTGGTTTTATTTTGTTAAATCGAAAAAAGTATAGTACAGATTGAAATAAAATCCATTCGGTGCTGAACGTACCATTGAACTTAGCAGTTCTTGGCGGTATGCTAAGTCCAATCTTGCCTGGCTATTGAAAATAAATTGTATTGCAGGTACCACATCTAAATAGGATTTGCCATTTTCGTTAATTGTTTGACCAACAAATTCTACCATTACATTAATATTTGTTTGCTTGTAACTGGTGTATTTTTTTGGATACATCAATTTTCCAAATGATAAGGTATAATTGGTGGCATTGTCACCCATATTATCAGGGAAAGGATAATCAGGTTTGTTGTCAAATGCTTTTTCAAAACTTACTGAAGAACTAATTGCCAGTTTTTTAATCAACTTAGTGGCTACAAATCCACCTTCGAAGCCTGTGTTGTGTCCTAAGATTTCTATTTGCTCTTGGTGAATGTCAGCATTATTGAAACTATATCTTCCAAATGCTGCCATCCGGAAATGACTGTTGAGGTCATCGGAGGAATAGAAACGATATTTTGTGTAAAAACTACCTCCTTCGGTAACCAGTTGGTTGCTTCTGTTACTTATAAAAGCAGAAGCCCGGAACATGATGTTCTTGTTAAGTCCATAAGTTACTTCGGGCATGAAATGGTAATTGTAGCCTGATTTCATTTCTTCTTTGAAAAGCGACTGCATCACATTAACTGCCAAAGAATTTGCCGGAACATTACTGGCCGGATCAGTTACCACGAATAACTCCTGACTAGTAATGTTTTGGCTGCTTATTGAAATTAAAAATAAAATAATCTTTCTCATTAATTCAGAATTTTAATGTGGAAATCATCTTCATTGTTTGAAGCATACGTTTCAACATTCTTGTATGATTTGGATAATTTTTTGAATTCCTTTTCAGTCACATAGCCTTTGTCTACTACCTGAAATTGTATTTCGGTGCCGTTGGCCGTGTTATTATTAACCAAAATATAAGTACTTTGGGTTATGGTTTCAGGTTTTGCTGTCAATACTAATGTTCCGATAAAAAAACCTGCTTTCTCTACTTTTTCCTTAAATACTTTTGGGCTTAGCGTATTGCCCTCAGTAAGGGTTACTGTAAAGGTATTGGTATTTAAATCGGTCTCTACTTTAACTACTTCCGGAAGTGTTTTTAACTGTTTGTTTATGGCATTGGAGCACATAGAGCATGTTAAACCCGTAGCCCTGATTTCGGCTTTCACAATTTGTGCATTACTTTTCATTGAAAACATCAAAGCGATTGATGCTGCTATTACATAGACTTTATTTATTTTATTCATCTGTATTTAATATTTGTTTTTTAATTGAAGATGGAACGCCTACTAAATCTCCTTTATATCTAAATAATGTTAATGGGCGTTTCATTTTACTCTTTTATTAATTTTATTATTTCTTCATCTGTTGGATTTTTTGCTAGTAGAATGCCATCGGGATTGAATAAGTACTTTGATGGTAATTCTTCTACTCCGAAAACTAAGGCTGCCTTAGCCTCAAATCCATTTGGGTCGATCAATTGAGTGAATTTTATTTTGTCTTTTTCAATTGCTTTTAGCCATTTATTGATATCGGTGTCTATTGATATGCCTATTATTTCAATTTTGCCTGAATTAATCTCATTATGCAGTTTCACTAATTTTTTATTTCCCAATCGGCAAGGTGCACACCAAGATGCCCAAAAATCGACAAGCACATATTTTCCTTTAAAAGATGAGGTAATTACCTCACTATTAGTATTGCTTTTCAGTGTAATTGATGGTATAGAATCACCCACTTTAATCTGTGCTTTAGTTGAAAACGTGAAGATTATAAATAGTGTGATGAAGTATTTTACTTGATTTTTGATTAACATAATAGTACCATTGTTTTTTATAAAACTAAGCCCTATGCCGACATAAGGCCTAGTTTGTTAAAGTGTTACATTTTTATAACAATCCCGTTTGGCTTTCTTCCAACGTTAATCGTTTTTGTTACTGAATGATTGGTGGTGTTGACTACTGAAACTGTATTAGCCGTTTGATTAGTCACATAAGCAGTATTACCGTCTGTTGTGAATGCTATTGCATGTGCACCGGCACCAGTATTAAAAGAACTTCCATGCATCCACATATTCATTCCTGCATCCCAAGTCCAATAATGCACTTTTCCAGCCATTGGATCTGAAACCCATAATTCATTTTTAGGACCGTTATATGATGCTATTCCGGGCATGAAACCTAAAGTAATTGTTTCGTCTACCGAGTTTGTAGCTACATCAATTACAGAAATAGTTTGTCCATCTTCGTTGTCTACATACATTTTATTATTACTTCCTGTCCAGGCACCTACAGGATTGTCTCCAACAGCAATTGTTGTGATTATCGCTTTTGTTGAAGTATTTATCACTGTTACATTGTCATCATCACCATTTGCCACATAGGCTTTTGTGCCATCGGAAGAAAATGTTAGTTCAGCAGCCATCATTCCGACATCGATTGTATTCAATAAGGCATTAGTAGTAGCATCATATACCAAGACTTTGCTATTCATTTCATCCATTTGAGGTACCCAAATTTCGTTTCCGTTAGGAGAATAAATAGAATTGTGGTTCATTAACGGAAGGTTGATGTTTTTTATAATTGACCCATCCATGGCATCAATAACTAATAATTTACCATTCATCCCTGATGTATTTAATCCTGAATGCCCTGCACTCAAATCCATTCCAGGAACACCAATTGCCAGATGATCTTGGTGTGATGAAATGTGATGTGGCCACATAATCATATCTGAACCGCTACCCATTAATTCTATAGTTCCGGTTACTTCATTAGTACTTAACTTGACTACTGAAACGGAACCATCTTCTCCGTTTACAATGTATGCCGCCGGATAATCGACATTTAATGTCATATCCATATTGTCATCGTTGTTATTACAAGAGGTTAAAAATAGTGCTCCAATAAATGAAGCTATCATTGATAAATTTTTCATATTTTTTTAGGTTATTTAATAGTTTCTACTGTTTTTCCACAGTTTAGCATCATTGACCCATAATATGGGTTTTTTACCGCGTTTTCTTTGCTCAACCAATTGGCTCCTTTACCATCGTTATACATTGGGCAGAATTGAAAGTAAACAGGGACTTCGTATTTTGCTGCTTTGATTAATGTGTATATGTCTTTTGACAATGTGGTAAAGTGATCACGCTGGTGTTTTACATCTTTTGTATCAGCTATGTGTTCAGCATCTTCTTTTATTGGGTTTACAACTTTCATCCAAACCATGTGCGCTTCCATATCAAGCTTGTCCATTTTGACGTTATTTACAGCTGTTAAAAGTTCTTTAGAAGCTGCTGCAGCTTTTGTTCCATCAGAAGTAATCAAAGCATCTTTCAATAAAAAATAATTATCAAATACTGCTTTTAATTGATTTTCATTTTGAATTACATTAGTAGTTGTTTCAGAATGGTTCCCGTGATTGGAATGACTATCGGTGCCAGCAGTAGTTCTGTTTTCTTCTTTTACAGGAACTTTTGCTACTCTATCGTATTGACAACAGCCGTGAAGATTATTGTAAACCTCATCAGGGGCAAGAAATTTATCACTGTCATAACCTGCTAACGCAATTCTTTTAAGTATTTCATCCTGATTTGTTACACTAGCATCATAAGTTAATGTTGCCATTTGGGTTTCCTGGTTCCAATCTACTTTAGCAATTTTTTTAATACTTCCTGCTTTTTCGATTGTAGTTTCGCACATTCCACAGTTACCATAGACTTTAACTGTTTCGGTTTTTGCATTTTTTATTTGTGCGTTGATAGAAGTTGATAGCAACATTACAGCTGCTATCATTATTTTTATAAATGAGCTTTTCATTTTAAATAATGTTTAAGTAATCAAAGTAGTTTACCTTGATTGATTTGTTAAATAATTTTGAATAAATAACAGTTGTGAAAGCAATGGTATTACAACCCAAATAATGGCGTAGCAAAAGGTATTCTAAAACTGTTGTTAATTGGATAGCAAAACGCTATGAATTTGACACACTTATGGCTGTCAAAAATTGGATTTAGCTTATTTTAGGGATTAGCCAAATGGAATAAAAACCATCGGAGATTGATGGTGTAGTATATAAAAAATTGATTTTTTCGAATGAAGGAAAGTTAAAGGCAGTCAGCTGAAAACTAATTTCGGGTACGAAGCTTACCGATGAAGTAGGGCAAGTTGATGAACAACCGCAACCGGAATGCCCGCATTTGCCGCCACAACCCTTGTTGTCTTTATCTTTTGTATTTTCATCAGCGCAACAGCTCTTTTTTTGTGTTTTATTGGATGAAATTTCTTTTTTGCAGGAACTCTTTTCTGAACCTTTACCACAAGCAAAAGCATTATTAGGCATGAGGAACATGCCTAGTAAAACTACAAGTATGATGTGGTATTTTTTCATATAAATATTAAAACAATACAAAACTAACTAAAAATTATTGCTTTATGTTAAAATTGATGTTAAAATCTCATTCTTTGAATTCTGACCGCATTAAGAATTGCTAATAAAGCTACACCTACATCGGCAATTACCGCTTCCCATAAAGTGGCTATACCGCCTGCACCCAATCCTAAAACTATCAGTTTTACAACCATTGCCATTATGATGTTTTGCCACACAATCTGTTTGGTCAGTTTTCCCACTCTGATTGCGGTAACGATTTTTGATGGCTGGTCATTCTGGATTACGATATCAGCGGTTTCAATGGTAGCATCACTGCCTAAACCACCCATAGCTATTCCCGCATCGGCAAGAGCAACAACAGGCGCATCGTTGACACCATCACCGACGAAGGCAATGTGTTTGCCGTGGTCTTTTAATGCCTGGACTTTCTCGACTTTTCCTTCGGGTAATAAATCTCCATACGCATTATCGATGCCTAACTTTTTGGCCACTTCATCTACAACACTTTGCTTATCACCGGAAAGCATAACCGTTTTAATATTTAAGGCGTGCATGCTCTTAATTGCCTGTACTGCATCTTCCTTAATTTTATCGGCAATTGTGATGTGACCTTTGTATTTTTTATCGACAGCAACTACTACAATTGTATAAACAATGCTATCTATTTCGGCAGGATATTCGATGTTGAATTTCTTCATCAGTTTTGTATTTCCTGCGAGTACTTCCTTACCGTCGATTTTGCCTTTTAACCCATGTCCTGAAATTTCCTCAACCTCAGCAATACTTAACTCGTTTACTTTCTCTTTGCCGGCATGTTCAACTATTGCCATTCCGATTGGGTGTGTTGACTGGCTTTCGATGGCCGCTGCAAGTTTTACCAAATAAGGCTCCTCTATGTCTTTAGTAACAATTTCCTGCACCTTGAAAACGCCTTCAGTAAGTGTGCCGGTTTTGTCCATCACAACAGTATCTATAGCCGTCATAACATCGAGAAAATTGGAACCTTTAAACAAAATACCGTTTCGCGAAGCCAATCCAATACCACCAAAATATCCTAATGGTATTGATACGACTAAAGCGCATGGGCAGCTTATTACAAGGAATACCAATGAACGGTAAAACCAATCATTGAAATTGTAATCGTTCACAAAAAAGTACGGTACAAAACAAACGGCAACTGCCAGAGCAAATACTATTGGCGTATAGATTTTTGCAAAACGACTTATGAATAGTTGTGTTTGTGATTTACGGGCAGTTGCATCCTGCACCATTTCGAGAATCTTGCTTAATTTACTATCAGTAAATAATGAGGTTACCTTTATCTCTGTTACGGTGTTTAGGTTAATCATTCCTGCATAAACTGCATCGCCTTTGGCTTTAGTGTCGGGCTTGCTTTCACCGGTAAGCGCTGCGGTGTTGAAAGAAGCTTTTTCTGAAATCAATTCGCCATCCAATGCTACCTTTTCACCAGGTTTCACTCGAATAATTTCATTAAGTACAACATCTTTTGGATTTACTACTTCAACATTATCCTTGCGTACCACTGAAACTTCATCAGGCCTGATATCGAGTAACGCCTTGATACTCCTTTTTGCGCGATTTACTGCAGCATCCTGAAACCATTCCCCAATAGAATAGAATGCCATAACCGCAACGCCTTCGCTATAAGAACCAATAGCGAAAGCACCAATGGTTGCCACGCTCATTAGGAAAAATTCATTGAAGAAATCCAAGCGGATTGCTTTGCGCCAGGCGAGGTAAAGCACATTATACCCGGAAAGCAAGTAGGCAATACCAAAAATTATAAAGTTGACCGGAAATTCCGGCACATACATAAAGCCAAATTCCAAAGTGAGCATTGCAAACAATATCATGAGAGCCAAAAGCAATTGCCAGTGGCCTTTCCATCCTGTATTGTCCTTGATTACAACAGCCTTTTTATCATCGGCCTGTTCTCCCACGTGGTTATGTTCATGTTCCATAAAATCAGGCTTTACAGCATCCGTCCAGAGAGGCAATTCCTTCAGGTGTGGCTTTCACATCATCGGCATCATAACCTAGTTTAGAAATAGCTGTTTTAATTGCCTGCAAGTCGGTTTTCTTCGGATTGTAATAGATAGTAAATGTCATTTTCTTATCGTCTAACTCATACATTTTTACGCCTTTGATTTTAAGCATTTCGGTTTTGAATTTCAACCCACAGGTTTCACATTCTTTACAGTGGTCACAGTTTAAAATAGTTTTAATCACTACTTTCTGATTGGTTTTTTGTGCCATTGCAACATTGGAAATTAAAAACACTGTTACTACCAACAGTACTGATTTTAATACATTTTTCATTTTGATATTTTTTAAGTTTATAATTATTTATTAATGTTCGTGTTCACCGCCGCCTTTTGATGTTGCTAATAAATAGAAAGCACCTTTGATTACAATTTTTGCATTGGCTTGAATTTCCTCAACCAGTTTGACTTCGGTATATCCTAAATCGGTTGTTCCGGGCATTACTTCGATGGCTTTGAAGTGCACTTCATTGTGGCCTTCTTTTTCTCCTTCTGTGTGTGCTTCTCCTTCCTTATGCTTGTGTTCTTTCTTCTTTACTTTTGGTTCTTCTTCCTGATGTTCTTCCTGAACGTAAATATAATATTTGTCGCCATTTCTAACAATAGCATCTTTTGGCAATGCCTGAACGGTTTGATTGGTGATATTGATATTGGCGGCTACATACATGCCGGATATTAAATCCTTGGCATCACCTGGATTAATTTTAGCATGAACTGCTACCGTTTTACTTTCGTTAGAAAATGATTTATTGATTCCAAATATTTTTCCTCTGATTGATTTATTGGATTGATTGGTCAATACAAAATCGACTTCCTGACCTACAGAAATTTTACCTAAATCTTTTTCAAAAACATTCAAATCTAAGTGCATTTGGCTGTTATCGACCACTTCAAAAAGTGTCACTCCTGTTTCTGCAAAAGCTCCTTTGGTAATGCTAATTTTACCCACATAACCGCTTATAGGCGAAACAATAGGAATTAAAGAAGTGCTACCTTTTAAACTAACATTCAAAGCCTGCAGCTTGTTTTTTGCGGCTTGTGCTCTTGCTCTTTCAACTGCTAACTTTGACTTAACTTCTTGGAATGTTTTACGCGGATTTACATTTTCATCACTCAACGTTTTTTGGCGGTTGTATTCTAATTGTAGGTATTCAATATTGGCAATTGCCGAATTATAATCTTCCTGCATTTCTGTAACTTCCAGATTTTGGATGGTTGCCAATGTTTTCCCTTTGGCCACATAAGTACCTTCTAACACATAAATATCTTTGACAACACCGCCAATTAAGGTTGATATGTTTGCCATATTCTGAGGCGGAACTGCAGTATATCCGTTGGCTTTGATTACCGTATTGAGGTTTTTCATTTCAATACTACCTGTTTCTATACCAATGGTTTTAAATTGCGCTTCGGTTAAGGCTACTTCGGATTCTGACTTTTCTTCTTCGTGGGTTTCTTCGGTTTTCTTTTCGCCACAAGATGTTAGAAGCAAGAAACAAGAAGCAAGAAGCAAGAGATTGAATTTAGTTCCTGTATTTGAACTGTTATTTATAAATATATTTTTCATCGTGAGAATTATTTATTGTTAGAAAATGATGGGAACTGCAATTGTATTGCACTTTGATTGTACGTATTAACTGCTTCAGCGTTTTGCTTTTTGATATCAATGGCTTGATTCAGAAAACTGATGTAGGTCCAGTAACTCATATCGCCATTGGCATAACTTTTTTGTGCTGTTGTTATAATCTGTTCTGCGTATTGCAATCCTTCGTTTTGGTAATATACTAGTGCTTTTTTCTGTTTTTCGAACTCATTTTGCAGTTCTTCTTTTTGCAATTTTAAAGTCAGTTTGCTTTTATCCGATTCTAACTGTGATTGTGAAATACTTATCTGCGATGCTTTGGCTTTAGCGGTATTTGCTCCGCCAAATAATGGTATCTGCAAACCTGCCGTGAATCCTTGGAAATAAGATTTAGTATCAATGGTTTGCCCGAAATAACCCAATCCTAATTTTGGAGTTCGCAACGCTTTAAACGTATTGGCTTCTTTTTGATATACTGCAATTTGCTGTGTGTAATAGTCGTTTACCAATACTTCTACTTTAGAACTACTACTATCCGCTAAATAGGCGTACTGCAAAGGTGTTGAAGCATCAGGTACCACATTTTCATCGGTTTGAATGAAGTACTGCAATTGTTTTTGATATACTACCAAATCATACTCTAATTGTGCTTTTTGGGTTTCGATTTCCTTTACTTTGGCTTTGGCACTAATTACTTCGATATTACCACTTTCACCTGTTTGAAAACGAAGCTCTGCATTTTTTAGAAATTTGGAATAAATGTCGAAAAGTTCATTATTCAGTTTTTGAATGGAGACACCATATAAATATTGATAATAGGCAAGTGTTACCGCTTTTTCGATTTCATATTCTGTTAATGCTTTTCGCTTTTCAGCCAATTTTGCCAATTCTTCCTGAAGCTGGCGGTTGGCTTTTGTGATTTTACCAATAGGAAAGTATTGCTGAATGGAAACATTGTGGTCATAATCGACACTATTGAACTGTCCGCCTTGGTATTGAACCTGCAAAGGATCTACTTGAAAGGCTGTCTTTTTGAGAGCGGTTTGTTTTTCAATTTCCTTGTCGGCAATTTTTAAATCGATGTTACTGGATTTAGCTTTTTCAATGGCTTTTTCCAGCGTTATGGTTTGGCCGTTTTGAGCAAATGAAAAGCTACTGATTAATAAAACGATTATTGTTACGATTGGATTTGACATTTTTTTTCTTCTTTTAATTCCTTTCTCAAAGAGTAAATATAAAATTGGTAATACGATTAATGTTAGCAATGTTGCTGAAACCAATCCGCCAATTACTACGGTGGCTAATGGTTTTTGCACTTCGGCACCGCCACTGGTTGACAATGCCATTGGAAGAAACCCTAATGAAGCTACGGCAGCTGTCATTAATACCGGTCTAAGTCTGGTTTTTGTTCCGATTAAGACACGTTGTAACGGGTCGGTTATTCCTTCTGATTTGAGTTGGTTGAAATACGAAATCAGTACGATTCCGTTTAAAACTGCTATACCGAATAATGCAATAAAACCAATTCCGGCCGAAATACTAAACGGCATTCCGCGCAACCATAAGGCAAAAACTCCACCAATAGCTGATAATGGAATGGCTGTAAAGATTAATAGCGATTGTTTCATGCTATTGAAGGTGAAAAACAATAAAACCATAATAAGCCCTAAAGCAATTGGCAATGCCACTGAAAGGCGCTTGTTGGCTTCGACTAGATTTTCAAATTGCCCACCATAAGTAACATAGTAGCCAGCAGGAAGTTTGAAATTGGTTTCTAACTTTTGTTGGATTTCTTCGACTACGCTTTTTATATCGCGACCACGAACATTTAAACCAACAGTAATTCTTCGTTTTCCATCTTCACGGGAAACTTGAACCGGACCTTGCTCATAATTGATTGCAGCTACTTGTGAAAGTGGCACTTGTTGGCCGTTAGGTAATGGAATAAATAAATTACTAACATCTGTAATATCACTACGGTTGTCTTTATTTAAACGAACGACTACATCAAAACGTTTGCTTTCTTCATAGATTTTACCTGCGCTTTCGCCCGCAAAAGACGAGCGGATTATTTGATTGATATCAGCAATATTCAAACCATACAAAGCGATTTTATTGTAATCGTACTTGACAGTTATTTGAGGCAATCCGGTTACTTTATCGGCTTTTAAATCGCCAATACCTTCAATTTTGTTAATCTTTGAAATTAATTCGGTGGCTTTGGTATCTAAAACCTCTAAATCATCCCCAAAAATTTTGATGGCAATATCGCTTCGGCTTCCCGTCATTAATTCGTTAAAACGCATTTGGATAGGTTGTGAAATTTCGATATTGGCACCCGGAATGGCTTCCATTTCTTCTTTCATTAAATTGGCTAAATCTTCCCAATTATCAGCAGATGTCCATTCGGATTTGTCTTTTAAAACAATGATTAAATCGCCACTTTCTATTGGCATTGGATCGGTTGGAATTTCACCGCTACCGATTTTGGTAACAATCGTTTTTATCTCAGGGAATTTGGCTTTTAGGATTTTTTCGTATTTGGTTGTTGTTTCAACCATTTGACTTAATGAACTTCCTGTCATTATGGTAGCATTGATGGCTAAATCGCCTTCTTCGATAGTTGGAATAAACTCGCCACCCATATTTTGAAAAGTAACTACTGCCAAAACAAACAATCCTAGCGAAATACCTAAAACCGCTTTTTTCAAACGCAATGCTCTATCTAAAAACGGGGCATATATTTTTTCGAACCATGCCATCATTTTATCGCTAAAATTGGTTTTGTGTTCGGTATTTTTTGATAAGAACATGGCGCTCATCATTGGTACATAAGTTAATGACAAAATAAATGCTCCGATAACTGCAAAACCCACTGTCATTGCCATTGGTTTGAACATTTTACCTTCGGTGCCTACTAATGCTAATATTGGCAGGTATACTATTAAAATGATGATTTCTCCAAATGCTGCACTGTTACGGATTTTTGAAGCTGATTTATATACTTCACTGTCCATTTCAGCCTGGGTTAAATTCTTTTGCCGTTTGAGTTTTTGCAAATGGTGCATAGTAGCTTCAACAATGATTACCGCACCATCGACAATAATACCAAAATCGATAGCCCCTAAACTCATTAGGTTACCACTTACACCAAAGTGGTTCATTAGAATTACGGCAAAAAGCATTGATAATGGAATTACTGATGCTACAATTAGTCCGGCGCGAAGATTACCAAGAAATAATATCAGTACAAATATTACTATTAAGGCACCTTCTAATAAATTTTTAGTCACAGTTCCGATGGCGTTATCTACCAACTTTCCTCTGTCAATAAAAGCTTCGGCTACGACACCTTCGGGAAGTGTTTTATTGATTTGGACCATTTTTTCTTTTACTCTTTCTACAACAGCGCTTGAGTTTTCGCCTTTTAACATTAAAGCTAAACCACATACAATTTCACCTTTACCATCTTTGGTAGAAGCACCATAACGCAAGGCAATACCTTCCCGCACTGTTGCGACATCACGAACTAAAACCGGAGCGCCGTTTCTGTTTTTGACTACTACATTTTCTAAATCTTTGATGCCCGTTGCCATACCCACGCCTCGAATGAAATAGGCGTATTGGTCTTTTTCAATATAGGCACCTCCTGTATTTTGATTGTTTTTTTCTAAAGCATCAAATATTTCAGTAATTGTAACACCCAAGCTATTTAAAGTGTTTGGGTTTACTGCCACTTCGTATTGTTTTAGTTTTCCGCCCCAGGTACTTATTTCGGCAACACCTTCGATGCCTTGTAATTGCGGAATGATAATCCAGTCCTGAATGGTTCTTAATTTAATAGCATCATACTTGTCTTCATATCCTTTTTTGGCATAGACATCGTATTGATAAATTTCGCCTAATCCTGTTGATATTGGTGCCAATTCAGGCGAACCTGCATAAGCCGGAATGTTTTCTTTGGCTTCTGCAAGTCTTTGAAAAATTTGTTCTCTTGCCCAATAAATATCAACATCATCTTTGAAAACGACGGTGACTACCGAAAGGCCAAAGCGGGAAATACTTCGCAGCTCGATAACCTTTGGGATGGTTTTTACCGATTGCTCTAAAGGATAGGTAATTAATTGCTCTACTTCCTGACTTGCCAGTGTTGGGGCAGTAGTTATAATCTGAACCTGATTATTGGTAACATCAGGCAAGGCATCGAGTGGTAATTGTTTAATGGAATAGCTACCGAATGCTATTAGAACTAAAGTAAATAAGAGTATTACAAACTTGTTCTTTATACTGAACTGTATTATTTTATCTAACATTGAAATATTATAATGAATTAGAAAATCAGCAAAATTTATTTTTGCTATTATTTGTAAAAGGTTACAACTTTCTAACCCGAATCCCGAAGTTTCGGGACGGGCATCATTATGCTATCTGAGGTGGTTGCCAAATACTTCCGTAGAAATTGGAAGTGAATTTAGAAGTGTACGAAGGTAACTGTGTTTTAATATTTTTGGAAACTACTGCAAAATTTACAGTTAAAATCTTAAAATAACTTACTATTTGAGAGCCACAACAATTACAACTGCAAAAAGGAGAACATAAATCCTTTTCTTTATCGTGGTTATGGGATTTTTCATTGTGATTAGATGAAACCTCTGCAGCTTTGTGTGCTGCACTACTTACTTCCATATCTGCACAAGGCAAACAAGATAGTGCCACTAGATAGATTGATAATATGTAGTTTAAGAGTTTCACGAGTGTAAAAATAGTTAATTTTTATTAAGTACTATAAAAATTGTATTCGTTTGTCAAACTTATTTCTTTTGATATTTTTTTTCAAGATTTTTAAACTTCTTTGGTTACTTATCACTGCATAAAGGATTAATCAACTTTAAAAATCGGTATGTTGCACGCATTCAAAGAAAAGATAGATTAACGTTTGTCTTTTGAGGTTGTTGGAAAACTGATGAGGTTGAACATGTTTCTCATTCGGGAGCGTAGCCGGTTGCCATAATGTTTTTCAATTTCTGAGGCAGATAGATTGGTTGTTAAATGCGTGATGGATTTGTTATATATAAATTCCTCATAACGACTTATAAGTATTTCGGCCATCACGTTACATTCATTTCCAAAGTGCTTGATTTGTTGTTCGGCGCCTAAGTCGTCGAAGCAATAACCTGATAATCGGGATTGGTTGTTGTTTCTTTTTGTATAAGGTTCTAGCACTTCGTAACCGTGTTTTGCAAACTCGAATGCTATTTCTCGACAGGTTTTAATTTTATAATCGGATACTTGAACCGCGAAAGGCCGGATAAGGTGCATGATGGATGTTTTGCCACAACCAATTGGCCCGGACAACAATATACCTTTTGACAAATCGATTTGGAGTTTTTGGGCCTCGCTTTGGTCTTTAATCATGTAAATTAATAACTTGTAGAATGTTGGACAATCGTTTTCGTTAATTTTAAACGATTTTCCGTATTGAACTTTTCCATGGTATTCGATGTAATCTAAGCATTTTTTAAAATCATATACTTTGTCGTTACCATCAACCGTAAAAGTATCTGTGATGAATTTACAATGGTTCGTCATAGTTTTTCTGATTTGAGGTGTGTAAATGATTGGGCTGAGGTGCGCTGTTTTTTGGGTTGAACTTTTCTGTATTGATTATCCAATTATTGGCTGATGCTTTCCAGTCTTTCATTTTGGACTTGCCACCAACTAACCAACCTTTGCTTGTGTAATAATTGAAAAACTTTTCGGCTTCTTGAATGGTGCTGCTTTTTTCGATGAAGTAGTTTTGGAGGTCTTCGAAGTTTGGTGGAATATCATCGGGGTTGTACCTTTTTTTTTCGCGCAACTTTTTTTTTGGTTCTGTTTCGTTTGTAAAATCCGGTTGAAAATTTAATTTTTCAATTTTTTTTGATTCGCTATTTATATCGTTTAAACTGTTTGTATTGTTTATATTGTTTGTATATATATATACCTGTTCAGTACTTGTATCATTACTAGTACAGTGCTGGTTCAGTACCGGTTCATCAACTTGTTCATTTTTTAGTTTTTTGGCTTCCTTGCGGGTGATGGGTTTTGTATAAAAATCGAGTTCCAATATTTCCACCATGCTGCTTTTGTATGGGTTGTAAGACGGAGAGTAGATTATATAGCCGTTTTTAACCAGATCCTTAATGCATTTGTGGTAAGTTGCTTTGGAACTTATTTTACTAATACGCATTAATTCGTCCCGGGAGATGCTGATGGGATTTACAAAACGGTTTTGATTCCATACTTGAAATATTGCAATGTAAAGACTTATGTGTGTAGGATTAAAGTCGTAATCGAGCACTACTTTTTCAAAAAAGCCGGAGAGGTGTTTTATGTAATTCATGGTAGTAGTATTAAAATTGAATTTTTAAGAATTATGACTTTTATACAGTCACATGCTTCGCATGTTCCGTTGCATTGGTTTGATGGTTCCATACTATTTCTCGAGCATTTTTTTAATGTCTTCGTATTTGTAGAAAATGATGCCGCCGATACGTTTGTAGTTGAGTGTACCATTGATGCGTAAGTTTTGTAAAGTGCCTGGGGAGATTTTGAGCAGCTTGCGGACTTCCGCTGATTTTAACCATTGTGCCGGTTGTTCTGTTTTTCCGAGCATTTCTTGAATTTCAGACAGTAGTACATGACTGAAGTTTAATAGGTCCTTTTTCGTGATTGGTTGATGACTTAGTAGCTCTAAATTATCAACTTCCGGAAACAATTTTCTTGGGTGTAAGTTCATAATGAAAGTGTTTTATTTGTTATGTGACAAAACAAATTCATTTGCTAATTTTTTATTCCCAAGTTGAACCCAAGTTGGGAACGATTTTAAGTCAAATTAGATTAAACACTTTGATTTTATTGGGGTTTCAGATTTATAATTTCACTCCTTTGAAATAGCTTGATTGGTAGAACAGTACAAAAAATAATCAAAACTGAAAGTAGATAGTATTTTCCCAAGTTGTTCCCAAGTTGGGATAAATTAAAACCCTAGTCGCAGACCAGGGTTTTAATTGTCTTCCTCAATCATCTTTTGGTTGAGGTTTTCTGAAAGTGTGTTCAGAAATTTTGTTTTGTTGTTCTTTCTTGCTTTGATATCGAGATATGCCCGATACAATCCATCTTCAATATCAACGTTTAACATCCTACCTAAACACATTGCAATCTCTTTGATGTCATTATTGCCATGGTTGATTGCTTTGGATGCATGAAGCGCATAAACAAGCTCGATTAAGTCGACCTTAGTACCGGTCCAATTAAGATTTGATTTGGTGTTATAGAATAAGCTTTTGGAAATATTTGTCAGTTCCTCTATTCGTTCTTCGTAGAATTCAATAAGATTATCGTTGGCCAAAATTAAGGCCACATTATAATCGTATAAACTGCAGCGCCTAACATCAATATAAATTCTAGCAATGTGTTTGTTGATTGATTGTTTGGTTCCATACCTCGTAAAGTACATGTGATCATAATGTGTAAAACCGCTGCGGTAATACTTGTAAAACTCTTTATCCTTGGTTGATGCCTGATGACATTTGACAATTACATCTTTGTAATATTTGATTTTTAGTTTCCGGCTGGTGTTAGGTGCCTTGGATTCTATTTCCAGAATTTTGTGGTAATAAATGTATTTTGAGGTTAGTTTGCTTTTTAACTCCTTGAAAAAGAAAATTTCCTCTTCGATGTTTTTAAACTCATAACCCTCCAGCCAAATAAATAACTCATTGAGCTTTTCTTCCAAATAATTTGACAAATGTTTGGCTTGGCAAATTGGGGAATTATAAGTCGTTTCAGTTCTTAAAATTTCAGAATCAACCTTGCAAAAGAATTCACCACAAAATGATTGCATGATGTATAGTTTATATTGATTTGGTTTGTTTTGTGCTAAAATACTGTAATTTATAAAATAAAAAAGTACACAAAAAGTGTACTTTAAAACAATATTATTTGATATGGTTTAAAACCAAATCAGGTTCCTGATTTATGAGTAATTAAGTATGAGTTAGTCCCGAATTTAGATTTTAAAGCTATCATGTCTTCACTAATTTTCTTGTCTAAGATTTTAGCATAATGTTGGGTAGTTTTCAAATTGGTGTGCCCTAACATTTTACTGACGGTTTCCAACGGTACACCGTTAGACAGCGTTACTGTTGTCGCAAAAGTATGTCGGGCAATGTGAAAGGTTAAGTCTTTTTTAATACCGCATACATCAGCTATTTCCTTTAGGTAGGCGTTCATTTTTTGGTTGCTTAAAATAGGCAGTAATCTGTTTTCATTTATACAAACCGGATGATTCTCGTATTTGGATATTATTTTCTGTGCTGTTGGCAGCAATGGAATTTTTGAAGCTGTATCGGTTTTTTGTCGGTTTTTGAAAATCCACTTATCACCATCGATACCCAAAGTAATATTGTCGGAAGTAAGTTGTTGAACATCGATGTAAGCTAAACCGGTGAAGCATGAGAAAATGAAAATGTCGCGAACAAGTTCTAAACGTTCAGAAACAAATTTCTTGTTTATGATATCCTCGATTTCCTTTTCAGTAAGAAACTCACGAATGACCTCTTTCATTTTGGCTTTATAATTTACAAATGGGTCTTTTTGTTGCCAACCATTTGCGATACACTGATTAATTATCTTGTGGAAGTTCTTAATGTATTTTACCGCTGAATTATTTGCGCATTTGCGAATACTTCGAAGATAGAATTCATATTCCATGATAAAGGCATGGTCTATCTTTTCAATATTGATATCAGATATGTTGTATTTCCAGTAAATAAAGTCTTTAGTGTGTTTTAGTGAGGTCTGATATCTTTCCAATGTTCCGGCAGCATATTCTTGGCCGACCAATTCTTTAATTTTACGATTGTGCTCTTCGAAGATAGGTATGAGCATTCGTTCACGTTCTTTTTTGCCCTGGTATTCGTTTTTAAAGTTCTCGAAGTTAATTTCTTCTTGGTTCATGAATAACTTCTTTTGAGTTTCATAAACCTTCGCTTTAATCATTTCAAGCTGACCATTAATGATACGAGCTTCTTCTGAATTTCCTTTGATTTTGGTAGTTTCCTTAGACCATTTTTCCTCTTGAATAAAAAAGCCGGAACTAATATCTAACCTCTGTCCGTTAATTGTTATTCTCTGATAAATCGGCATTTGCCCCAGGGCATTGACTTTTGATTTTCTTAAATAGAAAAGTACTGTGATTTTAGCATTCATTTTGGTAACCTTTAAATTGATAAATAATTTACATTTATTATCAATACTGGTCAAGATGTTCATTCTCTAAACTTCTTGTTTTACTGGTGATGAGGTAAAAATAGGTGCACTTTTTTTCTCGGTTTCAAGGTGCACCGATTGTGCACCTTTTATTTGAGAAAACATGAATAATTTGGTTATTCGGTGAAACGAAAAAACCCTTTAAACGTTGAGTTTAAAGGGTTTTAATTCATTTTGATAAAATATCAGCGGAGAAAGAGGCTCCGGATATCTTTGAACAATGTCAGTATTTTCAAGGCTTTACAGAGGACTGATTTTATAGGTGCACCTATAGGGCAACTACTTTACTACTTTGTAATAAGCAAGGTAAAATTACAAAATTTGCTAATAGAATTCTGCATTTTTTTGGTTATTATTTAAAATAATGATTACTCTATAATGCAATACAGAAAATTACCAATTCGTATAACGAATTAAATTTCTTATCACACAAATAACTTTGATGGTTTTTTATTAGTAATGAAATGAGATAGAAATTAATTGTTTTGTAATTCGTTTGCAATATGTTGTGTTTTCAATTTTTGAAATCACTTTTTTATTTTTAGTACTCATTTCTGTATTATTTTTTATCAAAAAAGGTAATAAAAAATTTTTTCTTACAATTTTTTATTATATTCGTAATCAAATGGAACTAAAATACCACTTCATAGTTCCATCAAGCCCATCTTTTCATTAGACAGGGTTCGTCCAATATTTTTTTTATAGTGCAGATTTACCTGCTTTTGTTTTGAATTTTAACAGAATGTGCTCGTGAAAGAGTTACACTACAGTTGTCTGTATTGTTTTTTTCGAGCAATCTTTATAACTATACCTATGAAAAATCAATTCTTAAAAAAGTATTTGCTTAATGCTATTCTTGTCTTATGTTTTTCAACAATTTATTCTCAAGAAAATAAGCAAATTTTAGACTGTAGACTATGGATTAAATCTTTGGATATTCCTCAAAAGTTTTCCAGTGAGGGTTCTTTAAATAAAGAAAATGAGTTAGTGCACTATTTTAATTTTAATCCGATTGTGGATTTTTCAAAAAATAACATTCAAAAAAGGTTTAAAAATATAGTTAAAAAAGAATCTACACTTTTTACGGTTATTAAAAGTCCTGCTAGTGAAGATAATGCAGTTTTAACCATTGAAAAAGATGGTAATAAAACACTTTTTACTACCAAAAAAATTGTTTCTGATAAAGATTTATTGCTGAATAAAGATAATTCTGAGAAGGGAATGCTGATTACTTATGCCTGTAATAAGAACTCTACTTTGACAAAAAAGAAAGGGAGTATAGCTATTGACGATTTATTTTATGAAGATGAAGAAGGGAAAAACATGATGATGGAGTTGATTTATTTCCCAAGATATTTAAATCAGTTAGAGCAAAATATGATAGAGAGTTATCTATCTATTAAATATGGTATTTCACTAAAAGGTGATAAAGATTATTATAATTCAAGTAAAGAAAGGATTTGGTGTTTCAAAGACAACAAAGATTATAGTTACAGGGTTTCCGGAATTGGTAGGGATGATTTGTTTGAACTCAATCAAAAGCAAACCGGCAACTTTGAAAAAGACGGATTGTATATTGGATTCAATAAGATTGAAAAAAGTAACGAACTCAACAAGGAAAAGATTGAGGACAAGACTTTTATAATTTGGGGAGACAATAATCAAACTACTTTGATTAAAGAGAATGAGGGACATTATAAAAAGATGAACAGAGTTTGGAAACTAGAGTCAAGAGGAAAATTAAATACTGTGTTTACGACTCAAATAATTTTGAATAAAGAAGAAATGGTTATTGACGATTTAAAAAATGAGGGCTACTCTACTAATGATATAGTTTGGTTAGCTATAGATACAACTCAGAGCGGTACATTCAATTTTAAATCAGCACATTACATCAAATCTGAAATTAAAGAAAATAATTTGGTTTTTAACAAGGTGTTATTGAAGAGCAATACTTCATTCCTGATGACTTTTGTAAAGGCATCTGATTTTATTGTTAAAGAGGAAATAGAAGCTGCCAATTGTAGTTTGGGACAATATGGTAAAGCTAAAATAACGATTGTTGGAGGTAATGCGCCTTTTAAATTAAAGTTGTTTTCTGATCATTTTTCCAAAGACTATTATTTAAATGATGATTTTTTAGAGGTAGACCATTTAAAAGATGGTAATTACCAACTTGAAATTACTGATGCTACTTCAAAAGTCCAAAAATCATCATTCACAGTAGATGGTTTTGTTGACAGCCCAGTTTCTTTGTTTAAAGAGTGGGTACTAAATGACGAAGGCAATGTTATAATAAAGCCAGAGACACAAAATATAACTTCTATAAAAGGTTTTGAATGGTTTAATAATACAAAATTGGTATCATCAGATAAAGAAATGTTAGCAACAATTCCCGGGGAATATAGTTTAGTGTTAACCAATGAAAATGGTTGTATAAAGACATTTGATTTTACTGTTCGTGAAAATCTAAAAGGAGTTATTGATAATTGGAAGATTTATCCAAATCCGACCAAAACTAATGAGAATTTTACTATTAGTTTCACATTTGAAAAAAGTGAAAACGTTACTGTAACCTTACTAGATGTTAATGGCAGAAACATAAAGAAAACAGATTTAGGAGCCATACAACAATTTGAATATCGCGACAATTTAAGTGTATCGGGAACCTATTTTGTTATCATAACTAAAGAAGGTGTTTCGTATACCAGTAAGTTAATTATCCAATAATAATCCTTTAATATTATATTTTATGCAAAACAGAGCTACGACTTTTGGAATTAAAAGAAATGTATTAAACACTATTCATAGGATAATGTTATTGGCTATGCTTCATAATAGTTTTATAGCTCCTTCTCAAAACTTGATTATTGCGTCTTTAAATTACAAAGAGCCATTACACTATAAAGGATATTTACTAAATAATGAAGAGTCAAGAATTAATGTTTCTGACAATTCGATTTTAAACAAAAAAAATCTTGTTAGGGAAACCAATATACCAATGTTGAAAAGCAATGATGATGGGGTATTGAAAAAAGTAGGTATTACAACTAATTACACAGTGTCCTCGGATATTACTTCAGGATTTATTGGGGTATCAAAGGAAAGACCATTGGATGACTCCAGTGATAATTTATTTAAAATTTATCTCAAAGACTTACCGGATTCAAACAGTAAAGTATATCTCACTTATGATTTGTTTGGTGCTCAGGATTATACCGCCGTTTCAAGAAGTATTAACAGTCGATTATCAACCGGAGGGTATCTTATTAAGAAACAGATGGGATGGACTTCCCAAAGGGAAGAGATTGATGTTAATTGGTTAAAAACAGGAGAAAATAAAATTATGTTTGGAATACCTGCGGGAGCCTTTTATAATTACCAAGTTAAGAATTTAAAGATTGAAGTTGAGGAATTTAAAGGCGGTGTCTCTCCCAAGTTAGTAGTTTCAAATTTAACCACGACTTATTTTAAAAATAATCAAGTTTATGTCAAAGGTTTTCTGAGAAATTCAGTTTCTAATGATGTTAAAATACACTTTGAAAACGATTTGGTATCCTATACTGATGGAGAATTTGAAGGTTTTTTAACCTTAACGGAAACTTTAAAAAAGCGAGGATTCATTATTGTTAAAGCTACAGATGAAAAAGGGCTGATAGGACAAGAGATTATTTCTTTAGAAAACATAATTGAGGCTGATAAAATGTTTCCTATTGAGAAAGTTGAAGAAAGCGTTTCTCGCTTTTTTAAAGCTCGACAATCAAATTTTTTGCAAACTAATGGTGCTAAAATAACTCTAAAAGATAGTTCTTTAACCGAGGACAGAGAGATTACTATAAAAAAATTACGTTCAATAGATATAGCACCGATGAGTTCGGGAATGATTAATGTTACTAAAGGAGGGTTCGGTTATCGGTTTTTGCCTGATGGGACAAAATTTGAAAATCCGGTTGTGCTATCCATTGCTTATGATGAAAACTTAATTCCTAAAGGTTATACAGCAAATGACATTAAGACTTTTTATTTTAATACCGATTCTAAAAGTTGGGTTGCTGTTAAAAGAGATACAATAAACACAGAAGAAAAGATTATCCACTCGTTAACGAATCATTTTACAGATTATGTAAACGGAATAATACAAACTCCAGAAAGTCCGGAAACCGCTGGTTTTACCCCCACGATGATGAATGATATTAAAGCAGCAGATCCGTCTTCCGAAATGACGCTTATTAGTCCGCCGGAAGTATCGCAAAAGGGAGATGCCAACTTTAGTTATCCTATTAAAATACCTGCTGGAAGAAAGGGGATGCAACCTCAGCTTGCTGTTCAATATAGTAATGAAGGCGGAAATAATTGGCTTGGGAATGGTTGGAATATTAGTGTGCCGGCTATTACTATTGATACCCGCTGGGGTGTTCCAAAATTAGATCCCGATCATGAAACAGAAATTTATACCTTAAATGGTGAACAGCTCATGTATCCTAAAGTAAACGGACAAGATTGGATGCCAAATCGACATCAAGAAATTGGAGGATTCTATGATACCACCCCAGTACCACGAATGAATGATGCCATTTTTACTCCAAGAAAGCAGGGTAGTTTTGCATTGATTCAAAGACTTGGTGATAATCCAACCAATTATTATTGGAAAGTTACCGCAACAGACGGAACAGTAAGCTGGTATGGTGGTAAAGATGGTGTAGTGAATAACTCGGTTATAAAAAATTCAGCCGGACAAATTGTGTATTGGGGTATCTATATGACCGAAGATGTATTTACTAATAATGTTAAGTATTATTACGAGAATAATGCCAACTTTTCCGGTAATGGTTCACCCTCTCAAGCCAATTTGGTTGGAGGTCAAATATTTAAAATAAATGTTATAAAGTATACAGGATTTAACAACGTAGATGGATCATATGAGGTAAAATTTTTAGCAAAAGAGCTTCGTCCTGATATTACAATCAACGCTCGCTTGGGCGTAAAGCAAATTGATCCATATTTGCTAACCGAAATAATAGTAAAAAAAGCGGATAGCATTAAGCCTATAAGGAAATATGTTTTTGGATATAACCCTACTTTGAGCAAGTTTAAAAAGTCTCAACTTATATCGGTTGCAGAACTCGATAAGGATGATAAAGAATTTTATAAACATACATTTGAGTATTATGATGATTTATCAGATGGAAATGGGAATGATGTATATTTTTCAAGCGGGGTTGATCAAACAATTTGTTTCGAAAATTCAACGAATGAATGTCCTGATAAAGATGGTGATGGAGTTTGTGATGCTGCTGATCAGTGTGTTGATGTTCCCGGATTACCCGAAAATAACGGATGTCCGCCGTGTGCTGATATGGATAATGACGGTGTTTGTGATGTCGATGATAATTGTCCAGAGGTAGCCGGTAATTTGGATAATAACGGATGTCCAACAACTTTAGGTTGTGGGCAGTATTTGGCTGTAACTGATGGTCAAACCGGTGTTTATAATTATGTTGTTGAAGTAGGAACAGGAACAGGTAATTTTGGTATTGACTACAATGCTTTTGGAATACCGGATAAATTCGAAGTTTCCTGGAATGGTGGCACTGCAACAAATGGTGGCGCATATAGTACATCACATTATGTTGGATCATACGGTAGTAATGGATCTACGAGTTATTATCAAATGCTTTTAAATTTAGGAATTCCAGCCTCTGATATCAATTTAGTTACCCCCACAAGTACTGCAATAGGAACTCTATTAATAAATAAAACCAGTGCTTATCCTACCACCATAAATGTAAGAGTTACGGCGCCGTTATTGGAAACCTTTTGGAGTATTAAAACAGTGTGTCCTACCACATCTAACCCAAATACCGGCGGAAAAAGCAATAATGTAAAAACTATTGTTGGCGAAACTGAAAGCAAAAAGTGTTATAGTGTTAGTTTTCCATTCCCAAAAAATTCATCTCTCGGAAATGATTTTTCAACTACTGTTAAGATTAATGATATACCTGTAAATCAGTTTAATAAGGGATATAGTTTTGATTCTAAACAATCTATTGGAAGCACAAATTATAATTTAGCTGATTTTGTATCTCATATTGAGAACACTTTTGGGTGTAAAGTAATTTCAGATGAAAATACATTAACAATTACAGCTACTAATTCTTATATGGGATTTGATACTATTAATTTAGTATCAAGTAATGGTGAGTCTAAAAGTTATTCCTTTACTGAATTGGACTGCAATACTTTAAAAGTAAAATCATCAGGAACTCTTAAAAAGCTTTCTTCAATAACCAATACTCAATCGTTATTTGGTGCAAAAAAGGAATTTAATCCGGCAGATAGTATTTTTAAAGAAAAAGGGAAAGGTACATTAAATAGAGGATTATCAACCAACAGTGATTATTTCCATAATTTGTTAGGGAATCACACTATCAGTTTTGAAGGAGTGGGTAACACTATTGATCCAGATTGTCCTCCACTTTATAATTCAAGTTTCTTCATCAACGGAATTATACCATCTTTTGTTAGTGTAGGAGCGATTTTAGGTTCTTCTTCGTCATCTTCTTTCAATGCCGGTGGACATCTTGGTTTTGGAATTGATTTTGAATGGAATAACGGGCATAAATTAATGACTATTGGCGGTGGCTTTAGTCATAGTTGGGAGAACAGCGAATCATTATCAGCCCTAATTGATATTGATGGTGATGGTCTTGAAGATTGTGTTTATAAATTTAATAACAGGTTGTATTGGAAAAAACACTATGTTACCAGAACTTATGATGCTAACAACGAGCCTGTTATTACGCATTCTTTCAGTGGTTTTAAAAATATTACCAGTATTGACGGTTCCATCACAGACTTTTATAAGTCACATGGTGAATCTTCAAGTTACAATATTCAGTTAAATGCCGGAACATCGGGAGGAAGTGCTATTTTTGGATGGGATGGTTCCAATAATAAATCAAGAAGTAATGTCTATTTTACTGATGCTAATGGTGATGGATTGATGGATATTGAAAGTTTTGGTACTGTTTATTTTAACAGAATTCAAGGCGATATTCCTTTTTTTGAACCTGAGAGTGAGCGAACTGAGAATATGATTATTAAAGCGGCACCCAACGAAATTACTCCACCGGATGAGGTCTTAGAAGATGTAACGCCGGCTTATGATGTTGTGAAAGTTTGGGAAGCACCTGCTGATGGAACGATTAGAATTGATAATGTAATTGAAAATACAGACCCTACCAAGGAAGCTATAGCAACAATTGAAATGGAGCTATATCAAGAGCCAAAATGCTACACCGTAAGTTTTCCTCTTCCGAGAAGTGTTTTTAGAGATTTTGAAATAGCCAAACATCTAGGTCAATTTAATGAAGGTTGGAGTAATTATGACAGGGATGGCGCTGAAAATGTTTCATTAAGGTTAACTTATTTAGTTGGTAGTTCTCTTTATAATCTGGCTACTGGAATATTCCCACCTTTTGCAACAGCTCATCCTTTGTATATGTCTAATGGAGATTATTCGGGGCCTACTTTTTTAGGAAGAACGTTTAATTATATTAATGCTAACGGAACAAATCATGATATAATTTCAAGTGATTTTGTATATAGAAATGAGGATGTGTTAGTTGATTTAGAGTCGGCTTTTCCGGGCACATATCAAGGGAGTATCACTTTGTATGATGCCTATCAAGCTATTGGTATTGATTACGGTTATTGTACCCAAACTTTGATAGATGGTGTCTATTATAAAAAACATTTATATTCGAGTAATGAACAATTGGATTTTTTGTATGTTGATGACAATTGGGTCTCATATGTTGAAGGTGTTAATTTACCTATAAGTTGTAATGGTGGAGAGGCTAATGGTGACCCAATTCCAATTTGGCCAGTTGTAACTTCAGCAGGTATTTCAACCAATATTTCCATTAATAATCAAATTATTCAATATTCCCCATTAACACTTTACAATAATACAGATTATCAAATATTTAAAAATTACATTGAAAACCAGTATCCAAATTCAACCGTATCTTTAAATACAAATCCACAGTCTGGAAATTCTACAGTAACTGTGACAATAAGTGATACTTATGAAACTCTAAATACCATTTCGTTTACATCAGTTGATGGTACTATTTCAAATATCTACAATTTTTCGCAAGTAAATTGCGCTCAAAATTCTCTCAAGTTAGCTAATGATGTATCCAATAATGATGATTGGAAAAATTATAAGTTCTCTAAAAATGAATTAGAGTTGTTTTATAAACAATCGATAGCTAATGGCAATGAATTGAATGAATTAAATTCATTAGGTATACCATTCATGATGGAGTTAAACGATAAAAAGTATACTATAAAAAAAACTATTAATGGACTTAATTGGTACTATAGTAATGGTGTTTTAATCAAAAATGAAAAGGAAATTAACGAGCTCAATGAAAGTTTAACATCAGAGTTCATCACAAACTATAATAGTTTATCTGATTCGTTTATCAAAAAGCAAACTGAGGAAAGAACTAAAGCTCAGATTGAAGCAAGAGGTTGGCTCGCAGAGTATTATGAGAAGATTAATGAAAATAATTTAAAGAATATAACAAACAGAATAACTAATACAAATACTTGCCATTATACCCCGTCATCTGATTTGTGTTTATTATATGGTATAAAGTTAAATGCAGGTAATAGCAATACTCCTATAACTCATAATATAACAACCGCAAGTACAGCGTGCAATCCAGAAGGAGGGCTATTAACTGTTAGAAAAGGGGATCGTATATATTTTAGAGTGCATTCAATTTCTACCGGTAATCCTGCGGTAAACTGGGATCCAAAAGTTTCTTATACGGATTCGGCAATGTTGGCAACTACAGATCAAAACGGGTTAAAGCCATATTCAAGTAGTTACAGTGAGGGTTTTATTCTTTCTCAGAGTGCTCCGGTAACTTTTCCGGGTAATGGCACAGCTCAAATCACCTGGGACAACATAACCGTAGATAATCCTTCGGATACCGTAACCTATGAAATTGTTAAAAGACAAGCCAATAGTCAAACCAGTAATTACCCTATTGTATATCCTGAGACTGTTATCTATTCAAAAGTGTGTCAGCCCGGGTCTACGACCATCGTATCACCTACACCTGCTTTGAATTCCATTTCGGCAAGTTCTACCACTAGTGCTGTTATTGCAGCCAATTCACAGGCACAATTTTTATTTAGAGTGCGTTCAACATCTAACGTTGATTGGAAATCATTTGAATGGAGACCAAAAATTATTTGTACAACCTCTCAAAATGTTATTGCGACAGCAGGAGGAACATCAGAAGGTACAGTTACGGATGCAGAGACTAAATACCCTATAGTGGATTACAGTATTTACAAACCTTTTAACTGTGGTAGTTACTATAAAACAATAGATATAAGTTCCTATAGTGGTTCCAGTTTAACTATCCAACCTGTTATTCCTAGTTCATTATTCAACTCTAATATTTTCCAACCTCAAAGTGGAGATAATGGCGTATTTAATTTTGTTGTAAAGCGAGGAAATACACTTGTTGGGAAAAGAATTATTAATGTTTCTAATGGTTCAGTGACTATTTTCAACGCAGACGGACTTACCGTTGCTACAGGTCCTATTCTTATCACCGGATCAGGTTCAGCCATTGAAGTAGGTATTTATACCGATGATTCTTCCAGAGTAGTAAATCATCCGACTGATGTTTCATTGCTATTCAGATTGATGAATGCCGGTACAATTGCCACAATAATGAACGGGTCAACACCTGTAAGTGTATCTTCTAACAGTGTTAATTTTATGCATAAACCATTGAGTCAGTTTGGACCAATGTATCGTCAATGGGGCCAATTTTTTTATTGTCCAGAAAAAGCACAGAATTCTGTTGTAGATCCTGTACTTGGAGTCAAGTTGATTAAAGAAGAATTGTTGACTATTACTGATGCTCAAGCAACTCAATTGCAGACAGCCTTAAACAATAACAGTATAGTTAATCAGCCGGCTATTAACCCGCAAGATCCTGCTGCGACCACAACGATGTATAATAATTTAAATGCATTGGTAGGTCAAACGGGCATTAATAATTTTCCGTTTTTGATGGCAAACCCTGTAAGGAGTAGTGCTGAAAACACCATAGTTGAAAAATGGATAGGGTTTCACAATGAAAATTATGCTACAAGTGATGCCTTTAGAGCTGCAACATTAGCTCAGTCTTATGTGTTTCCAAGCGTTACAACTATTACACAGGGATTATATGAAACCGGAGCTATAGGAATTGACAGAGTAACCAAAGGAAAGGGACAAAATATTACAGCCGGTGGTGGCCTTGGTAGTTTTCAAGCTTCTGCCGTTTCTTCCTTGGGAGGAAATTCAAATACATTAACGGATTATATTGATTTAAATGGAGATCGTTATCCGGATATAGTTACACCAAACAAATTACAGTATACTTTAAAAACCGGTGGACTATTTAACTCTATTAACAGAAGTATAGGAGGATATATGTCTGATGATGATAACGGAAATTGGGGTATTTCAGCTTCCGGTACTTTTAGTAAAGCCGGTAAGCCCATTGCCGCAGACGCAGTTAAAAGAAATGGGACAGACCATATTGGTAAACCCGGAACTTTTGCTTTTGGAGGTGGAGGAAACTCTACCGGGATATCAGGAAGTTTTGGTTCAGGAGACAATAATACCACTCGTATGTGGGCTGACATCAATGGCGATGGTCTTCCTGATATAGTTAAAAGGACTATGAGTGGTTTGGTGGCCAATGTATCTATTGATTTGAACTTAGGAAACAATATTTTTAGTGCTCAGAATTATTGGGGTAATTTTACCTTAGCGGCAGGTTCAAGTACCACTATTGGTGGAGGATTGGGGTATAATTTTGCCAATGGCAGTATCGAAGCGGGGTTGTCCTTAGGAAGAACAGATTCTGATACAAATAATACTCTTTTCGATATTAATGGAGATGGATTAATGGATAAAGTATCTTCAAATGGTTCATCTCTTAGCGTTGATTATAATTTAGGAAATAATTTTGCCAGTAATGTAACCCAGATTAGTAATCAATTTGGTTATAGCAATAATGCTGAGACTGTAAATTCAGGTATAAATGGTTCAACTACATTTGCTGTTATATGGCCGTTGTACTTGATATTAGTGACCATACCTCTTAAAATTCCTGATGTTACTGTAACGGCTTCTTTAGGTTCCTCGACCAATAGAACTAAAAAAACACTAACTGATTTTGATGGTGATGGTTATCCAGATTTTGTTGAAGAATTAAGTCCCGGATCGGTTAGGGTTTACTCCTCAAGAATCAGACGAACGGATATGCTTAAATCAGTAACTAACCCTTTAGGTGGTAAGTTTACGATTGATTATAAAGTTCAACCTGTAGATTATGATAATCCACACGCCAAATGGGTGATGAGTGATTTAATAATTGAAGATGGCTATGACAAGATTAACGACGGAAGGGATGTTTATAAAAAACGTTTTGTTTATGAAGGAGCTCGTTATGACCGAAGAGAAAGAGAGTTTTATGGATATGAAACGGTAAAGACCCAAGATTACGCAATGGATACAGATAATCTGCCTACCAGTGTATACAGAACATCTGTTTCTAAATTTTATAATCAAAGTTATTTCTTGAATGGGTTGTTAAAAGAGTCTTATGTTGTCAAAGGCGATGATGATAATGCTAAGTATTCACGAACTGAGAATATTTATGAATTGAGAGAATTAAATGGGGATAATACTGAGCTCACTTCAAATGTTTTGCCTAATAATTTTGATGTCGGTGGAAGAGAGGGAAGAAGAACCGCCGGTGTTGTTATGACCAAAACGTTCAATTATTTATATGAGTTGGCCCCGACACCACAATTGATTACAGAGGTTGACTTTACCTACGACGAAAAGGGCAGGGTTAAAATGTATGAAAATAAAGGAAATATAATTGATGCCACTGATGATTATTCTTCTAAAATTGAGTATCATGATGACCCAGCATTACTTGCCCATAATATTCGTATTGTTCCAAAGTCAATTGCTGTCAGCGATGCATCGGGATTGAAAAGACAAAGAACTACAACGGTTGACACTGCGACCGGAAATATTGAATCGATAAGGGCATTAATTTCAACGGGTGTTGAAACTCAAACCATGATGAAGTATGATGTATATGGTAATTTAGTTCGTATTGAGTATCCTGAAAATCACAACGGTCAAGTTATGTATTATGATTATACTTACGATACTACTTATAATAAATATATAGTTGGCATTAAAGATGCCTTTAATTATTCATCGTCGGCTACCTATGATTCCAATTTTGATAAAGTGACAGAAACTCAAGATTTAGCAGGAAATCTGATGCGTTATCAATATGATTCTTTTGGAAGGACTACTATTATACTAGCACCAAAAGAAATTGAAGTAGACGAAAAGTACACCATTAGGTTTAATTATTTTCCAACCTATGAGACCGTAGCAAACAGTCCGTTGAGGGACTGTGTTGATGAGAATCTTTTTACTCCTTTTGCAATAACAAGACATTATGATGTACAGCATATTGGTAATGCTATAGAAACGGTTACTTTTATCGATGGTTTAGCTCGACCAATTCAAGTTAAAAAAGACATTCAATTGAATGTTGGTTCTGCTCAACAACCCACTTATGAAGAGGCTATGTCTGTTTCAGGCAAATCATTACTTGATGATTTCGGAAGGGTAATTAGCCAATATCATCCTTATTTTGAAGCTAAAGATTGTAAACTGAATTATATAGTCAATGAATATGATTCTCCATATTATTCTAAAACTATCTATGATGAACTTGACAGGCCAACCCAAACAATAGATCCTGAAGGTAATACAAGTATAATGGAGTATAGTATTGCCACAGATGTAGACAATACTCTGGCTATTAAAACTAAAGCGATTATTGATCAAAATGGAAATCAAAATATCATTACTGAAACATTTAAAGATGTATCGGGCAAAGTGATTTCAACAAAAAACGAAGGCGCAACAGACCTTTGGACACGATTTAATTATAATGCAATAGGTGAGCTATTGTCTTATACCGATGCTGAAAGCTTGGTGACTAGTTATAACTATGACTTATTGGGTAGAAAAACTTTAGTGAACCACCCTGATAACGGCGTAACTGTTTTTGAATATGACAAAGCCAGTAATTTAATTCAGTTGCAGACAGCCAATTTGGCAAATGACACCTCTTTAAGTCCAGTTGATCAATACATTAAGTACTACTATGACTTTAACCGACTGGAAAAAATTATTTATCCGAATACTTTATCAGGGGATAATATTAGTAATGTTACGTATAAGTACGGAAGTACGGGTAATGAGACCGGAAGATTAATTTATCAACAAGATGCTACCGGGATTCAGGATTTTGAGTACGGTAATATGGGAGAAGTGATTTATAACAGAAGAGTTGTAGTTGGACCTAATATCCCGACTTTAACTTATGAAACTCACTTTGCTTATGACAGTTGGAATAGGCTTCAAGCCATGAAGTACCCTGATGGGGAAAAGATAGCCTATAACTACGATTTAGGTGGTAACTTGTTTAAAATGACCGGTGAAGTTGATGCTGCTCCTTATAATTATATAGAACGAATAGATTATGATTATTATGAACAACGTCAATACCTATTGTATGGTAACCAAACAGAGACCCTATATGAGTATTCTCCTTCACTGAGACGACTTAATGTGTTGAATGTAAAATTATCGAATGGTCAGGATTTGTTCAATAATCAATATGAATATGACAAGGTGGGTAATGTGCTTAGTTTGAACAATACAGCAACTGCCACTCCCAACGGTATGGGAGGCAAGTACAGCCACATTTTCAAATATGACAACTTGAACCGACTTGAAACTGCCTATGGGTCGTTTACAGGTGATCAAGCATCTCAGCTACCTTTAGGGAATGACTATAGTAGTAGCTATGATTTATCGATGAAGTACAACAGTACACACGGAATTCAACAAAAAGAGCAACAACATATCAAGAATGGGGTAGCATTTGCTCCTAATACTTATCAGAATGATTATGAGTACTATAATGGCACTCACAAAGTGCATTTTGTGACTGATAATAACTCTGCTACTCAAGAGGTATTTAATTATGACTTTAATGGAAACCTGGTTGTTAAATTTGACAATAACGGGAATAACAGGCAAATGCTTTGGGATGAGTCTAACCGTTTGCGTGTGGTGAATGAGAATAGTGGTATGCAACATTATATTTATGATGCCAATGGTGAAAGGGTATTAAAAGCCAATACAGATATTGAAGCGGTTTATCAAAACGGCACATTGGTGACCAATCCTGTGACCATTAATGGTTATACCACTTACCCAAGTGCCTTTGTAGTTACTAATCAACTGGGTATTTACAGCAAGCATTATTATGCCGGAAGTCAACGAATAGTAAGTAGAATTGGAGACGGAAATGCTAGTATAGTTTTTGGAAATAGTACCCCAAGAATGAGTGGGAATACTACTTTTGATGATAAAAAATTACAAAAAGCACAAATTACCGATGTAAAACAACTGGCAGAAAAAGTAGGTAGGAAAAATGTATTCTTCAAGGAGTTTAAGCCTTACACCATGGAAGAAATACAAGAGCTATTAGATGAAGAAAATAAGGATGAACATAAATCTACTACCGAGGTACAAAGAGCGCCAACGCTGCAACCCTTGTACTTTTACCATCCTGACCATTTGGGCACCAGC
Source organism: Flavobacterium sp. IMCC34852 (assembly GCF_030643905.1). Lineage (NCBI taxonomy): Bacteria > Pseudomonadati > Bacteroidota > Flavobacteriia > Flavobacteriales > Flavobacteriaceae > Flavobacterium > Flavobacterium rivulicola. Next base: position 2,421,487 of record NZ_CP121446.1, on the reverse strand, counting down.
ACCGCTTTAACAGATATAAATGGCGATGCTTACCAATTTTTCTTAAATTTACCTTTTGGAGAAACTATGGCAGAGCAGTTGCCAAGCAGCTACTACCAAACGCCTTACAAGTTTAACGGTAAGGAATTGGATGAAGAAACGGGATTGTACTATTATGGGGCGAGGTATTATGATCCTAAGATTAGTATATGGTATAGTGTGGATCCTTTAGCGGAGAAGTATCAAGATATGTCTCCATATAATTATTGTATGCAAAACCCACTTAATGTTATAGATCCAGATGGAAGGGAAGTTGTATGGTTAAATTGGGGAGGGAATTATTCGAAGATTATAAAAGCATTAAATAGAACTTCGACCTTTAAGACAATTTTTACTCGATTTATAAAAAATCAAGACAATGTTTTTATCAATCCTTCTAGTGGTGGATACTTTGGAATGGCTCCATCAGCGAGAGGTGCAAATGGTTACAATATTAAAGTTGGGCATAATGGTTTTCTCAAGAATGGAATGCTAACTGCAGATCCAACTATGATAGCGAAAGTAATAATGCATGAAGGGTTACATAGTAGATATCATATGGCAAGGGCAGAGGGAAACCAAGCTGATTATCCTACCCTTGATAGACATATGAGGATGCAAGCTACCACAAGTGGATATGAAGGTGATCACGAAGCAATGGCGGAAGGAAATATTGGAACTTTGATTCAAGGGATGAAAGAGTTTGATAGTTCATATGGTACCAGACATTCGGAAGATTGGTATAACGCTATGGCTTGGTGGGGTAGTTTAAGTCGCGCAACAGATGATTGGAAAAACCTCGATGCTTCAACAAAAGCAACTTATACATCAATACAGAACAATGAAGCAAAATATATGAATTATTTAGATGCAAAAGCTACTTATCAAGGAGATAGATCATCAGCTAATAAAGCTGCATTAAGAGCTGCAAAAAAATCAGTAGATTGGAAATTATATCATAAAACTAGAAGTTAATATTTTAATATGGATAAAATACGATTAATATTAGTATCATTATTTTTAATCTCTTGTAATTATAAGCACAACAATGATGATAAGATTTTAGCTGAAGACAGTATGCAAGTAATTAAAAACGATGCAATTGTATTATCAGATAGAATGCCTTCACTAACCAAAAAGTGGATTCAATATAAAAAAGTACCAACGATAAATCAGTTAGATACTTTACCTTATAGGGATTGCTATATTACCATAAGTGGTGAAGTATTTTCATATTTTAAAGAGGGTAAACTAGTAGAAAAAAGAACACTCATTCGAGATAGAAATTTTAAATATGAAGTGTATAATTTTAGAGAAAATCCGGATGATTATTTACAGTATCTTGATATTAAAGGAAAAAAAGTAGTTTTAAAAAGAGATAATTATGAAGGCGAACAAGAGTATTTTATATTAACGGATAAGTGATAATATGCATATTAATTCCAATACGTTAAAGTAAAAGTGATTGTTAAGTTGAAGAAAAAAAAGATTAAAAATAGTGATTTAATTATGGTCTTTATCTTTACTCTTTGTAAATGATTGTATAATTTGTTCAACCTTATCATGTAAATAGTAACTTCAAAAGATTTGTTTAATTACTTTTTTTTAATAAATTATTTTAATCATATGTAATAGTATAATTCATTCATGTAAGTTTAAGTAAAAAATGTAAAGATATATTTCAATTAATAGTAGAAACAACTATCAACAGTAGTATAAGTTTATTTTGAGAATGAATTACGAGATTTGGATATATGTATTTTGATTAAGATTAATCATAAAGAAATTGTTATCGATAGTTATGCTAAATTGAAAAGCCATATTGTTGAAGTATTAAAGATGTTAATCAAAAACGACCTAATTGATTTAGAAAATAACAACCCCAAGCATTATTGCTTGGGGTTGTTTTATTTTAAAGTTATTTAAAAACTACTGTAAAAACAGCATTAATTTTTGACACAACGCACTGCGAGACCGGCGTTAAATCTGATAGAACTTCTAGTTATAGAGTTTGTGAAGCCTACATTTAATGTGTAAGATGAGGTCGAGCTTGCCTGAGTTGAACTCCACCAATAGGCTACTTTACCCATAAACATGAAAGGATCTTCGCCTGTTGGTGTTACTGTAATGAAGCTTCGTCCGCTAGGAAGAGCACTAAAACCTGATTGGTTTGTTGCTATAGCAGATTCCGGAGCCCAAAGTGCTCCTGTATCTCTTAATTTGGCACCTGCAACCGTAGTGTTTCCTCCTAAAAATGTGGTTAATGCTGTCCATTCTTGATCGGTTGCAACATGCCAACCTGCAGGTGCTAATCCTCTTGGGTCATTGACTGCGTACCAATTGTATAATTTTCCATAAGTAGTTCCGTTGGCTGTTTCGTTGGCGTAGTAGCACCATGCTCCCGTGGTTAAATCTTCCCACTGTGTTGGGTCAGTTACCTCGGGTATTACATCCCCATTTCTGTATTTACTTACATTCAGATTTTCTTTCATCCACTGCTTGTTGTTGATTATGATACTCGGATAAGTATTTCCATCAATATCAGTAACTGAACCAGCATTTGTAAATAATTGACCTAATGTAGTTAGGGTAATTTGTTCACCATAAAACGTTCCCTCAGCGTTTGTAGCATAGGCTCTAACGTAGTATGTTGTATTTTGAGAAAGGGAAATTAAGTTACTATAGAAAACTCCAGAAGTAGCGCTGATGTTTGTTTCTGTTGTATGAGGTCCAGCAGTAGTTGGCTCAGGGGATAAACCATAACATATACCGTAAGCGGAAACCCCAGCTATATAAGTAGGACCAAAACGTCCAAAAACAGTTGCTGATTGGTGCCCTAAATTATTAACTGAGGATGTTTCTACTCTAAATAAATCCTCCGGATTGACTGAGCTTGAATCGTCTTCACTGCTACAACTAATTACTAAAAAAGTAACTAGTGTTAAGATTAGCATTTTTTTCATAATTTGATTTTTTTCAATAAAAGCAAATGTAATAAAAACTTACAGTTACTGAATATTTTTTTCAAAATAAATTTAAAACCTTAACATCAAACTTAATTTTTATATATCATTGGTTTACACAATAAAAGTTTTTTTTTAATAAGTGTTATCGTCCAAAAGGAGAATGTAATTAAGCTAAGAGATAGCCTATGATTAAAAGAATTGCAAACTCAAATTATTAAAGTCAATAGACAAATAGACATTTGTAATGAGAATATTTATAGATCCACAATGGGTATGACTTTTTACCAACATATAATAAATCTAAAAAAATGCAAAAAAAAGAAAGTTTGAAGAGTCGTCCAACTTTTTTGAAGAGAACAAAGCAATCTTGGAAAAATTAGAAGAAAAAAAAATCGATACTTGAAAAGGATATTTATGATTTAATTAAATATTGTGCTGGCTTCAATAAAACTCTAAGTTCAAAAAAATTATGTCACTAAGAAAATTAAAAGTTAAATGTTGTAACATTTAAAAAATCAAATTTTACATCAAATTAACAGGTTATTCAGTTTGTAATGAATAATAAGACATTGCGTCAGGTGTTAAATGCCCGCGATGGTCATCCAAGAACATTTTGAGTGTAAATGACTTGTAAATTTAAGCAAAAACAAAAAGCAACTTACTTTTAGTATACAAAGTTGTTTTCATTTATGATGCAAAGGATATTGTTAATAATGCCAGCGATGATATATTGGTTATTGAAGAAGTTATGGAAGGTAATCCTACCGGCTTTAAGGTTCTGAAAATTGAGCATCATTAATCAATTGCTATTTATGGCAGTGAATAAAAAAAAGTACTCTTAAAAAGGTTTTTCGTTACTGGTATAATGACAATTGGATGGGAAAACCAACCAAACTTCTGTTTATAAAATATCCTTGTCCGTTAGATTAAGTAAATCAAGAGCATCATTAATCAGTCCATATCTTTTTGCATCTGCTTCCCCAAGTCGGGTTACATTCCCCCAAAAATCTTGTAGTGCTTTTGTTACAACAGGATTACTCGATATTGCAACCAATGAAGCTGTTAGCCCATTAACCTCTGGTATAAATTTTCTATTTACAGCAACGGGATCACTGTAAATATCAACCTTGCTTACAGTTTTCAATTTATCTTTTGCATCTTCGAAACCCTTTTCCATTGATAATAAGTCAATGGCACCATCATGGCCGGCTCCTATATCTGCATCTAAATAATAAACTGCCTTTGTACTTCCGTCATGGCCTCCAAAAAACTTAGCCATTCTGAATCCTGTAAATGGATGGACTCCATTTTTATATAAATCCATAGCTGGTATCAAAAAATTGGAAGTGCTGAAAGAATCACCATAAGCTATTCTGTGATTTTTTGTAATGTCGCTTATTTTAGTTATTCCCGAGCCAACATGTGCAAATAACTGACCTAAATAGGTGTCAGATTCCACGCCTGCAATTTGACGCCAGGCAACAGCGCCCACATCTAAATTTTGATTTTTCTTTTGAGCCAAAATATATGATACAGGTTTCATCAACGCAATAGCGCACTCATTTTGAGAATCCGCCATATAATTAGTCTGGGTTTTTACGTCCATTACAGGCATCACATTTATTTTAATTTCTTCTCCAATTCGTTTGCTGTAATCTTCTGCTAATAAATCTGAAAAGACAATAACGGCTGCACGTATTTCCTCCTGAGAACGGTACTGGGTAATATCAGGATAATAGGAAAGATTAATTGTTTTCATAGAGATAACTATTTAGTCGTTTAAAATTTTGGGATACAGCAGAAAGAGCAAAATTCGACACATCCTCGCTTAATGATTCACATCTTTTATCTAGCCCGTTAAAACACTCTGAAATAAGGACCATGGCAACATCAAAAGAGTCCGGGAGCACAACATGACGTGACATTGTAAATGCAGGCCCCGCCGTTTTACCGGGATATTCAATCCCTGCAGGTAATTGCATTAAAATATCTCCAAGTGGTTTAATAATCATCGGCATCATTCCTATAGAAAATTTTGCCAATCTTTTTTTATCGACTACATCTATAGATACAGACCCAAAAATAAATTGCAGGCAACGTAACATTAGATTATAAGTGTCATCAAATAAATCTGCAACTTCTAAAGAGAAAGAATCTGTAATAGGTAGACTTTCTTCCGATTGTTGATCACCTCTAGGATAAACTGAAGGGTTTTGAATGCAGTTTCGCACCGGTTCGAAACCTAGCTTTTGCTTTTCTAATTGAAATTCATTTAGCATATCACCAAAAATAGCATAGTGACAATTTTCATGAAGATTAGACAATCCTTCGCCTTGCTCCATGATTCTTCTTATGGCTTCTTGAGCTGTTTCATTATTTGTTACTTTTATTATCTCAGGAAAATCTATTTCTTCTTGGCCTAATTGCAATTTTTCATCACCAATAAAAAGCGCAGACTCTTTTTTTGATAGCATATCTATACCATCAGCAATCATTTTATAAAGACCACCAACAGTTTTATAATCAAATGGAATACTTTCAAAAGACTTTTGCAAATAAACAACATTATCTTCCGCCATATCCTGTGGTAATTCATACATCATAAATCTTTTGAGGCTCGTTTCCGAAAAAGGTTGCAGTGCTAATGAAACACTAATTGGGTAATACTTGTTATTTTGTGGAAAATTAGGACGTAGATAATAAGGGCTACCACCAATGGCCGATAGTAAATTCCAGGCCTGAGACAAATGAAACATTTCTTGCGATGCAACAAGATAAATTTGTGCTGCCCATTTGCGAACCAAATGCAACTGCTGCCAGTCCATACCTCCTTCACTTAACTCCTGTTTTAGTGAAAATGCAGAGTAAAGATAGCTACAGGCTAAACCATGTTCCAGCTCACAGGCTTCAGTTAAAAGTGTCAATAAATCTGACCTGTCCTCAACAACCGTTTTATATTTTTGGTTTATCATTTCTGTGCTCTTAATTGTTCATTAATTTTTCTAGCCGTTCTTATTGATAAAGCTGCGGCTGTAAGAGTTGGATTCGCTGTGCCACTCGTTACAAAAACACTTGGTCCCACTATATAAAGGTTTCGATGTTCATGGCAGCATCCAAAAGAATCTACAACCGAATTTTCTTCGTCTGTCCCCATTTTGGTAGTTCCCATAATGTGCCCTGCACCGGAATAGGACGTAACCTGTGACTTTTCTTCATCAACTTTACAATCAGCCAATTCAAAAATCCTTTTACAAACTTCAAAAGCATATTTCATTGCTTTTTTGTTATAGTCTTCAAACTTAAAATTAATGACAGGCTTTGGTATCCCTATTTCATCCATTTCAGTTGCACTAAGTGTTACTGAGTTATCTTTCTTAGGAAGCATCTCGGTCGAAAAACTAATTCTTGTCATACATATAACGCGATTTGAAACCCTGTCTGCCAATTCTCTTCCAAAAAAACCTGAGTTCAGATTGTCCCACAGCGTATTAAATGGTGATTCTATTCTCCCCCAGCCATCATTGCCTATCGAGAGTCTAAATGCTCCAAATTCATTCCGATAACCTCCATCTCTAAACACATCGATACCCGATGTTGTTATTGGCCCTCTGAAAGGGTAAACAGGATTTTTACTTATTGCAACACAATAACCCTGCAAGTGGTCCATAAGGTTTTTACCTACTTGATTACTTTTTGTGGCTAAACCGGAATGCAACAATAATCTTGGCGTTTCAATGGCATGTGCTGCCAATACAACAATCTTACCTGTCGTATCAATTTTCACATTTTTTTTGGTAGTACGGTCTAAGTAAACAATTTCTGTAATCTGGCCATTATCATCTTTGATAAGTTTTTTTACAACACAATCTGTTTTCAAAGCTGTACCTTTTTCAATCGCCTTCTTTATATGGACCGTCGCATCATACTTAGCCTGTATAGGGCAAATCGGCACACAGGTAGAATTACCAGCGCATGCTGGCCTGCCGTTATAAGCTGTTGCATTCCGGGCTTGTGGTGTCCCCATAATTTTGATTTCCTTTTCAAGTACAAATTGTCCGTTCACTTTTTCAATAAAAACAGAATCACCATAGGCCTGCCAAATTTTCTCCATTGGATATTTCTTTGATCGATGAGCACCCATATAATCATTCCATTCTTTATGATCCCCAGCAACACCTATTTCCATTTCTGCGGTACAATAGTCTTCCTCGATATCATCATACGTCAATGGCCAATCATCACCAACTTTATACAATTCATTTAATCTAAAATCAGATGGTAAAAAACGAGGGACATTCCCAAGGAAATGCCATGTAGTTCCTCCTTTAATTCTTAAAAAGGTACTCTTAAATTTATCAGAGTTTGTTTCGTGAATATAATATTTGTTGTCATTATCTGGACCACTTATATACCCGGGACCCGCAGTTGCATAAGGTGATCCGGGATGCTTTTTTACTGCCGTAGCATAATTACCTGCAAAAGCGATGCGGTCGGTTTGGCCCGTTCCTGCCTCCAACAATAAGACTTTATGATTTTCTTCAGCAAGCTTGTAAGCGGTGATGGCACCACAAATACCTGCACCTATAATTACAACATCAAAATCATCCTGCTCCATATCATTAATTTTCAGGTTCATATTTCCAATAGCCATAGTAACCACCACTTAATCCTGGCGGATGTGCCCTTATTACTTTCCATATCAATCCACTATAGTATTGCTCTACAGTTCCTCCTATTCTGTTTTCGCTAAGCACAGATCCCGAAAGCGTTTGCGCATTTATAAGTTCCGATGTATACCATAAAAAAGCAATCCCCTTGCAATAATTCTTCTGATCACCTGATAGTTTCTCTAAAAACTTATTGCCGTCTCTACTTTCTTGTACGATTTCCAATAGCTGCTCTAAATTATCTTTATAGCCATTTGCATCCATTAGTCTTTTTATATAATCTTCACCAATGGTTTTTGGCAAATTTGGATAATCTGTAAGCCAGAAAGACAATTTTAGAAACAATTCTATTTTAGTGTTTTCTTCCATAAGTAATTAAGTAATTAGATTTTAGCATTACAGAAACCTGCCTTGATTTTTCTTCGCTGTATTTTAACTGAAATATTCGTCCCAATCTACTCTTACCATTTTTCGTGGAATAAATGACTCCAATTTGGTCTCATCCAAAGAAAATAATTTAGCTCTTTTTATTTCAATCCTGTTCTCCCAGTCGTGTTCAAAAATTTCTTGATAATATTGTGCTATATCCTCATTGTAAATAAGTAAACTAGCATCCCTGTTAAATTCAACTCCCGAATTTGACCAATTGTGACTGCCAAGCAAGATGCGTTCTCCGTCCACGATAATTCCTTTAGTATGTGTGTTTGGCATAAATTTAATGGAGTCCATTCTAAATCCTATTGCCTGCAAATCATTCAGCATTTCCATTCTGTCAGCTGAAGAATATGGGGTACGTAAAAGAATCTTACAGTCAATTGCAGGATTTTTAGTAACATCACGAAGCAATCCTAAAAGTTCATCATAAGCAGCAGTTATATTTTCACCCTTTCTGGTAATATATTGGTTTTGAAAATACAAAGAATGCTTTGCTGATTTGATTAGTTCTTTTGCATGCTCTATATAATTATCCGGGGTAAGAATAGGCTGAACCTTCAATGGGTTATCTTCAGCAAACGAAAATTCCTTTGGTTCAAATAGTCTTATATTATCAGCTTTTATCTCTTGAAACAACTCAACCTCAGTATAAACCTCAGGCAAAAATGTGCTCCTAAATTTTTTTGGGACTGGTTTCTTCCCGCTTTCTTTGTAGTCATAGTCAATAAATTTATGAAAAATCGTAGCGAGCTTTTCGTTTGACACAACCAAATGCCACTCCCTGTTATAATTTACCGTCTCATTTGGGTCTGCTGTAAAGTCAAGAGCTGGCTGGTTCGATGTCTGCCAGTTACCGCTTGAAAGCCAAAAGCTCTTTTTGTCCCTAACAGCAACTTTCGTGTGATAGGCCAATTTACAAATTCCTGCTTTGCCAATCCATGCCTTCATATTTTCAAATTTATTATCTGGTATAGACTTCCAATCCTCAATCGTTACATGCTCATGGATATCATTAATTTTAGTCCCTTTCCCCAGCTTAGAAGCTTTTTTTCCATCATAGACTAGTTTAAGACTCTTATTATCTTCAAGCAATGTACGTATTGTCCCCGTTATATGTGGAGCAGTAAAATCATAGATTGCAACTTGTAAATGGTTTTCCACACCTTCAAGAAACGGCTTTAATGTTTTCCATCCCCCTTCCGGACTCACATGGCATAATATAGTCATTGCAGCATTAACCTCTTCTAGTTTTATGTTTGTCGGTGGTTTATATCCTATCACTTTACTATCGGCCTCTAATGTAAAAACTTCAAGTTCACTTTTCTCTAAAACCAAAGATTCTAATGTAGAAGGTTCCAACTGGGAAGCAAAATCCGAAATCAAAGATTTATTATAATATGGCTGAAAGCGTATTTTCTCTTTAGGAGAGGCTTCCACTACTTCTATGTCATAACCTTGAAACTCATCAGGGAGCTTCTCACTCTTAGTCAAATTATTAATCATTACCTTTTCAGAAACAGTTACCAGAATTGCAGGTATATTAGTAATCTCACCCTCAACATACTTGTAACCTGGTTTAGCAGATAAAAAATTTGAAAAATTACTATGAGTAGCCTTAAATTCTTTTACAGTTGCTACTAAATCTCGCAGGCTTCTTTTATCATTTTTAGAAAAAGGTCTATCAAGACTCTCCATTATTAACGAGTTGGAATTCATACAAGGTAATTTAAAAATTGGACAAAAGTTAGAATGCTAAACATGAAATAACACGCTGCAATACAGTTACATAAATATATAATTTTATGTGTAAACCTTTATAAATAGTATCTTTATAATCGGCTAAATACATTATTTACCGCCTAACTGCAATATTTGCATATGCGAAATGTTTGCCCCATCAGTTTGTAGAAAACAATTACTACTTTAGTCAAAACCCCTAAAATTGTTAATCTATTAGAGTGATATAAAAAGAAACAAGCATTAGTAGATTGGAGTTAAATAATACATTAAAGCAAAATATTAAAGGAATTGGAATCATCATTTCAAATCTTTTTTTGCATATTCATTTGTTACCGTCTATCAAGGTTATAATAAATTTAACTGTTTGAAGGAGGAAAGCACTCCGGAACCCTTGAAAATTTTTTAATGTTTATAGGGTTTTACAATGGTTGGTTTTAATAGGTACACTTATGAGGCAACTATTGAAACAGAAGACACTACTTCAAAACAATTTTTGTCTTTGTAGCTTTGTTTTCACCTTTAGGAAAAATTAAAACAAAAGAATTATATGAATTGCCAAAGTAGTGGTAGGTAAAATCAACATTCCCGTTAAGGGTCTTTAGATTAATTGAACCATTTACTTTCCATTTCTTTTTTAAAAAAAGATGGTCCTTTATAAATTCCCATTTATAGCCAAAGTTTTCTGGCCATTCTAGCGAACCGAAATTGCTCAAAAAAGACTCTGAATGAAAAGAATTTCGAAAATCACCGTTTGCTACTTTCCCTTTCTCAGACAAGTTTTTAAGTATTAGCAATGCACATCTGTATTTTGTGTTCTCCACATACCTTCTAAATGTGGCATGCACCGAAGCACCGAAATGATTTGATAATTGTACAACAGAAGGCATTCCTAGCTCAAATCTTTTGGCATGATTATCAAAACGGTCATTTTGAAAAAGGGTTACAGACGCAAAATAGTTTGCTTCCATTTCAAATTCCTCTTGAGTGTCTGGATCTAATGTTTCATCATCGTCAAGAAATTCAAGGGTTTTGTTTTGCCAAGGAAGTACGTTATGACCAGTTTCATGCAGCGTAACAAAATTCTGCCTGCTACCAATTTGATCCATATCAAGATAGATAACCTTTTCACGACGATCCAAAAAACCTCTAATTTTTGACAAACCAGATTTTAGTGCTTCGGAGAAATGCGAACTCTTATATTTTTTCTCTAAGGATTTTAAATCAATACCGCCCGCAATGTAGAGTTCTGAATGCTGGACAATTTTTTCAATCGGAGTTGGAAAAATATCAAGTGACTTTGAAGATTTTAAAATGTCATATGAAATATTGTCGATATCATTTTTAGAGGGTAGAATCATTTGCTTTCTTATACCTTAAAAATTTAATGAAATCGACAACGTCCTGTGCTTCCTCATCAGTAAGTTTATCTTTGTAAAAAGCTATTTCTCTTTCGAAAAGCGTTTGCTTCGGTGGCTCGCTATCATCACTCTTTTCAATAATACCAGCTGCATGAAGTAATACGTTTAGATCAATTTTATAAACATTCGCTAACTTATATAGTATACTAGCGGATGGTTTTTTAATTTTTTCATTCTCTAACTGACTTAGATAAGCATTAGATATACCGGTTGCGTTTTCAACGTCCTTAAGAGTTAGGGAAACGTTTTCACGCGTACTTTTCAAGGTTTTGCCTAAAGTTTCCATGGTTATATTTTTTACAAAGTTATTAAAGATATTAATTATATCAAAACTTATGTTAATTTTTTTTAGAAAATTTTATCAAACTACTTGTTTGATAAAATTAGATTATGTATATTTGCATCATAATATTTACTTAACCCCTAAATTAGCTATGTAAAATGATAACAAAATAAAATAAAAAAAAACCCAGAACCGTTTGCTCCGGTGCTGGGCTACATACGAGGGATAAAGTTTTTGCGGACTTCTTATTGACAGGCTTATCACCTAAGTCAACCCTTCTTTTCGTGGTTACAAAGTTAGACGTTTATTTAAACTGTACAAGTTAACCTCGATTTTTTAGCACTTTAGGGCAAAAAAACAACTCCGTCCTAATGTAAAAATGGAGATAACTAAATAATTTAAAAAAGTTGAAAGACATAAAATTTAGAAATTATGAAAAACAAGTTTAAATTAAACGACAAATTGTTTGAATCAGAGAATTCAAAAATTACAGGGAAAGAAGTTCTTCTAAAAGCTGGACTAGTGCCAGTGGAAGATTTTGAATTACTTATTAAAGTCAATGAAAATGGTTTCGAACCAATTGAATTAACGGAGGTTACAGACTTGCATGAGCCTGGTCTTGAAGGGTTTTATGCCAAGCCTTATGGGAAACTGACTATCTATGTCGATGATATTGAAATCGAAGTAGAAGAAACGTTCCTTACACCAAACAAAATCTTAGCACTTGCAGGAAAAGTGGTTAAAGATTTTTATTTAGTGCAAATTGATGGTGAAATTGAAATCGGTTACAAAAATGACCGCGAACACAAAGTAGCTGTGAGAAACGGGTCGAGATTTGTTTCTTATGAAGTTGAAATTATCGATATTCATGAACATTGCCAAAATGACCAACCGGTTCCGGAAAATTGCAAATATAGAATTTTAATCGACCGTGAACCTTATGTTGTAGATGTAGCATGTCTCACTGGAAAGGAAATTCTTTTGTTGACACACAAAACCCCGCCAGACAGGTTCCAATTACGTCAAAAGTTTAAGGATGGTAGAGTTGTCACTATTAAGAACGACCAAAAGGTTTGCTTCACTGAACCTGGTATTGAAAAATTTAAAACTATTCCTCTCGATCAGACTGAAGGTGAAGATATTTTTTTAAGAAGAGAATTTGAGTTATTAGAAGAGGATGAAGCTTACCTTGCAACGCTTCAACTCCCATGGGAAACAGCCAAATTAGCAAATCAAAATTGGGTATTGGTTCATGACTATCCAATAGTTGAAGGCTATAATGTTAAAAAAGCAACTATGGCTATTAGGATGATTGGAGGTTATCCGACCTCGGGATTAGATATGGTTTATTTTTATCCAGCCTTAAGTAGAATAGATCAACAGCCGATAGGTGCATTGACTAGTCATCCGCTTGACGGCAAAACGTATCAGCAATGGTCACGTCATCGCACTGGTGCAAATCCTTGGCGTGTTGATATTGATAATTTGAGCACTCATATTCCGCTAGCTGACTTTTGGCTTTCAAATGAATTTGTAAAAAGACCTCAACGTGCGTTATCAGCTTAAGATTGCTGGTAAGCACTTCAAGAGTCTTCAGCAGCACCTCTTTCCCGGCGACGGGATGGAGGCAGTTGCTGTTGTCTTATGTGGAAGGTATGAAAGAGATGGAATTTCCATCTTGCTTACCCATAAAATAGAACTCATACCTCACGACGAATGCAATCGCGACCCTAATTTTGTTCATTGGAAGACCGAACGAATTATACCATTACTGGAGCAAGCAGAAAAACAAAACTTGGCAATTTTAAAAATACATAGTCATCCTGCTGGCTATCTTCAATTTTCAAAAACTGATGATGAGTCGGATAACGAATTATTTCAATCGGTTTTTGGTTGGTGCGATTATGATGGTGTACACGCTTCTGCGGTTATGCTTCCTGATGGCAAGGTCTTTGGAAGAATTTTTACGCCGACCATGGAAACTTTTCCTATCGATAAAATCTCGATTGCGGGTGATACAATTAGAATCATTGAAAATGAAACTGTAATTGAAGATGATTTTTCATTAAGAACCCGACAAACCTTTGGCGATGCTACTTACCAAAAGCTTAAGCAAATGAAAATAGGAATTATAGGATGCTCGGGGACAGGCAGTCCTACCATTGAGCAGTTGGTGCGTCTAGGTGTCGGTACAATTGTAATTATCGACCCCGATATTGTTGAAAATAAAAATCTTAATCGGATTTTAAACACAACTATTGATGATGCTGAAAAGGCGAGATTGAAAACGGATGTATTATATGATACTGTTAATAGAATCGGATTGGGTACAACGGTAATAAAATACGGCACAAATATTTATGACAGCCGAGAAGCATTAGATGATTTGATTACCTGTGATGCAATATGTGGCTGTGTTGACAGTGTTGATGGCAGGCATTTGATGTCACAGTTGACCAACTTTTATCTTGTTCCCTACTTTGACATAGGTGTTCGATTGGACGCTGATGGTTCGGGCGGAATTAAGGCTATCACAGCCAGTATACATTATATTCAGCCGGGGTGCTCAACCTTATTTAGCAGAAAATTGTATACTTCAAAAAGGTTGGCTGATGAAAATCTTCGTAGGCAAAGTCCAGAAGATTTTAAAGAGCTGGAGAAACAGGGTTATGTTCATAATGCAAATGTTGACAGGCCCGCAGTAATAAGTATTAATATGCAAATAAGTAGCATGGCTGTCAATGAACTATTGAATCGTCTGCACCCATTTAAAGACGAAACTCCGGAAAATTACGCCAAAGTGACGATGGATTATACAGGAGGATGTATTATGAATGAAGCTGAGAATGATTTTGAACAAGACACTAATTCTGAGAAATGGGTTGGACGGGGAGACTGTAGACCATTTTTAAGATTAATGGAATTACAATGAAAAGAATACTAGGTTTTTTTAAATGGTTAAGTAAAGTTTCGGGCTACTTTACAAACAAAAAACCGCAAAATAGTAGAACTGACGTTGATGATTCGATAGGTATAGACCCTTCCCGATTTCAAATCGATGTAGTCGATGATATTCCTGAGCTTATTTCAGATAAAACAATCTTTATTGTGCAGGATGGAAATGCTCCTGAACTTTTAGCCTTTAAATGCCCTTGTGGTTGTAATGCAGATATAGTTCTGAATTTGTTAGAAGATGCTAGTCCTTGTTGGAGTTACGAAATAATGGATGGAAATACAATAGATATTTATCCATCTATTTGGCGAAAAGCGGGTTGTAAAAGCCATTTTTTTGTGACAAATGGAAAAATAAGATGGGTATAATTGGTTTATATAGAGAGCTTCATCTGTAAATGACTCATAAACGTGATTCGCTATAATAATATTTTAAATAATTAAATAATATATCTTTGATGTATTGCAAAATGAATCAGAACTAAATTACAGAAAATAACACTTGTAGAAAAGTATAAAATATGGAAAATAACGCTGCGCACAATTTGACCAATATTACATTAAAGAGTGGATGGTATGTCAGAGGAAAAATTAAAAGAAAAGATAATCATTCAGGTTCAAATTTCTCTGTAGGGTACCTTGTTGAAAGAAATGATGAAATAGCCTTTATGAAAGCTTTTGATTTTGCTGGTTATTTAGCGATAGCAATTCCTAAAGAAGATGAAGAAGAAATTGATGTGGTAGATGTAGTGAATGATATGACAACAGCTTTCATTTATGAGAGAGATTTGTCAAAACACTGCCGAGATAAGCATGTTACAAAAGTTGCTTTTGTTAAAGAGTCTGGACAAGAGTATGTAACTGGGCCTTATTCAATACCTATAGTTCCGTACTTAATCTTTGACCTTGCTGAAGGAGATGTAAGGAAGGTACTCGATTTTTCCCATGATCTCAATTATGCATGGCGACTTAAGTCTTTACATGATGTTGCAATTGGGATAATGCAACTTCACAAAATTGAAGTTTCACATCAAGATTTGAAACCCTCTAATATATTGGTTTTCGAAAATGAAAGTAAGCTTGGTGATTTAGGACGATCAATATCTCGCGATTTAGATGGCCCATATAACAAGAGAGTTTTTACTGGAGATAGGACTTATGCTCCACCAGAGATTCTTTATCGATATTACGACAGCGATTGGCAAAAAAGAGTATTTGCGACCGATTGCTATATGTTAGGAAGTTTGATTGTTTTCCATTTTTCAGGGATTAGTATGTCTGTCTTAATGGCAAAATATACCCCTGACAATTTTAGTTGGCATAGATGGAGAGGAGAATTTCAAGATTTAGTTCCTTATTTGGAGAATGCATTTGCAAAAGCACTTGAGGAATTCAAAACTAATATTAATAATGAAAGTTTAAAGTGCGAACTTACAGAATTAGTTAGTTATCTATGCAATCCTTTTCCAGAAAGAAGAGGACATCCAAGGAATATCATGTTCGGACAAAATAAATATAATATGGAGAGGTTCGTTACAATATTGGACGTACTCAAAAGGAAGGCTGAAATCAAAATAAAAAGTTTTTAAGGTGGCTAATTTATTCGAAATACAAGACAGACGTGTTGTTCCTAGTTGGAGAAGTTTCAATCAGTCAATTAATCTTGGTGAATTGAATTCTTTTCAAATTGTCGGTCAAAATTTTCAGGAGAGCTACAATCTTAGTAATTATATTAGTGAATGGAAATTAAACAAGACTGTTACTTTTGCGGCCGAATTGGTAGGAGCAGCAATTGTAAACAACAAAGAAGATGTTATTGAAGCACTTGATGCAGCAAATTATATTTTGTCTAATGAAAAGTCGGCAACAAAATCACAAATACTTTTAGCATCAAAGTTGTTACATGACGACTCTAAAAAAGACTCATTTCAAGAATATAATAATGTCACTACTGAAAATTTACTTGAACTATTTTATCCTGAATTAGTGCGAGTGAAAATTCGGGAGGCAAAAAAATCGTTACTATCCTATCCAGCTAATCCAATTTTATATGTTGAACTTTCAAGGTATTATTCAATTTTAGGACAAAGGGACAAAGCAATTTCGAATATGAAGTATGCACTCTCTCTTGCTCCTAATAACAGATTTGTTTTACGTTGTGCAAGTCGTCTATTTGTACATAATCAAAATGATAAGGATTATGACCACGTAGAATTTATCCATGATGTATTACGAAAAAGCCCAGCGACAAAATACGATCCATGGTTAACCTCCGCTGAAATCTCAATTGCAACAGTACGAGGTAGGAATTCTATGTTTATAAAAGGAGGATTAGACCTTATCAACTCTAAAAATATTGCCCCTTTTAATTTTACTGAATTAGCAAGTAGCATTGGAACTGTTGAGCTTTTAAATGGGAGTAATAAAAAAAGTCGCGAATTATTCAAGAAATCCTTAATTAGTCCGAATGATAACACTTTAGCTCAAGTCGAGTGGGCAGCAACTAAAGATAAAAATCTTGATGTAGATGCTTCCGGCTTTAACGTAGAAATGAATTTTGAAGCTTTAGCTTTTGAAAACTTTCAAGAGAAGGATTACGGTAAAGCGGTAGATTTCTCTGCAAGGTGGTTTATTGACATGCCATTTTCGAAACGACCTATATTGTTTGGAGCAAATATAGCAACTATACTACTTAGGGATCAAGATAAATCTATATCCTTACTTAGAGCCGGTTTAATTAGCCATCCTAACGATGCGCAATTAGTAAATAATCTTGCATATTCGCTAGGCCTTGATAACAGAGCAACTGAAGCACTTGATGAGTTAGATAACCTCAGAATTAATGATATTGATAAAACAACTGAAATTTGTTTAACTGCAACTAGAGGGCTGGCATATTTTCGTCAGGGAAAGCATAACATAGGTAGAGCACTGTATTTGGAGGCAATAGAAGAATCAAAACGTATAAATAATCGTGAATTGAACTGGATTGCAATTCTTAATTATGCACGAGAAGAAATTTTTGCAGATTCAGAATATATTGAAGGTATAATGGATGCTGTTGATGATATAGTCCCAATGGAACATGAGAAAGATATAGCTGCCCTTAAAGATGATTTAATCACAACATATAGCAAGTATAAGCAAGGACTAAGAAAATAAATCTATGAGAGTTTCAGAAGCGGATTGCTATCCAAACCTCTTTTGGCGTTAGTTTATTCTACTTGAATAACTTCACAACCAGGATAATTTTCTTTTAACATTTGTATAATCCATGGATTCATCCTCCACATTACAAATATTAGTTTTTTTCCTTTCTCTTCCAGTCCAATAAGTTTATTTCCTAATAAACCAATATCGCTAGGAGAGATGTACTTTGGAAAAACAATAAATAGTTCTTTGCAAGTTTCACTGATTTCAAACTCAATGCTGCCTTTTCTAAAATCACTATAATCCATTTGATGACTACAGGGAGTAATTTCAAGAACATCTTCAGGATTACTTAATTTAGATATTGTAAGTATGTTATTGTTGCCTTCTCTTTCGGAAATTAAAATTAGATTTGACCCAAAATTTTTCAATAATTGAGTTATTGAGATAGTTCCGCCAGATTTTTTATTCGAACCAAGTAAACTTTTGCCATCAAATTGAACGCCATCGTCTATCAAGATTAGTTTGCTTTTCTTGGTTTTGAATTCTATTTTTGTCGCGTTTCCATGCTGAAAAGCATTTCTGCTATGTTCGACTAAAAAATCTCGAATAGCATTAGTTATGTCCCTACCCCATATATATTCAACACCGCAATCATGAAGAACATCACCTATTAAAATATTTTCCTTTCCTATACCTTCAATTAGAATCGAGTCAGTAATCATATCTTTGGATTTTGCAGCATGTAATGCTTGCTCATATGTCAAATTTCTTTCGACCATTAGTTGCGCTACAATTTCAGCAATTTTTTTCCAAGCTCTTAAAGTATCTGTTGAAAACCGCGTTTCATCAGTATCTATTATTTTTCCATGCGTATAGCACATCCAGATACCATTGCTTGCACTTTTTCGCTCATCAGATTTCATATCTGGGTCATAACGTCGAGCACCAATTCCTGCTGAAGCAGCTGATATATGACAGGCCATTCCTGAATTTGTAGACGAAGATTCACTTTCCGCACTTGGTCCCATTGTTGCTGCGCCACAACCAAGAAAAGAGCATTTATATCCGGCTCTATTGGCTAACTCAATTTTAACAGCAGATGTAAAATCGTCAATTCTAGGCATATTCCTGATTTAAATTACCGTCAACGTTCCGCCGCTTAGCGAAGTAGCGGCAAGTTAAAGAAAAATGTAATAAGAAATTCTGATGTTCAAAGTATCTTCGAAAAAAGATAAACCAGCTATTACGCCAAACGGCTGTTAGGCGACGTCACTTCACGCTATTTTCATAACTTAAAAATAAATATTCCGAAATAGTTTTGGCTAGATTAACCGTGAGAATTGCATGCCGTTCGTCAATTTTATATCCAGCCTTGGCCTTGGAAGGCGAAGTGCCGTGAGAATCGCTGTATGCGTTTCTTAACCCTGAAACTCCATTTACAATACTAAATACTCCTGATAAAATTTGTTTTAGAAATTCGTCTTCATAGTCTCCAGGCGACATGTGTAAAATAGATGCTACTGCTTTGTAGAGTTTAACCATATTTCCATCATACTCATGCTTTTCTCCAGTTTTAGATTCTAAGATGAACAGACAAATAGATTCAATTAAATTTCTAGCGCTTGTCACTGCTCCATCGAAATCTTTTTCTGCGATTTTACTATTGCACTTTTTAATTTGCTCATGTATATATTCAAATGAAATTCTTTCAAGCTCTTTGACTTCTACCAAATCGTGAGCTTCAATGTCAAAATCCGGATAAAAAGTTATTTCAGTAATTTCTGGTTCGTTATCTTTAACAGGAAACACAACCATTACCGCCTTCTTAATTTCATCAATATCTTCTTTTGGAAGTTTATCAATCTTTTCTTGAATTTGTGGATGCGACTTAATTTCAAAGCTACTCAAGCGCGAATACCACCGACTTCCAAATGTAGAAGATTCGTCTAGGGTCGAGGTAGAATGTCTAAGCAAATCTGCTAAATCTTCTCTTCCTTTATATGTTAAAACTCTTCTGATTTTTTTTATAGTGTTGTCTTCCATGCAAGGTGTGGTGTGTGATGTTTCCTAACTTATTTATATTCTCAACTATTTACATTTTTATTGAGCATATTCGGCCAAAAGAGACAGGATATATTTAGCTCTAGTTGAGTTCTACTTATTTTTAATTATCCAACTTATAACTTTTATCAATTAAATTAGGTGTTTTAGGTCCTCCTGATGTTAGCCACCTGCCATCATTTTCATCATCATTACCATCCTTTATCTTGACAACTTCAACGCCAATGCACACTTTCTTCATCGGTGTGTTATTTTCGGGATTGAATGTACTAAAATATAACCTTTGGGACATGCCGTCTTGAACAATTCCAATATAGTGATCCTGATAATATTTTCCTGAACTATCAATTTCCAAAAGAAAATCATGCACTTCAATTAATGTATTATCCATTCCCTTCAAGGATGCAATAATTTTAACCTTTTTGGGACTTTCTTTATTAGGAACAAAATGTAAAAAGGCATAAGTGCTGGTTTTAACCAAGGGGTCAAAGCAAAACCAATCTCTTCCTTCATCCCACGAGAAGCTCATAACATTAAAAGTGTCCATAATTTGTTGTTTTTCAATAAAGATAGAAAAATCTATAATTGATTAATAAATTCATTGAAAATATAAGCACCTATCAATTAAATTTGAAATAATTATAAACGTATTCCATTCGTATTGATTTAAATAAATGCGTATTAATTTGGAACTGTATAGAAAATAAAAACTCATTTTTCTTTATTTTGCTCCTGAATATTGTAATTAATAATACCGGCCGCAATTATAATTACCAATACAGAAAAAAGCACAATTGTAGTGTTTTTTAGTTTATGGTTGGTATCTATCAAGGACTGTCGTTCAATATCCGGCGTAACCATTTCTATGTGTCTAATATCTATCATTTTTTAAAATTTTAATTTGTTGGTTTATAAGTATTATAATCATGTACTCATAGACGCAAGGGTAATTTTTACCTTCCCATTTATCAAAGTGGGTAGTTAGGTGAAAATTATATCCCCGGCCTCGTAAGAACTCTTCATGGACAATAACTTCGTTTTTATTATTTAATAACTCTAAAAGTATAGCCTGGTTCTTATGCAATGGTTTGTCTACGAATCCTCTTTTAAGTCTTGTTTGACTAGCTTTCTCATTATTGTATTTGATTCTGTTTCCAGGAGTAGCAAATCGTTGTGAAACTTTTTTAGGTATAAATTCTTCACCGGTTAAAGGGTCTTTTCTTTTATCTGTTTTCATAATGCAACTCGATTAGCTTTTAAAATCCCTTCTATTTCTTTAATATCATATAAGTAGATGTCACCAAATTTGGTATGAGGCAATATGCCGGTTTCACGATACTTAATGATGGTATTACTAGACAGACCGAAAATCTTTTTCAGGTCTTGGTTTCGATAGTATTTTGTGTGGCCTGTGTTAACTTGCTTTTTATTGAGGGTGGTGTCAATATTATCAAGTCTCGAATAGATGGGCTCTAATAGTTTTTTAATATTTCCAACAGTTGGAATTATCAATTCTTCTTTGGTATCATTCATAACTCATTATTTAGAAATGAGTTACAAACTTTGATAAAAACATTTCTAAAACAAAGTCTTTAAAGCGAATTCGGAGCGAATTGTTAGATTACGTCTTCTTTTTGGATTCTAATATTTTGATGAAGTCATCAATCACCTTATTATAATCACTTTTATTATATAACTTAAAATCTGATATCTCACGGTTAATTTTTGTTATAGACTCTTGTTTTGAATTTAAGGATTTATAAGTGAAGTTATTTTCAATAAATTTTTGAATTCGAATTTTATCCGCTTTTTCATCAGAAGAATCTATGAAGATAATTTTATCATATATTAAAAAACTGAAGAATTTTGCAGCTTCTACTTTGCTCAAATTCAAATTACATTTTACTGCCTGAACAATTGGCTGAAACTCTATTTCCTCAATTTTAGAAAAATCAATTTTATCGAAATTATAAATGTAGTGGTCTATTAGTCCTAGTAAGTCGAACAAAATCTCACGGTAACAGTAAATACAATTCAGTAGCTTAAGATTTTCAAATTGCTGCCTACTTGGGGTTGTATCATTCTTTTGAAAGTTTTCGAACAAATTCGATAAAGATTCGAACAATAATTGGAATTCAATATTTCCGCTTTGAAACTGTTTAAGAAATTTTTCATTAGATATCAGCTTCTCGAAAAATTCATATGTATAAAGGTCAACAGAAATATAATCCGGGTAAGCCGAACTATACCTTATTTTCAGATTTGATTTAGACAAATTATCAAAATCATCGTAATAGATATCATATAAAAAATTATAAGCCTTCCTAATTTCTAGCTGAAGTTCAGACAAAAAGGTTTTATTATCCAAGCCATTTTTCAATTGCCTGGATAATAAGTGCTCTAAGTTTTTAGCCTTTTCCTGAATATCTTTTTCAAAATTTGATGAAGTCCAAACACCTTGGAATTTATATCGTATTTCATTTTGATTAAAATAAATAGACAGATCCAGGAAATCATCTAATGCGTCTTGAAATTCTTTTAAATAATTTATCATAATTCATTTTTAACATCGTTAAAATTAATGAATTATAGTGATTATTTATACTTCTCCATTAGTTTACTCATGTCATGCATAACACTTGCATCTAGGACTTTTGCATAATGTTGGGTTTGCTTAATATTTGTATGTCCCATCATAGCTGATACATTTTCGATTTTAATACCATTGCCCAATGTTACAGTAGTAGCAAAAGTATGCCTAGATACATACCAAGTCAAATTCTTGTCAATGCCGCACAAATCAGCTATTTCCTTTAAGTAGGCATTCATTTTTTGATTCGATAGTTTTGGAATTAATCCTACTTCGGAATCCCTGTACTTATCAATAATTTTTTGAGCAGGCGGTAAAACCGGTACATTTGCTCTAATACCCGTTTTAACTCTATCAGTTTTTATCCAATAAAGTCCATTACTATCTTGCATCAAATTCGACAATGTTAAATTACAAGCATCAATAGGAGCATATCCTGTGTAGCAACTAAATAAAAAGATATTCTTTACCTTCTCCAAACGTTCTGTACTAAATGTTTTCGATTCAATTAGATTTAATTCCTCCGTTGTTAAAAAAGTAGCATCCCTAACTTTCAATTTTCCATCATATTTATTGAATGGATTTTTATCAATTAAATTTAGCCTTATGCCGAAGTTACACATGGTTTTAAAGTTTGTGAAGTATTTCACAACTGAATTGTTTTTTATTCCAACAACGCCTTTAAATTCGCTTTCGTACTTCAAATAAGATTCAAGATTGTAAATAAATGCACCGTCAATTTCATCTATTTCAATATCGTCTTTCCGATAAGTTTTCTTGATGAAGTTTTTCATCAAGTCTAATGAACGGTTATATTTCTGCAACGAAGCCGCTGCTCTTTCATTGTTGTTTACTTTTTTCGCAAAATCAATATTATGTTTCTCAAAAATGCTCAATATCAATATAGATTTCCGATGCTTTACTTTTCCTGATATTTCTTCCTTCAATATCGACAAATCAATGTCAGGATAGATTTCATAAATTTCATTGAACTTTTTGTTGAGGTTCAATACAAGTAAATCAAGGCTCTTTTTGAGCACTTTTTCCTGTTCTAGTTTCAGTAAATTTCGCAGTTTGTTTGTAAATAACCATCTTTCAGAGGAAATATACTTTCCGGTACTAATAGTGATGTTTTGATTACCCAGGGTAACTTTGGCATAAATTGGGGCTTCGCCGTTTGACTTAACTTTTTCGGCTCTGATGTAAAAGAAAATTTTTAGCATAACACATTTCTTTAAATTAAACAAAATTGATTTAAAACGCTTAATTCAAAGGGATTTAGAAGCGAATTCGGAGCGAATTCTTTCCATTTAGTGCACCTATTTTTCTTTAAAAATCATAGGTGCACCTATAGGTGCACTGTACTATGATCTTTTATGTGTTTTTTGACACACTGACCAAAATTGAAAAACCCTTTAAACACTGATGTTTAAAGGGTTTTGAAGTTTTATGTTTCTTTTGAAACATGCTTTCTGCGGAGAAAGAGGGATTCGAACCCCCGGACCTGTTACAGTCAACAGTTTTCAAGACTGCCGCAATCGACCACTCTGCCATTTCTCCAATAAGTCGGGCATTAATTGCTTAATGCGGTTGCAAATATAGCAACCTTTTTCATTTTGCAAAAAGATTTAAGGTAAAAAATACACTTATTTTTTCGCTTCAAAGCTATTCCTTTCACTAACTGCTATTTAGTCCCTAAAATAACTTCTTCCAACCTCAAACTTCCCACTTCATACTCCCCACTTCGTACTTCGTACTGTCAAAGAAGCAACTAATATAAAATACAATCCCAAGCTTTTGATTATTAACCTATTGTGTGTATTCAAAAGATTGTTAAATTTACGGTTGACTAAGAAATAATTCATTAACCTAACCCAAAAATTTATGAAAGCAAAAGTATTAAGTCTTTTTCCGATTCTGTTTTTATTACTCTCTTGCAGTAGTTCTGATGAGGAAGAAGTAGTGTATGCAACAGCACCTGAAACCAAGCCTGAGTTCGACAATACGGCTTTTGGGGTTTACAAAGGAATCATTATGGGCATGAACGGTTCGCTCAAAATTGTAATCAATAATGGCGATAATATTGCGCAAGCTTACATTTACCAAAACAATAAAATTACCCAAACCTTAACCACAACTTATAACTTTACCCTAGGAGAAGACATTACCAATGCGGAGTTCAGCAACAGTCAGGTTTCTTTCCGCTTTTCGGTCAGTGCCAACGGCAGTAATCCGGTAATCAGCAGTTATACTTATATTGGTATCTCCAATCCTCAGGCTTTTGCCATCCATGAACTCTCTTATTCACAGGTGCTTTGTTATGAAGGCACTTTTAAAGGCGATGATAACGGCATATTCAAATGCATGGTGAATAACGGCGTATTAACCGGCTATGTCTTAAGCAGTGGCAGTGATGAAACCTATACCACTTCAGCGGTTGTAACCAACAATCAATTTAATGCCGTATTTGGAAACGTGAGTTCTGGAGCCAGTTTTGACGGGCAAATTACCACGATAAGTTGTGCCGGTAACTGGAACAATCCAACGTTTGGGGAAAGCGGTACTTTTAGAGGGAAACGAACACTTTAATAAAGGTTCTTACTGATGAAGATAACCAATAAAAAAACCGATTAGTTTTTAATCGGTTTTTTTATTGAGATTAATACGCCACATACTCCGTAATCTCCAATCCATACCCAATCATTCCCACACGCTTGGTTTGGGTAGTGTTTGAGATTAATCTAATCTTCGCGATGTCGATGTCGTGGAGTATTTGGGCACCAATACCAAAGTCTTTGATGTCCATTTTAATCTGTGGTGCTTTTAAAATACCTTCTGATTGCAGTTGTTTGAGTTCGGTTAATCGGTTTAGTAAATCCGATGAGTCTTTCTCAGGGTTTACAAATAGGATAGCGCCTTTACCTTCCTGGATGATGCGGTTAAATACATCGTCCAGCTTTTTATCCATACTATCCGTTAAACTGTTTAGGATATCGTTATTGGCTTGGGTCGAAATGATACGGGTTAAGATAGCTTCGCCGGTATTCCAACTGCCTTTGGTCAGTGCCAAGTGCACTTGTTTGTTGGTCGTTTGTTGGTAAGCTCTCAAACGGAACGAACCAAAACGGGTTTCTATTTCAAAGTCTTCTTTCTTTACAATCAGACTGTCGTGTTGCATGCGGTAGGCTACCAAGTCTTCTATGGAAACCAATTTCAAATCAAACTTCTTAGCCACTTCTACCAATTCGGGCAAACGTGCCATGGTTCCGTCTTCGTTCATAATCTCCACAATCACTCCTGCCGATTTGAATCCGGCCAGTCTAGCAAAGTCGATAGCGGCTTCGGTATGACCGGTTCTTCTCAAGACACCGCCTTGCTTAGCCGTCAAAGGGAATATGTGTCCCGGGCGCGCTAAATCATGTGGTTTGG
Organism: Flavobacterium sp. IMCC34852; assembly: GCF_030643905.1. Classification (NCBI taxonomy): domain Bacteria; kingdom Pseudomonadati; phylum Bacteroidota; class Flavobacteriia; order Flavobacteriales; family Flavobacteriaceae; genus Flavobacterium; species Flavobacterium rivulicola. Next base: position 2,395,775 of record NZ_CP121446.1, on the reverse strand, counting down.
TATCTTCATTCACCAAGGCCAAGATTGTTTTAGCCCTGTCGGCTGCCGAGATACCGGTAGTAACCCCATGACCCTTTAAATCTACCGAAACGGTAAACGCGGTTTCCATGTGGTCGGTGTTGTTCTTCACCATCGAGTGCAGTTCCAATTCGTTACAACGACGCTCTGTGAGCGGTGCACAAATTAGGCCTCGGCCGTGGGTAGCCATAAAGTTAATCATCTCAGGAGTTACTTTTTCGGCGGCTGCCAAAAAATCGCCTTCATTCTCACGGTCTTCATCATCTACTACGATAATGACTTTGCCTTGTCGAATGTCTTCAATGGCTTCTTCTATAGTGTTGAGTTGTATTTTAGTGGTGGTGTCCATCAGACCGTTGTGTTAGTTGTTGTAATAAGTTGTTTGACTAATATCCTGTTGTAAACATAAAACAAGACGTAAAAAGGAAACCCTGCTGCCAATAATGCCAAAAGCGGTATGTCTGCTTTCTTATTAGCCTTGGCGGCCAAAGTTCTTAAGGCTTGCTGGGCTTTATATAGGCTAAAGAATAACGCCATAGCGACTACTGCGGCTATGATGATTATAACTAAAGTATCGGGTTTGCCCCAAAAGAAAACACCCAATAATATAAGATTACTCAATAAGCCCACCAAGCTAAACAGGTTGTACTGTTGCAAGAGGGTTTCCACCGAACGATTATCGGTAGGCAATACTTTCTCTTCAACAATGGCTTTAGGCTTACTGTCGGCGGGTAGCGTATTCAAATATTGGTGTACTTCTTGTGCGTCTATGGCCAAGTCGGGCGTAACGCCTTGGGTCGCCAATACCGGCACCGTTTTATCGGGGAAAATGCGGTTGAAGAAATTACTCAGCCAATCAAAGTTCATACTGAAACCTTTATCGTCTGTGGCTCTTTTGGTCAAGATGATGGCCAGCGGTGTCAAGACAAACGACGACATCCAACAACCCAAGAAAGGGGAAATTTCATCCTGTTGGGCCACCTTTTTACCAAAAGTATTAATGAAGTGGAAGATAATAAAGATGAGCACCGCAAATACAATAGGCAATCCCAAACCTCCTTTTCGAATAATGGCTCCAAGCGGCGCACCGATAAAGAACATCAGCAAACAGGCATAGGCAATTACAAATTTATCGTACAAGGCTATCCAATGTTGGTTGATGTTTTTTTGTTTGTCTTGGAGTTCGTATTTGGAAGTCTCCAACGAGAAGTTGACCGCATCTATATTGCTGTTGGCCACTCTTAAAATATGCATTCTATCGCTTTCAGAGTAACTCTTCAGCAAATCGGTTTCATCGAGTTTAGGGGCTATACTGTCTTTGACTAAATTGCTGAGGGTCATACTCGAGCGTTGGCTGATGTTTTCCGTATAGGAAACAATATCTTTAGCAAAGTTATTTTGCAGCGAGTCAAGCGTATAAGAAAGTTCACTCACATTCAACATGGTGTTGGTGTTGGTGATTTTTTCTTCGTTGATGTTAGTATTGTTGAGTTTCGATAAATCAATATTGATGACATACCTTTGGAATTCACTCTTGGCAAACGGCATTTTGTCGCGGTCTTCAAATTTCTTTATCGGAATGTCTTCATAATAATTACCGTCATTGAGGACCAGTTTCAGCACATTAGAATCTTCACTGCTTACCAATTCTCCTTTTTTGGCTTTGATAACCGTATTGCTTCCGGCTCCTAATTGTGATTTTTTGTGAATGGTAACCTGACTAAGGTAACGACCGTTGTCACCCGATTTCTTTTCTACTTTAATATTGTAGGCACCAACTTCGCTAAACTGTCCTTCGGCTATCGCCATGGCGGGCTTCACCTGAGCTATGTTTCTTCGGAAGTTGATAAACTTATATTCGGCAAACGGAATGACATTGTTGGCAAAGAAAAAGGCAACAATACTGAGTAGTAATATAAATGCCGTCAGACTGCGCATGGCGCGTTGCAAAGAAATTCCCGAAGACTTCATAGCGGCAAACTCATAGTTCTCGGCCAAACTACCAAAAGTCATGATAGAAGCCAACAATACAGAAAGCGGTAAAACCAAAGGAATGATACTCGGCATTTTGAAAAGTAAGAACTTAAGAATCATAACGATGTCTAAGTCTTTTCCGGCCAATTCGGAGATAAAGAGCCAAACTACTTGGAGTACGAATATAAAAAACAAGATTACAAATACCGTAGTAAATGTAATCAGGAAAGATTTTAATAAGTACCGGTCAAGTATTTTCACCTCGAGCTTAATCTATTTTGTTGATGTAGTAATTGGGATATTTACTCGCTGCAAAGGTAAACTGATTTTTTGATAATGGCTGATTGGTTTTAAAAGAATTAACAGTCAAAGTGGTTTTAGTTCCGTTTTTCCCCATTTCAATCACGTTGTAGATGTTTTTGGTTTGAGAATCGATACCCAGCAACACTTCTTTGCGTTGGTCTTTGGCATTGGTAGGTACCAATTTAATGTACTGTATTTTACGTCCTTTAACGTCTTGAAGTATATCCCAGTAGTATTTGTAACCACTGTTGAAAAAGGTAAGCATTTTGGCTGGTGTTACGGCATTTTCATCTTTGTCATTCACACTCGAAATAGTTACTTCTTCATCTTCGGGTACGATGGTGTAGCTTTTTTTACCGTCATATATTTTGGTAACGCCTAAGAAGTTCAACACATATTTGTTGCCTTCGAGCACCAAATTGCCTTTACTTTCTTTATTGATGTTTTCTTTACTGTTGTAAAGAGTATATTTAAAATCGATGGAGATATTCTTATAGGTTTTTACCTTAGCGGTAACTTGGTCTAACAAGTCTTTGGCTTTTTTATCTTGTGCATTAGCAGTAAAACTCAAGAATAGGAGTAATGCAATAGATAGAATCTTGTTCATTTTAATGGTTATTTTGTTCATTGTTAAAAAATTGTTCCAAAGAAGCCAAGTCGGTGATGTTCACACTGCGGGCTTTGCTTCCTTCAAACGGACCTACAATTCCGGCGGCTTCGAGCTGATCAATCAGTCTACCGGCGCGGTTGTAACCCAGTTTCAATTTTCTTTGCAATAATGATGCCGAACCTTGTTGGGCCGTCACTATTATTTCGGCCGCTTCTCTAAACATGCTGTCTCTTTCTGAGATGTCAAATTCTAAATTCACGCCACTGCCTTCTTCGCCAACGTATTCCGGCAATAAATAAGCACTGGCATACGCTTTTTGGGAACCAATATAGTCAACAATCTTTTCTACTTCGGGTGTATCCACAAAGGCACATTGTACACGTACCAAATCATTACCGTTAGAATACAACAAATCTCCTCGGCCTATTAATTGGTCAGCCCCTTGGGTATCCAAAATTGTTCTCGAATCAATTTTAGAAGTAACTCGGAAAGCAATACGCGCCGGGAAGTTGGCTTTAATAATACCGGTAATCACATTTACCGAAGGTCTTTGCGTAGCAATAATCAAGTGAATACCGATGGCACGGGCCAATTGTGCCAAACGCGCAATAGGGGTTTCTACTTCTTTACCGGCGGTCATGATTAAATCGGCAAACTCATCCACTACCAAAACAATATAAGGCAAGAAACGGTGACCGTTCTCCGGATTGAGTTTACGGGATTTGAATTTCTCGTTATACTCTTTAATGTTACGCACCATAGCGTCTTTTAATAAAGAATAACGATTGTCCATCTCCAAACAAAGCGAGTTCAAAGTATTGATTACTTTGGTGTTGTCGGTAATGATGGCGTCTTCTACATCGGGTAATTTGGCCAAATAATGACGCTCTATCTTGTTGAATAGAGTTAGTTCTACTTTCTTCGGATCCACCAAAACAAACTTCACTTCCGCAGGATGCTTTTTGTACAATAACGAAGTCAATACGGCATTCAATCCCACCGATTTTCCTTGTCCGGTAGCACCGGCCATCAACAAGTGAGGCATTTTGGCTAAATCAACCACAAAGGTTTCATTGGAGATGGTTTTTCCTAAAGCGATAGGCAATTCCATTTCCGCTTCTTGGAATTTAGCCGCAGAAATGACACTCTTCATCGGTACCATAGTCGGGTTCTTGTTCGGTACCTCAATACCAATGGTTCCTTTTCCGGGAATAGGTGCAATGATACGAATCCCTAAAGCAGACAAAGACAAAGCAATATCGTCTTCCAAACTTTTGATTTTAGAAATACGAATCCCGGCTTCGGGTACGATTTCATACAAAGTCACCGAAGGACCGACAGTAGCTTTGATTTGGGCAATATCGATTTTATAATTGCGAAGGGTTTCTACAATACGGTTTTTATTTTCTTCTAATTCCTCCTGATTGATGGTAATGCCTACAGAAGTATATTCTTTGAGCAAGTCAATCGTTGGGAATTTATAGTTGGATAATTCTAAGGTTGGGTCAAATAAACCAAAATCTTCTACCAGTTTGGCCGCCAAGTTTTCCTCCATAACATCTTCATCTGCTGCTTTTTCAATTACAAAAGCTTCATCATTGGTTTCAATAATTTGCTTGGCAGGTTCAGGCTGTGGCGTAGGAGTAACGGTTTTAATGGTAGGTTCCAAATTGATTTCCGAAGCATGTTCAATGGTAGGTTTGAGCGCTTCTTTATTAATTTCAAATTGAGAAGTGACCAAGGTGGGTTCTGCTATTTCCTCTTCCGTTTCTTCGTTTACGGCAAACTCTTCAAGATTGTAATCTACGCCTTTGTCATTGGCACCGGCCATGCTGCTGATGTCTTCTTTGAGGTCTTTGTGTTTCTTTTCGAAGAAAGACTTGATGGCATCGGGAGAGATTTTTATTTTAAAGATTAGGTAAACAATGATGGAGAAAACCAATAACAAAGCCGTTCCGGTTTTTCCGATATAATCTTGCAGGAACAAGTTCATTTCGTAACCGATGGTTCCGCCTAATTCGGGTAAAGTGTAAGCAAAGAAGCCAAACAATATGGATAAAACCACTAAGGCAAACAAGTCCCAAAACCAAGTGTTCTTTAATTTGTGTACCGGTAAATCCAAAACCAAGAAAGCACCACTCAAAAAGAACAATTTGACAAATAGGAAAGAAGCTACACCAAAACCACGGTAGATAAACAAATCGGCCAAATAGGCGCCAAATTTTCCCAACCAATTTTGCACTGCTTCATTCCTGTCAGTGAGGGCATCCACGGCGCTTTGGTCAACACGACCATGCAGAAAGAAAGAGATAAAGGAAACCAAAAAGGCTATAGACAACAAGACCAACACAAAGCCAAACAGCATTCGGTATTGTTTTTTAGTCTTTAGTATTTTGAGCTCCAGATTAGGGTCTTTTTCCTTTTCTTTAGTTTCTTTCTTTACTGTTTTTGCCATTGGTGATGTATAACGCTATAAAAATAGAAATTAAATCGACTATTTATAAAAATTTCGGAACATAAATGAGTAAACCTACAGCAATTGCAGCTAAGGCGGCAAATAGTACGGCACCGGCGGCTATATCTTTGATAAAACCAATTCGGTCATGAAATTCAGGATGCACAAAATCGGCTATTTTTTCCACAGCGGTATTCAAGCTTTCAATGCCTAATACCAAGCCAAAAGCCAACATTTGCATCATCCACTCGTAACGGTCGATTTCAAAGTAAAATCCGGCGATAATCATGATGATAGCCAATGAAAACTGCACCATCACACTGTGTTCGGTAGTAATGAGTTTTATCGCCCCTTTAAAGGCATAACCAACACTTTTTAATCTTCCGGTGATGAAGGAATTGTCTTTTTCAAAGGCCATGGGCTTACTTATAGTGCTGCTAAAGCAGATTCATAGTTAGGTTCGTTGGCTATTTCTGCAACCAATTCGGTGTGTTTTACCGTGCCGTTTTCGTCAATTACAACTACAGCTCTTGCGTGTAAACCTGAGAAAGCACCTTCAGTGATTTCTAAGCCATACGTTTTCCCAAAATTTCCGGTATTGAAATCGGAAAGATTGATGACGTTGTCTAAACCTTCGGCACCACAAAAGCGTTTTTGGGCAAAAGGCAAATCTCGGGAAATACACAATACTTTAGTGTTTTCTAAAGCACTCGCTTTAGCGTTAAAAGTTCTCACTGAAGTGGCACAAGTACTGGTATCAATGCTGGGAAAAATGTTTAATACCAATTTACTTCCGGCAAAATCAGCCAAAGAAGCGATGGCTAAATCTTGTTTTACTAATTGAAATTCAGGGGCTTTTGACCCTACTTTTGGTAACGAACCATTGGTGTTTATGGGGCTTCCGCCCAAGGTAACTACTGCCATTTTTTTACAATTTTTGAATGCCAAAAGTAATGAAAATATTGGGAATTACGAATTACGAATTATGAATTACGTATGGGAAGTTGAGATAATTGAAAAAACATTTGGTTTGTATTATTGTTTTATCGTAATATTGCAATATAATAATTTAAAGAAATCATGGGCGCATCAAAATCAGAATCATTTTCAGCAGAACACAACGAGATGGCAACCTTGTTTAAAGCACTATCACATCCGGCGCGAATTGCTATTGTCGATTATCTGTTGACGGTTGAAAGTTGTATCTGCGGCGATATTGTCAACGAATTACCCTTGGCACAACCAACCATTTCCCAGCATTTGAAGGAATTGAAAAACGCGAACATCATCAAAGGAACCATTGAAGGAACCGCTATTTGTTATTGCATCAATCCGGATACGATTGATAAAATCGAAAACCATTTTGGTATGATTCGCCACAAACTCAAAAACAAATGTTGTTAATTATAAGGGAAAAGGGAAAAGGGAAGAGTTTCTTTCTAACAATCTAAGAAGTCTAACAATCTAAGAAGTCTAACAATCTAACAATCTAATTATGAAATTATCACAAATTAAAAAAGAATTAAAAAGCCTGTCAACCATAGCTTTCCAATTGCCTAACGGTGACTTGGTTCCCAATCATTTTCACGTAACCGAAGTGGGCAAAGTGACCAAACATTTTATCGATTGCGGTGGCGTAGTTCGAAAGGAAGAAGTAGTGAATTTTCAACTCTGGGAAGCCAATGATTATGACCACAGATTACATCCAGAAAAGTTGGTCCATATTATAGAATTGTCAGAAGCCAAACTTCAAATTCCCGATTTAGAGATAGAAGTCGAATACCAAATGAAGGACACTATTGGTAAATTCAATTTAGATTTTGACGGCACTAATTTTTTATTGACTTCAAAACAAACCGATTGTTTGGCTAAAGATAATTGTGGAATTCCGGCAGAAAAAATTAAAACTAAAATAGGCGAGTGGAAACCAAAGGAAACTTCTTGTTGTTCGCCTGATTCGGGTTGTTGTTAATTAAATAGTCTTAAGTTCACCAATAAAATTATAATAAACAATACGAATATGTTCGAAAATTTATCAAAAACTATAAAATCCATTGCTGAAATTGCTGTTTCAAATGATCGAAAGGAGGTTTTGAATCCCTTAGTGGATTATATTCAAAACAAAGTGAATTCTGAGGATGAGATTCGTTTGAATTTTATTTGCACCCACAATTCGCGCAGAAGTCATTTGTCTCAAATTTGGGCTCAAACGATGGCATCTCATTTCGGAATTCAAAAGGTATTTTGCTATTCGGGCGGAACCGAAGCTACGGCGATGTTTCCCAAAGTGGGCGAGACGTTGTCCAATCAAGGCTTTCGAATCCAAAAGTTGAGTCAGGAATCAAATCCGGTTTATGCGGTTAAATTTTCGGATAATCAACATCCGATTGTTTGTTTTTCTAAAGCTTATTTCGACGAGTTTAATCCGAAAACTCATTTTGGTGCCATCATGACGTGCAATAATGCCGATGAAGGTTGTCCGATGGTTTTGGGTGCCGAAGCAAGATTCCCCATAAAATATGATGATCCGAAAGCCTTTGACGGTACGGACTTGATGGATGAAAAATACGCAGAGCGCAGTTTGCAAATTGCTTCTGAAATGTTTTATGTTTTTTCCAAATTAAAAAAATAAACCTATGAAAAAAAGACTGGGATTTTTAGACCGATTTTTAACGTTGTGGATTTTTTTAGCCATGTTACTTGGCGTCGGTATTGGCTATTTTATTCCGAATTCTGATGATTTTATCAATTCGTTTTCTTCCGGTACGACTAATGTTCCTTTAGCGATTGGGTTAATCCTAATGATGTATCCGCCGCTGACGAAAATCGACTTCTCGAAAGTCCCGCAAATGTTTAAGCAGCCTAAATTACTAACCGCTTCCTTTTTGATCACGTGGATAGTCGGACCTTTTTTGATGTTTTTACTGGCAACATTTTTCCTCAAAGATTATCCCGAATACATGACCGGCTTAATCATTATTGGCATTGCGCCTTGTATTGCGATGGTGATTGTTTGGAACGAATTGGCCGAAGGCAACCGTGAATTAACGGCCGGTTTGATTGGGATCAATAGTTTGTTGCAAGTTTTTTTCTTTAGTTTATATGCTTATTTTTATTTAGAAATCATGTTGCCGTTATTTGGCATAAAAGGATTAGAACTAAATATCACAATAGCCGAGATAGCCCAAACAGTTGGGATTTACCTCGGTATTCCTTTTGTTTTGGCGGTTGTTAGTAGGTATGCCATTAAGCAATTTATAGGTGACAAATGGTTCAACCAAAAGTTCCTTCCGTTTGTTTCACCAATTACTTTAATTGCATTGCTTTTCACTATAGTAGTAATGTTTAGTTTGAAAGGCGAAATGATAGTCGATTTACCTTTAGATGTTATTCGAATAGCCATTCCGTTAGTTGTTTTTTTTGCTGTAATGTTCTTCTTGATGTTTTTTGTCTCGAAGAAAATTGGTGCGAATTACCGAGATGCAGTTGCTTTATCATTTACCGCATCAGGTAATAATTTCGAGTTGGCGATAGCGGTTTCCATCGGCGTGTTCGGGATTAACAGCGGACAAGCATTCGCAGGAGTAATTGGTCCGTTGGTGGAAGTACCGGCGTTAATTATTTTAGTCAATGTGGCTTTCTGGCTTAGAAAAAAGTATTTTACAAAAAACATTTAAATCTTATGGAAAGAAAAGAACATTGGGAAAACGTATTTTCCACCAAGACTGAGAAAGAGGTGAGTTGGTATCAGCAATATCCTAAAACTTCCGTTGATTTTATAACTGCTCTACACTTGCCTTTGGATGCAAAAATCATCGATATTGGCGGAGGCGACAGTTATTTGATGGATGCTTTGTTGGATTTAGGTTACACCAATTTGACTTTGCTCGACATTTCGGCGAATGCTATTGAAAGAATTAAGAATAGGTTAGGCGAAAAGGCAGCTAAAGTTACTTTTATCGTTTCGGATGTTCTGGATTTCAATCCTTCGAAGCAGTATGATTTTTGGCATGACCGAGCTTGCTTTCATTTTTTGACCCAAGTTAATGATATAGAGAAGTACTCAAGTATTGTTAGTCGGGCTTTAGCCAATGACGGAAAGCTTTTTATAGGTACTTTCTCGGATAACGGACCAAAAAAATGCAGTGGTTTGGAAATTTCACAATACAATATGGAAAGTTTGCGTTTGGTGTTTGAAAAAGACTTTGACTTAACGGGCTGTTTTGCCGAAGATCATCCAACGCCTTTTGATACTACACAGAACTTTTTGTTTTGTGGCTTTAAGCGAAAATAAACATGAAAAATATATTAGTTTTATGTACCGGTAACAGTTGCCGAAGCCAAATGGCACAAGGGTATTTGGCACATTTTGCCAATCCCGATAAAGTAAGGGTTTATTCAGCCGGAGTAGAAACTCATGGAGTCAATGCTTTGGCTAAAGCCATCATGAAAGAAGATGGTGTTGATATTTCGAAACACACTTCCAATAATGTAGATGAATATTTTGACATTCCGTTTGATTATGTAATCACGGTTTGCGATAATGCTAAAGAGCGTTGCCCTTTTTTTCCAACCCAAGCCATAAAGTTGCACCACAATTTCCCTGACCCATCGAAAGTAAAAGGTTCTACGATGGAAGTGATAGAAGAATTTAGGAGAGTAAGAGCAATGATTAAAGACTATTGCAAAACCTTTGTAAATGAAAACCAACTCAATTGAGTTGGTTTTTTATTTTAAACAGTACCAAGTTTATAAATCATATTTTTCACTAAATTTGATAGTGTAAATAATTGATTATGAATATTCTTTATAGGTTTTTAATCATTGCTTTTCTGTTGGTTTTGGGCTCTTGTAAAAAGGCAGAAACTGATGAAGCAAAGCCTTTGGTCGGTAAAACAATTTATGGCTGTGCACCGGCAATAACGGATGCAGAATGGTTTAAATCGAATAAAGTGGCTCCGTTATTTAAAGGAATGGAAGTACTGCATTACCCGGTTACTACTACCGATAAAAAAGTACAGCGCTATTTTAACCAAGGATTGGCTTTGGCCTATGGTTTTAATCACAATGAAGCCGCGAGGTCATTTTATTATGCAGCAAAACTAGATCCCAATTGTGCCATGGCATATTGGGGTTATGCTTATGTTTTGGGCCCAAATTATAATGCGGGTATGGATCCTGATAATTATCAAAAGGCTTATGATGCCATACAAAAAGCGATAAAATTAGCGGATAAAGTTACTCCCAAAGAAAAAGATTTGATTACGGCTTTGGCCAAAAGATATACTGCCAAACCCGTTGATGACCGTAAACCGCTCGATTTGGCCTATTCAAAAGCTATGCAAAGGTTAACCGATAAATATCCCGAAGATTTAGACATTGCCACTTTGTATGTTGAATCGGTTATGGACATGCATCCTTGGGATTTGTATGATAAGTCGGGGAAACCCAAAGAATGGACTCCCGAAATCGAAAGCTTACTCAATAAAATCTTAACCAAGAATCCGCGTCATATTGGTGCCAACCATTTTTACATCCATGCGGTAGAATCCTCCGACACGCCCGAAAGAGGAAATACTGCGGCCAAGCTTTTTGATGAAGGTCTTTTTGCCGACTCGGGACATTTGGTACACATGTCATCACACATTTATATCCGTACGGGAGAATACCACAAAGGAACTTTAGCCAATATCAACGCGGTTAAAATTGACAGCGCTTATGTAACATTGTGTCACGCTCAAGGGGCTTATCCATTGGCTTACTATCCGCATAATTATCACTTTTTGGCTGCCACGGCAACTTTGGAAGGAAATTACCATTGGGCCAAACTAGGCGCAGCACAAACCGCCAAATTGGTTCATCCTCAAAACATGATTCAACCCGGTTTGGGTACACTTCAACACTATTATGTGATTCCTTATTTTGTGGCGGTAAAGTTTGGGAAATGGGAAGATATCCTTAAAATGAAATTGGTTTCGGATACTTTGACTTATCCGTCTGCTGTGGCGCATTATGCAAAAGGAATGGCTTTTTTAGGAAAAAAGAATATAAACAATGCCAAAAAAGAATTGGCCACGCTTGAAAAATTAACTCAAAACCCAATGATGAAACAAATGACCATTTGGGAAATCAATTCGATGGCGGATATATTGCAAATTGCGGTTCACGTTTTGAGAGGAGAAATTTTGGCTTCAGAAAAGAAATACAATGAAAGTATAACCGAACTTAAAGCGGCCGTTGTTATTGAAGACAAACTGAATTATAACGAACCGCCGGATTGGTTTTTCTCGGTGCGGCATCATTTAGGTGCTGTACAAATGGAAGCCGGAAAATACAAAGAGGCGATTGTAACTTATCAGGAAGATTTGAAGCAACTCAAAAATAACGGTTGGGCGCAACACGGCCTTTTGTTTGCTTACCAAAAACTCAATGACCTGAAAAAGGTAAAAGAAACTCAGACCTTATTAACCAAAAGCTGGGCCACGGCAGACATTAAGATAGAAACCTCCAGAATAAAATAAAAAAAGCCGACTCTTTTGAGTCGGCTTTTTTTATTTGTTTGCATTGATTATACGTGTAATGCTCTGTTGTCTGTAGCGGCTAAAGCTGCTTCTTTAATGGCTTCTGCGAAAGTCGGATGCGCATGAGACATTCTGGATATATCTTCGGCTGAAGCTCTGAATTCCATTGCGGTTACGGCTTCAGCAATCAAATCGGCACAACGTGCACCAATCATGTGAATGCCTAAAACTTCGTCTGTTTTGGCGTCGGCTAAAATTTTAACGAAACCGTCAATATCGCCACCGGCACGAGCTCTTCCCAAAGCTTTGAAAGGGAAACTTCCGGCTTTGTAGTTAACTCCGTCAGCTTTTAATTGCTCTTCGGTTTTACCCACAGCAGCTACTTCAGGCCAAGTGTACACTACACCCGGAATTAAGTTATAATCGATGTGTGGTTTTTGACCTGCTATGATTTCAGCAACAAGCGTTCCTTCTTCTTCGGCTTTGTGGGCCAACATGGCACCGCGAACTACATCACCAATCGCGTAAATATTCGGAATATTGGTTTGTAAATGATCGTTTACTTCAATCATACCTCTTTCGGTAACTTTTACACCGGCTTTATCGGCAGCCAATCCGTCAGTATAAGGACGACGACCAACGGCTACCAAACAATAATCGCCTTCAAAAGTTACGGTATTGCCTTTAGCATCATCGGCTAAAACCGTTACGTTTTTACCTTTTCGGGTTACTTCTTTTACCTTGTGAGAAGTGTAGAATTTCATGCCTTGTTTTTTCAGAACTTTGGTTAGCTCTTTAGACAAACCGCCATCCATACCCGGAATAATTCGGTCTAAGAATTCGATGACCGAAACTTGAGCGCCTAATCTTAAGTACACTTGTCCTAATTCAATTCCGATAACGCCACCACCAATGATGATTAGGTGTTTCGGTACTTCAGGTAATTTCAAGGCTTCGGTAGAAGTGATTACTCTTTCTTTGTCTAATTTGATAAACGGCAACGTTGATGGTTTTGAACCTGTTGCGATGATGATATTTTTTCCTTCGATTACATCTGATGAACCGTCGGCTTTGGTTACTTTAACATGTGTAGCATCTTCAAATGAACCTAATCCTTCGAAAACGGTGATTTTGTTTTTGTCCATTAAAAACTTCACACCACCGCTGGTTTGGTCCACTACCGCTTGTTTGCGGGCAATCATTTTTTCTAAATTTACTTTTACTTCGCCCGAAACTTCGATACCGTGGTCAGCAAAGTGTTGCAATTCTTCATAATGATGAGAAGAGGCTAATAAAGCTTTGGATGGAATACAACCTACATTCAAGCAAGTTCCTCCTAAAGTACTGTATTTTTCAATGATAGCGGTTTTGAAACCCAATTGGGCACAACGAATAGCCGAAACATATCCGCCCGGCCCTGAACCTATGATGACAACGTCAAATGAACTCATGATAGTATATAAATTAGTGTGTTTTATTTTTTTGCGTCACAAAATTACAGTTTTTATTTCACTAAAAAGAGAAATTCTTTGCTTAAAAACTATAGTTCATTTCATATTGTAAATGCCGTGGTATTTTTAACTTCCCCAATCATGAAAGTGCTGTGTGTACTGCCAATGTGTTGCAGTGTAGTCAGTTTGGTTACCATAAATTCGCGGTAAGCTTCCATGTCTTTGACACATATTTTTAAGATATAATCGTAATCACCACTAACGTGAAAACACTCTAAAACTTCGTCAAGTTTTACTACTTGGTGTTCAAAAGTGGTTAAGAATTCTTTGGTGTGTTGAATCAATTTGATATGACAAAAAACTACAAAACTTTTATCAATTTTATTCCGATTCAGTAAGGCTACATATTGATCAATGATGCCTTCGCGTTCGAGTTTTTTGATGCGTTCGTATACGGCAGTAACGGAAAGATTTAGTTTTACCGACAGCTCTTTGGTGGTTTTTTTAGTGTCTTGTTGGAGCAGGGCGAGGAGTTTTTTATCAGTAGTGTCCATTTAAAGAGTAATGAGTTTGGTTTTAGTTTTAAAATCTAGGATTGATTGAAATTTACATCAAATATAGTATTAAAAACTAACTTTCGTATTAAAGATAGATTTTTATTCTATAAATAAATATTTGTATTGATTATTAATCTATATATGTTCAATTTTGAATTGTTAAATATATATCCTAATGAACTACGAACAATCTACTTTAGAACCTTTTCATCCTGCCGATAAAATCCAGGATTTGCAATACTTCGGAGAGTTTGGAGGCGTGAATCCTTCTATCTCTGATAGCTCGACTTATACTTTTCTTTCGGCCAAAACCATGTTTGATACTTTTGAAGGCAATGCCGAAGGTTGTTATTTATACTCACGCCATTCTTCGCCTATGAATTTGTATTTAGGACAAGCTTTGGCTGCGATGGAAGGTACGGAAAGTGCCAACGTTTCAGCCTCCGGTATGGGTGCGATTACGCCTGTTTTGCTCCAGTTGTGTGCTGCCGGAGATGAGATTGTCTCCAGCCGCACCATTTACGGAGGAACGTATGCTTTTATGAAAAACATGTTGCCCAAATGGAATATCAAAACCCGTTTTGTGGATATTACCAAATTGGACCAAGTAGTTGCCGCGATTACGCCCAATACAAAAGTGTTGTATTGTGAAACGGTAAGCAATCCGTTATTGGAAGTAGCCGATATAGAAGCTTTAGCGATTATTGCCAAAGAGCACAATATTAAATTAGTCGTTGACAATACTTTTTCGCCTTTATCTGTCGCTCCTGCTAAGTTGGGTGCCGATGTAGTAATTCACAGTTTGACTAAGTTTATCAACGGCAGTAGTGATACCGTTGGTGGCGTGGTTTGTGCTTCGCAGGATTTTATCAATGATTTGAAGAATGTAAATGACGGTGCGAGCATGCTTTTGGGGCCAACGATGGACAGTCTTCGGGCTTCCAGTATTTTAAAAAACTTACGCACATTACACATTCGCATAAAACAGCATAGTCATAATGCCTTGTATTTGGCTCAAAAATTTGAACAAGACGGTTTGAAAGTCGTTTATCCCGGTTTGCCGAGTCATCCGAGTCACGAATTGTATGCGAGTATGATCAATCCCGAATACGGTTTTGGCGGCATGATGACGATTGATGTAGGTACTTTGGATAAAGCCAATGAATTAATGGAATTAATGCAACACAGAAACTTGGGTTACTTGGCGGTAAGTTTGGGCTTTTATAAAACACTATTTAGCGCTCCTGGAACTTCTACTTCGAGTGAAATTCCTATGGAAGAGCAACAAGAAATGGGGTTGACAGACGGATTGATCCGTTTCTCTATTGGGTTAGACAACGATATTGAACGCACTTATCAAATGATGAAACGGTGTATGACTGAACTGAACGTTTTTTAAATTTATAGTTTGAATTGTTAAAATATTGGACTGTCGACTTTAGTCTTTAATTTCTTTTTTTAACAAAGCAATTTCGGCCTCTGTGTACCCTAAATCTTTAGCGGCCTTGATAACTTTTTGAGTGTTTAGCTCCTTTAGAGGCAAATAAAAAACATAGTCAGAACCCAAACCGGCAAACGGTGAATCTGATTGTTTTTTTTCTTGAGAAAGTAAACCTTTTGTTATTTTTAAAACTTCTTTTAAACCTCTTTCTTCATCAAATTGGATAATGAGTTCGGGCATATTAGGTGGAATTAAGGTTGATGGCATATTGGCTATGTTGGGAAGATATTCAACAAAAACGTTCCAGGAACTTTCGTCTTTTACTGTAGCCATAATTTCTCCCAAATTAGAAACTGTACAGGTTGAAATATCGGTAAATAAGAGTTGGTGTGTTTTATCTAAAGCCGGTTTGCCTATTTTTTGAAGAATTTTGGTAGCTTCTGTTTCTAAACCATTGCCATGATTGGTATGGATATTTAATATTACCAAGCAAATATTAATCAAGATTTCCTGAGGTTGATTTTTTTGAATGTCTTTTAATTTTTCTGATTTTTCCTTGGCAGGTATTTTTCCGTCTCCAAAAATACTTACCATATTAAAATTTTCAGGAGTATAAGGGAAATCTAAAAAGTTAGGTACACAAGTAAAGTAATAAGCCAGTTTTTCGTAGTGTTCTTGTTGGGTAGCTTTATTTTGCTCTTCATAAAAGCGCGCTATAGCTCTCAGTATTTCAGGTTCATCGGGTTTGATTTCTAGAAGGGATAAATACTCATTTTCGGCCTTGTCGTATTGTTTTAAACTATTGTAGTTTTGTGCCAAATTGTATTTTGCTACCAAACTATAATCCGGTACTTGGGTCAGTTTTTCAAATACAATATTCGATTTTTCGAATTCATTTTTGGTTTGCAGTACTCGCCCAAACAGGTATTGATTGTTGAAATCATCAGGTAAAAGAGAAGTCAGGTACTCCAAATCCGTTAAGGCGTTATTCAGATTTTCGCTTTTGAATTGTTCTTCCTCAAAAGGTAGGGCATTCTTTCCGGAAGTGAAGATACTATTACCGTCAATATTTTTTTGGCCAACACCATTTTCATACAGTTCCAATTGCATCGATATTCTTTGCTTAATCAAATCAGGAAAACTGCCAAATTTTGAAATGGCTTTGTCAATAATTTCCAATCCTTCTAAAACCTTTCCGTTTCTAAATAAACTCATCCCGTAAATCAAATGCGACTCAGTACAATTTTCATGAGTGTCATAAATTGCTTTGGCAATCAACACCGCTTCGGAACTGTTATACTGATTGACAGCATTGATGGCTTTGTCTAATTCTGCAAGTACTGTATCATCACACTTTGCGTAACTATAAGGCAGTTGCTTGTAATCAAAAACGGTTCTTTTAAAGGGTTGAGAAAAAATAGTATTACTGATATTGGTTAGTAATATAAGGTAAAGTATTTTTTTCATGTTGAGGTGCTTATGTCTTAATTTAATTTGACTCCAAAATAGATAATCAAAACCAAATATAGTTATATTTTACCCCGGAAAAATAAAATACTTTTTTCAAAGATTATTATTTAGTTGTAATTAAATACTTCACCAAATTGTATAACTTTATCATTTGTAAATAATTAGCTTGATGACTAAAAGTTACTTCTGTTGTATTTTCCTTGTATTGTGTTTGTGCACTCAAGCACAAATAATCAATTTTCAGGATATCAATTTTAAAAACAAGCTGTTGACAGCCACCGTAAATAACGGAACTGCGGTTGGTAGTGACAACAATTTTATAGTAATTGATGCCAACAACGATAACGAAATTGAAGCGGCTGAGGCCATGGCAGTTTATCAACTTGATTTGAGTAATTCCTCAATTGTTTCCTTATCGGGAATAGAAAACTTTATGAACCTGAGTTGGTTAAATTGTAACTATAACAATTTGACTTTATTACCGTTAGGCAGCTTAAATAATTTAAACGGAATCAGTTGTATGAATTGTGGTTTAACATCGCTCCAAGGCATTGAGAATCTGCCCCATTTGCAAAGTATTAATTTTTCCAATAATCCAATAACGGCTGTGGATTTGCAAAACCTCCCCGCATTGTGGAGAATTTGGGGCGAAAATACTTCGCTGACTACCATTAACCTTTGCGGAACACAAGTTCGATTTTTATGGATTGCAAACAATCCCTTTTTAACCAGTTTGTATCTAAAGAACGGAATAGTGTCTAGTGATTTTGCCAGATATGGCAGACAAGTGCCGCCACCGTTGCACAATTTTGAGTTTGGCAACAATCCGTTGCTGAATTATATTTGTTATGATGAAGGTGAATTCGATGCCGTGTTTTACGGGATTAATTTTAATACGACAGGCAAAACCCTAACAACAGATTGCAATAGCACTTGTGCTTTATCGGTTCCCAATACTCTCAGCACAGTTAACTTTTCCATTTATCCCAATCCAACCAACGGAAAGTTGAATCTGGTCTTATCACCTCAAACAATTGTTAAAGCCGGTTTTATTTATGATATGTTAGGTCAAAAAGTAGTAACTTTCGATAGTGTTGCTATCGATGTTGGTTTCTTATCCCAAGGCACTTATTTCATTACCTTGGAAACCAACCAGGGAATGGCAACCCAACCCTTTGTGAAATTATAATTAAACGAAATGAAAAAGTGCTTTGTACTCTTAACCATGATGGGGGCAATATCAGTAACTGCCCAAACCGATAGTCGCTTTTATGCTATCATTGACGCTGTTTCTGCCCAGCGCCTTGAAAAAGACATCCGCACTTTAGCCGATTTTGGTACCCGAAATACCTTTAGTGACACGCTTTCCAATACACGAGGGATTGGAGCAGCGAGACGTTGGATCAAAGCCGAATTTGATAAGATAGACAAGGAGTGTAAAAATTGTTTAGATGTCTTTTACCAAAAGGATTTGGTTACGCCTAAAGACGGCAGCAGAATTCCCAAAGAAGCCTATGTTGTGAATGTGGTGGCTATTCAAAGAGGAACCAAATATCCCAATCGTTTTGTGATTATGACCGGCGACATCGACAGTCGCAATTCTGATACAATGGATTATACCAATGATGCGCCGGGTGCCAACGACAATGCTTCGGGCATGGCCGGAACTATAGAAGCCGCCAGAGTGTTGTCTAAATACAGTTTTGAAAATAGTATTATTTACTTAGGATTGTCAGGTGAAGAACAAGGTTTGTTTGGCGGAAAAGGTTTTGCGGAATTTGCCAAAAAGAACAATTGGGAAATTATAGGTGTTTTAAACAACGATATGATAGGAAACATTGAAGGTGTAGACGGCGTAATCGACAATAGAACTTTCCGCATATTTTCAGAGCCAACACCGGTAACCGAAACCGAAAAAGAAAGAAACCAACGCCGTTTTTATGGCGGAGAAGTAGATGGGATTTCCCGTCAATTGGCGCGTTACATTCATAAATCAGTGACGACCTACATGCCCGAAATGAATCCGATGATGGTGTATCGTTTAGACCGATTTGGTCGTGGCGGACATCACCGTCCGTTTAATGATTTGGGTTATCCGGGTGTTCGCATTATGGAAGCCCACGAAAATTACAATCGCCAACACCAAAATACCAGAGTTGAAAACGGAATTAATTATGGCGATGTTATTGAAGGCGTCAATTTTGAATATGCCAAAAAGCTCACCGCTGTCAATGCTATTGTACTAGCCGGTTTAGGTTGGTCACCACCGGAACCTAAAAATGTCACTATTGGCGGCGTTGTTGAACCTAATACCAAACTCAAATGGGACAAAGTGGCCGATGATTCCGTGATAGGCTACAAAATTTATTGGCGTTTGACCACTGCTCCACAATGGGAAAATAGTCGGTTTGTTGGTAACGTGGATGCCTTTGAATTGAAAGGAATTGTAATTGATAACTATTATTTTGGGGTAGCCAGCGTACACAAAAACGGACAAGAAAGTGTTGTAGTTTTCCCATCGGCAGTAATGCGCAGTACCGGTAAATAATGATTATTGGTTCAAATAAAATTCCAGCTTTTCTTTAATGTTGTACAACGGCGTAGCAATCGCATTCACATATTGAAAATTCCCATCACGTTTGTTATCAATCGATAATTGAATCGGGCAGGCTTCACTTTGAATGGCATTGACTTTAAACTCATTTTGCAATTCATCATAAACCAAATAAGGCGCGCCGGAAGAACCAAAGCGGAAATAACCTTTAATCAAATAACGCAAGCCTTCGAGTATATAATTGCCGCCAATCCTTTCAGGGAAAATCGCAAAATGCTCCGTAAAGCCTTCGATTTGGGCTTTGTTCAATAGTTTTCCGACTTCACTGGTAGGCGAATTTTGCAGGCAATAGTAATGTTCCTGGACATCATTCAAAATCGCATAATCAATGGAAACACTAGGCATTGCGTGAATAATTTCTTTTGGTGTATTTACAATCCGGTACAATGCTATATCATCAGCGTAAAAAGCTTCCACTAGTTCCACTTCGACTAAAAATGTATGACGGTTAATGGCCGGTTCCGCAAAATAGTTTGCCGAAGAAAAATGCGCAGAAAGTTCGGGTTTATGATAAAAATGCTGGTCTTTGAATTGGACAATCAAATGGGCCTTGCAAATTTTTTTTTCCAAAAAAGTAACCCAACGTGTATCAAAATTAATTTGTTTGAGTGTCTCAACAGCAAACTGATAATCGCTTGGGTTATTGCTATTCCAATATCTTTTTTGAACGCTTTCGTCTAAGAGAAAGCAATTTAGAAATAACTGCTTTTGGGCTTCATTCAACTGAGGAAGAATTTCGTGGATAAAAATTCGCTCTTCAATCGACTTAAAAATCTTAGCTTCTGTCTTTAAATTGTGAGCCACAGAAAGAATGTAACCATTCCCGATATGAAAGGCGCAAATGTTGTTTTCAAAATGTCTTCTGTTGGGCTCATGACTGTTCTGGGTAAACATGATACGGAACAGTGGAGAAGTTTGCTCGTGAGTAAGTTCTAGTTGTTTCAAGAGTTTACTATTTTTCATAGGAAAGCGATTCGATGTTATAACTCAAATATACCAAACATATTCACTCAGCCGTTTTTTTGACCGATTATCTTATAAGTAACTGATTAATAATGGTTAAATAAATATATTAGAAAAAAAAGTGTTAAATTGCCATTGCCTCAAATTGTCAGTGGAGTCCAGAAACCACTCAAATCAACGGGGCAATACCGAAAAGCCACAAGAGTAGGAGTTTATTTAAATTAGAATCTTATGCCTAAATTTATTATCGAAAGAGAAATTCCGGGTGCCGGAGATTTAAACGCTGACCAATTAAAAGGAATTTCACAAGCCTCCTGCAGTGTTTTAAAAAACTTAGGTCCCGATATCCAATGGGTGGAAAGTTTTGTAACCGGCGATAAAATTTATTGTGTTTATTTGGCTCCGGATGAACAACTAATCTTAGAACACGCCAAGCAAGGTGGTTTCCCCGCTAATAAAATCTGTAAAGTGGTTAATACCATAAGTCCTATGACTGCTGAATAACCGGAAAACAGCAATTTTAAAATTTAAAGTTGCTGTTTTTTTATGCTTTCGAGTATCCTATATTTTTCAAACCAACCAATAACTATATAAAATGAATTTAAAACAATCACTACTCATTGCTGTGCTGATTAGTGCAGTAAGTCTGGGCGCTTGGGAAGGCTACTGGCGTTCACAGGGTTTCTACCCCAATATTGATGACAACAAAGATCTCTGGGCTGTGCAAAGGGACAAGGTCAAAAGTTTAACCAATGACGATGTCATCTTAATTGGTTCTTCTCGTGTTCTTTTTGATGTTCAAGTGGACGAATGGGAAAAAAGTACGGGAAGAAAACCCCTTCAGTTGGCTTCACCCGGTTCCTCACCCTTGCCGATTTTTCACGATTTAGTAGAGAAAACCGACTTCAAAGGAACGATTCTCGTAGGTGTCACACCCGGATTATTTTTTTCTACCACTTATCCTGAAGCTTCGCCTTGGAAGCGTCCGCAAACCAAAGTCGATTATTTTCACAATCGAACTTATGCCCAACAATTGAATCATTATATCTCCTTGCCTTTACAAAGTAATTTAGTAATGATGTCGGGCAGCGAAGAGGAATGGTCTGATGATATAGATTTAAAAGCTTTGCTGGGCCGAATCAAAATAGGGAACCGTACCGGAGAACCCGATTTTCCGCCTTTTTATAATTTTAATGATACCCGTGTCGACAGAAATACAACCATGACCGAACGTACCGCCAAAGACACTGCTTTTGCCAATTCTATTAAGAGAGTTTGGGGATTTTTTGGTAAAAGTGCGCCACCACCGGATAAAAAAAGTACTATGGCTTTCTTTTTAAAAGATTTAGAAAAGTTTAAAGCCAAAGGCGGAAAGGTAATTTTAGTCAGATGTCCATCTAGTGGAATGCTCAAAAAAGGCGAAGATATGGCTTTTCCTAGAGCTACTTTCTGGGATGAATTGGTAAAACAAGCACAGGTTAAAAGTTACTATTTTGAAGATTACAAACAACTACAGTTTGACTGCCCGGAATGGTCTCATTTATCTGCTCCCGACGCTCGAAAGTTTACCGTTGAGCTTCTTAAAATTATCAATGCCGATAATGGATTGTCTAACCCTAAAACCAATTAACCATGCTATTTAATTCTTTAAGTTTTGTCGTTTTTTTGGTCATAGTGTTAGCCCTGTATTATGCCAAATTTTTTAATTGGACGTTTAAAAAACGAATGTTACTTTTTGCCAGTTATGTTTTTTACGGATTGTGGAATCCGCCTTTGGTAATCTTGTTATGGATATCAACAGTAATCGATTGGATCACCGGAAAAGAATTGGCCGTAGAAGAAAACAAAAGAAAGCGATTATTTTGGTTGCTGCTCAGCATGTTTGTCAATTTGGGCTTCTTGTTCTTTTTCAAATACGGTAATTTTTTACTCGAAAATTTCACCGCCTTGGTGAATGCCATGGGAATGGATTACCATCCGCTTCCGATGGATATTATCTTGCCCATGGGTATTTCTTTCTACACTTTTCAAACGATGTCCTACACCATCGATATGTATTGGCGAAAAACAGAAAGGGTCAAAACTTTCTTGGACTTTGCCTTGTATGTGACCTTCTTTCCACAGTTGGTCGCCGGACCAATTGTTAGAGCAGGCGATTTGGTAACCCAATTTTATGAAGAAAAAAAAGCTACAGTCAACCAATTTATCTGGGGTTTGTTTTTGTTGACTATAGGCTTGTTTCAAAAAGTAGTCTTAGCCGATACCTTATTGTCTAAAACCTCGGATACCGTTTTCAATTCGGATAAAGTACTGAATACTTGGGATGCCTGGACCGGAACACTAGCTTTTTCCGGACAAATATTTTTCGATTTTGCCGGGTATTCTACTTGTGCTATCGGATTGGCCTTAATGCTGGGTTTTCACCTTACGGATAATTTTCGATACCCCTATGCAGCCATTGGTTTCTCTGATTTATGGCGAAGATGGCACATCTCTTTGTCGACTTGGTTAAGAGATTATTTATACATTCCGCTTGGCGGCAATCGAAAAGGCGTAGTGCGTATGTATGTCGCTTTAATGCTTACCATGTTATTAGGTGGTTTGTGGCACGGAGCAGCATGGACATTTGTGATTTGGGGTGCTTTGCATGGTCTTTTCTTGGTGGTTGAACGTTTGTTGAAGAATGTAATTACTATTAAAATAAACTTTTGGAACGGAATCATTTTGGCCTTGGCTACTTACATCTGTGTCAATTTTACTTGGGTTTTCTTCAGAGCTCGAAAGTTTGAAACCGCACAAAATATGATAGAGTCGATGTTGTTTATGCATGCTGATGGAGCGAAGGTTTTAGATACATTTTCGATTGTAAAAGTTTTTATGCTGATAGGCATAACTTTTATCTGTCATTGGATCATGAGAAATACTTCAATGGAAGCGGTCGCTCAAAAGAAGTCGCCTATAGTTTTAGGTCTGGTTTGGGCAGTAATGTTCTTCTTAATTGCTATAGCGCAGGGCAGTGGTGAGCAATTTATTTACTTCCAATTTTAATGGAATAGTACTGACAAAAAAGTCGCTTTTAAGCGGCTTTTTTTGTTTTATTATGGGTTGATATTAAGTAGTTTGGATTCATTCTTAGGTCTTTTTGAAGTACCTTTATAGTGATTTAAATCTATATAAAATGATTAGTCTTAAGAGTATCCAAACCGAAGTAGATGTATGTTATCTCTACAAAATTTTAGCGGAGCATGAAGAAGATGAAAATGTAGCTCATGTTTTCAGGCAGATGAGTGAGATAGAGCACAGTCATGCCTTGGCTTTTTTGGCCAAAAACAATTTAGAGGAATCGCATTTGCCCAAACCATCCGGAAGGGCTCGCACATTGCATTTGATCGGTAAGGTATTTGGCTATGATTATATTTTGGGTGTTTTATTGGACACCGAAAAAAGTGTTTCTTCTTCTATTATCAAAGCGCGAAAACAAACCGGAACCAAAGAATCTCTATCCGATACAGCTCATGTGACTATTTTAAAAAACATCCTAAGCAACAATAATCAGGTTTCCGGTGCTAATTTAGCTCGATTTGAAAAACGCCATCGTTCAGTAGGGGGAAATGCTTTGCGAGCCGCAGTCTTGGGAGGCAATGACGGTTTGGTGTCCAATTTTAGTTTGGTCATGGGAATTGCGGGCGCCACCAGTGGCCAAGAAGAAGTTTTATTGGCGGGTATGGCCGGCTTATTGGCCGGTGCGCTTTCAATGGCTTTAGGTGAATGGATATCGGTAAAGAGTTCACAGGAACTTTATGAAAACCAAATGCAACTGGAGTTGGAAGAACTGGAAACCAATCCGGAAGGAGAACAAAAAGAATTAGCACTCATTTATATGACCAAAGGTATCCCGGAAGTACAAGCCCAACAAATGGCTGCCGAAATCATGAAAAACAAAGGGCAAGCTCATGAAATGCTGATTAAAGAAGAGTTAGGCATCAACCCGGAAGATTTAAAAGGTTCTGCAATGGAAGCAGCGGTAACTTCTTTTTTACTTTTTGCTATCGGAGCCATTATCCCGGTATTTCCGTTTTTCTTTTGGGGTGGCATGCAGGCGGTCATTATCAGCACAGTTATGAGCGCCATCGGTTTGTTTTTAATTGGTGCGGCCATTACTTTATTTACCGGGAAAAGTGTATGGTTTTCCGGTTTTCGTCAGGTAGTTTTCGGATTGATAGCAGCTGCCATTACTTTCGGAATCGGAAAATGGATTGGGGTTTCCGTTATGGGATAAAAAAAGAGGTCTGAAAAGACCTCTTCAACTGTAAATTATTTTTATGCATTCAGCGTATAGCTTACACTGATTTTGGTATTCAATAGTTTTGAAATCGGACAGTTGGCTTCGGCATCTTTGACCAATTCGTCAAACTTTGCGTTGTCAATTCCGTCTACTTTTGCGGTCAGCGTTAGATTGGAGGCTACAATTGTTCCGTCTTCAAAAACAATTTCTGCTTCTGTTTTTAATTCGGTTGCCGTGAAACCGGCTGCTTGTAAGTTGAAAGCCAATTTCATCGAAAAACAGCCCGCATGTGCTGCACCTACTAATTCTTCAGGATTGGTTCCGACTCCTTCTTCAAAACGAGAACCAAAAGAATATTGTGTCTGATTTAAAACCGTACTTTGCGTAGTCAAATGACCTTTTCCGTCTTTACCTGAGCCGTTCCAAACGGCAGTTGCTCTTCTTTTCATACCTAAATTGTTATAATGTTATTTTGAAAGCCCTAATTTACTAAAAAGGCAACGTAGTAGCTGTTAACTTTTAATTAATTAAAATTTGCCTTAGTATTTTCCACTCAGCAATTCACCGCCAATAGCCGATTTAGCTTCGATGCCTAACTTCTTCATCATTTCATAGGTAGTACAAACGGCTGCGGAAGTCACCGGTATACCACATTCTGCCTGAATCAAATCAACCGCTTCCAACGATGGCATTTGCACACAGGCTGAAGCCACTATGACATCAACACCTGTTAAGTCTAAGCGTTTGTAGATTTCCAATAAATTCATCGGGTCTTGTGCCGCAACTTCCAAATTATCGGGTATTTCCAAAGCAATACTGTCGACTACTTCAAATCCTTGATGCTCGATATAATCTACAACCAAGTCAGTCAATGGTCGCATATAAGGCGTAATAATAGAAACTTTTTTAGCTCCCAATACTTTTAAACCGTTAATCAAAGCGCCGGCCGAAGTCACGATAGGCGTAGGGAAATCATTGGCCACTGTTTCTTGGTGTAAATTGACTTCCGAAACACAATGATACCCGCGTCCCATACTCATGATGGCTACCAAACAAGCATAACCCATCACATCAACGTGTGCATCCGACAATTCCTGAGCGCACTTCAAACTCATGGCATCCATGGCTTCGAGTTCTTCCTTGGTCACTTTTTTCATCCGCATGCGGCTGCTGTGAAACGTAAAACGCTCCGGTAATATGGTTTCTCTGGCCCTGAAAATGGCCGGTATTTCGGTTTCCATCGTCACGTTTGAGGATGGCACTATTTGTCCTATTCTGAATTTTTTGTTCATTTTGTTTCAAGTTTAAAGTTCCAAGTTGGTTACTGAGAACTTAAATGTTTGGGCGTTTCCCTATCGGGTCGGGCTTTCCGTTACAATCTTTTTAAAATACCACGGGTTTAAACCCATGGAAATTTAAAAAGGATTTTCACTACAATCCCTAACGCAACTTTTATTTATACCTGACAGCCACTGGCTGTCCTCCTCTTAATATCAAATCTAACGCAGTCTGTTTTTACTTAGAAATCTCTTTAACTGTATTCACTATTGTTCCTATTCCTTCCACCGTAGCTTCTACTACATCGCCATCGTGCAACCATTCTTGCGGATCACGTCCGGCACCAACCCCGGCCGGAGTTCCGGTCGCAATGATATCGCCCGGTTCTAAGGTGAAAACGATGCTCAAATCTTCAATCAAATCGTTGATGTTGAATAGTAAAAACTTCGTATTGGAGTTTTGTTTTTCCACACCGTTTACTTTTAAGGATAAGTTCAAATTGTGCGGATTTTCGATTTCGTCTTTGGTGACTAATATTGGTCCCATCGGCGCAAAAGTATCTTGTCCTTTGGAAACAATCCATTGACCTTCTCGGCGACAATCACGTGCCGAAATATCATTGATCACCGTATAACCGAAAACATAATCCAAAGCTTCTGCTTTAGGAACGTATTTTCCTTGTTTACCAATGACAACCGCCAATTCTACTTCCCAATCCAATTGCGAAGTCAGTTTGGTGTTCTTAATGATTTCGGTATTGGTTCCGGTAACCGTAGTGGGCGGTTTCGAAAAAATAATCGGTTTCTGCGGAAGCTTTCCTGTTGTGTCCAGTGTACGAGCGCTTTCCGCTACGTGTTCGGTATAATTCAAACCAATCCCAATAATGTTCTTTCTCGGTTTTTGAATGGGAGCAAGGAGCGTTACTTCGTCTAGGGAATAGCTTATTTCTTCAAAGAAATTTTCCGGTGTATCGGCTACCATATCGTTTAATTCTTCCACGATTTCAATGCCCATATCAATCAAATCGAGCATGTCACACGGAAGCGGGAAATTGGAAATCTCACCAAAGTCTTCCATATCGATGACTTGATTGTTGTGGAGGAAGCCTAAACGGGGTTCGGTGTCGGCAGTTTGATAGGTAAGTAGTTTCATCTAATATCAATTTTAATTGTGGTGGTTTGATTGTCTTTAGTTCGAATTTCTAATTCGTATGGTGTTTTATTATTTCTAAAATTTTTCAATTCTAATATATCACAAAAATCCATTTCACTTAAGATAAAATCACCTACTCGAATGATTTCATCTCCAAAGTGTAACTGATCTTCATAAGCTTTATCCCAAACATGACCAATGACAAACTTTTGATTGATAAGTGTTGGGGAATAAACGGGAAACACAGTGTCCAACAGTACTGTGGGAGTTGACTCTAAGTAAAACTTTTTATTTTTAAAATCAATGATAATATCACCGTATTCCAACAAATCCAAACCCAATCTTGAATTGTCATCATCCATAGTAGTTGTGATTAAATTTTCAAAGTCTGTTTGATTAATTCTTAGTGATTTGGCGCTCAATAGTATTTGTGCTTTAGGTGGTGGCGCACCAAACAAACCAATGTTAGAAGTCCCAAAACTTTTGTAGCGCTCAGATACGATTTTTTCTTTTGAAAAAGTACTATAAGCTCTATTTGACATTTCGTAAAATCCATCCATACCGGTATCTATCAAGGCATGTTCATATCCTTTTTCACCATTTTCACCGGTCAGGATTATTTCTATAAAGGGTGATTTTTGCTGGCCCAATAATGTTAGCTTAGTTCCTTTGGATTTTACATTGAGTTTTCGGATGTTATCAGTAACGGTTATTTTTTTATTTTTTAAACTAACTTTTAAAATAGAATTTTTGAATAAGTTACTGCCAATAAAACCATCTATTTTATAGCATTTAAGGATAAAATGTTCCTCCAAGTCAGTTACAAGAACCGCATTGTTTTCAAAATTAAGGTTGTTTAGTTTAATAGATTTAATAGAAACCATGTTCATGGTGTCGACCTGATTATTAGCGTCACTAATCGGAATTTTTTTAATATTTTCAGGGTTAATTTCTTTTGCCAATCTACTGGTTATCAAATTTGGTGCTCCGGTGTCTAATAAAAATTTGCAGACTTTGTTGTTAATGGTTACCGGAATTATGATTTTATGGTGAACCACTTCAATATCAATCTCCTCATAATATTCTTTTTCTTTGATACTTCCTTGGTCAAAAGATAGCGATTGGGCATTGATTTTAACGCATAGTAAAAAGAAAAGCACTAAGGCTTTCAATGACTTCTTATTTGTTACAAAGGACCATGCTAACTTGACAAACATTTACTTCTTTTTAAATAATTTTATAAGTGATAGTAACAATATGATTGAAAAGAAAACAATGTTGGCATAACCAACCACTACAGCGTTTTGATCTTCTTTTTGAATCAGATATATACCCAATAGAACAAAGCCAAAGGCTATGATTACTGAAAGAAGCAGTTTAAAGTTATTCATTTTTTAAGTGGTATAATCTGTGATTAACAAAGTTTTAAGGTGTATTTTTAATTATTTGATGTCCGTTGTTTTCTTCATATACTCTTCCTTGAAATAAGCCTAAGCCTTCAATCACCGGCAAATCGTTGAAGTTGAACAAGCAGGCATCTTCAGTATCCGATGCATTATGGTGTTCGTGCCAAGCCCAAGACGGAACACAGAAAATATCGCGCTCTTTCCAGTCAAAACGTTGTCCGTTAATAATGGTGTAACCGCTTCCTTTAGCACATTGGTATACAAAAGAACCGGTATGTTTGTGGGCTTTGCCTTTGAAACCGGCCGGTAACAATTGCATGGCCGCACCCATAGTTTGCATCACATGACCTCCGGTTAACGGATTGGAATATTGCATCAAAATTCCGTCGAAAGCATCAGGATGGTTGACAACTTGAGCGTCTAATAAAGCCGGATAGACTTTGCTCCAAGAATATTTAAATAAGGGTGAATAAGGTTTGTCCCATGATTTATCGGCAGGAATTAAACCTGCACAGCTGTAACTCAACGGCAAGTGGTTGATAGGTGCTACCAAAGGTTGCTTCCCGTCATACACCGCATAATCATTGGCTTCCAAAGCATTCACTAACGGAATGTCTAAACCGTCTTGCCAAATGCAGGTTTGGCCGTCTTCTTCTACGCCGTGTTCATGCCACGCTGAGTTTGGGGTAATCACAAAGTCGTTGACTTCCAACATTATTTTATTGCCGTCCACTACCGTGTAACCTTTAGAACCTTCCATGATAAAACGTAGGGCAGAAGCGCGGTGTCGGTGAGCTGAAGTGCTTTCGCCCGGGCGTGTAACCTGGATTCCGGTATATAACCAACCTACAGCAGCAGAAACGTCTTTGCGTTTGTCGTTGATTAAATAGACTACACGTCTTCCGGCTTGTTCGGGTGTTACGAGTTCGGAGGATTTTAACACCAGACTTCTTAAATCTTCATATTTCCAAAGCATTGGAACCGAATTGGCTCGAGGTTCCCAAGGTTCGATGTCGTTGGCTACTGTCCAAAGCGCACCGGCACCAAGGGCTTCGAGTTCTTTATAATAAGCTTCGAGTTCGGGGGTGTCTTGTACTCGGGCACGACCGATAACGTCGTCTGAATAGTTATTTGTTTCCATAGTTTTACTACTATCTTTTATTAAACTCTTCGTGATTGTCTACAAAGGTAATCTTTCTCGTTGGAGCGGTATTGACTCTTAAATCAAAAATATCAAAGCGGTTGTAATGTCCGAGAATGTCGTGCATTTGTTTCGGTTGGATGCATTTTTCTAAATCGATATCCGCATAAATAATACCTTCGTCATCAATTAGCGGTTCGCCAATCACAGCGCCATTCGGACCAATAAATCCTGAGAAGGCTGAGCTTT
Source organism: Flavobacterium sp. IMCC34852 (assembly GCF_030643905.1). NCBI lineage: Bacteria > Pseudomonadati > Bacteroidota > Flavobacteriia > Flavobacteriales > Flavobacteriaceae > Flavobacterium > Flavobacterium rivulicola. The sequence continues at coordinate 2,365,887 of NZ_CP121446.1, read as the reverse complement.
TACGCGTTAACAATTCATCCACATTCGGTACATCTTCGCGCAAAGCGTCTTTGATTTCTTGAGAAATGGTGGAACACGAAACAATCGTGAATAATTTACCCTCGAAAGAATGGGCTGCGGCTCGAATCTTTATTGCTTCCGCCATGTCATAATCGGGTGGCGCAACAGGTAGCGAAATATAGTTGGCAATGTGTACCAATTCGCCTTGTGATAATAAAGTAAATCGCGCTAAGGTATTTGTGTTTTCACCACATGCTAAGGTTCCAACCGGACCAACTTCAGTATCATACACTTTCAAAGAAGAACCGTCGCCTGAAGTCCACGTTAGTTTTTCGGCCCATGTTGGGACAAGCTTTCTGTGTTTACCGATGAGGTTTCCTTTATTGTCTATAATCAAATTGGTATTGTAAATTTCGCCATAGCTATCACCGCGTTCGTTGATACCAATAATAATGTGCATATTGTGGTCTTTCGCGGCTTGGAACAACGGTTGCATGCTTTCATCAGTAACGGCTACCGAGTTTTTATACAATTGCTCGTACCATTTACTGCCTTGCACCGGTGTCATAATCCAGTTCCAATAAGGATAACCGGCAATGAATACTTCGGGGAAAGCGATGAGTTGAGCACCATTTTCACCGGCTTCTTTAACGAAGGAAATTACTTTTTCAATCGTTTTTTCTACGTTGAGAAAAACGGGTGACGTTTGTACGGTGGCGGCTTTGAATTTTTTGAATTCCATTCTAAAATTATTTTAAATTATGAATAAGGAAAGCTTTTTCTTCATTTCCTCGTTGAAAGGTTCCGCTTTGATAGCATCTCTACCATTGCTGATGGCGACGTTGACCAACGTTACTTCTCCTTCCAAACAAGTGTTGCCTTGTTCGTCTTCAAAACGGAAACCGCAATTTACGGAGGCGCCGCCGAGTTTGATAACCCAAAGCTTTTTGGTTAAGACTTCGCCTAAGCGAGCCGCTTTTTTGAATTGGACTTTCAAATCGACCGTCGGAATCCCATTGGTTTCATGGATTTTGGAGAAAGGTCGGTCGAGTGCTTCTTCGAACCAGTCTTCGACTAAATCATTTAGCATTTCCAAGAATCGTGGATAGAAGACAATTCCGGCGTAATCGACGTGTTTGAAACGTATTTTTTCAGTTTTGGTAAAATAGTTGTTCATATATCTTTTTTTAGCCCCGATTATCTCACAATACTCTTATCTTTTATTTGAGTTCGATGAACACTTCGTGTTTGAAGTGGAAATCCTCGAAGAGATTGCAACGTATAGCGGGAAATAGCTCCTAATTTTTTAATTTAAATCGTTGTATTTTTCCGGTCTCTGTTTTAGGTAAAGCTTCGGTAAAATAAATCACTCTCGGATATTTATACGGCGCGGCTACTTCTTTGAACCAGTGTTGAATATGGTTTTTCATATTGTCGGTAGCTTTAGCTGGATCTTTTAATACAATATGGGCGCAAACTAACATGCCTCTTTCCACATCCGGTAACCCTACTACGGCACATTCGAGAATTTCTTCGTGGGTCAAAAGCACGCTTTCGACTTCAATGGCTGCAATGTTATAGCCCGAAGAAATAATCATATCATCGCCTCGGGCGACAAACCAAAAATAGCCTTCTTCATCTTGGCGGAAAATGTCTCCGGTGACATTCCAGCCGTTTTCTACGTATTCTTTTTGTTTGTCAATTCGGTTCAAATATTTGCAACCGGTGATGCCGCGAACGACTAATCTTCCGGGTTCGTTGGTTGGGACAGCGTTTCCGTTTTTATCTACAATTTTAGCTTCATAACCAGTAATAGCCACACCTGTGGCGCCGGGCTTCATATTGGCTTCATTAGAGGAGATAAAGATATGCAACATTTCGGTAGCGCCGATGCCATCGATGATTTTTAGTCCGGTCGCATTGTGCCAATCTTGCCAGACCTTTAACGGCAAAGTTTCTCCAGCGGAAACACATTTGCGCAAGCTGGAAATATCAAAATCGGCTACTTTGGTAGTGATGATTCGCCATGCGGTTGGTGCGGTAAAACAAATGGTTATTTTATAATCTTGAATCGCTTGTAAAAGCATGTCCGGACTTGGTTTTTCGATTAAGAAGGTCGAAGCACCGAAGTACATGGGGAACAAAACCAAGCCGCCGAGACCAAAGGTAAATCCGAGTGGCGGACTTCCCGTAAAGATGTCATCAGCTGTGGGTTGGAGTGAATATTGTGGAAATGCTTCGCAAATGTTTAGAATGTCTTTGTGGAAATGCGCGGTCATTTTAGGCAAACCTGTTGTACCCGAAGTAAAGCCGATTAAGGCAACGCTGTCGGATTTTGTATGGTAATTGGTGAAAGTTGTTGGTTTGTTTTGCATTAATACTTCCAACTGTGAATTGCCATAGAAACAAACACTTTGTAAATAGTCTGATTTGACCAAATGCATTTCGTCAGCCAAACTGTGGTCGCACAACGCATGAGAGATTTCGGCACAGTCAATGATGGTAGTCAGTTCTTTCGCACGCAATAAAGGCATAGTCGCCACAACGATGCCGCCGGCTTTTAAAATGGCGAACCAAACCGCCACCATCATTGGGTTGTTAGCAGAACGAATCAATACTCTGTTGCCTGATTTCAACCCTAAATCTTCAACTAATACATGCGCAATTTGATTGGCTTTTTCGAATAAATCTTGATAGGTCCAAGTGGTTTCAAAAGTGCGGATGCAAATGTTGTTGCCACGACCTTCTTTGATGTGGTTGTCCAAAAGTCTATCCACACAATTGAGCATTTCCGGTCGGTTGAACTGCGGCATATCTAAAAAGATATAATCCGGTTGCAGGTCTAAGCTCGGTAAATATTGGTGGGTAAAGTTGTCTTCGTAATGTTTCATTGTTCAGTACTTAATCGCTCAATGCTTAATCTTTTTTATTGCTTTTCGGTTTTAGCGCTTTTTTCATGCCTTCGGTTTGCTTTCTTTCGGCGGCTTTTAGCGGATAGAGATGTGAACTTCCTGCTTTGTATTGGTTTGGTATATCATTGGCTTCGAATTGCTCGTAGGCTTGTGCGTTGCGAACGAAATTGGCATCGGCTAATAACGGTCGACCCAGCGCCACCAAATCGGCTCTACCGTTTAAAATAATAGTGTTGATTTGGTCAATGTCTTGAATGTAGCCGGTGGTTATGGTTGGAATGTGAACTGTATTTCTCACTGCATCTGCAAAAGGTGTTTGCCACATTCTGCCGACTTGCGGTTTCTGATTCGCTACGGTATTTCCGGTAGAAACGTTGATGATATCGGCGCCGGCATTTTTAAAGGCTGTTGCTATAGTGATCACTTCTTCTTCAGTGATTCCGTTTTGTGCCCAATCCGAAGCGGAGATTCTTACTGACATGGGTTTGTGTGTTGGGAATACTTTTCGCATTTCCTTGAAAACCCTTAGCGGAAACTTCAATCGGTTTGCTATACTTCCGCCAAATTCATCGGTTCTGATATTCGTCAAAGGCGATAGGAAAGAGGCTAGAAGGAATCCGTGGTGCGCTTGTAATTCGATTAAATCAAAACCGGCGCGGTCGGCATTTTTGGTAGCTTGGACAAATTGGGAAACGATTAAATCCATGTCTTCGGAAGTCATCTCCCTTGGAACAGGAAGTTTGTCGTTAAACGCTATTGGCGAAGCCGAAAGTAAATCCCAAGGCAAATTGATCGGTTCGTTTTGTCCTTCCCAAGGTTTTTTGGTAGCGCCTTTTCGGCCTGAATGTCCTAATTGAATTCCGATTTTAGTTTGGGTGTTTTGATGGACGAAATCGGTTATTTTTTTCCAGTCAACTATTTGTTCCTGAGTGTAAATTCCGGCACAACCTAAAGTGATGCGTCCTGTTTCGGAAACGGCTGTCATTTCGGTAATGATTAGTCCGACACCTCCGGTGGCTCTGCTTCCGTAATGCACCAAATGCCAATCGGAAACTTTACCGTCAATGGCAGAGTATTGTCCCATTGGTGACATGACGATGCGGTTTTGTAATTCTAAATCACGTAATTTGAACTTAGTAAATGCCGCAGGCAAAATTTGATTATTGCTATTGAAATTGTCATTGAACTCTTGAAGGACTTTATCCGTAAATGATTTATCCCTTAGTCTTAAGTTTTCAAACGTTACTTTTTTGGAGCGTGTCATACAACCGAAAGCGAACTGATAGAACGGATGTTGGTTGTTTCTATCCATATGTTCAAACCAATCGAGCGAAACCAAAGCAGCGTGCTGTATCATTTCTACTGTATTTCTGCGGGTTTTATCGTATTGTTCGAATGCGGCTTGCACGTTGTTCGGATTCGCAATTACCGCATCGGATAACCCAATAGCGCAATCCATCGCCAATTTGGTGCCCGAACCGATAGAGTAGTGCGCGGTAGCTTTGGCATCGCCTAACAAAACGATATTGTTGTGAAACCATTTTTCATTGGTTACATGCGGAAACTGACGCCAATGGGATTTGTTGGAAATCAATGGATGTCCGTCGAGTTCTTCTTTGAAAATTTCTGCAATTTTAGCCATCGTATCGGCTTCATTGGTCACTTCGAAGCCATGTTTTTGCCAAGTTTCATCGCTGCATTCAAATATCCAGGTACTCATGCCTTCTTCGTATTGATAGGAATGGGCAACCATTACGCCATGTGGTGTAGTTCTGAAGAAATAGGTGAAAGCATCTAACGGTTTGGTTGAGCCTAACCATACAAAGCGGTTTTTCTTTAACGTGATTTTGGTTCCGAATGCTGATTCGTATTGTGTTCTGATTCCACTGGCAATTCCGTCTGAAGCCAAGATAATGTCGGCGTCTTGGTATTGACTTAAGTTATCAATATTCTGTTCAAAATGAAGATTCACGCCTTCTTCACGACAGCGCTGGTGTAATAATTTGAGTAATGTTTTTCGGGAACAACCGCAAAAACCGTTTCCTGCGATGCTGACTCCTTGTCCGTCACGGGCAACAATGATATCGTCCCAATAGGCAAATTTACTTCGAATTAACTCATACGATTGCATGTCGCGTTTAAGGAATTCGCCCAGAGTTTCATCAGAGAAGACTACGCCAAAACCAAAACTATCGTCGGGTTTGTTGCGTTCGTACACGTCGATTTGGCAATGAGGCATTGCTTTTTTAGTTAGTATCGAAAAGTAAAGTCCGCCCGGACCGCCACCTATAACTGCTATTTTCATTCTTTTTAAAGGTTCTAAGGCTCTGAGGTTTTAAGGTTCTAAGGTTAGCCTCTTTTGATGGAGAACAATTCTCCTAATTTGGCATAATTAGAACCGGCTAATCTCGAGATGGGTTTATAGGTTTCTAAATTGATTTTGTAATGGTCTAACAACACTTCGTCGTCAAAATGCATCATTACGATTCTACCGATAATGATACAAGCACCGCCGTTTTTATGGTCTTCGAGGAAGTAATGGTGTACCAGTTCGCATTCGAAAGTAATTGGACTTTCTTTGACGCGCATGGGTTTCACTTTTAAAGATGCTATTGGTGTAACACCTGCTAATTCGAATTCGTCCACTTCAGACGGAACCGATTGTGCGGTGGTATTCATTTGCTCTGCTAATTCTTCCGTTACCATATTTACTACGAACTGCTTGGTCGCTAAGACATTGTTTAGCGTGTCTTTATTGGTGTTGTTGCCTCTTCCGGCGGCAAACATTACGTGAGGCGGATCTTCGCCAACGGCATTGAAATAGGAGAAAGGCGCTAAGTTGTTGATGCCATCTTCACTAATGGAAGAAATCCACCCGATAGGTCTAGGGATAATGGCGCCGGTTAGTAGTTTGTAAACAGCCGAATACTCGAGCTCGTTAGGATCAAATAGCATGTTGTTGTTTGTTTACTACAAATTAAAGCTATTTTTTTTAGATTTTTTTAACTGATTGCTATTTTGTAAAGGGAAAACTTGAGAATAATGCATAACACCACCAACGGCATTTGCCATTAACAGTGATAAGGCTATCTGACAATAAAATGAGCATTTAAAGGCTTGTTTTATGACAGCAACTAAGCGTTTTCTTTTTCGTGAATTTTAAAAGCTTTTTTGACCAATGATACTATGGTAGTCGCGATTATGGCGCCTAGAAATGCTAAGAAAATATCTTTTTGCGCATCCCAAATATCGCCTTGAGTTCCGAGGTAAGCAACGCCTTGTGCCGGGAAGAATAAATCGGCTACAGCCCATTCTATCAATTCATAAAAACCGCTTATGGAAAGGGTAATTTCAATAGGCAAGACCCACGCCACCATATTGGGGTATTTGACCCATTTTAAGAACAATTCTCTCATGGGGTAAGCTAATAAGAATCCGAAACTAAAGTGTACTATTCGATCGTAATGATTGCGTTCCCAACCCATATAATCCTTGAGCCAATAGCCAAAAGGGTTTTCGGCATAAGTGTATTTGGCGCCATAAACATGCAGGCAGAGGTAGACGCAAATGAGCAAATAGGAAAGGTCGCTGAATTGGTATTTTTTATAAGTAACCAATAAAAAGACAAAGAACAAAACTGTCAAGGTGTTTTCGAGCAACCAGTTGTTCATGTCGTTGGTTCCGATTAGCGTGCTTATCCAAATGATGGTGAATACACTCAGGAAAACCCACAACCATGGGTTTTTGTTGAACGGAGTTCTTGTGGGTGAAATAGCGATAGTAAATGGCATTTTTATTGTGTTTGATTAGCTAAAGTAATAATATTTTTCAGTTGTAGTTTTAAAGAGGTTGTCAAAACGATTGTAAAAGACATACTTTGTTCAAAATTATTATATATCTAATAAAAACCCAATAAAATTAATGCTTCTGTAATTTTTTACTAAAAAAATTATCAAAAACACTTTTGTATATTTGCTAAATAAGTATATTTATGCAAAATTTATATATATGGAAATTTTAGCTTGTCCCAAATGCCTAAGTGATGCCATAGTCAAAAGTGGCGTCATCAAAGACAGACAAAGGTTTTTATGCAAAAAATGCAATTACTACTTCACCGTTAACAAACTGGGTAAAAAGATAGACAGTTACTATGTAACCAAAGCTTTGCAGTTATATCTGGAAGGCTTAAGTTACAGAGAAATCGAACGAATTATAGGGGTTTCGCATGTTACTGTTAGTAACTGGGTCAAGGAGTTTAAAATTTCCAAGCCCAATCATACCGATTATCACCCAACTTATAAGATATACAATCATTTAGAACTCGTTGAGTTTCTAAAAAATAAGGAAGTTCTCAAAGGTGCCGGGATGATTATAACAGAGTTAGGAGATAAGTTTATGCTGATAAAATGGGAACGATTTAAAGATTAGCTATAGTATTTTACAATAATATATATCATAATTTTTTTCATTGGTAAATTGTTAGAATTTGGCCGAACAAAACATAACCAAAACCAACAATTCAAATTATGAAAAAACTATTATTATTAACGTTTGCAATAGGCTCTTTTTCGGGTCAGGCGCAAACCACTACTGCGCCGGCAGCTACTCCTGCAACGCCAGCCAAAGAATGGGACGTAAGTGTGTACGGTTTTATTCGAACTGATTACATTTGGGATACTCGACGTTCCGCACAAGTACGTGAGTACAACTTAAACCTTTACCCGTTAGACGAACAACTAGATGCCAACGGAGATGATTTAAACGATGCCGGTGCTTCCAACTTTTTATCGGTAGTGTCTCGTTTAGGTGTTAAAGCTAAAGGTCCAAATGTTTGGGGAGCCAAAACCTCAGGAACATTAGAAGGTGATTTTTTTGGAAACACTGAAGCTTCTATCGGTTTATTTCGTTTGCGTCACGCTTATGTAACCCTTGATTGGGAAAAAACGAGTTTGACCTTGGGACAAACTTGGTATCCGACTTTTATTCCGGAGGTTTTTCCGGGTGTTGCCAACTTCAGTACCGGAATTATGTTTAATCCTTTTGGATGGGTTTCTCAGGCGAAAATCAAACAAAACTTTACCAAAGAATTATCTTTTGCTTTGACCGCTTACAAGGAAAGAGAGTTCACCACAGCTACTGCCACAGGCGGAACACAAAACTCAGCTTCTTTTAATTCACCTTTGCCAACGCTACACGGGCAATTCCAATTCAAAAACACCAACTGGATAGCCGGATTGGGATTTGAATACAAATCATTACAACCGTTAACAGTAAGCAATGGGTTAGCCACTTCGGAGAAAGTCAATACCACTTCAGTTGTAGGTTACTTCAAATACAACAATGACAAATTCCACATCAAAGCTTACGGAATCAGCGGTAAAAACATGTACAACTTAGTAATGTTGGGTGGTTTTGCAGGCTATGCGGATCCTAACGGCGGAGTGGAAACTTATGAAGGAATCAAAACCACCGCCATGTGGGTAGATATTGCCGGTAACGGTAAAAGTGTAGCTCCGGGATTGTTCTTTGGATATACTAAAACAGACGGGGTTAGTAAAGACAACCCAACCACGCTCTACGGAAGAGGTTTTGCAGGAACTCGTGGCGTTGACAACGTAATGAGAATTTCGGGTAGAGTAGATTTCAAACAAAACAAATTCAGAGTAACTCCTGAAATAGAATACACAGGAGCCACATGGGGAGATATAAAACCCGATGCTACTTTTGATGGCAACAATAAGGAAGTGGGCAATTTCAGAGCCATGATTTCTTGTGCTTACAGTTTTTAATAACCAACCAATTTATATAGTATGAGCGATAAAAAAACAAAAGGAATTTGGAAAGTTATTTCCGCTTCCTCAATGGGAACCATGATTGAATGGTATGATTTTTACATCTTCGGTAGTTTGGCCGTAGTGTTATCAACTAAATTTTTCCCTACAGACAACCCAACAGCTGCGTTCTTGTCAACCTTGGCCACCTTTGCAGCAGGTTTCGTAGTGCGTCCTTTCGGAGCATTATTCTTTGGTCGATTAGGAGACCTTATTGGAAGAAAGTACACTTTTATGGTTACTTTGATGTTAATGGGTGGTGCGACCTTCGTAATTGGGTGTATTCCAAGTTATGAGACCATTGGTTTTGCCGCACCAATTTTAGTCTTAATCCTTCGTTTACTACAAGGGCTTGCACTTGGAGGAGAATACGGAGGAGCTGCAACCTATGTAGCAGAACACGCACCAAAAGGCGAAAAAGGCTATTGGACATCGTGGATTCAAACCACTGCTACCGTAGGTTTATTTATTTCCTTGATGGTGATTTTAATTACTAAAAGTGTTTTGTCTAAAGAAGCCTTTGATGAATGGGGATGGAGAGTTCCGTTTTGGGTATCAATTCTGATGGTATACGTGTCTTACATGATTCGTAAAAACATGGAAGAATCACCCGTTTTTGCCAAAGCCAAATCAGAAGGAAAAACTTCAACCAATCCGTTAAAAGAAAGTTTTGGTCACAAATACAACTTAAAATTTGTCTTATTGGCTTTATTCGGAGCGACTATGGGACAAGGTGTAGTTTGGTATACCGGACAATTCTACGCGATGAACTTCTTAAAAACTGTACAAAGTATCGACTCGTCTCAAGTAGATATGCTATTGGGTATCGCCTTAATCTTAGGCACACCTTTCTTCGTGGTCTTTGGTTGGTTGAGTGACAAATGGGGCAGAAAATCAATTATGATGGCGGGAATGTTATTGGCTATTTTCTTATACCGACCAATATATAGAGCCATGTATAACAGCACCGATTTGACTAAGAAAACAGAAATCGCTGCCAATACTAAAGTAGTACCTTCGTTTAAAGAAATCGATGCTACTAAATCAGACTCTATCTACACTACTACAAAAGAATATACTGACGGAACCAAAGTAGAAGAAATCAAAACCCTGCATTTCGAAGCCGGAAAATTAATGGTAGACGACAAAGGAAAAGATAAAATCGAAACTAAAGTCACTAAAACCATCAACAGCACCGACAAATGGTTCTTGGTATTGATGGTATTCATTCAAGTAATCTTTGTAACGATGGTGTACGGTCCAATCGCGGCTTTCTTAGTAGAAATGTTCCCGGTTAAAATCAGATATACTTCGATGTCGTTGCCTTATCACGTTGGAAATGGTATATTTGGAGGATTACTGCCAGCCATTTCAACCTACTTTGTAACCCAATCCAAAGAAGCCGGTGATGTAGAGTTTTACCTCGAAGGATTATGGTATCCGATTGGAATCGCTGCCGTATGTTTTGTCATCGGGATGATTTACATCGACAGAAAAATTAATACACTTCACGACTAAAACAGACATTATGAACACAGTAAAAAAGATTTTAGGGATTGTTTGGATAGCCTTAGCCGTAGCCGTGGCTTACTACGCAATTGGTATTTTCGGAGGCAAATTAACCTCAGGAAAACAAGATGATTTGGTTTTCGGGATAATTATATTTTTTGTATTATTACCTTTGATTGTAACCGGATTAACCATCTTTGGATGGTATGCTCTCACTAATGAATATGAAGATTAAACAAAAATAGTTTATTGGTTGCCTCAAGCTCTTAATTCGTTAAGGGCTTTTGGCTTTTTATATTGTTAAAATAAATGAAACAAAGACACCAACAAAAATTAGTAATCATCTCTATGGTACTACTCATCGGATTAAATCTTCCGATACTGTTGCTGTTTGACAGTGCCGAGAGTATTATAGGGTTTCCTGTAATTTATATTTACATTTTTTCGGTGTGGTTGTTTTCTATTTTGTTGTCATTTATCATCATAAAGCGCTACCATGAATAGTATTGTTTTATTAATCATATTGGCACTTTATTTAGGGATTCTTTTCTTCATTGCCCATTGGGCAGAGAAAAAAGGAAACTCAAAATGGACGAACAATCCGTATATCTATTCACTTTCCTTAGCGGTTTATTGTACGGCATGGACGTATTACGGAAGTATTGGTGTAGCCGCCAATTCGGGACTGAATTATCTGCCAATTTATTTAGGTCCGATAATAATTATACCTGCATGGATGATTATTTTGAAGAAAATCATACGCATTTCAAGAGTCAATAAAGTTTCAAGTATAGCCGATTTTATTTCGCTTCGTTATGGCAATAGCCGTTTTTTAGGCGCTGTCGTAACCATCGTTTGCTTGTTTGGTATTTTGCCCTACATCGCTTTGCAATTAAAATCCATAGCCGAAACGTTTCACGTTGTAACCCAAACCGAATCGAGTTCCAACATCTTTGACGACAGTACAACTTATGTAGCTTTTGCCTTGGCGATATTTGCTTCTATTTACGGAACGCGTTACGTTGATGCTTCCGAAAAACGAAAAGGAATTGTAACCGCGGTTGCTTTAGAAAGCGTATTGAAATTGGTTTTCTTTATCATCATTGGTGTATATGTTACGTTCTTTGTCTTTGATGGTTTTGATGATATTTATGCCAAAGCTTCGCTGCTCGAACACTTCCGCGAAAAGAATACCATCGGCGGATTACCACAAGCCATCAACTGGTTTTTCTTGTGCATACTTTCATTGTTTGCCATCTTTTTGTTACCAAGACAATTTCAGGTTTCGGTGATCGAGAATACCAGAGAAAACCATGTGAATACTGCAGTTTGGTTATTTCCGTTGTATTTGTTGTTGTTCAATATTTTTGTCTATCCAATCGCTTGGGGCGGCAATATTTTATTCGAAGGACAAAGCGTGAATTCGGATACGTATTCGCTTTTAATTCCGCAGCTTTTTGACAATAAGACTCTTACCGTGATGGTTTTCTTGGGTGGATTTTCAGCAGCCATTTCTATGATAGTTGTTTCGTCTATCGGATTGTCTACGATGGTGAGTAATAACTTGATTATTCCTTATGGTTTGTTGGGAAGACTGAAACACAACGAGCAAAGTACCATCAACAAAAAGATTGTCAACATCCGTAAGATTGGGATTTTCTCGCTGATTATCATTTCTTATTTCCTCTACCGTTATTTCGCTTTAGATTACAGTTTGTTCTCTATTGGATTGGTGGCTTTTGTCATTATTGCTCAATTGGCACCATCGTTTTTCGGCGCTTTGTTTTGGAGAAGAGGTTCAAGAACCGGAGCGGTTTCGGGCTTAATTGTAGGTTTTGTGATTTGTTTGTACACACTGTTAGTGCCTTATGCATTAGGCATCACTTCTTCCGATACTTCCTTCATCACCGAAGGTTTATTTGGCATCAAATTATTAAAACCATTACAACTTTTTGGCTTAGATTATTTACAGCCTGTTCCTCATGCATTGTTTTGGAGTTTGTTGTTCAACTTCATGATTTACATCGCGGTGTCGGTGAGTTTCAAAGGCAATTACCGAGAGCGTAACTATGCCGAAATGTTCCTTGATATCAACAAATACATCACCATGCACGAAAATGCATTCGTATGGAAAGGAACGGCTTACCGAACCGATATCGAGAAAGTGTTGATTAAATTCTTAGGCGAAGAACGAACCAAGCGTGCCATGAACATCTTCAACCTAAAATACAATGTAGATAAAAACGAAGAGTTAGCCGATGCACGTTTGATTAAATTCTCCGAAAACCTTTTGACCGGACATATCGGTACGGCTTCTGCCAAAATATTAATTTCCAGCGTGGTCAAAGAAGAAAAGATAACTTTACCCGAAGTTTTGAAGATTTTGGAAGAATCCAAAGAGAATATCATCATCAATAAAAAGCTGACAGAAACCTCTAATGAACTTAAAGAAATCTCGGCTAAGCTTCATGAAGCCAACGTTTCTTTGATGGAAAAAGACAAGCAAAAAGATGAATTCCTCGATACGGTTACCCACGAATTGCGAACACCAATCACCGCCATTCGTGCTTCGAGTGAGATTTTATACGACGATGACGAAATTCCCGAAGAACTGCGCAAACAGTTTTTGCAAAACATTATATCAGAATCGGATAGGTTAAACCGTTTGATTGATAAAATTCTTGACTTAGAAAAGTTTGAAACCGGTCGACAAAAAGTTAACTTTGCTACTCACAAAGTTTTGCAAACTATTGAAAATGCGATTGAACCTTTGCAACAGCTCATCAATAACAAGTACATTCACGTTCACATAGAAGGCAACAGCAATCTGAAAGCCGATTTTGATGAAGACAGAATAGTACAAGTGGTGACCAACTTAGTGTCGAACGCGATTAAGTTTTGTCCCGAAACCAATGGTTTGATTACCTTAGCGGTTTATGAAAAACACGATTTTGTGCAAGTGGAAGTGAGTGACAATGGTAAAGGAATTGCACCGAATGATTTTGAAAATATATTTGACAAGTTCTACCAATCGACCAATCAGAATTTCAAAAAACCTATTGGTAGCGGATTAGGATTGGCGATTTGCAAACAAATTATCGAACACCACAAAGGTAAAATTTGGGCTACCAATAATGCTACCGGCGGTGGTTGTTTGAGTTTCACCATACCCAAAAAACAGCAGCCATGAAAAAGATTTTAATTGTAGACGACGAACCCAACATAGTAATGTCATTGGAATATACTTTCAAAAAGAACAATTTTGAAGTGTTTATTGCCCGCGACGGTCAGGAAGCTTTGGATATTTTAAAAACCCAGTTTCCCGATATTATCATACTCGACATCATGATGCCTTTCGTAGACGGCTTTGAAACTTTGGAACAAATCAAAAAGAACGAACAACTCAACCACTGCAAGGTTATTTTCTTATCTGCCAAAAACAAAGAAAGCGATATTGAAAAAGGAATGGCATTAGGAGCTGATGCTTACTTAACAAAACCATTCTCCATTAAAAAAGTAGTGGAGCAAGTGAATGATTTATTAGAGTAATGGATTAGTTTAAGTTGCTGTCGTACTTATTTGAGTGTCGATCATTTTTTGTAAAAGTGCTAAATTTCAAGACAAGTATTGTATATACCTATTTAGCAATAAAGTTTTGAAAGGTAAGGGAATAATGGTTACTTTTAAGCTGTTAATTAAATAGTTACCAACCTAACCTTACCAATGAATTACGAAGATTTTTACAACCAAAGCATACAAAACCCCGAAGCTTTTTGGGCAGCACAAGCCAATGAAATAGATTGGTTTACCAAACCACAAGACATACTTTCCACAGACGAAACGGGTTATCCGTTATGGTACAAAGACGGAAGCCTAAACGCTTGCTATTTGGCACTTGACAAACATATCAATGATGGTTTCGGTGACCAAATAGCCATCATTTATGACTCACCGGTTACCCAAACCGTAAAAAAATATACTTATAACGAAGTCAAATCAGAAGTCGCCAGATTGGCCGGAGGTTTGTTGTCTTTAGGTTTAAAAAAAGGACACACCGCCATCATTTACATGCCCATGATTCCACAAGCGGCATTCGCTATGTTGGCTTGCGCCCGAATAGGAGTGACACACTCGGTAGTTTTCGGTGGCTTTGCGCCACACGAATTGGCTATTCGTATTGATGATTGTAAACCAAGACTAATCTTAACGGCATCTTCCGGAATAGAAATCGATAGGTTAATTGCCTACAAACCCTTAGTAGACGAGGCGATTGAATTGGCCGAACATAAACCTAAAAAAGTGGTAGTGCTCAACCGAAAACTCGGAGCTAGAATACCTTTCAAGAAATACGATGTCGATTACGACGCTTTAGTCTACGGCTCAGAAGAAGCCGATTGCGTTCCGGTAGAAACGACACATCCGTTATATGTTTTGTACACTTCGGGCACGACAGGTAAACCCAAAGGCATTGTTCGCGATACCGGAGGTTATGCCGTGGCGCTTAAGTTTTCTATGCAGAAAATCTACGGCGTACAACCGGGCGAAGTCTTTTGGGCTGCTTCCGATGTGGGTTGGGTTGTTGGCCATAGTTTCATAGTTTACGGACCATTAATCAACAGAAATACGACTATTGTTTTCGAAGGAAAACCCATCAAAACACCCGATGCGAGTACGTTTTGGAGAGTGATAGCGGAGCACAAAGTGAGTGTGATGTTTACCGCACCAACCGCCATTCGCGCCATCAAAAAAGAAGATCCAAACGGAGAGTTTATCAAGCAATATGATTTGTCTTGTTTGCGAACCCAATTCCTTGCCGGAGAACGTTGTGATGTGGCGACCTTAGAATGGTACCGTGAGCACATTCCGATTCCGGCGATCGACCACTGGTGGCAAACCGAATCGGGTTGGCCGATGATAGCCAACATGATGGGAGTAGAATATTTACCTATCAAACCGGGTTCTTCGGGTAAAGCAGTTTCAGGTTATAACATTATGATTTTAGGTGAGAACGGACAAGAATTAGGGCCAAACGAAGAAGGTTATGTGGTCATCAAATTGCCTCTGCCGCCGGGAACTTTATTGGATATTTGGAATGATAATCAGCGTTTCCAAGCAGGTTATTTACAAAAATTCCCAGGCTATTATTTCTCAGGCGATGGCGGATTTAAGGATGAAAACGATTATATTTTTATCACCGGTAGAGTAGATGATGTGATTAATGTCGCCGGTCACCGTTTGTCAACAGCCGAAATGGAAGAAATTGTCGCTTCCCATCATTCTGTTGCCGAATGCGCTGTTATCGGTATTAATGATGAATTGAAAGGGCAAATTCCTTTGGCTTTGGTCGTAACCAAATTGGGCGAAGCCATAGAGCATTTTCAGTTGCAACACGAAATTGTAAAATTAGTCAGAGAACAAATCGGTGCCGTAGCTTCACTAAGAGATGTGGTCATAGTCAATCGCTTGCCCAAAACACGTTCGGGTAAAATTCTGCGCAAATTAATGCGAAGCATAGCCGATGGCGATAATTTCCAAATTCCATCCACGATTGATGATGAAGCCATTATTGATGAAATTAAAGAAGTGTTGGAACTAGCCAAGATTGGGAGTTTTAAGTGAAATAGTTAGAGGGATTAGTGAAAAGAGAAAAGGGATTAGATACTGTTATTCGAGAACTAACAGACAACTAACAACTATATCTATTTAGCAAGAAAATTTAACACGGCACCAATAGAATATTTATATTTACATAACAAAACGATAATAAAAGAAGATTTACAATGAGTTATTACAAAATACTGAATCTGGAGCATTACTTCAAAATGTATAAGAAATCGATTCGTGAACCCCGAAAATTTTGGGACCGAATCGCCGATGAGAATTTTACTTGGTACCAAAAATGGGACAAGGTTTTCGAATTTGATTTCCAGCAAGCCAAGTTCAAATGGTTTGTCGATGCTAAAGTCAATATCACCAAAAACTGTATCGACCGTCATTTAGCGCGAAGAGGCGATAAAACCGCCATCATCTTCGAACCGAATAATCCCGACGAAGCAGCGCAGCACATTTCTTATAACGAATTGTACGCTCGCGTGGCCAAATTAGCCAATGTACTCCGAGACCAAGGCGTTCAAAAAGGCGACCGTGTATGCATTTATTTACCGATGATTCCCGAACTAGCCGTAGCTGTTTTAGCTTGCGCCCGAATAGGTGCTGTTCACTCGGTGGTTTTTGCAGGATTCTCCGCTTCGGCAGTTGCGGCTCGAATTAATGACTGTGAATGTAAAATGGTCATTACTTCTGACGGAAGTTACCGTGGCAATAAATCCATTGACTTAAAAGGAATTGTTGACGAAGCTTTGGAAAAATGCCCAACAGTAGAAAAAGTATTGGTAGTAAAAAGGACCAACACTGCTGTAACGATGAAAGATGGTCGCGACCTTTGGTTACAACCACTATTAGATGAAGCGATTTCGAATAACGTAGCCGAAATTATGGATGCCGAAGATCCGCTTTTCATTCTGTACACTTCCGGCTCGACCGGAAAACCCAAAGGAATGGTGCACACCACCGCAGGTTATATGGTTTACACTGCTTATACTTTTAAAAATATTTTCAATTACGAAGAAAACGATGTGTATTGGTGTACCGCCGATATCGGTTGGATTACCGGACATTCTTATATTCTTTACGGACCGTTATTAAATGGTGCTACAACCGTGATTTTTGAAGGTGTTCCGTCTTATCCAAACTTCAGTCGTTTTTGGGAAGTAATCGAAAAACACAAAATCACCCAATTCTATACGGCGCCAACAGCCATTCGTGCGTTAGCCAAAGAGAGTTTGGATTACGTCCAAAAATACCCTTTGAGTTCACTAAAAGTTATCGGTTCTGTAGGCGAGCCTATTAACGAAGAAGCTTGGCACTGGTACAACGACCACGTAGGAGGAAAGCGCTGCCCATTAGTAGATACTTGGTGGCAAACCGAAACCGGTGGGATTATGATTTCGCCAATTCCGTTTGTAACACCAACAAAACCAACATACGCTTCACTACCATTACCGGGAATTCAACCGGTATTAATGGATGAATTGCGCAACGAAATCGAAGGCAATCAAGTCACCGGAAGTTTGTGTATCAAATTCCCATGGCCGTCAATTGCACGAACGATTTGGGGTGATCACCAACGTTATAAAGAAACGTATTTCACCGCTTTTCCGGGAAAATATTTCACGGGTGATGGCGCTTTACGCGATGAGGTTGGTTATTATAGGATTACCGGTAGAGTAGATGACGTTATCATTGTTTCGGGTCACAATTTAGGAACAGCGCCAATTGAAGACGCTATCAACGAACATCCGGCAGTAGCGGAAAGTGCGATTGTAGGTTTCCCACACGATATCAAAGGAAACGCTTTGTATGGTTTTGTAATTTTGAAAGAAGTAGGCGAAAGCCGTAACCAAGAAAACTTAGCTAAAGAGATCAACCAATTAATCTCTGACCAAATCGGACCAATCGCTAAACTCGATAAAATACAGTTCGTTTCGGGCTTACCTAAAACGCGTTCGGGTAAAATTATGCGACGTATTTTAAGAAAAATAGCCGAAGGTGATTACTCTAATTTCGGAGATATATCAACCCTTTTGAATCCGGAAATAGTCGAAGAGATCAAGAACGGAAAGTTATAAAAGCAAAAAAAACTCTGAATGTAAATTCAGAGTTTTTTTTTAGTCTTTTAATAATTCGGCCAGTTTATTGAAGCTCGGACTCATATCAAAATAAAACCCTTTCAGACCGTAGGGATTTTCAGCTAGGGTTAAATAATCATAAGTACCTTCAATTAAACTTTGTTTACCGCCAAATTCAAAACCCAGGACGCTGATAATATCATATTCATGGGGAACATTGATGACAAAAAAAGCATTTTCTTTTGAGGTTCCGTCACCCGTGCTGAAAATAGCTTCTACTATAATCCCGATTTGGATGGCTTTATTCTTAGCTTCCGTCAAATTGCTCTGTTTTTCATAAGCATAGGACATGATGTTTAAAGTTCTGATGTCGAATGGATTTTCGTTTAAAACTTCTGAACCATAGGTGATAATTTTTTTAAAATCCTCGGTTTCCAACACTTCTTTGTTCAATACACTTCTCAAACTGTCATTGGCGGCACCCGTGTAAAAGGAAGAATATCGATCTTGATTAGTAAAACCGTAATACAAGTGGCGCTTCTCTTCAAGGGTCATGGTTGAATCGGCGGCATTGAATTTTTCCTCTAATTTTTTGTAAAAAAAAGTTGAATTTTTATCCGCAACTTCTTTTTTGATAGCTTTATAATCGGGTTTAACAAATTTTTGATCTTGCGAACAAACGGTCAAAGAAGTTAAAACTAAAACTAAGGCGAAGTATTTTTTCATAAAGGATATTTTAAGAATTAATTCTTTACCAATAATAAGAAAAATATTAATTAGTTATGAATTTAGGGTTTGGTTATTCAATAAAAACTGAATATCTTGTCTTGAAACTTCTGGATTGGCTCCTTTATGAGAAGCCACCAAAGCACCTACGGCACAACCAAAAGTAACCGCTTCCGGATAGTCTTTTGTATACAATACTTTAGAAAGTAAAGCGGCTAAAAAACTGTCTCCTGCACCTATAGTATCGGCAACTTTAACTTTAAATCCATTATGGTTAAAAAATTGATTATCAATATATAAAACTGCACCATCTTTACCTTTAGTTACACAAATGGTATTGGTATTGGTTAGTTCGGATAAGAAGAGAATGTGGTCTTCAATGGTGTCACTGTTCGAACCCAAAGCGTGAGCGACCTCAAACAATTCATCATCATTTAACTTAATGAAATCCGCCAGTTTCATCATTTGTTCCAAAAAATCAATAGAGTAAAACGGCGGTCGAATATTGACATCAAAGATTTTGTAACGGGCATTTTCCAATAACGTCAAAAGTGTGGTTTTTGAAACCGTATCGCGACAAGCCAAGGAACCAAAGATTAAGGCATCGGCTTCTTTAACGACTTTTAAATTGTCATCACTGATTTCAATTTTGTCCCAAGCCGAAGGATACACAATGTCATAAGAAGCACTTCCTTTAGCATCTAAAGTCACCAAAACTTCTCCGGTAGCTAATTTATCATCGATTTGAATCAAAGAAGTATCGACGTTTTTTTCTTTAATAATGTTCAAGAGTTCTTTGCCCAAAGCATCATCACCGATTTTAGAAATCATTTTTGTATCAATCCCTAAGGATTGCAAGCGTATGGAAACATTCATCGGTGCGCCGCCTGCAATTTTTCCGGTAGGCAACACATCCCATAATACTTCGCCAAAGCAAACTAATTTCTTGTTCATACTATTCTTTGTTAGATAAGCTTTCGGCTAAATTCTCTTGTGTTTCTCCTATGGTTTCAGGCATTTTGAACATCACCCAAAACAGTTGTCAAACCATGATCAGATTGGTAAGAAGTTAGGTGTTTTAGTCCCAAGTTCGGGCAACAGATTTTATTTTTAGATTTTGTAAAGGTTTATCGTCTTTACTGATGATTTTTAAAATAGAAAACTGCTCAGTAGGGAAAAACAAATTGGTCATCGAATATTTTCCACCATTCAATAAAATTTCTATGGATGATTTGTCCAAAATGAGTTGAACTTCATTTATTTTGTCTTCACCAAGCGGCATCACTTGTGGTTTGGCGGTAAAAGTTTCATGAAAATCCGACTTCCCCGAATTGCTTCGGTCCGTTACAACGATATCACCGGCGATGGCTATGGTAAATAGTTCGCCATTGATGTTTGACAAAGAAATTATCACATCTGTTCCGCCTTCCATAGTAAAATTGACTTCCGCTTGGGATAAATCGATTTCGGTTTTTTCAAATGGCGTAACCACTTTTTCCTGTTCAAATACCGATTTGGTCAAAGCGTCAAATTGCGGAATCATATTTTGGGTCAGTCGATAGCCTTCTTTTTGTTTGATCAGATTGAGTTCTCTGGGCAAAGTCATAGCGCTGCGCCAAACTTCTGTCGGGACTTTAGTCGCATATTGCCAATTGCTCATCCAACCCAAAACGATTTTTTTGTCATTGGGAACATTAGAGAAAGTTACGGTCGCGTAATAATCGGTCCCATAGTCTAACCAAAGGGCTTTTTGGATTTCGGTAAACTTTTTGCCGTCAAAATCGCCTATAAAATAGCGTGTGCCCGAACCGCCATTAGGTGCTTTATCACCATGGTTAACAATCATTACCCAATAAGTTTCTCCATTAGACTTTATTTTAATCGGAAACAAATCGGGACATTCCCAAACTCCTAAATTAGAGTCATCGTCTTTTGGCTTAAAAGTGCTTTCTTCCTGCCATTCTTTTAAATTGGGAGAAGAGAATAACTTGATTTTATCGCCTACGGCTAAAGTCATAATCCATTTAGAAGTTTCCTCGTGCCAAAAAACTTTCGGGTCTCTGAAATCCTGTTCGCCCGAGTTATTTAACACGGGATTGTCTTTGTATTTTGTCCAAGTTTTGCCTTCGTCAGTGCTGTAAGCAATGGCTTGGCTTTCGGTATTTTTTTTTCCGGCTTTCCAAATTTCGTCGTTGTGGTAGGTATAAATGGCTATCATGGCATTTTTTCCAAAACCGGCGGTATTATTTTTGTCGATCACGGCACTGCCCGAAAATATCCAACCCAACTTGTCGGGATACAAAGCAACGGGCAAATGTTTCCAATGTAATAAATCGGTACTTTCGGCATGTCCCCAATGCATTGGACCCCAAACGATATCTTCGGGATAGTATTGGTAAAACAAATGGTATTTGCCGTTTAGATACACCAATCCGTTGGGATCATTCATCCATTTGGCTGGAGGCGTAAAGTGAAATTGAGGTCGATAGGGTTCGGTGTAGCTTTTTGGTGTTTGTCCGAAACTTATTTGGCATAGAAAAATCCAAATTAATAGTAGTTTATTTTTCATTTATAGTGTTTCAGTAAATAGTTAAAAAATTCATTATTGTTAACAATCATTTCAAACGTTCTAAAACGCCTTTTCGCTTGATGATGTTTTTATAATCCCATTGAATTTCTTTTGATTTTTGAAGCCAACGTTCTACGTCTTCAATATTGATTTGGTCAATGGTTGTATACGTAATGGAAGCATCTTTAAATTTGCCGCTTCCGGGTTTTAGATTTTTTTCTTCAAAAGTGACGCCACTCCAAAACATCAAACGCAAACCGGCTTTTAATTTGTCATAACCTACAATTGGATTACCGTCTAAAAACCATACCGGATGGGCGTGCCATATTTTGTGTTCCGCTTCGGGCAGATTTTTAAGAATGATTGCTGCCAATTTGTGACAAATATCTTGGTATTCAGGCTCTTGAGCGTTATTGTAGTTTTGAATATCGGGATTCATATTTTAATTTTGAAATATAAATATAAAAAAAATCCTCACACTGAGGAGAGGATCATTTTAACTTTACAGGAAAGCAGTACTATTCAGTTTCCTTCGGTGAGGCTTGAGCCGATGGTTTTCTTTTTAAAATGGCCGCACTGATAACAGGGACAAGCAAACCAATTGGAACCATAATTTCCATGTAAGTAAAAAGGATAACCCAAATGGTGCTTTTATAGAGTTCTTTAAAATACAATATTCTGTCCTTTTGAATTTTGAATTCCGCCGCCGTCAATCCTTCTTTTTCCAATTTTTGTATCTCGGCTTGGGAATATTTTTCCATGAAATCAGGATATAAATAATGGTGTTCTATCACCCAAATCCCCACGTAAATAGTGGCAGTGATTAAGGACATCAATAGGCCTACTTTAAAAGCTTTTCCAAAGCTGATAAATCCACCGTTTTGCTTGTCGCGAAAGTTTTTCACGCCCAAAAAGACAAAGGTATAGGCTACTAACATTCCGGCAAAACCGAAAACCATGCCCAAATCGTATTTGGGATTATAACTATAAACAGCCGCTCCGATTCCCATAAATACGCTTACAATCAGTCCGCCGATTACACCGTATTTGATAATAGTGTTTTTCATAATAGTAAAGTTTTGATTAGGTTACAAAGGTTAGTATTTGTGCTGTTTTTCCGCTCATCCTTTTGGGTGAAATTTTTAAAATCATCCTAAAGTAGGAGGCAATAATTGCAGCTTTTTAGCGGTTTCTATAGCTTGCGTTCGGCGCTTGGCTTCTAGTTTTTCGAAGAGTTTGGCGCTGTGGGTTTTGATGGTGTTAAGGGAAACAAACAGTTGCTCGGCGATTTCCTGATTGCTCAGACCTTGCGCCATTAAAGTCAGTACTTCGAGTTCGCGTTTGCTGATGTTTCGTTGTTGTAATTCGGTTTCGTTTAACATAAAATCAGAGGTAGGCACTCGTACTTCTTTTTCAATGATGATGGTTTTAATTTTAGGTTTGGTGACTTTGTTGGAAAGCCAAATTCCGAAAAGCAAGAAGAATATAGAGATGAGTCCGATGTATATTTCGTATTGGTTTTCTAAAATTAAAAAGCGAAACTCCAGCCAACGAAGTAACAAAAGTAATACTGTCATTACTATGGCATAGCTAAGTATTTCTTTATATGGTTTTAATTTGTTCAAAATAACGATATGCTGTTTTAACTCTTTTTCATTACCAACTCAATCTGAGCGTCATCAATCAGAAAAATAATTTTTTTATCCTTCACACTAATCAAAAACAGAATATTGGAATACCCTTCTTTTTTGAGCCCGACCTTAATTTGTTTTTTCTTTTTGTCAAAAATCCACTGATTGTTTTGAAACAATTTTTCAAGTTGTTGCATCATTTTGGTGTTGCTTTTAGTCTCAAAAGTAAAGCTATGGTCGGCATTGAAGTGATAAGTAGCTTTTTGAAAACCGGTAACCAGTTCTTTGGTTTCGGGTTTGTCGGCATTTTTAAGCGCAGTGGCTTTTTTTACTTTCCATTTGCCTGTAATTAAGGTTTCATCAATCGTTTGGCCTTGCGCGGAAGTCATCGCCAAAAAAAAGACTAAGAGTAGGAATGGGGTTTTCATACAAGTATGGTTTTTAGTTATGGCTAAGATAGGAAAATGTTGGAATGTTTTGAACAAGAAGTTTATTCTGTAACCTAACTGTTTAAAAAAAAAGCCCCGATAGTGTAGGCTATCAGAGCTTTATTAAGGCAGATTAATTATTTTGATTTTAAGGGCAAGCAGGGAATTAGATGCTAGAAACAATCAAACAACTCAGCAATAGGATGAGAATTCCGGCTATGATTAGTACTTTATTCAGTTTTCGGACTGTTTTTTTAGCTTTTGAATTTGTATTTGATAGAGGGAAAGGTTTTACCATTTTTAGTTTTTCTACATGGTTTAGCCAGCCACCGCTTTCGGCGATGTATTTTCCCAATTCGGTCAACTCGTAACAAAACTCTTTTTCCGAATAGTTTTTTATCAATTCTTTTTGTTGCATAATTTCGGCTAACATTTTTGCGCCGGGTAGCGGGTTTCCATCGTGATTTTTGAAATCCTGCAGTTTCACAGGTTTGTGTTTGGCATATAAAAAAAGCAGTAGGTTTATTTGAATCAGTTTGTTAATTTGGTCAATCATAAGGAGACTTTATAAAAAAATGGGATGGTTAACTTTATTGGATAAAGCGGAATTTATCTTTGAAATAAAATCCAATAAATGGCAATGGCAGTCTCACACCATAGTAGGCACTTATTAATCCGGCAATCCAAAGTATAACCAATCCCATGTTGTTAATAATTAATAATAGAATAAAGAAAGAGTCAAAATAAATGGGTATAGTCATTAAAATATTGGTCATGATTACCATTATGGCTAATCCGAATGATTGTTCTAAATGGAACTTAGCCAAAGATGATTTGGCACCTTTTCGATAGTTTACAAAAGCTATTATCCAACCTATTATAGTCAAATAGCTAATTACTGAAACGGTTTTTTTGTGCATCATTGTCTTCAAATGCTACGGAGTTAGTTTTTTTATCCTTAATAAATCCCATTGACCTATTTTTTGTTTGGGGCAATAGTAAGCCAACAGGATTTTAAGGACACCCACAATCATTATTTAAACTAACCCTGATTATTTTTGATTTAAACCTAAGTTTATGAAAACTTTTTTGCTTTCAATCTTTAGGCAAATTTAAACCAATGAAAAGTTGTTTTCTGTAGAATAGGCAAGGGTTTAGTGTAGAATTGCTTCTACAAAAAAAGCGACTTTTTAAAGTCGCTTTTTTGGATTCGGTTACATAATTCAATCGGCTTTTAAACTCAAAACAACAAGGTCATTTTAATTGTACAACTGAAAGAAATCAATCAAATCGGCCAGATTGTCAATCTCGAGTTTTTCAAAAATTCTGTTTTTAAAAGTGCTGACTGTTGATTTTTTTACATTCAAGTATTCGGCAATTTCCATGTTGCCATAGCCTTTGATGAGTAATCGTGCTACTTCGACTTCTCTGTTAGACAGTAATTCTAATGGATTGATGGGTTTTTTAGAGATGTAAGAATCGAGTATGCGGTCTTTGATATTTTGGGTGATGTATTTACCCGAAACCATCATGCTTCTCAAGGCGAGTTTCATTTCTTCTTCGCTGCTGCCTTTGTTCAAATAACCCGAAGCACCGGCATTCAAATAACGCAAGGCGTAAATGTCTTCGTCATAGGCTGAAAATATCAGTATTTTAATATTGGGTTGGATATTCTTGGTTTCGGCTATAATATTTAAACTGTTGCCATCCGGAAAATTGATGTCTAATACGAGCAAATCAATTTTGGTTTCTCGAAGAATTTTCAAGGTATCTTTAAAATTGCCGGCCTGGTGAATTTTAGCATTAAAAAACAATTCTTTAATTAATAAAGAAACGCCTTGTCTAACAATGCTGTGATCGTCTGCAATTAGAAAAGTGAAATTTTGTGTTGGCTTCATTTTAAGGGTACATTGCGTTATTGGATTTTTCTTTATATTGATTAATGAGCATGCTAAACTTTACTTAAAACCAAATCAAAGACTATTTTGGTTCCTTGGCCTTCTTGACTTTCAACCTCAATTTTTCCTTCAAAGAGTTCAACAATTTCTTTGCAGAGGTTTAATCCTAAACCTACACCCAAATCATTGACATTGTTGGAAACAGTACCTTGGTAATAGGATTCGAAGATATTGGCCAAATCACCTGCCGCAATTCCTATGCCGTTGTCTTCAATGGTTACTTGCAAATTGACTTCATAATCCGAAGTATTTTTTTGGTTAATAGTAACTTCTATCAAACCTTTTTCGGTAAACTTGTTGGCGTTGCCTATAATATTATAAAACAATTGGTGCATTTTAGCCACGTCTGAATACACTTCGTAATCCGTTTGCATATTTGAACTCAGCTTTAGTTTGTTGCCTTTACTTTCCACCAGCGATGTCATGGCGGTGATGATTTGCTCCAGCTCTGTTTTAAGATAAAAGTTTTTGTTTTTTAAAGTAAGGCGATGGTTTTCAGCTTTGGAATATTCTAATATTTGATTAGACAACAGCAACAAGGAATTGGTGGTAAATTGTACCGAATTAAAAGTTTCTTTGATTTCATTGTCTTTAACCGTTGCACTTATCTTTTGACTGTAAATAGCGATAATACTCAACGGTGAACGAATCTCGTGGCTGATCATTCCCATGATTCTATTTTTGAAGTTGAGGCTTTGTCGAATTTTTTCCTGTGCAGTAGTCAATCTTTTTTCATACTCAAAAGCCAAGCGTGTAAATCCGAACAAAATAAGTGACACCACAAACATCAAAAAGAGAACAGCTACTATCGAATAATTTCTAATGGCTTTGTTGGTTGCCAATTGGTCTTTTAAATCCTGCTGACTATTGAGTTTTAATTCTTGGGCGGCATTGGTAAAATAGGGCAGTGTGGTTTGGCTCAGCAACAGTAATTCGGTGTTGAATTTAACCAGCTCAAGGTCTTTTTTTCTCAAGTTGAGAAAAGCCGATTGCAGTTTGCCAAACTCCGCCGCATAATATTTGTTACTGGTCGAAATTAGGTATTTCATTTGTTCTTCGAGCGTACCGGTTTTTACTTTGTCTTTGTATTTCATGGTAATCACCGTATTCAACTGCTCTTTTTGGATTTCTATTTTACCCGAAAAAGCTGCCAGTAATCGGGCTAATAAGCCTTTTCTGGATATGCTGTCAATCTTGATGGAAGTATTGGTATCAATACTGTCGAGCACTTTATTATAATTCAAACGGTCAAATCGGAAGGGCGCAACAACGTCTTCATGGTTGGGATGAATTTGTCTGCTGATTACCGAATCAATAGACGATTTTAGGAGAAGAATATCGGCTGTTACTTTATCTCTTTTGGCCAAAATGGTTTTAAAAGCTTCATGGTTTTTGGTGGTAAATGCCAAGCTGTCTATCAACGAACTCGTTACTTTTAGCGAACCCAAATAACGGTCTAACGCTTTTGGATTTTTGGTGCTGATGTAATCGTTAAAAGACTCCTGCGATTGGATGATGGCATTGTTTACCTTACCGGTAAATCCATTAACTTGGTTGGCATGGTCAATGCTTTCGAAAGACGCTTCGATTTTGTTTTCATTGGCGGTTTCGTTATACCAAATTAGCACAGCAATGAGTTGTAAAAGAATAATGCATACTAATAAAGTATAATGCACAACTTTTCGATCCTCAAACTTTAGTTTTTTAAGAAAGATAGCGTTCAATATGGAGCTTTTTAAAATTTGTTTGCTGTAGGTATAAACAAATGTTAAAGAGTTGGGGCGGCAAAATTAATTTTTTAAATCAATTTACCATACAAAAGTAAGTCTCTTTAAGCTATTAGCGTGTAATACATTTTAATAATTCTTGTAGAATATATTCTACACTACTCGCTGTAACCTTATGTTTTAAAAGTGCTGGCCTTCAATAGACTACTAAAAAAAAGCCCCAACATATTTTACTACGTCGGGGCCATACTTAACTCTAATCTCAAAAAAACATTAATCGTCTAAGTCGCAAGAATCTTCTATGCTATCCTCTATAAGGTTGGCCAAGGCTTGATTGCCGTCGGTATCATTCGGACCAATTTCAATTACACCATCACCATCACCGTCAACGGCGCTGCTTAAATCAACCATGCTCAATACTTGGTTCAAATCGAAATTGAAAACTAAATCATAAGAATTGTTGTTGATTACCAAATTTTGATTGGTGTCTTCATAGTCAATTTCAAAGTCTTCATCTATGTCGTGCCAAAAGATAAACGGAGTTCCGTTAATCGTACCGGTAATTTCAATTGATTTGTTGAACATAGCTGATGCACTGTTGGTACTTTTGTGTAATTTGAATTCTACTTCTTCATAAGTACCGTTAGGAACAGTCACAGTAGTTACTGGGGCATTTTGGTTTAAAAGGTCTAACTCAAACGGGCCATACAATTCAAACTCATCATCGCTGTCGTAAAAGCCATCATCATCTGAATCGCCATTAGAATCGTCATCATCACTACTATTTTCAGCCAATTCAAATTCAATTTCTCTCAAGTTAATTTTAAAGCTGTTCAAAACAACATCTCCGTTTAATGCGGAACGGTTAGCTGATGGAGAATAAGTAGCTCTGGCTACAATATTCAAAGTGTTTTCTGAGCTTCCGCTATCATTGGAACAAGAAGCCAAAACAATTACTAATGTAATAATCCCTAATAGTTTTTTTAATTTTTTCATACCATTTAGTTTTTAAAATTTATTACAAAACAGAATTAACTTTAAATACCCTACCAGTGACAGATAATATTTTTTTAAGAAATCAACATTTGTCGGTGCAAACTGTTCATAACTAATTGGAAAGCAACGATGAACGGCTTCGAATAGTTTTTATTTTTATTTCAATCTAAATCTAAAACGTATGAATTTAAAAATGCTCCTTATTGTTTTATTGTTATTGGCGGGTAAAAGTTTTGGCCAGACTAAAATTGAAACCAAAGACGGTATTCATTACATTACCACTGATATCGGTTATACTGTTGCCGGGACTTATTTTTTTAATGGTGCTGAACCTACAGTAGAGTTAAATGCTAACGGTACCGGTTTATACCAATTGCATGAGCAACCTAAAAAAGCAGTTACTTGGGGTTTAGAATGCAATGAAGCCGGAGAGCCAATATTTAATAAAGGTTTTGATAATGCAGCTTATACCCTCTGGTACTTGTACACCAATCCTGAGAATGAAGACGAAGGCCATTGGAAAGCGGTACCTTTCACCATTCATTTTAACAGCCTTAAAATGTACATACAAGGTGAGCGTTGTAAAAGTTATACAGAATAATATTTTGCGCATAACAATCCAAACAAAAAAGCACCTTATGGGTGCTTTTTTGTTTGGAAATAGGTTCAATCCTTAATTTTGAGCCGGTATCATAAAAAGACACACTTATAAAGTCGTTCCGTATTTTCTACTGTAATTTCTCCGCTATCTATGGCGTCATCTATAGAAGACATAGAATAAAATTGACGCGGCGGAGCATCATTTTCAAATTTAATCAAATGAACCAAGCAGTACACAAATGGTGCACCATTGTTGTTGTTGTCCAAAACCAAATGAAATAGTTGCGGTTCTGACAATTCAGCAACGGTAAAAATTTTGCAAATCGGCATGCCACTGTCAAAAGCTGCTGCCGAAGATAGTCTTGAAAGTCTGATTAAATTAACCCTAAAAACAGTTTCATCATAATAAGCCCTTAAATCAGAAAGAGACAAATTTGTAGTAGGAACGGATGAATGTCGTTGATCATCCTGTACATTTTTTTGTACAGTTGTAATAGTGCCGGTTTCGGAATCACTACACGAAACCCCAACCATAACCGCGACGAACGCGATTGTAATGGATAAAGTTTTCATTGCCAAAAATGTTTAAAAAATTGAGAATAAATGTAGTGAAATTAAATACACTATTGCTTATGGAAAAGACTAATTTATCAATAATTTACTTGATTTTGAGGCAGTTGCAAATTCAAAGGGTCAAAATTCAATTTTTAAGTCTATAGCAATTTAAGACATCAAAGTTTCCTCTTACTCTGCGATATCCTGCTGCAACAGCAAAGTAGCACAAAGATTAGCCAGTAAAAAACGTTCTTCTGGGTTGGTAGCTGCTAAGTAAACAAGTCCGTTATCCATTAAGGAAACGGCCGCTACGGCTTGATTATCAGGATTACATATTTCATAACCTACTGAGCCCATCCAAATGGGTTTTGGCCCTTTGCTGGTTTGTAATTCGGTTATGGGTTTTAGACTATAGTATCGTGTTTGATCATAACCAAAGTAGCCAATATATTGTTTGGCATCTCTTTGCGAGGCATTATTGTCAAGTAGCAATTCCCATGGTTTGTTGTCTTGGTTTACATAGACTTGAGCATAAAACATATAAGATTGGTCAATGCCTTTACCGGTAATGTCTTTAATAATATTAACGATGCTATTTGGATTATTACCCACCAAAAGCTGTTCAGAGGCAAAGTCGGTAGCCGCATATACATCAGTATTGTTTTGCAAACCGTCTTTCATTTGAAATCCAAAAGTTTGGTAGCGGTCTCTGTTTTCAACCGTAAGAATCTCGGGATATAGAAAATCTACAACCGGCGAAACTGTTACAGGTACACGGGTATTACCGCCTTTGGTCCAAGAGCGCTTTACTTTAGAAGTGGTATACTCACCAAAACTAAGTTTCTGATTGATTAAAATACCCTGTCGGCCTTTGACTTTGTATTCGGATAGGGTATTGATGTCCGCATTACTAATGGCCGGTTTGAAAGGAGTACAGCCCATAACAACGAGGTATAGCGCTGAGAGCGAAATGTAATTTTTCATGTGATTGATTTTGATTGATGATTTTTGGGGATTGGTATAAGAATGGGGAAAAATGTTACAAAGCCAGGGTTGGAGTCATTTGGCAGATCATCGAAATTTAAAGTATTTTGGTTCAAGAAAAAGAATTAAACAAAAAGAAAAACCCCAATAGTCATCACAACCATCAGGGTTTTCTCAATCAAACTAACCTAAATATGTATTTCAAGTTAAAATCCAGTCAATCAGCGACTCAGTTACTCAGCGACATGATTCCTAAACACCAACTGTCCGTCAAAACAATCCAACAAAATAATACTATCTGTGGTCACTTTACCCGCTAAGATTTCCTTAGACAATTGGTTCAGTACTTCGCGTTGGATTACTCTTTTTACCGGTCGGGCACCAAACTGCGGATCGTAACCTTTTTCAGCTAAGTAAGCAATGGCTTCCGGTGTGGCATCCATCGTAATGTTTTGGTGTGCAAGCATTTTAGTAACGCTTTGCAATTGTAACCCAACGATTTGTTTGATATTCGCAGCGGTTAATGGTGTAAACATTACTATCTCATCAATACGATTGATAAACTCTGGATGAACCGTTTGTTTTAGCAAACCAAGTACTTCGGTTTTAGCGGCTTCCGTAGCGGCTTCAATACCGCCTTTTAGGTTTTCAAACTTCTCTTGTATAATCGCAGATCCCATATTGGAAGTCATGATGATAATGGTGTTTTTAAAGTCGGCCAATCGTCCTTTGTTATCCGTTAATCGACCTTCGTCTAATACTTGTAACAAGATATTAAATGTGTCAGGATGTGCTTTTTCGATTTCGTCTAATAAGATAACCGAATAAGGTTTTCTTCTTACGGCTTCGGTCAATTGTCCGCCTTCGTCATAACCTACGTATCCCGGAGGCGCACCCACCAATCGGCTCACACTGTGGCGTTCTTGGTATTCACTCATGTCGATACGCGTCATGGCGTTTTCATCGTCGAATAAATATTCGGCCAAGGCTTTCGCCAATTCGGTTTTACCCACACCGGTAGTTCCTAAGAATAGGAAAGTACCAATTGGTTTTTTCATGTCTTGTAATCCGGCACGACTTCTGCGTACGGCATCGCTGATGGCTTCAATAGCTTCTTCTTGTCCGACTACTCTGTGGTGCAACTCGTCTTCCAAACGCAAGAGTTTTTCTCTTTCACCTTGGAGCATTTTGGTCACGGGAACGCCGGTCCATTTCGCCACCACTTCGGCGATGTCTTCGCGGGTAACTTCTTCTTTGATCAAAGAGCTTCCGGCTTGATTTTCGGCCAATTGGGTTTGCAATGCATCTAATCTTTCTTGGGCGTCTTTTATTTTTCCGTAACGGATTTCGGCTACCTTACCGTAATCACCGTCGCGCTCGGCACGTTCGGCATCGAGCTTAAAATCTTCTATTTCTTGTTTGACAGATTGGATATTATCTACGACATCTTTCTCTGATTTCCATTTGGTAAAGATTTCGTTGCGTTCTTCTTTTAAATTCGCCAAGTCTAAGCCTAACGATTTCAACTTGATTTCATCGTTTTCTCTTTTAATCGCTTCAATCTCGATTTCCAATTGCATGATTTTTCGATCCAAGACGTCGAGTTCTTCGGGTTTGGAATTGATTTCCATGCGCAACTTCGAAGCCGCTTCGTCCATCAAGTCGATGGCTTTATCAGGCAAGAAACGATTTGTGATATAGCGTTGCGATAATTCAACGGCCGCTATAATAGCATCGTCTTTGATACGGACTTTATGATGGGTTTCGTATTTCTCCTTAATTCCTCGTAAGATGGAAATCGCACTTTCGGTATCAGGTTCATCGACCATTACTTTTTGGAAACGACGCTCTAACGCTTTGTCTTTCTCGAAGTATTTTTGGTACTCGTCTAAAGTCGTTGCTCCAATAGCTCTTAACTCACCACGAGCCAAAGCCGGTTTTAAGATATTCGCGGCGTCCATAGCGCCTTCACCACCGCCGGCTCCTACGAGTGTATGAATCTCATCAATAAACAAGACGATATCGCCTTCGGCTGAGGTGACTTCTTTCACCACCGATTTTAAACGCTCTTCGAATTCTCCTTTGTATTTGGCACCGGCAATCAGCGCACCCATATCAAGCGAGTAAACGATTTTGTCTTTTAGATTTTCGGGTACATCGCCGTCTACAATTCGGTGTGCCAAACCTTCGGCTATAGCGGTTTTACCCACGCCGGGTTCACCCACAAGCATTGGGTTGTTCTTAGTACGACGCGTTAAGATTTGCAATACTCTTCGAATTTCTTCATCACGACCAATCACCGGATCGAGTTTGCCTGTGCGGGCTAATTCGTTGAGGTTTTTGGCATATTTGTTTAGTGAATTATAAGTTTCTTCGGCTGAAGCGGAAGTTACTCTTTCGCCTTTTCTGATTTCGGCAATAGCGGCTTCCAAACCGTTGTATGTTACACCTTGGTCTTTTAAAATTTGGGCGACTTTACTCTTCGATTTAAAAATGGCCAATAGTAAATGTTCAATCGAAACGTATTCATCGTTCATTTTTTTGGCAATAATATTGGCTTCAGTCAAAGCCGTTGAAGCTTCTCGGGACAACATAATATCGCCTCCTGAAACTTTCGGAAAGCTTTGTAAAGTACTGTCGAGTATCTTTTTAAATAAATCGACATTGACGTTGAGCTTCTTTAGTATAAATGGCGTCACATTCTCATCGACTTCCAAGATACCTTTGATGATATGCTCGTTTTCGATTTGTTGGTGACCAAAGCCTTGCGCAATTTGTTGCGCTTGCTGAATGGCTTCTTGTGATTTAATAGTAAAATTGTTTGTGTTCATAATGTAGTGTTCTCCTTTGTGTTGTTGTTTGGGATAAAAGTTTTGAAAACTTCAGTTAATTGGCGTCAATTTATATTCCAATAAGTTTAAGCCGACAAAATGGCCGTTTTTTTGGTTATCTTTGCGATTGTTATAGACAGTTTGACGTTAGTAATGACGTTATGTCTTGATTTTGAGGGAAAGGGAAAAGTTAAAAGGGAAAAGTTTATGAGTTTGTTTCAAAATATTTTTGGTGGTTCAGATCAATCTGAGCGTGAAAACAAAATGGCTTGGCGTACTTTAACTGATTTAGGTCAGCTAAACGAGATTGTTAATGAGTCGACTGAAACTCCGGTAGTGATTTTCAAGCACAGTACTCGTTGCAGTATTAGCCGAATGGCATTGCGTCAGTTTGAACAAGAGTTTGATTTGGAAGGAAAAGTCATTCCGTATTACTTGGATTTATTGGAACACCGCGACATTTCAAACGAAATTGCAAACCGTTTCAGTGTTTACCACCAGTCGCCCCAACTGATTGTAATTAAAGATGGTAAAGCCATTTACGATCGTTCGCATGAAAGTATTGAGGCTAAGAAGTTAGCTGATTTAGTTTAACTTAACTCAGATTTAAAATAAAAAAGCCGTCTATAATTGACGGCTTTTTGTTTATCTCCTGAATCGGTTTCGGGTGATGATGTCCTTTAGTTTGGCTTTTAAATCGTTTCCGGTGTCAAAAACCATTTGCTCATTGGATGGAAAAGCCACCGCTCTTCGATCGAAATATTGAAAATAATCTTGTTCACAAGCGCGTTTGTCGCCACGGTATTTGGCATACATATAATTAAACGTAAACTCACTTGCCAGCGGAAACGTTTGTAGTAGCTGATTCGTATTAAAATCGATATAATCTACTTTGGCGGTTACTTGACAGGCTTTAAATTGCGAGAACTCGTAAATCGTAGCGCGAACGGTTCGCATATCGTCAACTTTAATCGGATTACCTAAACTGTCTTTTACAACTTGACCGTTGGCGTCTAATAGATTTTTGAGCCCAACCTTAATCAGTTTTTCTTTTTGCAGTTCGCGTTCTTTGATTTGTTCAGGCGAGATGTTGATTTGGCGGAAGTTCACTACCAAACCGTAATCA
The DNA here is from genome assembly GCF_030643905.1 of Flavobacterium sp. IMCC34852. Lineage (NCBI taxonomy): Bacteria > Pseudomonadati > Bacteroidota > Flavobacteriia > Flavobacteriales > Flavobacteriaceae > Flavobacterium > Flavobacterium rivulicola. Next base: position 2,331,816 of record NZ_CP121446.1, on the reverse strand, counting down.
TAATTGATGCCTTTGACGCGATTGCTGTGGTAAACCGTCCATTTATCATTTAAACCATAAGTGCTGAAATCCAGTAAATCATTTTCCAAACGAATCGGAATGACCATATTGGTTTCGTTTTTAGTGTAAACGCTTACGTAGTCAGTCCCTTTAATTCTTGCTTCTTCAATGAGTTTGTCGGTGTCTTTGAAACCCGGACTTAAATTTTGCAGATACACCAAGTCATCATAGGCGCGGCGTACCACCATTTTGTCTTTGTTGGCCAAAAGCGCTTTGGAGTTGTTGTATAAATATTTGGCCAAAGCATTTTTACTGCTCACAATCTGATCGGAGTAGTCTTCGAAAGGGAAAATAGCTTCGCGACCTTCTTTTAACAAACGAACCGGTAATAAAGGGCGAATGCGTTCCTGACGTGCATTGAGTTGGACATAAGTTTCATAAATCCTCTCTAAGTTCTGCGGATTGGCATCTTTAAACCAAGTGTCAATGTTGCGCAAATCGCGTTCTTTGGCTTTGGCAAAAGCTTCTTCGAGCATATAAACGTAATCTTGCTTGCCTTTGGCATTTTTGTTTCCACGCAAACCTTCGACAGCATTTTGAATCGCACCGTCATAATCACCGGAAGTGAGCATATCACGGGTTTGTCGAACGCCACAAGCGCTAACCACAAGAAGTAACGCTACCAGAGAAGTAATTTTTTTCATAGACAGGATTGTTTGGAACAAATATAAGAGAAATGACTTTGTTTTGAAAGCAGATTGTAAGACTTGAAAAGAATTTACGGCATAGGTTTGATTCGGATGTATTGCCACTGGTCATTCAAACTTCCGTCGGTTTTCCAATAATGGTTTGTGGCTACAATGGGCAAATAGAAATAGCCGTCAGTGCTCCAAAACATATCGGTATTTTCTCCTGCCGGCATCCAATATTTGAAACCGGTGTTCATTTTATGGACTATCTTTTGCTTATCGATGACAAAGAAATCCAAATCTGCGGTATTTTCATAAACGTTTGCGCCTAAGCAAATAATCTTTTTTTTATCGGTCGAAATATTAGGAAAGTCAACAAAGGTTGAAATTCTCTCACCGCTTGTTTTGTCAATTAAAGTAAAGTCATAATCTTCCCAATACATGCCATAAACGACATATGCATTAAGTAAATTGATTTGCCCGATGTATTCATAAATACGAATAGTTTCTTCTTCTGAGGGAAGATCAGTAAAGGTGACGGACTTCTTTTGACAAGGCAATGTGATGATACCGTTGGTCTTTTTGTGGACTAAAGTATCAGCGGTCAAAAATGAAACCGCCTTTTTCTTTTTTGCAGTATAAAGCTTTTGGTCAATCAATTCAATGCTGAAATACTGGGTTAGCGACTCATCCTCATTGTAATAAGTGGTGCTGTCGTTTTCAGTGAGATAAGTTATGATATTCAAATCCGGCTCATCCAACATCTTTTTGGCCGCTCTAATACTATCGTTTTGTGCCTTTAAGCCAAAGCTTAAAAACAAGACGAATAGGAGTAGGCAAGCTTTTGAGTTCATCTTAATGATTTATTGTAGAAAGGCTTTCAAATCTTCATAAGTCTTAATCTTAGTCGATACTTTCTCTTTGCCTAATACATTTTCAATCTGGGTTGGAATAGGCAATTTTAAGCCCAATAAAGGTTCCACCACATCCAAGAATTTAATAGGATGAGCAGTTTCCAAAAATACACCAATGCTTTTCGGTTGTTTTGCCATTTCTTTTTTCAGTCCCAAATATCCCACAGCGCCGTGTGGTTCAGCGATGTACTGTGTTCGATTGTAAATATCTTTGATGGCTATTTCGGTTTCAGCATCGGTAAAAGAGTAGGAAGAGAAGTCTTTTTCAAATTCACTTAAATCATAGTGATACAATTCCTGAATGCGAATAAAATTGGATGGATTCCCAACATCCATCGCATTAGAAATCGTAGCGATAGAAGGTTTTGGTTCATAGTTTCCAGCTTCTAAAAACCTTGGCACTGTATCATTGGCATTAGTCGAAGCCACAAAATGGGCGATAGGTAAGCCCAATCTTTTGGCCATAATCCCGGCGCAAATATTCCCAAAATTGCCACTCGGGCAAGAGAGAATAATCGGCTTGTCGTACTTTTTTAACTGTTGGTAAGCAAAGAAAATATAAAACATTTGCGGCAGCCAACGGGCAATGTTAATCGAGTTAGCTGAGGTTAAATTTTTATGATTTAAAGTATGGTCTAAAAAAGCTTGTTTCACCATATCCTGACAATCATCAAAAACGCCATCTACTTCTAAAGCTTTTATATTTTTTCCAAGCGTAGTTAATTGACGTTCTTGTATTTCACTCACTTTACCGGAAGGATAAAGTATAATTACTTCAACACCTTTTACTTCCAAAAATCCGCTAGCAACCGCACCGCCGGTATCGCCGGAAGTGGCTACGAGAACGGTTACTTTTTTATCATCATTACGGTTAAAATAACCTAAGCATCTCGACATAAATCGGGCACCGACATCTTTAAATGCCATGGTTGGTCCGTGAAATAGTTCCAAAGAAAAGACATCTTTTTCCACCGTTACACAAGGAAAATCAAAGCATAAAGTTTCGGCTATGATGCGTTTGAGTTCGGCTTCCGGAATTTCGTCGCCAACGAATTGTTTGATGGCTTCAAAAGCAATCTCTTCTTGCGTAAGGTTTTCAATATTTTGGAAGAAAGAATGGGGAAGCGGCGTAATGCTTTCCGGAAAGTACAAACCTCTATCGGGTGCCAAACCAAGCACAACTGCTTGTTCAAAGCTGACTCTTGGCGCGTTTTTATTTAAGCTGAAATATTGCATTTTAAACTACGATTTACAAAGTACAAAATACGAAATACATTTTACTTTGTACCTCGTACTTCGTCCTTCTTATATTGTTTTCACTCCTTCATCATTCACCTTTGAAATATGCATATCAAAAGCAATTCCGGTTTCAAGATAGCTATTGCTCATCGCATAAGCTACTTTCTCGGCAATTTCTTGTCCTTTGCACAAAGCGAATATCGAAGGTCCGGCACCTGAAATCCCTGAGCCAAGTGCACCGTTTTGCAAGGCCGTATTTTTGACCAAATCAAAATTAGGAATTAATTGTTTCCGCGCCGGTTCAATAATCACATCTTGCAAAGAACGACCAATCAGCTCGTAATCTTTGGTATATAATCCGGCAATTAATCCGCCAACGTTTCCCCATTGGGTTATTGCATCTTTTAAGGGAACAGCGCTAGGGAGAACCGCTCTGGAATCGGAAGTTTTAAGCTCGATTTGGGGATGCAGAACTACTGCATAAATTTCACTTGGACTTTCAATTTTAATCACATCTAACGGATTGTAACCACGAACCAAAGTAAATCCACCAAGTACACAAGGTGCTACATTATCGGCATGTTCGCAACCACTAGCTAAAGCTTCACCTTTCATGGCAAAATCAACCAATTCTTGACGGGTAAAGGGTTTGCCTAATAATTCATTAATACCGAAAACCGCTCCGGCCGCACTGGCAGAAGAACTTCCGATACCGCTTCCGGCTTTTATTTTTTTATGGATTTCAATTTCAAAGCCACAATCAGGATTAGCTGCATTTACAATAGCAAGCGCAGCGACACCGGCCACATTTTTTTCGGTTTCCAAAGGTAAATCGGCACCGATTATTTTGGTAATGCGTATGCCTTTTTCGGCTACTTTTCGAATAATCATTTCGTCGCCAATGCCTTCCAAACACAAACCCAATACGTCAAACCCGCAATTGAGATTGGCGATAGTGGCCGGACAGAATATTTTTATTTCGTTCATTTTTAAAGGTTTCAGGTTCAAGGTTTCAGGTTCAAGGTTGAGACAACTCGTAACTTTGAACTCGCAACTTGCAACTTTTTAAACATTTCCAATCCTAACTACATCCGCAAAAATCCCTGAAGCTGTGACAGCTGCTCCGGCACCGGCACCTTTGATTAGTAAAGGTTGGTCGACGTAGCGATCGGTGTAAAATTGGACGATATTGTCTTTTCCTTCGAGGTTGTAAAACGGACTGTCAGACGGAATAAATTGCAAGCCAACACTGGCTTTTCCGTTTTCGAATGAGGCTACAAATTTCAGTCGGCTGTCCTTGGCTTTGGCCTCTGCCAAAAGGTTGTCAAAGTGGCTTGCATGTTTGGTTAACGATTTGAAAAAATCCTCGTTGTTGGTGGTTTCCATGCATTCTTTTGGCAAGAAGGAATTGTTGACAATGTCTTCCATTTCCATTTCGTAACCGCTTTCGCGAATGAGGATTAAAATCTTACGAGCAACATCAACCCCACTTAAATCAATTTTTGGGTCAGGTTCTGTAAATCCTTGAAAACCTGCTTCTTTTACCACGTCATGAAAGTTGTAAGTATCACTGAAATTATTAAAAATAAAGTTCAAACTTCCCGATAAGACTGCATTGATTCGGTTGACTTTATCACCCGAAGCAATTAAGTGTTTGAGCGTGTCAATGATAGGTAAACCGGCTCCGACATTGGTTTCAAATAAAAACGGTGCATTGTATTTTCGGGATAAGTTTTTAAGGTTTTTATAGTTGCTGTATTCTGACGAGCACGCTATTTTGTTACAGGTGACAACGGCTATATTTTGGCCTAAGAATTGGTCATAAATGCTCGCAATGTCATAATTGGCGGTGATATCGACAAAAATGCTGTTGCGTAAATTCAATTCTTTAGTTCGGGCGATGAATTCATTTGGATTCGCCTTTTCGCCATTATCCAAAGTCTCTTTCCAACTCTTTAAATCGATACCGTCTTCGTCAAAAACCATTTTTCTGGAATTGGATAAAGCAATAACACGCACATTGATTTTCAAATTTTCTTTTAAGAATTTCTTTTGTTGGCTGATTTGGTCGATGAACTTTTCGCCTACGTTTCCAACACCCATTACGAATAAATTTAACTGCTTGGTATTGTCTTCAAAGAAACGCTCATGTAACGTGTTCAGTGCTTTTTTAACATCTTTTTCATTAATCACAACGGAAATGTTTCTTTCCGAAGCTCCTTGAGCAATAGCACGGATATTGACGTTGTTTTTGCCTAAAGTACTGAACATTTTTCCGCTGATACCTTGGTGGTTTTTCATGTTTTCGCCAACAAGAGCCACGATGCACAAATCTTTTTCGACGATAGTTGGGTCAACTTTCCCTTGGGCAATTTCCATTTCAAAAGCTTTGTCGATAGCGGATTTGGCTTTGTCAGCATCAGCATTTAGAATTCCGACACAAATAGAGTGTTCTGAAGAAGCTTGGGTAATAAAAATCACATTGATATTTTCATTGGATAAAACTTCAAACAAACGTTTGGAAGAACCCGCAACACCAACCATTCCTGAACCTTCCAAGGTCAGCAAGGCAATGTTATCGATATGCGTAATTCCTTTAATCGGATTGCTTGATGCTTCAGGAGTATTGGAAATCAAAGTTCCGTAGGCTTCGGGTTCGAAAGTATTTTTGATAAAAATCGGAATGCTGTCTTTTAACACAGGCTGAATTGTTGGCGGATACAAAACTTTGGCCCCAAAATGCGACAATTCCATTGCCTCTTGATAGGAAATGGTTTCTATCGGTTGGGCCTGCTTAACGCTTTTCGGATTGGCGGTGAACATACCATTGACATCGGTCCAAATTTCTAAGACTTCTGCGTTTACCGCAGCTGCAATAATTGCTGCCGTATAATCGGAACCGCCTCGACCAAGTGTTGTAGTATTTCCATCCAAAGAAGAAGCAATAAATCCGGGAAACAAGGTTACTTGAGTAGTATTGTTTTTGAAATAGTCGGCAATTAATTGATTGGTTACTTCAAAATCAACCGCAGCTTTTCCGAAATTGGAATTGGTTTTAATCACTTCTCGACTGTCTTTAAAAGCGGAGTTGCTGACTTTTTGCTTTAGCGCTACCGCAATAATCTGAGAAGATAACAATTCGCCAAAACCAGCTACGATATCAGCCGTTCTGCTTGACAATTCGCCCAAAAGGTAGCAACCATCCAATAAGGTTTTTAAATGGTTGATATCGTGGTTAATGGTATCAATAATTTCGCTTTGATCGCTCAGTGGAACCAATTCGTCTATAGCGTCTTTGTGTTTTTTCTCGATTTGACTAACGATATCTTTGTAACCTTTGTCTTTGGCACCGGCAGTTTTTCCGGCTAAAATTAGTAAATCGGTTACGCCGCTAAAGGCCGAAACGACTACGGCAAGTTGGTTTTCTTTACTTTTGTTGGCAACTATTGCTATGGTTTTAGAAATGTTTTCAGCATTGGCAACCGAAGTACCGCCAAATTTTAATACTATCATGACTTTTTTAGTTATGAGTTATGAATGATGAGTGATTTGCTTTCTTGCGAAAGTACATGTCAAGTGGATTATATGTGAAAATTATACCCCAAACGGGGTTGTAGTTGTTGATGTTGTGGTGCCAAATGTCGCAACCAAAGAATTGGTTGTAGAAGAGAATAGGTATTTAGCGTAGTTCGACATCATGATTTTCAAATGTATGACTTTTTAGGAATTAAAAAAGGTTTCCTTAAATTTTTAAGAATATCGCAATAATTATATGTAACTGATGTGATTTTGTTTATATCAATATTCTAAAGTTGTTTTTTTTAATAATTTATCAAAAAATACTCGGTCAAATTGTTGCTTTTTAACAATCGTTTGCGGAATTTTGGGCTTTTAATCCTCACCAAAAATGGAGCATTCGCATTACATCAGTACGGAAGTATTGACTTTAGAGACTTTACAAGGAATTATTGCCGAGCACAAGACTTTGGCTCTTTCGGAAGAAGCCAAAATCAACATTCAACAATGTAGGGATTATTTGGACCAAAAAATGGCCGCCAATGAAACCCCGATTTATGGGATCAATACAGGTTTTGGTTCACTGTGTAATGTGAAGATTTCAAATGAAAATTTGTCTCAGCTTCAGGAAAACTTGGTAAAATCGCATGCTTGCGGTACCGGGGAAGAAGTGCCTTCAGAGATAGTGAAAATAATGTTGTTGCTCAAAATTCAATCCCTGAGTTACGGTCATTCAGGTGTGCAATTGCAAACGGTAGAGCGTTTGGTTGATTTCTACAATAACGATATACTTCCTGTTATTTATACTCAAGGTTCGCTTGGCGCGAGTGGTGATTTGGCACCATTGGCTCATTTGTCTTTACCTTTATTAGGCGAAGGCGAAGTGTATTATGACGGTTTTCGTCAGCCGGCAAAAAAGGTGTTGGAGAAAATGGGTTGGCAACCGATAGTATTGCAATCTAAGGAAGGTTTGGCCTTATTAAACGGCACCCAATTCATGAGTGCTTACGGCAGTTATATTTTGTTGAAAGCAATGAAGTACTCTTATTTGGCAGATGTGATTTCGGCCATATCATTGGAAGGATTTGACGGAAGAATCGAACCTTTTGACGAACTGATTCATTATGTTCGTCCGCACAAAGGACAAATCGTGACTGCCAAAAGAATGCGAGAATTATTAGAAGACAGTCAAATCATTACGCAACCCAAAGCACATGTTCAAGATCCGTATTCATTCCGTTGTATTCCACAGGTTCATGGCGCATCGAAAGACACGATCGACTATGTGAAAAAAGTATTCAAAACCGAAATTAATTCGGTTACAGATAATCCAAACATCTTTAAAAACGAAGACTTAATCATTTCCGGCGGGAATTTCCACGGACAGCCATTGGCTTTAGCCTTAGATTTTTTAGGCTTGGCTTTGGCAGAATTGGGAAGTATTTCAGAAAGAAGAACTTACCAATTGATTTCAGGTTTGCGTGGCTTACCGGCATTCTTAGTCGACAATCCAGGGTTAAATTCAGGGTTTATGATTCCGCAATATACCGCCGCTAGCATTGCCAGTCAGAACAAACAATTGGCGACGCCGGCCAGTGTTGATAGTATTGTTTCTTCTAACGGACAAGAAGACCACGTGAGTATGGGTGCAAACGCAGCCACGAAAACGCTTCGCATTATGGAAAACTTGGAACGCATTTTGGCGATTGAATTGATGAATGCTTCTCAGGCCATTGCTTTCAGACAGCCTTTGAAATCAAGTGAGTTTATTGAGTCATTTTTGAAATCTTATCGAGAAGAAGTGCCTTTGGTCAAAGAAGACCGCATTCTGCACTACGACATTGAAAACTCGGTAGCGTTTTTGAATAGTTTTATGATTGAGTTAGAAGAGTAAACTGAACAATCCTAAAATTGCCGGAACCGCTTGTACAAAAAATATTCTTTTGGACGCAGTCAATGCACCATAAATTCCGGCTACGAGAACACAACCTAAGAAAAACAAGGCTACGTTTAGACTCCAAACAACATTAGTAATTAATAGTGACCAAATTAATCCGGCAGCGAGAAAGCCGTTGTATAAACCTTGATTCGCCGCCATGACTTTGGTCTTTTCAAATTGGTCTGCCGGAATGGTTTTAAACACTTTTCTTCCGCGAGTTGTCCAAGCGAACATTTCGAGCCAAAGAATGTATATGTGCAGTACTGCAATAAATCCGATGATAATTTGAGAGAGAATATTCATGTGGTTTTTGTTTCAAGTTTCAGGTTTAATTGTCTTCGTTTAAGATTTTTTCAATTCTTTTGTCGGGAACCAGCCACATTAGGGCGACTAAAATATAGATTGCACCTGAAATTTCGGTGTAATATTTGGAAACAAAAACAGCTATTAAATATAAAACTACTGATGCTTTGCCTTTAAAATCTTTTCCAACCGCTTTGGAAAGAATAGAATCTTTGCCGTGGTGTTTCAAAATCACAGTTTGTAATATAAAATAGGCAATCGCATTCATCAATAAAATAACCCCATATAACATCATCGGAAATGGAGCAAAGTGATGCTCGCCAATCCAAGCCGTCGCAAAGGGTATCAAAGACAACCAAAACAGCAAATGCAAATTGGCCCAAAGAATTTGACCATTAACACGTTTCACCGTATGCATCATATGGTGGTGGTTGTTCCAATAAATACCGACATAAATAAAACTCAGGATATAACTCAAAAACTTATGAAACAAAGGGACTACCGCTTCAAAAGTGGTTTCAGTCGGCACTTTAAATTCGAGCACCATGATGGTAATGATAATGGCTAAAACGCCATCACTAAAAGCTTCGAGTCGGTTTTTGTTCATATAGTTTTTGTTGTCGTTTATCAGTTCTGTCTACTTCTTAAAATTCTTCTCAATTGCTTTTATCATTTCTCCGGCGATGTCTTTGTTGGTCGCTCCTTCGATGCCTTCTAATCCAGGTGAAGAATTGACTTCTAACAATAACGGACCTTTGGAAGAACGAATGATATCGACGCCGGCGACTTTTAAATCCATGGCTTTGGCTGCTTTGATGGCTATTTTCTTTTCTTCAGGCGTTGGTTTAATTACCGATGCCGTTCCGCCCATGTGGATGTTGGCACGAAATTCTCCTGCCGCGGCCTCGCGCTGGATAGCCGCGACAACTTTACCGTCTACGACAAACAAACGCAAGTCTTTTCCGTTGGCTTCTTTGATGAATTCTTGTACCAAGATATTGGCGTTCAAGCTTTTGAAGGCATTGATTACGGATTCGGCTGCTTTTTTGGTTTCCGCCAAAACAACGCCTTTTCCTTGAGTTCCTTCTAATAGTTTTACAATCAATGGCGAACCGCCAACCATTTTAATCAAATCGTCTGTATCCAAAGGTGAATTGGCAAATCCTGTAGTCGGAATGTCAACACCGTGGTGTAATAATAATTGAAGGGAAAAAAGTTTGTCTCTCGATTGGGTTATGGCCGCCGCGGAATTCAAACAAAAAACTTTCATCGCTTCAAACTGACGCGTTAAGGCACAACCGTAAAAGGTGATACTCGGTCGAATTCTCGGGATAATTGCGTCGAAATTGTCTAATATTTTTCCGCCACGGTAATGAATTTCGGGTTTGTCGGCATCTAGTTTCATATAACATTCTTTGATGTTCAAAAAATGCATTTCGTGACCGCGCATTTCGCCGGCTTCCATGATGCGTTTGTTGCTGTATAACTCGGGATTGCTGGCCAAAACACCGATACGCAAACCGGATTTGTTTGAAATAGCGTTTTGGTATAAATCTTTTAAATTTTCGGTAGAAGGTTGGCCCAATAAATATTTTTGTTCAGGGTCAACCAAGATTCTGCCGCTCATGGCTTCTCGACCTAACAGCATACGGAAACCCATGGAATCTCGGTTGGTTAAGGTCATTTCAATTTCCCAAGTATCGGTTCCGATGCACAAATTGGTCTTAATCACATAACGCTGTTCGCGAAAGCCACTTGAGCTTTTGACTATTCTTTTATCGACTAATTTGGCTTCACAATGGATAACTGTTTTGAGGTTATTCTGAATAGGGTTGATGTCAAATTTCACCCAGTTTTCGGTATCTTTAAGAAACGGAGCAATGTTAATGGCATGCAATGCCGAAGTTTTGGCACCCGAATCGACGCGGGCTTTGATAGCGGGAATACCGAGTTCGGGAAACGAACACCATTCTTCTGAACCTAATATGATTTTATTTATTGGCATGGATAAAAAATTAAAAGCCACGAACTTTCGAATAAAACATGATCAATTATTCGGTAATTCGTGGCTTGTAAAGATTAAACTATCTTATTTTGTAGGCTTTTCCGCTTTTTGGATTTTAACTGTCAACTCTTGGGTTGTTTCGTCTAAATCCATAAAAATTTCATCACCTGAAGCTATTTTCGAAGTGATAATCTCTTCGGCTAAAGCGTCTTCTACATATTTTTGGATTGCACGTTTTAAAGGTCTGGCACCAAATTGTTTGTCGAAACCTTTATCGGCGATAAACGCTTTGGCGGTTTCAGAGAGGTTCAATTTGTATCCTAACTCTTCTATACGAGCGTACAATTTTTTCAATTCGATTTCGATGATTAAATCGATGTCGTGTTTCTCTAACGGATTGAATACAATTACATCGTCAATTCTGTTTAAGAATTCAGGGGCAAAAGTTTTTTTCAAGGCATTTTCAATCACGCTTTTCGAATGTTCATCGGCTTGCGCCACTTTAGCGGAAGTACCAAAACCAACGCCTTGTCCGAAGTCTTTCAATTGGCGAGCTCCAACATTGGAAGTCATTATGATAATGGTGTTTTTGAAGTCGATTTTACGCCCTAAACTATCTGTCAAATAACCGTCATCTAAAACCTGTAACATCATATTGAATACGTCCGGGTGTGCTTTTTCGATTTCATCCAATAAAACCACACAGTAGGGTTTTCTGCGCACTTTTTCGGTTAATTGTCCGCCTTCTTCATAACCCACGTAGCCCGGAGGCGCACCGATTAATCGGGAGATGGCAAATTTTTCCATGTATTCACTCATGTCGATTCGAATTAACGCATCTTCAGAATCGAATAACTCTTTGGCCAACACTTTGGCCAATTGTGTTTTTCCGACACCGGTTGAACCCAAGAAAATAAACGAACCAATCGGACGATTCGGATCTTTTAGACCGGCGCGATTGCGTTGGATAGAGCGGGCAATTTTGGTTACCGCTTCATCCTGACCGATTACTTTTCCTTTAATTAAATCAGGCAAATGGGCTAATTTATTGCTTTCGGTTTGGGCAATACGATTGACCGGAATTCCGGTCATCATCGAAACCACATCAGCTACATTATCTTCGGTTACCCGAATTCGGTTGCTTTTGGAATCTTCTTCCCATTGTTCTTGTGCGATGGCTAAATCTTTTTCCAATCGTTTTTCGTCATCACGCAATTTGGCTGCTTCTTCGTATTTCTGTTTTTTAACGACAGAGTTTTTCAATTCGCGTACTTCTTCCAGTTGGCGTTCTAAGTCTAAAATTTGTTTCGGCACGTCGATATTGGTGATGTGAACACGAGAACCGGCTTCGTCTAAAGCGTCAATAGCCTTGTCCGGAAGGAAGCGTTCTGACATGTATCTATTGGTCAATTTCACACATGCTTCGATAGCTTCGTCGGTGTAAATTACGTTGTGATGGTCTTCGTATTTGTTTTTGATGTTGTTTAAAATAGTAATGGTTTCTTCAACTGATGTTGGTTCAACGATTACTTTTTGGAAACGTCTTTCTAACGCGCCGTCTTTTTCAATGTATTGTCTGTACTCATCCAAAGTGGTAGCACCAATACATTGGATTTCGCCACGGGCTAACGCCGGTTTGAACATGTTTGACGCATCTAATGAACCTGTAGCTCCACCGGCTCCGACGATGGTATGAATTTCGTCAATGAATAAAATGATGTCATCGTTTTTCTCTAATTCGTTCATTACGGCTTTCATTCTTTCTTCGAATTGTCCTCGGTATTTGGTACCGGCCACTAATGAAGCCAAATCTAAAGTAACTACTCTTTTATTGAAAAGAATTCGAGAGACTTTCTTTTGAATGATGCGTAGCGCCAAACCTTCGGCGATGGCAGATTTACCAACTCCGGGTTCTCCGATTAGCAGCGGGTTATTTTTCTTTCTTCGGCTTAAGATTTGAGACACGCGCTCAATTTCTTTTTCTCGACCTACAACCGGGTCGAGTTTGCCTTCTTCAGCCAATTCGGTTAAGTCGCGGCCAAAATTATCCAAAACCGGAGTTTTTGATTTTTTATTAGTCTTGTTCGCCGGATTGTTGAAACTGCCTTCTTTCAAACTGTCATCTTGACCGGAATCGTCATTGAATGACTCGTTTCTTGGCAAGTTGTCTGTAAAATCTTCTTCGTTTGGTGTCATGTTTAAATATTGTTCTTTAACTACATTATAGTCTATTTTCAGACGATGTAGCAGTTTGGTTGTTGGGTCATTCTCGTTTCTCAGAATGCACAAAAGTAAATGAGCAGTACTAATTGAAGTAGCTTGGAATACTTTGGCTTCTAAGAACGTTGTCTTTAAGGCGCGTTCCGCTTGACGAGTCAAGTGTAAATTTTTCTTTTCGTTGCTGATTTCTACATTAGGGTTGGCCGGGCTTAAAATTTCGACCTTTTTTCTCAAATGATCTAAATCTATAGACAGGTTGTTTAGAATAGCAATCGCTTTACCATTTCCATCTCTCAGGATACCAAGCATCAAATGTTCTGTACCAATAAAATCATGGCCTAAGCGCAACGCTTCTTCCTTGCTGTAGGTTATAACATCTTTGACTCTTGGTGAAAAATTATCATCCATATAAATATATTATTGGTATTGTAAATTTAGTTATAATGAATGGTTCTAACAAAAATCATTCCGCCTAAAAGTACTGTCAGCTAATTGACAAAAAAAAAGCCAATAATAAAAGCAGTTAAGCTACTATTTTATTAACCAAAAAAAGCGGCTATTTTGTTAATAAAATCTGGTGGAGCAATCAAGATTTGAAATCTGGCAAAATAGAAGTGCAAACGAGTATAATTCTTTTTTAGGCGTTTTTATATAGTGCTGATTATTAGATTTTAAAATTCAATAAAGACATTTTTTTCTTACTTAATCGTTTTTTTTATACATTAGTTAGCTGGAACCGAATATTACAGTAAGAAAAAGCCCTTTGATTTGTTTTTTTTAAAAATGTACACTAAAAGTAGACCTGTAGTATTTTTTTGTTTTATAATTTTGAAAGAATAATTTTAATAAATTAATTTAAATTTTAAAAAGATGGTAAAAATTAATTGCTTGGTATTTTTAGTGGTGACTTTTTCAACCGGTTTATTTGCTCAAGAAAAAGACAGTATTGTAAACCCTAAAGGCAAAATTTATTTTGGAATTGAAATAGGTAATAATACGATTAACTCTTATGAGTTTAATGAATCGAAAACGTCTTTTCAAGGAGGTTTGGTAGCGGAGTATTATTTTGCAAGACATTGGAGTGTTTCCGGGAGAATAAAATATTACAAAATCGGAGCATCATTTTCAGATGATGGATCTTCTATTGATTTTGCGGGTAAGACTACCTACAATACGGGAAGATTCAGAGGAGAAGCCATTGCTATACCATTGGATATAAAATGGGAGTTTAGACTTTATAAAAATTTTGCAGGATTTCTAAAACTCGGATATGCTTTGAGCATTGAAACTAAAAGTGAATACAGTAATTATTCGCCGGCAATTACTGAAAATTTCCCTAATTACAATCATAATTTATTTACGGGTTACGGATTGAATTATTTTATCAATGAGAAAGATGCGGTGTTTATTAGCGTTGAATATTTTATTGGCGGCAACAAAGGCAAGCAAAATGGATTAAATATTTTTGACGATGGAAGGAAATATTTGACAAATACTTTGGTGAATTTGGGCTACAAGCGCTGCTTTTTTTAAGGTATAATATCTTGCTATAAATACAAAAAAAATGGTTACCTCAGTAGCGTAAATTTCAAATTAAATATTAACCAAAAATATAATGACATGAAAAAAACTGTATTAATGTTGATTACAACAATGCTACTCACTGCCTGTAGTAGCGACAGCAATCCCAATGACGGATTGCCACCGGAAACGCAAACGGGTGCAAACACTTTTGGATGTTTGATAGATGGGAAATTATTAGTGCCTAGAAGCGGAAATAATAGTGTGGTTTTTCCATTGTGGGGAGCAATTTTATGGGGAGGTATACCAAATATTGAAGATTATAGAGAATTAGAAATTAGAGATTACAAAAGCCCAAAAAGCGCTACATTATTATTGCATATGAAAAAAGTAGATAGTATTGGTGTGGGGAATTATAATATTGATGAATCTAATGGTATGAGTAACATTGACGGTCTTGATCAAAACTATCTGCATTGTACCATTTTTGATGAGAAAACGAATTCTTTTCAGCAGTATGTTTCTTTTGATAACTCAGGGGTTTTGAAAATTAAATATTTAAAGTTGAATGGATTAATAATTTCAGGCACTTTCAACTGTAGGGTTAGAAACATTCAAAACTTTGACGATATTATTGAAATTACAAAAGGAAGATTTGATATAAAAGCTAGTACTATCATGCAAACCTATTTCCCATAATAAAAAAGGGTTGTCTCGGCAAAGACAACCCCTTATTGATGATTAACAAATATATTATTAACCAAAAAGCAAACAAATTTATGAAAAAATTATTTTTTCTGGCTTTTTGTATGTTGTTTTTTTTACATGCAAAAGCACAAGACGATGACGCGACTGCGCCAAAACAACTCGATTCACTTTTAGTGGATATAGATAAATCACTAGTCACCAGTGGTGTTATTTATGAAAGAACTACTCCTTTTGCTGACCTTTACAATTTCAACAGTAAAGACACATGCAATACTGCCAATTTCAGTTATTTTAAACAAAGTTTATTAGAATTGTACCGTGCCAGTAATGCTCAAAAATTCATTTCGTTGGATTCACTTACTGTTAGTTTAAGAAATGATTACCTTAATGATAACGTTGTAAATGTTGGAATATTGAATACTCAATTCAATGTTTTGAACTATCATGAGGAATTTCCCGAAAATGGTGGATTAAAGTTGGACAGTATTGCTCGAAAGTTTATACAAATTCCTGACAGAGTCCCGTTTTACATGATGCATAATACGATTATTGCTCCATTAAAAAATGCTGTTAATGGTAAGAACCTCGTTTTTCGATTTAATAAAGGTTTTTATTTTACTAATGGTAACAAGCTCATTAAAAATTTGACGATTGACTTTGGGGAAGGCATTATAAAAAACATTATAGTAGAAGGTGAATTTATGACGCAAGAAGTTGTTATTACTTACACAACTAATGGTACTAAAACCATAAAATGCATCCTGCAATTCAATGACAATACTACTTTGGAAACAAATGGAGATATTTATTTTAGGAATACCGATTTAGATACTCCCAGTTTTGCCAGTTGTGGCGGAATAGATGCTTTACGAGAAGATTTTAATTTAGTTCCTGCCGATGAGGATTCTATGGGTTACTTAAATAGCGACCCGAAAATAAAAAACCAGATAAGTTACAGGGTATACTATTCTCAAAACAATACTCAAAAATTAATACAAAAGCCCATTGTTATTATTGATGGTTTTGATCCGGGTGACAAAAGAAGAATTGAAGACTGCGATTGTGAACAAGATGCCGAGTGTGCCAACAAATATAAAACCAATGGTGTTTTTGATCCGCTTAAGCATAAGTCTATAGTGGACATGATGGTATACTATGAAAATACTGATACTCCTTTATATCTATTACCAATTCTTCGTAATGAAGGCTATGATGTCATCATCGTTAATTTTCCAAATTACCAAACTACTAATTTAATCAATGGTCAACCTGTAACTATTGATGGCGGGGCCTATTACATTGAGAGCAATGCTATGTCGGTTGTTAAACTACTGAAAGATGTTAAACAAAAATTGATTGCCAATTCGAGTATCCATCAAATAGCTATTATTGCGCCAAGTATGGCTGGTCAAATCTCACGCTATGCGTTAAGCTACATGGAGAGAAAGTTTCAAGAAACGGCTTTACCCGAGTGGCAGCATCATGTATATTTATGGGTAAGTGTTGATAGTCCGCATCTTGGAGCAAATATTCCGCTAGGTGACCAAGCTTTATTAAGTTTGATTAAATCAAGTTCAAATGTAGCCAATGAGTTTTATGTAAATCAACTTAATTCTCCTGCAGCAAAACAGCAACTTATAGAGTTTCATGGGAAAAAACAAGAACCTAATCCTTTATATCCTACGCTTTCATCTAATCCCTATAATTATAATTATCATATTGCTGAACCAAGTTTGCTTAATGCGCAAACAATGTCACAAGGCATGTCTTTTGACAGGGGCAATGATTACTTTAAAATGCATTATGATAATCAAAATAATAACGGGGGTATCGGTTCCGGAGGTTGGCCGGTAAATTTGAGAAAAATTGCGGTAGTAAATGGTTCGTTATCAGGTTCAAAAGAAGTTAGAGATATAAATGGGCAGCCCTTGATTAACAATAATGGAAATGAAATTAAATTTGCCGAAGATGGAGAAAAAGTATTAAACATAAGAGGTTTTCAAAGAGTTCGTGTTTCTTTGCCTGTCGGGTCAATAACATGGTATATTCATATTGCTTCATTGGAGAGTCAATTCATGGGTTCAATCGGTTCAACAACCAGGGTGAGTAGGTTTAAGAAATTTGTTGATGATAAAACTACCATTGCGACAAATTTAAATGCAAGAGGAGTAATGGATAATGTACCCGGAGGCTTTTTTGATGCGCAAGGACAAATCGCATATCCAACTTTAGCGACAAACACTGTGCCAGGTAATTCTATAAATAGTTTTGGTGATTGGAGTTTTGAAAATCTTATTTATGAATTAAGTCAGCACCTTGGAGGTAGTAAATGGTCATTAAGAGAATTCAACCCAATTCATTCCTTTATCCCTACTTTTTCTGCTTTGGCACATAAATTCCCAAATCAAAATTGGGCTAATCCGTTAGAATACAATTTAATTTGTGCAGAAGAAACACCCTTTGATAGTTATTTTGGGACTTCAAAAAACACACCTCATACTTCGTTTACAAAAGAGTGTGTTGATTGGTTGCTTAAAGAACTTGACGGCAGTCCGCAATTGCCTGTTTATCCTATTTCGTTGGAAGATGTCATTATTGGTTCTGAGGAATTGTGTATAGGTCAAACAAAAACATATACTTTAGACAACGGAGATGATTTATGCAGATTACCATCCGGAGCAACTTGGACAGCCTCTAATGTCATGGTGAATGCCCAAACACCTAATAGCATTACGGTTACCGGAGTCAGTGATGATGAAGCATCAATAACAGCTACTTTTGGAAATGGTATACAATCAACAAAATATTTACATGCAGGCGGACCAAGTTTGAATTATTTTACTTGCAATACTGTAGGTGGTCTTGATTTTTGCTCCGGGCAAGTTTATGCGAATGTGCCCCGAAATAATGTTGACGACAGAATTACAGCTCACTTTAACGGAATGTCAAGTGCAGAAGCTGCAGATCAAAATAATTGGCAATGGGAAGTGATTAATTCAAAAGTTCAAATACGTCAACCAAGTATTCGTAACAATTGTATTTTGAAATTATTAGAATACGGTTCAACCGGAGTAAGAGTAAGAGCTCGAAATAATGATTGTGGTTGGGGAAGATGGGAATATTTAACTTTTAATATCAGCCCCGGACAATCAATCTATAAAGTGTTTCCTAATCCATCATCAAGTATAGTTAATGTTGATTTAGAAAATGCTGAAGTTGTGCCAAGTGCAACTGATATTATTACCGGAGAACTCTTTGATCTTATGGGGTATTCTAAAGGTGAAATAAATATAGTTAATAATCAGGCAACTTTTTCAGTTAGTGGTTTAAATACAGGGATTTATGTGCTAAAGATTTACATTAACGGAGTTCCTGAAAGCCATCAAATAGCAGTTCCTTAAATTATAATAATTATGATTTTAATTCCGTCTCGAGTTTTTTGAACTCGAGACGGATTTTTTTATTACAACACCATCAATTTTGTAATGATTGAGTAAAAGTAATGTTTGTGAAAAAGCCTCAGTTTTGTTAATAAATCATTGAAATTTGTGGACTAAAATTAGCACTAAAAGCTATAAATATCCTATATTAGCACGTTTTGAATTTAAACTAATTTTTTATTAATAATTTATAAAATATGTCTGACGGAGAAAAGTTAATTCCTATTAACATCGAAGATGAAATGAAATCAGCTTACATCGATTATTCGATGTCTGTAATTGTCTCAAGAGCGCTACCTGACGTGCGTGACGGTTTGAAACCGGTACACCGAAGAGTGTTATATGGAATGTATGATTTAGGCGTTTTTTCAAACAGAGCGCACAAAAAATCCGCGAGAATTGTTGGAGAAGTATTGGGTAAATACCACCCGCACGGCGATACCTCTGTATATGATGCCATGGTTCGTATGGCACAGGAATGGAGTTTGCGTTATCTATTAATTGACGGACAAGGTAACTTCGGTTCTGTTGATGGTGATAGCCCGGCAGCGATGCGTTATACCGAAGCCAGAATGAAAAAAATGTCGGAAGACATTATGGCAGATATCGACAAAGAGACTGTTGATTTCCAATTGAACTTTGATGATACCTTGTATGAGCCCAAAGTAATGCCAACCAGAGTGCCGAATTTGTTGATTAACGGAGCTTCCGGGATTGCGGTTGGTATGGCTACTAATATGCCGCCCCACAACTTGACTGAAGTAGTTGATGGTACATTAGCGTACATCGATAACAACGATATTGAGATTGACGAATTAATTACGCACATCAAAGCACCCGATTTTCCAACCGGAGGTGTAATTTATGGCTATGAAGGTGTTCGTGAAGCTTTCAAAACCGGTCGTGGTCGAATTGTCATTCGTGCCAAAGTAGCTTTTGAAGAATCCAACGGAAGAGAAGCCATTATCGTTTCTGAGATTCCATACCAAGTGAATAAAGCCGAGATGATTAAGAAAACGGCTGATTTGATTAATGAAAAAAGAATCGAAGGTATTTCGAATATTCGTGACGAATCAGATAGAAACGGTATGCGTATCGTGTATGAATTGAAGCGTGATGCAGTGCCAAATGTAGTTTTGAATACGCTCTATAAATACACCCAATTGCAGTCTTCTTTCAGTGTGAATAACATTGCCTTAGTAAACGGAAGACCTCAAATGCTCAATGTAAAAGACTTGATTCACTATTTTGTCGAACACCGTCATGATGTAGTGGTCAGAAGAACCCAATTCGAATTGCGCAAAGCAGAAGAAAGAGCGCATATCTTAGAAGGTTTAATCATTGCTTCTGATAACATCGATGAAGTAATCGCCTTAATCCGTGCTTCGAAAGACGGAGATGAAGCTCGAGGCAAATTAATCGAGAGATTTAACTTGTCAGAAATTCAGGCGCGTGCCATTGTTGAAATGCGTTTGCGTCAATTAACCGGTTTGGAACAAGACAAGTTAAGAGCGGAATACGAAGAAATCATGAAGTTGATTCAGCAATTGAAAGATTTATTGGCCAGTAAAGAATTAAGAATGGCTTTGATTAAGGAAGAATTAATCGAAATCAGAGACAAATACGGTGATGCTCGTCGCTCTCAAATAGAGTACTCAGGTGGTGATGTAAGTATAGAAGATTTGATTGCCGATGAAAATGTGGTAATCACTATTTCTCATGCAGGTTACATCAAACGGACTAACTTATCAGAATACAAAACTCAAAATAGAGGTGGCGTCGGACAAAAAAGTGCCGGAACTCGTGACCAAGATTTCTTAGAGCATCTATTCGTTGCCACCAATCACCAATACTTGTTATTCTTCACCCAAAAAGGAAAATGTTTCTGGATGCGCGTATACGAAATTCCTGAAGGTAGTAAAACCAGTAAAGGCCGAGCCATTCAAAACTTAATCAACATCGAAAGTGATGATAAAGTAAAAGCCTTCATTTGCACGCAAGATTTGAAAGACGAAGAATACATCAACAGTCATTATGTAATCATGGCGACCAAGCAAGGTCAGGTGAAAAAAACACCTTTGGAACAATACTCACGTCCGCGTCAAAATGGTATCAATGCCATTACCATCAGAGAAGACGATGAACTATTAGAAGCCAAATTAACCAACGGAGAAAGCCAAGTATTAGTAGCGGTGAAATCCGGAAAACTGGTTCGTTTTGAAGAAGAGAAAACCCGACCAATGGGAAGAACAGCTTCCGGTGTACGTGGTATAACCTTGGCAGATGACAAAGATGAAGTAATTGGTATGGTTTCTGTTAACAAAGACGATATCAATGACACACAGTTATTGGTAGTTACCGAAAACGGTTACGGAAAAAGAACCAAATTGGTAGATGAAGACGGAGAAGATGTTTATAGAATCACGAACCGTGGTGGGAAAGGAGTAAAAACTTTAAACATCACTGAAAAAACCGGAGCATTAATTTCAATTAATGCCGTAACGGATGAAGACGATTTGATGATTATCAACAAATCCGGATTGACCATTCGTATGGAAGTGTCTGATTTGAGAGTAATGGGAAGAGCTACACAAGGGGTTCGTTTGATCAATATCAAAGGAAACGATTCAATTGCAGCCGTGACCAAAGTAATGAAAGAAGACGAAGAAGAAGTAGTTGAAGGCGAATTTGAAAGCAACAATGACGGTGATGTGACTGATGCTTCAACATCGGAAGATACTACTGAAGAAACACAAGAATAATTTTAATATAATACCACATGAAAATTAAACACATTGTATTGGCTTCAACCTTATTGGTTTCTGCTGCTACTTTTGCTCAAAAAGATGAGCTCAAAGTTTTGAAGAAGATTTATACCAAAGAAGCACCAAAACCTGCCGATGTTGCAGAGTATAAAACTAATTTGGCCAAATTAGAAGGTGTGGCCAGTGAAGAAGGCGATAAAGTATACGCCGGTTTTTACAAAGCCATGTTGCCTTTAGTAGAAATTTCAGCTTTAGGGCCGTTAGCCACTGATGGTCAAAAATCTCAAATTGTTACGGCCAAAACAGTAGATGAAATTGAGAAAGGATTAAATGCTACTTTAGAATTTGAGAAAAAATCAGGAAAAAAGGTTTATACAGATGACATTTTAGCCAAAATTCAGTTGTATAAAAATGAGATTATCAACCTTGCGATTAATCTGGCTGCCCAACAAAAATTCCAAGATGCTTCAAACGTTTTGTATTCTTCTTATCTTTTAGATAAAAAAGACCAAGACAATTTGTTTTTTGCAGCAAGTTATGCCATCAATGCCGTTAATTATGACTTGGCTTTAGAGTATTATAATGAACTGAAAAAACTAAATTATACCGGTGAAACGAAGGTGTATTTTGCTTCAACTAAAGCTGATAATAAAGAAGAATCTTTCGGAGCCAATAAAGTTCTAAGAGATGCTGCAGTTTCTTCGGGTACTCATGTCAAACCAAGAGAAGAAAAAACGCCTTCAAGAAGAGGAGAGATTTTCAAAAACATTGCCCTTATTTTAGTTGAAAAAGGAAGAGTTGAAGAAGCTAAAACCGCAGTAAGCGAAGCGCGTCAAGCAAATCCGGAAGACACCTCATTAATCTTGACGGAAGCCGATTTGTACTTGAAAATGAATGATATCGCTACTTACACCAAATTGGTTAACGAAGCCTTGGAAAAAAATCCAAACAATGTAGATTTGATTTATAATTTAGGTGTGGTTGCCGGAAATGCCAACAAGTTGGATGACGCTGAAAGATACTATAAAAAGGCACTTGAAATCAATCCTAATTATTTCAATGCTAATTTAAATTTGGCAGAATTAAAATTAAGAGCAGACGATAAGTTTGTAACTGAAATCAATAAGTTAGGTACTTCTGAAAAAGACAACAAGCGATATGAAGTGCTCAAAGCTGAAAGAGAGAAGAATTTCAGATCTGTTTTGCCTTATCTTGAAAAAGCAGTAGAATTAGAACCGGACAACGAACCGGCGAAACGTACATTAATCAGTGTTTACGGTGCGTTGGAAATGAGTGATAAAGCCAAAGCTTTGAAAGCTACTCTAAAATAAATTAAACTGTCATACAGCTATAAAAAAGCCCCGAAAATTTCGGGGCTTTTTTATGCTTTATATTTTGAATATTATAAGTGAATCACTTCTCCGTAAGCATCGGCTACGGCTTCCATCACCGCTTCACTCATTGTTGGGTGAGGATGAACCGCTTTCAAAATTTCGTGACCTGTGGTTTCTAGTTTACGAGCTACAACTGCTTCTGCAATCATATCGGTTACACCGGCACCAATCATGTGGCAACCTAACCATTCGCCGTATTTGGCATCAAAAATGACTTTCACAAATCCATCGGGAGTTCCGGCGGCTTTGGCTTTTCCTGAAGCTGTGAATGGGAACTTTCCGATTTTTAATTCGTATCCTTTTTCTTTAGCCGCTTTTTCAGTCAAACCTACCGAGGCAATCTCAGGCGTAGCATAAGTACAACCCGGAATGTTGCCATAATCTAAAGGTTCAACATGTAAGCCTTTGATTTTTTCAACACACAGAATACCTTCCGCAGAAGCTACGTGTGCCAAAGCTTGTCCCGGTGTTACATCACCAATAGCGTAGTAACCAGGAACATTAGTCTGGTAAAAATCGTTTACCAAAATTTTATCTTTATCCGTTTTAATTCCGGTTTCTTCAAGACCAATGTTTTCGATGTTGGTTTTGATACCCACAGCCGAAAGCAAAATATCCGCTTCTAAAACTTCTTCGCCTTTGGCAGTTTTTACAAAAGCTTTAACTCCTTTCCCGGTAGTGTCGATTCTTTCTACTGAAGAATTAGTCATTACTGTGATACCCGATTTTTTCAACGAACGCTCAAATTGTTTTGAGATGTCTTCGTCTTCTACCGGAACTACATTAGGCATAAATTCAACGATAGTAACTTCTGTTCCCATTGAATTGTAAAAGTGAGCAAACTCAACACCAATAGCACCGGAACCCACGACAATCATTTTCTTAGGTTGTGTTGGTAAAGTCATCGCTTGTCTGTAACCAATTACTTTTACACCATCTTGCGGAAGGTTCGGCAATTCTCTCGAACGCGCACCGGTAGCAATGATAATATGGTCAGCAGTATATTCCGTTACTTTTCCGTCAGCGGCAGTTACGTCAACTTTTTTTCCGGGTTTTACTTTTCCGAAACCATCAATCACATCGATTTTATTTTTCTTCATCAAGAATTGAACACCTTTACTCATACCGTCAGCTACACCGCGAGAACGGGCGATAACGGCATTGAAATCTTTGTCAAATTCTTTTACGGTCAAACCGTAATCTGAGGCATGTTTTAGGTAATCAAAAACCTGAGCCGATTTTAAAAGCGCTTTTGTTGGAATACAACCCCAATTCAAACAAATCCCACCAAGGTTTTCTTTTTCGATAACGGCTACTTTAAAGCCTAATTGTGACGCGCGGATTGCCGTAACATAACCGCCCGGACCACTTCCTAAAACAATAATATCGTATTTCATTATTTAAAAATTTTCTTTGATTATTTGTGACTGCGAATTTATGGATTTATTTTGAGAATTGTATTCAATTCTTTTTCATTCTTGAGACGTTTGTTCATTTCTTCAACCCCTTTTTTATTGAGGTGAATGGCATTGTAAAAATAGTCGGTTTTATTTCGGATGGATTCATAATTAGCATCAATAAACGGAATGTTTAGTTTTTGACAAATGGTTTTCGGTCTTTCAAAAGCAATGGTATCATAAGTGACTTGGTAAACCGGTGTTTCAATGGCAATTAAACGAATGTTGTTTTTTCGACATAAATCATTCAGTTCTTTCAACGCTTGGGTAATACTCGGCATGTCTTTCGGCTTGAAAAAATACTTTTTATTGATATCCGAAATCGGGTATTTTATAGTATCCCATTGCTCATCATTGAGCTCAAAACCTTTCGGGAAAGAATTGGATTTATTCAAAGTCACACAATCGATGAACATTTGGTATTTGAACAAAGCGTACAACGGTATATAACGCTCAGCCGCATCAAACTGAAAATAATCCATAAAGGGTTGGTCTTCTTCTTTGGGGAAAAAGGCAAATCGGGCATAGTCGTTTTTGTTGACCATTTTGGTGTTGTGTTCCAAACTTCCCGCACTGATAAACGGATCAATGTTGAGCAACACAAACTTAGGCGCTTTGTTTTTGGCCAAATAATTTTGCAATCTCAAAGTCGATGCCATCAAGTCGGAATGCCCATTCATCCCGATGTTAACCGATTTTAAATGATAATTGTCTTCGAAAAATTGCGGGTCAAAATGCGCCCAACATCTCGAACTTCCCATAAAAACCAAATCGGCATTGACGTTTGACGTTTGTTCCAATGTATCATAACCCGTAACCGTTTTGCCTTTGATTCTAAAATAAACAGCGATTTGAATAAGGAATAAGATTCCTATCAAAAGCAACGCAAATAAGGCACTATTTTTAAAAAACTGTTTCATTTAAAATTGCAGATAAATAAAATCCTGATTCGAAACCGCACTCGAAAAATAATAGATGACCAACAACAACAAAACATAGAATAACCAACGCATTATTTTGGGTTGGTTTGTGCCAAAGTATTCCAGCGCATGTTCCTTCGTTTTGGCTTTCCATTCCATTACCAACATAAAAAGGATATAACTTAAGATTGCGCCAAAGTAAAGCAAAGAAACGCCATTTAAAATCGGCAGTTGTAAAAGTGATTTGGAACCTAAATGTCTATAAAAATCAAACGCTTCGGTAATACTGGTTGCTTTAAAAATCACAAATGTCAGCATTACCAAAGTAAAGGTTTTTACCATATTGAATAGTTCTTTCAAACCGGTCTGGGTTAATCTTTTCTTCTTGTTCATCGTTCCTTTCAAAATCAGCGGAATGTAATAGATACCGTGAAGAAACCCGAATAGGATGTAAGTCCAATTCGCTCCGTGCCAAATTCCGATAAGCGTGAAATTGATCACAATCGCGAGTATCAAACCGTTATTAGCATAATCTCTGAAGTAAATACTCAACGGTGTAAACACATATTCGGTGAGCCAACTCGTTAGCGAAATATGCCATCTTCTCCAAAAATCGGCTATGTTTTGGGCAAAGAACGGAAAGTCGAAATTCTTAGTGATTTTAAACCCAAGCAAGCGCGCGACACCAATCGCCATATCGGAATAACCCGAAAAATCAGCATAGATTTGAATGGTGTACAAAAACATCCCAATCACGAGCGAACTCGCAGGCAAACTTTGATAGTTCGCAAAAACATCATTGGTAATCACAGCACAATTATTCGCAATCACCACTTTTTTAAATAAACCCCAAAGTATTTGTCGCAAGCCATCGACCGCATTGAGATAGTTAAATTCTCTTTTACTTTCTAACTGCGGAATAAAGGTTTTGGCTTTGTCAATTGGTCCGGAAAGTATCGAAGGAAAGAACGCGACGTAATTAAAAAACACCAGCCAATCCTTAGAAGCTTCGGCTTTTCCTTTGTCGATGTCTAACAAATAACTAATCGTTCTGAACGTGAAAAAGCTGATTCCTAAAGGCACAATTAGGTTCAAAGTATTTAAACCAAGCGAAATCCCAATCGAATGAAAAGCATCATTAAACGAACTGACAAAAAAGTTAAAGTATTTAAAGAACAACAAACCGCCAAGACCTTGTAGTAAACCGAGGTAAAGGAAAATACGTTTGGATTTTTCATTCGTTGCACTTTCTATTTTGAGTCCCAATGAGTAGTTCAACCCCGAAACGACTATCAAAAAGGACAACAAACGCCAATCTGTCCAAGCGTAGAAAAAGTAACTTCCGAGTAATAAAAGTAGGTTTTGGGCTTTCAGATTTCTATTCACCACGAGCCAATACAGCAAAAAGAAGACTGTAAAAAATATAACGAATGGAATAGAGTTAAAAACCATAAGCGTTCTTATTGGAGCTTATCGCCGGCGTTAATCACAAAATCTTTTCCGTTGATTTGGGTCGAATCGTTAACCAAAAACGCAATCGCTTCCGCAACTTCTTCCGTGGTCAACAATCGCTTTGCCGGGTTGCTTTCAATCATTTGTTCTTTGATGCGTTCATCGGTTGCTGAAGTCATTGCGGTCTCCATAAAAGCCGGCGAAACTGAGTTGGAAGTAATGTTGAACTTCGCATTTTCATTGGCCCAAACTTCCGTCAGTTTAGCCAAATAAGCTTTAGTCGAAGTATAAACGGCTGAACCAACGGGCGGAACATCCACCAAAGCGGAAGTCAAAACCGTAATGATTTTACCGCTTTTTTGCTTTCGGAAACTGTTAAGGACAGCTTGGGTTAAAGTTACCACCGGCATGACATTGACTTTAAAATCAGTCAAAAAATCTGCGGTTTCTATTTTATGAAAATGGGTTTTGAGATAAGAACCTGAATAAGCGTTGTGAATGAGGACATCCAAATCGAGTTCGGCTATTTTTTGGGCCAAAGTTTCCACTGCTTTTTCATCCGCAAAATCACAAGCGATGGCTATAGTATTCTTGAATTCTGCTTCCAATTGTTGGGCTTTCGCCGAAGATTGGCTGAAGGTGAAGTAAACCGTATTGTTACCGTCTTTCGCTAAAGTTCGGGTAATGGATTCGCCCAAACCCGAGGCGCCGCCTGTGAGTAATATTTTCATAGCAAACCGATTTGAATTTTACCTTTGGCCACGACTTTGGCTTCCGAATTTTTGAACTCAAATTTGAATTCCACAGCATTTACCGATTCGTAGCAACCAATGACAATCGCTTTAAACTCTAACTTATCATTGAGATAAACCGGATTTTTATATTGAATTTCCTGCGAATGGATGATTACATTTTTGGTTGGCAAACCTTCGCCAATAAAATAGGAGAGGAAACCGTTTAGGATATTCCCGTGCATCACTTCGGCCTTGAAACCTTTTTCGGTGGCAAATGTCGCGTCGGTATGCAACGGATTTTGGTCTTTAAATAAAGTGATGAACCCATGATAAATTTCATCGGTAACGGTAAAACTTTCGGTAAAGGTGTCCTCAATTGTAAACATTAAATTCCTTTTTCTTGGATACAAGTAATCATTTCGCCTACATTTTTCCAGCTTTGAATTTCTTTGGAAGTAAACCTGATTTTGAAATGTTTTTCAATCCCAACAACCAATTGAATATGGTTCAAAGAATCCCAATCGTCAACATCAGTCGCTTGAGTTTCGTCGGTTAAAACAATGTCTTCGTTGTCTAACACATCGATAAATACATCGGTTACTTCTTTTAAAATGGTCGGTCTGTCCATGTTTTTATTTTTTCGAAATATAAGTTTTTTTAGGAATATAATCGGTCACTTTTAAGGTCCAAAATTCATCAGTTTCTTCAAAGCCTAAATTGGCATAATGATTCGCTACCATTTCGTTTTTAGCCGTAGGAAGGTATTCGCCTTTGAGTGTTTTGAAACCTTTTTGGTTACAAAAATCGACAATCGTATTCAAAACAAAATTTTCCATGCTACGCTTCAGCACACGGCAGCTCATAAACCAAGTATCGATAAAAGCGGTTTGCTCGTTTTCCTTTTTTAGAATAATGACGCAAATCAAACCGTTATCACCAAATTTATCTTCCAACGTAAAGGTAAACGTAAAATGGTTTTCCGAATCGCCAATTTTCTCAATATCCGCATCCGTGTAGCGAACAGTTCTCAAGTTGAATTGGTTGGAACGCTGTGATAATTGGGCTACTCTGGGTTGGTTGAACTTATTGAAAGGTTCCACTAATGAAACCATATTTAAACTTTGCAGAAAGTCTTCTTCGTTGGTGAATTTTTGTTGGACCTTCGCTCTTTGGGCTTCAATTTGGTACATTTTGGTACGCTCCGAATCTTCTTCAGAAAAGGAAACCGTTTCAAAGAGATTCAAAGTGTATAAATATTCTAAGTATTCCGCCGGATCTTCGGGCAATTCCGGCACGGTGACTTCAGGTAGATTCTCGCGAACGAGATTGCGTTCAAACGGATTGTCGTCTAAGAAAACCATACTATCGAATCCAATATTCAAAATGCTTTGGATGTGTCGAATGTTATCCGCTTTGTTTTCCCAATTGGCTACAAAAACCGAAATATCTTCCAATCTTAAAACCATATCGGGATGTTTTTCGAAAGGTTCTTTGGCTACCGATTCGGTGTTCTTACTGCAAACAGCGACAATGATACCGCGGTTTTTCAATTTTTTTATCCAATATTGAAATTCCGAAAACGCTTTGCCAATACCCAAACTTCCGATTTGTATATTTTCAATGCCGTCATCGCCGATTATTCCGCCCCAAGTGGTATTGTCTAAATCTAAAATCACACATTTTTTGAACTTGCCGTGGAGTGATTCAATAATATCTAAAGTACGAGAAGCTACGATTGGTAAGGCATCTAAGCTCAACACCATTTCGGTATTGACATAAATCGAACTCTGAAAGAAGTTGCTTTTCCCGATTTGGTTCTGTATCGAAGACAAGTCACACAAATAGAAATTCGGGTTTTGTGTGGCAAACGACATCAACTCAAAGTTTAATTTCCGCAATTGGAACAGGAAAGAAGATTCGGTTTTCAACGCATAATTCCCAAAAACAGCATCGTCAATTTCGGTATAATTGTAATAAATGATTTTGCAATCCAACTGTGAGGTTAGGGTGGAAATCATAAAATCAACCGACTCTAACTCTTGCAAAGCCAATGAGGAATGGGCTTCCGGTTTTAATTTATTGTATTTGGATAATAATTTATGAGAAGATTGAAAGATCAAAACCAATTCGGGTTCAAATTCATACAATTCCGATTCACTGTCGTTGATTTGAAGGGCAATCTGATCAAAATCGGCTTCCCAAATTTGGATATCAAAGCCTTTGTCATAGCCCAAACCTCTTATAGCTTGCGTTAGAAATTGCGTAGCCGTATCGCCTAAAACCGCCAACTTGATGGTTTTTAGCGAGGAGAAATCCTGTTTGAGGTTTTTTTTCAGTTGTTGGAATGTCTTCATGGTTTTTATTCCACTTCGGTGGCAAACTGTGAATCGTATAAATTTTTATAGTATCCTTTTTCTTTGGTAACCAAGGCTTGGTGAGTGCCTTCTTCCACGATTTGGCCTTTGTCCATCACAATGATTTTATCCGCATTCATAATCGTTGCCAATCGGTGCGCAATAATGATTGAAGTTCGGCCTTGCGTGATTTTTTCGGTGGCTTTTTGGATTAATTCTTCGCTGTAAGTATCAATAGAAGAAGTCGCTTCATCTAAAATCAAAATACTCGGATTGCTCACATAAGCTCTCAGAAAAGCAATCAATTGGCGTTGGCCCGAAGACAACATCACGCCGCGTTCTTTCACGTCATAATCATAACCGCCGGGCAGTGTTTTGATGAATTTGTGTACACCAATTTTCTTCGCAGCTTCAATGACTTCTTCTCTAGAAATATTTGGGTTGTTGAGTGTTATATTGTTGTGAATGGTATCGGCAAAAAGGAAAACATCTTGTAAAACAATAGCAATTTGTTGGCGTAAACTTTCCAATTCGAAATCATTAATGTTTTGGTCATCGACATATATGGCACCCGAATTGATTTCGTAAAAACGATTCAATAAATTGATAATAGTCGATTTTCCGGCACCGGTGGCACCAACGATGGCGATGGTTTCGCCTGCTTTTACATTCAAGTTAATGCCTTTTAAGACTTCTTCTTTGTCGTTGTAACTAAAGCGTACATTTTCAAAACGGATATTGCCTTTGAAGTGAGAAGCAACTAAAGTTCCGTTTTCCTGCACATCTTTATCGGTATCTAAAATATCAAAAACGCGATTGGCAGCAATCATCCCCATTTGCATCTCGTTGAACTTATCCGCAATTTGACGCAAAGGATTGAACAACATGCCGATAAACATCGTATAAGAAAACAAATCGCCAAACGTGGTGAATTTATCCCCATCTAAAATATGAAAACCACCGTAAAGCACTACAGCGCCTAGCGTTAACGACGAAATGATATCGGCGATAGGGAAGAAGATGGAGTTGTATAAAATGGTTTTAATCCAAGCCTTATTGTGTTTCTGATTGATCTCTTTGAACTTTTCGTACTCAATTTGTTCTCGGTTGAAAAGCTGTACGATTTTCATACCTGTTACACGCTCTTGTACAAACGTATTCATATTGGCTACTTGGTTTCGCACTTCTTCAAAAGCCACTTGCATTTTTCGCTGGAAGATTCGGGTGACATAAACCAAAATCGGCATGGCTAAAATTACTATCCAAGTCAGGCGCCAGTTCATGTAGAACATAAAAAACAGCACCACAATCATTTTTAGTAAATCACTGATAATCATGAACAAACCTTGGCTGAAAATACGGGCGATTTGTTCAATATCAGAAACCGAACGTGTTACCAATTGCCCAACAGGCGCATGGTCAAAATACTTCATTCTGAAGCTCAGCATGTGTTTGAATAATTTGGTACGGATATCTTTGATAATATCTTGTCCGAGCCAATTGGCCCAATACACAAAATAGAATTGGGACAAAGTTTCCAAAAGCAATACAATGCCCATGATGGTGACATAAAACAACAGTCCGTGTTCATCCTTAGGTTTGATGTATTCGTCAACGGTTTGTTTCAACAAATAAGGACGAAGTGCGGCAAATACCGAAAGCGAAACGGCAAACAAAATAACCCCGTAATACCTTGCTTTATAAGGTTTGGTGTATTTTAAAATGCGTTTGAATAAGTTAGTGTCGAAAGCTTTTGCCTGCATATTATTTTATATAGTCGTAATCAATTTGGGTTAAATATAAACCATGCGCAGGAACTGAAAATCCGGCTTGTCCACGGTCTTTGCTTTCTATTATTTTTTCAAAATCGGCTAAGGTTATTTTGCCTAAACCAATATTAATCATGGTTCCTACAATGGCGCGAACCATATTGCGTAAAAATCTATCGGCGGCTATGGTGAAAACCAATTTGTTTCCGTTTTGTTGCCAATGTGCTTCAAAAATAACACAATTAAACGTTCTGACATCGGAATGCGTTTTAGAAAAGCATTCAAAATCATTATGCTTAAAAAGAATTTGACACGCTTCATTCATTTTGTTCAAATCCAAAGGCAATTGGTGCAACCAACTTCCATCAGTTTCAAAAGCATCCTTAAAAGTATGAATGTGGTATTCGTAGGTTCTTTTGGTCGCGTCAAATCGGGCATGAGCATCGTCATGAACTTTTATGATATTAAAAATGACAATGTCTTTGGGTAGAAAAGAATTGAGTTTGTGGACCAATTTGGGTGCGTCGATTTCCGTTTCAAAGTCGAAGTGTGCGTACATTTTTTTGGCATGAACACCGGTATCAGTGCGTCCGGCACCAACGATATCAATTTCTTTTTTTAGCAATACGGATAAAGCTTTATTCAGGGTTTCTTGAACGGAAACAGCATCGGGTTGGTATTGCCAGCCGTGGTAATGGGTTCCTTTATAAGCTAATTCGATAAAATATCTCAAACTTTTAGGTGCTAAGGTTCTGAGGCGCTAAGGTACAAAGGTTTTTAAATAGGATGTTTAAAGTTTTCATAATTTCGTTGATTATATTTGTAGTCTTAGAACCTTAGTATCTTAGAACCTTAGCGCCTTTTTATCTTGAAAAAAATCCTGTTGCTTTCTGATACCCACAGCCATATTGATGAGGCTATTTTGAAGTATGTCCGTCAAGCCGATGAAGTCTGGCATGCCGGAGATATTGGTGATTTGAAAGTGACGGATGCGATTAAAGCGCTAAAGCCGTTGCGTTGCGTTTACGGCAATATTGATAATGACCAAGCGCGTATGGAATTTCCGTTGAACAATCGCTTTTTTTGTGAAGAGGTTGATGTTTGGATTACCCACATAGGCGGTTATCCGGGAAAATACAATCAGGCGATTCGAACAGAGATTCAAAACAATCCCCCGAAATTATTCATTTGCGGTCATTCGCATATACTCAAAGTCCAATTTGACAAAAAACTTAATTTGTTGCACATGAATCCCGGGGCTTGCGGTATTTATGGCTTTCATCAGGTAAGAACAATGCTACGTTTTGAAATTGAGGGTTTCAAAATTCAGAATTTAGAAATAGTAGAATTGGGAAATCGATAGTCTTCAGTTAGGAGTATGGAGTAAGGAGTTTGGGATTTCTAATTGATTTTGTCATTGCTATTGCAATTACCCTTTTAGCCCCGATAGTAGCAAGCTACCATGTAGCGCGGATAGCGGGAGATAGCTCCTAATAAAAAACCCGAACCATAAGATTCGGGTTTTTCGCAGCACTAAAAAACTAAGTTTATAGGTTTATCGCAATCGATCCACAGATTTTACGAGATCTTCATCCTTTTTGATGGCTTTGTTGGCCAAAACCAAAAGTACGATAGAAAAAATAGGTAGGAACATCCCAACACCTTTCTCAGAAACCGCGGTTTCTCCAGATGCAGTTAGCGTTCGATACACCAATAATCCTAATAAAATTAAATTCAATATCATATTCAATCTGCCCATGACAAATTGCTGTTGTCTTTTTGCGTGAGATAAAATGCTCAATAACGACAATGTACTGCTCAACCCGAATAACGCGGTGTAAGCAATATCCATCATAAAATAGAAAGATTTACCTGAAGCCTCATTCCACAACGGGAATACAAAAGGTAAAATACCTGTAATGATTAGGCTGGCCAGTAAATAATAAGTCTGTACTCTAAACATAATTCTCAAAAAAATGTTGCACAAAAATATAGTTTCTTTTTAAAAAATACTATTGCATGGTAAAATTTTATTTGTATTATTGCATAACAAATCCGCAAGTACTTCATTTTCGGACATTTCTATACCAATATTTTCTACCCACATTTATAGTATTTTCCAAATCAAATTTTAATCAAATCAATATCGATGTTTGATATTTCCGCCTTAAAAGAAATGAAGCTTTCTGAGCTTCAAGAGATTGCCAAGTTGGCAAAAACCATCAAAGTTACCGGTGCCAAAAAAGATACGCTCATTGCGCAAATTTTGGAGCACCAAAGCAAAGCTGTTGCCGCAGAGCAACCCCAAGTTACCTCAGATTCGAGCGATAGCAAACCAGTAAAGCAAAAACCAACCGACAATAAAACCAAGAGAGCCCGAATTACACCTGAATCTAAGAAAGCTCCGGAAAACAATCAAAGTGATTTGTTTGCCAATGAAGAACCTGTAGCAGTAGAAGAAAAACCGGCTTTCGAAAATAAGAACCCTAAGTTCAAAAAACCTTTCGATAAAAAGAAAAACAATAATGCCCCAATAGCTTCACCGCAACCAACCGATAGTGGAGCAGAAGTTTCCGAAAAACCCGCTGTTGAAGACCCAAGCGATAGCGAACAGGCACAGCAGACAGAAGCCAATCCAAACCAAAATCAGGAAGGCAACCGAGAGCCAAAACACAAACACCAAAACCAAAACGGTAATGGTAACGGCAACCACAACAACCCCAATTTTAAAGGAAAAAAACAAAATAACTTTCGCGATGCCGATTATGAATTTGACGGGATTATAGAAAGTGAAGGCGTTTTAGAAATGATGCCCGACGGGTATGGTTTCCTGCGTTCTTCGGATTATAACTACTTAGCGTCTCCGGATGATATTTATTTATCGACTTCACAAATCAGATTATTCGGTTTGAAAACCGGTGATACCGTAAAAGGAGTAGTACGTCCGCCAAAAGAAGGAGAAAAATTCTTCCCATTGGTTAGGGTTTTAAAAATTAACGGACATGATCCGCAAGTAGTTAGAGACCGAGTTTCTTTCGAACACTTAACGCCAATTTTCCCAAAAGAAAAATTCAACATAGCCGATAAACAAGCTAGTGTTTCTACCAGAGTAATCGATTTGTTTTCACCCATCGGGAAAGGACAACGTGGTATGATAGTGGCGCAGCCGAAAACCGGTAAAACTATGTTGTTAAAAGATATTGCCAATGCTATTGCGGCCAATCATCCTGAAGTTTATTTGATAGTTTTACTAATTGATGAACGTCCGGAAGAGGTTACCGATATGCAACGCAGTGTTCGTGGTGAAGTAATTGCTTCTACTTTCGACAGAGAACCATCGGAACACGTTAAAATTGCCAATATTGTTTTAGAGAAATCCAAGCGTTTGGTAGAATGCGGTCACGATGTGGTAATTTTATTGGATTCGATTACGCGTTTGGCCAGAGCTTACAATACAGTACAACCGGCATCCGGTAAAGTATTATCGGGTGGAGTGGATGCCAATGCGCTGCAAAAACCAAAACGTTTCTTCGGTGCCGCTCGTAATGTAGAAAACGGTGGTTCATTGAGTATTATCGCCACAGCTTTAACCGAAACCGGTTCAAAAATGGACGAAGTAATCTTCGAAGAATTTAAAGGAACAGGTAACATGGAGTTGCAATTGGACAGAAAAATTGCCAACCGCAGAATATTCCCGGCTATCGATTTGACTTCGTCAAGTACGCGTCGTGATGATTTGTTATTAGACGAGAAAACACTTCAAAGAATGTGGATTCTCCGCAAGTTCTTAGCCGATATGAATCCGGTAGAGGCGATGGATACAATTAATGATAAGATTAAGAAAACCCGAAATAACGATGAGTTCCTCATTTCGATGAATGACTAAATAGTATGGGTTCTCCTAAAAATACAGTATTAAGGTTGTTGAATTATGGTTCAATGACCTTAATTTTTTTATTATTGTTCTGTTGTGCGAGTCAAGATGATGCTACTCCTGCCTATAATATTTCGGGTTCGGTTTATGACGATAATAATTATGGTATTCCCAATATCAAAGTGTATTACTCTGACGAGGCTTTTGTGGTCACTGATGCTCAAGGGAAATTTCAAATAGAGGCTGTAAATGGAGAAGTCAATCTGACACCACAAGATCCATCCTACACATTTACGCCCAATGCAATAACCATATCGGAAGAAAGCAATGGAATTATATTTTATGGCGAACCGGTTAATGATGAAATACCTAATTCCACCGCTGTTTATGAATGGTTCTGTCAAATGCAATTGGCTAATGGATTGGTGGAAACCACTGAAAATGGAAATTTAGTTTCTCTTTATGATAATGCCTTAGCAGCTTTGGTTTTTATAGCCAAAGGAGACCGACTAAAGGCAGAAAAGATCTTCAATTATTTTAATGGCCGTATTTCAACTGAACTTAATGCAGGAACTGGTGGTTTTGCTCAATTCAGAAATGCTGCCGGAGTTCCAAATGGTCCCAGATGGATGGGTGACAATTGTTGGCTTTTGATTGCTTTGAACAATTACGAAGCTAAATACAATAGTACTGCCTACAGTAATTTGCAAAATCATTTGGAAACATGGATTAGATCGCTTCAAAATCCTAATGGTAGTTTGAATGCCGGTTATGATGATAATGGTTTAATTAATAATCAAGTAACTGAAGGAATGATTGATGCTTACAATGCTATTTTGGGTTATGATACTTTCCATTACCAATTGTTAGCTTTTTTGGAACAAGACCGATGGGAAGCATCCAGCCAATTGCTTTTGGCTTATCCTAATAATTACCACCAATTTGCCTTAGATAATTTCTCTTGGGGTTATTGTGCCTTTGAGAATTTCCCTAACAGTACTTTGCAAAATAGCGAAGCACTCTTCTTAACGAGCAAACCGGTTCCAACAACGGGTGAAATTGTAACGGGCTTTTGTTTTGATATTGACAGAGATACAGTTTGGTTCGAAGGCACCGGAGAAATGGTTGTTGCTTTTCAAAAGGCAGGAATGATTTCACAAGCTAATTATTATTTGGCCCAAATGGAAAAAGGATTGGTCAATAGTAGTTTGTATCCCAATACTAAAGGAATTCCTTATGTAACTAATTTAGGAACCGGTTATGGATCAGGGTTTTTATGGACCGGCGCCGACATCAAACCTCATGTATCTTCGAGCGCATGGTATCTTTTTGGGATGCTTCATTTTGATCCTATGGCAATAGGCTATTCTAAAAATTGCCCAATTTCCGATCGTTTTTGGGTTGATTAGGATTACTTAATTGTGATTCCTAAATCATCTCTGTAACTAGAATTATTC
Source organism: Flavobacterium sp. IMCC34852 (assembly GCF_030643905.1). NCBI lineage: Bacteria > Pseudomonadati > Bacteroidota > Flavobacteriia > Flavobacteriales > Flavobacteriaceae > Flavobacterium > Flavobacterium rivulicola. The sequence goes on along the minus strand of NZ_CP121446.1, from coordinate 2,295,146 downwards.
ATAGTTATTTTTTGAAAAAATGTCATCTTGTCAGCAAAACTTTCTCAAAACTGACAATTTATTCTTAATGGCTGCTTGGCACAATCCTTGTCATTCTCGAAATCGTACACACAACGTACTATTCACTCGTAGAGGAATAATCAAAAAATAAATTAAAAAGGAGAACATAAAAATGGGAAAAATTATTGGTATCGACTTAGGTACAACCAACTCTTGTGTGGCCGTTATGGAAGGTGGAGAACCAGTTGTAATTGCTAACGCAGAAGGTAAGAGAACAACACCATCTGTCATTGCTTTTGTTGACGGTGGCGAAATTAAAGTAGGAGATCCTGCGAAAAGACAAGCAGTGACTAACCCAACCAAAACCATAGCGTCTATCAAACGTTTTATGGGAAATAAGTATACAGAAAGTGCTAAAGAAGCTTCTACTGTTGCTTACAAAGTAGTAAAAGGTGACAACGACACGCCACGTGTAGACATTGATGGCAGATTGTACACACCACAAGAATTGTCAGCCATGACACTTCAAAAAATGAAAAAAACAGCGGAAGACTATTTAGGTCACGCGGTAACCGAAGCGGTTATCACAGTTCCGGCGTACTTTAACGACGCGCAACGTCAGGCTACAAAAGAAGCCGGAGAAATTGCCGGTCTTAAAGTAATGCGTATCATCAATGAGCCAACAGCTGCGGCCTTAGCTTATGGATTGGACAAAGCAGGAAAAGACCAAAAAATTGCCGTATACGATTTAGGTGGAGGAACTTTTGATATCTCTGTTCTTGAATTAGGCGACGGTGTTTTCGAAGTATTGTCAACTAACGGTGATACTCACTTAGGAGGAGATGACTTCGACCAAGTAATCATCGATTGGATGGCTAACGAATTCAATAGCGAAGAAGGTGTTGATTTACGTAAAGACCCAATGGCCTTACAACGTTTGAAAGAAGCAGCCGAAAAAGCAAAAATCGAGTTGTCTTCCTCTACACAAACTGAAATCAATTTGCCTTATGTTACGGCTACTGCTTCAGGTCCGAAACACTTAGTAAAAACATTAACTCGTGCTAAATTCGAGCAATTGGCGGAAAGCTTGGTAAAACGTTCTATGGAACCTGTTGCCAAAGCCTTAAAAGATGCCGGTTTATCGACTTCAGATATCGACGAAGTAATCTTGGTTGGTGGTTCTACCAGAATCCCGGTTATCCAAGAGCAAGTAGAGAAATTCTTTGGTAAAAAACCATCAAAAGGAGTAAATCCGGATGAAGTAGTAGCGATTGGTGCTGCGATTCAAGGTGGTGTTTTAACCGGTGATGTAAAAGATGTATTGTTGCTAGACGTTACGCCTTTATCATTAGGAATTGAAACTATGGGGAATGTAATGACCAAATTAATTGAGGCCAATACCACTATCCCAACCAAAAAATCACAAGTATTCTCTACGGCAGCTGACAATCAGCCAAGTGTTGAAATCCACGTGATTCAAGGAGAAAGAACGATGGCGGCAGACAACAAAACCATCGGTCGTTTCCACTTAGACGGTATTCCGCCGGCCCCAAGAGGTGTGCCTCAAATTGAAGTAACTTTCGACATCGATGCCAATGGTATCATTAAAGTGTCGGCTACCGATAAAGGAACCGGAAAATCACACGACATCCGTATCGAAGCGTCTTCAGGATTGACTCCGGAAGAAATCGAAAGAATGAAAAAAGATGCCGAAATGAACGCGGAGTCTGACAGACAAGCTAAAGAAAAAGCAGACAAGTTAAACGAAGCAGACAGTATGATTTTCCAAACCGAAAAACAATTGGGCGAGTTCGGTGATAAATTATCTGAAGGCAACAAAACCGCTATCCAATCGGCTTTAGACGAATTGAAAGTGGCTTTCGAATCCAAAGATGTAGCGACTATCCAACCGGCTTTAGACAAAATCAACGAAGCGTGGAAAAATGCTTCCGAAGAAATGTACAAAGCACAAGGCGATGGTCAAGCTCAAGAAGCTCAGCCACAAGCAGAAGCCCAAGGTGATAACACTCAAGATGTAGAATTCGAAGAAGTGAAGTAATAAAGTACGATTTACGAAGTAAGAAGTGCAAAGTTAAAACCCGAGTTAGTTATAACTCGGGTTTTTTTATTTAACACGCACCGAATTGATTATTTTGTATATTCGATTCCTGTTTAAATCAAAATTGTATCTATGAAGAGAATAGTTCTATTTGCGTTAATCGCTATGTTGAGTGTCAACGCTTACAGTCAGAAAAAGAAGCCTGTTGCCAAGAAACCTACAACTACCGCTTCCGGTTTGGCCAAAGTAGATAACTTGGTGGCCGAAGTCAAAAAAGGCAATTTTCAAGTGACTATCAATGAGAATGGCAAAGAAAAAGACGCTATGATTGTCAAAGCGGCCGATGCTAAATTTGCGCCCACCAATTGCAAACTGACTGCTTTCACCGCCAACGGAACTAAATTGTATTTATTGACTTGGACCGAAAACGTGCAAATCAAAACCCCTAAAAAAACAGAAGACATCACTAATGTATATTCGGTAATCTATGAAATTGCCAATAAGAAACAGGTGTTCTCTAATACACAAATAACGAATCACATTACCGAAATTGTGTCTTTGGGCGGAACAGCCGCCACAGAAACCCAAGAAAAAATCAGAAGAGATGGCTTTGAATTTATCCTGAATCCCGATGGCTCAGTCACCCAAAAGAGCAAAAACCAACAAAACAAATGGGTTTATGATGTCGCTAAAATAGAATTCGTAGCCAAAAAATAATAAAAATCCCGTCTCGTTTTTTCTAACCGGACGGGATTTTTATTTATCGGAACCAATTACCAATTGAGTGGAAGATGCGACCAAAGAAAGTGCGTTTAATTTCAATTAATCCTGTAAGAGCTCCATCCAATTCAACTACAACAATTTCTTCTTTGGTTTTATTTACTGTGATTTCCTTAGATTCATAGCCTAAAAAATCAACAACTAATATATCTCCTTTTTTAACTTTTAACTTAAAATTCCCATTAAAATCGGTTTGTGTTAAAGTGGTTGTACCTTTAATTATAATATTAGCTCCGGGTAACGGACCGGTCGCATCTTTTACAATTCCGGATACTATAATTTCTTCTGGTTTTGGTGTAATGATAAATTTACCCAACATTCTAGTGTCGGTTTGCTCTGTTTTTACGGGTTCCTGAGCAGTAACTTCATGGGTTCCGATACCAATTAAACTTACTAAAGTAGCCGTAGTAGCCAACCAAATCGGGCTGTTTTCTTTGGGTTTTACCAAATCACGGTCGAGTTGGGAATTTAAAAACCGACCGCAAAGATTTTGGTTTTGTTGAAATGCAGTTACAATTTCACGGTCGCTGGCTTTGGTAAAATCGTGAACCTTTTTTTGACAAGAAGCACAGAATTTACCCTTATCAACAGCAGTCATTCGGTCCCAATTTTCATGGCAAGGTTGCGGAATAGAAATGTTTATTTTGGTCATCATGATGGTCTTTTTATTTAAAGAGTATCATTGGAACCAAAAGGTTGGAAAGCGATTTAAAATTTATTCACTAACCTTAATTTCAAAAGTCTTATTCCAGTTTTTACCGGTGACAAATATGGTGTTAGTCGATTTTCTAAACGCAATGCCGTTGAGCACTTCCGCTTCTTTGTTGGTTACTTTAGCTCGCAAAGCGGATAAATCCAATACGGCTTCTACCGCACCGCTCTTCGGATTGATTACCGCAATAGCATCTTTCTGCCAAATGTTACCATAGATTTTTCCGTTAATCCATTCCAATTCGTTAATCGCTTTTATCTTGCTGTCGCTGGTGTAAACATTGATAAAATCAACCAATTTTTGGGTTTCCGGATCCATGGTCCAAATCTTTTCCGTACCGTCGGAATGGTAAATCATTTTACCGTCGTTGGTCATTCCCCAACCTTCCACTTTTCTGTCGTATTGGAACGATTTTATTTTTTTCATCGTTTTGGCATCGTACACAAAACCTTCACCATTTTCCCAAGTCAGTTGGTATAATTTATCGTTTAAAACGGTGATGCCTTCTCCAAAATACTGTTGGTCAAGCGCTACTTTTTTATAAGCCTTTCCGGTTTTATAATCTACTTTGGCAAAATAGGATTTCCCTTTTAATCCGGTGCTTTCTACTAAAGTGTCTTGGTAAAATTCATAACCTTCCGTAAAAGCATCTACATCGTGACCATAAGTATTGACCACAGTGTACTTTAATAATTTAGGCGTAACAGTCGCCGCAACTTCCACACGTGTGGTAGTTGAAATGGTATCGCCTTCAAAATATATTAAGGCTTTGATGTTTTGGTACCCCAATTTTCTACCGTTCAAATCCAAACTAAATTTACCATTGCCTTTAACCGAACTGACTCTTTCGTTATTGGCAAAATAAACCACGCTATCAATGGTTTTGTTTTCGGAATTCAACAAAGTGAAATCAACTGTCTCATCGGCTTTGTAAATCGACTTCAAATTGTTTTCATCAAAGGAGAAATAGCCTTCTTTTTCTTTTTGACTATCACCGCAGCTGACTATGTTTAGAGCTAAAAAAGTGGTTATGAATAGATTATAAACTTTCATTTTTTAGATTTAATTTTTCACTCACAAATATATTTATATTGCTCTTAAATTCTTGCAAAAAAATAAAAAGATTGTATATTTGCAGCGGCAAGTCCTACACGACCAGCTCCTGCAAAATCCTCCAGGATGGGAACATAGCAAAGGTATGTGGTTGAGCGGTGCGATGTAGGTCGCTTGCCATTTTTTTCAAAAAGTATCCCGAAGTTTGTCGGGATTTTTTATTTTTATACCCTATGGTTTTATCTTGGCAAATAGTAAAGTTCAATCTCAAAGAAACCTTTGCCATTGCCTATGGAAATTATACTTTCAGAGAAGCCTTAATCGTAACCTTGCAAAGTCATGGCGAAAAGGGTTTTGGCGAATGTACTTCGATAGATTATTACGGTATTAATTTGTCGGATTTTGAAATGATTCTGGCCAAAGTTAAGAACCAAATTGAAAGCCAAAAAACCAATCATCCCACCGAGTTTTATACTTTCCTCTTGTCTTTGAATTTACCGAGTTTTCTGCGTTCCGCTTTAGATTGTGCTTATTGGGATTTGTTTGGAAAACTTGAAAAGCAATCTTTTTTGGCACTCAACGAAATCAATTTTAACCAGCTTCCGGAATCTTCCATCACCATTAGCGTTGATTCAGTCGAAAACCAGATTAAGAAGATATCACAATCGGCTTGGTCTAAGTTTAAAGTCAAGTGCAACCATTTTAGCGAAAGCGATATCACACAATTGCTTCAACTGAATAAAAACATAGCTTTAGATTCCAACGGTAGTTTTACTGCCGAAGAATGTCTTTGGCTCGAGAACAATCAGAAAGTTTCTGAGTTCACTTATTTGGAACAACCCATGAAAACAGGAGCAGAGCAGTATTCCGTTTTGCATTCAGACAAATATGCCAATTGGATGGCGGATGAAGATTGCCAGGATATTTCAGCGCTGAATGATTTGGTGCCGCATTATAAAAGCATCAACATCAAATTAGTAAAATGTGGCGGATTGACTCCGGCGCTTGAAATGATAGCCGAAGCCCGAAAGTTAGGTTTCAAAATCATGATAGGCTGCATGACCGAATCCACCATAGGCATTTCGGCCGGAGCGGTTTTAGCGCCCTGGTGTGATTATGCCGATTTAGACGGCGCCAATTTAATCGCCAACGATATTGCCAAAGGAACTCAGATTGTCAATGGTAAAATTCAGCTAAGCGAAAATCACGGTTTAGGAATACAATTAATCTAATTATCTTTATAAGTTTTATATCTAATATTTGAATTTTAATATCTAATATTTAATGAGCAAAGTAGTTTTAATCACCGGCGGTTCTTCGGGTATTGGCAAAGCCATTGGCGAATTTTTGTTTCACAAAGGGTTTACGGTTTACGGTACAAGCCGAAATCCCGAAAAAATCACCAATTCACTCTTTCCCTTGATTGCTTTGGATGTTCGCAATACCGAAAGCATTCAACACGCCGTTGAAAAAGTAATTTCCATTTCCAAACGAATTGACGTGGTCATCAATAACGCCGGCGTTGGGATTACCGGACCCTTAGAGGAAATTCCGACCGCTGAAATCAAAAATAATTTCGAAACCAATTTTTTTGGCCCCATAGAAGTCATCAAAGCCGTTTTGCCACAAATGCGTGAGCAAAAATCAGGTTTAATCATCAATATTACTTCTATTGCCGGTTATATGGGATTGCCTTATCGTGGGGTATATTCGGCATCAAAAGGCGCTCTGGAAATTATCACCGAAGCCATCAGCATGGAAGTAAAATCGTTTGGGATTAATGTGGTGAATGTTGCCCCCGGCGATTTTGCTACGAATATTGCTTCCGGCAGGTATCATGCACCGGTTGTGGCCGGTTCTGCCTATGAAGCACCTTATGGCAATACCTTGAAACAAATGGATGAGCATGTGGATAGTGGCAGTAATCCTGATGAAATGGCCATCGCTATTTACCAAATCATTCAAGATAAAAATCCGAAATTGCATTATAAAGTCGGGGCATTTATGCAAAAGTTCTCCATCGTTTTGAAAAGAATATTACCCGATAGAATTTACGAAAGCATGTTGATGAATCATTATAAATTAAAGGGTTAAGTTATTAGCAGAAAATAAGTTTCCTTTTTCAAATTAGGTGTTGTACTTTTGCACCACGAAAACAAAAACACAACTTTATACACAAACATTACACTATGAAATTTTTTATTGACACAGCCAACTTAAACGAGATTAAAGAAGCACAAGGACTTGGCGTTCTTGATGGCGTTACTACTAATCCGTCGTTGATGGCTAAAGAAGGCATTACCGGAAAAAACAACATCTTAAAACACTACGTTGACATTTGCAACATAGTTGACGGAGACGTAAGTGCCGAAGTAATCGCAACCGATTTTGACGGAATGGTAAAAGAAGGCGAAGAATTAGCTGAATTACACGAGCAAATCGTGGTAAAAATCCCTATGACCAAAGACGGTGTGAGAGCTTGTAAATATTTCTCTGATAAAGGCATCAAAACCAATGTAACTTTGGTATTCTCTGCCGGTCAGGCTTTATTGGCTGCCAAAGCCGGAGCGACTTATGTATCGCCTTTCTTAGGAAGATTAGATGATATCTCAACTGACGGTTTGGGCTTGATTCAAGAGATTCGCGATATTTATGACAACTACGGATTTGAAACTCAAATCTTAGCAGCCTCAATTCGTCACACTATGCACGTGGTGAACTGTGCTAAAATTGGTGCCGATGTAATGACCGGACCATTATCCTCTATCACAGGATTGTTGAAACACCCTTTGACCGATATCGGTTTGGCCCAATTCTTAGCCGATTACGCAAAAGGGAACCAATAGGCAGTATTCAGTGTTCAGTGTTCAGTGAGCAGTCAAACTTTACTATAATAAAAAAGCGTCTCGAAAATCGAGACGCTTTTTTTATACTGACCACTGACCACTCTTATTTAAGTTCTTCTTCAAAATTCAACTCAAACACATTGGTAAACGCGTTACTAACCAATCCGTTGTCACCTAAGATGATGGTTCTGTGTATTTTGGTAATCACCCATTTGGTTTTGAGGTCTTCAAAATCGGCACAACGGTACTCTTTGAGGTTGCTAAACTTGTATTTGTTCAACAGCGTATTCCACTCGTCTTGAGAATCATTGATATTGATACCCACAAACTGATAGTCGGGATGTTTTTTCTGGAAGTCTAATATTTTTTTATGAACGGCTTCTAAATGCGAAACGGCGTTGGCTGTCCAAAAGAATATCACGGTTTTTTGGTTGGTGAATGTATTCGAACTTATTTTTTGTCCGTTTCTATTCAGCAGCATTACTTCCGGGAGTTTGTTGCCGGCTTTTAGTAATTGAATCGCATCTCCAATTTTGATGATTTCGTTTTTCTGACTTTTATCGGTAGAAAATTTGTGGTAGGTAGCCAAAAACGTTTGGTTGTTGACCATGTTTTGGTCTTCCAGCAAATAAGTAAAGGCGATGTTGTTGAGTATGGTGTTTTTTACCTTTTCGTTTTTGATTAACGTGTCGGCGATATTCATTTTGTTGATGTTGGTTTTGAGTGCCAAATCTACTTCCGAGAAATGATTGTGGTAATTGATAGCACCCATATTGTTCAACATGTGTGACAAATACATTACAAAAGGCGAAAAGTTGGAAAGTGCCACATTATTGCAATCTACATTCTTTCTGAAATTGTAATAATCGGCCGGGATTTTTTCATACACATCGTTGCCGGTTCTCATTTTGTGAACCATAGGGTACAATTCTTTACGGGAATAGTACGGATAATCTAGCGCGGCTTTGGCATATTCATCAAATTCATCACTCCATTTGATTTCCTCTTTTTTAGCCGTATAAAACTTAGTGGCTGTTTGATAGGAAGAATCAATGGCTTTGGTAAATTTTTCGATGTCGTAATCAAACGCTTCAAAGATTTTGTTTTTGTCTTTCTCATTTTTCAAATATTGCTCCATGAGAAAGTTGTTTTTTTGATCGCCACGACCGCAAAAGATAACCGAGTTGTCAAAGTCGCGCGTATTGACACGCACCATCAAACTGTCGTTTTTGTCAAAATAAACATATTGGTATTCCGGTTCATGTTTAAACGTATATAAACCCGGCGCTAACGAATCAAACTGCACAAAGAAGCGGTTGTTTTTGTCTAACTTGATCGAATCAATCACTTCGTTATCTTTACAAAAAAGCACATATTGGCTATTTGGATTTACGATTTCCCCGCCAAAATAGGCAACATAATCACTGCCTTTAAATTCGTTTTTACACGAACTCAAAAGCGTAATTAGAGGAATTAATAAAGCAATAACTTTTAAATTTCTGTAGCTGTGCATTGAATAGAAACTAGTAAACAAAAATATTCAGATGGATTGGATAATTCTGTTAATCTATCGTTAAAGTTAAATCTCGGAAAATTTAATCAAAGCAGTACAACTTCCAAATCCGATGATGAAAATAATGACCGAATAGGTCAGTAGTTTTATCCCAAATTCTTTGTCTTCTTTATCAAAGAGTACTTTGTACAATCCTATCAAAATAGCAATGGCGCATAAGAATAGGACAATGACCAATAAGAATATTAAAATCAGCATTTTGTGTGTTTAGTGATTAATAATTATAACCCGCCCGCATTCATACTGGCTATACAAGTTCCAAAACCTATGATAAGAGCAATTACGGAACCAATGATTAATTTCACTCCGAATTTTCGGGTGTCTTTTGAAACCGCCACTAAAATGATTCCTATGACAAAAACAATCGGACTGGCAAACAGTAAAAATAGGATTATCCAACTTAAAAAATCCGACATCAAAAATAGGTTTCCCATGACTAATAATTTAATTCTTTTCTGATTTCGTCAATCTTGTTGTCTCGGTAAAACAAGTTCATCGTTTCAAACGGCACAATTTTCCCTCTTTTGTCCACGATGTGAACACAGGATTTTTTCACCGCTCTGACATCAAAATCATGCGCATCCATAAAATTCATGATAATAATACGAAAAAGATTTTCATAATGTAAACTATCCGATTTGACCCTTGGCAAACAACACATCAACTCGCCAAACTCTTCTTCGGCACAATCCACCGAAATGCCGGTGCTAAATAAATTGAGCATGTGGGTTTTCAACTTTTCATCGTTTTCAAAAACAATGGTGTTTTTCGAGTTGTTCAATAAATCTTCGGGATTAATCAGATTGGTCATCGGCATAATCTCGCCGTCTATTTTTAACGCATAAGCCATACACAAAGCATCGGGATTGCAAGGCACCGGAATCAAATCTTGTGGCGTGAATATCGGGTATTGCTCATAGATTTTTCGGCGCACTTCGGTTAAGGTGATTCTGCCTTGGTGGTCGTTGTAATTGTCATTTCTTCCCGCTACTTGGGTGGGTTGGAACGTAACACCACGCACACATTTTTGTTGCACGGCATATTCTAATATCTTCCCGATTTCATCATCGTTTTCGCCTTTTTGGAGTGTGATGACCAACGTAGTCGAAAGGTTAAATTGATTTAAATTGGCTATCGCTTTTTTACGGACTTCCGTCAAATCCTCGCCGCGGAGTTTCTCTAAAACCTCGGGTTTGAAACTGTCAAACTGCAAATAGATTTCAAAGTCGGGCATGTAACTCGCCAGTTTTTCTACAAAGGAAATGTCTTTAGCAATGCGAATCCCGTTGGTATTCAACATCAAATGGCGTATCGGTTTGCTTTTCGCCATATCCATAATCTCAAAGAATTGCGGATGCACCGTGGGTTCGCCACCCGAAATCTGTACCACATCGGGTTCGCCTTCATTGGCCACGATGATGTCAAACATTTTCTCGATTTCTTCCAAGGTGCGGTGTCGGCCATAATTGGGTCCCGAACTCGCGTAACACGTTGGGCAAGCCAAATTACATCGGTCGGTGACTTCCACAATCGACAAACACGAATGTTGCTCGTGGTCGGTGCACAAACCACAATCATACGGACAGCCGTAATGCACTTTGGTATTAAATTTCAAAGGCACTTCCGATTGCTTGTTATAGTTTCTGATTTGGCGGTAGTATTCCACATCATCGGCTATCATGACCTTGGTATCACCATGGGTTTTGCAGTGTTTGAGCATCCAAACCTTATCGTCCTGAAAGACAATTTTGGCATCAATGGTATGCAAACATTCCGGACAAAGGCTTTTGGTGTAGTCGTAGTAAATATAATCTCTATTGGGCATAGCGAAGGAGTCTTAAAATAAATTGGTAATAATAAGCAAAAAGAAAAAGCGCACTCCAATGAATACTGCTCATTCCTAAAAATAACGGATGATACGGTTTGATAAATTCGACTAAAAAGCGGTACAAAAAGTACAAGACCATAAACAATTTGAATCGGTCACCGTTGCGCATATTCTTGTGCTTAATCCTTTGGAACAACACAAACAGCAACACCATATAGGCCATTTCATAGAGCGCCACCGGATGTCGGAGCTTGCCGTCGCCTAAATCCATTCCGAAGATGAAATTGGTTGCTATGCCATAGGTGTTTTCGGTAACGCCCATACTAAAACAACCGATTCTGCCTATAAAAACCGCCACGATAATCGGAATGACATAAATATCACCCGAAGCGGTTTTCACCCCTATGATTTTTTTCATCAGTTCTACGCCAAACAAGCCACCCAAAAAACCACCGGCAACCGTTTTGTTTTGGTAAAACGTCAGCCACGTTTGGTGCATGATTTCGGCCGGATTTTCTAACATTGCAATGACTCTCGAGCCAATGAGTGCGCCTATCATCGCGCCCAGCATAATCCACAGGCGGTTGATGTCGGAAATCGGGTCGGCTATGCCTTTCTTTAAATAGTAGTAAAGGCGAACGCCTACAAAGAAAGCGAGGGTTTCAAATATAATGTGATAATTAACCGCATCGCCAAAAAGATTGAACTGAATAGGAAAGGTCATGAGTTGCGGTTTAATTAGGTGTACAATATAGCAAAAAAACTGACCACTGACCACTGCCAACTGAACACTTTTGACTACTTTTGCACCGAATTTAATAAAACACATTTCATGCTTACAGTTTCTAATTTATCGGTTCAATTTGGTAAAAGAATTTTATTCGACGAAGTAAATACGACTTTCACCCAAGGCAATTGCTACGGTGTGATTGGTGCCAACGGTGCCGGAAAATCTACGTTCCTTAAAATCTTAGCCGGCGATATCGACCCAACTTCAGGAAGAGTATTCCTCGAGCCGGGCAAACGTATGTCGGTACTGAACCAAAACCACAACATGTTCGATGAGCATACTGTGTTGGAAACCGTAATGATGGGAAACAAAGTATTATTTGCCGTAAAATCAGAAATGGATGCCTTGTATGCTGATTATGATGATAAAAATGCCGATAGAATAGGCGAGTTGCAAGTGCAGTTTGAAGAAATGAACGGTTGGAATGCCGAGTCTGATGCGGGCGCGATGTTGTCTAACTTAGGCATTGGTGCCGATATGCATTACACCTTGATGGGCGAGATGGAAGGGAAGATGAAAGTACGTGTCTTATTAGCCCAAGCGCTTTTCGGAAACCCGGATGTGTTGGTAATGGATGAGCCTACGAACGACTTGGATTTTGAAACCATCTCTTGGTTGGAAAACTTCTTAGCCAATTATGAAAACACGGTAATCGTGGTATCGCACGACCGTCACTTCTTAGATGCCGTGTGTACGCACATTTCGGATATCGACTTTGGGAAAATCAACCATTACTCGGGGAACTATACTTTTTGGTATGAGTCTAGCCAGTTAGCGGCGCGTCAAAAAGCACAACAAAACAAAAAAGCGGAAGAGAAGAAAGCCGAGTTAGAAGAATTCATTCGTCGTTTTAGTGCGAATGTGGCGAAGTCTAAGCAAGCGACTTCCCGTAAAAAGATGATTGAAAAACTAAACCTTGACGAAATCAAACCGTCAAGCCGTAGATATCCTGCCATTATATTTGATGTAGAAAGAGAAGCCGGAGACCAAATCCTGCACGTGCAAAACCTAGCTGCTTCTGTAGATGGCGAAGTATTGTTTAAGAACGTCGATTTGAACATGGCGAAAGGCGATAAAGTAGTAGTGTTCTCTAAAGATTCCCGTGCTACTACCGCTTTCTACGAAATTTTAAACGGCAACCAAAAAGCCGATGCCGGAACGTTTGACTGGGGCATTACCACAACCCAATCGTATTTACCGAATGACAACAGCTCGTTCTTTACCGACGGCAGTTTGAACTTGGTAGATTGGTTACGTCAGTTCGTAAAAACCGAAGAAGAGCGCGACGAAGTTTACGTTCGTGGGTTCTTAGGCAAAATGATTTTCTCAGGCGAAGAAGCGTTAAAAAAATGTACGGTATTGTCCGGAGGCGAGAAAGTACGTTGTATGTTATCGCGCATGATGATGATTCGTGCCAATGTGTTGATGCTAGACGAACCCACGAATCACTTAGATTTGGAATCGATCACGGCGTTTAACAACTCGTTGAAAAACTTTAAAGGTTCAGTATTGTTTACCACCCATGACCACGAGTTTGCACAAACTGTGGCTAACCGAGTTTTAGAAATTACACCAAACGGAGTAATTGACCGATACATGACGTTTGATGAGTACTTGGATGATGAGAAGGTGCAAGAGTTGAGAAAGAAGATGTATAATTAAGATAGAAAAAACCGCCTGAGAGGGCGGTTTTTTTTGAGGCTTGTTTTTAGTAAGGGATGTAAACATACTGCTAAATTTCCAATTGAGATAAACCACTATGATTTTCTTGAACAATTATTTGAATTTCCCATTACGTCTTGAAGGTTGAGTAGTATCTGTGTGACTGGATAATCGTTGTTTTAACTCTTCAATTGATGTTAAAAGGATTATGTTTCCATCTCGATAAGTTAACGCGCCCTTGCTTATATGAGCAACATCTTTTAACGCATTATCAACTTGAACTTTTGAGATATTAACAAAATTTGAAAATTCATATGAAATTGATGTTGTGACAGAATCTAATGTCCTAAGACTATCTGGCAATCTAGTTTCTAGTGATTCAAGTGCTTTAATGATGGCTCGATAAATATCAGTATAGCTTCTTTCATCTCCGGTTAAAAGTTTATCAATAGCATCTTTAACTTCTTCGGGAGTAAAACAAGTGGTGATTATTTCTACTATTTCTGGAGCAGTAATTTTTCTGTTTTCTGATTGCTCTATAACATTGGCTAATTGCTCAATTGTCCAGCAAGAAATTTTTAGTTCTTTGGCTCTTTTTGCTGCCGCTGCGTTTTCTCCGGCCGATCCTCCTGGATATGATGGAGCTATAAGTAGACAGCCGCTAGCATTTTGATCAATCATATGTTCTTGTAAACCAGCAAAATCAAGTTGCGACAATCCAGGAGTTTCTTTGGAAGATTTAGCCTCAAGAGTTATAGTAGTGACTCCATTTGAATAAGTATTAAAAGTTGCAATCCCATCTGGATTACCAGAACCTGCAATATGTTTAGCAGTAAATCCTAAAGCACGAACAGCTATGACTTGATTTATTTCTAAATCTAAGTCATTTGTAGATGAATCACGTAAAGTATCAGCTAAAAATTTTAAAGAAATTGGATGGTCATTTGCTAACCCAATTAAAAGTCTATCTCTTTTTTCAAGAATTTCTCCAACTAATCTTGTGGGGATTCCACTTTCCACCAAGTAAATTTCCAACATGGTTTCTGCAACTACAAAATCTTCAAGCAGATTTCTTGAAGAACCTTCATCAAGATTCGCTTTTATAAATGGGTGATTTTCGTTTATCCAAAATGTTTTTGATTTTATATCAAAAGTTACAAGTCTTTCGCTTCGGTCTGCTTTGGTGTATTGGAATTTATATTTTTCTTTGGCTTCTGAGTAAAACAATTTAATTAAGTCATCTTTTTCTTCTGGGGTTCCAAAATCAGCATAAAAAAAAGAGTTGTCTGGTTCGCCTCCGTGGGGAATATCACCGGGAAATAATGTTAAAGTATCAGCAATTGAAAATTCCATTAATTCATGATTGACAAAGTTTCGTTCACCCTCTTTTTTTCTGAGCTCTGGTAATTCTTTATCCTTTAAATATTGACTGTACTTTGAAGTTGCTTCGTTTAAAACTTCATTTAATAATTCTTGGAAAAATTGTTTTTGAGTCGAATTTTCTAGATTTTCTCTTGATGCGGTTATTACTTCATCTAAGTCATCAGCTTCAATAATGGCATGCATTCTATTAAATGTGCCCATTTTAGTTGGAACAGATCCGAATGTTTCATCATCTTGGTTAATGATCCGTCCACGGACTTTAATAAAAAAACCATGACTGCGTCCAACATCAGAACTTTTCCCTCCTAGTAAGGTTCTATCAGTAACATTTATTTCTCCGGTAATTCCATTTTTGAAAGTGTTAGAGACTAATTTATTATTTTCGATTCGCCAATTATCTTTGGTAGTATTATTTAATGAGTCAATTCTTTTTTTTGGTAAATCAGTAATTTTGAAACTTGTGGCAATAGTATAATTTAGTTTTGAACTATCTACATTTTCATTATTTAAAAATAACTTAAACGATGGATTAATAGGCATTGATGTAGATAATACCCATCTTAAACGTCCGGTTTTAAGGTTTTCAACCCTTTGTTTTAAAGATTCAAGAATAACAATCGTCCATGATTTTTTATTATTTGAAAGAAGAAAATCAGGAGATAAGGAAACTTTCTTTAATAAATCCAAAAAAGATTGATTGGTCTTTAGTGTTGTAAAATCTTTTATTTCTATGACAGGTAGTAAAATAGGTTCTTTACCCCCAGATGGATCACTTCTGAAGTCTTTATAGTCTAATGTGTTCAAATAAATCGTGTCCTCTTTTCTCGAAACATAAGAAATAATATTTGCAATAGAGTATGTCGCAAGTTTCCCAATACCAAACTTGCCGATAATTTTACGTTGTCCAATTGTATCGCCATCTTTGCGTTTTAGACTCGCACCAATTGACCAAAGTGTTGTTAATCCTTCTTCATCCATTCCTATCCCATCATCGTAAACAATAATTTGACTAGTTTCTAAGTTGCTTAAGTCCTCAGGTATGATTACTTTACAGTTTTCAGCGCCCGCGTCGTATGAATTAGTAACTAATTCTTCAATAGCCTTGAGAGGAGATTGGTAAAGTTGTTCAGATAGTAAACTTATTAATTCATTTGACAACGAAACTGGGATTTTTTTTGAAGTATCTTCTTGTTTACTAATTGTTGAAATAATTGAATTTTGAGTCATTATATATTTTTATTGTTTTGTAAAAAGATTTTTTTTAAAATATTTTTTCGAGCGATATGAATATAACTGCTATATAGAGTTTTAGTGAAATATTTGTTGCTAAGAGATGCTAGTAATATAGGCTGAGGGCTATTAGTATCTATTGTTTACATTTTACTCATTAAGAAGTTAGTAAATGCACTACATGTTACTAATATAAATTTAGCTTCATGAAAGTCAATTCTTCGATCATTTTCAGTTAACGCATGTCTAATTCCAGCATCATCACTCGTATAACCGTATAATGATGTAAAGCTTTTTTTCAATGCGGGATGAAGTTCGTAGCTTTGCTCCAATTTTTTTAAAGCTTCTCCTAATGTTGCTTTATCATTACCCGTAAAGATTTTACAGATTGATTCTACAGCAGAAATTGATTCCTTTATTGAATTTCTGTAATCCGGTTTTTTTCTATCAGACAAGAAGTTCAGAGCCGTATTTAAATGAATTTTTACTGATGAAAATTTATCTGACTTCAAGATTGCTTCTTCAATCTCATCTATTTCTAGTTGTGAAGTTATTTGTACTAATTGGCTATTTACAAAACGGTAGGCAGAATTTTCTCTTTCTAAAATAATATTTATACTTTCAATAAAGTTACTAGGATCAAACTTTGCACTGAATTCCAAAAAATCATATATCTCATACCATTGCGTTTTAGTATCATAGAAATAACTTCTAAGAACTTTTCTAACATAATCCTCAGAGATTGAACCATCTGAATATATTGATAATGTGTCGATAGGTCTTTTAAAAAAATTAAACCATAATTTATTCATAAAATTACCAAGAGAACTATTAGGCATTATTTTTACAAAACGTTCTAAAAAAACTGACCACAATGAATTTAGTAAGTCAACATCAATTGAATCAATTTGTATTTTGTCTTTTACAGGTGTAATACCTAATCTTTGAGAAAACTTCATTTTATAATGGTGTTTAAAAATTGATTCTAAAAGCTTGGTGAGTATTAAATTTAACTCGTTCCCCCAAATATAAATAATCCCCACCAATCCCTTTCATTTCTTGTAAAAAAAATCCGCTTATCGGGTTTTTGGGGTTATTGGTCGGAAGAGATAAGCAATTATGAATTACGAATTATGAATTACGAAGTTGGAAGTACGAGGTACGAAGTGATAAGATAATAGGCAAAAATGCTACAAGAGGTTTAAAATAAAAAAGCCCAAGGGAGAGCTTGGGCGAATTTATAGTTTTGGAACCGGGTTTATATCTTAAAAACAATTCGTGACGACAGTGCAATTGTAACCATAGGTTTGTATGTCAGCAATGATTTCTTGTTGTTCCTCAAAATCACAGCAAACATTGGTCAGTGAGGGACATTGGTAAATACTAATCCCTTGTGTTGCTGCGCTTCCATTTTTAACGATGAGTGTTTGAAGATTGGGATTAAAACTAACATCAAAATAACTCATCAATACACAATCTCTTATGTCAATGGAAACGAATTGGTTGCCGCCACAATCGGCATAACTCAATCGGATAAGATCACTAAAGTCGAGTGAGGTAAGATTATTGGAAATACAACTTAGGGTGGTAAGATTAGTACAACCCGTAAGATTGAGTTGGGTTAAGTTGTTTTGTCCGCATTCTAATTCCCAAAGACTGCTGCATCCTGAGGCGTTCAATGTTTGCAAGTTATTTGAATCACAAATGACATGTTGTAGTTGGGTAAGGCCGCTAAGATCTAAATGAGTCAAAAGATTATCCGAGGTATAAAGTTGCAAAAGATCTGAAAGATGGCTTACGTTTAAAGTTGAAATATTATTTTGGTAGATGCGCAATACCGTTAGATTTACAGCACCCTCTATATTTAAGTTACTAATTTCGTTATGCTGGCAATATAGGTATTTGAGTGCCGTTAGCGATTTAACACTCAGACTTTGCAAATTATTTCCATCACAGAAAAGATTTTCTAATCGCTTTAACCCGGTAACATTCAAAGATGGAATTTCATTATCAGTAAGGTATACATTCACAAGGCGCTTTAGGCTTCTTAAATCAAGGGCCTCACTAATATTGTTATACTTGAAAGAGAGTGTCTGAATGTTTCTGAACTCCAAAATACCTTCTATCGAATTGATATCGGCTTGGTCAATGGTCAAACTGCCGACTTTTTCAGCTTCACAAACTTGGATTTCACCATCTCCGTTTGCGTCAATGGTGGTACTTCCATCTAAGTTAACACAAGTTAAATAACCGCCTGCCACGAGTTTAGCTTTAAAATTAGCATCGGGTATATTCACGATTCTGCTGCAGTTAGGATCGGTGTTGACGATTTCGGGAGCGCTGTCACCATCATCAGAACAGCCTATAAACAATAGGGATAAAAAACAAACGGCAAGCGCATAGGATATTTTCATAATAATTTTATTTTTTAATTTCTGTAGTACGTTTATTTTTCAACCCGGCAAAAAGAAAACTTCCCAAGCCTGTAGTGGTTATGGCAAGCAAGAGTAAAGGTAAATCCTTTTTTAAAAACACGTCCACTTGCCCGGCAAAAAGAACACTGAGCAATAGCAAAACAGTCATAGGTCCGGTAATCCATATTGCCCATCGCCATGATGGTTTTGGCCAAACAAAGGCGAATAGGCTGCCACAAATGAAATAGATGATGCCAAGAATTATTGGAAAAGGTTCCATCTCCGGAATAAATGGTATGGCAAGTCCTATAATTACAGCAAGGAGGTAAGGATTTACTAATTTCATGATTGATGTTTTTTGGATGTTGGTTGGTTAAAAGTATAAAAAAATAATTACAATTTTAATACTGGGTTTTTGGAATCGTTTGAGGATAAGGGATAAGGGAAGTACGAAGTTAGAAGTACGAAGTTAGAAGTACGAGGTACGAAGGGAGAAGAAATTACGAATTACGAATTACGAAGGGATAAGGGAAGTACGAAGTTAGAAGTACGAGGTACGAAGGGAGAAGAAATTACGAATTACGAAGGGATAAGGGATAAGGGAAGTACGAAGTTAGAAGTACGAGGTACGAAGGGAGAAGAAATTACGAATTACGAATTACGAAGGGATAAGGGATAAGGGGATTGAGTGCATGTTTTTCAAATCCGAAAAGTATGCACTCATTTCGTGTGCATGTTTTTCAAACCCGAAAAGTATGCAACCATTTTGAGTGCATAATTTTCAAAATGAAAAAGTATGCACTCATTTCGTGTGCATGTTTGTCGAAACTGAAAAGTATGCACAATGAGTTTTTGTTGTAAAAGAGAGGTGTTTCGTTCTAACACAAAATCCAATCGTATCTACATTGTCACCCTGAGCTTAGCCTGCCCTGAGCCTGCCGTAGGGTCGAAGGGCTGCCGTAGGGTCGAAGGCCTGACACAAAACGCAATCGTATCTACAATTTTAAATACTAATTGCTTCTTATCCTATTTTTTCCGCAAAAGCAATAATATGCCCATCGGGGTCGGCGAAATAGCACACTTTGTCGCCCCAGTCTCGGTCGGTTATGGGGCTTATGAGTTGGGCACCGAGGGCTGTGGCGTTTGCATATTCGAGGGAGATGTCTTCGACATAAAAGTACAGTTCACACCTTGGGATTCCGATGCCGGTTTGTGGGTGCGGGGTTTGGTTTTTTAGGATTTTGGCGATGCCGTTGTTGGGCATTAATCCTATTTTACAATGCGCTGACACTCTGAATTCGGTCATGCCGGGTACATTCAAATCCGCCTTTTGCCGAAACAGTTTTTCGTAAAAGGTCGTACTCACTGCTTGGTTTTCGACATAAAGGATGGTTTCGGTCAGTTGGATGTGTTTCATTAGTATAGACTGTAATTGCGGTATGTTTTATTTTCCTTGAAGCGATTGATGCACTTTTCTGCCTTCTCGCACGATAATCTCCACTACTTCCTGTATGTCTTTTTCCGAAGTTCTGAAGTTGACGATGCAAGCTCGTAAACAGTATTTGTCGGTCACCACGGCATTAGACAAAAACACTTCGCCGCCTTCTTGGAGTTGGTTTAACAGGGTTTGGTTGAGTTGGTTTAGATAGTTCTCACTAGCTTCGCTTTGTGGCACATAGCGCAAGGTGGTGATGCTTAAGTTTTGGCTTACGGCTTCGAGTTCGGGATGGGCTTGTGCCAAGGCAAATAACAGTTCCGAGAGCGCGATGTCTTGGGCAATCATTTCTACATAACCGTTTTTGCCCACTTGTTGCAACGCCATCCAGACTTTCAAAGCACGGAAACCTCTGGAGTTTTGAAAGCCGAATTCGTAGAAATTGGTAGACGGTTCATCCTCGTGGTTGCCAAAGTTATAATACACAGGATGCGAACTGTAAGTGTCAATCAAATGTTGTGGATTTTTGACCAAAGTGCAACCGGCTTCCAGTGGGGCATACAACCATTTGTGCGGGTCAAGCGCAATGGAATCGGCTTCTTCAATGCCTTTGAACATACTTTTGCATTCCGGTAATACCGCAGCCGGAACACCATAAGCCCCATCAATGTGGAACCACAAATCATGGTCTTTGCAAATGGCAGCCAAAGTAACCAAATCATCCACCACACCGGTGCTGACATCACCCGCATTGCCTATTACTAAGAAAGGTTTTTGGCCGTTTTGCAAATCGGTAGCTATGGTTTGACGGAGTACGTCAGTATTCATTTTATTATCGGCATCGGTGGCTATCCAGCGAATGGCATTGGTACCGTGCCCAAAAAGCACCGCGGCTTTTTCTATCCAAGTGTGCGTGGCTTTGGAACAATAAAAAACCATTTGGCTATCGGTCAAGCCTTCTTCTTTTAAATTCTTAGGAGCTTTGGCTGTTCGTGCGGCCAAGAACGCTGTGAAGTTCGCCATATTACCGCCACTAACTAAAAGTCCGCCACAAGTAGGAGCAGCGCCAATAAATTCGGTCAGCCATTTCACCGTTTGTTTTTCAATCGCGGTTGCCATCGGACTTAAGATATTCGCCCCAACATTCGGATTCACCGTTGCCGCTAAAAAGTCGGCAAGCGCGCCAATAGGCGTAGGCGAAGACGTGATGTAACCAAAAAACTTCGGATGACCGTTAAACAAGGAATGGTTAAGCAACAAATCCGAAGACCTTGTTATAATGGCTTCGGCAGAGATGCCTTCTTCGGGTAGCTTGTCATTGCCTAATAGTTGTTGTATTTGCTTAGGTGTTTCGCCTGTGGTAACCGGCTTTTCCTCAATAGTAGTCATGAAATGCGCAAGGGTATCTACCAATTGATAGCCTATGGCTTTAAACTCATCTTGGCTGATTTCAACTGGGGATTTTCGGTGGTTGGTCATGGCAATTGGGTTTGATAAATTAGTTTCTTAAACTTCATTCCTTAAATATAAATAATCTCGTTCAATGGAGCTCTTTTTTCGGAAAAAAATCCGTTTATCGGTGTAAATTTCAGTTCTTATACCAACCCAATACGCTTTTATCGATTCTTACAAAATTAACCTATCGCTATTTACCCCAAAATGCCATTTTACCCCTCGGGAGCCCCAGTAAATACAAGGCCTCAGAAAGTACCTGATGAAACAATCAATTCATCAGGATGATTTTGTCAATTCATCAGGCTCAGTTGATTAATTCGTCCTGATGATTTTGAAGATTTGTCAGGCTCAGTTTTTTTAAGGGTGGGAATGGGGTGTTTTTTTGTAGGAATTGGGAAGAGTAGGGAAGTACGAAGTTAGAGGTACGAGGTACGAAGGGAGAAGAAATTACGAATTACGAATTATGAATTACGAAGTTGGAAGTACGAGGTACGAAGGGAGAAGAAATAGGCAAAAATGCTACAAGAGGTTTTAAAAAAAGCCCAAGGGAGAGCTTGGGCGGTTTTATAGTTTTGGAACCGGGTGTATAATCTTAAAAACAATTAGTCACTACAGTGCAGTTATACCCATAGGTTTGTATGTCATTTATAATTTCTTGTTGTTCATCGGCATCGCAGCATATGTTGGTAAGAGAGGGACATTGGTAAATACTAATTCCTTGTGGCGCCATGCTTCCATTTTTAACGATTAGTGTTTGAAGATTGGGATTAAAACTCACGTCAAAAGAATTCATTACCACACAATTCCTTATATCAATGGTAACGAATTGGTTGCCATTACAAGCTGCAATAACAAGATTGGGAAGACCATTAAAATCAAGTGAAGTAAGGTTATTGGTACTACACCTCAGGTAGCTAAGATTGGTGCAACCCGAAAGATTGAGTTGGGTTAAGTTGTTTTGCCCACATTCCAAATCCGAGAGACTAACGCAGCCCGTGGCGTTCAATGTTTGCAAGTTATTTGAATCGCAATTGACATTTTGAAGTAGTGTAAGTCCGCTAAGATCTAAATTAGTCAAAAGATTATCCGAGGTATAAAGTTGCAAAAGGTCTGAAAGATGGCTTACGTTTAAAGTTGAAATATTATTTTGGTAGATGCGCAATACCGTTAGATTTACAGCACCCTCTATATTCAAGTTAGTGATTTCGTTAAACTGACAATAGAGTGTTTTAAGTGCCGTTAGCGATTTAACACTCAGACTTTGCAAATTATTTCCATCACAGAAAAGATTTTCTAATCGCTTTAACCCGGTAACATTCAAAGATGGAATTTCATTATCAGTAAGGTATACATTCACAAGGCGCTTTAGGCTTCTTAAATCTAGGGCCTCACTAATATTGTTATATTTGAAAGAGAGTGTCTGGATGTTTCTGAACTCCAAAATACCTTCTATCGAATTGATATCGGCTTGGTCAATGGTCAAACTACCGACTTTTTCAGCTTCACAAACTTGAATTTCACCATCTCCGTTTGCGTCAATGGTCGTACTTCCATCTAAGTTAACACAAGTTAAATAACCGCCTGCCACGAGTTTAGCTTTAAAATTAGCATCGGGTATATTTACGATTCTGCTGCAGTTAGGATCGGTATTCACAATTCCGGCACCGCTGTCACCATCATCGGAACAGCCTATAAACAATAGGGATAAAAAACAAACGGCAAGCGCATAGGATATTTTCATTATAATTTTATTTTTTAATTTCTGTAGTACGTTTATTTTTCAACCTGGCAAAAAGAAAACTTCCCAAGCCTGTAGTGGTTATGGCAAGCAAGAGTAAAGGTAAATCCTTTTTTAAAAACACGTCCACTTGCCCGGCAAAAAGAACACTGAGCAATAGCAAAACAGTCATAGGTCCGGTAATCCATATTCCCCATCGCCATGATGGTTTTGGCCAAACAAAGCCGAATAGGCTGCCACAAATGAAATAGATGATGCCAAGAATTATTGGAAAAGGTTCCATCTCCGGAATAAATGGTATGGCAAGTCCTAAAATTATGGCAAGGAGGTAAGGATTTACTAATTTCATGATTGATGTTTTTTGGATGTTGGTTGGTTAAAAGTATAAAAAAATAATTACAATTTTAATACTGGTTTTTTGGAATCGTTTGAGGATAAGGGATAAGGGAAGTACGAAGTTGGAAGTACGAGGTACGAAGGGAGAAGAAATTACGAATTACGAAGGGATAAGGGAAGAGGGATAAGGGAAAAGGGAAGTACGAAGTTAGAAGTACGAGGTACGAAGGGAGAAGAAATTACGAATTACGAATTACGAAGGGATAAGGGATAAGGGAAGTACGAAGTTAGAAGTACGAGGTACGAAGGGAGAAGAAATTACGAATTATGAATTACGAATTACGGAAAAGGGATAAGGGATAAGGGAAGTACGAAGTTGGAAGTACGAGGTACGAAGGGAGAAGAAATTACGAATTACGAATTACGGATAAGGGATAAGGGATAAGGGAAGTACGAAGTTAGAAGTACGAGGTACGAAGGGAGAAGAAATTACGAATTACGAATTACGAAGGGATAAGGGATAAGGGGATTGAGTGCATGTTTTTCAAATCCGAAAAGTATGCACTCATTTCGTGTGCATGTTTTTCAAATCCGAAAAGTATGCAACCAATTTGAGTGCATAATTTTCAAAACGAAAAAGTATGCACAATGGTCTTACACATATATGCACTGACCACTGACCACTGACCACTGACCACTAAAACTAATTTGCCTCGCTTAAAAAAAATCCCTACTTTTACCACCCAAACAACACTACCATGAGTCAAAAAGTATTGCTCACTTCCAAAGAAGTCAATATCATACTCCATCGTTTGGCTTGTCAGTTAATCGAAAACCACCTCGATTTTTCCAATACCGTTTTAATAGGCATACAACCGCGAGGCACTTATTTG
Source organism: Flavobacterium sp. IMCC34852 (assembly GCF_030643905.1). Taxonomy (NCBI): domain Bacteria; kingdom Pseudomonadati; phylum Bacteroidota; class Flavobacteriia; order Flavobacteriales; family Flavobacteriaceae; genus Flavobacterium; species Flavobacterium rivulicola. The sequence goes on along the minus strand of NZ_CP121446.1, from coordinate 2,270,959 downwards.
GCCAACCGCATCAAGGCCTTATTGGAAAACGATTACCAAATTAAAGACGTAAAGTTAGGTTTCTTAGACATCACTTTTTTCCGCGATGATTTCCGTCGGGGCGAAAAGCAATTGGAAGCCAACAAGACACAGATTGATTTTTTAGTCGAAGATAAAAAAGTGGTTTTTATAGACGATGTGCTATTCACCGGAAGAAGTATCAATGCGGCCTTAACCGCCGTGCAGTCCTTTGGCCGACCGTCAGAAGTAGAACTTTTGGTACTCATTGATAGAAGATTCAGCCGCCATTTGCCCATACAACCCGATTACCGCGGTCGCCAGGTAGATGCCATTCAGGATGAAAAAGTAAAAGTATGCTGGAGCGAGAAGGATGGAGAAGATGCGGTGTACTTGGTATAAGTCAAAAGGGATAAGGGAAAAGGGAAAAGTACGAAGTACAAAATACGAAGTACGAAGTGTAGCAGAGACAACAACATACAACATAATAACATACAACTTACAACTAAAAAATGTCCGAACTGTCAGTCAACCATTTACTAGGGATTAAATACCTGCAAAAGCAAGACATCGACTTGATTTTTGAGACGGCCGATCATTTCAAAGAAGTGATTAACCGCCCGATTAAGAAAGTGCCTTCGCTGCGCGACATTACCATTGCCAATATCTTTTTTGAGAACAGTACGCGTACCAAACTCTCTTTTGAATTGGCGCAAAAACGACTCTCTGCCGATGTGATTAGTTTTTCGGCAGCACAATCCTCTGTGAAAAAAGGAGAAACATTGATTGATACTGTAAACAATATTTTATCGATGAAAGTGGATATGGTGGTGATGCGTCACGCCAATCCGGGTGCGGCTTACTTCTTGTCACAAAATGTCAAAGCCAGTATCATCAACGCCGGAGACGGTGCCCACGAACACCCGACACAAGGTTTGCTCGACAGTTATTCTATCCGAGAACGACTGGGCGAAGTAGGCGGAAAGAAGGTAGTCATCGTAGGCGATATATTGCACTCGAGAGTAGCCTTATCCAACATCTACGCTTTACAAATGCAAGGAGCTGAAGTCAAAGTGTGCGGCCCCAAAACCTTAATCCCCAAATACATTGAAAGTCTTGGGGTAACGGTAGAACCAAATTTGAGAAAAGCCTTAGAATGGTGCGATGTAGCGAACATGCTTCGCGTGCAGAATGAAAGAATGGATGTGAACTATTTCCCATCGACCCGTGAATACGCCCAACAATATGGTGTTGACAAAGCCTTACTGGATTCCCTCAACAAAGAAATCGTCATCATGCACCCCGGACCAATTAACCGAGGTGTCGAAATCACTTCAGACGTAGCCGATTCTCAGCAGTCGGTGATTCTGGACCAAGTCGAGAACGGCGTGGCGATACGAATGGCGGTGATTTATCTCTTAGCTTCTAAAATACAGCAATAAAAAAAGCCTCGAATTATCGAGGCTTTTTTGTTATTCTTCTGTTTTCAAACTTCTGAGTTGTTTTAGCTTTTCTTTCAGTGTGGCCAACTCTTCTTTTTTGAAGTCGATGTTTTTCTTTACTTCTTTTACCATTGGGTTATCCGCTTTGGCATTGGCAAAGAATTGGATGTTGTTTTCCAACTGGAAAATCTCGCCTTGTACTTCGTCGATTTTACGCATTAAGAATACTTTTTCGTTATCTAATTTGCGGGTATCGTTATTGGCCAAGTTATCCAAACGATTGGCGTAACGCGTCATTTCGTTTTCTTTTTTGCTTAAGCTCAATTTTTCGAATAAAGCATCTAAAATTTTATTAAACTTTCCTTCTACATGACGACGGGCAAAAGGCACTTTACCAAAGCTTTTCCAAGTTTCGATGTGCGCTTTGATGGCATCTAAGTCGGTTTTGTGGTCGCCCACTAATTCAAAGGCTCTCAAAGTTTCTAAGTAGGCTTTTTTCTTTTCAAAAGCTTCTACTTCTTCTACATTTACTTCAGACTTTTGCTCTTTCAATTTCTCGAAATACTCATTACAAGCCGCTCTGAATTCGGTCCAAAGTTTGTCGGAGAATTTTCTTGGTACATGACCAATGGTTTTCCATTCTTCCTGAATTTGCTTCATCAACGGAGTCGTGGCGGCAAAATCGGTACTGTCTTTTAACTCATTGGCTTTGGCCACCAAGGCTTGTTTCTTAGACAAGTTATCGTTTTGGTCTTTTTTGATGTCTTTGTAGAAAGCGTTTTTCAATACATTAAAACTTCTCACGGCATTTTTAAAGGCTGTCCAAGTGTCTTCATTGACTTCAGAAGGTACTTTTCCGGCGGCAAAGAATTGATTTCTCAAGGCTTCTACTTTTTCAATTTGGCCTAACCATGCAGCGTGTGAGTTTACTTTTTCTTGAGCCAAGACCTCAATTTGAGCAATGATGTCTTTTTTCTTTTCTAAATTGGTCGTTTCTACTTCGCGCAATTGTTCGTATAAACTTTCGCGTTTGTCGTGCATTTGTTTGGTCAATTCGCTAAAGCGGTTCCAAATTTCCTCACGTTGGTCACGAGAAACCGGACCGATGTCTTCTTTCCAAATGCGGTGTAAGTCTTGCAATTCACGGAAGGCTTTGTTGATGTCTTCCACGTGAATTAACTCCTCAACACGCGCTATGATTTTTTGTTTTTGTTCTAAGTTGTGCTTGAAATCTAAATCACGCGCTTCACGGTCTAAATGAAGAATGTCATAGAAATTCTCTAAGTGAAAGTGGTAATTGTTCCAAACGTGGTTGTATTTGTCTTTCGGAATAGGACCGGCTACTTTCCAACGATCGCGGATGTCATTAAATTTCTTTAAGGTTACCGGAATACTTTCCTGACTGTGGATTAAGTTTTTAAGTTCTTCTACAATGGCCATTCTGGTTTCCAGGTTGGCTTGTAGGTTGTTTTGCAAACTTTTAAAGTGCGTATTTTTCTTGTCGCGGTATTGTGTATATAACTGGTCGAATTTAATTTTAAGCGGAAAATGATAATGGAAATCTTCAGTAGTATCCGGGTTTTCGGCGTGAAATTCGTCTTTCTTCTCGTCGATAAAATGGTGGTATTTTGACAAGAAAGCTTTTTTCAATTCTTCCACGTGGTCTTTTACCGACATCACTTTTTCTACCACAACTAAATTACCCAACTCCTCTACCAATTGCTCCATAGACAAGGTGTCGTAATCCAACATCGGGATATCGTGACGCTCTTTTAACGATTCATCTTCACCTTCTTCGGCATTCACTTCCTGAATAGCACTCATCACTGAATCACTTGTTTCCAGCACCGGAGTTTGCTCTGCCTGTTCGGTTACACTCGTGTCATCGGCTACTTCTTCAGCGGTCAATTCTACTACGTTTTCTTCAGCCACTTCTTCTTCAGTTGCTTCGGGTTCGGCCACCATTTCCACGGTTTCTTCCACCAAGGCTTCTTTTTCGGCCGCAACTTCAATTTCGTCTTCGTTTAGTGCTTCGGTCAACTCGGCCACTTCCACTTTAGGTTCTTCCATGGCTGCTTCAGGTTCTGAAACCACTTCAACAGTTGCTTCAACTTCAGCTTCAACAACAACGGGTTCTGCTGCTTCGACAGTTTCTGCTACGGCTTCAGCTTCGGCTGTAGTTGGTTCATTTTCAGTAGTGGTCGTTTCTAAAGACTCGTTAACTACATTTCCATCTGCGTCTTGCAGGTTATCATTCTTTTCTTCTAACATTTGTATAAATGTTTAAGGGTTACACATTTTGAGGGCGAAAGATAGTAAAAGAAGCGCTAAACATCAAAGGAAAACGATGTTTTCTGCGCTTAATTACGGCGAAATACAAAAAAACGCCGTTGAATTTCAACGGCGTTTGAAGTTATTTTTAGGGAGAAATTTAGTTTACCAAAACTTTTTTCGTCACAGCACCTGAGCCGGAAGCTATTTTGACGAAGTAAAACCCTTTGGGTAAATTGCTGATAGTGTAAGTATTACTGTTTAGAGTTGGGTTTTTGATTTGCTGTAAAACCTGACCATTGATAGTAATGATTTCAATAGTATCAATGGTTGATTGAGATTCAACCGTTATATTTCCGTCCTGTGAAGGATTAGGATAAATATTGGCCGTAGTTGTGGTGTTGAATGTTGGGTTGCTCAATAAAGTACCCCAAATTTGCATGGCATATTCCGGATGGTCAATGTAAGGGTTACGGTTGTTTTGACGAACATAAATAGCATTATTTCGGTCGATTTCTCTTTGACTTACCGGATCGTTATTGTGCCAAGTTAAAAGTACATTGATTGATTGATTAGTAAAAACCTGATCGTTGGTACCGTTGAACATAGAGTAATTCCATCCGGCTACTTGGTCTTCGTAGCGAGTGGCAAAATACAAGAGCATACGAGCGATGTCTCCTTTGAACTCGTCAATCGGTTCGAAAACTGTTCCGGTGTAACCGGCAGAGTAACCTGAGTTTAAGTTAGAACCTTTTTTTGAACCATTGGAATAGGTTGAAGTCGCATTGTTTACTTTGCTAAATGGCCAACTGTCTCTTTGTGCGTTAACATATTTATCAGACGGTACAACGCAATGAGCATCAGAGTACATAGGAGTTGCAGAGTTATAAACCGATTGTGGTATTAAATGTTCTCTGTTGTATCTTTGACATTCAGCATTTCCTAACGTACCATCATCTTGTAAACCACCACCATATACATATTCACATTCGGTTCCAGTTGGGTTTTCAGTGTACATGTCCAACATAGTTCCATTATTTTCATAATAGTTGTCTATATCAGATGTTTCATAAGTAATGTATAATCCGGGATTATAACCTCTATCATTGTGGTCGTTAATGATATTGAAAAGTTGTGTTTTTAAGGTGTAACCGGTTCCGGTTGCAGTATTGTAATAACCTGCCGGTATTTGGGCAAAACCCAAAAACACATTACCTAATAATAAAAGGGTAAAGATTTTCTTCATTTGTTTTATGCTTCTTTTTTTCGTTCCAGTAAAGCCATGTAAAAGCCGTCAAATCCGGTCTCTTGGGCTAAAATTTTAGTATCTTTTACAAAGGTAAAAGATTTGCCGATTTCGGTGGTTAAGAAATGCTTAACTTGTTCCTGATTTTCAGAGGGTAAGACTGAGCAAGTGGCGTAAACGAGTTTGCCTCCCGGTTTAACTATTTTAGAATAGTTTTCTAAAACTTCGGCTTGTACTTTTTTGATGTTGTCAATGAATTCCGGTTGCAGTTTCCACTTGGCGTCGGGGTTTCTTTTTAATACGCCCAATCCGCTGCAGGGTGCGTCAATCAAAACCCTATCGGCTTTTTCGTGAAGTTTTTTGATGACTTTAGTCGAGTCGATTATACGGTATTCTATATTGAAAGCGCCGTTTCTTTTGGCTCTTAATTTTAATTGTTTGAGTTTGCTTTCATACAAATCCATGGCAATTAATTGCCCTTTGTTTTGCATAAGCGAAGCCATGTGAAGGGTTTTTCCACCGGCACCCGCGCAAGTATCCACAACTCTCATACCGGGTTGTACATCCAGGAAGGCAGCAACCAATTGGGAAGAAGCGTCTTGTACTTCAAATAAACCTTCTTTGAAAGCATCGGTTAAGAACACATTAGCTCTTTCTTTTAAGACTAAAGCATCGGGTTGGTCTTTTAAAAACTCGGTTTCGATGTTTAAGTCCATTAAAATGGCGCGGAGTTTTTCTTTGGTTGTTTTTAAAGTATTCACTCTCAGAATCACTTGCGCTTGTTTGTTTTGGGCCGCAATTTCTTTGGTCCAAACTTCTTCGCCTAATTCTTTGACACCCAATTCATCCATCCAATCCGGAATAGATTCGCGCATTTTTCTGATTTTAGACAATTCGTCAAAACGGCCTTTGATTTTGCGTTCGGGTGTGCCTTCCAATTGACGCCAATCGGGGATAGGATAACCACGAAGGACAGCCCAAACGGCAAAGATTCGCCATAATTGGTCACGGTCGAAAGGTTCTTTTACCCCGGCAATTTCCATGTAAAGTCTTTTCCAGCGTACGATTTCGTAGATGGTTTCGGCCACAAATTTACGGTCGGAACTTCCCCAACGTTTGTCTTTTTTTAAGGCACGAGCCACGACTTTATCGGCATATTCGCCTTCGTTAAAAATGGCGTTTAAGGAATCAATGGTGGTGTAGACTAAATTTCGATGTAATCGCATGTTGTAAAAAAAATAAGCGTGCAAAGATATTCCTTTTTTATTATCCAAGCTTAAAATTAACAAGCTAAAAACAGTTTGGAAACAGAATTCCCTATATTTGGTTAGATTAAATCTCTAAAAATGAAAGCTATTCATCAGGTTGTTGTTATTTTTCTCATGATGACTTTGAGTCAAGTTGGTTTTAGCCAACCGTTTCAAATAGGACATACCACCATTAATTTTACTGATGCTTCCCGAAACAATAGGGTGATTGCCACGGAAGTTTATTATCCGGCTGATGTTTCGGGCGATAATGTTTCGATGACTACGGTAAGCGGTACTTTTCCGGTGTTGAGTTTTGGTCACGGATTTGTGATGACTTGGGATGCTTATCAAAATGTTTGGAATGCTTTGGTGCCCAATGGTTATATCATGGTTTTTCCCAAGACAGAAGGTTCACTATCACCGTCGCATTTAGAGTTTGGAAAGGATTTGGCTTTTGTTTTAGACCAAATGACCGTTTTGAATACTAATGTTTCTTCGGTTTTTTACAATAGAATCAGTACGATGAATGCCGTGATGGGACACAGTATGGGTGGCGGCGCTTCTTTTTTGGCGGCACAACTTAATAGTAACATTAAAACCTTGGTCAATTTTGCTGCGGCTGAAACCAATCCTTCGGCTATAACAGCTGCGGCATCTATTAGCATTCCGTCATTATTATTTTCGGGTGCTAATGATTGTGTTACACCGCCCAATGCCCATCAGATTCCTATGTATAACGGATTGGCCGGCAATTGTAAAACCTTAATCAGCATAACGGGTGGGAGTCATTGTCAGATGGCCAACAGTAACTTTTTTTGTAATGTAGGCGAAAGTTCTTGTTCGCCACAGCCTACCATCAGCAGAGCGGTTCAGCAAACGATTATCAATACCTATCTTTTGCCTTGGTTGGATTATCAGTTGAAAGGAAATTGTAGTCAGGGCAATTTATTTGACACCCAAATCGTAGCAGACAATGCCATAACGTTCCAAAAGAATTGTCTTCAATGTAATGGTTTGAGTGTAGCTGTTTCTGAAGCGGAAAGTTTTATCAAAGTGTATCCCAATCCGGCCGGTGATTATATAAAGATAGAAGGAAAGGCGTCAGAAAGTTATCAAATAAAAATAGCAGACAGCCATGCCCGAATCATTTCAGAAAAATCATTTATGCATTCAACTACTATTGAAACCGAGACTTTAGCCCACGGTATCTATCTTTATACTGTTCTTTGTAACGGAAAAGTAATTGGTACCGGAAAAATTATAAAATAGTTCGGTCACCGTCAATTCTGCGCATTTCGATTTTTTCGGGAGCGTGAATTACCAATGGGAACTGTTCTATTTTTACAGAACTACTATCGAGCCCAAAACCTTTCTCTTCAGACAAACTCATTTTTTTCATCAAGAAATAAGTATTCATGACTACTTTTTCAAAGAAAGTTAGGTCGCTGTCATTAGACAAGAATTTCTCTGAAAGTACAAATTTGAAGTCGCCGATGATGTTATTTTTGTTGAGAGATTCGTATCTACTGGTGATATCAACCTCACCGCGATCTACCATTTCTTTGATTACTTGTTTGAACATTAAGTTAATTTTGGTAGGTTCACGGAAGCCTAAATAAAAATCGATTCTGTAAATGTCATCTTTTACAATTTCGGTCACACGGTATTCTTTTTTGTAAGGTTCGCTCAAGATATTAACGTGGATAAACCAATACAAATCGGCACGTTTCGGTCGCTTTTGAAGTATTGAATACATTACCTTTTCTTCGATCTCATCACTTCTGTTTGAGTTGGTCATGTAAACCAAGTGAGTTGCATATTTTGGGATAGATAAATCAACACTTAATTCGGCAAGTACCTTTTTGTAATCATCAATTTTAACAATTTTAGTGTAATTTTTACTGATTTGTTTGGCCAAATACCAAGTGGCCATGACACCTATTAAGGCAGAAGCAATGATAAGAGTTACAAATCCGCCATGAATAAATTTTGGAAGAATGGCAGCTAAAAAGCTCAGTTCAATCACTAGATAAGCGGTAATTAATGCTCCAATGATATACCATTTTACGCGTTTCATAATCAAATAGAAGTTGAGTAAAATAGTGGTCATAATCATACAAAGAACAATGGCTAAACCATAAGCATGCTCCATGGCGCTTGATTTTTCAAAGTACCAAACGATGCCGATACAGCCCAAGAGTAATAACCAGTTGATAGAAGGAATATACAATTGCCCTTTTAATTCGGTCGGATATTTGATTTTTACTTTTGGCCAAAAGTTTAGGCGCATGGCTTCATTGATTAAGGTAAATGAACCACTGATTAAGGCTTGAGAGGCAATTACCGCAGCCATAGTAGCGATGACCACTCCGATAGGTTGGAACCAATCGGCCATGATTAAATAGAATGGATTGCCGTCTTTTCCTCCTAACTGTTCTAGGGTTTGGCCTTCATGTGAAATTAAATAGGCGCCTTGCCCGAAGTAGTTGAGCAACAACATTACTTTAACAAAGATCCAGCTGATTCTGATATTTTTTCTTCCGCAATGCCCCATATCCGAATACAAAGCTTCCGCACCGGTAGTACACAAAAATACAGCACCTAAAACGAAGAAACCTTCAGGATGAATTAATAATAATTCATAAGCATAATAAGGATTTATGGCATTAAAAACCGATAAATCATTCATGACTTGTAATGATCCCAAGATGCCCAACATGGAGAACCAAATTAACATCATGGGGGCAAAAAACTTACCTACTAATTTGGAACCGAATTGTTGAATGGTGAAAAGAACAAATAATATACAAATTACTATAATCTGAATTGTCCTTGTTTCCATAGCGTAGAAGGTATTAATACCCTCAACTGCCGCAGAAACCGAGATAGGCGGCGTTATAATACCGTCTGCCAGCAAAGCACTACCACCAATAATTGCCGGAATGATAAGCCATTTAATTTTAGTTCTTTTGACTAGAGCAAAGAGGGCAAAAATTCCTCCTTCACCGTGATTATCCGCACTTAAAGTTATGATGACATATTTTATTGTGGTTTGTAATGTCAAGGTCCAAAATACACACGAAATTCCGCCTAAAACTATATCTCTTGAAATTTCGTGAACACCAAGTATGGCTTTCATTACATACAACGGAGATGTTCCGATGTCTCCATAAATTATTCCTAATGTTACTAATAATCCACCTATGGATAATTTGCTATGAAGACTATGATTGTGAGAACTCATAATAAAAAGTTAAAGACAGCAAATTTATATCTTTTTGATATATCTCATTCTCTAACGGTCAATTATTTTTAAAAACAAAAGACACCGCCTAAGCGATGTCTTTTTTCCAAACAACAAAACTATATACAAACTTAACTTCTTCTGTTTCCTCTGGAGCCACTTTCGTTTCTTTGAGAGTTTCCTCTTTGGCTCGACATTTCTCTTTGTCCACCGCCATTTCCTCTTGGACTTGATATTGCTCTTTGTCCACCACCATTACCTCTTGGGCTTGACATTTCTCTGGGAGTATTAGCTCTTGGTTCCGCAGCACGAGGAGATTGATTTCCTTGATTGGCATAACCTCGGGATGGTGTCTCATAACTTTGGGTATTACCTCTTGGGCTTGACATTTCTCTGGGAGCATTGGCTCTTGGTTCCGCAGCACGAGGAGATTGATTTCCTTGATTGGCATAACCTCTGGATGGTGTCTCATAACTTTGGGTATTGCTTCTTGGGGTTACATTTCTTGGTGATATATTTCTTGGTGATTCATAACCTTGATTTGAGTTTGTTCTCGGAGAAACTTGTTCGGATCTAACGGGTCTTGGAGAATCGTAATTTCTCGGATTACCATCAGTCATAACCGTTCTTGGGGTTTCACTTTTAGTATTCCCGTTAGTTCTCGGAGAATTGGCTTGCGCATTGATAGCTCTTGGGGAATTGCTTCCGGCATACGGATTAACTCTTGGAGAAATACCCGAAGAAGTGTTTCTTGGACTATTGTTGGTATATTCTCTGGTTCCAACGGTTCTGATATTTCTGTTTCTGTCTAATTCATGACGATTGGTATAACCGGTATTTCTAACCTGAAATGAACGATTCGGATAACGAACTTCATAACCATTTCCTCTTCTTCCGCCACGGTAATAACCATTATAGGCTACTTCACATCTTCTGTAATTTACATAATTGTAGTGGTGGTTAAAATTGATAGTGATTCCAATGTGACTTCTATATCTGAAAATTGGACAGGGAGACCAAGCATAATAGTAGGTTGGATAATATCCCCAATACCATGAAGAATAATAGGGTCTGTAATTTCCAACCCAAAAGGAAGCATAAATCACCGGGGTATAAGAATAGACCGGTTCGTAAATGTAATTTGGCCCGTACATGTAAACATCACCAACCACTTGTACTTGCACACGATTATTTCGATCTCGTTCTACCTCTACGGTAGCTACATCCTGAAAAGTATCTCGGCCTAAAACGGATTGGATAACAATTAAGTGGGCATTGCCTTCTACAGTTTCAATCACTCGCAAGTAATCAACTTGATTGTCTTCGTTTAAATCCAAATTGGAAATTTGAATTTTCGGGTCATTCAACCTTCTTTCAAAATCGGCTAAATCTCTGGAATCTCCAAAAATAGAAGCCACCGCTCTTAAATCAAGGTTGTCACTGATTTCAGAATTGTAAGCTGAAACCGTAGTCCTGTCTTGGGCAAAAAGGGTAGTGATGCTCAATAGCGACAGCACTGACAATGTTATCATTTTAGTTTTCATAATATAATGTTTTAATATGGAATAGTTTTGTTAGCGAACAACCAATTACTGTGCCATAGGATTTTTTTAGCTATTTTTAACTAAATCTTAACTGAGTCAAAATTTGTATATTCGCCTCAAATCCTTGTATTTACTATGAAAAATCAACTATTTCTTTACGCTGTATTTTTTTTGATTTTGGGTACCAATGTAAAAGCGCAAACTTTTCAATCGATTAAAATAGATACTATTTTGAAGGATAAAATCAGCATCAGAGCCATTCACATTGCCAAGGATAGACTTTATTACACCGGAAGCTTGGGGAAAGTTGGCTATATTCGTTTTGATAATAATCCGAATGTTTCCAAACAAGTTGTTATTGCAGATACACCACAGCGAGAATGCAGAAGTATTGCTGCTAATGGGACTCATATTTTTGCTTTATCAATAGGAGATTCGGCACGACTGCGAAAAATTTCTGCCGATTTAAAAGAACGAAAAACCGTTTACAAAGAGTTTGGGAAAAAAGTATTTTATGACTGTATGCAGTTTTGGAATGAAAAAGAAGGAATTGCCATTGGCGATCCGACAGCCGATTGCCTTTCAATAATAATTACCAGAGACAGTGGCAACACTTGGCAAAAATTATCATGTGAAAATTTACCTAAAACAGTTGATGGTGAAGCCGCGTTTGCGGCGAGTAATACTAATATAGTAATTAAGGGCAACCATACTTGGGTGGTTTCCGGCGGAAAGAAGTCAAGGGTTTTTCATTCGAATGACAAAGGCAAAACATGGGAAGTTTATGAAACACCCATAGTTCAAGGCGAAGCAATGACCGGAATCTTTACTGCCGATTTCTATAATGAAAATATCGGATTTATAGCGGGTGGCAATTATGAAAAACCAAACCAAAACTTTCAAAACAAAGCGATTACGACAGACGGTGGTAAAACTTGGAAATTGATAGGAGAAAATACCGGTTTTGGCTACGCTTCATGTGTTCAATTTGTGCCAAAATCTAAAGGAAAAGGGATTGTTTCCGTAGGAGCAAACGGTTTGCATTATTCTGCTGATGGTGGTTATACTTGGCAACAATTGTCAACCGATCCAACTTTATACACCATAAGATTTCTCGACAAAGACACCGCTTTTGCCGCAGGGAAAGACAAAATTATTAAGATTGAGTTCAAAAAATAAGAGCGTCATTTGACGCTCTTATTTTATTATCTTCCCATTTTTTTATCGCGGTATTGTTGCAATAATTTTCGATTGAATCCTTCTTCAGCTTTTTTGAGTTTTAGGATCTTGGTGGAAGGAATGACACCTTTTAAGCTGGCTACAAATTTTTTCTTGGCTTGGTGCAATTCTTCTTCAGTACTTTCCATTTGGGTTAAAATGGTTGAGGCTTCTTTTTCAGATAAATTATCAAAAGATTCATCATCAATACGGTCCAAGTAACCTTTTAGTTTTTGCTTTCTGATTTCATGTTGTTTCTCTTCAAACGCATTATACAGAGGCCAAAACTTGGCAGCTTCATCCGGTGTTAATGATAGTTCATTGGTAATGTAAGCCACTTTCATAGCTTTAATTTGATCCTTTTTTTCTCTCATTAAACGGCCACCTTGGGCAAAGGTGTTTATCGAAAAAAGCAGGATAATGGCAATAAGTATTTTATTTGTTTTCATATCTTTAGTCTGTAATGTATTGTTCTAAATCGTTGTTGTTTAATAAGATATCTTCTACGGCTTCATCTTCAAGATTCAGATCTAATTTCATTTTTTCTAAATCTTCTTGGTCTAATAAATTCGCAATTTCATCTTCAGAAATAGTAGTGTGATTGGTGATGTAGTCTTCTAAAGCAAGAGCATCAACTTCTTCCGAAGCCCTAAAGTAATTAGTATATAAAGGAATGGATAGCATCATTACAACCACTGCAGCGGCGGCATAATACCAAACTTTTCTTCGGCTGAAGATTGAAATGACTTTCGGCTCTTCTTTTGGAAGTTGAGCTAACATCTTGTCTGTAAACGAGTCAAAGTAACCTTCAGGTGTTGTAAATCCTGAGCTGATTTTGGGTTCGTTATCGAGTTTAAATGATTTCATAATGCTTTGACAAAAATAAGGGTATAAAGTTTAATTGGTATTCATAAAATCTTCAATTTTTTTCACCGCGTGATGGTAGGATGCTTTCAATGCACCAACCGATGTGCCTAAAATTTCCGATAACTCTTCATATTTAATTTCTTCGAAATACTTCATTTTAAAAACCAATTGCTGTTTTTCGGGCAAGAGGGCAATGGCTTTTTGCAGTTTAATTTGAATTTCATTACCATCAAAATAATCATCAGCTTTTAAATTGTCGACCATTTTGGTTTGCATGGCTTCACTGGTTGTGCCTTTACGCTTGGCTTTTTGATTAATGAAGGTAATCGCTTCGTTTGTAGCAATACGGTACATCCAAGAAAACAATTTACTATCGCCTTTGAAATCCTTTAAATATTGAAAAACTTTGACAAACGTATTTTGCAGTACATCATCGGCATCATCGTGGTTCAATACTATGTTGCGAATATGATTGTACAAAGGTCTTTGGTAATCACGCAAGAGTTTTTGAAACGCTGCATTCTGCGTTTTCGGATTTAATAATTCCCGAATAAAATCCTTTTCCTCTTGCAAAGCGATAATTTATGGTTTGGAATAAAGATAAAAGAAAAGGTTTAATCCAATCAAAAAAAAATTAAGGTGTTGTGGTTGGAGTAGTGGTAGCCTGAGCAGGTTCAACAGGCGTGGTTGTAGGCAGTACCAAGGTCGGAGAGGCAACCGGAGCTTTTGGAAAAACCGGAATGTGAATTTCAGTTACCCATTTCGACGGCTGTTTGATATCGTCTATGGTTTTGATATAAACCTCGGTATATTTTCCGGCTAAGTTTTCTTTGAAACCATTATCAGCTATATATTTTCGGGCTTTTTTCCAAGCTTCTTGGGTATGGGAATAATCTCCGGTCAATGTTGTTTTCAAACAAGTAAAAGGGACAATTTCTCCCGAAGTTACATCACTGCCGGATGCCACAAAAATTTGCTTGGTAGTTGGAATACAAACCGAAAAAGTAACAAAATCATTAACTTCATCATAGCGTTCATATTGCACAAAAGGTTTTCCGGCCATGGCCAGTTGGTTCTTTTTAAAGAAATGAACCATACGCGGCATCATAATTTTAATGTTTTTAGAAAGATTTTTAATCTTACAGGAAACAGTTTGTTTCAAACAAAAACCCGAATTGCGTTGGGTAATACCATTAACCTTTATAGAGTAGGTTTTCATTTCATAGTCTAAAGTCTTGTCAAGGTTACGCAAACTCTTTTCAAATACATCAGTTAAAAGTCCCGACATTCCGCCACTGAAAAAAGTATTGATTTTAGTCAATAAATCCATCTTGCCTCTGCAGTGGATAGTAATTTTGGTACCGCCGATCGTATCTTTGAATTTCCAATGAAAAGCAGCAGTGGTTCCGTTTAGGTTTCCTCTTTGAACCAAACTGTCATTTTCTTTGGTGAAATAAGTTTTGATAAATCCTTCATCTCCATCTTTTTGCCAAGAAAAATTAGCACCTGGTCCCATAGTTTTGGCCGGATAATTAAAGGCAATACCGTGGTTTTTAGTCATCCAGGAGCCAAAGGTTTCCCAATTTTTATAATCATTTATATAATCAAAAACAATTCCTTTCGGGCTTTGAATTACGGTGCTTTTAGACACTTCAAAATCGCCTTTTTGAGTAGCTACATAAACAGTAACGCCTATAAAAGCTAATAATATCAGTAGGAATATATATTTTAAGATTCTCATCGGTCGATTTTTAGGTGACACAAAGTTAAGATAAAACATTTAACTTTTGCTATTTACCAATTGAGTATATTTGTTAGTAATCAAAACGCAATTTATGAAAATCAAAAGTGAACTCAGAGGTATTTTATTCAGGCATTTAGACGGAATTACGACAGCTCCGGTTGCTTTTTCCCTATACAAAAAAGGCGTTTTAGATTTTGTTTTGCAAAAGCAAAAAGTAGCACTTTCGGAACTGACTGAAGAGTTCAAAGCCAACGAAGGTTATCTCAATGTAGCTTTACGGGTTTTGGCTTCTCAAGGTTGGTTGAACCAAAAAGTTGACAATGCCAAAAATGAAGTTTCTTACAGTACCAATGAAAAAAGTGCTGAAGCGTTTGCATTGGTACCACTGTATGAAGGTGTTTTTAATTTGATGCAGTTTACCGAGCATTTTCACCCTAGAAAATTTGAAGTTGAACCTTTTGAAATGCTCAATGAGTTGTTCCGAAAATACAAGACTAATTTTGGTATAAAATTATCGGATGACGAAAAAGAGCGTTCCATTCAAGAACAGGTTTTGTATCATATTGAAGGTAATTTGGTTGGCCCAACTATCGTAATGTTGGGAATGACCGGTATGTTTCATAAGTATTTTATGGAAACTTCATTCCGTCCGGAAGAGTTTCACAAAAAACCGGAATGTTTTAAAGAAATTCTCGACTTTCTAACCCATTTGGGTTGGTTTACCAAAAAAGGCGATAATTATCAATTCACTGAAACCGGTTTGTTTTATGCCAAAAGAGCTGCGGCTTATGGAGTGACGGTTTCTTATATTCCAACGCTGCGCAAGATGGACGAACTGCTTTTTGGTAACGCTTCGATTCTTCGAAATGTTGGCGAACATGAAGCCGAATTACATGTTGATCGCGAAATGAATGTTTGGGGAAGTGGTGGTGCTCATGCGGAATATTTTAAAATTGTAGACGAAATTATCATCGAATTATTCAACCGCCCAATAGCCGAACAGCCGAAAGGAATTCTCGACATGGGTTGTGGTAACGGTGCTTTTTTGGAACATATTTTTGATGTAATTGAACGCCAAACCCAACGGGGCAAAATGCTCGATGAGTATCCGTTGTTTTTGGTTGGGGTTGATTACAATGAAGCTGCGCTAAAAGTTACTCGAGCCAATTTAATCAAGGCCGATATTTGGGCGAAGGTAATTTGGGGTGATATCGGCAGACCGCAATTGTTAGCCGAAACTTTAAAGGAAGATTACGATATTGATTTAAAAGAATTACTCAATGTGAGAACCTTTCTCGACCACAATCGCATTTGGGAAGAACCAAAACACAAAACAACAAATCGCATTAGCACTTCAACCGGTGCATTTGCTCATCGCGGTAAGCGTATTTCAAATAATGAAGTCGAAGACAATTTGCTCGAACATTTGCTGAAATGGTCGCCTTTTGTTCAAAAATTCGGGTTACTTTTAATCGAATTGCACACCATAGCGCCGGAATTGACTGCCGAAAATATTGGTCGAACTGCAGCAACGGCTTATGATGCTACGCACGGATTTTCAGACCAGTATATTGTAGAGATTGATGTTTTGCACAAAATAGCCGCCGAAGCAGGTTTGTTTTCAGACGACAAAGTTTTTACCCGTTTTCCGAATTCGGATTTGGCCACCGTGAGTGTGAATCTTTTTAAAGGGAAATGAATTAGTGTTTCATAAACACTTTGATCACAAACAAGAGTAGGATAAAAACAATAAATCCGATAAGTACTTTATAACTTCCTTTATAAACCTTATTGTGTAAGGCTTTGTCTTTGCCATAAGCAAAATAGGCAGCGATTACAAAAGCGATAAAAAACAAGGCGGCAAAAACCCATTGACCAGTTGTGAACATTTATTTCAAATTTTCAACAAAAATACTCAAATGTATCCTAAAGTTATAACTTGCAGCATCAATTAATTTTTTGATTATTATGCAAAAACAACTTAACGCAGTAAAAGAATTTCACACCGCATTCGGATTGGGTGTAAGTCACGAAATGAAAGCTCACTTAGGAGAACAAAAGAACTTGTTGCGCTTTAATTTGATGAAAGAGGAAAACGAAGAATACCTCGAAGCCGTTCAGAATGGCGATTTGGTTGAAATTGCCGATGCGTTAGGCGATATGCTGTATATTTTGTGCGGAACGATATTGGAACACGGCTTGCAACACAAAATTGAAGAAGTTTTTGACGAAATCCAACGCAGTAATATGAGCAAACTAGGTGAAGACGGTCAGCCGATTTACCGTGAAGACGGTAAAGTAATGAAAGGCCCGAATTACTTTAAGCCTAGTTTCGAAGAAATTTTGCGATAAACTAAACTTTAATGTGACCCCAATTTTCGCCGGTTTTAATTCGGTAAATTTGCATTTCGCTGATGCCGAATTGTTTGGCTAATATTTTGATACGGGTTTTACGGTTTGGTTTGTTTAAAATTTTTTTCAATCGAATCACATCAGTAGAAGTTAATTTTCGGCCATCCGATTTGATGTTGTGCTCTATCAGTTTCAGCTTAGATTTGATTACCGCAGGGCTTTTCCTGTAATGGGCCATTTTTTCCTCATAGTTCACCCATTTCAAATTAGAAACTACGTCATTATCTCTGCTGTGGTCTAAATGGATGACATACAGTTGGTCATCAGAAGTTTTCGGGATAAATAATTGGGCAACCAGTTTATAAATGCACATTGATTTATTGAGTAGTTTACCGTCTTTGCGCATTTTGTAACGCAAGGTTCTGTAGCCGTCAACCACTCCGCCTTTTAGTAGGGTGCCGTCCTTAAAATCGTTTGTGAAACTTATCAATCTTCCTCTGTTGGATACAGCATAACGCAATTGCAAAGGATAGTCTATTTCGACTTCTCGAAAGACTTCATTGGGGTAAAAACGGATCATAATTGTGGTATTTATAAAACCAAATTTAGTTTAAAAATGATAATTTGAATCCTATTTTTTCATTAATATTCTTTTTTTTAATGGTTGCGATATTTATTGGAATATTATCTTACAGTCCTTTAGTAATAAGTAAAAAAAACTCCGAGTTTCCTCGGAGCTAAATTATAAACAGAAAATGGCCAATTTATTACGGAACACTATACTTTAACCGTCCAGCCAAAAGTATCTTCGGCCAGTTTGTACTGAATTTTAGTCAATTTGTCTTTCAATTCCGAGGCAAATGAGTTTTCCATTTTTGGTAACTCATAATACACGTCTTTGTACTGAAACCCTACAATTGGGTTTACTACTGCAGCAGTTCCGGCTCCGAAAATTTCTTTTAGACTTCCGTCTTTGGCAGCATTTACTAATTCGTCCACCAATACCGAACGAACTTCGACATTAATACCCTCGCGTTTGGCCAATTCGATTAAACTTTTGCGGGTAACACCGTCAAGGATTCTTTCGCTGGTGGGTGCGGTATATAAAGTATCATTAATTCTGAAAAATACATTCATCGTTCCGGCTTCTTCCAATTTGGTATGGGTAGCATCATCAGTCCAAATGATTTGTTGAAACCCTTTTTCTTGCGCTAATTTCTGCGGATAAAATTGAGCCGAATAATTTCCGGCTGCTTTGGCCGCTCCGATTCCGCCATTGGCCGCTCGACTGAAATGTTCTGCGATAATCACTTTCACTTCTCCTGAATAATAAGAACGAGCTGGAGAAAGGATAATCATGAATCTGTATTGAGTGGATGGTTGTGCAATAACGCCCGAACCAATTGCAATCATAAACGGTCTGATGTATAAAGTATTGCCTAAGCCTTTTTTAACCCAGTCTCTCTCCAGATCAAGGATGGCATTTAAACCACCGATGAAAATTTCTTCAGGAACTTCGGGCATGGCCATTCTTTTAGCCGATTTGTTGAAACGGTGTAAATTTTCATCCGGTCTGAACAACCAAACGTCATCGTTTTCATCTTTGTAAGCTTTCATTCCTTCAAAAATAGCTTGGCCATAATGGAACACTTTGGCAGAAGGATCAATCAGAAATGGCTCGTAAGGTTTTATTATTGGTTTTTGCCATTGGCCTTCTCTAAAATCACAAATTAGCATGTGGTCAGTAAAAGTGTTTCCAAAGGCAAGGTTTTCAAAATCGACCTCGTTAATTTTAGACGCAGAAGCTCTAACTATATCGATTTCGGAAGGTGTTTTTAACATCATTTAATATCAAGTTTAACAAGAAAAAAAGCTTTATTTGATTTGTAATCAGTAAGTTATGCTGAATTTCTCAAAATTATAAGTTGTGTTGTTAGTTTTTTGTAAAACTAATAAAAAAATATTAGCCATTTGCACCCCGAAAAAATATTGAATGCTTTTTTCCAAATTCTCTTCGGCACTCTGTTTTTTGTCTTAATATTTCATTAAAACGAGAAATTAATTGCCATAATAGTATGTGAATTTGTTAATCTGTTTACTTTTGTAATTCTAAAACCATAAAAATGAAAAAAATAAATTTATTGCTTATTGCTATTGCACTTTTTGTTGGTAGTAATGTTATAGCACAATCTAAGTCGAAAGCAGTCGCTTTTGACGCTAAAAATTATGCTTTGTTCGGTGAAAAATTTAAAGTAACAAAGATTTTGACCAAAGATCAAATGCTGAAAAAATACAAGAACCTCAAAAAAGGAGATACCATTACAGTACAATTCCAATCTAACATTAAATCGGTTTGTAAAAAGAAAGGTTGTTGGATGAAAATGGAAATGGCCGGTGATGATACTTCATTTGTAAAATTTAAAGACTATGGTTTTTTTGTGCCTTTGAATGCAGATAACAGTACCGCTATCGTTAATGGTAAAGCTTTTGTGGATGTTGTATCTGTAGAGGAATTAAAACATTATGCTAAAGATGGTGGGAAATCGGCAGCAGAAATCGCCAAAATCACCAAACCGGAAGTGACTTATTCTTTTTTGGCTGATGGTGTTTACATCAAAAAATAAGCAATGGTAAAGAAAGTTATAGTTGTAATTTTGGTGCTTCTTTTTTTAGCGTTATCAGTGCTTTCTTGTCAAAAGAAAGAAGAAAAAGTAACGGAAGAAAAGTGCGATCCTAAAGCTGAAAAGAAGTTGGAAATGTACCAAATGTCGGAAATGGCCGCTTTGATGGAGCAAATGTATGTAGATAACCAGCGTTTGAAAGAACGCATACAAAAAGGCGATACTATTGGTCAGTTTCCACAACATTTTTTGAGAATTCATGAGGCAGTAATGACTGATGAAACAGATAATGATGCTTTTTTTAAAGAGCAAGCAGCCAAATTTATCAAGGCGCAAGAGTTGATTTACAAAGATCCTAAGAATGCCAAAAAACATTTTAATACCGGCGTAGATGCTTGTATTCAATGTCACCAACAAAAGTGTGGCGGACCAATTCCCAGAATCAAAAAACTTTACATTAAAGAGTAATTTTGAAGCGAGAAATTATTCAGACTCTAGATGGTTCTACAACCATTCATTTGCCGGAGTGGAATGAGAGTTATCATTCTAAACACGGTGCAATTCAAGAAGCCTATCATGTATTTATAAAGAATGGTCTTTTTCTGAAAAAGGAAAAGACCATTGCTATTTTAGAGATTGGTTTTGGCACCGGATTGAATGCTTTTATCACTTATTTAGAAACCCAAAAGCATACCAATCAAAAGGTAAATTATACCGGAATAGAAGCTTATCCGATAGCTTTAGCAGAAGCTTTACAAATGAATTACGCCAAGCTAATCGATGAAAAGCAAAACCCAATTTTTGAACTTTTACACCAAACGAGTTGGGATGATAAACACAGTATTTCACCCAATTTTAACTTAACCAAACGGAAGCAATATTTCCAAGATATCAATGATATCAATGCTTTTGACCTGATTTACTTTGACGCTTTCGGTTTTGGGGTGCAACCCGAACTATGGTCAGAAGCCATTTTTAAATTGATGTACACTGCCTTGAAAGACAACGGAGTTTTAGTAACCTATGCCTGTCGTACTTCTATTAAAAATGCGATGCTATCTGCAGGGTTTTCTGTAGAAAAGTTACCCGGCGCTCCGGGTAAGAGAGAAATGTTGCGCGCCAGTAAAGGAGTTTAAAAAAATTAACTTTTTTTGAAGTTATTTTTAACTATGTTTTTTATTGACGGAATTTTTTTTTCAATAATTTTGATAAAAATAAAAATTCGTTCTTACTAATTTCCAAACCTAAAATTTATTGCTCTCATGTCTAAATCCATGTTAGACCACACTAAGTCCGTGTTGAAAAGAGTAAGTTTTGATGTTGACCTTTTTTGCAAAGAGCTTTCTAAAGCTTATAAGTTCTTATTACCATACGAACTTGAAGAGTTAACAAACTGGTTGCTAAAATTTACCGAAGAAAAACCGGAACTTAGACAATGTATCTTAAATGTTAATTAATAAAACTAAAGGAATTTAAACGATTCCTTTTTTTATGTCTTTGATTAAAATAGTAAGATAAAACATATTTAAAATAGGTAAAAGTGCACTTCATCGATTTTTATAGTACTTAAACGATAAGTTTTAACATTTTTTGTTGTGGCTAAACATTTTTTATTTTACTTTTACTCAACGTTCTTACAATAAGATAACCCCAAATCTTAACCATTATGCCTAGAATGATTTACGATTACACTAAATCGGTACTCGAGAGAGTAAGTTTTGATCCGATTCTTTTTGCTAAAGAATTAAAAAAAGCCGTAAAAAATTTGCTGCCCTATGAAATAGAACAATTAAAAAGATGGCTTCAATTCTTTACCAAAGAACATCCCGAATTAAAAGACTGTTTATCTGTAGTTAGTTAACAGAATGAAATAAGGAGCTGGTGCAACAGCTCCTTATTTTTTTTGTAACGGACTGATGATTTCCACATTCTGAAAAGTAATTGCGCCTTTAATTACGCCAGAAATAGTATTTCTCAACGCATCAATGATGTGAATTTTCAGTTCATTTTTGGGAAAAATCAAACTCACTTCCCGAGCCGGTTTAGGTTCTGCAAAATGTTTCAATTTCAGTGCATCTTTTGTCGGCAAATCTAAAGTGTGTAAATAGGGAAGCAGTGTAGTACCCAATCCTTCATCGGCCAATTTTATTAAAGTTTCGAAGCTTCCGCTTTCAATTTGAAAATGTGATTTTTCATCATGTCCCAAATTTTTACACAGATTCAGAATTCCGTCTCTGAAACAATGACCATCTTGTAGTAGTAAAATTTCATTTACATTCAAATCACTGACTTCAATTTCTTTTTTGTGAAATGATTGATGGTTTTCCGGAATGTAAGCAACAAAAGGTTCGTAATACAATACAATTTCTTTAATTTTTTCATCTTCCAAAGGCGTTACGGCAATGGCAGCATCCAAATGTCCGTTTTTTAGTTTGGTAATAATCTCCGCTGTGTTTAATTCTTCAATAATCAGTTTGACTTTCGGGTATTTTTTGATGAAATTATTTAAAAACATAGGTAACAAAGTCGGCATTACAGTTGGGATAATCGCTAAGCGGAATTCACCACCGATAAACCCTTTTTGCTGGTCAACTATATCCTGAATTCTATCGGCTTCATTGACAATGTTTTTCGATTGATTAACGATTTTTTGCCCAATTTCAGTAAGTTGAATGGGTTTCTTGGTTCGGTCAAAAATTTGAACGGCTAACTCTTCTTCAATCTTTTGGATTTGCATGCTGAGCGTAGGTTGTGTTACAAAACATTTCTCTGCAGCCAAAGTGAAGTTTTTGTGTTCGGCCACTGCCAAAACATATTTTAATTGCGTAATAGTCATAATATAATGAAATTTGATACAAAGATAAAAACTATAAGTTAAAACTATGGTGATGAAGCCTTTATATTTCCTGATTTTTTGGGTTAAAAATTCTGTTAAAATTTTTATAATAATCGATTTTTGGCTCGAATGAATAACTACTTTTGTAATATGAGATTTATAGCAGGTTTTATATTAGCAATATTTGTCACTTTCCTTTCAACACCAACAGTGGTTACGTTGATAAAGAAAAGCGCTGATATCTCTGTTTTTTATAGTTTTGCTGAAGAAGAAATTCATAAAGACATCAAAGAAGTCAAGGCTTTAAAGCAATGTTTTGATTATCCTTTTACTGAATCAGAGCTCAACTCAGATTCGATAATAATTTCCGAAAACTTGTCTAGACATGACAATGTTTCCGAAGAAATATTCTCTCCGCCGCCCGAGTTGGTTTAATACATCCGTTTGGTTTCGCAAATGCGAGACTTTTTATGTATTAAATTAATTTATTGGTATGACAAAAAAAATCAATCTTTTTGCAAACCTTAAGTCTGATTTCGCATCAGGTTTAGTGGTTTTTCTGGTGGCGTTGCCATTGTGTTTGGGTATTGCTTTGGCCTCAGGTGCTCCGCTTTTTTCAGGTATTATTTCGGGTATAGTCGGCGGAATCGTTGTCGGTTATTTGAGTACTTCTCATTTGAGTGTATCGGGTCCGGCTGCAGGTTTGACCGCAATCGTTTTAACAGCCATAACTGATTTGGGTGCTTTTAATATTTTTTTGACTGCTGTCTTTATAGCCGGTTTGATGCAGTTGGCTTTAGGATTTTTGAAAGCAGGTACAATTTCAAATTATTTTCCCAACAATGTTATCGAAGGGATGTTGGCTGGTATCGGAGTAATCATTTTTCTTAAACAAATTCCTCACGCCTTTGGGTATGACAAGGATTTTGAAGGCGATGAATCATTTGTACAACCTGATGGTCAAAATACTTTTTCAGAACTCTTTTCAATAGTCGACCACATTCAATTGGGATCATTGACTATTACTTTAATTTCTCTTGCCATTTTAATCGGATGGAATAAAGTAGCATTTCTGCAAAAAATAAAGTTAGTTCCGGCTGCTTTGGTCGCTGTTATTGTTGGAATTGTTTTGAATGAGATTTTTATACGAAGTGGAAGTAGTTTGGCGATAGGTGGTGATCATTTAGTCAAACTCCCTGTTCCAAAAACTATTGAAGAATTCCAAAGCATTTTTGTTTTACCTGATTTTACGGCCTTTGCCAATGTCAAGGTTTGGATAGTAGGGGCAACCATAGCTGTTGTTGCATCTATTGAAACCTTATTGTGTATTGAAGCAGCCGACAGGATGGATGTTCAAAAGCGATACACTGATACAAATGTTGAGTTAAAAGCGCAAGGTATTGGGAATGTAGTGAGTTCATTATTAGGTGGTCTGCCTATGACATCGGTTGTAGTGCGTACATCAGCCAATAATGCGGCCGGCGCCAAATCGAAAATGTCTGCCATTATTCATGGAGCACTTTTATTAATCAGTGTTTTGACCATACCGGTTTTGTTGAATAAAATTCCGCTGGCTACTTTGGCAGCAGTCTTGTTGTTGGTTGGCTACAAATTAGCCAATCCCAAAACCATTAAACATTTTTGGAAGAAAGACAAAATATACCAGTTTATTCCTTTTATCCTGACTTTTGTGGCAGTAGTATTTACCGATTTACTAAAAGGTGTTGCTTTGGGAATGATAGTGAACATTATTTTTGTATTAATCGGAAATTCAAAACGCGCCTTCAAATTTGTAAAAGAAGAATATCATGAAGGTGATGTTATTCATATCGAATTGGCTCAAGAAGTTTCTTTCTTGAATAAAGCGGCGATTAAATCAACCTTAAATGAATTACCTGAAAATTCAAAAGTAATTATCAATGCTACAGATACAGTATATATAGCTCACGATATTTTAGACTTAATAAAAGAGTTTAAAGCAACGCGGGCTGTTGACGAAAATATTAAAGTAAAGTTGAAAGGATTCAAAAAAGGGTACCAATTGGAAAATAGTGACAATTTTGCAAATACCGTAACTGTTGAGCAAAAATATGATGCTATGAAGCGTAAAATGATTAACGTAGAAAAATAAAAAATAGAGCAATGAAAACATTAAATAAAGAATTACAAGCATCAATTACACCCAGAAAAGCACTTGAATTATTAAAAAACGGAAATGAGCGATTTGTCAGCAATCTTCGCGCTCACAGAAATTTACTGGAGCAAGTTAATGATACTCGCGACGGTCAGTGGCCGTTTGCTACCATCTTAAGTTGCATCGACAGTAGAACGTCGGCTGAACTTATCTTTGACCAAGGTTTAGGAGATGTTTTTTCGGTAAGAATAGCCGGAAACATTGTCAATACCGACATATTGGGCAGTATGGAGTTTGCTTGTAAAGTAGCCGGTTCCAAACTCATTGTGGTTTTAGGTCACTCTAAATGCGGTGCCGTAAAAGGTGCGTGCGATCATGTTGAAATGGGCAATTTGACCGAACTACTTTCAAAAATTCAGCCTGCGGTTTATCAGGAAAAAGACACTGAACAGAATCGCAATGCGTCTAACCCTTTATTTGTAGAAAATGTTGCTGAAATCAATGTGAAACGCAATGTTAAAAACATCATTGAGCGCAGTTTTATTTTGGAACAAATGATTGAAAACGGCGAAATTGGTATAGTTGGCGCCATGCATAATATTGAAACCGGTGAAGTAACTTTTTATAAAGACAGTCAATACATCAAAGATGAGTTGAATCCAAATTTTTCAGTAGCCGAACTGAGACATTAAAAATCGAAATACTTGGTTAAAATCTTTATAAAAACTATGCTTTTCACTACATTTGATTCAAACTTTTAGAATGGACGATTTTTATAAAAAGATACTGGATAACAATAAAAAATGGGTGGAAACACAGTTGGCCATCGATGCTGATTATTTCAAGGATCTTTCCAAAGGACAAAATCCACCGCTTTTGTGGATAGGATGTTCTGACAGCCGAGTTCCGGCCAACGAGATTATAGGTGCGAAACCCGGAGAAGTATTTGTGCACAGAAATATAGCCAATATGGTTATACACAGTGATATGAATATGCTCAGTGTATTGGATTATGCGGTTAATGTTTTAAAAGTCAAGCATATTATTGTTTGTGGACATTACGGTTGCGGTGGTGTTAAAGCCGCCATGGGTAACCAATCTATCGGGTTGATTGACAATTGGATCAGACACATCAAAGATATTTATCGTTTACATGAAGATTATTTGAATTCTTTTCAAGACGAAGACGAGCGTTTTAACAGATTTGTAGAAATCAATGCGCAGGAGCAAGTTTTCGATTTGGCTAAAACTTCCATAGTTCAAAATGCTTGGAAAAAAGGTCAGGAGTTAACGCTTCACGGTTGGGCTTACGGTTTAAATTCAGGTTACGTTACCGATTTAGGTGTAAACATGACTTCCAGTGACGATTTAGACGAAGTTTATCGATTAAAATTTACCAATTAGTATTTGTCATACTATAATTTAATACCTCAAAAAGCAGCCAGTTTTGGTTGCTTTTTTTTTAATCTTCAATATTCTCATTAAAAGCCGATGGCAACATGGTTGGGATAAATTTTATCAAAATAGGCAAAAGCAAACCACCACCGGGCAAAAGGAATATGGTTAGTGAAGGGATTGTCTTGCAGATATCGAGGATTTGTTTTTTTATTTTTTTCTTTTCCTCTTTGTCTAAATCTTTGTGGGTTGACTTAGCCAAAAGTTGCATTAATTCCTTACTCTGTGAAATCTCTTTCAGTAACCTGGACTTGTTGCGGTTAATCAAAATAGCAACGCTTTCGGTTGTTTGATCGTAAAAGTGTTTTACCGGATTGGAGAAATTGAAATACGGAATTTCATCTTTATATTTTACAATAAAATTATTAATGAAATCAATACTTTCCAAGATAATTTCATCAGGTATTTTTATTATTTCTCCCAACTTAAATAAAAAGTATCGCTCTTCATTTTCCACCTTTTCATCGCTCCACAAGCTTATACCGGCCAAATCAATAACATAGTATTTTTCAAGGCTATTGGAAAGGTAACTTAAATCTAAATCTTCAATAGAAGTAATAGAAGTTGAGCCGAATTTATTGTAGCGAACTGAAGATTCAAACAGTTTGGCCAACAAATCATCATGTTGTGAAATACCCGTTTTGGCTTTTAGCGAAAGCGAAATAATACTGATAACAAGGTCTTCAATTTTGTTGAAATATTTTTCGGGGATATTGTCTTTTTCTAGGTGCTGTTTGAAGGCCAAAACATCTATAAACAGTAATGCATTAGTAATTACATGAGAAAAGTTTTTACTGAACATGTCCTCATTGGTTTGCACTCTGTCGTGGATGATTTTCTCCAATTTGCTCGAAGGTGAACTCGATTCTAAAACTTTTTTCAAAGGATTAAACCCTTTTGGAATCATAGTATTATAAAAGGCAACCGTTTCGTTAATAAAGTCAGCCGCATTGTCATTTTGCTTGGTCAAACGATACATCTGATACAGTGTATTGAGCATACCGATTTTTGACAATTCTTGAGGCAAACGCTCTTCAGTTTCAATCGCAATCGAAGTATCAAAGCCAACCACGTGACCAAAAATAAATCCGGTAGCCCTGGTTCGGATGTAGAAATCCCTTTCGTTTTGCGCAAACGAATGGTTTGACAGCTTTTGCTCTGCAAAGAACTTGTCTATCCAACCGTGAACTGATGGGTTAATCATTTAACTGTTAATTATAGGCACAAAACTAAATCATTTTTATTTGTGATAAGTAATGAATTTGTTACCAAATTTAAAATGTACCTCGTGCTTTGATATTTTTTTCGCAAAGCGATATTATTTCGGCAATACGGGCTTTTCGGGTTTCTTCTCTTTTGGCTTGATTGAGCCAATACAAATAGCTTTTTCTATAAGAAGGACTGAAATTATTGTAGTTGTTGAAGGCAACAGAATTTTGATCAAAAGCCAATTTTAAATCTTCGGGCATGATATGGTTTTCCACATGATCCAGCGATTCCCAGGATCCGTTTTGTTTGGCTATTTCAATTTTGCGCAAGCCACTTTCATGCATCAAATTCTCTGCTATGAGTTTTTCTATATAGGTTTTGTTGAGTTTGCTCCATACACTTTTGTCTTTTCGGGGCGTAAACATTTGGCGCCGGCGTTCATCGTCTAATTTCTTTACTGTAGAATCAATCCAACCGTAACAAATGGCTACTTGCACGGCTTCTTCCCAACGCATGCTTTCGGCTTCGCTGGTTACTTTGTAAAAAATGAGATAAACACCTGTTGAAGAGTGGTGATTATGATGCAACCATTCGCGCCATTCTTGAGCATTTTTAAAGTAAAGATGTTCTTTTTCTTCCAAAGACAATTATTTTATGATAGCCGAACAAGCTAACCTAGCTCCCGCATTTCCGGTAGGTTGAGAGACATAATCATCGGCTTTTTCGTGAACAATTACCGCTTTTCCTAAAATATCTTTTGTAGCATCTCCACAATCTACACACCATTCATTGGTTTTAAATAACACTGTGGCATCGCCATTTTCATTGGCATAAAAGTTATCCATATCCCCTTTGTGATGTTCGGCTTCTGTCCATCGACCGTGTTTTTTAAACGTTGGATTCCAATGTCCGCCGGTTGAAGTCGCATCAGCTGCAGAGCAATCTGACTTTTCATGAATGTGAATGGCATGCACTCCGGGTTTCAAACCACTGAAATTAGCCGTGAAAGTTACTTCCCCTTTTTTCTCTGTGAAAGTACCATTACCTCTAACATTACTGCCGCTTTTAGATTCAAAAATGATATTGACTGTTTTGCTTTTATCATTAGTTGATGAACTTTTACAACCTAAAATCAGCAATCCGACTGCTAAAATTCCTAAGACTATTTTTTTCATAACATTTTCTTTTAAGAGAGATAAAAGTACGCAATTACCAAGCACAATCCCTCTAAAATTAGGTTAAAGTTTATTTAGACTTTTCGCCTACGAAATAATCAGTTTGCGATTTAAATAATACATTGAAAGTAGTTAAACTACCGTAAATACGAGTAATGTATTGTTGCAATTCGACTTTTTCGATTTCTTCTAAGTTGCTGGCATTTATTTTTTGTTCCATCACACGAAGTCTGTCGCGCAGCATCACAATTTTGTGGAAAAAAGTATCAATCGGCACATCTTTGGCGGCTAATCCGGGTTGTCCGGGTTCTAGTTTCATGTTGCCGCCTTTCCATTTGTCGCCAATAGCCACCGGTTCGCCTAAACCGTTCCATTTTTTTAAGATCGATAATAAACTTTGTTCTACATCGTAAAAACTAACGGTGTCCACTTCGTTTTCGGCGTGTTCTATGACTTCAAATTCACTGTCGATGGCAATGGTTTCTAAACCGTTTTCTATAAAAGTTACCCAATAATCCTTGGATGATACATTGGTTACCACACCTTTACCGTATTCGGCGTGGTTGATTCTGGAGCCTATTCCGAGTAGTTTCATAAGATTAAATTTTGAGCCACTAAAATAGCGATTTGCCTTAAATAAAAAAACCATCCGACGAATCAGATGGTTTCAACACAATTAACTTAACTAAAAATCTAAAAACAATAGCTATTTTCCGCCACTAACTTGGCAGTAATAGTTTCTCTTAAGCCCACTATATTAGGCATATTGGTGTATTTAGTGAATCGGCGTAATCCCATGAGCATCATGCGTTGTTCGTCGCCTTCGGCAAAAGAAATAATGCTTTCTTTTCCTTTTTGAGTCACGACGTCTACAGCTTTGTATAAGTATAGTTTAGCCATCGCAATTTGCTCGGTTACTTTGGTTTCACCTTCTTTCTTAGCCAATTTTTCTGTTCTTAAAATGGTACTTTCTGCAATATAAATTTCGATTAACATATCGGCAGCAGCCATTAATAGTTGTTGGTGTGCGTCTAAATCCATACCGTATTTTTGCACCGCAGCTCCGGCTACCATTAAGAAGGCTTTTTTCAATTTGGCCACCATTTCTTTTTCTTCAGAAAATAATTCCGAATAATCAGGAGTGTCGAAGGATGGAATACCCATTAATTCTTCCTGCACTTTCATGGCCGGTCCCAATAAATCCACATGGCCTTTCATGGCTTTTTTGATTAGCATTCCTACCGATAGCATTCGGTTGATTTCATTGGTTCCTTCGTAAATACGGGCTATACGGGCATCACGCCAAGCGCTTTCCATTGGCGTATCTTCAGAGAATCCCATTCCACCATAAATTTGAATGCCTTCGTCAGCACAATTTTGAACGTCTTCAGAAACGGCTACTTTTAGAATCGAACATTCGATAGCGAATTCTTCAACGCCTTTTAATTCGGCTTCTTGATGTGAAGCACCTTCCACTTCGCGAATTTTGATGCGGTTTTCAATGTCTTTTGCAGCGCGATAAGTAGCACTTTCTCCGGCATAAGCGGAAGTAGCCATTTCGGCTAATTTATAACGAATCGCTCCAAAACTGGAGATTGGTGTATTGAACTGTATTCTTTCGTTGGCATAATTTACGGCATTGGAAGTCACACGACGTTGCGCATCCAAACAAGCGGCAGCCAATTTGATACGACCAACATTCAACGCATTCATAGCAATCTTGAAACCTTCGCCACGTCCGGCCAACATATTTTCCACGGGAACTTTAGTGTCCGCAAAGAAAACTTGGCGAGTAGAAGAGGCACGAATGCCTAGTTTGTGTTCTTCTTCGTTCATCGTGATTCCGTTACTTGGGTCATTTTCTACAATGAAACCGGTGATGTTTTTATCGTCTTCGATACGAGCAAAAACGATAAATAGGGAACAAAATCCGGCGTTGGAAATCCACATTTTTTGTCCGGTGATGCTGTAATATTTGCCATCTTCGGAAAGTACGGCTTTGGTCTTTCCTGAGTTGGCATCAGATCCTGCGCCCGGTTCGGTTAAGCAGTAAGCGCCAAACCATTCGCCGGAAGCTAATTTAGGGACGTATTTCTGTTTTTGTTCCTCAGTTCCGTATAGAGTAATTGGCATGGTTCCAATTCCGGTATGCGCACCAAAAGCCGTTGAGAACGAACCGGTAGCGCCCGAAATATAATCGCAAACCAAACAAGTATCCACGAATCCCATGCCCATTCCGCCATAAGCTTCAGGAACGGCTACGCTTAGAAAGCCCATTTCACCTGCTTTGCGCATCATTTCTTCAGTGAAAGCGTAATCTTTCTTTTCGAAACGGTCTTTGTTGGGCCAAATTTCTTTGTCGACGAATTCTTTGACAGAATCACGCATCATGATTTGTTCTTCCGAGAAATCTTCGGGAGTGAAGATGTCTTCGCATTTGGTTTCTTTTACGAGGAATTGACCTCCACGAGTGATATCGCTCATTTTATTATTTTTTAGTTTGTTGATTATAATATTTCATAAATACCCGCTGCACCTTGTCCGGTTCCGACACACATTGATACGATTCCATACTTGTCACCTCGGCGTTTCATTTCGTCAAATAATTGTACAGAAAGTTTGGCACCGGTACAACCAAGCGGATGACCTAAAGCAATGGCGCCACCATTGACGTTTACGATATCTGGATTGATGCCTAATTCTCTTGTAACCGCTAAAGCTTGAGAAGCAAAAGCCTCGTTTAATTCGATTAAATTGATATCATTTAAAGTCAAGCCAGCTTGTTTCAAGGCTTTTGGAATGGCTTTAACCGGACCGATACCCATGATTCTAGGTTCAACACCGGCTGCGGCATAACTTACCATTCGGGCAATAGGAGTAAGGTTTAGTTCTTTAACCATTTCTTCGCTCATGATTAAGACAAAAGCAGCACCATCACTCATTTGAGAAGAGTTACCGGCGGTTACACTTCCATCAGCAGCGAATACCGGGCGCAACTTACCTAAAGCTGCAGCATTGGTATCGGCTCTTGGTCCTTCGTCTTTGGTTACAGTGTATGATTTGGTTTCTTTTTTACCATTTTCATTGATGAACGTTTGTTCGATAGTAATAGGCACAATTTGTTTGTCGAATTTGCCTTCGGCTTGTGCTTTGATGGCTTTTAAGTGCGAATTTAGGGCGAACTCATCTTGGTCTTCACGCGACACATTGAATTGTTTGGCTACAGCTTCTGCCGTTAAACCCATTCCCCAATAGTAATCTTCGTGACCTTCGGCTGCAACACTGTAATCCGGTGTTGGTTTGTAGCCGCCCATCGGAATGAAAGACATGCTTTCGGCACCGCCTGCGATGATGCAATCCGCCATTCCGCTTTGGATTTTGGAAGTTGCCATCGCGATGGTTTCCAGTCCGGAAGCGCAATAACGGTTCACGGTTACACCGGGAACATCGGTCACTTTTAATCCCATTAATGAAATCAAGCGGGCTACGTTTAATCCCTGTTCAGCTTCAGGCATAGCGTTACCCACCATGACGTCGTCTATTCTGGATTTATCGAAATCAGGCAGTTCATTCATCATGTACTGAATGGTTTCTGCGGCTAATTCATCCGGTCTTTTGAAACGGAAAACTCCCTTTGGGGCTTTACCTACCGCGGTTCTGTATGCTTTTACTATATAGGCTGTTTTCATTTGATTAGTTTCTTAAAGGTTTTCCTTTGGTTAACATGAATTGGATACGCTCCAATGTTTTTCTTTCGGTGCAAAGCGATAAAAATGCTTCTCGTTCAATGTCTAACAAGTATTGTTCAGAGACTAAAGTTGGTTCCGATAAATCACCACCAGCCATTACGTAAGCCAATTTATTAGCAATTTTTTGATCGTGTTCCGAAATGTATTTTCCGGCTACCATTTGGTCGGTTCCCACTAAGAACATTCCTAAGGCTTGCTTACCAAGAACTTTTACATCTTTTCTTGGGATAGGTTGGGTGTAACCGGCTTCGGCCATTAGCAAAGCGTGTTTCTTGGCTTCGGCTATTTGACGGTCTTTATTGACCACTACGATGTCTTTTCCTTTTTGCAAAACACCCATATCAAACGCTTCGTAAGCCGATGTGGCTACTTTGGCCATCGCAACGGTTAGGAAATATTCCTGCAAAGTATTCAACTCTACATCGTTTTTTCGGAAGAGGTCGGAAGCGCGTAACGTCATTTCTTTTGAACCACCACCGCCGGGAATCACGCCGACACCGAATTCTACTAAACCAATATAGGTTTCAGCTGCGGCCACTACTTTATCAGCATGCATGGTCATTTCGCAACCACCGCCCAATGTCATGCCATGTGGCGCAACTATAACCGGAATAGCCGAGTAGCGACAACGCATCATGGTGTCTTGGAACATTTTGATGGCCATGTTGAGTTCGTCATATTCTTGTTCAACCGCCATCATGAAGATCATTCCGATATTGGCACCCACAGAGAAATTGGCACCTTGATTTCCAATGACCAATCCGTTGTATTGCTTTTCAGCAAGGTCGATGGCTTTGTTGATTCCGACTAAAACATCACCGCCGATGGTGTTCATTTTCGACTGAAATTCAAGGTTTAAGATACCATCACCTAAATCATGAATTACAGCACCACTGTTGCTCCAAACCTTCTTGCTTTCGCGAATGTTGTTTAGAATAATGAAACTGTCTTGACCCGGAACTTTGGTTTGTGATTTGGTTTGGCTATTGTAATAATAAGTCGCGCCTTCTTTCACTGTATAAAAACTTGTACTGCCTGAAGCCAACATTTCACCAACCCAAGCAGCCGGTTTTAACCCTTCGGCTTCCATGAGTTCAATTCCTTTTTGAACTCCAATAGCGTCCCAGATTTCGAATGGTCCGTTTTCCCAACCGAATCCGGCTTTCATGGCGTCGTCTATTTTGTAGAAATCATCTGTGATTTCTGGAACACGGTTAGAGACATAAGCAAACATGGCTGAGAAATTCTTTCTGTAGAATTCACCGGCTTTGTCTTTACCTTTGACTAAAACCTTGAATCGGTCTATTGGTTTGTCGATGGTTTTAGTCAATTCTAAAGTACCGAAAGCGGCTTTTTTTGCTGCTCTGTATTCTAAAGTATTTAAATCGAGTGACAGAATTTCTTTGCCTTCTTTTTTGTAGAATCCTTGTCCGGTTTTACTACCGAGCCATTTATTTTCCATCATCTTGTTGATGAAATCAGGCAATTTGAATAAGTCGTGTGCTTCGTCGTTTGGACAATTTTCATAGATTCCGTTGGCTACGTGTACCAAAGTATCTAAACCAACGACATCAACGGTACGGAAAGTAGCCGATTTTGGCCGACCAATAACCGGACCGGTTAATTTATCAACTTCTTCTATGGTTAAGTCCATTTCTTTGACCAAATGGAATAAACTTTGAATTCCAAAAATACCGATACGATTTCCAATGAATGCCGGAGTATCTTTGGCTACAACCGAAGTTTTTCCTAAATATTTAGAGCCATAGTCAAACAAGAAGTCTAGCACTTCGTTGGAAGTTTTTGGTCCCGGAATGATTTCGAATAACTTTAAATATCTTGCCGGATTGAAGAAATGTGTTCCGCAAAAATGTGCTTGGAAATCTTCGCTTCGGCCTTCGCTCATAAACTTAATTGGAATACCCGAAGTGTTTGAAGTAACTAAAGTTCCCGGTTTTCTGTATTGGTCTATTTGCTCGAATACTAATTTCTTGATGTCTAAACGTTCCACTACTACTTCGATAATCCAATCATAGTTGGCAATCTTAGCCATGTCATCGGTAGTGTTACCGGTCGTGATTCGGGAAGCAAACTTCTGACTGTAAATAGGCGATGGGTTCGATTTCAAGGCATTGGCTAAATGATCATTTACCAATCGGTTGCGAACCACTTTACTCTCAAGCGTCAATCCTTTCTTTTCTTCGGCTTCGGTTAAAGCATTTGGCACAATGTCCAAAAGCAAAACCTCAACCCCAATGTTAGCAAAATGGCAAGCAATTCCGGAACCCATGATTCCTGAACCAACGACAGCCACTTTTTTGATTATTCGTTTCATTTTAAAACTGTTTATAGTTTGTTGTTTGTTTTTAGAATACTTTTTTCTCCGAAATCAAATCATTAATCGTTTCAGCAACTTCCATAAAGTGTTGGAGCTTTTCCTCGGAAACATTTTGCTTTACTACTTCATTGAACTTTAATACCGTGATTTTGGATTGCTCTCTCATTTGTTTACCTAAATCAGTCAGATAGATGAGTACACCTCGACCGTCTTCAGGATTTTTTTTTCGGATGATTAGTCCTTTATCTTCTAAGGTTTTTAATGTTCTGGTTAAACTGGTAGCTTCCATTCCCATACGTGAACTGATAAAGGTGGAAGGAGTTCCTTCTTCTTTATCGATACTCAGTAGTGCAAAACCTATGGCCATTGAGCCTTCAAACTTCGAGGCTTCTTCATTGTACATGCGGGCAACTGCTTGCCAAGTTGCACGAAGAATATAATCTATAGTTTTATCTTTCATACCTAAAAATTTACTATAACGATTTCAAAGATAATAAAAAATATTATGCACGCATACTAATTATTAAAAAAAATTACATTTTAACAATTTGCTGGATAAACTTAGAAGATGATTTTAGAAGAAACTTATTGCTTCAACGATGTTGTGGTAGGATTCTTTCTCTAATGACTACACTTTCAAAAGACCTCGAAACCCGCGAGCAGCGTAGTAAGACTGAGCACCATTGTGGTATATAAAAATGTGATTGTATCTGAAATCAGCAAAGATCGCTCCGCCTAATTTCCTGATGGCTTCGGGAGTTTGTATCCAACTGGAAGTTTTGGAGTCAAAGTTTCCCAATTGTTGTAAATTGCGGTATTGTTCTTCGGTTAAAAGGCTTATGCCCATAGCGGTAGCCATATCTTGAGCGTTGTGCTTTGGTGGGAAATCTTTTCGATTGACTTGTGCTTCTCGGTCATAACAAGTGCTTCGACGGCCTTTTGGACTTTCTGTCGAGCAGTCAACAAAAAGGAATTCTTGGGTTTCTTTGTCATAGCCAACCACGTCGGGTTCGCCACCGGTATTTTCCATTTCATTTAGTGACCAAAGTTTTTGGGGTTGTTCCAATAGTTTGGTTTGCACTGTTGTCCAATCTAATCCCGCATGGCGGTTTTTGTTTTTCTCAAAACGGGTTTTTAAGGTATTGAGTAATGTCTCTTTTTCCTCTGTTGATAATTTGTATTCGTTACCTGTTTTCATTGGATTTTATTTTTGCTTCAACGAATTGGCTATCATTCCTTCGAGTACTTTAAGGTCAATGTCTTCTAGCTTATTGATATATAAACAACCTACACCGGTTTTATGTTTGCCCAGTTTTTTTAGAGCGGCTGTATGTTCTTTTATGCCAATGCTGATATACAAAGATAAATTGGCTTTACGAGGTGAAAATCCTATGAGTAGCCAATCGACCTCTCTTCCGGTTGTTGGACTTTTGTAGCGCTTGTTGCCAAACCCAATGATAGAATTGCTCCACAAGACCGGTTCTTCACCGCTGGCGGCTTTCATCATTTCTAAAAGTACAAAACTGTCCTTGCGCTTTTGTTCATCGGGAACCGCATTGATAAAATCAGTTACGCTGGCCACGGTAGGTTTGGTTTTGATTTCAACGAGTTTTGATTTTTTTTCTGCCATGATAAAACGTGTTTTAGTCGATTAGGTAGGCTTTTTTGATTAAATCCAATTTAGGATAGGTTTGGTAAAAAAGGTCTCGGTTTCTATACAAATTAGGATTGCTCATCGGCTCTTCGCCGTAGCCGGAGTATAAATCGTCAACTACTTCCATGCCTTTGATTACTTTTCCCAAGGGCGTAAAACCTTTTGCTCCTTCAAAGGTAAGAGTGTCGAGAGAAGTATTGTCTTCCAAATTGATGAAAATTTCCAAATCGCGTGTATCTTTTCCGCTTCGGGCAAAACTTAAGGTGCCACGGGTATTGGAATGTTTTACAGCTTCATCTGGTATGGTAACCGATTTCCATTGTTTCATTTGTTCTGAATCGGTGTTGCCAAATTGGGCTACAAAATTGGGAACTACTCTGTAAAAAATGGCATTGTCATAATAACCGTGTTTGAGCAGTTGGTATAATCTGTCAGCCGCTTTAGGCGACCAACTTCTTTTGATTTCCATTTCAAAGTCGCCTTTGGTGGTTTCGAACTTGGCTTTGAAAATTTCGGGAGCCTGTTCTTGTGTCCAAGCAGTGTTGAATGGTTCTTTCTTGCAGCCCATAGCAATTATTAACAGTAATAACATTAGGACAAACCGCATAAGCTTAGATTGTTGTTTTGATTTGGTAAAGTTATTACAAAAGTTTGTGCTGTTTGATACCACAAAAAAAAACTACTCTTGAGGAAAAGTAGTTTTGTTTTATTAGCAGGTGCTTTTGGGTGCAAACAGTTTTAGAAAGCACTAAGTTTGAACAATGAAAAGAGGTTGTCACATCAAGGTATAACCAATTCAAATAAAATCATTTGGGCAATTACTAATTCTTGAGGACAATATTTCAAGCCTTATGATTTCATAAGTAACCCTTAATTTGACCAACCTCTTTTCAACATTCAAGAACTAAATTTTAAAAGTTGATAACTCCGATATTAGTACTTGCTCCGGCTTCAACAACTATATCTGTTTGAGTTACCGGAAGTAATGGTGATAATGGTGTTATGATAACGGTATAGGTTCCCGGAGGCAAACCTGATATTCTGAAGTTTCCTTCGGCATCAACGGTACTGGTATACACCACTAAACTGTTGGTAGAGGTTGCACTCACAGAAGCCAAAGTACCTACAGGAGCAATGCTACCCGTAATATTTCCGGATATTGCAGCTACTACTGTTCTCAATACCGGTTTCAATTTGTACGTGCCGTTTCCGGTTTGGATTACTGAGGCATTGGCGTCAAAATCTATCAAAATGCTGTTGTCAATATCGGCTACTAAATCTTGGTTAATTAATAATTTCAACCCTGATTGTTCAGCACTTGGTGTGCTGAGCGGATAAGTTTGACCATCAACAACTACGGTGTTGTTCGGTCCTAATA
Organism: Flavobacterium sp. IMCC34852; assembly: GCF_030643905.1. Taxonomy (NCBI): domain Bacteria; kingdom Pseudomonadati; phylum Bacteroidota; class Flavobacteriia; order Flavobacteriales; family Flavobacteriaceae; genus Flavobacterium; species Flavobacterium rivulicola. The sequence goes on along the minus strand of NZ_CP121446.1, from coordinate 2,233,235 downwards.
TTAATCGGATTTGATTGACTCTTGAATCGGTCAAAGTACTGGTTGCTATTAGCGTATCAGCACCATTGGCATAATCCAGAAGATTGTAAACTCCTGCATTGGTATTTAAAAGTACGGTTTGTCCGTTACTTCCTTTTACTTCAACCGCTTGGATGTCAACATTTACCTCGCTAAATGGTCCCGGATCATCAGTCATGCGAACTTTGTAAGCATAACTTCCTGAGGAAGAATTGTCATTGCTACAAGCGTTAAAAGTAATTGCTGTTGCAATGAGTGTTAGTGCTAAAACGATCTTTTTCATAATAAAGTATTTAAATTAATTTGTAGATTAATATCAATACAAATTTCTATCATTTAAATTGTTTAACTGTTATAGAATATCCATTTTATGTTTCATAATTTTCATTTTTATAAAAGCAAAATCAACAATAGAATAATGATAATAATGGCGCCAACCGAAAGATATACTCCTTGACCGCTGGCTTTAAGGGTTGATTTAATCTCTTTAACTTCTTTTCGCAACGCTCTTTTTTCTACTCTGGTCAGATTGGATTTGTCCATGGCCTTGATTTCTTCCAAACGTCTGATTAGTAATTCTGCTTTTGCTTTGGCTTCTGCATCATTTGCTGGAGAATTGGTTGCTGTAATTGTATTGGTTGGTTCTGTGGTATTTGATAATACCGGTGCAGTAATCGCTAAGGCACATAGTAATAATGCCATTCTGAATTTTGTGATTGTTTTCATGATTTCTAATTGTTATTTAAGATTCGTCTTTGGTGGTTTTGATTAAGTTTATGCCGGGAATAAAAAAGAGTAAGCCTAATGCGGAATATATGATAAGCTCTTTAATATCTCTTGTGCTTCCGTCTTCACTCAAAAACAGTTGTGCAGCATATATCAGACTTGTAATTCCCAGTAGGGTGAGCACCGCCCCAAAAATTCTTTTAAGATTCATAATTTTAAAATTTAAGTTTTTTTAAATTATTATTGAATTCTAATGCAAAACTCTTTTTATAATTTATTTTAACAAAGTTGGCCGTTTTTATTAGCTTTTGCATTACAGAATTTATTTTTTTAATTGTATAATTCACACGCTGTGGAGGTTATTAAAAAAAAAACGCCCGAGAAACAAATCCCGGGCGTTTTTACACTATGAAAATTGAATACTTACATTATTTCATTTTTCCGTTAACTACTGCAATTACGGCACCGACTACTGAAGCAATTACGATTGAAACTAAAACATCTACTGCAACCATTTGCCAGTTAATGGTTTCACTGTACATACTGTAAAAGAAATTCATTGACAGCGACATAAACAAAGCAATTCCAATGGCTAATTTAACACCGGGAACGCATTTGCTGATCCCTTCGCCTTGATTGAAGATGAAAGACATCATAAAACCAAAGCACATGCAGCCTAAGAAAATAAAAGTAATGTTTTCTGCTCCGGCACCTTCAGGTTTAGGAAAGAAGTCTTTCAGAAGCATTCCGTACAATAGCCAACCCATCAGAAAATCGGCAATACCACCAACGATACCTCCGACAATAAAGTTTTTTACATTCATAATTAATAGTTATTGGTTAATACAATAAAAATATTAATATATTGAGAATGTAATAAATTAATAAGGTTTTAATTATCAACTTTTTAACGAAGAGAAATGTTAATAACGTTTTTGGTAATTATTTAACTTTTTTCTTTTGAAAAGTGCCGTTATCAACGTCTTTTAAAAATTGAATAACACCCGGAAAATAGTGTTCTTGGTCATCGTATTGCGAACAGTGACTGCCTTTCGGACAATACAAAAATCTTCCGTTTTGGACTTCATTGGCAATCCATTCCATGTGCTTCGGATCCATAGTATCGTATTGGGCTCCGATAGAAAGTGTTGGAACCGTTAATGTTTTTAGTTTAGTCGTAATGTCCCAATCTTTTAAAGTAGCGTCACCGGTTATGCCGAATTCACTAGGTCCTTGCATATAAACATACACCTTCGGATTTAAATGTTTGAAAGCCCTGTTGATTGACTCAGGCCATTGGGCTACCGGAAATCTTAGGATGTGTTCGGTGTAATAATGATTCAGCAACAACTCCATGTATTTTGGATTGCTGTAGTCTTTGTTTTTTTCGAATTCTTTAATCTGGGTGAATACTTTTGGATCCAATTGCGGTCCGAGGACTTCTTCGGCATACTTATTATAAGCCGGTGCGCTCGCCATCATATTCGATATGATAAGACCTTTTAGGTTTTTTTGGTATTTCAAAGCATATTCCATCGCTAAGATTCCGCCCCAAGATTGTCCTAATAAATAAAAGTTGGTGTTGTCCAGTTTCAAAGCTTTACGTACTTGTTCTACTTCTTCTACAAAGCGTTCTGTAGTCCAAAGTCTGTTGTCGTCGGGTTGGTCGCTGTAATAAGAACCCAATTGGTCATAATAAATGTATTCAATACTTTCCTGTGGAAAATAGCCGTCAAAGCTCTCAAAAAACTCATGTGTTCCGCCCGGACCGCCGTGAAGCAACAGTACTTTTATCTTCGGGTTGTTGCCAACTCTTTTAGTCCAAACCTTAAATTCACCAATAGGAGTAGAGATGGGAATCATTTTGATGCCACCGGTAAATTGGTCGTCTCTTTGTGAAAAATCGAGATAGTTTTCTTTTACAGTATCTACCGTTTTACTTTCCTTACAACCTGAAAATAAAACAATAGTTAATAATAAGCTGAGTAATAGTTTTATCTTCATAGTTGAATAATTTAAAATTAATTATAAATTTTTTGGTACAAGTCTTTGTATTTTTCCATTACAATTTTACGCTTTAATTTGAGCGTAGGCGTAAGGTGACCACCATCAATTGACCAAATATCAGGTGTCAATTCAAAGCGTTTGATTTTTTCCCAATTCCCGAATTTTTCATTGATGGTTTCTACTTCTTTTTCGATACGCGCAATGACCTCAGGATTTGAAGCAATTTCCGCATGGGTTGTGCCAATATTTAAACTCTTTCTTTTGGCCCATTCCTGGATAAAGTCGAAACTAGGTTGGATAAAGGCAGCCGGCATTTTTTCGCCATCACCAATTACCATAATTTGTTCGATGAATAAAGATTGCTTCATGGCATTTTCAATCAACTGTGGCGCAATGTATTTTCCGCCCGAGGTTTTGAACATTTCTTTCTTACGATCGGTGATTCTCAAGAAACCGTCTTTGTCTACCTCACCAATGTCACCGGTGTGGAAATAACCGTCTTTGATGACTTCATCAGTCAATTGTTGGTCTTTATAATAACCCATCATCACATTCGGTCCTTTGCAAAGGATTTCTCCGTCAGCGGCAATTTTGACTTCAACATTATTAATCACTCTACCAACAGTTCCCACTTTAAAACCGCCATTTCGTTGGTCGTTAACCGAAATTACCGGAGAGGTTTCTGTTAGTCCGTAACCTTCCATCACCGGCATTCCTGCGGCGGCAAATACTCTGATTAAGCGGTGTTGTAAAGCGGCACTTCCCGAAACCATTACGTTTAAGTTGCCACCCAATCCTTCTTGCCATTTGCTGAAGATTAATTTTCGCGCTATTTTTAATTGGAATTCATACCACCAACCATTGGCACCGTAAGGTTCGTAACGCAAGCCTAAATCAATCGCCCAGAAGAACAGTTTCTTTTTGATGCCCGTTAAATCTTCTCCTTTGGCAATGATTTTATCATATACTTTTTCCAATAATCTTGGCACCACAGAAAAAACGGTTGGTTTTACTTCTTTGATGTTATCCGATAACTTTTCAATCGATTCTGCGAAGTAAATAGAAACCGAATAATATTGATAGATGTACAAAATTACCCGTTCAAAAATGTGGCAAATTGGTAAGAAACTTAAAGCGACACTAGTGCCTTCTTCAAAAGGAATACGCGGTGAACTGTCGAGTACATTTGAGACGATATTGTTATGCGATAACATAACGCCTTTTGGTTTACCGGTTGTTCCCGAAGTGTAGATTATTGTGGCTAACTCTTCCGGTTTTACATTGTTTTTTCGGTCTTCAACAACATCTTGGTTGCTTTGGTCTTCGCCTAAATCTAACAGCGTTTTCCAGTTTTTGCAGCCTGCAATTTCGTTAAAAGAATAAATGTCTTCCAACAAAGGAATTTCATTTTTAACCGACATTAATTTTTGATAAACTACATCATCTGAAACGAAACAATATTTTGATTCTGAGTGGTTTAATATATAGGCATAATCTTCTGCTGAAATCGTTGGATAAATCGGTACGGTTTGGGCACCAATTTGCAAAACGCCGACATCCATGATGTTCCATTCGGTTCTGTTATTGGAGGAAATAATGGCAATTTTGTCATTCTTTTGTATATTCAATCGCAACAAAGCTCTGGAAACCGCATTGGCTTTGTCAATATATTCTTGTGTAGAAGTGGAAACCCATTGGCCATCGTATTTGGTTACAAGACAATGAGGCATATTGTTCTTTTCGAGCTGGTAGTAAGCAAAATCAAAAAGTCGGGTGATTTTAGTCATTTGTTCATTAATTTGATGCAAATTAAGGATTATTGTTATTAATCACAATATTAATTTAAAATATAGCGGCTCCTACTATTGAATTCTGTAGTTTTGCATCGTTTGAACTTTTTACCGCATGAAAAAATTCCCCAGAATAGCCGAATATAAAGTAATGGCCATTAGAATATTATTGGCTTATCTCTTTTATTTTATTGCCCGAATCTTGTTTTATGTCTACAATCAAAGTTTAATAGAGATAAACAGTGTATTCGATTTTATAAAAATATGTTATCACGGTGTAGCCTTTGATACCACTACAATTTTGTACACCAATGCTTTGTTTATTATAGTATCGGTATTTCCGGCGGTTATCAATACCAAGAAAGCCTATCAAAAAGTATTGTTTTATCTTTACTTTGTGACCAATTTATTGATGTATTCCGCCAATTTTGTCGACTTTATTTATTACCGCTTTACCTTCAGCCGAAGCACCAGAGCGTCCTTGGATACTTTGGAAAACGAAAGCAATAAAATGGCGTTACTCTTCAATTTTATGCTGAATTATTGGCATGTATTCTTCTTGTTTTTTGCCTTGGCTTACCTTTGGATTTTATTGTACAAGCGAACTAAAATTCAACACCACGACCAAAAACCAACCCTTAAATATTTTGCTACTTCTACAGCTGCTTTTTTATTGATTATCACACTTTGTGTTGGTGGAATCAGAGGCGATTTTAAGAAAAGCACCCGACCAATCAATATGTTGGATGCAAGTCGCTATGTACAAAATGCCGGTCAGGCCGATGTGGTTTTGAACACGCCTTTTGCCATCATTCGAACTTGGAATGCCAACACGTTTAAGAAAGTCAATTTTCTTCCCAAAGCAACAGTTGACAGTTTATTAGTGCCAATCAAACAATACAAAAACAATCCTCCGACCAAGCCGAATATTGTGGTGTTTATTTTAGAAAGCTTTGCCCGTGAATACAATGGTGCGTTTAATAAAGACACCAAAATCTCGGACTATGAAAGTTATACGCCCTTTGTAGATTCGTTGGCCCAACATAGTTTAATTTATACCAATGCTTACGCCAATGGCTGGAAGTCCATTCACGGAATGTCTTCGGTTATTGCCGGAATTCCGTCGTTTAAAGATGCTTTTACTTCTTCGCCTTATCCGAAGCAAAAAATAGAATCATTGGTTTCAACCTTAGAAAATCAAGGGTATAATACGTCGTTTTTTCATGGCGCGCCCAACGGTTCGATGGGATTTTTAGGGTTTGCCAATATTTTGGGTTATGATCATTATTATGGAAAGAATGAATACAATAATGACGCCGACTTTGATGGTGTTTGGGGTATTTGGGACGAACCTTTCTTTCAATTTTTTAATAAAACGTTGACACAGAAAAAAGAACCTTTTATGGCAACGTTGTTTTCGGTTTCTTCACACCAACCTTATAAAGTTCCGGAAAAGTTTGAAGGTAAATTTCCTAAAGGAAAAGTCAATATCAACCAGTGCATAGGTTATACTGATTATGCTTTGAAGCGTTTCTTTGCCGAAGCCAAAAAGCAATCTTGGTACAAAAACACCATTTTTGTTTTGGTTGCCGATCACGGAAATACCATTGCTTATGATGAGTATAAAAAGGAGTTTAACAAGCATACGGTTCCGATTTTGTTTTTTACGCCAAGCGAAAAATACGTTGGTGTGAATGACGATTGGGCACAACAAATAGATATTTACCCAACCTTATTGGACATGATTGGTTACCAAAAACCTTTCAGAAGTTGGGGTAGAAGCTTAATCAGCGACAAACAAGTGGCTCCTTTTGCGGTGCGACACAGTGCCAATGTGTACCAATTTATGAGCGGCAATTACATTTGTACGATGGATGATAAGAAAGCCGTAGGGTTTTATGATAAAAATGACAAAGGCATGAAAAAGAATCTCATAGGTAAGCGAAATGCCGAAATGGATGCTTTAGAGTTAAAATGTAAGGCGTTCATTCAAGACTATATGGAAAGAGTAGTAGATAAGCGATTGACAACGGTGAAATAACAAAAAAAGCGACTGAAAAGTCGCTTTTTTTATAATTCATAATTCGTAATTGACAATTCGTAATTCTTTACAACTTGTTCATATTCTCCGCTAAGGTCTCAATAAACTTTGAAATCGGGCCTTTGATCATCATGGCCATCATCGGGTTGAATTCGCCTTCAAAGACCAATTGCACGCCGGTTGAATTATCAGCAACAGCTTCTAAATTTGCTGTTAAAGTGAAAGGCAATTTATCACTGGCAGCAGCCAGGTTTACTTTAGAATGCGGTACGCCTTCTTTCAATCGCAATTTGATTTCGGGCATGCCTTTTAAACCAAAATTGAAAATATCATCACCCAATACTTCAAACTTAGCAATGTTTTCGGGCATTAATTTCTCGAAGTTTTTGACATCGGATAAAGCGTTGTATAAATATTCGGCAGATTTTGCTACCGTAACTTTTGGGCTTTCTAAGTTCATTTGGTTATTCGGTTATTTGGTTATTTGGTAATTCGTAATTCCTAATTCATTTAAACGTTCCACGTAGAAGGACTTTTACGCCATTCTTGTAGTGTTGCCAACTCTTTTTCGGTGATATAGTTTTTGGCCACTGCCAAATGTAATAAATGCTCGTAATCGGCTAAGGTATTTAACGTAACGTTGGCATTTTTGAAATTTTCTACGGCTACATCAAAACCATAAGTAAAGATGGCAACCATTCCTTTAACATGCGCGCCGGATTCTTTTAAAGCTTCTACCGCCAACAAACTGCTGTTTCCTGTACTGATTAAATCTTCGACGACTACTACGTTTTGTCCTTTTTGTAAAAAGCCTTCCACTTGGTTTTGTCTGCCGTGTTTTTTGGGTTCGGGACGCACGTATACAAAGGGCAATCCCATGTATTCGGCCACGAGCATTCCGATGCCAATGGCTCCGGTGGCTACGCCGGCAATGACGTCGGGTTTACCAAATTCTTTTTCAATATGCTTGGAAAATTCTTCGCGCACAAAATTTCTTATCGCCGGAAACGATAGAATTAATCGGTTGTCGCAGTAAATTGGAGAGTGCCATCCTGAAGCCCATGTAAAAGGATTTTTAGGATTCAATTTAATTGCATTTATTTGTAAAAGCAATTCGGCTGTTTTTTCGGCTGTGTCTTTATTAAAAATCATAGTACAAATGTATAAAGTTTTTGTCAACGATAAACCACTTTTTTTAACCAATGAAGTCGCTAAGGAAACCGATTTTCAGTTGTTTTTATTGGAAAGTGTTGATATTGAGCAAGTCATCATCAAAATGTTCCAAAACAAAATTCAGAAAGCCTATTTGTATTATCCCGATGAAAAAGCCATCCTAAAAAAAGTAAAGGAAAAAATTCCCGTTTGCAAAGCCGGTGGCGGATTGGTTTATAACAAAGCCGGAGACGTTTTGTTCATTTTTAGAAACGGAAAATGGGATTTGCCCAAAGGCGGTATCGAAAAAGGAGAGGAGATTGAAGATACGGCTACCCGTGAAGTAGAAGAAGAAACCGGCGTTAACAACTTAAAGATTACCCACAAACTCCAAAAAACCTATCACGTTTTCAAACGCAACGGGAAGTATAAATTAAAAGTGACGCATTGGTTTGAAATGCGCACCGATTTTGTTGGTACCCCAAAACCCCAAGCCAACGAAGGCATCGAAAAAGTAGCGTGGCTCAACCCCGAGCAGATTAAAGAAGCACTGAAAAATTCGTATGAAAATATCAAATTGTTGTTTGAAGAAGAGAAGCTTTTGAAGTAGTGGTCAGTTGGCAGTGGTCAGTGTTCAGTGGTCAGTGTTCAGTGGTCAGTGTTCAGTGGTCAGTGTTCAGTGTTCAGTGATCAGTGTTCAGTGATTTGTTGAGTTCTTCTTGTTTTGCTTTTATAAGTTTTTCTTCCACTTGTAATACGAGTTGTTTTATTTCGTGAGCCATCAAAACAGCTTCGTCGTATTTTGCGGCTTTTTCTTCGGCTTTGTCTTTCATTCTTTTCAGTAGTTCAGGATGCTCTTCTTTTTTGTGGGTATGCTGGTCCAAATAATCGAGTAATTGAAATCTCGCGACCACAAAGGCTTGTTTTTTTTTGATTTTATTAATTTTTCTTTCTATTGTTTGCTTTTGGTAATCATTTTCTTTGAGTAATTTCTCGAGTGTTTCTTTCGTTTTATCTTGTTGTTGGGTGGAAAGCTCATGAACTTTCAATGCTTTGTTGTTTTTGTTTTGTACATGTTCCAGCATTTTACTCATAAGCTCATAGGCATCGGTCGGCAAATTCCTATCGCCTGTTTCGTACATCGACCATTGGCTGGCATTGATGCCCAAGAGTATGGCCATTTCAAGTTGGGTAGCGCCTAATAATTTACTGATGGTGATTTCGTCTTGCATGTTTAAAGCGTTTTAAAGATTTTTAATGCAAGCAAAAATGTTGCCATTATCCTTTGTGTGAATTTTTGTTTGCGTTTATCCTTTCACACGCTTTGGTGTGAATTTTTATTTTGAAGACCATTTTCACACAGCCTAGACATAAAATAGTATGTTCAGCGATTGTTTATTGTGGGAAAAGTGTTAAGTTTGGAATATAGGAATGGTAAGTCGATTGTGGGTTATTATTCTTAATATACAAGTTGGCAGAAATTATGAAAAACGTGGTCGTAAAAGCAATCTTAATTTTGGTTTCCTATTCAGGATATTGCCAAGAAAAGATTTTTTACGAAAAAATTGCTTTTGAATTTTATAAAGATTCGATCATGAATCAATCAAAAGAAAAAATCAAATTGCAGAAGAAATTAGAGCGTGGAGCTTTTGATCCTAATTGGTTTCCTCGTTGCGAAAAAGAAATTAAAATAAAGGAAATTGATACAGTTTTCGATAACCGTTCTAATCAATTTGAATTGCCAAATCTTACAGATAATAAATTCAAGATAAAAAATCGATTTAGAAATACAGAATATGTTTGTTTAGATAAAGCAGTGTTACTTAATAAAACTACTGTGTTAGTTAATATTAATGAAGTTTATAAGCATCGTGGAATTTATTATCATATTTTATTGGATTTAAAAGGTAAAATATTACGATACTGTAAAGGTGGATATACAGAATAACTTTTGCTAACAGCAGTTTGGCACAAAAGCTTGGTAAGTTCTCACCTGAATCCTAGCGGATTCCCCAAAAAAAACCTTTTGTACTCAAAATAATTAATCTTAAATTTATAGTTACTCACACCAAACCACGGCACGTTATGGGCAAGTTAAGAGCAACCTAATTGCTTCAAAATGAAAAATATGTACTTTATAATATTGTTTATAGCATCTCAAATTTCTTATTCACAAAAGGAAATTGAGCAAATAGCTTTTGATTATTTTATTGAAAATATTATTACTACTAATTATCCAAAACTTGGTAAAATTAAATTTAGTGGTTATACACAAACTGACACATCAGGATTATCTGGTGGAGGAGAGTGTTTTACTGATTATGAATTTGACTTTATACACAAAAACGGTTTCAAGCCTGATGACAAAATAATCCAAATTGAAAATGATTCTCAAAAGTTTATTGATTTAAAGCCAAAAAGGGAAAGAAAACAAAAAGTCAAAATATTCGTTTATCAAGGGCTGAAATTAAAAGATGGATATTTTGTTGCAATAAAAACAGAAGATGCTGAAGGAGGCTATCTATATTACTTATTTTTTGACAATAGTCATAATTACATAAAACATTGTAATGAAGGGTTTATAACCTGTCGCTAACTCCATTTTTGTTCAATCGCTTATTTATTTTCTGATTTTATTCAGTAACCCTAAAAACCGGATACTGCAAATGCGCTTTCTCATAAAGCGGGGAGTTTTTGTAAACCCAATCCAGTTGGGCGTCGGGATTTTCGGCAAAGGCTTTGTCTTCTTTTATTTTTTGGGCCAATTGCGCTCTGAGTTCGGGATGTTGCTTTAAGTATTCGGCGGCGGTATCTTCAAACACATAATCGGAATAGCCTTCTTTTTGTTGGAGTATGGTATCAAAGAAATTCCAATTGAAAAAACTGTCCACCGCTTCAGGCTCCAAAGTTTCCAATAAATACTTCACGCCGGCTTGGTTCGTTTGGAACAGGTAATCGCCTTGGCGAAATCGCACTTCATCAATACTCGTCGAAACAACGGTATTGTTGTGGGGATAATGGCCTTCGTAAGCGGTTTTAGCGGTTTTGAAGTCTTCAATTCGGTAGCGTTCTACTTTGATAACCGTGTCTTGGGCGAATCTGGTAAAAGCTAATTTGTTTTCTTTTAATAATTCGATGACTTTCCATTGGCCTTGCGGAATGACATAAGCTTTGGGAATGCTTATGGCTTTGGTTGGTTTATACGTTCCGTAAAACGAAATCTCTTTTTGATACGGTTTGTTTCTATCGTAATACAATCGTTGCCCATTGGTTACCTCACTTTTTTTATAACCGCTTTCGTAACCCAAGAATGTCATTTTTTCAACCTTACTGCTGTCAATAGTCCATCGAATAGGATAGGAGTGATTTGCTTTGTATTGTTCAAGATTTTGCGCTCTTTTGTTTTTGATGCGCGCCACATTTTTATCGGCGTAATTGATGGTTGAAACCATGAAATCATAAGTTACTTTAACCCTTTCTGCATAAGGTTTCAGCATGTGTGTTTCCACTACATAACCGATGGTGTTAAAGAGCGATGTATAACCGGTAGCGTATCGAGGCGTATCGCTGAACTGCGCAAAACCATCAGCCGGAGTGCCGTGCCAAACGTTGACATACGGTGTGCTTTCGACTTTCTTTAGTTGTAAATCTTTCACGATAGCCGGAGTCATTTCGGTTTTGACAAATTCACCTAAATTATTTCCCAATCTTTTGGGTTCGGTCATAATATACGTGAGTTTGTATTGGTAATCGGCGCCATTGCTCACGTGATTGTCGATAAAAATATCGGGACAGAAAAAGTGATGAAAGATTTGGGTAAAAGTTTGGGTATTTCGGGTATCGCTTTTGATGAAGTCGCGATTTAAATCGAAGTTGCGCGCATTTCCCCTGAAACCGTATGTTTCCGGACCGTTTTGGTTGGCTCTCGAGGTTGAATTTCGGTTGAGCAATCCACCAATATTATAAACCGGAATCGCAATAACCACCACATTTTTAGGAACGGTAATTCTCTTTAAGGCCAAATCGCGAAACAATTGCATAGAAGCATCAATCCCATCCGTTTCGCCGGCGTGTATTCCGTTATTGATGAGTAGAAAAATTTTCTCCGATTGGGATTGGTAATCAAAAGTTTTATCGGTGTCAAAGATTACAACACTCAATGGTTCGCCGCTATCGGTTAATCCGAAAGTTTGGGTTTTTATCGTTTCGAAATCGGCATCGAGTTGGTTGTAAAACCGCATGACTTCTGCATAATCGGCCGATTGATTGCCATTGCCTTTTTCAAAAAAAGTCGGATAAGAATTGTTTTTTTGGGCCAAGGAAGTCAACGAAATCAGTAATAAAAGCGAAAGTACTTTCATTACTTTTCTTTTTTAACGACCACACTATCCGGAACCAAAACGGTATAGTCGCCGCCATTTCTAATGACATCGCGTACTATACTCGAGGAAATATAAGAAGTTTTAGAAGCAGTCAGTAAAAAGACCGTTTCTATTTGGGAAAGTTTTCTGTTGGTATGGGCAATGGCTTTTTCGAACTCAAAGTCGGCCGGATTTCTCAACCCACGCAAGATAAACTGTGCGTCTAATTTTCGGCACAAATCTATGGTCAAGCCTTCATAAGTAATCACCGAAACACGGGGTTCGTTTTTAAAAGCTTCTTCAATAAAGCTTTTTCGTTCTTCCAGAGAGAACATGTATTTTTTATCGGCGTTGATACCAATGGCAACCACTACTTCGTCAAAAAGCGAGATACCTCTTTTAATAATATCAAAATGCCCTAACGTTATGGGGTCAAATGAACCGGGAAACACTGCTTTTCTTTTCATTCTTTACGAGTTATGGAGTATATTTCATCTTTATCAAAAAGACGGATAACCTCCTGTTTAGAATATTTTGCTCTTGTATTGGTGTAATTTTCTGGTGTATCAATATCGTCCGTTTCATAAGGAAGATACGCATTATAATCATTGATCGTTACAAAAACACTATCTTTCGTCACCTTATCAATTCGATAAGTGGTGTAATAACCATTCGACATTTTTACATTGTAAACATCGCCTTCGATAGGATTCTCCAAATAAATTTTGGAATTATCTTTACTGTTAAAATAAATATTAATGCCCCAAATTAATGCTCCTGCCAATATAATGCTTCCGGTGTAAGTCCAAAACGGTGCCTTAAAGGTATTCTCTTTTTTTATCTTTTCAATTTCAATTTTGACAGTTGGTTCCAAATGTTTGGGCTCAATCACTTTATCACAATGGTCACAATACGTCAATATTTCTTTGTCTACCGGAAACAATGGAATCAAAGTCACGTAAGTGTATCTTCCATATAAATCATAATTCAAATCAGTGTTGGCGTAGCAAAAGGGACAAATGAAATTATCAATCTTGCCTTGTTTTGATTCATATGATTTTGTACCGAGTATAAAAAGCATTTGTTATTTATTTAGAGCCAATTCCAAAGCGTTTGTAAACAAATCCGTCAATGAAATCCCTGCTTCTTTGGCTTGTTGCGGAATCAAACTTTCGGTGGTTAAACCCGGAATGGTATTCATTTCTAACATGTGCGGTTCTCCGTTTACAATGATAAACTCACTGCGAGAGAAGCCGCTCATTTTTAAAACTTCATAAGCTTTTTTGGCCACAGCCGAAACCTTCTCGGTCATTTCGGGTGAAATTCGGGCCGGCGTGATTTCCTGTGATTTGCCTAAATACTTGGCTTCATAATCAAAGAAATCATTTTCAGAAACGATTTCTGTGATAGGTAGAACGGTTATTTTTCCTTTATAATTAATCACACCTACAGAAACTTCGGTTCCGTCTAAGAAACTTTCTATGATGATTTCGTTGTCTTCTTTATAGGCGTTTACAATAGCGTAAGCCAATTCGTCTTTGGTTTTGACTTTAGAAATACCAAAACTCGACCCCGATTTGTTGGGTTTCACAAAGCAAGGTAAGCCAACGGTTTTTAAAATCGCTTCTTCGTTAATTTCATCGCCTTGATTTAAGTAATAGGAGGTCGCTGTTTTGATGCCATACGGTTTTAATACCGATAATAAATCACGTTTGTTAAAAGTTAAAGCTGCTTGGTAATAATCACATGAACTTTGCGGAATACCGAGTAATTCAAAGTAAGCTTGCATCAAACCGTCTTCTCCGGGCGTACCGTGAATGGCATTGAATACTACATCAAAATTGATTTTTTCACCGTTTACAGTAGTTGAAAAGTCATTTCGGTCTATGGGAAATTCGTTGTCGTTGGCATCTACATACACCCATTTGTCTTTAAAAATATGAATGCGATAGCCTTGGTATTTATTTTGGTCTAAAAATTGATAAACCACATTGCCGCTTTTAAGTGAGATTTGATATTCGCTGGAATATCCGCCCATAATGATGGCTACTTTTTTCATTAGTAGATGGAGTTAGGTTGGTGTTTTAGTGATAACAAAATTATCATTTTTTTCTTAGATACGGCTATGCCTTTAGATTTTTAGACTTCTTAGATTTTTAGATTGTTAGACTTTTAGATTTTATTCTTTCTAACTGTCTAACAGCGAAGCGCTTCTAAACGCCTAAAAGGCGTGTCTAATTATCTAAGAGCTAAGCGTTTCTAAACGCCTGAAAGGCGTATCTAAAAATCTAATAGCGAAGCGTATCTTTTTATATCTTTGCTCAAATAAAATTTTTCTATGAGTTTACGCCAATATTTAACCAGTCGGGTCTTCTTTGCCCAAATGCTCGCCGCCATGGCCATTTTTGCAATTATTGCGTATTTATTTTTCCATTGGATTACTTACACGACTAATCACGGCCAGGAAATCACTGTGCCCGATTTGGGAAAATTGTCAGTAGAACAGGCAGAAGAGAAATTGGATGCCCTGGATTTAGACTATATTATTTTAGATACTGTAGACTTTAAGCCCGAGTTTCCTAAACTTACCATCGTGGAGCAAGAACCTAAAGCCGGAGCAAAGGTAAAAGAAGGCCGAAAGATTTATATTAAAATCAACGCTTCAAAATACACTATGGTAGTTGTTCCCGATTTAATCGAAAAAACGTATCGCCAAGCGGTTCCGACTTTGGAAGCGGTTGGTTTAAAAGAAGGAACGATTACGTATAAACCTTATTTAGGGAAAGACATGGTTTTGGAAATTAGAATGAATGGTAAAAAAATAAAAGCCGGTGATAAAGTGTTGAAATCTTCCAAAATCGACTTGGTTTTAGGAGACGGAAAAGTTGTTTTTGATGATACTACTATTGATTCAACTGCTGTTGATTCTACTGATATAATGCCTGTTGATGAGTAATACCAACGATACTTTCGAATTAGAAGAAGAATTGTTCGAACACCACCGATTTGTTTCTCCCAAAGGACAATCGTTATTGCGTGTCGATAAATTCCTGATGCAATTGATTGAAAATGCCACCCGAAACAAAATACAAAATGCCGCTGAAAAGGGCAATATTTGGGTGAATGATGTACCGGTAAAATCCAATTACCGAGTGAAGCCTTTTGATGTGGTTCGCGTCATGCTGGAACATCCGCCATTTCAAAACCATATTATCCCCGAAGATATTCCGCTGGATATAGTATACGAAGATGATGCTTTATTGGTAATCAATAAACCGCCCGGATTGGTAGTACATCCCGGACATGGCAATTACACCGGAACTTTGGTCAATGCTTTGGCCTTTCATTTTGATAATTTACCGATGAATTCCAGCGAACGTCCAGGATTGGTGCATCGCATTGATAAAAATACTTCCGGTCTTTTGGTGGTTGCCAAAACCGAAGCTGCTATGACACACTTGGCCAAACAGTTTGAAGACAAGACATCGGAACGCGAATATATCGCTTTGGTTTGGGGTAATGTAAAAGAAGAGGAAGGAACGATAGAAGGCAATATTTCCCGTCATTTGAAAGATCGAATGCAGATGGCCGTTTTTCCGGAAGGAGATGTAGGAAAGCATGCCGTAACGCATTATAAGGTTTTGGAACGATTTGGTTACGTAACTTTAGTTTCCTGCAAATTGGAAACCGGAAGAACGCATCAAATTCGTGTACACATGAAATACATTGGTCACACTTTATTCAATGACGCACGTTATGGCGGCGATTTGATTTTGAAAGGAACGACTTTTACCAAGTACAAACAGTTTATAGACAATTGTTTTAAAACCTTGCCAAGACAAGCACTACACGCTAAAACTTTAGGTTTTGAGCATCCGACTACGAAAGAGTTTATGCGTTTTGATACCGAACTTCCAGAGGATATGAAGGAATGCATTGAAAAGTGGCGAAACTACGCTAAGTCACATAACGAAGTCAACGAAGAACAATAAAAAAAGTCCCGATAATTCGGGACTTTTTTATTTATGTTATAAATCATCTTCAATGGGTTTTTCGGCCATAAAGACATAATAAATGCCGACTAAGATAAAAGGAATACTCAACCATTGTCCGGTACTGAAGAGTCCGAAACTTTCTTCAATTCCGCCTTGACTTTCTTTTACATATTCTACCACAAATCTAACAGACCAAAGTAGAATCAGGAAATAACCAAATAGTAAGCCTTGTTTTTCTGCCGTTTTGGTTTTCCAATACAAAAAGAAAAGCAGCAAGAACACAAATACATACAAACCGGCTTCATACAACTGGGTTGGATGTTTTGCGGGAACTTTGTCTAACAAAGCCGCGTATTGCGGATTGTGAACTAACGCATCATATGCTTCATTCACATTGTTAATTTTGGTAGCATTAACTACCTCTTTAGAGGAATAGTAATCTCTTACAAATCGGATTCCGAAAGAAGAATCGGTCACTTTACCTACGATTTCAGAATTGAAAAAATTTCCGATTCTGACAAAAACAGCACCGCAAGCCACCGGAATAACTACGCGGTCTAAAACCCAAAGAATGGGTCTTTTGATGATTTTTTTGCTGTAAAAGTACATGGTGATTATAATCGCAATAGCAGCTCCATGACTGGCTAAACCTCTGAATCCGGTAAATTCAAATTGGGGTTCAAATTTGAATGGCAGTAAAATTTCGGATGGATTATTTTTAAAATATTCCCAATCATAGAAGAAAACCTGACCCAATCTCGCCCCAAGCAAAGTGGCAATGACAGTCCAAATAAACAATGTATCCAGCTTGTCTATAGATTCATTCTCTTTGTTGTAAATGTGCTTCATGATATACCATCCTAAACCGAAGGCAATTACAAACATTAAGCTGTAATAGCGAACAGTAAAAAAGCCTAAATCAATACCTTCTGAGGGATTCCAAATCATAATCGGAAGAATTTTGGGGTTAAGTTATAGGGTAAAAATAGTGAATTGTTTGGAACTGAAAAAAAATTAACTCTTCTTTAGTGCTAGCATTTCTTCTCCGGTACAGGATCATAACCGCTTTTTCCCCAAGGATGGCAACTTGCAATCCTTTTTACACCCAAATAAAATCCGTAAAACGGACCGTGAATTTTTAGGGCTTCTATGAAATAAACGGAGCAAGTGGGTTGAAACCTACAACTCGCCGGCAACAAAGGAGATAAGACAATCTTGTAAAAGTAGATGAGCAATAGGAGTGGCGCTATTACAATTTTTTTCAACATTTTATTGAATGGTAAAACTGGTTCCTTCTTTTCCGTCTTTTAATTGAATTCCTAAGGCCAACAATTGGTCGCGGATTTGGTCAGAAAGGGCAAAGTTTTTATTGGCGCGAGCTTCCAAACGCATAGTGATTAACATTTCTACAACACCTTCTAACTTATCCGAATTATTGGCCACCAGCTTTTCATTTCTGATACCCAATATCTCAAAGACAAAACTGTTTAAGGTGCTTGAAAGTGTTTCTATGTCTTCGGCGTTTAAGCTTTCTTTTCCGTCATTAACCAAATTGACAAACTTTATTCCTTCGAATAAATGGGCAATTAAAATAGGCGTATTGAAATCATCATTCATAGCATCGTAACATTGCTGTTTCCATGTGGCAATATCCAATGTTGATACTGGTTTGGCTTGTAATTCTTTGACTATATCCAAACCTTCCATTAATCGGTTGAACCCTTTTTCAGCGGCTACAATTCCGTCATTGGTAAAATCTAAAATACTGCGGTAATGCGCTTGCATCATAAAGAAACGCGCAACATTAGGGGAAAAAGCTTTGCTCAAAAACGGACTTCCGCCGTTGTATATTTCGTCCGGTAGAATATTGTTTCCGGTTGATTTCGACATCTTTTTGCCATTGAGGGTCAACATATTGGCGTGCATCCAATAGTTCACCGGACTGTGACCGGTACAAGCTTCGTTTTGGGCAATTTCACATTCGTGGTGCGGGAATTTCAAATCCATTCCGCCACCGTGAATATCAAACGTTTCACCTAAATATTTAGTGCTCATGGCTGTACATTCCAAATGCCAACCCGGAAAACCAATGCCCCAAGGCGAAGGCCAACGCATGATATGCTCGGGTTCGGCTTTTTTCCAAAGGGCAAAATCTTGTGGATTTTTCTTGTCGCTTTGACCATCTGTATCACGGGTATTGGCTAACATTTCGTCAATGTTACGACCGCTTAACTTACCGTAATGATTGGTTTCGTTAAATTTTACCACGTCAAAATAGACGGAGCCATTGGTTTCGTAAGCAAATCCTTTGTCAATAATTTGCTTTACAATTTCAATTTGTTCAATGATATGTCCGGTTGCCGTAGGTTCAATGCTTGGCGGTAAAAAGTTGAATTGATTCAAAACATCATGAAAATCAACGGTATAACGCTGTACAATTTCCATGGGTTCCAATTGTTCTACTCGGGCTTTTTTAGCAATCTTATCTTCGCCATCATCTACATCATCCACAATATGTCCAACATCGGTAATGTTGCGAACATAACGAACTTTATAACCTAAATGTAATAAATACCTAAAAATCATATCAAATGACATGAACGTACGCACGTTGCCCAAATGTACATTGCTGTATACGGTAGGTCCGCAAACATACATGCCAACATTACCGGGGTGAACAGGTTTAAAAAGTTCCTTTTCTCCCGAAAGAGAGTTGTATATTTTTAAGGTATGATTTTTATAAAGTTGCATTTTTTTTATTTTTTTGGAGCCCTGCCTGCCGGCAGGCAGGTATTTCCCGCTTTTCGCGCTACATGGTAGCAAGCTGCAATCGGGGCTATTAAAAATTAGTTTCTAATCTGATATAATCTAAAAATTCACGTTTGGTAATTTCATCTTTGAATTTCCCGCCAAACTCTGAAGTTACAGTACTGCTTTCAATATCTCGAATACCTCTGGAGTTTACGCACAAATGTTTGGCATCAATCACACAAGCTACGTCTTCAGTGCCTAACACTTTTTGTAATTCTTGTACAATTTGCATTGTCAAGCGTTCTTGTACTTGTGGTCTTTTAGCAAAATAATCTACTATGCGATTCATTTTAGATAAACCAACAACAGTTCCATTGGAAATGTAGGCCACGTGAGCACGACCAACAATAGGGAGTAAATGGTGTTCACAAGTAGAATAAACAGTGATGTTTTTTTCGACCAACATTTCACCGTATTTGTAATTGTTTTTGAAAGTTGAAGAACTGGGTTTTTTGCTTGGATTCAAGCCACCGAAAATTTCTTTGACAAACATTTTAGCCACTCTGTTCGGAGTGCCTTTTAAACTGTCGTCTGACAAGTCCATACCAAGCGTGATTAGGATACTTTCAACATCTTTTTTGATTAATTCTATCTTTTTATCATCCGGCAAATCAAAGGCATCATTTCTCACCGGATTTTGGGCGCTGGTAGCGATATGATTTTCACCTAAATCGTCGTTAGTCAGTTCGTTATTTGTCATTAATTTCGCTATTAATTGGGGTTAAAAATTGAAGAGACAAAGATAAATAATTATAATTAATTTGTAGCCAATAGTGTTAATATTTGAAAATATTTCACATTTAACACAATTATTTCTTAAAATTATGTAAATTTCGCTCCTAATAAAATAGTCATCTGTAATGAGAAAAAATTACATCTTCCTGCTTCTAATAAGCTTATTTTCAATCAGTACTGCTTTTTCACAAGGAGCTTCATGTGCCGGATCCGATGCCTTTTGTGCCGGTGGTGCGGGATTAACTTTTCAAAATTCAACCGGAACAACAACTGAAACCGGAATTAACTATGAGTGCTTAGGATCTCAACCTAATCCGGCTTGGTTTTACATGCAAATTAGTCAAGCGGGAGATTTGAATTTTTTCATTTCTCAAACTTCAAATGGAGGGAATCCTATTGACGTTGACTTTATTGTTTGGGGTCCATTTCCGGGACCGATTGATCCTTCAGCGCCCTTTCCGTACTGCGGGCCAACGAATCTTAATCCAACCACAAGTGTAGATTGTAGTTTTTCTGCAGCAGCTACAGAAAATTTCGATTTAATCAACGCACAAGTAGGTCAGATATTCGTTGTTTTATTGACTAACTTTAGTGGTCAAGCAGGGCAAATTTCATTAACACAAACCGGTGGAAATGGTGCTACTGATTGTAACATCGTATGTCCGTTATCTCTAGAGGATCAAGTAATATGTGTTGGAGGTCAAGCGATATTAACGGCAACTATTAGTGGCGCAACTACTTACCAATGGTCGGGGCCAAGCGGGCCGATTCCGGGTAATGTTCAATCCATTGTAGTTACGCAACCGGGAACTTATACTGTTGTTGTTAACAAACCGGGCTGTGTAGCCAATGCAACAGCGAGTGCAACAGTTTCTTATTATGCGCCACCGGCTATCAATCCACCTGCTAATTTGGAGGAATGTTCTAATATAACTACGTTCAATTTAAATGATGCGACAGCCAACTTATTTAACGGTACCGGACTAAATCCGGGTGATTTTGAGTTGTCTATACATGATTCAGCGGCTAATGCTCAAGATATTATCAATCCCATAAATAATACAAGTACCTATCCCGGCCCGGCCGGAGGTGCAGGTGCTTGTACAACTTTATATCTTTCGGTAACCGATAATGGTCCAACATCTAGTGGATGTGTATCTGTGTTTCCTTTTACGATTTGTTATATAAGTTGTTCAGCTGACCCTGAGCAACCGGATGACTTAACATTGTGTGAAAGCAGTTTTGGTAGTGGTTCGGCGGTCTTCAATTTTGTGCCTCAAACACCAGTAGTCTTAGGAGCGAATTCTGCGGCAGATTATACTGTAACTTATCATTTATCTCAAAATGATGCCGATTTAGATCAAGGTGCTATAACTCCGATTAACGCTTTTACCGGAACTAACGGGCAAATAATTTATGTTAGAATGGAAGAGAATGCCAACCCACTGACATTCGGAACTACTTCTTTCCAATTGTTTGTTAATCCATTACCAACAGCTACGATATCTGGTACTGCTACGATATGTTCAGGTACTAATACAGTAATTACTTTTAACGGTACACCAAATGCTCAAGTAACTTACACTGTTGATGGTGGAGCAAATCAGAACATCGTTTTGAACGGAGCAGGGACCAATACAGTTACTACTCCCAATCTTACGGCTAATTCGACTTACACCTTAGTAAGTGTGTTGAATCCAGCAACAAACTGTACTCGTAATTTGACGGGTTCTGTAATCGTAACGGTGAGACCTTTGCCAACTGCTACTGTTTCTGGTACTACATCGGTTTGTCAAAATGCTTCAAGTCCGAGTATCACATTTACGGGAGCTAACGGAACATCTCCTTATACCTTTACGTATTCAATAAATAATGTTGTTCAACCGGACATTACAACTGTTGCCGGAAATAGCGTTTCTGTTGTTGCGCCAACCGGAACAACCGGAACTTTTGTTTATTCTTTGATTAACGTTCAAAGTTCAGGTACTCCGGCTTGTTCTCAAAATCAAACGGGTTCTGCAACTATTACAGTCAATCCTTTGCCAACAGCTACTATTACAGGTACAGTGGCTACATGTTTGGATTTTCCTTCCCCACAAGTAGTGTTGACTGGTGCTAATGGTACCGCTCCATACACATTTGTTTATTCTATTAATAATATTCCTCAGCCTGCTGTTCAAACTAGTGGCGGTAATTCAGTTATTATTGATGCTCCGACAGATGTTGCCGGTACTTTTACTTATGAATTAATAAGTGTTCAAGATGGTAGTGCTAATACGTGTTTTCAAGCACAAACGGGTTCTGTTGTGATTACCGTAAATACAGCACCAATTATCAATACACCAACGGATTACGTGGTTTGTGATGATAGTAACAACAATGATGGTTTTTATTGTAATTTCGATTTGAATACTATAATCAACCAAGTGAATGGGGGAAATCCTAATATTGTAGTTACTTTCCATGAAACGTTGACCAATTCACAAACCGGTGCTAATCCATTGGTTAGTCCGTATTGTAATATTGATCCGGGAATTCAAACCATTTATGTAAGAGCTTACAACAACGGTTCGCCGGCATGTTATAGTAATACCACATTTAATTTAATTGTCAACCCACTACCATTAGCCAATCCGGTGATTACGGATTATGAGTTGTGTGATTACGACAATCCCGGTGATGGTCTTGAAGTGTTTACTTTGAATAGTAAAGATGCAGAGATTGCCAATGGTCAGACCAATGTTACCATAGGATATTATTTGACTCAGAGTGATGCTGAGACCCAAACTAGTCCGCTACCGAACTTGTATACTAATATCAGCAATCCACAAGAGATTTGGATAAACATCAGTAATAACACTACCGGTTGTAATACTATTAGTTCGTTTAATTTGGTGGTAAATCCAGTTCCACCGGCAACTACACCGGATACCATTTTCCAATGTAGCAATGGAGTAACAAATCAAGCCTTATTTGATTTAACGATTAATGAAGGAGTTGTTACCAATGGCAATGTTTCAGGGTTAACAATAACTTATTATACTAGTTTACTTGATGCTCAAAATGAAAATAGTGCCAATTCAATACAAGATCCGTTGGCTTATTTAGGAACCGACAATGAGATAGTTTACATCAGAGTTGAAGATAATGATACCGGTTGTTACGCTATAACGACGCAATTATTAAGAGTAACTCAAGGTCCTCTTGCCGTTACTCCACCAGCGTTGCATTATTGTGATCCTAATAATGACGGATTTGGGGTGTTTGATTTAGAAAGTGCCAGTGTGGCGATTATGGGAGGATCTGCTGTTGCAGGAGTTTCTGTTAGTTATTACGAAACCCAGACCGATGCTTTGATAGGCGCAGCACCATCACTTGCGAGTCCTTATGACAATATCAATCCATGGACACAGACGATTTATGTCAGAGTGTTTTATACCTTGACCGGTTGTGCCAATTATGTTGAATTACAATTAATAGTTGACCCAACCCCTGAGGCGACTGAGCCGGATGATTATGCGCTTTGTGATTACACAGGCCAGACTGGTTTTGAGAGTTTTGATTTAACTACAACGATACCACAGGTTTTAGGGTCTATTGATCCTACTACGGTTACGGTTACTTTCCATACGACTTTTGCCAATGCGCAAGACGATGCTAATGCTATTGGCGGTGTGACGAATTACATCAACCAAACGCAGTGGAACCAAACAGTGTATGTTAGAGTAGAATTTAATACCACAGGTTGTTATGACATAGTGGAGTTAGACTTGATAGTGAATCCGCTACCGAATGCTACCCAGCCTAATTATGCTCAATACACTTTGTGTGATTACAATGGCTCGATAGGTTTTGAGACTTTTGATTTGGCTTCTCAAGTAGCTGCTGTTTTATTAGGTCAGACGGGAATGTCGGTAACTTTCTATCCGAGTTTGACAGATGCAGAGAATGATACCAATGCGATCAATGTTTCTCATCCTGATTTACAGTATCCGAACCAAATTATTTATGTACAGACTTTAGGTATTCGTATCACCAATAGCATCACCGGATGTTACAGCATCTCTACGATGGATATCAGAGTAGTTCCATTGCCAACACCAATTCCGCCAACAGCGCCTTTCACGATTTGTGATGAGAATCAAGATGGCTTTTCCGGATTTGATTTGACGAGCTTAACAACGGACATTTTACAAGGTGCACCCTATATTTTGACTTTCCATGAGACCTTAACCGATGCACAACAGGGTAATACCCCAATTGACACGAGTGTTCTTTATAACAATATCAATCCTTTTGTACAAATATTATACGTAAGAGCGGTTGACCCTTTAACGGGATGTTGGAGCGTTATTCCAATAGAACTAAACGTTAACCCAAGTCCAATAGCCCCGGTTGATTTAGATGATATTGTAGTTTGTGATGATGATAACAATACCCAAGATGCCATTACCAGTATTGATTTGACTGTCAATACAGCTAGTATCTTGGCCCAACAACCTTTGGCTGCAAGTAATTATACTGTTGAGTATTACACCTCTCAAACGGCTGCTCAGGATGGAATTGCCCCGATTATCAATGTGACCAATTATACGGCTATGAACAACCAAACTATTTGGGTTAGAGTAGAAGATAATACCACGGGTTGTTTCAATATAGGTTCATTTGATGTTATCATCAATATTCCATTGTTACTAACCACACCTGCACCACTGAGTGTTTGTGATAATGATACCGATCCGAATAATCAATACCACAGTTTTGATTTAACGGTAAAAGATGCTGAGATCACCCAAGGATTATCAGGTTATACAGTAACGTATTACCCATCATTATCAGAAGCCCAAGCCGGAGGAGCAACCACCATAACAGATTTTACGGCTTATACCAATATATTTCCGGCGGTTCAAACCTTAGGCGTTTTGGTAACCAGCGCAGCGGGTTGTCAAAGCATTACGACTTTAGACATTAGAGTATTACCGGTACCAACACCGAACACCGACCCGAATCCTTTAGCACCACTATGTGATGACAACAATCCGGGAGATATGGTTGAAGTTTTTGATGTAACGGTAAATGCGGCTTATATCATTAACGGCGCCACGAATGTTACCTTGACTTACTATACCAATGAGGCAGATGCTCATGCTGCTCAGTTCCCGATAGCCGACCCGACTCAGGCTTTGGTAGGCGATAATGTTTGGATTAGAGTAGAGAACAACCAAGTGGATTATTTGGGTAATAACTGTTATGTATTGGTGGAACAACCCTTAACGGTTAATCCTTTACCTGAAGTCATCCAACCTTTGGCACCATACAGAATGTGTGATGACAATACCGACGGTATTGCACAGTTTGATTTGACCAACCCAATCTTGGCCACCGCCATTTTGGGTGCGAACCAAAGCCCGGCTGATTTTACCATTACGTATTACCTCACGGCAGCAGGAGCCAATCCGTTTACCAATACGGGAGAGACACCACTGGTGTCACCATATACTAATATTACGGCAGATGCTCAAGATATTTACATCAGAGTAGTGAACAATGCTACAGGTTGTGTTAATGCAACGGGAGTACTGACTTTGGCAGTGGAGGAATATGCTACGGCAACAGGAGCGCAAGAGTTTTCACAATGTGATGATTACAACGACCCATATGATGGGGTATTCCAATTGGATTTAACGCAATTCAACACGGCTATTCTCAACGGACAAGACCCGGCTGTTTTCTTGATTAGTTACTACCACAGTCAGGCTGATGCAGAGGCAGGGATTAATGCTATCCCACTGGCGGAAGCACAAGCTTATATTACCCAACCCGATACGGATCAGATTTGGGTTAAGGTAGAGAACAGCAGCAATAGCATTGTACCATTCTGTTATGCACTGACCACTATTGATATAGAGATAGAGCGTTACCCTAATCCGGTTATTGATACCCAGAATGATGTCACTACGATATGTGTTGACTTCACCACGGGAGAAGTGGTAAGACCACTAGTTTTAGAGAGTGGTATTGTCAACGCTTCGGATTATACTTTTGAGTGGTATGAGGATGGCAACTTAATTGTAGGTGCTACGGGTTCAACGTATACGGTAAACACTTCTTCACCAACGGGTGCTACCAGAAACTACCATGTACGAGTGATAAGCAATAGTGATTTATTGTGTGAGACTACCTCGGCAGACTTCCCGGTGATACAATCAGGACAGGCGGTTATAGCATCAGGGACAGTAGGTTATACGGTAACCAATGCCTTTACGGATAGTCAAATTATTACGGTTACTGTTGAAGGTTGGGGAACGTATGAATACAGTTTGGATGACGGCCCAAGACAATCGAGCAATATCTTTGAAGGGGTTTCTTTAGGTGAGCATGTGATACATGTTTGGGATACCGAAGGAGGAGTAGCGTTTAGTTGTGAAGAGCTGACGATAGATCAAGTGATGGTGATAGATTACCCACGTTATTTTACACCAAACGGAGACGGTATCCACGATGCTTGGAATATTGTTGGATTATCAAATTTTGCGGAGCAAACCACGATATACATTTTTGATCGTTACGGTAAGTTGTTGAAACAATTGAGTGCGAGTGACCAAAGCGAAGGATGGGACGGAACTTTTAACGGTAAACCGCTACCATCTACAGATTACTGGTTCACGGTAGATTTTCCTGAAGAAGGCAAGATGAAGCAGTTTAAAGCACACTTCTCTTTGAAACGATAATGATATACTTAATTAAAAAGCCACTCAATAGAGTGGCTTTTTAATTAATGGATTCCCGCATGTGCGGGAATGACAATGGACTGAAGAAAAGGAAGCGTCTAATTAGCCCCGATTGCAGCGGCACCTTGTAGAGCGGAAAGCGGGAGCAGGAGTGTAAGAAAGCAGTATGGTGTGCTCCTGAAAATAAAAAAAAACGCCTCAATAAATTGAAGCGTTTTCTGTGGAGTCGGGGAGAGTGGCTTCGCCCATCTCCGGTATTCCAAAATTGCAAATGCAATTTGCTGCCTTTGTAAGGCAGGCATCTTTAAACCAAAAAATCTGCTCAAGTAAACTTGGCAGATTTTTTAGATTAAAGTTGCGCACAAACTGCGCTTGATGTGGAGTCGGGGAGAGTCGAACTCCCGTCCAAACAAGCAACTAAAGAGCTTTCTACACGTTTAGTCTTTGATTGGGTTTTCGACAGTAGGCTATGCCAAAGACAGCGGCCTAATGCTTAGCTCTATCAGTGTCAGAAAGGATTCAGAACATTACCTTTCCTAGGTTTACTTTTACGGTTCCCCTAAACCAGCCGCCATAAACCAAGGCTTCTGAGGAGAATCCAGCTTTCCGACCTTGTCGGAACTAGGCAAATCTTACTATAATTCAGATTAAGCAGCTAAAGCGTAATTATTTTCGCCGTTTATAAGTTTGTACCCATGGATTTACGAGCAATTGGTACCTTGCTCGACGTGCTTACTGTTCAATTCGACTTGCTGTCAAAACCAGTCGACCCCAGTTTGTTTTCTGATTAACAAAAATCAGACCACAAAAGTAAGTATTTATTCGTCACTATCATTCAACTTGAATGGATAATCCCCAAACAGAGAGGCTAGTTTTTTGGATTGGTAAGTTTTCTTGGTGTATTTGTTGGAAAGGGTGATTATGGTTACTTTTTCTTTTCTCAAATTGATAAAAGAAGAAGTGTTCCCATGCCACCATCCGTTGTGAAAAAAGAAAGGTTCGCCTTCTTCATATTCTACCATTCGTATTCCGAGACCGTAATTTTTGAGTCCTTTGCTTTCGTAACTATAGCCTTTGTAAACTTTTTTAAGTAAATCAGGATTCAAAAAGAAAGGAGCATAGCGAGCGGTGTCAAATTTTAAAATGTCTCTTGGGGTTGAATAAATATTTTTATCGCCATAAATACCGTCTAAATAATCGGTTCCGATTTCAACGTTATTGCCCTTATAGGACGGTACTATATTTTCACGGTCTTTTTCAAATTCACAAACATAGGTATTGGTCATGCCTAAAGGTGCAAAAATCATTTCTTTCATGGCTTCCGGGTATTTTAGACCGGTGACTTTTTCAATAATGAGAGCCAACATGGCATAATTGGTATTACAATAACTAAAATGAGTATCGGTTTTGGTTTCCAAAGGAATCTCTTTTTCCACCATAACTTTGACGATATCTTCATTAGTTAATATTTTTTTTCGGTCCCAATTGTTGTTTTCATATGTAAAATAGGCATAGTTTTTCATGCCGCTTCTATGGTTTAAAAGCGTTTGTACGGTTACGTCCGGATAGGGAAATCCCTCAATTAAAGTCGCTGCTTTTTGGTCTAACTTCAGTTTTTTGGCATCTATTAACATCAATACAGCCGTAGCCGTAAGGACTTTGCTTACAGAGGCAATATGCAAAGGTGTATCTTTGGTGATTTTTTCCTCGGTTTTTTTGTTGGCATACCCCATGTAATTTTCGTAGATGATTTGACCGTTTTTGGCGACTAAGAAACTTACGTTATCATTCTTTTCAGACCAAATTTTTTCAAAAAAACGGGCTGAACCGTATTTCTTATCATTGATGAATGCAGTAGAAAGTTTGGGTAATGGTTCCTGTAACGGTTGCATCACGGGTAATCCTTTCTCGTTAATTTTAATGATGCCTTCCTCTGTTTTCTCTTGTTTTGAACATGAAGTTGTTATCAAAAACAAGGAGTAAAATAGTAGTATATAGTGGGATTTTTTAATTTTCATTTTTGAGACTTATGGAAACACAAATATACTTATTCAAGTCAGTAGAAGCGTTAATTTTTCCCAAAGCTATCAACAGTTTTTTCACAATTTTTATTTTTACTAAAAAGTTTTGAAAACGTTTTCGTTACTACTACTTTTGGGGCAGAAAAATCTACAGCATGAAATTCGGAATTATTAAAGAAAGAAAAAATCCGCCCGACAGAAGAGTTGTTTTTACCCCGGAAGAACTGGTAAGACTAAAAAGAGAGCATCCTGAAGCCATTGTTAAAGTGGAAAGTTCAGAGATTAGGATTTTTAATGATGAAGACTATAAAAAACTCGGAATTGAAGTAGCGGATGACATTTCAGATTGTGATGTTTTCTTTGGAGTAAAGGAAATTCCTGTAGATTATTTGATTCCGAATAAAAAATACTTTTTCTTTTCGCATACGATTAAAAAGCAAGTGCACAATCGCAAATTGTTACAAGCAATTTTGGCCAAGAACATCGAATTATATGACCACGAAACGATTGTAGATTCAAGCAACAGAAGACTAATCGGTTTTGGCCGTTATGCCGGTATTGTTGGTGCTTACAACGGCTTGAGAGCCTTTGGAATCAAATATGAATTGTTTAATTTGCCAAAGGCAGAAACGTTAAACAGTAAAGAAGATTTAATTGTTCGTTTAAAAAGACAAACGTTACCCAATATCAAGATTGTTTTAACCGGCCACGGAAAAGTAGGCATGGGTGCCAAAGAAATTCTCGATGGCATCAAAATCAAACAGGTTTCTGTTGAGGACTTTTTGAACAAAGTTTATTCACAACCGGTGTACACACAGATTGATGTTTTAGATTACAATAAGCGTTTAGACGGACAGGTTTTAGACAACAATGATTTCTATAAAAACCCTCAAGAATATACTTCCGATTTTGAGCGTTTTACTAAGGTTGCCGATGTTTTTATGGCCGGACATTTTCACGGCAACAATGCCCCTGATATATTGACACAAGACATGCTAAAAGCCGCTGATTGCAAAATAAAAGTGGTGGCCGATATTTCTTGCGATGTTGACGGACCGATTGCTTGTACTCTCAAAGCTTCGACTATTGCGGAACCCTTCTTTGGTTATTTGCCATTCGAAAACAAAGAAGTTCCTTATACGCATCCGGGATCTGTTATGGTAATGTCTGTGGATAATTTGCCTTGTGAATTGCCTAAAGATGCCAGCGAAGGTTTTGGTGAAATGTTTATGCAACACGTGATTCCGGCTTTCTTTAATGGTGATAAAGATGGCATACTCCAACGTGCTAAGATTACCGAAAACGGTAAATTGACACCCAGGTTTTCCTATTTGCAAGACTACGTTGACGGAAATTAATTTTTAATTAGTACCAAAAGGCATAAGTTTTTTTATTTTTGGCTGTAAATCTGCTCAAAGTGAGAAATATAATTGCCTTTTTCTTTTTGCTGTACTGTTCTTTTGTCAATGCACAAGAGTTACTGCCTTTTGTAGAAAACTTTACCAAGAGCAATTACAACGGCGATAACCAAGTTTGGAGCATCACTCAAGGCAACGATAACGCATTTTATTTTGCCAATAATCACTATTTACTTCGTTATAACGGTGTTCGTTGGGAAAAATACAGTTTGCCAAACAAAACAATTATCCGTTCTGTTTTTGCCGATGGAGATAAAATTTACTCAGGTTCTTATAACGAATTCGGCTATTGGAAAAGAATCAACGGTTTGTTGCATTATACTTCACTTTCCAAAAACAAGAATTTTTTCACCGGAAAGTCTATCAATGAAGAAATTTGGAAGATTTTCAAACACGATGGTAAAATTTACTTTCAGTCCTTTAATGAACTTTACGTTTTAGAAAAAGGGATAATAAAAAAAATCAGTATTCCTTTTCAAATCTCCTATTGTTTTGTAGTTGACAATATAATTTATGTCGCTTCGGTTAAAGATGGGGTTTTTGTTTTTGAAAATAATCATTTCAGAAAAATTGACGCTTGGCAATTGCTCGAAAATAATATCATTCATTCCATTGATAAGACTAATGGAAAAATGATGTTTTTTACTCAAAAGAATGGCGTTTTTATTGAAGAAAATAAGGTTTTAAAACCTTGGGCACATCCTTTAAATGATTTGCTTAAAAAGGAAATTATTATTTCGGCCAAAGCCATTTCAAATAAAAGTTTAATCATCGGAACAGCATTTCAGGGAGTTTACATTGTTGATTTATCTACTAACAGTTACAACAATGTTTGCCGAAAAAACGCCCTGAAAAACAACTCTGTTCTATGTATTGGTCTTGATAAAGAAAATGATTTGTGGCTTGGATTAGACAATGGTATTTCCCATATTGAAGTCAATTCACCATACCGAATTTTTTCTGATAATTCAGGGGTTTTAGGCTCTGTTTATACCTTAGCGCCTATGAACGACGGTTTATTATTGGGATCGAATCACGGGGTTTTTAAATACCATGATAAATCGTTGACTTTGTTGTCCAATTCTCAAGGACAAGTTTGGGACATGTTGCCCGTTGAAAACAAATGTTTAATTGGTCACAACGACGGAACTTATGTTTACCAAAACGGTGCTTTGACTAAAGTTAATGATGTAAATGGCGGTTGGAAATTCCTCAAAAGTAATTTTCACAACAACTATTTTTTGGCCAATTATTCGGGGATTGTTATTTATGAAAACCCTAATGATTTCAAAAGTTATAAGTATTTTTCAAACCTGACAAAGCCCATAAAAAATATCATTCAAAATAAACCTAATGAACTATGGGCAGTTGACAATTACAGAAGCTTGTATCGAATCCTTTTTGACGATAAGTTTGTGGTTAAGAAAGTTGAAAACGTTACCCGAAAAAACAAAATTCTCAATGATTACGGTATAAAGATGGTCAGCTTTAATAATGAAGCTTTATTTTATATCAACTCAAAATGGTACGGATACAATGCTATTTCAGACAAGCTTGAATTGAATACTTTTTTTAATAAGTCATTTTCTAATATTTCGGAATTAATCACCATCAACGATGAAAATTTTATTGTTTTAAAAGATAAGTCGCTCTACTTAATCAACCGAAACAAAAACAAATTTATTTGGCATCTTATTCCGGAGAAATATTATGAAGGCAAGATCATCAATCAAGACACTAAGGTTTTTAAGAACGGTGATGAATTTTTACTGAATTTAGACGACGGTTTTTTTGCTTTTAAACCTCAAAAATCAAAGTTATTGCCTGAGGTAAAAAGTATCAAAATAGAAGCTTTTGTCGATGGTAATTTTATCAAAAAATCAAGTACTATAGACTATAATAAATCGATTAGTTTAGATGTGATTTCTGCCTACTATGGTTATAACGAATTGGAATTGTTTTACAAACTTGATGAAGCAAACTCTTATATTCCGTTGCAAAGTCCCAATATTATCCTAAGCAATTTGTCAAGCGGCAGTCATGAGTTTGAGGTTTTTTACAATGACGGAGAAAAGTTTTTGCCATTATCTGAGTTTACTTTTAGAGTCGCCATGCCTTGGTATATTTCGTTTTGGATGATACTGATTTATTTGTCGATTATTTCATTGATATTTTACCTGTATTACAAATGGAATAAAATTAGATACATCGAAAAATTAAAGCTCAAGGAGGAAGAACTCAAGCACCAAAAAGAAATCCTGAAGTTAGAAATGGACGCACAAACCAAATTAAAATCTCAGGAATATGACAAACATATCTTGGAAGTACAGATACAGGCAAAGGCTTCTGAAGTTGCCGGAAAGTCGCTATCCATTGCCAAGCAATCGGAAATGATTGAAAGTATACAAAAACTGCTTGAAAAAGACAATGATATTGTTTCGCTTAAAAACAATATTAAGAAAACTATTAAACTTAATTCTATTAATAAAAAGGAATGGGAAACTTTTGAGAACAATCTTTACAAAAGCCATGAAGATTTTATAAAAAGGCTTACCTCAAGGTATCCTAAACTATCTTCTAAAGATATAAAGTTATGTATTTATCTGAAAATGAGTTTGTCATCTAAGGAGATCGCGCCTTTAATGAATATTTCCTTCAGAGGTGTAGAACTTCACCGTTACCGATTAAGGAAAAAGCTTGACTTACAGCAGGATATCAATCTTTCCTCTTTTATGAATATGGTATAATCAAAAGCATTTTTTTTCATTATCTGTATTTTTTTTCTTTATATTTTGCTGATTTGTTATTCGGTGTTACTTCATCAATAGTACATCATTTGCCTTTTTAGTTGAGAAGTTATTTGTATTTTTTTAACTTTTTAATTTATTGAAAAACAATTATTTAAAAAATAAAAATGAAAAAATGATGTAGTTTTGTAGTATTTAATTAACTTCAACTATAACGATGTAATAGATAAATTTGTTGAAGTATTAACTCATCCTAAACAATTTATGAAAAACATTTATGTACTACTCTCGTTACTGTTTTTCCCAATCTTTGCGTTTTCACAAACCATTGAAGGGAAAATAGTTGATGAAAAAGGTATTGCGCTCATTGGAGCCAACATTACCAATACCACCATGAATTCAAGTACGATTTCTGACATGGAAGGTGCATTTAAAATCAAGGCTAATGCCGGTGACAAAATTAATGTCGCCATGATTGGATTTGAAACCAAGACCGTAGAAGCAACTCCTGGGATGCAGGTGACTTTAAAAGAGGAAGTCAGCCAGCTTCAAGATGTTGTAATCATTGGATACGGTACCCGAAAAAAAATCGACAACACTTCGGTTATTACTTCTTTAAAAGCAGATGAGATAACTAAGACTAAGGTTTTAAATGCTTCTCAAGCTATTCAAGGTAAAGCAGCCGGAGTTCAAGTTATTGCCTCAGATTCTCCGGGTTCAACCCCCAGCGTAATTATTCGTGGACTTGGAACAGCAATTGGAGGTAGAACACCGCTTTTTGTGGTTGATGGTATGCCGGCGGATAACATCAACAATATCAATGCAAACGATATTGTATCCTATGAAATTCTAAAAGACGCAACTGCCAAAGCTATATATGGTAACAGAGCAGCCAATGGTGTTATCATCATTGAAACCAAAAAAGGTAAAGTTGGTAAATTGGCCGTTGAAGTCGAAATGTTTACCGGTTTCAGAAGTCCTTTAAGCGTGGTGAAAATGGCAGGTAGTAATAAGTTTTCTTATTATACCAATATGGCATTGGGTTCAACCACATTCTCTCAAGATCAACCGGTTAACACAGATTGGTTTAAAGAAATTACCAGAACAGGTCAATACTCTCAAAGTAATGTTTCCCTTTCGGGAGGAAGTGAAAACATTAAGTACTTTTTCAGTGCTGGTTATTACGACGAAGAAGCCATTCTTAACGGAATGGATTACAGCAGATTAACATTCAGAAACAATAATGAATATAAGATTTCAAACAAAATCAAGTTATCTCAGAATTTCAGTGTATCGTATGCTAAAGTAAATCCTAAACCATTTTCAGCTTTTACCAATGCTTATAAACAATCACCAATCGTTCCGGTTTATTTTCCATCAGGACAATATGGGGTATCTTTTGTAGGCGATGACGGTTTTGCTTCTCCAACAGGTTCTTCATTCAATAATGTTGGTAATCCAGTTGCACAGCTTGATTTCTTTGATGAGCAACAAAAAAGCATAACGCTCCAAGGAGGATTGAAATTAGATATTGATATTATGAAAGGCTTAAAATATTCTTCTGTTTTTAACGGAGAATATTATACTTGGAAAGGTTACAATTATGAAGACACCAAAAATATCTGGTTGGCTGCCGATCCGACACGTGAAGAAGCGGATTATCCATCGACATCAAATGTTAATTTGTTAACCAGATCTAATGATAGTTATTTTAACTGGAACTTGTCTAATTATCTTACTTACAATAAGTTGTTTGACAATGTTCATGATGTTGAATTAACCGGTGGTATTGAAGCCTCAAGCAGAGGACCAAGAAGTTTCAGTAAAGTGGTTAGAAGAAATGTAAATGCTAATTCTAATTATTGGTCATTAAACGGAGTTGATTATGCTTCTAATGTAATAAGTTACAATGATGTTTTATACAATGAGGTAAAATTAGCTTCTTATTTTGGACGTATACAATACAAGTTGATGAATAAATACTTATTGACTGCTACGGTAAGACGTGACGGTTCTTCTCAATTCGGTGAAGATTACCGCTGGGGAACTTTTCCTTCTGTAGGATTAGGTTGGATTATAACCAACGAAGATTTCGCCAAAAATTTGAAAGGGGTTGATTTGTTAAAATTAAGAGGCGGTTGGGGTAAACTCGGTAACCAAAATGTGCCTTTAAACAGTCAGGCTTTTTCTTCTGGTTTAGATTATTATATTCCGAATTACTTAACCGGAATTACAGTTGATTCTCAAGTAGATCCAAGTCTTTCTTGGGAAGTTACCGAAGAAACCTCTGTTGGTTTGGATTTCGGATTTTTAAGCAACAGATTAACCGGAACATTTGATGTTTACAATAAAAACACAAACAACCTAATTCTTTACACAAGACCTTACATCACTGCCGGTTCCAGTCAACAATCGCCGGCTCATGTGGGAGAAGTATCTAACAAAGGATTTGAACTTTCTCTAAAATGGAATGATAAAATAAATGATAATTGGACTTACTATGTAAGTGGTAATTTTTCAAACAACAAAAATGCTCTCGAAAGGTTAAATAGCTCTAATCTTCCTGATATTCAAGGTGGCGGACTCGGTAACGGGCAATACACTAAGTTGTTGGGTGAATCATCAGTAGGAAAACCATTGGGAAGTTTCTATTTGTATGACTATGCAGGATATGATCCAACTAATGGTCAAATGCTATATTACAAAGCCGACGGAACAACCACTACTCAAGGCGGATTGGAAGAAGCAGACAGAAAATATTTTGGCTCTGTTTTGGCGAAATCAATGTACGGATTATCATTAGGTTTTACATATAAAAATTTCGATGTCTCTATGGACAGCTACGGAACTTTAGGGTCTAAAGTGTATAATGGTAAAAAAGCCCAACGTTTTTCAGGGGAAAACATTGAAAACTCTTTGGCCTCTGATTTTTGGACACCGACTAATACGAATGCCGGAAATCCCGGTGCTTTCAATCAAGTTCCTGTGGCATCAACTTACTATCTTGAATCAGGTGATTTCTGGAGAATTAATAACATAACAATCGGATACAAATTACCAAAAACATTCGATGCTATTTCTTCTGCCAGAATTTATTTTAACGCCATTAACCCTTTTATCACTAAAAAATTCTCAGGCTTTTCTCCCGAATTAAACGGAGATGGAAATCCTTACGGAAGCCAAGGCGTAGAGTTAGATGCGTATCCAACGCTTAAATCATTTGTTTTTGGTATTAACCTTAAATTCTAAATTATTATGAAAAAAGTATATTTATCTGTCTTTGTTTTATCGGCGCTGTTTTTCAACGGTTGTTCAGACGACTTTTTGGAGGTAGACCAAACCGAGACCATATCAACAGCAGACTTGGCGCTATTCAATAACGATGAAGGTGCCAAAAGTTTTGTCACTTCAATCTATTCCAAGTTTTTAGATTGGAACATGTCTTCTTTTTCTTGGAACGGAATGTCAAGCATTGCTTCAGATGATGCTGATAAAGGTTCCTCTCCCGGCGATACGGGAACCGATAAGGATTTAATGGATGCATTGACTTACAATGCTTCAAGTCTTTCGGTGCAAGAAGTTTTTGAAGCCTATTATCAAGGAATCAACCGTTGTAATCAGGCTTTGTATTACATTCCGCAATTGAACAATGCGGATGAAAATTTAAGAGCTCGTCTTATCGGAGAAGCCAAATTCTTAAGAGCTTTCATGTATTTTACTTTAGTAAAAAGTTATGGTGGAGTGCCAATCGTTGACCATATTCCGAATCCTTCTTCAGAAGCCGATCGAGTGATGCAACTAACTCGTAAAACTAAGGCCGAAGTCTATGCCTTTATTGAGCAAGATTTAAATGATGCTATTGCTGCTTTACCGGATAGAGGATCTTATGCTCCAAGTGAAAGAAGCAGAGCTTCTGTTGGTGCTGCAAGAGCGCTATTGGCAAAAGTTTCTCTTTACCAAGAAAAATGGCAAGAGGTAATCAACAACTGTGATGCCGTAACCGGATATTCATTGGCTACAGATTATGCCTCTCAATACAGAGTGTCAGGCGAATTTGATAGCGAATCTATTTTCGAAATCTCAGGAATTGGTTCTTCGCCGGCTAAAGGAATTCAAGGATATTCAGCTTCTCAAGGTGCTCGTGGCGCCGGAGGCTGGGGTTGGGGTTTCAACACACCTTCTGAAAGTTTGGCCAACGCCTATGAACCGGGTGATACAAGAAGAGAAGCAACCATTATTTTT
Organism: Flavobacterium sp. IMCC34852; assembly: GCF_030643905.1. Classification (NCBI taxonomy): domain Bacteria; kingdom Pseudomonadati; phylum Bacteroidota; class Flavobacteriia; order Flavobacteriales; family Flavobacteriaceae; genus Flavobacterium; species Flavobacterium rivulicola. The sequence goes on along the minus strand of NZ_CP121446.1, from coordinate 2,196,440 downwards.
GCCGGTGCTACTTTATACGATGGACGCTATGTTCCGTTAACGGTAGAAAATCCAAGATACAATATGAAAGCTTATTCTTCTGCCTTTACTGATGGCTGGGAAACCGATGTCAATATAAAATACCTTCGCTATGCTGAAGTTTTATTGATGAAAGCAGAAGCTTTGAACGAATTGGGACAAACTTCAAATGCGATTCCATTAGTAAACCAAATCAGAAACAGAGCCGGATTAGGTAATACCACTGCTACGTCTCAAGCTGATGTGAGATTGGCAATTTGGAAAGAAAGAAGACTTGAACTGGCTTTTGAGCACGATCGCTTTTTTGATTTGGTAAGAACAGGTCAAGCTGAAGCTGCTTTTGCAGCTGACGGAAAAACGTTTGTGGTAGGAAGACACGAAGTGTTCCCATTACCGCAAAAGTTCATTAATGAAGCTGATGGTTTATCAGCTCAAAATCCTAATTACTAATTATTAAAAAATTAATTATGAAGAATAGAAATAAAATACTGTACTTGTGTCTGTCGGTATTAGCGGCGCAGTTTTTTATCAGTTGTAATCAGGATAGTATTGACGAAACCAATACGGCCATTCCTTATGAACCAATTGGCGGTTATGAGAATTCAGATGATATTGCGGCAGATAACTTGATTGTTAAATGTAGTTTTGAAGACAATATTACCGATTCAAAATCGGGGATAAGTGATGGTAACGGAACCAATGTTACTTATGAAAACGGGGTAAAAGGAAAAGCCTATAAAGGTTCTTCTTCAGCTTTTATCGGATACAATACCGTTTCTCCTGCCTTGGCTAATGTAAAAAGCATTACTGTCTCTGCATGGATTAAAACCGATCCTCATACCGGTGGCGCTCAATGTTTATTTATGTTGCCTAAAACTTCCGATTTTTGGGGTAATATTTTTACCCTTATTGAAGGAACTGGTCCGGCCGATACCATGTTAATTAAAAATCATTTGCAAAAAGATGTGACGCCAAGCATTCCATGGTCTGGCCAATGGTTAGTTCATGATGGTTCCAATGTCTTGACAAACATGTTTGGCAACTGGAAACATTTGGTTTGGACTTACGATGCCGCTACGTCAACTTACAGTATGTACGTTAATGGTCAAAATTTGAATTTACCTAATTCGATAGCCAAAAGATATACCAACGATCCTGCTGCTGGAGGCGTACCTTATGGCGATTTAGCCAATTCTGATGTTTCAAAATTTGTAATAGGCGGATTCCAGCAACATTTAGGAGCGCCTTGGGGTGCTGCCGATGGTTGGATGTTACATTACTCAGGTTTGCTAGATGAATTCAGAATTTATGACAAAGCTTTGTCTGATAACGATGTGCGTTCTTTATATCTTTTAGAGAACGATAACAGATAATATAATTAAATAAAATTGCCCCATCTAAATATACACCCGGTTTAGTGACTGGGTGTATATTTTAAAAAACTAAAATTATGAATAAAAGCATATCGTTTTTTTGGATAGGACTTTTGTTTTGTTGTTGTTCTTCTTCAACACCAAGTGAAAGTTCAACAGGAACACCTTTACCAACAACGACTCAAACACCACTCACGGATACCGAATTGCTTGACAAAGTTCAAAGAGATTCGTTTAAATATTTTTGGGATATGGCTCATCCTGTTTCAAAATTAGCCAGAGAGCGATACTTGGTTGATGATCCAAATTATGATGCCAATATTGTAACTACCGGCGGTTCAGGTTTTGGATTGATGACCATTTTGGTTGGTATAGAAAGAGGTTTTGTACAGCGTTCAGAAGCTGTTTCTCGACTAACCACAGCATTAAATTTTTTAGAAACTGCTGACAGATTTCACGGCGCTTGGCCACATTGGATGGACGGAATTACCGGAAATGTTATTCCTTTCGGGAATGTTGATAATGGCGGCGATTTGGTTGAAACTGCTTTCTTGTGTCAGGGATTAATTTGTATTAGAGAATATTTTAAAAACGGTAATAGCACCGAACAAGCATTGGCTCAGAAAGCCGACTTGCTTTGGAAAGGAGTAGAATGGAATTGGTATACTAAAGGTGAAAATGCTCTTTATTGGCATTGGTCACCCAATTACGGTTGGCAAATGAATTTTAAATTAGAAGGTTACAACGAATGTATACTAACTTATATAATGGCTGCCGCCTCTCCCGATTATACTGTGCCGGCAACAGCTTATCATCAGGCATGGGCCAGAAACGGTCAAATTGTTAATAGCGCTTCCCAGTACGGATATCCGGTTATTTTTAATCACAATGGAGCCAACGGTAATGTTGGACCTTTATTTTGGGCTCATTATTCTTACTTGGGTCTCGACCCCAGAGGTTTGACCGACCAATATGCCAACTATTGGAATCTCAATGTAAATCATTCCAAAATTATTAATAAATATTGTATAGCAAACCCACAAGGTTGGGACGGTTATTCTGAAAAATGTTGGGGATTGACAGCCAGTTATTCCCGAAACAATGATGGTTCTACCGGTTACTCAGCACATCAACCCAATAATGATTTAGGGGTTATTTCACCTACTGCAGCACTTTCCTCATTTCCGTATACACCGGATGAGTCGTTCAAATTTTTACGATACTTGTACAATGAAAAAAGAGATCGTTATGTTGGGCTTGCCGGCCCGTATGATGCTTTTTCGCCTCATCACGATTGGGTAACAAAACGTTATTTAGCCATAGATCAAGGGACAATAGCTCCCATGGTTGAAAATTACAGAACCGGATTGCTTTGGAATTTATTCATGCAAGCGCCGGAAATAAAAACCGGATTGCAAAGCTTAGGTTTTGCTTCCACGCAACACGGATTTTGATATGCATAGTTTTGGTAAAATTTTAATAACGGTATTGGCTATAACTTTTACAATGGTAAGCGATGCTCAGGAAACATCAGGTAGCTTCTCGACGCAAATAACAACAAGCTATACTTATGGTTTTTTGTTGCACAAGCCACAAAATACGAAAATCAAAAAACCATTGATTGTCTTTTTACACGGTTCCGGCGAAAGAGGAAATGATCTTGAAAAGCTAAAAGTTCACGGCCCGTTAAAATATATAAAGAACCATGAATTAGACAGTTATATTTTGGCTCCGCAGTGTGTTGAAAATGGTAATTGGGAAGCAGAATCATTATACCAACTCATTCAAAAAGTGTGTAAAGAAAATGCTATTGACACAAATCGAATATATTTAACCGGACTCAGTATGGGAGGTTGGGGAGCGTGGGATTTAGCATTGGCACATCCTGAGTTTTTTGCTGCATTAGTACCAACGGCAAGTTTTGTGAATCTCATGCAGGAAGATGAAGCTTGTAGGCTAAAAGACATTCCGATTAGAGCATTTCATGGTTTGCAAGATGACGTTGTCAGTTTAGAAACAATTACCGAAGTTTACAAGAAATTAAAAGAATGCAATACCGATGTTAAGTTAACCATTTTTGAAGATGCCGATCACGACAGTTGGTCTAAAGTATACGATAACAAAGAGATTTATGATTGGATGTTACAACAGAATAAAAAATAATACAACCCAAAATGAAAATTAAAGTTACCATAATTATATTACTAATAACAAGTTTAACTTTTGCCCAAAAAACAAAAAAAGGTAAACCCGCAACGATAGCTCCTAAAGAGATATTTATTCCGGAGTTACTAGCCAAAATGACATTAGAGGAAAAGATAGGACAATTAAATTTACCAACCTCCGGTGATATCACAACCGGACAGGCCAACAGCTCTAATATTGCCAAAAAGATAGAAGAAGGTAAAGTCGGCGGATTGTTCAATATTAAATCTGTTCAAAAAATAAAAGAAGTTCAAAAAATTGCCGTAGAAAAAAGCCGTTTAAAAATCCCACTAATCTTCGGTATGGATGTGATTCATGGCTATGAAACTGTTTTTCCTATTCCATTAGGACTTTCCTGCTCTTGGGATATGCCTTTAATCCAACAAACCGCAAGAATTGCCGCTAATGAAGCCACTGCGGATGGTATTAACTGGACCTTTTCACCTATGGTAGATTTGTCAAGAGATCCTCGTTGGGGAAGGGTTTCTGAAGGAAGTGGTGAAGATACTTTTTTAGGCAGCGAAATTGCCAAAGCCATGGTAAATGGTTATCAAAATAACAATCTGAAAGCCAATAATTCTATGTTGGCTTGTGTAAAACATTTTGCCTTATATGGTGCACCAGAAGGCGGTAGAGATTACAACACGGTTGATATGAGTCATATCAGAATGTATAATGAATATTTTCCTCCTTATAAAGCCGCTATTGATGCCGGTGTTGGTTCGGTTATGGCATCTTTTAATGAAGTTGACGGAATTCCGGCTACCGGAAACAAATGGTTGATGACGGATGTACTAAGAAACCAATGGAAATTCGGTGGATTTGTCGTAACCGATTACACAGGAATCAGTGAAATGACTGACCACGGAATGGGTGACTTGCAAAATAGTTCTTCTTTAGCCTTAAAAGCCGGTATCGACATGGATATGGTAAGCGAAGGATTTCTGTCAACCTTAAAAAAATCATATGAGGAAGGTAAAATTTCAATGACTGATATTGACAAGGCTGTGACCCGAATTCTTGAGGCAAAATATGATTTGGGTTTATTTGAAAATCCATATAAAAATTGTGATATTGAATTAGCTAAAAAAGTTATCTTTTCTAAAGAAAGCAGAGATTTTGCCCGTAAGGTAGCCGCTGAATCTATGGTTTTGTTAAAAAATGACAATAACATATTGCCCTTAAAAAAATCAGGTACAATAGCGCTTTTCGGACCGCTTTTCGACAATAAAGCCAACATGCCCGGTACTTGGAGTGTGGCCGCTAATTTCGATAAACCGATAACCATTTTAGAAGGATTGAAAAGTACTGTTGGGAATAGTGTCAACATACTTTCCGCCAGAGGTTGTAATTTCCTTTCAACAGCCGCCGAAGAAAAAATCAATATCAATCCTCATAATCCAAAATCGTATGTTAGAGACAACAGAACCGATGAAGAATTGATAGCGGAAGCGCTTGAAGTAGCCAAAAAATCAGATGTTTTGGTTGCTGTTTTGGGAGAAGGTGCCGAAATGAGTGGCGAATGTAGTAGTCGTACCAGTATTGAATTGCCCATTGTTCAAAAACGATTACTCAACGAATTACTTAAAACAGGAAAACCGGTAGTCTTGGTTTTATTCACCGGAAGACCTCTGGTTTTAGTGGAAGAAAGCCAAAAAGTATCGACCATCTTAAACGTCTGGTTTCCGGGTAGTGAAGCCGGTTTGGCCATTTCGGATGTCCTTTTCGGTGATGTCAACCCTTCCGGGAAATTAACTGCTACTTGGCCAAGAAATGTTGGGCAAATCCCAATCTATTACAACCATAAAAATACCGGTAGACCACTAGCTAACACCGAAGGAAAGTTTGAAAAATTCCGGTCTAATTATTTAGATGTAAGAAATGAACCTTTATATCCGTTCGGTTTCGGATTGAGTTATACTTCTTTTGCGTATTCAAATTTGACAGCTTCATCGTCTCAAATAAAAGCGAATGAAAAACTAATCGTTTCAGTTGATGTTACCAATACAGGCAATTTTGACGGTAAAGAAGTAGTACAATTGTACATCAGAGACTTGGTAGGTTCTGTAACACGACCGGTTAAAGAACTCAAAGGGTTTAAGAAAATATTTCTTAAAAAAGGAGAGAAGCAAACGGTTGTTTTTGAACTTTCTATAGAAGATTTAAAATTCTATAATGCTGATTTAAAACATGCAGCTGAAGCCGGAGAATTTGAAGTTTTCGTAGGAACTAACTCTGACACTACTGATAAAATAAAATTTAATTTGGTTGATTAATTTTTGTGTTTGTTAAACCCTTCGGACGGCTGCTGAAGGGTTTTTTATCTACCAACTAATTCCTATATTTAGCCAAAATATAATCCATGAAAAAATACATAACCATTGCTCTAGTATTGTTGGCTTTTTCGGTAAAAGCACAAACTGTACAATCGCCTTCTAAAGAATTAACACTCGATTTTAAATTGACAGAAAACGGAAGGCCATCTTATACCTTAACTTATAAAACCAAACCCGTAATTTCGAAAAGTCTATTGGGAATTTATCTTAAAGGCGATTCTGATTTGGCCACCAATTTTAAAATTGACAGTATAGGAAATTTTACTTTCAATGAAAGATGGAAACCTGTTCTGGGTGAGCAATCTAGTATAGAAAATCATTATAACCAAATGACAATTGCTTTGTCTCAAACCACCACCAAAAGAAGAGTAAACATCGTTTTCAAGGTTTATGATGAAGGAATGGCATTTAGATATGAATTTCCGAAACAACCCAATTTAAATTATTTCATCATCTCCGATGAGAAGTCGGAATTCAATTTAATCGGAAATCACAAAGCCTTTTGGATTCCCGGAGATTTTGATAGCCAAGAATATACTTATAATGAGACATTATTATCGGAGGTTGATACAGAAAAGCTAGACCTCAATAATGGTATCGGTTTAAAAAGAATTTTTGGTAAGTATGGGGTACAATCGCCATTGATGATGAAAACTTCAGACGGATTGTATTTGAATATTTTTGAAGCTGCGGTGGTAAATTATCCGGTAATGCATTTAGATTTAGATACCAAAACATTCGCTTTAACTTCTCATTTGGTGCCAAACGCTATTGGTGACAAAGCCTATTTACAAGCATCATGTGTTACACCATGGAGAACTGTTATGGTGAGTGATGATGCTCGTGAAATTGTAAGTTCTAAAATGATTTTAAACTTAAATGAACCTTCAAAAATTACTGATACTTCTTGGATTAAACCGATGAAATATGTTGGAGTTTGGTGGGAAATGCATGTAGGAAAATCTACTTGGGATTATGCCGGAAGTCAAAATGCACAAAATACCGAATCTAAAGAGTTAATTGCCAGTGGCAAACACGGAGCCACTACTGAAAATACAAAACGCTATATCGATTTTGCAGCCAAACACGGTTTTGACGGTGTTTTAGTCGAAGGTTGGAACGTTGGTTGGGAAGATTGGTTTGGCAATTGGAAAGAAGACGTGTTCGATTTTACCACACCTTACCCGGATTATAATTTGGCCGAAATTAACGCTTACGCCAAATCCAAAGGTGTTAAGATGATTATGCACCACGAAACTTCAGGTTCGGTAGCCAATTATGAAAGACATTTAGACAGAGCTCTGGAATTAATGAAAAAATATGATTATCCTGCCGCCAAATCGGGCTATGTAGGTAGAATCATCCCGCGTGGTGAATTTCATGATGGACAAACGATGGTCAATCATTTCAACTTTGTTGCTCGAAGATTTGCTGATTATAGAATGATGGTCAACTCACACGAAAGTTCTCGCCCGACAGGTTACCACAGAACTTATCCGAATTATATTGCGGCCGAAGCTGCGCGCGGAAATGAATTCAACGCTTGGAGTAACGGAAATCCGCCAATGCATGAAACCATTTTGCCGTTTACAAGATTATTGGGCGGACCAATGGATTATACTCCCGGTATTTTTGAAATTAAAATGAGCCATTACGACAAAACCAAAAAAGAGCAAGTGCATACTACTTTGGCCAAACAATTGGCTTTGTATGTAACTATGTATTCTCCGTTACAAATGGCCGCCGATTTACCGGAAAACTACGAGAAATATCCGGATGCTTTTCAGTTTATCAAAGACGTAGCCTCCGATTGGCAAGAATCAAAATACCTTGAAGCTGAACCGGGAGATTATTTAACGGTTGCCCGTAAAGACAAAAAATCAGAAAACTGGTTTTTAGGCGCAGTTACCGATGAAAACGCCAGAAATACTGAAATTAAATTGGATTTCCTTTCTCCGAATAAAAAATACAAAGCCATCATTTACCAAGACGGAAAAACGGCTCATTGGGAGAAAAACCCAATCAACTACGAAATCAAAACCATGACGGTGACTTCTAAAACCAGGCTGAAATTAGTTTTGGCTGCCGGTGGCGGAACGGCTGTTAGTTTTGTGCCAATTAATTAAAAAATCACTTTAGATGAAACATCGGATTGCCTTACTATTGCTGTTATTGAGTTCAAATTATGGAATCGCCCAACAAAAAACGTATTGCAATCCGATTAATATTGACTACGGTTATTGCCCTATTCCCAATTTTGTAAACCAAGGAAAACATCGCGCGACTGCCGATCCTGTGATTACTTTCTTCAAAGGCGAATACTATCTTTTTTCGACCAATCAATGGGGTTATTGGCACAGTAAAGACATGTCGGATTGGAAGTTTATATCGAAGAAGTTTCTTCGTCCCGAACACAAAGTTTATGATGAATTGTGTGCACCATCGTTGTCTTATGTCAATGATACTTTATTGGTCGTAGGCTCAACACACGGTAAAGATTTCCCGCTTTGGATGAGTACCAATCCGCAGAAAGGCGAGTGGAAGGAGCTGATTCATAAATCAGAAGCAGCCGCTTGGGATCCGCAGATTTTTTGGGACAAAGAAAAAGACGAAGTCTATGAATATTACGGTTCGAGCAATTTATATCCGTTGTACGGAATGAAACTCAATCGTAAAACTTTCCAACCTGAAGGAGAAAGAATTCCGGTTTTGGCTTTAAACGATGACGAGCATGGCTGGGAAAGGTTTGGTGAATACAACGACAACACTTTTCTGCAACCCTTTACCGAAGGAGCATTTATGACCAAACACAACGGTAAATATTATCTCCAATACGGCGCGCCCGGAACCGAATTTAGCGGTTATGCCGATGGTGTTTATGTTGGGGACCATCCGCTAGGACCTTTTGAATACCAATCGCATAACCCGTTTTCTTATAAACCGGGCGGATTTGCTCGTGGCGCCGGACATGGAGCGACTTTTACAGATGCCAACAATCAGTATTGGCATATTTCTACCATTGGCATTTGTGTCAAGAACAATTTTGAACGCCGTTTAGGGATTTGGCCTGCCGGATTTGATAAAAATGATATTTTGTATTCTAACACTGCTTATGGTGATTATCCAACGTTTTTACCTTCGGAAAATAAAGACCATTTAAGCGAGAGCTTTGCCGGTTGGATGTTGCTGAATTATAACAAACCTGTTCAAGTCTCTTCAACACTGGGTGGATTTCAGGCGAACCTTTCCGTAGATGAAGATATTAAAACCTATTGGTCGGCCAAAACCGCTAATAAAGGAGAATACCTTATTTCGGATTTGGGCGAAAAAAGTACCATTAACGCCATTCAAATTAATTATGCCGATCAGGATGCAGAGATTATGGGCAAACCCGAAACTACATTGGGACACAAATACATCATTTTTACCTCCAATGACGGCAAAAAGTGGAACGTTCTAATCGATAAAAGCAAAAGTACTAAAGATGTGCCGCATGAATATATTGAACTGTCAACTCCGGTTTCAGCTCGTTATTTAAAACTGGAGAATATCGGAATGCCAACGGGCAAATTTGCGATCAGCGGTTTTAGGGTTTTTGGCAAAGGAAATGGAGAAAAGCCAAGTGAAGTAAAAGGATTTGTACCGTTGCGTTCGGGTCCAAAAGTAAAAGGTGAACGCAGAAATGTTTGGTTCAAATGGCAACAAGAACAAAACGCAGACGGTTATGTAATTTACTTTGGCAAATCGGCCGATAAATTATACGGTTCAATTATGGTGTATGGTAAAACTGAATACTACTTCAACGGTTTGGATAAATCCGATGTTTATTATTTCCAGATTGAAGCTTTCAACAATAATGGTATCGGACCCAAGAGCGAAATCAAAAAAGCAGATTAAGTTTAGTTATTAACAAGCGCAAACGTTGTAATTTTCTTGAAAGATTCGCAAAAGTGAGGTTAAGAAAACGATTTCGTTAATAACTAATTTTACAGCCATCATTAGTGTTTTACTTATAAATGTATATTTATCCAATGAAGTAAGGCTTAATTTATCGAAATGATAATTTAACAGCCTTATTTTTATGTAAACAATAACTATTAACAACCAAACCAAAAACTATAATTATGAGTACACAAAATCTAAAGACCAATTGGGCACAGTTTATTCCACTAGTCACCGTATTTTTCTTCTGGGGATTTGTTGCCGCGAGTAACGATATTTTAATTCCCGTTTTTAAGAAAGCTTTTGATTTAACCCAAGGGGAAAGTCAGTTGGTATCTGTAGCTTTTTATGTAGCTTACACTGTTGGGTCTATTATTTATATGATTATTTCGTATTTGACAAAAGGCGACTTGATTAATAGAATTGGATATAAAAATTCTTTGGCATTAGGTCTTGTGATTTCAGCTTTAGGAACATTATTATTTTATCCTGCGGCAAATACCGGTTCGTTTCCATTGATGCTTTCCGGATTATTTATCGTGGCGCTTGGTTTTTCATTACAGCAAACAGTGGCGAATCCTTTGGCTATTGCTTTGGGACCAATAACGACCGGTTCACAACGTTTAACCATGGCAGGAGGAATTAACAATCTTGGGACTACTATTGGACCGCTGATTGTAAGTTTTGCTATTTTTGGTTCGGCCATTTCAGGCGATACTGAAATGAGTATTGAAAGTGTAAAAACTCCTTATTTGGTTCTTGGCGTAGCTTTCTTATTAGTTGCTGTTTTATTAAAGTTTTCTTCCTTACCGGACAAACCGGCAGCGGTTGTTGAAGTTGAAGGAGAAGCGAACAACACCAGAAGTTCGGCTCTTAAATATCCACAATTGATTTTGGGTATGATTGGCATTTTTGTTTATGTTGGAGTAGAAGTTTCTACAGCCAGTAACTTACCTGCATATATGGAAGGCGATTTAGGATTTGCTACCAAAGATATCGCTCCTTTTATTTCGTTGTACTGGGCTAGTTTGATGATTGGTCGTTGGACTGGAGCCGTTGAAGCTTTTACAGATAATATGAATACCCAAAAAATACTGAGATTTATTGCTCCTTATTTGGCTTTTGCTGTTTTCTTAGGAGTAAATAAATTTATGGATCACGATTTAACACCATTCTATGTTTATGCTTTAATTATTTTAGTATTGATATTTGCAGATATGGCGAGTAAAGGAAATCCTGCGAGAATGTTGTTGATTTTCTCTGTTTTAGGTATCGCAGCTTTACTAGTAGGAATGGCTACTGATGGTATGGTAAGTGTTTATGCTTTTACTAGTGTTGGTTTATTCTGCAGTACACTTTGGCCATGTATTTTTACCTTAGCTATTAGTGGTTTAGGAAAACATACCAGTCAAGGAAGTAGTTTCTTGATTATGATGATTATGGGCGGCGGATTGGTAAGTTGGTTACAAGGTTATGTAGCCGATTTAACTACGATTCATGCAAGTTATATAGTAGGTGTTTTGTGCTTTGCTTATTTGGCATTTTATGCATGGAAAGTAAGCGGAATATTAAGAAGCCAAGGAATTGATTTTGATAAAAAAGTGAGTGGTGGACACTAATCCAAACAAATAATTATAAAATCAAAAATCCCGCATCGTGAAAACTTTGCGGGATTTTTTTCATCAAAACCTAACCAAAACAACTAACTATTTATTTTTTATCCTCAATCTTGGCCTTTGTGCCATCAGCTTTGTAGTAGTAATAATCATCATCATTTCTTGGGTTGTTTGTAGCATAATCGTTGTCATAATCATAGTTGTTTTGGTAAACATACCCCTGATTTCTAAAACCTTTAATGCTTCCAACCATGTTTACAATATCACCTCTGCGGTTGTAGATAATACTCATTCCTCCAATTTGTGTTAATGCATATCTGTTGTATCTCATATAAACCGTTCCAATTCGGCTGACTCTGTCTCGGCTGTCGTAGTTGATAAAAGTGTTACCAACTCGTCTTACTCTGCCAAAACTATCATGTTCAATTCGAGTTCCGTAATTTACAGTGCCTCTGGCTGCTGTAGCTTTTGTTCCTCTTTTTCCGGCAGTTCGGTAATAATAATCACCTTCGCTGTCTTGTGGACGAGTGTTAAAATCAAAGTCTCCATTTGGAAAAACAAAAAACTCAATGCCTCTTTCCACAAATGAGATTGGCTCATCAAAGCTAAATCTCGTTCTTACTTCTGTTGCATTCACTACGTTTCCAACCAGTAAAACAGTAGCTACTAAAAGGGTAATTTTTTTCATAATCAATACAAATTTGAGTTTTGCTTACTCTTTCGATTTTCAGCGTCTTCGAACAGTTATTATTGCTGTTGTAAGGTACATTTCAATACGTGTGCCAAAGCCCGTAAATAAATTCTTAAGGTTTGATTAAGATGGTCTAATTGTCATTAATACAAGGCCTTACGAATCATTTATTTGTCTTGCATTTTGTTTTTATACTATTGAATATGTTTAAAATTTTAGTACATTTGCTAACGAATTTTCAAACTAATCAACTTTATTTTATTAAAATTTCAATGAAAAACCTACTATTTTCATTATCCTTTTTGTTCTTAATATCAAATGGCTATGGTCAAACTTATGTGCCTTTTTACGGAACTGTAGTTGAACAAGTTTCAGAAACTAATGTTTTGACCAACCTAACCGAATTTGAAAATTTAGGCATAAAAAGGAGAGGAACAACCGCTTTGCAAAACACACTCGACTGGTTGAAAGCCGAATATTTAAGTTACGGTTATACGGCTGCACAAATACAAGAATACAGCTTTACAAACGCCGGTACGACTTGTAAAAATTTAGTGGTGACTAAAGTGGGAACACTTTATCCCGATAAGTTTGTGATTATTTGCGGACATTATGATACCATAACCGGAAAAGGAACCAATGACAACGGAAGCGGTGTAGTTACTATTTTTGAAGTCGCACGGTTGTTGCAAAATATTCCAACAGAATATTCGATAAAATTTATCAATTTCAGTGGTGAAGAAGATGGTTTGGTGGGAAGCCAAAACTTTGTTTCTTCAGTAGTCAATGCCACGAATCCTAAAATGGATATTCGTTTGGTTTTTAATATTGATGAAGTAGGCGGAAGAGCTGATATGACCAATGATACCATTACTTGTGAGCGAGATACCGGAAGCCCAACGTCCAATAATGCCGCATCCAATGCTTTCACCAACCAGTTGATTACTTGTACCCAATTGTATTCTCCTTTAAACACTTATTTGTCTTATGCTTATGCTTCAGATTATATGCCGTTTGAAGATAACAATGAAGTGATTACCGGTTTTTTTGAAAGAAATGAAACGCCGCATCGCCACACTTCAACCGATTTATTGGTCAATATGGATCCGCATTATGTTTATAACATTGCCAAAGCCGCTACCGGTGCGATGTTGAATTTTGCTGTGGCTTCCACAACATTGGCAACTAATGATTTGTCCAATGAGTATCAAGTGAGTTTTTATCCGAGTCCGGCCAAGGATTTTTTGAATATTAGTTTAGGAACATTAACCGATAGCCATTATACTTTTACATTGGTCGATTTACAAGGAAAAAGTGTTATCAATAAACAAATTGAAAATGCACAACTCATAGAAACTGTTTCTTTAACAGGATTGTCAAAAGGAATATATTTGGCAGTTTTGGAAACAGCGAAGAATAGGATATCCAAAAAAATAATAATAGAATAATCAAAAGCCTTCCGTTGGAAGGCTTTTTTTATAGTTTGTCTTTTAGGTATTCGGCAGTAATTGATTTTTTATTTTTCACAAGCTCTTCCGGAGTTCCGAAGGCCAATAATTGACCACCGTTTTCTCCACCTTCCGGACCTAAATCAATAATCCAATCGGCACATTTGATTAAGTCGAGATTATGCTCAATCACTATAATCGAGTGTCCTTTTTCAATCAAAGCATCAAACGAAGCTAATAGTTTTTTGATGTCATGGAAATGCAATCCGGTCGTGGGTTCGTCAAAAACAAATAATGCTTTTTCTTTGGTTACACCTTTTACTAAAAATGAAGCCAACTTAATACGCTGCGCTTCTCCGCCTGAAAGGGTAGAAGAAGATTGTCCCAATTGTACATAGCCTAAACCAACATCTTGTAAAGGTTGCAGTTTTTGAATGATTTTATTTTGCTTGTGCTCTGAAAAAAATGCAATTGAATCATCGATGGTCATCGTTAGGATATCATCAATGTTTTTGCCTTCAAAAGCAACTTCTAAAACTTCCTTTTTAAAGCGTTTACCACCACAAGTATCACAAGGTAAAGAAACGTCGGCCATGAATACCATTTCTACATTTATAGAACCTTCACCTTTACAAGTTTCACATCTTCCGCCGTCAACATTGAAAGAGAAATGCTTGGCTTGATAACCTCTAACTTTAGAGAGTTTTTCCTTGGCATACAAATCACGAATGTCATCATAAGCCTTGATATAAGTCACCGGATTCGAGCGTGAACTTCTTCCAATTGGGTTTTGGTCTACGTATTCGATGTGTTTAATGTGTGAAAAACTTCCGGTCAATTCGCTGAACTGTCCGGCTTTGTCACCGATGCCTTCCAGCTTTTTTTGCATCGCCGGAAATAAAATCTTTTTGACGAGCGTACTTTTTCCACTTCCTGAAACTCCGGTAATTACCGTTAGACTTTCCAAGGGAAAAGCTACATCAATGTTTTGCAAATTGTTTTCGCGTGCGCCTTTAATTTCGATGAAGTTGTTTGATTTCCTGCGTTTTTTTGGAACCGAAATCTTTAATTGTCCGTTTAAATATTTAGCGGTTAATGAATCTGCGTGCAAGATTTCATCAAAAGTGCCTTCGGCGACCAATTCACCACCAAAAGTTCCGGCTTCCGGACCAATATCGATGATTCTGTCGGCCGCTTTCATGATATCTTCATCGTGTTCAACCACAATAACGGTATTACCTAAATCGCGAAGATTTTTTAATACTTTGATTAATCGCTCTGTGTCTTTTGGGTGCAGACCAATGCTTGGTTCATCTAGAATATACATTGAACCAACCAAACTACTTCCCAGTGAAGTCGCTAAGTTAATTCGTTGTGATTCACCGCCGGAAAGCGTGGCAGAGTTTCTGTTCAAGGTCAAATAATCGAGACCAACATCACTTAAAAAGGCCAATCGGTTATTGATTTCTATTAAAAGCCGTTTAGCGACTTTAGCATCGTAATCCGACAGTTTCAAATCAGAAAAGAATGGTATCAATCTTTTGATAGACATATCAACCAATTCCGAAATTGTTATACCACCTACAGTAATATAATTGGCTTCTTTTCTTAATCTTTTTCCCTTACAGGTACTACATTTAGTTTTTCCACGATAGCGTGAGAGCATGACGCGGTTTTGTATTTTATAATTCTTTTCTTCTAACTCTTGGAAAAAATCATCCAAACCGGTGAAAAAATTATTCCCTTTCCAAACCAAATCTTTTTGTGCTTCAGTCAATTCAAAATAAGGTTTGTGAATAGGAAAATCAAATTTGTAAGCATGGTTAACCAATTGATCACGATACCAACTCATGCTTTCTCCACGCCATGGGAAAATAGCATTTTCAAATATAGAAAGTGAAGTGTTTGGTATAACCAATTCTTCATCGATACCTATAATATTACCATATCCTTCACATGTTGGGCAAGCGCCATATGGATTATTAAAACTAAATAAATGAATGTTAGGCTCTAAAAATGTCATGCCGTCCAACTCAAAATTAGAGCTGAATTCTAAGCGCTTATTGGTTTCCAATTCTTGCAAATAGCAAATTCCTTTACCCTCAAAAAAAGCAGTTTGAACGGCATCGGCCAAACGATTATAAAAGTCTTCATCTTCAGAAGTTTCAGCACTAAGCACAATCCTGTCGATGATTAGTAAAATGTCTTTATTGTCTAAAGAATGTTGGTCGATTTGATCCAAACGAACCATTTCATTATCAACCAAAATACGAGCAAAACCCTGTTGGAGTAATACTTTTAGTTTGTCTTCCAGTTGTCTTCCTTTTTCCAGATGAATAGGAGAAAGCAATAACCATTTGGAGTTTAGATCAAATTGTTTAACAGCATTTACGACATCAGTAACAGTATCTTTTTTGACTTCATTACCAGAAATTGGAGAAAAAGTTTTTCCAATTCTAGCGAAAAGTAATTTCAAATAATCATAAATTTCTGTGGAAGTACCAACGGTAGAACGTGCATTGGTTGTATTTACTTTCTGTTCAATAGCAATTGCAGGAGCAATGCCTTTGATATATTCTACTTTAGGTTTGTCTAATCGGCCTAAAAACTGACGTGCATATGAAGACAAACTTTCTACATATCGACGTTGTCCTTCTGCATAAAGTGTATCAAAGGCTAAACTAGATTTTCCTGAACCTGACAAACCGGTTATAACTACCAATTCATTACGAGGTATGACCACATCTAAATCTTTAAGATTGTGAATTTGAGCACCTTTAATTAGGATGTTTTTCTTGGGTTCTAGTGTAGCAATTTCTGTACTTTTCATAGCAAAAAAAGAATGTTTGCAAAGTTAATCAATTCTGAATTGAGAAATGGCAACGATAGGTTTACATTTTTTTAGTTTTTTATATTGATGGATTAAAAATGAAACGATATTTTTACCTATTGATAATAACCAACTTAATTATATGTTTCAACATAAGGCACCTTTAAAAACAATTTTGATTTCACTACTGTTTGTTATCCAACTCACAGCTCAGGAATTACCTCCAATTGTAAAATATGAATCAACAGTTTATGGTGCTGGTAATCAAAACTGGATGGTTGCTCAGGACCACAATCAGTTTATTTATTTTGCTAACAACGAAGGATTACTTGAATTTAATGGTTCAAATTGGTCTCTTTATAAATCACCAAATGAGACCATTATGCGCTCTGTAAAAGTTGTTAATGATAGAATTTATACCGGTTGCTACATGGAGTTTGGTTTTTGGAAAAGATATGCCAATGGTAATTTGAAGTATACATCATTAAGTAAAAAAATAAAAAGTAAATTAATTGAAGACGAACATTTTTGGAACATTATTAATTTAGATAAATGGGTTTTATTCCAATCGTTTAAACGAATTTATGTTTATAATTCAAAAGACGACAGTTTTCAGTTTATTGACAATCATCACTATATTTTCAAATGTTATAAGATTAACAATTCTGTTTATTTTCAGACTGTTGGTAAAGGATTGTATGAAGTGGTTAATGGCAAAAGTATATTGATATGTGATGATGAGAGGATAAAAACCAATAGAATTGTTGAAATATACAAGCACAAAGACGGATTGCTGTTTCAGACAGAAAGAGCCGGTGTTTTCAAGTTGGAAGATAAAACACTAACTCCTTTTTATTTTGAATCGGATAGCGAATTGAAGCCTAATTCAATTTTTTGTGCCAAAATGTTGTCAGATGGTGGTTTTGCATTGGGAACCATATCAAACGGTATCTATATTCTTGATAAACAAGGTAAAATAAAACACCATATAACGCAGAATAGTGGTTTAGGAAATAATACGATACTATCGTTGAATGAAGATGCTGACAATAATTTATGGTTGGGATTGGATAACGGGATTGATTGTATCAATCTTCAGTCGCCTATTAAAAGTTATAAAGATGATTCTGGATTTTTAGGCACTGTTTACGCTTCAATTAAATTTAAAGATAAGATTTATGTTGGCACCAATCAAGGTTTGTTTTGTAAAAGTGTAGGAATCAATGAAAGCTTTCGTTTGGTTAATGGAACGAAAGGACAAGTTTGGACACTCTTTGAGCATGATAATCAATTATTTTGCGGCCATGATTTAGGTACTTTTTTAATTGGTCCAACAAACATTAGCTTAATTTATAAACAATCTGGGACATGGAAATTTAATAGTCCACCTAATAATCCAAATTTGATTTTACAAGGAAATTATAACGGTATTTCGGTTATAGAGAAAAAAGGGAATAATTGGGTTTTTAGAAATAAAATCGATGGATTTGATATTTCATCGCGCTATTTTGAATTGACAAATAAAAACGAAATCTATGTTGGGCACGAATATAAAGGCGTTATAAGAGTATTGTCAACAGATAATTATTTTAGTGCCAAAAAATTTGATGTATTAAAAACACCAAGTAAAGGTAAACACATTAGTTTAACCAAATATAATGGTACAATATTTTACGGAGGTAGGAGTGGAATATTTAAACTAGATTTAAAAACAGGTCAATTTGTAAAAGACATTAGTTTGAGCAGTGTCTTAAATAATGATGAGTATGTTTCAGGTAAACTCAATGTCGATAAGTCAAATAAAATGTGGTTTTTTACCAAAAACTACATTTACTATTTTACTTCAGGAAATTTTGATAAAGAGCTAAAAAAACACAAAATCCCTATTCCAATTACTATAATCAATCCTATGATTGGATATGAAAATATAACACAAATATCTGATAATGAATATTTTGTTGGAAAAACAGACGGCTATTTTATTATTAACTTGACCGATTTTAAAGTTAAAAGTCATAATATCATAATGACAAGTGTAAGTGTTAATAAATTAGGCGGGTCACTTGTTAATCTTCCCATTTCTCAACCCGGAGAATTGTCACATGATGAAAACAATCTTATTTTCAATTACACTATTCCGCAATACAATCGATTTATTGATGTGGAATACCAATACATGCTTGAAGGGCAACGGGGACAATGGAGTGAATGGAGCACTAAGCCAAGTATCAACTTTAAAAATCTTGAACCTGGAGATTTTGTATTTAAGGTTAGAGCTAAAATTGCCAACTCTTCTCCAGAAAATATTGTAGAATATAGATTTACCGTATTGAAGCCATGGTATTTAACAAATTTGGCTTGGTTCATTTATGCTTTATTGCTTATAGCAATGGCTTATTATATTAATAAAGCTTATAGAAATTACTATAGAAAAAATGAAGAAAAACTTATTGAAGAAAATAATTTGTTATTGGAAATCAATGCTTTAGAAAACGAACAGCAATTAATGAAACTCAAAAACGAGCAACTTTCTCACGATGTAGATTCCAAAAACAGAGAATTAGCTGTTTCTAAAATGAGTTTAATTAAGAAAACAGAATTACTAAATATTATTAAAGAAGATTTGAAGAAATCTTCTGACGAGAATAGTGGTAGAAATATAAAATCTGTAATTTCTACTATTAATAGAAACATTACTCAAGATAATTCTTGGGATGTTTTTAAAGAAGCATTTGATAATGTAGACAATGATTTCCTTAAAAAAATAAAAGCATTACATCCTAGTTTGACACCAAGTGATTTGAAACTTTGTGCCTATTTAAGGATCAATTTATCCTCAAAGGAGATTGCGCCCATTTTGAATATTTCTATACGAAGTATGGAGATAAAACGATATCGTTTGCGTAAAAAACTCAATTTATCGCATGATGAAGGTTTAGCCGACTACATTTTGAGTATTTAACTATATATTATTTAGTTAAAAATACCTTAACATTTCCTTATCAACAACCTTTTCGTAAGCCTTTTGTGAGGCTTTTTTTTGTATAGGTATTAATTTGTTTCAGGCTATTTTGTTGGCTATTTGTCAAATTCATATTTATTAATCTCAAAAATTTCATTATGTATATTTTTTGTTAAGGTTAATTATCTATATGATATTTTTTAAATAAATAATTTAACATCATCTTAAGAAGGCATATAATATGTCTTGTATAATTAACCAAAACCAATATAATATTAATCGCTTATGAATTTAAAGCTATTTTCTGAAAAAAATAGGAAAAACATTTTCCTTTTTTCTATGTTTTTTGCCTTTATTGTATCAGCTCAGGCTCAAAAAACAGTAACCGGAACTGTTAACTCAGGAGGATTACCTTTGCCGGGAGCAAATGTTAAGGCAAAAGGGACATCGGTTGAAACTTCTGCCGATATTGATGGTAAATTTACCATTAATGTATCCAATGATGTGACCACTTTAATAGTGTCATATATTGGTTATACCACCAAAGAAGTTGCTATAACAAGTGGTAACATGATTGTTGAACTTGAAGAGCAAAGTAACAACTTAGAGGAGGTTGTTATCAACGTGGGGTATGGTACCCAAAAGAAAAGTGTAGTAACTGGAGCAATTTCTAAAGTAACAGCCAAAGATTTAGAAAATGTCCCTAATGGTAGAGTTGAGCAAGCTTTACAAGGAAGAACAGCGGGAGTTACCATTGCGATGAACGCCGGACAACCTGGAGCAGGTTCAACAGTTAGAGTAAGAGGTATTACCACGCTTAATGACAATAATCCTTTATGGGTTATTGATGGAGTTGCAGTTGATCCCGGTGCTTTAGGGGCATTGAACCAATCTGACATCGAATCTATTGAAGTTCTAAAAGATGCTGCGAGTGCGGCTATTTATGGAGCACAATCTGCAGCAGGGGTTATATTAGTAACTACTAAAAAAGGAAAGTCTGGGAAACTAACTGTAAATTATAATGGTTTTGAAGGAGTTTCATCCCCTGAAAGAACATTAAATTTGTTAAACGCTACTCAATATGGTGCAATCATGAATGAGCGCTATGTAAATGGAGGCGGAATCGGAAACATACCTTACCCTGATTTGGGTATTTTAGGTAAAGGAACTGATTGGCAAAAAGCCATTTTTAATGATAATGCTCGTCGTTATTTACATGAAGTGAGTTTGTCTGGTGGTGGCGAAGTTTCTAATTATTACTTTTCATTTGGTACGCAAAGTCAAGAAGGTATTGTAATGCCAGAAATTTCAAGCTATCAGAAAAAAAATATTCGTTTAAATTCAACACACAAAGTTAAAGATTGGCTTACTATTGGACAAACCATAGGGTATACACATCAAAAATCTGTGGGTATTGGAAATACGAATAGTGAATATGGAGGGCCTTTGGCTTCAGCTATCAACTTAGATCCAATTACTCCAATTATTGAAACAGATCCAATTTTAGCTAATGGTGTTACATATAGTAATCCTTATGTAATTAGAGATGGAAATGGAAATCCTTATGGAATATCGAGTGTGGTTGGTCAAGAAATGACAAATCCTTTGGCTTATGCAAAAACAAGAGGTGGTCAATACAATTGGTCAGATGATTTCATCGGAAATGTTTTTGCTGAAGTTAAACTAATGAAAGATTTGAAATTAAGATCTACTTTAGGTGCTAAACTAGCTTATTGGGGAGGTCAAGGTTTTACCCCATTATTTTATTTGAGCCCAACAGTTAATAATACGACATTAAACAATATTTCAAGAATTGAAAATAGAGCGTTTAACTGGAATACTGAAAATACTTTAACTTATTCTAAAAGTATAAAAGAACACAACTTCACCGTTTTATTGGGTCAAGGAGCTTATAAAAATAATGAGTTCTACAAAGTAACCAGTGCTACACATTTCGGTTTAAGTACAAACGACTATACTGAAGCTTCTTTTAATGATGGCACTGTAACACAAGATAATAAAGTAGGATATGCTTATGATGTTCCTGCTGTAATTACTACTTCAATATTTGGACGTTTAAGTTATGACTACAAAGAAAAATATTTGTTTAGCGGATTGATTAGAAGAGACGGTTCTTCACAATTTGGCCCTAATAACAAATATGGAACATTCCCATCTCTATCTTTAGGTTGGGTTCCGACTAAAGAAGAATTTTGGAAAGAAAACAAAATTTTAAATTCACTTAAGTTGCGTTTTAGTTATGGTGTAACTGGAAACAGTAGAATTCCAAACTTTGCCTATCAAGCTATAATTGAAGGAGGACGAAACTACAGTTTTGGTAGTAATGGTGTAGTGACATCTGGTTCAACTCCGGGGAGAATTGCTAACCCAGAATTAAAATGGGAGGAAACGACACAAACAAATTTAGGTTTTGACGCCAAATTATTAAACGACTTTACTTTCACGTTTGATTGGTACAAAAAGAAAACTTCAGGTATTCTTCTAGATCCTGAATTACCGGGATATGTTGGAAATGAAGCACCACCATTCCAAAACATCGGAGAAATGAATAATACCGGTTTGGAATTTGAATTGGGCTATAAAAAAAGAATAAAAGATTTCAACTTATCTGTGAATGCCAACTTGGCTACTATTAAAAATGAAGTAGACTATTTAGGACCTGTAGCTTATTATAATGGTCCAGGATTCCAATCAATGGGTCCTGTAACCAGAACTCAAGTGGGTCAAGCTTATAATTCATTTTATGGATATCAAACGGCAGGTATTTTCCAAAATCAAGAAGAAATTAATGCATACACTAATGCATCTGGTGGTTTGATTCAGCCAAATGCTGTTCCCGGTGATTTCAGATGGAAAGATGTTAATGGTGACGGAACCATAACTGCAGATGATAAAAAATTCTTAGGCAGTCCACTACCTAAAATGACTTTTGGTTTTACTGTTAACATGGATTACAAAGGATTTGACATGATGATTTTTGCTCAAGGAGCTGCCGGAAACAAAATTTTCCAAGGATTACGTCGTTTAGATATCGGAAATGCTAACTATTCTACAGAAGTGTTGAGCAGATGGACAGGAGAAGGAACTTCCAATTCATATCCAAGATTATCTAGTAGTGATAATAATGGAAACTTTACAAACATGTCAGATTTTTATTTAGAAGATGGTGATTACCTTAGATTTAAAGTTGTTCAACTCGGATATACTTTACCTGCAACGATGGTCAATAAAATCGGAATGCAAAAAGTTCGCTTATATATTACCGGTGAAAACTTATTAACTTTAACTAAATATACTGGTTATGATCCGGAAATTGGAGGAGATGTTTTTGGTATCGATAGAGGATATTATCCACAAGCTCGTACTTTTATGTTTGGTGCTAACTTACAATTTTAAAAAAAAATAAAATGAAAAGAAATATTAAAATTTTAGCGTTAACTGCTTTAACTTCATTCATGGTTATTTCATGTAGTGAAGAATTTTTAGAGGTAGATCCTAGCGGATTAAATGTTGAAGCCAATTATTATAGAAATGAAACTGAAGCTTTTGCAGGTTTAGTTGGTGTCTATGATATGGTAAGAAAAAATTCTGGAGGTTTTGAAAATATGATTACCATGTTTAATGCCGGTTCTGATGATCACTATGCTGGTGGTGGTAGTTCATCGGATGGTGCTGGAATTCAGTCCTTCTCTAATTACACCATCAATACCAATACCATTCCAAGAAGTTTTTGGAGTGATTATTATAGAGGTATTTACAGAGCCAATTTAATGTTGGTTAAATTACCGGGTGTTCCGATGGATGAAACAACTAAGGCAAGATTTGCTGCAGAAACTAAAGTATTGAGAGCTTATTATTATTTTAATTTAGTTAGAATGTTTAAAAACATTCCACTTATTTTAGAACCGCTTTCTCCATCACAATATTATTCAGTGACTCAAGCTGATCCTGCAGAGGTATATGCTCAAATAGAATCTGATATTACCAGTTCTATTGCCGACTTGCCTCAAACTGTAAATGCATCAACTGATGGTGGTAGATTGACTCAAGGTTCTGCGCGTGCAATCTTAGGTAAGGTATATCTATATCAAGGTAAAAATTCAGAAGCAGCTGCTGAGTTTGCTCAAGTTAATGGTACTCCGGGCGGAGTTAGTCAATATGGTTATAGTTTGTTGACAAACTACAACGACTTATGGAATTTCTCAAATAAATTCAATGCAGAATCTGTATTTGAAGTTGCCCATTCAGCACAAGGTTCTTATTGGGGAATTTGGGGAGGTAATGCTGACGAAGGTAATACGGTAAATGTTATGGTAGGTCCTAGAAGTTATGTAAGATTGAATAGTGCTTTTGCACCAGATCTTCCATCAGGATGGAGTTTTAATGTATTTACAGAAGATTTCTACACTTTCATGCAAGGTGATCCAAGATTTGATGCAACCGTATTTGATTTAAAAGCTTTACAACAAGCTGGTCATGCAGATTTTATTGGTGGTTATCAAGATACAGGATATTTTCTTAATAAGTTTTTACCAAAACAAGCAGACGTATACTCTGGTCCTGGTGATGCCGTGTTAAATTACAGACAAAACACTTATGCTATCAGATTAGCAGATACTTATTTAATGGAAGTTGAAGCTTTAGGCGCGACAGGAACTAGAGCACAAGCTTTATTGGATGCAGTAAGAGCCAGAGTAGGACTTCCATCAATTCCGGTTTCAATGACTGCTCTTAAAAATGAGAGAAGAAGAGAGTTAGCCGGTGAGGGTCACAGATGGTTTGATCTTGTTCGTTGGGGTGACGCTCCGACAGTTTTAGCCAGTAGAGGATTTGTAGCCGGTAAAAATGAAATTTTACCAATTCCAGCATCAGAATTAGCAGGCACACAAATAGTTCAAAATCCTAATTATGTTAATTAAAATTAAAAATAATATGAAAAAAATAATTTTAAGTTTTACAATCCTATCTCTTTTGGCTGTAACAAGTTGCAGTGTGCCGGATGGTATTGATTCGAATTTATCAGCTTTAAATTCTGCCGGTTCGGCAAATTTTGATAGAATATTTGATATCAGCACTGATAATTCAGGTCTTGTTAAAGTAACTCCTTTAGGTGAAGGTGTTTCTAAATCAATAGTTACATTAGGTCACGGAGATTCTGGTGAGATTACTTTATATCCCGGACAAAGTACTACACATAGTTATCCGGAAGGAAGCTATACTGTGACTATTGTATCTTATGATATTGCAGGGCAAGCAACTACCAATACTTATCCTTTAGAGGTTACTTATGTTGCTCCAATGAATATCAATGCTACGCAAAGTTTTGCAGGTACAACATTAAACTTAACCGCCACCGCAGACTATGCCAACGGAATGTTGGTTACTTGGGGTGATGGTGGTGCTAATGAAGTTCCTACAGTAATGTCAGGAAGTTTAGGAAGTACATTTACAGCTCCTGCGCATACATATGCACCTGGTGTTTATACGCTAACAGTTACTGCTTTGAGCGGTGGTGCAGCGACAACATCGGCCACTTATCCGATTACCGTATTTGCGCCTTATTCACTTCCGATTACTTACGAAAGTCCGATTCAAAATTACAGTATCGGAGGAACTTTTGGAGGTGTTAGTGTAGCTGTTGTTCCCAACCCGTTTCCGGGAGGTCTTAATACCAGTAATACGGTATGGAGATATACAAAACCTTCAGGCGCTGCTTCTTGGAGCGGTACTTGGACGCCTTTGTCAACTCCAAACGGCACTCCAATCAATATAGATAATGGAAACAAAATCAAAGTGTTAGTATATTCAACAGAGGTAGGAAAAAAGCTTAATGTTGAAATTGAGCAAGGATCAAATGGAGTGCCAAATCAAATTTTAAAAGTAGCTTCTACAGTAGCTAATCAATGGGAAGAACTCGTTTTTGATTTTGGACCACTTGGTATTCCAGCCGGTACAACTTTTAACCAATTAGTTTTCCGTTATAATGACGTTGCTGATGGATCTGGTGAAGTTATTTACATTGATAATGTTAGACAAACAAATTAAAAAATTATGAAAAACAATTTTAAATATTTATCAGTAGCTTTTCTTAGTATTGCCTCTTTATTTGTAGGATGTCAAGACGATGATTATTCTATGGGAGATTTAACCGCTCCTACAGGTTTAGCTATTCAAACAGAAGTAGTAGGTCAAGATGCCTCAAATCCTAATGGAGATGGTTCAGGTAAAGTGAATATCACAGTTAGTGCTAACGACGCAATGTCTTTTAAAATTGGTTACAATGAAGTAACCGATTTAATGGCTCCGGTAGAATTTTCAAGTGTACCAAGTACAATTCAAAATAGTATTTCAACCGGTACTATTCAAAAGAAATTCACTTCACTTGGATTACATACTTATAGAATAACTGTTGTTGCTTATGGAAGAGGTGGAACTTCAACCACTGCAACAGCTGATGTAGAAGTAGTGAGTAATTTTGCACCGGATCCTTCAATTGTAACTTATCTAACTAATGATTCATCTAAAGCATGGAAAGTTGACAAAAGTGTTCCGGGTCACTTTGGAGTTGGACCATGGACAGGTGCTGTATCACCAATATGGTGGTCAGCTGCCATAGACGAAAAAGTACTTTGTTGTAACTGTTTCTATACTTCAACTTTTACATTCACAAGAGTAACTTCTTCCAATTCATTTACCATTCAAGCAGCGACACCTGATGGTGCTTTCACTAAAACAGGTTCATTGGCATCTATACCGGGAATTCCGGGCTCAGGTGACGAAGGTTGTTATAGCTATGGTGGCGGAACGACACCGTTTTCATTTATTCCTTCAAGTTCAGGTATTGCTTCAGATACACCATCTACCCAAACCAGTATAATGCTGTCAGGTAGTACGACATTCATTGGTTATGGTTCATTACAGAAAGAGTACGAGATAATGGTTATAACACCTACTTATATGTACTTGAGAGTTCAAGGAACCGAAACAGGAAACGCTTGGTACTTAAAACTTATACCGGCTTTATAATACATCCGGTAATTTATACCAACAGGAATTATTCATGTTTGATTCCTGTTGGTTTCTTAATTCAATTTTATTATTCATTTTTTAATAGTGTCATTTTGAAATATTATCTTCAACCAAAGGGATTTGGTTTTCTATATCGTTTATCTTCCGTTTTAGTTGCTTTCTTTTTTCTCAGTTGTAGTAGTGGAGGAAGCGGAAGTAATGACAATGATACCAAGCCGACAAATTTGGTAATCAATACCGAAATTGTAGGTTCAAATTCTTCGAATCCTAATGGTAACGGTAGCGGATTAGTAAATTTTACAGTTTCTGCAAATAATGCTACCTCTTACAGAATTTTAATTGGTACCGATGTTATTAACACCACTACCGGTGTATTTGACTATACATTTACCCAATCAGGGACCAATAATTACACTATTTATGTGTCTGCCTATAATGGCGCTGAGTTCATATCATCATCAGTTACTATTACAGTTTTTGTTACTACCACTATGGCTTGGTCTGATGAGTTTAATACGGACGGTCCGCCGGATAGCTCAAAATGGAGCTATGAAACCGGTGCCGGGGGTTGGGGCAATAATGAATTACAACATTATACTAATCGCCCCGAAAATGTGATTGTCCAAGGTGGTGTTTTGAAAATTAATCTTATTAAAGAACCTTACAACGGAAGTAATTATACTTCTGCCAGAATTGTTACTAAAAACAAATATGAGTTCAAATACGGGCGAGTAGATATAAGAGCCAAACTTCCTGCAGGTGGTGGCACTTGGCCGGCACTGTGGATGCTGGGCTCTGATATTAATACCAATCCTTGGCCGGCTTGTGGTGAAATTGATATCATGGAGCATGTTGGGAATAATCTCAATAGAATCTATGGTACTTTACATCATCCCGGACATTCGGGTGGTAATGCTGACGGAGGCAACGTACTCATCAGCAATGCGACTACCCAATTCCATATTTATTCTTGTGAATGGTCGGCAAGCACGATTAAATTCTATGTGGATAATGTCTTGTTTTATACATTCAATAATAATAGTGGTTTACCTTTCAACAAACCATTTTTCTTTATTTTCAATTGTGCTATGGGAGGAAATTTTGGCGGAGCTGTTGATCCCAATTTTACTTCGGCTACACTTGAAGTAGATTACGTTCATGTTTATCATTAATATTTTGTTTAGGTTAGAAGTCCATAAATAGCTTCTATTATATTTTTAATAGAAGCTGTAATGGGCGATTTTAAATTTCTTCTATTGGCGATAAACAATTAAAAAAAATATTTCGATTCTATTAAAAGCCCATTGGCAAAATCTGCATAGTCTTTAAAATAATGATAAAACTTACTAAAATAAAAACACTTTTTTTTGCATCGTTTTTGAGCATGCTCACCAGTTGTGCTCAATCTTCGGATGAGTCAACACCAGACGCAGAACCAACACCAACTGTAAACGATGTTACTTTTTGGCTGACAAAAGGAAACGGAACCGTTAAATTAGAAAAGCAAACTACTGTACTCGGGTTTAATACAAGTAATAATATTTATCCGAATATTGAAGTAAATGATGGTCAAATCTTTCAAACCGTTGATGGTTTTGGATATACCTTAACCGGTGGAAGTGTTCAGGTAATTAACCAATTATCTGCTTCTAAAAAACAAGAACTCTTGCAAGAACTATTTGGTTCTTCAGCCAATTCAATTGGAGTCAATTATTTAAGAATAAGTATTGGGGCTTCTGATCTGAACAGCACGGTTTTCTCGTATGATGATATGCCTTCCGGACAAACAGATGTCAATCTGACTAATTTCAGTTTGAGTCCTGATGCTCAGTTAATACAATTATTAAAAGATATATTACAAATCAATTCAAACATTAAAATTATGGCCACACCGTGGTCGCCACCGGTATGGATGAAAGACAACGGAAGTTCCATAGGTGGAAGTTTGCTGCCACAATATTACAGTGTTTATGCCCAATATTTTGTAAAATACATACAAGCTATGCAAGCAGAAGGGATTGTGATTGACGCTATAACACCACAAAATGAACCTTTACACCCGGGAAATAATCCAAGTATGTTAATGTTGGCTACAGAGCAAGCTAATTTCATCAAAAACAATTTGGGTCCAGCGTTTCAAGCCGCCGGAATTACTACTAAAATTGTAGCTTATGACCACAATTGCGATAATCCGCAATATCCTATGACTGTTTTATCAGATTCCGGAGCGAATCCGTTTATTGATGGTTCTGCATTCCATTTATATGCAGGAGATATTTCGGCATTGAGTACGGTTCGCAATGCTTTTCCCAATAAAAACTTGTACTTCACAGAACAATATACCTCTTCAACAGGAAGCTTTGACGGGGATTTAAAATGGCATTTAAAGAATGTTATAGTTGGATCTATGCGCAATTGGAGTAAAACCGCATTGGAATGGAACTTGGCCAATGATGCTACTTTCGGTCCACATACAAATGGTGGCTGTACCACTTGTAAAGGAGCCATAACGGTAACAGGAAATTTTAGTTACGAACGCAATGTGGCTTACTATATCATTGCCCATGCCTCCAAATTTGTCCCGGCAGGTTCGGTCAGAATTGCATCCACACAATCCGGAAGTTTGTACAATGTAGCTTTCAAAACACCTCAAGGGAAAAAAGTTTTAATTGTTTTAAATGACGGTACTTCACCGGCAGTATTTAATATCAAATACAATGCAAAATGGGTTGCCGTATCACTGGAATCCGGTTCTGTTGGAACATTCGTTTGGTAACAAATTAATAAAAAGACATAAAATGAAAAAAATAATATTATTGGTGTTGCTCGTTTCGGTTTCTGCCTTTGCTCAAAAAAAGCAAAAATCAAAACCGCTACCTTTTTCAACAAAAAATAAAACAGTTACTGTCTACACTTCTGCTGACAGTACCAATTTAAGATTATCTATAACCGATAATCTAAAGTTTCAAGAGTTAAAACAACCCCTAGAATCTCAAATTTGCATTTTTGTTAATCCTGATAAAACCTTTCAAACTTTTGTTGGAATTGGAGGAGCTATTACAGATGCCAGTGCTGAAGTATTTGCCAAATTATCCCCTGAAAAACAACAAGAGTTTTTGAACGCTTATTTTTCTAAAGAGAACGGTATCGGTTACACTTTGTTGAGAACCAATATGAACAGTTGTGATTTTAGCTCTGATTCTTATACTTATATTCAAGACGGTGATAAAGATTTAAAGACTTTTGATATTCAGCACGACAAACAATTCAAACTACCATTGATTAAGAAAGCTATGGCAATGATTGGTAGTAAAGCTTCGTTTTATATAAGCCCATGGTCACCGCCGGCTTTTATGAAGGATAACAACAATATGCTGTTCGGTGGAAAATTATTGCCTGAATACCATCAAGCTTGGGCAAATTACTATGTAAAATATATCAATGCTTTACAAAAGGAAGGTATTCCGGTTTGGGGTTTGACAATTCAAAATGAACCAATGGCCAAGCAAATTTGGGAATCATGTATTTTCTCTGCAGAAGATGAAAGAGATTTTCTTAAAAATTATTTGGGACCAACATTACAAAAAGCTGGCTTAGGCGATAAAAAAATCACCGTTTGGGATCATAACAGAGATTTATTACTCCATAGAGCAAATACGATCCTTGAAGACTCTGAAGCCAGTAAATACGTTTGGGGAATTGGTTTTCATTGGTACGAAAGTTGGAGCGGAGGCGAACAGATGTATGAAAATGTTGGTAAGGTAAACGAATTATATCCATCCAAAAAATTAATGTTTACTGAAGGTTGTGTTGAAAAATTTGATGCCAATAAATACCAATTGTGGAAAAACGGACAGCGTTACGGAAAATCAATGATAAACGATTTCAATAACGGAACTGTAGCTTGGACCGACTGGAATATTTTATTAGACCAAAATGGTGGGCCGAATCACGTGAAGAATTTTTGTTTTGCACCAATTCATGGTGATACCAATAGAGGCGAATTAATTTATACACCTAGTTATTTTTTCATCGGACATTTTTCAAAATTTATTGATAAAGGTGCCAAAAGAGTCAGTAGTTCTGCGAGTAGAAGTCAACTTCTAACAACTTCCTTTATCAACAATGACGGTAAGGTTGTTACAGTGGTAATGAATCAAAGTAATTTGAAAATAAAATATAATCTGTGTATTGGAACTTCAGCAACAGAAGTAACTATTTTACCCAATGCAATTCAAACATTGGTCTACTAAATACAAATTTTTCCGTTTAATCATTACAACTAAAAAATGCAATTGTTTAAGAAAATTAGCATCGTCTTTTTATTATTGTCGTTGTCTTCATTTGGTCAGGGATTTTTACACCGGGACGGACAAAAAATAGTAGATGGTCATGGGAATAATATATTACTTCGCGGATTAGGAATAGGCGGATTAATGGTTCAGGAAGGTTATATGCTCAAAACAGCTGATTTTGCTGGACCACAGCATCAAATCAAAGAAAAAATAAACGATTTGATAGGGGCAAAAAACACAGAAGAATTCTATCAAGCTTATAAAAGAAATGGTCTTACCAAAAGAGATGTAGATTCATTAGCCGCATGGGGATTTAATTCTATTAGGTTGCCAATGCATTACGATTTGTATACATTACCGATTGAAAATGAACCTATAGCCGGACTAAATACTTGGTTACTTGAAGGATTTCAAATGACAGATGACTTGTTAAATTGGTGTGAGGCCAATAAAATGTACCTCATATTAGACCTTCACGCGGCTCCGGGCGGACAAGGGAAAGATGCCAATATTTCTGATTATGATGAAACCAAGCCATCGCTTTGGGAAAGTACGGCCAATCAAGATAAGATGGTAGCTTTTTGGAAAAAATTAGCAGAGCGCTATAAAGATAGCTCGTGGATTGGCGGTTATGATATTATCAATGAACCGAATTGGAATTTTTCAGGAACCAATAAAAATGGTTGTGATGAAACCAAAAATGAACCTTTACGAGCGTTGCAAATGCGTATCACTAAAGCCATTCGTGAAGTCGATACCAATCACTTGATTATTATTGAAGGCAACTGTTGGGGCAATAACTACAAAGGAATGTTCCCGCTTTGGGACGACAATATGGCGTTGAGTTTCCACAAATACTGGAGTCATAACGATATGGCAAATATTCAGGAGATTATAAATTATAGAAAAGAATTAAATGTTCCGATTTGGCTAGGTGAAACCGGTGAAAATTCTAATGTTTGGTTCAAAGATGTTATCACTTTGATTGAATCCAATAATATCGGTTGGGCTTTTTGGCCAATGAAAAAAATTGAAAACATCGCCGGAGTTACTTCTGTAAAAGGTACAGAAGGCTATGACAGACTTTTGCAATATTGGAAAGACGGAAAGAATAAACCCTCAGTCGAAGAAGCGAAATATACTTTGATGCAAATTGCTGAGAATTTTAAAATGGAAAATGTTATCGTTAAACCCGATGTCATCGACGCCATGTTTCGACAAATACAAACTAATGAAACTAAAGTCTATAAAAAACATAAATTACCTGGGAAAGTATTCGCATCTGAATATGATTTAGGCCAAATTAACCATGCTTATTACGATAACGATGTCGCCAATTATTGGGTTTCTAATGGTGGAAAAAGAACCGAATGGAACAGCGGAAATCAAATGCGAAATGATGGCGTAGACATTCAAAAATGTGACGACACAGTAACCAATGGATATGCAGTTAGTTATATTGAACAAGGTGAATGGATGCAATATACAATTGTATTAGATAGCACTAAAAGTTTTGAAATTAGCATAAGATATGCTTCAGAAAAAACAGGCGGGAAACTTTATTTATCGGATGAAAAAGGAAACAAACTTTCAAAAGTTATTTCACTTCCGGCTACTGGTGGTAATTCCAAATGGACGACTTTACCACTAGACACTATAAAACTGAAAAAAGGAATCAACAAAGTTAGGGTTTACTTCGAAATGGGAAGCTTTAATTTCAACTATCTGGAATTCAAATAGAAAGAATACAGAGTCCAACAAAAAACTTTATAATGAAAAAAATATTAGTAACGTTATTTTTAGCGGTTTCACTGCTTGGCTATTCCCAACAAAAATCTATTGATCAAAAGGTACAAGAGTTGTTGGAAAAAATGACTTTAGAAGAAAAAATAGGTCAGTTGAACCAATACACAGGTGACAATACTGCAACCGGACCATTAACTATTAATCCAAACAAACAGCAAGAAATTAAAGAAGGAAAAATAGGTTCGATGCTTAATGTTATTGGGTATAATTATACCCGACAATACCAGGAATTAGCTATGCAGTCGCGTTTAAAAATTCCATTGATTTTTGGTATGGATGTCATACACGGACATAAAACAACATTTCCATTACCGCTTGCTGAAGCTGCAAGTTGGGATTTAAAATTGATAGAACTTTCCGCTCGAATTGCCGCCACAGAAGCAGCAGCTTCAGGAATTCATTGGACATTTGCACCAATGGTTGACATTTCGCGTGACCCAAGATGGGGAAGAGTGATGGAGGGCGCAGGAGAAGATACTTTTTTAGGATCGCTTATTGCTTATGCCCGTGTTAAAGGTTTTCAAGGAAACAAAATAGGAGATATAAATTCAGTGATGGCTTGTGCCAAGCATTTCGCAGCCTATGGTGCTGCCGTTGGAGGTAGAGATTACAATTCAGTGGATATGAGCGACAGGATGTTGTGGGAGACTTATTTACCTCCTTTCAAAGCGACCGTTGATGCCGGAGTAGCCACTTTTATGAATTCATTTAACGATATCAATGGCATTCCGGCTACAGCAAATAAATATATTCAGCGCGATATTTTAAAAGGAAAATGGAACTTCAATGGATTTGTAGTATCCGATTGGGGATCAATTGGTGAAATGATTACACATGGCTATTGCAAAGATGACAAAGAAGCTGCAGAGAAAGCTTTGATAGCAGGATGTGATATGGATATGGAAAGTAACACTTATCGTTTTCATTTGGCACAATTAATCAATGAAAATAAAGTTCCAATGAGTATTGTGGATGAAGCTGTGAAACGTATACTTTATAAGAAATTTGAATTAGGCTTATTCGATGACCCTTTTAAATACTGCAATAAAGAACGAC
Source organism: Flavobacterium sp. IMCC34852 (assembly GCF_030643905.1). Classification (NCBI taxonomy): domain Bacteria; kingdom Pseudomonadati; phylum Bacteroidota; class Flavobacteriia; order Flavobacteriales; family Flavobacteriaceae; genus Flavobacterium; species Flavobacterium rivulicola. Next base: position 2,162,812 of record NZ_CP121446.1, on the reverse strand, counting down.
AAGATAAAGAACTTAATAATCCTGAGCATACCAGAATAGCCAGAGAAATTGCTGCCAAAAGTATTGTTTTACTTAAAAATGAGAAAAATATTTTACCTTTATCCAAAGACACAAAGACCATAGCAATTATTGGTCCTATGGTAAAACCAAAACGAATTAATCACGGTTTTTGGGCTGTTGACTTAAAAGATGTGGATTCAACTTATATTGTTTCGCAATGGGAAGGATTGAAAAATAAAATAGGAAAAAAAACCAAACTGCTTTATGCCAGAGGTTGTGGTGTAGAGGATACAAGCAAAGCAGGTTTTCAAGAAGCAATTGATGTAGCCAATCAAGCAGATGTGGTGATTTTAAGTATAGGTGAGCGTTGGAATATGAGTGGGGAAGCCAAAAGTCGTAGCAACATAAATTTACCTGGAGTTCAAGAAGATTTGATTAAAGAATTGCAGAAGACGGGCAAGCCTATAGTGGTTTTGATAAACGCCGGAAGACCATTAATTTTCAATTGGACAGCCGATAATATGCCAACTATAGTATACACTTGGTGGCTGGGATCAGAAGCCGGAAATGCGATTGCAGACGTACTTTTCGGAGATTACAATCCATCCGGAAAACTACCAATGACATTTCCGCGAGAAGTTGGACAAATACCAATCTATTACAATCATTTTAACACTGGAAGACCATCGATTAATGAAGATAAAATTTATAAATCGTCTTATATTGATTTGCCAAACACACCTAAGTTTCCTTTTGGTTACGGATTGAGCTATACGACTTTTAAATATGCTGAATTAAAGTTATCTAAGCAAAAAATTAAACTTAATGAGGATATTGAAGTGACAATGACTTTAACCAATACAGGAAAATGCGCTGGAGAAGAAGTGGTTCAGTTGTATCTTCAGGATAAATTTGGCTCTGTAGTTCGACCAATCATTGAATTGAAAGATTTCCAAAAAGTTAAATTGGAAGCTGGTGAAAGCAAAACCTTAAAGTTTGTTATCAATAATGATAAATTATCATTTTACAATCAAGCCTTGGAATTTAAATCAGAACCTGGAGAATTTAATTTAATGATAGGCACTTCTTCAGCGGATATTAGATTAAGGAGTACTTTTGAATTAATTCATTAATCTCTTTTGAAACTCTTAATATCAATTCTACTTTGGTTCTAACTTAGTATTCTTATGCTTTTATGGGAAGAATTGATTTTTTTTACAGTTAATTAATTCGGTAAAGAATTAGTAACAATGTCAAGAGGAATACATCTTGATTTGCTCATAGGTCCATTTTTCAATATCATAATAAAAGGCTCATTTTTTTATGGAATATATTTTTTTTGAGTTAATTTTATTAAAAATAGCCATTTTCCTGTTGGCTTGAATCAAAATACGAGCTGAATTAATACAACATTACCACAACATTTTGTTCTTTTAACATTTGTTGATATCTGATATTTAATAATAAGTATTAACCTTGTAATTAAGTATTTCAATAGATTACGAAAGATTTCTGGCTGTATAGTTTTTATATAGTCACACAAAACTTTTCACTGTGAACATTAAATTAACTTTACAATAAATTTTAAATAAATTAATTATGAAAAAAATTACTTTCCTATTATCTATTCTTTTTTGTTCTTTATCCTTTTCGCAGAATATTGTTACAAATGGAGATTTTAGTAATGGTCTCAATTCTTGGTCAACGTTTGTGGCCGATTGGATTCCTGTAGCGGCTACAATCAATGCAACTAACAATGAGGCAAATATAGTAAACATTACTGGTGCAGGCGGGGCAACTTGGCACGTACAACTTAATCAAGTCTTGACACCTACACAAATTTCTTCACTAACTGTAGGACAATCCTACAAAATTACTTTTGATGCAAGAGGTTCAAGTGCTCGTCAATTAAAATTGTATTTTGGAGAAGATGGTGGTGGTTTTGTTGCTATACATCAGCAAGATTTCAACTTGACAACGACCATGACTAATTATGAAGCAACATTTACATTAGGACAAACTTTTGGAACTATGAAACTAGGTTTTGAAGGAGGTTTAAGTAATGTTGATTTTTTTATAGATAATGTAACTCTACAGCAAGTAGTTACGCCGCCTACACAATTAGATTTAGTGTTAGGATTTGAAACTACAGAAACAGGTGGTATTAATGGCGCTCCTTTTGGAAATGGTCCAGCTCCAGTAGTTCAAACTGGTATAGGTTCTAATACTTCACAAGTGTTAAGAATAGATGGTAATCCTACAGGTGAGCCATGGCAAGGGATTAATTTAACTTTAACTTCATTAGTTAATTTAACTGCAACTAAAACGATGACTATGGATGTGTATTCTGATACTCCAATCACATTTTTAGTAAAAGTGACTGGTGGTGTTGGTGGCCCAGCTGTAGTTGCAGCCTCTGCTTCACATCCGGGTGGTAGTACTTGGCAAACAGTTTCCTTTACATTCAACACGTCGTTGGATGGTCAGCCTGCACCGGCAAATGGTACATATGGCGGTTTTGTAATACATACTTATTGGGCTCCCGGTGCTGTTGGGTTTTTTAATCCAACTGTTCCTACTCCGGCACGCACTTTTTATGTAGATAATATTAGAGGTCCGTTAGGAACTCCACCGGTTATTCCTGCTCCAACTGTTGCTGCACCAACACCACCAAACAGAGCAGCTTCTGACGTAAGATCTATTTTTAGTGATGCCTATGCTCCTGTTACTGCAATTGGCTATACTGGCGATGACAATTCATACAATACTTCATGGTGTCCGGCTACTACTTCTTTGGTACAAGTTGAGGGAAATAATACTAATAGAATTACTGGTCTAGGATGTGAGGGTATCGGATTTTTGGCAGGAAGATTTGATGCTACAGGATTTACTCATTTTCACATGGATATTTGGACACCTACAGCAACTCAAGATAAAGTTTTTAGTTTTAAATTTTCTAACTGGAATGGGACCAACGGAGAAACTAATGCTTGGGAGTACACTGCAACTAATGCCAATGTTTTGACAAGTGGAGCAGAAGGAACATGGATTTCAATAGATTTACCTTTTTCTGCGCCAACTTTTAATTGTGTAAACACACCTCCAGGTAATGCTTGTCCGGGTGTAACTGATTTTGCGCAGTTCGTAATGACGTCAAATTTAGATATCGTTTATTATGATAATCTTTATTTACACAAAAACACTGTTTTATCAACCAATGATTTTGAAACTCCAAAAGCAAGAATATATCCTAATCCTGTGACTGATATTTTAAATATTGAATCAGAAATGGCAATCGAAAAAGTTACAGTGTATAATGTTTTAGGTCAAGAAGTTATTTCAAAATCGCCTAATACTGAGTCAGTAGCTTTGGATGTTGCTAGTCTTCAAGCTGGGGTTTATGTGATAAAAACGGCTATCAATGGAAATATTTCTTCAACAAGATTTATTAAAGAATAATTTTAAGTTAATTAATTTTGAAAGCACGGAATTTATTTCGTGCTTTTCTATTTATAGTAAACTGTTGAAATATTAATTGATTAAAATAATTGTAATTCTCTTAATTAGAATTCGTAATATTGTGTAAATATGACTTCCAAAAAATCATTCAATAATAGATTTTTCACCTTAGCAATACTGGTATTGTTTACCAATTTTATGATTGCTCAAGACTTGCCGCCCATTGTAAAATACAACTCTACAACCTACAGTGCCGGTAATCAAAATTGGATGATTTCACAAGACAAAAATCACTTTGTATATTTTGCAAACAATGAAGGATTACTTGAATTTAATGGTTCGAATTGGGTTCTTTATCAATCACCAAATGAAACCATAATTCGTTCTGTAAAAGTTATTGGAGATAAAATATATACAGGTTGCTACATGGAATTTGGGTATTGGATCAGAGAAAAAAATGGTAGACTTAAGTATACTTCTTTGAGTCATAAAATCAAGTCAAAAATTAATGTAGACGAACAGTTTTGGAACATTTTAAATTATGATCAATGGGTTATTTTTCAGTCCTTAGATCGAATTTATATTTATGACACTGTAACAAGTGCCTTTAAAATAGTAAACCCAAATACCCGTATTTTAAAATCTTTTAAAACTGAAAGTTCAATATATTATCAAACAGTTAACTTTGATTTATTTGAAATTGAAAATGGTACCAGTAAGTTGGTTTCCAATAATTCTATTCTTAAAAACAACAAAATAGTAAACGTGTTTGCTATAGATGAAGGCTTGTTGATTCATACACAGTTTGATGGGTTTTACAAACTGACTAATGGTAATTTGGTCAAGTTTAATACTGAAGCCGATTCAGAAATTGCCGCAAGTAGTGTCTATAGTAGTCAAATGATTGCCAATGGTAGTTTTGCAGTTGGAACCATATCCAATGGTATTTTTATTTTGACAAAAGAAGGTAAAGTAAAATATCATATTACACAAGGAAAGGGATTGAGTAATAATACCGTATTGTCAATATATGAAGATATTGACAATAATCTATGGCTTGGATTAGATAATGGTATCAATTGTATCAATTTAAAATCTCCAATAAAAAGTTTTTCGGATGATTCCGGTAATTTAGGAACTGTTTATGCTTCAATTATTTATAAGGGTTTCTTGTATTTAGGAACTAATCAAGGATTGTTCTATAAAAATTATTTAACTGAAAGTCAGTTTAAATTTGTTAAAGGGACCAAAGGCCAAGTGTGGTCGCTGTTTGTTCATGATGGCGTTTTGTTTTGTGGTCATGATTCTGGGACTTATATCATTGACAATGATAACTCAAAACTTATTTTTTCAGAATCAGGGACATGGAAATTAGATTTAATTCCCAATAAAAAGAATTTATTACTACAGGGGAATTATTATGGAATGTCGGTTTTAGAAAAAGTCAATAACGAATGGAAATTCAGAAATAAGATTTCCGGGTTTAACTATTCTTCTAAATATTTTGTAACAACAAAGTCAAATGAGGTTTATGTGAGTCATGAATACAAAGGGATATTTCGTTTTCAATTAGATTCACAAATACGTAAAGGCTCTGATTTATATACTTACAAGTATCCAAACAAAGGAAAAAATGCTGGGTTATCAAAGTTTAATAATGCCATTTACTATGCATTCAAAGATGGAATTTTTAAGTTAAATCAGAAAACTAAGCAATTTGAAAAAGACGACACATTAAGTCAAGTTTTTAATAATAATGAATACTCTTCAGGGAAGTTAATTATAGATAATTCTAATAAATTATGGCTTTTTTCAAAAAACTACATCAATTATTTCACTGTCAATAAGTTAAATTCTGAACTTAAAAAGAATGTAATTTCAATACCGTCTTCAATTACCAATACGATGCTTGGTTATGAGAATATAACTCAATTGTCCAATTCGGAATATATAATAGGCACTACTGATGGTTATTACACTTTTAATATTGATGAATTGAATTTTAAAAATAATCGAGTTGCAATATCAAATATCAGTATTAACAAATTAAATGGGTTTTTGAAAAACACTTCAATAACAGATTCCGGTGCATTTTCACATGATGAAAATAACATTACATTTAGTTTTACTGTTCCAATATATAATAAATACGTAATTGCTGAATATCAATATTTATTGGAAGGTTTTCAAGACCAATGGAGTGATTGGAGTTCAAAACCCACTATTAATTTCAAAAATCTATCTCCTGGAGATTATAAGTTTAAGGTTAGATCTAAATTAGTTAATTCACAATCAGAAAATGTTGCTGTTTATTCGTTTACTATTTCAAAACCATGGTACAGTACAAACTTCGCTATTATTATTTATTTTCTTTTAATTTGTTTAATGGCCTATTATATCAATAAAGCTTATGTAAACTATTATTCTAAACAAAAGCAAAAACTGATAGATGAGAATAATCTTTTGTTAGAAATAAAAGAATTAGAAAACGAACAGCAATTGATGAAATTAAGAAATGAGCAACTCTCATTAGATGTTAATGAAAAGAGTAGAGAGTTGGCTTTATCTACTATGAGCTTGATTAAGAAAGATGAGTTACTGGCATTAATCAGAGAAGATTTGAAAAAATCATCAGACGAAGCTAGCTCCAGAAGTGTTAAAACGATATTATCTTCAACCATAAACAAAAACGTTTCCGCAGATAAAGCATGGAATGTGTTTAAAGAGGCATTTGATTCAGCTGATAATGATTTTTTAAAGAAAGTAAAACAAGCATATCCGGCATTAACACCAAACGATTTAAGATTATGCGCTTATTTAAGGTTGAATTTATCCTCAAAAGAAATTGCTCCTTTATTGAATATTTCTGTACGAAGTGTTGAAATTAAACGATATCGTTTGCGTAAAAAAATGGATTTGCCACATGAAACGGGTCTTGTGGAGTACATTCTATCCATATAAGAATATTTTAAACAACTTTTTGACTATACATCAACTATACAAAATGCGTTTAATTATTAAATGTTTTTTTGTTACTGCTATATAAATTACTAGTGTTTGCGTAGAAAATCATTTTTTTACTCACAAAATGCACGATGTATAGTTTCTATAATCTTATATTTTTAATTAGAATTATAAAATCAGTAATTTTACTAAATGTCAAATTTTGTCAATTTTTTTATTGATGTAATAATAAAAATCAAGTAAAATTATATAATATGTAATTTAAATAGCTTTACAATATCACTCACTAATTTAAAAAATCAAATTTTCAATTATAACCAAAACAATTATCAAAAATGAAAAACTTAATTTTATTATTAACCATTATGATTTTTTCTCCCTCAGTTTTTTCGCAGGCCAATAAAGTGGTCATCGTTAACAATAGTGATGGGATTAAATTTGTAGTTGATGGTAAAGATTTTATTGTAAATGGAATGAACTGGGACTATTTTCCAATAGGAACTAATTATTCATACAGCCTTTGGAATCAATCGGATGATTTTGTTAAAGAAGCATTGGATGAAGAAATGGGTCTGCTCAAAAATATGGGGGTAAATACCATAAGAGTGTATTCGGGTATGCCCAAAAAGTGGATTGAATATGTTTATGATAATTATGGAATTTTCACCATGTTAAATCATTCATTTGGACGTTATGGTTTAACATTAGATGGTGTTTGGACACCAAATACTGAATATTCAAATCCCAAAACACGCGATTTGTTAATGAAAGAAGTCAAACAAATGGCTTCTGATTATAAAGACACGAGAGGTTTGTTGTTGTTTTTGTTAGGTAACGAGAACAATTATGGTCTTTTTTGGGATGGTGCAGAAACTGAAGATATTCCAATCAAAGACAGAAAGTCTACCATAAGAGCCCAATCGATGTACAAATTATTCAATGAGGCTGGTGTTGCTATGAAATCTATTGATGCTTCACATCCTATCGCGATTTGTAATGGAGATTTATTATTTCTTGATATCGTAGCACAAGAATGTAAAGATATTGACATCTTTGGTACCAATGTTTACAGAGGTGTCTCTTTTGGGGATTTATTTGATCGTGTAAAAAAAGAATACGGAAAGCCGGTATTGTTTACAGAGTTCGGTGCCGATGCCTTCAATGTTCTAAGTAATGAAGAAGATCAAAAAGCTCAATCTTTTTATCTTAAAGGTAACTGGAAAGAAATATATGCCAATGCTTCAGGGCAAGGAAAAGCCGGAAATTCACTGGGTGGTTTTACTTTTCAGTTCAGTGACGGATGGTGGAAATTTGGTCAAACTAAAAATCTAGACTTACATGATTCCAATGCATCATGGTCTAACGGTGGATATCAAAAAGATTTTACTGAAGGTCAAAATAATATGAATGAAGAATGGTTCGGTATTTGTGCCAAAGGGCCAACAGATGAAAAAGGCCATTACCAACTTTACCCACGTGCTGCCTATTATGTTCTAAAAGAAATTCATCAATTGAATCCTTTTGCTGCCGGAACAACATTATCCTCAATTGACAGTCATTTTGATAAATCTCAGATTATGGATGCTGTTTTGAGAGCTAGAGGAGATAAAGCTGCTTTAGGAGGTAATGATAGTGAAGTGCTGAAAATTAGTAATTTAAGAGCAGAATTCACTACTTTTAATACAGGAGGAAGTCTAATTACTACACCTGAGAATGCTGACCCTGATGCAGTTAATTACCCTAATAGATTAGGTTTTGATCACATGCAGTCCTATTTTATTGGTGTTGAAGGTAATCCGGCACCTAACATGAAAGCAAACGTAAACGTCAATGTTTTAGGACGTGTTGCTGAAAACCCAATAAATGAAATATTTTATGAAAACAGAGGGCGTACACAAATTGTTGATACTCCCGAAGGACCGGCATTAATTTCGGATGCCAATAGAGTGCAAGTTTACAATGCCTCTTACAGTTGGAATCAAAAAGATTTTGATTTGAGAGGGTTTTATAGAACAGGGCATTACCATTGGGGTTATGAAGGTGACTTCTTTGCCTTGTATTCAGAAGCAAATTACGGACCTAATTTAGACATTTATAACGGTGAAACCTTAGGTTTTGAACTAGATGGTAAAAGAAGTTTAAGTGGTTTCAAAGCAGCTTTTGGTCCGCAACTATGGTGGGCAGCTAACCCTGCAGTGCTTTTGAAGTACACCAAAAAAATAGGCAAGTTTGATGCTACCGCTGTTTATCATGAGGATATTGCCAATGCTAATAATATCCAAACCTCTATTTTCGTTCCTCAGCCTAAAACCCGCAGAGCTACACTAGCTTTCAAGACAAAATTTGGTGCATTAGGTATTGAATTTGGTGGAATTTGGGGAGGTCAGCCACTTAAAGGTAGAGTTTTCCAATACGCTGTCGAAACCACTCCGGACAATTATACCGTTTATGATGATAAAATAAACTCGAACGATAATTGGGGAGGAAAGGCAAAATTGACTTTTTCAAAAGGTAAATTCAATGTATATACCCAAGGTGCTATAATGGGATTAGTTGCCAATGGAGGAGCAGATAATGTTCAAACGTTCACCGGTTGGAGATTAAAAGATAGTGGAAGTGGAAATCAAATGAACTTTTTAGCCGGTTTTACTTATAATGTTAATTCCAATTTACAAATCGCACCAAACTTTTTATGGCAAAAACCTTTGGTTGATGCTATGCCAAATGGTATCGATGCACCGGGAAGATTGCGTAATATTTTGGAAGATCCATTTATCGTTAGAGCAAACAGAGAAACCGTTGGAGGAGAATTGTTAATCACTTGGGATCCAACTCCGGCAACATGGATGTATGAATGGAATAATGATATGTTAGAAGATGCAAAATTTGCAGTAAGTACAGGTTTCGTATTTAGACACTTACCAACCAATCAAGATGCCGCTATCGGATTTTTAGCTAATCGTACAGCTTTTGCTTTTGAAAGATCTGCACCGGCTCAAGATTTATGGGAATCAAATACCAGAATAGTTTCAAAATTAAGTACTGATTTAGGGTTTATAGCCAATGTCTATTTCGGAAACGGACAAGCAAACGGTGATTCAGACAGAACTATTAACAGAGCAGGAGGTGATTTGAGATTAATTTACAGAAAGGTTAAAGTAACAAGTTCAATCAAGTTCAATGATTGGGGACCATTTGATTATCACCGAGATTTCAACTTGACTTATCCATTACAAACTTCATTGGATATTTCAACTTCTGTCGGAAAACCTAGTTGGTTTATATTACCTGATACCAGAATCGGTATTATGGGTATTTGGCGTTCGCTAAATCAATATTCGCCACGATATTTACCAACCTATGTACCGGCCAATACTTACCCTGCGGTACCGCCAACAAGTCCTGTAGGATTTCCAAATGGTTCAGAGTGGGAAATAAGAACATACATTCACATAAATATTGGAAAATAATTTTAAAAAAAATTAAAAATGAAAAATAGAAAGATTAATTATTTAAAAAAGTCACTGCTATTGTTAATCGTTATGATTACTACGGTTAATTGTGATCGTGAATTATCTGATGATGCAACATTGTCCGGTTTCTCAAAAAACGGAGAAATTTTTACAGATAATTTTATTGGTTTGGGAAGTAATTTCTATTTCCCTTATGGAGATTCTAAATTCACAGCTTTCTCCGTTGATACTGAAGAAGCCTACAAAGGTAATGCTTCTATTCGTTTTGATGTGCCAAATGCTAATGATCCGCAAGGAAGTTATGCCGGTGGTATTTTCAGGATTGATGGTGCCGGTCGTGATTTATCAGGATATGATGCATTAACGTTTTGGGCAAAAGCGTCTCAAGGGGTAACTGTTGCTGAATTTGGTTTTGGCGAAGATTTTTTCCCAAATCAATTCATCACTACTATGAGAAATGTAAGTGTAGGTACTGCTTGGACAAAATATATTATCCCAATTCCTGATGCTTCAAGACTTTTACAAGAGCGTGGTATGTTTAGATACGCAGCCGGATCAAACGGAACTAACGGTGCGGGATATACTATTTGGATTGATGAGTTAAGATTCGAAAAATTAGGCACTATTGCCCACGGACAAGCGTCAATAATGAACGGTAATAATCAAGCGGTTACTACTTTTGTTGGGGTTACTTCTAATGTTGATGGAGTTATTGCCACTTTTAACTTACCAACCGGGGTAGACCAAGCGGTATCAATTAGCCCTTCTTATTTAGAATTTTCTTCTTCAAATCCTGCAGTAGCAACTGTAGATGAAGCAGGAGTAGTTACTTCTTTGAGTGCAGGAACTACTGTAATAACCGCAACTATGAATGGTGTTCCCGCTACAGGTAGTTTAACAATAAATTGTGTTGGAACTTTTGTTCACGCACCTACACCGACAAGAAATCAGGCAAATGTGATATCCATTTTTTCTGATGCTTACACTAATGTTCCTGTAAACTATTATAATGGTTACTGGCAACCTTGGCAAACAACCGTTTCAAATGATTTCTCTGTGTTAGGGGATAATATTTTGAATTATACCATCTTCAATTTTGTTGGAATTGAATTCAGTAATCCTACCATAAATGCCAACAGTATGACTGGTATACATTTAGATGTATTCATTCCAGGACCGATTGCTCCGGGCAGACAATTAAGAGTTATTGTTGTCGATTTTGGTGCCGATGGTGCCTTTGGAGGAGGTAATGATACCAGACATTCAACCACTTTTACAGCTCCAACTTTAGTATCACAAGCTTGGATTCCTATAGAAATTCCTTTTTCCGCCATGCCTCTTTTACAAAGTAGATCACATTTAGCGCAAATTATATTAGAAGGTGGCGATGGTTCGGTTTTATATGCAGACAACATCTATTTCTATAACTAATTAGATTTTATTTAAAAACAATTAAATTTCATATGATGATTAAATTAATAAAAAGAAGTTGTCTTTTAACGGGTATAGCCCTACTGATTATAGGATGTTCAACGGATGAAAAGCAAACTGTAACAACCATGAATCAATTAGTTATGCAAGACGAATTTGACTCAAATGGTGCACCAAATCCTGATTTGTGGAGCTACAACATTGGCACCGGAAATAATGGATGGGGTAATAATGAACTACAGTATTACACGGATAGACCTGAAAATATTGTGGTTGAAAACGGAATGCTGAAAATTACAGCCATTCAAGAGCTATACATGGGCGCCGGTTATACCTCGGCCAGAATTTTGACCAAAGGAAAATTTGAAAAAAAATACGGAAGATTTGAAGCCCGTATCAAATTACCATGGGGTAAAGGAATTTGGCCTGCATTTTGGTTGCTGGGAGCAAATTCTGATACGGTTATATGGCCACAATGTGGTGAAATTGATATCATGGAATATTTAGGCAACAACCCAACAACAGTTTTCGGTACAGTGCACGGACCGGGTTATTCAGGTGCCGAATCCATCTCTAAAAGCTATTCATTACTTAATAACAGGTTTGATAATGACTTTCATGTTTTTGGTATTGAATGGGGCGAAAACTACATCAATTATTATGTGGACGACGTTTTATACAATCAAATCACTCCTGAAGATGTGCCCGGAGAATGGGTTTTTAATGAGCCTTTTTACATTATTCTTAATATGGCAGTAGGTGGAAATTTACCGGGTACTCCAAATAGCCAAACCGTATTTCCTCAAACAATGTTAGTTGATTACATAAGAGTATATGAATAAATCTTATAAAAGCAACTAGACTTTTTATATAAAGGTCTAGTTGTTTTTATTGATGCGATTGGACAAAAAAACAAAGAACTCTTTTTGATTATTATGATTAACAAACAAACCACATTAGGTGATAATGAGATTGATAATAAAAAGGTATCTATGGATATCGTTTTGTTAGATGGGGAAAAATTTTATAAAATAGCCAATAATGATGCCATGCGACCATTCTTCATGAGTGTCGTGAGTGATTCCAATCATTGGTTGTTTATTTCTAGTAATGGTGGTATTTCTGCCGGAAGAAAGAATGCTGAATACGCCTTATTTCCTTATTACACTGATGACAAAATAACAGAATTTGCAGATATTACCGGAAGTAAATCTATTTTCCAAATTCATACTAAAGATCAAACCTATATCTGGGAACCGTTTTCTGAACGATTTAATGACAAGTATAATCTTAGCCGAAATCTCTACAAGAACAGTTACGGAAACAAAATCATTTTTGAAGAAATTCACCTTGATTTACAACTGACTTTCAGATACCAATGGAGTAGTAGCAACTTGTTTGGCTTTGTTAAAACCTCAAAATTAATCAACAATTCAAATACGGATTATACTATTACACTTTTAGATGGTATTCAAAATGTTTTGCCACAAGGAGTTAACAGTGATTTACAAGCAACAACTAGTAATTTAGTAGATGCCTACAAGCGAAATGAACTTCATACTGAAAGCGGATTAGGAATTTTTGCACTAAGTGCTATAATAGTTGATAAAGCCGAACCAAGTGAAGCCTTAAAAGCCAACATCGCTTGGTCATTGGGTTTCGAAAAGCCAACCTATTTACTTTCATCTTTACAACTTGCTGCCTTCAGAAAAGGACAAAATATTAAGCAAGAAACCGATGTGAAAGGTGAAAAAGGCGCTTATTTTATTTCTTCAGATGTCGTTTTACAATCCAATTCGTCCAAAGAATGGAAGATTGTAGCCAACGTTAACCAAAATCAATCGCAAGTAATTGCGCTGGCGGAGGCCATTTGTAATGATGAAAATCTTGATCGCAAAGTGGTTGAAGATGTCCAATTAGGAACGCAAAACTTAATTGCACTTAACGCTACTGCCGACGGATTACAATTTACAGCCGACAATCGCAAAGATACCCGTCATTTTTCTAATGTGTTGTTTAACATTATGCGTGGTGGTATTTTTGATAATAATTACCAAATTGACAAAAGCGATTTTGTAAACTATATCGCCAAAGCCAATAAAACCGTTTCAAAAAATCAAGCTTCTTTTTTAAGTAGTTTACCGGAAACCTTTGGTTATTCTTATCTGCAACAACAAGTCGCATCAAATGAGGATGCCGATTTATTGCGCTTGTGTACCGAGTATCTACCGCTTAAATTCAGCAGACGTCACGGTGATCCAAGTCGCCCATGGAATAAATTTTCTATCAATACAACAAGTGAAATTGATGGTTCAAAAATTCTTGACTACCAAGGAAACTGGCGCGATATTTTTCAGAATTGGGAAGCTTTAGCGTATGCTTATCCTGATTTTATTGATGGAATGATTCACAAATTTCTGAATGCTTCCACATTTGATGGATACAATCCTTATCGGGTAACCAAAGATGGTTTTGATTGGGAAACCATCGAACCTGACAATCCATGGTCTTACATTGGATATTGGGGCGATCATCAAATTATATACCTGTTAAAATTTTTAGAGTTTATCGAGAAATACCAACCCGGTAAATTAAATAGCTATTTTGACAAAGAATGTTTTGTATATGCAGCCGTTCCTTATACGATTAAGTCGTATCAAGAGATTTTGCAAAATCCCAAAGATACCATTTTATTCAACCATGAATGGGATGCCAAAATAAATACCAGAAGAAACCAAAATGGAGCCGATGGCGCTTTGTTAAGAGATAATAATGACGAAATCTATCATGTCAATTTAATCGAAAAGATTTTGGCTACGGTTTTGGCAAAAATGTCCAATTTCATTCCCGAAGCCGGTATTTGGATGAATACCCAACGACCTGAATGGAATGATGCCAATAATGCTTTAGTTGGCAATGGTGTTTCTATGGTAACTTTGTATTACTTGAGAAGATTTTTGAAATTTTTCCAACAATTACTCGAAAACTCTAATCAGGAAACGATCAAAATTTCAAACGAAATGGTTGAGTTTTATCATGCTATTCGAGAAAGCTTGATTGCCTTTCAACCTTTACTGTCTAAGTCTATTGACGACAAAAGCAGAAAACAAATATTAGATGCTTTAGGACAAGCGGCTTCAGATTATCGTTACCAAGTGTACAATAGCGGTTTTTGGGGTAAAAAACGAACCCATTCTATGGATGGTTTGAAGAAGTTTACCCAAGTAAGCATCGATTTTATAGAACATTCTATTAAAGCCAATCAAAGAGAAGACAAATTGTATCATGCTTATAATTTGATGTCAGTAGCAAATGAAGGTGTATCAATTTCCTATTTACCCGAAATGCTCGAAGGACAAGTTGCCGTTTTAAGTTCAGGATTTCTTAATGGTAAAGAATCATTAGAAGTCTTGGACGCTTTGAAAAATAGTGCTTTGTACAGACCTGATCAAAACAGTTATATTTTATATCCTAACAAAGAGCTTCCTAAGTTTTTAGAAAAAAACACCGTTCATAAAGATAAGGTTCAAAAGTCAGTTTTACTGAAAAAACTTTTGGATGATAACAACTTCCAAATCATCAATCAAGACATCAAAGGGAATTACCATTTCAACGGCAATTTTCACAATGCTAATGATGTAAAAGAAGCGCTTATCCAATTAGGAAATCGTCAAGATTATAAATCATTAGTGGATAGTGAAACCGAATTAGTCCTGCAAATTTTTGAAGATGTCTTCAATCACAAAGCATTCACAGGACGTTCAGGTACTTTTTACGGGTATGAAGGTTTAGGTTCTATCTATTGGCATATGGTTTCTAAATTGCATGTTGCTGTATTAGAAGTTATTGAAACAGCTGTGGAGTCTAATGAAAATCAAACCATAATTAAATCATTAATTACCCATTTTGATGCCGTTGGAGCCGGAATCGGTGTGCACAAGTCGCCTCAAGTTTATGGCGCTTTTCCAACCGATCCTTATTCGCATACACCATTTAGCAAAGGAGCACAACAACCGGGAATGACCGGACAAGTGAAAGAAGATATTCTGACCCGAATAGGAGAATTAGGCGTAAAACTGAAAGACGGTCTATTGCATTTCGAACCTAATTTTCTACTTAGAAATGAGTTTTTAACACAAGAAATTGAGGCTACTTTTATTTTAGTCGACGGTACGAAGAAGAATTTAACTATTCCAAAAGACAGTATGGCCTTCACGGTTTGTCAAGTGCCGGTTATTTACAAAATAGCTGCTGCAAATCATATAGAATTGTATAACGCAAATGGTTCAACAGAAAGACTGGATTCGCTAGAATTAAGCAAAGAGCAAAGCACAAAAATATTCCACAGAACTGGTGAGATTTCACAAGTTGTGGTGTATTTGGATGAAAATAATTTGAGATAATGAACAAGTTAATTTACATCATACTACTCTTGTTTATATCATGTAATCAAAAAAACACTAGCAATTTAGTTTCAAACGAAATGACCGCAGAAAAAATATTAGGAAATGTTAAGTACCAAGCTATTTGTTATGGCGGATACCGAACCCAAACAAGGGAAACGCAACCCACAATAGCCGAAATAAAAGAGGATTTAAAGTTGCTTTCGGCTTTAAATATTAAAATTATCAGAACCTACAACGTTCATTATGAAGAGGTTTCTAATGTGTTAAAAGCCATAACTGAGCTAAAAAAGGAGATTGAAGGTTTCGAAATGTATGTCATGTTAGGCGCTTGGATTGATTGTAAAAATGCTTGGACAAATTTGCCTCCAATTCACCACGAAGAAAGCCAGCGCAATGCTGTCGAAATTAAGGAAGCTGTCCGTTTGACCAATCAATATCCTGATATTGTGAAAATTATTGCAGTAGGAAATGAAGCTATGGTAAAATGGGCTACGAGTTATTATGTGACACCTGATATCATTTTAAAATGGGTGAATCATTTACAAAACTTGAAAAAGGAATCTAAATTACCCAAAGACGTTTGGATAACCTCTTCAGACAATTTTGCCTCTTGGGGCGGAGGAGGAAAAGAGTATCATGTTGAAGATTTAAACCAGTTGATTAAAGCGGTTGATTACATTTCGATGCACACTTATCCAATGCATGACACTCATTACAATCCTGTTTTTTGGGGCGTAAAGGAAAGTGAAATGTGTTTGTCTGAAAAAGGAAAAATAGATGCAGCCATGCTTAGAGCGAGAGATTATGCAGTTCAACAATACGATAGTGTGGTCAATTATATGAAATCAATTGGCGTAAATAAACCGGTTCATATTGGTGAAACGGGCTGGGCTTCAATGTCCAATGAGCATTATGGCAATGATGGTTCTAAAGCAACTGATGAGTACAAGTCGGCTCAGTTTTATAATTTAATGCGAGAATGGTCTAATAATAATAAAATCTCGTGTTTCTATTTTGAAGCTTTTGATGAGAATTGGAAAGATAGTGCAAATCCGATGGGTTCAGAAAATCATTTTGGATTAATCAATTTGCAATCGCAAGCCAAGTATGCCCTTTGGAAAGAGGTTGATAAAGGAACTTTCAATGGTTTAACCCGAAATGGAAAACCCATCAAAAAGACCTTCAATGGTGACGAAAAAACATTATGGTTGGAGGTAAAAACACCAACATCGATTTTAAAAAATTAAGCGTGCAAAAGATTCAGTGTAAAATAACCAATGTTAAATTTTTGATACTAGCGTGTAGTATGGCCTTTTCATTGCAAAGCTGTAAAGTAACTGATAAACTAAAGGTAGAAGTCTATGAAACTTCCGCACAAGGTCACTCGTTAAAAAAAATCACTGAATTTACTCAAAATGACAAACCGCTAATTATCAAATTAAATCCGGAAGAAAAATTCCAAACCATCACCGGTTTTGGCGGCTCATTTACTGAAGCTTCGGCCTATTTGTTAAACAAATTAAGTCAAGCCAATCGAAAAAAAATACTCGATGCCTATTTTAGTGAAGAGGGTGCCAATTATTCTTTAACAAGAACACACATTGCTTCTTGTGATTTTTCTTTGAGCAATTATACCTACGCTAAAGTCGAAAACGATTTAAAATTAGAGCATTTTACTATTGAAGACGACAAAGAAGATCTCATTCCGATGATTCTCGATGCTAAAGCCATTTCTAAAGAAGGTTTTAAGATTATCGCTTCGCCTTGGACTTCTCCACCATGGATGAAAGACAATAAAAAATATGTAGGTGGAAAATTATTGCCCGAATTCAATGATGCCTTTGCTTTGTATTTTTCTAAATATTTATATGCTTACAAAAAAGAAGGAATTGATATTTGGGGGGTTACCGTTATCAACGAGCCACACGGCAATGGAAACAACTGGGAAAGCACCCTTTTTTCTCCGGAAGAAATGACTTTGTTTGTCCAAAATCATCTTGGACCAAAATTAGAAAAAGACGGTTGGGCTGACGTTAAAATTTTTGGCTACGATCAAAATAGAGCCGGTTTGCCGGAATGGGTTGATGCCATGTTTAAAAATGAAGCAACCTCAAAGTACTTCGCCGGAACGGCTATACATTGGTATGAAAGTACCTATGAGTATTTCGCCAAAGAACTGCAATACGCCCACAACAAAGCGCCCAACAAATACCTAATCGAAACCGAAGGCTGCGTTGACTCTGAAGTACCACATTGGAACGATGATGCTTGGTATTGGAAAAAAGAAGCTACAGATTGGGGTTGGGATTGGGCCAGTGAAAAAGAAAAATATTTGCATCCGAAATACGCTCCGGTTAACCGCTATGCTAATGATATCATTGGTTGCCTCAATAATTGGGTCGATGGTTGGGTCGATTGGAATATGGTTTTAGACCGTCAAGGCGGCCCCAATTGGTTTAAAAATTGGTGTGTTGCACCGGTGATCGTTGATGATAAAAACGATGAAGTTTATTTCACTCCTTTATATTATGTGATGGCTCATTTCAGTAAGTTCATGCGTCCAGGAGCCGTAAAAATTGGATGTACAATTGACAGCAATGAGGTTGTAGCCACAGCCGTTAAAAATCCTGATGGCTCTATTGCTGTTGCCGTTTTTAATCCAACAGAAACCAAGCAATCAATTGAAATTAATATAAGTAATAAAAATGCTTTAATCTCAATTGATGCAAAAGCATTACAAACTATCATAATCAAGCAAAACTAACCATATAATTTAAAACTATAATTGTTATGTCAAACACTACTTCAACTTCGTCAGGAAAAGTTCCCATGGGTCAAAAAATTGCCTTTGGATTAGGTATGCTTGCCAACCAAATGTTTCCTGCAATGATTGGCATTTTCACAGTTGTATTAGTAGAAAAATTGGGATTTAGTGGTTTGTTACTCGGTTTAACTTATTTTATTCCAAAGTTTTATGACGCTTTATTTGATCTTATAATGGGATATGTTAGCGATAATACAAAATCGAAATGGGGTAGAAGAAGACAATATGTTTTAGCAGGAGCGATTATATTAGGAATTTCATTTGCATTAATGTGGCAATTGTATGCCGAAAACGGCGTTACTTACAATTTTTGGTACTTTTTAGTTATTTCATTGATTTTTTATTCCGGATTGACCATTTTTAGTATTCCTTACGTAGCGATGGGGTACGAAATGAGTGATGATTTCCACGAGCGAACCAATATTATGGCGACTTCACAACTTATCGGTCAGTTAGCTTGGGTAGTTGCACCTTGGTTTTGGGTGATAATGGCAGATCAAACCTTATTTCCATCAAGTGAAATTGCGGTAAGAACTTTGGCGGTGTATGTTGCAATTGGATGTGCGATTTTAGCGGCAATTCCAGCATTTTTTATTCCAAGTAAATCAACACTTAACGAAAATTACAGCCCGATTGATTTTAAAGGAATCTTGGGAAGTTTTGGAGAAATCAAAGAAGGTTTGAAAGCTTCGATAGAAATAAAACCCTTCAGAAAAATTTGTATTGCCACTTTTTTAATATTTAATGCTTTTCAGACTACAGCCGGATTTTCTTACTTCATCATCAAATATTATTTATTTAAAGGAAATGAAGATGGTTTCGGATTATGGCCTACTTTATTTGGTAGTGTAGGTGCTATTATCACTACAATTGCGGTTATTCCTGTCGTGGCAAGAATATCGAGAATAATGGGGAAAAAGAAAGCGTTTTTGATCTCTCAAGGGATTTCTGTAGTGGGTTACATTTTACTTTATTTATTGTTTGTTCCGGGAAAACCGTATCTGTTTCTTTTTGCATTGCCGTTTTTCTCATTCGGAATTGGTAGTTTATTTACCTTAATGATGTCGATGACTTCAGATGTAATTGATATTGATGAACTCAATACCGGTAAAAGAAGAGAAGGAAGTTTAGGCGCAATTTATTGGTGGATGGTAAAATTCGGAACTGCAGTTGCAGGATTATTAAGTGGTTTGATTCTTTCTTTGGTCGCTTTTCAATCTAATGCAGCTACACAAACCGACGACACCATGTTTTGGTTGCGAATTTTCTTTGTCGGAATTCCGATTTTAGGAACATTATCCGCTATTTGGATAATGAAAGATTATGATGTAGATGAAGCCAAAGCCAGAGAAGTGAGAGCTCTTTTGGAAAAAAGAAAAGAAAAACCAAAAATTCAATCTTCCGCATATCTTTCCGGTAAGTTGTCGTCATTACTAAAAAATAATAGTTTAAATACCATTAAAGGAACTGATTTTAGCACGGTAAGTGAGACTGAGATAAAAGAACAATATCAAGAAATTTTAAATAATGGTTTGCATGGCGTTTGCTTTAGTCCGTATACCGATGGGCAGCAAATTGGAGATGTTTTATCGTTCGACCAAATCAAAAGAAGATTAGATATTATTGCTCCTCATACCCAATGGATTCGTTCATTTTCCTGTACGGAAGGTAATGAGTTAATTCCCGAAATCGCTCGCCAAAAAGGTTTAAAAACCATAGTAGGAGCTTGGATTAGTGATGATAAAGACAGAAATGAAAGAGAAATACAATCCTTAATCAAATTGGCAAAAGCCGGTTTAGTGGATATGGCAGCAGTTGGTAACGAAGTGTTACACCGTAATGAAATCTCTGAACAAGAACTAATTTCTTATATAAAAAGGGTAAAGCAAGCATTGCCAAATATTTCTGTGAGTTATGTAGATGCTTATTACCAGTTTTTAGACCGACCTAATCTCGTGTCCAATTGTGATGTGCTTTTGGTTAATTTTTATCCGTTTTGGGAAGGTGCAAACAATGATTATGCAGCTTCTTATTTGCAAAACATGATGGAAGTTACACAATCTGTAGCCAATGGAAAGAAAATTATCATTTCAGAAACCGGTTGGCCAAGTAGAGGGGAAACCGTTGACCAAGCAGTTCCTTCAGAAATGAATGCTGTAAAATATTTTGTGGCATCTCACGAATGGGCTAAAAATAATAATGTTGAATTGTTTTATTTTTCATCCTTTGATGAATCATGGAAAGCCAATCAAGAAGGAACCGTCGGAACAGCCTGGGGAATTTGGGATAAAAACGAAAAATTAAAGTTTGAACTTAAACTAAATTAATATGTCATATAGAGAAGGTCATTATTTTTCTTTAGATAATTTTTCGGAAACGAATCAAAATAGTTACGAACATAAAAGCATCGATTTTTCTGAAATCTCTTTACCAAAATTAAAAAATATTTGGAGAGAAACTTTAGAAAATGGTATGCATGGAATTTGCTTCAGTTTATATGAAGACGGACAAAAACCAGGTGATGTTATTACCGCAGAACAAGTAAATAGACGCATTCAAATTTTAAAACCCTATTCCAAATGGATTCGTTCTTTTTCCTGTATTGAAGGCAACGAACATATTCCAAGAATTGCGCACCAAAACGGGATGCAAACATTGGTTGGAGCTTGGCTTGGTGACGATTTAGAAAAAAATGAAAAGGAAATAGAAGCATTAATAGAATTAGCCAATGAAGGTTGTGTAGATATAGCAGCCGTTGGAAATGAAGTCATGTACAGAGGTGATTTAACGGAAGAACAATTATTGGCCTATATCCATCGCGTCAAGGAAGCCTTACCTAATGTTCCAGTGGGATATGTTGATGCTTACTATGAATTCTCTCATCGACCAAACATAACCGAAGCTTGCGATGTAATTTTAACCAATTGTTATCCCTATTGGGAAGGTTGTCCTATAGAGCATTCATTTCACCACATGGTTAGTATGTTTGAATCGGCTAAGCATGCCGGAAATGGTAAACGTGTAATCATTACTGAAACAGGCTGGCCAAGCGAAGGCGGATTTCTAAAAGGCGCCGTTGCCTCTAATGAAAATGCAATCAAGTATTTCATTGAAACTCAAAATTGGTCAAAACATAATAGCATCGAAATTTTCTATTTTTCCTCATTTGATGAATCTTGGAAAGTCGGTCCGGAAGGCGATGTTGGGGCTTTTTGGGGTTTATGGGATAAAAATGAAAAACTGAAATTTTAAAAATTTGCCCTTTTATAAGGTTAAAAGTTTGATAAGCTTTTTTAAAACTAATCAAAAAAATAGCTAATCATGATATCGAAGATTATTTCATCAGTTCGCCTTTCAGGCTCGGGTCACAAATACCCGAAAAACAATAATAAACACATGAGTAAAAAAAATACTCTATTTCAAATTTTTCTAACTCTTTTTCTCTCTATTCCATTTGGGTATTCACAAGTTGATGTGGTTTATACCAATTTAGTATGGTCGGATGAGTTTGACAATAATGGTGCTGTGAATTCAAGTAAATGGCATCATCAAACTCAGTTACCGGCAGGTGGAAGTTGGTTTAATGGAGAAGTGCAGCATTATACGGATCAATTAACAAACTCTTTTGTCAATAGTGGTTTTCTGAATATAGTAGCTAAAAAAGAGCCATACACAAGCCAGGGAATAACCAAACAATATACTTCAGCCCGTTTAAATTCGAAGTTTTCGTTTTTATATGGTCGTGTTGATGTTAGAGCAAAAATTCCAACCAACCAAGGTACTTGGCCCGCCATTTGGATGCTCGGTAAAAATGTGAATGAAGATGGTGGTTTTTTTGACAGCCAGTTCGGGACTACCAATTGGCCGGCTTGTGGTGAGATTGATATTATGGAACACGGGATAACACCTTCCCAACCTGTTAATTATATTCAGAGCGCATTGCATACACCTTCATCCTTTGGTAATACTACAAATATTGGTGGTACTATAGCGAATAATTTAGGGAATGACTTTCATGTGTATTCTATGAATTGGTCTCCTTTTCAAATTTCTTTTCTGTTGGATGGAGTAGTATTTTACACCTACAATCCTGCAGTGAAAACACCAAGTAATTGGCCGTTTAATGCAGAACAATACCTTTTGTTGAATATTGCTATGGGAGGAGTTGCAGGAGCGATACCCTCAAATTTCACACAAGCGGCAATGGAAATTGATTATGTTAGAGTATATCAAAATACGCTTGTTGACACTCAAGCACCAACCAACTTCACCGCTTCAATAGGTACAGTAACCAGTTCAACAATAGAATTATTATTGAATGCAGAAGACAACTCAGGGAATGTTAATTATAACATTACTTATAGTGGTGGAACAATAGCTTTGGCTAATCCCTCCGGAGTTCCCAGGTCGGTTATAGTTCCTAATTTAATGCCTAATACTAATTATACTTTTTCAGTGACAGCCAGCGATTTGGCAGGGAATACTTTTGTTGCCAATCCAATAGTTCTCAATGCTACTACCTCTGGAGTTATTGGGTGTTCAGGTACGGATACAGAAGCTCAAGCAGGTACTTTCTCTATAGGATATAATTATGCATTTGAAACCATAGGTACCGATGTTAAAATCACTTTTGAAATGTTGGATACCGATAAAGTTGGTGTAGTAGCCTTTTTGTGGAGACAAAGTCCTTTTACAGAATATCAAATGACGAATGTATCAGGAAATATATTTACCAAAACCATCACCGGACAAACTATTGGTTCAACTATTAGTTATGCGGTTAAGTTTGCCTACGCCGGTGGATTGTCTGTCACAAGATTTTTTTCCTATGTGGTGGGAAGTAATTGTGCTTTAGATATACCAACATCCTCTGAATTAAGTCAGTTATGTTATCCTAATCCTGTTGAAGGTATTTTGCATTTGCAGTTGCAGGACCATCATAATCAAATTTCATTGACCGATATTTTAGGAAAAAAGCACTTCGAAATGGTAGTTAGTGCAAGAGAAGACATCAATATGAGTGATTTAAAACCTGGAATTTATTTTCTCAGAATTCAAAACTCTCGTGGAATTCAACATTTAAAAATAGTGAAGAAGTAGCTTCAAAGAACAACTCTAAATATCCTTTTTATAAAAGCGGGATTTAAATCCCTAAATATACCCTTAATTTTTTGAGGGTATTTGCCTATTGGAAATAGTATTCTTCTTTTAAAAACAACTTTTTTTAGTTTTTATTTGTTTTTTAAATAAATTTTATGTTAAATTTGATTTATAATTAACATTCAAAACCGATTTGCCTATACAAAACAATTACTTTTTAGATTAAAAACTCTTTTTTAAACCCTACACTAAAAGGTATTGTTATGGCTAAATCTCAACTTCCTGATGCTATATTAGTTGATAAATACGTTGCCGGCGATGAAAACGCTCTGGCTATTTTAATCAACAGGCACCAATCAAAAATTTATGGGTATATCTATTCCAAAGTTTCGGATAGAGATGTGACAGAAGATATTTTCCAGGAAACCTTCTTCAAAGTGATTCATACACTCAAATCAAAAAAGTATTATAACGAAGAAGGCAAGTTCTTGTCATGGGTTTTGCGTATTGCCAGTAATCTGATTATTGACAAATACCGCAATGACAAAAAAATGCCATTGAATCGCGACACGGATGAACTATTAATTTTCTCCAGAATTACTGATGACTCCTTGAATATCGAACGCAAATTAATTAAAAATCAAGTAGAAATCGATATCAAAACCATCATCGAAAAATTACCTCATGATCAAAAAGAAGTCATCATGATGCGCTATTTTTTAGATATGAGTTTCAAAGAAATAGCTGATTTCACCGGTGTTAGCGTTAATACCACTTTAGGCAGAATGCGTTATGCCATTACGAACATGAGAAAGGTAATTGAAAAAAATAAAATTTATTTACCTTCATAGGCAATAAAAAGTAAATTCTTGCGTTACTATATAAACATCCAAAACAAACTGATTTTTATATATGGCAAAACTTTACTCTAAAAGAAAATTAGCTCCCAAAAAAATGTTACCTAAAAAAGAAACCATACGTTTAATACTTCAATATTCTTGTGCATTGAATATTATTAAAGTAGGCAACATGAACTTCGAATCAATAGCTAATTAAGAAACATCCCGGTATTATTATCGGGATGTTTTTTTATGGTATTCAGCCAAAACCTCTTTTCGACCAATGGTTTTGGTAATGATGTCTTTTTCTAAATCCCAACCGCGAGCCGGTGAATATTCTCTTCCATACCAAATAATTTGCAGATGTAATTCGTTCCACAATTCTTTTGGAAAAATGGCTTTAGCATCTTTTTCGGTTTGTTGTACATTTTTGCCATTTGTTAAATTCCATCGGTACATCAAACGGTGAATATGCGTATCAACCGGAAAAGCAGGTACGCCAAAAGCTTGCGACATAACAACACTGGCAGTTTTGTGACCAACAGCCGGTAATCGTTCTAATGCTTCAAAACTCTGTGGTACTTCACCATGGTGTTCTTCGATTAAAATTTGAGATAAACCGTAAATGCCCTTTGACTTCATCGGCGATAAGCCACAAGGGCGAATGATTTCTTTAATTTCTTCCACCGAAAGTTTTACCATATCATACGGATTATCCGCTTTAGCGAATAGGAGTGGCGTAATTTGATTCACGCGAACATCGGTACATTGTGCCGAAAGCAAAACGGCAATCAGCAAAGTATAAGGATCTTTGTGGTCAAGCGGAATAGGGATTTCGGGGTAAAGTTCTTTTAACGTATTTATAACGAATGTTGCACGTTCTTGTTTGGTCATTTTAACTAAATTTGATTCGTAAAAATACTAAAATAAACTTAGCAACTTTAAAAATGACAACACTACAAAAAGGCGATAAAGCACCCAATTTTTCCGGAAATGACCAAGATGGTAACCAACACAATTTAGCCGATTATAAAGGCCAAAAGTTGGTAGTATTCTTTTACCCAAAAGCTGATACACCGGGCTGCACAGCCGAAGCTTGTGACTTGAGAGATAATTTTGAACGTTTCAAAGCCAATAATTATGCTTTGCTTGGTGTTAGTGCCGATAGTGCTAAAGCCCAGAGTAAATTTAAAAACAAGTATGAATTTCCTTTTCCGCTACTGGCCGATGAAGACAAATCAGTAATTACAGCATTTGGCGTTTGGGGACCCAAAAAGTTCATGGGAAGAGAATATGACGGTATTCACAGAACCACATTTATCATCAATGAAGAAGGTCTAATTGACGAAGTAATCACGGACGTTAAAACTAAAGCTCACGCTTCCCAGATATTGAAGTAACACTATTTAGTTGTTTTTTTTGTAAAACTGAAATAATCTATTTTGAGTGTAGTAATTCAGAGTATCATTGTCTGTTGTTGGTTTATTCAGTTCAATAAAATAAAAATCTGAATAATAGTATAGTATAGACTTGAACCGAACCGTTTCGTTTTTTAGTTTCATTGTAAAATAATAAAGTTCGTCTTTGTCAAACCAACCTTGGTAATACTTGTAACCTTCATTTCGCTTGTGCTCTTCCTCAGCTTCGGCACTGTAGTGATTGTTGATGTCAAAGCTTAGATGAAACCCGAGCTCATTGTTGGTCACAATTCTTTCTGATAGTTTAATTTTTTCATTTTTTATTTTGGGATCACCGGCCAACAACATGCTTACGGTAAAATCAAAATTATTAGTTCCGATTTTAATTTCTTTAGCAATGGCAGCCGCGTGTTCATTTTTGGCAATACAATAGTCGTTTTTGTTGTTTTTAAAATAAATTAATCCCGTTTGATAACTGCCGGTAAAATGCTTTAAAACCGTTAGCTCATTTTTTATTTTTTTAAAACCAACAGAGTCTATTTCGTTTAGAACTTCTTTTTTTCCGGTGGTAATATCGATGATAAAAGCATTGTCAATTTTGTTGCTAAGGTTGTCGTCTTTATCCGTATAATATACTTCTTGGGCAATAAAAAGTTTTTGTTGCTTTTCGTCATAATCCCAGTAAACATCTCGTTCCAACTTAACAGAGTATATTTTTTTTAGTGAACTTGTAAATAAAGCAATACTAACCGAATCAAAAGTTGCTGAATCCTTTACATATTCTACCACCACTTGATTAAATTTCTTACTGGAGTAGAAATTCCTAACATACATACTGTCAATGGGTTTATTGACAAATTTTTCAGCCGAAGTGATGTGAGGAAAAAAAGGTACTTCAGGATACTTGTCTTTCTGAGTAGATTCGTAACCATTGTCAAACATAATGTTTCTAATGATTAAATAAACCGCTAAACAGACAATGGCCATGATTGGTAAGACAATCTTCAAAACTTTTTTCATACAATCAAATATAAAAAAAATCCGAACTGTTTTACAATTCGGATTTTGTAACGTGGGCTACGATTTTTGTATCGCAGTATTTATGCTTTTTCTAAGACTTTGTTAGGATCATAACCAAACAATTGGTGTTGCTTGATTATTTCTGAAATTCCTTTTGGTAATAAGTTTTCCCAACCCGGAGTACCATTGCTAATCATCTTTAATACTTCACGAGAGAAGATTTTTAAGTGGTCTTTGTCAAATTCAGTGATATCAACCACTTTTCCGTTATAGGCAAAGAACTTATATAACTCTTTCATGCGCGGATGCACTTTCAGATTTTGAGAGTTGATGATTTCTCCGTTTTCTCCTTCCATCGGATACAAGAATACTTTTAAATCTCGGTAGAATAATTTACCGAAAGCTTCCAAAATCCCGCCACTTAAATGACGATAGTATTTTTCATCAAAAATATCGACTAAGTTATTCACTCCCATAGCCAATCCCATACGAGCTTTCGTATAGTTGGAGAAATATTCCACCACTTTATAATACTCCTGGAAGTTAGAAATCATTACCGTTTGACCTAATGAACAAAGTAATTCGGCTCTGTCCATAAAATCTCTTTCGTCAATTTCACCTTCAGAACGCAAGTTAGACAGTGTGATTTCAAAAATAACCAACGTATTTTCTTTAGAGACTTTGCTTTCTTCTAGGAACATTTTCAATGATTTCTCATACATGTCCATATTCACCTGCGTTACCGGACGGAAACTTCCTCTAAGCGCTAAAATATTTTTCTTGTAAAGTATAGATGCCGGCAATATATTTTTACCATCAGGACCAAACATCACCGCATCGGTCATGCCGTTTTTAACCAACTGTAAACTCATCAAACGGTTGTCAACGTTGGCAAAACGCGGACCGGAGAAGTTGATGGTATCAATCTCCAATTGGTCTTTGTCTAGATGGTCATACAAATAGCGCAATAACTTTTTCGGGTCATTGTATTTGTAGTAAGCACCATAAATCAAGTTTACACCCAAAACCCCTAAGGTTTCTTGTTGCAAACGGGCATCGGTTTCTTTAAAACGAATATGAAGTGTAATTTCATTATAATCTTCATCCGGTTCTACTTGATACTTTATGCCGACCCAACCGTGACCTTTGAACTGCTTGGCAAAGTCAATAGTAGCAACGGTATTGGCAAAACTGAAGAATATTTTATTAGGATGTTTGTCTCTTTTTAAACGTTTTTCAATCAGTTCTACTTCATGGTTCAACATTTTTTTCAAACGGCTTTCTGTCACATAACGACCATCATCTTCAATACCGTAAATCGCATCACTGAAATCTTTATCGTAGGCCGACATTGCCTTAGCGATAGTACCCGATGAACCTCCGGCTCTGAAAAAATGCCTAACGGTTTCTTGTCCGGCTCCGATTTCTGCAAATGTTCCGTAAATATTTTCATTTAGGTTGATTCGCAATGCCTTATCTTTGATAGCAGGAACTTGTTCGATGGCTTTGTCGCCTTTCAATTTTATAATAGAAACAATATTGTCCATAGTGTAGCGTAAGTATTCTTTGCAAAGTTAGTAAAATAGCTATTTTATAAAAAGATAATTAAGTCTATTTTTGTATTTAATTACTTTTAAAGTCAGATTCAAAAATTACACATCAAAAACCGTGCTATTATGCAAGTTTATTTTCTCGGAACCGGTACTTCTCAAGGCATTCCTGTTATTGGAAGTAATCATCCGGTTTGTAAAAGTGAAGATATTAAAGACAAGCGTTTAAGGGTTTCAGTTTGGATTAGAGTCGATGAGACTTCTTTTGTCATTGATTGTGGTCCCGATTTCAGACAACAAATGCTGACTTCGGGTTGTGTTCAGTTAGATGCCGTATTGTTTACCCATGAACATGCCGATCATACAATGGGTTTAGATGATATTCGCCCTTTTTTCTTCCGACAAAAAAAAGACATTCCGATTTTTGCACATCAAAGGGTTTTAGATAATTTGATAAAGCGTTTCGATTATATTTTTGAAACTGAAAACAAATATCCGGGAGCACCGGGTGTAGAAATATTTGAAGTCAAAAATGATCAAGATTTTTTGGTGAATGATGTCAAAATTACACCCATCAAAGTCAATCACGGAAACCTACCTGTTTTTGGGTATCGAATTCAAGATTTTGTATATTTAACGGATGTGAAAACGATAGATGATGCTGAGATTGAAAAAATTAAAGGCGTAAAAGTATTGGTAGTGAATGCTTTGCGGGAAGAACCACACCATTCGCATTTTAATTTGCAGGAAGCGTTAGATTTTATACATTTGGTACAACCCGAAAAAGCTTATTTGACACACATTAGTCATCTTATGGGATTTCATGAAGAAGTCCAAAAAAAGTTGCCGTCAAATGTGTTTTTAGCCTACGATAATTTGAAAATTACAATCTAAATATTATGAAGAAATCATTGTTTTTATACTTGTTTATCATAGCCGTTTTGATGAATATTTTTACCTATAAATATTTTACTTCAAAAGAAGCTGCCCAAAAGATACCGAAAACAGAGCAAGACAGTAAGAAGCTGAATGATAGTATTACCAAACTGTCAGACCAACTTTATGAGGCCAATTATTTTTCTTTGGAAGCCAATGACAGAGCATTGAATTATTTAAACCAAAATGACATCAAGGCTTTCACCGAGAAAGTAACCCAAGCCCTTTTGGCCTATAACGATGATCCCGCCGGTAATAAGTTTACGGACCAAGTTACTATGGGAGAACAAAAATTCATAATCAATAAAGTAAAATTATTAAACCACAGATGGATTATTGCCAACTACAGCAATGGCAAACTTTGGGGTGAAGTGATGTTGAAGTATTTTGTTAATGATGATCAAACCGTTTCTTTTGAAATCATGAATTCCTACTTATACCCGGAACAATTAAACTAGAAATTAAGGCATGAAAAAACTCTCTATACTCTTAATCGCCTCAATCGTACTGTTTTCTTGTAAGTTAACAGACCAAAATAATAATGAATCGGAGGAAGAAAATCTTCCTTTGGCATCCAAAGATTCTTCGGTAGTGAATGACAAAGATGAACATGGTTGTTTGGCCACTGCCGGTTATATTTGGTCCAAAATGAATAAGGAATGTGTTAAAGGTTATACGGGAATCCAACTCAATCCGGCGGAAAAACCCGAAAATGAAGACGAAACTTTAAGTGCATTTGTACTTTTTAGTGAAGACTTAAATCAGGCGGAAGTCTTTTTACCCAATGAAGCCAATTCTATTGTATTAACCCGATTGGCAGAAGGCAAACCCTGGGTTTTTGAGGATTGGCAACTCGTACCGTGGAAAGGGTATGTTTTGAAAAAAGGTGCCGATGTCAAATTTTCAGGCGATGGGCAAATGGGCAAAAAAATCACCGGAAGCGATACACAAGAATAAAAAAAATCCCGAGAAATCGGGATTTTTTTATTGTGATAACCAATGTTTGAAATCAAAGAAGTTCTGAGGTGCAACTCCGTGACCAACCATGTATTCTTTAAAGACTATTTCTACACCCAACACTTGTAACATCGGTATTGATTTTCGAGCCCATTCTACCGGAATCACTTGGTCTACTGTTCCGTGTGAGGCAAATATTTTCAGCTTACTAAAATCATTTTCGGTATAATCATCTACTGCAATTTCGGGGTTAAAATAACCGCTCATCGCCACAACTCGTTGTACTTTTTCGGGATATGACAAAGCCACTGCATAGCTCAAAATACAACCTTGGCTAAAACCAATAAGGGTTACATCGTCTGAATCAATTGGATATTCGGCAATTAATTCATCAATAAAATTGGCAATAATATCTCTGGATGCTCTGGCTTGACCAATATCAGAAAACTTGTTCTCATCGGCATCAAAATTGATGGCATACCAAGCATAACTACCGTACATCATATCAAATGGTGCGCGGGCCGAAATCACATAATATTCTTCGGGCAATTCGTTAGCAAAGGAAAACAAATCTTCTTCATTACTGCCATAACCGTGAAGTAATAGGAGTAAAGGATTCTTGTCTTTTTTGATTTTTGGTTCTCGGACCAAATGATGCAGTGATAAACTCATTACAAACTTTTAAATGTTTTTTGAAATAAACTCCCAAGAATAGGAAGATTGGTGGTTTTGCCCATAGCGGCAGAGAAGATCCCGTACATTGCTAACACTGAAATGAAAACCCACATCGAAGCGGCAATCATAAAGTTTTCAAAGTGACTGATGGATACGCCCAATAGAATAAAGGTTATGGTTAATCCTAAACCTTGTCTGAGGTGAAATGACGCATAAGGATTCTTATTTTCGCTATTCATAGAAATAGCAATCAGCGGTCCGAAAAGCAAAATATAACTGATAATAGCAATGGTTTTGCCTTCTTTTATGGTTTGATTATCCATGGTTTATAACTAATTTTCCTTGGTTGTAAATTCCTAAAACTTTGCCTTTCATAGCTTGTCCCAAGAACGCGGAATTTTTAGATTTTGACATTATATTTTCTTTGCCAAATGTCCAATTATTATCAATTTGGAATAAACTAAAATTAGCTTTATTGTTTTTATTAATTTCTTGACTTTCAATATTTAAAATAGATTTACCGAAAGTCAATTTTTCAATTATTTTATCCAAAGGTAATACGGTTAACAATGCTCCAAAAGCACTTTCTAAACCAATCGTTCCGCTTTTAGCCAAATCAAATTCCATCTTTTTATGCTCGATGTCCATCGGATTATGGTCAGTCGTAATGCAGTCAATCGTATTGTCTAAAATACCCGCGATTAAAGCTTGTCTGTCGGCTTCGGTTCGCAGTGGAGGTGAAACTTTATAACGGGTATCAAAACCATCCAGTTTTTCATCTGTTAAAACCAAATG
Source organism: Flavobacterium sp. IMCC34852 (assembly GCF_030643905.1). Taxonomy (NCBI): domain Bacteria; kingdom Pseudomonadati; phylum Bacteroidota; class Flavobacteriia; order Flavobacteriales; family Flavobacteriaceae; genus Flavobacterium; species Flavobacterium rivulicola. Next base: position 2,130,965 of record NZ_CP121446.1, on the reverse strand, counting down.
ATGTACGGCAACGCTACAAGTCACTTTTAAACCTTTCGCTTTAGCTTCTTTGATTAATGCTACTGATTTTGCCGTTGAAATCGTTGGAATGTGTAATTTTCCGGCGGTATATTCAAGTAAAAACAAGTTTCTGGCCACCATCAATTCTTCCGCTAAGTTGGGAATTCCTTTTAAGCCTAATCTTGTCGAGACTATTCCTTCATTGGCCACGCCATTACCTTTTATATTTTCATCTTGAGCAAAAGCAATCACTAAACCGTCAAAATCCTGTACATATTGCAATCCTATTTTCAGCAGATTCGCATTCGCCAAACTTTTACCATAATCCCCGAAAGCTACTGCTCCGGCGTTTTTCATGTCGAACAGTTCGGCTAAATCTTTGCCTTCGCTGTTTTTAGTCAATGCGCCGATTGGAAATAACTCTGTAGCAAAATTAACAGCTTTCTGTTTGACAAAATGAACCTGTGATTGGTTGTCAATTATCGGATTCGAATTGGGTTGCAAAGCGATTCCGGTAAAGCCGCTTTTAGCAGCGACATCCAATCCGTTGGCGATGGTTTCTCTGTCTTCAAATCCCGGTTCGCCAAGGGAAACACTAGTGTCAAACCAACCTTGTGAAAGGTGTAAACCTTCTTGTTGGTATTCTGAATGTGTATCCGAATTAGGAATTGCAGTGCCTATTTCTTCGATGATCCCTTGTGTAATTTTCAGGTCAACGATTTGATGGTGAAACGGACTTTTGGGGTCAACAATTTTGGCTTTTCGGATGATTAGGTTCATTTTACAAATTTTTGAATGAGTAGTTCTAATGCTAAAAAGAATAGTGTAAGCAGCACAAACCATTTCCAGATTTGTGTATCGGTTCGATCGGTTTGAATCGAATTAAAAACCGTTTCTATATCGTCAATTTCTTTGAAACCAACTGCTATGTCTGTATTTACCAAACTCAGATTGCTTTCGGTTCGCGAATAATTAAAACTGATATTTTGTATCGAATTCGTTCCGTTAAAGATACCAAAATTTCCGGCTTCTTGCGGGTTTTCATTAAAACTCATTTTGACTTTGGTATTCAGTAACTGTTGCACCGGAATAAAACTTTCTGTAGTATTTTTGACTGTCAGAATTTCATCTTTCGACAATAAGGCATCGACTACAAACGGTTGATCTTCACCAATAATTAAAGCATTTACGCCTGTTTTCTGACTGTTTTGCGCCATATTGTAAAAGGTGGGTACAATTAAAGGGGAATTCTGAAAATTACTGTTGGTTTTGTTAATCGGTGCTGCAAAAATATAAACGGATGACAAAGGATTTGCAATCGAAGTCAAAAATGCACTTTGGTCTTCGTAACTCAATACGGAGGGCGAATTGCTGTTAATTCCAAAAGCCGCTTTGGTCGACGGATACTGAAAATTATCCACTTTTTTTTCAAAAACATTGCTGAACAACGGATGATTGAAATTAATCTTGGTTACCTTCTTATCGCTATTTGTAATCGCTTTAAATTGAATGGAACCAAAGTTGGCCAAAAACGAATTCACCCCAGTTACATTGCTTTCCTGAGCCGGAATAAGGACAAGGTTTCCGCCTTTGTTTACAAATGATTTCAGTGTAGTTTGTAACGCTTGAGGAATGTCTTTTAGTTCATTCAACACAATGGCGTCCTGCTTTTCTATTAAGTTGTAATCCAAATTGGGTAACGGAAAATTGGTATAAGCAAATTCATCATTGGTATAAATTCTGGTCAAGAAATTGCTTTTATCGGTATTGCCAATACTGATTACATTGGTTTTACTGGGTTTGGAAATACTGAAATAATAAGTATTGTCATAAGCCAAACCTTTATCAGTAATCGAAACATAGCCGTGGAAATCTTCCTTCGGAATGGTAAATTTAATGGTTTCAGTTGTGCTTTTGAAATCGATTAAAGTCTTTGCTGTCAATTTGTTTTGGTTGTACAAGGCAATCGGAACCGCTGGAATATCTTCGTCATTGGCAGATAATTTTACGCCAATTTCATAAAAACTATCTAAAGTTTGCTGAATGTAAACACTGTCAATAGAAACGTTGTTTTTTTGTTCGGCTTCAGGCAAAATAAAGTACACATTATCTTCTTTTTTGAAGCTTTTTGATGCATTGGCATTAATATCGACGGCATCAGTAATTACAATGATATCTTTGTTGAAAGCTGATTTTCTCGCATTGACTTTGGCAATTAAATTGTCCAATCGGAAAGGTGTTGCGCTGTATTTTAGATCTTGTAAATCCTTTTGAATCGATTTGATATCGGTATTCCAATAGGTTTCAGAATTGGTAATCAAAGAAAAATTCTGAGCTTCCGGAGTATGTTCTAATAAATCCTGAACGGCACGCTTAAGCAATTCCCCTTTTTGTCCTTTGGCTTGCATGCTGTAGGAATTGTCTAAGATGATGTACATCTCGTTTGTAGCTTTTAGGCTTTCTTTAGCCGTGAAAAAAGGTTGGGCAAAAGCTAAAATCAAACAGGCGAGAAGTAATAAACGGGTAAAAAGCAACAACCATTTTTTGATGGTGGAACTCTTACGGGTTTGAATGGAAAGCTCTTTTAGGAATTGTACATTGGTGAAGTATTCTTTCTTAAAACGTCGCAATTGAAACAAATGCACTAAAATTGGAATGACCAATAAGAAGAGAAAATATAGAATTTCCGGGTGTTTAAATTGCATTACGAATTACGATTTACCTCATTGGTTTATATACGTTTGGATTCGGTGAATCTACGATTGGTCAAAAATAGTACTTTTTATCATTTGGCGAAGCCGAATTTTAAAGAAATTTAAACACTAAAATTATTTCTTTTTACGCTTTGCCGCTCTGTTTTTAAGAATATTTCTATTGACTGAAGTACCGGTTTTCTTTTTGGTTTTGGATGGTCCGCCTAAGTTTACTTTTTTATTTTTTTCCTTCTTTTCATGGAAAGAAGCGCCACCTTCTAACTTAGGTTTTTTGAGTAAGAATTTCATCTGCTTCTTCTTGTCTTTTTCAAACTCAAGCAATCGTTCCGCAATGACAATGTTTTCCGGCATAGCTAGAAACTTGATTTCTTTTTCCATCAAAACTTCGGCCTCTATCATGACTTCTTCTTCTCTTGGACTGATCAAGCTAATGGCAATCCCCGATTTGTCAGCACGACCGGTTCGACCGATACGGTGAATGTATTGTTCAGGAATTTCTGGAAACTCAACGTTGATAACATGCGTAATGTTTGAAATATCCAAACCTCTAGCCATAACATCGGTAGTTACGATGCCTCGAATTTCTCCGGCTTGAAATGTTGCCATGGTTTGCAAACGGTAATTCTGTGATTTGTTGGAGTGAATGGTTCCGAATTGCCCGGGATAAATTTCCTCTAATTTGTCTGAAAGTAAATCAGCTGTTTTTTTATTGTTAACAAAAAGCAATACGCGTTCGTAAGCTTCGTCTTTTAGCAATTCGATAATCAAATTGACTTTGGTCAAAAAGTTTGGCACTTTGTAACCTAATTGTTCTATTTGTTCCAATGGTGTACCGCTTGGTGCCAAAGAAACTTCTTCCGGAAATTCAAAATATTCTTCGAGCATTTCATCTACTTCATCGGTCATGGTAGCCGAAAATAAGATGTTCTGGCGTTTGGTTTTAATCATTGCCAAAATAGAAGTCACTTGAGCACGGAAACCTAAATTCAGGATTTCGTCAAATTCATCAATTACTAACTTTTGTAAACTGTCAAAACGAATGACATTGTCCAAAGCTAAGTCCATTATTCTTCCCGGCGTACCAACCAAAACATCAATGCCTTGATAGACGGCTGTTTTTTGCGTATTGATATTTACACCACCATAAACGCCAAGGGTTCTTACCGACATGAATTGACTCAATTTTTCGACTTCGGCAGCAACTTGTACAACCAATTCACGCGTTGGCACCAATATGACTACTCGCGGTGTGTCTGTGGCAACAAACTTCCATTGTTTGAGTATCGGCAAAAGATAGGCAAAGGTTTTTCCTGTACCGGTTTGGGCAATTCCCATGACATCACGACCCGACATGATCACCGGGAATGCTCTTTCTTGAATTGGAGTAGGTGTAGTTAATCCTAATTCATCAATAGCTTTTTGTAATGATTTTGGAAGATTAAATTGCTCAAAAGTGCTCATAGCTTGCTTAATTTCGGGCAAAGGTAAGGAATTCTATTTTGGGAATATTTAAGGACACGGATTTTTGCTAATTGACAAATAATCAAACTTTTAGTATTGACTTTCTTACTGCAAGAATATTTTAGTATATTTATAAAAAAATAGACTGCTTTTGATTTAAGATTGCCTCCTCAATTACGCTTTTAGTTTTAACCTACAGCTTTGATTTATTAAGTAACCTGATTACAAAACACAGCTATAGATGTCCAGAATATACATCCATCTTTTCAGTAGATACAATAACTAAGCTGCAAGCCTTGCTTGCGGCTGTTTTTTTGTCTGTAGTAGTAAATATTATTTAACCAATTTAAAAACTAAAAGAATGAAAAAAATGATCTCTTTGAAAGCCCTTTGTATGGTAATGCTTTTCGCTTCGGTCGATATGATGGGCCAAAGTAATGTAAAAATAATTGAAGGTCTTTATGCTGCTTTTGCTGTTGGTGACATTCCGAAAGTTCTTGCCGGTTTGGATGAAAAAGTAGTGTGGAACGAAGCGGAAGGAAATAAGTATGCTGATGGCAATCCGTACATTGGGCCCGAAGCCGTTTTGAATGGCGTTTTTGCCCGAATTGGGGCAGAACATGAGTATTTCAAATTGGCGGATATTCAATTGCATGAAATGGCTAACAATAAAGTCTTGTCTACTTTGCGATACCAAGCCAAGTTAAAAAGTAACGGAGCAACCTATGATGTACAAGTAGCACATCTTTGGACACTAAAAGACGGCAAAGTAATAGCTTTTCAACAGTATTTGGATACTAAGAAAGTGGCTGAGGCAATGGCTAAATAAGCAAGAGATGACTCCAACGATAGACATTTACATTAAAAAAGACAGCAATTTACCATCGCTATCTGATAATACTTTTTTAAGGTATTTCAATTTCATTGCACTCTATTTTGCTCAAGGCATTCCGGAAGGAATGTTGTTTTACGGTATTCCGGCTTGGATGGCGATGAACGGCAAATCTCCCGGAGAAATTGCCGGTTTTGCTGTGGCTTGCGGACTACCATGGAGTTTTAAGTTTATCGTTGCTCCCATGATGGATCGTTATACTTATTTACCAATGGGACGCAAAAGACCTTGGGTTATTTTGGGTCAATTAGGATTAATATGCAGTTGTATATATTTGGCTTATGTGCCCGACCCGTTAAATAATCTAAACCAATTGATGATAGCCGGTTTTGTTGTATCCTTCTTTGGAGCGTTTCAAGATGTTGCTACTGACGGAATGGCAATTGATGTAATTCCGGTTGACCAACAAGCCAGAGCGAATGGTTTGATGTGGGGTTCAAAAATCATTGCTATATCTGTTACACTAGTCTTAGGAACATGGGTGTTAAACCAGTACAATTTTACTGTTTCCATACTTATTCTAGCCTTGATGATAGGTCTTATAATGTTGGTCCCCATTTTTTTAAGAGAAAGAAAAGGGGAAAAATTTGTTCCATGGACTACAGGTTTACCATCCACAGAATCGAAGCAATTACAATTAACCAGTTTTTCATCTATTTTCAAATCACTTATTACTGTTTTTAGTTTGCGTAACTCCCTGATTTTTGCCTTAATGGTATTTATTGAACAAGGAGCTCACAATTACATCGCTACTTTATTACCTATTTTTACGGTTAAGGAATTGGGTTGGTCTAATATAGATTATTCACAATTCTATTCAACTGCTAAATTAATTGGTGGCATAGGCGGGATGCTTTTAGGCGGTATTTTGATTGATAAATTTGGTAAAAAGCCAATGTTAAATATCTATTTTTTCGGTATGGTACTTACCACAGCCGGATTGGCATTTTTAAAATCGTATTGGACAAGCATTACTTTTATCTACAGTTATATGATAATTTATAATGTACTTTATACATTTTCATGCATTGGTGTTTTCGCTATTGCCATGCAATGTTGTTGGAAGAAAGTATCCGCAAGCCAATTCACCTTATACATGACAATTTCAAATATTGGACGGATTTTTTTTGCAGCTTTAATTGGACCAATTAATGAAAATTTTAGTTGGGAAATATCCTTGTTTGCGTTTGCGATAATGATATCGTTTTCTTGGTTTTTATTACAGTTTTTGAATATAAATAAACAAGTTGAAAGTATAGAAAATTTAGAAAAAACAGATTTTAATAATCAAAACCCAGTGTTAAATCATCAATAAAAATTAGTAGCATGAAAAAAAAATTAAACTTAGTATTATTAATTTCTAGCCAATTACTGATTGCTCAAACCTACATTACTAATGTCACGATTGCTGATGTAGAAAGGCAAAAATTAATACCCAATCAAACTGTGGTGATTACCAAAGATTTGATTTCTAACATTCAACCAAGTAAAAAAATTAAAATCCCTGCAAACGCTAATATAATCGATGCAAAGGGAAAATATTTATTTCCGGGATTGGTTGATGCTCATATCCATTTCTTTCAAAATGGAGGTTTATATACTCGTCCTGATGCGATTGATTTCAGAAATGAAAAACCATACAATAAAGAAGTCGATTTGGCTCACCAAACCATGGAAGATAAGTTGAGACGCTATTTGCAAAATGGCATTACAACGGTTATTGATGTTGGAGCTTCTTATAGTTTTTTAAAGCAGAGAAAAGATTTTTCAGAAAAAGATTTTGCACCAACTATTTATATGACTGGGCCTTTAGCTACCACATTTGAGCCAACAGTTTATAATGATTTGAAAGATGAAGAACCATTTAATTTGGTAAAAAGTATTGAGGATGGTATTAAAATGGTCCAAAATCAATTGCCTTTACAACCTGATTTTATCAAAATTTGGTATATAACTGATAGAGATAAAGTGGAAGCCAGTGCCAGAAAAAATTTGCCCATTATTAAAGCAATTATAGATGAAGCCCACAAACATAAACTCAAAGTTGCAGTGCATGCAACCGAGAGAATAACTGCACAACTGTCTGTTGAAAGTGGTTGCGATTTTTTAGTGCATAGTGTTGATGATGAATTATTGAAGGATGATTTTGTACAACTGCTCAAGAAAAAGAAAACCATACTCTGTCCAACTTTAATTGTTCATAATGGTTATATCAATACTTTTGGACAAAAACTTCAATTTACTAACCATGATTTGTTAAAGTCAAACCCGTTTCAATTGGGTTCGCTTCTTGATTTGAGACATCTGCCGGATACTTTAATGATTAATAATTACAAAAGAAGTATCAATAATGCTGAATATATGGCCATTGTAGATAAAGAAAATGCAATTTGCCGTCAAAATCTAAAATTGTTATCAGATGCCGGAGTATTAATAGCCACCGGTACTGATGCTGGTAATATAGGTACTTTGCATGCATCATCATATTTATCAGAATTAAAAGCCATGTCCGCAAGTGGCCTCACAAATTGGCAAATCATACAGGCGTCAACAATTAACGGCGCCAAAGTACTCAATAAAGAAAATGAATTTGGAACTATTGCCATCGGTAAAAAAGCCAACTTGATATTATTGGAAGGGAATCCAATTGAAAATCTGGAATATTTAACCAAAATTAATCAAGTAGTCAATCGAGGTATATTTTTTAGTCCTACTGAAGTAATTCCTGATACTCCGGAAGCATTAGCCCAACGTCAACTAAATGCATACAATTTGAAAAACATTGAAGCATTTTTGGAACCATATGCTGATGATGTTGAAATATATAATTACCCAAATACACTGCAGTCAAAAGGCAAGGAAAACATGCGTAAAGAATATTCAGAGATGTTCGATAAAGTTCCAAACTTGCATTGTCAATTGGTTGAAAGAATTGTTCAAGGCAATATCGTTATTGATAAAGAACGTGTTCAATTTGGAAAACAATTTATTGAAGCTGTAGCGATATACCACATCGAAAACGGTAAAATTAAACGTGTTTATTTTATTCAATAATTGATTTTAATGATTGATGGAAAACAATATTATAATTCCCAATAAATTTTTCATTAATAAATAAAACTGACACTTAGTAATTGCAATATATTTGATTTTATACCTACAATAAAAAATAAACCCTCATTATAACTTAATGAGGGTTTATTATATAAATTAATTTAAAGATTATCTCTTTACTATACGAAGTGTTTTTACTACTTCATCTTGGGTGATGATTACGTTGTAAACACCACTTGGATATTGGTCTCCTAAGAAGCCTTTTTTCAATTCTGTCACTGAAGCGGTTCTTTGATCAACCAATCTTCCAACCATATCATATACTTTTATGCCAACTGTTGACTCGCTTGAAGTCTCTAAAGCTATGCTAAAACTGGTTGTAAACGGATTTGGATAAACCGTAGCTTCAAACTCTGAACCTACCATAGCCGGTGTCGATTTTGCAGCAAATGCCGGAGTGGTCACCGCACAGTCTTTTCCGTATGGTCCAAATTCTCCATTCATTTGAACAGATACTTTAATTACATAAGTCGTCTGTGGTAAAAGGCCTGTAAATTGGTTTAATCTTACATAATTTGCCGGACTGTCTACAAACTCGCTGTATATTGGTACTGCCGGAGTGGCTGACATTTCATCAAACAATTCCAATCGGAAACGGTATTGGGTCGCTCCTGTTACAACATCTGCATAAATGTATTGATTCATCGCAGGCGTAAAGTCTAATAAATTACATTGTGCATCAACTACACCAGTAGTAGGGAATCCAGGTGTATAAACTGAACAGGCTGTTTGACTCCAATCAGACCATTGTTGAGTACCGTAACTATTTACTCTGTAACGAACATCGATACTATACTCTTTGCCTAATCCGATATATAAATTGGTTAACATAGTCAATCTAAAGTATGGTACTATTCTTTGAATGGTCTCTTGAGTAACGGTTACCGGCGCATCGTCAACATTTAGTATACGAGTAACTCTAAATTCATAAAGATTTGCGCTTCCTATACCAACTGTTGAATATACATAAGCATTTATTGAAGCCAATTCTTGACCACATTGTGAACTTACTACTTGAACCAATGGCATGCTTGGCGTTGTTACATCACATTGGGTGCTATAATCTGATCTGATTTCACTTCCATAGCTGTTGTATCCGTAACGCACTCTAACTTTGTATAGGGTACCGTAAGTTACAGGCATAGATAATGAACTCAATCTGAAGTATGGGACATTAGTACTGTAAACCTGTGTATGTGTTAGTACATTGTTTTCATAACGTTCTACTTCAAAATCAACAATCTGTGCATTGTTGTACATCGTGCTGTTGTTGGCATAGATGTATGAATTGATAGTAGCTAAGGTTTGGTTACACTGGGTAGTTACCACTTGAGAAACTAATGGAATAACCGGAGCCGCAGGCGTTGTAAATGTTGCCGTATTACCGTTATATGGTTGCTCTTCTCCGTTAACAATTGCAGTAGCCTGAACTTCATATGTTGCTGAATATGCAGCAATAGACAATTCTGAAATTGCAAATGTGCGCGATGCTCTTTCAAACTCTACAGGTGCAGCAGCCGGTGATGTTCTGGTTACTCTGAATTTGTGTATAACCGAAGCACCTGAATAAGGCGATGTATTAGTTGCTATTGAACATGTAATAGGAGTAGTCATCGCAGCCAAAGCTCCACTTGGAGTGGTAACATTAACTACAACAGGAGCATGACCATCAAATAAATTATTATTACAGTTTTCATCGATACTATTGAAATTGATTTCAGGAGCACTAGGATTAATAGCTGCAACACTATCATTACAATCAGTATTATTAGTTACATAACCCGGTTCTGAGGCATTACAAGATATTATTGAAATAGCTGCATTTCCGTAACCGTCATTATCAGCATCACGATAATAGGTAAGATTATCAACTATTGTAACTGTAGCTGTTCCGGTTTGTAATTGAGAACATGCAGTAGAACTGCTGTCTTGAACACTCACTAAAGTATATGTGAATACACCCGCAGATGTAGTTTGAGCAGTTAAAGTAGCTGTATTTCCTATGCTAACAATGGTTTGGTTAGCACCTCCATTTACTTTATAAGTAAACGTATAAGGCGCAGTTCCATTCGCACCAGTAAATGTTACAGTAGGTGATGCAGAATTTCTACACAATGTCACTGTTCCAGATATACTAGCTGTTGGTAACGGATTTACAATAGCTGATACTGTAGCGCTTGATTTACAACCGTTAGTATTGGTAAGTTCCAAAGTATAAGTGCCAATAGCAGCAGTGGATACATTAGCTATTGATGGATTTTGTACTGAAGAAGTAAAGCCATTTGGTCCTGTCCATGCAAATGAATAAGATGCTGGAATAAATGTGATACTTTGACCATTTGTTAAAGCTGCAGAATTAGATGACACCTGAAGGGCTGAACTTGAACTGTATTGAATTCCTATGGTTGCAGAAGCACCTGAATCATAAGATGTATTACCAAAGATAACATCAGGGTAAACAAAATGTATTTGACCATTTGTTAAATTCAACTGAACTTGGAATGTAATACCACCTGTAGTGAAGTCATTGTGTGTAATATTGGTAAATTGAATGATAAATAAGTTACCAACCGTTTGTGTCTTAATGGTTGGACTGGTTTGAACATCCAAATCATCCCAATATGGGGCTAACAATACATTACCAGCAGTATTTGATGCATTAGGTAATGCAGCGTTTGTAGCAGATATGTCATTTGTTGTTGAACCAAAAACAATTGCTCCGTTTGTTCCAACTCTCGCAGTCGTATAGGCTGTACCATTAAATGTAAATGAAGGAATAGTGATATTATTTTCATTATCATCTGTCAAAGTTCCAATTGAAGTACCGGTAGTTTCAATATCTACAAAACTTACACCGCTATTATTAAACAAACTGTATCCTTGTTGTGGCGCCACAGCTGCGGTTAAATTTAATTGAGCACTCTCACATACCGGTGAATTAGAACTTAATACAGGTGCTGCAGGTAAAGCATTAATTGTTACTGTTGCCGTACCGGATTGTGTTTGAGAACAACCCGTGGTACTTGAGTCTTGAACACTTACCAAGGTGTATATATAAGAACCAACAGTGTTTGTAGGTATGGTTAATGAGACGCTATTGCCACTTGTTGTCGTAATGGTTTGATTAGAACCTCCATTAAGTTTGTATGTAAATGTATATGGAGCTGTACCGGCTGATCCTGTAAATGTTACTGAAGGTGCAGTTGCATTTTGACACAATGAAGTAGTTCCTGAAATACTTGCTGTTGGCAATGGATTAATTGACAATACCGCTTCAGTACTTGTCGTACTTAAAGAGGTACATGTAGAAACTACAACATCATAATTACCGGCGCTTGCTAATGTCAAACCGGTTAATGATAATGTACTAGAAGTCGCTCCAGAGATTCCAGTCCCATTTACTAAGTTGACTCCATTTTTTCTCCATTGGTAAGTCATTGCTGTAGTACTTGTAGCCGATACACTAAACGAAGCTGAACCTCCTTGACATGAAGTTGTAGCTGCTGTTGGTTGTAATGTAATAGTTGGTGAGGCAGTTTGTACATTAACTAATACAGAAGACGTAGCAGTACAACCACTTGCAGAAGTAGCAGTCACATTATAGGTGGTAGCACTAGATGGTGTTGCTGTAGGATTTTGAATGCTAGATGTAAATCCTGATGGTGTAGAAGTCCAAGCATAAGTGATATTACCTAAAGCATTTCCTGATAAGGAAATATTATCTACAGCTGGAGCTGAAAAAGGAGATGCTCCATCAGATTTATACGTAAATACCAAACGAACTGTAGTACCTGATAAAGAATTTGGTAAAGTCACTGATTGCTGTGTATAATTAGCATATGCAGTAGTAGTATTTGAATATACTTGTGTATACCCTGTTGTTGGAGTTGTACCTGCTACAGGTGTTCTTGAAGTAGTGGTAGTATATACATACAAATAATCAAATGTACTGTCAACGATAGCCATTTTTAAGAAAAAGCTCAATGAAATATCTGTCATTCCGGCTGGGATTGCTATATCTCTGTAAAAATGATTTACTGAAGCATTGGCAGTAGCAATATTATTAGTACCAACATATGCAGCATTAGTTCCTGATTGTGTTCCCGCTGCACTTCCAACAAACCAATTGTTGTTTGTACCGTTAACTACAGTCCAGCCATTAAGAGGGAAAGTAGCACCAGACTCAAACCCACCTTCTACAGCTGGATTTATTAAAGATACAATATTGGGAACAACCTGAGTAACAACAGAGTTTAATTGAACGGTACTTCCTGGACAAGAAAGAGCTGTTGCATTAGTAGCCGCAACTGTAATAGTGGCACCCACATTTACAGTAGTAGTAGCTGAATTAGTACATCCAAAAACGTCAGTACCTGTTACAGTATAAGTTGTATTCGTGCTTGGAGTTGCTACAACTGTACTACCGGTTACGGTATCCAAACTACCATTGTTAGGCGACCAAGAATAAGTAGCAGCACCACCAGTTGTTAAAGTCACACCGGTTCCAGGGGAACAATAAATTGCTGATGTAGGGGAAACTGTCACAGTTGGTTGGTTGATTACAATATTTGCAGCACTTGATTCAACATCTGGACATTTATCTAGTCCGCTTCCGGCACCTGTAATGAAGGCTTTGTAGAAATAACTTCCAACAGGAGTTGATGCCGAAGTGGTTACAGCTAAGTTATAATTATTTGCAGAAGGGTTTGTTGCATCATAGGTAGTACCTGCAGGTAAGCTTCCTAATGTGTTCCATGGACCTGTTGCCGATGTTGCATATTTCCATACCAAATTGCTTACATTACCTTGAGTGATAATAGTCAGGTTAGTAGTTGTATTTACTTTACAGAGGTTTATTGGTGCAGTTGCCAAATCTTGTGCAAATGAAACAGGTACATTAACAGTTAATGTTGCTACATTACTATCTAAGAAGAAGTCCAATTGACATTTAAACCTATAACCATTATTAGTAACAGTAATACCAGAAACATTAAGAGTTTTAGCATTCAAATCATCTGGAGCAGCCACATCAAATGTAAGACCGGTTGTGGCGTCAAATCCATCTACAATATCTGTATAACTAGCACCATCATCAGTACTTACTTGCCATTGGATATTGTATGGTTCATCACCCGTTGTTGCAATTGTAAATGAAGTACTTGTAGCACCACATAAGTTTACACTGCTTGGTTGGGTTAAGAAACCTGTATTGGTTACATTTAAAACACCAACTAATGGTGTCAAAGTAGCACATGGTGCTAAACCGGTAACTAAACATCTGTATTGGAAAGTGTCAAATGCAAGTGTAATATTGGTTACAGTTAATATATCGGTGTTTTCACCTGAATAATTTGGATTTACAGCATCAATATTAACCCACCCGTTTATGTTGTCGTTTACTTGCCACTGATAAGTTACTGTTCCGGTAGTTACTACTTCAAAAGTAGTATCTTGACCCGGAGAAACTGTTCTTGAATCTGTAGCAGAAACAATTGTACCCGGTTGGTTTACTGTAACGGTCACTTGTTGTGTACTTTGACAAGCCGGTGTTGTATCATTACTTGTAGCTGTTACATTATAAGTAGTTGTAACAATTGGGCTAACATTTCTTGGATTTCCTGCTAATGTAGCGCCACCACCAACCGGTGACCAAGAATAGGAATTACTTCCTGATGAAACAGCAGTTAATGTTCCTGTTTGACCATTACAAATTGTAATTGGGCTAACAGTAAATGAAGGTAAAGGTGTAATAGTAACGGTTGATGAGCCTACAGATGTACAACCACCATTATTGGCGGTCGCTGTATAGGTAACAGTTGTGCTTGGTGAACTTGGTTTTGCATAAACAGTTGAGAAGGATCCCGATCCAATTAATCCATTAACACCATCATTAACAGATGCTGCAGCAGCAGAAGTGTAAAGATTTCCTGCTGAGGCTGTCCATTCAATAGAAGGACTGCTGTTGTATGTATAATAAACAGTAACTGAAGAACTGTTTAAAGTTCCTGAAATAATAGCAGCATCATCATAAGCCGTTACGGTCCATGCTCCATTAGGAACTGTAAATAGATCCGAGAAAGTTTGTGTAAGATTAGCTCCAAAAGAACTACCTGCAATCAAAGAACCACTTGCAGTAGCATTGGCTTTATAGGTTCCGGTTATAGGAGTTGCTGTAGTAGACAATACTGCAGCATTAGGGTCAGAGGTTATTACTACATTAGAATACACTCCAGTAGTGGTAGGTCCTTGGTCGGCGGCTAATGCAATAACTTTACCGTTTGGTGCTGTCAATACTACTTCCGCATCTTGTAAATAACCATGATTTAGGGTAAACGTCACATCAACTTTGGTAATCGTAGCTCCTACAGGAATACCAGAAATAGTGGAAACTTGAGAAACACCGGTGGTTGAAACATCCGGAATACTTGAATTTGTTGTTGGAGATGTGGCAGAGACAGAAGCTGAGCTATTCACACTTCCACCGATTGCATTTAATGTAACAACAGTACCACTACATATAGTGCTAGTGCTAGGAGAAATAGAAACAGTACTTGGTGTTTCAACAACCGTCACAGTTACTGTACCCTGATTAGCTGTACATCCGTTAGCGTCAGTTCCATTAACCGTGTACACTGTTGTTTGGGTTGGGTTAACGGTTGGTGTAGCAGAAGTTGAAGTGAAACCAACAGGATTTGAGGTCCATGAATATGTAGCTCCACCAGTTGCGTTCAAAGTGGTTCCCGAACCACCGCTACAAATAGTTGATTGTGTAGCAGTAGCAGAAAGAGTCGCCGGAGTGTTGATAGTTACAGTGATTAAGTTAGAATTCGCTGTAGAACTGTCTGTTCCACAAGTAACGCGTAACCAGTAGTAAGAAGTTGTACTAACTACTCCAATAGTCAATGCTGAAGGGCTTACCTGTCCGGAAACGGCTGTTCCTGCATTTGGATAATCAGCAGCCATTGTAGAAGAATACCATTGATAAGTAGTGCCTGAACCTACTGAATAACCGCTGGCAGCAATACTTGGAGTTCCTGAAGTACAGAATTGAGTAGAGCCGGTTGCAGTACCGCCATTTGCAGTAACACAAGCAGGGATAGTGAATTCATCAGCTCCTAAATCAGGAGTAATAAGATTTCTAGTCTCTCCATCAATGTCAGTGGTAACAGTGGCTATAGGCGTTCCCAAATTGTCTAATCCGACACTGGCAGGACTAATATGCAAGTCTGTAGCCGAAGTAAAGACCGGAAGAATATTTACTGAAGCGGCATCTTTACCTGTGGCAGTTTGCCAAGCGGTTAGTGTGGTTTGATCTGCAGTAGTATTATTGGCTAGTACGCTACCAGTACCTCCGCCAACATATAAATCATTGTAATCAGATGTCAATGTTGTTAGTGAGGCAATTGTTCTGAAGGCATAGTGTTTACCTGTTCCGCCATTGCGGGTATTACTTAAAATATTATTTTTAAAGTTAGTGGTTGCAGCAGTAGAATAATAATAAGCTGCAGAATTACTTGCACCTGATACATTACCTGAAACCGATATGGTATTGTTGTAGATGTCAATAACTCTTCCCGAACCAACTTCATCAAAAATTCCATAGGCGGTCAGTGGTGCAATAGCATCAATTGTAATCATGTTATTAGTTATGGTGCCGGTTGGACCTGCAGACAACATATTAACGAGATGTATACCATATACCGTTGATGTAGACGTTGTTTTTAAATCGTAAATTTTGTTAGCATTAAAGGTAAATCCTTCTAAGGTGTTCGTGCGTATACTTATACCGGTAATTGCAGTAGTTTGTGTCGCTACTTCATAAATATTATTTCCGGTATATAAAGCACCGACAGAACCACCACCGTCTCTAATTCCTGTATTAGAAAAATTGAAGATGTTATTATTTGTTATAACAGTCCCCGAATTTTTAGTAGCAGTTGAAGTTGTTGATCCACTATTAAATATACCAACAGCTGTTGCCGTAGCACCCCCGGAGATATCATTATTGTGGATTGTATTATTATCATTACCGGTTGTAACTGCTAAAGCGCCAATCCAAATTACACCATTAGAAGTAGAAGTGCTTACCCCATTTAAAATAGTGTTTTTAATAGTATTGTTAGTTGCGTCTGTATTCAGATATATAACCGCACCTCCGGTATTTGTATTGCTGATGGTCAAATCTTTCGTAGTACCATTAACGGTATTCGAACCATCAATAGTCACATATTTAGCACCATTCAAATTGAATAGGGCAGTGGCATTATTGCCTGTAATGGTTTTTACAACACCATTTCCTGGCTTGATGGTCACAGTATTTGTGGCACTCACTCCGGCAACTGTTCCCATAGTTATTGGGAAGGTTTCGGTAGCCGCATAATCACTTTGTAATTCAAAAACAACAGCACCGCTAACGCCACGAAGCGTTAAATCTGTGTTGGCGGTAGTAAGGGAAGTAAAGTTAGGGAATACTTGTGAGGCTCCAATCAAATAAGTACCAGACATTGGACTAACAATAACTCTGGATCCAGCCGGTGCTGTAACAGATGGTGTACGAGTAATACCATTTACAATTACATTGGTAATTTCTGCATCTGCTACGTTGTTTGTAGTAGCAGCACCTGAAATATCATATGTTAACCAGAAATAACTGGTTCCATTAGGTAAAGCTTGTGATCCGGTAACAGTGTGTGAACCGTTAGGAACTGCAACTGTACTGCCATATTGTGTAGTAGTAGCAAAGGTATTGCTGGTTCCCGTATAGTAAATTTTTGCATTACTGATATCGGCAACATTTGTTGTCCCGTTGGTATCGAATGTTAACGATGTTAAGGTTCCGGTACTTGCTGAAGTAACCACTTGTAAACCAATTACTTGTTGGTTTACAGCACCTGCTAAAACATTGTTTGTATTTTGGGTAACTGTTGATGAAATGTAAGGATCTGTAATAGTTAATGTTCCGGTGATTTCATCGTTTGTACTAATTGAGTCACCTGCTAATTCTGCTTTGGCATAAATAGTGTACGAACCGGCTGTGGCAACTGTAACAGAAGGGAAACTAACCGTGGTTGTGGCCAATGAGCTTAAAGAAGCAACAATAGCAGTTTGGTTGTAAACTTCAGTCAAACCGGCATCAAGAATACGGTAACGAACAGTAACATTAGTTTGGTCAAGTACTCCGGCATTCGAAAATGATGCTTGAGGAATAAAGGCTACACCTACAGTCTTAGAACCGGCATTCAACGGATCAATAAAGGCCGTTGCTGCAAAATCATTGTTCACCGGAACGATGAAGTTGCCTTCATCAGCACCTACATCAGGTGTTGTACCATTTCTGTTATCCCCATCAAAATCGGTAGTGATTCCAGAAATAGGTGTTCCCGTTGATTCAACGTAAGAAGTAAGTGTGGTATTAATATGCAAATCAGTATTGGATACAAATTGCGGATTTTGACTAAATGAGTTAACATCCTTACCGGTGGCTGTTCTCCATGCAGCAATGGTAGTTCTGTCAGAACTTAAATATCCTAAAACTCCTTGTGTTCCACTTACATAATAATCATTGTTATTTATGTTTGCAAAAGCGGTATTGGCTGCGGTACTGTATATAGCATATGACTTAGGAGAATTAGTCGTAGCTGTCTGAGTATTAACTAAAATGTTATTGCGTATATCAAGATTTGCAGCTGAAGCGTTATTAATCATAATAGCTGAAGAGACAGATGTTGGTTTTGTTGCAGCCACAGCATCTCTGTCACCACTCAAATTGATGCTATTATAATAAATGTTGAAACCGGTTCCGGCACTAGTGTAAATACCGGATGCAGAGAATGCGTTACCGCTGGTACCGTTATTTATTATACTATATAAGTTGTTGTTGTCAATAGTAATATTAGCATTGTTTCCAGTGGCTAAACCTATCCCGGAAACTCTGTTGGTTCCATTATTAATCAAATCATGAATTGAGTTTCTCGTGATTCTTGTATTAGTAACACCAGCTCCCAGACTTATTGCATCAAAACTAGAACCTTGCGTTATTCCTAAAACTTCATTCAAAGAAATGGTGGCGGAATTCGCTTGTACAAGATTAATGGCATTCGTATTTATTGCACTTGCAGAAACTAAAGTACCTAGAGTATTTTGAGTAATTAGCAAGTTATCAGTCACGCCAGTTGCATTAGCGCTTGAGAAAATGGCAATATTAGCAAATGTTATTAAATTGTTTTGAATACTGGTATTGTCATTATCATCACCGGCACTACCTGGTGTTGAACCACCTAAAGCAATAGCGTAGCTCGAAGTTTTAGTTCCTGTGTTTATTATAGAATTTTTAATGGTATTGTTAGTAGCACCTGAACCTGTTCCCAAACTGATTAAAGCAATTGCAGTTGGAGAAGTAGTCGAAGTGTTGGTAATTGTCAAACTTCTATCAGTTCCTGTACCTCCAATTGAACCATCAATCGTTATTCTATCAGCACCATTTAACTTGATTAAGGCCGCTGAGTTTAGAGAACCTGAAATTACCCTTGCCGAACCGGTTGGATAAAGTTTTAAAGTATACGGACTAACAAAAGCATTTAAGGCGTTTGCTCCTGTTTCAGCAGTTAAATCACTTCCTATTTGTAATTCTAAATTTCCATTTACAATGGAACTGTTAATGGTTGCAAATGCACCTCCTGCATTGGTTAATGAACTAAAATCACAACCTGAAGCACAAACTGTTTTGACACCAGAAATCCCTGCCAAAGCAGTATAGGTGCTTGGCGTGGTAGGAGGAGTGCTCACGGCTGGTGGATTTGCGGTAAACCCTGTTGCACCTGCCGAAGGGAATACCGATATATTCGGAGTAGAAGCTAAATCTTGAGCCACTACATAATAAGAAACCACATCATTTCCATTGGTGGCAGCAGCTCCAAAAGTAAATGTATATTGGTTAGAACCTATAGACACACCAGTTACAGCAGTATATGCCCCTGAATTAACTTTATAATACAATACCGGCAAACCAATTCCTGAAGTGGCAACACTACTACCTGTATCTGTAATGGTAGCTGTTAATGTTTGATCAGTATTGGTAAAACCATTGCTCAAAGCAGTATATGTAATGATAGGAGAGGCAGCATCTTGTCCGGTAAAGTTTCCGGCATCAGCACCAATATCTACTGGAGTCAAACCTGAACGGGTTTGATTGTCGAAATCCTCAATCACACCAACATCAAATCCATTAGCTTCCGCTAATGTTACAAGAGTTGGATTAATATGTAAGTCATTATTGGCAGTATCTAAAAATTGAGGATCAGTTTCAAAACTAGCGGCATCTTGACCGGTAGCGGTTCTCCAATCAGAAATAGTTGTTCTTGAGACCGCGTTGAATCTTCCTATGGCTCCACCGGTACCATTCACAAAGAAGATGTTGTTATTGGTAGTTAAACCGGTTGGGTTAACAGTTGTTCCACCCACTTGAACAGCAAAATGTGCCCCTGTTCCTGATACATTCGAACGACTGTTTACAAAAATATTATTTCTGTAGGCTCTTGTATTTGTTGTTACAGTACTGTTAAAAGCAAAAGTATTTACAGTTCCTGAGACGACAGCACTTCCGCCAATATAAATACTGTTATGATAAAAATTGTTGTTTCCAAAAGCTTCATTCACTCCATTAATTTGAGCACTATTGGTAAGTCCATTACCCAAAGCAATCATGTTGTTTTGGTATGTAGTGGTTCCTGTTCCTGCATAAATACCACTTATTACAGCTGTATTGGATGGTGAGGATAGTGAATGAATATAGTTCTTGGCTATGATATTGGTACCTGTTGTTGGTCCATTATTTAATATACCGGTAACTAAAACAGCACCAGCATTTGAATTACTCAATGTATGGATAGTGTTGCTTGAGACAATTAGTGGAGTAGTAGTTGAAGTATTTGAAATACCAATTACAGAAGCTGAAGTAGTAGTACCAGTAGCTAAAGCTGCAGTAGATAAGTTCCTTACGGTATTACCTGTAATGGTATTCGTTCCTGCACTTGATTGGACACCAAATACAAAATTACTCGAAACTGATGACGAAGGTAGTTGGGCATTGTTCAGATTGCTAACAGTATTATTCGTAATCGAAATAGTTGCAGAACTGGTGTTGTTGATACCACCTAGTGCTCCAACTGTGGTATTGGTTGAACCTGTGCTTGTTACTATACTTGCTCCTGAAGTACTACCAATAGTGTTATTATTGACAGTACAAGTGGTAGAAGTTACAACTCTAATACCGGTAAACCCTGTAGAAACAGTTGAAGCTGAACCCAATGCTGTAATTGAACCTATAGTGTTATTTGAAATATTATGTACAGAACCACCATCAATAAAAATACCGGTGCTTACACCACTTGAAGAGCTAATAGTTATAGTTATATTATTAGTACCTGTTGTACTACCGATAGTGTTTCCAGTAATATTTCCAACGTTAACATTCCCGGCACCAACATAAATACCACACCATGGACCACCAACTGTAGTTGAACCACTTGTTGAGGCAAAACTAAATCCGGAAATGGTATT
The DNA here is from genome assembly GCF_030643905.1 of Flavobacterium sp. IMCC34852. NCBI lineage: Bacteria > Pseudomonadati > Bacteroidota > Flavobacteriia > Flavobacteriales > Flavobacteriaceae > Flavobacterium > Flavobacterium rivulicola. The sequence continues at coordinate 2,110,226 of NZ_CP121446.1, read as the reverse complement.
ACCTTGGATGCTTGAAGCCGCTGTGGTACCTACTGAAACACTGATTCCTCTATAACGGTTAGCTATTGTACCAGCAAGGGTGTAAGTAGCCACTGGAGTTGGACCTCCGGTTAAAGCAGCCACACCACCAATTTGGTTGGAACTAATGTCAAAATTGTTACCACTTGAGTTACTAACATTAATACCAGTATGCGTATTACTAATAGTAAATGTTCTTGTTGCAGTTTGGAAAATACGGTTTCCTGTAATGGTAAAATCCGTATTACTGCTTGAAATCAAAATACCATTGGTAGCTGAACCTGCATTAAAAAAGTCATAGATATTATTGTTGGAAATTGTATTGTTATTGTTTGTATTGGTTGTACCAATAGCATAAATACCATTATATACGGTACCTGAACCATTAATGTTGTTCAATGTAATGGTATTATTATCATTACCGGTTACATTAGGTGTGCCTCCTAAGATATTAACAACACCGGATGTTGTAGAGCCATATGCTGCTTTCAAGTTGGCATATTGAACAGTGTTATTAGTAGCATCATTAATAAATCTAATTGCTGTACCACCGATTGCAGAACTTGTATTTTCTATGGTAAGGTTAGTTGAAGCCAAAGCGCCAGAGCCTCCCGGGCGACCATCAATAATCCAATATTTACCACCATTAATGTCAATGGTAGCAGTTGTATTAGAAGAAGTAATGGTCTTTCCACTAACTCCTGTAGCCGAGCGTATAGTGATAGTGTTTGTAGGATTAGCACCAGGAACTAAACCTAAAACGATAGGATATGAAGCTTCCGTTGTATAACCACTGGCAATCTCTAATATTGTAGGTTGCGAAATTCCACAAGTCATTAAATCTGCAACTGCTGCGTTAATGTTTGTATAAGAAACCCCGGAAACATTAGCAGCTCCATTGATACTTATAATGGCGTTTATACTCGCGCAAGAAGCCGTAGTTGCACTAAATGTAGTGGCAGTGGCACTGTAAACTGGACCTCCACCACAAGAGGTATTGTTATATGAAAACACCCAATAGTAATAAGTAGTATTTGGTGTCAATCCTGTTGATGTCCAAGAACCTGCAGTAGTATTTACATACTCTATATAACCAATGGCATTGCTACCAACGGTATAAGTAGTGGCTGTAACCGGAACCGGTTGAACATTGGTAGTGGTTCTCACTACTAAATACCCTGTCGGCGCTACAGCAGCGGCTGTAAAACTTCCGGGGATGGTATTCAAACCGGGAGTTCCGGCATTGGCAGAAGCTGCCAAAGAAGTTGGAGTAGCACATGCGCCTACTATTCTGAAATTATCCATTCCGACATCAGAAGATGACGACCAGTTACCTCTATTTTCAATACGGACAACTCCTGTTGGAGAAGTTAAATTGCCTAAATCAACAGATCTGGTAGTCCATGTTCCTGAAGTTGTAAACGTTGTTGGAGTTCCAAAAGTAGCGCCACCATCAGTTGATACAGAAATGTATACAACATTGGAAGAAGTTCCATATAAATCTAAAAGAACAGTTTTGGACCCTGTTGCAGAAGAAAAATCAACATAATAATCCATGAATGAGTTCGCTTGACCACCAACAAAAAAGTTATGGAATCTTGCAACACTTCCAGAGTCCGGTGATGAAATTGTAACTGATCCACTTGAATTACTGCCCCATCCATTACCTGCTCCTGACACAACATCGTTTCTTCTAACCGATCTATCTCCATATGAAGGCCAGGTTCTCCAACTTGCTGCACTAGGTAAATCGCCGGTACTGTATCCATTAGCCCAAGAAGCATCAAAATTTTCAGTTACAGGTATTGTAGCATAAGTTGGAGCCGCCAAGGCAGCAAACGGAGTAAAAGTATAGGTTTGTCCTGCTACCGGTGAGCTCGCTGTTGCTGTAGTACTAAAACGCATTGTCAGATTTGATGAAGCTGTACCGGCTGTATTACTAACCGTTGGTGCAGTCCAGGTTGTTGCTGCAATTCCGGATAAATTCTTCCAATCCCAATGAGAAGCACCTCTTAAACCCACTTGAGGAGAAGTAGTTGCAGCAGAAACTGTTGGGGTATTATAAACTAAATTTATGACATTAGTTGTTTGAGTCAAACGTATTTGAAAAGTGATTCGATCTGAACCTGCTTGACCTGTTCTGGCTAAATCAGTATACTGGATAATAAAATCACTACCGGAAGTACCGTAACTGATATCAGGGGCTGCACCGGAAACAGTTGATGCCACCAAATCCATTCCAAAAGCGGAAATAGCTCCATCATAACTGTTTGCTGCAGTGTTACTATCACTAGTTAATGAGATAGGCGTTACATTCCCTGCCGCAGGAGCGTTTGATGCCTGATTGGCAAAGGCAATAAATCCATTGTTAGAGATGTAAAGGCTGGAATAACTTTTGCCATTGTAGGTAAAAGCCCAAGGCAAAGTAATCGCAGTAGAAACCGTATTGGTTGCAATTGCAGTTCCGCTTTGCCAAGAGGTTCCTCCGCTTAAAGGAGTATAACTTCCCGAACTTGCGGCGAAAGTGTAGTTCGCTACTTGGGAATTGGCATTAAAAGCACCAAGCATAATCACCATCATCAACAAGGCTCGATGAACGTGATTTTGCGAAGTTTTTTTTTGGTTAGCAAAACTTGATTTTACATCAAAAAAAGTCACAACAGACTCTACAAACAATGTTAATTTATTGTTTGTACCAGGGTAATTTACATGCATAAAAAAAGTGGTATTTGTGATTAATACGAAATGCGAATGTAACTGATAAGCATTCAGAGGATAAAATTTAAATTTATTTTATCGATGAATGACATCTTTTTTAGGACAAAATTTAAAATTCCAGGGTAATTTTCATTTAATAACAAAAAAAAGACTACATAAAATTTTGTTGATAAGTCAGCTTTTTTGTTAAAATCTTAAAAAGTACATATTTTTTAAAACCCTTCAAAAACGCCTAGACCGAATAGTGCAAAATCGTATTTTACTGGATCGTTTTTATCCAATTTTCTAAGTTCATTGTCAAGTTCGACAACAGCCTTAAAATCGTTTTGTTTGCGTGTGAGTAAACCCAGTTTTCTGGCTACATTTCCGGAGTGTACATCCAGCGGGCAGGAGAGAGCCGACATGGGTATTTTTTTCCATATACCAAGGTCTACACCGTTATTGTCTCTTCGAACCATCCATCTTAAAAACATGTTGATGCGTTTGGCAGCCGAACCTTGTAACGGATCTGAAAGGTGTTTTTTTGACCTTTCAAAATTCGTACATTCAAAAAACTTCTTTTTGAATAAGTGAATGTTGGTTTGAAGATTTAAAATTGACGCCTCATTATGGTTGTAAAATGCGTTTTCTAAGCCGTTATGATTTGTATAAATATGATTTAATCCTACAACAAAAGTTTTAAAATCGGTTCCGTTAAAAGTGCGGTGAACAAATGTTTCCAGATTGTCTAAATGATGCTCTTGATGGCTCATCACAAAATCATACGGAGAATTGCCCATCAAATCCATCATGCGTTTGGCATTGTTGATAATCATTTTGCGGTTTCCCCAAGCTATGGTTGCCGCTAAAAAACCGGCAATTTCAATGTCTTCTTTCAAAGAAAATTGATGCGGAATCTGAATAGGATCACTTTCGATAAAGTTGGGATGGTTGTACAACGCTACCTTTTCATCCAGGAATTCTTTGAGTTCGGCTTTAGTCATTGGCTTTCGTTTTTTTGGCATAAAAACCTTCGCTTAATATCTTGCCACGCAATTGAGGAATGACATGGAAATGGGTTTCAAAATATTCCAATTGTTCTTGATTTACACAAGGTAAAGTTCCGTTTCCGGTTATCCAAAATAAATCAGTTTTGGTAGGCGAGTAGTAGTTGAGATTTTCTTTTGAAACTTTATTATAACCTAGTTTTTCTTTTGTGTTTGGTTTCGGATGAATGACATTCTTTATTTGAAACGTACTGTTTTCGGCTAATAATTTGTTCTGTGTCAAAGCACTGAATGACATTGGCACAAAAATCAAAACAGCAACTAACAGTAAACTCAAACTAAGTAAACCCATGATAAGTTTCTTTTTGGTGACTATAATCGAGAGGAAAATAAGTCCGAAGAAAATCGTGAAATAAACATAAAAGCGATACTGAGGCGAACTAAAAGTAAGTAATATCAATAAGGCAATAAAAGCAAAGTAAACATCACGAATCTTTTGTTTTGGATAATATTTTGAAATGATGAAAGGTGAAATTAGCAACAAGAATACAGTTGTCAATCCAATAATACTGTCAATTCCGTTGTGCAAAAAATATTGCTTGAGGAAGTCTAAAAACGAAGCCTTTTCAAAAGACCCAAATCCCATATAAAACGAATGCATCATTTCTCCTCCAAAAAAATAATTTATGATTTCTAATGGCACCACATAATTTGCTCCTGAATAAGGCAAAACGGTCAACGGATAAAAAGGATAGCCGGTCAGTATACTATTTTTAATAACAAAAAGAAATAAAACCAATCCGCCCAAAAGCCGAATCTGAACAAGTTGGCTTCTCAATACACTCCTATTTTTTATCAAAAGAATGAATGGTAAAACCAATAGTACGACAGCCGTGATTTTGATATAAACCGCAAAGAGCACCAAAACGGTTAAGAGGTTAAACTTTTCTAAAACATTCTCTTTTTGAGAATCCAAATAAATTGAAAACACTATAAATCCAATCAAATAAACCGGTAAATCTGGCGATGGAGCACTAACGAATTGAAATAGAAATACATAAGTTAATGGCAATAAACCAAAAACCAAATCCAATCGATTGCCGTGAGTAAAATAGGAGTGAAGTTTTTGAATTGCCCAAAAGTTTACCACTAGCAACAAATATCCGTTCAAATCATTAAAGTTGTCATACAAAAACGAAAACGAGTAAACGCTTTGTGTGATATGCCAACCGCTGGTTTGTCCGAGAAACAAGTGCAAATTAGCCAAACCGGGAACAAAACCGTATTCGTTGAGCCATTTGATGGTTTGAAGGTAATAAGTTTCGTTGTCTGCAATAAAAGGCAAAGTGGCGCTTTGGGCTAAAATTAAAACACTGCTGAAACTTAAAAGCACTTTTACCAATACTGAAAAATCTGAAAACTGTGTTCGTGTGCTTTTGATAATCTCATTTAAATCGGCTTTAAAATAAAACCCAAGAACCATTGAAGTTATCAGCAAAAAAGTATGAAATGCTATGTTTATCGGACCAAATATTGCCCAAGAGCTTGCTAAAAGCGTCACACCGAATAAGCCCAGAATTCCGGTAATGACTATGCTGAAAGATCTAATCTGAAAAAATTTGGCAAACCCTATTCCTAAAGTGATGGAAGTGAAAAAAACATACAGCCAACTAATTAGAATAAGCGCCATAACATCAAACGATTAAGCCGTCTTTCATGACTAATTTTCTATCGGCCATATTGGCTAATTCTTCGTTGTGCGTCACAATGACAAAGGTTTGCCCAAATTCTTCCCTGAGCTTAAAAAATAATTGGTGCAAATTCTCAGCCGAAACGGTATCCAAATTCCCTGAAGGTTCATCGGCAAAAATTACCGCCGGTTTGTTTATCAAGGCACGAGCAACAGCAACACGTTGTTGTTCACCACCCGAAAGTTCGTTGGGCTTGTGATGACTTCTTTCTGACAAGCCTAAATAATCCAGTAAACGTTTGGCTTCAACTTCGGTTTCCTTCTTTTCTTTGCCTGCGATATAGGCCGGAATACACACATTTTCTAAAGCCGTAAATTCGGGTAATAATTGGTGAAATTGGAAGATAAAACCCAAGTGCAAATTTCTAAACTTAGATAAAGCTTTGTCATTCATTTTCAGGATGTTTTCACCATTAATTTCTAATGAAGTGGCATCAGATTTTGAAGCATTATCCAGCGTTCCGAGGATTTGCAGTAGGGTTGTTTTTCCGGCGCCTGACGCACCAACAATGGAAACAATCTCTCCTTTTTTTATGTGCAAATCCACACCTTTTAAAACGTGTAAACTGTCGTAATATTTATGAATCTTTTTGGCAATTATCATCAAGTGAATTTTTCACAAAGTAACAAAGTATTTTGTTTTAAAAATTGATATCGATTTTTTTTATGCTTGAATAAATGATAAAGTTGTGTTAAGAAAATTATTTTGTTTAATTATTAACTACATTTGTTAAACAAAAAAAATTAATTCTTATGAACACAGCCATTGAAAAAGAATTATTTGAACTGATAGGCGACAATCATCAAATGACTTCTGCAGAAACACCACTTCGTCCTGATGCCTTCGATAAATCAGAAGAAGAAAAGAAAAAAGTCATCGAGCATCATTTCTATCAAATCATGGAGGAAATGGGTTTAGACATGACAGACGATAGTTTGAGAGGAACGCCTCATCGTGTTGCCAAAATGTTTATTGACGAAATTTTCTCCGGACTTAACCCGGCCAACAAACCAAAAATTTCGGTTTTTGACAACTCTTATCAATATGACAAGATGTTGGTGGAAGCCGATATCAGTTTTAATTCCACTTGTGAACACCATTTTTTGCCTATCATAGGCAAAGCCCATATTGGTTATGTTTCCAGCGGTAAAGTAATTGGTTTATCAAAATTGAACCGAATTGTTGATTATTATTCGCGCAGACCACAAGTACAGGAGCGATTAATCATGCAGATTTTTAACGAATTAAAATCGGTTTTAGATACCGATAGTGTAATTGTGGTGATGGAAGCCAAGCATTTATGCGTTTCCAGCAGAGGAATTGAAGACGAAACCAGTTACACTTCTACCATTCAATACGGCGGTATTTTCAATGACAAAGACAATAGAAATGATTTCTTTAATTTAATAAAAGAGAAATAGCATTTTAGTTAAGTTGAGTATTTTGGTAAAAAGTCCTGAGTGTTAATTTACTCGGGGCTTTTTTTATCGGGAACCAAAAAACCCAATCCCATACTTTTCAACATCTTCTTTTCAAAAGCCCAAAAGAAAGTAAACTGCCCGAAAATAAATCCGAAACTAACCAACAAAACCTGATAAATAGGGAAGATGAGAATGATATATAAAGGATAATAAATCCAATTAGAAACATCGCCTTTTACGATGCCGAACAATTCCAAAACCGGTTTGGAAAGATAAGCCGAAGTAGAACCCGTAACCGCAAAAACGACCAAAATAACAAAGACTTGCCAATTTGATTTGATGTTCCAGCGTTCTTTAAAACTTGCCATAGGGTGATTTTCTACAAAGATAAACGATTATTGTTTCGGAACAAATCCGGCCAACTGTTGATTGTAACGGTTTTGAAAGTAAATAAAATAATTGTAAATCAAATAGTTGACTTCGTATCCATAATGAATATTTGGCTCATAATTTATTTGCATTTCGTATAAATTCGGATTGTACTGCATCGGCAACATCGCTCTTCGATTCCATTCTGCTACGTAGATTCGGTTTTTTATTTCAAAATAACTCTCTTCAAAATAACCTCTGGGTCTGGCTCTTCCGGCAAGCCATGAACTAAAACCGGGATCTATAATAATCACTTCATATTCCAAACTGTCATTGGCAATTTTAACCGTATCCGAAACTTTGGCCATGCTATTATCATTCGCACCAACAATTGTTTTAGAACTGTTACAGCCTATAATAACCAATAGTAGAAACCCAATTGATACTAAAGTTTTCATCGCTTCAATTTTTCATAAAATTACACAAAACGCCTCAAACATTGTATTGTCAATATGTTAAAATAAAAAAGCCACACTTTTCAGTATGGCTCCAATTATATTTTTTAGGATTTAAACTTTCTCAGCTTTCAACAAACTAATAATTTGCTCAGCCAATTCGGTTCCGATTCTATCTTGTGCTTCCAAAGTCGCCGCACCAATATGAGGCGTTAACGAAATCTTAGTATGCATAAGGATTTGGATTTCCGGAGTCGGTTCGTTTTCAAAAACGTCTAAACCGGCAAATAATACTTTGTCATTATCCAAAGCTTCTACCAAAGCTACTTCATCAATCACACCACCACGAGCACAGTTTACAATCCCAACGCCGTCTTTCATCAATTCAAATTCTTCTTTACCAATCACATAACCGTCTTGAGCCGGAACGTGAAGTGTAATAAAATCAGAATGTTTGATAACATCTTCCAAAGGCTCGGTTTCAAATTCTACATTGATAAACTGACCATTATAGAAATCAACTTTTACTTCCGCTTTGTCAACAAATTTATCAGCAGCAATTACTTTCATCCCAAGACCTAAGGCCATTTTGGCGACAGCCTGACCAATTCTTCCAAATCCAATAATACCCAAAGTTTTACCTCTTAATTCGATGCCGTTCGCATAAGCTTTTTTCAAACCGTCGAAGTTGGTATCGCCTTCCAAAGGCATATTTCTGTTGGCATCATGTAAAAATCTAACGCCTGTAAATAAGTGTGCAAACACCAATTCGGCCACACTTTCCGAAGAAGAAGCCGGTGTGTTAATCACATGAATGCCTTTGCTGCGAGCATAATCCACATCAATATTGTCCATTCCAACGCCACCGCGACCAATGATTTTCAATCCCGGACAAGCATCAATAATGTCTTTTCTAACTTTAGTCGCACTGCGAACCAAAACCACCGAAATGTTGTTGGCATTCACATAATTGGCAACTTGCTCTTGTGCTACTTTGGTGGTGATTACTTCAAAACCACCTTTTTCTAAAGCCAGAATGCCGCTTTTTGAAATTCCGTCGTTGGCTAATACTTTCATTATTATAAATTGTGAATTTTAAATTTTAAATTGTTTTTTTAGGAGCTTAATCCGGCTTTCCGCGCTACACGGTAGCTCGCTTCAATCCGGGCTATTATTTCTCTGCTAACTGAGATTGATTGTTGTAAACGACCTCTAATTCTTTCATCACATCGACTAAAACCTGTACACTTTCCAAAGGCAAAGCATTGTACATCGAAGCTCGGTAACCACCAACAGAACGATGACCAGGCAATCCAGAAATTCCGGCTGCTTTCCACATTTTGTCAAACGTTTCCTGATGCTCAGGATTGACCAATAGGAAAGTGGCATTCATAAAACTTCTGTCAGCAGGATTGGCGGTGCCAATGAACAACGGATTTCTGTCGATTTCGCTGTAAAGCAAATTGGCTTTGGCTTCGTTTACTTTTTCAATCGCTGCTATGCCGCCTTGGTTTTTCAACCATTGCAATGTCAGCAAACAAGTGTAAACCGCAAAAACGGCCGGAGTATTGTACATGCTTTCCGCCTTAATGTGTTTTTCATAATCTAAAATACTCGGAATCGTTCTGCCTGATTTCCCAAGGATTTCTTCTTTCACCACAACCAATGTTGCTCCCGCGGCACCCATATTTTTCTGAGCTCCGGCATAAATTAAGTCGAATTGAGAGAAGTCTAAACTGCGCGAAAAGATATCCGAACTCATATCACAAACTACCGGTACATCAGTTTTTGGGAATGACTTCATTTGTGTTCCAAAAATGGTATTGTTACTCGTACAGTGAAAGTAACTCGCATCAGTAGGAATCGTATAATCGGTTGGAATATGATTGTAATTTTGCTCTTTTGACGAAGCTACCACTACGGTTTCTCCAAACAATTTGGCTTCTTTAATGGCGTTGTTGGCCCAAGTTCCGGTATCTAAATAAGCGGCTTTGCCATCAACTTTCATTAAGTTGTAGGGAACCATTAGGAACTCTAAACTCGCACCACCTTGTAAAAACAAAGCTTGATAACCTTTGCCTTCCAAACCTAGAAGTTCTAAGACCAAAGCTCTGGCTTCTTCCATAACGGCAACGAAATCTTTGCTTCGGTGTGAAATCTCTAATAAGGACAAACCTGAATGGTTAAAATCCAAAACGGCTTGAGCCGATTTTTCAAAAACTTCTTGTGGCAATATGCAAGGTCCGGCGCTGTAGTTGTGTTTTTTCATGATCAATTTCCAAAAAATTAAAGTGCAAATTTCGGAAATAGGGCTAAAATAACCGGTTAAAATTCCGCAATAATAAGGCTATGTTATTAACGAAAACGTTTTAGTTTATAACATTTATTAGGAATCTTTCAATCAGATTTGCAATAAAAATTCTAATGTATCTACATTATCTGCATAATCCCAAAGCTCCGGTTGTTGGGTTTTACCAAAAGGTATACTTTTCGGTATAGCATTTTTAGAAACAACACACTGAATCTGCTCGGCATCGTTTTCCAATTGCTTTCTGAGGTCTTCTATATTTTCATAGAATTCATAAAAAACCGAAGAAATAGGCGAGGCGTAGCTCGTATCTTCTTTTAAAGTTAAAAACTCGTTATCCAATAACTTAAAGTTACTCATTAAGAAAACGGCTTTGTTATAGTCGTAGTTGTTGGAATATTTTTCGTAAAAAATCACGTCTTTGTATTCGTAAATTGCTTGAAAGAAGGGTTGGAAATCGTAATCTTTCGGAACAAATAATTTGGAAACATTTCGGCAACCCAAACCAAAATATCTAAAAATGTCTTCTCCTAATTGTACCAAATCTTCCCGCCTTTCCTCTCCAGTTAAAACCGCAACTGAGTTTCGATTTTTGCGAATGATACTCGGTTTGTCTTTAAAATAAAACTCAAAATAACGAGCCGTGTTGTTACTTCCGGTAGCGATTACGGCATCGAAGTTTTCTAATTTACCATCGGTAAAAGTGATAAAGTTTTCAATTTCGGAATTGACCGCAATTAAATATTGGGCCAAAAATTTGATTAAATGTTGGTCATTGGAAGAAGTCTTTACCAAAACTTTATGTCCGGAAATCAATACGGATAGAAAATCGTGAAAACCAACCAACGGAATATTTCCGGCGAGTATAAGACCAACGGTTTTTGGCTGTACTTTAGAGAAATCGTAATTTGATAACCATTGGTTCAAATTCTCTTCCTGTAAAGCTTTCGCCCAAGATTGAACCGAATGATAAACCTGCTCAGGTGTAAACCAACCATTGTGTGATTGCGACAAATGAATTAAATCCACAAAACTATCGAAGAACAAGTCATTGTGTAAAACTGTCTCGTTTTTACTGTTTTCTTCCAAAGAAAATTGGTTTAAAAACTTTCCTAATTCAACAAAACATTTTTTTTTCTCGATTTGTAACATCAGTAGCTTGTTTATGAATGGTTTTGATTGTAATTTTGCGCAAAATTAATTAAAAATTAGCTATGGCAATCATAATAACAGACGAATGTATCAACTGTGGTGCATGTGAACCCGAATGTCCAAATACTGCTATTTACGAAGGTGCTGACGATTGGCGTTATAAAGACGGAACCAAGTTAAGAGGCAAAGTTGTTTTACCCGATGGAAGCGAAGTTGATGCAGATGCAGCTCAAACACCTCTATCGGATGATATTTATTATATAGTTCCCGGTAAATGTACCGAATGTAAAGGTTTTCACGAAGAACCGCAATGTGCAGCCGTTTGTCCGGTGGATTGTTGCGTACCCGATGATAATCATGTGGAAAGTGAAGAAACGTTACTCAACAGACAGTCTTTTTTACACAACGAATAATATTGTAAACCTCAATTTTTTTGAGGTTTTTTTTATGCTTAAAAACAAAAACCCGAACACAAGTGCCCGGGCTTTCCCAACAAAACATGAAATATAGTGAGACTTCACAACAATTAATTTGTCAAGAACTACTTGGTCTGTTTTGACTTCATCAGCCTTTCCTTTTTCATTCAAATAGCCAACAGAGAGTAGATTCTTGTTTTTATCAATATAATTGTTATCGGAAGTTTTTTTGAAAGTGCATTACTATAGTCGAATACTACCAATAAACTTAGATTGTCTCTTATCATGATTACTTTAACAAGTGGTAACAATACAAAGTTAACCTCCGAAAAGAGAGAAACTGTTACATGATTTTTTTTAATTGTTACAAAATATGCATAAAAAATCCCGAGAAAGAATCTCGGGATTGAAAATAAAGTTATGCTGGTTTTTAGAATTTGAAATTCATACGAGCGTAGTAGTACGCACCGCCAAATCCCATTTGTACCGCATCCCAATAACCACCGGCTTCAACCCAGTCGTCTTGTTGGTCAGGATAAACGTTGAATAAGTTATTGCTTCCAACACTCAACTTAGTATTTTTTGAAAGGTTGAATCCTAAAGTCAAGTCGGTCACAATTTTAGCACCGTAAGTATCAGTAGCCGCTTTGATTTGGTTGGCAAAAGTGCCGTAATCAGCAACGTCTTCGTACATTTGGTAATCCAATAATCTAACTTCACTAAAACGAGTAAATGCCAATCCGGCATCAAACCATTTGCGTGCGTAGTTCAGGTTTAAAGCAAATTTGTTTTCCGGTGCCGAAGCCAAAAGGAAAGCTTTTTCTCTTTCACCGAAGAAAGTTTGTTCATCTAAAGTACCGTTGTTTACTTTATCCACTTTCATATCATTGATATTACCCACTAAAGTAGCGCCAAAAGAATTGTCCCCAAATTTCTTTTTCCAAGAAATTACCACATCCAAACCGGTAGTTTTAGTGTCAACACCGTTCACAAAAAATTGCGCTTGGTCAACACCTATGTTTAAAGCCGAAGCATCAAAATATCCGGTCAATACGATTCTGTCGGTTACATTAACCATGTAACCGTCAATGGTTGCAGTGAAATCTCCGTAAGAAGCTGTAAATCCTAATGAACCGTTAATGGCTTTTTCTTCGTTTAATTTACCAATACCAAAAGCTTGGGTTACCGGGCTGTTATTAGGAGACAATAAAATCTCAGATGCACCGCTTGAAGAGAAATTGGTAAATCGCAAATTGTAATAAATCTGTGCCAAAGATGGCGCTCTGAATCCGGAACTGATTGAACCTCTCAAGTTGATGTTGCCGCCGGTTTTTAATCGGGCGGCTAATTTTCCGTTTAAAGTACTTCCAAAATCGCTATAACTTTCAAAACGCAAAGCAGAAGAAACCATAAAGTTATCATTCACATCCAATTCACCATCGGCATAAAGCGAAACATTCGAACGACTTCTGTTTACTTCATTCGCCGGACTGTAACCGGGAAATCCTTGTGAACCACCCGGTCTAGGCTCTCCGGTATTTGGATCATTAGGAATGGTTTGATTCAGAGGATCAGTAATCGGTTGACCGTTAACATCATAAGTAGCATACGAACCTTCTTCTCCCGCAAAAATGGTGAATTGCTCAGTGCGGTATTCTCCACCAAAAGCTAAGTTAAAACCATTTAATACCGAATCATAGTTTTTAGACAAATCTAAATTGATGGTATTTTGGCTTAATGTATGACCACCGGCATCAAACTCGGTTGGCGAAGCTTCTTCCAATGAAGCATTCAATGTACCTTTAATATAGTAGTGGAATAAATTTTTACCAAAAGTATTGCTGATGTCCAAATTCCAACCGCTAGCTGTTTTCGTTCTGAATCCGGCCGAAACCGAATTGTCAATAATTAAAGAGGTGATTCTGGGTGTAAATCCGTTAGGATAAATATCGGTTACAATTCTCGGAGAAGGATTGTTTCTGGTAAAGGCATAAGCATCAGTATCTCTGAAATTTCTCCCGCCAAAAACATAAAACTTGGTGTTGTCCGAAACCGGAATGGCGGCATTCACAAAGAAATTAAAACTCTCTATTGAAGCTTCTCCAAAACCTCTTCTGAAATCAAATCCCGGGCGCAATGTTTTTTCCTTATTCAAATACTCTGCGGTAAAGTTGGCAAAACCACCTTTGTCCCCAATTTTCGTTCCGTAATTAGTAGTCAATTTAACTGAATTTCCATCAAAACTCTTCCCATCGGCAATCTTATTTCCATCGGCATTAGTATCCAGGAAATTGTCACCGGTATTGGCTGTACCGGCCGGAAAATCTCCATCAGCATTAGTACTGTACATACCATAAGTTATGGTTCCGGTGAGTTCATCGACATTGTCATTCAAAACGATATTGATTACCCCTGCAATGGCATCCGACCCATATTGTGCCGCAGCACCATCTCGAAGAATCTCAATTCGTTTAATCGCTGCTGCAGGAATCGCATTCAAATCGGTTCCGGTATTCCCACGACCACGGGTACCGAAAAGATTGATTAGTGAAGATTGGTGTCTTCGTTTGCCGTTAATCAAAACCAAAGTTTGATCGGGTCCCATTCCTCTTAAAGTAGCCGGATCAACATGGTCAGCTCCGTCAGAACCCGATTGCTTGTTGGCATTAAAAGAAGGCGCAGCATACTGAAGCAATTCATTGATTTCAATTTTACCACTTTGGGTAGTAACGCTTTTAACATCAATGATGTCAATAGGAACGGCTGAATTCACTACTGTTCTTTTAGAATTCCTCGAACCTACAATTTTGATTTCTTGGAGTTCATTGGCCTTCGTGGAGTCTTTTTGTGTGCCATTCGGATTGTCTTGGGCTGCAAGGTAACCGAATTGCAATGAAAATAATAAAAGAGTAATTTTTTTCATAAGTTGGTTGGTTAGTGTTAATGAAATGCAATATAATATTTTTTTGGAGTTGTTTTAACATTACAGATAAAACCATTTCAACAAATTAACTAACATTTTAGTAACTTTTATATTTAAAGTAAAATTTCACTAAATTTGTTCAAACCCAAACTAAGCATGAAGCAATATTACCTGCTGTTTTTATTGGTTTTAAGTTTTTCAATTCACGGTCAAACGGTTGAAAAGTCATTGGTGCTCAGAGATGCTGAGACCAATCTTCCCATTGAAGACGTTACGGTTTATATTTTAAAAACTAAACAGTCTTTGTTGAGCAATACTGAAGGAAAAGTAACCTTTATGCTTAACGGTTCTTCAAACATTCAGGTTACTCATTCTTCCTACATTAAAGTAACAGTGCGTTCTTCTGCTTTGCAAAAAACAGACAACACGATTTACTTGAAAAGAAACATCAATGATTTAGATGAAATCATTGTAACCAAGCAACATCCCCAAAAAATATTAAAAAATTTAGTGGATAATTCAGCTAAAAGACTAACTGTTCCGGCGAGATTAAAAGTATACTCCAGAGAGTTTTTTAAAATGGATGGTAATTATACTTATTACAATGACGGTTTGATGAATTTTCAATTGTTTGGTAAAAACAAAAATTTCAAGAGTACCATTTTAGTGGAGCAAAACCGGTCTTTCGGACTGGTATTCGACCAAATTAATTCTGATGTATTGGGGTATAACCTTAATGATATCATGCAGAATTATTACAATTTCAAATATTTGGGTCCAATATTAGAAACGGGTGCAAAGAAAAAATATGATTTCCTCATCAAAGCCTATTCTGCCAATCAAGATTACAATGTACTTATCGTAACCCCATTGGATAATAACAAGGATTTGAAAGATGATTTTAAAATTATTTACGATTGGAAAAAGAAGTTAATCATTGAGGTAAATACATCTGTTTCACCAATGACCATTGCCGGCGTAAAGGAGAAAAAAGCCGTTGGTTCTAAAAATATCTACAAGTCATTATTCAAATCAATTTACCGATTGGACGGTGAAAATTATTATTTAGTTAGCTCTAAAGAAGAAATTGGTTTTGAGCGAATTGACAAAAATAAAACTACTGATATCGAAGTTCGAAATTACTTTGTAACGACCAATTTCAGCAACCAAAATTACAGCTACAAAGACAGTGAAGTTTTTAAAGACAAAACACTCTACAACAAGAAAAACACTATCCTTTCCGACTATTGGAATATCTCCGGATTGACCGCCACCGAAGAAGAACAAGCCATCATTGAGCAGTTAGCCGACCGCACGAATTAGCTTCCGCATTATTGCCATTTTATCTGCTTTGTTACTTGATTTTATTACGCTATATTTGCACACTTTTAAAACAAAAATCAACTGTTAGCTTTAAACCGTTAACTGTAAACTTATAAAAATGAAAGCAGGAATTGTAGGATTACCCAATGTTGGAAAATCAACCTTATTTAATTGTTTGTCAAACGCGAAAGCACAAAGCGCGAACTTTCCGTTTTGTACTATCGAACCTAATATTGGAGTGGTTAACGTTCCTGATCCGAGAATCAACAAACTGGAAGAATTGGTAAAACCGGAGCGCGTTCAAATGGCAACCGTTGATATCGTTGACATCGCCGGATTGGTAAAAGGAGCAAGTAAAGGCGAAGGTTTAGGGAATCAATTCTTGGCCAACATCAGAGAATGTAACGCGATTATTCATGTGTTGCGTTGTTTTGATAATGACAATATTGTTCACGTTGACGGCAATGTAAACCCAATCCGAGATAAAGAAACCATCGATATCGAATTGCAGTTGAAAGACCTGGAAACTGTTGAAAAACGTTTGGAAAAAGTCAACCGTGCTGCCAAAACCGGTAACAAAGAAGCCCAAGTGGAGAAAGCTTTTTTAGACCGAATCCGCGAAGCTTTATTACAAGCCAAATCAGCCAGAACCGTTGTGCCTCAAAACGCCGACGAAGAAGCTTTGATGGAAGATTTTCAACTAATCACAACCAAACCGGTTTTATACGTTTGTAACGTAGACGAAGAATCGGCCGCTACCGGAAATGCTTATGTAGACCAAGTACGCGAATTGGTAAAGGATGAAAACGCTGAAGTAATTGTCTTGGCTGTTGGTACCGAAGCTGATATTACCGAATTGGAAACCTACGAAGAGCGTCAAATGTTCTTGGAAGATTTAGGGTTAACCGAACCGGGAAGTTCGGTTTTGATTCGTGCCGCTTATAAATTATTAAAACAACAAACCTATTTCACTGCCGGAGTAAAAGAAGTTCGCGCTTGGACTATCAACATCGGAGATACAGCACCCAAAGCCGCCGGCGTAATCCACACCGATTTTGAAAAAGGATTTATTCGCGCCGAAGTAATAGCTTACGAAGATTTTGCGCACTACGGTTCAGAAGCTAAAGTAAAAGAAGCCGGAAAACTCAGAGTAGAAGGTAAGGATTACATCGTAAAAGACGGTGATGTAATGCATTTCCGTTTTAACGTTTAGTCGGCCTTTATGAAAAAAACAATTTATACTTTATTGCTAGTCGCTTTTTTGACTGGAAACGGTTTTGCGCAAAGCAAATTAAAAGTTGGTTTTAACGGAGGCTTGACTTATTCAAGTTTTCGTGGTAATCCTCAAATAGAAACCTTAGATGCCGGTGTAGATTTTTTGGTTGGTGTTTCATTTGAATATCAATTAAAAGACAGATTGTCACTAGTAGCCAATATCAACTACGATAGAAAAACAGCAACTGATAACCCTTATTTGGAAATCATTGAAAACCCGGATGATCCCGGATTTTACGGCAGAGTGAAAATCAAATTTCAAAACCAATTTATATCACTTCCAATTCTTGTCAAATATAAATTTGGCACTAATGACAGTTTTTATGTAAATGGCGGCCCTTTTTTGAGTTATATGTTCAAATCAGAACTTTCTAATGATTATGATAACGTGACTTCTGATGAAACCGATAATTATAAAACCCTTGATTTTGGTTTGACAATCGGTTTGGGAAAAACATTCAAACTCAAAAACGGCAATGGTATTTCAGTTGAAATTCGAGAGAATTTGGGTCTAAGTGATATCAGTGATGTTCCAATCGTTGGTGACGGTTCCATTAAAACCAATTCACTCAACCTAATTTGCAATTATTCTTTTGATTTAAAATAACAATGAAAGCCGCTAAGTAGTTAGCGGTTTTTTTATTAAATTTTGTCAATATCATTATTGATAACTTCTGATTTTTGCACTTTTATTTCCATTCGAATTCCACTATATTAGCTGAAAATCGTTAGCTTTAAAATGGCCGAACAAAATCAATATACCGAAGACAATATTCGTTCACTCGATTGGAAAGAACACATCCGAATGCGTCCCGGAATGTATATCGGAAAACTCGGCGATGGTTCTTCGCCCGATGACGGTATTTACATCTTACTCAAAGAAGTAATCGATAACTGTATCGATGAATTTGTAATGGGCGCCGGAAAAGTGATTGAAGTTACTATTAAAGACAAAATGGTAACCGTTCGCGATTACGGTCGTGGTATTCCTTTGGGGAAAGTAGTTGATGTGGTTTCCAAAATGAATACCGGTGGAAAATACGATTCCAAAGCCTTCAAAAAGTCTGTTGGTTTGAATGGAGTCGGTACCAAAGCGGTAAATGCATTGTCCAATTACTTTCGGGTGGAATCGGTTCGGGATAACCAACAAAAAGCGGCCGAGTTCTCTGCCGGAAATCTTACCGTTGAAGAAGACGTTCAGGAATCCACCAAACGCAAAGGAACCAAAGTAGCTTTCGTTGCCGATGAGGCAATTTTTAAGAATTATAAATACCGAAACGAGTATGTGATTCGCATGCTCAAAAACTATTGTTATCTGAATACCGGTTTGACCATTTACTACAATGGCGAAAAATTCTATTCCGATAACGGATTAAAAGATTTATTAGAAGAAACCATTACGGAGGAAGACATGCAATATCCAATCATCCATTTGTTGGGTGACGATATCGAAGTGGCATTAACCCACAGTAAATCGCAATATTCCGAAGAATACCATTCGTTTGTGAATGGACAAAACACCACCCAAGGAGGAACGCATTTAGGGGCTTTCCGCGAAGCGATTGTCAAAACCATCAAAGAGTTTTACAACAAACCTTTCGAAGCGTCTGATATTCGCAAATCGATAGTGTCGGCGGTTTCCATCAAAGTGGAAGAACCGGTTTTTGAATCACAAACCAAAACCAAATTGGGTTCCACCGAAATTGGTCCGAAAGGTCCATCAGTGCGTACGTTTGTCAATGATTTTATCAAAACCAAACTCGACAACTTTTTGCATAAAAATCCTGAAGTAGCCGATTTGTTATTGCGCAAAATCCTTCAGGCGGAAAGAGAACGTAAAGAGCTTTCAGGAATTAGAAAATTAGCCAAAGACAGAGCCAAAAAAGCGAGTCTGCACAATAAAAAACTACGCGATTGCCGAGTTCACTTAACCGATGCCAAAAACCCACGAAGTTTAGAAAGCACGCTTTTCATTACTGAAGGAGATTCTGCTTCAGGTTCGATTACCAAGTCGCGTGATGTGAATACACAAGCCGTGTTCAGTTTGCGCGGAAAGCCTTTGAATTCGTATGGTATGACCAAAAAGATTGTGTACGAAAACGAAGAGTTCAACTTACTTCAAGCGGCATTAGACATCGAAGAAGACATGGGCGATTTGCGTTACAACAATATCGTAATCGCCACCGATGCCGATGTCGATGGAATGCACATTCGCTTGTTGCTAATCACATTCTTTTTGCAGTTTTTCCCGGAGCTAATCAAAGACGGACACTTATACATTTTGCAAACACCGTTATTCCGTGTGCGAAACAAAAAAGAAACCATCTATTGTTACAGCGAAGAAGAAAGGGTAAACGCTATCGAAAAGCTAAAACCTAAACCCGAAATCACGCGATTCAAGGGATTAGGAGAAATATCGCCTGATGAGTTCAAACACTTTATAGGACAAGATATTCGCCTTGATCCGGTGATGTTAGACAAAGCCACATCGATTGAAACCTTACTCGAATTCTACATGGGCAAAAATACTCCTGACCGACAAGATTTTATTATCAATAATTTGAAAGTAGAATTGGATGTGGTGGAGAAAAATTAATTTATTTACATGAACACGAAAACCATACTTATAGTTGTAGTTGTTTTTATCTTTAGCTTTTCGGCTACATTTTTCATCATCAAAAGTAATGATCATAAAGAATGTAAAACAGTACAAATAAAAACTAAGCAGACAAACGGCATTTTAGTAGAATCACAAAAACATATTTGTAAAGAAAAATATTCTTTTTAAAATATAAAAGATACTGAAATAAATTCAGCATAAATGAAAGACGAAGAAGACGATATCATCCCTAACGAAGACGACAACAACGAAGAGTTGAACGAGTCAACGAATGAGGAAACTGCAGAAGAAGGTTTTGAAGACGTAATTCGACCTTCCACCGGCAGCCATTTCTACGAAAACGACGAAAACCCGGAAGACACCATTACCAAAGTTACAGGCATGTACAAAGATTGGTTTTTGGACTATGCTTCCTATGTAATTTTGGAGCGTGCGGTTCCGGCTATCGAAGACGGATTCAAACCGGTGCAACGTCGTATCATGCACTCGATGAAAGAACTCGATGATGGCCGTTACAACAAAGTGGCGAACATCGTTGGGCACACCATGCAGTACCATCCACACGGAGATGCGAGTATTGGTGATGCGATGGTTCAAATCGGGCAGAAGGATTTGATTATCGACATGCAAGGAAACTGGGGAAACATACTCACGGGCGACAGCGCTGCGGCTTCGCGTTATATTGAAGCTCGTATTTCTAAATTTGGCCACGATGTTTTATATTCACCCAAAATTACCCAATGGGGAATGTCTTATGACGGTCGACGTGCCGAACCGATTAATCTTCCGGTAAAATTCCCTCTATTGTTAGCCCAAGGCGCCGAAGGAATTGCCGTAGGTTTATCGACTAAAATATTACCCCACAACTTTAATGAATTGATAGAGTGTTCTATCAAAGTTTTAAAGAACAAGCCATTTACTTTATATCCTGATTTCCCGACTGCGGGTATTGCGGATGTGTCGAATTACAATGATGGTATGCGTGGCGGACGTGTTCGTGTGCGTGCCAAGATTGGTCAACTCGACAAGCAAACCTTAGTGATTACCCAAATTCCGTTTTCAACCAATACTTCAACACTGATTGACAGTATACTGAAAGCCAATGAAAAAGGAAAAATAAAAATCAAAAAAATTGAAGACAACACCGCCGCCGAAGTTGAGATTTTAATCCATCTTCCGCCGGGCGTTTCTCCCGACAAAACCATTGATGCACTGTACGCGTTTACGGCTTGTGAAACTTCAGTAGCCCCGTTGGGTTGTGTGATTGAAAACCACAAACCGTTGTTCATCGGTGTTTCGGATATGTTGAAAATTTCTACACATCGCACGGTGGATTTGCTCAAACGCGAACTGGAAATTCAGTTAGACGAATTAGAAAACAAATGGCATTTTGCGACTTTGGAAAAAATCTTCATTCGTGAAGAAATGTACATCGACTTCAAATTGTACTCCGACAGAGAATCGCTTTACGTTTATATGTACGACCGTTTCAAGCCATTCTTGAAATCGTTTGTCAGAGAAATTAATGATGACGATTTGCAAAAGCTAACGCAAATTCCGATGATTCGTATCACGCGTTTCGACTCAGACAAAGCGGATGATGCGATTGCCAAGCTGGAAGCCGAAATGGAAGAGGTTAAACATCATTTAGATCATATCATCGACTATACGATTGATTTCTTCCAAAAGCTAAAAGACAAATACGGTAAAGGACGCGAACGTCAAACGGAGTTGAGAAGTTTTGATACCATTGAAGCTACAAAAGTGGTGTTGAGAAATACCAAACTTTATGTCAATAGGGAAGAAGGTTTCTTTGGCACCGGATTGAAAAAAGACGAATACGTGGCCGATTGTTCCGACATCGATGATGTAATCGTGTTTTTGCGTGACGGGAAAATGATGGTAGCTAAAGTGGATGACAAAAAATTCGTGGGCAAAGACATTATCCACATTGCGGTTTTTGATAAAAATGACAAGCGCACCATTTACAATATGATGTACCGCGATGGTAAAAACGGCTCAACTTTTATCAAGCGTTTTAACGTATCGGGAATTACTAGAGACAAGTTTTATGATTTAACCCAAGAAAAAGCCGGAAGTCAAGTCTTATATTTTTCAGCAAATCCGAATGGAGAAGCGGAAACGGTTACGATTTTATTGCGCCAAATCGGTAGCGTGAAAAAACTGAAATGGGATGTAGATTTCTCCGATATTGCCATCAAGGGAAGAGCTTCGCGTGGTAACACGGTAACCAAATATCCAATCAAGAAAATAGAACTCAAAGAAAAAGGAATTTCTACCTTGCGTCCGCGTAAAGTGTGGTTTGACGATACGGTTCAACGATTGAATGTGGACGGAAGAGGTGAGCTGTTAGGCGAATTCAGACCGAATGACCGTTTGCTGATCATCAACCAAAGCGGAAAACTAAAAACGATTATTCCTGAGTTGACCACGCATTTTGATGAAGACATGATTGTTCTGGAAAAATGGCATCCGAAAAAACCGATTTCGGCCATTTATTATGACGGAGAAAAAGACCGTTATTTTGTCAAACGCTTCTTGGTAGAAAACGAAAACAAAGAAGAAATCTTTATCACGGAACATGAGAAATCTCAATTAGAAGTCGTTTCCACTGATTGGCGACCGATGGCGGAAATTGTTTTTGCCAAAGTGAAAGGAGTTCAAAAAGAAACGATTAAGGTTGACTTAGAACAGTTCATTGCAGTGAAAGGTATCAAAGCGATTGGAAACCAATTGACGACAGATAAGCTAAAACAGGTCAATTTATTAGAACCATTGCCATTTGAAGAACCGGAAGAAATTCAACCTGAAGAGGTAGAAGTCACTGGCGAAGACAATGTTTCTGATGATATTCAAACGGAAACCGATGATGACGGACAAATAACACTATCATTAGAATAAACAGTAACTCCCGACTAAAAGCGGGAGTTTTCGTTTTTAGATATTACTACTTTTGATAGCCCAATAATTGGCCAACCATTGGTAAGCCACAAAGCATAAAAGAAAGATAATGCTAAAGCCATTGTACAATTGGCCATCCATAAAAGTGACATAAATCGCCAACAGACCAATAGTTCCCATAAGTACAGAAAAGTATAAAGGCGCATTTTTGTATTTAGAAATATCAAACATTCGGCCCAATGGAACCATCATGATAAAACCAAATGCAGCTATCGAGAAGAAGTTTTCGTTTTTAGTAACAAAATAAGCAATTAGTCCGGCTAAAAAAAGACAAAAACTAATACCAACAAAATTAGAACTCTTGATCTCATCTTTATCAAGCATGTATTTACCGTAAGGATTTATTCTGAAAAGCAAGTTGCTGATAGGAACGATTACCCAAGTGGAAAAAGCAAAGACAGCCAAAAGAAAAACAATTGGCGTGAGATAGGGTTGTAAAGTAGTATTGGTGTTGGCCATTGTTCGCAAAACTTTTTGAACCACATAAAAACCGATAATAAAAATCCATTGATTTTTACCCGATAAGTTTTGCATAAAGAATGCATACTTAAGATAACCTCGATAAATAATGTTCTTGGCCTTGAGCGCTTCAACCATTCCGCCTTGAGCATACTCGTTATTAGGGTTCGATTTTAACGCTTCTCTGAAGTGTTCCAGCGCTTTGTTGTGTTCTCCTTTTTCTAATAAATTCCAGCCATAGTTAGAGTGAGTAAAGGAGTTTTCAGGATCTTCTCTCAATGCTCCGGTTATAGTTTCGTGTGATTCTTCTTTTCGTCCCAATTTCATCAGTGCCGTACTTCTGATATTAAGGCCTAAAATGTTTTCTGGATCTAATGCTAAAGCTTCGTCGGCATAGTGCAAGGCCATTTCAAAATCCTTTTTAAGCAATTTGAATTGTGCCAATTTGGCCCTGAAATCGGCTTCTTCAGGATCAATTTCGATGGCAGTCATTAGCAAAGGTTCGACTTCGGAATATTTTTCGGAAGCCAATTTGATACAGGCTTTAAAATAATAATAAAATCCTGCATCAGGATAAAGAGCAATGGACTTATCGATTAATTGATCAGCTTCTTGGTACTGTTCCTTTTGGTAATGGATATTGGACAACAGATAATACAGATAAGGTTCATCAGCATTTTCCTTGATTAAATCGAATATTTCTTTTTGGGCTTCATTAAATTTTTGGCTGTGAATTAATAACTGAACCCTTTCTAATCGTTCTTCAAACATCTATTTTTTGATTTTTAAATATTTTAATATATCGTTGTATAATCCGGTATCGTTGGCATATAGTGCGTAATTTTTGGCCGTAGTAAACCATTCTTGTGTACTGGGTTTGTGCTTGTCAATGGCATTTGCCAAATCTTTAGTCGTTAGTGGTTTCGGAATGCCGTCTATAAATGATTGCTCTAATTTAGCCTCAATAGCCAAGTCGATAATGGCCTCAATATCGGCTCCGGAATAATTGTCGAGTTTTTTAGATAACGCTTTATAATCAATGTTTTCAATTGGTTTACCCTGAAGTTTTATCTCCAATATCGTTTGTTTTGCACCTTCATCGGGTGGCGGAATAAAAATGATTCGGTCAAATCTTCCCGGACGTCTGAAAGCGGTATCTAAATTCCATGGTGTATTTGTGGCACCAATGACCAATATACCTTCATTGTCACTATTCATTCCGTCTAATTCCAATAAAAACTGATTAATTAAATGTCGCGAAGAAGATTGCCGCATGTCGCTTCTGCTGGCGCCTAAGGCATCGATTTCATCAAAAAACAATACACAAGGTTTGTTCTGTCGCGCAATTTCAAAAATACTGTGAAGGTTTTTTTCACTGTTACCTATCCACATGTCGAGAATATCATTTAACCCAACGGTAAAAAATTTGGATTGGATTTGACCGGCTGTGGCTTTGGCAATAAATGTTTTGCCACAACCCGGCGGTCCGTAAAGTAAAATACCACCACCGATTTTTTTGCCGTAAGACTTATACAATTCTTCGTGTACTAAAGGTTTGATGATTTTTAAATCGATTTCCTTTTTGATTTCTTCCATGCCGCCAACATCGTTGAAATTGATATCGGATGACTGCAAAAAATGATTTGAAATCATCTGTGCTCTTTCAGATTCAGATTCATCTTGATCCTCGTCAAGATCATAAACATCATGAGTCAATCGCAATTGTCCGTCTAAAAAATCATCCTTATAGCTTGGATTGAGTTGCAAAGCTCGTTGGTAAACCTTCTGGGCTTTGACAATCGAATTTTCTTCAATCAATATTTTGGCAAATAAAAGTAAAGAATCAAAATGTTCTTCCTGATCCAAAATGTCTTCAAGTATTACGATGGATTTTGAATATTCTTTTTTGGCAAAATAAACTTGTGCCAATCCGAACTTGTATTGAATAGAAGCAGATAGTCTGACCAATTCAATGAATTGATTTTCCGCTTCATCGAATCGTTTGAGTTTTAGTAAAGTGTCTGCCAAGTGAAATCTCAGAGGCAAATTATCAGGAGAAAATTTTAAAGCCTCAATCAGACTGTTAACGGTAGAATTATCCATTATATTTTGATATTATAGGTTAGCAATTTATAAAAAAATCCCGTCTTTTAAACGGGATTTAAATATTTATCTGGCTTTTTTGCCTGTCATTATTCTTAATACTTCTTTTTGCGCATTTTCATATTGATGAATTCTACGGCCAACGAGAAGGCAATGGCAAAATACAAATAGCCTTTGGGTACTGTTCCAACGTGTTGTCCTGCCAATGAAGCTTCAGACAAGTGCATACTTTCGGTAATCAACATAAATCCGATTAGAATTAAAAACGCTAACCCTAATACCTGTATTGACGGATTGGCATTCACAAAATTCCCAACCGGAACGGCAAATAGCATCATCACGCCTACAGAAATCACAACAGCTGTAACCATAATCGTTAACGCACCTTCGACACCATTAGTCATTCCGACAGCGGTTAAAATACTATCCACAGAGAAAATTAAATCGATTAAAAGAATTTGTACAATCACATTGCTGAATGATTTGGCGGCCGAAGTTTTTAAATCTTTTTCTTCTTCGCCTTTATGATCCACTTTTTCGTGAATTTCTTTGGTGCTTTTGTAAATTAGGAAAATACCACCAAGCAATAAAATTAAAGCTTGACCGGTGAAATTGGCGCTAAACCAACCCCAATCAAAACTAAAAAGCGGTTTTTTCATAGCAATCAAGAGCGTAATTCCAAACAGTAAACCGATACGCATAAACATGGCCAAGAACAAACCAATTTGAGTAGCTTTCTTGCGTTTTTCAACCGGTAATTTTCCGGTAACGATAGAGATAAAAATAATGTTGTCGATTCCTAAAACAATTTCTAAAAAGGTTAAAGTTAAAAGCGCTATCCAAGCATCGGGATTTAAAAATACTTCCATGGGTTAAATTAAGTTTGTATCGGTTAAACGGGATTATTTTATTTTTGTTACAGTGCCGCGTTGTTTTTTGGCATCGCCTACAAAAGAGTAGTCAAAAGTATAACTATTCTCGTCAGTAGCCAAAATAGTCATGCTGATGGCTTTTTTTTCGTTCATCGTTTTGGGATGCAATTTTTGCAGTACGAATTCGCAGTCGTTTACCCAACGCACCGAAGCCGTGTCGGTTTTCCCATTAAAAGTTTCAATTTGCAATGTTTCCGTCCTGGTAAAGGTTGAAGTGTGTTTTTTGCCATTAATCTCTTGTGTAAATTCAAAAGTACCGGTCTTAAAATCTTCACACTTGCGTTCCTTTTGCGAGCAGGAGGCTAAGGTTAAAACGAGTAGGAGTAGTGTTGTTTTTTTCATTTTTATTAGGAGCTATTTCCGGCTTTCCGCGCTACCCCGAATTCTCGGGGGTAGCCAGCTGCAATCCGGGCTAGGTTTTACTTTAATCGATTCAATTCGTCATCCGTAAAGTTCTTGATACTTTTGTCTTGAGCAAATTTGTCGGCATTATAAGCGTTAGATTTATTTTTAGGAATGGAGAGCGAATTCCATTCGGTGCTTTTGAGCATTTTGGCATAAAATACAATTTGCCCAATGTGATACGGATAATGGGCCAATTGACGATTAACAGCTTCCACTACGGTATGTCCTTCGTTTCGAATATAAACAATGTTTGCTAATTGTTCAGGTGTCAAAGCATTGATAGCGTTGAAAAAACAATCCCAACCTTTTTGCCACAAAGCCATCAATTCTGTTTTATTAGAAATCAATTCTTCAAATTCACGGTCACGGTTTCTCCATTCTTTTTCGCCATCGCTGGTAAGAAAATCTGTAAAGCGCGAGAGCATATTGCCGGCCAAATGTTGGATAATCATCGCAATCGAATTGGTATCTTCATTTACTGTAGCAAACAATTGCTCCGGTTCGAGTTGGTCAATGGCTTTTTCTGCTATCGTTTTGTAATACAAAAATTGCTTTTGTATGCTTGCTAAATAATTATTTTCTATCATGGTCAAAAAGCGCATCAGTTAAGGTTTTTATTCCTTTAAACATAAAATATACGGCCAATCCGCTCAAAAAAAGTCCGACCGCCAAAACCAGCCAATGCCAAACATTTTGCTTGTTGATAAAGGCATTGTAAATCACACTCGGCCCAATAAACATCAAAGGTAAAGCGTAAAGCATCAATTTGATTCCTTTGTCGAGAAGTTGCTTATTAACAGACATGATTTAAAATTTTAATTGAAATCCAATACCATTTTGATTGGCAATAGCATTGAGATTTACGGTAGTATTGGTGGCGCCTAATTTCAATTCTTTGTGTTCCGAATTGTAAATAGAAACCGCTTCTTCATAACGTTTCTTTCTTCCCGAAAGCACCGGAATCGAGATAACGATTGAGCCAACGCCGACATAAGTCATCTCAGTAGGGTATTTTTTATCCGAAAATAATCCAATCGCTAAATCACCTACGGTTAATCCGATACCAAATCCTAATAAAAATCCACCCAAAGCTTCCTTTGATTTGGCTTGTTTGTAAAGTGCTGCGGCCTTAACATTGGTGGCAAATAAATTTCGGGCTTCTCTGCTGTCAATTCGATTTCCTCCGAGATAGAATCTTCCTTTCTCCATTGTGATTTGCTGACTGTAAGACAACATTGAGAGAAATAATAGCGCTAGGGTAAGTGTTTTTTTCATACTTAGTATTTACGATTTAATCCAAGCCGACAACAATTGTTTGTCGGATGACAGTTTGCCGGCAATTCGGTATTTTGATTTTATTAGTAAACTCGACTCTATAAATTTTTCTTTCACCACTTTAAAAGGCCTTGCTCCGCTTGAATGGATAAAATAATTGCCTTCGTCAGATAAGTATAAAAAACCGGTGTGATTGTCTAAACCAACTACATAAATCCCGTTGCCTTTGTCTTTGAGCGTTTGTTCAAATTCGTGAATATTTTTATTCGAAAAGCGATAGATGTTTTCTTCTGAAACTAATTTTTTAATCATCTCTTCAGAAGCACATTGTGCCAATTTTACTCGGTTAATATCAACACCAATGTCTCTTAATGTAGTGGTCACAAAATACCCGCAAGCAATACTTCCGCTGTTGGGTTTTTGGGTGGTTCCGTTAAAATCCCAATCAGTGCCGTACCAATAAGGAAATATTTTGTTTGCCAGTTGATTGGTGAATGTCCTTCCTATTTCGGCTGTGCTTTTTCCTTTCAATTGACTTCTGATTATTTTGATACTGTCAAGTGTTTTCGGATAGTCTTCTGCCTCTAATTCTGACTCATAAGTTACGACAGATGCGCGAACAGAATTGCGATAGGCATAAATACCGATTACCGCAGTAAAGACTAAAAGAAATACTATTTTGACTATTTTCTTCATGCTATCTATTATAGGCTTCAACTGCTTTTCTGACGCTGCCGTGTTTTTCTAACAATAGTGAAGCTTCTTCATAACTCACCGGAATTTCACCCATAATCATTCGAACGCCTCGGTCAACGAGTTTAACGTTGCTCAATTGCATATCGACCATTTTATTGCCTTTTACGCGACCTAATTGGATCATCGTTGCTGTCGAAATCATATTTAAAACCAATTTTTGAGCCGTTCCGGCTTTCATGCGTGAACTTCCGGTTACGAATTCGGGACCAACTACCACCACAACCGGAAATTGTGCCGTCAAGGCTAACGGACTTCCTTCGTTGCAAGTAATACAACCGGTGATGATATTGTTTTCATGACATTTTTCCAAACCGCCAATCACATAAGGTGTAGTTCCTGAAGCTGCAATTCCTATTACAACATCATTTTGGGAGATGTTTTCGGCAACCAAATCTTTCCAGGCTTGGTCTTTGTCGTCTTCCGCAAACTCGACCGCTTTGCGAATGGCTTTGTCTCCACCGGCAATGATACCGTTGACCAAATCAAATGGCACACCAAAGGTTGGCGGACATTCTGAAGCATCTACAATACCCAATCTTCCCGAAGTTCCGGCACCGATGTAAAACAACCTGCCGCCAAGTTTCATTTTGGCTACAATTTGAGTGACCAAAGTTTCAATCTGCGGTAAGGCTTTTTCCACTGCCAATGGCACAGTTTTGTCTTCGTTGTTGATGTTGGCCAGCAAGTCGTGAACCGACATTTGTTCGAGACTTTCGTAGTGTGAGGATTGTTCGGTGGTTTTGGTGAAAGACATGTTTGAGTGACTAAAGTTGTGAGTGGCTAAGTTACTAAGTTAATAAATACATTCATTCCTAACAATTATATTTTTGCTTTCGAATTCTTGCTTCATTTCAAGCCAAGTTTTATCAGATAAACTACCGGCAGGAAATACCACAGATTCAAAATTCTTTGTAATTAGCCGAAGTTTGTTGGGTTGTTTGCTTTGGGTTTCAAATACGATTTCATGAATGTTTTCAATCTTGTATACTTTTTTTATCCAAAAAAAATAATGATTTCTTACAACTAAAAAGTTTTTTGAGATTTCAAAATAATACATCATAAAAGAGTTCATAATAAACCAAAAAAAACACAATGTGAATAGCGCAATTTCACTATTAACGTTATGTTTTTTCTTTGAACTCGCAAATATTATAAATATAAAAACGATTAATGACCACATCAATAAGCCTCTAAACGAAAATATAGGGTTTCCTTTGTAAGGAATAAATAATTCATTTTCATAATCTATTGATAGACTATTTTCATTCACCTTGAAAAAGGATTCGTTTTTGTTGATTGCGATATCCCGAATAAAGCATTTCATTTCGGGCGAGTTCGAGTATAAATCGTCAAAAATATAAATGGTTTTTAAGTTTTTAAATGATAATGTTGCACATTCACTTGGAGTATTAAAAAACAAACTTCTTTTTCCGGTTAAATTTATTTCGGTTATTTCATCCCATTTATAGAACTCATTTTTATGACTAATTCCATTTTTATTTAGAACTATTTTGGACGATTTTTTTATCCATACATAATTGAAATAGATTGTTAAAGCTAGAAAAGCCAAAAAGCCCAAATAACCAAAAATATTATTGTCTCTTTTACTGGCAAACATAAATAGAGTTCCAATACCTAACAAAAAGAGGCTCATAAAAATGAGTGCTAAAAAAAATTTATACGGATGCCTTTTAGATACTATTTCCATAAACTTAAACAAAACAAGCCAACAATATCCCTAAAATAATCATCGAAATTTTGGCGATATTAAATTTATGTCCTTCGCTGCTTTCAAATATAATTGTCGAAGAGATATGAAACAGAATTCCAATAACCACGGCAGTGATTTCGGTGTAATATTGAGTAATCGATGGTGCCGAATCGGAAACAAATGTTCCTAAAGGCGTCATGAAGGCAAACGAAATCATAAAGACAAACAAAGCTGTTTTATTCAATTCCGCATTGAGGAAAAAAGTCGTTAAGATGATAGCGATAGGTAAGTGGTGAATGGCAATTCCGTAAGCCAAATCGTGGTGATGCCCAACCGGAAATCCTTCCAAAAAAGCATGAATACACAAACTGATAAACAGTAACCAAGGCATTTGTCTGATTTTGTCATGACCGTGAACGTGACCGTGTTCGGCGCCTTTGGAGAAAAATTCCAAAATGATTTGGAACAAAATCCCGACCATAATAAAAATACCCACATTGTGGTTGTGACTTTCATATACTTCCGGCAACAAATCCATTACGGTAATCGATAGTAAAAACGAACCGCTGAATGCTAATAACAGCTTGAGATTGTTCTTCTTTTTAGGCTTAATAATCAATGCAATTGCATAACCTAAAAGAACTGATAATAAAGGAAGTATGTAATTCATTTTTGTTGTTGATTTGTTGATTTGTCAATTTGGTGATTTGTAAAAAACCAAATAACCGAATAACCAAATAACCGAAGAAACTATTTGAAAATCATGATTAATCTTTCGCTGGTATTCTTGTGGAATTTTTTTAATTTATAATCCCCAAAAGTATCTAATAAATAAATCCCGGCTTCATTCATCATCCGTTGAAAATCCTCTAAAGTATAGGCTTTTACCTTTTCTTCAAAATGAAATTTTTCACCATTGGCTTCAAAATCGATTTCTTTGATGATAAAATGATTGGCCTCATAACGTTTGATATGAAAAGTAATCCCGTCAACTTCTTTGGTTTCCTCGGGAATTAAATTTTCTAAAACCGTGTAAACATTCATAAAATCAATTACGGCAAAACCGTATTCTGAAAGACTTTCTTTGATAGCAATCAAGGTTTGCAAATTGTCTTCCTCGTTTTCAAAATAGCCGAAACTGGTAAACAAATTAAAAATAGCATCAAACTTTTCTTCAAAAGGTTCACGTTTGTCATGCACTACAAAGTGCAATGTTTCATTGGCATTTTTATTGGCTTCATTGATGCTGTTTTCTGATAAATCGGCACCAATTACGTCATAACCCAATTGGTTTAAATAAATCGAGTGACGGCCTTTGCCACAAGCTAAATCAAGGACTTTGGCTTTCTCCGGCAAGTTTAAATAATGGGTGAGATTGTCCATGAAAATTTGTGCTTCACGGTAATTTCGGTCTTTGTATAAAATGTGGTAATACGGTGTATCAAACCAGGAAGCGTACCAATTTTCGGATTTACAATTTGCAGTATCTGACATTTATTCTTTTCAAATGAATTCTTCACCCGCAAAATTAGTGTATTTTTGCCGAAGAAAGTGAAAACCTTTCCGATTTCCTTTTGTGACTTGTTTAACCACAAAGGCACACCAGAAAAACAAAAGATGCAAAGGAATTTAACTTTTGTGTCTTTTGTGGTAAAAATTATAATTGAAAATGGAGAATTTTAAAATGGTAGCCAAAACCTTTTTTGGTTTTGAAGAAATATTGGTTAAAGAATTACAGCAATTAGGTGCTCAAGACGTTGAAATGGGTACGCGTGCCGTAAGTTTTAAAGGAGATAAAGGTTTTATGTATAAGGCCAATTTATCGTTGCGGACTGCTTTGAAAATCTTAAAACCAATCTACCATTTCCGAGCTTTTAACGACCAAAGTTTGTACAAAGGCATTCAAGGCATTGATTGGAGTAAGTATATGAATGCTAATCAGACTTTTGTAATTGATACTACGATTCACTCGGATCACTTTAAGCATTCTCAGTTTGTTTCACAAAAGGCCAAAGACGCAATTGTAGACCAATTCAGAGATAAATTCGGACAACGGCCGAGCATAGATAAAGACTTTCCGGATTTAAGAATTAATATCCATATCGATCGTGACCAATGTTCGGTTTCATTAGACACTTCGGGTGCTTCTTTACATCACAGAGGTTACAGAACCGCTACCAATATCGCTCCGATAAACGAGGTTTTAGCGGCAGGAATGTTATTATTATCAGGTTGGGACGGAAGTTCTGATTTTTTAGATCCGATGTGTGGTTCCGGAACAATTTTGGCGGAAGCAGCCATGATTGCGTGTAATATTCCGGCGAATATCAACCGAAAAGAATTTGCTTTTGAAAAATGGAACGATTGGGACAACGATTTGTTTGACCAAATTATCGATGCGTTGATGAAACGCACTAAAGAATTCCACCATAATATCATTGGTTACGACAAAGCGCCAAGTGCGGTTCAAAAAGCGAAAGATAATATTATCAATGCCAATTTAGACGAGTATGTAACGATTAGTCAGGCGAATTTTTTTGACACTAAAAAAGAAACGGGCGGACCATTACACATGGTTTTCAATCCGCCTTACGGTGAGCGCTTGGACATTGATTTGGAGCGTTTTTACCGTGAACTAGGCGATACTTTAAAGAACAATTATCCTAACACTAACGCTTGGTTTATTACGGCTAATTTAGAAGCTTTGAAGTTTGTAGGCTTACGTCCATCCAGAAAAATCAAACTCTTTAACGGAAGTTTGGAAGCCCGTTTGGTAAAATACGAAATGTATGAAGGCAGCAAACGGACCAAATTTCAGCAATAAATTTAACCGTTTCTTTTAGCGATTTCCTCTTTTATTTTTTTAATGTTGGTGAAGTTAACAATCAGCATTGGCAAAAACGCCAACGGAATAACCGTGAAGACATTAAAACCTTTACTAATGGTTAAAAACAGGCCTATTCCAAACTGAATCGCAATAACTACAGCCAACATAATCGAGGCTGTTTTAGTGGTTTTGGCTCTTTTTTCCAGTTCTTCGATCGTTAATGTTGAAAGGTCGATTTCTTTTTTCATGATTTTACTATTTTAGATTCTTTCTCTATAGTATTGATGATAGTCTTCACATTAGCCGCATCAATTCGTTTGGCTTTGATGACTTTGTTTTTATCTAAAACATAAATCACCGGAGTAGAGTAGACGTCGTATTTTTCAATAGCGTTGTTGTAATGCGCACCATCATAAAGGTTGATAAACGGCAATTGGTTATCGGCTATGTATTTGAGGTATTTTTCTCCTTCGTGTTGCATATAAACGCTGTAAACTTTGACATCTTTCTTTTCTTGAAGCAATTCGTTATAGGCTTTGACCAATACCGGAATTTCCTTTTGACAATGTCCGCAATCGACATCCCAAAAAACCAAGATAGTATAATCAGCTTTCAACTCGCTGAGTTTGACCCACATTTTATTGACTTCGTTGACATTTTTGTAAAAAACTTTGGTCATTTCGTCACTGTTTTTGGCGTCTTCAAATCCCATCGCTTTCATTTTACTGAAATCTTCGGCCCGAATCATCGACAAATCAATGGCTTTAGCACCAACCAATAAAGGTTTTAGTTTATCGGCGCGTTTGATAATTCTGTTTACCACATCCTGATCGTCATAGATACCGTTGGCTTTTCCGGTTTTGAAATACTTATCGGAAAGATGAACAAAAACTTTATCAAAACCCATAAGCTTGGAAGATTCGTAAGTGTAAGTCAGGTGTGCTAAAGTCAATTTGAAAAGCAAACTTTCCGGTTTCATTTTGAGTAGCAATTTGTCAATTTCAACCGCTACAGAATCCGGATGAGTGACGACTACTTTGTCAAAATAGGTTTTCATTTTGCTGAATAAAAACGGATTGCGCATAATGGCATCTTCTTTTAAATCAACATTTCTCCAAAAATTATTTTTATAATACCGGTATACCGCAGTACTGTCAGGCCTTCCGTTTGCTGCCGTCGGAACGTTTTTGAGTGTCTTCTCTGTTTTTAGATTTATCACCTTCGCAATATAACTGCCTTGGTGTTTGGCGATAAAATTTTCTTCGTAGTTTGCAATGTTTTGCTCTAATTCGATTTGCTTTTTATTGAGTTCCAGAGAATCTTTTTTAGTAGCCAAAACATGCTGCTGTTTGTATTCAAAAAAAGCTTTGTTCTGTTCCCCTAGAAACTTGAGATAAGTAAAAAATTCATTTTGCCTTTCTGAATTGAGAGCAGTTAATTCTTTGTTGATATTGAGTCCGGCTTCACTTTTTAATTGAAGCTTCTGAGTATCATCATCTATAAAAAAATCGAAAAGAATGGTTTTTTGTTGACTGACCAAAGAATAAATACCGGTATCCAACTTAGTTTTACCGCTAAAAACAATCCGTCCGTTTTTGATAGTGGTACAAGTATCTTTGATTAAAGTTTTATCAAATCGATAAAAAGTCAGGTAAGCCAAAGTGTCATTGCAATTTTTTAAATCGATGGTGATTTCGTAGCCGTTTTGGGCTGTAGCATAAAAGGAAGTGCAATAAAAAATAAATGCCACCAGTAATTTCTTCATAAACAAGAGCTTTGTTTTTTTGTTATCCAAAAATAATCTATTTTTTATATAAAAACCAGCCCGTTTTTTAAAGTTTCCTTAAAAAACAAAAACACCCTAAGCAGAGTGTTTTTTTTAATGTTTCTTTAAATGACTTATTAAGACTAAAACTCGTCAAAAAGCACTATGCCTTTTCTTTCAAGATTATTTTTAATTAAAAGAGTCGGCAAATTATATTGAGTTGACAAATCGGCTATCGATATCCCCGAAAAGAATAATTCAACTAAAGTATCTAAAATTACCGGGTTTATTTCCTCATTATAATTGGGTTCAAAATCTTGACCAACTAAGCTTCTCTTAGAGCGATGAAGTGTGTCAATAATAACATCAATGTCATTACTGGGGAATTCTAATTGACTGATTTCTTGATTGTTTTGAGAAACTTGTTTGAGCACTACCGTTTTATCGGTCTTCTTCTCATTTTTTAAATCAATGGTGTAGTGATAAACATTACTCATGGTTAAGGTAATTTTAAATTAATGTAAATTTGGGTATGACAAAAATAGTGATTATGTTTTAAATGAAATGTTAATTAACAAAAACATCCCGACTAATTGCGGGATGTTCAGCATTTTTAAACCGAAAAATACGATTAAATGTCTCATTTAGCGTGAGTTTCAATATGATGCAATAATTGAGATTTTAAAGTTTCAAGATATTGTTTGAGTTCGGTAGTATGTACTTTTTTAGAAGAGGTTTCGCTCAAAGACAATGGTGTCTCGTTTAAATACTTATATAATTCGGGATATTTGGTTTCAATTTCAGTGGTCAATTGAATAATATCCTGCATGAGTTCATTTAGTGTTTTCATAGTTATTACCATTAAATTTGAAAATCATTTACTTTGTTTCAAAACAAAGTGGTATCATAAAAATACAAAAAATAAGGATTTGGGAATTTGAAGATTTGAGTATCTTTGGCACACTAAACAAAAAATCATGACCAACAAGACAAAAGCCCTATTGTACAACTTGATTTGTTTCGCCACCATTTTTATTTTGGTTCGATTTCTTTTGGTGCTTTATAGTAACCTAAGCGGACTTTGGTTGCCGATTACAGCTTTTATTATTGGTACTATTTTGGCTCCAAAATTTCAAGCGGTTAAAACCCAAAACGGTGAAAAGATTTTTATGAAATGGATTTTTATCAAAGGGATAAAGCAACTTTAACTTACTTCTTTTGGGCTTTTTTAGCCTTTTCTTCTGCTTTGTCTTTGGCTTTTACCGTCGATTTGTATAGCGGAATAAAATAGGAAACCGTGTAGTTGAATCCAACCCCGAAGTCACCATTATAAGTTCTGTTGAAGCCCGGAATATATAGGTTTTCAAAGTTATTAGGTTGTTTTTGAGTAACCAATCGATTTAACCTGAAACTAAAGCCAACGAAGACATTGTTGAATACTTCAGCTTTCATTCCGGCTACTACTTCTATCCATTGCGCTGATAATCCTTTGAAAGGTTGGTTTGGATAAACGGTTGGTGCCACTCCGAAATAACTGTTGTTCGGATCATAAATTTGGTAACTGTTCAAATTTTGGCTAAAACTACTGATTCCGTAGCGCAAACCAACGGAAATGATATTCTCCATATCGAGCCAATTCTGATAACTGTTGTAATCAAAACCTATTTTTAAATAAGTGCCTTTGGTAGTAAAATTGACTTGGTCGTCATCAACGGTTTTGTCTTCATTCCCGATTTCAGCCGCCAGATAATGCTTGCGAGTCAAACGATAATCACCAACCAATTCCAAACCGCGATAGTCTTTTTCATAAAATGATCTCGAGAGTTTGAACAAATCCACTCCAAGTCGCAAACCGTAACGTTCCGTTTTAGGAGGAATACTGTCTTTCTTGGCGGTGGTTTTTACTTGTGCATTGCCTGTCAATGAAAGTAACACCGTCAGGACTATACTAAAAGTAAATTTTGATATGTACTTCATCTTCAGTTTCAATATTATTGGTTTGTATGTTGATGCTTTGAATCCATTCTAAATCGGGTGTTTCAGCATCTGTGAGCAGAACACCATTACCCGAGTTAAGCTCAAAGATTGTTTTATAACCACAAGCCCTGGAAACAAAAACAGTGTTTCGGGTATAATTAAATTCGAGATAATCCAAGTTGGCCACACCCGGTGTAGTGCTGGTACTGTTTAAGATCAATCCGTACTTGGTAACATCTTCAGTGGTTTTTAACGGTAATTCAACCACACTCACGGCGTTGAAAGTCTTTAACGGATTGGTTAGTCCGAAACCGGTAACTTTTAAGTTGGTTACATTTTTTAAATTCGCCGGATTGGAAGCGTCGTAAAATTCGAGAATCAATCGCGGTGTGGTTTCATCTACACAAATATCATCTTTTTCACAACCGGAGAAGGAAAGGGTAAGTAGTAATAGTAATAATATCTTTTTCATAGCGGCAAATCGTAATTCGTAATTACTAATTCGTAATTCTTTTATCTTCTTTCCAAAAGTACAACATTTTCCACGTGATGGGTTTGCGGAAACATATCTACCGGACGAACGCGTGTTACTTTGTATTTTTCATCCATCAAAGCCAAGTCTCGTGCTTGTGTTGCTGAATTACAACTTACGTAAACTACTTTATCCGGAGCGATTTTCAGGATTTGTTCTACCACGTCTTTGTGCATGCCATCTCTTGGCGGATCAGTGATGATAACATCCGGTTGTCCGTGTTGGGCGATGAAGTCATCGTTGAATACGTTTTTCATATCTCCAACGAAGAACTCACAGTTGGTGATACTATTGCGTTTGGCATTTTCTTTGGCATCAAAAATAGCTTCCGGAACGGCTTCTACTCCAATTACTTTTTTTGCTTGTTTGGAAACGAATTGAGCAATAGTTCCGGTTCCGGTGTATAAATCGTAAACCACTTCATTACCGGTTAACCCTGCAAATTCTCTCGTGATTTTGTATAATTCGTAAGCTTGGTCGGAATTGGTTTGGTAAAATGATTTGGCATTAATACTAAAATGCAAACCTTCCATTTCTTCCAAAATGTAATCTCTGCCTTTGAACAGTTTAATATCTTGGTCATACAGCGTATCATTGGCTTTGCCATTAATCACATATTGCAAAGAAGTAATTTGCGGAAATGTTTCATAGATATGGTTTAGCAATAGTTCTCGCTGTGTTTTGTCTTCTTTATAAAACTGAATCAGCACCATGATTTCACCGGTAGAAGCAGTGCGAATCATCAAGGTTCGCAACAAACCGGTATGATTTCTGGCATTGAAGAATTCTAAATCATTTTCAGTAGCAAAACGCTTGATTTCATTGCGAATCGCATTGGATGGATCTTCTTGTAAATGACATTTCTCGATGTCTAATATTTTGTCCCACATGCGTGGAATATGAAAACCTAAAGCATTTTTATTGTCAAATTCAACTCCGGATTGAATCTCGGCATCGGTCATCCAACGCGTGTCGGAGAACCCAAACTCCATTTTGTTTCTGTAAAAGAATTGTTTTTCCGAACCTAAAATCGGCTCAAATTCAGGCAACTCAATTTTACCAATGCGTTTCAGATTATTAAACACTTCTTGGTTTTTATAAAACAACTGTTTTTCATAGTTCATGTTCTGCCATTTGCAACCGCCACAAGCGCCAAAGTGTTGGCAAACCG
Organism: Flavobacterium sp. IMCC34852; assembly: GCF_030643905.1. Lineage (NCBI taxonomy): Bacteria > Pseudomonadati > Bacteroidota > Flavobacteriia > Flavobacteriales > Flavobacteriaceae > Flavobacterium > Flavobacterium rivulicola. Next base: position 2,071,596 of record NZ_CP121446.1, on the reverse strand, counting down.
GCTCAACTCTATCCGAAGAATATTCATGAAATTTAATGGCTTTGCCTTCAAAATAGGCTTTGCGTTTTTTAAGTGTTTGCACGTCTACCACATCGCCGGGAACGACATTGGGTATAAAAATGATTTGACCTTCCGGAGCTTTAGCCACTGATACGCCTTTGGCACCGGCATCTAAAACAGTAATCTTTTCAAAAATGACTTTGTTGGTTTGTTTTCTTCCCATAGCGCAAAAATAAACTATTGGGCAAAACTGAATAGACATTTAAGAAAAAAATATAAATTAGTGAAAAATTAAAATCATGCATAGGCATTTAGCTTTACTCCGCGGCATCAATGTCTCGGGACACAAAATGATAAATATGGTGGCTTTGAAAAAAGCACTTGAAGGCATTGGCTTTACCAATGTGGTGACATATATACAATCGGGAAATGTGTTTGTGGATACAGAGGAAGAAAGTCCGGGGAAAGTTGGTTTCCTAATCAAGCAGGAAATTTTCAAAGAATTTGGTCATGATGTTCCCGTGATTGTCATTGGCAAAGAAGATTTACAAGCGTGTTTGGACCGAAATTTATTTCTCAACGATGAAGGCGTTGATTTAAAGAAACTCTATGTTTCCTTTATCTCTTCAGAATTGCCGGAGAATATGATTACCCAACTCAACTTAAACTTTATCAAGCCCGATGAAATTCAACTCGACGGTAAAAGAATTTACTTGAAATATGACGTTTCACCGGCCAAAACCAGACTGGATAACAAATGGATAGAGAAGAGTATGAATGTGGTTTCTACGACGCGCAATTGGAATACCGTAAATAAACTGTTGGAAATGTTTAATGGTCATTAACATTGTTTAAATTTGTTGGAAAGGAGTAAAATTTAAAGCATTGTCATGGGTTCAAAAGTCAGTTTTAAAAGCGCTATTTCGGGAGTAGACTTTCCGGAGAAAGAAAGGGTGTACGGACACCAAATCAGGCAAACGGTTTTAAACCTAATCCAAAAAGACCATCCGGATTTTAAACATAATGATTGTATCTCGAATAGTGAATTAAACATTTACCGAGAAAAATACATTTCAAAATACCTCCAAACCGAAGTAGGCGAATTGTCTGAACTCCAAGAAAAGGTTTTGAAATCATTGTCCAACGGAAAATCTTTGGTAAGTAAAGTTGAATATGAGAAAGACAATCGAACTTTCGGTCAAAAAATTGCCGATAAAGTGGCCGATTTTGGCGGAAGCTGGACGTTTATCATTTCATTCTTCGTTTTTATTTTAATTTGGATTGGTTCCAACGTGTATATTTTACTCAACAAAGGTTTTGATCCTTATCCGTTTATTTTATTGAACTTGATTCTCTCTTGTTTGGCTGCCTTACAAGCTCCGATTATTATGATGAGCCAAAACCGTCAGGAAGAAAAAGATCGAGCACGAGCCAAGAAAGACTATATGATTAACCTAAAATCAGAGCTTGAAATCAGATTGATTGATGACAAATTAGACCATTTAATCCAGCACCAACAACAAGAATTGATAGAAATACAAAAGGTTCAGATTGAGATGATGAATGATATCTTGGAAAGAATTAAAAAATAATTCGTAATTATATTTTACTTTTGTTCAACATATGGATGATTTCTCTCCAAAAGAAGGAATAACATTTTAAATAATTAATCTGCAGTGAGCGTAGATTAAAATTCAAATTACAATGTCAGTTTTAGAAAAATTAACTTCAGCCGATGCCATTAACTTAGAAGACCAATACGGAGCCCATAATTATCATCCGTTACCGGTAGTGCTGAATAGAGGAGAAGGAGTTTATGTTTGGGATGTGGAAGGCAAAAAATACTATGATTTCCTTTCGGCTTATTCTGCCGTAAACCAAGGTCATTGCCACCCGAAAATTATCGGAGCCATGATAGAACAAGCCCAAGCTTTGACGCTAACTTCTCGTGCTTTTTACAATGATAAGTTAGGTATTTACGAAGAATACATTACCAAATATTTTGGTTTTGATAAAGTGTTGCCCATGAATACTGGTGCCGAAGCAGTGGAAACCGCTTTAAAAATTTGTAGAAAATGGGCTTATGAGAAAAAAGGGATTCCCGAAAATGAAGCTCAAATCATTGTTTGCGACGGTAATTTCCACGGAAGAACCACTACAATCATTTCGTTTTCCAATGATGAAAATGCCCGTAAAAATTTTGGTCCTTATACCGCCGGATTTATCAAAATAGCTTACGACGATTTAGAGGCTTTGGAAAAAGCCATAACGTCTTCTAAAAATATTGCCGGTTTCTTAGTCGAGCCAATCCAAGGCGAAGCAGGTGTTTATGTGCCGAGTGAAGATTATTTGGCGAAAGCCAAAGCCTTGTGCAAAGCCAATAATGTTTTATTTATTGCCGATGAAGTGCAAACCGGTATTGCCAGAACAGGATCATTATTAGCAGTTTGCGGTAATTGTACTTGTGAGAATCAATGTGAAAAACAAAGCAGTTATGTCACTCCTGATGTTTTGATTTTAGGCAAAGCCGTTTCAGGTGGTGTTTATCCGGTATCTGCCGTTTTGGCCAATAATGACATTATGAATGTCATCAAACCCGGTCAACATGGTTCTACTTTTGGTGGTAATCCAATTGCAGCAGCGGTTGCAATGGCCGCATTGGAGGTTGTAAGTGAAGAACATTTGGCGCAAAATGCTCGAAGATTGGGGAAAATTTTCCGAACAGAATTAGCAAAATATATTGAAACCAGTAACATTGCCACTTTAGTTCGTGGAAAAGGTTTGCTCAATGCAATAGTAATTAATGATACGGAAGACAGCGACACGGCATGGAATATCTGTATGAAATTGGCCGAAAACGGTTTACTGGCCAAACCAACACATGGCAATATAATCCGTTTTGCACCGCCGTTGGTAATGACTGAAACGCAATTGTCAGATTGTGTATCAATCATCATTAGTACTTTAAAGCAATTTGAAAAATAGACAATTAAACTTATAACCAACCAAACCTTTTTATTATGGAAGAAAATCAAAATTTCGGCTTACAATTACAAAATGAAGCTAAGGATTATTTGAGAGAAAGTGCCAAATGGTCAATGTTCTTAGCCATTTTAGGCTTTATCGGAATCGGATTTATGGCATTGATGGCTATTTTGATGACATCTGCTATGTCAATGATGCCGGATGATGTTCCGGGTCCGTTTGGAGCCATCAAAGGTTTTATTTCAATAATTTATCTGGTCTTTGCTATTTTGTATTTGTTCCCGATTTATTATTTGTACAAATATGCCGATAATGCTAAGAAAGCAGTTAATTTCAACAATTCAGAAATGTTGACCACCGCTTTCAGCAATTTAAAATCACACCACAAATTCTTAGGGATTTCGGCTATCGTTATTATTTCGTTATACATTTTAGCGGCAGTTGTTATGGTAATAGGATTTAGTGCTATGAGATAATAAGCATTAATTTAAAACAACTAAAAGCATCTTCTCCGGAAGGTGCTTTTTTCATGGCGTTTGCCAATAAAGTTTACTATTTTTGAAGTTTAAGTCTATCCCATGAAAAAACTTGTCTTTCCCTTTATGATTGTAGCCATTATAGTGGGTTTTTACGAACAAACTAAGGCTAAGCCCAATGTTTTTATTTTGGTATTAGCAGTTATAGTATTTATGTATGGCGTGATGAAAATGAGCGCCAAAACACCGAGCAAACATTCGGAAACTGAAGAAGAACATGATAACTAAAGGCGATAAAGTTTCGGTGCTTGACGATGCCATTGACGGCGTTGTAATTGATGTAAAAGGTAATGAAATTACTATTGAAACCAATGAGGGTTTTAATTTAACTTTTAAAAGCAGTGAACTGATAAAAGTTGGCAATACCGGAGAAATGAATTTTAGTTTTAATAAAAATCAGGTCATCTCCGAAAAAGAAATTCCAAAACCTAACTATACCAATACAGAAAAGAAATCCAGAAAGGAAGTACCGGTGCCCGAGTTTGATTTACACATCGAGAAGTTGGTTAAGAACTACAAATCAATGAGCAACTTTGACATCCTGACCAAACAAACGGAAACGGCCAAACACCATATAGAATTTGCCATCAAAAACAGAATCCCCAAGATTGTTTTTATCCATGGTGTAGGCGAAGGAATTTTAAAATCGGAGCTCGACTTTATGTTGGGCCGATATGAGAACGTTTCTTTTCAGGATGCCAACTATCAAAAATACGGTTCCGGTGCCACCGAAGTGTACTTTAAGCAAAATATCAAATAAAAAAAGTCCCGATTCTCTTATCGGGACTTTTTTTTTTAAAACTAACCAATTATATTTAATCTAAAACTCAACTTCAATTTAATTAGGCTACGCTGCTTTCTTGAGCACTTACTTTTTTCAAAATTGATCTGATTAAAACACTGTTTGTGTTGATACCAGAATTGATTAAAGCTTTTTTGCTGAAGCTAACATTTGATTTGCTTCCTGCAGTTTTGTTTGTTCCCATAAACCATACTGCAAAATCCATAGAAGCAACAGTAGTTTCAGTAGCGATAACAATAGAATCATTTTTAGAAATTGAAACCTCAGTCGTAACAGCTACAGAAGTAACTTCTGCTTTAGCTTGACCAAAAACACCATTGCTTGATAATACTAATAATACGAATAAAACAAATAATCTAACGTTGGTTACATTTTTTTGAGCTACTGTGTTATTGGTTGTTTTCATAAGTGTGTTTTAATTTGTTTCTTATTTCTTGGTCAAAACTACTTCAAGACTATTCTCGACTGAAATTTTTTCGATAACTAACCCCAAAAGTCGTTTAATCGACAAAATCAATGAATTCGGGGGTTTTCAGCGTTTTTATCGTGCAGTTAATCTATGAAATGTTAAAAAAACATGCATTTCATCGATGAAAAACCAAAAATTTCTATGAACTGCACACTCCAAATCACAAACCTTTGTGCAAATGCCAAAAAATGGCAAAATCTTCCTAAATTAGCTTCGGATTAAATTATTTACCCTCAAAATGAAAGTCGAACAAAAAGGCCACACTACTATTATTAAAGATACGCTTGGACAAACAGCAGAATTTTTAATGAAAGTCACGCACGAACACAATACCTACAAGAACAGTAACCTCATATTGGATTTAACCCACGATAAGAATTTGTCGTTGGAAGATGTAAAGTCTTTTACCGAGCTGATTAAATTGCATAAAAAACAAAAGAAGTCTATAGTATTGGTAACCGACAACGTTAATTTTAATGCCGTGCCTAAAAGTATTATCTTGGTACCAACTATTCTGGAAGCACACGATATTATAGAGATGGAGGAAATTGAGCGCGATTTAGGATTTTAAATCATTATGAGATTAACCATATTGGGTTGCTATGCAGCCACGCCCAGAACCATAACCAATCCAACTTCACAAGTTTTAGAAATTCGAAACCGAATGTTCTTAATAGACTGTGGCGAAGGTACTCAGGTGCAACTGCGCAAAAACAAACTCAAGTTTTCCAAAATCAACCACATTTTTATTTCGCATTTGCATGGCGACCATTTTTACGGATTGGTTGGCTTGATTTCTACCTTTATGTTATTGAATCGTCAAACCGATTTACATGTTTACGGACCCAAAGGCATCAAAGAAATTATCTTATTACAATTGCGCTATTCCAATTCCTTTACCGGTTACAATCTGTATTTCCATGAATTGGAGTCGAAGGAAAGTGAAGTGATTTTTGAAGACGAAAAAGTCATTGTCAAAACCATTCCGCTAAAACACCGCGTTTACACCAACGGTTATTTGTTTCAAGAAAAACCCAAAGAACGAAAACTCAATGTAGAAGCGGTTGAAAAATATAAAATAGATACCGCATACTTCAGAAAAATAAAATACGGCGGTGATATTACTTTGGATAATGGAACTGTAATTCCCAATGCCGAGTTGTCATTCGACCCCGAACCTACCAAAAACTACGCCTTTTGTAGCGATACGATGTATGACGAAACCTTAATTCCGCTCATCCAAGACGTTGATGTTTTGTACCATGAAACCACTTTTCTGGAAAGTGAAGCTAATAAAGCCGAGAAAACCATGCACAGCACCGCCAAAGAAGCCGCAAGAATCGCCAAGTTGGCCAATGTCAAACAATTGCTTCTCGGTCATTACAGCACACGTTACAGCAGTATTGAGTTATTTAAGCAAGAAGCCGAAACCATTTTCCCAAACGTACTTTTAGGTGATGATGGGAAAGTATTCGATTTTGATTAAGGTTAGGAGCGAAGGGTTTGGGATTTATCGGTGATGGCAATTCCCGCTTTCCGTTCTGCACGGCGCCACTTCAATCGGGGCTAAAAAGTTATCCATTTTTTAATCTGAAAACTTAGTAACTTAGCAACTTCAAACTATTGCAGCCATGGAAGACTTAAGCCATTACAGAAAATCATACGAGAAGAGTGAACTATTGGAAACCAACATTCCTGAAGATCCTATCAATCTTTTCCACAAATGGTTTTATGAAACAGAGGAACTTGGAGGCGTAGAAGAGGTCAATGCCATGACAGTAGCTACCATAGGACTTGACGGATTTCCCAAGAGTAGAGTAGTGCTGCTCAAAAAATTCAATGAAGAAGGCTTCATTTTTTACACCAATTACAATTCCGAAAAAGGGAAAGCCATACTCAACAATCCGAATATTTGTTTGTCCTTCTTTTGGCACAGCCAGGAAAGACAAGTTATTATTAAAGGTATTGCCGAGAAAACCTCGGAAATCATTTCCGATAACTATTTTGATTCAAGACCTGATGGCAGTAAGCTTGGCGCGATAGTTTCCTCTCAAAGCGAAACCATTCCGTCACGAGAATATTTAGACAATAAATTAAAGGAACTAGAAAAAGAGTTCGATGGCAAACCCATTCCAAGACCCGATTATTGGGGTGGTTTTTTAGTTCGGCCGGTAGAAGTAGAGTTTTGGCAAGGCAGGCCAAACCGCTTGCACGACAGAATCAGATACAAGTTGTTAGAAGATTATAATTGGAAAATAGATCGACTTTCTCCTTAAATTTTATAAATAAAGACTGAAATTATGTAAACCACTCTTCGGAGTGGTTTTTTAGTTTTGTAATGTTTGATAAAAGCATCGACGAAATGCATTTAAGTAGGAAAATATCTTATTATAATTATAAAAATATGCATTTTGTCGATTTTATTTGTGTTTTAATCGATGATTTTGCTAATATTGTCTAACCAAATCAAACAATACGTTCTTACATTACAATATATAAAGTGTTTGCCCCACATCTACTTTATTAAAAACTGTCAATATTAATCGAAATAAAGTGTTTGCCCCACATCTACTTTATTAAAAAAACTTAACCTACTACTATGAAAGCAAAAATGTTTAGAGCATTGTTGCCGTTAGCAATCGTGTTCACTATGGTATCTTGTTCTTCTGATACAGAAGAAACCACCGCAGCCGACAAACAAGTTGTAACTACTTACAATTACAACGAAACCGAATCAAAATTAGTTGTACTAATCAATGATTATCGCGCAAGTTTGGGACTCAATACCCTTGAAGTAATCAATCATATCTCTTACAAATCAGAAGAGCATAACTTTTATATGATTGAAAACAATGTGTTCAACCACGATTATTTCCAACAACGTTCTGATAATTTAATCAGAGTATTAGGTGCTGAAAGAGTTAGCGAGAATATCGCTTACAATTATCAAACGGCTGAAGGTGCTTTTGCCGCTTGGCTAAGCAGCCCGGGACACAAAGCCAACATAGAAGGTGATTACACACACTTAGGAATATCAGTTACCATCAATCCGGAAACCGGAAGAAAATATTACACCAACATGTTTATGAAAAAATAGTTTGATTATTGTTTTGTTTGATTTTGACAGATCTCTAAAAACCCGGCTCTAAACCGGGTTTTTTAGTTATTTAAATCCTAATCTGTTTTTTAATTTTAAAAACAACAGCGCAATGGCATAAGCATCATCAGAAGCCGAAGTTTTTTCGCTCAAAGGAAGTTTGTAATGTTTGACCAAATCATCAATAGAAAAAGACTTATTGGTGATATCCATAAGCTTTTGATGCATAATCTCAATGTCTAAAGCTTCGTTTTTTAATTTACCGCAATCCATTTTTTCGAGTGCTTCATTGATGAGTTCAATATCAAAATGAATGCGATGACCCACTAAAACCGAATTCCCAATATATTCAATTAAAGATTGAATAGCATTGTATTCGGCTAGTTTAGGCAGTTTACTTTCGATTAAAAATTCATTAGACAAACCATTGTCATGAAGGTATTTGTATTGCAAAATCACTACTTCAAAATGGTCACCCACAATGATAACATCATTCACAACAGCTATGGCGCCAAAAGACAGTATCACATCTTTCTTCGGATTTAAGCCTGTAGTTTCTGTACTTAAAATGACATACCTATTTGATTTGGATTCAAACTTAGACAAGTAGGCTTTCCAAAATTCAGGGTGTTCTTTATTGATGTTTTTAATCCAATCCAGCATATCAGGAGAATTGTGTTAATTGAAATTTGTCTTTAATCAAATCCTCTAATTCACGCATAGGAGCAAGCGCATTTTTGAGTTTCTCGCGGTCTACTTTAGTCAACTCTTCAATATTAATGTAATCGCCGTTACTGTCGTTTTTTAATCCTTCAAGGGTTCTGAATTTTGACAATATCAAAAAGGCATCGGCACAATTCAAGTAAATTTCTGAGAATTTAGGATCAATCAAAGCCAATTGTTTAAAACGCGAATAGGTGTTGTTGATACCACGCAAATTCAAACTTACGGCAAACAATCGAGCACCATCAACTAAAGGCATAATCGCTTTGTTTTTAATGTCGAATTTACCTTTGTGTTCGCCTTCTTCTTCCAAATTAAATTTTTTAAAGAAATTGAGCGGAGGATTTTTGCGCAAAGCATCATTGCCTAAATAATCAAAGAAAAGGGCGTTATTCTTGGTGTTTTTAAAGATTAAATCGGAAATTGCATCTTCAATTTTGCCTTCTCCAAAAGCAATCTCATAATCAAAAAAGATACTGCTGATATCATTTGATTTTTCGCCGGGTGTTTTCATCCAATTATTATATTGCTTCATCCAATCACTGAGCGATTTACACCAAAGCATGTTGCTGGCCATGTGACCATTAGGGCAGAATTGGTAACCCACTTTTTCCAATATGGCAGTGGTTCTTTTAGCCAATTTCAAGAAATAATCCTTAACATCTCTGTATTTTTCGGGTGCTACATCTTCAAAAATTAAAATACTGTCTTGATCGGTCAATAATAATTGTTCTTTTCTGCCTTGACTTCCTATACTCAACCAAGCAAATCTTGATGGAGGCGAACCCAGGTCCAAAATAGCCAACTCAACAGAACGCTTGATTATGGCGGTTATAATTTCACCGGTGATATTATAAATATGTGGTAGCGGAATATTTTTAGCAATGGAAGTCTGAATCAAATCGGTAAGTTTTTCACGAACCATTTTTAATTCTTTAGGCGATAGGGAACGCTTGATTTCTTTGATTAAAACCCCCGGATTATTAGCTTGTGCTACAATTAAGTCGTGCTCGGAAATGATTCCTTTTACTTCAGATTTATCAGAACCGTCAAGCGTTACGCACAAATGGCTGACATTGTATTTCAACAACAACAATTGTGCTTCAGCCACAGAAACATTTTCGGGGACAGTGATAACCGGAGCCGACATTATTTTGTCAACGCTAGTTGAAATAGGGAATCGTCCATTGGCAATTTTTGTTCTAAAGTCGGTATCAGTTACAATACCAATAGGATAGTTGTTTTCTAAAATAATGGCACTGTCAATAAGATTTTCAGTCATTAACTGTGCGGCATCTTTAACAGCAGTATTTGCAGCTATTTTCAGTGGTGTTTTATTGTAGGCTAACGATTGAAAATATTGAATCTCGTTAGATTGATTCTCAGTATAAACGTTGTCAGTTATTAGTTTGCCACGATTTTCTTTATCAAAAGGATTGCGTGTATTGGTGGCGAAACTTTCCAATAGAAAGTCGAGTACTTGCGGATTCTGAGCTACAAATGGTTTGAAAACATTAATAGGAATAGCGTAAACAATACTGTCTTCACGCGCTTTGGCGGTCATCATGTAATTGTTTTTGGCGAAAAACGGACGCAATCCGAAAACATCTCCGGCATAACATTTATTGAGTAAAGTTTCTTCAGCATCGGCAATGACAGAAAGGTTAATCACACCGGAAGCCACTACATAAAAACTATCATGCAGTTTATCATCAATTTGAAATAAAACTTTGTGTTTGTCTAAATTGACAACACCAATGCTGGTAGTCACTTGAATCAATTCATCATGACGCAAATAATTAAACGGCGGATATTCTTTTAAAAAGTTGGCAATATTTTCAGCAATAGAATTACTCATGTAGCTAATTTTAAAATAAATAAATCATTATTTATACCTGACAAAAATAATAAAGCTTTAGGCAAGTTACTGTCAATTGTTAAAAACATTTGAAAACTAAAAAGGAGTGGTTTTATTCCGGATATTAAAATATTCTATTTTACATAATATAAATTATAGTTCTAATAAAATACGTTTTAAATTCATTGTAATTCATGACCTAAATAACTTATATTCAGAACTATAAAATCCCTTACTTCAATTTTATGTTTTAAAAATTAAGCTCTCTGAATTTTTTTCCTATGGCCAAACTTAATTTGGTTTTATAATCATCAATCAACCATTCTCGATAATTTTTACTTGTTTTTCCCAAGCAATTTACAAAACGCTTGACACGGCTTTCGATATCATCGGACAATAATTTAGATAACATTCGAGCGCCATTTAAATCCGTTGAATTTTCAACACACATTAAAGCATGTTGGTTGATGGATTTTTCTAAGACTTCTTTGGAACGCAAATTTAAAGCGGTATTCTTTTTGAATTCCTCTTCAATATCCATGGTAACCTCGGCAGTTTTAGCAAACATTTTGCGAATAGCCTCAGGCATGGTGTACTTAAAATTGAATTCAATTTCGGCATCGTCGCGCAAGCTTTCCAAATAATATTCAGGGGATTTAAAAATATGCTGCCAATCAACCGGATCATTCCACAGACCAAATCGTAACGCATTGTTTCCTAAATCGATAACTGTGAATTCGTCTTTGTTTGGTAATTTGCGAGAACCACGACCAATCATTTGAAAATACAATGTCAATGATTTTGTAGCGCGATTCAGGATAATGCTTTCCACTGTAGGTTCATCAAATCCGGTGGTTAAGATACCCACAGAGGTTAAAATAGCATCCGGTGTTTTTTTAAACCAATGCAAAATTTCCTTTCTATCTTCGGTTGACGTAGTGTTATCGAGATGTTTTATAGGAAATCCAGCTTCTTTAAAAGTATCATATACATAGAGTGATGTATTGATTCCATTATTAAAAATCAGTGTTTTTTTGCCCAAAGATTTTTCGGTATAAGCATGCAATAATTTCTCTTGCATTACCATATTCATATACAGATCATCTGAAGATTTTACGGTATAATCACCATTAATTCCCACTTTAAGCGAAGTCAAACCCACATCATAACTATATGTGGTTGCTTTAGCCAAAAAACCTTTGTCTATAAGTGATTGAATGGTATCGCCTACAATTAATTCATCATAATTTTGATGCATAGGCAACTTAATATTCGAACTCAAAGGTGTCGCAGTAACTCCTAAAATAAAGGATTTCTTGAATTGACTGAATAATTTTCGGAACGAATTGTAATGGGCTTCATCAATAATTACCAAACCTACATTGTCAATCATTAATTTCTCATCATTCAAACGATTTTTGAGCGTTTCCACCATAGCCACAAAACAAGAATATTCATCTTGATCGGGTAATTCTTTGATGTTGCTGTTGATGATTTTATTTTTTACATCAAAGCCTTTCAGCATTTTAGACGTTTGCTTGCAAAGCTCAATTCGATGGGTTAAAACCACTACTTTCTTGTCGTGTTGAGATAAATAACGGCGTACAATCTCGGAAAAAATCACTGTCTTTCCTCCACCGGTTGGCAGTTGATATAAGAGATGATGATCACTTGGCGCGTTGTCCAATCGGTCAAAAATTTTGTCAATATCGCCCTTCTGGTAACCGTAAAGTTCCTTTTTTTCTTCTACTTCGACATTAAAATCTTTCTGAGACATAGCGATTTGTACAATTTTGCAAAAGTACAGCTAAAAAAGAGTTATCCCGTCATTAAATTTTCTAAATAATAAAAAATTAATATTCGAGTCGTTCAACAACAGCAACAAACCCATAGAAATTAACCCATTGTTGGTTAATGCTTTCCTCTTTTACAGCCACTACTCTACTTTGAAAATCAGTCAAAATACCCTTTTCAATCATAAAACTTACGGCTTGTTGGTAAGATGTCAGCATGCTTTTGAAAAACAATTCTTGTTTCACCACTCTTTCCGCCGAGAAAGTCTGGGCAATTTCAATGTTGTAAAGCATCAAATCGGCAATGATAAAAGAATCAACGCCAAGCGATATGAAATGTTTGATGAACTTTTGAGCCACAGAGCGACGCATTTTGGCCTTTTTACCTTTTACAGGAAAATATTCGTTGGAGATTTTGAATTTGGCTTCACGAACCAGCTTGTCTTCATTGGGATTAAAAGCAAAATCGTAATAAACTTTTACATCACTGAACTTCTCATAAAGTTCAATGATTTGTTCTTCGAGCTGTTCTTTGGAAAGTTCAGTTAAATATTTTTTCAAATCTCTTTTACTCATGGTACAATATATAAGAACAAAAGTAACCGCTTTTTGATGGGTTTAAAATGTTATTACTTAATTTTGCGGATAAATTCTGAAAAACATGACTAAATTTTTTAAGTTCATTGCTATTGCTGAAGGCATTTCCTATCTTGTTTTGTTCTTTAATATGCTGGTTATCAAACCCTCTGATATAGATTTATACAAAACCTTATTATTTCCAATAGGAATGGCACATGGTGTATTGTTTATTGGTTATGTTATTTTGGCTTTTGCTATTTATAAAAATCAAAATTGGAGTCTTAAAGAATTGGCTATAGTGCAATTGGCTTCACTTTTACCCTTTGCCACTTTTTATGTGGAGAAAAAATATGTAAAAAATGCATAAAATCGTCGAAAAAATATTTGGTTGGAGTTATCCGCTGTTCAAGAAATGGGATTTTGGCGAAACGCTTTCTTCTTATTTGAGTTTGGCCATCAATATTATTATCTTAGTTTTTATCGCCTACACTATATTTTTGGTCTTCAGATATGCTTTGGTAAGAATCATGATTATCATCGCCCGAAGAACCAAAACCCGATTTGATGATTTATTGGTTTCCAACAAAACCGCAAAATATACCGCCCATTTAATTCCGTTGTTGTTCATTTATAAATCGGTACCGATTATTTTAGAAAACTTTGTCTATTGGGAAGGTATTTTTGGCAAATTGGTAGGCATTTACATAGTGTTATTGAGCTTATGGATTATCAAAACCATACTCAATGCGTTCCGAGATCATTTAAAATCAAATCCATCCTATAGTGATAAGCCTATTGACAGTTACATTCAGGTAATCATGATAGTGCTTTGGACATTTGGTTTTATCATTATCATTTCCAAAGTTTTTGACATCAGTACCAATGCCATGTTGGGAACTTTTGGAGCCGTTTCGGCTATCATTATTTTGATTTTCAGAGATACTATCCTGGGCTTTGTAGCCAGTGTACAAGTTTCTTTAAACGATATGGTGCGTATTGGTGATTGGATTACTTTTGATAAATTTGGTGCCGATGGTGATGTAATCGAAATTAATTTAGCTACTGTAAAAGTTCGAAATTTTGACAATACTACGACTACGATTCCAACTTACAGCATGATTTCTGATTCGTTCCGAAACTGGCGCGGTATGTTAGATTCTAACGGAAGAAGAATTAAAAGACACATCCTAATCAAAGCCAACAGCATTCGGTTTTTGAATGAAAATGAATTGGAGGAGTTGAAGAAAATACAATTGGTAACCCATTACATTGAGCATCGTCAAACCGAAATTGATAAGTTTAACAAATCACACCACATTGATAAATCATTGTTAATCAACGGCAGAAACATGACCAACTTTGGTTTGTTCCGAAAATACATCACCCAATATTTAAGTCAATATCCGGGTCTGAATAAGGATATGATTTTGTTGTGTCGTCAGTTACAACCAACACCGCAAGGAATTCCGTTAGAAATTTATACATTCTCCAACGATAAAAGATTCGAAAACTATGAATACATCATGGCCGATATCTTTGACCACATCTTTGCTTCGATTCCGTATTTTGATTTAGAGATTTATGAAATGCCTTCCGGGAAAAACGACTTTGTAGATTAATAATCGGTTAATCTATCCTGAACATACTCGATTTGAGTTTTTCCGTGTGGTTTGGGTTTTCCGTCCGTTCCAAGACTCACCATGGTAATTGAATCAATCGTAATAATGATTTCTCGGGTCATCATATTTCTCACCTGACAAGTCAAAGTCAGCGATGATTTTCCGAATTTCACTACGTCTATTCCAATTTCAACAATATCACCTTGTTTGGCTGAACTCCTGAAATTAATTTCCGACATATGTTTAGTCACAATTTTCGGATTTTCTAATTGAATGATCGAATACAAGGCCAATTCTTCGTCAATCCAAGCTAAAAGCCTGCCGCCGAATAATGTACTGTTTGGATTTAAGTCCTCAGGTTTTACCCATTTTCTGGTATGAAATCTCATAAGAAATAATTTACTGTAACAAAATTATTGAATTTAGCTCGGACAAATACATTTTTGGCAATTCATTAACCGAAATCGTTTTCAAGAGTTAAGGTCGCCTTGATTTATTGTAAAGATTCCGTGAAAACTATTTCACTTTGTCCATAAAAGGGTAAAAAAGTTGATTATTAATTGTAAACATCTATATTTGCATACATTTAACATTTAATTGTGTATTAAATTTTTCAAGTATGAAACAAAACCTACTAACTCTATTCGCATTCTTATCCC
Source organism: Flavobacterium sp. IMCC34852 (assembly GCF_030643905.1). Classification (NCBI taxonomy): domain Bacteria; kingdom Pseudomonadati; phylum Bacteroidota; class Flavobacteriia; order Flavobacteriales; family Flavobacteriaceae; genus Flavobacterium; species Flavobacterium rivulicola. Next base: position 2,056,476 of record NZ_CP121446.1, on the reverse strand, counting down.
TTTTTTCGGCCAATGCACAAGTTGCAGTTGACACTACCGGAATCATTGGCGATAGCTATAACAAATGGTCTATTGAACTTTCAGTCGGACAAGGCAAAGGTGTAAAACCTTATGCTGATGGTTATTTTTCCAGTAATCCCGATAAAGTTTTTGGCGGATTACAATTAAATACTTTTGGGATTGGTGCCCGATATATGATTAGCCCGAAATTTGGTGTAAAATTTGATTTTAACTACGAAAATTTTAAAAATCAAAGCGGTAGCGAAAGTTTAGAGTTTGAAATGCTTCAATACAGATCTTCTGTTCAAGGTGTTGTAAATGCTGTTCGATTATTCGGAATTGAAGAAGCAGCCGGCAGATTCGGATTGCTTTTACACGGAGGTCTCAATTTTGCTTACATGCAACCACAAACTGTAGCTCCGGGTCATAACAAAGGAAGACACGAATGGAACGGTGGTTTGATTGTAGGTTTTTCTCCGCAATTCAGACTAACAAATTCTTTGGCTCTATTTGCTGATTTAAGTACTATGAATTACTACAGACAACATTTTAACTGGGATGGTTCTTATGCTGAAGGCACGAATAACCTTTCCGGTCAACAAGTTTCGATGACATTTGGATTGTCTTATTCTTTCGGTAATGAAAAAATCCATGGAGATTGGGCCATTATTCAAGATAAAAAAGACAAAGAAATAGCAGAATTAAACAACAGAATCGGTGAAATCGAAACGTTGATGAACGATACCGATAAAGATGGTGTTCCTGATTATTTAGATGTTGAAAATAATTCTATCGCAGGCGTTGCTGTAGATACTAAAGGAAGAATGGTTGATAAAAATACCAATGGTGTTCCTGACGAGTTAGAAAAATACATAGACAGTTCGATTACCAATAATAACAACAGTAACAATACTACTCTTTCTAAAAATATGTTAGAACAGTTGATTAACGAAGGTTATATTGCGGTTTATTTTGATAAAAACGTTTCACAACCTAATGCTGCTTCAACAGATAACATCGGATTTGTATTGAATTATTTGCGAACTAACCCAACAGCTTCTTTGGAGATTTCAGGATATGCTGACGAGGTTGGAAATAATGCTAAAAACGAAAAGTTAGCCGCAAACAGAGCAGAAAATGTAAAAGCAATCTTAGTTAAAGCCGGAATCAATCCTTCAAGATTAAACGCTAAAGGAGCCGGAATTGACAGTTCGGTTGACAAGAATTCAGAGTACGCTCGCCGCTTAGTTCGCAAGGCTGTATTCAAGATAACTAATTAACAATTAATTATTGATAACTATAAAATGACCTCTGTTTAACGACAGAGGTTTTTTTATAACTTTAAAAGAAAAAATGGAAGACAGAGATAATAACGTTCTAGAATTAAGAGGAGAATCTTTAGGAACAATTACCAATCAGTCCTCGCTTGAGGAAGTTTTTCAAAATAAAACCCTTCGCCCAATTTTAAAGTTACAAAATGATTTGTTCATTCAGGTTTTTATCAATTACGCTATGAAACAAAAGAATGTTTTCTTTACGCTAACTCCCGAAAAGAAAATGGCCTATGTGGAGAATGTAATCCAAAGAGACATCAAATTCAGAAATTCACTAAAAGGAATGGTAATCGCCTTTTTCACTTTAGATGAATATGCCGAATACATTCAAAATTCTTCCAACCTGAACAAGCGCATGATGAACATGCTGATCGAAAGATTGAAAAGTCAAATCCAATTAATCACTGTTGAGGCATAATTTGACTCATTTTTTGTAAACAATAGAATTTTTAACGATTGTTTGTCCCTGTTTTTACCATTACAGGGCTTATTATTCTTGATAATAATTAAATTCCCTATTTGTATTTTGTCTTTTTTTTGGATAATTTTCAATAACTAAATATCAATAAATATTTTATCGTAAAACTTGATTAGTTTCAAAGTTTTACACATTTTACAATGAATTTTTCATTATAATTGTTAAAACGAATAACAATTATGAAAGAGGAATATTTTAAGTGGTATTCGCCTAACCTAAGCCGTGAAATCCAAATGCTTGTTTTCGGACATGCCGGATATCCGGTTATCCTCTTCCCTACTTCTATGGGAAGTTTTCACGAAAATAAAGACCAAGGTTTAATCGAAAGTGCTCGTTGGTATATTGAACAAGGTTTAATCCAATTTTTTTGCCCGGACAGTATTGATAAAGATAGTTTTTACAACAAAAACATCCATCCGGTGCATCGCATCCAAAATCACGTTTGGTACGATAAAATGATTTGCCACGAAATTGTAGAACGGGTTAAGAATAATACTTACGCCGGTAAAGTAGCGGTTGCCGGTTGTAGTTTTGGTGGATATCATGCCGCCAACTTTGCTTTCAAACATCCCGGTTATGTTAGCCATATGTTTTCGCTTAGCGGTGCCTTTTCTATCAAAAGTTTTATGGATGGGCATTGGGATGATAATGTGTTTTACAACAGTCCTGAAGACTATTTACATGGTTTAAATGACAGTGAATTATGGAATATGGACATTATTTTAGGAACTTCCAATTGGGATATTTGTTTTGATGCCAATTTAAAACTAAGCAAAATCCTTTCCCAAAGAGACATTCCACATTGGTTAGACATTCGTCAAGACCGAGAACACGATTGGCCGGTTTGGCGCGAAATGTTTCCGCATTACCTGTCCAGAATCAAGTTTTTTTAAAATCAATAAATCAATTAAGACAAAACAACAAATACAAGAGTTATGAAGAAGATTGGAATTTTATTCGGGATGGAAGATACTTTTCCCTACGCATTCATTGAAAGAGTCAATGCTAAAAACGAAAAAGGCATTATAGCGGAAGCCGTAACCATAGATAAAGTGGTCCAAAATAAAGGCGGAGAATATGCTGTCATCATCGACAGAATCTCTCAAGATGTTCCCTTTTATCGCGCTTTTCTTAAAAATGCCGCTTTAACCGGAACCAACGTAATTAATAACCCGTTTTGGTGGAGTGCCGACGACAAGTTCTTTAACAACTGCTTAGCCGATACCCTCGGCGTTCCGTTGCCTAACACCGTTATTCTGCCTTCTGCCGAACATCCGACTGACACCACATCCAAATCGTTCAGAAATCTTAAATATCCGATGGATTGGGAAGGAATCTTTGACTACATCGGTTTTCCGGCTTACATGAAACCTTATGCCGGTGGTGGTTGGAAAAATGTTTACCGCTTAGAAAACAAAGAAGAATTCTTTGAAAAACATCGTGAAACCGGACAATTGGTAATGCTTTTACAAGAAGAAATTGTTTTCCAAGATTATTATCGCGTGTATTGTTTAGGCGGAAAAGCCGTAAGAATCATGCCTTATGAACCCAGAAATCCACACCATTTAAGATATGTAGTCGAAAATCCGAACACCGATAAAAAATTAATGGCCACTATCAAAGATTACACGCTTCGCCTTTGCAAAGGTTTAGGTTATGATTTCAATACTGTTGAATTTGCGGTTCGTGACGGCATTCCGTACGCCATCGACTTTGGGAATCCGGCTCCTGATGCTGAATATACTTCGGTTGGCGCCGAAAACTTTGAATGGGTGGTTGAAGAAGCGGCCAAAATGGCTATAGCTTTCGCTAAAAAACAAAAACCTGGCAAAGTCAATCTGACTTGGGGAGATTTTATTAAAAACGCTGCCGCAGAGAAATAATAGCTTTCCTTATAATTTAAAAGTGAAATAATGACGAAGAAATTACCTGTATTTACCCTAGGCGTAGAAGAAGAATACCAAATCATAGACCCACAAACCCGTGATTTACGATCGCATTTGTCTAAAATTGTTGATGGTGCCAAAATTATTTTAAATGAACAGGTAAAAGCCGAAATGCACCAATCGGTCGTGGAAGTCGGAACCAATATTTGCAAAAACGTCAAAGAAGCCAAAGCCGAAATCAAGTTCTTGCGCAGTAAAATTGTAGAGCTGGCAGCCAAACAAAACCTCGTAGTCGGCGGTGCCGGAACACACCCGTTTTCACGTTGGCAGGACCAACCAATAACTGACGATCCAAGATACCATCACATTGTAAACGAATTGCAAGATGCTGCTCGTTCCAATTTGATTTTTGGGATGCATTGTCATGTCGGAATTGAGAATCGTGAAATTGGTTTACAATTAATGAATCAAGCGACTTATTTCTTGCCGCATATTTTTGCATTGTCAACCAATTCACCTTTCTGGGAAGGTCGAAATACCGGTTATAAATCATTCAGAACTAAAGTATTCGATAAGTTTCCCAGAACCGGTTTGCCCGAATATTTCGATAGCGTTCAAGCCTATGATAACTACTTGGAAACGCTTGTTAAAACCAAATGCATCGACAATCCGAAGAAAATATGGTGGGATTTGCGTTTACACCCTTTTTACGATACCATTGAATTTCGCATCACCGATATGAGCTTGACTGTTGATGAAGCCATGTGTATTGTAGCTATAATTCAGGCGGTTGTGGCTAAATTGTACAAATTAACCATGGCCAACACCAGTTTTAATATCTATAGAATTGCTTTGATTAAAGAAAATAAATTTCGTGCCGCACGTTACGGCGTTGAAGGCAATATGATTGATTTTGGTTTGCAACAAGAAGTCAATACCAAAAGCTTAATCCTTGAATTGCTTGAGTTTATCGATGATGTTGTCGATGAATTAGGCAGTCGAGACGAAATCAACTATGTTCACACTATACTAAATGAAGGCACCGGAGCCGATAAACAATTGGCCGTTTTTAATCAAACTCAGGATTTAACGAAAGTGGTGGATATGATTACGTCAGAATTTACCAGAGGATTGTAATTTCAAGAGATTTGTTAATTGAATTGTTATTAACTGAACACTAATTACGGAACACTGACCACTATTTGTTTAAATTTGCATTACCAAATTGTAAAAAAATGAGCCACCAAATTCGCATAGCGATTCTAGATATGTACAACGGCGAACCTAACCAAGGAATGCGTTGTATTGTAGATATTATCAACAGATTTAATCAAATAGCAACGTTTCAGGTTTTTGATGTCAGAGGTAAATCGGAGTTTCCTGATATACAGAAATATGATATTTTTATCTCTACCGGCGGACCGGGAAATCCTCTGGAAGGCGATGGTTGGGATTTGAAATGGTATGATTTTGTAGATGCATTGTGGAACTGGAACAAAGAGCAAAAAGTCAAAAAGCACATGTTGTTTATTTGTCATTCGTTTCAAATGGCTTGTCATCACTTTGGTTTGGCTACTATTAATAAAAGAAAAGCGACTTCTTTCGGCGTAATGACCATTCACAAAACCGAGGCGGGAAGCAATGATCCCATTTTAGAAGGTTTGAACAATCCATTTTATGCCATTGACAGCCGCGATTACCAAGTGGTTCAGCCGAAACTCAGTATTTTCAGTAAAAAAGGCGCCATGATTATCGCCTTAGAAAAAATCAGAACCCATGTAGAATACGAACGCGCTATTATGGGTGTTCGTTTTTCGGATGAATTTGTTGGTTTACAATTCCATCCCGAAGCGGATGCCATGAGCTTTATAGCCAATTTAAAAAACAAAGAAAGACGAGAACACATCATTGCCATGAAAGGTAAGACCAAGTTTCGAGACATGTTGGAAGACTTATTGGATGAAGATAAAATTTATAAAACCAACGAAACCATTATCCCGAATTTCTTGCGCATTGCCATCAATGATTTAATGAAGTACAGAAAATCGCTTTCTAATTAGATTTATAAAATGAATCCAAAATACCGCCAACTTTTCAACGACAACTTTACCGTGGCCAAATACGACGCCATGCAAGACGATATCAATTCAGATTTCGATTATAAGGTAACGTTCCGAATTGGTGAAACTCCTTTTTTTATTTCGAATGAGTTAAAAGCTCAGTTGTTAGAAGGTTGTCAAGAAGTTATTCATTTCATTCAAAAGGACGATTTTAAATCGCTTACAAACAAAGCTTTAGATTTAAATCGAAAAGTACCGAATGAAGATGATCACACAACTTTTCTGGCGATTGATTTTGGTATCTGTGAAGAAGACGGCGAAATTGTTCCCAAGCTGATTGAAGTGCAAGGCTTTCCATCGTTATTTAATTTTCAGAGTCATTTGTCCCAAAAATTTGTCAACCACTACCCTTTCCTATCTGAATTGACACCGTTTCTAAGCGGTTTGAATCACGAAAGTTATTTGAAATTGATTGAGAATGTTATTTGTAACGATTTGCCAAAAGAGAATGTAATTCTTCTTGAAATTGAGCCCGAAAAGCAAAATACCAAGATTGATTTTTATTATTGTCAAAGCGATCTGGGCATTCCTGTAGTTTGCGTAACCGATTTGTTTGAAAAAGACAACCAACTTTTTTACAAGAATAATACAGGCAATGATATTCAAGTGAAACGAATTTACAATCGCGTGATTTTTGACGAATTGGATTTGCGAACCGACTTGCAGTTGAATTTTGATTTTTCAAAAGCATACGACGTAGAATGGGCCGGCCATCCGAATTGGTTTTTCAGAATCAGTAAGTTTATTTTGCCATACTTGAAAGGAAAATATTTTATAGAAACCACTTTGCTGTCTGACTTAAAAGAAATCCCAACCGATTTGGAAAATTATGTTTTGAAACCATTGTTTTCTTTCTCAGGCAGCGGTGTGATTTTCCATGTAAAGCGTGAAGATATTGAAGCGGTGAAAGAAAAAGACTTGTATATCCTTCAGAAAAAAGTCAATTACAAACCCATCATACAATCGCCAGACGGCAAAGTAAAAGCGGAAGTTCGTTTGCTTGCCGTTTGGAAAAAAGACGCACCTTCTCCTACTCTGGTGACCAATTTGGTTCGATTAAGTCGAGGTGAAATGATAGGCGTGAAATTCAATAAAGACAAGGATTGGGTTGGCGGAACCGTAGGAATGTTTGAGCGAGATTAACTCAAATATTTTTTCTTTACTTCTAAAAAAGTCTTGGATGTAGTCACTAATTCGTTTGCGATTTCCTTTCGCAAAGTATCCAAATCCTCATATTTTAAGTACTTTGCCCAATCTTCTTGTGTCAAGACTTCTTTGATGGTTCTGATGGTTTTGGCGGTTTCTTTGGCGTTTCGCAATACTACTTTTTCGTTGGCTTCAGCCGTATTTTTATGGTAAAAATTAACTTCGGTTGTTTCCCAATTCACTTTAATAAAAAACAATTTGGAAGTATCATCATTAGAATAAAAATCGGTCCAATGCGCAAAAGCAACGGTTATATTTTGGTTTTTAAATTCGGTCAACGGAATCAAACGCCAATGACAATTGGCCACTCTTCCCCAATGATTGGAAATTCGGTACAAACCTTCAGCCGTAAAAATGTATTGGCTTCCTGATTGACTGGTATAATTGATTTTTAAATCTTTGATTTCAGCAAAAGGCACTTCTTTCCAAATACAGAAAGTGTGAGAGTGGAAATTGAGTTTGGTGTAGGTTTTATTGGCCACAAATATTGTTTTAAAATGGTTCTCGATACATTCCGATTGCATCGAACACTCGAACTGACGAATACAACAATTTTAGTGTATTCGTGGTTAGAATTTTAATGCAATTTCTTAACCGCTTCTTGTTGGGCTACTGTAGCAAAATCTCTAATCAATCTTTCAGCGTAATCATCCAGCAATTGTCTTACCCGTGCATGTTTATCGCTTTTTACTACCAATCCGGCATGGTATTCTAAAGGCACTCGGAAGCAAACTTCGCCATCATCAAAACCGGATAAATCAGGATGTTCAAATTTGGATAAAGTCAGCACAATTCCGGCATACTCTTTCTTGATGGTTGGCAGTTTGTATTCTTTGCCTTTGACCAGAGCATCTTCAATTTTGGCCCATTCAGCCCAAAGATTTACACCGCAAGCCGCATCAACCATTTCAGCTAAATGCGCGCCGCCAACCCGTGATGCTGTCTCCAAAAAGTAAATTTTACCATCATCATTGCATTTGATAAACTCAGTATGATTGGCGCCATGCTGCATACCAAAAGCTTTCAAAACTTGTTCGTTTTGCTTTTTTATTTCTTTATCATCTTTAGAATCATAAGGAATATTGGCACTTCTGAAAATACCGCCGCCTTGAGAGATTTCCATAGGTGTGGCCAAGTACTGAGACGTGATAGAAAACAACGTTTTACCGTGCCAATTCAATCCGTCACAGTGGTAAACCGCACCGGGTTTGAATTGTTCTACTAAATATTTTATTCGATTGTCTTCCAAGCCGTGTATTTTTTCCCAAAGTTCTTCTTTGGAATGGACTTTCATAATTCCCGAAGCCGAAGCTTCCGAACGTGGTTTTAAAACCCATGGTGGTGAAATGGTATCAGCAAATTCGTTGATTTCTTCATCATTGAATAGCGGACTAAAAGCAGGAATCGGAATGCCGGCATCTTTGGCTCTCATTCTCATGGCCAACTTGTCTCGGAAATACCTGCCGGTGGTTTGTCCCATTCCTGAAATCCTTAGATTTTCTCTTAAGTAAGCCGCTTTTTCAACATCAAAATCATCCAGGGCAACGATGCTGTCAATTTTTCTCTCTCGCATTAAACTCGCTACACCGGCTAACAACTCTTCTAAATTCCAATCTACATCTTGTCCGGGCATAAAATAGATTTCGTCTATATAATCAAACGCCCAAGGTTTGTCGCGTAACTTTTCCGAAGTCACTAAATAAACTTTATTGCCTTGTTTCTTTAAATTGATTAAGAAATCATTTCCTTTGAAATAATTAGAAATACAGATGAAATTCTTGATTGGATTTTCCATACGCTATAGATTTTCAATAAATTTAGTGATTAAATGCACGCCATATGCCGTTGCATGCTTGGTTTTGGCAAACTCGCTATCGCCAAAAGCTACGCCTGCAATATCCAAATGTGCCCACGATTTATGGTCTTCGGTAAAATATTCTAAAAACTTAGCTGCAGAGATTGCACCGGCTACCGGTTTTCCGGAATAGTTTTTTACATCGGCAATTTCACTGTCGATATCTGACTTGTAAGCATCCCAAAGCGGTAACTGCCACAAACGTTCCCCTATTGCATCGCCTGATTGTTGTAGTTTTTGGGACAACTCTTGATTGTTGGTAAACAATCCGGCGCATTCGTAGCCCAGAGTTCCTACGACACTTCCGGTTAAGGTGGCCAAATCGATTACGGTTTCGGGTTGGTAATTTTTAATTAAATACGATAAGCCATCCACCAGTATCAATCGACCTTCGGCATCGGTATCAATGATTTCTATAGAATGTCCGGCATAACTTTGAATAACATCACTAGGCATAAAAGAGTGCGCATCGACTGAATTCTCACACGCAGGTACAATCGCAGTAACGCGATAAGGCAATTGCAAATCGGAAACCAATTGCATGGCACCCAAAACCGCTGCAGCTCCGGCCATATCACATTTCATTTGTACCATTCCGGCTGTTTTGATATTTAATCCTCCGGTGTCGAATGTAATTCCTTTGCCTACCAAACCGATGTGCTTTTTGGCTTTCTCGGGTTTGTAATCCATAATGATGAATTGCGGTTCATTGGCACTGCCTTTCCCAACAGAAAGAAAAGAATGTAAACCTATTTCTGTCGATTTTTCTTTCCCGAAAACAGTTACATCGAAACCGTATTTTTTACCGGCTTGGGTTGCCCAATCGGCTAAGTATTTCGGGTTGACTTTGTTAGGCGGTAAATCAACTAAGTTGAAGGTTTCCAATTGAGCATTGGCTATCTTGATTCCTTTATTGATTGCTTCTTCAATCTCGCCTTTTGCAATGTATTTCAATTCAAAATTTTCGTTGGCAAAAGGATGCGCTTCGTTTTTCTTGTAATGACCTAAATCATAAGTACCTAAAATCAGCCCTGAAACAGCCGCTTCAACTTCGTCAGCCTTAAATTGATCCGGAAATACCAGAGCTACAGTTTGACCAAAAACTTCCTTTTGCTTGGAAGCGATTCTTCGGAAAATTGTTTTAATCGATTTGTAATCAATCTCTTTTCCCAAGCCGATAAAAATATGAGTACAATCGTATTTGTCTACCAAATAATGGGTGTCTTTTTTGCCGTAAAACACTTTGGACGAAACAGTGACGCCATGGTATTCAATCGGAACAATACTTTTAGCATTCGTTTCGTATACCGGAATTAAGATGGTTCCGATAAATGCGTCAAGGGTTTTTATTTGTTTTGTCTTCATAATTAATTTATTCTTCTTTAGTACTGAAATAAAGCCATTCAATCGCTTTAGGGAATTCGTCACTCCAATATCTTTCGTTGTGCTTGCCTTCCATATTGATGCTTAGGCGTACTTTCATCTTATCGGCGAACCCTTCTTTTTTTAATAATCGTTTTTTAAAGTTCTTGACGTGATCAATCATGGTGGCACTTTCATCGCCTCCGGCGTAAAGATAAATTCGGGTGTCTTGCGGTTCATCCATGTCCAAGAACGACAGTTTTATTTTGGGCACAACCCATAGCGATGGCGAGAAAATCATGAGTTTACCAAAGATTTCCGGATACATAATCCCCGAAAAAATACTGACCAATCCGCCCATAGAACTACCTCCTATTCCGGTGTGTTCGCGCTCGGGTTTGGTTCTGAAATTGGCATCTACAAAAGGTTTTAAAGTTTCGGTCATAAAGCGAATGTACTTTTTGCCTTCGCCTGTGCCCAAAACCGTGTTGCCGACATTGTATTCTTTGATGCGCTCTTTTTCGGCGTGTTCGACAGCGATGATAATGATTTTTCCAATCTTATATTCGGCCATTACGGCGAGCTTTTTATCGATTTCCCAGTTGCCGTATTTGGCTTTTTCGTTAAATAAATTCTGAGCATCTTGTAAATATAAAACAGGATAAGTTTCGGTTGTTTTTTCGTAGTCATGAGGCAATAGTGCCCATACTCGACGCGTTTTATTCAATTGCGGAATTTCAAACTCTTCGGAAATTAAATGGACTTTAGGTAAAAACTTGGATTTAAAGGGCAACCAATTGTGACGCCATTTGGCTACGTGCTCTTTGCGAACGCCATTGTGTTGTTTGCAACTTCTGTTTTCGGTTCTGTTCCCAAATTTGTCTATCTCTACTTCGCTCCAATCGCCTCTGGTGAATTTGTATAACAGTTCATCGGGATACGTGAAATCGTGGGCAAACTTGTAATGGTACAAACCTTGACCCACGCGTTCCATTTCAAATTTTTTGTCTTGGGTTTCCCAATTGTTGAAGTTTCCGGAAATATACACCGGTCTTTCGTCGTCTTCGTCGGTGGTTAAAATAATATTGAGTTGGGGTTCAATAATTTTCTTAAGGGTTAAATCTTCCGCTACATGGTCTTCGGCTCTGCGCATGCTAAATTTCATTTTACATAAAACGTAAATATACTTTATTGTCGCTTGTTGACAAAGCCTTTTTCAAAAATTAGCAGATAATCGATAATGCGTATTTTTTTTTGAAATATCTTAATTAATATCGATTAAAAATAAAAAAACCTAACAGAATTGACTGTTAGGTTTGAGTACAACGGCAATGAATATGTTTAATCTTCTTCATGCTCACCACCGGTTTCAGGAGCAGCAATTTCCGGAGATGCAGCATTGGCTCTGATTTCGGTATGACGAACTTCTCCGCCTGAAGTACCAACTTCTTTTACCAATACAGTTGTAACAATAGTTAACAATAAAGTAATCCAGGTAAATAGTGTGGCTTTAGAATGTTTTTTAAGATTAGCTATCAATGATAATAAAGCAAATGCTCCGGTTACATAAAGCACCAATATAAACTTCTCAGCTAATTCTTCGTGTTCATGGATAATTTCTTTGCCTACACTTGGCATATCTTCTACCAATTCTTCTGCGCCTTCACCGGTTGACATGGCGGCAAATCCAAAGACGGCGGAGACAATCAGTAGTACAAAAGCGGTGTTCTTTACGGCATTGTTTTTTAAGACAATCCCGGCAATTAAAATTCCCAATCCAAAAATCGTCCCGATGATGGGAAAATGGTTGACTAACAGGTGTAAATGAGCGTCGTTCATAGTTTATATGGTTTTAATTTAGTGTTAAAAGTAAACTTAATTATTTATTTAGAATATGACATTTATCAACTTGACTATTCTTTATTGAAGCCCAAAATTACTTTGGTTCCTTTGTTTTCTTTACTTTCGATTTGCAACTCTATTTGCAATAAGAGCGATAGTCTTTTTACGATTGACAATCCCAAACCGGTTCCTTTAATATCGGGATGTTCGTTAGATTTAGAACGGTAAAACTGATCGAATATTTTTTGTAAATCTTCTTCGGCTATACCAATACCATTATCGGAAACAGAGCAAAGCAATTTGTCTTCGGTTTCTATGATCTCAAAATTAATGGAGCCATTGGGTTTGGAATATTTCACGGCATTGGTCAGAATATTATTTACGATGATGCAAAGCAAATAAGAATCGGTGTTGACGTAGAAATCTTTGGAGAAATTGGCGATACATTTTAGCTTCTTTTCCCCTATTATGGTGCTATTCCTTGAGATTACTTCTAAGAAAACGGCGTTGAGTGATACTTTTTCAATTTTGAGCGTTTGTTTTTGGTTTTCAAAACGTGCCAATAAAAGCAGTTCATCTACCAAGTGATTCAAGCGATTTACCTCGCTGATGCAAAAGTCTATTTTCTCTTTATATTCTTCAGGATTACGAGGTTTGCGCACCAATACTTCTAATGTTCCTTTAATAACGGCCAGCGGAGTTCTGAGTTCGTGAGAAGCATCAGAAGTAAATTGTTTTTCGCGTTCAATGGCGTTTTCTACCCTATCGAGCAGGTTGTTGATGGTTTGGGATAAGATAAATAATTCATCACGGTTTTGAGGCAGCGGTATTCTCGATTTTAAATTGTCTTTAGTGATTACATTTGAAGTTTCTATGATAGAACTTATCGGCTTAATACTTCTACCGGCTATGAATCGGGCAATGAGAAACAAAATAATTAAGATAATCGGATAAGCCACTAACAAGATGATAAATAAGTTATGCAATACCATAGCCGAATCTTCTAAAGACATCGCCACGATAAGATAACCAATAATTTTGGTGCCTTGGTAAAGCGGTACTTGAATTTGACGAACGGCAATATTCTCGAGTTTGGTGTCAAACAATTCGTTTACCGGTGCAGTGGCTTTGTAGGTCAATTGTTTTTGCTTCAGATTAGGCGATTTCTCTACCATGGCACCCAATTCGTCTACAAACTGTATAAAAGCCGGACTGACTTCTACTTTGTTAAACTGACTCGTTTTCCACTCTTCTTCTTCGATTAGGAGTACACAGTTTTCTATGACTTCAATTTCTTTTAAATGCTTGGCAACTTCGGTTTTGATTTCGTTGTTTACCCTGACATAGACACTGAACCTAACGATGGAGTAAATCACAAAGAACACCACCAAAATCAACAAGGCAGTGGTGATGATATAATTAGAAGCGATTCTGTTTTTAAAAGAAAACTGTTGCATTTTATAATTCGTCATTAGCAATATACCCTACGCCGCGAATGGTTTTGATATAGTCTTCGTCGACTTTTAGGTTGAGTTTTTTTCGGATAGCGTTCATGAATACATCAATTACGCCGGTGTCGTATTCAAAATGAATGTCCCACACGTCTTGAATGATTTGGGTTCTGGAACAGACAGTACCTTTGTTTTTAACCAGATAGTGCAACAAATCAAACTCTTTTTGGGTTAGGGAAACTTCTTTTTTGTTAACCGTTACTTGGTGTTTTTGGAGGTTAATTTCCACCGGACCTAAAGTTAAGATTTCATTCTCGGGTTGGTCGCGCAACTGTACTTTGATGCGTTCTACGAGTTCGTCAAAGCTGAAAGGTTTTTTGATGTAGTCATTGGCTCCGGCTTTGAGACCTTCAACGGTTTCTTGCACGGTATCTTTCGCGGTTAGAAAGATGATAGGTGTCTTGGTATTTTGAGTTCTGATGGCTTTACAAACTTCCAAACCGGTCATTTTGGGCAACATCCAATCTAACAAAACCAAATCAAACTTGGTGCTTTGAAAAAGCTCTAAACCTGCTTTTCCGTTATTGGCCGCCGACACTTGGTAGCCTTCTTCTTCTAAGCCTTGTTTGAGAAACTGTACTATGCCGTCTTCGTCCTCTACTATCAGAATGTGTTTCATATCATTGGGTTTGTAGTGCTAATGTACTGCTTTTTATGTTTTGGCGATAGTGAAGGTTTTGTTTTTAAGGGAAAATTAATTTGGAAACCGTTTGATTGATTACAAAGTGTAGCCCATAATTTCTATTGCTGTGTTGTTGCACTCTCCCTGCACTTTGATAGGGAGTAGTAGTTTTTTAAAAAGCTTTGACATGGCTTAACATAACTTATCTATGACTTATCTATGGCTTATCCATGACGTTTATATGACGTATATATGACGTATATATGACGTTACTATGACGCAGTAGTTATATGAATATTAGAGTTTAAAACTACATTTATAAGAAAATTATGTTAATAACTTCACTATAATTCCCTACTGATGGGGATGGGTTGATGGTGGGGAATTTTGTAAATTTGGAATACTGCTGAAAATAATGATACATATCGGCACGTTAGCAGCAACATTCACTCGTTTATCTTAAAAAATGAAATTGGCACTCATAAAAATATTATTATTGTTTTGTTGCTTAAGTTATTCTCAAAACAGCATTGTAAATCTCGACAGTATAAATTGGGAAAAAGAAAATGTCAACTGGGAAAAAAATATATTTTCTGAGCCAGAATTTGTAAATAAGCTTGAAGTATCAAAAAGTGACAATAGCATGAATCTTTATGCGTCAATGCAAAAGGAATGCAGAATTTTTGGCTACCAAAAACCAAACAAAAATTCCAAGAAAATGATATTACTATCAATTTGGACTTTTGACGTAGAAGATAATCCAAGTAATTGTCCATTTGGCTCATATTACGAAACAAGTTCCATGGATATGGAATTAAAGTATCTTGGAAAAGAAAATTCTTTTGTAAAAGCAGCACTAATAAAAGATCAAAAGCAAATAGCAATTGTTTACTTTGAAAAGAAATGGGTAGAATTTGTTAACTATTAATCTAAAATACGGCTGCTAACAGCAGTTTGTGATAATTGCGTGGCTTGGGATTATTTAGAGTTTTCTCCGAAAATTCAAAGCCAAGTTTTGTACTTGGAATCATTAATAATAAATCTTCGCAGCTATTGCAATCTGCGGCACATTAGAGACAATAGTAAAACGACACAAAGGAACAAATAATGAGTTACGATTTATACTTTTATAAGAGAAAAACTTCTGATTTGACAGAAAGTCAAATCGCTGAATATTTAACTAAAAACTTGACTTCAACAAATGAAAGTGACACACAATGGTTTGTTGAAGACGAAGATACGGAGGCATATTTTTCGCTTAGCCAAAATGAACCTGAAACTGATGAAGAAAGTATTGAGTTGTTTGAAAACTTTGCTGAATTTGAAAATACTCATTTCACTTTCAATCTTAATTATTTGAGACCTGACTTTTTCGGACAGTTTGCATTTGAATTTGTGGACAAATTCATTAAAGACCTTGATTTATTTGTTCTCAATCCACAATCAACTATTGACCCAGACAATCCAATAAAGCCAAAAGACAATGAACTTTATGAAAATTGGTCAGAAACGAATTCAAGAAATTCAGCGATTTTTTTTAAAGAATATGAACTTGAATTTTATCCAATAGAGAAATCAAATGACTTTTATAACTATAATCACAACAAGTTAGCATTACAAGAAAAGTTAGGCGACAATTATTACGTTCCAAAACTTTATCTTTTTAAAAGAAAAACTGACGGACAAATAATTACACTTTGCACTTGGACAGAACATATTCCAAATGTTTTTCCACCTGTTGACTATTTCCTACTGACAAAAAAATACAAGAAATTGTTTCGGACAATTGAAGAAGTTGGGCTTATAAGTTCAGACACATTTAAAGAAAGATTTGGAAATTTTCTCGAAAATTTTGATTTCAAAAACTGTAGAATTATTCATCCTGACAAAGCGGAAAAAGTTAAAGACATTTTCAACACAACAAAAATTGAGTATAAACTTGCTGACTTTGCAGAGAGAGTTCAAATTGACAAATTAGTAAACGCGAAACCGAATGAATAAAAACTACCGGTGCTAACAGCAGCTTGTGATAATTGCGTGGCTTGGGATTATTTAGAGTTTTCTCCGACCCCGAAGTTTCGGGGCAAAAAGTAGTTTTTTATTTTGAATCAACAGTGATAAATTATCCCAACAGTTACAAGCGGTGGCACGTTAGCAGTAATGCCAATAGAAATTGCAAACATAAAATATATGAAAAAATTTATATTCTTACTTTTAATAATTGCGGGCTGTAATAAACCGAAAGAAGAAAACATGGTAGCTTTAAAAGAAAGTTTATCAGTTAAAAAGGATTCGAAAAAGTTTTACGATTCTGATGAAATTGATCATTATTATTTAGACATTTCAGAAGAAAAAGTAATGAAACTAGCTCGAGTAAAAAATAAAAATGAAGAACAAGAGGACTTTATAAGTTTACTAGTTAGTCATTATCCAGATTCGATTACTGAACCAAACTTTGAAATTAAATTACATAAATATAAATTTAAAAAGACTGAACTAAACGAAACAAAGAAAAAGGAAGTGGAAAATATCTTTAGTAAAAAGGATTCGATTCAAACCGAATTTTCTTCTTGCCTGCCTTATTATCGTGACATTTTTATTTTTAAAAAGAACGATTCAATTATTGGAATTGCTAAAGTTTGCTTTGGTTGTGGTGTTTCAAGATTTTTGGGTTCGGAAGTTGACACAGATGGTTTCGGATTATACAGTGAATTAAACAAATTGAAGAAAATCATACGAGAAAAATAAAGCACTACTGCTAACAGCAGTTTGTAACTACTGCGAGCTTGGGCTTGCTCCGAATTTTCTCTGAAAATTAAAAGCCAAGTTTCATACTTGGAATTATTAGTAATAAATCGTCGCAGCTTTTGCAAGCGGCAACACATTATAGGGTATTTTAGAATGACGACAGAGACCAATATCAACAGACAGACATTTTGGACATTTTCAATTTTGATAATATTTCTTTGTGGAATATTTTCAGTGTTGAATTTGTACGACTTTTATTTGATTGGTATTCTCAACCAAACAGATGGTTATCCATTTGGTGGAGAAGGTTCAACTCCATATTATTACAAGTCATCAAGACTTTACTCAATAGTAAATCTCGTTTGGGGTTTACTTTTCTTTACAATGCTTATACTTGTCTCATGGAGAACAATCAAAGGCAATAGAAAAAATATTTTTTGGTTTTATGGTCTAACTATTTTACTCGTAATTGTACATATTTTTCACGGACAAATTGGAACTTAGAGGTGTTTATAAAAAGTGGAAAAATTGAAATAAGCAGTAAATAAAAAACGCCCTATAACTGCGGTTTTGCGCTATTGCTGGTTTTTGTTGAATACAACTTAAAAACTTTATCTAAGCAGACAGTACGCAGTTCGCTAACATCGTAACAGACTAATCGCTGCAAAATGTGACAGCCAATTTTCACCACTTTTGTTTATCCGGCAGAAATAAAAAAAGCTTTCAAAAATCTGAAAGCTTATCGTTTTGAAAAATTAACCGGTTAATTAATTTCTATCAATCTTTTTGGTTTCGGTAATGCTTCCTCACGTTTAGGCAACGATAGGGTTAACACACCGCTTTCATAGCTGGCCTTGATTGCATCATAATTAACCGTCTCAGGAAGATTAAATGTTCTTTTGAATGAGGTTGACGAAAACTCTTTTCGAGAGTAGTGCTCATTATTGACCTCGTTTTCAAATTGTTTTTCACAAGAAATGTTCAAAGTCTTTTGACTAATTTCCACTTTAAAATCCTCCTTTTTAAACCCGGGAGCACAAACTTCTAATGTAAAGTTTACATCATTTTCTTTGATGTTTACGGCAGGCAATGCACTGTTAAAATCTTGGCTGCCTCCATTCCAATCAGTTCTAAAAATTTCATCTAAAAGAGATGGAAAAGCTAAATTGTTTTTTCTTTTCACTAGATCCATGATACATAAAATTTAAAGTTAAACGATTCAAATTTTACAAAATAAATGCCAATGGTTTCTCGAGGACAAAAATGCCTGTTTTACACTCTGAAAAATGTCATCTTGACAGAATCGAAATGATTTAGCTGAAAAATTTTCACCTTGTAAATTTGTAAAACTAACCATAACAGCCGTTTGGCGTAATAGCCGATTTGCAAACGAGTGAAGCGACTGCCTGAGGAATCTGTGCTACTCTATCCCAACAAAACTGTCAACATCCTATTTATCCATCACAAACTTAAACGCTACCGAAACAATGTCGGCACTCAAAGTATCACTGCGTTCGTAATGGTTGTATCTGAAGTCTACATTTTTCAAGCCAAATTTCCAAATATGGGTTTTGGTAAAGATGTCTAAGTAAGTTGCTCCTACTCCGTACTGATTGGCGTTAAAAGTGGACAAATCATAATCTGACGTATAATACTTTTCGGTGGAAACATGGGTTTCAAAAGGCGCAAAATATTTAGATTCGGTTTGAGTATAATAACGATACATTGGGTAAACGGTGAAGTGATCATTTAACTTAATCGGCACTTCTATATTTGCCGTATGGGCTTGAATTCCCCAATCATCAGTATAAAAACGATAGTAAGTACGCAATTTAAAATGCTCATTGATGTAATAATTTAATCGGGCACCAATAGGCAATTTAAAACGAGTGTTAGGTAAACGTTCTATGTCATCAGCCAAACGATACACTCCAACGTTCTGTGGTGTTTCATAAACCGAAATGTATTGTGGTTGACCTATATAATAATTTTCTTTATCGGCAAAATAAATACGATGGTACGGTGTTGACAATAATCCTTGTTGTTTTAAAATATCAAAGAATATAGAGCCCTGTAATTTTTTGGTTACTATTTGAGAAAAAGAAAACGACACCGAATAAGAGTTACGGTTCACCGATTTGATTTCTTCAAACTGAGAAGGCAAATACCCGTTAGAAGCTACGCCGTTTTGATTATAAACGGTAACACCGCTGAAGTAACCATTGTTCAAAAAGTTGTTGCCGTACTGATTGTATTCGTGTAATTCTGTTGGCAATATTGGTCGCCATTGGTCCAGATAAACATTGGCTTTCAAACTCAGCTCTGTATTTTTTTCGTTAAACAATTTAGCCAAGCCGCCACCAAAACCAATGGAAGTGTAATCGTACTCATTAGAAAAAGACACATCGGCATTCCATATAAAGTTTCGGTCATCTGAACTGTGACTGTAATTGATGGTCACACTCGCCAAAGCATCTTGGGCCGAAGCACCGGAAGAAGCCAACCAAGGCGTACCATAAGGAGAACCGGCTTTGTCATCATCGTCATCATCGTCGTCATCTCCGCCCGAAGCACCACTGCTGTTAAACGGATTAATATTACTGGAAGAAGCCGATGTATAAGCCGATAAACCGGCATCAACGGTCAGTACGTCATCGGCATTCATTGGCATGGTAATCACGATATTGGAAGCCAAATCGGTTAGTTTTTCAGAACCCATTCCACCGGAAACCGAAGAATGAACTCCGTCTTGTTTATAGTAACTGATTAAGAAATCGACTTCGGTGGCATCAAGAACTCTTTTTTTGAATACGGTTGTACTGTCTTTTTCCTGAGCAAAAGAACGGTAACCACCGAGTAAGGCTAATAGAAAGATATATTTTTTCATTTTAAATTTTAATTACAACCACAACCTCCGCCTGTTTTACCACCGTTAGCACCGGCAGCCGCTTCACGGTAAACCTGAAAGGTTACTTCATAGCGTTCGGCAGTTTTGGCTGATAATTTCATTTCGGTGTCGTTGATATATTCTTTTTCATATTCTTTCACCACAGTGCAAGAAGACATGAAAACAATCAGTGTTAGTAATCCAAGTATTTTAGTCATGTTGGTATTTTTTTAAATCTATATTGTTTGACGTTGAAATTTTGCCTTCTTCATCTACCATAATACAGCCTACGCCCGGTAATTGGTTTACCAAGTTCATCCCGGCATCTTTTCCCATTACGAATACGCCGGTCGCCAAAGCATCGGCCAGTTCGGTAGTTTTAGCAAAAACACTCACACTGATTAATCCGGTAGCCGGATAACCGGTACGCGTGTCAATAATGTGAGAATAGCGTTTGCCGTTGAAGGTGACGTATTTCTCATAACTGCCTGAGGTTTCTACGGCAGTATCTTCTAGCGGAAAAGTGGCGAATATTTTGTTTTTGTTTATGGGGTTTTTAATCCCAACTTTCCATTGTTCCCCATTGGGTTGTTTGCCCCAAGTACTGATATCGCCTGAAACATTAACCAATCCGGCGACACAACCTTTAGAAAGCAATAAAGCTTTGATTTTATCGGCTATATAACCTTGACCAATGCCACCCATGCCCAGTTTCATGCCTTCGAGTTTTAGGAAAACAGTTTGTTTTTCTTTGTCGATTACAATATTCTCATACCCTACTTTCTCCACCGATTTCTTGATGGCTTCCGGTGAAGGCATTTCTTTCATGCTGCCGTCAAACTTCCAAATTCTATCCATAGAGGCATAACTGATATCAAAAGCGCCATCCGTCAGTTTAGAGATTTTGATGGAACGTTCAATCAATTCGATTAATTCTAAAGGCACTTTCACCGGTTGTTTTCCGGCATTTTGATTGATCTGGGATAAAGGCGTAGTTGGTATCCAATCTGAAATCAAATTTTCAATGCGTTTGACTTCGGCTATGGCCATATCTTCATACAAATTGGCTTGCACCGTATCATTGGCTACGACCGTAATTTCAAACGGACTGCCCAGCAAACTCACTTTTCGTTTGTGAATCAGTTGGGCATTGGCACTAAAACCAACAGTAAGAAATACTATTAAAAGTAATCGGTTCATGTTTATTTGATAAGCGCTTGTAATTCGGCTATGTATTTTTCGGCGGTTTGGTTTTCGTATCCTTTTCGGGCGATTACTTTTCCTGTTTTGTCTAAAATCACTACAAAAGGAAAGAAACCTTCTTTGTTGTATTTTTCGGCCAAAGCCAAATTAGCCGCTCTGAGTTCCTCCGGTAAGACATTGGCTTTCTTTTTGGGAAAATCTGCGCGCAACAATACAAATTTACCTTCGGCATAGGTTTTAAAATCAGGTGATTGCCATACATTTCTATCTAACTTGATACAAGGCGCACACCAATCGGAACCGGAAAATACCAATAGGATGTTTTTGTTTTCTTTTTCGGCGGTAGCTTTGGCTTCTTCAAAATTAGTAGTCCAGTTTTGAGCAAAACTGTTAGCGGTAAACAATACAAAGGCGATTAAAAATATACGTTTCATGATTGACTTTTTATCTATAGAAAGTTGGGCTTCATTTACCCTACCCGATGCAGTAAAATTATATTTTATTCGGTTCATTTTAACAAGAACTTTTTTCTTAAGCGAATATTAATTTAGGGTATTTCTGCTATAAAATGTTACAATACCAAATGTAATTAACCACACCATTCTTTATGGATTATTTCAAAAAACACTCTCCCATTATTAGTTTGCTACTCTTATTTATCATTACCAATATTATCCTCAGATTGGTGTTGCTTTTTCATCCTATTACCCAATCCGGTTTCAGCCTCTTGGAAGTCATTAGCATTTTTGGTTTCGGTTTGATTTCGGACTTATTGGTGTTTGTCATCGGTAGTGTCTTTTTATGGTTTTACTTGTTGTTTTTATCTAACACCAAGTATGATAAACCTTGGGGTTATTTGATTTTTGGCGGATTGGCTTTACTGTTGTGCTATGTTTCTTTTTTCAACACTATACTCAATGAATACGGTGGTTCACTGCCCGAAATAGGCATTGGTTTTATGGCATTAAAAACGGTTTTCTTCGGATTATTATTGTTTTTGCCAAAGTACCGAAAGCCATTGCGATTGGTATTGTTTTCTATTGCGGTTTTCCTCTTTGTTCTAATTATCATTCAGAATGCCGTTAGTGAGTTTTTCTTTTGGAATGAATTTGGAGTGCGTTACAACTTTATAGCCGTAGATTATTTGGTTTATACCAACACCGTGATTGGCAATATTATGGAATCCTATCCGGTCGTTCCTTTATTTGCCGGTGTCGGACTAATTACGGCTGTAATTACTTATTTCGTTGTAAAACGCTCCCAACCTTTTTTAAATCACTTGCCCAACCTTAGAGCAAAAGTCTTAGGTTTAGGTGTTTATACTATACTATTATTGGGTTCATTATTTATTGTTCCGATAATGGCCGAACAAGAAAACAATGCGAATGTTTATGTCAATGAGCTTGAAGCTAACGGTCTGTATAAGTTTTACACTGCCTTTTTCAACAATGAATTGGCCTTTGATAAATTCTATAAAACCATCCCTAAATCAGAAGCCTTTGCCCTATTGCAAAAACAATTAGGAGCAATTAAAGGCGAAAGTACCTTGCGAGCCGTTCCCGGTGATTCAACAGAACTGCACAAGAATGTGGTTTTGATTACGGTTGAAAGTCTGAGCGAAGATTTCATGACAGAATATGGCAATGAAAGGCACATTACGCCTTTCTTAGATTCTTTAGCAGACAAGAGTTTGCAATTCACCAATCTTTATGCGGTAGGAAACAGAACCGTTCGCGGATTAGAAGCCGTAACGTTATGTTTGCCACCAAGTGCCGCAGAAAGCGTAGTCAAACGAGTAGACAACAAAAACAAATATTCTACCGGACATGTTTTTAAACAAAAAGGTTATGCGGTAAAATACTTGTATGGCGGCGATGCTTTCTTTGACAATATGGGTGACTTTTTCGGAGGAAACGGCTATGAGATTATAGACAAAAACAGTTTTTTGCCCGAAGAGATTACGTTTGCCAATATTTGGGGAGTTTGCGATGAAGACATGTATAAAAAAGCCATCCGGGAAATGAACCGCGAAGCCCAACAAAACAAACCTTTCTTTAACCACATTATGACGGTGAGTAACCATCGCCCATTTACTTATCCTGAAGGGAAGATTGATATTTCAGGAAGCGCTAAGTCGAGAAACGGTGGCGTAAAGTATACTGATTATGCTTTGAAGCAATTCTTTAAAATGGCCGAAGAGCAACCTTGGTTCAAGAATACCGTATTTGTCATCTTAGCTGATCATTGTGCTTCAAGTTCCGGTAAAACCGAATTGCCGTTAGAGAAATACCGTATTCCCGCGATGGTTTATGCACCCGGATTTATTCAGCCTAAACATGTTACTACTTTGATGTCGCAGATTGATGTCATGCCAACGCTATTTGGTTTACTAAACTTTAGTTACGACAGTAAATTTTACGGACAAGATGTATTTAATTCAAACTATCAACCGAGAGCTTTTGTAGCTACTTATCAAGATTTAGGACTGATTAAAGACAATATACTTACAGTTATTTCACCGGTTAAGAAAGTCAAGCAATTTCAACTAATACCCCAAATGAAGCCTAAGATTAAGTCGGAATTCCAAACCCATTTTGAAGAAAAACCAATGACCGTTTTAAAACAAGATTTAGTAAACGAAACTATAAGCTATTACCAAACTTCGGCTTATTTGTTAAAGCATAAAAAATTAAATCGCTAAACTCAAAAAAAAAGTCCCTCAAATGAGAGACTTTTAATTTATTATTTACAAGCTTCGAGTGCTTCTGCGAAAGACAAAATGCTCTCGAGATTGTTTTTGAATTCCTTTTTTTCAACCCTTTCTAAAAGTGTTGGGCAGCCTTTGGCCATTTCTTCAAAGCGCTTTTTGGGTCCGAGCATCCAGCCGGCTGAGGCATTGGATTTACCTTCGGATTCATTGGCCATTTTAAGAATTACCTCACCGTTAAAATATTGGTAAACACTGATTTTATTACCTACATACATTTCTTTGGCAAACTTTTTAGAAGCCGATGCCATAGTCATACCGCCATTGTCTACTGATACACGGAAGGCTACAGTAGCATATTCTTCTCCATTGCTCAAAATCAAACGAGAAACCTCATTGGCTTTGAAATTTCTTTCTGAAAATTTGCCTTGAAAGTCTTTAACAGTTACCGTAACTGCTTCACTTAAATTCATAGTTCTGCTTTTGTGCATATAGCCGGCAATAGTATCTTTTTTAATAGTAAGCATATAAGCCAAGATATAGTTTTGATCGGTTTCAATACTATAAGGCGCATTGGTTACCGGCGCACTCGACGTATTGTTAGAATACACCGGTTGTTTTTCTTCAAAAACAAAGTTTTTAGTATCTACTGTAAAGTGTCGGTTGGTAATTTGATTGGCTTTGAAAAGCGTAAGCAATTCGTTGTTGGCTTTCAACATCGATTCACCGTCAAATTTGTCATAATCATTGGCAATTAACTTTTGGCAATATTCATTAGACTTTGCCGGTTTGTCTAGCAAACTGTAAATCTTAGCCAAGTTAAAATAAGCACTGTATCTTATTTTACGGTGTGCTTTTTCGTCTTGGTTGTATTTGGTTGGTAATGATTCGAAATAAGCGATTGCGTCTTTAACCTCGGCTTCAATATCAGCGGTTGGTTCGGCAAAATTCATTCGGTCGAAAGCATTTTTTACCGTTAAATACGCATTGTACTCGGCCAATTGTTCCGGGTGTTTTTTGTTGGCCAATATCCACAATTTATCCATACCCGATTTCACCGGATAACCAAATTCATCGTTTAATTCGTTATTCAAAGTATTGACTACTTCATTAGTAAAATTGTTTCTGATTAAATTATAAATACCGTACTGAAAACTTTCGGCTTGCGAATAGCTCTCATATTCTTGACTCTTCGCCGTTTTTTGGCCTGAAAAATTGATTACTTTATTTACTTTTCCGTCATTGCTGACTACTTTGGCATTACCGTCTTGGGTATAAGAATACTCTACCGTGTAATAGTATTTGTTGGTTACTCTACCGTTCTTGTCTTTAGAAGAACTGGTTCTGCTGGTAATGTCTTTTTTGGTAATGGCCGGGTTTTGCAACATGACTTCTACACTTAAGTAGCCGTTTTTTTCTTTCTTTTCAAAGCCCGAGATGGTTACTTGGTTTTCGATAAAAAATTTCGATTTACTGTATTGCAAATTGCGATCAACATTAGTTACAAAAGAATAGGTCCTGTTCTTTTTTTCTAGAATGGGTTTAGCCGGTAAAGCCACATAAGAATAATTAATGTCAAATGGGTCTAAATCTGTGGATTGCGCAACAACAGTTAAACCGAATAGCATAAAAATGGCTAAAAGTGATTTCTTCATGTTTTTAAAATTTTGCCAAATATAGGCGAATTTTAATTTACTGAACCTGTTTGTTTAACGGAATTTGGTATGATCTTTTAAGCCAATTTATTTACTTCCTTACTTTTTCAATACATTTACTGTATTGATTCTAATCCAAAATTAAAACCCATCGAATATGAGAATTTTTATGCCTATTGTTTTTATAGTACTTTTTGTATTATATGTTTTGTATTTGGCTGTAATCAAAAAGGAACTCAAGCAAAATTTAAGCAAAGTAGTTTATCCGGGGTTGTTTTTTATAGTTGTTTGGGCCTTGCTTTATTTCGTTTTACTGTAACAAACTTTAAATGTTCTTTTGTATAAATTGTTTTTGCTATACTTTTACCATTCAAAAAAACTTTATCACCATGACTAAGCGAATTTCCGTTGCCCTTCTTTTTTTATTTTTAACCACTACTTCTTTCGCCCAAAACAATTACGCCAAATTAGACAGTTTGTTTGCGCTCTTGGAAAGCAATAACAAGTTCATGGGAAGTGTGGCCATCAGTGAAGGCGGAAAAATACTTTACAGTAAATCTGTCGGAGTAACCGATATGTACACCAGAAAAAGAGCTACAGTCGCAACCAAATACAGAATAGGCTCTATCTCCAAAATGTTTACTTCCGCAATGATTTTTAAAGCGGTAGAAGAAAAAAAAATAACGCTGGACCAAACTATAGAAGCTTATTTTCCTTCGGTGCCCAATGCTAAGAAAATAACCATTTCTAACTTGTTGAACCACCGAAGTGGTATTTATAACATAACCAATAGTGGTGATTATTGGACGTATTACACCCAACCCAAAACCGAAGCAGAAATGGTAGCCATTATCGCCAAAAACAAAAGCGATTTTGAACCCGACAGCAAAGCGGATTACAGCAATTCTAATTATATTTTATTAAGTTATATTTTAGAAAAGGTTTACAAAAAAACATATGGTGAAATCTTGACCGAAAAAATCACCAAACCGTTGAATTTAAAAAACACTTATTTGGGTAACCGAATTAGTTTAGGAAAAAATGAATGTTATTCGTTTTCGTATAAAGAAGAATGGGTAACCGAGAAAGAAACCGATCCTTCAATTCCGATTGGTGCCGGCGCTATAGTTTCCAACCCGACTGATTTAGCCATTTTTATCGAAAATTTATTTGCCGGAAAGATTATTTCCAAAAAGAGTTTAGACCAAATGACCACTATCAAAGACAATTATGGAATGGGTATTTTTCAACTTCCGTTTGATAAAAGAAAAGGATTTGGTCATACCGGCGGAATCGATGGTTTTAGTTCATCATTGGGCTACTTTCCCGATAGTAATGTATCGGTCGCTTTAACTTCAAACGGCAATAATTTTGACAACAATCAAATTATGATTGCCTTGTTGAGTACCTATTATGCCATACCTTTTGAAATGCCATCGTTCAAAACAGTTGCCTTAACAGAAGAAGAATTAGATAAATACCTGGGCAATTATGCCAGTGAGGAATTGGCAATGACCATTAAAGTAACCCGAAAAGCAGATAAGCTCTTCGCTCAAGCCACCGGTCAAGATGAATTTCCTTTAGACGCTACTAAGGCAGATACTTTTGAGTTTTTAGCCGCCGGAATCAAAATAAAATTTGCTTTAGCCGACAAACAAATGACCTTACTCCAAGGTGGTAAAAGTTATCTTTTTAGGAAAATTTAAGTTGGCAACAATAGTCTGAACCGGAATTATAATTACATTTAATCTATGTTTAGACACCAAGGCAAAGCACGGACTTTTTTGCACAACCTGCGACTGGCAGCTTTATTATCATTGGTGGCCGGCATCGTAAATATCACTGGTGTTTTGGCTTTAAAAACGCTTACTACGAACGTCACCGGACATTTTGCCTACTTTGCCGAAGAGATCATGCGCAAGGATTATTCAATTGCGATTACTTTTTTGGTATTTACCTTATGCTTTTTATTGGGTTCGTTTACCGCAAATACTATCGTAGAAATTGTTTTGCAACGGAAACCCCGATTGGCTCATGTGGTTCCCATTGCTTTAGAGATTGTCATACTAACGGGTGTGGCTTTGTTCTTTGGCACTTCAAGTATTTATGAGATTCATGGAAAAATCGAAGCTTTTCTATTGTTGTTTGCAATGGGAATTCAAAATTCATTAGTAACCAAAGTATCCCAATCTACAGTGAGAACAACGCACCTAACCGGTTTGTTTACCGATTTAGGAATTGAACTTTCCCAATTGTTCTTTTACAAAAAACCCGAGCAACAGACCAAGCTAAAAACCAATATTTACCTGAGATTATCCATTATCTCTTTCTTTTTTATCGGTTGTGTTTTGGGTGGATTTACTTATGGTTATCTCCAAATTAAAACCTTACTGATCGCTTCATTTGTATTGATAATTGCCTTGTTTTACGATTATCTTCGATTGAAATTTTTTACCATAACCCGAATGACTCACTAATTATGTGGCAATTTAATCGAACCTATTTTCTGCTGACAGTGTTGTTGTTTGCTACGGAAGTTTGTATTGCTTTATTTGTCCATGACAACTTTGTTAGGCCTTATCTTGGCGATGTTTTAGTCGTAATCCTGATTTACTGTTTTGTAAAATCGTTTCTGAAAGTAGCGGTAACCAAAGCTTGTATCGGTGTTTTGCTGTTTGCTTTTGGTGTTGAAATAATGCAATATTTTTTGATCGTTGAAAAGCTCAATTTACAAGATAACAGATTGGCGCGAACCGTAATTGGGACTTCTTTTGCTTGGGAAGATATTTTGGCTTATATCGCCGGAATTGTTATTGTAATCGTTTCGGAAAAGTTTTTTTCGAAAAAACAAACACTACAATAAACCATTGTATTTGCGGATAAACCATTCGGCTGACAGCGATAAGGCAATTAAAACCAACAACCAAATCCAATCTACCAAAGGCGATTTCTTGGTGATGGTTTTTTGAATGGCTTGGTAACTTTCATCTTCCGACAATTGCTTAATCAAACTATCCACTTGATTCGCCAAAAAAGCTTTCCCCTGGGTTTGGGTAGCCAATTGGTTCAACTTGTTCCAATCCGGATTGACGAATTGTTTTTCGATATCAAAATCCAAGACTTCAAACCCACTGCTATAAGAAGCATTCGAATTCAATTCCTTCACCGTAAACTTATAATTCCCAGCGGCTAAACCGTCTAAATTCACTTGGAAAGCGTTGGTCGTTCTAAGTAAATCATAGTTTTTGACTTGCTTGGTTTTAGTATTGGTCACCGAAATCGTCAATCTTGCCTTTTCGTCTAATTCGTAGTTTTTATTGAAATATTGCGCGGTAATTTCAATGCCTTCACCTGAGTTGTAGAAACGCTCGTGGTTGACAAGTAGAGACTTTCGGGCGTTGTTGGAAGCTAAATACTGTATGGTTTTGTCTAAGAAGATATCAAAATCAACAAAGTCTTTTTTGACCAAAAAGTAATCCGCACGCCATTTCCAAATGTTTTCTCCGAATAAATAAGCCGAGCGTTTGCCTTGCTCTTCATTGAAAGTCAACAAAGGCTGATTGGTGGCGATATTGCGAATGGTGGATGATAATAAGGTGTTTGTATTTCCTTTAGCAGTAATGGTTCCGAATGGATTTTCCAACGGCGGAAATTGCTCGAAACCGATATTATCCAAAGCAAACAAATTAAATTGGCTATCAAACGAAGCCAAATAATCTTCTTTTTGCGAACTCATTTTAAAGCTAAACTGGCTTTGATTTTGGTTTAAGAAGTTGAAATCAGTGTCATTCCCGGTGATAATCCACGAGTTAATTTTGGCATTAGTATTCTTCTCAAAAATCGATTTAAAAGCAACGGTTGGTTGGTACAGAATTAAAATATTATAGTTCTCTAAACTACTGACTTGGTTAGGCTTAAGAATGGTTACTTTTCGTTGGGCATTAGTCTCAATACTGCGTTTTATGGCACCCAAATCAGGATGCGCCATGTCTGAAATTAAAGCAACTTCGGTCTTTTGATCAATAACTTCTACCGCAAAATTCTTGGTATTGTTATAAGTGTTTTTCTCTTGCTCTTTAGACGAAACAGTGGCTTTCAAAATTTGCAATCCAACGCTGTTCGCCGGTAGTAAAACATTTAATGTGGCTGATTTCTTTGAAGGTGAAAAAGCCACCGTTTGTTCATTTAAAACCGAATTGCCTTGGGTAATCTTAAATGAAGCATTAATGCTCTTGGTTCCCGAATAATTCAAGAATACTTCCACCGGATATTTGTTTTTGTGGAAAGCGTATTTGTTAACGTTGAGCTGAGTTACTCTCAAATCCAAATAAGTAGTCGTATCGCCTACTACCAATGGATACACTTTATTATTGGAATTAAACCCGAAAACATAATCTTCACCCGATGTTTGGTTTCCGTCAGAGATTAGAATCGTGGGAAACGTTTGGTTTTTATAGATGTTCTTCAGGTTTTTGGCCACAACATCAATATTCGATTGTGTGCCTTTAAAATCTATCGTATCCGATGGCAGGAAGTCTGCATCAAACTGATACGCCTGCACTTCAAACTTATCGTTTAAAGCATCATTATCTTTTAGTTTCTCAAACAATTCCAGCGCTTGCTTATCCGACTTCAAATCGGCCATCGAAGCCGAATTGTCAATCACTATAGGCAAAGGCGTTTTAACCGTTTCCACCGTTTTGCGCGTAATGATTGGATTTATCAACAATAGCAACAAGCCAAAGACTGAAAAGAAACGCAAAAAAGCCAAAAGCAACGTCACTTTCGACTTGCTTTTGGCCTTGTATAAATATTGGTAAAATGACACAGCAAACGCTATTCCTAAAGAAAGCAATATCAATAAAACAGTGTTTGTCGTCATATTTTTAGTGTTCAGTGATCAGTGGTCAGTGGTCAGTATTCAGATTAACGCCAAACTTATTGGGATTTAATATCATAAAATTAATAAGCTTTCCGACTTCAATACTATAATTAATGAGTTCGTCGTAAGCTATTTGATTAATGTAATTGCATTTAAAAGCAAATTCTAACCAAACTTGAGTTTCCGAATTCTCAGCATCACTATCGGTTAGTTTGCTATGAAAACTTTTGGGATAAATTCTTTTTCTGTAAGCTTCGGCTATATTGGACGGAACGCTTCTTGATGACCGTCTGATTTGATCCGTTAATGAATAGGTTTCTTCTTTTGGAAAAGACTTAGAAATTTCAAAAATACGCATAGCTAATTCAAATGATTTTTGATAAGCCAATAAGTCTTGAAATGTCATAGTTAAAAATATATTTTACAAAAACTGATCACTGAATACTTACCACTGCCTACTAAGTCAGCATTCCTCCGCAAACATTCAATACTTGTCCGCTAACGTAAGCACTCATATCCGAAGCGAAGAACAAACAAGCATTCGCAACATCTTCCGGAGTTCCGCCTCGTTTTAACGGAATAGAATCTCTCCAGCCTTGTACTACATCATCGTTTAATTTGGCGGTCATTTCGGTTTCGATGAATCCCGGCGCAATCGCGTTGCAACGGATATTTCTCGACCCTAATTCTAAGGCTACCGATTTGGTAAATCCAATCATACCGGCTTTTGATGCGGCATAGTTGGCCTGACCTGCATTACCTTTAACACCAACGACAGAACTCATGTTTACAATAGAACCTTTGCGGTTTTTTAACATGATTTTCTGAACGGCTTTGGTCATATTGAAAACTGATTTCAAATTGATTTCGATTACTTTATCAAAATCCTCTTCACTCATACGCATTAAAAGGTTGTCTTTGGTGATTCCGGCGTTGTTGATTAATACGTCAACGTTTCCGAAATCGGCCATAACATCGTCTACTAATTTTTGCGCTTCGTTGAAATCGGCTGCGTTTGATTTGTATCCTTTGGCTTTGATGCCTAAAGCAGTTAATTCGTTTTCCAATGCCAAAGCACTTTCGGCAGAAGAACTATAAGTAAAAGCCACATTGGCTCCGTGTTGGGCAAAAACTTTAGCGATACCGCTTCCGATTCCTCTACTTGCGCCGGTGATGATGGCTACTTTTCCTTCTAGTAATTTCATATGCTTAATTATTTCGTTTAAAAATTCTGTTACAAATATAAACTAATAAAAATCTTTAAAAAACAAGTTGTAAAAAAACCCGAATAGTTTTTGATATTCGGGTTTGTATATTTCAAAATCCTATGTATTAATTCTTGACAAACTTACTATTGAAGATTCCTTTGTCAGAGACAATTTTTATGATATAAGTTCCTTTTGAAAGTCGGGAAATATCTATAGCTGAATCATTTGATACCGCTTTAATCTGTTGAACCGATTGTCCTAATAAATTATAAACTGTGACCTCTTTTACCAAAATATCGTTTTTAACTTTAAGGTTTAAAACATCGTGAACCGGATTAGGGTACAAAGCATAATAATCTGAAAAAGATAAACTAGGAGTATCTAAAACTACGGTAGAATAGAATTCGTCTAAGATAAATGAATTGTTATTTGGCGTTTCATCAATTAATGAAGATGAAACTGTAGCTTCATAATGAAGCATATCGCCTTCATTTAAAGTGGTACCGAAATTCATATAAAAAATTATTTCAATGGTTCTTGACTCAAAAGGTTTCAAATCTGAAAAATCCCAGTTCAATAGGTTTGTCGATGCTGCTGCTGTTGGAACAGAAGACAGATAATCTTGTTGGTTATCATTAAAAGTCAAACTAACATTTCCTGATTGTGTATTTGTACCAACGTTTTTATAGGTTAATAAATAATAATACTGATAGGCATTTGATGCTACATTTGTTCTTATCAATGTAACTTCCAAATCTGGATGTGAACCATTTGGAGTGACACAAAAGTTTTGGACTAATGGTGTTGTTGTGCTCGTAAGCGATAGTGTTTGGGTACTTGGTGACACCAAAAAATAAGCCGGATTGGCCAATTGCGGCGTGATGGTTATTGTCGTAGACTGAGAAGCTGTATTGAATACTCCGCTGTTATTAGAATAAATATTTGCGGTGTTAGTACCATCTGAAAAAGCAAACTGTAATTCAGGATAGATTACGTCATTAGAATCACATCCGTCATTTAATTCATCATAACGTGATGTTCCCTGAATACCATAAACAGGATTTCCGGGAACAAAAGAACAAAAGGTGTTTGCAAAACAATTAGTGTAACCGTATTGGGTAATTTTATTTTGTATATCCGACATTTGCATTTCATCGGCACAAACATACTGCAGATTTGGATTCACCGAAAAATCAACCGATGATTCCACAAAATTATTCCTAAGCCCTAATTGGATTAAATTATTGTTGGAACAATTTAAATTGTAAAGATTGGTAACATTACTAGCATCCAGGTTTGTTAATAAATTATTTTGACAATAAAGGGAGTGAATATTGTTCGCATTGCCAAGTGTCAATTGGGTTAACTGATTATCAAAACATTGCAAAAGAGACATTGCAGTCATTCCAGTTACGTCTAAACTTGTTAATTGATTTCCCCGGCAGCTAAACGATTGCACTTGAGAAAGACCAGCAACATTCAATGAAGTAATATGATTGTAAGCCAGTGCTAAATTTGTAAGTTGTGTCAATGAAGTTAAATCAAGATTAGGGATATTGTTTCCGTAGATTTGGAGTTCACTTAGGTTAGCAAAATTCTCAATACCAACAAGGCTGGTGATGTTGGCATTATATAGCCATAATTTGGTCACCATCAGGGCTTCTGAAACCTGAATCTCACCATCATTATTAGTATCTATTTTCACAAAAAGGTTGCCCGGTATAGATGCAGTACCACTGGCAATTTGCAAACCCGGTGCAGCTGCTAATAATCTTGCTTTAAAATTAGCATCTGGGAAGTTAATTATCTGTGCCTTGCAGAAACATGCAACCATAAAAAAAACGAAAGTGAAAGTAATTTTTTTCATTTGTATGGAATTTGATAATAAATGTAAGCAATTTCATTAATATAAAAAAATGTTTCCTTTTTTAAACCTTTTCCTTTTTATTAAGTCATAGCAATCAACTAACCAACCAAAACCAATTTTATGCTTAAAAAAATCGCCGCCGTTGTAGTCGTTGCCCTCTCCTATTCTTGTGGCAGTGACGATTCTTCCGAATATGTAGAAATTGACCCTTATGCCAATATAACCGCAACATTTGGAAGCAATATCAATCCTAATAACTTGGCCAATTACGCCAATCAAACCATTCCCAATTACATCACTAAAGACAATACTGCCGGAAATTTTATTACGGATAAAGGCGCTACTTTGGGTCGGGTGTTGTTTTATGACAAAAATTTGTCTTCTAACAATACTATTTCTTGTTCGAGTTGTCACCAACAGGCCAATGCTTTTGGAGATACCAGTATTGCC
This sequence comes from Flavobacterium sp. IMCC34852, assembly GCF_030643905.1. NCBI lineage: Bacteria > Pseudomonadati > Bacteroidota > Flavobacteriia > Flavobacteriales > Flavobacteriaceae > Flavobacterium > Flavobacterium rivulicola. Next base: position 2,022,653 of record NZ_CP121446.1, on the reverse strand, counting down.
AGTACCGGTGTAAACGGTACGACAGGCCGACATTCAATGCGTTTAATCAATACCCGTTTTGCCAATGAAGTAAGATTCTTTTGGGATGAACGTGCTGTAAATTTGGAAACCCAAACTACGATGCCTATCAAGGATCACGGAGAAATGGGATTTAGCGGTACTAATGGCGACGAACCTTTTAGCGGTTTAATTACTAAACTTAGCAACATTGGTTACTATAAAGAGTTGTTCCAATTTGTTTATGGTAGTGAGGAAATTACTGAAGGTAAAATACAATTGGCTTTGGCGCAATTCATCAGAAGCATACAATCATTTGACAGCAAATATGATGTTGGCAGAGCGCAAGCGGCTAATGAAGGACAACCGTTTGTTAATTTTACCCCGCAAGAAAACCAAGGGAAGCAGTTGTTTTTAGCACCACCTGTTTTTGATGCTACCGGTAACAGAACCGGAGGTGGTTTGGGTTGCGCCGGTTGTCACGCTGCGCCGGAATTCGACATTAATCCGATATCAGGTAATAACGGAATCATTGGTCGTATTAATGCGCCGGGAATTGACATTACCAATACTCGAGCACCATCATTACGTGATTTGGTTAAAGTTGACGGAACCACAAACGGTCCGATGATGCATACAGGAGTGATAACCACTTTACAGGCTGCTGTCGGTCATTACGGCACTATTAATTTAGCACCGGGCAATACCAATTTGGATGTCAAATTAAGGCCGAATGGTTTTGGACAACAATTGCATTTAACCGCACCCGAAGTCAATGCAGTGATTGCTTTCTTGAGGACTTTATCTGGAACTAATGTTTACACTGATCCGAAATGGGCCAATCCGTTTCCGAATTAATATAACATTTATTGTAGAGATGCGATGCATCGCGTCTCTACAATTGTTTTTCTACCCCACTACCCTCAATTAAACTTTTTAGCAAGGCTTCTTCTGCTTGTAATACTTGCAGTTGTAAATTAAGTTTCATCAATTCTTTTGGACCGTTTTTATCAAGGCTCTTTTGGACTTTTTCTTTTAAGATTACTATGGCTCCGGGATGCAGTGCTTCTTCATTAACCTGTTCTTTTAAATAATCAATCAGTTGGAGTAGTTTTAATGCTGTTTGACAAGCTTCTTCCATATTGGGTAGCTTTCTAATGATACCCAACTGATAATATTTACAATCGTCTAAGGCTTTCGCGAGAAATTTTTCTTTTTCTTCCTCTAGCTTTGGAAAATCCTTTGCTTCAGGTGCTTTGGCAGTAGCCATGAAAAATTCTATTGCTGTTAATCTTTTTGAAGCGATGCTTGGTAATTCTCTTGATTCCAACTCATATAGTGCCAATTGCAAACGTTTAGTCTTTAATATCATTGCCATTTCTTCTTGAGTCAGATTTAATTCATTTCTGAGGTAGGCTCTTTTTTTTTCCATTTGTAACAAGTTTATGTGTAACAATCATAATTGTTACATTTTTTTTGTTACATGTAGAGAACAAATAAGGTGCCAAAGCAAAAAAGCCCCGATTTCTCGAGGCTTTTCATTTATATATAAAGTTGAGGAATCAATTATCCCATCACTTCTTTTACTTTTTTACCAATCTCAGCAGGAGAATCTACTACGTGGATACCACATTCTCTCATGATTCGTTTTTTGGCTTCCGCTGTATCGTCAGAACCACCAACGATTGCACCGGCGTGACCCATTGTACGTCCTTTTGGAGCTGTTTCTCCGGCGATAAAACCAACTACCGGTTTGCGGTTTCCGTCTGCTTTAATCCATTTAGCTGCATCGGCTTCTAACTGTCCTCCGATTTCACCTATCATGATAATGCATTCGGTTTCAGGGTCATTCATCAACAATTCAACGGCTTCTTTGGTTGTAGTTCCAATTATTGGATCTCCACCAATTCCGATAGCGGTTGTAATCCCTAACCCTTGTTTTACTACTTGGTCTGCCGCTTCATAAGTTAAAGTTCCCGATTTAGAAACAATCCCCACTTTTCCTTTTTTGAAAACGAAACCAGGCATGATCCCTACTTTAGCTTCTTCAGGGGTAATTACTCCCGGACAGTTTGGTCCTACCAAACGACAGTCTTTTCCTTTTACAAAATTATACGCTTTAATCATATCGGCCACCGGAATACCTTCAGTAATCGCAATGATTACTTTGATTCCTGCATCGGCAGCTTCCATAATAGCATCGGCAGCAAAGGCCGGTGGTACAAAAATGATAGAAGTATCAGCTCCGGCTTGTTCTACCGCATCTTTAACCGTATTAAAAACCGGACGGTCTAAATGGGTTGAACCACCTTTCCCGGGTGTAACACCACCAACTACATTGGTGCCGTATTCAATCATTTGCGAAGCGTGAAAGGTGCCTTCACTTCCGGTAAATCCTTGTACTATTATTTTTGAATTTTTATTAACTAAAACGCTCATGTTTGTGTTTGTTTATTTGTGTTTATTTTTTGTGATGCAAAAGTATGAAATAGTATTCAGTGTTCAATATGCAGTATTCAGATTTTTGCAAAATTACTATAGTTGACTCATCTGATAGCCACGGTATAATTTATCATCTTTGACTTCCCAAACGACCATGAAGTGCGCCAACATCATTTCCTCTCTGGGATTTTCAATGGTTTTTACATAGTGTGCATAACGAACAGCAACCGTATTACCGTTGGCAACGATATGTGAGATTCTTGATTTGGAACGAAGATAGGCTTTGCTCAACTCTGTACTCAATTCAACGATTTGACTTTGGTGAAGTTTCAAAAAACCTTTGGTACTGTGCCATTCCAAAACAACATCAGGATGCAGTAAAGCTTTCACTTTATCCGCGTCTAATATTACATCCGATTTGTAAAATTCTTGAACGATAGCTTTAGCGCCCATACTTTATTTAAGTTTATTTAAAATTTCAGGTATTTTTTTGATGTAGGCAAACTGCTTCATCTTCTCACGAGCTTCATCTATCGGAGTTCCCGAATAGGTTTTTCCGCCTTCAATAGATTTACTTACACCGGTTTGGCCCAGCACTACTGCTTTGGCACCTATGGTAATGCCGCTGGTAGTGCCCACTTGCCCCCAAAGTGTCACTTCATCTTCAATGACTACACAGCCGGCAATTCCGGTTTGAGCCGCAATCAGACATTTTTTACCGATAATCGTATCGTGTCCTACGTGGACTTGGTTATCAATTTTAGTTCCCGCACCAATTGTGGTATCGCCTGTAACGCCTTTATCGATGGTACATAACGCTCCTATGCCTACATTATCCTCAATAATCACTCTTCCACCGGAAAGCAATTGGTCAAAACCTTCCGGACGCTTTTTGTAATAAAAAGCATCAGCACCCAAAATGGTTCCCGAGTGAATGATCACATTGTCACCAATAACCGTGTTGTCATACACAATTACATTAGCATGCAACAAACAGTTTTTACCAATAGTTACGTGGTGACCGATAAAACAATTCGGTTGAATGACTGTTCCTTCTCCTATTTGAGCAGAAGCCGATACGCTTGTATTGGCCGCTACAAAAGGTCTGAAATGCTTAGTCAATTTATTGAAATCTCTAAAAGGATCATCAGAAATCAACAAGGCTTTGCCTTCCGGACAATCGACTTCTTTGTTGATTAAAACAATAGTCGCTGCCGATTGTAAAGCTTTGTCGTAATATTTCGGATGGTCTACAAAAACAATATCACCCGGTTCAACCACGTGTATCTCATTCATGCCATGAACCGCAAAATCATCAGCACCAACGTATTGGCAATTGATGATTTCAGCAATTTCTTTGAGTGTATGTATTCTTGGAAACTTCATTTGTTTTAATTTGAAAATTTGAAAATTTGGTAATCTGAAAATGAAGACAGTAATCTTCAAATCATTTAATCTTCAAATTAATTACACTCTTTCCATGTATTTACCCGTAGCTGTATCGATTTTGATTTTATCTCCTTCATTGATAAACAAAGGAACATTTACAGCTGCCCCGGTTTCTACTTTGGCCGGTTTAGTGGCGTTGGTGGCGGTATTTCCTTTAACGCCGGGCTCAGTATAAGTTACTTCTAATACGATAGAAGCCGGCATATCAACAGATAACGGCAAATCGGTTTCTGTATTGATTTGTACCATAACGTTGGTTCCTTCTTTTAATAAATCCGGTGCGTCTAATACATCTTTGTTTAAAGTGATTTGTTCATAAGATTCTACATTCATGAAGTGAAAATCATTTCCTTCTGAATACAAAAACTGGAAAGTGTGTGTTTCAACGCGAACCACATCTATTTTATGTCCGGCCGAAAAAGTATTGTCTAACACTTTACCGTTGGTTAACGATTTCAATTTGGTTCTAACGAAAGCCGGTCCTTTCCCCGGTTTAACGTGTAGGAATTCGATAATTTTATAAATATCGTGATTGAACTTGATGCATAATCCGTTTCTAATATCTGCTGTAGATGCCATTTTAATGTGTATTTGTTAATTTGGAATTTGTTTGTTTGTTTAAAATAATTCTGGATTTAATATGAACCTGAGTAGCCTTTCATGATTCCTCTTGAAGAGTTTCTGATGAAATCCAGAATCTCGTCACGTTCCGGTGTGGCTTCCATTTCCCCTTCAATGATGGCCATGGCTTGAGAAGTGTTATAATTTTTTTGGTACAATATTCTGTAAATATCTTGTATCTCTCTGATTTTTTCAGAAGTAAATCCTCTTCTTCTTAAACCTACCGAGTTGATTCCGACATAAGATAGTGGTTCTTTCGCCGCTTTGGTGTAAGGCGGAACATCTTTACGCACCAATGAACCTCCCGAAATCATGGCGTGATCACCAATATGGATAAACTGATGAATCGCAGCCAAACCACCAATGATGGCATAATTCCCCACAATTACGTGTCCGGCTAAAGCTACACCATTTACAATGATAGCGTTATCACCTATGTGACAATCGTGAGCAATGTGTGCGGTAGCCATAACCAAACAGTTTTTCCCGATTACGGTTTGCCCGGAAGCAATTGTACCACGGTTGATGGTTACACATTCTCTGATGGTTGAATTATCGCCAATAATGGCCAGCGAATCTTCTCCGCCAAATTTTAAATCCTGTGGTACAGCAGCAATTACAGCACCGGGAAAGATATTACAGTTTTTCCCAATACGTGCGCCTTCCATAATAGTCACATTGGAACCTATCCATGTTCCTTCACCAATAACTACATTGTTGTGAATAGTAGTAAACGGTTCGATAACAACATTCTTAGCGATTTTGGCACCAGGATGTACATAAGCTAACGGTTGATTCATATTTGTATTTTTTGCTTTTAGCTGACAGCGTTTAGCTGTTAGCTTTTTTTTATTTTTTTTTTGCTAATAGCTAAATGCTAAAAGCTGATGTTACATAACTAACTTTTCTTGGCTATTTGTGCCATTAATTCGGCTTCGGCCACCAACTTTCCGTTAGCATAAGCTTTGGCTTGCATGTGACAAATTCCTCTTCTTATTGGGGTAATCAAATCGCATTTGAATATCAAAGTATCTCCGGGAAGTACTTTGTGTTTGAACTTCACATTGTCTATTTTCATAAAGAAGGTCAAGTAATTTTCCGGATCAGGAACGGTGCTTAAAACTAAGATTCCTCCGGTTTGTGCCATGGCTTCTACGATGATTACACCCGGCATAACCGGTGCTTCAGGGAAATGGCCTACGAAGAAACTTTCGTTCATCGTTACATTTTTCAAACCAACCACATGACTGTCTGACATTTCAATGATTCGGTCAACGAATAAAAACGGCGGACGGTGAGGCAAAGTATTCATGATTTGATGAATGTCCATTAAAGGCTCAGCATTCAAATCATAAACCGGAACTTGATTCTTTTGTTCGATTTTGATAATTTTAGACAACTTTTTGGCAAACTGGGTGTTTACAAAGTGACCGGGTTTATTGGCAATTACCTTTCCTTTAATTCGGGTTCCTATTAGGGCCAAATCACCAATAACATCTAATAATTTGTGACGCGCAGCTTCGTTAGGATAATGTAAAGTAAGGTTGTCAAGTATACCGTTCGGCTTTACCGAAATTTTTTCTTTTCCGAAAGCCACTTTCAAGTTGTTCATTGTTTTTTCGGAAATCTCTTTGTCAACGTAAACGATGGCATTGTTTAAATCGCCGCCTTTGATTAAACCGTTATCCAATAAAGTTTCCAATTCATGCAAGAAGCTAAATGTTCTGGCATCGGAGATTTCGGTTTTGAAATCGGCTATGTTTTTCAAAGTCGCATTCTGGGTTCCTAAAACTTTGGTACCAAAATCGACCATAGTAGTTACTTGGTAGTCATCGGCAGGCATTACTAAGATTTCACTTCCGGTCGCTTCATCAGCAAAAGAAATTACTTCTTTTACCACATAATAACATCTTTCCGCCTCTTGCTCAACTATGCCGGCTTTTTCTATGGCTTCTACGAAAAATTTTGAGGAACCATCCATAATGGGCGGCTCTGATTCGTTTAATTCAATAATAACATTGTCCACATCACAACCTACAAATGCCGCAAGCACGTGTTCAGAGGTTTGGATTTTTACGCCAAGTTTCTCCAAATTAGTTCCTCTTTGGGTATTGACAACATAATTGGCATCGGCTTCAATAACCGGGCTTCCTTCTAAATCAACTCTGACAAAGGTATAGCCATTATTAACCGGAGCGGGTTTAAAGGTCATCTTAACTTCTTTTCCTGTGTGTAGACCAACACCGGTCAAGGAAACTTCGTTTTGGATGGTTTTTTGTTTAACCATTGGTATGCTTATTTATTAGTTTATTATTTTTTCTTTAATTCTTCCAAGTCGGCTACTATCTTAGGCAAGTTTCTGAAATGCACATACGATTTGCTATAGTCACCATAATTGAAAGCCGGAGAACCTTGAATGGTTTCCCCGTCTGTTATATTTTTTCCAATACCGGATTGGGCTTGAACACGCACATTGTTACCAATAGTCAAATGACCGGCAATCCCAACTTGTCCGCCTATCATACAATTACTACCTATTTTGGTCGAACCTGCTACACCGGTTTGCGCCGCGATAACCGTGTTCTCTCCTATTTCAACATTATGGGCAATTTGGATGTGATTGTCGAGTTTAACGCCTTTTCTGATGATGGTTGAGCCTAATGTTGCTCTGTCTATCGTTGTACAAGCTCCAATGTCTACAAAATCTTCTAAGATAGCATTTCCTATTTGGGGTATTTTACTGTAAGAACCATCTTCCTTAGGAGCAAAACCAAATCCGTCTGACCCAATGATAGCACCGGAATGTATAGTACAATGAGCACCAATAACCGATTCGGAATATACTCTGACACCGGCAAAAAGAATGGTATTATCACCTATGGTTACATTGTCTCCAATGAATGTATTGGGATAAATTTTTACATTGTTTCCAATTACGGTATTCTTTCCGATATAACTAAAACTGCCCAAATACAAGTTCTCACCATAAGTAACGTTTTCTGAAATTACTGTAGGCTGCTCAATCCCTGATTTCATTAGTTTTACTTGGTTGTAATATTCTAATAATTTTGAAAAAGATTGGTAAGCATCTTCTACCTTGATTAAGGTAGTTTTAATTTCGTTTTCCGGTTCAAAGGTATTATTGACTATGGTAATCGTAGCTTCGGTTGAGTAGATATAATTGAGGTATTTTGGGTTGGCTAAAAAAGTTAGCGAACCTTCAGTGCCTTCTTCTATTTTTGACAATTTGAAGACTTCGGCATCAGGGTTTCCAACGACCTCGCCTTCCAGAATTCCCGCTATTTGAGCTGCTGTAAATTTCATCTTATGCTATTTTGTTTGGTATAAGTATAAGATGGAACTCATTTGGAGTAATTCTCATGGAATGTATCAAAATATGGGTAGTTCGTTTCATCGACACAAAAGTATAAAAAAAAAATTAATGTTAAATCTCTGCCAGCTGTTTAGGATAACAGATAAAGTACTTGGTAACCGGTTTGGATAATGCTTTCAAGTTCAATTGGTCAGAAGCTTCTACTACATCTTCAATACTTCGGTCCTTTTTCAATATGCGAATGGGTTCGGCTTCTTTGCTGTAGGCCTGATTTTTTATTTTTCCTTTGAAGATAAAATACTTGGCTTCCTGCATCGAGATATTGTGGTCTTTGGCAAATCGATTTGACATTTCTTGCAGTACTTCTGCCGGAAATTTTTCGCTGTTGAGTTTGATTTTTGACAAATCTCTGTTGATGATCATTTTGCTTAAACTACTCAAAATAAAATCCTCGTGAAACTGCCAAACTTTTAAAGCACTAATGATATCAAAATCATCAAGTTGGGAAAAAGTATCTAAATCATGTGTTGAAAAATTATCAAGCGTAACTTTATGCTCCATGAAGTACTTCAATGGCTTGCTGCATTCTATTTCTATACCTTTTTGCAACAATTCTTTGGCTCTTTGCAAGGTTTTGGTTAAAGTCAATTCGGCGACCAAACTAGTCTTGTGCAAATAAGCTTGCCAGTACATTAATCGGCGTGCCATTAAGAATTTTTCTATTGAATAAATTCCTTTTTCTTCCATCACCAAAACATCATCAACCACATTCATCATTTGGATTAAACGGTCGGAATTGATATTTCCTTCAGCCACACCCGAATAAAAACTATCGCGTTTCAAATAGTCCATTCTGTCCATGTCTAACTGACTGGATATTAATTGCAGCATGAACTTTCTATGGTATTCGCCTTTGAATACTTGAATGGCCAAACTCAATTGCCCACCAAACTGTTCGTTTAATTTATTCATAAACAACAACGAAATAGCTTCGTGGTTGACTTCTTCCACAATACTGTGCTCCATCGCATGCGAAAATGGTCCGTGCCCGATATCGTGCAAAAGAATCGCGATTAACAAGGCGTTTTCCTCTTCTTTTGAAATAGCAACTTCCTTAAAACGAAGTACTTCAACGGCTTGTTGCATCATGTGCATCGCGCCAAGAGCATGGTGAAAACGTGTATGATGTGCGCCCGGATAAACCAAATAAGACAAACCCATTTGAGAAATACGTCTCAAACGTTGAAAATAAGGATGCTGAATTAAATCATACACCAACGAATTGGGAATAGTAATAAACCCGTAAATCGGGTCATTGAATATTTTTAGTTTATTGGTTTGGCTCACAGCGTCGTAAGTTTTTGTAAAGATATAAATTTAGACCAAGGCTTTAAAGTAGTTCAACAACAGTTTGTTGTTCTCTCTGGTGGGTGTGAAAATTTCTAATATCGCAGGTTTGTCGTTGTTTTCGAACAATTGTTTCAATCCTTTGGTTAAAGTTTCTTCATTGCTTGCCGTACTATAATCTAACTGATACATTTTGGCCAAATGCTCTGCCGTCAAACAATGCGAAGTCTCAAAATAGGTGTTAAAAGTTTCATTTTCCTGATGACCGGGAAGAATTCTGAAAATCCCACCGCCACCATTATTCATCAATATAATTTTGAAATTCTTGGGGATATAATTGTTCCAAAGCGCATTACTGTCGTATAAAAAACCAACATCTCCGGTGATTAAAACCGTTGGCTTTCCACTGCCTACCGCTGCTCCGATGGCTGTTGAAGTACTGCCGTCAATGCCACTCGTTCCTCGGTTGCAAAACACTTGAATAGAATTATCAATGTCAAATAACTGAGCGTAACGAATCGCGGCACTGTTGCTGATTTGCAACTGAGTGTTTTTTGGCAAAGCCGATAAGATGCCTTCAAAAGCTTTTAAATCTGAGAATTTCACTTTGGCCAAATACTCGTTGTGCTTTACTTTTCTATCCTGATGAATCGTTTCAAAAGTTGATTTATAATGGCTTTTGACTTCTTTTAGATGCGGCATAAACTGCGTAAAAAACTGATTCGGACTCACCACAAAATGCTTGGTTAAGATACCAAAGGTGTTGTAAGCTCTTAGTTCGTCTATGTGCCAATGGTGTCTTGGTTTGTATTTTCTCAAGAATGCTTTTACCCTTTTGGAAACAATCATGCCACCAAAAGTGATTAGTATTCTAGGTTGTAATTCGGTAAATTCTTTTGGACCAAAAGGCGTAATCAGTGTATCAATGTTATTGATAAATGAGGGATGATGCAGGTTTGATGTCGTTTCTGTCAGCACAACAACCGAAGGAAATTCGGCAAGCTTATCAATCCATTTTTGTTCTACAGAATTGGGAGCGCATTCGCCTACTAATACCAAAATCTTTTGGCTGTGGTTCCATAAAGTCGAAAACGCGATAATGTCTTCTACCCTAACTTGGCGATGGATTTTAAACAAGCTCGTTAAATTCACATCAACCGTTAGCTTATTTGTGGTTTGGTATAAAGGTTCTTCAAACGGCACATTGATATGCACCGGACCTTTGTGCGCAACGGCTACGTTTATGGCTTCATTGATAAACACATCGTTTTCTTCAGAAGCTTCTTCTAGTAAATTGGCATTGTACAAAGAGTGATTCAAAAAAACATTTTCTTGGCGAATGGTTTGCCCGTCGCCAATATCAATTTTGTCAAAAGGTCTGTCGGCAGAAATCACAACAAAAGGAATCTGGCTGTAAAAAGCTTCCGCCAATGCCGGATAATAATTGAGTAAAGCGGAACCGGATGTACAAACCACGGCTACCGGTTTTTGTGTTTGTTGGGCAATACCCAAAGCAAAAAAAGCGGCACAACGCTCGTCGGCTATACTATAGCAACGAAAATTAGGATTATTGGTAAACCCAATAGTCAACGGTGCATTTCTGGAACCGGGTGAAATAATAATATCGTGAACTCCTTTGGCATTGCAAATTTCAATAATGCTTTGTGCCAACGGTATTTTGGGATAAATCATTGTTGCTTTTTATGGATTACAAAGGTACAAAGTTGTGTAGGTTTTTCAATACTATTGAATAGTTTTATTACTTTTGAATACACTTTTACCACATGGAAATCAGTATCAGACCTTATCAAGCAGAAGATGCACAACCCATCGTTGACATCATCAATTATAACATTCTACACTCAACCGCTTTATACGATTATCATCCACGAACATTAAAGCAGCAAGAGGCAATTTTTGAGGATAAACTAAAGAAAGGTTTTCCGGTGATTGTTGCCACTATTGATGAAAAGGTAGTGGGTTTTGGTTACTACAGCGAGTTTCGTTTTCGAGAAGCTTACCGCTTTACTGTTGAACATTCGGTTTATGTGGCCAATGATTTTCACGGCAAAGGCATCGGAAAAATGATTATGGAAAATTTGATTCATTTGGCCAAAAAGCAAAATCTTCACACTATGATAGCGGTGATTGATTCGGAGAACCAAAGCAGTGTGACTTTTCATGAGCAATTTGGTTTTAAAACAGTGGCAGTACTCAAAGAAACCGGATTTAAATTCGACCGCTGGTTGCATTCTCAAATCATGCAATTGATGTTAGAATAACTTTTAAAAACTAATTTATGAAAAGACAACTCATCAGTTCGGGCTCTACTTTTGAAACAGAAATCGGATATTCGCGCGCAGTAGTTCAAGGCGATTGGGTTTTTATGTCCGGTACAACAGGATATGATTATGAAACAATGACCATTTCGGAAACCATTGAAGAACAAACTGAGCAATGTTTTAAAAATATAATAGCTGCCTTAGCCAAAGCCGACGCCCAAATAACTGATGTAGTTCGGGTGCTTTATATCGTGCCAAATGCGGAAGAATTTAAGCTCTGTTGGCCAATTCTCAGAAAGTATTTTGGCGAAAGCCGACCGGCCGCGACTATGATTTCAGCAGGCTTGGCCGATGGTCGAATGAAAATTGAGATTGAAGTAACCGCTTTAAAACAAAAAAACTGATGAGGGTTTCATCAGTTTTTTAAAAAGTCAGGGGTATTTGTCAGGCAATTTCGATGCCGTTTTCTTCTAATATAGAGAGTAAATAATTACTCTGGTTGGCGTTGTATTTCTCTACGCCGCTTTGATACCATTTTTGGATGACATCAATTTGGAAACCACTATAGCCATCTGAATCTATATCCATTCCCAACATTCCGGCCAACAGAAAATCTTCTAAGACTTTGTTGGTAACTATTAACTGAGGAATGCCGTAAGCTACTTTTCCGTTCAATCGTTCATAGTCTAATCTTCCTTGTTCGAATCCAAAATTATAGGCCTCGTTTTTATTGGCAGACATTTTCATGTAAGGATTTTGGCCGTTGGAATAACCCTCCAAATAATCCTCTCTGTATACGGGGTTGAAAATATTCTTCATATAATAATCATTGTGGTAATTGATATTTAAATCAAAGCTAATAACTATAGCTTTACAATGAATTAAAAATCGTTGAACGGATAAAAAACTCTTTAAACCACGTGGTTAGTGATGTTTGTCGATTATTTTAAAGCAAAAAACCTGACGAATGACTTCATCAGGTTTAACATTGATATTACAATTATCTTACTTTTCGTTGATCCAACTCACGATAGCGGCATCGGTTGGCAATACTCTTGGTGATAATACTTTGACCAGTTCGCCTTGTTCGTTGATTAGGTATTTTTGGAAGTTCCATTCCACTTCGCTGTCTTGTAATCCGTTTTTAATTTTTTGGGTTAAGAATTGATAAACTTCAGTCATGTCAGATCCTTTTACGGAAACTTTACTCATCATCGGAAAAGTAACGCCGTAATTCATTTCACAAAACTTAGCAATTTGTTCGTTGCTGCCCGGTTCTTGTGCGCCGAAATTATTGGCCGGAAATCCGACGATTACAAAATTTTGGTCTTTATATTTTTTATAAATGGCTTCTAAATCTTTATACTGTGGTGTTAATCCGCATTCCGAAGCCGTATTGACAATTAGAACTTTTTTACCTTTTAGCGAAGCAAAGTCAAACTCTTGTCCGTATAAATCCTTTACCTTAAATTGGTGAATGGTTGCTGTTTTATTTACTGTGCTCATTGTCTTTTGATTTTCTGTAGTAGTGGTACTCGGTTTTGATTGTGCCTGGTTTTGGCAGCTCCAAAATAATAATATGCCGCAACTCAATCCTATTAGTTTTCTCATTTTAATTTTTTTATAAAATTAGTTATTATTCAATAGTTAGTTGTTATACAATTGCTAAAGTTTTTGTTAAATAAAAAGCCCAATGAATTTTCAAACATTGAGCTTTTTAAAATGACAGAAAAAATATTTCTGCCACAAACAAAAAACCTAAACAAAATCTCATAGCAGATTTTCCCTTATTTGCAATTACGAAATGTAGCTTGTTTTGGTTTTCGGATATTGATTAATTAAGCTTTATAATAAATTATTGCGATATCTTACTTAAAGTTTCGTTATTTTTACTTTTCAAAAAAAAATTAGGTATGACACAAGAAGAATTATTACCCTTGCTTCTGAGGAAGGAGGAAAAAGCTTTTACGATACTTTATGATATGTATTCTAAAAGTCTTTTCAGTATTATCACCAATTTAATCAAAGACCGAGAAGAAGCGGAAGATGTGCTTCAGGAAGTGTTTGTCAAAATTTGGAAGAACATCGACACTTATAATCAAAGCAAAGGCCGATTGTACACTTGGATGTTAAACATAACGAGAAATACTTCTATTGACAAGTTACGCTCTAAGGGTTTTAACAACAGTCAAAAAAACCTGTCCTCTGATAATTTCGTACATCTGTTGGATGACAGTAACAAACTAACCAATAGAATTGATACTATAGGAATTTTAGAATTTGTCAAAAAACTAAAACCAAAATGTATCCAAATTATCGACCTGCTCTTTTTTAAAGGCTATACCCAACAAGAAGCTTCTGAAGAATTGGAAATCCCACTGGGAACTGTTAAGACCCAAAACCGAATGTGTATGAACGACCTACGTAAATTTTTGAATGTATAATGGAAACTAAAGACTATATAGAATCAGGCATATTAGAACTTTATGTGTATGGTTTGCTTACCGAATCGGAAAATGATGAAGTAAACGCTATGGCGAACAGAAATCCGGAAATTAAAGCCGAAATCCTTTCTATTGAAAAGGCAATTATCAATCTTTCAAGCAGTTTTTCGCCATTTATTTCACACAGCCAATTTGAGAAGATCAAAGCCCAACTCGAATTGAAACACGGCAAGACTATCGACTTCAAATCGAGAAGCAATACGGCAACCTATATCGGTTGGGCTGCTTCAGTAGCTTTGCTAATCGGTATCGGATTTCAATATTCAAAATTGAATGAAAGCCAAAACCAAATTGACACCATTAAAGTAGAGAAAAATAAATTGCAAGAAACGGTGGTTGGTTTAGAATTGAAAAATAAAGAAACCACTACTGTTTTGAATGTGATTAGAGATGCCAAAACTTCGGTTATCCCATTGGGCGGACAAGCCATTGACCCAACAGCATCAGCCAAAGTATATTGGAACAAAGAGCAACAAGTAGTTTATGTAGATGCTGCCGGTTTGCCGGAACCGCCTGAAGGCATGGTATACCAAGTTTGGGCTTTAAAACTCGAGCCTTTAACACCAACAAGCGTTGGTTTGTTAGAAAACTTTACGGCTGACAATACCCTCTTTAAAGTGGAAAACAATGCGGGAGCAGAAGCTTTCGGAATCACCTTGGAACCTGCAGGCGGAAGCAAATCGCCAACACTTGAGAAGTTATATACTTTAGGAAAAGTGTAATTCAAATTAATATCAAATAAAAAGCCCCGAGTAATTCGGGGCTTTTTATTATTTCTTACTGTAATATTTTCGATAACTCGGATAAGCCAAAGCACCAATTAGGGACATTCCGCCTAAAGTCATCCAAATCCAACTTAAAGATTTGGCTTCGCCACTAGCGTAGGAATGCAAACCAACCAAGTGGAAATTCACACCATAATAGGTAAACAATATCGATACAAAAGCATACATCGCCATTAAGTTATAGAACCATTTGTTTCTCAAGGCCGGAACAAAGCGGGCATGAATTACAAAAGCATAAACCATAATGCTGATTAAAGCCCATGTCTCTTTAGGATCCCAACCCCAATATCTTCCCCAACTCTCATTAGCCCATTGTCCGCCAAGGAAGTTACCAATGGTTAACATGACCAATCCGACTGTCAATGCCATTTCGTTGATGTAAGTTAGTTCCTTGATGTTGAGTTCCATTTTAGTTTTGTTATTTTTATTGGTGAGACACATTAATAACAAAGTAACAAATCCTAATATGGCACCCAAAGCAAATGGTCCGTAACTCGCAACAATAACGGCAACGTGTATCATTAACCAATAAGAATTTAACACCGGCTGCAAATTGGCAATTTCAGGATCAATCCAATTGGCATAAGCTGCTGTTAAAATCATAGCGGTTACAAAAGCGGATGAAGCTACCGTCAGTTTAGAACTGCTTTTGATATAAAACAATCTGAAAAAAGTGTCCATAACTGCCGCATCGGAAATTGAAGAACGCTTTCCAATTTTCAAATCAAAAGCCAAACCAAAGAACATGGCGGCCCAAGCCACATATATAATCGATTCATAAGCATTGCTCCAAGGTGCGTGTCCCGAAATATACCATCGGGCAATTAATCCTAAAGTATGCAAAAGAAACAACAATGCTATGGCTATGTGACTAATATTTATGGCTATTCTCAACCATTTTCTGTCTTTGAAAATTTGAATAATAACAAACAAAAACATCAAAGCAGCCACACTGATATACCAATAAGGCAACCTTTTAAAAATATTGAACTTATTGTATAAAATCTCGTATTCTACTTTCTTTTCAGAAGGCATTACTGCTTTTCCGTATTTTTTTTGATAGGTTTCTATACCGGTCAACATGGTATTGGCCATGGTATAATCTTTTGATTTGGCGGCCAAAGTGAGTGACTCTAAATAATATGGAAAGGCGTTTTTAACGGTATCTAAAACAGTTCCGGTATTGTGACTGATTTCTAAGTTGGAAACCCATTTGTTGTTTTTGTCATTGGGTATCGGATAAATCTTTAGAATGCTGCCAAATAAAGCACTATTCATCAGATTGATTTTCTTATCCGTTTCTACAAAATCCTTTTCAAATTGGTTAGGATTGGCTGTTTTGTATGCTTCTTCCAAATAAGGACCCAATTTATAGTTGCCTTTGCCGTCAAAAAATTTCTTAAAAGGAATTAGTTTTTCGCCTGAATCAACTCCTAAAATTTTTCGAATGCTGTCGTTTCCGGTTTTTACATACACTAGTGGAACTTCAATCCAAGCAAAAGGAAATTGTTTCATCGATAAAAATACTTGGTCAGAATTCATACCGTTGAAATTATCGCTGTGGCTTACTTTTCGCAACAATTCTGAAGCAAAAGTGTTGATTGGTTTCATTCTACCGCCGGCATCTTGAATAATTAATTTACCGAACTGTGAAGCTTGTTTCTCGGGAACTTTATAATATAAAATAGAATCTAAGAAGTTGATTTTACCGGTCGGTGCTTGATGTGCATGATTTTGGGCAAAGCCATTGAAAGAAAACAACAACACCAAAATGGTCATTAATTTGGCTTTCTTTCTTTTTACGTTGTCTAATTTTCTTTTCAAATCTGCAAAACGAGTGTTTTTAACAAAAAGGATGGCCATCATACAGAAAAACAATAAAAAGTAACCGATATAAGTAATGGTTGTTCCCCAAAAATCGTGGTTAACCGACAGTACTGTTCCCTTTTCATCCGGATCAAAATTGGCCTGAAAAAAACGATATCCTCGATAATCTAATATGTGGTTCATATATATATGAGCATCTTCCTTTTTTGATCCATCTAAAACAGTGACTTTACTTTCAAATGAAGAATAACTCTTTTCAGTTCCGGGATATTTTGCTGCGATAAAATCGTTGAGTTTTAAACTAAACGGCAATTCATATACTTTACTGCCGTAAATCAGGGTAAATTCTAATTGTCCTAATTTAAATGATTTAGGTTCGCCTTGTTTTCCTTTAGAGCCCAACAAGGTTACTTCTTCTTCTTTTCCTGCTGTTTTTATGACTACTGTAAGGGCATCTTCTCCGTTTTTGGCTCTAAAATCGCCACTTGGTTCATAGATTTTGATACCTCTTTTAGGCAATTCAGGAATTACAAATTGGGTTCCACCCATATTGTATAACGAACGATACATTAATGGCTCAACTACATCTTTGGTTACTTTGCCTTGCATTTTATCGGCCATTCGCATAAACTGTCCATCAAACGGTGAAGTGATGGTGTTGGTTTTGGTATCAATGTTGATTGCACCTTTGGTTGGTTTGTCTAGAGCAAATAAAACATTGTGTATGTTTTGCACTTCTCCGGCTTTGAGCATGTGTTCATGACGTGTTCCGTCGCCGGATTCAACTAATTTAAGATACAAATCGCCTTTCGCATCGGCTTTAACTACTTCTTTGGCATCAAGAGCAAAATTTTTATACTCTATTTCAAACGGTATTTCGGCAAATTTTTCATCGATAGAAAAATGATTGTTTGTTACCGGCGAAAGTAACATTGGCTTTTCAAAGGTTCTGCGCATCATTTTCCCATCATACATACCGTCAACATAAACGGTCAAAAAACATTTATCCGAATAAATCTGATTAGAACTGGCTCCTTCACGTATAGGCATCATCCCTTCGTAACTGATATAACGAGTGATAAAAGCACCGGCAATGATGAAAATAAAAGACAAATGCAACAATAGTGTAGCCCATTTTTCTTTTTTATACAATTGGTAACGTTTGATATTTCCGATGAAATTAATCATGAAAAACAACATAATACCTTCAAACCACCAAGCATTGTAAACTAAAATTCGGGCTGTATCGGTATTGTACTTACTTTCGATGAATGTTCCGGCTGCCATCGCGACAGCAAAGCCAAGAAACAAAAAAGCCATTAAACGAGTAGAAGATAATAAGGAGTATATTTTTTTTTCCATGAGTTGGAATTCTGTTTTAAAAAAGCGATACAAAAATAGCGTAAATAAATAGATTTCAACAGTATTTATTTTGGGTTTTAAGACTTTTTTATGAGTTGTTTTTATGGCAGCGGTTAATTATTTTTACAAATAAATCACCCTTAAGTATCATTGCTAAATCAAAAAATGTAGCTTTACTTTGTTATTCAAACTTTTAGTATGATAACTATTTGCATCATAGAGGATATTGAAGAAATTCAAAAAGGGCTTAAATCTATTATTGAAGCTGATTTTCGTTTTAAACTGCTTGGGTGTTTTACTACAGCAGAAAGCGCTATTGCGGAATTGCCTTTATTAACTCCAGATATTGTAATTGCCGATATCAACCTACCGGGGAAAAGTGGGATCGATTGTGTACAAGAAATTAAAAGAATAAACACCAAAATACAGTTCATTATGTTTACCATTTATGAAGATAACGATCAGGTATTTGAAGCGTTAAAAGCCGGAGCTTCGGGTTATATTTTGAAAAACACGGCTCCCGACAAAATCATAGAATCGGTAATCGAACTATATGAAGGCGGCAGCCCAATGTCTCCTAAAATTGCCCGCAAAGTGTTGAACACGTTTTCCCAAACCAAGACTTCTGTTGACGAATTAATTTCCAAACGAGAAAAAGAAGTTTTGGAATTATTGAGCAAAGGTTTTTTATACAAAGAAATTGCAGACAAACTCAATATATCTTTCAGTACGGTAAAAAGACATCTGAATCACATTTATCAAAAATTGCAAGTACAAAACAAAACCGAAGCTATCAATAAAATGTTTGGTCGTTAATATGTTGCAAAAAATTACTTTCATAGCATTTCTATTAGGCTTTACTATATCGTTACAAAGTCAAAATGCCGATTATATTTTTAAAAATTACGACACCCAAGACGGTTTGTGTGACAACAACATCA
The DNA here is from genome assembly GCF_030643905.1 of Flavobacterium sp. IMCC34852. NCBI lineage: Bacteria > Pseudomonadati > Bacteroidota > Flavobacteriia > Flavobacteriales > Flavobacteriaceae > Flavobacterium > Flavobacterium rivulicola. The sequence goes on along the minus strand of NZ_CP121446.1, from coordinate 2,003,762 downwards.
ACTCTATACTCGAAGACCAAAAAGGCTTTATCTGGATTGGCACCCGAGAAGGACTTAGTAGGTTTGACGGAGCAGAATTTCACAACTTTTATTTCGCACAAAACCAAGCCAACTCTGAAAGTTATTCCTGGTTGCACAATTTGGATTACAATAGGATACTGTTGTTGGTCAATTACAAATTATCTGTTCTAAACACCACAAATCAAACTCTTTCAACGGTACAGCATTTTAAGGACCAAAAAATCATTGGAATTAAAAAGCTCAATGCAAACCTCTTTGCTTTGAATCTTTCCGATCATTTTATTTTAATAAACAATCAACTTAAAAAAGTTGGGGTAATTAAACTAAAAGGTAAGATTTACAATCATATTTTTATCGAGAGTTTAAGTGACAATCGTCTCATAATAGGAAATTGTTTTGATTATTATCAGTACGATTTATCTACACAGAAACTCAGTACGATGACCATCAACATGAAACAGTATCAAAGAGGAAATTTTGGTCTTTTTGAATTAAAGTTTGTCGATGTCGAGGACCAAAAAATTTACATAGGGGATTATTTTTCCGGACTTTATGTTTTTGATTATAAAGGAAAATTACTTCGGCAGTTTAAATATCCCGAAGTATCATCGCCCAACTTCATCACTTTTCTGAAAGACCGCCAAAAAGCCTTATGGATAGGAACTTACAAAGGAATCAATCGATTAAAAAACGGTAAAATAGAGGTCATCAGGCACTTTGATGAAAATGATCTGTCACTCAAGAGTGATTTAACGACGAGCTTTTTATTGGATAGAAACAACAATATTTGGGTTGGCACCAATCAAGGATTGAGTGTTTACAAAAGCAAATCAAATTCTAATGTAAAAAAAATAACCATAACCAATCCTTCAGAATTAGAGATCAATACAATCGCTTTTGCTGGAAATGAATTGTTTGCCGGGAGCTATTTGGGTAAAATTTACAAAATCAATCCCGAAACCAAGAAAATTAATGTCTTAAATACAGAAATACAAAATTGGGGCATTTATCCCTACAATGAAAAACTCTACATTTCCGGTGCTCACAAGAATAATGAAGTTTGGTATTACGATCTTAAAACACGACTATTTTCAAAAGCAGAAACCTTAAAAAAACAGTTTCCCATCACCGATATAATTACCCTGGTTTTCCAACATTCCAATGGTGATTTTTGGTATAGTGGTAATGCCGGCGGCGGTTTTGTAAGGAAGTTGGCTCAAAATAACAAATTGATTACTTACTATAAAGATGACAAAGGCAATCCTTTGTTTGCTTCTTCTTATTATTCAAATGTTTTTGAAGATGCAGATAAAAATTTATGGTTTGGAGTGAATCGTTCCAATTTACTTCTGCAATGGAATTATAAAACAAATACTTTTAAAGAAATTAACTTTAATGATTACAAAGAAGACAAAAATTATTTCATCGGCGGAATCACCGGGTTAAAAAAAGATCGCTCTAATTTTATTTGGGTTTCTTTTGAAGGTGGCGGCATTGTCAAATATAATCCTCGCAATCATACTATTAAAAACTATAATTTGTCAAACGGTTTGAACAGCAATTACATTGGCGATATTGAATTTGACAACCAAGATAGATTGTGGGTTTTGACCAGTAAAGGCGTGGGTTGTTTAGATACGAAAACCAACATCTTCTACCCTATGGATATCTGGAATGGTTTTACAGACAATCCTACTAACTACAGTATGCTCAAAATGAATTCTACCACTAACAAAATGTGGATTGGAGCAAAAAATAAACTGTATTGTTTTGACCCTGATATTGTTTTGAAAGAGAAAAGAATATCAACCAAAATATATCTTGAGTACTTAAGAAACAATAAAATCAATGCTGATATAAGTAAGCATTCATTTGATTTTAACCCTAATGAGAACAATCTGGAATTCAGGTTGGTTGCTGTAGACATTGAAACCGGAAAAAATCTCGAATACAGTTACCAGCTCAAAGGCTTGAGCCATCAATGGCATGATATCAAATCAAATCGTACCATCTTTTTCCAAAAACTCAAAGCCGGAACTTACACCTTCAATGCTCGAGTGCGAAGTAAAGGCAGTCAAGAGTGGATTTACCTTTCAAAACCGTATTCCTTTACCATAGCGGAATACTGGTATCAAACTTGGTGGTTTATTTTGTTGTCATCGATACTGTTTGCGATGTTGGTTTGGTATGTCATTGCCTTTAACTTCAAAAAGAGATTAGAAAAACAAAAAGCCGTGGAAGAAGAGCGCAATCGAATCGCGGCTGATATGCACGATGACTTGGGCAGCGGTTTAACCAAAATTACTTATTTGAGTCAGATGGCGTTACAAAAAGAAGACAATAAATCGCTTTTGACTAATATCAAAAATACTTCTACCGAACTTGTGGAAAGCATGAGTGAAATTATTTGGGCTATGAAAGAGGAAAACAACAGCTGGGAAGAATTGCTTTCTTACATCAAACTCTATGCGCAAGAATACTGCGAAAACAACCAACTTACAGTAACTTTTGATTACCCTGATGACCAAATGAATTTCAAAATTATAGGTGAAGTAAGACGGCATATCTTCTTGTCAGTCAAGGAATGTTTGCACAATATTGTAAAACATTCCGAAGCAAAAAAAGTAACGATAACTATTCAAAAAAACAACTTCATCATTATCACAATTCACGATGACGGCAAAGGAATAAACTCAGAACAAGGAAAAGTTTTGGGTGGTAATGGCTTAAAAAACATTCGGCAAAGAATGGAAAAAATCAAGGCACAGTTTGATATCCAAAATAACCACGGAACTACCGTTTTGTTTAAAATTCCCTATTAAAATCAACCAAAAGGTTGATTGAACCCCATTTAAGTAAAAATTACCTTCGTAAAGTATCACGATACTTTACACGGTAGTTATGAAAAACCTATTCACAATTATTTTGTACTTCATTTGTTTAAATGGAGTCTATTCCCAAGTCGGCATCGGCACCACCACTCCCAATGCTGCCTTAGACATTAAATCGAGTAATGCTGCCAATCCCAGCAATACGGATGGACTGTTAATTCCGAGAGTAAATACTTTTCCGGCCGTTATCCCTACGGCAGCGCAACACGGGATGCTGATTTTCTTGACTACTGCTTTTGGTTCATTAGAATCCGGATTTTACTATTGGGACGGACCAACAAGCACCTGGAAAAGCGTAGGTGGTGATAAAGGTTGGGGATTAACCGGAAATTCGGGAACGAACAACGCATCAAACTTCATTGGAACCACAGATGATACTGATTTCAGATTCAAAAGAAATAATGTTTTGGCCGGACAAGTAACATTGTACAACACTTCTTTCGGGAACAACAGCTTGAATGTAACTACAACGGGATTTCAAAATTCTGTTTTTGGAAACAATTCGCTTTCAGCGCTAACCTCAGGAAATTATAACACCGCAGTTGGTAGTAATTCATTAACCAACATTACTTCAGGTTCAGGAAATACGGGAGTAGGCTTTGGTGCTTTGAATTCAGGTTCGGTATTCAATAATAATACTGCAGTAGGAATGGGTTCATTAGGCTCTAATCTTACAGGTATCGACAATAGTGCGGTTGGGACAGAATCTTTGTTTAATAATGATAATGGTTCCTTCAACACATCGGTAGGAAATGAAAGTATGAAAAACAATGTCTCAGGTTCATTTAATACTGCGGTTGGAAGCAAGACCTTATACAATAGCATTAGTGATTTTAATAGTGCTTTTGGAGCTTATTCCCTTTTTGCTAATACCATCGGAAACAGAAATACCGCTTTTGGGGCACAATCACTCACTTCTAACGCAACCGGGAATTTTAATACAATGATCGGATTTAATGCCGGTTATAACAATACCGGTGGGCATGGTAATACAGCTCTTGGAAGTCAAACGCTTGTGAATAATACCATTGGAATAAACAATGTAGCTATTGGATCTAGCACTCTAAATTCAACTACCGGCTCAGGAAATACTGGACTTGGATCATATTCATTAGGCAGCTTAACTATTGGAAACAGCAATACCGCAGTTGGAGCGGATTCAATGAGTAATTTAACTTCCGGCTACAACAACACTGCCATTGGCGCTGCTGCACAAGTTCCTATTAATACGGGAAATGATCAATTATCTATTGCCAATGTTATTTATGGTAAAGATATGAGTAATATTACTTCTGGTAAAATTGGTATCGGACTAACGACCCCGTATGCTAAACTCCAAATTGCACCTTCAGATGCCAACTCACCTGACATTACTGACGGAATAATTATTCCAAGAGTAAATACTTTGCCGTTCAGTAATCCAACAGCTGCCCAAAACGGAATGATGTTGTATTTGACTACCACATCGGGATCTTCACAACCCGGATTTTATTATTGGGATAATGCAACTGTAAGTTGGAAACCTGTAGGTGAAAAAGGTTGGGGATTAACCGGTAATTCGGGGACGAATGCATTTATGAACTTCATAGGAACTATTGATGATGTTGATGTAGTTTTCAAGAGATTTAGCTATCGTTCCGGACGAATTTCGCCTTCAGAAACTTCCTTTGGATATCAAACACTTCAAGTCTCTAATGGAAATAGCAACAGCGCTTTTGGTGCCTTTTCACTTAGGCAGAACTCTACTGGAGTGTCCAATACTAGTATAGGTAATACTTCTTTAACAAATAATACTACAGGGAATTATAATAATGCTTTTGGTCACAATTCTTTGCGTTTTAATACTGCTGGCAACCGTAATTTGGCTTTTGGCTATGCTTCCCTAGATTATAACTTTTTAGGATCCGATAATATAGGCATAGGCTATATGACATTAAACTCAAATGTAACAGGAAACAGTAATATTGCAATCGGAAGTAACGCACTAGAAAATACCACAAGCAGTGGTTTAATCGCTATAGGTCATGAGTCTATGAGTTCAAACAATGCTGGGTCATTTAATACTGCAGTGGGATATCGTTCCTTAAAGTTTAACAATACTGGATTACGTAATTTAGCTTTTGGATATGAGTCAATGACTAATAATACATCAGGTACAGACAATATTGCTATTGGACATCGAACTTTATTTACAAACACCACGGGAAGTTCAAATATAGCTATAGGAAGTTTCGCTCTTGAAAATAGCAACTTAGCCAATGCTTACAATATAGCTATAGGACAAGAAGCCCAAAATATCAATACAAGCGGAATCCGAAATACAAGTATTGGATTTAGGGCTATGAAAATGAATGTTTCCGGAACAGATAATTTAGCCATCGGATTTGAATCCTTAACAACAAACACTAACGGGAATGAAAATACTGCTATAGGAAATAAATCTCTTAGATTAAACACTAGCGGAACAGGTAACACCGCAACTGGTTTTAATTCCATGGTAAATGCAACAACAGCAAATTACAATACGAGTCATGGAGCTTATAGTTTAGTGGCTAATTTCACAGGAAATAATAATACTGCTATTGGATATGGAACTATGCAAAATAATTTTCATGCAAATGATAATACAGCTGTTGGATTTAAAGCTTTAGTTTTTAGTTCGGGTTCGAGCAATACCTCTATTGGATCTTCATCTCTTATTTCTAATACAGGAGGAGATGAAAACACTGCGGTTGGAGTAAATTCTTTATACCAGAATACTATGGGTTCAAAAAATACCTCTTTAGGTTATAATTCTTTAAATGCAAACCAGGCAGGAAATGAAAATACGGCTTTGGGTTATAATTGTAATTTAGCTAATTCTAATTTAACCAACGCCACTGCCATAGGATCCAAGGCCTATGTTGGCCAGAGTAACTCTTTAGTGTTGGGTAGTATAAATGGTGTGAATGGAGCAACCAGTAATGTTAACGTCGGCATTGGTACAGCAACACCTGCCTATCGATTGGATTTAGGTACCGGTACTTTTGGATTCGGAAATGGTAATGTAAGAACAGAAACCCGAGACAATGCAGGATTACAAGGAAATGCAGGAGCACAATCCGGTTTTTTTGAAACAGTATCGCCAACAAATTACCCTTCAGGCGCGAGTTCATGGTGGCATTTGATTGATGTTAGACACAGCAATTCAACAAACAATTATGCCATGCAAATTGCCGGTAGTTTCTTTGATCAAGAGATTTGGTTCCGAAAAACAAACGGTTCGGCCTCTACGGCTTGGACGAGATTTTTAACCGGAAATTCGGGCTGGACTACTACCGGAAACAGCGGTACCACAGCGGGAACCAATTTCATAGGCACTACCGACAATGTTGATTTGGTTTTTAAAAGATGGAATACCACAGCCGGACGAATAAGCACTACCAATATTGCTTTTGGTATCAATGCCAATCTTTCCAATACAACCGGAACTTATAATTCAAGTTTAGGTTATAACGCCATGTACTCTAATCAAAGTGGTGTCAATAATACTGCCATTGGTTACAACAGCATGTACAGTAATGTTTCCGGTTGGGATAATACTGCCGTTGGTTTTTATGCTTTAAATAATAGTACCGGAAGTTACAATACCGCTTTGGGTAAAGGCGCTTTGACGAATGTAACTACAGGCTCCAATAATCTTGGCTTAGGCGATACCGCTCAAGTTCCCAATGCAACCGGTAATGACCAAATTCGTTTAGGAAACATTTTTATTGGTTATTTAGGTTGTCAAGTTGGGCTTTCCATTACTTCAGACAAACGATGGAAATCGGATATCATATCTTCTAACTTAGGATTGGACTTTATTAAAAAACTCAATCCCGTTTCCTATTTCCGTTCCAATGACAAACTCAGAAGATTAGAATACGGTTTTATTGCACAAGAGGTAGAAGAAGCCTTAGTGTCATCAGGCATAACTTATTCCGGAATCTTGACCAAAGACGATGACGGTTATTACAGTTTACGTTATAACGATTTGATTGCACCAATGACCAAAGCCATACAAGAACAGCAAAAAATCATTGAATCTCAGGAAGCTAAAATCCAATCTTTGGAAGATAGATTGAAAGCATTAGAAGAAAAAATAAACAAATAGCGCCCAGAAAATGGTTTGGCTTGCCTGATAACTTCCTTTTTTACTACTTTTACGGAATGATATCAGTCAGTATAATCGGTTCCGGAAATGTAGCCCATCACTTGATTACTGCTTTTAAAGCAGCATCGGAAATCAAGCTAGTTCAGGTACTTACTCGTCAAAAAAGTAGTCTCACTCACCTACTCGATTCCGAAATCATTATCACCGATTTCGATTCTCTTCAAACCGTTGATTTGCTTATCATTGCAGTTAGTGATGATGCTATTGCTAACGTTTCTAATCAAATTCCTTTTCAAAATCAATTGGTAGTGCATACTTCAGGAAGTGTGAATATTGAGGCTTTAAATGATAAAAATAGAAAAGGTGTTTTTTATCCGTTACAAACCTTTTCTAAGTCAAAAGCAGTCGATTTTAAAAGTGTTCCGATTTGTTTGGAAGCCCAAAGTGAAAGTGATCACCAAACTCTTGAAACCGTTGCAAAATCAATCTCTGAGGTTATTTACCAAGTCAATTCCGAACAAAGAAAAGCTTTGCACGTAGCGGCCGTTTTTGTCTCAAATTTTGTCAATCATATGTACCAAATGGGGAACGAAATTTGTACCGAGAACCAATTATCTTTTGATATTTTGAAACCTTTGATTCAAGAAACGGCGAATAAAATTTTGACGCTTTCACCCAAAGAAGCCCAAACCGGTCCGGCCAAAAGAAACGATACCCAAACCATCAATAGTCATCTGTCCTTTTTAACCGATGAAAACCAAAAAGAAATCTATAAATTGCTAACCAAATCTATAATCGACCATGGGAAAAAGTTATAAGGAAATCATGAATGATATAACTACATTTATTTTGGATGTAGACGGCGTTTTAACCGACAGTTCGGTTCATGTGACACCAACGGGTGAAATGTTGAGAATTATGAATATCAGAGATGGTTTTGCCATGAAAGCGGCTGTAGAAAGTGGTTATAATGTATGCATCATTTCGGGTGGAAACAATGAAGGCGTTCGCATTCGACTGAAAAATCTAGGCATCACCGACATTCATTTGGCTTCGCCAGATAAAGTAGCTACTTTTAAAGAATACATCGAATTGTACAACATCAAACCCGAACAGGTTTTATATATGGGTGATGACATCCCCGATTTTCATGTGATGCAATTGGTAGGTTTACCAACCTGTCCGCAAGATGCCAGCCCGGAAATCAAAGCGATTTCCAAATACATTTCGCATAAAAACGGCGGCAAAGGCGCGGTTCGAGAAGTGATTGAACAGGTTATGAAAGCCCAAGGCAAATGGCATATGTACTATAACGGGAAACACGATTGATAATACAGATAACCAAATCAACTTAAGGAAATGAACTTTTTAAGATTAATTAGATACCAAAACCTACTTCTACTCGCTTTTATGCAATTGATTTTCCGATACGGATTTCTGAAGCATGAAGCTATTTATTTGTTTTTAAATGATTTTCAATACGGTTTATTAGTTTTATCGACTCTGATGATTGCCGGAGCCGGTTATATCATTAATGATGTAATGGACCAAGAAACCGATAGCGAAAACAAACCTTTCAAAATGGTCATTGGCAAAGGTATCTCGGAAGCTATGGCTTATAATATTTATTTTGCTTTAAATGTCACCGGTGTCGGGATTGGTTTTTATCTGTCGAATACTATTCAAAAACCCACATTCGCCGGGATTTTTATCATCATCGTTACTTTGTTGTATTTGTACGCTACGACCTTTAAAAGAATGTTGTTGATTGGCAATATCATCGTGGCGTTTCTCTTAGCCATTAGTATTTTAATTATTGGCGTATACGATTTATTACCACTTACTTTTGAAAACAATCAGAAGGAAATGGGCGTGTATTTTTCATTGCTTTTAGATTATGCTTTGTTTGCTTTTATCATTAATTTTATTAGAGAAATTGTTAAAGACATGGAAGATGTAAATGGTGATTACAATCAAGGAATGAATACTTTACCAATTGCCATAGGTGTTAGCCGAACAGCCAAAGTGGTTTTCGGACTCGGAATTATAGCAACACTGATTTTACTTTGGTACATCAATACTTATTTGATGGAAAACCATCTCTATTATGCTGTGGTTTATGCCTTACTTTTTGTGGTTGGTCCAATGATCTTCTTTGTAATTAAAATTTGGAACGCCAAGTCTAAAAAGAATTTTCATTTGTTAAGTTCGGTGTTAAAGTGGGTTATCTTGTTCGGAATATTGTCTATTTTAGTCATCAATTTGAACATTAAAAACAATGCTTAGTTCTTTTGATAAAAACTACAAAATCATCTTAGCTTCCGGTTCGCCGAGAAGACAGCAGTTTTTAAAAGAGTTAGCGGTCGATTTTGAAATCAGACTAAAAGAAATAGATGAAATTTATCCCGAAAACCTTCAGGGCGTAGAAATTACCAATTTTCTGGCTATCCTAAAAGCCAATGCTTTTGAAGGAGAAATAGCCGAGAATGAAATTTTAATCACCAGCGATACCATTGTTTGGTTTGAAAACAAAGCCTTGGGCAAACCCAAAGATTATGATGATGCCTTTCAAATGTTGAAATCCATGTCAGGCAAAACACATGAAGTCATTACTTCGGTTTGCTTTAAGACCATTCACAAAACAGAAACTGTTTTTGAAGTGACCAAAGTGACTTTTAATAAGCTTTCAGACGAAGCTATTCAGTATTATTTAGACCATTACAAACCCTTTGACAAAGCCGGCGCTTATGGCATCCAAGAATGGATTGGGCTTGTAGGTATAGCTAAAATAGAAGGTTCTTATACTAATGTTGTTGGATTACCAACGGATAAAGTCTATGCATATCTAACTAATTTATAAAATGTCATGAACTTTTTTGAATACTACTTAAAAGAAGAAATCGCTACCGGATTGGTAATTCTTATTGTGGTTCTTTTACGAATAATGGTAACCAAAGCGGTGAAAAGATATTCAAGATCACATACGGGTATAGAAAAAAGAACCAATTTAGTCATCAAATACATTCACTTACTCATTAGCATTTTAGCCGTCATTTCGTTGATTGTAATTTGGGGCGTACAAAAGAATGACATCCTAATTACATTATCTTCCATTGCAACAGTGGTTGGTGTAGCCATGTTTGCCCAATGGTCCATCCTAAGTAACATTACTTCCGGTATTATTTTATTTTTTTCTTTTCCTTTTAAAATTGGCGACATCATTAAAGTACATGACAAAGATTTTCCTTTCGAAGGCGAAATTATTGATATTAATGCTTTTCATACGGACCTAATCACCAAAGACGGTGAACTCATGGTTTATCCCAATAACCTCTTACTGCAAAAAGGAATTTCCATTGTTAAGCCTAAGTTCGAAGACAAAGAATTCACCGATTAGATTTTAATTCTGTAAATCTTACTCAAAATCATATAACATACTTAGTTTACATTCACCCTAATTTTGAAATATAAATTCAAAGAACTGGGGAATTTGCTTTTCTATTTAAATAGAAAAATAAATTTCATTTAAAACTAAGTATTATGAAAACAAGAAAGTTATTTTATTTACTGGTAACGCTGTTGGCGTTCACGGTAAGCAGTAGAGCTCAAGTTTCAGTTAATGTAAATGTTGGTACACCTCCGGTTTGGGCACCGGCAGCACCGGTAGAAGTTCATTATTATTATCTTCCCGATATTGAAGTATATTATGATGTTCCGGCCAGAAGATATATCTATTTAAGAAATGGCAGATGGCATCGTTCTGCTGCATTACCGGCACATTACAGAGGTTACGACTTGTATAGAGGCCGAACTGTTTATTTAACCGATTACAGAGGCAACAGACCTTACGCCTACTATAAAACCCACAAAGTAAAATACAAAGGAAACGGCAACTGGAAGAATAAAGCCTATTACAAAAGCTCGCCGGGGAATGGTAATGGAAAACACAAAGGACATCCGGGAAAAGGCCATGGAAAAGGAAAACACTAATCAAAACATTTACAGTAAAAAGAGTAGGGATTTCTCCTTGCTCTTTCTTTTTTAAACCATTTTATTTTTATTTAAATAGCTAATTATCAATATTATAATATAATATATTTCTTAATTTTTACACAAAATATTGCAATTCAGCGTTAAAAAGTACATTTTGAAGATAAATTATGAATATCTTTGACTTGATTTAAATCAGTTGATTGATATTTTTTGTTAACCCCAAATTTACAAAATCATGAAAACACTAAAAGTAATGCTTGCTTTGGTTTTTGTTTTGGCTTTAAATAGCACTTACGCCCAACATACAACAGCCAAAAAAGAGAACTTACCCATAGACAAAAAAACCAATTGCTATATCCGCTATTTTTATTTTCCTAATATTCAAGCGTATTTTGACAACCTGAGAATGGTTTATTATTTCAAAGAAAACGGCGAATGGAAAACAGCCTCTGAACTGCCAAAAAATTACGGTGGCTATTCTTTATACAACAAAGCCCGAGTTACCATAACCGATTATGATGATGATGAACCTTACAACTTATTACAAGTTCACAAAAAAATGTATCCCTACAATTCTAAAGGTCGATTTATCAATCAAACTGCTTCTTCCGAGTAAAACTCATTTTCTTCATATTTGTTAAAAACTAATTAAATAAAACGCTGCTTTTTATTTAATGTTTATATTTGAAGCTATTGCAATTAAAGTCATCCCAATGCAAAAGCTTTACTCATTATCTATTGTTTTTTTATTTCTTTTCACACCATCCATTTGGGCACAACAGCCGGCCAAACCTAATGCAGTAGAAATTTACAACCAAATCCAAAAACTTAATTTTCTGGGTTCAGTATTGTACATAGCGGCACATCCCGATGATGAAAATACCCGTTTAATTTCTTATTTGTCTAATGACAAGAAAGCAAGAACCGGTTATTTATCTCTAACCCGTGGCGATGGCGGACAAAATCTTATTGGTCCCGAACTTAGAGAATTATTAGGTGTTATCAGAACACAAGAATTAATTGAAGCCCGAAAAATTGATGGTGGCAAACAATTCTTTACTCGTGCGAACGACTTTGGGTTTTCTAAAAATCCGGATGAAACTTTGAAAATATGGGACAAAGACCAAGTTTTAAGCGATGTCATTTGGGCCATTCGCAAATTCCAACCCGATGTCATCATCAACCGATTTGACCATCGTTCTCCGGGAACAACTCATGGTCATCATACCTCTTCAGCCATGCTCAGTATAGAAGCATTTGATTTGGTTAATGATGCCAATCAATATCCTGAACAATTGCAATATGTTTCAACTTGGCAACCTAAAAGATTGTTTTTCAACACTTCTTGGTGGTTTTATGGTAGCCGAGAAAAATTTGAAGCCGCCGATAAAACCAACTTAATCAATCTAAAAATCGGAACGTATTACCAATCCGTCGGAAAATCCAATCAGGAAATTGCAGCTTTGAGTCGCAGTCGCCACCAATCCCAAGGCTTTGGTGCTACCGGAAGTCGCGGTGAAGAAGACGAATATTTAGAATTTTTAAAAGGCGATATGCCTAAAGACAAAACTAATTTGTTTGAAGGCATCGATACCACTTGGAATCGAGTAAAAGGCGGAAAGGAAATTGGTGATATTTTATATGCTGTAGAGAAAAACTTCGATTTTAAAAATCCTTCGGCCAGCATTCCTGAATTGGTAAAGGCTTTTACCCTAATTGAAAATCTGGAAGACAAGCATTGGAAAACCATCAAATCAGAAGAAATTAAAGAAATCATAGCCGCTTGCGCCGGATTGTATTTAGAAGCTGTAGCCGATGTTCAAGAAGTTACTCCGGGAAGTCCGCTAAAAATTAAAATTGAAGCCATTAACCGAAGCAATATTGCTATCAACCTAGAAGGTATTGGAGCTGTGCCGGTTTATGTAGCTGACCAAAAAAATACTATTCCTTTAAAAAACAACATTCCTTACACAACCACTAACACTTTACAGCTTCCAAATGACTTTGATTACACCAATGCTTATTGGCTAAATCAAAAAGGAACTAATGGCATGTATCGCGTTGACAGTCAGGAAAACATAGGCTTTCCTGATGTATTGCGCCGGGTGAAAGTTGGTTTTTGGATTGGAATTAACAATGTTACAATTCCTTTCGATCGCAATGTAATTTACAAATACAATGACGATGTTAAGGGCGAAGTCTATCAGCCTTTAGATATCGTTCCTGTGGCAACTTCTTCTATTGCTGAAAAAGTATACATTTTCAATAACGACCGAAGCAAAACAATTACGGTAAAAGTCAAAGCCGGAAAAGACAATATAACCGGAAAAGTGAAATTAGATTTGCCCCAAGAATGGAAAGCCAATCCGACCGAAATTCCTTTTACCATTGACAAAAAAGGTCAAGACTTTTCGGCTGTGTTTTCCGTTTCACCTTCAGAAGATGCCAGTGAAATTGAGATTAAAAGCATAGTGACCGTTGATGGCCAAACTTTCGACAAAGAAAAAATCGATATCAACTATTCGCATATCTACAAGCAAATGGTTTTGAAACCGGCTGAAGCCAAAGCAATTCGCTTAAAAATCAAAACCAAAAACGAAAAAATCGCCTATATTATGGGGGCAGGCGATGAAGTTCCGCAAAGCCTGACGCAAATGGGTTACGAAGTGTCTATTTTAAAACCGGAAGAAATTACCGTTGAACTTTTGGCCAATTTTGACGTGGTTATGACCGGAATCCGAGCTTATAATGTGGTAAATGCTTTGGCTTACAAACAAAAAATATTATTAGATTTTGTACAGAATGGCAAAACAATGATTGTGCAATACAATACTTTGGATGATTTAGTTACCAAAGAAATGGCTCCTTTTTCCTTGAAACTATCGCGAGACCGAGTAACTGAAGAAGATGCCGAAGTCCGATTTTTAGCACCAAACCATCCGGTTTTAAATTATCCGAATAAAATTACTGCCGAAGATTTCAAAGGCTGGAAACAAGAGCAAGGCTTGTATTATCCGAGTGAATGGGATGCCAACTTCACACCTATCCTTTCGGCCAATGACAAAGGCGAAAAACCTAAAAATGGCGCTTTATTGGTAGCCAAATACGGCAAAGGGAATTATATTTATACCGGTCTTAGTTTCTTCAGAGAATTACCCGAAGGCGTTCCGGGAGCGTTTAGGTTAATGGCCAACATGTTAGCAATTGGAAAATAAAATGGAACAGGAAAAAAAAACAGTTTGGAAGAATAGCTATACTTGGGTTTTGATAGCCAATGCCATTTATATTATCATCTTCTTTATATTAATGCAATTATTCTTCTGATATGCAACAACTCGACTGGATCGTTTTATCGGTTACTTTGCTTTTTATTGTTTTTTACGGCGTTTATAAAACCAAAGGAAGTGCCAATGTAGAAGAATACATTTTGGGCAACAAAGAAACCCCGTGGTGGACAGTAGGTTTATCAGTTATGGCAACCCAAGCTAGTGCCATAACTTTTCTTTCCACACCCGGACAAGCCTATCATGACGGAATGGGATTTGTGCAGTTTTACTTTGGTTTACCTATTGCCATGGTAGTCATATCAATGACATTCATTCCCATTTATCATAAACTGAAAGTCTTTACCGCCTATGAATATTTAGAACAGCGTTTCGATTTAAAAACACGCTCTTTTACGGCGATTTTATTTTTAATCCAACGCGGATTGGGAACCGGTTTGACCATTTACGCACCGGCTATTATTTTGTCTTCTATTTTGGGTTGGAACCTTACCTTACTTAACATTATCATCGGAATTCTGGTAATCATCTACACTTTCGCCGGAGGAACCAAAGCCGTAAACGTCACCCAAAAACAACAAATGTTTATCATCATGAGCGGTATGTTTATCACGTTCTTTTTGATATTGCATTTGTTACCCAATGATATGACTTTCTCTAATGCCATGCATATTGCGGGAGCCAATGACAAAATGAATATCCTTGATTTTTCTTTCGACCCTGAAAACCGATATACTTTTTGGAGCGGAATCACCGGAGGTTTTTTCCTGATGCTTTCTTATTTTGGAACCGACCAATCACAAGTTGGACGCTATTTATCCGGAAAATCAGATAGAGAAAGTCAGATGGGATTAATTATGAACGGTTTTCTCAAAGTCCCGATGCAGTTTTTTATTTTGTTAACCGGTGTGATGGTTTTTGTTTTTTTTCAATTCAATCCGGTACCATTACATTTTAATCCGGTAAACAAAACTGCCGTTGAAAAATCGGTTTATGCTCAGGAATATAATTCACTCGAGAAACAGTTAACCCAACTCTCCGAAGAAAAGAAGGAATTCAATTTATTATATATTGATCACTTGAATCAAAATTATGACAACCCTATATTGCGTCAAAAACTAATTTCATTATCGGGCAAAGAAAAAGATTTGCATGACCAAGCCAAGGAAATCATTGCTAAAGTAGACAGCAAAGCCGAAACCAACGACAAAGACTATGTCTTCATCTATTTTATTCTAAACTATTTGCCTTCGGGATTGATTGGGCTTTTGTTGGCGGTGATTTTATCTGCTGCCATGTCGTCTTCCGCATCGGGTTTGACTGCTTTGGCCTCAACAACGGCTATTGATATTTACAAACGCAATGTCAAAGGCGAAAAATCTGAAAAGCATTTTGTAAATGCTACCAAGTATTTTACTTTGCTTTGGGGTGTGATTGCTATTTTATTTGCTTGTGTCGGAACGCTTTTTGAAAACCTCATTCAGTTGGTAAATATTGTTGGGTCAATATTCTACGGAACAGTTCTGGGTGTTTTCTTGGTTGGGTTTTACCTAAAATTTGTAAAAGCCAATGCTATTTTCTATAGTGCTGTTATCAGCCAAACTACCATTTTCTTTATCTATTACTATGCGATTCACATTTACCCTAACGGACAAGAAAAATTAGGGTATTTATGGCTTAATTTCATTGGGGCTTCATTGACCATTGTACTGTCAATTCTAATGCAATTGGGCTTCAAAGGAAAACAAAAAGTGTTAGCCTAAAAAAAGCCACAAACTCCAATCAGGAACTTGTGGCTTGTTATTGTAACAGGCAAAAATTATTTTTTACTCCATTCTTTGATGCTGTCGTTATTCATTTTAACGTAGTCACCGTTGTTTGCTTTTTCCGCTCCGGCTAATGATAATCTTGCCGTTTCAATTGCTCCCGATTTATTACCCATTTTAGCTTGGATCAAAGACTTCAATCTCAAGTGCCAAAAAGGTACTTCCTCTGGTGATTTTGCCATAGAAACCGCTTTGTTAACATACTCCAAAGCTTTATTTAAATCGCCTTCAGATTGGTATAAGTATTGCGCAGAAGAAAAATAATCTCCGGCTGTTGGTCCGGCTAAAACCTTATTGATACTGGCCATGGCTGCCTTTTGAGTTGGTACTTCAAATTTAATAGAAGCCATTGTTTTTTCCCATGAAATATCAAGTGTTGCACTGTCATTAGTTAAATTATTGATGGCAATGGTAAAAGTTTCAACGTTATTTCCCAGAGCTATCGGATCAACATTAGTTTTGTAAGCTACTTTGTTTTCATCCCAATTTTCAGGTGTTCCCCAATTGTCTGTGTCTGTGTAAAAGATGATTTCCCACATGTCAGCTTTAGGTGTTGTAAAAATGGCATATTTTCCTTTTTTCAAAGTAGCGCCTTTGATGACAACATCTTCACTAAAAGTAATCATAGAATTTTGATTGGCTCCGGTTCTCCATAATTTACCAAACGGAACTAAATCACCAAAAACCGGTCTGCCTTTGGCACTTGGGCGTGAATATTCAATAGTTACATCTGTCAATCCAACTACTTGGTTTAGAGTTGATTTCGGACTAGGTGCAGGTGTTTTAACTTGAGCTTCAATCGTAAAATTGGCAATAATCATAGCCAATACAAAAATAATTTTTCTCATAATGTTTGTTTTAGTTTGTCCAAAATTACAAATTGTTCTGCTTGTAAATGTTAATATAAACTTAAATGAAGTACAAGTTTGTTTAACTTATTCGGTACTTTGTTAAACATTTAGTATCTTTATCAAAATCTTAAAAATAAATGAAAATTTATACGCTCCATACCAAACAAAATCTGCCCATCACCTTAGAACAAGCTTGGGCTTTTTTATCCGACCCTAAAAATCTGAAAACGATTACTCCGGACTATATGGGTTTCAAAACGCTTTCAGGTGACGACCGACCAATGTTTCCCGGACAAATTATCCAATATATTGTAACTCCGGTATTGGGAATTCCAATGAAATGGGTTACAGAAATCACCCACGTCGTAGACAAGCACTATTTTGTTGACGAACAGCGATTCGGACCTTATGCGCTTTGGCATCACAAACATTTTCTCAAAGAAATTCCCGGAGGTGTTGAAATGGAAGATATTGTTGACTACAAAGTCCCTATGGGTTTTATCGGACAATTGGTACATCCTTTTTTGGTAAAACCAAAACTCAAAGAAATATTTGATTATCGTCATAAAAAATTAATAGAACTATTTGGGGAATACAAAGCACAATAACATGAAAAACATATTATTAATTGGCGGTTCCTATGGTATTGGATTAGCCATTGCTAAAGAACTGCAATACGAAAATAAAGTCTACATTGCTTCTCGAACTAATGAAGGGATAGTTGACATGAATGTAACGCACATTCCGTTTGATGCCACAACAGATACTTTAAATGTATCTTTATTGCCAAGCGTTTTAGACGGATTTGTATATTGCCCGGGTAGTATCAATTTGCGTCCGTTTCGCGGGTTAAAACCTGAAACTTTTGAAAGTGATTTGCAAATCAATTTTATCAGCATGATTAAGGTTTTGCAAAGCATATTACCTAATTTATCGGCTTCAAATCAATCAAGTATTGTTTTATTCAGTTCGGTAGCGGCCGGTATGGGAATGCCTTTTCACACCAGTGTTTCTGCTGCCAAAGGTGCTATCGAGGGATTTGCCAAAGCCTTAGCCGCAGAATACGCTCCAAAAATCAGAGTCAATGTCATCGCTCCGTCACTGACCGATACACCATTGGCAGAAAAATTTTTAAGCAACGAGGAGAAAAAAGAAAAATCTGCTCAACGTCATCCGCTAAAAAGAGTCGGAACTGCCGACGATATGGCTAAAACAGCCAGATTTTTACTCAGTGATGACAGTTCATGGATTTCAGGACAAATTTTTCATGTTGATGGCGGAATGTCAAGTTTATTGGTGAATAATTAAAAGTTTAAAATGAACATATTTTGGTTTAGACGCGATTTGCGATTGGACGATAATGCCGGACTTTATCATGCTCTGCAAAGTGGTGATGAGGTTTTGCCGATTTTTATTTTTGATGAAAATATACTATCCCAATTACCAAAAGATGATGCAAGGGTAACTTTTATACACAACCAACTGAATAAAATACAAGATCAGTTAAAAAAAATCGGTAAATCATTGGCCGTTTTTTACGGTGATCCTTTTGAAGTTTACCATAAAATATTAGCCGAAAATAAAATCAAAATAGTTTTTACCAATCACGATTACGAACCCTATGCGCGCAAACGTGATTTAGAATTGTACGGTTTGTTCAAAGAGTACAACATCGAATTTAAAACCAGTAAAGACCAAGTCATCTTTGAAAAAAGCGAAGTTGTTAAAGACGACGGCTCGCCTTATGTGGTCTATACTCCGTATTCGAATAAATGGAAAGAACACTTTAAGAAAATACAATTAGTCAATTACAATTCAGAAGATTCTCTGGAAAAAATAGCTCTTCACTCCTATCCTTTTTTAAGTTTAAAAGATATTGGTTTTGTAGCGTCTGACATCGAAGTAACGCCTTATGATATTTCGCATACACTAATTGACAATTACGAAGCTACTAGAAATTTCCCGGCGCTTAACAAGACTTCTTATCTGGGAATATATCTTCGTTTTGGAGCTGTTTCCATCAGAAAAATGGTTGCCAAGGCTTTGGAAAGCAAGAATGAAACATTTCTGAAGGAATTGATTTGGCGTGAGTTTTTCATGCAAATCTTATGGCATTTCCCGCACACAGTCAATAAAAGTTTCAAACCCAAATACGATGAAATCCAATGGGAGAATAAGGAAATCTTGTTTCAAAAATGGTGTGAAGGGAAAACCGGTTATCCTTTTGTGGATGCCGGAATGCGAGAACTCAATACAACCGGACATATGCACAATCGGGTGCGAATGATAGTGGCGAGTTTTTTGTGCAAACATTTATTAATTGATTGGCGCTGGGGTGAAACTTATTTTGCCCAAAAACTATTAGATTATGAGCAAGCCAGTAATGTAGGGAATTGGCAATGGGCAGCCGGAAGTGGTGTCGATGCCGCACCATACTTCAGAATATTTAATCCAACGGAACAAATCAAAAAGTTTGACAAAGACTTAACTTATATCAAAAAATGGATTCCAGAGTTGAATTCATTAGAATATCCGCAACCCATTGTGGATCATAAAGAAGCGCGTGAGAAATGTCTAACTGTTTATAAAAAAGCCGTCGGCTGATGAACATCGTCTGGTTTAAAAGAGATTTGCGATTACACGACCACGAAGCCTTACATCGTGCTTTAGAAGCTTCGGGAAAAGTGCTGTTGCTTTATATTCTTGAACCATCTTTAGTCAATGACCATCATTACAGCCAAAGACATTTTGATTTTATCAAACAATCTTTAGAAGAATTACAATCCGAACTCCTGCCATATCATACCCAAATACTGATAGTAGAAGAAGAAGCTTTTACCGTTTTTAAAAAACTAATAGAACTAATTCCTATTCGCGGTATTTACTCGCACCAAGAAACCGGAATTAAAGTCACCTACGAAAGAGATTTAGCTATAGCCGAAATCTTGAAAGAACATGGAATTCCATGGTATGAGTTTATTACTAATGGCGTGATTCGTGGTTTACAAAACCGAAAGCATTGGAAAGAAGATTGGTATGATTTCATGGAAAAACCGTGCTTTCAGTTTAAAGCTGACAGCAGAAGTTTTATCAAATACCGAGAGTTGGAAGCGATAGAGAACTTCTTTTCGGTACCCAATTTAAAAACCGAAAAAAGTACCCCGTTTCAAAAAGGCGGCACCAAAACCGGTTGGCGTTACCTGAGTTCCTTTTTAGAGGAGCGCGTGGAGAATTACAGTCGGCATATCTCAAAACCCGAAGCTGCTCGCAAAGGCTGTAGTAGGCTTTCGCCCTATATTGCTTGGGGAAACTTATCGATTCGTCAGGTTTATCAAGCGGCAATACTCAAAGCAAAAAGTGGGAAAAATAATCGACAGATTGCCAATTTTGCTTCTCGATTAAGATGGCAAGCTCATTTTATTCAGAAATTTGAAATGGAATGCGAAATGGAATTTGTTGCCGTTAACAAAGGTTATCGCCATTTAAAACAAATGGTTAAAGAAGATTGGCATTTGGCATGGACAAGAGGAAAGACCGGCGTTCCGATTGTTGATGCTTGCATGCGTTGCTTAAATACTACTGGATATTTAAACTTTCGGATGCGAGCGTTGGTGGTTTCGTTTTATACCCATCATTTGTTTCAACCTTGGCAAAATTGCAGTCCGCACTTGGCCCAACAGTTTTTAGATTTTGAACCCGGCATTCATTATCCTCAAATTCAAATGCAAGCCGGCGTTACCGGAATTAATACTTTGCGTGTTTACAATCCGGTAAAAAATTCATTGGAACACGGTCCGGAAGGAGAATTTATTAAAAAATGGGTTCCTGAATTGGCTTTGTTACCTATTCCATTTCTTCATGAACCATGGAAATTAACCCCAATTGAGCAAGTTTTTCACGACTTTATACCGGGAAAAAACTATCCTTTACCCATAGTAAACTTGGAAGAAGCTCGAAAAAAATCTTCTGATTTCTTTTGGGGAATGCGAAAAGAAACTGCAGTGAAGACCGATAGCAAACGTGTTTTGGAAAAACATATTATACCCAACAGTGCCAATCAAGAAGCTTGATAAAGAACTCGTAAAGCAAATTGATTGATAATTAATAGTTTACCCGGTATTTATTGACTACCTTTCCCAATAACTTAAATATTAGTTTATGAAAAATGTGGGGATTGGATTAAGTATGTTATCAATGGTATTATTAATGTCATGTGATAAAAAAGAAGAAAAAACAACAGAAGTGATAGAAACCAACACTATCGAAAAAGAAACTGTAATCGTTAAAGATACTGTTAAAGAAAAAGAAGGCACTTCCGTAAAAATAAGTGGCGACGGTGTAGATGTTGACAGCAAAGACGTTGATGTAGAAATCAAGAAATAAGGCTCACTACTGTAGAAAAAATAAAAACCGGTGCTTACCGGTTTTTTTATTATTATTCGTTTACTAAAGCGTTCAATGCTTTGGTCCAAATAGCATAACCTTTCTCATTCATGTGCAAATTATCTTCGATAAAAATGTCTTTCATGGGTTGACCGTTTTCCAGCATCTTATCCCAAATATTGACAAAAACCGAATATTTATCGCTTTTTAAATAATCACTGATTAATGCATTGGCAGCCATCATTCTGTCCTTCATTGCCCAACGCAGTATACATGGCTTTAGAGAAACAAATACTATAGGCGTTTGAGGAAATTGTTTTCTTAGCGTTGCATGTAGGGTTTTATAGCGGTTAAAAACCATTTCCGGGGTTACGATTTCTGAACTCGCCACATCGTTTTCACCACAATAAATAAAAATCTTCTTCGGTTTGTATTTTAGAACCACTTCATTTTGCCAATACATCAAATCTTCCAAAGTAGCACCGCCGAAAGCGCGATTAACGATATTTTCATTGTGGAAATCTTCTTTCAATGTTTTCCACAATCTGAAAGAAGAACTGCCTATAAACAAGATCATTCCGTCTTTGGGTTGCTGAATACTGTCTTGGGTTTTGAAGGCTTTGATTTCGTTCCAAAAAGGTTGCTGTTGGGCAGTAACATTAAAAGAAATGAATAAAATGAGTAGGGCAAAAAGTTGTTTTTTCATTTTTTAAAGTTACTGATTTTTAATATTTTTAATAAGCTCAAAACTCAATTCATTAAAATGCTTGATTACCTTATCGGCTTTGGAATAATCTTGCATTTTTGAATGGAAACTATCGTAGCCTACACAATAAATCCCGGCGGCTTTGGCGGCCAGAACACCATTAGTACTATCTTCAATTACGATACAATTATCAACCGGTGTTTGTGCCAAAAAAGCAGCATGCTCAAATATAGCCGGATGTGGTTTTGACCTCGGGAAATCTTCGCCGGAAACCTTATGGGCAAAATATTGGTCTAAATTAAACCGGTTAAAAATACGATTAATCGTTACCGTTGCTGAGGATGAAGCCAAAACCAACTGCATTCCGTTGTGGTGTAAGTCTTTGATTAAATCTTCTACACCGTCTAACAAATATAAGTCTTCTTTACTATCAAAAGCGTCGTTAAATAAGTCGCGTTTGGTTTGCACTAAAGTCTCTACATCTTGTGGCAAGTTAAATTCCGCTTTCAATCGCTCAAAAATATTCTTGGTAGAATTTCCTGTGAATGAAGCGTACATTTCGGGTGTAATGGTTATTCCTAATTGTTTGAAGTGTTGGTTATAAGCATAATGGTGCACCGGTTCGGTGTCTACAATTACGCCATCCATATCGAAAATTACGGTTTGTATCATATTTTAGTAGTTGAGTTGCTGAGTACTCTGAGATTAGGAGTTTTTTGAGGTTTGGATTAAAAAATAAAATAGCGGACCAAACAAAAGCGTAAACAGCAATAATAAAAACCAGCGTCCTAAAACATCCGGCCATTGCAAGGCTACTTGTACGGTTTTATAATCGAGAATCAAAAAAATAATTAGCATCATTACTTTGAGCACTCTTATCATTCGGGTCATGATGCGATATTGCAGTGCTGCATTCTCCTCGGTAATGGTAACTGAATAGTTCATTTTATGAGGAAACCGACTAAAAATAGTGAGCGCCAAATACAATATGGTTGAGACTATAGGCAACCCTAAAATCATTCCTCTAGAACCAAAACCATCAGGTTCACCACCTCCTCCGAAATGGGTTGGAATCGTATCGGGTAACATTGGGTAATGGTAAAGAGTAAACACCCAAAAACCAATCAAAACCAGCAATGCGATTGCTTCAATACTTTTATCAAAAAAAGTTAAAGGTAATTTTATTATGGGTCTTGTTGAAGTTGACATTTTAGATGCTTTCTTTTTTAAGCAAATATTTTACCACGGTCTCGGCAGCATGTAAACCAAACAAACAAGGCATCCAGCTGTTGGTGCCGTAAAACGACTTCTTGAAATTGGTCCCATCAGTGGTTTTAATACTGCTTTCATCGGGTCTTTCATAGGAATACACCACTTTTACACCCTTGGATATACCTTCTTTCTTGAGTCGTTTGCGCACGACTTTGGCTAGCGGACAATAATCGGTGTTTCGAATATCGGTAACTTTGACTTTGGAAGCTTCATATTTTCCGCCGGCTCCCATGTTGCTGATTACTTTTACGCCTTTGCGTTTGGCGGCTACAATTAAATTCAGTTTGGGTGTTACACTGTCAATGCAATCTAAAACATAATCAAAATCGGCCGTTACTATTTCTTTGGCCCTTTCGGGAGAGAGAAATTCTTGTACAGGAGTTAAATTCAACTCCGGATTAATATCCATCAAACGAGTGGCCATCAAGGTGACTTTGGGTAAGCCAACGGTAGAATGTAAAGCCGGTAATTGGCGATTGATATTGGTTATATCAACCACATCACCATCTACAATTGTCATATTTCCTACGCCTGCTCTGGCCAAAAACTCAGCCGCAAACGAGCCCACGCCGCCGAGTCCTACGACCAGTACATTGGCATTCTTTAAATTGTTTAACCCTTCTTCTTTAAATAAAAGCGCTGCTCTTTCTTGCCACTTTGCCATTTCAATTACGAATTGAGAATTATGAATTACGAACCAAGGCTTAAGCCGATTGGAACGATGTTAATTATAATTTTAAAGGTGCAAAAATAAGCAAAAAGGAATAGGAATTTGTTAAGTTTTATGACTGCACGCTTACTGCACTTTGATTGGACGTTAATAGGACGTTGATAGGACGCAGTAGCTTTTAAAATATTTAGCATAGCCTTATCATGGCTTACCATAACTTATCTGTGGCTTTGCTATGGCTTTACTATGGCTTAAATTGTCATTTTAAAGTGTATTTATAAGAATTTTATGTTAATAACTTGGCTATAATTCCCTATCGATGGGGATTGGTTGGTAGGGAGAAATTTGGTAGATTTGAAAATAGCTATTTTAGATGGGGATTGATTATACTTATCGGGTAGTTAGCGGTCATTTTTTAGACGCATACCTTAATTTTTTGTGAATTTTTCTCAAAAAATGACTTTATTAAAATATTATAACTACCTTTGACTAAAATTTAAAAAGAAAACAATTATGTTAATTGATTTTAGTGTTGCAAATTATCTCTCAATAAAAGATTCCATCACTTTAAGTATGATTGCGTCTAATACTGTTAAGGAATTAGAAGGAAATGATGACGAACTCAATAATACTTTTTATGACAAAAATGAAAAAAACAAATATCTAAAATCTGCTGTCCTTTATGGTGCCAACGGAAGTGGAAAAAGTAATTTATTAACTGCAATGGCATTCTTTAGACGATTTATATTAACCTCTTCAAATGATCGTTCTGCAGACGATGAAATTAAAGCTTTACCATTTTTATTAAGTACTGATACAGAATTTAAACCATCTTGCTTTGAAATGGTATTTGTAATTGACTCTATTCGTTATAGATATGGATTTGAAGCAACTCAAAAGAGAATAATTTCAGAATGGCTTTTTGCCCTTGATTTTGAAAATTCAATTAAAGAAAGTAATTTATTTACTAGAGAAGAACAGGAAATAAAAGTGTCTTCAAAAAATTTTAAAGAAGGTAAGGGTTTGGAGGATAAGACTAGACCAAATGCTTTGTTTCTTTCAACAGCTTCACAATTAAATGGAAAAATCTCTAATAAGATTCAAACTTGGTTTAGAACCAGAATGAATGTAATTTCTGGACTTCAAGACCATACAACTGATTATACTATTGGTAAATTTCAAGATGATGAAAAGTTTAGAAAAAAAATAATTGACTTTTTTAGACTAACAAATATTGGAATAGAAGACATCGAAATTGAAGAAACTGCATTAAACAATCTTTCAAAGATAAAACCAAAAACAAAAGAAGATGCTAAAATTGCTGCTTTGATTGAACAATTACAAGAAGAAATTAAAGAGCGCATGAAAAGGCAAGGCGAAGCTAAAGAGCTTACTATCAATAGTCTTCATAAGAAATTTGACAGCGCTAATAATGTAATTGAAAACATAGCTTTGAGTTTTGATCTCGAATCAAAAGGAACTCAAAAATTATTTGCATTGCTTGGGCCAATATTTGATACACTTGAAAAAGGAAAAATTTTAATAATTGATGAACTTGATTCAAAACTCCATACTAAATTAACTTCAGAAATTTTACGAATATTTCAATCAAATGTAAATAATAAATGTGCTCAATTAATTTTTGCTTCTCACGACACCAACTTACTACGTAATGATTTATTTAGAAGAGATCAAATATGGTTTACTGAAAAAGATGAACAAGGTGCTACAGATTTGTACTCGTTGGTGGAATACAAAATAAACCAAGCAACAAGAGTAAGAAATGATGCTTCATTTGAAAAAGATTATTTAATTGGCAAGTACGGGGCTATTCCATATTTTGGGAATATTCAAAAATTTTTAAATGAATTTATAGATGGCTAAAACTAATCGATTTGGCTCTCAAAAATTTGCTATAATTGAAGAGGGGCGTTTTAATAGAAAACAAAATACACGAGAAGAGAAAAAAGTAAAAGAAGATTTGCCAAAAATTCTTTTTAGCTTTAAGGATTTTGATGTTAGTCAAATCCCTCCTGGGCAAAGTTACATTGAATGGCAGGAAGAAAAGATTTTAGCAGCAATGGTTCAAAAGTTTGAATATGTTTGTGAATTAAACATTATAGAAGCTCAACAGCAAAAAATGCTTAAAATTTATGGAGAGTTTCCAAAAAAAAGCGATTTTGCTGTTCCAAAGCACATCTCGCCTGATGTTAATTGGGCAGTAATAATGGATATTAAAGGGCAAAAAGGTCGGGTGGCGGGACATTTGATAGGGAATGTTTTTTATGTGGTTTTTTTAGACAAAGATCATCGCTTTTATATTACAGAAAAAAAGAACACTTAAAAACGACCGCTAACAGCCGTTTGGCGTAATAGCTGGTTTGTCTTTCTTGGAAAATACTCTGAACTTCAGCATTTCTTATTATATTTTTCTTTAACTTGTCGCTACTACGCCAAGCGGCGGCACGTTAATGGCAACCATTGTACCTGCAAAATACAACTATGGGAATTTTAGACTTTTTCAGAAAAAATAAAAAATCAGAAACAGAAATTTCAACCACAATTGAAACTTCGCTAGAGCAGAGTTTGTTTGCAAACATAGCTTTGGAAATCATCAGCCCAACCGTTGAAAAATTTGGATTTATAAGACACAGAATAGAGGTTAAAATGTATTCAACTACAATCATTTTTAAAAAAGGGAAACAATACATAAAAATCAATAGTTCAAATTATCCAACAGATTACCCATATTTTTACAATATTGTTCTCGGTCATGGTGATAGCGATAACTTTACAGAGTTTGATTGGAACTCGGTTGCGTTATGGAAACTTAAATCCAAAATAGACAAATCAGTAAAGGCAAAGGAGTACGAGTTTCCGCTTGGTGAAAAGGTAAAATTCAGTATTTCTCATGCTAATCAAGAACTGTTAAAATATGGCGATTCATTTTTGAATGGCGATTTGACATTGTTTTACGAAACGCGATCTGAACAAAATATCGGCAGAGAACCATATAAAATATACTCACCAGGCAAGAATGGAAAATACACAACAACTGAAGAGCCAAAAAGTGTTATTCAGAAAAAGAAATTTAGTTAGAGAAATGCCTGCTGCTAACAGCCGCTTGTAACTACTGCGCTTGGGCTTTCCCCGAATTTTCTTCGAAAATTCAAAGCCGAGTTTATACTTGAGATCATCAGTGATAAATCGTCGCAAAAGTCGTGAAGTCACGGCACGTCATTCCTCCGTTGTAGTGATTCTGTAAATAAAAAAACTTAATGTGATACTACTTTAGTCATCAATGACCGGGCAGTATTACATTAAGTTTGTTTTGAGGTTTATGTTGAAATAATATTAACCCGCTAAAAAATCAATCAGCTTAGTTAAATCGGCTTCTGAATTAAAATCAATCTTGTTTTGTTTTAGAAAAGCTTCTATGGCTTCTTTCCTTTCCGGATAAAGCTTAACTAATCCTTTTTTGTTGGTAGGAAACTCAATGATGTCTTGACCTTTATTTTTGAAATAAAAAACATCAGCAGCCAACGTATATTCCGGTGGTAAATCAGCAGCATAAGAGGAAACGGCCGGTCTTGCAGCCGAATAATTAATTTTTTGCTTTTTGTATAAGACAAAATCATTCTTTTGATGCAGGTGAACTAAATATCCTCTAGTTGAGTTGCCATCTTTGTTGGTGTAATTAACCAAGCGGTAATTTATTTTAGTACCCGTAAATTCGATTTCGCCATAAGCATCGGTCTTGTTTAATACTAGAGTATCATTCTTTGGGCTTATAAATTCAAAAACATCATTGTGAGCATTGTAACGTAAGAATACATTATCAGCAACATTCACAACTTTGCCGTGTCCAAAAACCTTATTGATATAGGGTGAACCTTTAATATCCGCAGCTTGCTTAACATATTGTCTTCCAAGCATTGATACATCTGAATAGTCAAGTGACGTTGGACGCGGAGCTTGTCCATAAACAAAGGCGGAGATAAAAAATGAGGATAAAATTAATTTAAATTGGTGTTTCATAGGTAGGCTTAATTTTAAAAAAAGCGAAACTACGTTTTTTTTTTATTCACTAATAAAATTTTAACTTTCTTAAAAGATATTATTTTTTACCTACTATGTCAACATTAAAAACCCTACTCCAATTAGCCTTAACTTGTTTTTGCATGGCCTCAATACTAATACACTTATATTCAGAAGCTAAAGTGTAAACTTCCTCCAAAGTTTCTTCAATAGTATCGGTTTCGAGAAAAAATCGATCATTAGGCACGGACAGGAATACTTGCTTTAGTTCGGGGTTTCTTAAGAGATATTTGCCAAAAGACAAATAAAAACCATTGTCGATCATTTGCTTGGCTATTTGTTCATTCTTTGAAAATCCGTGGAGTATTATTGGAACAGAAACATTTAAACGATTTTTGATTGCTACTAATTCCTGATAAGCCGCCACTAAGTGCAGCACTAAAGGCTTTTGATACTTTTCAGCTAAAGCAATTTGCTTTTCAAAGACTTCGATTTGCAATGCCATCGGTATGTCGATTCGCTTGTCTAATCCGCATTCGCCCAGTGCCAAACATTCGGGCAGTTGCAATTTGGTTTCCATGAATTGCAAATCACGATCCAACCTACTTTCATCAATATACCATGGATGAATGCCAATGGAATACTGCGGAATATCATTGACAAATTCCCACGGATATTGGTTTACCAATTCAAAAGTATTGGCTTTGTTGGTGAATTTATGAGTATGTAAATTGTAGAAAGGCATTAGTCGTGAAACTTCTTAACTCCGGCCAAAATTTCAATATTCAAATCGTTTTCCAAAGGTACAATCGGGCAAGAATATTTGTGGTTGTAAGCACAATACGGATTGTAAGCTTTATTAAAATCGATGGTTACCGTATTGGTTTTAGGAATTCGCATATCAATGTAGCGTCCGCCTATATAACTTTCTTTGCCGCAAGTCAAATCGGAAAACGGCAAGAACAAATAATCTTCGTATCCTTCTTTTTTGGTCAAATCAATATTTTGGTAAAGATTCAATTTAAAGGCTTTTCCATCAATACTAAATGACAGTTCACCATATTTTATATATTCGGGCAAGCGTGTGGTAGAAGTTTTCATTTTGAATACTTTCTCGTTTGGTGTGCGGGTAAATTGGGCTTCTACTATAAATTTTTCATTTATAGGAAAAAAATCCAAGCCTTTGAATGTTTTAAAATCTTCTTCCGTTAACGGACTTTCCTCACGGTTTCCGTATTCTTTATTGAGGGTATCTTGGAATTCTTTCGAAGTTTCTTGAGCGCTTAGCTGAAAAACATTGAGCAATAACAAAAGACAAAGTATTTTTTTCATGGATCACTTTTTAACAAAAATAGCATAAAAATTGTTTGCAAACTCAGAAACTTAGCGACTCAGTAACACAGTAACTTTGTAACTTTACCGTATCAATCATCACTCGAGCGCAAAGTTCGAACAGACTAAATAATCATGCTCAAAACCGCTTTCCAACGCTACATCGATAATTTTAAAGGCTTTTCCAGAGAGATTTGGATACTGACCATTATTACCTTTATCAATCGTGCCGGCACGATGGTTTTGCCTTTTCTTTCTAAATACTTAAAAGAAGACTTGGGTTTTAGCTATAGTCAAGTGGGTTGGATTATGGTTTGTTTTGGCGTTGGCTCTATGTTGGGTTCCTGGCTGGGCGGAAAGCTTTCGGATAAAATAGGCTTCTACAAAATCATGATTTTCAGTTTGCTCACGAGTGGATTAATGTTCTTTGTGATTCAATATATCACCAGTTTTATTGGGCTTTGCATTAGTATGTTTGCCATTATGACTGTGGCCGATATGTATCGTCCTGCCATGTTTGTGTCTATCGGCGCTTATGCCAAACCCGAAAACAGAACGCGGGCATTGACTTTAGTTCGGCTGGCCATTAATCTGGGTTTCGCGGCCGGACCGGCTTTGGGCGGATTGATTATTATGAATATTGGTTATAATGGCCTGTTTTGGGCTGACGGTATAACTTGTATTGTGGCAATTTTGATTTTTTGGATCAAAGTAAAAGAAAAGAAAAAATCAGCTTTCACGGATAAAGAACATCCGGGCGAAATATTGACCCATTCTGTTTTTAAAGACAAACCATTTTGGCTGTTTCTTTTTACTTGCTTGATTTCAGGTATATTATTCTTCCAAATGTTTACCACTATTCCGCTTTACCATAAAGAGCAATTTAATTTAACCGAATTCCAAACAGGATTGCTACTCACCATGAATGGCATACTGGTTTTCTTCTGTGAAATGCCTATCGTAAGCTATGTGGAAAGAAAGAAAATCAACAAAGTTAAGGTAGTAGCATTTGGTTGTGTATTGATGGCGGTAAGCATGTTCTTATTGTTAATTAATACTTGGGTCGGCATCCTGACCATTATGATGCTCTTTATGACTTTTGCCGAAATGTTTGCCTTTCCTTTTTCCAATTCGGTTGCTTTAAGTCGAGCACCAAAAGGTCATGAAGGTCGCTATATGGCTATTTATACTATGAGTTTTAGCTTGGCGCATATTTTAAGTGCCAAAGTCGGCATGGAAATAATAGAATACTTCAAAAAAGACGGTTACCAAATGAATTGGTTCTTTATGGGAAGCATCGGTCTCGTAGGCAGTCTTTGTGGTTATTGGGTTTATAAATTGATTCAAAAAGAGCATAAACTGCAGTAAATTAAAAACTTACACCTCTTTTCTATTTTACATTACTTAAAATTTAGTTAAATAACTATAAATATAGTTGCGTAACTAGAAAAATAGTTATACGTTTGTTTTGTCAATTCAGATAAACAGTTTAAAAGAGATCAACATGCAAAAGTTAACCAATAAGGAAGAAGAGATTATGCAAATCTTGTGGAAGCTCAAAAAAGCTTTCGTCAAAGAAGTTTTAGCCGAAATCACTGAAGACCAACCGCACTACAACACCCTTTCGACCATCATCAGAAATTTGGAGGAAAAAGGATTTGTGGGTCACAATGCCTTTGGGAATACGCACCAATACTTCCCTATTGTTAAAATGGAAGACTATAGAAAGCGCTTTATGAATACAGCGATTGAGAACTATTTCAATAGTTCGTATAAAAACTTGGTTTCCTTTTTTGCCGAAGAAGAGAAAATTTCGGCCGAGGAATTAAGAGAGATTTTAGCCATTATTGAGAAAAAGGAATAATATGGAAACACTTTTCATCTATCTTTTAAAATCAAGCGGATTAATTGCCGTGTTTTATTTGGCTTATCATTTTTTGGTGCGCAAAGAAACATTTTTTAACAGCAATCGTTGGTTTTTAATCACAGGATTGTTCACTTCACTCTTATTGCCGTTGTTTTCGATTAAGAAAATTGTTTATGTGGAAAGACCTAAAATTAATTTAGAAGATTTGGTTGCCTACACCAATACCGCTTCTGTTCCGCAAGAAGTTCCGATAGCGGAAACCTTTGATTGGATGCAAATGATTTGGATGGGCTATATCCTGATTGCCTTATTTTTGTTGGCTAAAATCATAGTTAATTTCATTTCGCTTTTTCAAATGTTATACCAGCAGCAAAAAGTTAAAAATGAAAACTTTACACTAGTCGATTTAAACCATGACATTGCTCCATTTTCGTTCTTCAATTACATTGTTTTTAACTCGGCTTTATATACACAAGAAGAACTGCAAAGCATTCTTTTACACGAAAAAGTGCACAGCCAAGAGAAGCATTCTTTTGATGTAATGGTAGCCAAGATTTTCTGTATCTTATTCTGGTTTAATCCGTTTGTTTGGCTTTACAAAAAAGCCATTATTCAAAACTTAGAATACATCGCCGACCAAAAAGCGGTGCAACAATTACAAGACCCAAAAGTGTATCAAAGAGCACTTTTAAAAGCAATTTCTCATCAAAACTGCTTATCCATTACTAATAATTTTTATCAATCATTAATCAAAAAACGAATCGTTATGTTAAACACCAATCAATCCCACAAAAGAAATTCTTGGAAGTATACACTTGTAATTCCGATTTTAATCGGTTTTATAATGCTGTTCCAAATTAAAACCATTGCCCAAGAAAAAGAATCCAATGCGCAATTGGCCAAATCATTACAACATCGTGAAGAAATTCGCTTAGTAATCGATAAAAATGCTACGGAAGCCGAATTAAAAGAAGAAGCCAAAAGATTAAAAGAAAATCACGGCATTACTTTAAAATGTTCTAAAATCAAGCGAAATGACAAAGGTGAAATCACTGCAATCAAAGTAGAGTACAAAGACAAAAACGGTAACAAAGGCGTTTCACAAGTTGACGGTAAAGAACCGATTGCCCCTATACATTTCTACAAAAACAACGAATCTATTGGGTTTGGCAGACCTAAAAATGTTCATGTATATGCCAATGTACCAGGTGTTCATGCTGAACATGGAGAGGATTTTGTTTTCAACTTTAATGACAGTTTACCGGATATGAAAGATTTCAATTTTGATTTCAATTTTGACATGGAAGCACCTGAAATGCCGGAGATGCCTGAAATGCCCGAAGCACCCGAAGCTCCGGAAATGAATTGGAACAATTTACAAGAATCAAAGATTGTCATCAAAAAAGGAGATAAAAAACCCATGGTGATCATTAACGGGAAAGTATTGTCTGATGATGCTGAAATTGAAAAAGCTTTAAAAGAGGCCGGTTCCAAAGGACAATATAGCATCACTGTTGACAGTGAAGACGGTAAAGAAAGTCGCGTGATGATTAACGGTAAAGATGTTGCCCAATTCAGAGCAGATGCCATGGCCAATGTCAAAGTGCAAATGGGGAAACAAAAAGAAATCCTCAAAAAAGAGATGGCACGCGCCAAAGAAGAAATGGAAAGAGCTCGACCTCAGATAGAGCGCGCCAAAAGAGAAATCGAACTTTCAAAACCTGAAATTGAAAGAGCCAAAGCAGAAATGGAACAAGCCAAAGCTGAAATGATTAAGGCTAAAGAAGAAATGCAAAAAGCCAAAGCCGAACTGGACAAAGCCAGAGAAGAACTAAAAAGAACAAAGTAAAAGTTAAAAAATTGTAAATCAATCTTGTCAAAAAAGAGAACTTCTTAAGTTTGACAGACCATTTGTATAACCTTAATTTTTAAATTTTGTATCATGAAAAAAGAATTGAGTTTAGTAATTAGCCTATTGTTACTTTGCCCTGTTTTTAATTTTGCCCAAACCAGTAACAAATCATTTTCTTGGAACCCCAAAAGTCCAAAAGACAATGTCGTAATGACCTGGAACAAAAACACTCCTGAGCAAGAAATGAAAGACGACATCAAAGCTTTGAGTGAGTATGGTGTAACCATTAAATACAACAACGTTAAACGTAATGCTAAAAACGAAATCACCGCTATTGATGTCTCTTTTGAAGACAAAAACGGTAACAAAGGTTCTTTGAGTTATGACAATAAAAATCCAATTACCACCATTAAATTTTTTAAAAATGGTGATGAAGTTGGATTTGGTAATGCCGGTAATTCATTTGACGGAAATCCATTTATCACCGATTTTTCCGGGAATGAAAATTTTCTAAAAGAATACAATTTCAATTTTGACCAAGACAGTTTATCGACCGATAAATTCGAGTTTAAGCTTCCGAACGCACAATCTTTCGGGCAATCCAAATCAAAGATTATCATCAAGAAAGACGGTAAAAAACCTTTGGTGATTGAAGATGGCGAGGTTGTAGAAGGCGGAGAAGATTATTCGTTGGAAGAAATTGAAGAAATTAAGAAAAATAACCCAACAAAGCGCTTTAACAATGATGACATTTATAACTTCAGTTTCAATGGCAATAGCGACTTGGCTGAGCAAATGAAAAAAATGCAACAACAAATTGATCAGTTGATGCAACAAAGCCAATCGGGCAACAAATCATCAATCGATAAAGATTTGGAAGATTCTAAGAAAGAATTAGAAGAAGCGAAAGAAGAACTCGAAAAGGCCAAAAAGGAACTCCAAAAAACAAAAAAGGGTTTGAAAACCCAAAAAGCATAAAATGAAAAAACCGCTGAAATGCGGTTTTTTTTTATCTTTACCATAAAGCAAAACACATGTACAAACTTTTGGCCAAACTCAACAAATTACTTTTGCCTAGTTTCACTAAGCAAGGCTTAGATTTGGCGAAAGCCAAAAAGTGGCAAATGGCCATAATTGCTTGGCGTTATTTTGTAACTACAAAAGCTTTAGATCAATAAGTTAAAGCCGTAAAAAGTTCTTTTCCGTCTAATTTTTGGCGACCGTTCAAAAAGGACAATTCCATTAAAAAATTGACTTGAACAATTTCGCCGCCCAATCTTTCGACCAATTCACAAACTGCTTTGGCAGTTCCGCCCGTCGCCAAAACATCATCGTGTATTAAAACCTTATCGCCTTTTTGAATCGCATCAATATGAATTTCCAACGAATCAGAACCGTATTCTAAATCGTAAGAAGCTGAAATAGTCTCGTAAGGCAATTTCTTAGGCTTGCGAACCGGAATAAACCCAACATTCAAAGCTTCTGCCAATAAAATCCCGAAGAAGAAACCCCGACTTTCTACTCCAATTACCTTATCAATCTTTTTATCCTTAACAGCAGACAACAAAATGGTCAAACATTCGTTTCTCGCGTTCGAATTCAACAACAAAGGGGTGATATCTTTAAATCCAATTCCTTCTTTGGGAAAATCCTGTACCTCACGGATATACTTTTCTAATGACATTTTTTTAAGTTTTAAATCAATTTTGGTTTGCAAGTTATACAAATATAACTATATTTGCACCCACAAAAAGGCCTCGTGGCGCAACTGAATAGCGCATCTGATTACGGCTCAGAAGGTTACTGGTTTGAATCCAGTCGAGGTCACGAATGAATTCTATAAATTAAAAAAAAACGACAAGTTTACTTGATCGTTTTTTTTATTTTATAGAATTATCAAAGCGGAGCTTTAATGGATGCACGAAGTGAATCCAATATATTTGAAAACACATGAAACGACAAGTTTACTTGATCGTTTTTTTTATTTGAAGGCATTATCAAAGCGGAGCTTTGAGGGATATTGCGAAGCAAAATCCGTTTTGTTATTTACCCCAATTATTTATAGACTTAAGAAGTAAATCCACTATAGTTTACTTGAACGCATTCTTTGTTTTTAAACATTATTAAACCTCTACCGTCTTCCACTTCCCTCTTTTGAAATAATAAAAAGCCAATAAAGCTAAGACTGTTTCAGCAGAAGGAATTGCTATAAAAGCGCCTAAAGGTCCGAGTTTCATGTAAACAGCCAAAAACCAAGCCAACGGAATTTGGATCATCCAGAAGCAAAAAATATTGATCCATGTTGGTGTCTTTGTATCTCCTGCCCCATTGAGCGATTGTATCATCACCATACCAATACCATAAAAGATATAACCAAAGCCGATGATTCTCAATGCCTGACTTCCGTATGCTAAAATCACTTTATCCTCAGTGTAAAAACTTATGATAAACTCAGAAAAACACACAAATAGCAAAGTCACAAAACTCATAAAAAGAACATTGTATTTGGTGGTCAACAAAACGCTTTGCTCGGCGCGTTCAGGTTGTTTGGCACCTAAATTTTGTCCCACCAGAGTCGCGGCCGCATTGCTCAAGCCCCAAGCCGGTAAAATAAAGAAGACAACATTTCTAATTGCAATTTGGTAACCGGCACTCGCATCGGTACTACCGGTTATCGAAACAATGTAGGTTAAAACTATCCAACTTCCGCTTTGAATAAAAAACTGCAACATGGCCGGCATAGAAACTGATAACAAAGATTTGATGATTTCTATATTGGGTTTAAAATAGCTCCGGTATATCTTGATTGTTCTGCTTTTGGCAAACAAATGATAACATTGGTACAAAACACCTATAGTTCGACCAATAGTTGTGGCCACTGCAGCGCCAACCAAACCAAGTTCAGGAAAAGGTCCGTAACCGTAAATGAGTAGCGGACATAAAACAATATTGATCATACTGGCAATCCAAAGACTTCGCATCGCCATAGCAGCATCTCCGGCACCGCGAAAAATACCGTTAATCATAAACAATAAAATAATCGACGGGCTACTGGCAAATATAATTTGGGCAAAAACAGTACCTTCCTGAATTACCTCAGGCTGTGCACCCATTAACCTTAAAATATCCGACGCAAAACAAACCCCTAAAATCGCTACAAATACGGCCACAATCAAAGAAACCGTAATGGCTTGCGCACCCGATTTAGAAGCTTCTGTGAAATCTTTTTCACCAACACGACGGGCAACAATGGCTGTCGCTCCGACACTTAATCCGATTCCGATAGTGTAAACCAATGAGATTACAGCTTCGGTTAAACCCACTGTGGCAACCGCTACATCTGCATTGGGCAAATGACCCACAAAATATATATCGACTACGGCAAAAACCGACTCTAAACTCAATTCCAATATCATTGGAATCGACAGTAAAAGAATAGCCGTTTTAACATTGCCTTGAGTGTAATCGTGTTCTTCACCTTTCAAGGATTGTTTAATTAAACTAAAAAGTGTGGTGAATTTATTTTGATTGGATGACATTCTGAAAGAATTAGTTGATTCAAAAATAACATTTTTAATATAGCAAAACCAACCCAAAAAGGTTAATTCAAAAGATATCGTTCTTGAATTACTTTCCGAATTGAAGCGAAACCAATAGCATTCAAATCAATTTGATTTCTTTTTATCCAAACTAAACCGTTAATTTCATCTTTAGCGGCTATCTGTATTTCGGCTCTTGTCAATGGACATTCATAAAAAATATCCATAGTTCGATAAGCTACCTTTTTGTACAAATAATCATTTGGGGAAGTGGTAATATACTTCAACGCTGAGGGCAAAATATCCAACCCTAATTCTTCTTTGATTTCACGACAAGCTGCTTCTTCCGCGTTTTCTCCCGGATCAATAAATCCTCCGGGTAAGTCGAGTTTTCCTTTATCGGGATTAACATTTCTTATGGTGAATAATATTTTATCTTCCAAAGTAAAAACAACTGCTACGGCTGCAGCAATATTATGGTACAACACAAAATCACAGTGCTTGCAGTGAAACTTAAAATTATTAGTATAATCAAAATCTTGCGAGCTGCAACTCGGACAAAACTTAAAAAATGTCTTTCCTTCTGTCATTTTGTAATGTTTTAAAAATGCTCTTTCCTAGCTCCGTAACAATCAAAAGTATTACTTTAGGCAATCGATAATTTTGCATGGCTTAAATTTTATCAACAATTGTTAACGATACTTTGTCCTATTATTTAGTAGATTTACCACTTATTTTTTTTAGATGGCATCAGATTATATTTTAGATCAAGAATTCCAATTCGACATCTTTGACGACGACAATACTAAGTACAAAGAATTTGAAAATTGCACGTTTCGACACTGTGATTTTACCAATTGTACTTTTAAGACCGTTTCTTTTGTGGATTGTAATTTCTTGGATTGCAATTTTAAAGACGCGAAAATCAATTATGTTTCTTTGCGTGGCGTTTGGTTTACCAAATGCAACTTCACCAATGTTAATTTCGCTATGACAGACCAAGTAATTTTTGAATTTCACTTCAAAGATTGTTTATTGGATTATGCCAAATTTTATGCTTTGAAAATGCGGAAAATGCAATTCATCAACTGCAGTATGATTTCGGTTGATTTTATGGCAAGTGATTTAACCGAAGTATTGTTTGACAATTGCAACCTGCGAAGAGCAGTTTTTATTGATACTATTGCCAATAAGGCCGACTTTTCAACAAGTTATGATTACGCTTTTGATCCCGAAAAAAATAAAATTAAAAAAGCTGTTTTTTCGGTTGATGGATTAAAAGGATTGTTAGAGAAATATGATATTGTAGTTAAATAATCATACCATCTTCCATGGTGATGGTTCTTTGTGTTCTTGAAGCAAAATCACTGTCGTGGGTAACCACCAAAAGAGTTTGATTGTGGTCTTGGGTCAAATGCTTAAAAATATCGAAAACAATATCACTGTTTTTCTTATCGAGATTTCCTGTAGGCTCATCGCCCATAATAATTAGCGGATTATTGATAAGTGCTCTGGCAATAGCTACCCGTTGTTTTTGGCCACCGCTTAATTGATTAGGCATTTTTAAGGCTTGCTCGTGCATGCCCAATGTTTTCAAATGCTCCATAGCGTTGTGCTCGATTTCTTCTTCCGAAAATTTATTGAGTTTCATTCCCGGTAACATGACATTTTTCAAGACATTGTATTCGGAAAGCAAGTAGTGAAACTGAAACACAAAGCCTATTTTTTCATTGCGGAGTTGGGCCAACTCTTGATCTGATTTTCCGGTAATCAATTCTTCATTGATGAACAACTGTCCTTCATAATCGGTATCCATTGTTGAAAGTAAATACAACAAAGTCGATTTTCCGCAACCGGATTTCCCCACAATCGAAACAAATTCACCGTGATTGATGCTCATATTGATAGCTTTTAAAACCTGAAACTGAATCGGGTCGTAAAAGTACTTGGTCAAACCTTTGGTTTCTAAAACTTTGTTGCTCATACTATATTTTTATAAATTTTAGCCACGAAAATTTATGCATACTTGTGTTTTCATGGCTATAATTATTTTCCTCTAATAATTTCTACCGGATCAATTTTGCTGGCTTTGAGTGCCGGAAACAAACCGGCGATAAAAGTGGTTACCAAAGCAAAGGCAATTCCGATGACATAAAACATCGGGTTGTAATTGATGGGATACGTTTTAATGGTTGGCAAAGCCGCGGTATTGAATGGAACAATATCAATAATGTTAGAAAAAACATAGCCGAAAAACAAGCCGAAAAGACCTCCGGTTATCCCAATAATCATAGACAGTGAGATGAATATCCACTTAACATCATTACCCGAAAATCCGGTAGCTTTGAGAATGGCTATACTGTCCATTTTTTCAAAAATCATCATATTGAGAATGTTGTAAATTCCAAATCCGGCGACTATCAGTAACACAATTCCAACGGCATATGATATTATACTTCGGATGGAACTACCGGTTTCAAATTGGGAATTGGTGGTTTGGTAATCAATAGTATCCAAATCGTAATTGACGGCAAATTCTTTGGCCAAAGTCGGTGCTATTGCAATATCATACGTTTTCACTTGAATATCGGTAATGTAATTGGTGGGTTCTCCCAAGATTTTTTGAGCGGTAACCAATGATGTATAACTCATAACATCATCAATTTCGGAGATGCCAACCTGAGAAATCCCTACAATCTTCAAGGTAGCTAAACTGCCTTTGGAAGTAGTCACTTTGATGACATCACCTTTCTCTAAAAGCATTTTATCGGCCAATCCTTTACCAATAATAATGCTGTTGTTTTGGAGCAAATCGGGCACTTCGCCTTCAATAATGTACTCACTGATTTTGAACAACTTTTCTTCTGCCAAAACATCTATTCCATTAATAACACCCGAAATTTCAATGGTTCCCGAATTAAAGAATACCGGCGCAGTTACTTTTGGCGCCACATCAATAATGCGTTTGTCCTGTTTTAAATCATACATAATCGACTTGCAATTGTAGATGGCTTTGCCTCTGTCTTTGGGTTTAACCGAAGCAATAAAATTGGTGTTGTCTTTGTGTTTTTCTGAATAAGAAATAGGTTGATTTTCAGATGGTTTTATTTCGTTATATAAACGAACATGTGGTGTTCTGTTGAGCATTAAACCATCGAGTAAATCATTCATTCCGTTCATAAAACTAACCAGTGTAATAAACATAGCTATTCCGAAAGTAACGCCGACAGCTGCCACAATGGTTTGCTTTAGACGCGCTCGCAACAAATGAATAGCAATATTTAAAATAAGCTTGAAGTTCATTACTTAGGTTTATAGATGGTTTCTCCAGCGGTCAATCCATCCAAAATTTCAACATGTCGGTAATCGCTTAGGCCAACTTTAACCTGACGTTTTTCATCTTTATTGACCAAAACATATTTGTTATCAATCAAATAGCTTTTAGGAATCGTCAAAGCTTCTTTTTTGGTTTGAATAATAATATTGGCTTCTGCCGTGAGATTTGGATACAACTTTGTCGGCGGATTGGTAAAATGAGCTTCGATTTTAAAGGTTCGGGAACGTACATCCATTATCGGATAGATTTTATCCACAGTAGCTTCAAAAACTTGCCCTTTGTAACTGTCCATGGTTACCGCTAGTTTTTGACCCAATTTTACCCGAACCATATCATTTTCATCCACATCCAATTCGAGTACATAAGTATTTTTCTCTCCGATTATGGCCAAAGGCGTTTGCGGATTTATCAAAGTACCTTCTTTGACCAAAACATCAAATAATTCTCCGCTGATAGCGCTTTTCACCGTAAAATCACTCTGGGATTTTTCATTGAGTTTAAGATTGATATTGCTTCTGCTCTGTTCGTTTTTCAATTGGGATTTCAATTGAGACAACTGTTTTACAGCGGCTTCGTAATTGGATTTCGAATTTTTATACGCCAGTTCAACGCGCTCATACTCTACTTCCGAAATCACATTGTACTGTTTGATGTTTTTATTTCTGTTGTAAACCGATTGATCTAAAGCCAATTTGTCTTTGGCCGCTTGAACTTTGGTTTCCATTTCGGCAATCTTATCCTGAATGTAGCGGTTGTTTTCATTGCTCAATTGGTAAGCCAATCGGGCATTTTCGGTATTCAACGCCGCTTTGTCACTTTCTATTTGAAACAAAGATTGTCCCTGAACAATTGTTTGCCCTGCCGAGACATTGATTTTTTGCAGCACGCCACTGACCGAAGCATAAACCGTATATTGATTTTCAGATTTCACGACACCCGAGGCATAAACGCTTTCGGTAATACTGCCTTTGGTGGGTTGGATTTCGCCATTGTCTTTTTGAGAACAAGAAACAATAAGGAAGATGTAGGATAAACAGAGAACTTTCAGCAATTTCATTAAACTTGGTATTTATGAATTTTGTCTTTCAAATTTACGACAATTGCCACGTTCAAAGCCTAACAATTATCATAAAAAAAACCTCCAAAAGCGAACTCTTGAAGGTTTGATTTTTATCAACATTGGAAGGAATTAATAAACGAAAATTGCTCTTTC
This sequence comes from Flavobacterium sp. IMCC34852, assembly GCF_030643905.1. NCBI lineage: Bacteria > Pseudomonadati > Bacteroidota > Flavobacteriia > Flavobacteriales > Flavobacteriaceae > Flavobacterium > Flavobacterium rivulicola. The sequence continues at coordinate 1,962,552 of NZ_CP121446.1, read as the reverse complement.
GCTCATCATATCGTTTACTTCTTCTGCAATTTCTTCTAATAACTCATCATTAGTAGCATTTGTCAATACTCGGTCAATTAAATCCACTATAGTTTCCATATCGCTTTCCACTAAACCACGTGTGGTAATGGCAGGCGTTCCAACACGAATTCCTGAAGTTACAAATGGTGATTTGTCGTCAAAAGGCACCATGTTTTTGTTTACGGTGATTTCGGCTTTGCCTAAAGCAATTTCGGCATCTTTACCGGAAATATTTTTGTTTCTTAAATCAATTAGCATCATATGATTGTCGGTTCCGCCGGAGATTAAGTGGTAACCTCTTTTTACGAAAGCTTCTGCCATAGCTTTAGCATTTTTTTGAACCTGCATCGCATAAGTAAAAAATTCATCGGATAAAGCTTCGCCAAACGCTACTGCTTTCGCGGCAATGATATGTTCCAATGGTCCGCCCTGATTTCCCGGAAAAACCGACATATCCAATACGTGTGACATCATTCTGATTTCTCCTTTTGGCGTGGTTAAACCCCATGGATTTTCAAAATCTTTACCCATCATAATCATTCCGCCTCTTGGACCGCGTAAGGTTTTGTGCGTTGTAGTAGTTACAATATGACAATGCGGAATAGGATCATTCATCAATCCTTTGGCAATTAAACCCGCAGGATGCGAAATATCCGCTAATAATAATGCCCCAACACTGTCGGCAATTTCTCTGAAACGTTTAAAATCCATATCACGAGAATAGGCCGAAGCACCTGCAATAATCATTTTAGGTTGCTCTTGTGTAGCTATTTCTTGAATTTTATCATAGTTCAAAACCCCGGTTTCTTTTTCTACTCCGTAAAATACAGGAGAGTACAATTTCCCTGAAAAGTTTACCGGTGAACCATGGGTTAAGTGTCCGCCGTGAGACAAGTCGAAACCTAAAATTTTATCACCCGGTTTTAAACAAGCGGCAAAAACAGCCGTGTTGGCCTGTGATCCTGAATGTGGTTGCACATTTACATACTCAGCACCGAATAAAGCTTTTGCTCTATCGATGGCGATTTGTTCGATTACATCTACTACTTCGCAGCCACCGTAATATCGTTTGCCCGGATAGCCTTCTGCATATTTATTGGTTAATACCGAACCGGCGGCTTCCATTACTTGATCACTTACAAAGTTCTCAGAAGCAATTAGTTCTATTCCTTGGATTTGTCTTTCTTGTTCTTCAAGAATTAAGTCAAAAATTTGTTCGTCGCGTTGCATTTGAAATTATTTCGTTAAATTGAGGTCAAAATTACGAAAATCGTTTGTTAAATTAATAGTTAATGATATATTTGATTGCTAAATTTTCAACAACTAAATCAACACAATGATGCCCAATACAACTAACAATCCCAACCGAAAATCATGGCTTAATGTGCCGACCGACAGTGACTTCCCCATTCAGAATATCCCTTTTGGTGTATTTCTGACTAAGGAAGACGTAATTACTATCGGCACAAGAATTGGCGATTATGCTATCGATTTAGGTGCCTTGCAACAGTTAAATTATTTTGAAGGAATTGATTTGACTGACGATATGTTCATGCAAGACACGCTAAATGATTTTATTTCGGACGGAAAAAAAACATGGCGCTTAGTCAGAAACCGTATTGGAGATATTTTTGACAGCAATAACCCAAAACTAAGAGATAATCCGGAGCACCGAGAAATAGTGATTTTTAAAATGGAAGAAGTAGAAATGCAACTTCCGGTATTGATTGGTGATTATACTGATTTTTATTCGAGTAAAGAACACGCCACTAATGTAGGTAAAATGTTCCGCGACCCGGCGAATGCCTTGTTGCCAAACTGGCTACACATACCGGTTGGATACCACGGAAGAAGTTCTACCATTATTCCATCGGGAATTCCGGTTCACCGACCAATGGGTCAAACCCTACCCAATGGTGAAACTACCCCTGTTTTTGGTCCGTCACGCTCAGTCGATTTCGAATTAGAAACCGCTTTCATTACTACCGATGCCAATATCATGGGCGAAAACATTCCGGTAACAGAAGCTGAAGATTATATTTTCGGTATGGTTTTACTCAATGATTGGAGCGCACGTGATATCCAAAAATGGGAATATGTGCCACTCGGGCCTTTCTTAGCCAAAAACTTTGCTTCGTCAATTTCTCCTTGGATTGTTACTATGGATGCTTTGGAACCTTTCCGTTGCAAAGGACCTAACCAAGAACCTATGCCGCTTCCCTATTTACAACAAAAAGGGAAAAATGCTTTCGACATCAATTTAGAAGTCTATATAGAACCTGAAAATGTGGAACCGACTTTAGTTTCAAAATCAAACTTTAAGTACATGTATTGGTCCATGTCACAACAATTGGCACATCATACTTCAAACGGTTGTCGCGTAAATTCGGGTGATATGATGGGTTCAGGAACCATTTCGGGACCGACACCGGATAGCTTTGGCTCTATGCTGGAATTGACTTGGGGCGGAAAAAATCCAATTACCATGAATGATGGTTCGGAACGCAAATTTATCAACGATAACGATACGGTAATTATGAAAGGATACTGCAAAAACAGTTCTATTCGTATCGGGTTCGGAGAAGTAGCCACCAAACTTTTACCGCCATTTGTTAGAAAATAATTTTTAATGACAATTACAATATCAAAATTTAAAACAAACAACAACAACACAATTTAATTGATAATGAAAAACACAGCTTTAACACACGTTCATGAAAGTTTAGGAGCCAAAATGGTACCGTTTGCCGGATACAACATGCCGGTTCAATATGAAGGTGTGAATGCCGAACATGAAACCGTAAGAAATGGCGTGGGCGTTTTTGACGTGTCACATATGGGAGAATTTTTGCTTACGGGAGAGAATGCTTTGGCACTGATTCAAAAAGTAACATCTAATGACGCTTCGGTATTAGAAATCGGGCGTGCACAATATTCGTGTTTACCTAATAACGATGGTGGAATTGTAGACGATTTAATCGTTTACCGTATGAAAGAAGACCAATATTTATTGGTAGTAAACGCTTCTAATATTGAAAAAGACTGGAATTGGATTGCTTCGCACAATGACTTAGGTGTCGACATGAAAAATATTTCTGAAGACTATTCTTTGTTGGCCATCCAAGGACCAAAAGCCGTAGAAGCCATGCAATCGCTAACTTCAGTGGATTTATCGGCTATTAAATATTACCATTTTGAAGTCGGCCCGTTTGCCGGGATTGAACATGTCATTATTTCTGCCACAGGTTATACCGGTTCTGGCGGATTTGAGATTTACTGTAAAAATTCAGACGTTGAACAAGTTTGGAACAAAGTATTCGAAGCCGGCGCTGCTTTTGGCATTAAACCAATTGGCTTAGCAGCACGCGATACCTTGCGTTTAGAAATGGGATTCTGCTTGTATGGAAATGACATCAATGATACTACTTCTCCATTAGAAGCCGGTTTGGGTTGGATTACCAAATTCAACAAAACCTTCACCAATTCGGAGAATCTTTTAAAACAAAAAGAAGCCGGTGTTAGCCGCAAACTAATTGGTTTCGAATTAGTAGAAAGAGGCATTCCGCGTCATGATTACGAAATTGTTGATGCTGAAGGTAATAATATCGGAATTGTAACTTCGGGAACTATGGCACCATCTTTGGGGAAAGGAATCGGAATGGGTTATGTTAAAACTGAGTTTTCAGCGGTTGACAGCGACATCTACATCCAAATCAGAAACAATAAAGTAAAAGCAAAAGTGGTTAAATTACCCTTTTATAAAAAACCATAAATGTGACCAAATTTCTTGTAGCAGCGAGTTTATTCCCTTTCCTTCTTTTTGGACAAACCGAAAAGAATCCTTGTGAAACTTTATCAAAAATCAACTTGCTTATTCAGGAAAACCACTATAAACCTAAACCGGTAGACGATAGTTTATCGGTTTATGTTTTTAAAACATTCCTCAGTCAATTAGACGAAGAAAATCGCTTGTTTATTGAGCCCGAAATCAAAGCGCTTCAAAAGCACGAACGCAAAATCGATGATTATCTCAAGGAAAATAATTGCAGCTTTTTAGACGATTTTTATACAGCTTACTCCAAAACCATCACAAGATACAAAGTACTATTGGCGGCTATCAAAAAGGAACCTTTCCCGTTAAACAGTGCCGAAAAAGTACAATTCTCCAAAGAGGCTTTTCCTTATGCTAAAGAAGAAAAAGAGTTAAAACATTTATACAAAAAAAGGTTACTCTATAATATACTTCGGGATGTGGCCGAATTGAGCACCAATAAAGATTCGCTTACCGCTAATTTTGAAAAATTGGCCGCAGCTAGTAAAACTAAGGTTTTTGAAAAAAGCGAATGCAAAATTCACAGTTACGAGATGAGTAAAGCCGAGTTCAATTCGGTTTTCTTTACCGTTTTTTGCTCTTATTTTGATCCGCATACCGAATATTTTTCCCAAAGCGAAAAGTCGTCCTTTTACTCCACGGTGAGTTCCGACAACCTTACTTTTGGGCTCTACCTTTCTACCAATGAGAATGACGAAATGACTGTAGACGATATTATTCCGGGAAGTTCGGCCTACTTTACCGAAAAAATCAGCAAAGGCGATACCGTATTAAAAGTCAAATACAAAAACGAAGAATATGAAATTGCCTGCTCTTCGATGAAAAAAATTGATGAAATCATTACTTCAAACGAATACAAAACTGCCGATTTCACCTTCAGAAAAAAAAGCGGTGAAACCTTCAGCGTTCAACTGAACAAAAAGGTAATGAAAGATTATCAGAATAATGTATACAGCTTTAAATTAAAAAAAGAAAACAGCACATTTGGTTATATTCGAATTCCAAGTTTCTATGCCACTTTTGAGAATGGAAAATCGAGTGTCAGCGGTGATGTAGCCAAAGAAATTTACAAACTGCAACAAGACCGAATCGACGGATTAATTATTGATATAGAAAACAACGGCGGCGGTTCTATGGAAGAAGCCATTCGCCTTTCGGGTTTATTTATCGATGCCGGACCGTTGGCTGTAATGAACAACAATAAAAACAAAAAAGAAATTCTCAAAGACATGAATCGCGGTACTATTTATAATGGTCCGATGATTGTAATGATCAATGGTTTTTCAGCTTCGGCCAGTGAATTTTTTGCCAATGCCATGCAAGATTACAGTCGCGCCTTAATTATTGGAAACCGGTCTTTGGGCAAAGCTTCTATGCAGCGAATATTTCCGTTAAACAGTGAAAACGATGAGTTTTTAAAACTGACTTTAGAAAAATTTTACCGCGTTACCGGAAAAAGCAACCAATACAGCGGCATTATACCTGATGTAGAAATTCCGGTTTTGTTTGACAAACAAATGCCACGGGAAGACAGCAATAAAACCGCTTTAAAAAACGATGAAATCGGCATCAAGGTCAAATACAATCGTTTGGCCAACGAGCGCATAAAAACCAATGTCATCAATTTAAGTCAATACCGAATTGACAATGACAAATTAGCTTCAGATATTAAAATACTCAATGCGAAAATAAATCCGCTTTACGAAAACGACTTGCCTCCGATACCACTCCAGTTTTCGGCCGTTTTTGATGATGTAGCTAAGATGAATTTACTTTGGAAAGAAATCCAGTCTACCAACGAAAGAACTTATCCCATAGCTGTGGAGCAAAATTCAACCGATGATGAATACCAAAAATACGATGACTATTTAAAAAGCTGCAACATCGAAAGAATCAAAAATATCAAACAAAACTATCATATTTTGGAAGCGCTCAATATTCTAAACGATGTTAAAAACTTCAAACCATAACCAAAGTAAAGGAACATCATTTACAATGATGGTTTTGTTTGCATTAATCGAATAAACCCTTATTTTTGCAATCATAAAAAACAAAACATTCTGTCAGAAATGGGAAGAGCATTTGAATTTAGAAAAGGAAGAAAAATGAAGCGTTGGGCAGCCATGGCCAAAGCATTTACGCGTATCGGAAAAGATATCGTTATGGCGGTAAAAGAAGGCGGGCCAAACCCCGAAGCCAACTCACGTTTGAGAGCTGTAATGCAAAATGCCAAAGCAGCGAACATGCCCAAAGAAAACGTAGAACGCGCCATCAAGAAGGCAACTGATAAAGATACGGCCAACTATAAAGAAGTGTTATTTGAAGGTTATGCACCGCACGGAATTGCCATCTTAATCGAAACTGCTACCGACAACAACAACCGAACAGTAGCCAATATTCGCAGCTATTTCAACAAATGTAACGGAACTTTAGGAACGCAAGGCTCGGTAGAATTCATGTTCGATCACACTTGCAATTTCCGCATCCCGGCAGCCGGTCAAGACGTAGAAGAACTAGAATTGGAAATGATTGACTTTGGTGTAGAAGAAATTTTCGCCGATGACGAAGACGGAATCGTAATGTACGCGCCGTTTGAAAGTTTCGGTGCCATCCAAAAAGAATTGGAAAACCGCGGTTTGGAGATCTTGTCCTCGGGATTTGAAAGAATTCCTCAGATTACCAAAGAACTGACGGAAGATCAAGTGGCCGACGTAGAAAAACTATTAGAAAAAATTGAAGAAGACGATGATGTGATGAACGTATATCACACCATGCAAGAATAATATTAGCTATTAAATTTAGGTATTAGATAGAAACGCTAGGCATTTGCTTGGCGTTTTTTGTTTTTAGGAGCAGAACATTTTGGGTTTCTTTGACTAATGCTCCCGCTATCCGCGCTACATGGTAGCTTGCTTCTATCGGGGCTAAAATGACGAATCTATTTCAATATAACCGGATGACTTTAATCTGTTCAAAAAAAAACGCCAAGCAAAGCTCAGCGTTTTCTATGTCTTAAAGTAATTCTAATTACTTGATAAATTCAATTTTTTGTGCTTCTTCGGCATTTACACTATCAAAGAATCCTTGCTCATTCATCCAATCATCACTGTACACTTTACTCATGTATCGAGAACCGTGATCCGGGAAAATGGCGATTACATTGCTGTTTTCATCAAATTCACCTTCTTCGGCATATTGCTTAATGGCTTGCATAACGGCACCCGAAGTATAACCAACAAACAATCCTTCTTTTTTAGCAATTTCACGAGTAGTATGCGCACTCTCTTCATCGGTCACTTTCATGAAATGATCAATGGCATCAAAATCAGTAGCAGTTGGAATTAAATTTTTCCCTAAACCTTCAATTCTGTATGGGTAAATTTCTTCAACATCAAACTCTTTAGTTTCGTGGTATTTTTTCAACACCGAACCAAAAGCATCAACACCTAAAATTCTGATATTCGGATTTTGTTCTTTTAAATATTTAGCAGCTCCTGAAATGGTACCACCGGTTCCGCTACAAGCAACTAAATGAGTAATTTTACCATTAGTTTGTTCCCAAATTTCCGGACCCGTTGACTTGTAATGGGCATCAATATTCAATTGGTTAAAATACTGATTGATGTATACCGAACCTTTGGTTTCTTCATGCAAACGTTTGGCAACGTTGTAGTAAGAACGTTCGTCATCGGCAGAAACATGTGCCGGACAAACATATACTTTGGCGCCTAAACTACGCAACATGTCAATCTTATCTTTGGAAGATTTTGAACTAACGGCTAAGATACAGTTGTACCCTTTAATGATACTAACCATGGCCAAACTAAAACCGGTATTCCCCGAGGTAGTCTCGATGATAGTATCACCGGGAGTTAGAATACCTTGTTTTTCCGCTTCTTCAATAATATATAACGCAATTCTGTCTTTGGTGGAATGACCAGGGTTGAAAGCTTCAACCTTAGCATAAAAATTTCCGGGTAAAGATTCTGTGATTCTGTTCAATTTAATAAGAGGTGTATTTCCTATTAAACTTAGTACATTATCGTGAGCTTTTATATCTTCTTTCATAAAATAAATTAGTCAAGGCGTAGTTATGAAGCCTTTTTTACAGACTTCCAAACGTTGCAAATTTAATAAAATATTTTAAACTATCTTTTTATTCCTTCTAAATCTAACAAAAAACTATATTCTTTAGCGATTTCTTTAATGGCTTCAAACCTTCCCGACGCTCCGCCATGACCCGTATCCATGTTGGTATCCAAATATAACTGATTATTATCTGTTTTTAAAACCCTCAATTTGGCAACCCATTTCGCCGGTTCCCAATATTGTACCTGTGAATCGTGCAATCCCGTAGATACGTACATATTCGGATAATCTTGTGCAGTCACATTATCATAAGGCGAATAAGAAAGCATATAATCATAATATTTCTTTACATTAGGATTGCCCCATTCGTCGTATTCACCCGTTGTTAGCGGAATGGTATCATCTAACATGGTGGTCACCACATCTACAAACGGCACTTGTGCGATGACTCCATGGTACAAAGATGGTGCCATGTTTACCACTGCACCCATTAATAAACCACCGGCCGAACCACCTTCGGCATACAAATGTTGTGGTGAGGTATACTTATTGTCAATCAAAAATTGAGAACAATCAATAAAATCCGTAAACGTATTTTTCTTTTTTAACAACTTGCCGTCTTCATACCAGCGTCGGCCTAAATCTTCACCACCGCGAATGTGTGCAATGGCAAAAACAAAACCCCTGTCCAAAAGCGATAATCTGACAGAAGAAAAATAGCAATCCATTGTCACACCATAAGAACCATAGGCATACAAAAGCGTTGGGTTATTACCGTTTTTCTCAATCCCTTTGAGATAAACCATAGAAATCGGGACTTGCGTTCCGTCTTTGGCCGTGGCCCATAGCCTTTCTTCTGTGTAATTGTTTTTATCAAATTGACCGCCTAAAACTTCCTGTTCTTTCAAAACCGTTTTGGCTTTGGTCTTCATATTGAAATCAATGACCGAAGAAGGTGTGGCTAACGATTGAAAACTGTAACGAAGAATCTCGGTGTCAAAATCGAGATTGGTGGTCGTGTAAGCTGTATAAGTTTCACTGTCAAAGGGCAAATAGTATTCACCTACTCCATTCCACGGCATAATTCGAATTTGGTTCAAACCATTGAAACGTTCAGTAACGACTAAATAATCCTTGAAAATATCAATATCTTCCAATAATACTTCTTCTCTGTGCGGAATGACATCTACCCAATTTTCCTTTGATGTAGCGTTTTCAGGTGTTTTCATCAACTTAAAATTGGTTGCTTTATCTTTATTGGTTACCACATAAAAATGGTCTCCAAAATGCGACATAGAGTATTCCAAGCCACGAGTTCTTTTCTGAAAAACAGTAAACTTCGCATCAGGTGTAGCCGATAAAGCCATGCGGTATTCAGTAGTCATTGTACTGTTAGAATTGATGATGATATATTTCTTCGACTTCGATTTATAGACCGAAACATCAAAAGTTTCATCTTTTTCAAAGAAAACCAACACATCTTCATCAGGATTGGTTCCGATTTTATGTTTGTAAATCTTATCCGGACGCAAAGTTTGTTCGTCTTTGCGTGAATAAAATAAAGTTTGGTGATCACTCGCCCAAGTAGCACCTCCGGTAGTATTTTCAATCTTTACCGGAAGAATTTCCCCGGTGACTAAATTCTTTATTTGAATTGTATATTGTCTTCTCGACACCGTATCAATACCAAAACTCACCCAAACATTGTCTTCACTCACACTCAATCCGGCCAAATTGAAATAAGCATGTCCTTTGGCCATTTCGTTACAATCGAACATAATCTCTTCCTGGGCTTCCAAACTACCTTTTTTACGAGAATGAATGGGGTAATCTTTGCCTTTTTCAAAACGCGTGATATAGTAATAGCCATTATAGAAATAAGGAACCGATTCGTCATCTTCCTTGATTCGGACTTTCATTTCTTCAAATAAATCTTTTTGGAACTCTTTGGTATGCGCAGTCGATTGACGGTAATATTCGTTTTCCTGATTGAGATAATCAATCACTTCCGGATTTTCTCTTTGGTTTAACCAATAATAATTATCTGTTCGAACATGTCCGTGTTTTTCCAACGAGTGTGGAATTATAGTAGCTTTTGGCGGTAATAATGTCGTTTTGGGCATCGATGTAATTTTATCAATTACAAAAATAACCATACTTGCAAAGGCGATTTGGATTTCAACAGAAAGTTATAAACTTAAAAATTAACATTTGCTTGCTTAGAATTCAATCTTTCCTAATGTTTCCAAAACATATTCATGCATCACTTGACGGTAATCTAAATGCGTAACCATGCGCAAAGCACCTTTGCCAAGCAAACTGATGACAATGCCTTTTTGTTTAAGCTTGTCCATCACCGCTTTGTCGTCAATGTGTGGCTGAACGGAAAACACTATAATATTGGTTTCTACCGGTTCTACTTTCGCCACCCAAGGTAATTGTTGTAAAGTTTGCCCGAGTTCCTTAGCTCTTCGGTGGTCATCAGTCAATCGGTTGATGTTGTTTTGCAAAGCATAAATACCGGCTGCCGCCAAATAACCCGATTGGCGCATGTTGCCGCCAAATATTTTTCGAATACGCAAAGCCTTATGCATCGTCTCAGCATCAGAAATCAAAACTGAACCAATCGGCGCACCCAATCCTTTAGAAAAACAAACGGAAATGGTGTCGAACAATTCCCCAAATTGCTTCGGATGCTGCTTCTTCTCCACAATCGCATTCCACAAACGCGCACCGTCTAAATGGTATTTTAAGTTGTTATCGACACAAACTTGCTTGATTTTTTTCAATTCCTCTAAATCATAACAAGCGCCGCCGCCTTTGTTGGTTGTGTTTTCAATAGCTACCATTTTTGACAATGGTGCGTGATAAAACTCAGGATCATTAATTCCGGCTTTAACTTGTTCCGCAGTTATCATTCCTCTATTGCCATCTAACAAATTAAAATTTACGCCACTGTTAAAGGAAGCACCACCGGCTTCGTATAAGTGAATGTGCGACCATTTATCGCAAATGATTTGGTCTCCGGGATTGGTATTTAATTTAATCGCCGTTTGATTCGCCATCGTTCCCGAAGGAAAAAACAACGCGGCTTCTTTCCCAAACAAATCGGCCACCATTTTTTCAAATGCGTTAACGGTTGGGTCTTGCTTAAACACATCATCACCAACTTTGGCGTTGAACATGGCTTGCAACATTTCGGGAGAAGGTTTGGTTACGGTATCACTGATTAAATTAATTTCCATATTTTATGAAGATAGCTTACTTTCGCATTATATTTATTAGAAGCTAATCCCGCTATTCGCTACAATCTTTTTTAAATTGATATTTAAAAAAGGATTTTCACTACTATCGGGGCTAGGGTTCAATAGTAAACCACAAAACTACATTATTTATGACAAATACCGAACAAATAAAAGGTATTGTAGAACGCCTTGGTGCGTTGAGGAGGTATCTTTGACATTGATGCCAAGCTTATAGAAATTACCAACGAGGAAGAGAAAACCTTTGCGCCCGACTTTTGGAACAACGCCAAGGAAGCCGAAATCATTGTCAGAAACTTGCGCTCTAAGAAAAAATGGGTCGAAGATTTTGAGAAAGGCAATGCCATGGCGGAAGAACTGCAAATGGTATACGAATTTTTCAAAGACGGCGATGCCACCGAAGCGGAACTCGACGAACAATACGAAATCACCAATGCCCATATAGAGAATTTAGAATTCAAAAACATGCTTTCTGACGAAGGCGATAGTTTGAGCGCTGTATTGCAAATTACGGCCGGTGCCGGCGGAACAGAAAGTTGTGATTGGGCATCGATGTTGATGCGCATGTATTTGATGTGGGCAGAAAACCAAGGGTATAAAGTCAAAGAACTCAACTTTCAAGAAGGCGATGTAGCCGGAATCAAAACGGTGACTTTAGAAATTGAAGGCGATTATGCTTTTGGGTACCTTAAAGGTGAAAATGGCGTGCATCGATTGGTAAGAATATCGCCTTTTGACAGTAATGCCAAACGCCATACGTCTTTTGCTTCAGTTTATGTTTATCCCTTGGTGGATGATACTATCGAAATTGAAATCAATCCGGCCGATATTGAAATTATCACTTCTCGTTCGAGTGGCGCCGGTGGACAGAACGTAAATAAGGTAGAAACTAAAGTACAGTTGTTTCACAAACCAACGGGAATCCAGATTCAATGTTCGGAAACGCGTTCGCAACAAGACAACCGCCAACGAGCGATGCAAATGTTGAAATCGCAATTGTATGAAATTGAGCTAAAAAAACAACAAGCCCAACGCAGCGACATCGAAGCCGGAAAAATGAAAATCGAATGGGGTTCACAAATTCGGAACTATGTAATGCATCCTTATAAATTGGTCAAAGACGTGCGTTCCGGTTACGAAACCAGCGATGTTGATGGTGTCATGAACGGTAATATCGATGAGTTTTTGAAAGCCTATTTAATGATGATGGGACAAAAAGAAGAAGAATAAGTGACCTTTTGATTTTGGATTATTAGGATTTTCAAATACAATTTCAGTAATTTGAGAACTATAACCAACCAAAACCACTATGCGTTCTTTTTCAATTCAAGAAATTAATGAGGTATTACAGGGCGAAATCGTCGGTAATGCTGCTCAAAAAATTACAGCTCCGGAGCAGTTAGAATCCGCTTCGGAGACTGAAATATCCTTTATAGGCAACAAAAAATATGAAAAACTTTGGGCTACTTCCAAAGCTTGTGTTGCTGTGGTAAACCAAGACATCAGCATTGAACCCGGTGACAATCGAGCATTTATCAAAGTAAAAAATGCCGATTTAGCCATGTCACAAGTATTGGAGATGTTTGCTCCTGCTCCACCCATATTTTCTGTAGATATTCATCCAACCGCAATTATTGACGACTCCGTTTCTATTGGAAATGGCGTTCGCATTGGCGCCGGCTGTTATATTGGTCCGAATGTTGTCATAGGCGAAAACACAACGATTTATCCAAATGTTACTATTTTGGACGAATGTACGATTGGGAAAAATACCATCATTTGGTCGGGAACTGTTATCCGTGAGCGCTGTCATGTGGGAAGTCATTGTATTTTACATCCCAATTGCACCATTGGCGCAGACGGATTCGGATTCAGACCTTGTCCGGAAAGAGGTTTGGTAAAAATTCCGCAAATTGGAAACGTAATTTTAGGAAACGGCGTTGAAATTGGGGCTAACTCTTGTGTTGACCGAGGTAAATTCAGCTCCACAGTTTTAGGCGATGGCTGTAAGATTGACAATTTAGTGCAAATAGGTCACAACTCAAAATTGGGCAAATTCTGTATCATGGCCGGAAATTCAGGTTTGGCAGGATCAGTAACTTTAGGCAATGGCGTAATCATTGGCGGAAGCGCTTCGATTAAAGACCATACGACTATTGGTGACGGTGCTATCATTGGCGCAGGTTCAGGTGTAGCCGGAGATGTTGAAGCAGGCAAAACGGTATTGGGTTATCCTGCCATTGACGCTCGCGATGCTTTGAAGCAATGGGCCATTTTGAAAAGATTGGTGAGAGACTCTAAATAATTATGAATTTGAAATTACGAATTACGAAGAGATAAATAATTCATAATTTATAATTCGTAATTCGTAATTATACTTTATATTTGCCATGAGGATTCCGTAAAGGAAGTTACACCTCACCGCAATTGTCGATCGCTCCAGATCGACTTTTGTATTTTATAGAAATGATGAAGCCCAAAGTAGATGACTATTCTGGGCTTTTTTATTAAACTGGAATCAATAATTTATAAAACCTCTTTGAGAAAATCTTTAAGAGCAATCCACGAACGTTTGTCGGCCAATTCATTATAGGCTGCACCTTTGCTGTTATCACTTCCGGCATCTTTATGGGTAAAAGCGTGCACGGAATTGGCATAGTAAACCATTTGCCAATCGGCACCGGAAGCTCTCATTTCTGATTGGAATGCATCCACTTCTTCTTTGGGTACAAAAGGATCATCGGCACCGTGAAGCACTAGAACTTTTGGGTTAATTTTTCCAACCGCTCTGGTAATGTCCTTTCCTAAACCTCCGTGAAAAGAAACTACACCTTGCACTTTTAAATTGGCTCTCGCTGCTTCAATTGCTCCGGTTCCGCCAAAGCAATAGCCCATAACTACGATTTTATCGGGATTGGCACCCATTTTCACTAATTGGTCTAAAGCCAATTGGATTCGCTTTTGGTATTCTGCATAATTTTTTTTGTAATAACCGGCATTTTTTCCGGCTTCGGCACTGTTTTTCGGACGATTGTCTTTTCCGTAAATATCGGCAACGAAGGAATAATAACCCAGTTCAGCTAATTTACTTGCGCTTTCTTGAGAATGAGCATCAATTCCAAACCAAGCCGGTAAAACCAATACGCCGGGTTTGTCTTTTGACTCACTTTTTGGCTTAATGCCAAAGCCGCTTAACACTTGTTCACCGTCTTTGTAGTCGACGGCAGTGAGTTGGGCAAAACTGTTGAATGACAATGACAGTACTATCGCCATGATGATTGTTTTTAGTTTCATAGTAATTAAATTAGTTAGCCCTAAAATTAACTATTAAATGGTAAAACAAAAGTTAATACCATACTAAATAAAAAAAGTCTCCGAAGAGACTTTAGTATTATATTCCGATTTCGACTTGAAAGCGCAAGTACCAATTGTTTTTAGAACTGCCGTCGAAATATTTCAAAGTATCATAATTCAACTCGGCCTGCAATTTGAAAGTGTGTTCCCAAATGTATTTGGTCAAACCAAGCGAATATTCACGGGTATTTGGTGTCAAGGTTTCAATATCTTTACCCACATTCTGAGTCGAATATCGGGCAATGAATTCATAATTAGACTTAGTGATATAACTGGCTTGGTAGTCAAATCCGTTACCAACAAACACATAATTGCTTTCGGTAATATCATCGGGATTGAAAGTTAACGCATTTTCGTTCGTGGTTCTCGACATATAGCTCATCATGGCTGCCCAACCGTTGTATTTGAACATGGCATCTAATAAAACAGATTTCATGGTTCTTCTTTCGAATAAATCATTACCCAATTGTCCTTGCGTACGCTGTGCATGATTGTTTTGGTGAAAAGCACCGGATAACAATAATTTTGGTTTCTTTTCACGGATTACATCACCTTCAAAATAAGTCCCGTCTTTGGTAAAAGCACCAAAAGGCATTAACTCTAATTTTCCTGTCACCGCAATTCCATCATCGGCTTTACCGGTTTGGTTTCTTCCTTCACCACTTGAAAGTGCTGTTTTTATATTATAAGAGAATTTGTCTTTGAATTCGTTCATGTCATGGACTTGAAAACCAAAATCCCTATCAATAGTAAACCTGGCATTGTTAATGGTTCTGTCGGTTAATTGCAAACCTCCGGATGAATTAACACGTTGTCGGTTTCCGGGTAATTTGGTTTGTCCGAAACTGATATTCCAATGTTTATTTGGGCGATAGAATATTACTGCGTCACGAATGATGTTAATATTTTCTCCGTCTTTAATCTCTCCAACATCTCCGGGAGCAAAAGACAATTGCACTGCGTATAAGAATTTCGGGTTACCTACATATCCGTCAAAACGCAAACGCAAACGACGCACTTGTCCGTCATAGGCTCCGTTTTCACCGTCATTTTCTATATAAGAAACGCGATTTTGCATTCTGAAGCGAATGTTCATTTGGAACAAACTATCTGGAGAAGTTATTCCGATTCCTTTACCAAAACTGTAATACGGCAAAGCCGATAGTTTGATATCGTTGTCATGCTTGGTCTGCTCAATAGTAACCTGAGCCGAGATTGATATTGATACCAGTAAAGTAGCAATGAGTAATACTTTTTTCATGTTTAGTTGTGTGTGTTGTTGTTTAGTCTTAATGATAAATTGATGTTTAGTAAATGATTTAATAACAAATAAGGATTAGTTATAAAAAAAGCCAACCATTACAGTTGGCTTATTTGCATATAAATTTTTTAGATAAATATTTTTAATAAATAATAAACCAAAGCCGCTAAAACTGCAGAAACCGGAATGGTTAAAATCCAAGCCCACAATAGTTTTACAGTTACACCCCAACGAACGGCTGAAACCCTTTTGGTCACTCCTACTCCAATGATAGAACCTGTGATGGTATGTGTAGTCGATACAGGAATTTTGAAGTGTTCTGTAGAGAATAAAGTTAACGCACCCGCTGATTCGGCAACTACGCCTTCAAAAGCGGTTACTTTAGTAATTTTGGAACCCATAGTTTTTACAATTTTCCAACCACCACTTAAAGTTCCTAAAGCGATAACAGTATAACAAGTTAATGGAATCCAACCCGGCATTACACCGTCAATTTTCACACCGTCTTTTTCAGAAGGTAAAACCACATTCAGGTCTAACCAACCGGCAGACATATCGATATTCGGATTAGATTTAATGTAAACTGCTACTGCAGCTGCAATGATTCCCATTACTTTTTGAGAGTCGTTTCCACCGTGGCCTAAACTGAAAGCGGCTGAAGACAACAACTGCATTCGCTTTAATACTCTTTCGGCTTTGGCAGTAGAGAAACTACTGAATAGTAAGTTGAATATCGCCAAACTGTAAAAAATCACAGCTACTAAAAACCATTTAATATTAGCCGGCTCAGTAATAACACTCCAAAAATGACTTTCAAAACGCGGTTTCTTTATATCTTCATAAGAAACCATTACTGAGGATAAAAACCACAATACTAAAAGCATTAAAACCACAGTCAAAACTTTTGGCCAAACATTCTTTTTAGAAGAATACATTAACCATAGAGAAATGAAATAGGAAATAATCATTCCCAACAAAGGAGCAAAAACAATAAACAAGATCACGATAACAACTCCAGAAGGCAATAGTTCTCCTTCTTTAGCATCTTTTAACCAGTTTACAATTTTGAATCCAGCGTGTTCCGGATCGGTAACATCTCTGAAACCATGTGCAATAGCTGCTCCAGCGAATCCACCAATTAAGGTATGTGACGATGAAGATGGAATTCCTTTCCACCAAGTGATAAGGTTCCAAATAATAGCCGCTATGACTCCGGCCAAAATCACCGTTAAATCAATGCTGCTGGTATGCGCCGTTTTGGCTACGGTATCGGCAACACCAAATCCAAAAACCCAATAGGCTAAGAAGTTAAAAAGCGCTGCCCAAAGTACTGCCTGAAAAGGCGTAAGAACCTTAGTCGCTACAATCGTTGCAATAGAGTTGGCCGCATCATGAAAACCATTGATGTAGTCAAAAACTAACGCAAGAAAGATGATAATTAATAATAAGGTAAAATCCATAAAAGTTGGTTTTTATTATAACTGTTTATGAATGTTTTACTGAAATTTGTTCCATTACGTTGGAAACACTTTTACATTTGTCTGAAGCTGACTCCAAAGCAGAAAGTACTTCTTTGTATTTGATGATGTTTTTTACATCAGTCTCATTTTCAAAGATATCCGCTACCGCTTTATCAAATACTGAATCGGCTTTGCTTTCTAATTTATTGATTTTTTTACAAGTATCTTTTATCGCTTTGTGGTCTTTCATGTCTTTCAATTCTTTGATACCCACATTAATCAACTGACAAGCTTCTAAATTAATCTCTGTTAATTTACGAATCGACTTGGTGATTTTTTCCACTTGGTACAAACGCATTCTACTTGCCGCACCGTGCATATAATCTGCCACATTATCAATCGCTTTAATTAAGGAGTGGATGTCTTCTCTATCAAAAGGAGTGATAAAGTTTCTACTCAATTCCAAGTGTGTTTTATGAGTAATCTCTTCGATGGTTGCTTCCAACTCTTCGATTTTTCTGAAATAATCTTCACGTTCTGTTTTTGGAGCATTTACGGCTTCGTGCAAGGTTTCCGCTAATAAAACTAAATTTGAAGAGGCTTGTTCAAAAAGAGGAAAGAATTTTTTATCTTTTGGAACTAAAAACTGGAAAATACTGTTTATTGACATAGTGTTAAAATTTGATGCAAATGTATTACTCTAATGTTAAGTGAATATTAAATATACTATTACTATTTCGATCGGATTTTACAATTTGTTAACATAAAAAACAGCTGCGAATTCTACCCTGATTTCTCTTATTGAAAACGTTTTCGTAGCTTAGCATCCGAATAAAACAAACACCATTATATGGACATCAACTTCAATAAAAACGAAGATCACAACAAACTTTTACTCACCGATTTAAAACAACGTTTCGCCAAAGTAAGGGTTGGCGGTGGCGAAAAACGCATCGAAAAATTACATGCCGAAGGTAAAATGACGGCTCGCGAGCGTATCAATTATTTGCTTGACGCTAAAGCCAACAGCATTGAAATCGGTGCTTTTGTAGGCGATGGTATGTATGCGGAACACGGAGGTTGTCCTTCCGGTGGCGTGGTGGTTAAAATGGGTTATATCAAAGGCAAACAATGTATAGTAGTAGCCAATGATGCTACCGTAAAAGCCGGTGCTTGGTTTCCGATAACGGCCAAAAAGAATTTACGCGCACAAGAAATCGCCATGGAAAATCGTTTGCCGATTATTTATTTGGTCGATTCAGCCGGCGTTTATTTGCCGATGCAGGACGAAATTTTCCCCGACAAAGAACATTTCGGACGCATCTTCAGAAACAATGCCATCATGAGTAGTATGGGCATTACCCAAATTGCAGCCGTTATGGGAAGTTGTGTTGCCGGTGGTGCCTATCTTCCGATTATGAGTGATGAAGCCATGATAGTAGATAAAACAGGAAGCATTTTCTTGGCCGGAAGTTATTTGGTAAAAGCCGCCATTGGCGAAAACATCGATAACGAAACGCTTGGCGGCGCTACAACGCACTGCGAAATCTCAGGTGTGACCGATTATAAAGCCAAAGACGATAAAGACGCTTTAGATAGAATTAAAAGTATAGTAGGTAAAATAGGCGATTATGATAAAGCTGGTTTCAACCGCGAAAAACCTCAAAAACCGGCTTTAGACGAAAAAGAAATCTACGGTATTTTACCCAAATCGAGAGCCGAACAATACGACATGATGGAAATCATCAAACGTTTGGTCGACAACTCCGAAATGGACATGTACAAACCCGATTACGGTAAATCCATCATCACTTGTTACGCCAGAATTGACGGTTGGGCTGTGGGTATTGTTGCCAATCAAAGAACAGTTTCTAAAACCAAGAAAGGCGAAATTCAATTTGGCGGCGTAATCTACTCAGACTCTGCCGATAAAGCTACACGTTTTATTGCCAATTGCAACCAAAAGAAAATTCCGTTAGTTTTCGTGCAAGACGTAACCGGATTTATGGTCGGTTCCAAAAGCGAACACGGCGGCATTATTAAAGACGGAGCCAAAATGGTCAATGCGGTTTCCAATTCGGTTGTACCCAAATTTACTGTGGTAGTCGGAAACTCTTACGGTGCCGGAAACTACGCCATGTGTGGCAAGGCTTATGATCCAAGGTTAATCTTCGCTTGGCCAAGTGCGGAATTGGCGGTTATGGGTGGAACGCAAGCCGCAAAAGTATTGGCCCAAATTGAAGCTTCTTCCCTAAAAGCCAAAGGCGAAACCGTTGACGAAAAAACAGAGCAAGAACTATTCGATAAAATCAAAGCGCGCTATGATGCGCAGGTTTCTCCTTATTATGCCGCAGCAAGATTGTGGACGGATGCCATTGTCGATCCGTTGGAAACACGCACTTGGATTTCTATGGGAATTGAAGCCGCAAATCATGCGCCTATTGAGAAGAAATTTAATTTGGGTGTGATACAGGTTTAAATAAATTTATAAAATGAAACGACTTTTCCTTACTCTCTTACTGATAACAAGCTTTGCTATTAATGCTCAGACCGAGGATTGTTCCGGAAGTTATTTCTTCTTAATTGAAGGCAAAGACGGTCATATTCTCGACTATAAAATACAACTCAATCCCGACCAAACATTTGTCTTTACGAGTTTTAACCGAGTAGTTGACATGCGTGGCAATCACGATACTAATAAAAAAGGTAAAGGAACTTGGAAAGTAGAAAATAAAATCATCAAATTCACTACAGAACCAACCGACTTAAATCAAGATTATACCTTGAATTTCAGCGGAACAACCGCCCGAATTGTGAAAAAATCACCTCGAGATACTTCTGACAAGGTTATACCAACGGCGCTTCAATTTTACAAATCTGAAATTCGTACCATAGAGAATTTGAAATTTTTGTTGAAGGAATAAAAATCATTAATTAGCCAATAATTTACATTTCCTTTTTAGCTTTGCTGCGATGAAGTCAACTTCTAATTTTATCGCTTTCCAACAAAACATTTCAGGTATTCCTTTACCCGAAAAATTCACCTTTCCGTTTTATTACGAACCTCATGAATTAAGCGTAATCGCTGCAAAAGAACTGCAACATTATCTAGAAACACAAACCGATTTTGAACACAACTTTGGTTTAGATACAGAACAAGATGGCTTAGTTATCGGAAAAATGTTTGGCGTTTTAGTCGTGCAAAATAGTGAAGGTGAATTGGGTTATCTGTGGGCTTTCTCCGGAAAATTGGCGGATAGAAATCATCATACTTTGTTTGTGCCGACTGTATTTGATATGTTGGAAGAAAATAGTTTTTTTAAGCAAGAAGAAGTCATCTTAAATGATTACAATAAAAAAATTGAAAAGCTTGAAAATGAAGCACTTTATCTAAATTCAATTCAACTATTAGAAGAAACTAAGTCGCAAGCCGAAAAAGAAATTCAGGAACAAAAAGAAAAGATAAAAATCGGCAAAAAACGCCGTGCTGAAATCCGTAAAAACAATCCTGAAGCCGATGTAGAACAACTCAACAAAGAGAGTCAAGAAGAAGGTATCCTACTCAAAAAAATGACTTTATATTGGAACCATCAACTAAAAGCAGCAACACAATCGGTTGAGAGCTTCAGCATAAAAATCAACCAACTCAAAGAAGAACGCAAACAAAAATCGGCGCAACTCCAGCAACAATTATTTGCAAAATATGCTTTCCTCAATCGGTACCGAGAATTGAAAAGTTTGGGAGAAATATTTGATGGCAATCCACCGGCCGGCGCCGGAGAATGTGCAGCACCCAAATTACTGCATTACGCTTTCCAAAATGAATTGAAACCAATTGCTATGGCGGAGTTTTGGTGGGGACAATCGCCCAAATCCGAAGTTAGAAAACACGGTCAGTTTTATCCGGCCTGCACGGGAAAATGCGAACCCATTTTGACACACATGCTCAAAGATATTCCATTGGAAGACAATCCGTTTCAAATGAATCCTGCGGAAGGCAAAATGCTTGAGGTTGTTTACGAGGATGCGTATTTAGCCGTGTTCAATAAACCCGCCGAGTTTTTATCCGTTCCCGGAAAACAAATCACAGACTCAGTTTACACTCGTGTCAAAAATCTTTATCCAAATGCTACCGGACCATTAATTGTGCACCGCTTAGATATGTCGACTTCGGGTTTGATTTTGATTGCCAAAAGCAGTGAAGTTCATAAAAACCTGCAATCCCAATTTATTAAGCGAAAAGTAAAAAAACGTTATGTGGCTTTACTTGATGGTTTGCCAAAAGAAAACAGCGGAACTTTAGATTTGCCTTTGCGCGTTGATTTAGACAATCGGCCGAATCAAATAGTTTGTTACGAACACGGTAAACCGGCTCAAACCCTTTGGGAAGTGATTGAGCGAAGAGAGAATCAAACTCTCATCCACTTCTACCCGATTACCGGCAGAACACACCAACTCAGAGTACATGCTGCTCATCATTTGGGACTTAACACTCCAATAGTTGGCGATGATTTATACGGAACAAAAGCCAATCGTTTGCATTTGCATGCAGAAAGTATTACTTTTAGTCATCCCATTTCAAAAGAAACGCTTACAATAACTGTGGCTGCTGATTTCTAAATTCGTAACAAATAGTGAGTTTTGAGACTCATTGACAAACATTTCCGTATGAAAAAACTATTAGGTTGTTCGTTATTACTGTTGGGGTTTCAATACTTAACCGCTCAAAAAGCATTTACCCGAAAAGACACATTACAAGGTGGTTTACGTCCTGAGCGAACTTGTTTTGATGTTTTGCGCTATGATTTGAATATCAAAATTGACCCTAAAGCAAAAACAATCATCGGTTACAATGACATTACTTTTAAACCGGTTGAAAATGCCACGGCCATCCAAATCGATTTATTCGAAAATATGAAAGTCGACAGCATCATCTTTAACAAAAGAAAACTCAGTTATGAGCGAGAGTTTAATGCTGTTTTTATCAATTTTCCAACGCCTTTACTAAAAGACATGCCGGAACAATCGATAAGATTTTATTATTCCGGAAAACCTATTGTTGCCCGTCGTGCGCCTTGGGACGGCGGATTTGTGTTTAGTCAAGATTCCAACGGAAAAGATTGGATTGGCGTGGCCGTTCAAGGTACCGGAGCAAGTTTGTGGTATCCGGTAAAAGATTCTCAAAGTGACGAACCGGACAGAGGCGCAAGCATCAAAGTTGCAGTACCCAATGGTTTGATGAATGTTTCCAACGGTAGATTTTTGGGCTCCGAAGATTTAAAAAACGGTTATACCCGTTGGGATTGGGAAGTAAAAAATCCAATCAATACTTATGATATTACGGTGAATATTGCCGATTATGTTCACTTGCATGATAACTACAAAGGTTTAGACTTAGATTATTATGTTTTGCGAGAAAATGAATCCAAAGCCAAAGCACATTTTGAAGAAGTAAAACCGATGATGGATTGTTTCCAAAGTAAATTCGGGGAATATCCTTTTAAAAATGATGGTTATAAATTGGTTGAAACCTCTTATTTGGGTATGGAACACCAGAGCGCTGTAGCTTATGGCAATAAATATTTTAAAGGTTACCTCGGTATGGATTTATCCGGGACAGGAATAGGATTGACTTTTGATTATATCACCATTCACGAAAGTGGTCATGAATGGTTCGGCAACAGCATCACCACCAAAGATATTGCCGATATGTGGGTACACGAAGGCTTTACCCAATACACCGAAATTGTTTATGTTGAATGTACTTTAGGCTACGAAAAAGCCATGCAATATGCCAACGGATTGCGCATGAATGTTCAAAACGACCGACCAATTATTGGGGATTATGGTGTAAATAGTGAAGGTTCAGGAGATATGTACCCCAAAGGTGCTTTGTTGCTCAATACTTTGCGTCATGTTGTAAATGATGATGCCAAATGGTGGAAAATGATTTTGGATTATTCGAATACCTTCAGACATAAAATTATTGATAACGAAACTGTTATTGCCTTTTTTAATAAAGAAAGTGGTATGAATTTGACTCCGATTTTCAATCAGTATTTATTCAAAACTACTATCCCTAAACTCGAATTAAAAACAAATCAGGGAAAACTAGAAGCGCGCTGGACCAATGTGGAGGCCGACTTTGAAATGCCAGTCGACATTGTTTTAGAGAGCAAAACCATCAGAATTTACCCAAAAAGCAATTGGTCTTCTACAGATTTAAAAGTCAAAGAAATCAATCAAGTCAACATATTAGCCAATAAATTTTACATCTTAACACGCTAATACAATCAAAAAAAGCGTGATTTTTTTCCGTATCTAATTAATAAATAGTAACTTAGACTAAACTTTAAACTTACTTATTATGGATACTTCAGTAAAAGGTTTGAACAAATGGGCCAATGCCCATTCAACAATTTGGTTTGATGCGCTCAGAATTCTTCTTGGTATTTTTTTGATTTACAAAGGCGCTTATTTCATCAGTAATAGTAGAGATTTTGAAGACTTAATTGCTCCCGCCAGTAATTTTCTCGGTGGCATGTTGACTTTCCACTACATTGCTTCGGCTCATATCATGGGCGGGATTATGATTATTTTTGGTTTATTGACCCGCTGGGCTTTGATTGCTCAATTACCGATTCTGTTGGGTGCGGTTTTAATCAATTTTATTGGCGAAATGAATGCGATGAATTTATTGGTAGCCACAGTTACCTTAGCACTCAGTGTTTTTTACACTATTTATGGAAGCGGTAAGCATTCAGCAGACTACTATTTCAAAATGCAAAAATAAATGTTGTAATTCCCATAACAACAGAAAAAACGCACTAAGGTTGAATTACTCTAGTGCGTTTTTGGTTTATTGCATGGTTTCTTTTCGCATGACTTTGCCACTACCTGTTTCTTTGAAGCTATTGATAAAAATAATTTCTTTAGGCTTTTCATATTTATCCAATTCATTGTATAAATCATCTCCTAAATCATGCTTCTCGCCTTCAACCACTAAAATGACTTTTTCACCTAATTCTGCATCCGGCTTAGAGGTAATAAAGAAACGTTGGTTAATTTTGTGTGCCAACTTCTCCTCTATTTGCTCCGGAATTAATTTTATACCGCCACTGTTAATCACGTTATCCATTCGACCTAAAAATACAAATTGATTTTCGTTGACCAATTCTACAATATCGTTGGTTACAATAACATCATCTGAAATTCTCGGCGCATGAATAACTAAACAATTTCTGTCGTCATACGAAATGGTAACACCCGGTAAAACAGTGAAAGCCTTTTCACCCAACTTGCGAGCGGCTATATGCGTAATGGTTTCTGTCATTCCATAAGTTTCAAAAACTTGTGTTGGCAGTTTTAACAATTGTTTTTCAAGATTTTTGTTAATCGCAGCGCCACCGACAATCATTTTCTTTACTCGTTTAAGTTCGACTAAAGAATTTTGAGCTTGCAACGGAACCATGGCTACAAAATCAAAATCCATATCTAAATGATCTAATGGATGTGAACTTGGCGCTACAAACTCTAAATCCAAACCCAAAATCATGGCACGAACAAGCATCATTTTTCCGGCCACATATTTCACAGGCAAACATTGAAGCGCTCTATTTCCGGGGTGCAATTCAAAAAAATCTCCCGTAGCCAAAGCCGATTCGACCATGGCTTGTTTACTCACACTGATTATTTTAGGCGCTCCGGTCGTTCCCGAAGTCTGCATTTCGATATAACTTTTGCTGTCAAACCAATCCAACAGAAAATCACCAACAGGTTTCTCAAAATCTTCTCCTTCTTTAATAAAACTATAGGCTACACGGCATAAATCTTCTCTGTTGAGATGAAATCCATTCAATTTGAATTGGTTATGTACATTTTCGTAGGTTGGATTAATCATGATTTTCGCTATTTTGAGTGGATTCTTTAATTATTATGTTTCCGGTTAATTTTTCTTTCCAATCGGTCCAATGGTATTTTTTACTAAAGATAAATAATAGAATCGGAAAGATAATAATGATTGGAGTCAAAATTTCAAATCCAACCGATGGAGTTGATAGGTCTTTGAGTACGGAATGGGTTTGAAAAGCCGACCAATCGGAAGTAACCAACAAAGCAGTAACCAAATTATTAGCTGCATGAAAACCCAAAGCCAATTCCATTCCTTCATCCATCAAAGTAATGATACCCAGAAAAAAACCGGTACCTATATAATAAACCAAAATAATATACCCCATTTTTTCCACTTCAGGATTGGCAATGTGCATGGTTCCGAATATTACTGAAGTCATCACTAACGGAAACCATTTGTTTTTAGCCAATAGCGCAAAACCCTGCATCAAATAACCTCGGAAAACATATTCTTCACAACTGGTTTGTATGGGAATCAACAAAACACCTATGACGGCCAATATTAAAAACGGAATCGGTTTAAAATTCCATAGAAAATTTTCAGGCGCTGAATAATACAAAGCTGCTGTTGAAGCTACTGTAAAAATTGTCCAAATAGAAAATGAAAAAAAGATTCTTCCCCAATCCACTTTCGCACGAGAGGTTGTGACCGATAATAAGGTTTGTTTGTGAAAATATTTAACCACTAAAACTATGGCTGCTAATCCAAAAACAAAGGATAACAGCAGCAAAAACAAGGTAACATTGGGCGATAAAAACTTCATCACCGCCTCATTCGTAGTTGGATAAGTTTTCCCTGAAGAAAAGGCTTTGACGGCAACAGCAATTGCAAATGGAACCTGCCCAATGGTAGAAGCCAAGATAATCAAAACGGAGCCTAAAATGTATTTCCAAAATTTATTTTCGGGTAAAAAACCATTCTCTAAAAACATGTATTCTTTATTTTTAATTTCGCCTAAGTTACTTTATTTATACAAATATCCATTAATTTGCCTAAAAAAATATGTTCCAAATCCTTCACAATCCGCGTTGCGGCAAATCGAGAAATTGTTTGGCTTTTCTGGAAAATGCCAAAGCCGAATTCGAAATCAGAAACTATTTGCAAAATCCGCTTTCGGTATCTGAACTGCAAGAATTGCTCACAAAACTAAACCTCAAACCCATTGAGTTAGTGCGTCAAAAAGAAACCCTTTGGATTGAAAATTTTAAAGGTAAAACATTAACCGACAAGCAAATTATCAAGGCTATGGCTGATTTTCCCATTCTGATTGAGCGACCAATAGTCATTAAAGAAAACAAAGCCATCATTGGCAGAGAGCTCGAAAAACTTGAAAAATTCCTCTAAAAAAACGCCTCGCATTTTTAACAAAGATTTGGGAATTGTCGCTTAAACCAAAGTGTACTTTTGCATTCTTAAGCAAGAATCAAAACATTTTAGATGAAAAAAATTAAGATTATCTCGACACTTCTTTTACTTTGTTGCTCACTTTTAGCCTTAGCACAACCAAATCAAACCCGTGCTAAATTAGTTATCACAGGAACCGTGATCGAAAAAACGAGTAAAATCCCTTTAGAATACGCCACGATTACTTTAAAAAATACCAAAAACCCAAAACAAATCTTCGGAGGAATAACCGATAACAAAGGAACCTTTTCTGTTGACGCTGCTGCGGGTGAATTTGATATCATAGTCGAATTTATTTCTTTCAAACCAACAGAAATTAAAGCAAAACAGATTACGGCTTCCACCAATTTAGGAACCATTTCGCTTGAAGAAGATGCCACACAGTTAAATGAAGTAGTTGTAAGGGCCGAAAAAACTACTGTAGAAATAAAACTCGACAAAAAAGTTTATAATGTTGGTAACGATTTAATGGTCAAAGGCGGAACAGTAAGCGATGTGTTAGACAACATTCCATCTGTTTCGGTGGATATCGAAGGTAATGTGAGTTTAAGAGGTAACGAAAACGTGAGAATCTTAATAGACGGCAGACCATCCAACGCCATTAACATCACCGAAGCTTTGCGCTTAATACCGGCCGATGCCATAGATAAAGTGGAAGTAATCACCAATCCTTCTGCGCGTTACGATGCCGAAGGTGGCGGAGGATTATTGAACATCATCCTTAAAAAAGGAAAAAATCAAGGAGTTAATGGTACCTTTATAGGGGCTGTCGGTGATCCTAAAAATAACAGCTTAAGCGGAACCTTAAACTACAAAGAAAAAGAGTTCAACCTATTCACCACCCAAGGCTACAGCAACCGAAACAATCCAGGAAATGCTTTAACCAACTCCAGATACCTAAACAGCGACAACACCACGAGAAATTATATGAATGAAACTCGTGAAAACGAACGTCTGAATGAATCATACAACGGGAATTTCGGATTTGATTGGTTCTTATCTAAGTCGTTTACTTGGACCAACATCATTAATTACAGAAGAAGTTTAGGCGATAATACCGATAACGTATTCCAAAACTATTACGATGCTAATAATGTATATGATTACACCAGAAATCGTATCAACTACGAAGACAGCAAAAGTAAAAATGTTGAATACAGTACCAATTTTACTAAAAACTTCAAAAAAGAAGGCCACAAATTAACTATTGACGGTTCCTTCTCTTCCAATTCAGACAGAAACTTGGCTTACATTACTGACCAAGCGACCAATACCAGCGTAATTGGTTTAGATGAAACCAGCAATATCCAAAAGCAAAGCCGAAATTTATTTCAGTTAGATTACATTTATCCTATTGGCAAAGGCAGCCAATTTGAATTTGGATACAAAGGTGATTTTTCTAAAAACACCACTGACTACAGTGTAATCAATGATGGTATTCCGGCACCGGAGTTTACCAATATCTTAGAATACAAAGAAAAAGTAAATGCTTTGTATGCTAATTATGGTTTCAAAGTTAATAAGTTCTCTTTCCTTTTCGGTACACGTTGGGAAGACTCAGATATCGACATCAACCAATTGGTCACCGAAGATTACAACAATAAAAAATACGCTAACTTTTTCCCAAGTGTGTTTTTTACCTACGAAATCGGTGAACAAACCAGTGCTTCCATCAGCTACAGCCGAAGAATACAAAGACCGAGAGGAAGACAGTTAAATCCGTTCAACAACCTATCCAGTAACGTAAACATCTTTCAAGGAAATCCCGATTTAGATCCGGCCTTTACCGACGCTATCGATTTGGGTTATATCAAACGTTGGAACAAACTAACCTTCAACACTTCACTTTACGGGAACAAAACCACCGATGTTTTTCAATTCGTAAGAAGACCAAACGGTGATTTGCAAAATGGTATTCCGGTCATCATCAGTTCGCCTATCAATTTAGCCACTGAATACAGAGTTGGTTTTGAATTCACCCTAAATTATTCCCCTTACAAATGGTGGAAATTGAACAGTAACTTCAACTTTTTCTACAATGAAACTGATGGAGATTATACTTATATCGATATAAACAACAATCCTGTTTACCAAAACTTCGACTTCAAAGCAACGTCATGGTTTACCAGATTGACTTCAAAAATAACATTACCTTATAAGATAGACTGGCAAACTAACGCCACTTACAACGGTCCGCAAAACCAAGCACAAGGAAAAAGCTTAGGTGTTTTTAGTATGAACTTGGCTTTCAGCAAAGACATTTTAAAAGACAAAGGCACCGTATCCTTCAATATCAGCGACGTATTCAATTCCCGAAAAAGAATTTATGAAACCTATCTTCCGGGTCAAGTAGACTCTTATGGCGAAATGCAATGGAGAGTTCGACAAATCAACTTCTCATTTACCTACCGATTCAACGTACAGAAAAATGAAAAAGAAAGAAAACCGCGTAACGGTCAACAAGATGACGGCGGAGATTTCCCAGGATAAACCAGTAAAAAAGCCCCGAATTTCGGGGCTTTTTTATGAACATCTAGTCTAAAACTAGGCTGTTTGCTCGGCTTCTTTTTGCGCTTTTCTTTCTGCTAATAATTCTTTCACACCACCAAAAATCCAATAAGGAACAATGAAAGTAATTAAGAAAATCATCAACCAAAAACCAATGGTTAAAATGGTTAAGAAAGCTAAGAACCCTAAATACTGTTGAAATTCAAACATGTTTTCCGGAATTTTTTTGAATTATACGCAAATGTAAGCGTAATATTTATTGTAGCCAAAAAACAAAACCTTTTTTATTAAATAGTTTATCCACAATTTTTAATGTAATTTTAAGGAGCTATTTCCGGCTATCCGCTACAATCTTTTTATCGCTTTGTCACCTTGAGCGCAGTCGAAGGAATATATGCCAAGCAATAAAAAGGATTTTCACTCCTATCCGGGCTAAATTATAAACTACATGATGATGAAATACAGAATTGAACATGACACACTCGGCGAAGTAAAAGTACCCGCCGATAAATATTGGGGCGCCCAAACCGAACGCTCCAGAAACAATTTCAAAATCGGTCCAAGCGCATCCATGCCGAAAGAAGTCATAGAAGGTTTTGCCTATCTGAAAAAAGCCGCAGCTTATGCCAATTGCGACTTAGGTGTATTGTCTGCCGAAAAACGCGATGCGATTGCTCAAGTCTGTGACGAAATCCTAGCCGGTGATTTAGACGACCAATTTCCATTAGTCATTTGGCAAACCGGTTCCGGAACCCAAACCAATATGAATGTCAATGAAGTCATAGCCAATCGAGCTCAAGTCTTAGCCGGATTCCAAATTGGTGAAGGCGAACAAAAAATTAAAACAAATGACGACGCCAACAAATCACAATCATCTAACGATACATTCCCAACAGCCATGCATATTGCAGCCTATAAAGCTGTCGTGGAAATTACTATTCCCGGAATTGAAAAACTTCGTGATACATTAGACGCTAAATCCAAAGAACTTAAAAACATTGTAAAAATCGGAAGAACGCATTTGATGGATGCCACACCATTAACCTTAGGACAAGAACTTTCAGGTTATGCAGCCCAATTGGATTACGGTTTAAAAGCACTAAAAAGCACTTTGCCACACTTGTCTGAAATAGCCTTAGGCGGAACGGCAGTAGGAACAGGATTAAACGCACCCCTCGATTATGACGTAAAAGTGGCCAACTATATTGCCCTATTCACCGGTCATCCATTTATAACGGCGCCGAATAAATTTGAAGCTTTGGCCTCACATGATGCGATGGTTGAAGCACATGGCGCTTTAAAACAACTGGCGGTTTCTTTAAATAAAATCGCAAACGACATCAGACTATTGGCTTCCGGTCCACGCTCCGGTATTGGGGAAATTCTCATTCCCGAAAACGAACCGGGTTCTTCTATCATGCCCGGAAAAGTGAACCCAACCCAATGCGAAGCATTAACCATGGTTTGTGCTCAAGTTTTAGGGAATGATATAGCCATTTCGATTGGCGGTATGCAAGGCCATTTGGAGCTAAATGTGTTTAAACCAATGATAGCGGCCAATTTTTTACAATCGGCAAGACTAATCGGTGAAGCTTGTATTTCTTTTGATGAGCATTGTGCCCAAGGAATCCAACCCAATCAAAAACGCATCAAAGAGCTACTCGATAATTCCTTAATGTTGGTCACGGCTTTAAACACTAAAATTGGCTACTATAAAGCCGCTGAAATTGCACAAAACGCACATAAAAACGGGACAACCCTAAAAGAAGAAGCCGTTCGACTGGGCTATGTTTCCCCGGAAGATTTTGAGGTTTGGGTAAAACCGGAGGATATGGTTTAAAACTAAAAAACCCGGTTTAGAGCCGGGTTTTTAGAGATCTGTCAAAATCAAACAAAACAATAATCAAACTATTTTTTCATAAACATGTTGGTGTAATATTTTCTTCCGGTTTCCGGATTGATGGTAACTGATATTCCTAAGTGCGTGTAATCACCTTCTATGTTGGCTTTGTGTCCCGGGCTGCTTAGCCAAGCGGCAAAAGCACCTTCAGCCGTTTGATAATTGTAAGCGATATTCTCGCTAACTCTTTCAGCACCTAATACTCTGATTAAATTATCAGAACGTTGTTGGAAATAATCGTGGTTGAACACATTGTTTTCAATCATATAAAAGTTATGCTCTTCTGATTTGTAAGAGATATGATTGATTACTTCAAGGGTATTGAGTCCCAAACTTGCGCGATAATCATTGATTAGTACAACTAATTTTGATTCGGTTTCGTTGTAATTGTAAGTAGTTACAACTTGTTTGTCGGCTGCGGTGGTTTCTTCTGTATCAGAAGAACAAGATACCATAGTGAACACGATTGCTAACGGCAACAATGCTCTAAACATTTTTGCTTTCATAGTAGTAGGTTAAGTTTTTTTAATAAAGTAGATGTGGGGCAAACACTTTATTTCGATTAATATTGACAGTTTTTAATAAAGTAGATGTGGGGCAAACACTTTATATATTGTAATGTAAGAACGTATTGTTTGATTTGGTTAGACAATATTAGCACAATCATCGATTAAAACACAAATAAAATCGATGAAATGCATATTATTGTAATTATAATAAGATATTTTCCTACTTAAATGCATTTCGTCGATGCTTTTATCAAACATTACAAAACTAAAAAACCACTCCGAAGAGTGGTTTTATATTTTAAAGTCTGATACAATCAAGCCGACTTATAAATGCGGTTTATAGGTATCGAATGGCCTTGCTTCAATATAACACGTTGATCGGTAACCGCCCAAACGGTAGTTTCAACTACTTTCTTAGACTGATTGTCTTCAAAATAAATCCTAATTTTAGAATGTTCAAGGTTACCCAGAGCCAAAGCTCTGTACAAATCTGAATGCCTTTGTTGGATTTCTTCTCGTGTTTCTAACACATCGGATTGCGGAAAGGAAAGAAGCTGAATAGTTTCCTTCTCAATGGTTTCAAAGTTGGGTTTCATAATACATAGATTAAGTTTGTAAATAGATTAACGGGCAGAATAAAATTAATAAAATATATTTGTGAACCAAACATTTACCCAAAAAAACACCAAAACCATTTTGACAACAACTATCTCAAATTCAATACTCTCAGCCAAAATAAATCACAAAGGCGCTGAACTTGTTTCGCTACAAAATCTCGAAACCAAAAGAGAATACATTTGGGAAGGAAAGCCCGAATTTTGGGGAAAACACTCTCCTATCTTATTTCCGATAGTAGGCACTTTAAAAAATAATTCTTATGAATATGAAGGCAAAATATTTTCTTTAAATCGACACGGATTTGCCAGAGATTTTGATTTTCAATTAATTGTCCAAGAAACAGATAAAGTAGTTTTTTCTTTACAATACAATAGCGACACTTTTTGCATTTACCCATTCAAATTTGAATTACAACTCATTTATACTTTAAAAAAATCAGAATTAATAATCACTTATAAAGTTATCAATAAAGACCAAAAAACAATACCTTTTTCTATTGGCGGACATCCGGCTTTTGCCTTAAATGATACCTTCGAAAGGTATAGTTTAGAGTTTGAATCGGGCGAAAAATTAATCAGTTATACCTTAGAAAAAGATTTGCTTTCAAACAAGACTAAAAACATTGAATTGAAAAATAATCAATTACCTCTCACCTATTCCCTATTCGAAAAAGATGCTTTAGTGTTTAAGTCATTGCAATCAAAACAAATCAAAATCCTCGAAAACAATTCGACTATCTTAAATTTCAAGTTCAACGATTTTCCTCATTTCGGTATTTGGACCAAAATAAATGCACCATTTATCTGCTTAGAACCATGGCTAGGCTACGCAGACACTACAAATGCCAATGGAAATATTTTGGACAAAGAAGGAATTCAATTGGTCGAAAGTAATTCTTATAAAGAATATAATTTTAGCATAGAAATTATATAAATTTACAAAAAAGAATGTATGCTTACCATCAATTTTCATC
The DNA here is from genome assembly GCF_030643905.1 of Flavobacterium sp. IMCC34852. Taxonomy (NCBI): domain Bacteria; kingdom Pseudomonadati; phylum Bacteroidota; class Flavobacteriia; order Flavobacteriales; family Flavobacteriaceae; genus Flavobacterium; species Flavobacterium rivulicola. The sequence goes on along the minus strand of NZ_CP121446.1, from coordinate 1,929,448 downwards.
CCTTTCAAAACCTTGAAACTGAGCGATTGCTCTTGCGTCGCATTAACGAAAACGATGCTGACGAAGTTTTAGCGCTTCGCGGTAATCCCGAAATCATGAAATATATCCCTAGACCTTTGGCCAAAACCAAAGAAGATGCTTTGGAACACATTGCTATGATTGAAGACAAAATCGTAAACAATATTGGCATTAATTGGGGAATCACTATCAAAGGAAATGATAAAATCATTGGCATTATTGGACATTACAGAATCCAACCCGAAAATCATCGCGCTGAAATCGGTTATATGTCGTTACCCGAATACAACGGCAAAGGTTACATTACGGAAGCGATAAAGGCGGTTGTTGAATATGGTTTTGATGAAATGAACTTACACTCTATCGAAGCAGTAATTGATCCTGATAATATAGCTTCTGAAAAGGTTTTGCAAAAAAATGGCTTTGTCAAAGAAGCCCATATATTAGAAAACGAATTGTGGGAAGGAAAATTTTGGGATACTGTAATTTATTCTTTATTGAGAAGAAACTTCAAAAAATAATCAGCGTTGGCCAAATTTTGGCAGTGTTTTTATATACAACTCTTCAACCTTTTTTCTTGCCCAATCGGTTTTTCTTAAAAAAGTCAAACTCGATTTGACACTGGGATTACTGTTAAAACACTTAATCTGAATCAACTCACCCAAAGTATCAAAACCATAATAGTCAACCAATTGCTCTACTATTTTTTGCAGCGTAACACCGTGTAAAGGATTATTGGGTTGTGATTTTTCCATACCGCAAAAGTAAAAATAAAAACCGCCAATCAATCAAGAAAGGCGGTTTAAACTCCGATACAAATCGGAAAAATCTATAACTATTAATTAAATTAAAACACAAACTTAAATCCGAAAGATAAAGGTGTTGTTAAGCTTCCTCCGCTTCCGTATAGTGCATTGTTATAAGCAGACTCGACATTCGCAACATGAGCAATAGAAAAATCAGTAACTGTCGTTTTTCCACCACCATCATATTTCAATGTAGTCTGACTAAAATTCACAAGGTTGTATGAAAACTCAACAGAGAAATTTTTGGTAACAAAAAAATCAAATCCTCCTGACATAGTCGCGCCAAATTGATTAATTTTTAAATTAGTTGTTTCTTCTTTACCCGTAATTATTGGTGTGGCTACCTGTCCAAAGAAATAGAAGTTTCCGGCTACATTCCAATATTTACGAGCCAAAGGTTGAATAACGTATAACTTTGAATTTAGATCAACCGGTGAACCACCTACATCAACATTATCAGCTTTAACATTAAGATAACCTATACCGGCTCCTACGGCTACAGTTGGTGTTACAAAGGTTCCAACAATTGGTAATACCATAAGATTCGTGCTTTTTACATCGCCTGATTTTGTTTGTTGGTAACCAAATTGTGAAGTGGCAAACCATGCGCCTTGTAAACCTTTACTTTGTTCTTGTGCTTGAGCAGTTAAACCAAAAAAAGCTAATCCTGCTACTAATAATAATTTTTTCATTTTGATTTGTTAGTTTAAAATTATACCCCAAAATTAGGCCTAACAATTCCCTGAAAAACTGACAAAAATCATAGTTTAAACATTTTTTTTATTGATAATTTCATCCCTATTTCAGTACAGAATTAACCATTAGTTTAGTACATTTGCCATCCGATGCTCAAAACTGTAAACATAGTAAACAAACGCGCCAAGTTCGATTACGAAATAATCGAAACTTATACCGCCGGTATTGTCTTAACCGGAACCGAAATCAAATCGATTCGCTTAGGTAAAGCCAACATTACGGAAGGATTTTGTGAATTTCATAACGGAGAGTTATTCGCCATCAATACCCAAATTGACGAATACTTATACGGCAACCAATTCAACCACAAAGCCAAAAGCGAACGCAAACTGTTGCTCAATAAAAGAGAGTTAAAAAAACTCGAAAGAAGTATCGATACCAAAGGGTTAACCATTATTCCGTTAAAGTTGTTTACCAATGAAAAAGGAATTGCCAAACTCGATATCGGTCTTTGCCGCGGAAAGAAAACCTACGACAAACGCGAGAGTCTGAAAGAACAAGATGTGAAGCGAGACTTAGACCGAATTAAAAAGTCCTTTTAATTCTTATCTTCTAACAAAGGCACAAAACGGAACTCTCCAAACTCATGCTTTTCAAATTGGGTTTCATTTTTGCGAATCAACATCGTCATGATTTGTTCGCCTTCACCCAACGGAATGACCAACCGACCGCCGATTTTTAATTGGGCCATCAACGGTTTGGGAATAATCGGCGCACCGGCGGTTACTATTATACTGTCAAACGGAGCGTAATTCGGCAAACCTTTATAACCGTCACCAAAAGACAAATGTTTCGGGCGAATGCCCATTTTAGGCAATAAAGCTGAAGTAATTTTAAACAATTCATTTTGTCTTTCCACCGAATATACTTTGGCTCCCAAAGCCACCAAAACAGCCGTTTGATAACCCGATCCGGTTCCGATTTCAAGAATCTTATCGTCTTTTTTTACTTGCAATAATTGGGTTTGAAAGGCCACCGTAAAAGGCTGAGAAATGGTTTGCCCTGCCGCAATGGGAAACGCTTTATCCTGATAAGCAAAATCTTCAAAACCGGAATCCAAAAATAAATGTCGCGGAATGCGCTTAATGGCTTCCAATACGTTTTTATCGGTAATGCCCTTTTCTTCCAATTGCTTTGCCAATTGATTTCTAAGTCCTTGATGTTTGTTGGTGTCTTTCAATGATGGTAGAGATTTATTTTGGTAAAAATAGAAAACAAATTATCAATTATCAATTACCAATTATTAATTAATTTCTATTTTTGGTAAAATTTATTTCTATGCTCAAAGTTGGCGTTTTAGGTGCCGGTCACCTCGGAAAAATACACTTGCGATTACTACAACAATCTGAAAAATATGAACTGGTAGGTTTTTATGATGAAAACACGGAATACGCCGAAAAAATTGCGGCTGAGTTTGGTTACAAACGCTTCGACACCATAGCCAAATTAATCCATGCGGTTGATGTGATTGATATTGTTACTCCCACTCTTTCTCATTACAAATGTGCCAAAGTGTCCATCAAATCGGGAAAACACGTTTTCATCGAAAAGCCTATCGCTACTACTGTGGAGGAAGCCGAAGAAATCATTGCTTTAGCCAAAGAATACCATGTCAAAGGTCAGGTTGGTCACGTAGAGCGATTCAATCCGGCTTTTACAGCAGTCAAAAATCAAATCGACAATCCTATGTTTATCGAAACCCATCGCTTGGCTGAATTCAATCCGCGTGGTACCGATGTTCCGGTGGTTTTAGACTTAATGATACACGATATTGATGCAATTTTAAGTGTAGTAAAATCGAAAGTAAAAGCGGTTCACGCGAGCGGTGTTTCGGTATTGAGTCAGTCACCCGATATTGCCAATGCCCGTATCGAATTTGAAAACGGTTGTGTGGCCAATATTACTTCGAGCCGCATTTCTATGAAAAATATGCGCAAGTCGCGTTTCTTCCAAAAAGATGCCTACATCTCGGTGGATTATTTAGACAAAGTATGCGAAGTCGTAAAAATGAAAGAAGCACCGGAAGTTCCGGGTGATTTTGATATGATTTTACAAAATGCCGAAGGCGAAAAAAAACAAATCTATTTCAACAATCCGGAAGTAGCGCCCAATAATGCCATTTTGGACGAATTGGAAACTTTCGCCGATGCCATCAACAACAACACCAATCCGGTGGTTACGTTAGAAGACGGAACGGAAGCCTTACGCGTGGCGTATATGATTATTGATTCAATGAACGAAAAATAATTTGTTTCAAGTTAACCTTAAACTTGAAACCTGAAACTTCAAACAAACACTAACAAACATAATGAATACAATTGCTGTAATAGGTGCAGGAACCATGGGCAACGGAATTGCTCATACTTTTGCACAAAGCGGTTTTACCGTAAAACTAATCGATGTTTCCGAGAAATCATTGGAAAAAGGAATGGCAACGATTGCCGCTAACCTGGACCGAATGGTAACCAAAGGAACAATTTCTGAAGAAGACAAACACCAAACCATCGGCAACATCATCACTTACACCGATATCAAAGATGGCGTAGTAGGTTGTGATTTAGTTGTTGAAGCGGCAACAGAAAACGTTGGTTTAAAACTTAACATCTTCAAACAACTGAGCGAACTCTGTGACCACAATGTAATTTTGGCTACAAACACTTCTTCCATATCCATTACGCAAATTGCCGCTCAAGTGGTTCATCCGGAACGTGTAATCGGAATGCACTTTATGAATCCGGTGCCAATCATGAAATTGGTGGAAATTATCAGAGGCTACAATACCTCAGATGAAGTGACCAAAATCATCATGGATTTATCGGTGAAATTAGGCAAAGTACCAACTGAAGTCAACGATTATCCAGGCTTTGTAGCCAACAGAATTCTAATGCCGATGATTAATGAATCCATCGAAACTTTATACAATGGCGTAGCCGGCGTAAGCGAAATCGATACGGTGATGAAACTCGGAATGGCACATCCAATGGGACCATTACAATTGGCAGATTTCATCGGATTAGACGTTTGTCTTTCTATCCTAAACGTAATGTATGATGGCTTCAAAAACCCTAAATATGCTCCTTGTCCATTGTTAGTCAACATGGTAATGGCCGGAAAACTCGGTGTAAAATCGGGAGAAGGTTTTTATGATTATTCAGAGTCCAAAAAAGCTGAGAAAGTATCCAAACAATTTATTTAGCAATCAGCTATTAGCAGTTAGCCATCAGCAAATTTCAAAAACGCTAAGAGCTAACAGCTAAGAGCTAACAGCACAAAAAAATGAGCAAAATAATCCCTTTCAAAGCCGTTCGTCCAACACCCGATAAAGTGGCCTTGGTGACTTGCCGAAACTACGATGATTACAGTTCGGCCGAGCTAGCCGCTTGGTTGAGTTTTAATCCGTATTCGTTTTTGCATGTGATTCATCCTGCGTACATGCATTCGCAAAAAATCACTTTAGACAAACGCTTTAAAGGTGTGGCGCACAAATACCAAGATTTCAAAGATGACGGTATTTTTATGACCGAAGACAAAGCTGTTTTTTTTCTATATGAAATTCAAACTAAAAGCCAGTCTTTCACCGGAATAGTTGCCGGAACTTCTATCGATGATTACAAGCACAACATCATCAAAAAACACGAAGACACTTTGCAATACCGCGTAGAATATTTCAAAGATTATTTGCACCAAACGGGTTTCAATACAGAACCGGTTTTAATCACTTATCCGGACAATGATGCACTGAATACTTGGATAGCCGAAAAGAAAAAGAGTACGCCTATATACAACTATTCGACTACCAATAAAGAGCAACACCAACTTTGGAAAATTGATTCCGATACCGAAATCCATTGGTTAATCCAACAATTCGAGAACATACCTGAGTTGTACATAGCCGATGGTCATCACCGCTCGGCTTCAGCAGAATTACTTTTTGACGAAGACCAACATTTAGGCAATCAAAACCTAAACTATTTTATGAGTTTTTTGATAGCCGAAAGCAATGTAAAAATCTATGAATACAACCGAATTATTCGGGATTTAAATGGCTATTCAAAAGAAGATTTTCTCGAAAAACTTTCCGAAAATTTCATTCTGAAAGACAAAGAACAAGAATTGTGGAAACCGCAAAGCAAGTTTGAATTCGGCATGTATCTCGACGGTAGTTTTTATGCGTTATTTTACAAGCAGGAGAAAAGCCAACCCTCCATTTTAGAGAATTTGGATGCTCAAATTTTATACGACAAAGTGTTGCAACCTTTGTTAGGCATAGAAGATTTGCGAAACGACGAACGTATCGAATACATTCCCGGAAAGCAATCTATTTCAACTATAAAAGAATTGGTAGACGAAGGCGAATTTGAAGTAGGCTTTATGCTCTACCCTTCCGATATTTCGGAGATTAAAGCTTTAGCCGATAACAATTTGATTATGCCGCCAAAAAGTACTTATATTGAACCCAAGTTCCGTAGCGGATTAATGGTGTATGAATTATAAGTCAGAAGTGCGATTTACAAAGTACGAAGTGGAAAATTAAAATATAAGCATGTCAATAGCACAAAACCTTCTCGATATAAAAGCTTCTCTTCCTGAAAATGTTACACTGGTAGCGGTTTCTAAAACCAAACCCGTGACCGATTTGATGGAAGCCTACCATGCAGGCCAACGCATTTTCGGGGAAAACAAAATCCAGGAAATGACCGAAAAATGGCAGCAAATGCCCAAGGACATTGAATGGCATATGATTGGCCACGTGCAATCCAACAAAGTGAAGTACATGGTGCCGTATGTGAAACTGATTCACGGGGTTGACAGTTTGAAATTACTCAAAGAAATCAACCGCCAAGCCGTTCGTTGGAGAAAAAATATTAATTGTCTGTTGCAAATTCACATCGCTGAAGAAGAAACCAAATTCGGCTTAGATGAAACAGAATTAGATGAATTACTAAATTCAGAAGAACTAAAAGAAATGCAAAACATCAAAATTGTCGGCTTAATGGGCATGGCTACCTTCACTGATAATGTGCAACAAATCGAAAAGGAATTCAAATACCTAAAGTCATTATTCGATAAATACCAACAACCGACAACCAATAACCGACAACTGACAACCCTATCCATGGGCATGAGCGGCGACTACCAACTTGCCATCGATTGCGGCAGTAACATGGTTCGCATAGGAAGTAGTATCTTTGGAACACGATAAAAGCTAATTACTATTCACTAATTACTAATCACTTACTTGTACGCCATACTCGACATAGAAACCACCGGAGGCCAGTTTAACGAAGAAGGCATTACCGAAATCGCCATCTACAAGTTTGACGGTCACGAAGTTGTGGACCAATTTATCAGTTTGGTCAATCCTGAAAAACCCATTCAACCCTTTGTGGTCAAATTGACCGGAATAAACAATGCTATGTTACGCTCGGCTCCTAAGTTTTATGAAGTCGCCAAACGCATTATCGAAATCACTGAGAATTGTATCGTTGTAGCACACAATGCTTCGTTTGACTACAGAATTTTGCGCACTGAATTCAGTCGATTGGGCTATGATTATGTTAAACCAACGCTTTGTACGGTCGAATTGGCTCAAAAACTGATTCCCGGGCAAGCTTCTTATAGTTTGGGAAAATTGGTTCGTTCCTTAGGTATTCCGGTAACCGACAGACATCGCGCCAGCGGAGATGCTTTGGCTACCGTGAAATTATTCAAAATGATTTTGGACAAAGACGTTTCTAAAGAAATTCTCATCAGCTTAATCAAAGCCGAAATTAAAAAAGGATTATCGCCCAAATTACTCGATATCGTAGAAAGCATGCCTACTCGAACCGGTATTTACTATATCCACAACGAAAAAGGAGATCTGATTTACATTGGCAAGAGCAAGAATATCAAGAAACGCATCAACCAACATTTCACCGGAACTTCAGGCAAAAGCAAGAAAATCCAACGCGATGTTTTTGCAGTAACCTATGAAGAAACCGGCAGCGAACTCATTGCTTTGCTCAAAGAAAGCGAAGAAATCAAAATCAATAAGCCAATTTACAACCGTTCGCAACGCAAAACTATTTTCCAATATGCCTTGTATGCGGAGAAAGACGAAAACGGCTATTTGGCTTTGAGAGTTCAAAAAGCGGATGGTCGCAAAAAAGAAATTACGGCCTTTACGTCGATACAAGAAGGCAAAAACATATTGCATAAAATTACCGCCGAACACCAATTGTGCCAAAAAATCAACGGTTTATATGAGACCAAGAATGGTTGTTTTCAACTCAAAATCAAAGAGTGCAAAGGCGCTTGCATTAACCAAGAACCGCCAGAAGAGTATAACGATCGCGTAGCAGAATTCATCAGCGAAATGAAGTTTGACAATGACAATATGGTCATCATCGACCGTGGCAGAAATATTAACGAACGCAGCGCAGTGCTGATTGAAAACGGAATTTATAAAGGCTATTGCTTTTTCGATTTGAATTACCAAGTCAACAACATCGAAATCCTGAAAAACCTAATCATCCCGATGCAAAACAACCGAGACACCCGAACCATTATTCAAGGTTATTTGCGAAGACATAAAGTAATTCGAATTGTAAAATTTTAATTAGAAGCTAATCCCGCTTTCCGCGCTACATGGTAGCCAGCTGCAATCGGGGCTAAAAAAACAAAGTGCATTGAACTACTTAATCACCATTATAGGACCAACAGCCATCGGGAAAACTTCCCTAAGCATTGCTTTGGCCCAACATTTCGGTTGTGATATTATTTCGTGTGACAGTCGACAATTTTTCAAGGAGATGCGAGTTGGCACAGCGGTTCCAAACGAGGAAGAACTCAATTCAGCACCACATCATTTTATTCAAAACAAATCGATTCACGAGTCCTATTCTGTTGGTGATTTTGAGCAGGAAGCGATAGCTAAATTAGACGAATTATTTCTGAAGAATAACGTCCAAATCATGGTTGGCGGTTCGGGTTTGTATGTCGATGCCGTACTCAAAGGTTTTGACGATTTTCCGGAGATTAACGAAAATATCAGAAAGCAAATAAATGCTGATTTTGAAATACTTGGGATTGATTACCTACAGCAAAAATTAAAAAAATCAGATCCGGTGTATTACCAAAAACTAAGTGTTGAAAATCCACAAACTTTACAAAATCCGCAACGGATGAAACGCTTTGTGGAAGTTTGTTTAGGCAGCGGAAAACCGTATTCGAGTTTTATCGGACAAAAGAAAAACAGTCGCCACTTCACTCCTATTGTCCTCGGTTTGGAAGCCGACAGGGCAATTATGTATGACCGAATCAACCAACGCGTTGACCTCATGATGAATGAAGGCCTTTTGGCGGAAGCCGAACAATTGTTTCCGCACCAACAATTGAATGCATTGCAAACGGTTGGCTACCGAGAATTATTCGATTATTTTACCGGAAAGATTAGTTTAGATTTTGCCATAGAAGAAATCAAGAAAAATACGCGCCGTTTTGCCAAACGCCAAATCACTTGGTTTAAGCGTAGTGAAAATGCCACTTGGTTTGATTATCAAGTTGACAGAAAAAAAATTATTGAGCATATAGAAAACCAATTCATAATTCATAATTCATAATTCATAATTCATAATTCATAATTCATAATTATTTATATGCCTATTGCAGCAAATTTCACCTCAAAACTCCAACAAAATTGGGAAATCACTTTCTTACAATGCTATCCTAATGGGTATTTGAAATACACTGATTTGTGTAATATTTTGCAATTAACGGCCGGTTTTCATGCCGAATTAGGTGGCATTAGTTTTAGCGATATGCAAGCGCATCATCAGGCTTGGGTTTTGAGTCGGATGCGAGTTGAAATCAAACGTTTGCCTAAATGGAAAGAAACGGTAACCGTAAAAACTTGGATAAACTCGCTTGAAAATTCGCGTTCGATACGTTGTTTGGAAATGTATATTGGTGACGAAAAAATTATAGGCTGTGAAACTTTTTGGGCCGTTTTTAATACCAAAACGCGACGGCCTGAATCATTAGCTTTGCCGCATGAGCATTTTGAGAAATATACCGAAAGAGCTACTGAAAAAATGTTTGGCAAAATCGATTTCCAGCATGAAATGCAAACGATTGGCAAGCATAAAGTGAAACTTTCCGATTTAGACATCGTGAACCACGCCAATAGTGTGAAATATTTAGAATGGTGTTTGGATTGCGTTGATGTAGCGGTGATTCAAAACCAGAAAATTGAAAGTTTTGAAATGAATTACCTCAAAGAAGTTTCGCTAAACGACAAGGTTGAAATCAAGCAGAAAGTTTCCGAAGACCATGTCATATTTGCGGTTGAGCGTGAAGAAAAGACTTGCTTTGCTTTGCAATTATGGCTCAAATAGCAAGTTGCCCTAGCCCGGATTGTAATGGCATCCTTTTTTAAATAGCCCTCAGGCTTTTAAAAAAGATAGAATGGAAAGCCGGAAACAGCTCCAAAAAAAAAATCCCCGTCAAATGACAGGGATTCAATTTATTTCTTCACCACCAAACGGAAACCTTCGCCGTGGATGTTGAGGATTTCAACGTTTGGATCTTCTTTGAGGTATTTACGCAATTTGGCGATGTAAACGTCCATACTTCTTGAAGTGAAATAGTTATCTTCTCTCCAAATTTTGGTTAAGGCCAATTCTCTCGGCATTAAGTCGTTTTCGTAAATCGCCATCATTTTTAATAAATCAGACTCTTTTGGTGACAATTTGATAGGTTCGTCGTTTTCGAATTTCAAATAACGCAACTTAGAATTCAAAAGAAACTTCCCGATTTGGAACTCAAATTTGGCCGGTTCATTTTTAGTCTCTGCAGCTTTTCTTTGGATGATGGCTTTGATTTTCATCAGTAAAACATCAGAGTCAAACGGTTTGTTTAGATAATCGTCAGCCCCAACTTTGTAGCCTTTCATCACGTCTTCCTTCATGGATTTTGCCGTTAGGAAAATCAAAGGCACGTCTTTGTTTTTTTCTCTGATTTCTTTGGCCAAGGTGTAACCGTCTTTGTAAGGCATCATGACATCCAAAATACACAAATCGTAATTATCTTTTTTGAATTTTTCGAAACCTTCCATGCCGTTTTTGGCTAAAGTAACATCGAAATCGTTGAGTGTTAAGTATTCCCTTAACACGATTCCGAAGTTCTGGTCATCCTCGACTAAAAGTATTTTTTTATTTGCTTCCATAGTATTTTTTTTAATTTATGAGTGGGACTTTAATTATAAATGTACTTCCTTTTCCTTTTTCACTTTCTACGAAAATTTGACAATTGTGGTCGTCAAGTATTCGTTTTACATAGGCCAATCCTAATCCGTGGCCTTTTACATTGTGCAAATCACCGGTGTGTTCGCGGTAAAATTTTTCAAATATTCTTTTTTGAGCAGCTTTGGTCATTCCGGCGCCTTGGTCTTTAATTTTGACAATAACAAACTCCTTTACATTCTCGGTATAGATATCTATAACGGGATTATTGGGAGAATATTTTATGGCGTTGTCTAAAATATTAACAAAAACGTTGGTAAAGTGAACATCATTCAGCAAAACCGTTGTTCTGGTGGCATCAAAATGAGTAGTTATACTACCGTTTCTGTCATCTATGATGAGATTTACGTGGTCGATAGCGTCTTCAATTATACCATGTATATCGTTTGATTCCTTATTGATTTCTAATTCTCTTTTTTCCAATTTGGAGATTCGCAATACATTCTCCACCTGGGCATGCATTCTTTTGTTTTCATCCCTTATCATTTGGAGATAACGATAAATCTTTTCTTTATCCTCAATTACTTTAGGGTTTTTAATAGCATCTAAAGCCAAGTTTATCGTTGCAATGGGTGTTTTAAACTCGTGTGTCATGTTGTTAATGAAATCGGTTTTGATTTCAGAAATCTGACGTTGCTTGATTAATTGGTTTAACGCACTCGAGTAAGCTATTATTATGATTAGCGTGAATACGATAGACAATATGCAAATTCCGATTAACTCTGAGAATAAGAATTTCTTTTTCTGTGGAAAAGTGACCAACAACTGGTATTTGTTATTGCCGTCATTATCAATAAAAATCGGGATAGAATAAGTTGAAGCCTTTTCGTATCTGAATCGTTCCGATTTTACTTTTGTGGCTAAACCGTTGCTGTAGATATTATACTCAAAAGGTGTTTTAACACCATATTGGTTGAGCTCATCAGACAATAGCTTTTGTAATTTTTCATTACTAATTCTTTCCTGAATTGGTCTTAAAGCAGCTATGTCTTTGTAAAAAATTTCAAACTGAGCATTGTCCAGTATTTCAGCACGGCCTTCTTTTTCAATTTTTATATCGGGCGATTGATTTTGCTTGATAGAGGAATTGTCAATATCATCAGTATAAATCTCTGTTTTCCGTTTGGCGGTATAGTTTTTAATTTCTCTTAAACTATCCATTTTTCTGTCAAAGAACGATGAGTTAATGCCGTAATCTTCAGATATAATGCTATTGGAATAGACAATCATCTCATTGGTTCTGGAATCTCTTTGGTAATATCCAAATTCTAAAAAATCGCTTTTATCAGGAACTTTTCCGGTACTGTCTATGACATTATTGTACTGTTCAAAATACGTGTAAGCTTCACTTTTTTGCAATTTTTCAGCAACGTTTCCAAGAACTTGTTTGACATGAAATTTAAATTGTTCTTCATTGTTTTCAAAGGATTTGTCAAACCAATACACTTGAACAAGAATTATACCTATTAAGGATAAACTCATTAAGATGACTAGTAAACGAAAAAACAATTTATTCATTAAACAAATTTAGTATTTTAACATTTATACAATAAATACATTAACCAAACATTAACATCTCAAGTTAATATTGTTGATTTTTTAATAAATCAAGAATATTATCCACTTGATTTTTAGTGTCTTCCACGGATATATTGTGAATTACAAAATGGCTTTTCGCTATTTTTTGTTCTTCAGACCACTGGTTTTTCATTCGGCTTAAAACACTTTCTCGATTTGTTTTATCGCGTTCGATAACCCGCTGTAAACGAGTCTCTAAAGGTGCCGTTACAGTAATAATGGTGTCACAATCTTTATAGCTTCCGCTTTCAAATAAAATGGCGGCTTCTTTTATGACCAATGGGAATTTTTGATGATTTTTCAACCAAATATCGAAGTTTTGTTTAACAAGTGGATGAATGAGAGTATTGAGCTTTTGAAGTGCTTCAGAGTTGTTAAATACCCTTTCGGCCAATTTTGCCCGGTCGATTTTATGGTTCGTTATAATTTCATTTCCAAAGATGTTGGCCACTTTCTGAATTACCGTAAGATCTTCCATTATTTTTTTGGCCTCATCATCAGCGATGTATACCGGAATCCCTTTGGACTTGATATAATTAGCCACTAACGTTTTTCCGCTGCCAATACCGCCGGTAAGTCCGATTACTTTTGTCATGACTTGGTTTTAAAAAATAATTCAGGAAAAGCCACTTCGGGCTTTTGCTTTTGAAGTTTAATTTTGATGTACGATTCTAAGAATCCTCTACCATAACCAGAGAATTGTTTTGTAACCGCAATTACAGATAAAAACCCGATTTCAGGATTTTTAGTTTGCAAGGTAGCAAAGACAAAAATTAATATATAATAAAAAGCATAACATAAAACCGGAAAGGTTATACCTAAAAGGAACAAAAAAATTGAAATTGAAAACCCTATTATAAATAAGGTTGGAAAGAAAAAAGTCAGCTTACTGTATTCGGGATACCAACTGTCTAATATTGGTCGGGCTTTGCCGAATTTATTGACTTGAACAGAAAATTTTTCCCAATCAATTCTTCGCTTATGATACACAAATGCTTTTGAAAACAACCTTGTTTCAAAACCTAATTTCCATAATCTTATGGATAAATCAGGATCTTCTCCGGGATGAATATTCCCAAACCCATTTGAGGCTTCAAATGCTTTTTTGGATATTCCCATATTAAAACTTCTGGGCTGAAATTTATTTAACTTTTCCGAACCACCGCGTATTCCTCCGGTAGTCAAGAAAGAAGTCATTGCAAAATTGATTGCCTTTTGGATATTTGAAAATGATTCTAATGCCGCATCGGAACCTCCAAAACAATCTACATAATTCAAAGTTAATTCTTTTTCAACTTCAGTCAAATACTGTTTCGGAATGATACAATCTGAGTCAAAAATGATAAAGTATTGTCCTTTGGCCATTCGCATTCCAAAGTTTCTCGAATCACCCGGGCCGCTGTTTTCTTTGTAATAATAAGATATATTAAGTTTACTCCTAAAGGCATCAATCTCTTCTCCACACGGAATTGAAGAACCGTCCTCAACAATTACAATTTCGAAGTTTTTATCATAATCGGAAAGACACAGACTTTCCAAAAGTTCATTGATTTCATCAGGTCTGTTATAAACCGGAATTATAATTGAAAAATACATCGCTTAAATTTTAACAAAGATAAGTTTTATACCAAAGAAAAACCACCTAAAATTTAGGTGGTTTTAAACAATTATAAAGCAATTAGAACTTATTCTTTTATCACTTTGATGGTTTTAATCTGATTGTCTGCTGTTACTTTTACAATATAAGTACCGCTGGCTAAGTTAGACATATCAACTTGACCTTGATTAGCACCAATAGTATTAGCAATCATTTTTTGTCCTAATAAATTGTAAACTTCTACATTAGAAATCGCTTGACTGTAAGACAAATTCAATACATTCTTAACCGGGTTAGGATAGTAAGAGAAACTGGCGTTGTCAAAAGTTGCTCCCGATAAAGAAGCATCATAAGCAGAAATACTGTAAGAACCGGTTGTACCGTTATATCCGAACAATCTAATCAAAAGAGTTGCACCAGGTGTTTGACCGGTTAAAGCCAATCTGGTAAGTCCAAATGCTGTTTCAGGCGAACCATCATCGTCACAATTTACGGCAACCAAAGCATTACAATCACCTGAATAAACTTGAATAACCGTATCCATACCGGCACCACCAACAGCTGTTGTAGAAGTTTCAATTGTTAAAGTACCTGATGCAGGAACAACAACACTATACCAAACATCTTTTCCACTTGTAGTAAAATTAAAGTTTCCACAACTTGGGTTTGGTGTTTGGGTACTTAAAGTAGAAGCAATATTAGACGAGTCAATATCATAATCACCAAAAACACCTCCTGCAGTCAAAGCAATAGCACCTGAACATTCGTCGTTAGCCGGAGCCGGAGCCGGAGTTACAGTTAAGACACCACTACCGAAAGTAGCCCCATCCCAGAAATTACCATTGTTTGGCGGAGATGCATTGATACCACCATAAACAAACGGACCACCGTTTAAAGTAAATCTTGTAGCGTAATAATAAGTTCCCGGCGCTAAAGCAGTTCCTATTACAGCTTGATATTCGTCATCGTTACCCGCTTCAACATTGAAAGTGGCAGGAATCCATGTAGTCCATGTATTTGGATTTGAATTATCACCAACAGGGCTAATTCCTACCCATGCAAGTACACCAGGTGCTTGCCCTGAAGTAGTATCTGTAAGACCCGGTTCATAAACTCTTCCGTAAACAGTTGTATTACCACCTTGTACAATCGAAGCGGTTGGTGGCCATTGTAAGTTTGCATAATCAACTGTATCTGTTGGTTGAGCCTCTGTTGTAAAACTCCAAATCGAACAGCCTATTGCTTCACCTGCTGCATTTCTGGCGATAACTTGCCAATAGATGGTAAAACTGTATTCACCAACAGGGCCAACATTAGGAATGGTGGTCGTAGTAAAATTACCTCCAAAAACTAAATTGTCTACAGCAGTTCCAGTATAAACATCGTAAGATGTTGCAGGATCACCTGTTGTAGGAGCAGTCCAAGACAAATCAAAAGTAGCAAAAGCAGGTACAGTAGTACTTCCGTCAGCAGGAACCGGAGCTGTTGCACAACCCGGAAGCACTGCAGCCGTAGTACAAACTATTCTTCTTTCTCTTGCTGTTGTTGAAGTTCCGCAAGCAGCATCAGTATGAATGTAAAATCGTACTGTACCATTGGCAGTTGGTGTATAAACAACACTACCGGTTCCTACTGCAAATGCAGTTAAACCATCTGCCGAAGTTATAGTTAAATAATCTGTAGCAATAGATGTTGAAAAAGTATAAGTATTGGCTGAGAATACTTCAACATTAGAATACTCTCCTGCCCATGCATCATCAATTGGCACATTAACTGTGGTGCCATCACATGTATCTGCAGTTAAAGTTTCTGTTGGGTATAAATTTCCTGTCAGACACAATACACCACAAATTACATTGGTAGTTCTATCAGCATCTTCGGTACCGCAAGCAGGATTAGTGTTGATATGCACTCTAATGTTACCGGTTACAGTAGATACCCAAGTAAGTGGTTGTGTACCAAAAGCTGCCGCTGAGGCTCCATTATCTGTACTAATTGTAAAATAGTCAGTAGGAACAGAACTTGTAAACTTATAAGTCTGACCGTTAGTTACAGCTACTGTAAAATAATCACCAGCATAAGATACATCAGACACCTGATTTGGTGTTAAACCATCACAAGTACTAGGTGTAAAAACACCTGAAGGAAAGTTAAATCCAGTTAAACATGGTGGTGGTATAGATTGTAAAACCGGAGAATTAAAACAAAAACCCCAGTTCCAAGAACCGCCGTCAGGATTATCGTCATATGCGATACGATATTTGAAACCTGACAATTGAGTCGGAGTAAAAGAAGCTATGTTAAGGATAGACGTTGTATAAGCAGTCTTTGGAATACTACAAAACAAATCAGTAACCGTAGTATTGTTACCCGGAATATTTCCACCCCAAGCTACCCAAGCAGCAGTATCTGCATTCCAATATTCAAAACGCAAAACATCCGGAGCTAAATAACGGTATCCGTATTGAACATCTACTTTTAATAATGTTTCCCCTGCAGTAAATGCCGGAGTTAAATCAATAACCGGTGATTCAGCGGCAATGTTATCCGCACTAGGATTACCGGCATCATCATCATCAAAAGCAAAGTTTGCTGTAGATGTCGGATTTGATTCTAAAGCTCCGACTGCAGCACTGTAAGTTCCCGTAACTGTCCAAGCCGGATTAGGCCAACCCGCATTTTGGTTCAGTACTTGGGCATTTATTTGCCATAAAGAGAACAAGGCAAATAACATTAAGTAATGTTTTTTCATTTGTTAAAGATTAAAAGTTAATTGTCCATAAAGGTATAGTAAATAAAAAAAACTCACAAATATTTGTGAGTTTTTATATCATTTTATGGAATGAATAACAGTTTTAATTAACAATACTTGGTATCTGTGTCATCTCATTTGCTTCAGCTGTGTAATCCACTCCTTCAAAACCGAAACCGAATAAGTTTAAGAAGTCTTGCTTGTAACCGGCTAAATCTCCTATCTCCGGTAAGTTTTCTGTGGTTGCAGTTGCCCACAACGCTTTCACTTTTGCTTGAATATCATCACGCATTTCCCAATCATCAATTCTGATTCTGCCTTTGTCATCAGTAGGAACTGCTGCATTGGTATAAAGTCTGTCCGCAAAAAGTCGCTGGATTTGCTCAATACAACCTTCGTGAACGCCTTCGGCTTTCATTATTTTATACAACAAAGAAATGTAAAGTGGAATAACCGGAATAGCAGAACTGGCTTGGGTTACCAATGCTTTGTTAACCGAAACATAGGCCTTTCCCCCTAAAGAATTTAAACTGTCTGTGATTTCAAAAGCAGTAGCTTCCAGATGATCTTTGGCCCTACCGATTGTTCCTTTTCTGTAAACTGCTTCGGTTACTTCCGGTCCGATGTAAGAATAGGCAATGGTTGTTGCTCCTTGAGCCAAAACACCGGCATTTTTTAAAGCCTCCATCCACATTGACCAATCTTCTCCACCCATAACTACAACAGTATTGTCTATATCTTCTTGGTTGGCGGGTTCAATAGAAACCTGACTCACATTTCCGGTATGGAAATCAACTGTTTTATTGGTAAATGTACTTCCAATAGGTTTTAGAACTGAACGGTGTAAAACACCGGTTACAGGATGCATACGAACCGGTGAAGCCAAACTGTAAATTACCATATCCACTTGACCTAAATCGGCTTTAATTAAATCGATTGTTTTTTGTTTTACCTCGTTAGAGAAAGCATCTCCATTGATACTTTTGGCATACAAGCCTGCTTTTTGTGCTTCTTGCTCAAAAGCAGCAGAATTATACCAACCCGGTGTGGCTGTTTTGCCTTCTGCAGGTTCTTTTTCAAAGAAAACACCAATCGTCGCGGCATTGGAACCAAAAGCAGCCGTAATTCTTGAGGCCAAACCAAAACCGGTAGAAGCACCAATCACTAATACTTTTTTGGCTCCCTCAATAGTTCCTTTAGATTTTACATAACTAATTTGATTTTTAACGCTTTGTGCACATCCATCCGGGTGAGCCGTTAAACAAATAAACCCGCGCATTCTTGGTTCTATAATCATATGTTGTGAAATTAAGTTGTCTGTATATTAAAATTAAAGTGGTACAAAAATAATAAATTAAAACGGTTAGTTCAGTAACGCTTTGGCATGATTCAATGCCGAATCAGAAATATCTTTTCCCGAAAGCATTTCGGCAATTTCTATGATTCGTTCGTCATTGGTCAACAATTTTAATTCGGATACCGTATTCTCACCCAAAACCGTTTTAAAGACTTTATAGTGAGTGTTGCCTTTGGCGGCAATTTGCGGTAAATGGGTAATAGCAAAAACTTGCATGGTCTGACTCATGCCACGCATAATTTCTCCCATTTTATTGGCAATTTCTCCCGAAACTCCGGTGTCGATTTCGTCAAAAATAATCGTCGGCAATTTCGAATATTGGGATAAAATCGATTTTACGGCCAACATAATTCGGGACATTTCACCGCCTGAAGCCACTTTTTTCAGTAAGCCAAAATCAGTTCCTTTATTGGCGGAAAACAAGAACTGCAGACCGTCTTTTCCGTTGCTATGATAGTTGGATGTAGGCGTTATCTCAATTTTGAAACGAACATTGGGCATGCCTAACAAATTGAGAGTCTCAATCAGTTTGCTGCTGAGATTCGGAATGGCTTCACTCCTACTTTGAGATATTTTTGCCGCAATGGTATCCAATTGCACTTCAAAATTCTTGAGACTGTTTTCCAATTTTATAATTTCCTCTTCCAAAGAAACAACCGACACTACTTTGCGCTCTAAATCATTTTGAATGTCAATTAATTCCTCAACCGTTTGCACTTGATGTTTCTTCAGCAAACCATATATCAATTGTAGTTTCTGATTGAGGAGTTCTAATTTTTCAGGATCATTAAAAACCAATTCCGATTCGCGATTGAGTTCTTTAACAATGTCATCCAACTCAATTAACACCGAATTGGTTCTTTCAAAAAGCGATTCATATTCAATTGAAAAAGAAGCGTTTTTTTGAAGAACAGATTTGAATTCTTTTAGGTTTTTCAACAAACCAAATTCGTCTTCATTGGCCAAAGCCAGGAGCGTCGAAAGATTTTCCTTGATGAACTCAACATTATTGAGCGCTTCATAACTCTTTTCGAGTTCTTCCAATTCTCCTACTTTTAAGTTAGCTGAATGTAATTCGTTAAACAAAAACTCGTTATAATCTTTCTCCTTCAGAATAGCAGACAAACTGGTTTTCTTGGCTTCAAGAGATGATTTAGCCTCGCGATATTGTTTTAAAATTGACGAATAGTCATTTCTCAAAACTTGATTATCCGCAATGGCATCTATGATTTTAAACTGGTATTCTTCTTCAGATAATTCTAAAGTTTGGTGCTGCGAATGCACATCGATTAGATAAAAACTTAAGTCTTGCAATTGCTGCAAATTGACCGGACTGTCATTGACAAAAGCCCTCGATTTTCCGGAAGGCAGAATTTCTCTTCTGATGATGGTTTCTTCTTCATAATCCAAATCATTGGCTTCGAAGAAAGCTTGCAAGTCATATTTTCCGAGAGCAAAATTGGCTTCCACTATACATTTTTCTTCTTTGTTTTTAAGCGAAGTTAAATCGGCTCTTTTACCCAGAACCAAGCCTAATGCTCCGAGAAGTATAGATTTTCCGGCTCCGGTTTCACCCGTAATAATTGAAAAACCGGTAGAAAAATCAATGTTTAATTTTTCAATTAAGGCAAAATTTTCAATCGAAAGCGAAGTAATCATGTGCGGAAAATGTAGTACAGTTTAAGTAGTAAAGATACTAATTATAACTTGATGGTTGCCCATTTGCTTGAATTGAGCGGAGAAATTCTGTTCAAAGTATCAATAGTACCCGATACGGCTACTTTAGGTCCGCCGGAAAGTATGGAAACAATCTCATCGCCTTTGGCATCAAAAAAAACTCTGGTCAAAAAAGCGTTGGAACGCACTTTATAAATACCACTCAAAGTCGTTATCGATTCCATGATTTTTTCTTTGGAAGCTTTTAAGTCTTTGGTCATATTGTCTAATCCTTCTCTATGGTATTGGTACATCGCCTCTCTAAAAGCGTCATAAGTACCCGACATCATGTCACTAATTAAAAAGAAACGATTTTGGTTACCATCGGCTTGACTCCAACCCTTATAACCGCTTTGCTGGGCGACGGTCATGATTTGCTGAGCAACATCAAACCAAGGTTTTCCCCCATTTAATGAATAAGTATCAGCATCAAGACCAAGAATCATATAACTGTAAAAAGCTAAAACAGAAACCAAATTAGAATCAAAATTCGCCGGATTAAAAAGCAAGTTTTCGAATTCTACATAACGAAAAGAAAAGTCTTTGTCATTGTAATTAAAAACCGGAGAGGAATAAGTAGAATTAAAAATCGGTCGGGAAGATTCTACTTGAATCGTAGCCGTAAATTGGTTGGAATCATAGCTGTTTAAGATGATTACCATGGAGCAATTTATCTTTTCGTTTTGGCTTAAAGATTCTCCGGTCCAATCGGTTTTATTGACAAACTCGCTGATCGATTTTTCTAAATTCTTAAAAATCTGATTGTTGGTACTGGCAATTTTATCAGAATTAACCTGAACCGAACAGTTCAATTGTTGTGCATTGGCCAATCCAACCAAAAAGAATAAAAGAAAACTAGCTGTTTTTTTCATAATGTGTAATTACTTTAGTCATAATATCATCCGCTACAGCTTCTTTAGATTTTAACGGCATGGGTTCAATTACAAAATCTTTATCTATAAAAGTAATTTTATTCGTAGAAGTTGCAAAACCGGCGCCTTTGTCTTGAAGCGAATTTAAAACAATCAAATCTAAGTTTTTTTTCCGGATTTTCAACTTGGCATTTTCAATTTCATTTTCAGTTTCCAAAGCAAAACCAATCAGGAATTGTTTTTGTTTAATTTGTCCCAATGAGGCTAAGATGTCTTTTGTTTTTTCCAATTCGATAGAGAATTCAGCATCGGACTTCTTAATCTTTTGATCTGCCGCAACTTTTGGCCTGTAATCGGCTACAGCGGCAGCGCAAATGGCCACATCTATCGCACCGAAATATTGATGGCAAACATTGTACATTTCTTGAGCCGAAGTTACTCGGATTAAATTAATAACGGAATTATTGGTTTTTAAGTGTGTTGGTCCTGAAATTAAAATTACTTCAGCACCTAGATTGGCAGCACTTTCAGCAATATCAAAACCCATTTTACCGGAAGAATGATTGCCGATAAACCGAACCGGATCAATAGCTTCATAAGTTGGTCCGGCGGTTACCATGATTTTTTTACCGCGCAACGGCAATCGACTTTCCAAATCTTTTTCTAAAAACGCAATGATGTTTTCGGGTTCTGCCATTCTACCTTCACCGGATAAACCGCTCGCTAATTCACCGCTTTCAGCAGGTATCATGATGTTGCCGAATTTTTGCAAAAGGGAAAAACTAGCTATTGTAGACTGATGTTTGTACATATCCAAATCCATGGCCGGAGCAAAGTAAACCGGACATTTAGCGGATAAATAAGTAGCGATTAAAAGGTTGTCACAGTTGCCATTCGCCATTTTGGAAAGTGTATTGGCTGTGGCCGGGGCAATGAGCATCAAATCGGCCCAAAGTCCTAATTCCACATGATTGTTCCATTGGGCATTATCCTCTTCGTCATTGTAAAAGGAAGAATGAACAGGATTTTTGGAAAGTGTGGATAAGGTTAACGGTGTTACAAAATCCTTAGAAGCCGGTGTCATGACCACTTGGACCTGTGCACCGGCTTTTATAAATAATCTGACTAACGAGGCTGTTTTGTAGGCGGCAATTCCTCCGGAAACGCCGAGTAGTATTTTTTTACCGCTTAAAACAGACATCGGAATTAGTCTTTTGTAGTATCTCTGTAGTAAATTTTGTCATCAAGCCATTCTTGAACAGCCAATGCATGTGGTTTTGGTAACTTTTCGTAGTATTTAGAAACTTCAATTTGTTCTTTGTTTTCAAAGATTTCTTCT
The DNA here is from genome assembly GCF_030643905.1 of Flavobacterium sp. IMCC34852. Taxonomy (NCBI): domain Bacteria; kingdom Pseudomonadati; phylum Bacteroidota; class Flavobacteriia; order Flavobacteriales; family Flavobacteriaceae; genus Flavobacterium; species Flavobacterium rivulicola. The sequence continues at coordinate 1,907,373 of NZ_CP121446.1, read as the reverse complement.
AAACTATCGTTGTAAGTAGCAAACTCTTCTAATTTCTCGGTCAATTCCTTTTTGATTTCAGAATTGATTTGGTTTGCTCTTTTAGCCATTATTGTTATTGCCTCGTAAACATTGCCGGTACGCTCTTCAATTACAGTTTTATTGTAAGTGATTGTGTTAACCGGTGCATTCGTCTTTTTTAAATCCATGACTTTTTTATTTAGTAAATTGTTTTAAATCGGTTTCAATTCTAGCCAACATTTCATCAGCTTTTGCTTTGTAATGTGTATCTGCTTTGTGTTTAATTAAGCTATTGTATGCTGCTTTGGCGTTGTTCAAACGCTCTTCCATTTTTGAAGGCACGCTGTTGATGGCCAGTTTGAAAGCAGAATCTAACTTGTAAAACAAAGCATCTTCTTTGTAAGGTGTTCCAGGATAATTGATTATAAAATTATCAAAAGCTACCATAGCCGCTTTGTAATCGGAAATGTTGTTGTAAATTTTAGCATTCTCATAAGCTTTTTTCTCCAGCTTTTCTCTTAACACTTTGGCTATTGTATTGGCTTCTGTCAAATATTGTGACTCCGGATAAATATCAATAAAATTTTGCAGCTTTTCAATGGCTTTGTAAGTATCGATTTGATCTAAACTGTAAACAGGAGATAATTTAGAAAAGCATTTAGCACCTAAAAACAGTGCTTCTTCCATTTTTTCACTTTTGGGATAACTCGCTGCAAAGCTTTCAAATTGATAACCGGCCAAATAAAATTGATTGGTTTTGTAAAGTGATTGAGAATACATGTAAAACATTTTCTCTGCTTGCGGTTTGCCTTTGTAAGCCGGAGCTATTTGTTCAAAAAGTCTGATGGCTTTACCGTATTTTTGAGCATCATACATTTGGGTGGCCATATCGAACTTCACGCCAATATCCTCTGATTTTAATGCTTTTTGGTATTCGTTACAAGACGAAAGAAATACTAATACGGCAAATAGGGCTAAAAATTTCTTCATTATATTGTTTAGGATGGCTGATTTTAAACACATTTTGCGATTAAAAAACCAACTGCAAATTTAGTTATTAATTGTTTACAACAAAATATTTTTTTCGCAGTCGAAAAAACTACATTTTTGAAATTTTATTGGTGAAGTCATACAAGCGATTGGCCAAATTTTCATCTACATTGACCAAAGGCAAACGAACTGTATTCTCTGATAATCCCAAGGATTTAAAGACCTCTTTTATTCCCGCCGGATTACCTTGTTCAAAAATCATATCAATAGCATCGGCTAAAAGATAATGCAGCTTGTAGGCTTCCTCTACTCTTTTGTTTAATCCCAAATGCACCATCTCTGAAAATTGCTTCGGAAAACCTTCTGCAATAACCGAAATAACGCCCGCGCCTCCGGCTAAAATCATGGGCAAGGTAATCATGTCATCGCCTGAAATTACCAAGAAATCTTTGGGCTTGCCTTGAATCAATTTCATGGCTTGAACAATATCACCTGCAGCTTCTTTGACCGCTACAACATTTTTGAAATCATTGGCCAAACGAATGATAGTGGAAGGTAACATATTACTGGCTGTTCTTCCGGGAACATTGTATAAAATAACGGGAATAGGCGAAGCTTCAGCAATGGCTTTAAAATGCTGGTAAATTCCTTCCTGAGTTGGTTTGTTGTAATAAGGAGAAACCGAAAGTATGGCTACGAAATCTGAAAAATCTCTCGACTTTAATTCGGCCACTACTTCTTGGGTATTGTTACTTCCGACACCTAAAACCAAAGGCAATCTTCCTTTATTGGCTTCCACGATTGTCTTTATTACCAATTCTTTTTCGTCTTTAGACAAAGTAGCGGTTTCTGCTGTAGTTCCTAAAACGACTAAATAGTCGATTCCGTTGTCAACTTGAAAGTTAACAATCGATTTAAGCGCCTCAACATCGACAGAAAAATCTTTTTTGAATGGGGTAACAAGGGCAACTCCGGTGCCAATTAGTGCTTGCATTTTAAATTTTGTTTAGAATTTTTAAATATTTAAATAGTTCGTCTGTGAAGACTTTGTAATTTTCTGCATTGGTATTAATCATAAAGTGATTCAGCCTTTTGTCGATGGAAGCAAAACCTACTTTAAATCCGGCTTTTGATTGATGAGACACTAACAAAAGGGCAACTTTCTCGGTGTCATAATAATTGATTAACAAATCAAACGGTTCGTTTATAAAATCTTTAACTTCTTTTTTATCAACTGTTCCGTGCCAACTCAAATCTCTATGACTAAAGGTAGGATAATCAAAGACTTCATTCTTTTTAATTTTGTTTTTAAAAACCAAAACCTTAACATCGCTTTCCGCAATTCCGTTTTGAATCAATTCTTTAACCAAAGCTTCTCTTTCGTAAAAGTAGGTTTCATCAAAAATAATCCCGACAGTTTTGATTACGCTGTCTGAAGTCAAATGTTTTACATTTGATAAACTATTCTTGACAATTTTTTTTGTTGAAAAATCCTTTAAGTAATTTAAAAACATACTACTTTTACTTGAAATACAAAACTACTAAAATTAGTGCCAAAAGCGATGGTAAAACTAAAAAACTATAACGTTGTATTAAAACATTTTGTTTTATTATTAACATTTACAAGCCTTATTTCCTGCGCAGAAAAAAAATACCACATCACCCGCATTGAAGGCAAAGAAATTGCCATTACTGATAAGCATTCCGAAGTAGCTGACATTGAAAACTTTATCAAACCCTACCGCGATAATATCGACAAAGATTTGAGTATGGTTTTGGCCAATGCTCCGGAAACCATTGATAAATCGGGTGAATGGCAAACGCCAATGGGCAATTTTTTATCCGATATTACTTTGGCGAAAGCCAATCCCATTTTTGAAAAAAGAGAACAAAAATCAATTGACATTTGTTTGCTTAACCATGGCGGTATTCGAACTATTATTTCTAAAGGTGATGTAACTGCCCGTAATGCTTATGAAATCATGCCTTTTGAAAACAGCGCTATAGTAGTTGGTTTAAAAGGAGAACAAATCCTCGAAATAGTCAATTACCTCATTACGGAGAAAAAGCCTCATCCGATGAAAGGAATCACTTTTACCATTGCTAAAGACAAGCAGCCAAAAGATATTTTGGTAAACGGTAAACTTTTAGACAATGACAAGGTTTACTATGTAGTGACTTCCGATTATTTAGTCAACGGTGGCGACAACATGCTTTTCTTTAAAAAAAGCGTGGCTAAGTATGACTTAGATTATAAACTCCGAAACATCATTATTGATTATTTCAAAGAAAATAAAATCATTACTGCCGGTAAAGACATCAGAATCAGCAAAGAATTGTAAGATGAAAAGAAGAGATTTTATACAAAAAACAGCGGCAAGCTCAGCATTATTAGGACTTGGTGTTCTTTCGTTGAGCAGTTTCAAAACAGCAAATACCAAACAGCTTACGGTTTTGCACACCAACGATGTTCACAGTTATATTGATCCGTTTCCGGCCAATCATCCGAAGAACCCAAATATGGGCGGTGTGGCGAGAAGAGCTGCCTTAATAGCAAGTATTCGCCAAGAAAATCCCAATGTCTTGTTGCTTGATGCCGGTGATATTTTTCAAGGAACGCCTTATTTTAATTACTACGGAGGTGAATTGGAATTCAAACTGATGAGCATGATGCAATATGACTTGGCCACTATCGGAAACCACGACTTTGACAACGGAATCGAAGGTTTGTATGCGCAATTACCCCATGCCGGTTTTGAGTTTGTTTCTGCCAATTACGATTTTAAAAACACTATAATGAACGGTCATGTAAAACCATACAAAATCCTTGACAAAGACGGAATTAAAGTTGGCGTCTTTGGTCTTGGTGTCGGTTTAGACGGTTTGGTAGATAAAAAAAATTACAAAGAAACCATCTACAATGATCCGTTGACTGTAGCACAAGATATGGCCCGAGTTTTAAAACAGGAAAAAAAATGTGATTTAGTTATTTGCCTTTCACATCTTGGCTACAAATACAAAGATGATCCGGAAAAGATTTGCGATACCAAACTCGCTACGCTTACCAAAGACATCGACTTAATCATTGGCGGTCACACACATACTTTTCTTGACAAACCGACTGTATTAAAAAACAGTGAAGGGCAAGATGTTTTGGTCAATCAGGTAGGTTGTTACGGGATTAATTTGGGCCGAATTGATTTTTACTTCGAAAATGACAAATCCTTATCTGTCAATGGAAAATCAATTGTGGTTTGATTTCTCGGCTATAATTACGTATTTGTAGAAAGAAAAGAAAGCCAGAGTATTAAAAGTCATGGCCAAAGGTCTGAATAACATTTGAAATTCATTGACTAAGAAATACTTCTCAATAAAGACCGTAAACTGCAACATCACAAAAAGCAATACTGATATCAATAACACTGAGTTTTGTTTGTTATCATTCATCACATAACTGGAAAGCGCAATACCGGCGAACAATGAGATCAGTATATTTTGTAAAATCAATAAGTAAAAACTATTGGACGGGATTTCATTGGTTTCAATAAATAAATAGAAGAAAATCAATAGAAAAGGCACCGTAGCAATAACAATCGGGATAAAGTCTTTTACTTTTTGCAGGGAAAAAATCAGGTATATAATTACAATTCGATGAATGGTAAAGATGATTAAAGCATAATAAAGACAAGCAGGCGTATTGGGAATAAACAATATATTGACCACCATAGAAAGCAATAAAACAATCACAAACACAGGATTCTTTTGGGTAGAGCTAGTAAGATATATCACTACTAAAAGTAGCGGAATCAAAGGTTTTAATGAACAAATAAATGGAGTATACGCTAAGTATTCTGAAACAATTTCAAAAAAAGCTACGATAAAAAAGCAAAAAGTTAATGCCTTTACGATACTGTCCTTTTTAAACATAAAAATCATTTTTGATAATTAAAATTAACACAAAAAATAATACCAAATGATTTAAAGTCAATAAAATACGTTTTAACAGCTAAGAAATCATAGTTAAAAAGTCGTCTTCTGAAATAATCGGGACTTTTAGTTGGTTGGCTTTTTCCAATTTGGCCGGACCCATATTATCACCCGCAACCACAAAATCAGTTTTAGCCGAAATAGAACTGCCGACTTTTCCGCCGTTATCTTCAATGGCTTTTTTCAAATCGTCACGTGAGAATTTTTCAAATACACCGGAAACAACAAAGATTTTACCAACTAATTTATCTGTAGCATTCGGATTGTGGACTTCAATCATTTCCATTTGAACGCCATATTGTTTTAAACGCTCAATGATGCGAACATTTTCTTCATTCTCAAAGAATTCAATGACACTTTGGGCAATCTTCTCTCCTATTTCATCCACTAAGATTAAATCCATCAAAGAAGCACTTCGGATGGCATCAATGGTCTTGTAATATTTGGCTAATTTCTTAGCTACGGTTTCTCCAACATAACGAATTCCTATCGCATACAACACTCTTTCAAACGGTACTTCTTTTGATTTCAGAACACCATTGACTAAATTCTCAGCCGATTTCTGCGCCATACGATCTAAAGGCAAAATTTGCTCCACCGTTAGTTCGTATAAATCAGCATAATCTTTTACTAAACCATTGTTGTAAAGTAAAGCGACAGTTTCTCCACCCAAACCTTCAATATCCATGGCTTTACGAGAAATAAAATGCTGAATTCTACCTATAATTTGTGGTGGACAACCATAAAAGTTGGGGCAATAATGATTGGCTTCGCCTTCCAATCTGACCAGTTCCGAATTACATTCCGGACAATGAGAAATGTATTGCGTTCTTTCTGATGCCGGATTTCTTTTGGATAAATCAACGGCAATAATCTTCGGAATGATTTCGCCTCCTTTTTCAACAAATACGGTATCGCCTAATCTGATGTCGAGTTTTTCAATTTGATCAGCATTGTGCAAAGAAGCCCTTTTGACAATAGTTCCGGCCAATTGAACCGGCTCTAAATTAGCCACAGGAGTAATCGAACCGGTTCGGCCGACTTGATACGAAATCGAATTGAGTTTGGTAGAAACTTGTTCGGCTTTGAATTTATAAGCCATGGCCCAACGCGGTGATTTAGCCGTATAACCCAATTCATCCTGATGTTGGAAACTATTCACCTTAATTACAACACCATCGGTTTCGTAAGGCAAGTGGTGTCGGTGTTCGTCCCAATAATTGATGTATTCGAAAACTTCGGCCAAACTATTGGCTAATTTGGCTTCTTTCGGGACTTTGAAACCCCAACTTCTGGCGGCTTCTAAACCTTCAAATTGGGTTTTGATGTTGAGATTATTCCCTACAATAAAGTACAGCAAACATTCTAAAGGTCTTTTAGCTACTTCACTGCTGTCTTGTAATTTCAAACTACCGGAAGCAGTATTTCTTGGATTGGAATAGGGTGTTTCGCCTATTTCAATCAGCTCTTGGTTCATTTTTTCGAATCCTTCAAAAGGGAGAATGATTTCTCCGCGAATGTCGAAACGTTCCGGGAAACTTCCTTTTAATTGAAGCGGAATCGATTTAATCGTTTTGATATTATTGGTCACATCATCGCCTTGAAAACCGTCACCACGAGTCACGGCGCGTAAGAGTTTTCCGTTTTCATAGGTAATAGAAATCGAAGCACCGTCGTATTTTAATTCACAAGTATATTGTAATGGCACATTGCCTAAAACTTTCTGGATTCGGGTTTCCCAATCGATTAAATCTTCTTTGGAATAGGAATTGTCCAACGAATACATGCGATAGTCGTGCACGACTGTTTGGAAGTTTTTGGTAATCGTACCGCCCACTCGTTGCGTTGGAGAGTTTTCATCAAAGCATTCCGGATGTTGATTTTCTAACTCTTGAAGTTGTTTTAGTTTTTGGTCAAATTCAAAGTCGGAAATTGTTGGTTGGTCCAACACATAATAATTGTGGTTGTGTTGGTTGAGTTCGTCGCGTAAATCCTGAATGATTTTGGGAATATCCATAAAAAGAAATTGGCTATACTAGTTGCAAATTGTGTGCACTAAAATAGCCAATATTTTTGAAAAAGGAATAAACTTTTACGCTTGAATTATTCCGTTGATTTGCAAGTACAATTGTCCGTCACTCAAGATAGCGCCTTGGGTAATCAAATCAAAAATCGCGGTATTTCGCTCTTGGTCATATTCTTTTTTACCCAAATGGATTTCTACAGTGTCGGTAAACAAATTATCGCTTAGCCATTGCAAGCCTTCTTTTTCCATAAAATTCACTTCCGGTTCCAAAGCTTTCAAAACGATAGACTGGATTAATTTTTCCTGACAGTGAAAAAGGAATATGTGATTTTTGGAGAAATGCTCTAAATATTGGGCATTGGTCAAAACGCCTTCCCAGATTAGATCAGAGAAAACGTCTAATTCTTGTTCGGCCACTTCGGGCTTATGGATTTTAATGGAATCCCATTCTGTTTTATCTATAGATTGCGTGGCCAAGAAGTTACTGAACTCTTGGTGTAAAGCTTCGAATTGTTCTTTGGTGAGTCTTTTGTATTTCATTCTAAAAAATTTATTAAAAAAAAATCCCGACTTACATCGGGACTTTTCATACTGTATATCGAAATATTATTTCTCAGCTACAATTTCGTATGGTAATTCGATTACTACTTCTCTGTGTAATCTCACAGTAGCAGCATATTTACCGGTACGTTTTACCACACCTGAAGTGATAAATTTTCTGTCGATTGGTTGACCGGCAGCTTCTAAAGCAGCAGCAATGTCAATGTTAGTAATCGAACCGAATAATTTTTCACCACCGGCTTTGGCAGTAATTTTAATTTCTAAAGCTTTTAAGGCTTCAGCTAATTTTTTAGCGTCATCAACAATTTTAGCTTCTTTGAAAGCTCTTTGTTTTAAGTTTTCAGCTAAAACTTTTTTGGCAGAAGGTGTTGCCAATTGAGCAAACCCTTGCGGGATTAAATAATTACGACCGTAACCGTTTTTTACTGTTACTACGTCATCTTTAAATCCTAAATTTTGAACGTCTTGTTTTAAGATCAATTCCATGTTGTTGTCCTTTATTAGAGAAGTTAGGTTTCTGTTACGAAAACCAACAACTATTGTTTAATTATTATTTTAATAAATCGGCCACGTATGGCATTAAAGCTAAGTGACGTGCTCTTTTCACAGCTACAGACACTTTTCTTTGGTACTTTAATGAAGTTCCGGTTAAACGTCTTGGTAAAATTTTACCTTGCTCGTTTACGAATTTCAATAAGAAGTCAGGATCTTTGTAGTCTACATATTTGATTCCTGATTTTTTGAAACGACAATACTTTTTAGTTTTGTTGGTTTCGATGTTTAAAGGCGTTAAATATCTGATATCTCCGTCTTTTTTTCCTGAAGCTGATTGTTGCAAATTTGCCATAATGATTAAGCTTTAGAGGTTTCTTTTAATTTAGCTCTTCTTCTTTCCGCCCAAGAGATTGCGTGTTTGTCTAAACTCACCGTTAAGAAACGCATTACTCTTTCGTCACGTCTGAACTCAGTTTCAAAAGCAATTAATACTTCCGGTGTTACTTGGAATTCAAATAAATGGTAAAAACCACTTTTTTTGTTTTGGATTTCGTAAGCTAATTTTTTTAAGCCCCAATCCTCTTTAGATACCATCTTTGCTCCTCTTGACGTAAGAAAATCTTCAAATTTGCTTACTGTTTCCTTTACCTGAACTTCAGATAAAACGGGATTTAAGATGAAAACAGTTTCGTAATGATTCATAATAAATTTTGTTAAATTTTAAATTGGGCGCGAAGATATAAAATACTTTTCAATAAACAATCGCGACGCCTCTGAAATCGTCTAAAAGTAAAAAATATCGTTTAAAAGCAAAAAAAATCGACGAAATGTTAGGTGGATTAAAAAAAAGTATCTATTTTTACATCACCAAATCTATAATAAATAATATTATGAAACTAAATTGTGTTGTTGTCGATGATAGTTCTATCCAAAGGATGATCATTGCAAAGTTAGTAAATAATCACCCGAATTTACATTTAGTAGGTGATTTTTCTAATGCAATTGAAGCAAAAAATTGCATGTCGGTTCACACCGTTGATTTAATTTTTCTCGATATAGAGATGCCGGTTATCAGTGGTTTTGATTTCTTAGACGGATTAAAAGTAAAACCCCAAATTATTTTTATCACGTCAAAAGCAGAATACGCTATGAAAGCGTTCGATTATGATGCTACGGACTACCTACAAAAACCGATAGCTTTAGATCGTTTCAATGCTTCTGTTAGAAGAGCAATGGATTTTCATATGCTTAAGAAAGAAAATCAAGAAGAAGAAGGAGAACATATCTTCATTAAAAGTAATCTTAAAAAACTTAAAGTTTACACTAATAAAATTAAGTGGATTGAAGCCTACGGAGATTATGTAAAAGTTGTCACCGAAGACGACAGTAACTTGGTGCTTTCTACCATGAAATCTTTTGAACAAGATTTATCAAAAGAGAAATTTATCAGAGTTCACAAATCTTATATCATTAATATTGATAAAGTAGAACGTTTCAATAGTAAGTTTGCGGAAATTGGGGTTACTAAAATTCCGTTGAGCCGTAACAAAAAAGAAGATTTGATTAAAGCTTTAGCTATTGCTTAAATTTACTCAATAAAAATCGACATTTACAGTAACCTTAATGGCCCTGTATTGCGATACCATCTCAAAACTATTCAGTACTTTCTGGATAGTTTTTTTTGTGCCTTGTAATGGCGTTTCGCTTGGGATTTTTATCATAATCGTACGAATGTATTCATTGCGAATGCGACTAATAGCAGGTTCTTCCGGACCGAGAACAGGAATCGACAAGTTTTGTTGCAAGACTTGGTACAACCACATCGAACCTTCTTTTAATTTATCAAAATCCCGATGCTTCAACGTAAGCTTTATTAAGCGATAAAACGGCGGATAGTAATAAATCTTACGTTCGTACAATTGCTCTTTGTACATGCCTTGATAATCATTATGGGTGACTTGCTGTATAATGTTATGCAACGGATTGTAGGTTTGAATAACCACTTTTCCTCTTTTCTCACTTCGACCGGAACGACCGGCTACTTGGGTCATCATTTGATAACTTCTTTCAAACGCTCTGAAATCCGGATGATATAACATGTTGTCTGCGTTCATGATACCAACTAAAGATACATTGTCAAAATCCAACCCTTTAGCCAACATTTGTGTACCAACCAAAACATCAATTTCTCTATTCTTAAATCCGTCGATGATTTTTTCAAAACTGTATTTACCGCGCGTAGTGTCTTGGTCCATGCGTTTGATGTTCTTGTTCGGAAAGAGTTCGGCCAATTCCAATTCGATTTGCTCGGTGCCGAATCCTTTGGTTTCCAAATCCACACTGGAGCAAGCATGACAATTTGAGGGTTTTGCCATATTATATCCGCAGTAATGACAACGCAATTGGTTCTTGTATTTGTGATAAGTTAAACTCACATCACATTGCGGACATTGCGGCACATGACCACAAGTCATACACTCTAAAACCGGTGAAAAACCACGGCGATTTTGAAATAATATTACTTGTTCGTTATTAGCAAATGCTTCTGTGATTTGTTCGATTAAAGTCAAGCTGAAATGTCCTTTCATTCTTTTTCGGAAATAGCTGTCTTTTAAATCTACCAATTCTATTTCGGGCATTTGGACTTTCCCAAAGCGTTCTTTCAAAGTCACCAAACCAAATTTCCCTGAAGTTGCATTGTAATAGGTTTCGATACTTGGCGTAGCCGAACCCAACAAAACCTTGGATTGATGCGCATGCGCCAAAACTATCGCAGCATCACGAGCATGATATCGCGGTGCCGGATCTTGTTGCTTGAAGGTTGGCTCGTGTTCTTCATCTACTATAATCAACCCTAAATTTGAAAACGGCAAAAACAAGGCTGAACGCGCGCCAATGACAATTTGCGCTTTCTCTGATTGTTGTAAAACATGGTTCCATACTTCTACCCTTTCATTGTTGCTGTATTTAGAATGAAAAACCGCTACTTTATTACCGAAATGTTGCGTCAAGCGCGAAACCAATTGGGTAGTCAAAGCGATTTCGGGCAACAAATACAAGACTTGCTTTCCGACAGCGATGTACTGTTCTATGAGTTTGGTGTAAATTTCTGTTTTGCCGCTGGAAGTTACACCATGTAATAAACAAACCTCTTTTTCTGTAAATACATGCTCAATTTCATCGTGTGCTTTTTGCTGTGCTTCGCTTAAGGTTAATTGGTTTTCCGTTTTATTTTTATCAAAATTGACTCGGTCTTCCTGGATATAATATTCTTCAAAAATACCTTTCTCAATCAATGCTTTTATAATGGCTGCGGATGTTTGAGCAGTTTCGGTTAGTTGTCTGACTGAAATAGGTTTGCGCTCTTTTGCTTGTAATTGAAAATACTGCAGCACCAGATTTTTTCTTTTGTCCGATTTTAAATTGTCTAAAAGCGCAATCAAACTTTCTTCCGATTGATATTGTTGATGCAAACGAATATACCGAATGAGTTTAGGTTTATACACTTCCTGAATTTCTTCTTCTAAAGTGATAATTTTTTTATGAATTAACTTTTGAATGACCGGTAGAACCGTTTTTTTGTTTAGGATGTCCATTATATTTTGAACCTTCAACGAGCTTTGGTGTTGCAAGGCTTCATAAATCAGGAATTCATCATCAGACAATTCGGTTTCATTGACGACGGTGTCTTTTTGTTGGGAAATGATGGTTTCACTTTCCAATAACAAAGCGGAAGGCAAAGCGCCACGATAAACATCGCCAATATTACACATATAATAGGAAGCAATCCAAAACCAATGGTTGATTTGCCACTCATTGACAATAGGCTTATCATCGAGGATTTGATGGATTTCTTTGGCTTCGTAGAGCGTGGGCGCGTTTTGATGCAAATCGATGGCCAGCGCAGTGTAAATTTTGTTTTTACCAAAGGGAACTGCAATTCGCATTCCTTTAGTAATAAAATTATATTCGGTTTCCGAAACCTTGTAAGTAAAGGTTTTAGGTAAGGAAAGCGGAATGATAACTTCAACAAAAAAAGACATTATATATGATTTAAAAAATGCGAATAGTTTGAGTGTTTAACCCCGATGGCACAGCGGGAATTACCTTTAAAAAACGCTATGGATTGGTTTCTAATTCTTTTTCTTTTTGACGCTTTATTTTATTAATCGAAGCATTCAAATCGAAGCCTAAAAGCAAAATCATACAGTTGATCCAAATGTAAAACATGATAACCAAAAGCGTCCCGATAGAGCCGTAAAGTTCGTTGTATTTGGAGAATTTCACTACCCAGATTCCGAAAGTATAAGAAGAAAGAATAATCAAAATGGTGGTAAACACAGAACCGATGGAAATAAACGAACGTCTCGAATCGCGCTTGATACCAAATTTAAAAAGCAACGAAGTGGAAAGCAAAATCATGAGAATCACAAAGGCATATCGTCCCATTTCTATGAGCGGAATTTTATCGGAAAGCACGTCTTGGATTTTTGTTTTTTGAATGGAAACTTCAAAGATTACAATGGCTGCCACGGTGATAATGAGCAATAATGCCAGCAAGATAGAAAGTGCCAAAGACACTAAGTACTGACGAACAAACTTGCGCTTGTGTGAAAAATCGATGTGGTGTGAACTTTCAAAACCGCCTAAAATAGCGTTCACTCCGTTGGTCATTAAGAGAATGGCCATGAAAAATCCGGTTGAAATTAAGCCCGAGTTACTGTTGTGCAAAATGTCATTGATGATTTTATAAATAGCGTCGTAAGTGGTTGGCGGCACACTTTGTTGCACAAATCCGAGAAAATCTTCTTGAAATCCTTCAATCGGAATGTACGGAATGAGGTTTAAAATAAAAAGTGCGAATGGAAACAGCGACATGAAGAAACTCCAGGCAATGGCTGCGGCTCGGTAAGAAATGGCACCTTCGACTATACCTATGAAATAATGTTCAATCAAATCATAGAACGACAAACCATGCAACCAAGGCAGCGGTATTTTTTGCAACAGCAAAACGAGTGTTCTGACTACCGGTATTTTTTTAAGTTTATCTTCTATCTCAATACTCATCTTTAAAAGGCTTTTAAGCTTAAATCCATATTGTAAACCGAATGGGTTAAAGCGCCTGACGAAATATAATCGACACCACATTCCGCATATTGTCGAATGGTTTTTTCATTGATGTTTCCGGATGATTCGGTCAAACAGCGATCCCCAATAAGCACCACGGCTTTTTCGGTATCTTCAAAGTTAAAGTTATCTATCAGGATTCTGAAAACGCCGTCGTTTTGGAGAATTTCTTCAATTTCGGCCAAATTTCTGGCTTCGACTACAATTTTTAAATCGAGCTTATGGTGCTTTAAAAAGGCTTTGGTTTTGGTAATGGCATGGGTAATTCCGCCCGCAAAATCATTATGGTTATCTTTCAACATAATCATGTCGTACAACGCAAAACGATGGTTTTCACCGCCGCCAATTTTCACAGCCCATTTTTCACAAGCTCGGAAACCGGGCGTGGTTTTTCGGGTGTCGAGAATTTTGGTTTTGGTGCCTTCTAAAAGCTGGACGTAACTATTGGTTTTAGTGGCTATAGCCGACATTCTTTGCATGGAATTCAGGACCAAGCGTTCCGCTTTCAAAATAGATTGTGAACTGCCCGAAACGTGAAAAACGACATCGCCGTGTTTAACCGGTTTTCCATCCTCTATAAACACTTCGACTTGTAAAGTCGGGTCGACATTTTCAAAGATCATTTGGGCAAATTCGACTCCGGCTATGATACCATTGTCTTTCACTAAAAGTTTGGCTTTCCCTTTAGCATCATTGGGTATACAAGCCAGCGAGCTGTAATCGCCAAGACCAATATCTTCGCGAATGCCGTTTTGAATAATTATATCAAGCTCTTTTTGAAACTGTTGCTCTGAAATCATTGGGTATGGATTGTTTGGCTAAAATAGTAAATATGTTGATTTGGTAATTCGGTTATTCGGTAATTTGTAAATTTAAAATTCTAAAAATATTATTTTTAAGATTCGAAGCCTAGGTTAATTTATAAGTAGTTAGAATTCAATTATAAACAGATGAATCGAATTACCAAATAACCGAATTACCAAATAAACAACAAAAAAACTATCTTTGCAGCACAACAACACAACCCATGTACAAACTACTCATTCGTCCAATTCTTTTTTGGTTTGATCCCGAAGAAGTGCATTATTTCACTTTCTCTTTGGTAAAATTCATTTCCAAAATTCCTTTTGTTCCCAACCTTTTAAAATTGATTTATGAAGTTGAAGACCAACGATTAGAGCGTGAAGTTTTTGGCTTAAAGTTTAAAAATCCGGTGGGTTTGGCTGCTGGTTTTGATAAAGATGCCAAGTTGTATAATGAGTTATCTAATTTTGGTTTCGGGTTTATTGAAATCGGAACTTTGACCCCTAAACCACAAGACGGCAATCCTAAAAAACGTTTATTCCGATTAAAAGAAGACAGCGCTATCATTAACCGAATGGGTTTTAACAACGGCGGTGTAGAGTCTGCTGTACTTCGATTAAAACAAAACAAAGGTGTTTTGATTGGCGGCAATATTGGTAAAAACAAAGTTACTCCGAATGAGAATGCCACTTCAGATTACTTACTTTGTTTTGATGCCTTATTCAATTATGTAGATTATTTTGTGGTGAATGTGAGTTCGCCGAATACGCCTAACCTAAGAGAATTACAGGAAAAAAAGCCTTTGACGGAACTTTTGAATACGCTGCAATCACATAATTTATTGCATAAAAATCCAAAACCTATTCTGTTAAAAATTGCGCCCGATTTGACCAACGAGCAACTATTGGATATTATTGATATAGTAAATGATTCTAAAATAGCCGGGGTTATTGCCACGAACACTACCATTTCTCGTGAAGGTTTGTTGTCTGAAAACAAAACTGAAATCGGTGGATTATCGGGTAAACCTTTGACCGAACGCTCTACAGAAGTGATTCGTTTTCTTTCCGAAAAAAGCAACAATGCCTTTCCCATCATTGGCGTTGGCGGTATTCATTCAGCCCAAGATGCGATTGAAAAATTGGAAGCGGGAGCAAGTTTGGTGCAATTGTACACCGGATTTATCTATGAAGGTCCGGCTTTAATCAAAGAAATCAATCAGGCGATTTTGAGAAAATCTTCCTAACTTAGCCTCAACAAAACGAAACAATTGAAGCCCATCAAAATTATAGAATGTCCACGAGATGCCATGCAAGGCATTAAAACCTTTATTCCGACTGAGAAGAAAGTGGATTATATTCAGGCTTTGCTTCGTGTGGGTTTTGATACGATTGATTTTGGCAGTTTTGTTTCTCCCAAAGCGATTCCGCAAATGCAGGATACTGCCGAAGTGTTGGCTCAATTAGATTTATCTCAAACCCAAAGTAAACTATTGGCTATTATTGCCAATACCCAAGGCGCTCAATTGGCTTCAGTTCATAAAGAGATTCAATATTTAGGTTTTCCTTTTTCGATTTCAGAAAACTTTCAGATGCGTAATACGCACAAGACTATAGCTGAAAGCTTGATTACCTTGCAAGAGATTTTAGACATTGCGAATGCTTCTGATAAAGAAGTTGTAGCTTATCTTTCTATGGGATTCGGCAATCCGTACGGCGATCCTTGGAATGTGGAAATTGTAGGCGAATGGACAGAAAAGTTAGCCAATAGAGGCGTAAAAATCTTATCGCTTTCCGATACGATTGGTAGTTCTACTCCGGAAGTCATTGATTATTTGTTTTCGAATTTGATTCCGAAATACCCTAACATCGAATTTGGTGCCCACTTACATACCACTCCCGATAAATGGCATGAAAAAGTGGATGCGGCCTACAAAGCCGGTTGTCGTAGATTTGATGGAGCCATTCAAGGTTTTGGCGGATGCCCTATGGCTAAAGACGATTTGACCGGAAATATGCCTACTGAAAAACTTCTATCCTATTTCACCGCTCAAAGGGAAAATACCAACACTAGTCCAATGAGTTTTGAAAGCGCTTATAATGAGGCTTCTAAAATTTTCAATGCTTATCATTAAAAAAGTTAAAAACTTCGTAATTCGTTCTTCGTACTTCTAACTTTTAACGTATATTTGCACGCAATTTAACTACAACTACAAATTGCAACATGAAAGCACACGCCACTAAAATCGTTGGTGAAGGTCTTACCTACGACGATGTACTGCTAATCCCTAATTATTCTGAAGTTTTACCGCGCGAAGTCAGCATACAATCGAAGTTTTCGAAAAATATCACTTTAAATGTTCCCATCGTTTCAGCCGCTATGGATACTGTAACCGAGAGCGCTATGGCAATAGCTATGGCTCAAGAAGGCGGCATTGGCGTATTACACAAGAATATGACTATTGAGCAACAAGCCGCTAAAGTCAGAAAAGTAAAACGTGCCGAAGCCGGAATGATACTCGATCCGGTAACGTTGCCGTTGACGGCTACTGTAGGAGATGCTAAAATGGCCATGAAAGAGTTTGGCATAGGCGGTATTCCCGTAGTGGATGAAAACGGCGTATTGAAAGGAATTGCCACCAACCGAGATTTGCGATTTGAAAAAATAAATGCCCGACCAATAACTGAGGTAATGACTTCTAAAAATTTAGTCACAGCTGCGGTTGGCACTACCTTACAAGAAGCAGAAGGCATTTTACAACAAAACAAAATTGAAAAACTACCGGTAGTGGATACCAACTATAAATTGGTCGGTTTAATTACCTTCAGAGATATTACTAAGCTTACCCAAAAACCTATTGCTAATAAAGACAAGTTTGGCCGTTTAAGAGTAGCCGCTGCATTGGGCGTTACAGCGGATGCGTTGGAAAGAGCAACCGCATTAGTAAATGCCGGTGTAGATGCTGTAATTATTGATACCGCTCACGGTCATACCAAAGGCGTAGTCAGTGTTTTAAAAGAAGTCAAAGCCAAGTTTCCCGAATTGGACGTGGTCGTTGGAAATATTGCCACACCGGAAGCGGCTTTGTATTTAGTTGAAAATGGTGCCGATGCGGTAAAAGTGGGTATTGGACCGGGTTCAATTTGTACCACTCGAGTGGTTGCCGGCGTTGGATTTCCGCAATTTTCAGCTGTGTTAGAAGTTGCCGCGGCTTTGAGAGGCACAGGAGTTCCGGTAATTGCTGATGGTGGCATTCGTTACACAGGCGATATTCCGAAAGCGATTGCTGCCGGTGCGGACAGTGTAATGCTTGGTTCGTTATTAGCAGGAACCAAAGAATCTCCGGGGGAAACCATCATTTTTGAAGGAAGAAAATTCAAGTCTTATCGCGGTATGGGTTCTGTGGAAGCCATGCAAGAAGGTTCAAAAGACCGTTACTTCCAAGATGTGGAAGACGATATTAAAAAATTAGTGCCGGAAGGAATTGTTGGCCGAGTACCTTACAAAGGTGAGTTAAACGAAAGCATGCAACAATTCATTGGCGGTTTACGGGCCGGAATGGGATATTGCGGTGCCAAAGATATTCCAACCTTACAAGAAAACGGAAGATTCGTTAGAATCACCGCAAGCGGAATCGGCGAAAGTCATCCGCATAATGTGACGATTACTAAAGAAGCTCCGAATTATTCGAGATAATTTAGCCATTAGGCAAAAGTAAAAAGGCATAAGTTAATTTCTTATGCCTTTTTGTTTTATATAAAATTTGAAATTTAAATCCCCAAATAATTACTTGGTGATATCGCTAACAATTCGGCTTTGATATCCTCAGAAACATTCAATGTTCCGATAAAAGCGTGAATGGATTCTTTGTTCATCACTTCGTTAGTTCTGGTCAATCCTTTTAAGGCTTCATATGGATTCGGATAACCTTCACGACGCAAAATGGTTTGAATGGCTTCGGCTACAACGGCCCAATTTTTTTCTAAGTCTTCGGCAAATTTGGATTCGTTCAACAACAATTTATTCAAGCCTTTTAAAGTCGCTTCAAAAGCAATGATAGTGTGCCCGAAAGGAACGCCAACATTTCTCAAAACCGTACTATCGGTTAAATCGCGTTGCAATCTCGAAATCGGTAACTTGGCTGACAAATGTTCGAATATGGCATTGGCAATCCCTAAGTTTCCTTCAGAGTTCTCAAAATCAATTGGGTTTACTTTGTGTGGCATTGCTGAAGAACCAATCTCTCCGGCTTTGATTTTTTGCTTGAAATAATCCATCGAAACATAGGTCCAAATATCTCGGTCTAAATCGATAATGATAGTATTGATTCTTTTCAACGCATCAAAAAAGGCAGCAAAATGATCATAATGTTCAATTTGCGTGGTTGGGAAAGAATGTTGTAATCCTAATGTTTCCTCAACAAAAGTGGTTCCGAATTGCTTCCAATCCATATTCGGATAAGCCACATGATGCGCATTGAAATTTCCGGTCGCACCACCAAATTTAGCCGCAAACGGAATGTTAAACAACAAACGCATTTGTTCTTCTAAACGCTCTACGAAAACTAAAATTTCTTTTCCTAAACGTGTTGGAGAAGCAGGCTGTCCGTGCGTTCTGGCCAACATCGGAATATCCTTCCACTCCATGCTTAACTCTTTCAACTTAGCAATCAGAGCAATCAGGCTTGGCATATATACTTTTTCAAAAGCTTCTTTTGTTGAAAGCGGAATCGCCGTATTATTAATGTCTTGTGAAGTCAATCCGAAATGAATAAACTCTTTGTAGTCACTCAATCCTAAAGCTTCGAATTTATCTTTGATAAAATACTCTACCGCTTTCACATCGTGATTGGTTGTTTTCTCAGTTTCCTTAATAACCAAAGCATCTTCAGTAGTAAAGTTACTATAGATATTTCTCAGAGATTCAAAACTGTTTCTATTAACTCCTTTCAATTGAGGTAAATCACTTTCGCATAACGCAATAAAATATTCAACCTCAACCAGAACTCTATATTTTATTAATGCTTCTTCAGAGAAAAAAGCGGCTAAAGATTTGGTAGCTTTACGGTATCTTCCGTCAATGGGTGAAATGGCATTTAAAGTTGTTAGTGACATGTGTTGTGTGTTGTTGTTTTGAGGTGCAAAAATAAGGAATAGTGTTCAGTGTTCAGTGCTCAGTGCTCAGTTTTTTATTTTAAATGGAGTAATTTCTGCTTTAAAACAGGGATACCTTTCGTGGCAGTCATTGAAATCACTTCCAGAGGATTTTGCAAATCATAGATTGTAGCCGGATTTGGATCGATATAAAACAAAGGAATATTTTTGTTGGCATAATGCATCAAACCAGCTGCGGGATATACTTGAAGTGACGTACCAACGACTGCCAAAAAATCGGCTGTTTCCACAATATCTATTGCTTCTTCAATCGCAGGAACGGCTTCGCCAAACCAAACGATATGTGGTCGCAGTTGGTTTCCTGCTGAATCAACATCGCCTATATTTAGATCAGAAGTCCAATCTAAAACTTCAAATTGAGGATGATCACTTCGCACTTTTAATAATTCACCATGCAGATGCAAAACCTTACTGCTTCCGGCTTGCTCGTGAAGATTGTCTACATTTTGGGTGATAATGTGAATGTCAAAATCCTGCTCTAATTCGGCCAATACAATATGCCCAAGATTGGGTTTTACCTCATGTAATTGTCTTCTTCTTTGATTGTAAAAATCTAAAACCAAAGCTTTATTTCTGAGCCAACCATCATAAGAAGCGACTTCCATGACATCATGTCCTTCCCATAAACCATCGGCATCGCGAAAGGTTCTGATACCGCTTTCTGCAGATATTCCGGCTCCGGTTAAAACGACTAGTTTCCTTTTCATAAAATGGCTGTTTAAAAAGCGAAAGTTCGTATAAATTGAAACAATAAACAAACCTAACCTCTATAAGCAAAATATTGTTAATAATTTTTTTAGTACCTGTAAAAAGAGTTTTCCGAATTTAATAATTTTAGCTATCCGAGCTAATTATCACTATAAACTATTCAATAACAAACAAGTAACATGAAAAAAACAATCTTTAGATTTTTCTTTATCTACTTCATACTGTCTACGGCACTTTGGCAAATTTTTGAATTCATTCCCGGTCTTAGTGCTATAACTTATTTTATCAATGATGCCTTTGTTCCTGTAGTGACATTTTTTAATGATCATATTTTTCATGTAAAAGACAAGCTGAATATTGATGGTGGTGGTAGCGGAGATACTTCTTATGCTTGGGCCTATTTTTACAACTCAATACTTTTAGCCACTTTAGGAACCATTCTTTGGACATTATTAGAGCGCAAACCAAAAGATTATAGTAAACTGGATTGGTGGTTAAAAAATACCTTGCGATATTATCTTATCATTATTGCCTTTTTATACGGAACCATCAAATTGTTTGCCATGCAAATGCCTGAGCCAAATTTGAGTGAATTGGCCACACCTTTGGGAGATTATTTACCCATGCGATTGAGTTGGATGTTTTTCGGGTATTCTTCTCCTTATCAAATCTTCAGCGGGGTAATGGAAATTATGGTGGCCATTCTACTACTCTATCGCAGAACAATTACCATGGGATTGTTGCTGGGCTTTGGTGTGTTTTTGAATGTATTTATTCTTAATCTATGCTTTGATATTCCCGTAAAAATATTTTCTATGCATTTGGTGATTTATTGTCTGTATTTGATAATATCAGATGCTAATCACTTTGTCAACTTCTTTTGGAGAAACATACCGTCAGGAAAATTGAATTCCTACTATTTTTCTACCACTAACAAATACTTTAAAATATTCAGAATTGTTGTCAAAACTCTCATTATCTTGGTATTCGGGGTGTTTTCAACTTATCAAAGTTGGGAATACAAACAAGAATTTTCAAAATCCAAAATTCAAAAACCAATAGAACCCGGAGTATATTATACAACAAGTTTTAAAAAGAATAATGTAGAGATTCCTATTTCCTTATCAGATGACAAACTTTGGAAAGACTTTATTTTTCAAGATGACAGTCGCGGTAGCATTTTAACTTCAGACACGTTATTCAGACAGGCTTACAACAGAGGTTATTTTTCCTACCAAGTAAAACCCAAAGAAAATAAATTAATCTTTACCAAACTGAGAAATGATAAAGAGATTCTTTTTGAATCTCAATACAAAGTTATAAATCCAAAGTCTATCCAAATTAGTACGAAAATCAAAAATGACAGTTTGGTTTTCACCTTGGAAAAATCGAATCGCAATTTCCAATTGATGGAAAAACAATTCCATTGGATATCAGAAGCCAATCGGTAAGTAATCGTCAATCTAAATTAGTATTTTTGCTCCTAAATTTAGGAGCATGATTGATTTAGACTATTTAAGTTATCTCGAAGGATTTTTAACCGACAACCGCAAGGAACGTTTTAGAAACGTTTTGGAGAATCGCACCAATCATTTTACCATTGCCGTTGAAGACGTGTATCAATTTCACAATACCAGTGCGGTAATGCGTAGTTGCGAGGTTTTTGGCATTCAGGAAATCAACATAGTAGAGCAACGCTTCGGCAAAAATATCGATAAGGAAATTGCGATGGGCGCTCAAAAATGGGTTGATATCAATAAGTTTGACAATATCTCCAATTGCATTCATACCTTGAAAGACAAAGGTTATCAAATCATTGCTACAACGCCGCACAATGATTCTTGTTTGCTGCATGAATTTGACATAACTAAAAAAAGTGCATTGTTTTTCGGTACTGAAAAAGAAGGCCTTTCCGAGGAAGTAATGCGCCAAGCCGATGGCTACTTGAAAATTCCTATGGTTGGTTTTACTGAAAGCTTAAATATCTCTGTGTCGGCGGCAATCATCATTCAGGATATTACTACTCGCCTACGGCAATCTAATGTAAAGTGGAAACTTTCCGAAAATGAAATAATGGAAAAACGTTTGGCTTGGGCCAAAAATTCGATTAAAGATATTGAGCGGATTGAAGAACGCTACTATGCCGGGCAATAATTACTCTTTGATGTACTTTTCGTGCTTTTTGGTCAGCACTTTGTATTGCTCATAACATTCACTGATGGCATCCATGATTTGCAAATCGTTAGCCGTTTGAATAAAAGATTCTGAGTAATTACAACGTTGCAGGATTTCAGCGATTTCTTTTTTATCAACCCCTAACAATACCGAAATCATCTCTCGGTCGAACTTAGATTCCAAAAGATTGCGAACTGTATCGTCTTTTTTCATTTGCTTTAATTTCTTGAGTTCTTTAGGTTTGTTACCAAAGAAATTATACAACATATCGGCCGGATTGAAAATGGAACCTAACACTCGGGTAAAAGCATTAGGTGAGCTTTCCCCAGCTTCATAAGCCTGAGGCAAACCTGAGATACTGTAACGGAAGTTTTCTTTTTCGGGAATCAATTTAGAATCGACTTCCAAATAACCGGTTAAGTCGTATTTTTTTACAATCACTTCTTCTAACGCGATTGCCTTTTCGGTCATTAAAATTTTGGCTGTGCCATTTTTCAACCAATCATTAGTCACTCTGATACGCAACGATTGGTAACCCAATATAGAAATGTGCAAAGTATCGCTCACGCTGACTTCCATTTCAAAATAACCACTCGCATTGGTTACAACGCCTTTTACTTTGTTGATGTTAATTACATTAGCATTAGCAATAGGCAACAAATTATTATCATTCACAATGGTTCCGCTAACTTTTTGACCGGTTGGATTGTCTTGCGCCAAAGCACTTAATGAAAATAAAAAAAGAAATAATAGGGTAAAATATCTCATAGCTGGTTTTGATGGTTTAAAAGTATGAAACTCTTTTAAGATATTTTAGTGTTTGCCGGCAGAATTAGAACAAAATTAACAAAAGGTCAAATTAATAATTACGAATTAGTAATTACGAATTACGAATTAGGGGTATGTAGAAAAAAAGAATCTCCGTTCTTACCTTAGTAAAAACGGAGTTCTATTATATTCGAATTATAAATTTCGCAATTACTAATTCGTAATTCGTAATTAAAAAGCCTTAGCTTTTTCTCGGTCTTCTGCTTTTAGCCGCTTCAAATGAGCGTCCGGCCGGTCTGTCATTGCTTTCAGAACGTCTTGGTGCTCTTTCTTCTCTTTGAAAAGAACCCGGTTCGCGTCTTGAAGTTCCGCCTTCTCTTCTTGGTCGGTCTGAACTTCTTTCACTTCTGAAACCACCTTCTCTTGGAGCTGAGCTTCTCTCACTTCTGAATCCGCCTTCTTTTCTTGGGCCGAAACTTCCACCGCCACTTCTGCGCTCTCCGCCCGAATTTCTATCGCCTCTGAAACCTCCCGAACTTCTGCCGTTGTGGTCACGTCTGTCGCGACTTCCGCCTTCGTTTTTGGAAATTTCAACATTGATTCTTCTTCCGTTAAGGTCAAATCCGTTTAGAATCGACATTACTTTATCAGTATGTTCTCCGTCGGTGTTAAAGAACGAGAAACCTTCTTTTACATCTACTTTGAATACATCATCACGACCTAAATCAAGTGTTTCTTTCAAGAAATCTTTCAATTGCATCCAATCAAAATCATCACGAGCACCAATGTTTACGAAATAACGAACAGGATCTCCGGCTCTGATTTCTCTCGGCTCTGAGCTTCTCTCGCTTCTTTCTCCTTTTTCACCCGATAAATCGCGTTTCTTTTTGTAGTAATTGATGAATCGATTGAATTCAACCGAAACCATTTTCTTGATTAATTCTTCTTTAGACAAACCATCAAGAACATCATTAATGGCCGGAAGATAACTGTCTATCTCATGGTCAACCTCAGTATCTTTGATTTTATTGGCTAAGTGCAATAATTGGATTTCACAGATTTCAATTCCGCTGGGAATGGTTTTCTCTTCAAACTTTTGTTGGATGATTCTTTCAATAGACGAAATTTTACGCAATTCACTTTTGGTAATAATTACGATTGAAGTCCCCAATTTTCCGGCACGACCTGTACGACCTGAACGGTGATTGTAGGTTTCAATTTCATCCGGCAACTGATAATTTACTACGTGTGTAATATTATCAACGTCAATTCCACGAGCCGCAACGTCTGTCGCTACCAACATTTGAATTTGACGACCACGGA
This sequence comes from Flavobacterium sp. IMCC34852, assembly GCF_030643905.1. Taxonomy (NCBI): domain Bacteria; kingdom Pseudomonadati; phylum Bacteroidota; class Flavobacteriia; order Flavobacteriales; family Flavobacteriaceae; genus Flavobacterium; species Flavobacterium rivulicola. The sequence continues at coordinate 1,883,235 of NZ_CP121446.1, read as the reverse complement.
AAGCTTTCATTACGCCATCACGTTGTGCTTGCGACAAATCTCCGTGTAAGGCTGCAGCATTGTAACCATCTTCTATTAGCTTTTCAGCCACCGCTTGTGTATCGCGTTTGGTTCTACAAAAAACCACCGAGAAGATATCCGGATTAGCATCGGCCAATCTTTTCAGAGCTTCATAACGATCACGAGCGTTTACTACATAAAATTCGTGTGAAACGGTTTTAGAACCTGAGTTTTTGTGACCCACGGTAATTTCAACCGGTTCTGACATAAACTTTTTAGCAATTCTGGCAACCTCAGCAGGCATAGTCGCTGAAAACAACCAAGTGTTTTTCTCATCTGGAGTGTCAGACAATATCGAAACGATATCTTCATAAAACCCCATGTTCAACATCTCATCTGCTTCATCAAGAATACAGTAATTGATGTTTTTAATGTTCACAAGACCACGATTAATCATGTCTTGCATTCTACCGGGTGTAGCCACAATAATTTGTGCGCCACGCTTTACCTCTCGGGCTTGTTCAGTTATGCTTGCACCACCATAAACTGCCACTGTATGTAAACCCTTTACATATTTTGAGTATTGTTTAATCTCGTTGGTGATTTGTAAGCAAAGCTCACGCGTTGGTGATAAAATTAACGCTTGCGTACTTCTGTCTTCGGCATCAATTTTTTGAATAAGCGGAAAACCAAAAGCGGCGGTTTTTCCTGTTCCTGTTTGCGCTAAGGCAACCAAGTCTGTGTTTTGTTCCAATAGTGCCGGAATCGCTTTTTCCTGGACTTCTGACGGATTCTCAAATCCTAGATCTTTGATCGCCAGCAGTAACGATTCATTCAGACCTAATTGTTCAAATTTATTCATATAAAGTTTTAAAATTTGGTGCAAAGGTAAGTTTTAAAAACCATATACGCTAATTTGTTATTGACTGAATATTAATAAGTTAACTTTTGATTAACAAAGTGACTGAGTAACTCAGTAGCTGAGTGACTGAGTTTAGACTTCGCTTTAAACAAAAAAATTGTGGTAAAATGAGGTTTTTCAGGAGCAGCACATTTAGCTTCTCTTACACTTACGCTCCCGCTATCCGCGCTACATGGTAGCCAGCTGCTATCGGGGCTAACCAGAACTTATTTCTTTTCTCAGCCACACAGGAACTTAGGAACTCAACTACTTAAAAAACCAACCAACTGCTTAACAGCCAATCCACGATGACTAATCACTGATTTTTCTTCTAATGTCAACTCTGCAAAAGTTTTATTATAACCATCAGCCACAAAAATCGGATCGTAACCAAACCCGTTGGTTCCTATCTTCTCTTCTATAATTTTGCCATTGATAATTCCGGTAAAAAGATGTTGTTCGCCATTCAGGTTCAGGCAAATAACGGTTTTGAAATTGGCTTTTCTGTTTAATTGACCTTTGAGATTGGCCAGTAATTTATCCATATTATCATTCGCATCCTTCTGTTCTCCTGCATATCTGGCTGAATAAACGCCGGGTTCACCGTTCAAAGCTTCCACTTCCAAACCGGTGTCATCGGCAAAACAATGGTACCCGAATTTCTCGGTTACATAATTAGCCTTGAGAATAGCATTGCCTTCAATGGTTGCAGCTGTCTCAGGAATATCTTCTAAACAGCCGATATCTTCCAAACTTAAAATTTCAATATTCTGAGGAAGTAATAACTGAATTTCTTTGATTTTGTTTTTATTATTGGAAGCGAAAACTAATTTCATTTTTTAATTGATTTATTTTATGCATACAAATATGCAAAGAATATCGGGATTACTATTGGCAAAACATCAAAATGAGAATCGTAGTAAACTTCGCTAAAAACAAATCATCCCATTTGATAAACAAAGTAAATTACTACTTATAAAAACCATTTTCTTTCTTTTTTTAAATTTTAAGAATTGTTCAATCCCAAAGCAACTTATATTCGTAAGTAACTCCAATACCACTAAACTCCTTATGAAAAGAAATACTATCCGGTATGGTAATAGTTTATTATGTCTTGTTGGCCTTTTTCTATTATATTTTCTGAATACCTCAGCACAATCGGCTTCAAAAAAAGAGGTTGTTTTCGAAAAAATCTCCATTCACAACAAATCCGAGTACGTCGATGTTGGTCAAAGCAACTTGACATTGGAACAAGTCATGGCTTCAAAAGACTTGAAGTTTCAACCGATGTTGAATGAAAATACCGACTTTGGGTTTACAACGCATCATTTTTGGATTCGATTCCAATTAAAAAACACTACAAAAGAAACGCAAAATTACTTTTTTGAAACTGCGCGACCTATTACTGATGTGGCGGAACTCTATGTCATAAATCAGGAAAATAAAGTCTCCAAATTAGTAAGTGGCGATGCAATTCCGTATACACAAAGAAGTTTTGATCACAGAAAAACTATTTTCAATATATCACTAAACCCGGGTGAACAACAGCAATTTTATCTGCATGTTAAAAGTGATGGCGAAATGCTTTCCATGCCGATGATACTTTACCGCTTGGAGTCGTTAATACAAATGACTTCTTTTGAACAATTTGTTTTTGGATTCTTTTATGGTATTTTAATTATTGCCGCCATATTGTACCTGTTCTTTTTCTTTGGTATGCGTGATAAGACTTTCTTTTATTACAGCATGTATGTGGTGTTTATTGGCTTACTGCAATTTGCCATTGACGGCTATTTTTACCAATTTATCACACCGCAATCGGGTTGGTTTTCACTGCATGCAGTTGTTTTATTTGCTTGTGTTGCCAATTTCTTCTTGGGCCGATACGCACAAGTATTTTTAAAAATAAAAGACTATAACAAGTTTATTAACTATGCTTTCTATGCATTATACATTCTTAATGCAGGTTTGCTTTTATCCTTATTATTAATTCCCAAAGTTTTAGAATATTCCTATCCTATTGCTAATGGATTAGGGCTAATTGTTTTGTCGTTAATCATTGCTTCACAGATTTCCATTTACAGAAAAGCCCAAAGACTAGATCGATTTTTTGCTATTGGGGTATTCTTTCTAATTTGTGGTTTTGTGGTTTTTATTCTGAAAAACTTCAGTCTTTTGCCATTGACATTTTGGACCGAAAACGGCTCCAAACTCGGCACCGGTATGGAAGTTATTTTCCTTTCGCTTTCGATGGCCAACTTGATTCGGAACCTAAAAAACGAACGAGAAGAATTGCAAAACTTAGCACTCCAACGTTCGGAAGAAATGAACGAATTGAAGTCTTACTTCTTATCCAACATAAGTCACGAGTTACGCACACCGTTGAATGCCATATTGAATACCGCAAAATCTATGGCGAAAGACAGCAATGACAAACAGATTCAAGACGGCAGCCAAATTATAAAGTACTCTACTTACAGCTTATTGAGCTCCATTAATGATATTTTAGACTTTTCAAAAATTGAGAAAAACGAAATCAAATTAGAGCTTTCCGATTTTGATTTGGTCAGAACTGTAGAACACATTGCCAACAATTTTGCACGAGAAGCGAGCGATAAAGGACTTGATTTCACCTTCCATAAAGGAGATGATTTGCCTGAAATGGTCAATGGCGATTCGGTTAGACTCAATCAAATTTTGCATAACATTTTGAGTAATGCACTCAAATTCACTCATGAAGGATTTGTTAAATTTAAGATTGAAGCCAAAAAAACAAAAGACAACAAAGTTCAAATAATCTTCACCGTTAGTGATACGGGAGTTGGAATTTCCAAAGAAAAAATCAACAGCATTTATGACTCTTTTTCACAAGAAGGCATTAATAATAAAAGGAAATTTGGCGGCTTAGGTCTCGGATTGTACATTGTTAAGCATTTGGTTGATTTACACAAAGGAAAGATTAAAATAGACAGCACTGTTGATTTAGGTACCGTTTGCGAAATACAATTAACCTATGAAAAAGTAGAAGTCATAAAACCAATGGAGACAGTTGTTGAAGCTACAGCGGAATACGATTTGAAAGGAAAAGCCATTTTGGTGGTTGAAGACAATGCGATGAATCAAATGGTGATTAAAATGATTACCAAAAAATGGTTAAATACTACAGTTGATTTTGCTAATAACGGCGAAGAAGGCGTGAAAAAGCTAACCGAAAATCATTATGACATTATCTTGATGGATTTGCAAATGCCTATTATGGATGGTTATGAAGCTACAATTGCCATCAGAAACGGTGAAGCCGGAGAAAACAAAAAATCGATTCCAATAATCGCTTTAACCGCAGATGTTATGGAAACAACTAAATCAAGAGTAATAGAAATCGGAATGAACAAATATTTATCGAAACCGGTTGATAAAGATTTACTTTTTGAAATCATTAAACTATTAGTGTAACTATTTGGCGGTAACCATTAGGAGTAAACTAAATTTATATTTACTTTTGCCTCGTTTTTAAATACACTTTACAATGGTAAAAGATTTATTCGAAAGAATACAAAACAATAAAGGTCCTTTAGGTAAATGGGCTTCTCAGGCTGAAGGTTATTATGTATTTCCAAAATTGGAAGGCGAATTAGGACCAAGAATGCAATTCCACGGAAAAGATATTTTGAACTGGAGTTTGAACGACTATTTAGGTTTAGCCAATCATCCTGAAGTGCGTCAAGCCGACACAGATGCTGCCATAAAATATGGTGCAGCCTATCCGATGGGAGCTCGTATGATGAGCGGACACACTGATGCTCACGAACAATTAGAAAAAGAGTTGGCGGCTTTTGTTCAAAAAGAATCCGCTTATTTACTCAACTTCGGTTATCAAGGTATTATGTCTTGCATTGATGCCTTAGTGACTAAAAACGATATTATTGTATACGATGTTGATGCCCATGCCTGTATTATTGACGGTGTGCGTTTGCATATGGGAAAACGATTTACCTACAAACACAACGACCTGGAAAGCATGGAGAAAAATCTTCAACGTGCGACCAAAATGGCAACTGAAACCGGAGGTGGCATTTTATTCATTACTGAAGGCGTTTTCGGAATGCGTGGTCAACAAGGAAAGTTGAAAGAGATTGTAGCAATGAAGAAAAAATACAATTTCCGTTTGTTAGTCGATGACGCTCACGGATTTGGAACACTTGGTAAAACAGGAGCCGGAGCCGGAGAAGAGCAAGGTTGTCAAGACGGAATTGATGTATATTTCTCAACATTTGCCAAATCTATGGCTAGTATCGGAGCTTTCTTGGCTGCAGATAAAGACATTATTGATTATTTAAAATACAATTTGCGTTCGCAAATGTTTGCCAAAGCTTTACCAATGATTCAAACCGTTGGTGCTTTGAAAAGATTACAGTTGTTGAGAGACAATCCGGGATTAAAAGACAAGCTTTGGGAAAACGTAAATGCGTTACAAAACGGTTTAAAAGCGAAAGGATTTAATATTGGTGATACCAATACTTGTGTTACTCCTGTTTATCTTGAAGGTTCTATTCCGGAAGCGATGGTAATGGTAAACGACCTAAGAGAAAACTATGGCATATTCTTATCGATTGTAGTATATCCTGTTATTCCTAAGGGAATTATCTTATTGAGAATGATTCCAACGGCTTCTCACACTTTAGCAGATATCGAAGAAACCCTTACTGCTTTTGATGCTATACGTGAAAAATTAGTCAATGGAACTTATAAAAAGATTGCAGAAGCCACAACAGTTGATGTTTCTTAAATAAACATTAGATTATAATAAAAAAACCATCCTTCTCAGGATGGTTTTTTATTTACACATTTTACAATCTGCTTTATCTTGGTGTTCACCTACTAAAAAACCATCTTCATTTAATTTATAATGACAACAATCCATAAAACCTTGTTGCAATAATTTTCGCCCGCGTTGGATTCTCGATTTGGCACCGGAAAGTGAAATTCCTAACAAATCAGCAACTTCAGCTTGTTTCTTGCCTTTAATTTCGCTTAACAGCAAAGGTTCTCTGTATTTATCGGGAAGGTTTTTAATTAGTGGTAACAAACAACTTTTGGCGGAGTGAACTTCTTCTTCTGTCGAAAAGTCATCCGTAACTTCACCAATGGCGAACGGCACCGATTTCTTATTTAAAAAATTCATCAAAGTATTGTGAGCAATGGTAAAAACCCAAGACTTGACGCTTTCTTTTTTTTGCAAAGCATCAATGTTAAGATGGATTTTGATGAATATTTCCTGAAGCACATCATTAGTTGTGTCTTCGTCTTTAATCTGACTGAAAACATAGCGCTTCAAATCTTGGGAATAGCTTTCCCATAAAAACTCAGAAGTAAATGGAGTTGGCAAAATAGTGTCTTTCTTCATAATCATTTAAAAATAACAACCTTGCTACTCAAGAGTAACAAGGTTGTTGGTTATTTAACAAGAACAGTTGGTACAAGTACAATTTTCGCAGGTACAACCGGTACAATTACATTCTTGACATGAAGCACATTGACAGGTGCATGTTTCGTTCGTTTTCATGATACTATGATTTTAATGTTATACCCATTAGACCCAAAAGACATTAAAAGGACGCAAAACAAAATCACTTTTTTTTAAATTATATCAAAGTTACAACATAAAACCATAAAAAAAGCGGACTCATGTCCGCTTCAATTCTTGTGCATTTAATTTATTTTACTTTGATAATTTTGCTTTCATCAATGTTGAATGCTTTTACCACAGCCTTGTAATCCTTTAAGTTTACTCCGGTGGTCTTGTTTCCAAAATAAGCCGGGATTACCACCACTCTAAATACTTGATTTAATCTGTAACTTGAACTTACTCCGGCCAAATCAAAACCTTCCATGAAAACTTGTGCGTCAAATCGGGTGAAGTCGAAATCATAGCGTAAGTCTAAAGTTCCGTCTCCGAAATAATAAGTTTCCGGTAGTGGTTTCCAAACATCTTCGCCTTGAAAAGTACCTGACAATCGGTAAACCAAAACCATATCAGAGTTATAAATTGAATGAGGAAAAACCAATACTGAAGTATAGTCATTCGGTAAAAAATTTACATTTCCATATTCAAAAACTTCACTGATAGTGTCATTGTCTATTCCATTTCCGTTGTCTTCATTAACAGTACAACTTTGAAGCGTTATCATCCCGATAAAAGCTAAAATAAGGGTAATTTTTTTACTCATGGTAGAAAAATTGTTTTTTTGGTATTCGTGAATCTTCGATTTCATGGTTTATAATTTTAAATGATTGATATTTTGGGCAGTTCAATATTGATGCCAAACTTTCTTTTTAACAAAAATTTGTACTTTTGACGAATGGGAAGAAATAATCCGAAAAACATCAAAGCGCACAACGATAAACTTCACAAGGCGCAAGATAAGGAAAAAGCTAAGAAAGCCGCTCGTGCCGAACTGTTAAAAACAATGGTAAGGAAATTTAATGAGCATAAAGATGAAAAATAAAAAAACCTCACAATAATGTGAGGTTTTTTTATACCTAAAATCGTTATTTACATATTGCGTCGATACTGACCGCCAACTTCAAACAAAGCAGAAGTAATTTGGCCTAATGAACAATATTTCGTGGCTTCCATCAATCTTTCAAATAAGTTTTTGTTGTTAATAGCGGCATCTTGAAGCATCTCCAATTGTTCTTCTTCTAAACCTGAGTTCGCATTGTGTAAAGTTTCCAAAGTTTTGATTTGGAATTGTTTCTCTTCCTCGGTGGCTCGAATCACTTCTGCCGGAACAACCGTCGGCGAACCTTTGGAACTCAAAAAAGTATTTACACCGATGATTGGGAATTCCCCGGTATGTTTCAAGGTTTCGTAATACAAACTTTCTTCCTGAATTTTGCTTCTTTGGTACATGGTTTCCATAGCACCTAAAACACCGCCACGTTCTGTAATGCGGTCGAATTCTTGTAACACGGCTTCTTCTACCAAATCGGTTAATTCTTCTATAATAAACGAACCTTGTATTGGATTTTCGTTTTTAGCCAATCCTAATTCCTTATTGATAATCAACTGAATCGCCATTGCTCTGCGCACTGATTCTTCCGTTGGCGTAGTAATCGCTTCGTCATACGCATTAGTGTGCAATGAATTACAGTTGTCATAAATCGCATATAACGCTTGTAAAGTGGTACGAATGTCGTTGAAGTCAATTTCTTGAGCGTGTAATGAACGTCCCGAAGTTTGGATGTGGTATTTCAACATCTGCGCTCTTTCATTGGCTCCGTATTTATTTTTCATGGCTTTCGCCCAAATTTTACGCGCTACTCTTCCGATAACCGCATATTCAGGGTCGATTCCGTTTGAGAAGAAGAACGATAAGTTTGGCCCAAAATCGTTGATGTTCATCCCGCGACTTAAATAGTATTCTACATAAGTGAAACCATTCGCCAACGTAAAGGCCAATTGCGTAATCGGGTTCGCTCCTGCTTCGGCTATATGGTAACCCGAAATCGAAACCGAATAGAAATTACGCACATTCTTTTGGATAAAATATTCCTGAACATCACCCATCAATCGCAAGGCAAATTCCGTCGAGAAAATACAAGTGTTTTGCGCTTGGTCTTCTTTTAAAATGTCAGCTTGAACTGTTCCTCGGACTTGGGTAAGCGTTTTGATTTTAATATCGTCATAGATTTCTTTGGGCAAAACTTGGTCACCGGTTACGCCCAAAAGCATTAAGCCAAGTCCATTGTTCCCTTTGGGTAATTCGCCGTTGTATCTTGGTCGTGCTACTTTCTTGGCTTTATAGATTTCGTTGATTTTCTCTTCAATTTCAACCTGAAGATTGTTCTCAATAATATACTTTTCACAGTTTTGGTCGATGGCGGCATTCATAAAGAATCCCAATAACATCGGCGCCGGACCATTAATGGTCATAGAAACCGAAGTCATGGCGTGACTCAAATCGAAACCGGAATACAACTTCTTCGCATCATCTAAACAACAAATAGAAACTCCGGCATTACCGATTTTACCGTAAATATCCGGACGCAAATCGGGATCATTTCCGTATAAAGTAACAGAGTCAAAAGCTGTTGACAAACGTTTAGCAGGCATTCCGAGGGAAACGTAATGAAAACGACGGTTGGTTCTTTCCGGTCCGCCTTCTCCGGCAAACATACGCGTTGGATCTTCGCCTTCTCTTTTGAATGGATACAAGCCTGAAGCAAACGGGAATTCACCCGGTACATTCTCTTGTAAATTCCATTTCAAAATATCGCCCCAAGCTTGGTATTTGGGCAAGGCTACTTTTGGAATTTGTGAGTGAGATAAACTTTCGGTATGCGTTTCAATTTTGATTTCTTTGTCGCGGACTTTAAAGCTGTATACCGGATTTTTGTATTTGTTGACTTTGTCGTTCCATGTCAGGATTATTTCCCAATTGAATGGATCAAGGTTCATTTTTACCCTATCAAATTCTTTAACCAATAGATTTAAGAAGTCCTTGTTATCGTCATTGAAATTCAAACTGTTAACTTCAATTCCGGCTTTGTCGATATTCACTTGTTTTTTGCTAACAGATTCTATTGTTTTATAGATTCCGTAAAGCTTTTGAGCCACTTCCACTTGGGTTAAAACCGTCTCGTCATACTTGCGGTTGTTCTCAGCAATCTCAGATAAATAACGGGTTCTGTGTGGTGGAATTACGAATATCTTCTCACTCATTTCACGGGTGATTTCGAAAGTCGATTTTAAATCGGCTCCGGTTTTTTCAACAATCTTATCCATGATTTTTTTGTAGAGTGTATTCATGCCCGGATCATTAAACTGCGAAGCAATCGTCCCGATTACCGGCATATCATCCGGATTAGTATCCCAAAGATTGTGATTGCGTTGGTATTGCTTTTTTACATCGCGAATCGCATCCAGCGCCCCGCGTTTGTCAAATTTATTAATCGCTACCAAATCGGCAAAATCAAGCATGTCGATTTTCTCTAATTGCGTTGCGGCACCAAATTCAGGTGTCATTACATATAGCGACACATCCGAATGTTCTAAAATTTCGGTATCGCTTTGTCCGATACCCGAAGTTTCTAAGATGATGATATCATATTTCGCGGCTTTCAAGACCTGAATCGCTTCGTTTACATATTTCGATAGAGCCAAATTAGATTGTCTTGTTGCCAATGAACGCATGTAAACTCTTGGATTATTGATGGCATTCATTCGAATTCTGTCTCCCAATAATGCTCCTCCGGTTTTTCTCTTGGAAGGATCGACTGAAATCAATCCGATGGTTTTTCCCGGGAAGTCGATTAAAAATCGGCGCACCAATTCATCTACTAAAGACGATTTTCCGGCACCACCCGTTCCGGTAATTCCCAAAACAGGAATGTGAGTCGTTTCATTTTTTTTATGGATGGTGTCGAGTGTTTCTTTGGCTACTTCTGGGAAATTTTCTGCCGAAGAAATTATACGGGCAATCGCCGTTGGATTCTTTTCCTCTAAGTGATTGATTTCGCCATTAAGTTCATTGCCCACCGGAAAATCGGCTTGTTTTACCAAATCGTTAATCATCCCTTGCAATCCCATAGCGCGACCATCATCCGGTGAATAGATTCGGGTAATGCCGTATTCGTGCAATTCTGAAATCTCAGTTGGCAAAATTACACCACCGCCACCACCGAAAATTTTGATATGACCGGCTCCTTTTTCCTTCAATAAATCGAACATATATTTGAAATACTCATTGTGTCCGCCTTGGTAGGAAGTCATAGCTATGGCATTCGCATCTTCTTGTATGGCTGTATTTACTACTTCTTCTACGCTTCGATCGTGACCCAAGTGAATTACTTCCACTCCAGTCGCTTGGATAATACGTCGCATAATGTTGATGGCGGCATCGTGACCGTCAAAAAGGGAAGCTGCAGTAACAATTCTTACTTTATTTTTAGGAATATAGGGCTGTTCTTGAACCATTGTTAAATAAGTGTCTGTTTTGAGGGTGCAATTTACAGAATTATTAAAAAACTCCCATTTAAAATCTGAAAAATAAAATCAAAACTCAGTTTTAGAAAGAATGATTAAATTAAGAATAACCCAGCTTTTTTCGGCATGAAGATTGCTTACTTTTGAAAAACAAAAGAATACGACTATGAAAACAAAAATCGCTTTACTCCTTTTAATCCCTACAGTAGGTTTTTCACAAATTAAAATTTTAGACGAAATTAAAAAAGCCGTTCCTTCCAAAACAACTTCAACCGGTTTGGGTTCGTTGAGCAATGTGGATATCTCTCAAGGATTGAAAGAAGCTTTAAACAAAGGCATTGAAAAACAAGTAACCAAATTGACGGCTGTTGACGGATTCTACAAAAATGAAATGGTCAAAATTTTATTGCCCGAGGAACTTCAAAAAGTAGATAAAACCTTGCGTAAAATGGGCATGAGCTCTTTGGCAGACAAAGGTATTTTAATGCTGAATCGAGCGGCTGAAGATGCAGTGAAAGAATCGACGCCTATTTTTATAGATGCCGTAAAAAACATGAGTTTTACCGATGCTAAAAATATACTGATGGGTAACGAAAATGCGGCAACCTCTTATTTGCAAACCGAAACAACCAATCCGTTGTACGCCAAATTCAATCCGGTTATTCAAAATTCGTTTGCTAAAGTTGGCGCAGATAAAGTTTGGGCCAACATTATTAAAAAGTATAACAGTTTACCATTGGTTACCAAAGTCAATCCCGATTTAACCGATTATACCACCAACAAAGCTTTAGAAGGCGTCTTTAAAATGATAGCTGTAGAAGAAAAAGACATTCGAACCAATCTAAATGCTAGAAGTACTGATTTACTAAAAAAAGTATTTGCCAAACAAGACAAAAAGTAGTTAATCGTTTTATTAAAATTTTAGAAATCAATAACATAAGTATAACAAAACCTTAACATAAGAACTTAAAAACACGACTTATCTTTGTAGTGTAATAAATTGGTTTTTTATTATTTGGTTAGGTTAGTTAAAAGATTGCCGGTGCTTGGGAAAGCATCGGTTTTTTTTTAGGCTATTTTTTCATGAAGCATTTTAAAATAACCAAAGGCTTTAACAATACGACTTCCGTACCAGGAAAACATTTCACCATCTACAAAAACCGTCTTCGCGTGATGGGTAAATCGTCCTAATTCAAAGGCATGCTCATCGGTAAACGGAAAAGGTTCTGAAGACAATAAAACCAAATCGGGATCGCCTTGGATGCGCATTTTCTGGATAATCACTTCAGGATACCTTCCTTCGTATTTGGGATGATTATCATAAATATTTTCGAATTTATTCAGCTTCAACATTTCATTGATAAAAGTATCACCGCCGGCAACCATATAAGGATTGGCCCAAATAAAATAAGCGACTTTATTCAAGGGTTTGTCTTTAATAAACTGTTGAAAATCGGTGTGTGCAAAATTGATTTTGTCTGTCCATTTCTTTGCTTCGGTTCTTTTGTTAAAAAGTGTACCGAAATCGGCTATCATTTTCAGATTGTCATCTAAGGTAACAATTTCAGTAACCCAAACCGGACAGATTCTAGACAACTCATCTACAATTTCAATTGTATTTTCTTCTTTATTGGCAATGATGATATCAGGCTGTAATAACCTGATTTTTTCAAAATGGACTTTCTTGGTGCCGCCGATAATTTTTTTGGTCGATTTAAAATGAAACGGATGAACGCAGAATTTGGTAATGCCAACAATACTTTCCTCTAAACCCAAATCATATAATAACTCCGTTTGCGAAGGAACCAAAGAAACGATTCGCTTTGGTGTTTTTTCAAAACTGTGATGGCTTCCGAGTTGGTCAGTAAATGTGTTCAAAATGGCTTATAATTTCAAAATTGACTCCATTTCAAGTTGCAGTTTTAGGGCTTCTTCCCTAGCCTTTTGGGCAAAGTCAGTTCCTTTTGAAGCATAAATAATTGCTCGCGAGGAGTTGATTAACAAACCGACTTCTTCATTCATTCCGTATTGGCAAACTTCTGAAAGACTTCCGCCTTGCGCGCCAACACCGGGTACTAATAAGAAACTATTGGGTACTATTTTACGAATTTCCGTGAAATATTCTGCTTTGGTAGCGCCCACAACATACATTAAATTTTGGCTGTTTTTCCAAGTTTTGGATGTTTTGATAACGGTTTTATACAATTCTTCACCATCAATACTTTTGGTTTGAAAATCAAAAGCGCCTTCGTTTGATGTTAAAGCCAACATGATAGTGTGTTTGTTTTCAAAAGCCAAAAAAGGTTCCACCGAATCTTTACCCATATAAGGCGCAACAGTAACAGAATCAAAGTTTAAATCTTCCAGAAAAGCTTTAGCATACATCGAAGAAGTATTGCCAATATCGCCGCGTTTTGCATCGGCTATGGTAAAAATTTCGGAATGCTTTTCATTTAAATAAGTAATCGTTTTTTGAAGCGATTGCCAACCTTTTAAACCATAAGCTTCATAGAAAGCTGTATTGGGTTTATAGGAAACACACAAATCGTGTGTAGCATCGATAATGGCTTTGTTGAATTCAAAAATCGGATCTTCCAGTGCCAATAAATGCTGTGGGATTTTGTTTAAATCAACATCCAAACCTATACAGAGAAAGGATTTTTTTTGGCGGATTTGTTGAACGAGTTGTGTTGTTGTCATTTTCTAGTAGTTGTGCGGCAAAGTTACTAATTGAAATGTGAAAAGTGAAAATTTTATAACATAAGCTGAAAATTATATAACGCCTAACTTTTATTGCTGAAATATCTTTGTGAAGCTAATAATAAGTAATGCCTTAATTATTGTTGGCAACAATAAAAGTTGGGGTTAGAGAGAGAAAAAAAGCCGTATTCATTTACGGCTTTTTTGATGGAAATATTTTGTTACTTTTATAAACAATAATAATCCGAATTCATTTATGAAAATTTTCATCAAATTTGACTTTAATACTGTTTGCCGTAAGGTTTTAGAAGAAAAACTTATCAAGCACAATATCAAACATCGAATTTTGGGATTCGGTGAGGTCGAAATTCTTGATAAACCCAACACCAAAATATTCCGAGAATTCACCGATGAACTCCATGAATACGGTATTGACATCATAGAAAACCAAAAAACCGTTTTGGTTCAAAAAATGAAAGACACCATCATAGAGATGATTCACAGCCCTGAATTAGTAAATATCAAAAGCTCTGTTTATCTTGCAGAGAAATTGAGTCACAGTTATGGCTATCTGTCCAATTTGTTTTCAGATGTAACCTTTACTTCAATAGAAAATTACATCATTATGCAAAAAATAGAATATGCCAAACAACTCATGGTCAGCGGACAACTAAGTTTAACCGAAATTGCTTTTAAACTTAATTACTCCAGTGTTGCCCATTTGAGTACTCAATTTAAGAATGTTACTGGGATTACTCCTTCAGCATTTCAGCGAATCATAAACAAGAGAAGAGAAATGGCAAACAAAAGATAATTTATGGAAAAGGAATATATACATATTATTTTGGCAGATGATGATGAAGATGATCGACTGTTTTTTACCGATGCTTTTGAGGAATTAAAAATTAACACCAAAGTGAATACGTTTAATGACGGTGTTGAATTGATGAACTATTTGAACCAACCCGACGCCGTTTTACCCAATGTGCTGTTTCTTGATTTAAACATGCCCAGAAAAAATGGTTTTGAATGTTTGGATGAAATAAAAAAAGACAATCGCTTTGATGACATTGCGATAGCCATATTTTCCACATCCTCTTCGGAAGAGCACGTGGAAGAAACGTTTATCAGAGGTGCCAATATTTATATCAAAAAACCCAGTGACTTTTCGACTTTGAAAAAAGTACTATCAGATGTGGTGACGATTAATTGGCAATACCATACTTCGGGATTGAACAAGGATAATTTTTTATTAAAAATATAATGCCTCAACCATGAAACTAAATGCCTTTTACAAATCGCCTATTTTTCTTAAAAGCATTTTTGTAGTTTCAATTTTTGCTATTTTTTTTATTTCCGCCGTTACTTTTAAGCACATCAATTTGTTGAACAATTCCTCCAAATGGGTGAATCATTCTTATGATGTCAACCTGGAACTGGAGCGTTTATTTTCTTATTTAAAAGATTCCGAAACCGGTCAACGCGGTTTTTTGATTACCAAAGATTCAACTTTTTTAGAACCCTATGTCAACGCTAAAGAAAGAATTGACAAATCGCTTGATATCATAAAAAGTTATTCTCAAAACGATCCGGCTCAGGAAAATAACTTGAGAAAATTAGAATTCTACATCAATAAAAGACAAAATTACCTTTCGGCAGCATTACATCTTTCCTTCAAAAAATCTCTAAATGACAAGGAGTTAAAAGAAAAACTTTTGGTAGGTAAAGGAACCATGGACAGTGTTCGCAATCAAATCAACGTCATGATTCTTTTGGAGAAAAAAAACCTCAAATCAAGAGAATTAAGCTATAAAGACACTATCAAAGTCACTCCTATATTCATCTACATCACCTTGCTTATTACCTTAGTACTGATTTCCATTTCTTACATCAGAATCAATCGCGATTTAGAAAAAATGCAAGTGGCCAATAACCGTTTGACCGTGCTCAACGAATCGAGCAGTTTGGCAGAAATAGTTGGTAATTTCGGGAGTTGGCAACTCAATATTGACACTGATGACTATACCTTTTCCGATAATATTTATCGCTTGTTAGGTTGCGAACCTCAATCGTTTAAAAACGGCCAAGCCGATTTTCTTAAATATGTTCATCCAGAAGACAAATCCTATTTTGAAGGAATAAATTCAAAAGAACTTGAAAACGATAATCTTCCTTCTTTTACCTACAGAATTATCAGAAAAGATAAGAAACTGCGCTATTTCAGAACTACCGGAAGAATTGTAACCAACAAATCAGGGCATAAACTTTTGATAGGAACAACTAGTGATGTAACTGAAGAAGTTTTGGCTTCCTTGTCCTTGGAACAACAAAATATCGAATTGGAAGCGAGCAATAAAGAACTTTTGGCTTTTAACTATGTGGCAAGTCACGATTTACAAGAACCTTTGCGCAAAATTCAAACCTTTATTTCCCGCCTTTCCGACAAAGAGTATGACAAACTCTCTGAAAACGGAAAAGAATACATTACCCGAATTCATTCCTCAGTAGACAGAATGAGAATTCTTATTGATGATTTGTTACAATACTCCAGAGCCAACAAAACAGAAAAAGTTTTTGAAAAAGTTAGTTTAAATGAATTGCTGGAGAATGCCAAATTTGATTTGGCCCAATCTATTGAAGAAAAAAATGCAGTAATTCAAAACGAAGAGTTACCAAAAATGACGGTCATTCCGTTTCAAATACAACAGTTATTTATCAATTTAATAGGAAACTCACTCAAATATAGCAGAGAAAATGTGGTGCCGAAAATTAAAATATCTTGTAAACGAGTATCCGCTTTTGAAGAACCGCAGCTTCCCAAAAACACCAAAGCCAAATTTTATAAAATCACTTTTGAAGATAACGGTATTGGCTTTGAACAAGAATATGCCGAGAAAATATTTATTCTTTTCAATCGTCTACACAACAAAAATGAATATGCCGGAACCGGTATAGGATTGGCAATTTGTAAAAAAATTGTCGAAAACCACAAAGGCTTCATCTTTGCCGAGGGTAAACCAAATGAGGGTTCAATCTTTACCATCTATCTCTCTGAAGACTGCTAAAACATTAGATACTAAAAATCTGAATCCTGTTTTTACGCAGGATTTTTTTGTCTCTAATGGAAATTTTATAACAATTTAAAAAATTGTTGTAACACAAAAACAGCCAAACGATTGCAACTTTGTAGCATCGGTAAAGCCTTATTGGCAAACCAAATTTTTAATTCATAAACACATCACCATGCAAAATTTATTATATACCATAGCGGTAGTTTTAGTGATACTTTGGTTTTTGGGTTTCCTGGTTTATAATGTAGGTTCCATCATCCATATCCTATTGGTCATTGCAGTAATTGCTATCTTACTAAGAATCATAAAAGGAAAAGAGATATAGGTAGAAAACGACGCAAACATTTATTTAAATTCAATACCATGAAATCTATTGTTAGAAATTCCGTGAATTTTGTTGTAGCGTTGTGTCTTTTTGGAACGTTTACAACCTTTGCCCAAGAAGCACCAACCAAAAACTATGACCAAGGTTTCCGTTTGGGTTTTGGTCTAAACGGCGGTCTTCCGTTACAAGATCCTTATGATTATAATCTTGGTGCCGATGTCAGACTTCAATACGATTTGTCTAAAAGATACTCATTAACCTTAACTACAGGTTTCAGTAACTTTTTCGTCAGCGGAAAAAACAATGACTTGGGTTACATTCCTTTGAAAGGCGGATTTAAAGCTTTTGTCTTAAAAGACAAACTGTATTTATTAGGGGAAGTCGGAGCTGCTTTTGCGGTTACTAATGGTTATGACAAAACCTCATTATTGGTAAGTCCGGGTATTGGTTATGCAACAGAAACCATTGACTTAAGTTTGCGTTACGATTACCACAGTGATTTTCCGATTATAGAAAACAATACTGAAGACAAAGGCTTGGGGTTAATTGCTTTGAGAATTGCCTATGGATTTAGGTTGTAAATAATATAAAAAAAAGGCTAACGAAATGTTAGCCTTTTTTTATTATTAGAAAACTTCACTTTCTTTTAATTTTTCAGTATTGGCAACCAATTGAAGTTCGTCAATCATTTTTTGAAGGTTACCATTCATAAAGCCGTCTAGGTCAAAAATACTCAACCCAATTCTGTGGTCGGTAATTCTACCTTGCGCATAATTGTAGGTGCGGATTTTGGCCGAACGGTCACCACTACTTACTTGAGAGTTACGCTTTTTAGCATCTTCCTCTTGCTTTTTGGCCAATTCCATTTCGTACAAACGCGAACGCAATACGGTTAAAGCTTTGTCTTTGTTTTTATGTTGTGATTTTTCGTCCTGACATTGGGCTACCAATCCGGTAGGAATATGCGTCATACGCACGGCCGATTTGGTAGTATTTACCGATTGTCCGCCCGGTCCTGAGGAACAGAAAAAGTCGATACGCACATCGTTCATGTCGATTTGCACGTCGAATTCTTCGGCTTCCGGCAACACCATAACGGTGGCTGCTGAAGTATGAACTCTTCCTTGGGTTTCCGTTTGCGGTACGCGTTGCACGCGGTGAACACCGGCTTCGAATTTCAAGGTTCCGTAAACGTCTTCTCCGGTCACTTCAAAAATCACCTCTTTAAAACCGCCGGAAGTTCCTTCGTTCATGTCGACCACCGAAGTTCTCCAACCGCGACCTTCACAGTATTTGGTGTACATACGGTACAAGTCACCCGCAAAAATGGAAGCTTCATCACCACCGGTACCGGCACGAATTTCCACCATCACGTTCTTGGCGTCTTCCGGATCTTTCGGGATAAGCATGAACTTGATTTCTTCTTCCAATTGCGGCAAACGCTCTTTGGCTTCATCCAACTGCATTTTAGCCATTTCTACCATTTCGGCATCCGAGCCATCGGCTATAATTTCGTTGGCTTCATCTATATTTCCGGTCACGTTGATCAGCTCCTCACGTTTATCCATAAGGGCTTTCAAGGTTTTGTATTCCTGATTTAACTGTACGTAACGCTTTTGATCGGCAATTACATCGGGCTGAATAATCAAATCCGAAATCTCGTCGAAGCGCTGTTTTACATATTGTAATCTCTCTAACATTGGATTGTCTTTCTGTTTTGGAATGCAAAAATAGTAAAAACCGTTTGATTTTTTTCTTTTACTATTTCGATTTTTAGGATAGTCTTAAGACTACGGTTACAGAAATTGTCCTTGTGCTTAGTTATCTTTGCGAAATACACTTTTTCGGATGAATTCATTTTCAAAAACCAAAGCAAACTTTACCCTTATTATCATCAGCAAACTATTAATAGCTGCCCTTTTAATTGGATTGCTCTCTTCCTTTTTAGCGATTTCCTTAAAACAATCTACCGAGTATTTTGAAAAAGCCTTCTTTTTGAAAGCGGAGGGAAATTGGATATACTTGTTATTCTTTCCAACTATCGGTCTGACACTTATCTATTTCCTACGTCAGTATTTGTTTAAGCAAAAAGCTAATAAAGGCATTACTGAAATTTTTGATGTTACCCAATCAAAATCCAAAAATTTACCGTTGTATAAAATCCCTTCTCATTTTATAAACGGACTGTTGACGGTTGTCTTTGGTGGTTCTACAGGAATAGAAGTTTCTACGGTTGTAGCCACGGCTGCGATTGGCAATACAGCCCAACGCAAAGAAAAAGTTTTAAGCCGATACAAAACCGAACTCATTTGTGCCGGAATTACCGCCGGTATTACGATTCTTTTCGGCAGTCCGATAGCCGGCCTCTTATTTTCTGCGGAAGTGATTACCAAAAAGATCAATCGGGTTTTCATTACAACAAATGGAATTGCTTTGATGGTTGCCTTGGCTATTTTATCGATACTGGATGAAAAACCTTTATTTCACGTAGCCATCACCACTTGGCATTTGAAAGCGATTCCGTATTTTATTGTATTGGGATTATTGGCCGGTTTGCATTCGGTGTATTTAACCAAATCGGTATTGTTTTTTAAATCGCTATTCCGTCAACAATCGCATTGGCAAAAAATACTTTTCGGCGGTGTTATACTCAGTATCTGTTTAATACTTTATCCGGAATTGTATGGCGATGGTTATCATGCGATAGAATCAATTTTTTCAGAATCCGGTCAGGTCATTACTTCGACACTAACATTAATTGGCATTATCCTTTTAAAACCGTTAATTACATCAGCCACATTAGTGGCCGGAGGCGACGGCGGCGTATTTGCACCTAGTTTATTTATAGGTGCCTTTTTGGGATTTTTAACCGCAACCCTTTTGAACACTTTTTTCGCTACTGATGTCATTGTGATTAATTTTGTGATTTTGGGAATGTCTGCTGTACTGAGTGCCAGTATCCATGCGCCTTTTACGGCTTTATTTTTGGTGTGCGGCATGATTGCTGATTACACCTTGTTTTTTCCCTTATTGCTGGTTTGTTTTGTAGCAAAATACGCGGCCAAGATGGTTTTTCCTTACAATGTTTATAATTATTCCGCTACTCAATAATTAAAGTTATGCCGATAAAAAAGATTAGAAGAAGTTATCGAAAAACACGTTATATTCTGTACCGAGAAACACTAATAGATGCCAAAGAACATTTTTGGGCTTTTATCGGTTCGTTTATCGGAATTGGTATCATTGCTTATTTGCAATCCCAAACCTTACCCGACAGTGATGTTGTTTATCTGATTGGTTCTTTTGGCGCCTCAAGTGTTTTGGTTTATGGCTTAATAAACAGTCCGCTGGCTCAACCGCGCAATTTGATTGGCGGTCATTTAGTTTCGGCTCTTATTGGAGTAACTGTACAAAAATTAGCCCCCGACGTTTTGTGGATTACAGCGCCTTTAGCAGTGTCGTTATCCATTGTTATGATGCAAATCACCAAAACATTACATCCGCCCGGTGGTGCTACAGCCCTGATTGCAGTAACCGGTTCGGCTGAACTTAAAAACTTGGGCTATTGGTATGTATTATCACCGGTATTCATAGGTACTTTAATTCTGATATTTGTGGCTTTATTTTTTAACAACATCACTTCAAACAGAAGGTATCCTACAGATAAGCGTTTCAATGCTATCAGGAATAAAATTCCCTTTTTTCCCAGTTATGACGATAAAAACTAGTCCGGTTTAAATTTATTTTCTGTTGGTTTAAATGTATTTTAATTACTTTTATACCCTAAAGAAAAAACGAATGAAAGTTATAAAACCATTTTTATTGATAGCCTCTTTAACCCTATTGGTGAGTTGCCAAAACAAATCCGACAAACAATTTGAAAAACTCGAAAAAATGAATTGGCTTATTGGCCAATGGGAAAATACAACTCCGGAAGGTTATTTAACCGAAACTTGGAGCAAAACTAATGACAGTACTTTTTTGGGTCAAACCTATTTTATCATCAATAAAAAAGACACAGTACACAACGAAAGTATAGTGTTGACCCAAGTTAATGATGACTTGATTTATCGCCCAACTGTAAAAGGACAAAACAACGACGAGCCGGTAGATTTCAAACTCACTTCAGAAGTTGAAAATGTTTTCTCCTTCGAAAATCCGAAACACGATTATCCTCAAAAAATTGTGTATAAAAAAGTAAACGATAAATCGTTAATCGCCACTATTACCGGAAAACAACAAGGTAAAACCAGTACTGAAAGCTATCCTATGCAAAAAAAATAACCCAATTATTCTTAATAAAACACCCAAAATCTCGCCTAATCCGCGAGATTTTTTTATGCTTAAAACCAAGTAAATCAAACGGATAAAAATTATTATTTATATTTAGTCTAAATAAGTTTTGTTGTTTGTTTTCAACTTTATAGATTTGCAATATTATTTTAATTTAATCTAAATAAGAATGAAAGAGATAACAATCCTAGCTACTGCTTTTTTAGTGTCGATGGCATCTTTTGGACAAGAAACCAAAAAAGATACCATCAATGCTTTAAAAGAAGTTGAAATCAACACCAACAAATACAAGTACAAGAGAGAGAAAAGCACAACAGTCTCCAAAATGCCTCTCAACAACATCGAGAATCCGCAAGTGTACAATACCGTTACGAGCGAATTGCTGAAAGAACAAGTAGTCACCAACTTTAACGACGCTTTGAAAAATGCCACCGGAGTAACTCGTCTTTGGGAATCCACCGGTCGTGGCGGCGATGGTGCCGAATTTTACACCTTGAGAGGATTTTCGGTACAGCCTACTATGGTGAACGGATTGCCGGGCATCAATAATGGAAGCATCGACCCGATTAATGTCGACAATATCGAAATCATCAAAGGTCCGTCGGGAACTTTATTTGGCAGCAGTTTAATTTCTTACGGTGGTTTAATCAATATCGTAACTAAAAAACCGCACCAAAACTTCACCGGTGAAATCGGCTACAATGCCGGAACTTACGGTATGGACCGCATTACAGCCGATGTCAATGTGCCTCTGAATAAAGATGTTGCAGTGCGCATTACTTCGGCTTACCAAAACGAAAACTCTTTTCAAGATGCCGGATTTTCTAAATCCATTTTCGTAGCGCCATCATTAAGCTATAAGGTAAACGATAAGCTATCATTTTTAATTAATACGGAATTCACCAACAGAACTTCGGCCAATGCACCCATGATTTTCTTGAGTCGTTACTCACCTCTATCATTCAGTTCAATCGACTTATTCGAACAGAATTATAAAAAATCATACACTTCAAACGAATTGACAATCAGCAATCCGACCTTCAATTTACAAGCGCAAATGCTTTACAAATTGTCGGACAACTGGACTTCGCAAACCGTTTTATCCAGAAGCAACAGCAAAACCGATGGGTATTACTCCTATTTATGGGATTCGGCCAACGGTGATGAATTTACCCGATATATTTCTAAAAGAAACGGGCAAACCTTAGGCACCGACATTCAGCAAAATTTTATTGGTGATTTCAAAATTGGCGGTTTGAGAAACCGAATGGTTATTGGTGTGGATTTTTACGCTCAAAATATTCTAAACGCCAGTAATAACTGGGTAGGCGCCGGAACGATTTCTTTGGTCAACCAAACTGATTCGGGTGCAGCCAATTTGACTCAAGCCGGTATCGACAACTTATTGGCCGGAAGTTTTGAACCTAATTCGGATACCGAATCGCAAGTGGTGAGTGCTTATGTATCAGATGTTATCAATATTACCAATAAACTATCGGTAATGGCGAGTTTGCGTGTGGATGAATTCAGAGGTAAAACTTCAGCTTATGCAGCTGAGGAAGTGAAAAGTCAGATTGCAGTTTCACCCAAATTCGGAGCCGTGTATCAAATTATTGAAAACAAAGTGTCGGTTTTCGGGAATTACATGAATGGTTTTAAAAATATCGAACCCGGACAAAGAGCTGACGGACCAACCAATACTGTAGCCACTACTTTCGATCCGGAACAAGCCAACCAATACGAATTCGGTTTGAAAACCAATTTGTACAAAGAAATTATTTCCGCTTCCCTAAGCTATTACGACATCAACGTTAAAAATCGACTAATGGCCGATGCTACTAATCCGAATGCTTCTGTACAAGGTGGTGAAGTAGAAAGTAAAGGAGTAGAATTGAGTGTAACGGTAAACCCAATTAAAGGTTTCAACATTATCGGTGGTTACAGTTACAATGACAGCGAAGTAACTAAAGACAATACCGATAGCGGCTATTTAGGCTTACGTCCGGAAGAAGCCGGTCCGAAAACCTTAGTAAATTTGTGGGCCAATTACTTCTTTACTGAAGGAAAATTGAAAGGTTTTGGTTTGGGAATCGGCGGGAACCATGCGAGCGAGCACAAAACTTTGAACAGATCCAATATCGGGACTTTTGCCTTACCGGATTACACTATCTTGAACTCGGCGCTATCCTATAACAACGATAAATTCAACATTACTTTAAAAGTGAACAATTTGTTCAACGAAAAATATTATACCGGTTGGTCAACCGTTACACCGCAACGTTTGAGAAGTTTAACCGCCGGATTAACGTATAAATTTTAATCCTTATTAAAATTTGGTTTTTGTTTGTTTAATGAACTCCTCATTTCGGTGAGGAGTTTTTAATCTTAGTCAATGAAAAAAGTAGGCTTTAAAAAAATCATCAGAAATATCCATCTTTGGTTGGGATTGGCTTCCGGCAGTATTGTTTTTATCATCGCCATAACCGGCTGTTTGTATGCCTTTCAGGAAGAAATTCAGAACATCACCGAGAAGTATCGCTTTGTGGAAAAACAAAACAAGGCGTTCCTCCTACCGTCTGAGTTAGAAAAAATAGCCCGTGCCGAATTGCCGCAGCAATCGCTCCACGCCATCAAATACAATGGTCAGAGTCAGTCGGCAGAAGCCATCTTTTTCAGTCACGACGACCAAAATAAACAAAACGATTATTACAACATCATTTACCTCAATCCGTACACCGGAGAAATTTTGGAAGTTGCCAATATGTATTCGGGCTTTTTTCGATGGGTTTTGGACGGTCATTTTTACCTTTGGTTGCCACATGAAATCGGGCAAACAGTAATTGCTTCGGCAACCTTAATCTTTCTGTTAATGTTAATTACAGGCTTGATTCTTTGGTATCCTAAAAACAAAAAAGCCGCCAAACAACGCTTTTGGTTTCGCTGGAAAGATGGGATAAAATGGAAGCGCAAAAACTACGATTTGCACAATATTACCGGATTTTACGTGATGGCTATCGCTTTGATATTCGCCATTACAGGATTGGTTTGGGGATTTCCGTGGTTTGCTTACAGCTATTATACTTTAATCGGCGGCGAAAAATCGCTAGTTTATGGAGATCCTATTTCTAAAAAAGAAATATCGATGACCGCAGTTGAGAAACCGCTGGATAAAGTGTGGTTCCTCATGCAAAAAGACTATCCCAATGCCCAATCGATTGAAGTGCATCCACCCGAAACCGATACCAGTTCGATTGCTGCTAACGCCAATTTAAACAAAGGCACTTACTGGAAAACAGACTATCGTTATTTTGACCAATATACTTTGCAGGAAAAAGAAGTGAATCACATTTACGGAAAATTAGCTAACGCTACAGCTTCAGACAAACTAATCCGTATGAACTATGACATCCACACCGGAGCTATAGTAGGTTTACCGGGAAAAGTTTTTGCCTTTTTGATTAGTTTGTTGATTGCGAGTTTGCCTATCACAGGCTTTCTAATTTGGCATGGAAAAAGAAATAAAAGACACCTAAATTAGTTTAGTAGTTTTTTTTTTAATGTTATAATTCAGTAAATCAAAGTTTTAAATTGAGGCTGTTGAAAATTATTTATATTTAATCTAAATAAACTTTTTTATTTGATTTCACGTATATATCTTTGCACTATTATTTTAAATTATTCTAAATAAATGTATAAATATATTTCCATTTTAGCCCTAACATTTACAGCATCTAACCTTAGTTTTGCACAAAAAACCCAAAAAGACACATTAAACTTAGACGAAATTGCCATTTCTACTGACGCATTAGTAGGAAGTAAATTTAAAGCCAAAAACAGAGCCGGTTCAACCTATTTTATATCACCGGCTGAGTTAAAAACTTTCAATTACGATGATGTTTCAAGAATCTTCAGAACCGTTCCGGGGGTTTCTATACAAGAAGAAGAAGGTTTTGGTTTGCGACCTAATATTGGAATGCGCGGGACCAGTCCGAATCGTACCGAAAAAATCACCGTTATGGAAGACGGTGTGTTGATTGCCCCGGCTCCTTATGCCGCTCCCGCTGCTTATTATTTTCCTACCGTAAATCGCATGCAATCTTTTGAAATCTTGAAAGGTGGTAGTCAAATTCAATACGGTCCTTACACTACAGGTGGTGCCGTTAACATGGTTTCATCTCAAATCCCAGGTAGACTTTCGGGAAACTTCATAGGAAGTGTTGGACAATTTAACACCAAAAAAACTTACGTTAATTTGGGTGATAGTTTTAAAAACTTTGGTTACTTAGTTGAATATAATAATAGAAATTCTGACGGATTTAAAACTATTGACAACAGTTCGAAAAAAACCGGCTTTAGTGGAAATGACTACGTGGCAAAATTCAAAATCAATTCAAATCCGGATGCTAAAATATACCAATCCTTAACCATGAAATTACAATTTTCAGAGGATTTGTCTAACGAAACATACTTAGGATTGACACAAAATGACTTTGAGGCAAATCCATACAGAAGATATGTTGGTTCTAATGAAGATTATATTGATACTGAGCACAAACAAATCATGCTAACACACTTAATCAAACCTTCAGCAGGTTTAAGTTTTACAACAAAAGCATACCGCAATGATTTCGCCAGAAACTGGTACAAACTGGATTATGTTCGTTTGGGTTCAACCAAAGTTTCAATCAATACTATTTTAGAAGACCCAAATACTTTTCAAGCGGAATACTTAGCCATAACCGGACAAAACAACACCGTAGACAACGCTTTGGGCGTAAAAGCCAACAATAGAAAATACGAAGCCAAAGGAATTCAAACAGTTGGGAATTACAAATTCAATTTAGGAAAAACTGCTAATGAACTGGATTTCGGAATTCGTTATCATGAAGATTTTGAAGATCGTTTCCAATGGGTTGACGGCTATGCCATTCAGAATGGAAGCTTAATCCAAACCGCTTTTGGTACACCGGGAACAGACGCCAATCGTATCGTAACTGCTAAAGCAACTGCGGCACATGCATTATGGAATTTAGCTTATGACAAATTTACTTTTAGTCCCGGTATTCGTTATGAAAACATTAAACTAATTTCTCAAAATTATGGCACCAACGATATTACAAGAAGCGGAGCCAATTTGGTTGAAACTGAAAACAAAACCGATGTATGGATTCCGGGGTTTGGTATTTTATATTCACACAATGATTCATATAATTTCTTCGCAAGTGCACACAAAGGTTTCTCACCTCCAGGTACAACTGTTGGAGAAGATGCAGAGAGCAGTTTCAACACTGAAATTGGTATTCGTGTTAATAAAAATCGTTTCTCAGGGGAGTTTATAGGTTACTATAACGGGTTTTCAAATTTACAAGGCTCAGATAATATGTCGGGGGGCGGTTCCGGGACCGGTGATTTATTCAATGCCGGAAAAGCAACCGTAAAAGGAATTGAGTTACTAGCTTCTTATCAATTACTAAAAAGCAAAAACGTTGAACTTCCACTGACTTTTTCTTATACTTTGACTGATACAAAACTTCAATCCAACTTCAACAGTCCAATTTGGGGAACAGTTACCAACGGCGATGAAATACCTTATATCGCAAGGAATCAATTTGCTTTATCTTTAGGCTTTAAATATAAAAAATGGGACGCTGCGCTCAGTGGTAAATATGTAGATGCGTTCAGGACATTGGCCGGTCAAGGAGAGATTGCTCCGAATGCCAAGGTTGACAGTAACTTTATCTTTGATGCTTCTGCTAAATACTTCTTAACAAAAAAAGTAGCTTTGATGAGCAATATTATCAACTTATTCGATAGTAAATATGCTGTTTCCAGAGTTCCTGCCGGCTTGCGTCCGGGACATCCTTTTGCTATCAATGCCGGAATAATGGCGCGATTCTAATTTGTTAAAAACATTTTTGCATACAAAAAAGCTCCCGATTTAGGAGCTTTTTTATTTTACATCGAATAATTCTTAAACATATAAATCCAAATCATCCGCGAAAGCCTAATATTAAAACAACTCAGCAAAATAATTACCGTTGCAATAATGGGGATGATTCTCAAATCGAAAGTCTTGTCAAAAAACGGACTCGCAATAAGATAAGTGATGATGCCTTGTCCAACTGTTAAAGCGTAATTGACAAACATGGCACCAAAAAAATAACCCGGTTCTTTTTCAAATTTAAAATTACAGTGACTACAGTGTTCATGCATTTTAGGAAACCCAAAGCTAAAAAAGAAACTCTTGTCGGCAAAGACTTTCCCTTTGTGACAATTGGGACATTCATTTCGAAAAATATGATACAAGCTATTTAACATGATTTATTTTTTTGACAAAGGTAAAGCAGAGATAGTTATCAATTGTTTGGTATCTTCGCTAATTATAGCACAATAAAGACATTTTGAAAAAACATCCGATTTACAATATTGATCATTTTAAAGCTGATTTGGGCAAAAAAGAGTTGTACATCAACACTTTTAAAAACCATTTGAAAGCACACAGTTTTATTGAAAAACCGCATCGGCACAACTTCTACCTGCTGGTTTTATTTACGAATGGTAACGGCACGCACGAAATTGATTTCACCCGATACGACATCAAACCCGGAAGTTTGTTTGTGCTCCAACCGGGACAAATCCATAATTGGCAATTGTCTGCAGATATTGAAGGATATATTTTCTTTTACTCACAGGAAGTTTACAACCTCTATTTTGGCAACAAAAAAATAGAAGATTATCCATTTTACCAATCAGTAATGAACCAACCGGAAATTGTTTTTGAAATAGAAGAATTGAAACTACTTCTGCCCTATTTTGATTTAATGGTTACCGAAAGCCAAAGTAATACTCAGAGAAAAGAAGAAAAATTATTGAACTTACTCGATTGCATCCACATCGAAATCTCCCGAAAATATCTTTCAACGGAGAATCATAAAACGCATTCTTACAACTACAAAATTCATCGGTTAGAACAGCTTTTGGAACAATACTTTCAAACCCAAAAATCGCCATCATTTTATGCTGATAAAATGAACATCACACTCAAGCATCTCAACCGAATTTGCAAAGATATCTTAAACCAAACCGTCACCGAATTGATAACAAACAGAGTCATTCTGGAAGCCAAAAGACTTTTAACCAATGCTTCAAAAACCGTAAATCAAGTCGCTGATAATTTGGGATTTGACAATTATTCTTATTTCACGCGGCTATTTAAAAAACAAACCGGAATAACCCCAAGTGAGTTCCGGAAAACCCTAAACTAAAAAACCTCGTCTATTGCTAAACGAGGTTCTTTTTCCTATAGTCTCTACTCTATTTTCTCTCCGGGATATTCGCCAAAATCTCCAAGAAAAACTTCCAAAATTTTTGAGAAGATTTAATCGAAGCTCTTTCGTCGGGACTGTGTGCTCCGTGAATGGTTGGTCCAAAAGAAATCATATCCATACCCGGATAATTCGTTCCTAAAATACCACATTCCAATCCGGCATGACAAGCCACTACATTGGGTTTGGCGCCGTTTTGTTTTTCGTAAATATTGACCAAAACGTCTAAGATTTCTGAATTCACATTTGGTGTCCAACCCGGATAACTGCCGCCAAATTCGACTTCGCAACCAAACAATTCATACGCCGAACGCAAACCATTGGCCAAATCCATTTTAGAAGTTTCCACTGAGGAACGCGTTAAATTTTGGATTGAAATATCGCCGTCTTTTACAATCACACGGGCAATATTATTGGAGGTTTCTACCAAATCTTCCATATCGGCACTCATACGATATACGCCGTTATGAGCAGCATAAATCGAACGCAACAAACCTTCCTGAACACCTAAATCCATTACTTTCGAAGGCAAATCGCTTTTTACAATTTCAATGGTCAAATTAGGTTCCGTCGTTTTGTATTCGGTTTTGATGTCATTGATGATTTCCTGCATATCAAACACAAATGCCTCATCATACATGCCGGCTACAATCACTTTGGCCACACTTTCACGCGGAATCGCATTGCGCAAACTACCACCATTAATCTCGGCTATTTGTAAACCAAAATTTTCAAATCCGTCAAACAACAAACGGTTCATAATTTTATTGGCATTCCCCAAACCTTTGTTGATATCCATTCCCGAATGTCCGCCATTCAACCCCTTTACAGTGATGGTGTAACCTACAGAACCTTCCGGTGTTTCTTCTTGGTTATACTTTCTGGTCGCCGTTACGTCAATACCGCCGGCACAACCGATGTCGATTTCGTCATCTTCTTCGGTATCTAAATTCAGTAAAATTTCTCCTTTTAAAATGCCGCCTTTCAAGTTCAAAGCACCGGTCATTCCGGTTTCTTCATCTATGGTAAACAAGGCGTCAATGGCAGGATGCGGAATGTCTTTGCTTTCCAAAATAGCCATAATCGCGGCTACACCCAAACCGTTGTCAGCACCTAAAGTAGTTCCTTTGGCACGAACCCAATCGCCATCCACATACATATCGATACCTTGCGTTAAAAAGTCGAAATTGGTATCGTTATTTTTTTGATGAACCATATCTAAATGCCCTTGCAATACAACGGTTTTGCGGTTTTCCATACCCGGAGTTGCCGGCTTACGGATAATTACATTTCGGATATCATCTTCAAAAGTTTCTAATCCTAAACTGTTTCCGAAGTTTTTCATGAATTCAATTACACGCTCTTCTTTTTTGGATGGACGCGGTACCGCATTTAAATCGGCAAACTTGTTCCAAAGGGCTTTGGGTTCCAGGTTTCTGATGTCTTGGCTCATATTATTTTTTAAGTTGCTAAGTTATTGAGTTACTAAGTAGCTGAGTTTTGTCTCGTCATTAGCCGATAAATAACTTAGTTACTCAGCGACTCAGCGACTCAGTCACTCAGCTTGGCAAAGTTACAAAGTTTAACTACTTTAGAAATTGAATTGTGATTATATTTACATTTTAAAAAGATACTTTGAAACGCAAACATATTCTTCCTTTATTTTTATTGATTCAGATAGTACTGCTTAAACTTCTCGCTTTTTTTCCTGAAACGGTTGAGCGCTTTTACAGTAATAGCTTGTATGTTTGGATTTCACATTTTTCACGTACACTGTTGGGAAAAATTCCTTTTTCGGTTGGCGATATTCTTTATGGAATAGTGATTTTTTATTGTATATACTGGCTTTTCAAGTATCGAAAGAAACCCTGGAAAGACAAAGTTTGGACAATTTTGAGTTTTATCTCTGTAGCCTATTTTTTGTTTCACTTTTTATGGGCATTCAATTATTATCGCGTGCCGTTATTTGAAAAAATGACCATCAAACGAGAATATACGGAAGCAGCGTTAGTCTCTTTTACCGAAAAACTCATTATTAAAACCAATGCCGTTCAATTTGCCATAACCAAAGACAGCTTAAAAAAAGTCAACAATCCGTACACCCAAGACAGTATTTTTAAATTGACTCAAAACGGCTACGATAATTTGGCCAAACAATACCCAATGTTCACTTACGAAATCCCAAGTCGGAAGAAATCTTTAATGAGTTTACCTCTGACTTATATGGGATTTGGTGGCTATCTCAATCCGTTTTCAAATGAAGCTCAAGTCAATGACAAGTTGCCTATGTACGGTTTTCCAAATGTGGTTTGTCACGAAATGGCACACCAAATAGGTTATGGCAGTGAAAGCGAATGTAATTTTATCGGTTTCTTAGCCGGACTCAAAAATAATGATTTGTATTGTCAGTACTCGGCTTTATCCAGTGCTCTGCGTTATTGTATGTCGAACATAGGAATGAAAAACGAAAAAGAATTCAATCGTTTGAAGCAACAAATAAATCCAGGAATTCTCAAAAATTATCAGGAGAGCGAAGCCTTTTGGAAACAATATGATACCTTCATTGACAAAGCTTTTCACACTTTTTACGACCAATACTTAAAGTCAAATCAACAAGAAGACGGTATTGACAGTTACAGTAAGTTTGTGGATTTGTTGGTGAATTATTACAAAGGAAAGGAAATAAAGTAACTTCATTTTGTAAATTAAGAATAGGATTTTGCTGCGCAACATCCTTCAAAGCTCCGCTTTGAAAAACAAAAAACCAGAATAAAAAACTCAAGTGAACTTGGATATTAACTAGAAACCGAATAGGATTTTGCTGCGCAACATCCTTCAAAGCTCCGCTTTGAAAAACAAAAAACCAGAATAAAAAACTCAAGTGAACTTGGATAATAACTAGAAACCGAATAGGATTTTGCTGCGCAACATCCTTCAAAGCTCCGCTTTGAAAAACAAAAAACCCGAATAAAAAACTCAAGTGAACTTGGATTTTTTATTCTGGTTTTTTGTTTTATTCGTGATCTCAGAAGGATTCGAACCTTCGACCTACTGCTTAGAAGGCAGTTGCTCTATCCAGCTGAGCTATGAGACCATGCAAAGAAAATGTCTTGAAAATTGTCGGGGTGGCAGGATTCGAACCTGCGACCTCCTGGTCCCAAACCAGGCGCGATAACCGGGCTACGCTACACCCCGAGAGCGGAGAGACAGGGACTCGAACCCTGGCGACGGTTACCCGTCGACAGATTAGCAATCTGCTCCGTTACCACTCCGGCACCTCTCCTAAATTTTCAATACTGTAAAAGAACATTTTCTTTAAGCGGTTGCAAATGTAATTTATCATTCTATAATTTACAACTATTTCATTTCTTTTTTTAAATTTTAATTAAAACCGCTTCTCTTTCAATCAAGTAGGAAATAACATTTTCCCATTTATCTTCAAATCAACATTTATTATGACACAAATTCATTAATTTTCCAAGAAAAGATTAGTTTTGCAATACAAACAAACAACAGAATATCATGAGTAAAAAAGTAGTTATCGTATCAGCTGTAAGAACACCTATAGGAAGTTTCATGGGGAGTTTATCTACTGTTACTGCAACACAATTAGGTGCCGCTGCCATTAAAGGTGCTTTGAATAAAATTAATCTAGATCCCAATCTAGTAGATGAAGTATTAATGGGTAACGTAGTACAAGCCGGCGTTGGTCAGGCACCTGCTACCCAAGCTGCCATTTTTGCCGGATTACCGAATACCGTTCCAACGACAACCGTAAATAAAGTATGTGCTTCCGGTATGAAAGCCGTAATGCAAGGAGCTCAAGCCATTATGACCGGTGATGCCGAAATTGTAGTAGCCGGAGGGATGGAAAACATGAGTTTGATTCCGCATTATGTTCATTTGAGAAACGGAGTGAAATTTGGCCCAACCACTATGGTCGACGGCATGCAAAAAGATGGTTTAACCGATGCTTATGACGGAAACGCCATGGGTGTTTGTGCCGATTTATGTGCTTCAGAATACGGAATCAGCCGTGAAGAACAAGATGCTTTTGCTATTCAATCTTACGAGCGCTCGGCTAAAGCTTGGTCTGAAGGCAAGTTTGACAACGAAGTCGTTCCGGTAGAAATTCCGCAACGTCGAGGTGAACCGATTGTTTTTTCTAAAGATGAAGAATTTACTAATGTAAAATTAGATAAAATCCCGGCTTTAAACCCTGTCTTTACTAAAGACGGAACGGTAACTGCTGCCAATGCTTCAACCATCAACGATGGTGCTGCTGCTTTGGTCTTAATGAGTGAAGAGAAAGCACAAACTTTAGGATTAAAACCATTAGCTTACATCAAATCATACGCGGATGCCGCTCAAGAACCAAAATGGTTTACCACTGCACCGGCCAAAGCTTTACCAAAAGCCTTAGACAAAGCCGGAATTTCTGTAGCTGATGTAGACTATTTCGAATTCAACGAAGCCTTTGCAGTAGTTGGTTTGGCTAACGCAAAAATCTTAGGCTTAGACAACAATAAAATTAATGTAAATGGTGGAGCGGTTTCTTTAGGACATCCGCTAGGCTGTTCGGGAGCGAGAATCATCGTAACTTTGATTAACGTTTTGGAACAAAACAATGCTAAAATCGGAGCTGCAGCTATCTGTAACGGTGGCGGTGGCGCTTCAGCCATAGTAATAGAAAGAATTTAAAAAAATTACGAATTATGAATTATGAATTACGGTTTGATTAATTCATAATTCATGATTTATAATTCATAATTGACTTAGATGTTTGCCATTTGTAACCTTGCCATAATTCCTCTCAGAGCCGAACCGAGTGATCGAAGCGAAATCGTTTCACAAGTCTTGTTTGGCGAGCATTTTGAAATTTTGGAAAGACAAAACCAATGGGCCAAAATCAAACTCCAATACGACGATTATGAAGGATGGGTTGATTCTAAACAATACCAAGTCATTTCCGAAAAAAACTTCAACGATTTATCCAAAGAAGCTATTATTTTGAATGCGGATTTGGTAGAATATGTAACCAATGCCAAAAATATGCTTTTGCCTATTCCGCTTGGCGCATCGTTATCTTTTCTGAATCACAGCGAAATCAATACGGAAGGCTTTGAGTTTGAAGGCTTGAAAACCAGCGGTGTTAAATCTAAATCCGATTTAATTACCACTGCTTATCAATACTTAAACGCACCCTATCTTTGGGGCGGTAAAACACCGTTTGGAATAGAT
This sequence comes from Flavobacterium sp. IMCC34852, assembly GCF_030643905.1. Lineage (NCBI taxonomy): Bacteria > Pseudomonadati > Bacteroidota > Flavobacteriia > Flavobacteriales > Flavobacteriaceae > Flavobacterium > Flavobacterium rivulicola. Next base: position 1,849,391 of record NZ_CP121446.1, on the reverse strand, counting down.
TGCTCAGGATTTACCCAAATGGTTTACAAACTAAACGGATATCATTTGCTGCGCGATGCATCTCAACAATCTACCCAAGGCGATGCTTTGAGTTTTATTGAAGAAAGTGAACCCGGAGATTTAGCTTTCTTTGACAACGATGAAGGCAAGATTATACACGTTGGTATCATGATGGAAAACAATTACATCATTCACGCTAGTGGTAAAGTCAGAATTGACCGCTTAGACCATTTAGGGATTTACAATGCGGAACAAAACCGACATACCCATCGACTGCGAGTAATCAAGAAAATTATATAAACCAAAACAAAGTTTTGGTTTTTTTTATTACATTAGTTTTCTAAACCCTTGCAAATGAAATCAATTCATAAAATTTCAATTCTTGTCCTCAGTTTACTTTTAGTAAGTTGTTTAAAAGAAAAAAATGATGAAACCACTGAAGAACGTTACCAACCCAAAGAATTCGTTGAAATTAAACATCCTGAGTGGAGTAAAAATGCAACGATTTATGAAGCCAACATTCGACAGTTTACACCCGAAGGTACTTTCAAAGCTTTTGAAGCTCATTTGCCCAGAATAAAAAAAATGGGAATCGACATTATTTGGCTCATGCCTATCCATCCGATAGGCGTTGAAAAAAGAAAAGGTACTTTGGGAAGCTATTATTCGGTGAAAGATTATTACGGCATCAATCCGGAGTTTGGCACCAAAGCCGATTTCAAACACTTGGTTGACAAAATCCACAGTATGGGCATGTATGTCATTGTAGATTGGGTAGCCAATCACTCTTCTTGGGACAATCCGTTGGCCAAAGAACATCCGGATTGGTACACCAAAACCGAAGAAGGAAATTTTCAACCCACGCCTTGGTATGATTGGGATGATGTAATCGACTTTGATTATGACAATCCCGGCATTCGTAAATATATGACCGAAGCCTTAGTGTATTGGGTGAAAGATTTCAATATCGACGGTTATCGCTGTGATACAGCCGGTTTTATTCCTACCGATTTTTGGAACAATGCTCGAGCCGAAATGGATGCTGTAAAACCCGTTTTCATGTTGGCTGAATGGGAATCAAGAGACTTGCATCAGAAAGCTTTTGACATGACTTACTCCTGGACTTTTTGGGATAAAATGGCAGCGGTTACCCGCGACAAAAAAAGCATTGGCGGTTTAGTAGAATACATGGCGCACGATGTAAGCACTTTTCCGCGTGACGGTTACCGCATGCTTTTTACCGACAACCATGACATGAATTCTTGGAATAAAAACATGGTCTTTAATTTTGGCAACGGCTTAGAAGCTTCCATAGTTTTAACCGGAACCGTTAACGGAATGTCATTGGTTTACGGCGGACAAGAAGCCGGTTTAGATCGCTCGCTTGCCTTTTTCGAAAAAGATTTAATAGATTGGAGTAAAATGCCTTATGAAGGTTTGTTCCGAAAACTATTCGATTTAAAACACCGCAATCATGCCTTGTGGAATGGTAAAGAAGGTGGCGTTATGGTTAGGGTTTACAACGATAAAATGGAACAAGTCATTTCCTTTTCACGAACCAAAGACAAAGACAGAGTAATTCCAATAATTAATTATAGTGATCAACCGGTAACGGTAAAATTGAACTCAAAATATTTAAAAGGCGATTACACCGAAGTTTTTTCAGGTAAAAAAATCTCCTTAAAAGGTGATGATGTGTTTACACTCAAACCTTGGCAATATTTGATTCTAGAAAAATAACCTCTTTTTTCAACAACAAAACAAATCCACTTTATCTTATTGACAGAGTGGATTTTTTGTGGGTAAAAAAGTAGTCATTCTCAGTATAATTCCTTATATTTGATAAGGATTTTTGCTTAATTTCAATCTATGGAAAACGATTCCAAAGTGGTAACTTCATTTAAGAATTTTTTAATTGAAATTGGTGAACTCTCCTATTTCACCGCTCGTTTTTTCAAAGAACTTTTCAATCCTCCTTTCGAACTCAAAGAATTTTTGCGACAATGCTACAATATGGGCAATCGTTCGCTTTTACTGGTGAGCGTAACTGGATTTATCATCGGATTGGTTTTTACTTTACAATCTCGTCCAACCTTGGAAGAATTTGGAGCCGTTTCTTGGATGCCGTCTATGGTGAGTATTTCTATCATTAGGGAAATCGGACCGATAATCACTGCGTTAATTTGCGCCGGAAGAATCGGTTCGGGCATTGGTGCCGAATTGGGTTCAATGCGTGTTACCGAACAAATCGACGCCATGGAAGTATCGGGCACCAATCCTTTTAAATATTTGGTTGTAACCCGAATTTTAGCCACAACCATGATGCTGCCGATTTTGGTTTTCTTTGGCGATGCTATAGCCATATTTGGTTCGGCTATGGTGGAAAATATGAAGGGAAATGTCTCCTATTTACTTTACTTCAATCAGGTTTTTGATAGTTTACAATTCAGTGATTTGATTCCCACCACGTTCAAGACTTTCTTTTTTGGTTTTGCCATTGGATTGGTAGGTTGCTACAAAGGTTACAATTGCAAAAAAGGAACTGCCGGCGTAGGCTTGGCCGCCAATTCTGCGGTAGTTTACACTTCCATGTTATTGTTTATTATAGATTTCATAGCCGTATTTGTTACTAATATTTTTTATGGTTAACCGATGAATCAAAAACCTATCATAGAAATCAAAAACCTGAGAAAAAGCTTTGGAGACAACCATGTCTTAGATGGCTTTAATATGGAATTATATGAAGGCGAAAACTTGGTCATCATGGGCAAATCGGGTTCCGGTAAATCAGTAATGATTAAATGCCTCATTGGTTTGGAAGAACCCGACAGCGGTACCATTACCGTTATGGGCAAAAACATTAACCAACTTGAACATTGGGAGTTGGATGAATTGCGCACTGAAATCGGTTTCTTGTTCCAAGGCAGCGCTTTGTATGATTCGATGTCGGTTCGGGAAAATTTAGAGTTTCCGTTGCGAAGACACACCAAAAAGTTCGGTGTTATTGAAGATACCACTCCTATGGTCATGGAAGCGCTCGAAAATGTAGGTTTGGCACACGCCATCGATTTAATGCCGAGTGAATTATCAGGTGGAATGAAACGCAGAATTGCTTTGGCACGAACTTTAATTCTGCAACCGAAAATTATCCTTTACGACGAACCTACAACCGGTTTAGACCCTATTACATCTAAAGAAATTATTTTATTGATGATGTCAATTCAGAAAAAATACAACACTTCATCCATCATCATTACTCACGATGTGGATTGTGCAAGAGTGATTGCCAACCGAATGATTTTACTGATTGATAACATCAATTATGCCGAAGGTACTTTCGAAAAACTTTCGGCTTCAGAAGATCCAAAAATCAAAGCCTTTTTTAAGTAAATTAGCCTATGGAAAAAACAGCCGCTCAAAAAATTCGCCTTGGCATCTTTGTCATTATCGGACTTACTTTTTTTGTCTTAGCCATTTATTTTATTGGCAACAAACAGCAAATGTTTGGTAAAACCGAGCATCTTACAGCCGTATTCAATAATGTAGGCGGACTACAATTGGGCAATAATGTTCGTTTTTCGGGAATTAATGTCGGTACTGTCAGAGGAATTGAAATTATCAATGATTCTACCATTAGTGTTGACATGCAAATTGACCAAGAAATATTTCCTCACATCAAAAAAGATGCAGTAGCCACTATTGGTTCAGATGGTTTGGTAGGCAGTGTCATAATCAATATCATTCCGGGGAAAGGAAATTTGGCTGCTGTTAGTCCGGGTGACACCATTCAATCCCAAAACAGAGTCCGTACAGACGATATGCTAACCACCTTAAATGTAACCAATCAAAATGCGGCCCAACTCACCGTAGATTTACTCAAAATCACCAATGAAATCAATCAAGGAAAAGGAACTATTGGTGTTTTACTTAGAGATACAGTCATGGCCAAAGATTTAAAAGCAACCATCCACAACCTGAGAGTTACCAGTGAAAAAACGAGTCAAACCATGGACCATTTGAACAAACAAATTGCAGCTTTAGACAATAAAGACAACGTGATTGGCGTTTTAAAAGACACGGTTGTTGGTAATAAAATCAGAAAAGTAGTCACCAATTTGGATGCTTCCAGTCAGGAAATCAATAAAGTTGTCAGCAATCTCAATGCTACAATTTTGAATATCAAAGAAGGAAAAGGTGCTATAAACTATTTGTCAAATGACCCGAAACTGGTAAAAAAAATCGATTCGACTATGACCAATATCAACGAAGCCAGTAAAAAACTCAATGAAAATTTAGAAGCCTTAAAAAGCAATTTCTTGTTTAGAGGTTACTTTAAAAAACAAGCCAAAGCCAAAAAGAAAGCGGAAGCAAAAAAATAAGTCCCAAAAAAAAAATCTGCTTTCGGGCAGATTTTTTTTTTCATTTACCAATATCTATTTCATCAAAAAATTCAGTCCAACGTTAAAACTTGTTCTGCTATTCGTAACTGCTGAATAATTATTCTGCTGAAAAATATCGGTCAAACCGCCTTGTCCGTCAAGCTCAAAAAATAACTTCAATTTATTGGAAACCGGAATTTTAACTCCAATACCCAAATCAAAACCAAAATCATTCCCATTAAAACCATCAGTAATATCTTGACTAAATCTGGTTTCTTCGGCATTCAAAAGAAATCCGAAATAGGGACCAAAATGCAAATACCAATTCCTATTATTCCCAAAATGCCAACTGGCTGTAACAGGAATAGTAATATAATTCAATCTGAAATCAGTTATATAAGAACCCACGCCATTTTCAATGTAGCCGTTATCCCAACCTTTTTGATCATAGATTAATTTTCCCTTAATACTCCAAGTATTAGATACATAATAATCAATAGAACCACCAAGATTAAATCCGCTTCCGGTATCCGAAGATTCATGCGCATCAGAAACCGAAAAATTATTGTATCCTATATTCACTCCAAACTCAACATCACCTTTTTTCTGGGCAGAAATTGGTTGGGTTAATCCTAATGCAATTAACGTTGCTATTACAATCTTTTTCATATTATTTTTTTTGATTACTCAAAATTACTCTTTTTAGAGAAAAATATAAAGCCTTTTAAATTTCTTTTAAAACTTTAACCAAATAGTCAATTTCAGCTTTAGTATTGTAATGACTGAAAGAAATACGCAAACTCGGTTTTAACAAATCTTCATCCGAAAGCATTTCCGCCAAAACATGTGAAGGTTTAATACTGCCGCTTTGACAAGCACTGCCACGAGAAACCGCAATGCCTTTCATATCAAGATTGAATAAAATCATCGTGGTCTTTTCAGGCGACAAAGGGAGCACTACATTCAGTATGTTATAAAGCGTATTTTTACCGTTTTGTTTCAGGGTTGGAAAAGCAAGCTGCAACTCATCAAAGCAATATTGCTTTAAGTTAGCTATATAATTTCTCTCGGTTTCCAAATGGTCATACGATAACTGTAAAGCTTTGGCCATTCCGGCAATTTGATGCACCGATTCCGTTCCGGCACGCCAACCTTTTTCTTGTTCGCCACCAAATAACATGGGTTGCAAAACCAAATTTTTACGAACAAAAGCAAACCCAATTCCTTTCGGGCCATGAAATTTATGCGCAGCGGCTACCAAAAAATCTACAGGTAACTGTTGCAAATCCAATTCGGTTTTGCCTATTGATTGCACAGTGTCACAATGAAATAAAGCTTTATTTTGTTGGCACAACAATCCTATTTTGACAATATCATGAATGACTCCGGTTTCGTTATTGACATGCATTAAAGTGACTAAAGTTTTTACTTCAGTTGAAAGTAAATCGGTTAGCTGTTCGTAATCTAAGCTTCCGTCTTGCAATACTTTTACAAATTCAACAGTGATACCGAATTCAGTTTGTAAAGCTTGCACAGTGTACAAAGTAGCATGGTGTTCAACTTTGGAAGTAATGATTCTTTTGACACCAAAGTCTTTAACCGAACTTCTCAAAATCCAGTTGGTAGCTTCCGTTGCGCTGGAAGTAAAAATGATTTCCTGAGCATTACAATGCAAATATTTGGCTATTGTTTTTCGGGAAGTTTCTATGACGGCTTTAGCACTTCTCCCGATACTGTGAGTGGAAGAAGGATTGCCAAAATCAGTTTGCATAACGTTCACCATTTCGTCGATAACTTCTTGACGAATGGGCGTTGTAGCGGCATTATCTAGATATACTTTTTGCATATTGCAAATATAAAACGACTATCCTAATTAAATGATAAAAGATAAATTTAATAGTATAAAAAACTTATTTTTGCTAAAAATTTCCAAACCAATGAAACGAATTTTAGGGTTATTAGCCGTAGTTTTATTTATCAATGCCTGCGATGATGGTGATTTGACTGTTGACACCATTGACTTCGTCGATGTAGCGGTTCAAAAATGTCCTCAAAAAGACATTCTCTATAAAATCAGCGACAACAAAATGTTAATCTTAGCTATTCCGGCAACGACTTTTGTTAATGATGAAACCCCTGATAACAATCCTATTGAAGTACAAATCAGCGGCAACATCGATGTGGTTTACAGACAATATAACGGAACACCGACCGATGCTAATATTTGTGATATTATAACCGATGCAACGCCCAATCTGACTGAGGAATGGACAGCCACTTCGGGAACCATACAAATTACTTCTACTGCCATAAAGACCGTAAATGCAACCACCGGAATTACCCAAATTACGGGTTACAGACATTACATAGTTTTTGAAGATATCGTCTTTTTAAAACCCGACGGTACGACACAAACTTATGCCGGAAACTCTTTTGTATTTGGAAATTACAACGCTACTCAAAGTCCGTTAGCCTTTGGTTTCAATGATGAAGCAGCCAAAAGCACTTGTGCCGGTGACAACAGAATTTTTAACTTCAGCAGTAGCGAAGCTTTTGTTTTGGATTTAGCCGATTTTGCGACTTTATTCCAAGAGGAAGTAACAACTACGCCCAGAACGGCATTCATCAGTACTAGTAATAAAGTTACCTATAAGCTGTTTTCTTCTACAATAGACAATGACTATTTTTGTACCACTCCGATACCAACAACCCCGGTTTTAAATCAAGAATGGACCGCTAACAACGGTGATTCCGCTTTGGGAACCGGTATTATTGAAGTGACTACAACTACCTCTACCCCCGGATTTTTTCAGCATACTATTCGATTGAAAAAAGTAACAATGAGCCGAGGAAACAGCGATTTTTACTTGGGTGATGATTATTTATACGGAACCATAATCACTCCTTAATTGAAAGTTAAAACACTTTTCAAGGGTTTCAATTTTCTTATTTTTACACAAAAACTACTATGCCAAACGACTGTATCAGTTATCAAAAATCGGGTTATTTCTCTAAGCTAATCGTTGATTATTTAGAGGAAAAATCAGAATTGAAAAACTTGTACAATCGGTTTCCCAGTATTGAAAACTTTCAATTACAAATAGAAGAAAAAGGAAAAAATAACAATAGCAACAGAAAAGTTTTAGTCTCTGCTTTAGAAAAACAATACCAAGGTCTTGAAGCTTCAGAATTTACTAAATCTAATATCTCACTTCTATCTGACGATAAAACCTTTACTGTTACTACCGGTCATCAGTTGAATTTGTTTACAGGACCATTGTATTTTTTGTATAAAATTGTTTCTACTATTAACCTTTGTAACGAACTTAAACAAGCTTATCCTGAATACAATTTCGTTCCAATTTATTGGATGGCAACAGAAGACCACGATTTTGAGGAAATCAATTACTTTCATTTCAAACACACCAAAATCCAATGGAATCATGAAAGTCAAGGACCGGTTGGCCGATTGTCAACAGCTGGTTTGACTGAAGTTTATGAAGTTTTTGCCAAAGAACTAGGCTTGGGTGATAACGCAACATATTTAAAATCTTTATTTGACAACAGCTACCTGAAACATTCCAATTTGGCTGATGCTACAAGATATTTGGCCAACGAATTGTTTGGCAATAAAGGTTTGGTTGTTTTAGATGGTGACGATAAAGCGCTCAAAGACTTGTTTGTTCCCTATGTGAAGCAAGAATTGTTACACCAAACGGCTTTTCAAAAAGTCATGGAAACCAACGAGCTTTTAAAAGATTATACCATACAGGTTAATCCGCGAGAGATTAATTTATTTTATATAGAAGATAATATCCGAGAGCGTATTGTCTTGGAGAACAATATTTACAAAGTTAACCACACCGATTTGGTTTTTACCGAAACCGAAATCTTATCGCTTTTAGCTTCAAATCCTGAAAAATTCAGTCCTAATGTCATTTTGCGACCGCTATATCAAGAAGTTATTTTGCCCAATCTTTGTTACATTGGCGGCGGCGGTGAGATTGCTTATTGGTTACAATTAAAATCAAATTTTGAAGCCAATCAGGTTAGCTTTCCCCTACTTTTGGTTAGAAACTCTGCTGTTTTGGTCACCCAAAAGCAATCGAAAAAAGCGGATAAACTAGGCCTATCTTGGGCTGATTTATTCAGCAACCAACAAGTGTTATTCAATCAGAAAACACAAGAACTGTCGCAATTCAACTTGGATTTTAGTGTACAAAAAGAACACCTCAAACAACAGTTTGCTGCTTTACACAATATGGCGGTGCAAACCGATAAGTCATTTGGCAACGCCGTAAAAGCTCAAGAAGTTAAGCAAATTAAAGGCTTAGAAAATCTTGAGAAGCGTTTGCTAAAAGCCGAAAAACGACAACATGCCGATATATTAGAGCGCATGATTCAATTGCAAAACGAAATCTTTCCAAACCAATCCTTGCAAGAAAGACGCAACAATTTCTCGGAATTTTATTTAGAATACGGTGAGGAACTACTCAACAAAATCTTTAATGAATTAAAACCGCTACAAACCAATTTTACTACTATCTGTCTGTAAATAAGCAGAAGTTTTTAACACGAAAACGTTTTCGTAAACTATCTTTTCTTTTCGTAAACAAACATTGATTAATTTTAGTTTCTAATAACTCTAAAACCTTTAAATATGAAAAGAAAGCTACTCTATTTATTCTGTATGTTTTTGGGATGGCAAACCAACGCGCAAACCATCTCAATTGTAGGAACGGGTGTTAATGGCTGGCCACCTACTAATGGTCCGGAAATAACACTTTCAACCACCGACAATATTACTTACACCATTACAAATTTAACAGTTACGAGTGGTGCGGTGAAGTTTCGTCAAGATTACAATTGGACTACCAATTGGGGTGGCAGCACATTTCCCAACGGTCAAGGGGTGCAAAACGGACCGGATATTCCAACGGTTGCCGGTACTTACGATGTGACTTTTAATCGTCTTAACGGAACTTATACCTTTATTGGCACTGCAGCTTTTCCGAGTATCGGAATTTGGGGACCGGCAGTTGATTCACAAAATGGTTATGCCGGACCCGATGTGGATATGATTACTAGCGATGGGATCACTTATACCCTATCGGGCTTTAATTTTAGCAGCGGTAATGCTTATTTTCGTCAGGACAATGCCACCAACTTTGTTTGGGGAAGTAATGCTTTTCCGAGCGGTGTAGCAGTTTTGAGCGGACCGTCAATTCCGGTGAATGGTGGTGAATTTTTTGTAACTTTTAATCGAAACTCCGGTGCTTATAGTTTTGATTATCCGAGTATCGGTATCTTGGGCGATGCTTTAAATGGTTGGAACGATGATATTGACTTGGCAACTACCAATGGCTTTACTTATGTCATTTCAAATTTAACACTGTCTAACGGTTCGGTAAAATTCAGAAAAGACAACAGTTGGACAGTCAATTGGGGTAGCACCGATTTTCCTACCGGAACAGGAACACAAGGTGGCCCAGATATACCGGTGACTGCCGGAAACTATGATATTACTTTTGAACGCACTTCAGGGAACTATGTTTTTACTTCAACCTTAACCGCACCGGAAAACCGATTGACCAATTTAAAAATATATCCGAATCCAACGTCAAACGATTGGACATTCTCTCACTCTGCACCAATCGAATCGATTGAATTGTTTGATATCAACGGAAAAAAATTGCAAACAATTGTGCCAAACGCTACGGAATTTAAGATGTCGGGCATTGAATTACCAAGCGGAGTGTACTTTGTAAAAGTAAAATCGGGAGCCGATTTTGGTTGGCAGAAAATTATCAAAAATTGATAACAGTTGTTTTTATATAATGATTTAAAAACGTTACTTTTGCACGCGAATTTAAAATCATTTATATCAAAATGGCAACAAACAGAACTTTTACCATGATTAAACCGGATGCTGTGGAAAACGGACACATCGGTGGAATATTAAATATGATTACTGAAGGTGGTTTCAGAATTGTAGCAATGAAATTAACACAGTTGACTGTAGCTGACGCTCAGAAATTCTATGCAGTTCACTCGGCTCGTCCGTTCTTTGGTGAATTGGTTGAATTTATGACTCGCGGACCAATCGTAGCGGCTATCTTAGAAAAAGACAATGCTGTAGAAGATTTCAGAACTTTAATTGGTGCTACCAATCCGGCTGAAGCTGCAGAAGGAACTATCCGTAAAAAATATGCTACTTCTATCGGAGAAAACGCTGTTCACGGTTCAGACTCTGACGAGAATGCCGCTATCGAAGGTGCTTTCCACTTTGCCGGAAGAGAGCAATTCTAGTAGCAAGTACTCAGTGTTCAGTGGGCACTTTATAATATTAAAAATCCCGTTTCTTTTGGAAGCGGGATTTTTTGTTGACAATTGTTTGTTGTCTAACTAAAGACAACAGTAAACATATAACGATGAACTTACAACCAGCTCGAAAACTCCGGAGGATTATAGTTTTACGGATAAGTGGTTTTTGATTGAGTTAAGGGTTATGTAATGAATTTTTATATTTTAGTTAGACAATCAGACTACAGGATATTTTAGCAGTAATTTTTTGAAAAATATTCAAAATAATTTTAATTTTAATGTTATTTTTTTAATATTTTTTATTTTTTATTAAAAATTCAATAATAAAGAGTATCTTTACACTTTATTAATACAATATTTATCATGAACGAAGGAACAATTAAATTTTTCAATGAAGCAAAAGGCTTCGGTTTTATCACACCTAACAACGGTAGTCAAGATGTTTTTGTTCACGTTACTGGCCTAAATGGTCCGGTACGCGAAAATGACGCAGTGACTTTCTCTGTTGAAAATGGTCAGAAAGGCCCACACGCAGTTAATGTAAACGTTATCTAAGATATATTTACCTTTACCAACTAAGCCGGTCTTTTGAAGATCGGCTTTTTTATTGACCAAAAGCTATTGTCATAAAAAAGCCCCAAAACGGGGCTTTTCTTATTTTAAACTAGCTAAACTCTGCTCTATTGTGGCAATCTTCGCCAAAGCATCAGCTTCTTTTTTACGTTCGTTGTCGATGACTTGTGGCGGTGCTCCGGAGACGAATTTTTCGTTAGCCAGCTTGCCTTGTACACTACGCAAGAAACCTTGGGTGTATTTCAACTCTTCGGTCAGCTTAGCAATCTCAGCCTCAATATCAATATTTCCGGAAACAGGAATAAAGTATTCGTTTGACTTTACACGGTAAGTCAGTGCTCCGTCAACTTTATCCGCAATATATTCTAAGGATGTAATATTTCCTAATTTAGTAATCACGCTATCAAAATAAGTCGAAGCTTTTTCGTTGTTTACTACTTTCAAATCGACTGCATCTTTCATAGCGATGTTTTTATCTTTACGAATGGTTCTAACACCGGCAATAACTTCGGCTGCAAAATCAAAATCGACAATTAGTTTTTCATTAAACGAAGTCATTTTCGGATATTCCGCTATAATTAACGCTTGTTCCGGAGTTCTTTCAGCGATGTGCTGCCAAATTTCCTCTGTTAAGAACGGCATAAACGGATGCAACAGCTTTAAGTTGGCTTCTAACATCTCGATGGCTTTGTCAAACGTAGCACGATCGATAGGTTGTTGGTAAGCCGGTTTAATCATTTCTAAGAACCACGAACAGAAATCGTCCCAAACCAATTTATAAATACTCATCAAAGCATCAGATAAACGGTATTTTTCAAAATGGTCTTCAATTTCAACTAAAGTTTGTTGCAACTTGGCTTCGTACCATTCGATGGCCACTTTAGAACTCTCCGGTTGTGCTATATCAACCACTTCCCAACCTTTAATCAATCGGAACGCGTTCCAAATTTTATTGGCAAAGGCTTTACCGTTGTTGCACAATTCTTCGTCAAACAAAATATCATTTCCGGCTGAAGCACTCAACAACAATCCTACCCTAACGCCATCGGCCCCGAATTTTTCAATTAATTCCAAAGGTTCAGGCGAATTTCCTAACGACTTCGACATTTTGCGACGTTGCTTATCACGAACCAATCCCGTTAAATAAACATTGGTGAATGGTTTTTCGCCGGCATATTCGTAACCAGCAATAATCATTCGCGCTACCCAAAAGAACAAAATGTCCGGACCGGTTACCAAGTCGTTAGTTGGATAGTAATATTTGAAGTCTTCATTTTCAGGTTCCATAATCCCCCCAAATACAGCCATTGGCCATAACCATGAGGAGAACCAAGTGTCTAGAGCATCGGCGTCCTGACGCAAGTGTTCAGTGGTCAGAGATGAGTTGGCCGTTTTAACTTTCGCAAGCTCTAGTGCCGTTTCAATATTTTCCGCTACCACAAAATCCTCTTTTCCATCCCCGTAATAATAAGCCGGAATTTGTTGTCCCCACCACAATTGACGTGAAATATTCCAGTCACGGATGTTTTCCAACCAATGACGGTATGTATTGTTGAAACGCGACGGATACAATTTTATTTCTTCGGTTTCCAATACCGCTTTGATGGCCGGTTTTACCAATTCTTCCATGCTTAGGAACCATTGGTCAGACAAGCGTGGTTCAATTACGGCTTTGGTACGTTCTGATGTACCTACTTTATTCAAGTGGTTTTCTGTTTTGGCCAAAGCGCCTATTTTCTCTAACTCAACTGCGATTTCTTCACGTACTACGAAACGGTCTTTGCCTTGATAGTGCAAGCCATAAGAATTCAACGTGGCATCTTCATTAAAGATATCGATGATTTCCAGATTGTGTTTTTCGCCAAGAGTTTTATCGTTTATATCGTGTGCCGGTGTTACTTTTAAACAACCGGTTCCGAATTCCATATCAACATATTCGTCGAAAATAATCGGAATCACTCGGTTGCATATTGGCACGATGGCTTTTTTGCCTTTTAAGTGTGAATAACGCTCATCTTCGGGGTGAATACAAATGGCAGTATCTCCCAAAATAGTTTCCGGACGCGTGGTCGCTATGGTTACAAATTCATTAGAACCCTCGATAGCGTATTTTAAATGATAGAGTTTACCCTGTCTTTCTTCATAAATTACTTCTTCGTCAGATAAGGTAGTTTTGGCTTCCGGATCCCAGTTGACCATACGGTAACCGCGGTATATAAGTCCCTTATTGTACAAATCTACAAACGAACGAATTACAGAAGCCGACATGTCCGGATCCATGGTAAACTTAGTTCGGTCCCAATCACAAGAACAGCCTAATTGTTTTAACTGTTCTAAGATAGTACCGCCATATTTGTTAGTCCAATCCCAAGCGTGTTTGAGGAATTCTTCTCGGGTTAAGTCGTTTTTATTGATGCCTTCGCTTTTCAACTTAGCCACGACCTTTGCTTCAGTTGCTATCGAGGCGTGGTCAGTTCCCGGTACCCAACAAGCATTAAAACCTTTTAAACGCGCACGACGGATTAATACATCTTGAATAGTGTTGTTCAACATGTGTCCCATGTGCAACACTCCGGTCACGTTGGGTGGCGGAATGGTTATCGTATAAGGCGTTCTATGATCGGGTTTGGAATGAAAATAGTTGTTTTTCATCCAGTAGTCGTACCATTTTTTTTCTACTTCTTTGGCGTTGAATTGAGCTGGAATCATATATTAGGTAATTCGTTGATTTGTTAATTTGGTTATTTGTTTACAAATGTGCAGTACGAAACCCTTTTAGCCCCGATTGAAGAAGTTACCTCCGACACTTCGGAGTAACTCGTAAAGCGGGAATATGGATGGCTGATAATCACTGACCATCCGCTCCTACACATAATGGCACGCCTTTTGTAAACTGAACTGCAAAAGTAATTAATAAAGACTTTAGAAAAAATTAAGAATTAAATTTTTGTGTATTAATTTAAACGAAGTATTTTTACTAACCAAATATCAAATTTTGACCTATGAAAAAATTTATACTTATCGCGACTATCCTTGTAAATGCTGTGATTTTTGCCCAAACGGGTCCAAAAATTGAGTTCAAGGACAAAGACAATACTATAGACTACGGTAAAGTAAACAAGGAGGATGACAATGGAATTCGCGTTTTTGAATTTACCAATACGGGCGATGCGCCGTTAATCATTACCAATGTTCAATCGAGCTGCGGTTGTACGGTGCCGTCAAAGCCAACTGAGCCGATTGCGCCAGGAAAAACCGGTAAAATTGAGGTAAAGTACAATATGAATACCGGTCCTATTCGAAAAACCATTACGGTTGAAACCAATGCAGTAAATGCGGAAGAAGGTCGAGTGGTATTAAAAATTAAAGGAGAAGTGGTTGTAAAACCGGTAGAAAATCTCTTAGAAAAGAAAATTAAAAGTCCAATGATGCAATAAAAAAAACGTCCCGAAATTTCGGGACGTTTTTTTATAAAATACTTTTGAGTTTGAATTTATAGGTATGAAGTACGCCTTTGCGTTCTATCTCTATTTCAATAGTTCTTCCTTCTTCCGACTTAAGCAGTTCATTAATCCTTTCGATAGTCAAATTGTGCGCATTTCTGCCGTTGATACTAATAATACGGTCGTCTTTTTGTAGTCCGGCATCAGCTGCGGTTGATCCTTCTCTTACATTGAATATTCTGAACACCGGTTTTAGTTCAAACTTCACTTTCATATTGTCTTGTACTCTGCCGTCGCTACCTTGTGTAGCTTTGAAAACAGCTGCTGTACTACTTCGGTCTTGGTAGGTTTGGGTTACCCATTCTAAACCATCGTGTTGGACTTCGAGTCCGCTCATATTAAAATTAAAAGGATTATCTATTTTAGAACCGGGTTTTGAATAAAGACAATTGTTTGGGTAATCAAAAAAAACGGAAAACCTGGAAAGCACTTCTCCTCCTAAGGAACCTACTCGGTCTTTGACAAAGTTGACACTTTTTATGGAAGTTGAATCAGGGAAAGTACTGATGGGATTTTGAAATGTTTTTTCGCCAAAAGTGAAGCTGATAATTCGGGCTCTTTTTCCATAAACATTACCACTGAAACCCCTTCCTAAAAAACATTGAATAGTTTTAGAGGGTAATTTTATATCTTCCGCTTCGGTCAAAAATAACCAAATAGCATCGCTGTTACCGGTATCTATGAGCATTTTGGACGGACGTGGTTCTTCTGCCGTTAGAACATTGGTGAAATAATAGGGTTTATTATTTTCAATAGTTATGGGCGATTTATGATAATTTTTGCGGAGACGCTTTCTTATTTTTTGATAGGTACTATCATAAACAATGACCTTTTTTCGGTCGTAGTCAATCTCCACCAAATGATCCTTAAAAAAATGATACCCTATAATACCGTTTACCGGTATACCAACTTGAGAAGAAAAATTAAACTCTTGGTCGAGAACCAAATAGATTTCATGTTCTAAATCAACAAAACCATTAGCATTCAACTTATTTTTAGACGACTTATAAGCGGCTACCGCTTCGTTGCTGCCCAAACCTTTAAGCATAATTTTTTCTAAATGAAAAAATTCCACTTGTTCCTTTTCGTCTAAACTAAAAAGTACGGTTTCCTCGACACCGGTATCCAATAAAAAAGTCAGTGTTTCTCCATTAACATCAATGGGAATAAAAATCAAATTATTAATCAATTGGAAAGGAATTACCGCTTTTTTTTTAAGCTTTTCAAATTGAAAACCCGACTGGCAAAAACAAGGGACAACGGTAGTGAAAAAAAATAGTAAAGTGCAAAGAAATCGCATCAAGCATGAATTTTTATAAATTTAGTAAAATTAGGTTGTCAAAAAATATTTTTTAACAATTTTTAATGCAAAAAATGAATTGTTTTCAAGCTAAAAAAGTCGCAAATTTGCACCACTAAATTCAACAACATGCCTAAGATATCTTTAAAAGGTCAGCAAATGCCTGAATCGCCCATCAGAAAGTTGGTGCCGTATTCCGAAATTGCTAAGAAAAAAGGACATAAAGTATACCATTTAAATATTGGTCAACCCGACATCAAAACTCCGGAGGTAGCACTCAATGCCGTAAAAAATGCCGACATCAGCGTACTGGAATACAGCCACTCTGCCGGATTTGAAAGCTACAGAACCAAGTTATCCGCTTACTACAAATCACACGGCTTGCCCATTGAAGTAGCCGATATCATTATCACCACCGGTGGTTCAGAAGCTTTGCTTTTTGCTATGGGAAGTACTATGGATTCGGGTGATGAAATTATTATTCCCGAACCGTTTTATGCTAACTACAATGGGTTTTCAACTGCATCAGGTGTAAAAGTGGTTCCTGTAATCTCAACCATCGATGAAGGTTTTGCCTTACCGCCGATTGCCGCTTTTGAAAAACTGATTACGCCAAAAACCAAAGCCATTTTGATTTGTAATCCTGGTAATCCAACTGGTTATTTATATTCTAAAGAAGAAATCATGCAATTGGCGGAAATCGTTAAAAAACATGATTTGTTCCTAATTGCCGATGAAGTTTACAGAGAGTTTATTTATGATGAAAACGAAAAACACTTCTCTGTAATGAACGTTCCGGGCTTGGAAGAACACGCCATCATGATTGATTCGGTTTCTAAAAGATACAGTATGTGTGGCGCTCGCATCGGTTGTATCGTGTCCAAAAACAAAGAAGTGATGGCCACAGCTATGAAGTTTGCCCAAGCGCGTTTGAGTCCACCAACTTATGCCCAAATCGCCAGCGAAGCCGCTTTAGAAACCCCGCAAAGCTATTTCAATGATGTGATTTCTGAGTACAAAGACCGTAGAGATACATTAATCGCAGAACTCCAAAAAATTGATGGCGTAAAGGTGGCTACCCCAAAAGGTGCTTTCTATTGCATCGCCCAATTGCCGGTAAAAAATGCCGACGATTTTGCCCAATGGTTGTTAGAATCCTATGACAACAACGGCGAAACAGTCATGGTCGCTCCGGCCGCAGGTTTCTACTCAACTCCGGGTGTTGGTTTAAATGAAGTGCGCATTGCTTACGTACTCAAAAAAGAAGATTTAGTCCGCTCTGTAGCCATCCTAAAAGAGGCTTTAAAAGTGTATAACTCATAAATTACAACTTCGCAATCAATACAAACGCTTCAATTTATTGAGGCGTTTTTTTTTATTATCAGGAGCACACCTATACTGCTTTCTTACACTCCTGCTCCCGCTTTCCGCTCTACAAGGTGCCACTGCAATCGGGGCTAATTAGACGCATTGATTTTCTATCATAAAAAAAGCCACTCGTTTAAGTGGCTTATATATCTGTTGGTCTATCGTTTCAATGTGAAATGCGCTTTAAACTGCTTCATCTTGCCTTGTTCAGGGAAATCTACCGTGAACCAATAATCATCCGAAGGCAATAACTTTCCATTGTAAGTTCCGTCCCATCCTTCGCTTTGGTCACTCGCACTCAATTGTTTCAACAACTTACCGTAACGGTCAAAGATGTATATCGTGGTTTGTTCCGCAAAATTAGACAACCCAACAATATTCCATGTATCATGGAATCCATCCGCGTTTGGTGTAAAGTAACGAGGATAATCTATCACCATCACTTCATATATTGTTAATTCTTCACAACTAAACGCTACGCCGCCTTCGGTATCCCAAACATGAATTGTGTGTGTTCCCAGTGACACTCCTTCAAAAATGTTACTCGCTTGTCTTGGTCCGTCATCCAAACTGTATTCATACGTTCCCCATCCTTCTACAGTCACCGTAATAATTTGACTATCCGTAAAGGCATTGGTTACTGTATAACCTGCTGTGCCTGCTGCTATAACCGCCTGACCTGATTGTATCACCGCAAAATCTGCCGAGGTAGTCTCACACAACAAATCACTATTGCTTATCACTCTTACATGGTAGTTTCTGGTTGCACCCGTTGGTGATGAAGTGTTCACCGTATACGTTGAACCCGTTGCATCTGTTATTAAGTTGCCGTCTTCATACCACTCAAAGGTATAATCCGAAGCATTGGTGATGCCACTATCTAAAACTAATGGTCTAACTACTTCTCCTGTTGCAAAGTTAACACATATCGTTGTGACATCATTCTGGGTATCAATAACCGGATTAGGATAACGCTCTATCTCTATATCAATAGTCGTCAGCGCATAACAGAATGGTACAATGCTGTTGCTGCTGTTCTCTACCTTAACCCAAATCTGATCTGTATCGGGTTGGGTAATGTAAGCTTGTGCTTCCGCTAGTGGAATAGCATTAATCCCTGCCTCTGCATCTGCCTGACTGTGGTAGTAACTAATCAAGAAAACATTAGGGTCTTGTCCGTTTAAAATGTCCGTGTTGAACTGCGTTAAATCCAATTGGAATACCCCATCATACGGGTCATTGTAATCATCACAACTTGAAAACTCTTGCGCTCCTGTTGCCGTAGCATATTCCTCTACTGCCAAAGTCAGTACTCCCGTTGCATTAACACAACCTGTAGCATTGTTCACTACTCTGATGTAAATATCCTGTGCATCAGGGGTAACATTAGTATACGGAGATACCAGTGGTGTCTCGCCTGTATTGGTAAACGGATTGGCTCCTGCTGCCGTTAAGTAATACGTAATGGTAAAATCAGCAGGGCTTTGGTTTGCGCCCAAGATAGCAGTGGCCAAGATTGGATTGTTCAAATCAAACTGGGCAATACCATCGGTATTGTCATCACACATTCTGTATGGCGCCAAAGGTTGGATAACTTCCGGTAGCGGATTAACCGTTAAGGGTTGTTCCACCAGTACATAACAGTTATTACCCAAATAATCCACTTGGTTGTTCTCTACTCTAATCCATACATTATCTCCTACCAAAGCCTGTGTCGGGTCGGCTATCGGGAACTGAGCAGCATGGGCATCGGCCTCATTGGTATAGTAAGTCAAGGTAACATTCGTGGCGCCGTTAATGATATAAGCCGCATTGACCGTTACATCAAAAACTTCAACCATGTCTCCCGGATTGTTGTCATCACATAGTGGTGCTAACGGGCTTGGATTAGTGTTTGGTGTTGGTACCGGCAATACTCTAATATCTAAAGTCGTAATACTTTGACATCCCGCTGCGCTGGTTACCACAACCCCTAAGGTTTGAACCGCCGGATATATATTGGTATAAGCCGTAAAATCAGTTATGGTGGTTGCGCCTCCGGCTTGGGCTTCTGATAATGATGGGTAATAAGTCACTGTATAACCTGCTAGGTTTTGAGTAATCTCGGCATCTTTTACCGTTAAATCAAAACTGTGGTATTGATTATTCGGAGTGGTATCATTATCACAAACACTTAGTGGTGCCGGTGTGATTAGTAACAATGGGATATTGATGATAACATCAAATGAACCTATATTGAAACAACCTGTGGTATTATCTTCGACTCTAACCCAAATCGTTTGGTTGTTCATAGCCGTATAATTGGTCACATTGATAATCGGAGCAATGCCGTCTTGAGCAGCCGTTTGAGAGGTGTAATACTCAACGGTATAATTACTTGCAGCCAAGGGTTGTTGCGCCAAGACACTAGCTGTGTTGACTGTCAAATCAATGCTGGTAATGGCATTTTGGGTGTTGTTATCATCATCACAAACCACGATATCATCTAAATCAATCGGTGCTATTGGGCTTGGATTAACGTTTAGTTCTATCGGAATAACGCTCCAACATCCCGTTAATGGGTCAACGGCTCTTACGTACAATATTTGTACAAAAGGATTGATGTTGTAATAAAGAACACTCGTATCAATTGGGGTATTACCTTGTTGCGCATCGGTTAAGGTCTCATGGAAACTCAAAATATAAGGTGCGCCTTGTAAAATGTCCGTTGTTAAGCTCGTTAAATCAAATCCGGAAAAGCCATCTTGGTTCTCATCACAAATCGTGAAAGGCTCTGTTGGTGGAATTGGTGAAGGTAATGGAACTACTCTGATATCCATCGTTGAGATGCTGTAACATCCCGTTATGCTATTGGTGATTCGAATTCCTAAAGTCTGTACATAAATAATTTGGTTCGGATACTGTAAATCAGCATGAGAAACATTAATGGCATTAGTATCATTCTGCGCATCTGTCAAACTCGGATAGAAAGTTACCGCCATTCCGGTCTGACCTAATAAAACAGAAGCTACTTGCGAGGCTAAATCAAAGGTCTCAAATCCTACGGCACCATTGTAATCACACAAAGTGTATTGAGCATAATTAGGCTGGGTAGCATTCGGTAGCGGATTCACTATCAAGTCTAACTCCACTATGTCATAACAACCTGTGGTATTAAATTCTACTCTAACATACACTGTTTGGTTCCACTGCGTTTGGTTGATGTAATTCGTCACACCGCCAATAGCATTAGCATCGTCTTGCGCATTGGCAAAAGTCGTATGGAAAGTAACCGTAACCGTAGTAGGATCAATAGACCCTAAAACCTGTGGTATCGTTGTAGTTAAATCAAAACTCTCAAAACCAGTCTGGCCTGTGTAATCACAAAGCGCATAATCATCCGGCTCAGTCGCCTCAGGGGTTGGGTCAACTATTAATTGAAGAGGGACTATTTCAAAACAACTTGACATATTTGATTCAACTCTAATATAAATAAGTTGCGTCCACGGATTAATGTTATCATAATTAACAATATCCGGAATAGCAGTTCCACCAATATTGGCATCGGTTAAAGTCTCATGAAAAGTAACCGAATACAAATTACCGCCGGTTACCGAATTGATAATTTGTGACAAATTAAAAGTAACAAACCCATCATTACTTGGGTCACAATAATGCAAAGGTTGGGGAATAGTAACAACTACATCATTAGTAATTGTGTTAATTGTAAAGCTAGTTGCATTAGAAATACAATTAGCTAAAGTCTGCTGGGCAACTATGGAGTGATTTCCTGCCGATAAATTATAAAAAATAGGATTTGATTGAAAGGCACCTCCGTCTAATGAATATTGGTAATTAAGTCCGATTGGATTGGTTACCGTAACCGAATTTGAATTACAAGATTCAACTATCGAAACAACAGGGTCAAACTGAGGAACAACTTGAATTTGAAAAGTCACTGAAACCGGACAAGGAACAGCAACACCGGCCACAGGTGTGAAAGTATAAGTTGTAGTTGCGGTGTTATTCAAAGCAGGCGACCAAGATCCCGAAATTCCATTTAAGGAAGTTGTTGGTAAAGGTGCAATGGTTGCCCCTGAACAAACAACTGATTGAGATATATTGAATGTTGGTGTTACCGTTGGGTTTATAGTTACCGTTACCGGCTCAATGTCAGAACAGGAACCAAGCGTACTTTTGATATAGTAAGTTCCACTGGTTGCTACCGCTGTAGGATTTGCCAATGCAATGGTAGCTGCGGAATTGGTCCAATAACTTAAAGTTCCTCCTCCTGTACTTCCGGCTGTAACTGCTGGCAAAGTTAAATTTACTGTAGCAGGAGCACAAACCGCTGCTGGATTGGTAATACTTAAAACCGGTGATGGATTTATGGTGACCGTTACCGGCTCAATGTCAATACACGAACCGAGCGTGATTTTGATATAATAAGTTCCACTGGTTGCTACCGCTGTTGGATTTGCTAATGCTGTGGTAGCTGCGGCATTGGTCCAATAAGTTAATATTCCTCCGCCCGTACTTCCCGCTGTGACTGCCGGTAAAGTTAAATTTACTGTAGCAGGAGCGCAAACCGCTGCTGGATTGGTAATACTTAAAACCGGTGATGGATTTATGGTGACCGTTACCGGCTCTATGTCAGAACACGAACCGAGCGTACTTTTGATATAATAAGTTCCACTGGTTGCTACCGCTGTTGGATTTGCCAATGCTGTAGTAGCTGCGGCATTGGTCCAATAACTTAAAGTTCCTCCACCTGTACTTCCGGCTGTGACTGCTGGCAAAGTCAAATTTACCGTGGAAGGGGAACAAACCGCTGCTGGATTGGTAATACTTAAAACCGGTGATGGATTTATGGTGACTGTTACCGGCTCAATGTCAGTACACGAACCGACGGTACTTTTGATATAATAAGTTCCGCTAACTGCTACTGCTGTTGGATTTGCTAATGCTGTGGTAGCTGCGGCATTGGTCCAATAAGTTAAAGTTCCTCCGCCCGTACTTCCCGCAGTGACCGCCGGTAAAGTTAAATTTACTGTAGCAGGAGCACATGCTGCCGGAGGATTGGTAATACTTAAAACCGGTGATGGATTTATGGTGACCGTTACCGGCTCTATGTCAGAACACGAACCGAGCGTACTTTTGATATAGTAAGTTCCACTCGTTGCTACCGCTGTTGGATTTGCCAATGCTGTAGTAGCTGCGGCATTGGTCCAATAACTTAAAGTTCCTCCACCTGTACTTCCGGCTGTGACTGCTGGCAAAGTTAAATTTACTGTAGCAGGAGCACAAACCGCTGCTGGATTGGTAATACTTAAAACCGGTGATGGATTTATGGTGACTGTTACCGGCTCAATGTCAGTACACGAACCGACGGTACTTTTGATATAATAAGTTCCGCTAACTGACACTGCTGTAGGATTTGCTAATGCTGTGGTAGCTGAAGCATCAGTCCAATAAGTTAAAGTTCCTCCGCCCGTACTTCCGGCTGTGACTGCCGGTAAAGTTAAATTTACTGTAGCAGGAGCACATGCTGCCGGAGGATTGGTTATATTTAAAACCGGAGCATTAACTACGATGGTCATTGTGGTGGTGGTGCCACACTCACCCGGATCTATTGGAGTAAAAGTGTAAGTTGTAGTGGCGGTGTTATTTAAAGCCGGAGACCAAGTACCCGTCACGCCGTTTAACGAGGTTGTTGGCAAAGCAGCTAAGGAAGCTCCTGAACAAATAGGTGCAACTTGGGTAAATGTTGGCGTTACCGGTGTTACACAATCCGGATAACAAGTAAGAGTCATTGGAGGTGTACAAACCCCATTCCAATTTATTGTTAAAGTAACAGCCTGTCCTTGGGTAACACCTGTTACAAAATAACTGGAAGGAGAGAATGGAATTGTCCCGCTTACCGGTGTTCCTCCATCAATGGTGTAAGTAAAATCAAAACTATTTTGCCCGATACTATTGAAATCAAAACCTACTTGAGTGGGAGTGGTATTAGCCGCATCACAAAATAAAATGGAAGGCGAAGATGGTGGAACCTGAACCGGATTTACTGTTAAAGTAATTGGTGTTGAAATACAACCTGATACTAAATCTCTGATAGTAACATTATATGTTCCCGGTGCCAAACCAGTAAAAACAGGACTCGATTGGTAATTCACTCCATTAACACTATACTGATAATTAGTCGACGCATAAGAATAAGAACCAATGTTGGTATAATCTTGTGGATCCAAAGCTGTCCAATCTGTAGGATTCCAAGTCATTGTCGGATGTGGTGCAGTGGCAAGTCTTCTATAGGTATATCCCGGTTGATTTAAGGGTGTAAAAGGAACTCCATTTGTTCCCCATAAATCAAACTCAACATCTCCGCTTGTGGCCAAGCGTACGGTATCATCAATATTAAAACCGGCACACGAAGCAACAACAAGATTTGGCACTACACTACCCTGATTGGTAACACTTCCTAAAGAGACCACATAGACCGAATTATTATTCAATATTCCTGAGAGTGGTATATCACAATTTGGAGAGGTGAATGTATTTCCGTTATTATAGATCTTCAATTTATAATTGGCTAAATTCTTAGGTGCTCCTGTTCCATTAAAGATTTCTACATATGATAGAGCACCTGTACTCTCATCAGTTACTTCAGAAATAAATAAATCTGAAGGAATTGGTAATGGTCCTGTATTTAATGGGCTTGTAAAAACTATCGTTCCGGTATTGATTGTACAAGTTGGTTGTTGCGTTACAGAAACTGTAGGTGTCGGACAGACAACCGCTGCTGTGGCAACACAAGTTTGAGTGGAAGCTGTAAAACAAGCACTACCACTAGCGCCTCCGGGAATAACATTTATACTAACAGAGTCACCCGGACTTAATGCGTTTACAGTAAAAGAAGTTAAATTTATAGTACCCGCATTAACATTTGGACCACTATTAATGGAGTATAATATTGAATAATTTGTTGCTCCTGTTACCGCACCCCAATTAAAAGTAACCGAACTCGAAGTCGGAGTACCACAAGAAATAGTTGGTGCAAGTGATGGATTAACAGTTATTGTAACACTAGACGATAAATTACAAACATTGGTAGTTGTGAAGGCAATATCATCTAAAGCAAAATCATTTCCGCCGGCATTAGTATTAGTATCAAATAACTCTATTTGAGCCAGAGTACTTGCCCCTGAATTCCATACATAAGTGTATTGTGTCCAACCACAAACTGTAGCAGAAGCTGTAGCAGTTCCAATTAAAACACCATTGATTAACGTTCTCAAAACGGCAGGGCTACCAGCTGACACCGTTTGTAACCAATAAGAAAATGTATAATTCTGCCCCGGGTTTACAACTATATTTTGTCCCCAAACTAAATCGTTCCCTGCGTTGTATATTGATCCGTCAACTACCATCATAAGACCGGTGCCTGTTGTATGATCAACACAAGCAGCTGAAAATCCTACTTCCCAAGTATTTGGATTAGTCACTATACCATATGCCCGCTGAACAAACGTTGTATTGGCAGGAGAATAATAAGTATAGTCAGTTAAGAACCCAACATTCCCCGAAGAGAAACTTCCGTTAGTAACTAAATTAATGGAAGAAGTACTGGTTGAATTGACGGTATATGTTGTTGTTTGAGTTGGACTCACAACAGGATTTGGAATATTTGGTGTGGTCAAACTTGTATCGGCCGGACTGGCTGTCCAAGTGTAACCGGATGAACTTCCCGAAACTGATAAGGTAGTTGTGGCTCCTGAACAGATAGAGGTATTGGCACTGGTAATCAAACCGGTTGGATTAGTAAGAACAATATTTGTTTGTGTTGCGGTAGCACCACTACTATCTGTAACGCTTACCGAATAGGTTCCTGCCGGAAGCCCGGTGAAAACTCCGGTAGTATTCGTTTGAGTTATCGCTCCGGTCAAATTATAGATTGTGTAGGGAACAACACCATCATTACCGGTGGCTACTATTGATCCGGTTGCTGTATTCGGGCAATTAGGATTACTAGCTGAGTAACTTATGGTCAAAGCCAATGGTGCTGCTGTAACCGAAAGATCATCAATGGCAAAATCATTACCCACTGCATTAGTGTTATTGTTAGATAACTTAATGTTAACACAAGCGCTTGTCGGAACAAAGGTATAAACCACTTGTTGCCATCCGTTGGCAGTAAGAGGTGCAACGGTATTTCCCGAAACCAAAGTTACAGCAGTTGCATTTAAGATTTGAGTATTAATGTTCGCTGGAGTTGGTGAACCGGCTACAGCACCATAAACTGATCTAATCCAATAACTGAAAGTATAAGTGGCACCAATGGTTAAGCTACATACACCTCCTCCTCCATTTCCGGCTTCCCAAAAATTTTGTTGTCCTCCGGTTGTATTACCATCAATTATCATCATAAAGCCTGACCCCGTGGTGTGATCTCCGGACGTTACAAAAGATGCCGTATTCATCGGCTGCGGATTGGTGGTTAATGCCCAATTCCCGGTGTTTGTGGTACCAGAAAATGGCGGGAATATTCTAACATATCCGGCACCGTTACAAAAAAAGCCTACTACACTTCCTGTCTCAAAATCTCCATTATTGAGTAAATTTTGAGAAAATCCCTGAAACGTAAATAAAGCTAGGACAACTAATAATGTATTTTTAATACGAGTAATAATCTTCATACACAACAACTTTAAAGTAGATTTGGCTTATTTATTGCTTATAAACAATATTCAAATATATTGATTTTTAATCTTTTAATAAAAAAACCTCACGCTAATGAGGTGTTTTTTCTATTTTTCAATCTTTCTTCGATCTCTTTCAGTCTTTAACAAATTCAGTTCCCTACTGGTTTGACCGGCTACTGAGGTATTCTCTTCCGCTCTGCGAATTAAATAAGGCATCACGTCTCGAACAGGTCCGAAAGGCAAATATTTGGCTACATTATAACCGTGTTCGGCCAAATTATAGCTGATATTATCACTCATTCCATATAACTGACCGAACCAAATTCTGGGATCACTTTTCAAAACGCCTTTAGCCTCCATCAATTCGATCAACTTGTATGAACTTAATTCATTGTGCGTTCCTGCAAATATGGACATTCTGTCTAGATGTTCCATCATGTAAACTACCGTTGTATCGTAATTGATATCGGTTGCCTCTTTACTTTCACAAATAGGCGTTGGATAACCCTTTTCTTCCGCTCGTTTGTTTTCTTTTTCCATGTAAGCGCCGCGAACCAATTTCATTCCGATATAAAACCCTTCAGCATTGGCTTGCTGGTGCAATTTTTTCAAATAATCCAATCGATCGTGACGGTACAATTGTAATGTATTAAAAACAATCGCTTTCTCCTTGTTGTATTTGCGCATCATATCAGTCACAATTGCATCTGCGGCGTCTTGCATCCAGCTTTCTTCACCGTCAATCAACAAAGCCACATCTTTTTCATGGGCTGCTTTGCAAACCAGATCAAAACGTTCTACAACTCTATCCCATTCCTTTTGTTCTTCAGCAGTTAAAGGTTGCTTTTCCCCTATTTTTTCATATAAATAAAAACGCCCAAAACCTGTTGGCTTAAAAACTGCAAACGGAATGGCCGCTCTTTCTTTAGCAAATTCAATGGTTTTTAAAGTCATCTCCAAAGCGGCATCAAATTGTTCTTCTTCTTCTTTGCCTTCTACTGAATAATCCAAAACCGAAGAAACACCTTTAGTAAACATTTTATCCACAACTGTCAAGCAATCATCTTCTGTGGTTCCGCCGCAAAAATGGTCAAAAACTGTGGCTCTGATTAATCCTTCAACGGGCAAATGAGCCTTTAAAGCAAAATTAGTAACCGCTGTTCCAATGCGAACTAATGGTTCGCTGTCAATCATTTTAAATAAAAAATAAGCCCTGTCTAATTCAGTATCTGTCTTTAGGGCGAAAGCCACTTTAGTGTTGTTGAAAATTTTTTCCATTGTATTGTATTAATGCCACAAATATAAATAGTCTTAAGCGATTATATATTAATTTTTACCTTATTTTTGGGGCACAATTTGACAAAAAAATGCAAACCATTCAAGCCAACGGTTACCCGGTTTTATTCGGAGAAAAAGAATACGAAACCCTCAATGCTTTCATTAAAAATAACAACTATTCCAACTTGTTTATTTTAGTGGACAGCCACACTAACGAATTGTGTTTATTGCGCTTTTTATCCTTTTTAGTCACCGACAAAACCATCGAAATCATTGAAATTGAATCGGGCGAAGCCGAAAAAAACATCCATACTTGTGTTGAGATTTGGAATATCCTGACCGAATTAGGTGCCGACAGAAAAACCCTTTTGATCAACATTGGTGGCGGCGTAATTACCGATATCGGTGGATTTGTAGCTTCAACTTTTAAAAGAGGTATCGATTTTATCAATATTCCTACTACATTATTGGCCATGGTTGATGCTTCTATAGGAGGTAAAAACGGAGTAGATTTAGGCAATTTGAAAAACCAAATCGGTGTCATTAATGTTCCTAAAATGGTTTTAATCGATACAGAATTCTTATCCACTTTACCACAAAACGAAATGCGTTCAGGCTTGGCTGAAATGCTCAAACACGGATTGATTTTTGACGCGAGTTATTGGTCACAATTTAGCGATTTGAGCCAAACCGATTTTGCCGATTTCGATGAATTAATTCACCGCTCTATTGAAATCAAAAATGAAATCGTAATGCAAGACCCAACCGAGAACGGGATTCGCAAAGCCCTGAATTTCGGACATACTTTAGGCCATGCCATTGAGAGCTATTTTCTTGAAAACCAAAATAAAAAAACTTTGTTGCATGGTGAAGCCATTGCTGTTGGAATGATATTAGAGAGTTTTATTTCCAGGCAAAAAGGACTACTTTCTGCTGCAGAATACCAAGAAATAAAAACGGCCATTACGGCCATTTTTGACCCTATTATTTTTGAAGAAAATGACCTTCAACCCATACTTGATTTATTGATTCACGACAAAAAAAATGAGTACGGCAAAATACAATTTGCTTTGCTTGAAGGTATCGGCAAAATTAAAATCAATCAAGAAGTTGATAATGAATTAATTATAGAATCTTTCAAAGATTATAAAAACTAATATTTTTTTCACAACAATAGTTGTATTTCGAGAATATAATTTTTTACATTTGCCCTAATGAAAAAAAGTGTCAACACTACTAACTACAGTATTTACAGTCAAGAAATTACCCATCATTTCTTAGCTTTTGATTCCCATTTTTTAAATCAAAAAAATGACCCTACTGCTTTGTGTTCCCCGATTACTTTTTTATTCCAAGAAAAATTACCTATTATTTATGCCAACATCAGGGTTTGAATCGGAGATTATTTTGTCTTTAAAAATAATTTAATCTGAAATTCTGTATCCTAAATGAACACTAAATATTACGACTTAATTAACCAAACTTTCTACTTCCCGCAAGAAGAATTTACCTTAAACAAAGACAACCTTCAGTTTCACAATATCGATTTGATGAAACTGGTTGAGCAATACGGTACACCGTTAAAATTTACTTATCTGCCGGCTATCTCTAATAATATTAATAAAGCCAAAGGTTGGTTTAGAAAAGCGATGGAAAAAAACGGTTACGAAGGC
Organism: Flavobacterium sp. IMCC34852; assembly: GCF_030643905.1. Taxonomy (NCBI): domain Bacteria; kingdom Pseudomonadati; phylum Bacteroidota; class Flavobacteriia; order Flavobacteriales; family Flavobacteriaceae; genus Flavobacterium; species Flavobacterium rivulicola. The sequence goes on along the minus strand of NZ_CP121446.1, from coordinate 1,820,312 downwards.
AAATACTATTATTGCTATTGCACCAAAAGCTCTCACTTCAAGTTTATCATGAACGAAGCTTTTAAAAACAATATCCATATCGAAACTTCGTCTGCTTATGACATCAATATTGTAGAAAAATTGATGGAAGAAGGCAAAATCAACAAAAATACTTATGTAGTGTGCAATGGCTTCAAACGCGATGAATATGTTTCGAATATTGCCCGTTTGATGAACAATGGTCATAACAAGACCATCCCGGTTATAGACAACTATGAAGAATTGGATTTGCTTCAGGAACAAATTAAAGGAAAATTCAAAATCGGTATTCGTATTGCCGCTGAGGAAGAACCCAAATTTGAGTTTTATACTTCTCGTTTGGGCATTGGTTACAAAGACATAGTACCGTTTTACAGAAAACAAATTCAGGAGAACAAACAAGTGGAGCTTAAAATGTTGCACTTCTTTATCAATACCGGTATTCGCGACACAGCTTACTATTGGAATGAGTTGTTAAAATGTATGAAAGTTTACATTGCCTTGAAAAGAGAATGCCCTACGCTCGACAGTTTGAATATTGGCGGTGGTTTTCCCATCAAAAACTCCTTGGCTTTTGAATACGATTATCAATACATGATTGATGAAATACTCAACCAAATCAAAATAGCTTGTGACGAAGCAGAAGTAGACGTACCACACATTTTCACCGAATTCGGCTCGTTTACCGTAGGAGAATCAGGCGGTGCCATCTACCAAGTTTTGTACCAAAAGAAACAAAATGACCGTGAAAACTGGAATATGATTGATTCCTCTTTCATCACCACTTTACCGGATACTTGGGCGATTAACAAACGCTTCGTAATGTTGGCCGTTAACCGTTGGAATGACACTTATGAAAGAGTTCTTTTAGGTGGGATGACTTGCGACAGCGATGACTATTACAATTCCGAACAACACATGAATGCGGTGTATTTGCCTAAATACAACAAAGAAAAACCCCTTTACATAGGATTCTTTAACACCGGAGCATACCAAGAAACTATTGGTGGTTTTGGCGGACTACACCACTGTTTGATTCCACAACCAAAACACATTTTGATTGACCGTGATGAAAACGGTATTTTGGCTACCGAAGTATTCTCGGAACAACAAAGTTCAGAGGATGTCTTAAAAATATTAGGCTACGATAAAAAATAAACGCCTGATAATCAGATTAAAAAAGCAATTTTATATTTATAATAATTTTTTAAAAAAGTGTTTGCCGTCAGAGAAAAAAAGTTTTTCTTTGACAGGTAAACTACAAACAAACAACAAACAACAATGAGTAAAGGACCAATTAGTCAGTTTATAGAAAAAAACTACCTTCACTTCAATGCAGCCGCTTTAGTTGATGCTGCAAAAGGTTACGAAGAACACTTACTTGACAACGGAAAAATGATGATAACCTTGGCCGGTGCGATGAGTACAGCCGAATTAGGAAAATCATTAGCCGAAATGATTCGTCAAGACAAAGTGCATATTATTTCTTGTACCGGCGCCAATTTGGAAGAAGACATTATGAATTTGGTAGCGCACAACTCTTATAAAAGAGTACCAAACTACCGCGATTTATCACCACAAGAAGAGTGGGATTTATTAGAAAACCATTTCAACAGAGTAACCGATACTTGTATTCCTGAAGAAGAAGCTTTCCGCAGATTACAATCACACTTATACGACATTTGGCACAATGCCGATTCAAAAGGAGAACGTTATTTTCCGCATGAATTTATGTACCAAATGATCAATTCAGGCGTTTTAAAACAATACTACGAAATTGACCCGAAAGATTCTTGGATGGTAGCAGCGGCTGAGAAAAACTTACCGATTGTAGTACCGGGTTGGGAAGACAGTACCATGGGAAACATTTTTGCTTCCTATTGTATCAAAGGCACCTTCAAACCTACTACCATGAAAAGCGGCATCGAATATATGATGTGGTTAGCCGATTGGTATCCTAAAAACTCTTCGGGCAGAGGCGTTGGCTTCTTCCAAATTGGCGGCGGAATTGCAGGTGACTTCCCTATTTGTGTGGTACCGATGTTATACCAAGACATGGAAATGCACGACGTTCCGTTTTGGAGTTATTTCTGCCAAATTTCAGATTCCACTACAAGTTACGGTTCTTATTCAGGAGCTGTCCCAAATGAGAAAATCACTTGGGGAAAACTTGACATTAATACCCCAAAATTTATTATTGAATCGGATGCAACTATCGTTGCTCCACTAATTTTTGCTTACTTACTGGATTTATAAAAGATTTTTTTATGAGAAGAATTATTGTAGACTATGCCAAACTAACCGGAGACATCCTAAACCTTTTAGTAGAGAAGTTTCCTGAAGGCTATGATGATACCGACATTATTCGTTTCAGAAATGCTCAAAACGAGTTGATTGAAGCAGTGGAAGTACGAACTGAAGATACCATTTATTTGGTTAAAGTAAGTACCAAATTAGCTAGCCGCATGGAAAAGTATGATGAAGAAGACGACATCGATGCTGTAGTTGAACCAATTGAACCAATCAAAGGTTTAGATCTTGATGATGATGATTTACCATCCGAAGATGACGATGTAGAAATCGATCCTCTAAAAGACAAAGGCGGTTCTGATGACGACGATGACGATGATATTGATGATGATGATTTTGCCGATTCAGACAACTTTGAAGAAGATGATGATGAAGAGTAATAGAATTATGAATTAGAAATTACGAATTACGAAATAAAAAAAATCCCAAGTTCAAATGTGAATTTGGGATTTTGCTTTTAATCTAAATATCGCTCTTGAAATATACGCTGATGGTGATTTTGATGCCCAATAATCGTAAAGCCTAAAGCTCTTACCGACATAGGATTATTTGAAGCGATGCCTTTACGCAATAACTGTTCTTCTGAAAAAGATTTGTATAATGCTAATGTCGATTGTCTTACTACCAGCATTTCACTCAATAAATCTTGAATGCTTCTATTGTTAGCATTTGCTTCGTCTACATAAGTATTTTCATCAAAACTGGCCAAAGGTGTTTCGTCCTTTCGGGCAAAACGCAACGCTCTGTAAGCAAAAATTCTTTCGGCATCAATAAGGTGTAACAAAATATCTTTAATCGTCCATTTGCCCTCGGCGTAGCGGTAATCAAATTTATCCAGTGGAATGTTTTGCACAAATTTCACTAGGCGATGAACCGAAATTTCCAGTTCTTCGATTAAGTTGTATTCTTCGGTAACTGTATCGATATAAGTGCCGTAATAAGGAGCATATTCATCGGTATGGAGTTGTGATTTTCTCATGATGATTTTTTAAGTATATTACTATTTAATTGATTTAAGCCGAATTCCGACTCGCATTTGTATTCCCAAACAACGATCGTGTGACTAATTTTTCATAAGTTGCTACCAATTTCTCATCAAACGTCGTTTGCTTTTTCAACGCATTGATTTGTGAGGAAGCATATTGTTGGATGGTCAATAACGGCAACACTATCTGTTCACGCATAGCGATTGAAGCTTTACCATCGGGATAATTTTGCATCAGTTCTGTATGTCCGGCGATTTTTAAAAGCAAGCGTTTGGTTTCTTGAAATTCGTCGAAAATGATTTGCCAAAAAGCACCAAACTCCGCGTCATTCTTCATATAAGCTGTCAACGGAAAATAACATTTGGCCAACGACATCATACTGTTTTCCAGCAATGTTCTAAAGAATAAAGAGTTGTTGTATAAGTCTTGTACTTCTTCCCAACGATGGTTAGTTTCAAAATATTTCAAAGCAGTTCCGACACCAAAAAATCCGGGAACGTTTTGTTTTAATTGGCTCCACGAACTTACAAACGGAATCGCACGCAAATCGGCGAAATTTAATTTATCATCTGTATTGCGTTTAGAAGGTCGGCTACCAATATTGGCTTTGGAATAATATTTCAACGTACTCATTTGTTCCAAATACGGAATAAACTTCGGATGGTTTTTAAAGTCGATGTATTTTTGGTAACCCAATTCCGCCAAAGAATCTATAATCGCTTTTTCAGATTCAGACAAATTGTTTTCGTCTTTATTAAATATCTGATTGGCGACTCCGGCACTTAAAAGGTTTTCTAAATTGTACCGACAAGAATCTAAGGTGCCAAAATTGGAACTTATCGTTTGTCCTTGTACTGTAACTTGTATCGCTTGATTTTCAATGGTTGAACCCAATGATGCATAAAACTTATGCGTTTTGCCACCGCCACGCGCCGGCGGTCCGCCACGACCATCAAAGAAAATCACCTTGATTCCGTATTCGCGAGATATTTTGGTAATCATTTCTTTGGCTTTGAAAATACTCCAATTCGCCATCAAATAACCGCCATCTTTCGTTCCGTCAGAGAAACCCAACATTACGGTTTGCTTGTCTTTTCGTTCTTTTAAATGATTTCTATAGATGGTATTTTGATACAGTTGCTCCATAATTTCATGAGCATTTTGCAAATCATCAACCGATTCAAATAACGGAATAATATCTACCGTTGGATTTTCCCAATTCAAAAGTCGGAACATCGCAAAGGTTTCCATCACATTTAAGGCACTTTCATTATTGCTGATGATGTATCGATTACACCCTTTTTCACCATTGTCATTTTGGATTTCACGCATCAATTTAATAGTGTCTAAAGTAGAACGCGTCAACTCATTTTCAAAGAAATGATTGCTAAAATCAAACTTTAATTTAGACACCACTTCCATTTTATCCGCTTCAGTCATGGTCTCAAAATCATCCGGAAAATACAATTCCTTCTCTTTTTTTAACACCGAAACTATATCATCAAAAACCTGATTGTGAATTTTACTGTTTTGGCGAATGTCTAACGACGCAAAGTGAAAACCAAACTGCGTGATTTTTTGCAACAGCAAATTGATTTCATCCAAATACAACGATTGGTGTTTTTCGATAATGATTTGCTTGATAATATTTAATTCGTTTTTCAATTCTTCCAGAGAAATAAACACTTCACCTTGTGAATAAAATACGGAGCGGTAAAGTTTGTATTCTAAACTCGCTATAATTTTATCAACTTCGTTAAACGTCAGTTTTCTTTTTAAATTTCGAATATCAAAATAGTAACATTTTAAGATTGAGGTGCGCAAACGCTTGGCAACTTTCTCAGTAATTTCCGGAGTTACAAACGGATTTCCGTCTCGGTCGCCACCAGGCCAAAAGCCTAAGTTGACAATTGGATTCTCAATAATATTGCCTTCAAAGATGTTCTTTTGCAAATACTGCATCATCTCGCCTATCGTTTGGTAAAATACATTTTCGAGGTACCAAATCAGGCTCACCGCTTCATCAAAAGGCGTCGGTTTTTCTTTTTTAATAAATGGCGTTTTCCCGAGTTGGGCCAACAATTGCTTGATTTTAATCAAATCATTAACGCGAACGGCTTCGGTCAAATCGGTGATAATACCCAATACCGAACCCGGATAAAACTGTGTTGGATGGGCTGTTAAAACAGTACGCACATTAAAACTTTCCAAAAAATCAATCAGTTCTTTGCGCTTGTCTTTGGCTTCAGTCTTTTCTTTGATATCGCGCAATGAACCTCGACCTTCCAAATTATTCACTATCGGAAATGCGGCATCTTCTATGGCATCAAACAGTACAATCTGACGCTCAACATACTGAATAAAGCGAAACATCAAATCTATTTTTTGGTCTTCGGTCGCTTGGTCCAAATACTTGTCGGCAAAGAAATCGACAATTTGTTTAGGCGACCAATTGTTTTTAAAACCGCTATCGCAGACCTCAGAAAACAAAGGCAATAAAACACCGGTATTGTCAATGGCATCAAATGGTAACGTAATAAACACACTGTTGTAAATGTGGTACTTTGACAATACATTTTGGTTGAAACGCTCAATTTTGGGTAAGGTGTACATGGCGCGGGAATTTTGGCTTAAATTAATAAAAAAACCTCAAGCTTTCACTTGAGGTCTTAAATTTATTTTGGTTCTGACTAGTCTAACTCTTGGAAGATAGTGTGCATCAAACGTTTTTTATCATTGATACTTTCTTCCAGTGAAATCATCGTTTCTGTTCTGTAAACGCCTTCGATGTCATCAATCATAAAGATTACGTCTTTCGCGTGTTTGGTATCTTTAGCTCTGATTTTACAGAAGATATTGAATTTACCTGTAGTTACGTGAGCCACAGTTACATATGGGATTTCGTTGATTCTTTCTAAAACGAATTTAGTTTGTGAAGTGTTGTTTAAGAATACTCCAACATAAGCGATGAAAGAATACCCTAATTTTTCATAATCCAAAGACAATGACGAACCCATAATGATTCCTGAATCTTCCATTTTCTTCACTCTTACGTGAACGGTTCCGGCAGAAATCAATAATTTTTTGGCGATATCTGTAAATGGAATTCTGGTGTTGTCAATCAACATATCCAAGATTTGGTGGTCTACTTCATCTAAGCGAAACTTACTCATAAAACTATTTATTGGTTTATTTAAAAAACTACACAAAAAAAATACATTTTTTTCAATAAAAAAAGTTAATTGTTAATTATTTATCAAGCCATTAACGATTTTTATATTCTTTCCTAAATAAAAGTCAGCATTTTGTTCGATATTCGGAAAATCAGCATCGTTATCATGATATACTTCGCCTTTTGCGTCTAGTATCTTGTGACCGAAATAATTATCTAAATTGTCTATTTGAGCTATTCTTGCTTCAAAAGTAACTTTACCTTTATTCAGAACTTCATTGTATTGCGCTGCAAAATTGATAATTTTTTCTTTATCATCATAATTTATTTTAACATTTTTATAAACAAAATCGTAAAAAATGACTTTATTTTGCGGAATTTTTAAATAATCCTCGTTTTTATTGTCAACTATATCGTTTTCGTATAAATATTGAATTCCGGATAGTAAGGCTATAAAAATGTATTTTCTAGTCTCTTCGCGTTCATAATCTTCAGGAAAATGCCCGGCTTCAAATAAAATGGTCGGTACTTTTAAAAACTGAAACGTATCTCCAACACAATTAAAATTGAAGGAATCATCAAATCTTCCGACTTGATTGGGAATCAAAGTTTGCAAAGTTTGATTCATAGCAACAATAACGCTCATGGCTTTGGTTCGAACAACATTAATGTCTCTATTCTCATTATAAGCCGGTGCCAAAAACGAAACTGTGGCAGGCTTGCCCGAATCCGCAACTCCGTATATAGTACGTTGATCGTGCAAATTATAGCAAAAATCAGGTTGGAAATTTTCAAAAACTTGTCGCAAGACTTGGCTTTCCGGTTGGGATAAATCTTGGGCATCACGGTTTAAGTCAATACCATTGGCGTTTTCACGAGTATATAATTCGGATCCATCCGGGTTTAGCATGGGTAACAAACAAAAAGTAAACGAATTTAAAATCTCCCGACTTTCTTTAGTATCAGAATGGAGAAAATTAATAAAATCGAATAAAGCTTTGGTCGTAGTGCTTTCATTACCGTGCATTTGCGACCACATCAAAACTTTGGTTTTACCCGAACCTAAAAGCAGCTGGTAAATAGGTTTTCCCAAAACAGAATGACCTACTATGGACGTTGGATGTTTTGCTAATAGCGGTTCAATATGTTTTAATGTAATATATCTTCCGAAAAGACTTTCGGCTTTGTATTGCTGATGCAGGTGTAAATAATTCATGTGCCAAATTTAAGCAAAAAGAAAACTCCAAATTCAACCCTATAAAAAAACCTTCGATACTTGAGTACCGAAGGTTTTTAACCAATTATAACCTAAACAACATTATTCTCTGAAAAGGTAAACACTACTCACGCCCGGTTCAGGTCTTGAACCGGTTGGCATAGCATTTACATTGGAATTCGGTAAATCAAAAGTAAGTAGTTTGCCGCCGCCGTTTAACCTTTCGGCTACGTAAATGGTTTTGGTGAAATTGTCATAAGCCACATCCACCGGATTGCCTAAAGAAGTATTAGAACCGTAAATTCTGATTTGTTTGTTCATAGCAATCGTTCCCATATTTGGCGTAGCCGCAAACAACTCGGTAAACCCTTTAAGTACAATAACACCACCATCTGAATCAGAAGCTGCTAAACCAACATCAGTTAAAACCATAGTGTTACTTCTTTTTGAATAAGTAATCCCGTGAGTTCTTACCAATCCTTCGACAGTTACTCTTTTGGTCGGCAAAATGGTGCCATCAACATTGGCAAAGAAATTTTCAAACGACAACAAATCACCGGTCAAATCAGCAACAGCGTATAAAGTGTCACCTTCTAAATGGATTCCCCAAGTTTTAAAATTCACGGTGTAGCTGTTTAACAACATAAAACCGGAAGCTGTTTTTTGGTAAACGATTAACTTGTTGGTGTTGTTATTAGCGGCACTTTGGTCTTGAGTAACCACCACTTTATCACCGGAAACAGCAATTTCTCTGGCATTGGTAAAGTCGGAAGTACTCATAGCTGTTAATGATAACGTCGTAGAGTTCATGGCCACAGCATTCATAACATCACTGTAAGCTTCAACTCTGTTGTTGGTTCTTGAAGCCAAAATAAGTTCATCGCTGTCATCAAAATAATAAGCACCATCAGCATCTGTAGACGCTACAGTAAAGCTGTTAATCCCGTTTGTGTTTAAATCGGTAACCGAAACTTTACCTGTGGTGTTACTGGTGGTAAAAAGGATGAACTCTTTGTTGGCTGAACGTTCTTGGTTCATAGCATTGTTAGTATCGTCTGAACATGACACCATCACGACAGACAATAAGGCAAGGGTAAAAATTGTTTTTTTCATTGTAAATAGTTTTTGTTGATTATTGACTAAAACTACCTACGAGAAAAAAAACAGTTTGGTTTTAAACTTGGAATTGTCTTTCCGGAAATTTGCCTTGAACGCCTTTAAAATGGGATAAAATTATCTTCATATCTTCCTCATAATTGCCGGTAAGTGTCACCGGTTGCCCGATTTTCACTTCTTTTTTAGCATAATCAAAAGCGATGGGGATTATCGGAACATTTGCTTTTAAGGCAATATAATAAAAACCGGTTCTGAGTTGGGTTACTTTCTTACGCGTACCTTCCGGAGCAATAGCCATTCTGAAAACTTCGCGGGAATTGAACACTTCTACTGTGGCATCAACATTGTTTTTCCCACCACTTCGGTCTAACGGCGCGCCGCCAATGCTTCTGAAATAATACCCAAAAGGAAAAGTGAACAATTCTTTTTTGCCCACAAAATTCATTTCTAATCCAATAATCCCTCGGCAAAACAACCCTATAAAGAAGTCAAAATTACAAGTATGCGGCATAACCATCATGACACATTTCTTTAAACCAGCATCAATAGTTCCGGTTATTTTCCAGCCCATCAATCGGAAGAAAATAAATTTATACAGCCGCTTTTTCATGACCTTTATTTTTCGTAAATTTAACATTAATCTCTTATTTTTGAGAAAAATATTTAGCAATGCTTCGAAGACTGTTCAGCTATTTTGTTCCAATTAATATATACACGAAAAATTCGCCTGTAAGCAAAACCCTTGAAGTGACTTGGAACAATGGTCAGTTGGTACTCGACAGTAAGAACACTAATTATTCTTTTGGCAGTTTGCAGCGAATTTTACGCAAAGGGCTTAAATACATAGGTTACAGCCGTATCCAAAAGTTTGAGAGCATACTGGTTCTTGGAGTTGCCGGCGGAAGCGTTATCCGAACTTTGACCGATGAAATCAAGTTTAAAGGTAAAATCACGGGAGTTGAAATTGATCAAAACATTGTGGACATTGCCAATCAATATTTCAAACTGAATGAAATTCCGAATTTGGAAATCGTGATTGATGATGCTTTTGAGTATGTATTGAAAACGAAATTGAAATACGATTTGATAATTATTGATATTTTTCAGGATACCATTATGCCTAACTTTTTATTTGAAGATTTTTTTATCAACCGAATTAATGATTTACTTAATACTAATGGGTTTATATTGTTTAACACCATGGTGATTACTAAAAAAGACGAAGAACGAAATTTACTTTATAAAAATAAATTCGGCGGTAATTTTTCACTTCGTATGTATCCGAAAGTGGAGACTCACAACGAACTATTTACCATCAAAAAACTAAACTAATGGGATTCTTAAAAAAATTATTAATCGGTAAAGTTTCCCAAAGAGACAAACCCAAATACAATCCCATAGTTCGCAGAATCTTGAACATTCGCGCCATTTGGAACAATGATCATCAGGACGACAACGGCCTTGAAAAAATAGTGCGGTTATTGCTTTCTTCTTCACAATTGCTCTTTCCCGGTTTGTACATTAAATACATTGCCAATAAATTAGGTCACGAATACCAAGACTTAGCACTCGATTTTTATGTATTGGCCAAATTTGTTTTCCCAATAGTAATTTTAGTCAACCATTGGCAATACGACCAATTCATTATGGGAATTATGGTTTATTTGTTATTGGAAACCGTGCTTTACATTCCGACCTTAATTTTTGCTTCAGATTTATTCAACAAACCTCGTTCTTACAAACGTTCAATGCTGTTGCTTTTTTTCAATTATATGGAAATCGTGATTTCGTTTGCCGTTTTGTATACGCATGGTAATAATATGAACAAGCCTTTCGAACATTGGTTTGACGCCATTTACTTTAGTATCGTAAGCTCAAACTCAATTGGTTTTGGCGATTATTATCCGATTACAACATTTGGAAAAGTTTTGGTGAGTTTACAAGCGTTGTTCTTCTTGTCGTTTGTGGTACTTTTTCTGAATTTCTTTTCTAACAAAGTAAAAAACAAAGGCTATTTTGACAATGATGAAGTTGAATAAAATTAAAGCATCTTTCTGGCTTTTTCTAAATCCTCGGGCGTATCAATTCCGATACCAACGTGCGTGGTTTCTACCATTTTGATTCTTTTGCCGAATTCTAAATAGCGCAATTGTTCCAACTTTTCGGAAGCTTCTAAAGATTTCATAGGCAAATGATAGAATGCCAAAAGTGCTTCTTTGCGGAAGGCGTAAATCCCAATGTGTTTCATATAACGAACGCCTACATTTACTTCACGCGGATACGGAATTACCGAGCGCGAAAAGTATAAGGCAAAACCATTTTGGTCGGTTACCACTTTTACGTTATTCGGATTGTTAATTTCATCTTGATCCGTAATTTCAAACATTAAAGAAGCCAAATCGACTTTCTGCTCAAAATCATTTCTGAAAACTTCAATCACTTTGGCTAAAGGTTCTTTGTTAATGAACGGTTCATCTCCTTGAACATTCACTACTATATCAACATCTAAATGTTCGACCGCTTCTGCTATTCGGTCACTACCACTTTCGTGCTCTTTAACACTCATAATGGCTTTACCCCCGTGGTTGATGATTTCGTCATAAATCAAAATCGAATCCGTCACCACAAAAACATCCTGAAACAAACCGGTACCAACTGCCGCTTCATAAGTGCGAAGAATAACGGTTTTCCCTCCTAAATCCTGCATCAACTTGGCAGGAAAACGGGTGGAGGCATAACGGGCTGGAATAACGGCGATGATTTTCATATAAGGTTCTGAGATACTAAGGTTCTGAGGTGCTAAGGTACTAAGTTTTGAAAAATATTATTCTACATTTATTTTATATATTTTTATACCAAATCTAAAATCATTATGAGGTCAATAGGTGTCATTGTTCTAATCATTTTTTGTTCGTGTAATCCTGTCAAAATTAAAGATTTTGAGAAAGATTATACGCAGGTTTTGGTTGGTAAGGTTAAAACGATGACAATCAAAAACTATGAATACAAATTCATCAAAAAAGACACAACTATTTTAGCAAAAACTACTGTCTTACAATTTGATAGTCATAACAATATTATTTATGAAAAAATAGTGACTGAATTTGACCAAAATGAGCACAATTATAAATATGATAATGGTTTATTGGTTGAAACAGAGACTGTTTCCAACAGCAAAACATCGTTTACAACTTATAAGTATGATGAAAATAAAAATCGGATAGAAGAAAAATCATTTGATAACAAAAGAGTTTTTGCCTTGAAATCACTTCGTTTTGATAAATTCAAGAATCCTATTGAAAAAAGGGTTTCCTATTTTGGCAAAGAAAAAGGAATCACAAAAATTGAATACGATTACAAAAATGGGGTTTTGACCTCAAAAACTATTGTAGATACTTTTGGGATCGAAATGATAGGAATAAAACACTTCAACAAAAAGGGTTATATCATACGTCAGCCTTTAAGTAATTTGAATAAAAATGAATATTTTGCTCTGGAAATTGACAAAAAAGGGAACTTGACCCAAAAAACTTTTTACCGAAACGATGATAGCGTCATTGAAACGGCAACCTATAAAAACACTTATGACAAAACCGGAAATATCTTGGTAAGAGACCGTTATTTGAATGGAAAACTAATCGAAAAGACTACATATGAGATTACCTATTATTAATTTTCCAGAAAACTCTCCTCTTTAAACCCAATCAAATACAACTTATCTTTCGCACGAGTAACGGCAGTGTATAACCAACGTACATAATCAACATCAATGCCGTTGGGCAAATAAGGTTGTTCGATAAAAACCGTATTCCATTGTCCGCCTTGCGACTTGTGACACGTTATGGCATAAGAGAATTTCACTTGCAGTGCGTTGAAATACTCGTTGTTTTTGACTTTCAAGAATTTGCGGTATTGGGCTTCGCCTTCGTAATCTTTCATTACTTCTTGGTACAAACGATTGCTTTCTTCGTATGTCAATGATGGCGATTCGCTGGTGATGGTATCTAACAATAAGATGGTTTCAATAGGCCTTTGGTTCGGATAATCAACCATTCGGAGTTTGACTTTGGCAAATTTAAATCCGTACAACTCTTTGAAATTGAAAATCTCCAACACTTCTACTATATCGCCATTGGCAATAAATCCGGCTTCATCAGTTTCTTTGAGCCAAAAATAATTGTTCTTCACCACCATCAAATAATCGCCTACCGAAAGTTCGCTTTCTTTATCGAGTATTTTGGTTCGAATTTGCTGGTTGTATTGGTTTGCTCTTTTATTGGAACGCACTATAAAACAAGTGTCTTCAATACTGTAATTACTGTAGGCGCTTTGAATGGCGTCTTGAATATCAAAACCATCGCTCAAACGAACAATGTCTTTGAAACCTTTTAGATTGAACTGAAAAGTGTCTACAAAACTGCTTTTCAAAATTTCTCGCAGTTCGGTAGCATTGAATAAAATTCCCGATTTTTCTTCCTGACGCATTACTTCGTCCAACTCAATTGAATAAACTTCCTTATTGTAATGCATGGAAAGTGCATCGGTATTGAGTGCCGGACTGACCTCTAACTGTACCGGTGGCAACTGAGCGGTATCGCCCAGAAGAATTAATTTACAATTGTTGCCGTTATAAACATAGGCCATTAAATCATCAAGCAACGAACCGTTTTCATACAATTTGGCTTCGGTATTCACATCAGAAATCATCGAAGATTCATCGACTATAAAAATAGTATTGGTGTGTTTATTCTCCTTTAATGTGAAAGACATTCCGCCATTTTTCCCTTTTTTAGGATAATAAATTTTCTTGTGAATGGTAAAAGCTGCCTTGTTCGAATAATTAGCGATGACTTTAGCGGCGCGGCCGGTTGGTGCCAACAATACATATTTTCTGTTGGCTGCACCCAAATTATTAACTATAGCTGAAATGACTGTAGTTTTTCCGGTTCCGGCGTAACCTTTTAAAACAAACAATTCGTTTTTATTACTGTTGGTCACAAAATTAGCAATCTGCTGAAAGAAAATATCCTGTTTTACAGTCGGCTGAAACGGAAACTGTTGGCGTAAAAGGCTGTAAAACTGGCTGGAAGTCATAAACAATTGGGAGTCAAATTTGAAGGTCAAATATAGTGATTTAGAGCAAAGAAAATAGAGAAAAGAAAATAGACTGCTAGTTGTAAAATGTTACAGATACTGAAACAAGTTCAGTATAAATTTGTAAGTTTGCCAAGTTCGTTTGAACGGAATTATTATGTATCAAAACACCAGCGTTACCGACAAAACTTACCGAAAACTGGCGATTCAAGTTTCCTTGAATGGCTTGTCGTTTGCGACTTTTGATACTATTCTCCATAAACCTTTGACGCTGAAAACCATTTCAATGGGAAAGGTTAATGTGACTTCTAAAATTGAAGATTTATTGGGTGAAGCTTTTCAAACGCATGCCGAACTCAAAGCCGGTTATGACGAGATTGTCGTTGTACACAGTAACAATCTGTCTACTTTTGTACCAACGGCTTTGTTTGACGAAGACTATTTAGGCAGTTATTTGCAATTCAACACCAAAGTTTTTGAAACCGATTTTTTTGCGTTTGACGAATTGGCGAACTTTGAAATGAATAACGTTTACATTCCGTATGTGAATATGAACAACTATTTTATTGATCAATTTGGGACTTTTGATTACAAACATGCCAACAGTATTCTGGTTCAAAAATTATTGGAAGTTTCGAAAAACAATGAAGAGCGCAAGATGTTTGTGCATGTCAGCGACAACCATTTTGAAATTGTGATTGTACAAAATCAGAAGCTGCAGCTTTTCAATACGTTTGATTATAAAACGCCTGAAGATTTTATTTACTACATCTTATTCGCTGCGGAACAACTGCATTTGAATCCGGAACATTTTAAAATGGAATTGTTAGGCAAAATTACCGAAGGCGATGCGCTTTACGATATCGTTTATAAATATGTGCGCAACGTTGCTTTGTTTGAGGTGAGTTCGATGCAAAATCAATTCACCGAAGCTGAAAACCGCGAGCACTTTATCCTATTACACTCATGAGAATCATCTCGGGCAAATACAAAGGTCGCAGAATAGCACCGCCGAAAAACCTTCCGGTTCGTCCGACTACAGATATGAGTAAGGAAGCGTTGTTTAATGTGCTCAACAATCATTTCAACTTTTCTGAACTAAAAATATTAGAACTTTTTGCCGGTACGGGAAGTATCAGTTATGAGTTTGCTTCGCGAGGTTGTTCCCCAATATTGTGTGTTGACGGCGATATGGGTTGTGTGACTTTCATCAAAAAAACCGCTAAGGAATTTGACTTTGATATTACCGCTATTAAAAGCGATGTGTTTAAGTTTTTAGAAAAACACAAAGGCAACTATGACATCATTTTTGCCGATCCGCCTTATGGCATGTCTCAAAAAGAATTTGAAACAATCATCGAACTGATTTTTGAAAGAGAATTACTGGATGAAGAAGGCATGTTAGTCGTTGAACATTCAAAATACACCAAACTAGATCACATGGCAAATTATTCGTTCCAAAAAAACTATGGCGGTTCGGTGTTTACTTTCTTTGAGTTTGAAAGCAATGACGAGGAGTCAGACGATATGGAAACTGAAGAAGAGTAAAGAACTACTCGACGTTTTTTATAGCCCCGATAGGAATGGAAATCCTTTGGCCTGAACTTATTTCAGGACAAAGATTGCAATGTATAGCGGGACGACTAGTGAAAGAAAACCTATTGGTGTGCTCCTGAAAACTCAGCCACTTAGCAACTTAAAAAAAAGCAGACCTATAAGCCGGATTCTGTATTCATCGAAACGAACCCTTATCATTTATCTGGGCCAACAATTGCTCATTGGCTCGAGCTTCCTACCCTTCGACAACGGGCGAGTAACCCTTAAATGCCGATATACTTGGAATTTCACCGCATAGAGTTTACCTGGTTTCACTACAGCCTTACCTGTACATACTTTCTGTTGCACTTGTCCTCATCTCTCGACGGACGGGCGTTACCCGCTATGCTACTCTGTGGTGTCCGGACTTTCCTTCCCGATAAATCGGAACGATAAGGCGGTCTGCGGCGCAAAGGTAACAATTACGAATTAAGAATTACGAATTAAAAATTGATACATTTATCGTAATTCGTAATTTGGAATTCGTAATTATTAATCTATATTTGTGAACACTATTTTTCTATGGAACAATTTGTAGTATCAGCCCGAAAGTATCGTCCGCAAACGTTTAAAGACGTTGTTGGACAACAGGCTATTACCAATACTTTGCTCAATGCCATAGAAAACAATCACTTGGCTTCTGCCCTATTGTTTACCGGTCCGCGTGGTGTTGGTAAAACCACTTGTGCGCGTATTTTGGCCCGAAAGATAAACCAACCCGGTTATGATGATCCGTTTGAGGATTTTGCTTTTAATGTCTTCGAATTGGATGCTGCTTCTAACAACTCGGTGGATGATATTCGAAACCTGATTGACCAAGTTAGAATCCCGCCACAAACCGGACAATACAAAGTGTATATCATTGACGAGGTGCATATGTTGTCTTCGGCTGCTTTCAATGCGTTTTTGAAAACCTTGGAAGAACCGCCTAAGCATGCCATATTCATTTTGGCCACGACCGAAAAACACAAAATCATTCCGACTATCTTATCGCGTTGTCAAATTTTCGATTTCAAGCGCATAACCGTTAAAGATGCTAAAGAACATTTGGCGGAAGTGGCGACCAGTCAAGGCGTAGTTTTTGAAGACGATGCTTTGCACATTATTGCGCAAAAAGCCGATGGTGCGATGCGTGATGCGTTATCGATTTTTGACCGTGTGGTTTCTTTTTGCGGAAATAATTTGACAAGACAAGCCGTTACGGAGAACTTGAACGTTCTGGATTACGAGACTTATATTAATATGACCGATTTGATTTTGGAAAATAAAATTCCCGAAGTTTTATTGGCGTATAATGATATTTTATCCAAAGGTTTTGACGGACATCATTTTATTGCCGGATTGGCTTCGCATTTCAGGGATTTATTGGTAGCCAAAAATCCGGCGACACTTTCTTTATTAGAAATGGGTGAAGCGGCACAACAACTCTACGGACAACAATCGCAAAAAGCTTCACAAGAATTTCTTTTGAAAGGAATTGACTTGGCGAATGATTGTGATTTAAAATACAAAGTTTCCCAAAACCAACGCCTGTTGGTTGAACTCACGCTGATGCAAATAAGCTCTATCACTTTTGATGGAGAAAAAAAAAAGCTGAGTTTATAATTCCACCCACATATTATCGCAAGAATGATTATTCTATAGCCGAAGTGCAAAGTACGAAGTTGGAAGTACGAAGTGTGGAGACTACTAAAATAATTGAGAAAGCAGAAAGCACAACGCAGCATACAGAAGAAGTTGTAGTTCAACCGACAACTGACAACCAACAACCGACAACCGACAACCAACAACCGACAACCGAGAACGTAGAACCTACAACCCGGAATTCTCAACCTACAACCAAAGTTTCCGCCTTATCCCTTGCCAGTATTCGTGCGAAGAAAGAAATGGCTGAAGCGCAAAAATCGGTGGTGAAAGACACGGTGCATTTGCCTAGCGAACCATTTACAGAAACCGAAATGCTCGAGCAATGGTTGAAATATGCACAGCGCATGGAAGATAAAGGGTATCGCATTGTGGCTTCACTTTTGACCATCAATGATCCGATATTGGACGGAACCACTATCATTCACGAGTTGCCGAATGAGAGTTCGAAAATAGATTTTGAAAAAGAAAAACCGGAACTTTTAGGTTATTTGCGGGGTAAACTGCATAACCATGACATTACTATTAATGTGAAAGTCAACGAAACTTTAGTGGTAAAAAGGGCTTTTACCAACCAAGACAAATACAATCGTTTGGTAGAAATCAACCCGAATTTAGAGTTGTTGAAAAAGATGTTTGATTTGGATGTTTAGTTAGTTGGGTAACGAAAATTTACTACAATCTGTTTAATTTTTGAATTATTTAGAACATAATCTATTCTTCCTTTATGATTTGCAATCATAACTGTAATTGAATAATCTCCGTTTTTTTCTTTAAAATACTCTTTTTGAACAGATAGTATTTTGTCCATACTTGGAAACTTTTCATTAAATTTTATTTCGTCATCTCCCACAAATAATCCAACTACATCATATAATTCCAAATCTTTAATTTCATCTTCATCCATTTGCAAAAACTCTACAGAAAAACAATTAATTGGATCATTATCATTAAAATAAAACTCATTTCCTGAGTTAAATCCAAACAATGTACATTTTATGTTCTTACTCCAATGATTGAATTTTTCTTCCTCAGTATATATACCATCAAAACCTCCTATTAGCTTTTCAACTTCCTCTCTATGCAAGCCATATATTGGAACATTCTTGATTTTAATACTTTCAACAGCTATTGAGTCTTTTTTTGAGTTAAAATAAATTTGATTAAAAAGTTTATTAATATCAGTCTGATAAAAAACCTTAAATTCTTCACTCTTAAAAAGAATATCAAGTAATTTGCTTTCATCATCAGTGTAAGCATTTTGCTGATATGAATCAATAATAATTTTTTCATAATCATTATTGATATAATAAATTGTATCAATAAGTTTATTGTATTGATAGACTATCATATTCTCTATATCTGAACAACCAATACAACCTTTACTACAAGGAACTCCAATTCTTTTGGAAGATTTTTGGCTATGTTTTAAATTAATTAATTCCATAACCAAATCATCACAGTCTTTAATAGTCCTTGACATAATTTGAGCAAATTGTTCATCTTTAAAAGCATTACAAGGACCATCATCCGATTCGTTGTAAGTCTTGTATAGCGTTATAGAAGTTAAATTAGGAATCTTTTGCTGAGAAAAAGCAAATGTAGAGAACAATAAAATACTAACAAGTAAGATTCTCATAGTTAAATCGTTTCCTGATACATTGCTTTTACAATGCCGTCGGCCAAACCAATTTTCGGTACAAACAATTGACGCGCTCCGCTCCATTTCATAGCATTCAAATACACACGTGTTGCCGGAATAATTACGTCGGCACGGTCGGTGTTTAAAGCTAACTCGGCGATTCTTTGCTCGTAGGTCAATGAGTTTAAATATTGGTACTGAGAATTCAGGTATAAATAAGACAGCGGTTTGTCTTGCATCTTGCCTGACAATTTGAACAACTTATTGATGTTGCCACCGGAACCAATTAGAATAACATTTTCGTATTCGGCAGTATTTGTTTTAATCCATTTTTCTATTTCTTCCCAAACGATGTCGCTTACCATATTATTTAACAAACGAACGGTTCCGATTTTAAAAGATTTAGAAACGATCATTTTTCCGTCACTGAAAAGAGAGAATTCGGTGCTTCCGCCGCCAACATCTACATATAAATAAGTTTGGTCTGTTTTCAGGAAACTGTGTAAATCAGAAGAAGCGATAATGGTAGCTTCGATTTTACCGTCGATGATGTCAATATCGATATCGCATTTTTCACGAATGGTATTGGCAACTTCTTTTCCATTATAGGCTTCACGCATGGCCGATGTGGCACAAGCTTTGTATTTTTCCACTTTGTAAACTTTCATCAAGAGTTTAAAAGCCTTCATGGCATCTACCATTCGATCTATATTTTCCTCTGAGATTTCGCCTACGGTGAAAGCATCTTGCCCGAGACGAATTGGCACCCGAATCAAGGCACTTTTATTGAATTGGGTTTCTTTGTCTTTTTGTTCTACAATATTGGTAATGAGCAATCGCATGGCATTGGAACCAATATCAATTGCGGCATATTTTTTAATGGATATCATTCTTGGTACTACTTTTTACTGGGCTTTATTGAATTTAATTCACAAAAATCTAATCGGTCACGATAATAATTATAGGTTTCAAATTGGGCACGGAAAATGGCTTCTCCTTCTTTTCTGACTCTGTATTTGTTTTCAAATTTCTCAGAATGGAATCGGGCTTTCACGTTGCCTTTCCAGCCTACATTAAAGGTGTCAATAATTTGTTTTTTGATGTCTTCATCGTAAATCGGGCAAGTCACTTCTACTCGACCGTCTAAGTTTCTCGTCATAAAATCGGCGGAAGAAATAAATACTTCCGGATTGTCATCATTGCAGAAAATATAGGAGCGCGTGTGTTCCAAAAGATAATCTACTATACTAATCGCTTCAATATTTTCACTCATGCCTTTTACCCCGGGAATCAACGAACAAATACCGCGAACCTGCAATTTGATTTTCACACCGGCATTGCTGGCTTCGTATAGTTTGTCAATAATCGGGTAATCCGAAAGGCTGTTCATTTTTAAATTAATGTAAGCAGGTCGACCGGCAATGGCGTTATTAATCTCACGGTCAATCAGTTTGTAAAACTTAGAACGCGTGTAATGTGGCGATACGATTAAGTGTTTGTAACGGTGAATTCGATAATTAACATCAAAGAAATCAAAGATTTTAGCCACGTCTTTCAGGATTTGTTGGTGACTGGTAAACAACGTCAAATCGGTATAAATTTTGGCCGTCGTTTCGTTGAAATTTCCGGTTGAAATAAAGCCGTATCGTTTTACTTTTCCTTCTTCTACTCTATCAATGACACAAATTTTGCTGTGTACTTTTAAGCCTTTGATTCCAAAAATCAACTCGATGCCTTCTTGTTGCATTTGTTCGGCATAAGAGATATTGCTGGCTTCATCGAATCGGGCTTGGAGTTCAATTTGAACCGTAACTTTCTTTCCGTTTTTAGCGGCATTGATTAATGAACTGATGATTTGCGAGTTTTTAGCCAAGCGGTATAAAGTGATTTTTATGGTGGTCACTTTGGGATCTAAAGCGGCTTCTCTTAAGAATTTAATCAAGTAGGAAAATGACTGAAAGGGTGCATTAATAAGATAGTCTTTTTGGGCAATTCTATTCAAAATACTACCTTCAAGTGACAGTCCATCAACAGGAAGCGGTGCTTTGGGTTGGTATAACAAATCAAATCTACCGAGGTTTGGAAAATTCATATAATCACGGCGATTGTGGTATCTGCCACCGGGTATGATTCCGTCTGATTTTTCAATTTCGAGTTTGTTAAGGAAGAAATTCAGCGTATCTTTTTCAATAGATTGGTCGTAGACAAAACGCACCGGTTCGCCAATTCTTCGATCTTTTACAGAAGAAGCAATCTTTTCGAGCATACTTTTACTCATGTCACTATCAATGTCCAACTGCGCGTCACGGGTAATTTTAATCATGTGCGCTGAGATACTTTCGTAGTCAAAAATATTGAAGATACTACTCAAATTATAGCGAATAACATCATCCAAAAGCATCAAATATTGCTTACCGTCTTTCACGGGAAGTTCAACTATTCTATTGGTATTCTTTGGAATTTCTATGATGGCATATCTTATTTCGGGCTTGGGCTTGACTAGTCCTAACATTTTGGCTTTGAGTTCTGTTTTCATTACCAATTTTATGGCCAAATAACCGGAAGTATCTTTTAACAAAGGGAATTCGGCTAAATCATTTAAGATAATGGTAACCAATTCAGGGCTTACTTTTTGGATAAAAAAATCTTTGACAAAGTTTTCATGCTCACCGGAGACTTCGGTTTCATCAATAATAATGATATTTTGTTTGACCAATTCTTTTTCTATACTGTGAAGGACACGAAGGCTTTCCGCTTGTTGTTTGATTACAATTTCGGTGATTTCTTTAACCAACTTTTGTGCCGAAATACCGCCTAATATTTTTTCACCGGAAACTCCGGACAAACTTAAACGACGAACGGCGGCAAATCTGACGCGAAAAAATTCGTCTAAATTATTAGAAAAAATACCTATAAATCTTAGTCTTTCTAGTAAAGGAACTGATTCATCAGCTGCTTCTTGTAAAACTCTGGCATTGAATGCTAGCCAACTTTTTTCTCTATCTATGTATCGAAAACTTGTTTCTGTACTCATAATTATTTTAAATCTCTGGGGAAAATAACTTTTTGGGTTGTGCCTCTTTGAATGTTAATCCAACTCGAACTATCCAAAAAAAGGTTAACAAAACCGGATGTAGACACATTATCAATCATAACATTTCCAAATTTATTGACAAAATTTGTAATAGCCTCGTTATGTCCGAAAACAATTAAATGATCGCAATCCTCGGAGCAAGATTTAATCACCTGCTCCAATTTTCTTTCATCAAAAGTGTACAAATCGTCTTTAAAAACAATGCTTTCAATTGGGAATGATAAATTTTGGGCAAAAATCATAGCCGTTTCTGCAGCTCTTTTGGCTGAACTACTCCAAACCAAAAACGTCTTAGGAATTTGATCAGCAATATGAGAAGATACCAAATGAGCATCTTGTATTCCACGTCCGGTTAAAGGCCTGTCAAAATCATGAAGAGGCGCATCCCAACTGGATTTTGCATGTCTGACCAATATTAATTGTTTCATGATTGATTACTGATAAACATTTGAATGTATAAATTTAAGTTTTTAATGTTTATGGCAAACTTTTATTTTGAGTGTTTTTAAAAACAAATTGAATACAACGAATAATTATCTCATTATCGACTATTTAGACCTATAAAATATTTATTATCATTTTATAAATAAATGTTAATTCTGAAAATTAATTATAAACAATCTGTTGTTAATTATAATTGTAATCTTTTACTTTCTAAATATGTTAATAATTGCACTTTATCTATTATTTTATGCATTTTGTCGATGTTTTTTTTGGTGGATTAAAAAAAACCTCCTACTTTCGAATTGTTAAATAGTGAATTAATTAAAAATATAAACCCAAAAACCCTAAATCTTATGTCAAAAATTAATCAAAAAAAGCAAGTAACATCGAATGTTTATCGAAAAAAATGAAAGAAAAGTGTCATTTAATCGAGTTTTCAAGTTGTTTGTAGAGAAAATTGAGTCTGTTGGTGCATTGTATATAATTTAGCAAGCAATAGTATAACCCAAGATATTATAATCCTCAATATGCCTACACTCTTACTTCAAGCCCGAAATGCAAATTTTTCAATAATTTATTCTACTAAATTTAATTGTATGAAATCAAAAATTACATTATTATTACTGACACTCTTCATGTGCGTTAGTAATTCGTATTCACAATTCACATCAAATTTCCCTGATTTGAGGTTGTGTGGTAACTCACCCAACTACTACTTGGATGTGTTCAATTGTGATTCCAATAATTTTGAGTTAGACAATGTTTTCTTGAGTCTGACCAATGTTAACGGACAGCCGTTAAGTAATACGACTTGTACTATTGGGGTAACCCAACAAGTATATGTAATGCTAAACTATACCTCTAACGCCAGCAATACGCCTAACAACTGTAGGTTATTTGCGGATTTATCCATTGATGGAAACGTTACAGGTATTAATGCTTACTTAGGAAGTATTGCGCCGGGCGCCGGGCAAAGACAAATTTACGGACCATTCAACTGGACTTGTGGGCAAGAACTCGTCTTAGACAGAATCCTTGTGGTATGGAGAACCGGTGGAAGTTCAACTCAATTATCTTCTTACAGCTGCAGTACTTATAATTCTGCTCAATGTGAGATGCCGGGTTTGACTGTAATCTCAAAACCTTTGGCAGTACAATTTACTTATAAAGCTTGTAAAGTAGGAAATAATACAACTGTATATTTTACTTCAACAACCAATGGTGGTATTGCTCCGTATACGTTTGCTTGGGATTTTGATAATAATGGAACAACTGATTCTACTGTTGTCAATCCGACGCACACTTACACTACGGCAAATAACACTGCTAAACTGACAGTAACTGATTCACAAGGATTAACTAACACTTACACTTTACCTATTGTTAGTCCAACTGAATTAATGTTGAGTGAAACTCATGTCAATGTAAGTTGTGGTGGTGGTGGCACCGGTTCAATCGACTTAAGTGTTTCTGGTGGTACACCGGGATATACTTATTCTTGGTCAAACGGTTCAACTTCTCAAGACTTGAGTGGTTTAGCTGCCGGAACATATACCGTAACAGTAACTGATGCTAATGGTTGTCAAAAAATATTACCGGTAACTATCAGTGGTGGAGATGCTACTAATCCGGTAGTTAATGCTCCGGCTAATACAACTATACAAGGTTGCGGAACAAGTTCAGTAGCAACTGCCGGTTTACTTGCTTATTCTAGTTCGCAAACTACTATTACTATTGCTCAATTCAATCAAGCAGGCGGATCTTTTACAGATGCTTCTGCTATTTCAAGTATAACTTATCAAGATACCCAAAGTGGTACTTGTCCAACTATAGTAACCAGAACTTTCAGAGTTACTGATTCTTGTAATAATGTAGGAACTGCTGTTCAAACCATTACAATTCAGGACACAACTGCTCCGGTTATCGCAGCTTTACCTGCTGTTTCATCTGTTTCTTGTCCGGCAGCACCTTTGTTTACTCAAGCAACTGCAACTGATAATTGTGGTGGTCAAGTTACTCTTGTTTTCAATGATGTAACCACTAATGGTGCTTGTGCCGGTTCGTATTCTGTAACCAGAACTTGGACCGCTACTGATGCTTGTGGAAACTCTTCTACTGCAACCCAAACCATTAATGTAACTGATACAACTGCTCCGGTTATCGCAGCTTTACCTGCGCCTTCAACTATCTCTTGTCCGGCAACGCCTGAGTTCGCTCAAGCAACTGCTACTGATGCTTGTGGTTCTGGTGCTACTTTAACTTTCGTTGACAATACTACTAATGGTGCTTGTGCCGGTTCGTATTCTGTAACCAGAACTTGGACCGCTACTGATGCTTGTGGAAACTCTTCTACTGCAACTCAAACCATTAATGTAACTGATACAACTGCTCCGGTTATCGCAGCTTTACCTGCGCCTTCAACTATCTCTTGTCCGGCAACGCCTGAGTTCGCTCAAGCAACTGCTACCGATGCTTGTGGTTCTGGTGCTACTTTAACTTTCGTTGACAATACTACTAATGGTGCTTGTGCCGGTTCGTATTCTGTAACCAGAACTTGGACCGCTACTGATGCTTGTGGAAACTCTTCTACTGCAACTCAAACCATTAATGTAACTGATACAACTGCTCCGGTTATCGCAGCTTTACCTGCGCCTTCAACCATCTCTTGTCCGGCAACGCCTGAGTTCGCTCAAGCAACTGCTACCGATGCTTGTGGTTCTGGTGCTACTTTAACTTTCGTTGACAATACTACTAATGGTGCTTGTGCCGGTTCGTATTCTGTAACCAGAACTTGGACCGCTACTGATGCTTGTGGAAACTCTTCTACTGCAACTCAAACCATTAATGTAACTGATACAACTGCTCCGGTTATCGCAGCTTTACCTGCGCCTTCAACCATCTCTTGTCCGGCAACGCCTGAGTTCGCTCAAGCAACTGCTACCGATGCTTGTGGTTCTGGTGCTACTTTAACTTTCGTTGACAATACTACTAATGGTGCTTGTGCCGGTTCGTATTCTGTAACCAGAACTTGGACCGCTACTGATGCTTGTGGAAACTCTTCTACTGCAACTCAAACCATTAATGTAACTGATACAACTGCTCCGGTTATCGCAGCTTTACCTGCGCCTTCAACCATCTCTTGTCCGGCAACGCCTGAGTTCGCTCAAGCAACTGCTACCGATGCTTGTGGTTCTGGTGCTACTTTAACTTTCGTTGACAATACTACTAATGGTGCTTGTGCCGGTTCGTATTCTGTAACCAGAACTTGGACCGCTACTGATGCTTGTGGAAACTCTTCTACTGCAACTCAAACCATTAATGTAACTGATACAACTGCTCCGGTTATCGCAGCTTTACCTGCGCCTTCAACCATCTCTTGTCCGGCAACGCCTGAGTTCGCTCAAGCAACTGCTACCGATGCTTGTGGTTCTGGTGCTACTTTAACTTTCGTTGACAATACTACTAATGGTGCTTGTGCCGGTTCGTATTCTGTAACCAGAACTTGGACCGCTACTGATGCTTGTGGAAACTCTTCTACTGCAACTCAAACCATTAATGTAACTGATACAACTGCTCCGGTTATCGCAGCTTTACCTGCGCCTTCAACCATCTCTTGTCCGGCAACGCCTGAGTTCGCTCAAGCAACTGCTACCGATGCTTGTGGTTCTGGTGCTACTTTAACTTTCGTTGACAATACTACTAATGGTGCTTGTGCCGGTTCGTATTCTGTAACCAGAACTTGGACCGCTACTG
The DNA here is from genome assembly GCF_030643905.1 of Flavobacterium sp. IMCC34852. Lineage (NCBI taxonomy): Bacteria > Pseudomonadati > Bacteroidota > Flavobacteriia > Flavobacteriales > Flavobacteriaceae > Flavobacterium > Flavobacterium rivulicola. The sequence continues at coordinate 1,794,227 of NZ_CP121446.1, read as the reverse complement.
ATGCTTGTGGAAACTCTTCTACTGCAACTCAAACCATTAATGTAACTGATACAACTGCTCCGGTTATCGCAGCTTTACCTGCGCCTTCAACCATCTCTTGTCCGGCAACGCCTGAGTTCGCTCAAGCAACTGCTACCGATGCTTGTGGTTCTGGTGCTACTTTAACTTTCGTTGACAATACTACTAATGGTGCTTGTGCCGGTTCGTATTCTGTAACCAGAACTTGGACCGCTACTGATGCTTGTGGAAACTCTTCTACTGCAACTCAAACCATTAATGTAACTGATACAACTGCTCCGGTTATCGCAGCTTTACCTGCGGCTTCAACTATCTCTTGTCCGGCAACGCCTGAGTTCGCTCAAGCAACTGCTACCGATGCTTGTGGTTCTGGTGCTACTTTAACTTTCGTTGACAATACTACTAATGGTGCTTGTGCCGGTTCGTATTCTGTAACCAGAACTTGGACCGCTACTGATGCTTGTGGAAATGCTTCTACAGCTACTCAAACCATTACTGTTCAAGACAACTCTGCTCCTGTTTTTGCAGCCTTACCGGCTACTTCAACTATAGAGTGTCCTGCTACACCTTCATTTGCTACGGCTACTGCAACAGATGCTTGTGGTTCAGGTGTTACCTTGACTTTTGCTGACACTACCGCAAATGGTAACTGTGCCGGTAATTATTCTGTAACCAGAACTTGGACGGCTACCGATGCTTGTGGAAATACTGCTACAGTATCTCAAACTATTAATGTACAAGATAATACGGCTCCTACATTTACCGTTCCAGCCAATGTAACAATCAACGCAGGTGCAAACTGTGCTATTGATACTAATCCGGGAACAACAGGAACAGTGACTAATATTTCTGATGCTTGTGATGCTACTCCAACAGTAACTTATACTGACTCAGATTGCTTCGGAAACGATAATGAAGCATCTATTAATGCAGGAAATGGTAATTATTTCTACTTTGATGTAACAGGATTTGATAATCTAACTGCAAAAGACATCCAAAAAGTGGCTTTGGCTTTCGAAACCAATCAAGGAAAAGGAAGAGCTGAATTTACTTTAGTAGCGCCAAATGGTAGTGCTGTAGTTTTAGTTGGACCTTATTGTACCGGTGGTGCTTGTGATGATCCAACACCTAGTGATCAGGAATTATATTTACCTGTTTTCTATCCAAATAGCTCAGGATATACTCAATGGAACAACAATAATGTTGTAACTCAAGATATACCGCAAAACTTTACACCAAATGGTGCTCTATCATCACCAAATACAATCACTGGATTAACATCTTATGTTTCTAGTTTTGAAAATTTAACAGGTCCAATGAATGGTACTTGGTTTATTTTCTCAAGAAAACAAGCTAGTGTTAATGGAAGTATCAACTTCAACAGTGTTTGTTTGACTCCATTAGATATTTGTGAAAGCAACAGAGTGATTACAAGAACTTGGACTGTAACTGACGAATGTGGTAACGCTGCTTCAGCAACTCAAACAATCAGAGTTCAAGATGTAACAGCTCCTGTTATTGCAACATTACCTGCTACTTCAACTATCAACTGTCCGGCTACGCCTGAGTTCGCTCAAGCTACTGCTACTGACAATTGTGATACTGATGTTAGTTTGACTTTTGTTGACACTACTACGAATGGTAATTGTGCAGGTTCTTATTCTGTAACCAGAACTTGGACGGCTACTGACGCTTGTGGAAATTCTTCTACTGCTTCTCAAACTATTAACGTACAAGACGTAACGGCTCCGGTTATCGCAGCGTTACCTGCTACTTCAACTATCTCTTGTCCGGCTGCGCCTGAGTTCGCTCAAGCTATTGCTACGGACGAATGTGGTTCAGCTTTCGAATTGACTTTCGCTGATGTAACTACTAATGGTAATTGTGCAGGTTCATACTCTGTAACCAGAACTTGGACGGCTACTGATGCGTGTGGAAATTCTTCTACTGCTTCTCAAACTATTAACGTACAAGACGTAACAGCTCCGGTTATCGCAGCGTTACCTGCTACTTCAACTATCTCTTGTCCGGCTGCGCCTGAGTTCGCTCAAGCTACTGCTACTGACGAATGTGGTTCAGCTTTCGAATTGACTTTCGCTGATGTAACTACTAATGGTAATTGTGCAGGTTCTTATTCTGTAACCAGAACTTGGACGGCTACTGACGCTTGTGGAAATTCTTCTACTGCTTCTCAAACTATAAATGTACAAGACGTAACGGCTCCGGTTATCGCAGCGTTACCTGCTACTTCAACTATCTCTTGTCCGGCTGCGCCTGAGTTCGCTCAAGCTACTGCTACTGACGAATGTGGTTCAGCTTTCGAATTGACTTTCGCTGATGTAACTACTAATGGTAATTGTGCAGGTTCATACTCTGTAACCAGAACTTGGACGGCTACTGACGCTTGTGGAAATTCTTCTACTGCTTCTCAAACTATAAACGTACAAGACGTAACAGCTCCGGTTATCGCAGCGTTACCTGCTACTTCAACTATCTCTTGTCCGGCTACGCCTGAGTTCGCTCAAGCTACTGCTACGGACGAATGTGGTTCAGCTTTCGAATTGACTTTCGCTGATGTAACTACTAATGGTAATTGTGCAGGTTCTTATTCTGTAACCAGAACTTGGACGGCTACTGATGCGTGTGGAAATTCTTCTACTGCTTCTCAAACTATTAACGTACAAGACGTAACGGCTCCGGTTATCGCAGCGTTACCTGCTACTTCAACTATCTCTTGTCCGGCTGCGCCTGAGTTCGCTCAAGCTACTGCTACGGACGAATGTGGTTCAGCTTTCGAATTGACTTTCGCTGATGTAACTACTAATGGTAATTGTGCAGGTTCATACTCTGTAACCAGAACTTGGACGGCTACTGATGCGTGTGGAAATTCTTCTACTGCTTCTCAAACTATTAACGTACAAGACGTAACGGCTCCGGTTATCGCAGCGTTACCTGCAACTTCAACTATCTCTTGTCCGGCTGTGCCTGAGTTCGCTCAAGCTACTGCTACTGACGAATGTGGTTCAGCTTTCGAATTGACTTTCGCTGATGTAACTACTAATGGTAATTGTGCAGGTTCATACTCTGTAACCAGAACTTGGACGGCTACTGATGCGTGTGGAAATTCTTCTACTGCTTCTCAAACTATAAATGTACAAGACGTAACGGCTCCGGTTATCGCAGCGTTACCTGCTACTTCAACTATCTCTTGTCCGGCTGCGCCTGAGTTCGCTCAAGCTACTGCTACTGACGAATGTGGTTCAGCTTTCGAATTGACTTTCGCTGATGTAACTACTAATGGTAATTGTGCAGGTTCATACTCTGTAACCAGAACTTGGACGGCTACTGATGCGTGTGGAAATTCTTCTACTGCTTCTCAAACTATAAATGTACAAGACGTAACGGCTCCGGTTATCGCAGCGTTACCTGCAACTTCAACTATCTCTTGTCCGGCTGCGCCTGAGTTCGCTCAAGCTACTGCTAATGACGAATGTGGTTCAGCTTTCGAATTGACTTTCGCTGATGTAACTACTAATGGTAATTGTGCAGGTTCATACTCTGTAACCAGAACTTGGACGGCTACTGATGCGTGTGGAAATTCTTCTACTGCTTCTCAAACTATAAATGTACAAGACGTAACGGCTCCGGTTATCGCAGCGTTACCTGCAACTTCAACTATCTCTTGTCCGGCTGCGCCTGAGTTCGCTCAAGCTACTGCTACTGACGAATGTGGTTCAGCTTTCGAATTGACTTTCGCTGATGTAACTACTAATGGTAATTGTGCAGGTTCATATTCTGTAACCAGAACTTGGACGGCTACTGACGCTTGTGGAAATTCTTCTACTGCTTCTCAAACTATAAATGTACAAGACGTAACGGCTCCGGTTATCGCAGCGTTACCTGCTACTTCAACTATCTCTTGTCCGGCTGCGCCTGAGTTCGCTCAAGCTACTGCTACGGACGAATGTGGTTCAGCTTTCGAATTGACTTTCGCTGATGTAACTACTAATGGTAATTGTGCAGGTTCATACTCTGTAACCAGAACTTGGACGGCTACTGATGCGTGTGGAAATTCTTCTACTGCTTCTCAAACTATAAATGTACAAGACGTAACGGCTCCGGTTATTACTACTCAAGCTTCTAACATTATTGCTGAGTGTGATGGAAATGGTAACGAACTTGCTTTGTACACTTGGTTAACTAATAATGGTGGTGCCACAGCAACAGATGAATGTTCACCTGTAACTTGGTCTAACAACTTTAGTGAAATTGCTAATGATTGTTCAGCTGCTGTAACTGTTGTATTTACTGCAACTGACGAATGTGGAAATACCGCTTCATCATCAGCTACCTTTACTATTAATGATACTCAAAATCCAGTTGCTCCGGAAGCACCTGCTAACGTAACTGTGGCTTGTGCGACTGACATACCGGCTAATGTTTCATTAACTGCAACTGATAACTGTTCTAATGAAATTACTGTTCAAGGTGTAGATACTACAACTCAAGGTAACTGTCCGAACTCGTTCTCTGTAACCAGAACTTGGACTTTCACCGATGCTTGTGGTAACTCATCTTCTGTATCTCAAACTATTACTGTAAGTGATACTATTGCTCCGGTAGCTCCTGAAGCACCTGCTGACGTAACTGTGGCTTGTGCCGGTGATGTTCCTGCAATGATTTCGCTTACCGCTATTGATAACTGTTCAGGTGAAATAACTGCTCAAGGTGTTGATACTACAACTCAAGGTAACTGTCCGAACTCGTTCTCTGTAACCAGAACTTGGACTTTCACCGATGCTTGTGGTAACTCATCTTCTGTATCTCAAACTATTACTGTAAGTGATACTATTGCTCCGGTAGCTCCTGAAGCACCTGCTGACGTAACTGTAGCTTGTGCCGATGATGTTCCTGCAATGATTTCACTTACCGCTATTGATAACTGTTCAGGTGAGATAACTGCTCAAGGTGTTGATACTGTAACGCAAGGTAACTGTCCGAACTCGTTCTCTGTAACCAGAACTTGGACTTTCACCGATGCTTGTGGTAACTCATCTTCTGTATCTCAAACTATTACTGTAAGTGATACTATTGCTCCGGTAGCTCCTGAAGCACCTGCTGACGTAACTGTAGCTTGTGCCGATGATGTTCCTGCAATGATTTCACTTACCGCTATTGATAACTGTTCAGGTGAGATAACTGCTCAAGGTGTTGATACTGTAACGCAAGGTAACTGTCCGAACTCGTTCTCTGTAATCAGAACTTGGACTTTCACCGATGCTTGTGGTAACTCATCTTCTGTATCTCAAACTATTACTGTAAGTGATACTATTGCTCCGGTAGCTCCTGAAGCACCTGCTGACGTAACTGTAGCTTGTGCCGGTGATGTTCCTGCAATGATTTCACTTACCGCTATTGATAACTGTTCAGGTGAAATAACTGCTCAAGGTGTTGATACTGTAACGCAAGGTAACTGTCCGAACTCGTTCTCTGTAACCAGAACTTGGACTTTCACTGATGCTTGTGGTAACTCATCTTCTGTATCTCAAACTATTACTGTAAGTGATACTATTGCTCCGGTAGCTCCTGAAGCACCTGCTGACGTAACTGTGGCTTGTGCGGGTGATGTTCCTGCAATGATTTCGCTTACCGCTATTGATAACTGTTCAGGTGAGATAACTGCTCAAGGTGTTGATACTGTAACACAAGGTAACTGTCCGAACTCGTTCTCTGTAACCAGAACTTGGACTTTCACCGATGCTTGTGGTAACTCATCTTCTGTATCTCAAACTATTACTGTAATTGATACTATTGCTCCGGTAGCTCCTGAAGCACCTGCTGACGTAACTGTAGCTTGTGCCGGTGATGTTCCTGCAATGATTTCGCTTACCGCTATTGATAACTGTTCGGAAGAAATTACCGTTCAAGGTGTTGACAGTACCGTTCAAGGAGATTGTCCTAATTCATTCGTGGTAACCAGAACTTGGACTTTCACCGATGCTTGTGGTAACTCATCTTCTGTATCTCAAACCATCACGGTAAATGATACTATTGCACCTGTTGTTCCTGAAGCTCCGGCTAATGTAACTGTAGCTTGTGCCGGTGAAGTTCCTGCAATGATATCGCTTACGGCGACTGATAACTGTGGAGATTTCATCACAGTAGACGGTGTTGACAGTACTATTCAAGGAGATTGTCCAAACTCTTTCACAGTAACTAGAACTTGGACTTTCACTGATGCTTGTGGCAATACATCTTCTGTATCACAAACCATAAGCGTTGTAGATGAAACTGCTCCTGTAGTTCCTGCAGCACCAGCTGACGTAACTGTAACTTGTGCCGGTGATGTACCTGCAACTATTTCACTAACGGCTACTGATAACTGTGGAGATTCAATAACTGCACAAGGTGTTGACAGTATTGTTCAAGGAGATTGTCCTAACTCGTTCACTGTAACCAGAACTTGGACTTTCACTGATGCTTGTGATAACACTTCAACTGTATCGCAAACTATTACTGTAAATGACACTGTTGTTCCAACATTTAATGAGGTGGCACCAGCTAATACTACTGCTTCATGTGATAACATTCCTGCTGCAGCTGTATTAACCGCTACGGATAACTGTGGAACTGCAACGGTAGCAATGGTAGAAACAATTATTCAAGGTAACTGTCCTTCAAACTATGAAATTACCAGAACATGGACAGCTACCGATGCTTGTGGAAACACTAGCACACAAACTCAAACTATTGGAGTTTCTGACACTGTTGGACCGGTATTAATTACGCCATTAGATCCAAAAGTTGATGTAGAATGTACAGAAATCCCTGCGCCTCCTACATTAGAGTTTACTGATAATTGTTCAGCTGTTGGTACACCTGTATATACTGAAACCACATCTGAAGTTAATAATGGTTCTTATACCATTACCAGAACATGGGTTGTATCTGATGCTTGTGGTAACTTATCGCAAACTTACACTCAGTATGTTTATGTAAATCAAACTTCTGAAGTAGTTAATCTTACTGAGGTAGAGACAAGTAACAATCTTGACACAAATATACCTCTAGCCGATCAATTACCTGCAAATGTTATCGGTGGAGGAACATGGACGAATGTAAATAATGTTGGAGGATTTAATGCTGCTAACAATACATTTAATCCATTAGGAATAACACCGGGTGTATACTTATTCAGCTACACTGTTTATGACGGTACTTGTCCTACAGTATATAATTTACCAATATCTGTCGGTGAAGTTCGTGATTGTGAAAACATTATTATTCACAATGCCTTTACACCAAATGGTGATGCTTTCAATCAATATTTTAACATCGAAAATATTGAAGACATCACTTGTTATCCGACAAATAATGTTCAAATTTACAACCGCTGGGGAATTTTAGTTTATGAAACTAAAAACTATGACAACAATACCAGAAGATTTGAAGGTATCTCTGAAGGAAGAGTTACTGTAAGTAAATCTGAAGAATTGCCTACCGGAACGTATTTCTACATTATTGAGTGGACCACAAGTGAAGGTAATAAAGTTGTAAAAGACGGATATTTATACTTAACCAGATAAACCTACTAACTCCTGAGGGTGTAAAAACCCTCAGGATAAATAAAGAAAATATGAGAACAAAAATTTTAATTTTCGCTTTGATGTTAACGTGTTATACCGGTTTTGCTCAGCAAGACGCACAGTATACCCAATACATGTATAACACCATCAATATCAATCCAGCCTATGCAGGATCTAGAGGAGTTATGAGTATTTTCGGATTACATCGTACCCAATGGGTAGGATTAGACGGAGCGCCAACAACAAACGCTTTTTCCATCAATACTCCGATTAACAACAGCAATTTAGGCGTAGGAGTATCTGTCGTAAGTGACAAAATCGGACCTACTAAAGACAATACCATTTCAGCAGATTTGTCATATACGATTCAAACCTCTGACGAATATAAATTATCTTTTGGTATCAAAGCCAGCGGTAATATATTTAATTTAGATGTGAATCAATTAAATCCTGCCGATGCAGGCGATCCGAACCTACAAAATTTTGACAATGAATTTTCGCCAAACTTTGGAGCGGGTATTTATTTACATTCTGATAAATTGTACTTTGGTCTTTCGGTTCCTAACTTTTTACAAGATTCAAAATACAACGACAATGAAGTAGCGGTATTTCAGGAGAGAATGAATTTTTATGCGATTGGAGGTTATGTCTTTGACATTTCTCCTTCTGTTAAATTCAAACCCGCTTTCTTGACTAAATTAGTTACCGGTTCACCTTTACAAGTAGATGCTTCAGCTAATTTCTTATTCTTTGATAAGTTGATGCTTGGCGGTGCCTACCGTTGGGATGCTGCCGTAAGTGCCTTGGCCGGTTTTCAGGTTACTGATGGTCTTTTTATTGGCTATAGTTACGATATGGAAACAACTGAATTAAGAAATTATAACTCCGGTTCACACGAGGTATTTATTCGTTTCGAGTTGTTCAATAAAGTTAGTAAATTGGTATCACCTAGATTCTTCTAATAACACAACGATCATGAAAAATAAAATTATATATTTAGTACTATTGACTTTCGCTACTGTGAGCGGATATTCTCAAGGTGGAAGAACAGAGGTAAAAGGAAATAAGGAGTATGATAAATACGCTTATATTGATGCCATCAAAACTTATGAACGCATCTATGAAAAAGGGTATAAATCTCCCGATATGATACTCAAAATCGGTAACGCTTACTATTTTAATGCCGAATTAGAAAAAGCAAACAAATGGTATAGTGAACTATACACCACTAACCCTGAGCAAGAAGCAGAATTTTACTATCGTTTTGCCCAAACATTGAGAGCCGTTAAAGACTATCCCAAAGCGGATGCCATGATGGCCAAATTCAATGACAAAAGCGGTAACGACACCAGAGCCAAATTGTTCAACAAAAAGAAAGACTATTTAGCCGAAATCAAAAAGAATTCCGGTCGATATAAAATAGAAAATGCCGGAATCAACTCAAAGTACTCAGATTACGGACCGGCTTACATGGGAACCAAAGTAATTTTTACTTCGGCTCGTGATACCGGAAACTTCTCGAAAAGAATTCACACTTGGACCGGTCAGTACTTTACTAACCTTTACAGTTCAGCTCTAAGCGAAGACGGTTCTTTGAGCGGTGTAGATAAATTTGGTAAAAAAATCAATACCAAATACCACGAAGACACGCCGGCTTTTACCAAAGACGGAAAAACGGTTTATTTTACCAGAAATAACTATTTAGACGGAAGAGGTTTTGATGCTAACAAAGTAACTTTACTAAAAATTTACAAAGCCAATTTAGATGATGAAGGTAAATGGATAAATATTACACCTTTAAATTTTAACAGTGATAGCTATCAAGCGGCGCATCCTGCCCTATCTCCGGATGAAAAAACATTGTACTTTGCCTCAGACATGCCGGGAACTCGCGGACAATCTGACCTTTACAGAGTAAAAATTAACGAAGACGGAAGTTTAGGAACACCAGAAAATCTTGGCGATGCCATCAACTCTGAAGGTAGAGAAACTTATCCTTTTATCTCCAGTGATAATGAATTGTACTTTGCTTCAGACGGACAACCGGGCTTAGGTGGTTTGGATATATTTGTTACCAGAATCCCTAAAGACGGTAGTCTTAACTTCAAACAAGTTTTAAACATCGGTGAAGAAGGAAACAGTCCTAAAGACGATTTTGGTTTTATCATTGACTTTAAAAGCAAAAGAGGTTTCTTGAGTTCTAACAGAGATGGTGGACAAGGAAGTGATGACATCTATAAATTCTTAGAAACTCGTCCTATTTTCTGTGACCAAATTTTACATGGAGTAATCACCGATGAAGATACCAAAGCTGTATTACCCAATACTAAATTGGTGTTGATGGATGAAAAATTCAACAAAGTAAAAGAAACCGTTTCTGATGCTGAAGGTAAATATGAATTCACCGAAGTAGAATGCGGTGCCAAATACTATGTTAACGCTTCTCTTGAAGATTATGAAACCAAAGAAGTACCGGTAATCATTGGTACTGAATCAGGAAAAACGGAGTTGAACATTGAACTTAAAACTAAAACTTGTCGCGTGAAAGTTGGTGACGATTTAGCCGATTGTTTCAAAATTAACATCATCTATTTCGACTTAGACAAATGGAATATCCGTCCGGATGCTGCTGTGGATTTAGCTAAATTGTTAGACGTATTGAACCAAAACCCAACGATGAAAATCAATATCCGTTCACACACTGACAGCCGTGCTTCACATGCCTACAACGAAAAACTATCTGACCGTAGAGCAAAATCTACCAGAGATTGGTTGATCAAAAACGGTATTGCTGCCGATCGTTTAACTTCTGAAGGTTTGGGAGAAACAGAATTGGTTAACAAATGTGCCGATGGTGTTAAATGTTCTGAAGAAGAGCACCAATTAAACAGAAGAAGTGAATTTATCATCACAAGTCTATAACCCAAAAAACTTTTATAATTACTCTAAAAGCATCCGGAAACGGGTGCTTTTTTTTATCTTTGAAACATGAGAATTACCAAACTATTCAAAGATTTTTTTGAAAGCGAAAGAGCTGGCGGATTTGTACTGATAGCTTGTACGCTACTTTCACTGTTACTTACTAACTCATTTTTGAGCGAAAACTATTCAGCCATTTGGCATTTTAAAATCGGGCATCATTCCTTTGAACACTGGATCAATGACGGCTTAATGACCATTTTCTTTTTGCTGATTGGATTAGAATTAGAGAGAGAAATTTATGCCGGTGAATTGTCGAATATCAAAAATGCTTTACTGCCCATTTTTGCAGCGATTGGTGGTATGTTAGTGCCAGCTGGCCTCTATTTGTTTCTGAATTATGGCACCGAAACCCAATCGGGTGCCGGAATTCCTATGGCTACCGATATTGCTTTTGCTCTGGGAATTCTGTCTTTACTGGGAAACCGAGTGCCTGTTTCGCTAAAAGTCTTTTTAACCGCACTCGCTGTAATCGATGATTTAGGTGCTATTTTAATTATTGCTATTTTTTACACCAAAAATTTAGTCTGGAGTAATTTACTGATGTCTTTAGGCATCTTTGTTTTCTTATTGGTTTTAAACCGACTTAAAGTCCGCAACCTCATTCCATATCTGACTTTGGGTGTTGTTATGTGGTATTTCATGCTGAATTCGGGTGTGCATGCTACCATTACCGGTGTTTTATTGGCTTTTGCCATACCATTCGGAAACGGAAATACAAAATCAACTTCCTATATCTTACAGCACTTTCTTCACAAACCGGTTGCGTTTGTTATCTTACCGCTTTTTGCTTTGGCCAATACTGCTATTGTCTTGAATTCTGATTGGCATTATGCCTTGAGTCACAATTATACGCTGGGGATTGCCCTCGGACTAATTATCGGCAAACCGATAGGCATTTGGTTGTTCAGCTTTTTAGCCGTAAAATTGAAACTAAGCCATCTGCCATCCGACTTAAACTGGAAATCCATTTTTGGTGTGAGCTTTTTAGGCGGTATCGGATTTACCATGTCTATTTTTATCACGCTACTCGCCTTTTCAGATGCGGAACATATCAACAATGCTAAAATTATGATTCTGATTTCTTCCTTAATCGCCGGAATTCTTGGATTACTCTATTTGAAAGCAAGCTTAAAAAAATCGTAATTCGTAATTCATTTAATACCATTTCTTCTTTTTGAAATAGTAAATCATGCCGAGCAACAAAACAAGCATACAACCTAAAACTATAAAATAGCCATACTTCCAATGCAGTTCGGGCATATTATCGAAGTTCATACCGTAAACGCCGACAATAAAGGTCATTGGCATAAAAAATACAGAAACCACAGTTAAAGTTTTCATGACTTCATTCATCTTGTGGTTTTGTTGGGAAAAATAAAAATTAGAAGCGCTGTCTAACGAAGTAACATCATATTCGATTTGCTCTAACAATTCCAAACTCTCTTGATGCAAACGGTCAAAAAAACTATAATTTTCCATTTCAATTGCATTAAAAATATTGTCGTCTTTTATACTCTTGATAGAATACAATGAATCTCTCAACGGAATTATAGATCGCTTTAAAAAATTAAAATTATCTCGATGCTTTTCAACCAATTCCAAAATCATCGGATTGGTACTAGTTTTAGAAAGGTTGATTAAATCTTCTACTTTGTTCTCTTCACTTTCTATGGTCACATAAAAATTCTCCATAATAGCATCAAGCAATAAATATAAAAGATAATCAACTTTCTTTTCTCGAATTATACCCGAATGCGTTCTAAGTCGCTCTCTCAAGTAAGTGAAATGATCGCCACGCTTTTCTTGAAAAGAAACCAAAATTCCGTTCTTTAATAAAAAACTGATTTGTTCGACACTAATGTTATCACTGTTTTCTATAGGCAACAATGATTTGATATTAAAGAAAAGTACATCGCGATACTCGTCTAATTTGGTGCGTTTTGTGGTATTTAAAATATCTCCTAAAATAAAATTGTCAACTTTTAAATACTCACCTATTGACTTAATAACTTCAACATCATTCAAACCGTGAACATTGAGCCAATTTGATTGGGTTGTGTCAAAACATTTGTCTAAATCATCTACTTTGAACTCTTGATATTCTGTCAGATTATTCACGTCATAAACAAACATCTGCATCTCTGTTTTGATTTGTTTATGAATTCCGGTATAGTCTAAAAATGTTGGCTGAACTTTTCGCTCTTTTTTATATTTTATTTTTCTCACGAATTCTAAATTTGTTTAAAATTAAGCATATTTATTTTTTTCAAACTATTTTTACCAAAAATCATGCTTATGCAAACATTAATCATCAATATTAAAGAATTGTTGCAAGTCAGAGAAACTCACGTTGACAAAGTTTCGGGCAACGAAATGGCAGTTTTGCCGTCGATAAAAAACGCCTTCCTTTTAATAGAAGATGATACGATTGCAGCTTTTGGTTCGATGAATGATTGTCCGAAAATCAATGCTGACAAAACCATTGAGGCGGACGGAAAAATAGTTTTGCCAAGTTGGTGCGACAGTCACACTCACATTGTTTATGCCGGCAATCGCGAACAAGAATTTGTAGATCGAATTAATGGCCTGACTTATGAAGAAATTGCCAATCGCGGCGGCGGGATTTTAAACTCGGCCAAAAAACTCAACGAAACTTCTGAAGATGACATTTATAACCAATCCAAAAAACGTTTGGAAGAAGTCATCCAACAAGGCACCGGAGCTGTCGAAATCAAATCGGGTTACGGTTTGACGGTGGAAGGCGAATTGAAAATGCTGCGTGTGATTAAAAAATTAGCCCAAAATTATCCTATTGCCATCAAAGCTACTTTCCTTGGAGCGCATGCATTTCCTTTGGAATATAAAGAAAACCACTCGGCTTATATCGATTTAATTATCAACGAAATGTTACCCAAAATTGCTGAAGAAAAGCTGGCCGATTATATCGATGCTTTTTTAGAAACCGGTTATTTCTCCGTAGAAGAAACCGAGCGTATCATGGAAGCCGGAAAACAATACGGTTTGCGTTCCAAAATACATGTGAATCAATTCACCGCCATCAATGGCATTGCCGCTTGCGTGAAGCATAACGCACTTTCGGTAGACCATCTTGAAATTGTAACCGATGAAGATATAGAAGCTTTAAAAAACAGCGAAACGATTGCCGTTGCTTTACCGAGTTGTTCCTATTTCATCAGCATTCCCTACACTCCGGCGAGAAAAATGTTGAATGCAGGTTTGCCATTGGCCCTAGCTTCCGATTTTAATCCAGGAACGACGCCTTCAGGCAATATGAATTTTGTGGTAGCTACGGCTTGTATCAAAATGAAAATGACACCCGAAGAAGCGATAAATGCAGCCACTATCAATGGTGCTTACGCCATGGGATTGTCAGCGACTCACGGAAGTATCACTATCGGTAAAAAAGCCAATCTTATTATTACTAAACCGCTCAATTCCTTTTATGAATTGCCCTATGCCTTCGGCAGTAATTTAATCGAACAAGTACTGCTCAACGGAAAAGTGATTTCATAAAAAAAGTCCTGATTGCTCAGGACTTTTTCATTTCTATTAATTAATTATGGTTTATCTTAAAGAGAAACTGCTTTTAGAAACCAATTCGCCTTTGTCAAATACATTCACAAAGTAAGTTCCTTTAGCAAAATCTTTACCCGGTAATTGCTCTTTTACATCTACCGTTTTGTTCTCGTATTTCACTGTAGTAGTGAAACTGTAAGTTAGAGAAGTATCGCCAAACGAAATCGTGGCTTTATCTCCTAAAACATTGTTTTTGGCATCAATCACTTGAACATAGTAAACTTTGTCTCCTGATTTTGCAATCTTGTTCTCTGCAATAGTGAACCCAATTTGCAATACATCAGCTCTGCTGGCTTTGTCTGTTTCAATTTGCTTTCCTGAACTTCTTAATTTGTAAGCCGCTGTTTTCAAATTGGTCACCGACAATTTTTGTCCTTTTTCAACCGTTTTAGCCAACTCTTCATTTTGGCCTACCAATACTTGATTGTATTTTTTTGAATCTTCTAATACTACTTTTGTACTATCGAGGTCTGTAGTCAAGTCTTGGTTTTGGGCTTTCAAAACTTCTACTTCCTGCATTAGATTTTTCATTTTTACCTCTAATTGCTTGTACTGTTCTTTGTATTTTCTCAAAGAAGCTGCATCACCTTTAGCGGTTTTTAATTCGGCTATTAATTTTGTTACTTTGTCTCTTTCTGCAATCAGTTCATCGGTCATATCTTTGTTCTCAGCAATAGCTTCATCATAGGTCGCTTTTAGAGTTTCTAAGTCTTTTAAAACAGCTTCTTTCTCAGACTTAATTTCTACTACTGTAGTTTCCATCGTCTTCGCATCAGAAGTCAATTTGAAGATGTAAACCAAACTTCCCACTAATAATATAGCTAAGATTGCTACGATTGCCTTAAGTTTCGAATTACCGTTTTGATTTTCCATAGGTTATAAATTTTAATTTTAACAAAAGTAATAATATAAAGTAATAATATTTATTATAGTAACGTTAAATAAACAATTAAATTATATTTTTGAGCAAATATTCTTCAAATGGAAAGATTAATTCCTTTCACAATAACAGATTTGGCCAAGGTTACCAATCACAGAAGTGGCGAAGTAAAGTTTGGCGAAAAAATGTTAACCATTCCCAAAGGCGAAAATCCAATTGATTTTTTGAAAAGATGCGAAGCCAAATATGTATTGGTCGGAATTCCGGAAGATGTTGGTGTTCGCGCCAATTTTGGTCGTCCCGGTGCCGCATCAGCATGGCAAAGCGCTATCAGTAGTATTGCCAACATTCAGCACAACCGATTTTGCAAAGGAAGTCAAATTGTAGTGTTGGGAAAACTCGATGTGTCGACAGAAATGCAAGAAGCCAAAGAACTTGACTTTCACAAAACCGCCGATAGAAAATTACTAAGTACACTAGTTGAAAAAATTGACAAAGAAGTAGTTCATATTGTTACCACCATCATCAAATGCGGTAAAACTCCGATTATCATTGGCGGCGGACACAATAATGCCTATGGAAATATAAAAGGTACGGCTTTAGGATTGGGAAAACCCATCAATGCTGTCAATTTTGATGCGCACTCCGATTTCAGAATTCTTGAAGGAAGACACAGTGGTAACGGTTTTTCTTATGCGTATGAAGAAGGATTTTTGAAGAAGTATTTCATCTTTGGATTACACGAAAACTACACTTCCAAGAATGTAATTGATATACTGAAAAAAATGGAAGATCGTGTGAATTATAATACTTATGACGAAATAAAAGTACGCCAACAAAAAAACTTCCAACAAGAACTGAATACCGCTTACGATTTTATTAAAAACGATGCTTACGGTATTGAAATTGATTTAGATGCTTTACCCAATATCGCCAGCAGCGCTATGACCATGAGCGGTTTTTCTATTGAAGAATTGCGGCAGTTTGTATCGTTCTTCGGCAAAAATAAAAATGCAGCTTACATGCATATTTGCGAAGGCGCACCCGATTTAGGCGAAGAAAAAAACAACCATCTTATCGGAAAATTGATTGGCTATTTAGTGACTGATTTTATCAAGTCGAGAAAGGAATTGATATAATTACGAATTTGAAATTACGAATTACGAATTTAATCCAGAAACTGCAGCTCATTTGCCTTTCACTGAAATCCTACAATTCGTAATTGATAATTCATAATTCGTAATTAATTAACCTTATCTTTGCTTCGGCTTACACTTAATCGTAAGCAAATTTTATGTTATTCGAAGATTTATCATTATCCAACAGTATTCAAAGAGCTGTCTTTGAAGAAGGATACACCAACCCTACGCCTATTCAAGAAAAAGCGATTCCGATTATTTTATCGGGAAAAGACTTGGTAGGTTGTGCCCAAACGGGTACGGGGAAAACAGCCGCTTTTGCCATACCAATTATACACAACCTCCACAGAATAGTAGGTTCGTCTAAAAAGACCAAACAAATCCGTTGCCTTGTCGTTACACCAACTCGTGAGTTGGCCGTTCAAATCGGAGAAAGTTTTGACACTTACGGAAAGTATACTAATTTGAGACAATTAACCATATTTGGTGGTGTTTCTCAAGTGCCGCAAGTTGACCAACTTAAAAAAGGAGTCGATATTCTTATTGCTACACCGGGAAGATTGTTGGACTTACACAAACAAGGTTTTGTAGATTTTGATCACTTGCACTTTTTGGTTTTGGATGAATCCGATTTGATGCTCGATATGGGTTTTATCAATGATGTTAGAAAGATAGTGAAATTGGTGCCAACCAACAGACAAACGTTATTATTTTCGGCGACTATGCCAATGGCGATTCGCGAATTGGCGGACACATTTTTAAACCAACCCGAATATGTATCGGTAACTCCGGTTTCTTCTACGGCAGAAATTATTGAGCAGCAAATTTATTTTGTCGACAAATCAGACAAACGCGGATTGTTGTACCATTTGATACGCAATGAAAACTTGAGCAATGTATTGGTTTTTGTTCGAACCAAACACGGTGCAGATAATGTGGTTAAAGCTCTGAAAAAACACGGCGTCAATGCGGAAGCCATACACGGCGACAAATCGCAAACGGCGCGTCAAAGGGTTTTGGATCATTTTAAAAACAAAGAAATCTCCGTGTTAGTAGCAACTGATATTGCAGCGCGTGGAATTGATATTGAAAGTTTGCCTTATGTGATCAACTTTGATTTGCCAAACATTCCGGAAACCTACGTTCACCGTATCGGTAGAACCGGTCGTGCCGGAAATGGCGGCATTTCGATTTCATTTTGCGGGAAAGATGAAGAACCTTATTGGAAAGACATTCAGAAACTAATCAAGGTCAATGTAAAAATCATCAAAGACCATCCGTTTCCATGGAAAGACGAAATCCCGAATCCGGACGCTAAACCCGATTTGAGAAACAAAAAAAAGCCGGAAGGCCAAAACAAGTCGAGAAAATCAGAAGGTTCTAAGAAAAATAAAAAGCGTTGGTATTAATCAACGCTTTTTTATTTATTGACATTTCGTGATTTTAATTCCTTTTGTATTTCTTGTTCCAAAATTTTATTATTGGCCGAATTCCTGACAATTACATAAGTTATCAGTAGCGGAAAGAAAGTAAAAAATCCGAAACCATTTTTAACAGCACTGTAAATAACAATTCCCAAAGTAAATCCAACAATTACAGCATCGATTCTTTTATTGGTTTTAATTGTTTTTATTTTCTCCAAAAGCTCTAAATCACTTAAATCTGCTAAGTTTTGGGTATTCATATTTTAAATTTTTAATGTTGCGCTTATAAACTGACATTAGTCAACGCTTTCTTTCTTTTTGATGTTATTAGTAATCACCTGGAATAACTTTGAGGGTTCGAAAGGTTTGACCATAATGTCATTCATCCCGGCCGAAATGGCTTCCTCGGTTACTTCTTGCTTGTCAAAAGCAGTCAAAGCAATCACCGGAATATCGATTCCTTTTTCTCTAATTTTTCTGGTGGTTTCAAATCCGTTAATCAGCGGCATATTGATATCCATTAAAATCAAATCGAATCTTTCTCTTTCCAAAGCCACAATGGCTGCGTAACCATCATCAACTATGGTACAACTCATATTGCTGTTTTGGATGATTTTTTTGGTCACCATTTGGTTGATTTTATTGTCTTCAACAACCAATATATTATACAAATGACTATCGGATAAATCAACTTCTATATTATTGATAATTTCTCTGGACTTGTCCTCATCATATTCAAAACCGATAGTAAAAGTAAAAGTTGTCCCAACATTTTCTTCACTTTCCAAATAAATCTCACTGTCAAAAAGCTTTATCAATCTGGACACTATAGACAATCCTAAACCTGTGCCTTGGTAATCTTCTTCTTTGCGTTCGATTTGCACAAACTTATCAAAGATTTTTTCTTGGTGCTCTTTTGCGATTCCAATGCCGTTGTCTTTGACTTTGAATTCGATAAAATACTTGCTTCCTTCTACTTCTTTCAAGTCAGCAATAAGTGCTACATCACCATTCTTGGTAAACTTTAGCGCATTGCTGAGCAAATTCATAATAATCTGAGAAAGTCGAAGTTTGTCACCAATTAAAAACTCCGGTATCGCCGTGTCAATCTCAATGATTAGTTTGTTGTTATTTTTGTCAGCGATGTATTCAACCGAATTTTGTATGGTGGTGATTTCATCGGTGAGGTTGAAAATTAAATTCTCTAAAACCACTCTTTTTTCTTCTATTTTATTGATTTGAAGAATGTCATTAACCAGCGATAACAAATACTTGGCTGAAAACTTTAATGATTTCAGATGCGGACTGTTGGTCAACTCCTTGTGCTCATCAGTGATAATATTGGTAATTCCGATAACACCATACAAAGGCGTTCGCAATTCGTGCGTGATGGTGGAAACAAACTGAGACTTGAGTTGCGAGGCTTCTTCGGCTTTTTCTTTGGCTTCTTGCAAAGCTTCGTTGGCTTGCGTTAATTCTAAATTGGCTTGTTCTCTTAGTTTGATGTTCTTGTATAAAGTTAACAACAGCAAGAGTAAAATAATGAGAATTACGATAAAAAGGATTACGATTAATTTAGAATCCTTGAGTGATTTTTGTTGTTGTTCGTTCTCTTTTTCAATTTTACCTAACTGAATCTTATACTCTTGCAGCTCAATTTGAGTAGCGGCTTTTTTTAGGTTGTCTATTTTATCTTCCGAATAAACAATCTTGTTGAGTGAGTCTAATTTTTTTTGGTACAATTCCGCCTTTGCTGACTCGTTGTGCTGTTTGTAATGTCTGACAAGATTCTCGTAAATATTAATCAAAAAAGAATCAAAACCATTTTCCTCTGCAATAGTTTTGGCGGTTAAAAAATGCTCTTCTCCTTTGGCTTTTTGCTGGTTATTGCTGTCGTAAATTCCCAATAAAAGATGCAGCGACATTTTGGCTTCTTGATTGTCCTTTTTAAAAATCTGCTCTTTGATATCATTGATTTGGCGGTTACCTAAATCATATTTATGGATGGCAAAATAGGCACTGGCCAAATTTAACTTGGTGTATTCTATTTGGGCAGTATCTTTTATTTTAATCGCATAAAAAAGGGCTTTTTTATAATAGGTGATTCCTTTAGGTACATCAATATCATTGAAATAGTAAACACTACCCAAATTGCTGTAAATCCAATTGAACATCTTGTCGTTGTTGAGCTTTTTAGCATAAGCAAGCGCTTTGTTGTAAAACTCGATGGCTTTGGCTGTTTCGGAACATTCGTTAAAAATAGCACCGATAGTGTTATAGGATTGGGCAATCAGCAAGTCGTCATTGATGGCAAAAGCTTTTACCAACGCTTGTTTGGAAGATTCGAGTGCTTTGTCATAATTGGCATCACTAAAATCAACAACCGCTTGATTGAGGTGTTTTTTAATTACTTCTTTTTCCGCACTATTATCCTGCGAATAAACGGAGCAAAACGAAAGAAGTAAAAATAAAAATAAACAACAGTGTTTAATCTTATTCATTAGGTTAGTTAGAGTTCCCAAATATAGGCTTTTTATTCAAAAAAAAATCCTGATTACTCAGGATTTTAGATGTATTTGGTTAATTTCTAATCAACTTTCTATATTTAATTCGTTTCGGTGTAACATCAACTCCTAAACGTTTCTTTTTGTTTTCTTCATATTCAGAGAAGCCGCCTTCAAAATAATACACCTCAGAGTTGCCTTCAAAAGCCAGGATATGTGTACAAATTCTGTCTAAGAACCATCTGTCGTGACTGATTACTACAGCACAGCCGGCAAAGTTTTCTAAACCTTCTTCTAAAGCACGAAGTGTATTAATATCTAAATCATTGGTCGGCTCATCGAGTAACAATACGTTTCCTTCTTCTTTTAAAGTCATGGCCAGATGCAAACGGTTGCGTTCACCACCCGACAATGAGGCAACTTTTTTATTTTGATCGCTGCCACCGAAATTAAAGCGAGACAAATAAGCTCTCGAATTCACTTGTCTTCCGCCCATCATGATCAACTCTTGTCCGTCACAGAAATTTTCCCAAATAGATTTATTCGGGTCGATATTGGAATGGGATTGATCTACATAGGCAATCTTCACAGTATCACCAATGGTAAATTCTCCGGCATCGGGTTTTTCTTCACCCATAATCATTTTGAAAATAGTCGATTTTCCCGCACCATTCGGACCGATAATCCCAACTATTCCGGCTTGAGGTAAAGTAAAGTTTAAGTTATCGTATAGTAATTTGTCTCCGAAAGCTTTGGCAACACCTTTGGCTTCGATTACATTAGTTCCTAATCTCGGGCCATTCGGAATGTAAATTTCTAATTTCTCGTCGAGCTCCTTTTGGTCTTCGTTTAAGAGTTTGTCATAGTTCTGCAAACGCGCTTTTTGTTTCGTTTGTCGACCTTTGGCTCCTTGACGAACCCAATCCAATTCTCGTTCTAAAGTTTTTCTTCGTTTGGAAGCCACTTTTTCTTCTTGCTCCATGCGTTTTGATTTTTGGTCTAACCAAGAAGAATAATTGCCTTTCCAAGGAATACCTTCGCCTCTATCTAATTCCAAAATCCATCCTGCTACGTTATCTAAGAAATAACGGTCGTGCGTTACCGCAATTACCGTTCCGGCATATTGAGCTAAATGTTGCTCTAACCAAAGAACACTTTCAGCGTCTAAGTGGTTGGTTGGCTCATCCAATAACAATACATCCGGTTGTTGCAATAACAAACGACATAAAGCCACACGGCGTTTTTCACCACCGGATAAATGTTTGATTGGCGTATCGCCTTCCGGAGTTCTTAAAGCATCCATGGCTACTTCAAGCTTGTTGTCAATTTCCCAAGCGCCGGCAGCATCAATTTTGTCTTGCAAATCGGCTTGTCTGTCCATTAGTTTTTGCATCTTATCGGCATCTTCATAGACTTCCGGCAAACCAAACATATCATTGATTTTATTGAATTCATCAAGAATTGCCATAGTTTCGGCAACTCCTTCGCGAACGACTTCAATTACTGTTTTCGTATCATCTAAGATGGGTTCTTGTTCCAAATAACCAACGGTGTAACCCGGTTGAAAAACCACATCACCTTGGTAGTTTTTATCAACTCCGGCAATAATTTTCAATAACGAAGATTTACCCGAACCGTTTAAACCGAGGATTCCGATTTTGGCTCCGTAGAAGAAACTCAAATAGATATTTTTCAATACTTGTTTATCACTTCCTTGATATGATTTACTCAAGCGTTGCATGGAGAAAATCACTTTCTTATCATCTGACATAATTTATTTTAAATTTTAGATATTAGATTTTAAATTTAGGGTTTCAATCTGCCTACTGCGAACTGAACACTGATTACTATTTTAAACTCTTCCTTTGAGTGAACTGAAAACCCAAGCATTGGCTAAAAAGCCAACTCCCACGGCACCAAAACCCCAACCGGCTGTTTCATCGTAGCGAAATGCGCCAAGGGCAATTAGTAATAATCCCATAATTATCATTATAAAAGTAGCCCAACCCAAAACGGTATTTTTATTCATTGCCATATATTGTGGTATTTAATTTTAGGAGAGCAAATTTAGGTAAAAAAAGTGAGTTAAAAAAGGGATAAGAGATAAGGAAAAGGGATAAGAAAAATTAAAAAAACTTGTCCCTTTTTTCTATTTACTTTTATAGATAACACCATCTTTCATAACAAACACAACATTCAATACCGTACTAACCTCTTGCGTTGGGTCGAGTTCTGTTGCTATAATATCTGCCAAATAGCCCGCTTCGATAACACCGATTTTTTTATCCATATCCAACAACATGGCATTGGTAACCGTTGCTGATTGAATGGCTTTCATGATGGGCATTCCGGCTTCAACCATATAGATAAATTCTTTGGCATTTTGACCGTGTTCAAATACACCGGCATCGGTACCAAAAGCAATAGGAACACCTCTTTTGTAAGCTTTACCGAAAGTAGCCTGAATTTTTGGTCCAATCGCTAAAGCTTTGGGAACAATAATCGCCGGATAATAATTTTCTTTTTTTGCATTTTCTTCAACTTCTTTTCCGGCTGTGATGGTTGGCACCAAATAAGCGTTGTTTTTTATCATTAAATCCATAGTAGCTTCACTCATTTCTGTGCCGTGTTCAATAGTCTTAACACCAGATTTCACTGCTCTTTGCATTCCTTCATCGCCATGAGCGTGAGCGGCTACTTTCATACCGTAATCTTTAGCAGTACTAACTATAGCCGCAATTTCTTCTTCTGTGAACTGCGGATTCGAACCACTTTTGGCCATGCTTAAAACACCGCCTGTGGCTGTAATTTTGATCCAATCGGCACCATTTTTATAGCGTTGTCTTACCGCTTGTTTGGCATCATCTATACTATTTACTACACCTTCTTTTGGACCGGGATTGCCCATCAAATCTTTTCGATAACCACTAGTTGGATCGGCATGACCACCGGTAGAACCAATGGCTTTTTCGGCTGTAAAAATTCTCGGACCGGTTATCTTACCGCTATTTATAGCATTTCGCAAAGACACATTAACACCGGTTCCTCCCAAATCTCTGACGGTTGTAAAACCTGCCATTAAGGTAGTTTTGGCCAATACTTCGGCATTGTAAGCCACATCTGCATCATTTAATGTAAACTCTTCCAAGTAAGCTGTCGGACTGGTTTCTCCTTCTAAATGCACGTGCATATCAATCCAACCGGGCATAACAGTTTTGGTTTTTAAATCGATTACTGTCGTAATTTGGTCTGAAGGATTGAGAAATCCATCTTCTACACTACTGATGGTTTTTCCGGATACAACAATCGTTTTATTGGTCAGTACTTTACCATTTTTAGTATCGATAAGCTTGCCACACTGAATATAAGTTTGTTGTGCAAAAAGGAATGAGGAAAAAAATAATGAGGTAAAAAGAAACAGTTTTTTCATCAGTATAAAATTAGACTGATAAAGATAGTGATTTTTAAAAGATATAAACTATCTGAAAATGCTCGTCAACATTTCTTTGTACAAATCAGTATCTTCCAGATTGGCAGCACCAACTCCTTTACCTTTGATATCAATATCGCGCAGCGTTGCTATAATACTACTCACTTTTTTCATCGGATAGTTTTTAGCCGCACCAATATAATCATTGACAAAATACGGATTTACCTTTAACGCTTTGGCTACATTTCCCTGCGATTTATCTTTGAGACCATGATACTGAAGTAAAGCAGAAAAAAACGAAAAGACTTGTCCATTGACTACAACCAATGGATTTTCCTTTTGATTTTGCGCAAAGTAATTGGCAATTTGATAAGCTTTTAATTGGTTTTTATCTCCTATGGCTTTTCGGAATTCAAACACATTAAAATCTTTACTGAAACCAATGTTTTCTTCAATATGATGAGGAGTTATGGTACTTCCTTTGGGTAAAATAATTTCCAACTTGTTTAACTCGTTAGCTATTCTGCTTAAATCATTGCCTAAAAAAGCGACTAACATGGCATTGGCTTTGGGTTCAATCGAGTAACCTCTGCCTTGCAAAACACGAGTAATCCATTGTCCGACTTGGTTTTCGTACATTTTTTTACTCTCGTAAACCAAACCCATTTTATCAATAGTTTTGACTATTTTTTTGCGTTTATCAAGGGTTTTGTATTTGTAAGCCAATACCAAAACGGTTGTTGGTTGAGGATTTAAAGCATACGATTCAAGACTCTCAATGGTTCTTGATAAATCTTGGGCTTCTTTAACGATTACAACCTGGCGCTCAGCCATCATTGGATAGCGTTTGGCGTTGGAAACTATTTCATCAATGGAAGTATCGCGTCCGTAAAGCACCATTTGGTTAAAGCCTTTTTCGTCTTCCGTTAAAAGATTTTGCTCGAGATATTCTGTAATTCGGTCTATGTAATAAGGTTCTTCACCCATTAAAAAATAGATGGGCTTTATTTTTCCGGCTTTAATGTCATTGATGATTTTTACAACCTCATCCATTTTTATGGCATTTTGAATTTTAATTTTTGAATTTTAAATTACATTTGCTTTATGCAAAAACTGAATTTTCCTTCCTATTCGTTTCGCTTCAAAAATAGTGAAAATAAAGTGGCTATTTTTGATGACATCAGGAAAAAATTTATCATTCTCACACCCGAAGAATGGGTTCGCCAACACACTGTTCAGTTTTTGTTACAAGAGAAAAAATATCCGAAATCCTACCTCAACGTTGAGAAATTAATTAAGATTAACGATATAAATAAACGATACGATATTGTTGTTTTTCAGCCGAATGGCGAAATATTTTTATTGATTGAATGCAAAGCACCGGAAGTCAATATTACCCAAAATACTTTTGACCAGATTGCCCGATATAATCTCAAACTTAATGCAAAATACTTAATGGTAACCAATGGACTAAATCATTATTTTTGTCAAATGGACTTTGAAAAAGAACAATATATTTTCTTAAAAGAGTTACCGGATTTTACAAACTTATAAGCCTTGAAAAAAATAGCCGTAGTCATACTCAATTGGAATGGAGCCAAATTGCTGGAGCAGTTCTTGCCTTCAATAATAGCTTTTTCTAATGAAGCTAAAATATATGTCGCCGACAATGCTTCGACAGATAACTCTATTGAAGTGATTAAGACAAAATTTCCGCAAATAACTATCATTCAAAACGACGGTAATTTTGGCTTTGCCAATGGTTATAATGTGGCTTTGCAACAAGTAGAAGAAGACTATTACGCCTTAGTCAATTCGGATATAGAAGTTACTGAAAACTGGCTTGCCCCTATTCTATCTATCTTTGATAATGAACCTAACATAGGTATCATTCAACCCAAAATTTTAGACTATAAAAACAAAGCCTACTTTGAATACGCCGGAGCTGCCGGTGGTTTTATAGACCAATACGGCTATCCCTATTGTCGCGGACGAATATTTGACACTATTGAAAAAGATAGCGGTCAATACGATGATGAAACCGAAATCTTTTGGGCCAGCGGTGCGTGTTTGTTTATCCGAAAAGACATTTACCGAACCTTAAACGGTTTTGACGGTGATTTTTTTGCTCATCAGGAAGAAATTGATTTGTGTTGGCGTGCTTTCAACTTGGGTTTTAAAGCCAAATACACTCCGAAATCGGTGGTGTATCATGTTGGCGGCGCGACTTTAAACGAAAGCAATCCGAGGAAAACATTCCTGAATTTTCGTAATTCCTTGTTGATGTTGACCAAAAATTTACCCGGCAGCAAACTGTTTCCCATCATTTTTACCCGACTTTGCTTAGACGGTTTAGCGGGAATTCAATTTATTTTTAAAGGAAAATGGGCTCATTGTTGGGCCATAGTTAAAGCGCATTTTGAATTCTACCATTTGATAAACAGAAACTTAAAAAAACGCAACGCTCCAAATTCTGAAAACTATTACCATTCTAAAAGCATAGTATACCGTTATTTCATTAAGAACGGCACCGTTTTTGAGCCTTGATTTTAACAAGAGTTTATCATTCGCTAAAACTCGTCACATCCAAAATAATCGTATTTTTGTTCAAATTTTAATTAAACACTTATGAGAAAAGTAATTTTTGCCCTTTCGTTAGTTACTTTAACGCTGACTTCATGCGGAACTAAGAAAAAAATTGCCGCATTAGAAGCACAAAACAAGGAATGTCAAGACTTATTAAATTCAACTACCGTCAAATTGAATTTGTGTTTATCTGAAAAAGAAGCACTTTCTAAACAAAATGATTACTTAAAGCAAAACAACTCCGACTTGATCAACAATCAAAAAGAGTTGACCCTTTTGACTTCAAAAGGAGCTCAAAACTTAGAGAAATCTTTAGAGAGTTTGAAAGAGAAAGACTTAAAAATCACCCGTTTACAAGATGCCTTAACCCGCAAAGACAGTGTGACTTTGGCTTTGGTAACCAGTTTAAAAAGCTCTGTAGGTATTTCTGATCCTGACATTGAAGTAAATGTTGATAAAGGTGTAGTATTTATTTCCATAGCCGATAAATTGCTTTTCAAAAGCGGAAGTTATGTGGTAAGCGACCGAGCTAAAGAAGTGTTGGCCAAAGTAGCGAAAGTAATCAATGACAAACCAACTTTTGAATGTATGGTTGAAGGCCACACCGATAATGTTCCCTTTACCGGAAATGCCATTTTAGTAGACAACTGGGATTTGAGCGTTAAACGTTCAACCGCCATCGTAAGAGTGTTGACCAAAGACTTAAAAGTCAATCCAAAACAATTAATTGCTGCCGGAAGAGGCGAATACATTCCTTTAGTGGAAAACAATACTTCTGAAAACCGTTCCATCAACAGAAGAACCCGTATCGTGATTTTACCTAAAATCGACGAGTTCTATGAAATGATTGAAAAAGAAATGAAAAACCAGAAAAAATAGTGTTCAATATTCAGTGAACAGTGTTCAGATAAAAATCGTCCCAATTTCTTGGGACGCTTTTTTTATAGGCCATAATTCAAAGGCAGTGTATCTCCTAATCGCTTGAATTGAATGAATCCGGAGAAGGAAACATCTCGAGAACTTAAATTATTTCCATAAGGATCAACATAAATTGTTTCGGCATTGAACTGCACTATGGAATTTTCATTACCGTCAAATAATAATCCAAAAAAAGCAACCAAATTATCATTTTCAAAATCTATTTTTTGTCTCTTAATATCTACTTTATACCTATCGGCTTCTTTGGTTACCGTAAAATGATTTGAGGGATTTGTCAAGTGTCCTCTCAGAAATAATTGAAAATCATTTTTGCCCCAAATTCCATTGATTAAATTTCTATAAAAGTGCATTGGTGAACCTCTGTAAGCTTGTTCTCTTTTTTTGAGGATACGAGAACTATTTTCTATTTCCTCAAATCGAGTGTATCCGGCATAATAACTTCTCTTAATCGCATGCGGATTGAGTGATAATATAGAAAATTGCACCTCAAAATCCACCAATTCATAATTGATTTTGTAACCCAACGAAGGATTGACAATCACCAAAGGCTTGTTGGCATAAGCCTTTAACATAAAGGTTTCCTCATCATATTCCAACACTATATCATCTTCATTTTCAATAATTGTTTTTAAACCAAAAGCAGTTTTTCCTAAAAAATGTTCTTTAAAAATGGCCATTTTCTCCTTTCTGGAAAACTTGTCTTTTTTAACCACAACTTCACGTAAAGCGCCAATATCTTGGGTTAACTTTATGGTCAAATGTTCACTAATAGTATAACTTTCAACGTAAGTGGTAACATAACCAATATAACTAACCACTATAGGTCTTTTCAATTGAGGTTCATATACCAATATAAAATCACCATTATCATTTGTAAAAGTTGATAAAGTTGTTCCTTCGTAATAAACATTTGCAGCTGCCAAAGGCTGATTTAAATCATCGACTACTCTGCCTTTGATGTATTGTGCAAAAGAAAAATTGAAACATAAAAAGTACAGGAGAAGATAGTGTAATCTCATAGGCTAAAAAATATCCGGATCGCCTTTGCCTTCACGAATAACAACCGGTTCATAGCCAGACAAATCAATTATAGTAGAACCAACATTATCTCCGTAACCGCCATCGATTATCAAATCTACTTTATGTTGCCACTTTTCAAAAATCAATTCAGGATCGGTGGAATATTCTAATACTTCGTCATCGTCGTGTATTGAGGTTGAAACAATGGGGTTGCCCAACATACGAACAATCTCTAATGCAATATTGTTATCGGGTACACGAATACCAACGGTTTTCTTTTTTCGAAATTCTTTGGGCAAATCATTATTCCCCGGAAGAATAAAGGTGTAAGGCCCGGGTAGCGCTCTTTTCAGAATTTTAAAAGTCGAAGTATCAATTTGACGAACATAATCCGATAGGTTACTTAAATCGCTGCACACAAAAGAAAAGTTAGCCTTTTCCAGCTTAATGCCTTTGATTTTGGCAATGCGCTCTAAAGCTCTTGAGTTGGTAATATCACAACCCAAACCATAAACCGTATCCGTAGGATAAATAACTAAACCGCCATCTCGAAGCACTTTCACTACCTTTTTTATAGCCGCTTCGCTGGGTTTGTCTTCGTATATTTTGATAAATTCGGCCATAATTATGATTGTTAGACTACTTAGAATTTTAGACCTTTTAGAGCGTATTTTTGAGTTTGACTAGCCAATAACTTCAAGTTTAGCAAATCGCAACAATAATTTCTTAATGCCACCTACTTCAAACTTGATTTCCGCTTTCCTGTCGGCACCAATGCCTTCGAGGTTTACAATTTGTCCTTTGCCGAAGCGCTCGTGCATTACCACATTGCCTATTGCTAATTTGCTGTCAAACAAATTGGTATTGCCCGGTGCCTGACTCGATACCGGTTTCAATTTACGAATATTTACTGAAGATGTTGGTTCTTCTCCGTAAGTTTTTGGTGGTGTTCCTGCAACGGGTTTTGCCAAACGCAATTTCGACTTATCGATGTCGCCAAAAATATCTAAGTCAATGGTTGGTTTGTAACTGTAACCACCTCGGTCCATCGGATTGATGTACTCTAAATATTGATCGTCAATTTCTTCTATAAAACGCGAAGGTTCGGCATCAGTTAATTTACCCCAACGGTATCGTGATTGTGCATAAGTCAAATACGCTTGGTGTTCGGCACGGGTTAAGGCTACATAGAACAAACGGCGTTCTTCTTCGAGTTCGCTGCGGGTATTTAAACTCATCGCACTTGGAAACAAATCTTCTTCCATTCCCACCACAAACACATACGGAAACTCCAAACCTTTTGCCAAGTGAATCGTCATCAAAGCCACTCTGTCATCATCGCCGGTATCATTATCTAAATCGGTGGCCAAGGCGACATCTTCTAAAAATTCAGACAAAGCACCGCGCGCTCCGTCAATTTCCTTTTGCCCTTCGATAAAATCTTTAATACCGCCCATTAAGGTTTCGATATTTTCTATACGAGCTATTCCCTCGGGTGTGGCGTCTTTTTTAAGTTCCTGAATCAAACCTGTTTTCTTGGCCACATGCTCTGTCAAGACAAAAGCGTCTTGCTGCTCATTAATCACCTGAAAACTTTTGATCATCGTGACAAAGTCTTCTATTTTTTGTTTGGTTCCCGAATTGAGTTTTAAATCGATTTTATCGATATGCTCCATGACTTCAAAAATGGAACGCTTGTAATGATTAGCAGCAACGGTTAATTTCTCGACAGTCGTATCACCAATTCCTCTGGCCGGATAATTGATGACACGTACCAAAGCTTCTTCGTCTTTCGGATTAATGACCAATCTCAAATAACACAAGACGTCCTTGATTTCTTTTCTTTGGTAGAAAGACAAACCGCCGTAAATTCGGTACGGAATGTCTCGCTTACGCAACGCATCTTCCATCGCACGGGATTGCGCGTTGGTGCGGTATAAAATGGCAAACTGACCATTCATCATTTGGTTGCGCATTTTTTGCTCGAAGATTTCTCCGGCTACAAAACGGCCTTCTTCGCCGTCGGTAATGCTTCGGTGGACTTTTATTTTGGGACCAAAGTCGTTCGCGGTCCAAACCACTTTTTCCAACTTGGTCTTGTTCTTATCGATAATCGAATTGGCGGCTTCTACTATGTTCTTGGTCGAACGATAGTTTTGCTCCAAACGATAGGTTTTTACATTGTCGTAATCCTTCTGGAAGTTGAGAATGTTATTGATGTTGGCGCCGCGAAACGCATAAATACTTTGCGCATCATCGCCTACGACACAAATATTTTGGAATCTATCAGAAAGTGCACGAACGATTAAATACTGCGAATGATTGGTATCTTGGTACTCATCGACTAAAATATATCGGAAACGATCTTGGTATTTGGCCAACACATCCGGAAAGCGGTTTAACAACTCATTCGTCTTTAGCAATAAATCATCAAAATCCATAGCGCCGCTTTTAAAACAACGCTCTACATAATTTTGATAAATTTCACCCATACGAGGCTTTTTGCTCATCGCATCGGCTTCCATCAATTCGGGATTGTTGAAATAGGCTTTAACCGTAATCAACGAGTTTTTATAAGAAGAGATTCTACTGTAAACCTGCTTGGGTTTGTAGATGTCTTTGTCCAATTGCATTTCTTTGATAATCGCCGAAATCAACCGAACACTATCCTGCGTATCATAAATGGTAAAGTTCGACGGATAACCTAACTTCTCTGCTTCTATTCTTAAAATCTTAGCAAATACGGAGTGGAAAGTTCCCATCCAAAGGTTTTTAGCCTCGTTGTTTCCAACGATATCCGAAATACGCTTTTTCATTTCGCGTGCGGCTTTGTTGGTAAACGTTAAGGCCAAAATATTAAACGCATCGACACCCAAACTCATCAGATACGAAATACGAACTGTCAACACACGCGTTTTTCCCGAACCGGCGCCTGCAATGATAATCATTGGGCCATCCTTTTGGAAAACGGGTGCTTGTTGGGCTTCGTTGAGTTGGGAAATGTATTGTTGCATTTTTAGGTACTAAGTGACTAAGGTTCTGAGGCTCTAAGATTATGATTCTTAATGGACAAATTTAGCATTACTAAACTTGAATTGCAATACAGATTTAAGGGTATTTCTTTATATTTGTCAACAATTTTTAGTCGATTATACCATGAGCACCGATAAAATCCTTGAGTTAGCTTTTTACACCTTACCGGCTTTGATTACGGGTGGTGTTGCCTATTATCTATTCGATAGTTATTTCAAAGACCAGCAGCATACGCGTCGTTGGTTGGCGCAGAAAGAAAATCAGAAACAGGCTTTGCCTTTGCGATTACAAGCTTATGAGCGCATGGCTTTGTTTTTGGAACGCATTAATCCGGCAAAGTTATTGATTAGAGTAGCGCCTTTGAACGACGATAAAGTGGCTTATCAGAATTTATTGATTCACCATATCGAACAAGAATTTGAGCACAATTTGACCCAACAAATCTATATCACCGATGAATGTTGGACGATGATTATGACCGCAAAAAACACCATTATTCAAAACATCAGAAAAACGACAGCCGATACTTCGGTAACTGATGCAGACAAACTACGAGAAAAAATACTGAGTAACTTACTTCAAGACGAAGTCGCCACCAATGTAGCTTTGGCGTTTATGAAAAGTGAAGTCAGTGAAGTTTTAGGATAAAAAAAGCCCCGAATGTTTCGGGGCTTTTTTATGATTTATTGTTTTGACTAATTGTCTCTAATAACGTGAGCGACTCCGGTTAAAGTATGCAATCCGGTACTATCGGTAAAAGTACCGCTGAAAGTCATATCGATATATTGACCAATAGCGCCAACCTGATTTAAATTAAACTGAATCGTATTGGTAGTAGTTGACCCTATATAACCAACTCCGCTGCCTTCTATTGAAAATTGGGCTGTAGTATATACTCCCGGAGTATTGGTATCTCCCCAAATATATAAACCTCCGTTAACACCTGAAGCATTTAAGCTTAAAGCATATTGATTAATTGTTCCCGGTGTTGTAGTACCGCCATTGACCTGCTGAATTAAAAATACCGGAGCACCACCATCAACTTGGTAAGAAATAAATTCATCTACTGCAGTACAAGCTTGAAGATTTCCAATATTAGTAATTGGTGAGGTAAAATTA
The DNA here is from genome assembly GCF_030643905.1 of Flavobacterium sp. IMCC34852. Classification (NCBI taxonomy): domain Bacteria; kingdom Pseudomonadati; phylum Bacteroidota; class Flavobacteriia; order Flavobacteriales; family Flavobacteriaceae; genus Flavobacterium; species Flavobacterium rivulicola. The sequence goes on along the minus strand of NZ_CP121446.1, from coordinate 1,761,970 downwards.
TAAGCTATTGAATCGGTCGTTTGCAGATTTTCCAAATCATACCCTTTCAAAGTAAATTGCGTGTTACTCGGACAATAGATTTCATTAAAACTAAAAGCACCATTAGTCACAGGTGAAACAGAATTACCTCCTGCTCTGTTAAGTATTACATAGCCATTAGTTACATTGGTATTATTACATTTTACTAAATTCCCAACTACCGTTGAACTCAATGTTGTAGGCGAATTACTAATAACAATATTAGGCAAAGTGGTATTGGTTGTAAATGGTCCGATTGAGGTCGTGTAAATAACATTATTGCTATTACAAGAATCATAATCAGGATAAACATTTAATACTAAAGTTTGATTTGCCGGAATTAATCCTGAAACTTGACCGTTAATATCGGTATAACCCATTACAGGCCATGTATTCCCATTAGCAATTAATCCGACGCCAACATTCGAAATCCCATTACCATTAGCATCCACTACAGTAAGTGTTAAAGTAACTGTTGGAAATTGGGCATCACAATTCCACCAAGAAAAATGCGACACTTCTCCAACGTATTTGTTGCCTACTTTAGTGGCCACACCCTCTTCTTTCCAATAGCCTTTTTCTTCATCAAAATGCCATAACGGAATGGAGCTTGGTGCGGTTGCAACTTGACTATTATCAATTTGCATAGTGATTTCGGCAGTATGACCTTCTTTTATATTTAACTTTTGTCCGGTACTGCCTCTGAGTTCAACGTTCAACATCCCAAAAGTTTCTAAAATGGCTTGCTCATTGGTTTCGGTTTGAGCATATAACATTCCGGGCATTAATTTGCTGATGTTTTCATCGGTTGGTGTCAAATGAAACATTGCTACTTGTACGCTGCCCGAATAATCATTCCCATTGGCATCAACAAAAGCACCGTCAAAAACCACTTTAGTTCCCGAAGGCAAAGCAACTTCACTGGAAACACCTGATTGAATGGTTTCTAAAGGAGTATTTGGAATCAACATAATCTTTACATTGTTTTTTCCGCTTGTCGGAACCATTGAACGTGAACCATCGATATAGCCGGTTTTTGTTGCCGTGATGTAAGCAAATCGCTGGTACACATTAGCACCATTAATAATAAAAACTCCGTTAACATCGGTTTGCGTTGTAGAAGTACCTATTTTAATAGTTACACCTTGTAGCGGATTATTGTTGGTATCGACTACTTGACCTATAAAATCACGATTGGCAGCACTTCCGAAATTTTGAGTAAAAGTATCATCATTCGGACCTGAATTGGAATTGTCATCATTAGAATCGCAACTTGAAAAAGTAACTACTAACAGCAGTAAGTACAAAAAGGAATGGATTTTTTTCATAACGTTAGGTTTTGTTTAACGAAAGATAGTAAAAACCTAAATTGGTTGCGTCAGAAAAATAAGAAACAAAAAAAATCCTGATTTTCACCAGGATTCTTGCTCTTATTTAAATTTTGAAACACCGTCTTTTAGCCAAGCTAAATACTCGTCGATGTTTGGAGTGTAAGCCACCGGAGTATTCAGTTCCTTTTCGTTTAAATCTAAAAGAACATATAGCGGTCTGGAATTATTATTAAATCGGGTAATTTGGAATTCACTCCATTTTTTTCCAACAGTAGTTATTTCTTTTCCTTCTTTGGTAACATATTGCTCAGCTTGTGGTAACTCTTTTTTGTCATCGCCATATAGCGAAATCAATACTAAATCATTTTTTAAAATCTCCAATACTTTTTCATCAGACCAAACATTATTTTCCATCAATCGGCAATTCACACATTGTTTTCCAGTAAAGTCAATCATAATTGGTTTATTGACCTTTTTGGCATAGGCAACTCCAGTTTGATAATCGGTAAAAGAAACCAAATTATGTACAGTTAATTCAGCTCCGTCAGGTAATTTAGTATTGCTTTCAACAGTCGTTTTGCTTCCAAAACCTTGTGGGCTTTCACTATAAGTCATTGGTGGTGGAAAAGCTGAGATTAGTTTTAACGGGGCACCCCAAAGTCCGGGAATTAAATATACTGTAAAAGCTAAAGAGGTAACTCCTAAAAGCATTCTTCCTACTGATAGATGTGATAATGGGCTATCATGAGGCAAAGTCATTTTTCCAAAAAGGTACAAGGCTAAAGCACCGAAAACAGCAATCCAAATAGCTATGAATACTTCTCTGTGTAACAAATGCAAATCCATTCCGATATCAGCATTTGATAAAAATTTAAAGGCCAAAGCCAATTCAATAAATCCAAATACAACTTTAACCGTATTCAACCAACCACCTGATTTTGGCATATTACCCAACAAACTTGGTGTCAATGCAAAAAACATAAATGGTAATGCTAATCCGAATCCGAATCCTAACATGGCGATAGAAAGAATTAGTGCACCACCATCAGAATTTAAAGAAGTTCCGAAAACAAAGCCCAAAGCAGGTCCGATACATGAGAACGAAACGATAATCAAGGTCAAAGCCATAAAGAATATCCCTATCAATCCACCTTTATCTGAAGCCTTATCAACTTTATTGGACAAACTGGAAGGCATTGTAATTTCAAAAGCACCAAAGAAAGAAATGGCAAAAATCACAAAGATTAAAAAGAAAAAAATATTCAAATAGACATTGGTTGAAATCTCTGAGAAAATATCACGGCTGATTCCCTCAAAAATATGAAACGGAATGGTTATGGCAAAACAAATAAGAACTATGCAAGCTCCATAGAAAATGGCATTAAATCTGCCCTTTGATTTGTTATCTGATTGCTTCAGGAAGAAACTCACAGTCATTGGAATCATTGGATAAACACAAGGTGTAAATGTAGCTGCAAAACCACCAAGAAGTGCAAAAATAAAAATCGTCCACAGTCCTTTATCATCTGCTTCCTTTGGTTGGGCAACCTCAACAGTAGTTGTTGATTTAACTTCTGCTTTTGCTACTTGTGTTGTGTCAACTTGAGTTGTATCAACACCGACAACCACAGCTTCCGGGTTTGCCGTTACTGTTTTTGGTAGCGAAAAAGTAAAAGCATTGTCCTGATTGATACAAACTTCTTTACAAACTTGGTAATCAATCGTGGCTTTTATAGTTGTCAGATTCGGATTTAAGATTTTTACTTTTTGGATAAATGTTACTTTCTTTTCAAAGTAATATTCGTCAACCTCAAAAACATCGTTGTATTGTTTTTTATAAGGACTTTCTTTGACTTTGCCTACTAACTCATAGTTTCCTTTGGCGTCTTTGAATTTGAATTCGGCCGCTAATGGTCCGCCTTCCGGAGTGAATTGGGAATATACGTGCCAATTGTCTTCGATTTTTCCTTCCATCACCAAATTGAATTCGGTGTCGCTGATTTTTTCAACTTTACTGCTCCATTTTACGGGATTTACGATTTGGGCATTGACATTGGCGAAAGCCAAAAAACTCAAAAGAAAAAATAGTACTTTCTTCATTAGTTAGTGTAGTTTATTTTTAAAATTTTAGTTGTGTTTGCTGTTATTTTAAACCGTTCATCTTGTCTTTTCCCTACTATCCAAACGATTTTATCATCGGAACAGAGCAACCAAATATTGGCTTTCTCCGGCAAAGAGAACTTTTCATCTTTGAAATACTTGCTCAATTTCTTTTTCCCGGTCATGCCAAAGGGTTGAAAAATATCTCCTTCTTGCCAACGGCGAAGCGTTAAAGGAAATTGTAACAAATCTTCATCGACAAAGATAACATTAGTTGATTGAAGTGAAATGTCACTTACGTTACAAAAGCTAAGTTTTAAGGGAATTTTAACTTCGGTTTGCCCTTTTTGAATCCAAAACATTTCATCGCTTGTGGTATTTTGCTTTGGGAATAACAACAAAGAATCCCTGTTTTTCAAGAGAATGTGCGTGTTTGACAAAACTTGCTTCCCGGATTGGGCCTTGATTAAATCATAAACCGAAGACCAATCGGCAAAGCCAAAAGGTTGCAGCCATTCGAACAAATAGGCTTTGTAATTTCGGTATTTAAGCAAGTTGGGTATGTCAATAACCGTGTGGTTCTCTTCTTCACTGACTACTTTTTGGTACAAATTATTAGCCGCATCTTGTGCCAATGATTGGGTTTGTTTCAAATGCGTAATCGTATTTTCAAAAGACGACAACAAACTCGGATTCAGTTCTTTCAGAATCGGAATCACATCGTGGCGCAATTTATTACGCAAATATTTATCCGAGGCATTGCTACTGTCTTCACGCCAAGTGATTAGATTTTCTTTGGCGAAAGCTTCAATGTCATTTCTCGAAAAGGCTAATAAAGGCCGAACAATTTTATCGTTTTGCTCGGGAATTCCCGTCAAACCCTCAATTCCTGAACCACGTGTAAAATTGATTAAAAAGGTTTCCAAACTGTCATCGAGATGATGCGCCGTTAGGATGTAATCAAAATTATGGTTGGCTAAAAGTGTGTAAAACCACTCATAACGAAGGTTTCGAGCGACCACTTGAATGGAAAGCTTGTTTTGTTCGGCGAAAGCTTTGGTGTCGAATCTTTGAATGAATATTGGAATTTGTAATTTTTCTGCTTGAGATTTTACAAAATTTTCGTCTTCGTTACTTTCTTCTCCACGCAATTGGAAATTACAATGTGCTACGGCAAAATCAAGTTTAGATTGACAACAAAGATTTACCAAAACCATGCTGTCAATACCACCGCTTGTAGCTAATAGCAATTTCTTTCCCTTTAGAAAAGGAAGGTTTGTATCGATGTGGTTTTGGAATTTTGATAGCATATTTTAAGTCAAAAGGGATTAGGGAAAAGGGATAAGTTATTCCTCTAGCTTTTTAATCAACGAATTTAACATTTTTTCGACTTCAACGGAAAGTTCTTTGATTTCTTCTAAATCATTAACCTTTACAAAATCTAAATTAACAGCTATTTCCAATTGAGTTTGGTTTTCAAATAATGAACCACGAGCAATTTGTAAAAATCTCGAATAATCTTTTCTATAATTTCTTCCGTAACCTTCAGCAATATTGGAAGGAATAGAAATCGCACTTCTCTTAATTTGTGGAATCAATCCATACTTTTCATTCACCGGTAAGTCAGCAACCAATTTATAAATCAATGTTACCAAACTCATCGATTTCTGCCAAACAATTAAATCTCTATAACTTGTCATATCTCTAAATTTAAAACTTTTCCCTTTTCCCTTATCCCTTAACTCAAAACCTCAAACATCGCTTTGGCTTTCAGCAAACACTCTTCGTACTCTTGTTCAGGAACTGCTTGCGAAGTAATGGCGCTACCAACGGAAAAAGACAAATATTCGTTTTTGGAATTGTATAAAATGCTTCGGATAACGACATTGAAATCGAAATCGTTATTTGGGGTAAAATAGCCAACGGCACCGCTGTATAAACCGCGTTTGGTTTCTTCCAGTTCTTCGATGATTTTCATGGCGGAGATTTTGGGTGCACCTGTCATGCTGCCCATAGGGAAAGTCGTTCGGAGGATTTCTACAGGCGACATTGAATGATCAACAGTCGAAACCAAAGTCGAAATCATTTGATGCACTTGCTCAAAAGAATAAATACCACAAAGCTCTTCTACGGCAACCGAACCTTTGGTGGCGGTGTGTGATAAATCGTTTCGGACTAAATCGACTATCATAATGTTTTCCGAGCGTTCTTTTGGGTTTTGGGCCAAATCGGTTTTTGATTTTTCGTCTAAATCTTTTTCCGCATAACGCTTGGCTGTGCCTTTTATGGGTTGGGAAATAACTTTATCAGCTTCTTTACGCAAATAACGTTCGGGTGAAGCGCAAAGCAAATATTGGTGGTTGTTTTTAAAATAAGCGGCAAATGGCGGATGCGAGATGTTATTTAGTTTTTGATATATGGCTAACGTGTCAATCTTAGCGTTTTCGGCATAAAACTCCATACAAAAATTGGCTTCGTAAATATCGCCGCGGTGAATGTGGGAAAGCATTTCGGTGACTTTGGCGATGTAGCTTTCTTTGGAGATGCGTTGTTCTATTTTGGGTTGTCGGTTGTCGGTTGTCGGTTGTTGGTAAGTTAGGATTTCTTCGATATCAGATTCCATTTCATCATCACACATTCGGAGGTAATGAATGCTTACTTCATCGCCTTTTAACAAAAATAATTTTTTGGGTTGAAAAAAAAATAAATCCGGAAAATCTAAACCGTCAAAATTATTGGATTGCAAGGCTTCCGTATCATTTTTTAAATCATAAGACAAATAACCGAACAACCAATCTTTGGTTTGTTGTTGGTATTGTTTTACCTCTTCAAAAGCGTTGTGATGGTCTGTTTTTATTGAAGTAAAAGCATCAACAGCTAAGACACAATCATAGCTTGAATACTTTTGCTGATAATCATTGGAATCCAAAAAAACTACTTCTCGAAACTGTTGTGACCAAGCCAATAATTGGCTCTTAAAAGTATCGATCTGTTCAATTCTTTGGGTAATAATAGTTCTCAAGGAAACTTTTTTTAATGGCTTTCAAAATTACGATAAAAATAATTCTCGGAACGAACGAACAAAGGCGAAAATTTGGCACGCTTTTTAGTAGGACTAAAAATAACGTTTAACCAGTAATTCATTTAAAGCTATTGATAGAAAACTACTCCGACCTGCTCAAAAAATAATACGTATTGGAATTGTAACTATTAATAACTAATTAAAATGAATGAAACATGAAACACTTATCAAAACTAAGTTTGGCATTACTACTATTAGGAATTGCCTTTGCGTGCAAACAAGCGGAAGCGGAAGATAATACCGCAACAGAAATGAATGTTGCCGCCGACACAACTGCTGTAAGCACTTCTTCTAACGCTGCGGTTGAAAAAAAAGAATCTAACCGAAAGTTTGTCCGAACAGCCGATTTAAAATTCAAGGTTAAAAACGTAGCCAAATCGACTTATGCCATTGAAAGCATCGTTAGCAAACACGGTGGTTTTGTCACTTTTACTGATTTAAAAAGCACGGTCAACGAACACGACGAAACTCAGGTAAGTCAGGACAGCATTTTGGAAACGACCAAATATACCGTTGACAACACCATTACCCTTCGCGTTCCGAATACGCAATTGGACACGGTATTGACTTCCTTAGCGAAAGAAGTTGATTTCCTCGACAGTCGATTGATCAAAGCGGATGATGTGGCTTTGCAATTGTTATCGAATAAACTGGCGCAAAAACGGTTGACCAAAAGCCAGCAACGTTTGGAAAAAGGCATTGATTCCAAAGGCAAAAAGATCAACGACATTACCAACGCCGAGGACAAAGTGCTCGACCGCGAAACCGAAAGCGATGAGCAAATCATTAAAAATTTATCGTTAGAAGATCAGGTAAATTTCAGCACGGTGACTTTGTATTTGTACCAAAGAGAAACGGTGAAAAAGGAATTGGTATTCAACGAGAAAAACAGCAATGCCTATCGACCGCATATTGGTTTGCAAATTTGGGACAGTTTAAAAACAGGCTGGTTTATGTTAGAGGGAATTATTGCTTTTGTGACCCAACTTTGGGCATTGATTTTAATTGGAGGTTTAGGCTATCTCGGATACAAGCGATTTATTAAGAAATAGACCTTAGTCAATTGACTTTTAAATAAATACCATTAGTTTGGCTTTTGGTATTTTTTTGTTTAACTTTGATAGACCAACCAAAAAACTTCAACATTTATGAAAATCGCTACCCTTATTATTCGAGTACTTATTGGATTATTTTTATTGTTTGCCTCAATCAGTTTCTTTTTGAAATTAGCACCCGAAACCGAAGCCACCGGAAATTTTAAAGCTTTCAACACCGGTTTAGTAGCTTCTGTTTATTTGATTCCTTTAGCCAAAGGAGTTGAATTGTTATGCGGTTTGGCATTTGTCATAGGTAGATATGTAACTTTGGCGAATATTGTTGTTTTGCCGGTTACGTTGAATATCTTATTAATCAATTATTTCATGTCACCCGAAAAATTGCCGATTGCAGCAGCCCTTTTCTTAGGGAATCTGTTCTTAATTTGGCGCTATTGGGATAATTACAAAACAGTCTTCACACCATAAAAAAACGTCCCGATAATCGGGACGTTTTTGTTATCATTCAATGGCTAACTAGTTTTGACTTAAATAAGCAGCAGTACTTAAACGGTCAGCAGTCATAGCGTCTTCTCCTTTTTGCCAGTTGGCCGGACAAACTTCACCAACAGTTTGTACATGCGCATAAGCATCAATTAATCTCAAATACTCGTTTACGTTTCTTCCTAATGGCATATCGTTTACACTTTCGTGGAAAATTTTACCAGTTTCGTCAATTAGGTAAGTCGCTCTGAAAGTCACATTGGAACCTTCTAATATTTCATCGTTCAACTCGGCATCATAAACCCATTCCGCGTCTAAAATATCTAAAGCAGCGGATAAATTTCTGGTGGTATCAGCCAATAACGGATAAGTTATTCCTTCAATTCCGCCGTTATTTTTAGCCGTATTTAACCAAGCAAAGTGCACTTCATTGGTATCACAAGAAGCACCGATTACGATAGTATTTCTGTTTTCGAACTCAACTAAAGCAGTTTGAAAAGCGTGTAATTCCGTCGGACATACGAAAGTAAAGTCTTTCGGGTACCAAAATAAAAGTACTTTCTTGTTGTTTTTGGTGGCTTCTTCAAGCACGTTGATTCTCAGATTTTCTCCCTTGTGAGAGATGGCATCTACAGTAATGTTGGGGAATTTTTTACCTACTAATGACATAATGTGTATGGTTTAAATGTTATTTTTTTTCGTGGTGCAAAAGTACTCTGTTACTAGCATTAAAAAAAGCACCTTTGATTATATTTTTTAAATGGGTTAACATCTCATACTTTGACCAAAATTCAAGACAAACGTATTTAAAAATTCAGATTAAAAACATGATTTTTGTTATCTTATCTTATATTTGTTTTTTACTTAACATAACCTTGATAAAACCATGTCATTATCCAATCTGTTCCGAAAAAAATCGACGTCAGTAATTCTTAAAGAAGGTGGCGACGGAGAACATTCGGGTTTAAATAAAGTACTTACTGTAAAAGATTTAACCTTCTTCGGTATAGCGGCCATCATTGGTGGCGGAACCTTTAGCGCTATTGGTAATGCTTGCTTTTCAGGCGGTCCGGGTGTGGTTTTCTTGTACATCATTTGTGCGATTGCCTGCGGTTTCACTGCTATGTGCTATGCCGAATTTGCCTCCCGTGTACCGGTTTCAGGCAGTGCTTACACTTATGCCTATGTGTCTTTTGGCGAATTGTTTGCCTGGATAATCGGTTGGGCGCTATTGATGGAATACTCTATCGGAAACATTTACATTGCTTTTTCCTGGAGTGGTTATTTCACCAACTTACTCGAAAGCTTCCATTTGCATTTACCCGAATGGCTGACCATAAACTACAAATCGGCCCAAGATGCTTTGCTGGCCAACAAACCCGGAGAAGGCTTAACCGCTTGGAATACGGCTCCAACGCTTGGCGGACTGAGAATCATTTTTGATTTACCCGCAGTAGTGATTAATGTGCTGATAACCTATTTGGTTTACAAAGGCACCAAAGAATCTAAAAACTTCAGTAATGCCATGGTGTACATCAAATTAGCCATCATTCTTTTGGTCATTATTGTTGGCGCCATGTATGTGGATATCGACAATTGGACGCCGTTTATGCCGAATGGTTTTGGCGGTGTAATGGCCGGTGTTTCGGCTGTGTTCTTTGCTTATATTGGTTTTGATGCTGTATCGACTTTAGCCGAAGAAAGCAAAAACCCACAACGCGATTTACCACGCGGGATGATTTATTCGTTGGTAATTTGTACAATTGTTTATATCATTTTAGCTTTGGTTTTAACCGGTATGGTAAAATACGACTTACTCGGTGTAAGCGATCCATTGGCTGAAATCTTTGCGCTAAAAGGCGTAAAATGGATGTTGTTCATTGTTTCGATTGCGGCTGTAGTGGCTATGACTAGTGTAATGTTAGTTTTCCAAATGGGACAACCTCGAATTTGGATGACCATGAGTCGTGACGGATTAATGCCCAAGAAATTTGCCGAAATACATCCTAAACACAAAACACCCGGATTCGCAACCATAGTAACCGGATTGGTTGTGGGGATTCCGATTTTCTTTACGGATGAAAACTTTGTCCTCGACTTTACGAGCATCGGAACTTTGTTTGCCTTCGTATTGGTTTGTGGCGGTGTATTAATGTTGTCTCCACAAAGCGAAGCCGAATTGGCCGAACGCGCGACTAAAGGTAAATTCCGAATTCCGTATATCAATTCGAAGTACATTTTCCCTTTAATTTGTTTGGGTGCTTTTGGTGCGGTACAATACTTTTTACCGACTTTCTTCCCGAATACTTTTAGCTATTCCGATAACTTTTTTGCTGAGAATGCGCCAATGGTAGTGTTTATAATACTATGTATTGTAATGGCGGTATTGGCTTTCCTTAAAAACTTATCGCTCATACCATTACTCGGACTCATCTCTTGCTGTTATTTACTAACCGGAATGGCGGTTTCTAACTGGCAGTGGTTTGGGATTTGGTTGGTTATTGGGTTATTCTTCTACTTTATTTACGGATATAAGAACAGTAAACTTAATAAGGGATAAGTCTAAAGGGAAAAGAAAGAAACTTTTCCCTTATCCTTCTTCCCTAGTCCCACTTTTGACAAACACACTTCAACTTATGATATTCAAAAAAATAACTCTTTCACTGATTGCGTTGACTTTTACCTTTGCTAACGCTCAAGAAAAAACGGAAACCCCAAAATGGGATGTTGCCAAACCCGGTGACAGTTTCAACTACAAAACCCAAAACTTCACGACTACCGAAGGTACTTGGATGAACCTTGATGTTAGTCCGGATGGTACAACTATCGTTTTTGATATGTTGGGCGATATTTACAGTATGCCGATTGCCGGTGGCAAAGCCAAAGTGTTGCGTTCCGGAATTCCGTTTGAAATACAACCCCGTTTTAGTGCCGATGGGAAGAAAATTGCCTTTACCAGTGATGCCGGTGGCGGTGATAACCTTTGGGTAATGAATGCCGATGGGACCAATGCCAAACAGGTTTCGAAAGAAGATTTTCGCCTAATGAGCAATCCGGCTTGGATGCCCGACGGAAATTATATCGTGGGCAGAAAAAACTTTACCTCTCAACGTTCTGCCGGTGCCGGAGAAATGTGGCAATATCACATCAGTGGCGGTAGCGGTGTACAACTTACCAAACGCAAAAACGACCAACAAGACGTTAACGAGCCCAATATTTCTAGAGATGGTAAGTATTTGTACTTTAGCGAAGACATGTATCCGGGTGGTTACTTTCAATATAATAAAGATCCGCATAACGAAATTTATGTCATCAAGCGCTACGAATTCGAAACCGGAAAATTAGAAACCATCACCGGTGGTCCGGGCGGTGCAGCGCGTCCGCAAGTGTCGCCTGACGGTAAGCTATTGGCTTTCATTAAGCGAATCGGAACCAGTACCGTTTTGTACTTACACGATTTAGAAACCGGTGAAGAATGGCCGGTGTTTGACAAACTCGACAAAGACCAACAAACCGCTTGGGCCTTATTTGGCGTGTATCCTAACTTCAATTGGATGCCTAATAATGAAGATATCGTAATATGGTTTGGTGGCAAAATCAATAAAATCAATACCAAGTCTTCAACGGTAACCAACATTCCTTTTTCGGCAGAGGTATCGATTGAGGTGGCAGACCGAGTGCATTTTAACACCCCGATTTCAGATACTGATTTCACCGTAAAAATGATACGCGATGCCGTGACTTCGCCTGACGGAAAAACACTTGCGTTTAGAGCTTTAGGTTACCTTTGGACGAAAGCTTTACCTAACGGAACACCTAAACGTTTGACCAACGGCACCGACTTTGAAGCCGAACCGACTTTTACCTCCGACAGCAAAAGCATCGTTTATGTAACCTGGAACGATACCGAATTGGGCAGCATTCGCAGAATTGGTTTAGACGGGAAAAACTCGGTGAAACTGACTTCTGAAAAAGGCATTTACAGAACGCCTTCCCTATCGCCTGACGGAAAAACCATAGTGTACCGCAAAGAAGACGGCAACCTCGACCAAGGTATGGCTTTCTCTAAAAAACCGGGAATTTATACTATGAGCAGCAGTGGCGGGAAAAGTAAGTTTATTGGTTCGAGTGGAGAATATCCTTTGTTTACCAAAGACGGCAACCGCATTTTCTACCAAACCGGAGGCGTGTTTTTCGGGAACTTGACCAAAGAATTGAAAAGTGTGGATTTGAATGGCAAAGACGAAAGAACCCACATCAAATCGAAATATGCTAATAGATTAGTGCCGAGTCCCGACAACCAATGGATTGCTTTTATGCACTTGCACAAAGCCTATGTAGCCCCTTTGAACATGAACGGGCAAGAAAGTGATTTAGACAATAAATCGACAGCCGTACCGGTTTCGGAATTGTCTAAAGATGCCGGAATTAATTTGCATTGGGCTACCAACAGCCAAAAAGTAATGTGGACTTTGGGTGATACTTATTACACCAACGAATTAAAAGACCGCTTTACTTTTTTACCGGGTTCACCTGAGAAAGTAGAGAAACCAACCGATACCGGAATTAAAATTGGTTTGACTTCTAAAGTCGATAAACCCAAAGGAAAACTAGCGTTAACCAACGCTCGTATCATTACCATGAATGGCGATAAAGTGATTGAAAAAGGAACTGTCATTGTTAACCAAAACCGCATTGAAGCGGTTGGAAATGCCGGTGAAGTTACGGTTCCTGCCGATGCCAGAGTATACGATTTAAGCGGCAAAACATTAATGCCGGGTATGGTCGATGCCCATGCCCACGTAGGTGCTTTCCGTTACGGATTGACGACCCAACAAAACTGGCAGTTTTATGCTAATTTGGCTTTTGGGGTCACCACTTCACATGATCCGTCTTCCAATACCGAATCGATATTTACCCTTTCAGAAATGGTAAAAAGCGGTGCTATTGTTGGGCCCAGAATTTATTCAACCGGTTTTATTTTATACGGTGCCGATGGCGATTTTAAAGCGGTTGTAAACGGACTTGACGATGCGCGTTCGTCTATCAAACGCACCAAAGCTTTTGGGGCATTATCAGTGAAGAGTTATAACCAACCGCGTCGTGACCAACGCCAGCAAGTATTACAAGCCGCTCGTGAAGAAGGCATTAATGTAGTACCCGAAGGCGGTTCGAATTTCTTCCACAACATGACGATGGTCATTGACGGTCATACCGGAGTGGAACACAATATTCCGGTAACGCCGGTGTATAAAGATGTGTTAGAAGTTTGGGGCAAAAGCGGTGTGGGTTACACGCCTACGCTTATTGTAAACTATGGTGGCTTGAATGCCGAGTATTATTGGTACCAAAAAACCAACGTATACGAAAACAAAAAACTATTGCAATTCACCCCAAGAAGCATCATCGATTCGCGCTCGCGTTTCCGTACGATGGCGCCTGAGGAAGAATACCAAAACGACCATATCCTGACTTCACAAACCGCCAAAAAAATGGCTGATAATGGTGTGAAAGTCAATATGGGAGCACACGGACAATTACAAGGTTTGGGTGCCCACTGGGAATTGTGGAGCATCAACCAAGGTGGTATGAGCAACTTAGAAACCTTAAAAACCGCCACCATCAACGCCGCCAACTATATTGGTGCCGGTAAAGACATTGGTTCACTGGAAGCCGGTAAATTGGCCGACATTTTAGTCTTAGACAAAAATCCTTTAGACGATATTCAGAACTCGGCCACGCTGCTTTATACCATAGCCAACGGCAGAATGTACAACTCCGAAACGATGAACGAAGAAGGCAACGAGCCTAAAGCCCGTAAAAAATTCTATTGGGAAAACAGCAAATACAACGCGGCCTTCCCATGGCACGAAGAAACCGAGAGTTTTATGGAGCACCATTGTTGTGATGCGATTCATAATTAAGTACGAAGTGAAAAGTACGAAGTACGAAGTAAAACCATTCGCGAAAGTGAGTGGTTTTTTTTTTGAGGAGTTGTTTAGTTACACAGAGATTCACGGAGAAAATTGGAGATACACAGAGCGCTGAATACTGAACACTGAATACTGAATACTGAACACTGAACACTGAACACCAATCACTGATTCCCCATTACTCCCCAAACCGCCTTAAATGCTTTCATGACATTACCATGACGTTACTATGACGTTACTATGACGTTGATATGACGCAACAGCTGTATGAATATTAGCTTTTAATGGCGTATTTATAAGAATTTTATGTTAATAACTTAAGGTAAAATCCCTATTGATGGGGATTGGTTGGTGGTGGGAAATTGGTTAAATTTGAAAACATAGCTGATGATAATCATACTTATCGGCACGTTAGCGGTTATTTCTTGGCCATTCAGCATCCAGAGATCGAAATGCTGAATTTAATTTATTTATTTTACATGGAACAAACTCAAGAAGATTTGACATTTTATTTTGAAGAACGCGAAAGAAGAAAAAAAGCATTTAAAACCTTTTTCCGTAAGCTACTAAACTTTTTCCACAATTACCTGAGTTCTCTTGTTGTAATCCCCGCAACTCTTGGAGGAATTTGGCAGGCGTTAGAATTAATCAGTATTAAACTTCCTCTAATTCGTTTTTTTTCTGTTAGCCAAATAATTGCTGATGGCATTTTAGTTGTTATTTTTTCTTTTGTTGTAATAATGGGAATCATTTTTTTAGCGGGATTATATATCATTGATCCTCCAAAGAAACCATATAAGACAATTAAAATTGGTGAAGAAATTTCTGTTCTCTTGGGAGATGTTCTTACTTTTACCTTTTGCTTTGGTGCTTTCTACTTATTGACAATATATGCTGGTCGAAATTTAGATGATAACAATACTAGTCAAAATCTGTGGATGTTATTTCTCGCAATAGTAGGTTTCTTAATTCTATCATTTGTAATCTTTATTAGATATGCTTCTTTGAAATTTGAAGAACCACGTGAAGGCGGTTACGGACACTACATGCTATCATATCCAGTGTTAGGATTTTGGTTGTTTTTCTTAGGAAAGGTTTTTATAATGTTTCACGTAATATTGCTTGTTCCAAGAGATTTAATTAACACACAGCAGATTGATTGCAAAGTCGATAAACTTTACCCTAACAAAATCCATAAGTTACAATACTTTAATGATAAGTATGTCTTCATAGAAGTTTATGACACTATTCAGGGAAGAAAATCAAAAGACTCAGTTGCAACTAAAGTTTTAATATTAAATTTCGATGAACTATTGGAAGAAGATAACTGTAAAAAAGATTCTGTTCCAAAGTATTCTCAAAAAATTAAATATTGATTAGGAAACAACCGCTAACAGCCGTTAACCGCTATTGCTGGATTTTCGTGGTTTCACGTCTGTTTTTCACGTAAAACTATTATCTTAGCTGACAGTACCCAGTTCGCTGGCTTCGCAACAGTCGGTTAGCGGCGAAACGTTATCGGCAACCCTATGGCGACACACTACGAAAATGAGCAATATAATTTGCAATAACCAAAACCTCTTATAACTGAATTATGACAGCACTCAATAAACCCAGAATAGAATCAATAGACATCTTACGAGGCGTTGTAATGGTTATAATGGCATTAGACCACGTTAGAGATTATTTTCATTATGGCTCATTTTTTATTGACCCAACAAATTTGCAGACTACAACCCCGTTGCTATTTTTTACTCGTTTTATTACCAATTTCTGTGCACCTGTTTTTGTATTCTTGTCGGGGACTTCTGCCTTTCTCTATGGGAGTAACAAATCAAAGCCAGCACTTTTTAAATTTCTTTTTACTCGTGGTATTTGGCTCATTTTTCTTGAAATAGTGGTTAATACATTTATTTGGACATTTGATGTTACTTATAGCCTTCAAATATTTCAAGTGATTTTTGCAATAGGATTTAGTATGATATGTCTTTCATTTCTTATTTACCTTCCCAGAAAAGTGATTTTGCTTGTAGGTATTATTCTAATTGCAGGGCATAATGCTTTGGATAATATAGTAATGCAAGGACAAAGTTTTCAATCCATTATTTGGTACTTTTTACACCAAGATAATGCGTTAGTCTATGGTTCAAATCATTTGGTTATTTTGCATTATCCACTTATTCCTTGGATTGGACTAATGGCATTGGGTTACTTGTTTGGTTCATTTTATAAAAAAGATTTTGACGTTTCACTTCGCAAAAAATGGCTGTTTAGATTAGGCTTAGGGTCTCTTTTTCTTTTTGTTATTTTAAGAGGATTTAATGTATATGGCGATTTAATGCCTTGGTCAGTTCAAGATACAACCACTAAATCAATCCTATCTTTTTTTAAGGTCACAAAGTACCCACCTTCTCTGTTGTTTCTTTGTATTACACTTGGACCTGCAATGTTATTTTTATATGCCTTTGAAAATATAAAAAATAAGATAACAGATTTCTTTTTGGTCTTCGGAAGAGTGCCATTATTCTATTATTTTTTACATATGTTGGTAATCCACATTTTGGCAATTATTGGTATTTTAATTTTTGGTGGCAATTGGCAGGATATGATTGTAACAGGTAAAAGCTTTATGAGTGAAACCCTCAAAACTTATGGATATTCACTTTTCATCGTTTATGTAATTTGGATTAGTGTTGTCTTACTTCTCTATCCGCTTTGTAAAAAATATATGACCTATAAATCAAATAATAAAGACAAATGGTGGCTGAGTTATTTGTAACTGAAATACAACACTGGCTGACTGTAAGAAGGGCAGCCGATAACACGGTGTAAAAAAAATAGCGGTTTAAGTTGTGGCGGAAACTGAATTTCGTTTTCTATCTTCGTTTGTTACGGAGAGTTTAACTGTTCAAAATCCGCTACTTCTTTTACACCAAACCGTTATGCGCTAGTTCACAAAAATCGCTAAAACCTTCAAGAATGCTATTAGTAAAGTATATTCAAGATGAAAGCACAAAAACACTAATTTTTTATATTATTGTTTCCATTGTGATTGGGTTTCTTATAAGTAAGTGGATAATTTCAAATAGAAAAAAGGCAGAGGAAGAAAATGAGTATTACCATTTTCTTTCAGATTATAGACTATATGGCGCATTAATTATTTTATTGATTGGATTTGTAGCAACAGTCGCTGAATTACTAAAACGAGTTTGAGTTTTATTATTCTTAATTTAAGCTTGAATTCACCAAACCAGCTCATAACAGCAGTTGACAACCATATTCTACAAGAGAAAATAAGCTGAAAAATGAAATATATAAATGAAATAGATTCTGAAGGCTTTGCAATTATTGATAATGTTTATTCTGAAAATGAAATTGAAAAAATCATTTCAGAAATAGAAAAAGTTACTGAAACAGAAAACAGAAATGCTACTTTTAGAAAATCCGAGGATTTATTTGCTATTCGTCAATTTCACAAAGAAATTCCAGCAACTCTAAAATATATTTTCAATCATAATTTGAAAGAAATCATAAAGTCAATCTTTGGAGAAGGTTATTTTATAACAAAATCAATTTATTTTGACAAACCGGAAAAATCAAATTGGTTTGTAGCTTATCATCAAGATTTAACTATTTCTGTCGACAAAAAAGTTGAAACAGAGAATTTTGAAAATTGGACAAATAAACAAAATCAATTTGCGGTTCAACCGCCTAAAGAAATTTTAGAACAAAATTTCACAATAAGAATACATCTTGACAAAACAACAAAAGACAACGGTGCGTTAAAAGTTCTTAATAAATCTCACGCAAAAGGAATTGTAAGAACTGAAAACATAGTAATTGAAAACGAAACAGAATCAATTTGCGAAGTTGAAAAAGGCGGAATAATGATTATGAAACCTCTAATTTTTCATGCATCAAGCAAAACAACAAATAACGAAAGACGAAGAGTAATTCATATTGAATTTAGCAACCAAAAATTACCCAATCAATTAGAATGGAGTGAAAAAGAATATTTTGAACTGAACTAAATTGCTTCGATATTGCCGATCGCACAACAGCCGTTAACCGCTATTGCAAGATACTCTTGACTTATACTCTTTTTTTTACGTAAAAAGTTTATCTTAGCAGACAGTACGCAGTTCGCTGGCTTCGCAACAGTCGGTTAGCAGCGGCACGTTAGCGGTAATTGTGTGGGAACTTTGCAAACCGACAATATCCATTTAAAAAAAACGTATGAGATTTTTAATAATCATTTTGATATTAATGTTTGGAAGTTGTTCTAAGAATGAAACAACTAAAACTGGAAGATTGAAGATTATTCCTGTCTACTGTAAATATGATAATAGACACATTCCTAAAAACAAATTTAAACTATTTAAAAAAGAGGAAAATAGCAGTAAAATTAAAACAATTGAAGAATATGAAATACTAAGTAACAATTTCATTATTTTAAATTTGGAATACGGTAAATATTACATTGAGTATGTGACAATTTACAACCAAAAAAACACTGTACAATTGACTATAAATGAACCAGAATTAAAAAAAGTAGAACTTTGTTTAGACTACCTAGACTATGAATCAAATAAAAATGTTCTACTTATAGATGAATTAAAGAATGGAGAAAATTTGCTTTTAGAATTTTTCCATGAAGGTTGTTTCAGTACGTTCGATAAACCAGTAAAATTCAATCTTTCAAAGGTTAACAACAAAATTGTTGCTGAATACAATGGCAAAAGATATACTTTAACAAAAGCACAAATTGAGCTATTTAGAGAATTTGAAATAGAATTAAGAAGTAATCATACCGGTTGGTGTTCTTCACAAGACACATATCATTTATTTAATAATAAAAGTTACCAAATTTACGAAGTAAAAGATAGCAGTGGCCTATGGCGCGGATTTGATAACTTACTCAAATTACTCAAAATAACTACCACCAACAGCAGTTTGGGATAATAGTCGGAGCATTCAAAAACCTAACGCAATTTTTTAATCAAAATATAAAGCAATGATAAAGTCTTTTCCCCTTTTATTCCTTTTTTTTATCACATCCTTTTCGAGTGCACAAAAAAGTACTGTCTGGTATAACCATACTTTATTAGATGTAAAGAATTTGGAAAGTAGTGTAGCTTTTTACACTCAAGTCTTTGAGGCAGACACTATACCGTATCCCTTTCCTCCAAGCCCTCTATACGATGTAAAATGGTTGAAATTTGGTGATGGTACTGAACTCCATTTATCACAGTGGCTCAATGTCACCACTAAAGATACCAGTGAAGTACCTTCGGAACCAAAATATGTAGGTTTTGTACACCTGGGTTTTATGGTAAATTCTATGGATGCTTTTCTTAAGAGGCTTATGGAAGTGAGCAGCGATTACAAATCAGGCAATTACAAGCACCCAATTATTGACAGAATGCCCAACGGTGCGAAAACTATCGAGATTAAAGACCCTGATGGAAACGAAATACACGTAATAGAAGCAATGCCTACAAACAGTAGTACGAACCGCTAACAGCAGTTTGTAACAACCCATTAGCAGTAATTTTAAAACAAATCGGAGCATTCAAAAACCTAACGCAATTTTTAAAAGAAAAATGAAAAAAATCAATACTATCATTTTGGGGCTCTGTTTCACAGCACTATCCTTCGGACAAAACGCCATCAAAACTGAAGAATCACAGTTAAAAGAATTAATTATTAAATCTTTTGACGAAATATGGTCTGAATTAAATTCTAAAAACATAGATAAATATTACACCAAAGATTTTCTGCTTTTGGAAAATGGCGAAGTGTGGAATAATGACACTATTGCCAAATATTTAGACAAAGCGGTCCTTAAAAAACCTAAGCCTACCCGAGTGAACTCCATTGAAATTATTGATGTGAAAGTCTCCAATGGAACGGCATGGATTGCCTATAAAAACCATGCGGTATTTACGGTTGATAATAAAATAATCAGAAAAGCGTATTGGCTGGAAA
This sequence comes from Flavobacterium sp. IMCC34852, assembly GCF_030643905.1. NCBI lineage: Bacteria > Pseudomonadati > Bacteroidota > Flavobacteriia > Flavobacteriales > Flavobacteriaceae > Flavobacterium > Flavobacterium rivulicola. Next base: position 1,741,980 of record NZ_CP121446.1, on the reverse strand, counting down.
GTGCCACCGCCATTTTAACAGAAAACAGCTGGAAATTAGACATGCTTCATTCCACGAGAGTAAAAAATGAATAAAATAAAGACGACACTACGCTACCTTTCTCTTATTAGTTTCTTCGCCACTTTCACTTCTTGTAATGGGCAAAATAAGGCTATTCAACCGGAAGAGAAGAAAATTGAAATCGGGGTAACTGTTGCTCAAGTTGATCAAACAATTTGGGCTATTTATCAAGACAAGCAATCCAATTATTGGTTCGGAAGTAAAGAGAATGGTGTATTTTATTATGATGGACAACATGTAAAACACTTCACTACAAAAGAGGGTTTGGTTAGCAATGCTATACGGGGTTTTCAAGAAGATTCAGAGGGCCATATTTACATTGAAACCGAGCGAGGGGTTAGTCAATTTGATGGTCAAACTTTCAAAACCTTGCCCATAGCCAACCCCGATTCCCCTTCGAATGATTGGGTTTTAGAACCTGCTGATTTATGGTTCAGAATTGGGTCTACCAATAATGGCGTGTATCGATTTGACGGAACATTTTTACACCTCTTAAAATTTCCAAAATCTCCTGAAGAAGAGGCCTTTTACCGGAAATATCCCAATACCGGCATAAGACCCTATGGACTTTATACCATCTACAAAGACCGTAAAGGATTGATGTGGTTCGGAACAGCAAGCTTAGGGGTGTGCCGATATGATGGCAAAACGCTGAGTTGGCATTATGAAGAGCAATTACAGACCACACCCAATGGGGGCGATTTTGGAACTCGTGCCATCTTTGAAGATAAAGAGGGCATGTTTTGGATTAATAATACCCGTTTTCGGTACAATTTAAAACCGAATAGTACTATTAATACAGACTTCCAAAAAGAAGACGGCATTGGGTATTTGGACGAAAAAAATAAAAAAGCATTTCCCTTTTTTCTATCCATAACCGAGGATAACGAAGGCAACCTATGGATGGCCACTTATGAAGAAGGGGTTTGGAAATACGACGGAAAAGAACTCATTCACTACCCTATCCAAGAGGACAAAACCACTGTATTGCTTTTTACAATCTACAAAGACAACAAAGGGGTGCTTTGGCTTGGCAGTCATAACGCTGGGGTTTATCAATTTAATGGTCATTCTTTTGAAAAGTTTTTAAAATAAATACAGCCATGAAAAAATACTTTAGTTTGATAAACCCACTACTCCTGTTGACGCTAAACCTTTCTTGCGTTAATCAGAAATCAACCGAAAAAGAAGTAAGTAAATCTGAATTAGTAAGCACTTCAAAAACAGATACTTTACAATTTACTTCCGGAATACGAGCTATCTTTCAAGACAGTAAAGGCAACTATTGGTTTGGAAGTCATGAGGAAGGCATAAGCAAATATGACGGGAAAACATTTGACTATTTTACAATCAATAATGGTTTATTAGACAATCAAATCCGTTCCATTGAAGAAGACAAGAATGGAAAAATTTGGTTTGGAACGGCAAAAGGGGTAAGCGTATATGACAAAGGAAAGGTTACCCATTATGCCACAAATATCAACAAACCAAAATATGACTGGAATGAAACCCATGGAGATTTATGGTTTAATGCTGGTGAAAGAGACGGAATAAATCGTTTTGACGGAAAGGATATGCACTATCTGATTTTTCCAAAACCCAATAATCATGATACTGATAATGTGTATGGTGTAACGGATATATCCAAAGCTAAAGACGGCAAAGTTTGGATTGCCACTTATGGAGCACTGTTCAATTATGATGGCAAAAAGGTCAATAGCTTTGACCATGAAAATTTAAAACTCAAAGAGAATGAACTTTTGCATATAAGAAGTGTATTAGCCGATTCAAAAGGACGCATTTGGATAGGAAATAACGGGATAGGTGTTTTACTAAAAGAAGGGGAAACAATAATTAATTTTTCTGAAAAACATCATTTAATTCATCCAACAAGTACCAGACGAGGCGATAAATCACAACCGGGTACAATGGAACACGTTTTTGCTATTGAAGAAGATTCTAAAGGTAATATATGGTTTGGCGATAGAGATACCGGAGCTTGGCAATATGACGGGAAGACTTTGACCAATTATATTATAGACAATAATCTCAAATCGAAAATGGTTTGGACTATCTATAAAGACCATAATAACCGTTTGCTTTTTGGAATGGCAGAAGGAGGAGTTTATAGCTTTAACGGAGAGTCATTTGAAAAGCAATTTTAAAAAATACTAACGCAGAATAACCCGACTGCTCGAATTTACAAACGAGCGAAGCAACTGCCGAAGGAATCTGTGCTTAATTAAAAAAAGGGAAAAGGGAAAAGGGATAAGGAAGATAACTGCTCACTGACCACTGAACACTGCCTACTGAACACTGAATTTAACCGCAAAGGTCACAAAGTAAAAGATGTTTTAATTTATTAGTTATTTCACTGAACACTGCCTACTGAACACTCATAATAGCAAGTGCATGTTTTTCACAACTGAAAAGTATGCACTTTTATTGTGTGCATAATTTTCAAAACGAAAAAGTATGCACTTGTATTGTGTGCATAATTTTCAAAACGAAAAAGTATGCACTTTTATCGTGTGCATAATTTTCAAAATGAAAAAGTATGCACAAGGGGATTCTAATGCATAATGATGAAAACCGTAAAGGCAGTAAGTTTTACAAAAGTATATTTACCCTTAAACCAACTCAAAACAGGCTAATCGTAAGAAATTTATGTTGATAACTTGATTTAAATTACCCATTGATGGGGATTGATTGGTGGTGGGGAATTGGTTAAATTTGGGAGATAAGGAATGATTGAGTTTTATAACATTCTTATCTATTAGTTAGGCGTCAGCTTACGTGCGAACTGAAAAAAATAACAAATTGAAAAATATTTACAAAAATCTTTTTTTCATAATTCTTACAGTTTTATTTATTTCTTGTAAAGAAGAATATAAAACTCAAATGACAATGACCACAAATAAAGTTGATAGTTTAGAAATTGGCTTATCAGGTTCTTGGGGAAGTGCAAAAATTAATTGGGGAAACGGAACGACAATAAACTCTAATGATTTATGGTCTTTACCTATATATTTTAAGAATAGTTATTCCGACAGAATAAACCACACTATAACAATAAATGGTAGTAAACTAAATACTATTAAAGGTTTAGTTTGTTTCAACAACCAAATAACAAGTTTGAATATAAGTAATTGTCCAAAATTAGAAACATTAGACGTTCTAAAGAACAAATTGAATAATATTGATGTTAGAAAAAATACTGAATTAACTTTATTAAATTGTACTTGGAATAAACTTAAAAGTTTAGATGTTAGTAATAACACTTTACTTGAAAATTTATCTTGTGAAAATAACCAGCTAAAAAGTTTAAATGTGAGTAATAACAAAAAACTAATGTCAATTTTTTTACGTTCAAACCAATTAAATGATAAGCAATTAAATCTGTTCTTTGAATCTTTACATAATAACAAGATGTTTCGAAAGACCGTTTATATTGGAGGAAATCCAGGGACTGAAAAATGTAACATTAGTATAGCGACAAATAAAGGCTGGAAAGTAGATATTGAACCAATTGAATTTGAATAAAAAAGCCGAACGCCTAACAGCTGTTTCTCGTAATTGCGAGTTTTGTGGTAAGTTCACGTTCACGACTCGCAAGAATTTTTATCTTTAACAGAAAATATAAAGTTCCGAACTTCACAACTGACAAGAAGCGGCGGAACGTTACCAGCAATATTAATCAACTATCGTTTAAAAATGAACAAAATCACAGTCGCTTCAGTTATATTTTTCATAGCATTAAATTCAACTGCCCAAAATCTATTTCCAACTAAAGTAGAAAATTGTAAAACAGATAAATTCTGCCTTGATTGTGGAGATGAGAAAGCATCTTATAAAGTTGACAAATTTGAGAAAATGATTGAAACAATAAACCATGAGTTAAATCTCAAAGGTGTAAAAGGCAGTTTAAAAGTTCAGGTACTTGTTGATTCCAGAGGAAATGGCTGCGTTTTAAGCCACACAGATAAAACCAACAATTTGATTTCTCAAAAAATTGTAGAAGAGTTAAATAATTTCAATAATTGGATACCAGCTAAGACCGCAAAGAAAAAAGAAGAGAAAGTTTCAATAACATTATTATTCAGTGTTAAAGATGATGTTTTATCTGGAAAAATTGAGAGAGTTGATATGGCTGAGTTTAAAGCGTCTTTTGATAAACCTACAAGTCCAGAAATCTTTAACAAAACTTATGTATATAAAAATGAATCTTTATCGAAGTATAAGTTTACCATTTGGAATACTAAAAACTCAGCACTGTCTGATAATGGATTAGATCATTTTACTTTAGACCAAAACGGAACATTATGGTTATTAGTAGATAACAATGTTCAAACTTTCAACGGAAAAGAGTTTAAGACATTAGAATTGAATGAACTAAACCCTGGAGTTAAAGAAGATTATTTTGCAATAGCATGTGATAACAAAAATTCAATTTGGTTTGATGGATTAAAAAGTATTTATAGTTACAACACTCAATGGAACAAATATGATGTAAAGAACATTGGTATTGATGGGGCTTGGGATATTGTTAATAATGATAAAACAGATGAGCTTTTCTTTTGCTCGGAAAAAGGTTTAACAATCTTATCCAAAGGAAAATGGCAAACAATTAATAAAGGTACTTTGCCTGAGCTACCATCCAATAGGGTTTATTATTCAAAAAGAGACAAATCAGGAAGAATTTGGATTGGGACGTTTGATGGAACAGTGATGATTGATAATGATGGTAAGGCTACAAGCTATGAAAAAACTGAAACAATACTAAAAGGCAAATGTATTACTGCCATGGACGAGGATGAAAATGGAAACTTGTATTTTACATTATTTGAATTTAACCGAAAAAACAAGCAAAGTGTGAATAATGATGAAGGAATAGCAATAATGACAAAAGATGGGAACTTTAGACAATATACAACAGAGAATTCTGGAATGCCTTTTAATCATACAACTTGTATACTATATGACAAAAATGAAAAATGTCTATGGATTTCTACTGACAGGGCAGGATTGATAAGATATGATCTGAATGGAACGTGGGAAAACTATCATAATGAAAATTCAGAGATTCCTACTTCATATATTTCAAAAATGGTTTTTGACAAGAATGGCAATCTTTTTTTAGCAACAAGACAAGGTTTGGTAAAAATTGAAAAAAAGTAAATACTGCAGGTAACAGCCGTTTGACATAATAGCTGGTTTGTTTTTCTTGGAAAATACTCTGAACTTCAGCATTTCTTATTACATTTTTCTTTAACTTGCTGCTACTACGCCAAGCGCAGAAACGTTAGCAATCAGCTTTGAACTCCTTAACAATAGACTAATCAATGAAAATCAAAATCTATCTTTTTATCACATTTTTTGGATTTAACTGCCTAGGACAATCAAAAATTGATAAGCAAACTTCTGCAATTCTTGAAGAAGGAAAAATGCTATATAAATCCGAAATGGCTTCATGGTATGGAAGCGACATTTTTATGGAAAAATATAGTGAAAAAGAAAAAGTTGGTGGCTATTTATCATACACCGAAAATGAAATCTCAAAGTGTATTTTCTTCTCAAAAGGAGAAAATCCAAAAGTTTTGGGGACAATAGACTTTGATAATACTTTTAAAATTGAAACAGCAAAAACAGATTTGGTAGAAAGAGAATTAACCGAAAATGAATTTGCTTTATTCAAAATAAGAACAGAAGCTTTAAGAATAATTAATTCTGATACTTTATATAAAACATACAAAAACACAAATCTCAATCTTATTCCAATAATCACTAATAAAGAGAAAAAAGTATTTGTTTTAACTGGCCCAAAAATCAATGGTGTTATGTTATTTGGAAATGATTATTTACTCACTTTTGACAAAAACAATAAATTATTAAATCAAAAGAAATTACATAATAGCCTCATCCCTATCGAATTTGGCGGTAAAAATGAAATAGAAAGTACGATTCATAGCCATGTAATAGATGATTTGATAACTTCAACAGACATTTGTACGCTAATGTTATATGGAAAATTTGCGAAAATAAATACTCATTATGTTATGTCAAAAAAGTATGTTTCAATATGGGATTGCAAAAAAGAAACTCTGATAGTAATGACTAGAGAAGCTTTTGATAAAATTAAATAATAAAATGGCGATTTGCTAACAGCAGTTTGCAACAACTGTGCGGCATGGTTTGTCCACCGAATTTTCTCCGAAAATTCAAAGCCAAGTTTTAGCTACGCTCAATTCGCCCTGCGGCTCGGGTGTACTTGAAATCATCAGTAATAAATCATAGTAGTTTTTACCAGACAAGGAATTAAAAGAATTATAAATTAACACAATCACAATGTCCAAAATCAAAATAACGCCTTTATTTATAGCCTTAGTTGTTTTAGAAGTATTTTTACTATTTCTAACTTTCAATTATTTAGCAATGGATAATAATGGTGGCAATGCGTTAGGCGGTATTATTGCTTTGACAGCCACATTTATAAATGGGTTCCTAATTGCGATTGAACAAACGATAGTGCAAATTAATGGGAATACTAAAATGCTTTGGGCAATTGAAATAGTTATAATTATTGCAGTAATAACTTATGTTGCCATATACGGTATATCGATTGGCTAGGTAATAACAACGATTAAAAAAACCGACAGCGCGGATTTGCATACAAGCAAAGCGACTGCCGAAGGAATCCGTGCCTACCAACTCGGATCTCCGAAAATTCAAAAAAGTAGTTTTATATTTGAAATCATCAGTCATAAATCGTCGCAGCAGTTACAAGCCGCGGCACGTTATGTGTAATTTTAAACCTCAATCGCGGTGACAGAAACTATAAATAATTCGTAAAATGAAAATTTTATTAGCCTAAAAAACACTATCAAAATTATGCTTCCACTTGACAATGAATTTTCATTATTATACATACTATATCTGACGTTATTTATTTATATTTTTTATAGGGTTTTTAAGTTTTCGCGTAATAGATTTGGACTTATAGCAATAGCTATAGTAAGTATTTCTATAAATTTAATTTTATACTTGGACGAGGAAAATTTTAAAGGAGGCGGTTCGCTAGGCGTACTATTTTATTCAGGAATTGTACTTATGGGAACGACTGTTGCGGTGATCATTAATAACCTAGTATTTAACAGAAAAAATAAAAACAGCACATAACAGCGCTTATCAGCTTTAGCCGGTTTTTATTGAATTGCACTTCTTCCTTCACAAAAAAAAATTATCTTAGCTGAAAGTACGCAGTTTGCCGGAATCGCAACTATCACAAGCCACAGAACGTTAAATGCAAGTCTAACATATATCGTAGAAAATGATAACCTTCTTAAAAAAAATATTTAATCAATCACAGAATCATTCCAAAATGAATAGCAGTATTTTAAATTCTACATTACAAAAATCAAAAGAGAACAAAGAAATTATTTCAATCTGGCAATACAATGGAGACAAAGGTTCCATTGTAGGTTATGTAACAGAAATAAGTGAAGAATATATCGGGTTTAGACATTTTAATAGATTTGGAAAACAAGATGGTATTATGTTCATTAAACTTGCCAATATTAAAACCATAGATTTCAATGATGATTATACAAGGGTAATGGAATGCCTTATACAATACGCTGACATTATTGATAAACCTTCAAATTTCAGTATTAACTTGAATAAATCCGACTATTGGCAATATAATGCTGTTTTACAATTCTATAAAGCTAAAGATCAAATGGCTAGTTTTGAAATTAATGGAGGTGAATTTTTCACAGGATTTGTCAAAGAGGTTTCCGAAGAGGATTTCGTACTCAATTGTGTAGCTAAAAATGGTGAAGATTTAGGAACATCTTTATACAGAATTGAAGATATTACTGAAATAAGATTTGATGATATTGACGACAGAAGAAGATTGTTGTTATACAAATGGAGAAAAGCCAGCTTATAACAGCGCTTTTTTATTGAATACGACTCCTTTTTTCACTTAAAAACTTTATCTTAGCTAACAGTAGGCAGTACACCGGCTTCGCTACAGACTTATAGACTGAAAACGTTAGCGGTAAGACTCAGAAAAATGATGCTGAAATGAAAATCCCGAATAGAAGAACACTAATAAATACCGGAAGTTTATTCGCTATTTCCTTAATTGTAATTGTTTTGACAATTTTAAGTGTTTGGTTTTATGGAATTGGAAAACATCAAACAGTAATTGAAAACTCTTTACTATCAACTTCAATTTTATCAATTGCTTTTTTTCTGTTTATTTCAATAAGTTTATATAATGGAACAAAATTGAAAGACAATATTGGTAAAATAACTGATAAATTCAACATCAATAAAATAGAACCTCTAAAAGAGATTACTACAAATAACACCGATGGTTTTGACGTTGCAGATGGTATTGGCGGAATTGTATTAAGCATAATTTTGTGGATTATTACAACTATTGTGATCAGTTATCTTTTTTTCTTTTTAGGAGCTATAATTTGGTTATCTATTCTAATATTCTTGGCAATGTTGTATTGGATATTCTTCAGAGCTTTAAGGTTAATATTTAAAAAATCTGCCGAATGTAGCGGAAATGTTGACAGAAGTATTTTCTATGGAATTCTATATACAATGCTTTACAATTTTTGGATCTATGTAATAATATTTTTAACGGAATATTATGGAAAGTAAAAGTCCTACCGCTAACAGCAGTATGCAACTACTGCGCGCTTGGGATTATTCCGAATTTTCTCTGACCCCGAAGTTTCGGGGCAAAAAGGAATTTTATATTTGGAATCATCAGTAATAAATTGTCGCAACTATGACAATGTGCGGCACGTTATCAGCAAGGTTATCAGAAAACAATGAAAAATATTGCATTACTTATATTAACAGTTTATTCATTTCAAGTTTCGGCACAGAAAATCCGACCTGAGATTAAAAATCTTGTTCAAAAAATTGAAAAGTACAACGAACTTCAATCAGAACACGTTGGAATTGGTGGTCAAACAACAGACCAATACCGAAATTTTGAAAAACTCAAAAACAAAGCTACTATCAACGAGCTTCTAGAATTACTTAACCACAAAAACTCGGTAGTAAAAGGTTACACAAGTTGGGCTTTAGCCGATAAGAAATACCCAAAACTTTCAAACATATTTACAGAATTTCTTAGAACCGGAGAAACAGCAACCACGCAAGACGGTTGTATAGTTTCAACAGATGAATTAGCGCGTGAATTTTATCACAGAGTATTATATCAACATTTCGAAAACAAACTCACAGAACAAGATAGTTTATTCTTTCAATCTCAAATAAAGCAACTTGATAGTGTCATTTTATATGGTAAACATAAAACCGATTTAATGTCAAAAGCACTTGAAAATAATAATGGAAATCCAAAGACATATGAAAGAATTAAGTACTTCGCACTTAATGAAAAAAATATAGAAGCAATAGAAGCTTTAGCCATTTATCAAAGAAAGGAAGATATCCCTGAATTTAAGAAACTCGGAGAACTTGCGTTTTCTGCTATTGCAAAGTTTCCAGACGATGAATTTTGGGACTTTTTACTTTCTTACAATCTAAAGTTTGAATCAGATAGTTATATGTTAGCGGTATCTGCTTATAAAACAGAAAAATCTGCTGAAGTTCTAACTAACATATTGAAAACCATTGATAAAAAATCGATTGCGTATTTAAGTGAAGTAATTACTAAAAACTATTGTACACATTATCAATCGTTAATACTGTATATCTGGGAGAACTACAAGATGATTGATTTAAGAGCAACAAAACTTATAATTAAAGATATCCCAGAAAAAGCTTCAATCTCTTTTGCTAAGGGACTTTTATCAAGTCAAGATTATAGACTTTTAGAATTTGATAACGATTATGGTGATAGTGAAATGATACTTCCTTTGATTTTTGAAAACATAAAAAAGTATCAAAATGATAAAATTTTAAATATCTGTAAATTAAATATTAACTCAACAAAATTTATTAAACTTGGTCTCTTTTTAACCTTTATAAAAGATAATAAGTTAACTGAAACCAATAACGAAATTCTTAATAGATTGGAGCAAAAAAACATCCCTTTTGAAGTTTTCCATTTAACAGAGACAATTTTATCATTTAAAAATCCGAATGACACGGAAAAGATAATCAATTTACTCCGAGCAAATCAGAAAGATTGGGATCGTGGAAATTGGTCGGAACATTTCAGGAATCTTTTTAAAGAATATGCCATTTCGTTTGACTAAAAAATATGGAAGAAAAAATATACGATTGGGAAGACAAACGAAAAAACTATTTACTTGTAGCAATAATTTGTTCAGTTATTGGATTGTATTTCTTTCTAGGCGTAATAACTGGAAGTTATATTTTTAAGAATTCAGAGTTAATCACAATTGAAGAGTTGGTAATTTCCGAGAGTCCGAAATTCATGGAGACTAAAGGAAAAAACGGGAGAAAGTGGATTGAATTTAAATGTTTAAATACTAAAGCGAATTTTAAAATCGAGAATTTTGATTATAAGTGTGTTGACGACGACGAAATTATTGATAATATAAAAATTGCTGACACAGTTGCAATTACTATTTCAAAAAAAAAATTAAGCAATATTAAAGAAGACTCTTCATGTGAAATTCACGGACTTGTGAAAAAGAATAAACAATATCTTAACCTTGAATGTAGAAATAAAGCTGACAATAATGACGGAACAATGGGATTTATAATGGCTTTTACACTTACTATTATGACCGGACTTGTAGCATCGTTTTCTAACAAACCAAAAATATTTGATAAATTTGATCCTGAAGTACTCATTTGGATAGTGATGATAATTCTTTTTATTCTTCTGCGTTTAATATTATAAAGCACAGAACCAACAACAGCTGTTTCGCGCTAATGCTGGTTTTTTTTGAATTAAAGTTCTTTCTTCGCATAAAACTATTATCTCAGCTGAAAGTACGCAATTCGTTAGGTTCACAACTACTTGAAGAGACTGCACTTAACAAAAACATACAACCCTTCCCTATGAAAACCCTTGTATTGCTTCTCTTAAGTTACACGTTATACAGTCAAAGTCCCGACTTAAAAATTTTTAAAGGACAAACCTATCAAATTAGTTATTCCGACGAATGGAAATTAGACGAAACCGGTAGAAATTCAACCGAATTTTATTTGTTCTATTCCCCTGTAGTCGAAAATTTTGGGAACAATATTAATTTATTAATTCAGGACCTCAGCGGTCTGAACTTAGACCTTGACGGTTATACTGACCTCTCGGTCAAGCAAATTGAAGCACACGGTAAAATACTAAGTTCGCTCCGAAAGACAAAAAACAGCATTGATTATCAAGAACTTGCTTTTGAAGTGCTATATAATAACTTTGCCATCAAATGTTTTCAATTTTATTTTTTGAAAGAGGCTAAAGCTTATGTATTGACTTTTACGGCTGAAAAAAACCATTATGACAATATTATAAAGGAAGCTCAAAAAGTCATGGAATCATTTGTGTTACCTTAAAGTGAATCATGACAGTATCGCAGTAAAATAGATGAATTCAAAATTTAAAATCATAAAAAAATACCTCATATTTGAAGCTATAATTGAAACTATCGGCTTTTTAAAACTTTTGTCCTATGAAAAAAATTCTTTTGATTACTACGTTTTTATGCTGCTGTCATACCTTTTCTCAACGAAATGAAATTGCTTGGAATAAGGCAAAAGAAGCCATCAAATTAATGGATGAAGGCAAAATAGACGAAAGTATTGTCATACTGCAAGAGTGCGAAAAAATGGACGACCAGGATTACACCTATCCGTATGAAATTGCCTATGCCTATCAATTAAAAAAAGACTATGCTGCTGCCATTGCAATCCTCGATAAAACCAAAAACTATAAAAACAGCAACAGTCAGGTGTACCAACTTTCCGGAAATTGTTATAGCTATTTGGGCAAACCTGATTTAGCTATCAAAGAATATGAAGATGGGATGAAGAAATTTCCAAAAGCGGCAAACTTGCACTTGGAAAAAGGTAACATATTTCTGCACCAGAAAAAATACAATGAAGCTATAGAAAACTATGAAGCCGGGATTAAAGCCGACCCCATGTTCCCATCCAATTATTACAGATTGGCTCTTCTCTATTTAGATTCAAATGACAAGCTATCGGGTTTGATTTATGGTGAAATCTTCCTGAACTTGGAACGCACAACCAAACGAACTAAAGAAATGAGCAAATTACTTTTTGACACCTACAAATCTTCGATAGTATTTAATGGAAACGAAACAAAAATTGACTTTTGTGATGTCATTATTGACGATAAACACTTAAAGAGAAAAGAAATTCGCATGCCTTTTTGTGCTATTTTTGGTTCGAACTTTATCTTAAGTACGCTGGGGCAAAATGACATCAATTTAGAATCGCTTTCAAAAATCAGAACAGCCTTTCTCCAACATTATTTTAAAAGTGATTACAAAAAATACCCGAACGTATTATTGGCATACCATAAAAAAATGCTAGATGATGGTCATTTTGAGACCTACAATAACTATATTTTTCAAATGGGGGCTCAAAATGAATTTGCGGATTGGAAAAACAACCACAAAGAAGATTACGAAAACTTTGTAACTTGGTATACCACCGAAAAAAACATCATAGCCATACATCAGAAAAACATTTTTATCAAAGAATAATAACTTGTAAAGTATGATAAGCCAACTCGGAGGCTTTATATTATAGAAATCCTAGCGGCATAAGGTATATTTTAAGAAACTTGAAGTTAGTAATGCCTAGCCTTGATACGCTAAAATTATCAAACCATAACCCATGAAAATCAAAAAAGTAACGCTAAATGACCTACCCGATTTGCAGCAAATTGGGAAGCAAACCTTTTGGGAAACCTTTTCGGAGGCCAACTCCGAAGCGGATATGAAAAGTTATTTGGAAACCGGATTTTCAACCAAAAAGCTAACTGCTGAACTCCAAGATGAGCACTCCGAGTTTTATTTTGCCACTCATGACGGTCAAGTTATCGGCTACTTAAAACTCAACTTCGGTGAATCGCAAACCGAGTTAAAAGACAATAAAGCACTGGAAATAGAACGAATATATGTACTCAAAGAATACCATGGAAAAAGCGTTGGGCAACTCCTTTATGACCAGGCCATTGCAGTAGCCCGAGCAAAAAATTCCGAATACGTATGGTTAGGTGTTTGGGAAGAAAATCCGAGAGCCATCAGCTTTTACCAAAAAAACGGTTTTGTAGCGTTTGACAAACATATTTTTAAACTAGGTAACGATGAACAAACCGATATCATGATGAAATTGAAATTATAATATAAAAAAAAGCAGCTCAATGAGCTGCTTTTTTATCAATAAACTAAAATTAATTAAGCCAAATCATAACGGTCGGCATTCATGACTTTGGTCCAAGCCGCTACGAAATCTTTGACAAACTTTTCTTTGTTGTCGTCTTGCGCATAAACCTCCGCATAAGAACGCAAGATAGAGTTAGATCCGAAAACCAAGTCTACTCTGGTAGCCGTCCAACGGGTTTCGCCGGTTTTTCTGTTGACGATGTTATAAGAGTTTTTGCCAGTTGGCTTCCATGAATAGTTCATGTCGGTTAAGTTCACAAAGAAATCGTTGCTTAACACGCCAACCTTATCGGTAAATACGCCGTGTTTAGAACCACCGTAGTTGGTTCCTAATACGCGCATTCCGCCAATTAAGGCTGTCATTTCGTGAGCGGTTAATCGCATCAATTGGGCTTTGTCTAACAACATTTCTTCGGGCTGTACCTTGTAATCACTTTTCAACCAGTTTCTGAAACCGTCGTGCAATGGTTCTAATACGTCAAATGATTCGGCATCGGTCATCTCGTCAGTAGCATCTCCTCTACCCGGTGCAAAGGGTACTTTGATATTTACCCCGGCCGCATGAGCCGCTTTTTCAACGGCTGCTGTTCCGCCCAACACTATTAAGTCGGCCAGGCTTACTTTTTTACTCAATCCGGCTTGGATTTCAGTTAACTTAGCCAACACTTTTTGCAAACGCTCCGGCTCGTTACCTTCCCAATCTTTTTGTGGTGCCAAACGAATACGGGCACCATTGGCACCACCACGGTAATCAGAACCACGGAATGTTCTGGCACTGTCCCAAGCGGTGTTGATTAATTCGGTTGCTGTTAAACCACTGTTTAATAGCTTCGCTTTTAATTCTTCGATTTCAGATTCCGAAAGCGTATAATCAACCGCCGGAATCGGGTCTTGCCAAATCAATTCTTCTTTAGGGGCATCGGCTCCTAAATAGCGACTTCTTGGACCTAAATCACGGTGGGTTAACTTGAACCAAGCTCTGGCAAAAGCGTCTTCAAAAGCTTGAGGGTCTTTTTGGAACTTCTCGGAAATTTTGCGGTATTCCGGATCCATTTTCAACGCCATATCGGCATCGGTCATGATTGGATTTCTGCGAACACCTTTAAGGTGAGCATCGAATGGTTTGTCTTCTTCGGCCATGTTAACCGGTTCCCATTGCCAAGCACCGGCCGGACTCTTAGACAATTGCCAATCGTGATTCAATAAAATATCAAAGTAGGTATGATTCCATTTGTCGGGATGCGAAGTCCACGCGCCTTCTAAACCACTGGTAATGGTATCCGGTCCGTTGCCGTTTCCTTTAGGGTTTAGCCATCCAAAACCTTGTGTCTCTAAGTCGGCTGCTTCCGGTTCAGGACCAAGAGCATTGGCATCTCCGTTTCCGTGGGCTTTCCCTACGGTATGTCCACCTGCGGTTAAAGCTACCGTTTCCTCGTCGTTCATGGCCATTCTCAAAAAGGTTACGCGCATGTCTTGAGCAGTCTTTAACGGATTAGGATTACCGTCAACCCCTTGCGGATTTACATAGATTAATCCCATCATTACGGCTGCTAAAGGATTTTCTAAATCTCTTTCCCCTGAGTAACGGCTTTTTTCACCGCCCGATACTGCTAACCAGGTATTTTCAGAACCCCAATAAATGTCTTTTTCAGGGTGCCAGATGTCTTCGCGTCCACCGGCAAAGCCAAAGGTTTTGAAACCCATAGACTCGTAAGCCATGTTACCGGCTAGAATCATCAAATCGGCCCATGAAATTTTGTTGCCGTATTTTTTCTTGATAGGCCAAAGCAATCTGCGCGCTTTGTCAAGGTTACCGTTATCCGGCCAACTGTTTAATGGTGCAAAACGTAAGTTTCCGGTTCCGCTACCGCCACGACCATCGGCTATACGGTAACTTCCGGCACTGTGCCATGCCATACGAATCATCAAACCACCGTAATGACCCCAATCGGCCGGCCACCAGTCTTGGCTTTCGGTCATTAAGGCCTTTAAATCATTTTTTAAAGCTTCGAGGTCTAATTTTTTGAACTCTTCAGCGTAATTAAAATTTTCTCCTAAAGGATTTGTTTTAGTGTCATGTTGGTGCAAAATGTCGAGGTTTAACGCATTTGGCCACCAAAAACTGTTGTTAGGAACATCCGTTCCTTGTTTTACTTGAGCTCCTGAGAATGGACATTTTCCACCACTATTACTGTTGTTTTCCATTTTATAAATTGGTTTTGTTGTTTAAACTTATAGTGCTAAGTTACCAAATAATTTACTATCTAAATCTTTTTTTTAATAGATAAAAACTATTGCTAAATATTAAACCGGAAATACAATAACCTATTATCAAACTAATCAAATCATTTAGCCTTGTTTAGCAAAAATAGCGTTCAAAGCAAAGTTGGTTCTGTAAGTAAATTTAGAACTCCCTTTAGTAATTATAGTGTTTATGTGTCTTTTTTCTTAAGAAAATAAACTTTCTGTTGTTCATTTAAAAAAATCACATTATTCTCAGCAACAATTCTTTATGCTTTTTATTAGATTTGAACAAACAAAACCAAACATGGAAGACAACTTTTTTCTAATTAGTGTAATAGTGATTGTTGCTGTAAATTTTATCGTTTACTATATTGTTAAAAACCAAAAAAAAGAACGTGAGTTAAAAGACTATTTCAAAAGAGGTTCAAAGAAAAATAAATGACAACGATTTAAAATTAAAACAAAAGGCACGATAACTCGTGCCTTTTGTTTTATATAATGGTTGCTTTAATAAGCTAACAATTCTAACAAGGTTGCTTCAAAGCGGTCTTTCGGCAGGTATTGATCTTCCAATGCTTTTACAAATGGAATAGCGGTTTCCAAACTACCTACTCTTCTGACCGGAGCATCCAAATGCTCAAAACATTCTTCCATTATCATGGCAGAAATATCGCTTGAAACACCACCAAACAAAGTATCTTCTTGAAGTATAATCACTTTGCCGGTCTTTTTAACTGACGTAAAAATAGTCTCGGTATCCAAAGGTTGTAAGCTGCGCAAGTCAATCAAATCAGCACTGATATCAGCATGCTTGTTCAAAGTATCCAATGCCCAATGTACTCCGGCGCCAAAAGAAATAATGGTTACTTGCGAACCTTCTTTTAACAAAGCCGCTTTTCCAAAAGGAATGGTATAGTAATCCGTAGGCACATCTTGGTAAACCGAACGGTACAATTGTTTGTGTTCAAAAAACATGACCGGATTCGGGTCGTTGATAGCGGTATTCAACAAACCTTTGGCATCATAAGGAAACGCTGGATAAACTACTTTGAGTCCGGGTGTTTTAGTAAACCAAGCTTCATTGGTTTGTGAGTGAAAAGGTCCGGCTTGAGTACCGCCACCACAAGGCATTCGCACCACTACATCGGCTTTTTCATTCCAACGGTAATGTTGTTTGGCTAAAAGATTGACAATAGGATTAAATCCGGTTGATACGAAATCGGCAAATTGCATTTCCACTACAGCCTTATGCCCATTGATAGACAAACCATTGGCTGCAGATACTACAGCACTTTCACAAATTGGCGTATTGCGAACACGCTCTTTACCAAACAGCGCTACAAAACCATCGGTGATTTTAAAAGCACCACCATATTCGGCTATGTCTTGTCCCATAATCACCAAATTCTCATGACGTTCCATCGATTGGCGTAACGCATTAGAAATGGCATCCACCACACGGATATTCTCAACAGCCTCACCATGACTAATGGCTTCAAACTCGTAAGGCTCGTACATATCATTGAGCTCTTCGGCTAAATCAGCTTCGCATTCCGGTTCGGCTACTGTAATGGCCCAATGTTCGTCAATTTCGGTTTTGATGTTCGCTTTGAATTCGGCATCCATTTCTTCTGAAAGTACACCAACCGTCATCAAATAATCGCGGTAATTGGAAATCGGATCTTTAATCGCCCACATATCCATCAACTCTTGCGGTACATATTTGGTGCCGCTCGCCTCTTCGTGACCACGCATTCTGAAGGTTTTAAATTCCAACAATACCGGTCGAGGATTGTTTAGCATTGAAGCTTTTAATTCTGCTATTTTGGTGTAAACCTCTAGTATATTATTACCATCAATGATATGACTTTCCATCCCGTAACCAATGCCTTTATCCGCTAAATTTTCGCAACGGTATTGTTCATTGGTTGGGGTTGACAAACCATAACCGTTATTTTCAATCACAAACAGCACCGGCAATTCCCATACCGCAGCTATGTTTAATGCTTCGTGAAAATCGCCCTCCGATGTGGCGCCTTCACCGGTAAACACTGCGGTTACTTTGCCGTTCTTTTTGAGTTTATTGGCCAAAGCAATCCCGTCAGCTACACCCATTTGGGGACCGAGATGCGATATCATTCCGATAATTTTAAATTCTTGGGTACCAAAGTGAAAACTTCTGTCTCTTCCTTTGGTAAATCCGGTTTTCTTGCCTTGCCATTGCGAAAACAAACGGTGCAACGGAATGTCTCTTCCGGTAAATACACCTAAGTTTCTATGCATTGGTAAAATGTATTCGTCTTTGTCTAAAGCCGCCGTAATTCCAACGGAAATTGCTTCCTGACCAATACCTGAAAACCATTTGGATACTTTTCCCTGACGCAATAGAATGAGCATTTTTTCTTCTATCAATCTGGGTTTGAGTAGTCTTTTATATAAATCCAATAACTGGATGTTGGATAACTCTTTTCTGTCGAAATTCATTGGGTTTGTTTTGGTGTTGCAAAAGTATAAAAACAGATTTCAATCGTTGTAGTTTTTAGGCGAAAGTTAGCCACAATTTTACCAAAAGAAAAACCCCAAGCGAATCATCACTTGGGGTTTGTTTACAAATACAGTATGGTTTAATTCGCTACTTTGATAAAATTCTTGTGCAAAGTGAAACCTTCCTCAGTAGTCATCTCTAATACATAAAACCCTGCGGCTAAACCTTCTACATTGATACTGTGGTTGTCCAATAATTGGGCAGTCAATCTTTGACCGTTGACAGCAATAATGCTCACGTTTTTGATGGGCATATCGGTTTCCAAAAATAACTTTTGTCGCACCGGATTTGGATATAAAGCCACCGATTGGAGTTGGATAATTTCATCGCTTCCAAGGCTTGTTTGAGTTACATTCAAAGTGTATGCTATGGTTTGAGGTGAAGGCCATGAAGAGATTACGATATAGTATGTTTCTCCTGCTGTAACTGCCATATCACTGATAGTACGATTTCCGGCAGCAGAACTACAACTGCACGCATAAGGTGCAGCACCTATGCCGGCACAACTGGTAAACACAAAAAGACCGCTCCAACCCACAGCAGAAGGCAACTGCAAAGTAATAGTACCACTGACTGTTGGTGTATAGGAATAAATGACATCATTTCCACCAAGGTAATAGTTCCCTGCTGTTCCGGCTCCGCAAGCAATTGGTGTTGCTGTTGGCGGATCATAATTATCCGCATAATTGGCAGTGTTGTCACTGGTACTGTAAGGCAAAGTGGCTATTACTATAGGATCGGTACACAAAGTGCCGGTTTGGGCATACATCCCAACAGTTATAAATAAAAATAAAGGGTAAAGTTTTCTCATGGGATTTGTTTTTAGGGAGTTAATAGTATATCAAATTTAGTTCATTTAATCAAAATAAACAACAGTAGCATAAGCTTCAATAAATGAGCTTGTAATCTGAAAACAATTGTTAATAACTTTGACTTTTTCTAATTAAAAATTAGTTACATTTGTAGTTATGGTTGGATTTTTTCCAACTTAAGTTATTAACAAAAATTTTTTAGTATGCAACAAATTCCAAGTGTTGACTTACGTGATTTCCTGTCGGATGATCCGGCACGTAAACAAAAATTTGTAAATGAAATCGGAAGAGCTTACGAAGACATCGGCTTCGTAGCCTTAAAAGGTCATTTTTTAGATGACAAATTAGTAGAAGATTTATATTCGGAAGTGCGCAACTTCTTTAATCTTCCATTGGAAACCAAAGCCAAATACGAAATTCCGGGTATTGGCGGGCAAAGAGGTTATGTTTCTTTCGGAAAAGAACATGCCAAAGGTCGTTCAGCCGGTGACTTAAAAGAGTTTTGGCATTTCGGACAATACGTAAGCGAAGGGTCAAAATACGCCAGCGAGTATCCCGATAACGTAGAAGTTTCTGAATTGCCTCATTTTAATGAAGTGGGAAAAGAAGCCTACAGAATGTTGGAAAAAACAGGCGTTTATGTATTAAGAGCTTTAGCCTTGTACATTGGTTTAGACGAATTTTACTTCGACAATTACATCAAAGACGGTAACAGCATCTTAAGACCTATCCACTATCCGCCAATCACTGATGAACCCAAAGACGGTGCCGTTCGCGCTGCTGCACATGGTGACATCAACTTGATTACGCTTTTAATGGGCGCACAAGGTAAAGGATTGCAAGTACAAAATCATAACGGCGACTGGATTGATGCCATGGCACAACCCGACGAGTTGATGATTAATGTGGGCGATATGTTATCGCGTCACACCAATAACAAACTAAAATCTACTATTCACCAAGTAGTAAATCCACCAAGAGAATTATGGGGAACTTCCCGTTTTTCTATTCCGTTCTTTATGCACCCGGTGAGCGATATGCCGCTAAATTGCCTAGAGAAATGTATCGATGCCGATCACCCGAAAGGTTTTGAAGACATCACGGCCGGAGAATACCTTGACGAAAGACTGGTAGAACTAGGATTAAAGAAAAAATAAAGGTTAATTCAATAATTTCATTAAAGACATTGGGTTATACACTTGATGTCTTTTTTGGTTTTTAGACATTTAACCTGTTGAACGCAGATAAAACTGATTTGTTTCACAAAGCGCGGATAGAAACTGATTTTATGGAGCTATTACACAAAGACCTTACAGATTCAGTACTGAAAACATTTTATGAAGTTTATAATGAATTAGGATACGGATTTTTAGAGAAAGTATACCACAATGCTTTGTACATTGAACTTAAAAATAAAGGTTTGGATGTAGTTAGTCAAAAACAAATTGATGTCTTTTATAAAGGTCTGAAAGTTGGAGAATATTATGCCGATCTAATTGTTGAAAACAAAGTAATATTGGAACTAAAAGCGGCAGAATTTGTAGTAGAAGAATTTGAAATACAATTAATAAATTACTTAAGAGGTACTGATTGTGAAGTAGGCTTATTGCTTAATTTTGGCAAAAAGCCTGAGTTTAAAAGAAAAATTTTTGAGAACAACAGAAAAATCAGAAAAAATCCGTTATAATCAGCGCTAGAATATCCGCTTTATCAGCGTTCTGTTTTAATTTTAAATTATGGACTTACAAGAACAACTAAAAAAACTCTTCCCCGACCACGAACCTTCGAACGAACCGGAAGCCGTTGCCGATGAAACTCATGAGCTTTTTATCCAAAAAGAGCCTATGATTTGCAAATACGAAAAACGAAAAGGCAAAGCCACGACCATCATTGAAGGTTATGAAGGCAGCGACGAAGATTTCAAAATTTTGGCCAAAGAAATTAAAACCAAACTCAGCGTTGGCGGTACTTTCAAAGACGGCGCCATTATCATTCAAGGCGATTACCGCGATAAAATCATGAAAATGCTGCAAGACAAAGGCTTCAAAACCAAACGCGTTGGCGGATAATACAAATAACCAAATTAACAAATAACCGAATTAACTGTAATGATACAATCTTCAGAATTAATATTAAATCCGGACGGTAGCGTTTACCACTTAAACCTCAAGCCGGAACATATTGCCCACGATATCATCTTTGTTGGCGACCAAAACCGAGTGGAAAAAATCACGCAGTTCTTTGACAGCATTGAATACTCTACTCAAAAGCGCGAATTCAAAACCCAAACCGGCTACTTCAAAGGCAAAAAAATGACCGTCATGTCCACCGGAATCGGACCGGACAATATTGACATTGTCATGAACGAACTCGACGCTTTGGTCAATATCGACTTAGAAACCCGCAAGCCCAAAGAAAACCTGACTTCACTGAATATTGTGAGAATCGGAACCTCGGGCTCATTACAAGCGGATATTCCTTGTGACAGCATGGTCATGAGCAAATACGGCCTTGGCTTAGACAACATGCTTCGCTCCTATTTGATTGATGACATTTCTGAAAAAGACATGGAAGAAGCGTTTATAGCACAAACCAATTGGGATTTAAGAAAAGGCCGTCCTTATGTGATTACCTGTTCGGAAACTTTAGAAAAAAGAATCGAAAGCGACCAAATATTCAAAGGCTTCACCGGAACTGCCGGCGGATTCTATGGACCGCAAGGTCGCGTATTGCGTCTCGAAATTCAAGATGCAGAGTTGAATAGCAAAATGGACAGTTTCGAATTCGAAGGCATCAAAATGACCAATCTCGAAATGGAAACCGCCGCCATTTACGGCTTAGGCAAACTGTTAGGTCACAACTGCTTGTCGCTCAACGCCATCATCGCCAACCGTGCGACGGGAACTTTCAGCGAAGATCCGTACAAAGCCGTGGATGCTTTGATTGCGTATGCTTTGGATAAATTGGCAGAATAAATTTTAGGAGCTATTTCCCGCTATTCGTTGCAATCTCTTCGAGGATTTCCACTTCTATCGGGGCTAATTAGAAAATATGGATTTACTACTAGAAACCAACCGACTTTTACTCCGTCCGCTCGAACTAACCGATGCCGAGGACATGTTTGCTATGGATAGTAATCCCGAAGTGCACAAATACCTCTGGCAAACTCCGGCCAAACAAATCGAAGAAATCATCAAAGTCATCGACTATGTTCGCAGTCAGTACGAAAAAAACAACATCGGGCGTTTTGCCACCATTATCAAAGAAACCGGAGAATTTATTGGCTGGACAGGGATCAAATATGTAGACGACCACATCGAAAACGGCAACACTCATTTCTACGATTACGGCTATCGCTTAAACGAGAAATTTTGGAACAAAGGTTACGCGACCGAAGCTTCTGTTGCTTGGCTGGAGTATGGTTTTAACCAAATGAACATCGACAAAATGAACGCTTATACGCACTCAGAAAACGGTGCATCAAACCATATTTTGGAAAAAGTAGGCATGAAATTAATGGAAAACTATCCCGACAAAGACGGCGTGATATGGAAATGGTGGCAAATGGAAAACCCTGCTATCGCAGATCGATAGAAACGCCCTTTGGGCTATAGATACGCTTCGCTTTAGACAGTTAGAAGCCATCAATTAAGAATAAAGTTCTATCTAATAATCTAAAAATCTAACAATCTAAATGAAAACCGTAAAAATAGCCGGCGTACCGGAACATTTTAATTTACCTTGGCATTTGTGTATAGAAAATGGCGAGTTTGAAGAAGTCGGCATCAATTTACAATGGACCGATGTCCCCGAAGGCACCGGCAAAATGTGTCAAATGTTGCGCGATGGTGAAACTGATATAGCGGTTATTTTAACTGAAGGTATCGTAAAAGACATTGTCGGCGGAAACCCGAGTTCGATTGTTCAAGTGTATGTTGACAGTCCGTTGATTTGGGGAATACATGTTGGCACCAACTCTTCCTACCAAACTTTAGCCGATTTAGAAAACACCAAAGCTGCCATTTCACGCTATGGTTCGGGTTCGCATTTGATGGCTTATGTCAATGCGCAAAACCAAAATTGGAATACAGAGCAACTGCAATTTGAAATCGTAAACACTATCGACGGCGCAGTGGAAGCCTTGACCAATGGTACTGCTGACTATTTCATGTGGGAACGTTTTATGACCCAACCTTTAGTAGACAAAGGAACTTTTCGCCGCGTAGCCGATTGCCCGACACCTTGGCCTTGTTTTGTAATTGCTGTAAGAAACGAGTTTATAGAAAAAAATAGCCCAACATTGGCATTACTGCTGGAAATCATCAATAATACCACTGTGGAGTTCAAAGACATTCCCAGTATAGATAGGACTTTAGCTTCCAAATACCATCAAAAAACAGAAGACATCCAATTGTGGTTATCACTTACCAAATGGTCGCAAAAACCCTTAGAAGAAAAAGTGTTAAACAAAATTCAAAATCAATTGTTTGACCTCAAAATTATCGATAAAAAAGGTACTTTTGCTGAAATCGTAAAAGCCGTTTAGCTTTTACAATGGCAATATGATAAAATTAGGCAATCTTACTTATCAGCAACTTCAAGAAAAATTCAGGATAAAAAGTCCTTGGGACATGATTATCATTTTTATCTTGAACGTCCTGATAACCATTCCCATCTTTATCATTACGCATCACAATTTGGCCACATTAGATTGGCTTTTCCACATTGACAGAATTGTACTTTTTCTTCTAATCCTTTTGATTATACAATTGATTTTAAGAGCCATGAGAAGGGTTACTTTGATATCTGTTATTCTCTATTTCATTGTCCTCTCATACGGAACACTTTCGGGTAAATACGGATTTGAAAAAGTATATGAAGATTATCGCTCTATGATATATACCATGAATGACGATCCTTATCCGCAAGACATCATCATTTCTAAACTTTTGCCTTTTCCCAACAAAAGTAAAATCATTGATGCCATTGAATATCAAAACCCTAAAATCAGAAACTTTGCCATCATGGCCACTTCAAAGCATTTTAAAAATGTCAAAGGATACAATGATTATTTCACGCTGATACAATCTTTTGCAGTTTTCAAAGAAATCAACAGCCGTTGGTATTATGTTAGTGATCCTAAAGGTCATGATTATATTGCCAAAGCCACTGAGTCACTGCAATATCTTTCGGGCGATTGCGATGACCATTCCATTTTTATGGCGGCCTGTATAAAATCTATTGGCGGAACGGTTCGGTTAATTCACACCAAAGGCCATATTTATCCCGAAATATTCATCGGTACCCAAAAAGATTTGGAGAAAATTAATTACGTTATCAAAAAAACACTCTTTCCGTTAGAGAGTAAAAACAAACCCATCAATTACCATATAGATGAGCGCGGAAACATTTGGCTCAATCTTGATTATACAGCCAAATACCCGGGCGGACCGTTTATGAATGAAGAGATTTTGGGTGCTTTGACTTTAGAATAATTCTTTTTCAATTAACAATTACTAAAAATTTTATTTACTATATTCGTTACCAATAAAATGACCCAGATGAAAAAATTGCTAAGTCTCTTTCTGCTGTTTTCTTTGGCCTTGCAAGCGCAGGAAACATCTCCTTTAGACCATAAAAAAAATGAATTCCGCGTTGATTTGCTATCAGCCTTGGTATGGCAAAAAGCCAGTTTGAGTTATGAACGTTTTTTCGGCGGTAATTTTTCTACCGGCTTCAACGTTAATTTTTCAGACAGCAACCAATTGAATGACGATTTCGACAGAGGATATCGCAACAATGTTCCCAAATTTGAATTCAATCCCTATGTAAGATACCAACTGTCAAAAGGAAAAAAGAGCTTCTATTTTGCTGAAGTTTTCGGGTCTTACAACAGCGGCGACTTCAAAGAAATTGTTCGGATGACTGACGATAACGGGAATGGTTACTATACTACCGAAAAATCCAAATACAGCGACTTCGGTTTGGGCGGTGGCTTAGGCTATAAAATGTATATCAAAGAGGCTTTTGTCCTAGAGTTTTTAGCCGGATTTGGTTCAAATTTGACTAATCGTGATCAGAGTCCGGATGTGATTTCCAGAGTGGGATTTAATTTAGGTTACCGATTTTAATTCGAAGAAAATGAAAAAACTATCATACATCGCCTTACTTTTTGTGGCTACTTTATTTACCCATTGTGACACCAATGACGATACTTTTTACAAAACTATATATGTAGAAGCCGGTAATAACATTGTCACCTTTCCTGCCCAAACAAACTACGCAGTGGGAGATTTTCTTTATGTGGAAGCCGCTATTCCGAGATACCTCACGGAACCCGGACAAAGCAATTTATTAGACATTTACAAAACCTCCGGAAATGCAACAGCCTTTGCTTTTTCTTATGTCATCGAACGCAAAATAAACACAACCGATTGGGAAGTTGTAACGGTAAACGACAGCCAACTTGATATTATTTCAGGAGAAGCTCAAAATGGCGCGTATGTTTATGCTTTAGGCGAATACAATACCGTTGAGGAATATTACCGCTATGACGTAGGTTTCCCTTTATTAACCGCCGGAAATTATCGCTTGTCTTTTGGATACAACAGTTCGTCAACTAACAGTGTGGAATTGATTTCTCAAAGTTCGGCCAAAAACCTTGTGGTTAACATCAATGCCGCCGTGTCAAATCTTGACAGCAATGGTTACTTTTATTTTAACGTAAACTAGTTACCATTGAATTTCTTCGCTGCCGATACTTTTTAAAAAAGCGTTGGTTTTACTGAAATGCTTATTTCCAAACCACAATCCGCGATTGGCACTTAATGGAGATGGATGACCGGTTTCTAGGACGTAGTGTTTGGCACGATTAATTTTGGCTCCTTTCTTTTTGGCAAATCCACCCCAAAGTAGAAAAACCACCTTTTCTTTGGACTCCGAAATTTTTTGAATTACAGCATCCGTAAAAGTTTCCCAACCCTGATTTTGATGGCTTCCGGCTTCACTTTCGCGAACGGTTAAAGTGGCATTTAGCAACAAAACTCCTTGATCAGCCCAACGCTCTAAATTTCCTGAAATAGGAATAGGCAACCCTAAATCGGTTTGAATTTCTTTAAAAATATTAACCAAAGAAGGCGGAAAAGCGACACCGTCATTTACAGAAAAACACAAACCATTGGCTTGCCCTAAACCGTGATACGGATCTTGACCGATGATGACTACTTTAACATTATCAAACGAGCAATGGTTGAAAGCCGCAAAGATTTGACTAGACTGAGGAAAACATTTATGAGTGGCATATTCTCTTTCTACGAAAGTAGTAAGCTTTTCAAAATAGGGCTTTTCGAACTCATCGGTAAGTTGATGGTGCCAAGAAGAATTCATTTGGATTAACATCTCATAAAATTTTACCAAAAATAGTATTTTCTGTTGCAATATGGATTTTATCCTTTGTAACTTTGAACCAAAGACACTGATAGCATGATATCGATTACAGATAAAACCTTAAAAGATTTAGAATTTAACACCGTTTTGCAAACCATTTCAGAGCGATGCAATACAGAAATCGGGAAACAAAAAGCAATAGCAATTGTTCCTTTTAAAAGCAAGGAAACCTTGATGAACGCGCTGTTACAAACCTCGGAATACTTATCGTCTTTTACCAACAACAACGCTATCCCAAACCATGGATTTGAAAACATTACTAACGATATTAAATTCTTAGCCATAGAAGACAGTTTTTTGGAAGTCGGCAGCTTTAGAAAGATAGCAACGCTTTCCGATACAGTTAATGTGTTGCTAATGTTTTTAAAGAAATTCAACGATTATTATCCAAAGCTTAACGAAAAAGCTTCACAAATAGAATATACCAAATACATCATCCAAAAAATTGACGAAGTGGTTGACAAATACGGTGAAATCAAAGACAATGCTTCTCCTGATTTGATTAATATTCGTCGGGATATGAGTGTGGTTCGCGGCAAAGTCAACCAGAGTTTTGGTCAGGCTTTAAGCCAGTACAACGGTTTAGGGTATTTGGATGAAATTAAAGAAAGCTTTGTTGAAAACCGACGCGTTTTAGCGGTTTTAGCGATGTACCGGCGAAAAGTAAAAGGCTCCATTTTGGGCAGTTCCAAAACCGGAAGTATTGCTTACATAGAACCCGAAGCTACTTTGCGTTATTCGAGAGAATTGAGCAATTTGGAGTATGAGGAAAGGGAAGAAATTACCAAAATTCTAAAAAAATTATCCAACGATATCCGACCGTATGTTGACTTATTGAAGGAATACCAAGACTTTCTCAGCGATATTGATGTAGTTTCGGCTAAAGCCAAATATGCTCGTAAAATCAATGCCATTTTGCCGAATATCATTGAAGAAAAACGATTGTTTTTCAGAGAAGCCTTCCATCCTATTTTGTTTTTGAACAATTTAGAAAAAAAGGAAAAAACATTTCCACAAACTATTGAACTCAAAAATGAGAATCGCATTATTGTGATTTCGGGACCGAATGCCGGTGGAAAAACCATTTCGTTGAAAACTGTTGGACTGTTACAGTTGATGTTGCAATGCGGTATTTTGATTCCGGTACACGAACGTAGCGAGACGTTTTTGTTTGACCGAATTCTGACGGACATTGGCGATAACCAATCGATAGAAAATCACTTGAGTACCTACAGCTACCGCTTGAAGAATATGAATTATTTCTTGAAAAAATGCAACGCTAAAACCTTGTTCCTGATTGACGAATTCGGAACCGGTTCTGACCCCGAATTGGGCGGAGCTTTAGCGGAGACTTTCCTCGAAGAATTTTATCATAGAGAAGCTTTCGGGATTATTACGACGCATTATTCAAATTTGAAAATTTTGGCTAACGAATTGCCCTTTGCCTCAAATGCAAATATGCTTTTTGACGAAAAATCATTGGAACCGATGTACAAGCTAATTCTCGGCCAAGCCGGAAGTTCGTTCACGTTTGAAGTCGCGCAGAAAAACGGCATTCCTTATGGCCTAATCAATCGCGCTAAGAAGAAGATTGAAGGCGGAAAAGTGCGCTTTGACAAAACCATTGCTACTTTACAAAAAGAGCGTTCCAAGCTCGAAAAAACATCTTTAACGCTTAAAGAAGAAGAAATCAAGGCACGTGAGGAAAGCAAAAAGATGGAAAACATCAACGCTAAAATCCAAGACAAATTGGAGCGTTACCAAGAATTGTATGATGCCAATCAGCGATTGATTTACATAGGCCAAAAAATAGATGATATTTCGGAAAAATATTTCAACAATAAAGACAAGAAAGTTTTGATTGGTGATTTTTTAAAGTTGGTTGAAATTGAAAATTCCAAACGCAAAAAAGCAACCGTCAAAGAGAAAAAAGAGAAAGAAATCATCCAGAAAAAAGTGGTTGAAGAAGTCAAAGTCATCGTAGAGGAAATTCGAAAAGAAAAGAAAGAAAAGAAAATCAAAGCCCAAAAGCAAGAAGCTGAAAAACCCAAAGTGACTTTAAAAATTGGTGACCGTGTTCGCATGGTTGATGGAAAATCGGTTGGTACTATCGACAAAATTGAAAAAAACAAAGCGGTGGTCAACTATGGCATTTTTACTTCAAAAGTGAGTTTGGAGGAATTAGAATTTGTACAAGCTAAATAAAACCTGAACAGCATTCAAGATAAATCATGGAAATAACCGACTTACCAAAAGACAAAAAAATCATCCTATTTGATGGTGTTTGCAATCTTTGCAACGCTTCGGTACAGTTTGTTATAAAGCAGGATAAAAAAGATGTTTTCCGATTTGTGGCACTTCAATCTGAACTGGGATTAAAAATCATTAAACACATTGGTATCGACATTAAAAATACTGACAGCATTGTCTTATATGAACCCGGTAAAGCCTATTATTATAAATCGGAAGCCGCTTTGCGAATTATAAAAGAATTTGGCGGGATATATGGTTTATTGAGAATTTTTACTGTTTTCCCCAAATTCATTTCTGATTTTATCTATGATTACGTGGCCAAGAACAGGTACCGTTGGTATGGCAAGCAAGAATCATGTATGATGCCTTCTCGGGAACTTGAAGCAAAATTTTTGGCATGATAATTATCATACTGGATTTAAATTTATCATTGTAGTTTTGATAAACTCTAATTGATAAATCATGACTTCTTTAAACATTCCTTTGTATTCTTGGGATAATGGTGCTTTTATTATGATAGGTGTATTTGCGCTTGTCATAGTTGGGTTAGTAAGCATTGTCTTCATGATGATGAATAGCAAGAATAAAAAAAACGACTAAGTTTCCTTAGTCGTTTTTTGTTTATTGAAGTGTAAAATTATTGTTTAACAATTTTCTTTACTGCAACACCTTGATCAGTAGAAATAGTCATCATGTAAATACCTGCGGCTAAATCACTGATAGAAATTTGACCATCTGCTGCATTAACTTCAGCTGTTTTTACAACTCTTCCGTTTAAGTCAGCCATTTCAATAGTACTAACAACTGCATTAGCTTCGTTAGAGAAATTAACTACGTTAGTAGAAGGATTTGGATAAACAGAGAACTTAGAAGCTAAATAATCGTTTGTTCCAAGTACTGAAGTAAAGTTGATTGAATCCAAACGCATTGTCGCTGTAGCTTGAGCTGTAGAAATATCATTAAATCCAAAATAATAAATACCTGTAGCAGGTGCTGTATAAGTAGCGGTAAATTGTGTATATGTTGGATTATTCAAGGCAGCATTAGCCCAAAGTTGTGTAGTTTGTGATGCTTGAAGTGCCTCGTTTCCTACAGTAAGTCTTAAACTTCTAACCGTAGCACATCTGATCCAAAAAGTGATAGTCACTGCCTCATTAGCTTGTAAAGAGAAAGGAGCTGTAAACAACCAGTTGTTTGAAGCTGCGGCAGCATTAGTATTGAAAATCCAATAATAATTACCTGCTTGTGCATTAGCCGGTGCGTTAGCACTTAAACCATAAGCACCATTTCCGAAAGTTGACATTCCAACTAATTCAGGGTTTGTTTCAAAACCTACAGTTTGAGGACAAACTTTAGCTGTTGTGAAAGCATTTGAAGCAGACCAAGTACTAAAACCTCCTAAACCACAATCTGTACGTATATAATAAGAGTAAGCAGTAGAAGGAGCTAATCCAGGAATAGTGATAGAGTTTGTTGCAGTTGTCAATGTAGTACCAGCTCCTTGAGCAAAACCAAATGGTCCGTATTCTACTTGATAACCTTGAGGTACACCTGTTGCAGCTGCCCAGTTAAGTGTAATAGAGTTTGTAGCAACATTAGTTGGCGCGTTGATAGTATTTACCGGATAACAAGAAACCGCAACAAATGCAACCGTAAAATCAAATCCTGCTGAAGACCATCTGTTGTCCCACTGAATGTAGTAAGTAGTTCCGATAGTAACATCAAATGTCAAAACTGACAAATAATTGGTTCCGTCAATATCGTCGTTACCATCAACACAAACTAATGATCCACAAGAACCTGTGTAAACAGAAACTCTGGTATCATCACTACTTGGGGCAACATTCTGAGGTAAATCAGAACTCAAAGTTACTTGACCATTCCCGGTAGCTGTGAAAGAATACCACATACCGAAAGCTCCGGTTGTTAACTCACCGTTAACATTGTTACAAGCCACTTGATTTGTTCCGGTAATAGCCGGAACTGTTACAGTTGCTCCGTCTGCAACAGCAACAGCTGTAGCACATGAAGTTTGAGCATTAGCGCTCACAAAACCGGCAACCGTAAAAAATAAAAGTAAAAGTTTTTTCATAAATATAATTTTATTAAGTTTCAAGAAAACAAATTTAATAAAGTATTTCAAATATCATACTTTTTTAACTATCTTTTTCCCATTTCCCTACAACCGAAGTGGCGATAGCATTTCCTAATACATTAGTAGCACTTCTGAACATATCACAAAAATGGTCAATTGGTAAAATCAAAGCTATTCCGACTTCGGGAATTTTAAACATGCCACAAGTAGCCGCCACTACTACTAAGCTGGCTCTGGGTACACCGGCAATTCCTTTACTGGTAAGCATCAACACTAACAACATGGTCATTTGTGTTCCGGTATCAAGAGGAACGCCATAAGCTTGGGCAATAAAAATACTGGCAAAAGTCATGTACATCATACTACCATCTAAATTGAAGGAATAACCTAACGGCAACATGAAAGAAACTATCTTGTCTTTTACTCCAAATCGTTCTAATTCTTCGGTCAATTTTGGAAAAACTGCCTCGCTGCTGGTGGTTCCGAAAGCAATAACCAACGGACTCATAATTCGCTTTAACAAAGTAGTCATATGACCTTTTAAAAATAAATAGCCCACTAACAACAAAACAACCCAAAGTGTTCCTATTCCGATTAAAAAAGAACCAAAAAAGTACAAATAGGTAGTAATCAATTCCCAAAAGTCAATCATGGCCAAAACACTTGCGATAGCACCAAACACACCAAACGGAGCAAATTTCATCACATAATTCACCATCTTTAAAATGATGTGTGAGGTTTTATCCAAGGCATTGATAACCGGTTTGGCATGAGAACCAATAGAAGCTGCAGCCAATCCGAAGAAAATAGAAAAAATTACAATCTGTAAAATTTCATTGGTGGCCATGGCTTCAACAACGCTCTTGGGAATAATATGCTCTACAAAGTTCTGTGCCGAAAAACCTTCTGTTTTCTGAACAATTTCCGAAGCTTTTTCGGTGTCTAAATTGGGCAACTTTATGTTTTTTCCGGGTTTTAAAACATTGACCCAAAACATTCCTATTAATAATGAAATAAAAGAAGCGGTAAAAAACCATCCGAGCGCTCTTCCTCCTATTCTTCCCACTGATTTAATGTCTCCCAATTTGGCAATCCCTACAACCAAAGTAGTAAAGACCAGAGGCGCAATAATCATTTGAACCAAACGAATAAATATAGTAGCTAACAATTTGATGTTTTTACTAAAGGTTTCTCTAGTACTTTCATCAAAATTTTTAAAAACAAAAACGCCTAAAACGGCTCCGAGCACAACCGCTATGAGAATCTGAAAAGTAAGATTAGCTAATAATGATTTTTTGGTGGTTTCCGTTGTCTCCATTTAGTATTGATAAGTTTTGTTTAGTAAATAAAAATCGGCCAAGACCAAGGCAGCCATAGCTTCTACAATCGGCACTGCTCTCGGCACCACACAAGGATCGTGTCGGCCTTTGCCTTGTTGCTCTACAATAGTATTTTGATTGGTCAATACTTCTTGTTTCTGAATTAATGTGGCTACGGGTTTGAAAGCTACTCTGAAATAAATATCCATTCCGTTGGAAATTCCGCCTTGGATTCCGCCCGAAAGATTGGTTTTGGTGGTGCCGTCTTCGTTGTATAAATCGTTGTGTTCACTACCTTTCATTCGCGCGCCGCAAAATCCGCTACCGAATTCAAATCCTTTCACGGCATTGATGGACAACATGGCTTTGCCCAACTCGGCGTGAAGCTTGTCAAAAACAGGCTCTCCCAAACCGATTGGTACATTTTGAATTACACAAGTGACTGTTCCACCGACGGTATCACCTTCCTTGCGGATTTCCTTAATATAGTTTTCCATTTTTTCGGCTGTTTCCAAATCGGGGCAACGAACCGCATTGGTTTCTGTTAGAGAAAAATCCAAATCCTGATAAGGCTTATCAATAAAAATATCACCCACCGAAGAGACGAAAGCATTGATTTTGATATGGCTTAAAACTTGTTTGGCGACAGCACCCGCTACTACTCTGCAAGCTGTTTCACGAGCCGAACTCCTACCGCCTCCGCGATAATCGCGTATACCGTATTTTCTTTCATACACATAATCGGCATGACTGGGTCGGTAACTGTCTTTAATATGGGAATAATCGTCTGATTTTTGATTGGTGTTGGGAATGATAAACCCGATTGGTGTTCCGGTTGTTTTTCCCTCAAAAATGCCTGAAAGAAATTGCACTTCGTCTTCCTCTTTTCTTTGGGTAACGATACTCGACTGACCGGGTTTTCTGCGCTGCATCTCCATTTGAATTGCTTCTAAATCGATGAGTATTCCGGCAGGGCAGCCATCAATGATTCCGCCCAATGCTTCACCGTGAGATTCTCCAAAAGTAGTCAGTCTGAAAAGTGTTCCGTAACTGTTTCCGGCCATGGTTTAATGTTTTAAACAAATATAGTTTTTTGCTGTTATTTACCGAAATTTGGACCAATATTATTTGTTTTTCAGGTCAAATTGAAATTTTATAACTTTTAACAAATATTATGTAAACCCTTAACAAATTAATGCTCTATCTTTGTTTTAGTAGAATTGTTACTACAATACAAATCTTGTTGTAGCTACATTTTCTATTATTTATTATAGCTAATTTTACATTTTTTAAAACAAATTCAAGAATTATGAAAAAATTATTTCTAAGTGCCTTTATGTTAATGGGATTAGCATTCAGCACACAAGCTCAAGACATTTCGAAGAACGCATTAGGACTGCGTTTAGGAGACAATGACGGTTTTGGTGGTGAAGTATCTTACCAAAGAGGATTGTCTAAAAACAATCGTTTAGAGTTAGACTTAGGCTGGAGAAACAGTAAAAATGTGGATGCCTTCAAATTAGTTGGTTTGTACCAATGGGTTTGGAATATTGACCAAGGTTTTAATTGGTATGCCGGTGTTGGTGGTGGTGTCGGAAGTTGGAGTTATGACCACAATGGTTATAGCGACAGTGGAACAATTCTTTTGGCTGCCGGTGATATTGGTATTGAATATAACTTTGATATTCCGTTACAGTTGTCATTAGACGTTAGACCTGAAATATATTTCAATTCTGATGATTACAGAGAGGATAATTTCGGACCGGATATTGCATTAAGCATCCGTTACAGATGGTAATCACTTCTAAGCATAAAAAAAATCCCGCCTTTTAGACGGGATTTTTTTTTATTTAATCACTATGGGTTTCTTCGAATTGATTTTGATAATCGTGTAAGGAAATACTATACTGTCATCGGCCAGGTTGGGTTCGGTACTTTTTTGAGTGTCTTTGACGTAAACTTCAATATTGGTATCGGTCTCTACAACTCTTTCGACTTTGATTCGATTATAACTTTCTTTGGTTGGTCCGGCGTTTAAAATGATAAAGCTACTATTGTTGGTGTCTTCGCTTTTGATTTTTTTACGAAGCGTTTCATCACCCAGTAACATCATTATTTCTTTTGGTTCGGTGAGTATTTCATAAAACTTAATATTGGCACCGCCATCATTATTGGTAGTTAAGACTTCATACAAAGGTTTAACAACTACTTCCTTTTTGGAAGAACACGAAACTAAAAATAAAACTAAAAGTGCCGGGATTGCTTTTCTCATTTGGTATTGTTTATGGCTTGATTATACAAATTTTCATAAAGTGGAAGGATATTTTTAATATCGAACTGTTTGGCCACATTCAATGCATTTTCTCTGAACTTTTGCAGCGTTTCGTCATTGGCTAGTATTTTGAGTGCATTTTCGGCCATACTGTCAACATCACCTACATCACTCAAATAACCTGAGATACCGTCAAAATTTACCTCGGGCAAACCACCTGAATTACTTGAAATTACCGGAACGCTCCAAGCCATAGCTTCCAAAGCGGCCAATCCGAAACTTTCAGTTTCCGAAGGCAATAAAAACAAATCTGAATACGATAATATTTGGTCTATTTCGTTGCTGTTGCCAAAGAAAATGACTTTGTCTTGTATACCTAATTCATCGCACAATTGCTCTGCTCTTGCCTTTTCGGGACCATCACCTACCATCATCAACTTCGCGGGAATCTTCTGCTGTATTTTATAAAAAATTTTGATAATGTCCGGAATGCGTTTTACTCGTCGAAAATTACTGATGTGAGTTACAATGCGCTCTTCTTTTTTGGCCATTACCGAACGCTGACAAGAAATCAAATTCTCGTTTCGGTGTTTGTCTAATTCAATAAAATTCGGAATCACATGGATTTCCTTCTTAATGTTAAACAAATTATAAGTATCGTCTTTTAAACTTTGGGAAACCGAAGTCACTACATCTGATTTGTTGATACTGAAACTCACCGCCGGTTTGTAGAAAGGATGATTACCCACTAAGGTAATATCAGTTCCGTGCAAGGTAGTAACCATCGGAATGATGATGCCTTCGTCTTTCAACATTTGCTTGGCCATATAACCGGCATAAGCATGCGGAATGGCATAATGCACATGCAACAATTCTATTTTATAAAGTTTGACCATATCAACCAACTTACTGGACAAGGCCAATTCATAAGGTTGGTAATGAAACAACGGATATTCGGGAACGTTTACTTCGTGGTAGTGCACATTGGGATTCAAAAGTGCCAAACGCACAGGTTGACGGTAGGTAATAAAATGGATTTCGTGACCGCGATGGGCCAATTCGAGTCCGAGTTCTGTGGCTACTACACCACTACCTCCAAAGGTAGGATAGCACACAATAGCTATTTTCATAAAGGATTTTTTAACAATACGAAATTAAGGAAAATAGCCGGTGAAAATGGTAAAAAAGAGTTAAAGATTATTTCTCTATAATGGCTTCCTGAATCGCTTTCTGAATGTCTTCGCGGATGTTTTCTTTGGAGAGCGTGTTAGGTAAATTAGAATCCGGGAAAGTTCTGTTGGATAAAAACACATAAACAATTTCGGTCTCCGGATCAGCCCAAGCAATAGTTCCCGTAAAACCGGTATGACCAAAACTCGACATTGATACACAACCACAAGTTGGGCCGCCACCACTGATTTGTGGTTTGTCAAAACCTAAACCACGACGGTTTCCTTGCGGACAAAACCAGCAAGTATTGAAAATATTAAAGGTCTCCGGTGAAAAATACTGTACGCCACCATAATTCCCTTTTTGAAGGTACATTTGCATCATTTTGGCCACATCCAAAGCATTAGAAAAAATACCCGCATGACCTGCAATTCCGCCTTCCATCGCAGCTTCCATATCGTGCACGTATCCTTGAATGGTATCATGACGGAAATAAGTATCTATCTCAGTCGGTACAATAACGCTTTTGTCAAACTTGCTCAATGGATTGTACAACGTATTGTTCATCCCAAGTGTTTTGTAGAAGTTGTCATAAGTGAGTTGGTCTAACGATTTTCCCGTTGCTTTTTCTAGATATTGTTTGAGAATGATAAACGTAAAATCGCTGTACTTATATTCTTTTTTGTCTAGTAGCGGACTGTTGATAATTTGCTTCATGATGGTGTCATGGTAATCATCTCTAAGGTACAAACTGTCGGAAACCCTTTTGGTAAATCCTTCGGTATATATTTTTCTATAATACTTCTCCATTGGTTGCTTGGTCGAATCAACCGTAGCTTTGTAAAATGGGATCCAAGCTTGCATTCTGCCATAGTGTGACAACAATTCTTTGAAAGTTATCGGTTGTTTATTGGAACCGATAAACAGGGGTAACATTTCACCTAAATTAGTATCCAAAGTCACTTTCTGAGCATCATACAATTGCATTACATTGGGTAAAGTCGCTACCATTTTGGTCAAAGAAGCCACGTCATACAAGTCAGAATTCTTGATTCTTACCTCGCCGTCATAGGTTTGTTTTCCGAAAGATTTCTGGTAAATCACTTTTCCTCTTCGAGCGACCAAGACCTGCATGCCCGGTGCCATTTTACCGTCGATGGCTTTATAGGCTAGCTTTTCAATTTGGTTTAATTTCTCCGAGCTCATGCCTACGTTTTCCGGTGTGGTAAAACCCAAGCGGTTCAGTTTTTCGGTAAACAAACCATCTCCGGCACTAAAAGAGCCATTGATAGAAACCGGAAGCTTTCCTTTGGAAGCAACAGCACCAAAAATCAATTCGGCTGAAACTTCCTGAGCCACATCGCCGTTTTGGTAAGACACCATTACGCCTTCAATGGCATCGAAATTGTTAATTTTAGACAAAGAATAAGGCTTGGCAAAACAATCGATAATAACTTTCTTTTTAACCGCAATTGAATCAATCAATTGTAGTTCTGAAGCAGTCAACTCGGGCGATTTCCACCAAGTTTTGTCTGATTTGTGGTAACCAATGATAACCGTTTCATAATCGGTTAATTTGGTCAGTAACGAATCTAAATTGGCGTCAAAAACTTCGTTGACTTCGGTATATTTTTTAAGTGTATTGACAAATGAACTGTTGCTGTCGTCACCCAATTTTACATAGGCAATTTTTTGGTTCAGATTTTTAATCGGCAAAATGTTGTCCTGATTTTTCACTACCGTAATCGCATTTTCATACAATTCATATTGCAAACTTTGGTTGGATTTCGGATTCAAATCATGGAACAAATTAATCTCTTCAACGGGTTCGTATTGATTCAACCCGGCTTTGAATTTGTAACGCAAAATCTTCTTTACTGATTCGGCCAAACGACTTTCTGAAATTTGTCCTTCCTGATAAGCCACGCAGATTTTTTCAACTGCTAACGGTACATTCTCAGCAAAAAGCAAGATGTCATTTCCGGCCAAAAATGCTTCTAAATCAATATCCCCGGGCTTTTTGAAATTACTCGCGCCTTTCATATTCAAAGCATCAGTAAATATCAAACCGTCAAAACCAAGATCGTTTTTGAGTAAATTGGTCACAACAGGTTGCGAAATAGACGTAGGATAACCTTCTCTCGGTTCCAAACTCGGCACATTCAAATGCGCTACCATTACCGAAACCAAACCTTCGTCAAACATTCTTTTGTAGGGATACAATTCTACTTTTTCAATGTGTTCCAATGATGCGTTGACCACCGGCAAAGCGTGGTGAGAATCGGTTGAAGTATCGCCGTGACCCGGAAAGTGTTTCCCGGTTGAGAAAATGCCCTGACTTTGCACACCTTTCATCAAAGCTATGGCGTGTTCTGTAACATTGACTTTATTTTCCCCAAAAGAACGATACCCGATGATTGGGTTTTTCGGGTTGGTATTGATATCCAAAACCGGTGCAAAATTAAAGTGCACACCCATTCTTTTGCTTTCTTTGGCCATGGCCTCGCCTACTTTCTCCACCAATTTCAAATCGCGAATAGCGCCGAGTGTCATGTTGAATGGATAGCGAAAAGTAGAATCCAAGCGCATGCTCATTCCCCATTCGGCATCAATCCCAATGAACAATGGGATTTTGGACAAAGTCTGGTATTTATTGGTCAAACGCGATTGCCTTTTGGGTCCGCCTTGAAAGAAAATTAAGCCCCCAATTTTGTATTCGCTGACTAATTTTTCGATTTCAGCAACGTGGGCTGCATCTTTATTGGAGTACGCCGCCACCATAAACAGTTGGCCTACTTTTTCGTTAAAAGACATTTGGTTGTAAATGCTGTCAACCCAACGGGTTTCGGCATCCGTTTCCGGGAAAAAGTTTTTTCGTTCGGATTTGATGTGCGGAATATAAATTTCTTCGTCTTCGATGCCGACTTTGCTCAAGTTGACCACCTGCTTTTTATTCTTGGTGGACGAACAATTCGTTACCAAAAATAACAATGCTGTGAATAAACCTATTCTGAACAAAAACTGCTTCATTGAAATGAGAAATTAAAAGAAACGACTGTGCCAGCTTTCGCCTGCAGGAACTTCCCAATTGTCGTTGAATTCTTCAATAGTATTAACCAAATTATTAAAAACTATGGTATTAGCCGTAACTGCTTTTTCTTTGGCCATACGCTTAAAATCAATTAAAGTTTTATGCGCAATGTGCTCGCCGTTTTTGAAGGTAACATTCATTTTATCAAGTAAATCTACTTGGTATTTTTGTTCCAAACTTTGGATAAAAGACACAGAGGAATCAATAGAACAACCTGTGGCTTGTTGCACTTCCTGATTGACAGCCAGTATAATAAATCGGTTATATTTTAAGAGATAAGAAGCTTCCAAACCGGTGCCGTGAGCTGACCAATTTTCTAAAAATATCTTCAAATCTTTCTCGATTTCCGCCATTTCATCATCTGAAAATTTGCGATTGGATTGGTAAATCCAAATTCGAGATTCTTCCGGTAAATTTTCAAAGGGAATGTACATCTTTATTTTTTTTCTAGACTGCTAATAATTTTAAAGTATTTGAAATCGTTACTTGCCGTATCGAACAATTCAATTTCAGAATATCCAACGGTTAGTGTGTCACCAACTTTAATTTTGTTTTCGGTATACAATGAAGCAGTATCAAAATAGTCTAATAATAAAAAACTGTGAGTTCTATTGTTTTTATCTTTCACTTTTATTGTTACGAACTGATTTTTCTCAATGGCTGTGATGGTTCCTTCAATAGTTGGATCGGCTTCAATAGGATCTCCTTGTATAACTTCATCACCGTTATTGCCTTCTTTGTCATCAAGATATTTTCTACCCATAGCCATAATAATATCCGGACAGTAAGACACCATTTTCATGGCTACTTTTTCTCCTAATTTTCTCATGCCTTCTGCGCCTTCGAATTCGGCCAATTCTTTTTTGGAAAATTTACTTTGATTTGCCGAAAAGCTTTCAACTATACACAATCCCAAAGTCATTTGAACAGCTTGGATATTGCTGTCTTTGGTAAAATCCAAGTTTTTTTTCTCTACACAAGAACAAGTTTCTTTGGCAACCTTATCTAAAGCCTCTTGCGAATACGCAGCTACCGAAATAAAAAATAAAATCAGATAAAAAAAGTTTTTCATACTATAAATCTTGAGCATTAGCAATTAATTCGGCCACATCCATAACTTTTACATTGGCTTCTTGTTCTTTGGCTTTGACACCGTCGGTCATCATGGTGTTGCAGAATGGGCAACCGGCTGCTATGATTTCGGGGGTAGTTTCCAAAGCATCTTCGGTTCTTTCTACGTTGATGTCTTTATTTCCGTTCTCAGGTTCTTTGAACATTTGAGCGCCACCGGCACCGCAACACAAACCATTGGCACGAGAACGTTTCATTTCGACTAATTCGGCATCTAATTTTTGGATTAAATCTCTTGGCGCTTCATAAATGTTATTAGCACGACCTAAATAGCAAGGATCGTGAAAAGTGATTCTCTTTCCTTTAAACTGCCCGCCTTCAATGGTTAATCTTCCGGCATCCAACAAGGATTTTAAAAACTCTGTATGGTGAACTACTTCATAAGTACCACCCAATTCAGGGTATTCATTTTTTAAGGTATTGAAGCAATGCGGACAAGCCGTAACGATTTTTTTGGCTTCATAAGCGTTCAAAACCTCGATGTTCATCATGGCTTGCATTTGGAACAAAAACTCATTCCCTGCTCTTTTCGCCGGATCACCGGTACAGCTTTCTTCAGTACCCAGAACGGCAAACTCAACATTGGCGCGATTTAAAATACGAACAAATGCCTTGGTGATTTTTTTTGCTCTGTCATCAAAACTACCGGCACAACCTACCCAAAATAACACTTCGGGTTGCTTGCCTTGAGCCATCATTTCTGCCATGGTCGGCACGTTTAATACTTCTGACATTTTTTTCTGTTTATTTGTTTATTTGGTGATGCGGTTATTTGGCCATGCGAATAAACGAATAACCAAATCCACAAATCACCTATTCATGATGCTCGTCGTCGAACACTTGAATGGTTACTTCTTTGTCTACCAAATCGGTGAACTTTCCTCTGTAACGGGTGGCTTTTACCAAGTGATTGTCAATCCAGTGGTAGTTGCCGCCACGTGGTTTTCCCATGACCATTCCGTGGTATTTGAATCCGTGTTGTTTTAACCAACGTTCGGTATATTCTCTATGTGCTTCGGTTCTTGAAGTGAAAAAGAATATAATATGCCCTTCATCATACCATTTATTTAAGGTAATTAATGCATCCGGATAAACCTCTGCAGTTAACATTCTTTCAGGCTCTTCGTTTGGAATATCATCACAAATTGTTCCGTCGATGTCGATTAAATAATTTTTGATTCCTTCCGGTAAAATCGGACTTAAATGTTGTCCGTTTTCTGTGATGCTTTGCAGTTTTTTTTCAATGTCTTCCGCTTTCATTTTGTTACTTTTTATAGTGATTCAAATTCATTCGACAAATCCTCAAGCCTCACAATTATGAGAATTTATCAATTATATATAGTTAGTTTTCGTCTTTCCAGTTCAATCGATCCATTTGGTTGTATTGCCAAGGTGCACCATTGTTTTCAATATTGGTCATCATTGCGTTTAACGATTGTGGCGCCGCACTTTGCTCCATCACCAAGTATCTTCTCATGTCCATGATAATGGATAACGGACTGATGTTTACCGGACATTCTTCCACACAAGCGTTACAAGAAGTACACGCCCAAAGTTCTTCTGCCGTGATGTAATCGTTCAACAACGATTTATTATCAGGTACAAAAACCCCTTTATTGGCATCGATATTTTTACCTACTTCTTCCAATCGATCACGCGTATCCATCATGATTTTTCTCGGAGATAATTTTTTCCCGGTTTGGTTCGCCGGACAAGAAGAAGTACAACGACCGCATTCTGTACAAGTATAAGCATTGAGCAATTGCACCCAATTCAAATCCTGCACATCCGAAGCACCAAACTTGCTTGGAACCGCATTTTCATCCACCGGTTGGGCTGCGAATGGATCGGCATTCGGATCCATCATTAGTTTTACTTCTTTGGTTACGCTTTCCAGATTATCGAATTTTCCTTTGGCATTCAAATCTGCGAAAAAAGTATTTGGGAAAGCCAACAAGATGTGTAAATGTTTAGAATAATACAGATAGTTCAAGAAAATCAAAATCCCGATAATGTGGAACCACCAAGCCGCTCTTTCAATAATGATAACGGCTTCCAACGAAAAAGTATCCGGTGATGGCACTAAAAATTGCGAAATGATATTTCCCGAATTCATATCCTGAAATTTCAAATCGAAAGCGTTCATGATTAAAAACAACGACATCAATACGATTTCGAAATACAAAATGGTATCGGCGTCTTTTTTGGGTGCGCCTTTTAAATCGGAACTCGCAAATCTTTTTAGTTTGATAACGTTTCTGCGAATCCAAAAAGCAATAACCGCTACTAAAACCAATACGGCTAAAACTTCAAACGAACCGATTAAAACACCATAGAATCCGCCTAAAAACGAGAAGATTCGGTGTGTTCCGAATAATCCGTCGATGATGATTTCTAAAACTTCTAAGTTGATGATTACGAAACCAACGTAAACAATAATGTGCAAAAATCCGGCGATTGGTCTTTTCACCATTTTAGATTGACCTAAAGCAATCATCGCCATGTTTTTCCAGCGTGCAGAAGGATTGTCTGAACGATTAACCTCTTGTCCCAATTTGATATTACGAGTAAGTTTCTTAACATTTTTGGCAAAAAAACCAATTCCCGCAAGGAGAATAATTGCAAAAAGTATGTTGTCAATATACATCATGGTTCTGAAGTTTACTTTTTATTAATGGTATCGTTTACCGGTGCTTTATAAGGTTTGTTTTTCTTTCCGAAAAGCGAAACATTGACATAACGGGTTGGATTCAGACGCAAATCTTGCAATAACAATTCCAATTCTTTAGAGGACTTGGCAAAGTTGTTATACAAAGCTTCATCTTTGGCCAATTTACCCAAAGTACCTTTTCCGGCTTGCATATCGGCCATAAGTTTGTCTACACTGGCTAAAGTTTTCTCCAAATTTTTAATAGTTTGTCCAATATTGGCTTTGGCCAAAGAATCAGACATGGTTTTTAAATTTCCGGAAGCCTTATCAAAATTCGACATCGTAGAAGAAATTTTACTTTTGTTGTCGGCCAATAATTGATTTACACTGACAGAAGCATCTTTAAACTCGGCCAAAGTAGCATTTAAGTTTTCAAGACTGCCTCTGAGATTTTGTTTGGTCTTTTCATCTAATACTTGGTTGACATTGACCAACATGGTATTGGCATTTTCCAAAACCTTATCGAGTTTTTCCTTGATGGGTTTGATTTGGTTCGATACTTCTTCGGTTAAACCCAATTTATTAGAAGACATCAGATAATCCCCTGATTTGGTAATTTCTGTCGTTTCTTGGTTAGGTAAAATAGCGATTTGTTTTCCGCCGATAGGTCCGGGAGAATACAACTCGGCCACACTGTTTTTAGGAATTTTATAATCACCGTTGATTTGTAATTCAACCAATGAGGTCCAATCTTTTTGCAACTCGATAGAGTTTACTTTACCAACGACTAAACCGTTTATAGTTACCGGCGAAGAGGAGGCTAGTCCATCTACATTACTATATTTTACATAGTATTTATTGTAACTCGACAATAAATCTCTTCCTTTTAGGAAACTGTAACCCCAAATGAATAATAAAATAGAAGCAATTACTAAAATTGCTGTCTTAATTTCTCTGGTAATTTTCAATGCTGAATGTTTTTTGGCAAAGTTAAACTAAAATACTAAAACTACTTGTAATTATTGCTTTAATGCTTCTTGAACTGAAACTTTTTTACCGTTTTTAAAAGCAATCACAAAGGCAGAGGTAAAACCTTTGGCTTTGGCTTCAGCTAATAATTTTTTGGCTTCATCATAACTTGAAGTTTCTCCATACATGTATTTGTATAGTGTTCCTTCACTCGACATGGAAATATTGCTTAATCCTTTGAAATTACTAGGGGTAAGCTCTAACTTTTTACCGCTGGCGGAAAGTTGTATTTTGAATGTAGCCACTCCTGAACTTACAACTGCTTCCGGTTTTGGGGCTGTTTTAGGCTCAGGTTTTTTTACTTCAGGACTTTTTACCACCGTTTTTGTGGCTTGTGAATCAACCACTTTAAGGGTTTCAACTCTTTCAGAAGGCTTAACATCATCAGCATCACCTGATCCGT
Organism: Flavobacterium sp. IMCC34852; assembly: GCF_030643905.1. Classification (NCBI taxonomy): domain Bacteria; kingdom Pseudomonadati; phylum Bacteroidota; class Flavobacteriia; order Flavobacteriales; family Flavobacteriaceae; genus Flavobacterium; species Flavobacterium rivulicola. Next base: position 1,698,084 of record NZ_CP121446.1, on the reverse strand, counting down.
AAAATTCTTTTTTATAACTAAGAATAGCTTCAGCTATGGCTTCTGCTGCTCCTTGTTGCCCTGCTTCAGAATCTAGTCTTGCACCTTCTTCAGGATTAGAAATAAAACCCATTTCTATTAAAACTCTCGGCATATAAGCTTTGTGTAAAACCATAAATGGAGCTTGCTTCACACCACGACTTTTCACTTTCAAATCATCAATAAAGTGGTTTTGAATTTTACCGGCCAAAGCAATACTGCTTTCTAAATATTCTTCTTGCATCATGGTTAAGCCAATAATACTCTCGGGTGATTTCGGGTCGTAGCCTTTGTATTTTTGTTGGTAATCTTTCTCCATGGTAATTACCTCATTCTCTTTTTTGGCCGCTTCTAAATTGGAGGCATTTTTTGACATACCCATTACATAAGTCTCCGAACCACAAGCAGCCGAATTTTTATTGGCATTGCAATGAATGGAAACAAAAATATTAGCATCGGCTCTGTTGGCAATATTAGCGCGTTCAATTAAGTCTACAAAAGTGTCATTTTTTCGGGTGTAAATTACTTCAACACCGGGTTTACTTTCTAAAATCTTACCGACCTTAAGCACCACAGCCAAGGCTATTTTTTTTTCAATATGACCATTGTAAACCGCACCATAATCATGGTCGCCGTGACCGGCATCAAGGGCAACTTTGAATTTTTGACCCGATTGGGCAAAGGTCAAATTAGAAATAAATAATAAAATCGTACCTACGAACGTAATTCCTCTCATTTGTTTTATCAATTTCAAAAATATAATTAATCTGTTTTAAATTTTTACGGCTGAAGTCTTTCCTCCGATAGTGGTTACAATAAAAGCATCTGAAAACCCTTGTCTTTTGGCTTCATTAAACATTTTTTTGGCCTCCTCCAAATCATTGGCGTTACCATAAAAATATTTATATAAATTATTCTCAAAAGTATAGGTTATCGTTTTCAATCCTTTAAAATCGGGCGAAGTTAGCGCTCTTTTTTTAGAACTGGCAAATAATTGTATTTTGTATGACCCTTCAGCTGACGGAGCCATTTGGGTTTCTTCCGGTTTTGAAACAACCGGTGTTTGTACCGAGGGCTTTTCAACTTTTTTAATCGTATCTTCCGGAGTTTCGGGAGCTTCACTTACTACAACACCGTCAAAATAAGATTTTTTGTATTTGATAATGGCTTTGGCAATTTGTTTAGCCATTTTGTTCTGACCTTCTTCTGAGTTTAAAAACTCACCTTCTTCTTTGTTGGATAAAAAACCCAATTCGATTAAAACTCCCGGCATCACGGCAGCATCTAAAACCCACAAAGGTTGCTGCTTTATCCCGCGAGATTTTCGGTTCAAATTATGGGTAAAATTGTCTTGAATGGCAGATGCTAAATCGATACTGCTGATTAAATTAGCTTCTTTTATCATTTCTAAACCCAATAACGTTTCAGGCTTTTTGGGATCAAAACCTTGATAGGTAGTTTTGTAATTGTCTTCTAAAAGGATAACCGAGTTTTCATTTTTAGCAACTTCCAAATTCATATCGCTTCGTGACAATCCCATCACAAAAGTTTCTGTACCAGAAGGTGTTTGATTGGATACCGAATTACAGTGAATAGATACAAACAAATTAGCATTGGTTTTATTGGCTATTTTGGGACGGTTAACCAATTCGACAAAAGTATCGTTTTTACGAGTGTAAACGACTTCAAAATCCTTCTCTCTTTCGAGCATTTCTCCTACTTTCAAGGTTGTTTTCAAGGCAATTTCTTTTTCAACAAAACCGTGATAGGAATTGCCCGGATCTTTCCCGCCGTGACCTGCATCTAAAACCACCACAAACTTGTTGGTTTTGGCTTGTCCGAAAACAGTCAAAACACTCAACAACATCAGTACTGATAAATACGATTTTATATTTTTTTGAAAACCCATCGACTTCAAAAGTTAATTTTTATAAAAACACAGCGGTCATAAATGTAATATTTACCTATTTTTGACCGAAAATATTGTTTAAGTTTGCCACGTCAAAAACCAAGCCATATTTCTACAAAAATAGCATTAAACCTTTGCAAAGAAACTTATTTAATATCGTTTTTTTAACAATTTTCCTAACATTAGGAATCACAAAAACATATCCACAAGACTTACCTCCAAAAAGCAATCCTATACCTGCTAAAAACCAAGTAGATAGCACTAAAATCGAGCTGACGGATTTAACCAAAGTCATCGACTCTACAAAAAAAGACAGCCTAAAACCTAAGAAATCTTTTTTAGACGGAAAAATAAAAAGGAAAGCGGTTGACTACGAAAAATTAGACCAAAAGAAAAAACTCATTACACTCTACAATCAGGCAGAAGTGTATTATCAGGACATTGAATTGAAGTCGGGTATCATCGTTATTGATTATCAAAAAGATGAAGTTTACGCCGGAAGAATTAAAGATTCCACCGGAAAATATTCCCAAAGACCGGTTTTTAAGCAAGGTGCCAATGTGGTAGAACCTGATTCTATTCGCTTTAATTTTAAAACCAAAAAAGCTTTGGTTTGGAATTCGAGAAGCCAACAAGGAGAAATGAACATTAAGGCAGCCATTACCAAAAAGGAAAATGACTCGGTTTATTTTATGAAAGGCGCGCGTTTCACCACTTCTAAAGACATTGACAATCCCGAATATTATTTTCAAACCAATCGTGTCAAATTGGTTCCCGGAAAAAAAGTCGTGGTAGGTTTAACCAATATGGTAATAGCCGATGTGCCTACGCCCATTGCTTTACCATTTGCTTTCTTTCCCATGACAGATAAAGCGCGTTCGGGTTTGATTATGCCAACCTACAACGACAGTAACACCAGAGGTTTTTCTTTGCAAAACGGCGGTTATTATTTTGCCTTAAGCGATAATTATGACTTGGCGATTTTGGGCGATTATTATACCAATGGAAGTTACGGAATACGTTTTGAATCTTCCTATGCCAAACGCTACAAATTTTTGGGAAATATAAATGTTCGTTTTGAGAATTTGATTCAAAGCGAAAGAGGTTATCCGGATTACAGCAGGGCCAACAATTACAACATCCAATGGACACACTCTAAGGACGGGAAATCAAATCCGAATTCAAGATTCTCCGCTTCGGTTAACTTAGGAAGCAGTAAATTCTTCCGCCAATCGTTGAATCAGGTAAATGTGGGTTCAACATTGAACAACACTTTGAGCTCTTCCATTTCTTATTCCAAGACTTTTAATTCTGTTCCGCAAGTGAATTTGTCCTTAACGGCAACCCATTCGCAGAATACCAATACAGAGCAAATCAATATGACCTTGCCCACATTGCAAATGAGTGTGGACAGGATTTTCCCTTTTGCTCCCAAAGACGGTATCAAGAAAGGATTCTTTAAAAACATCAACTTACAATACAACTTAAGAGGCGAAAACCGAATTGCAACCACCGATTCTCTTTTCTTCAAATCGGAAATGTTTCGCGATGCCAAACTGGGTTTCCAACACAGCATTCCGTTGAGTACCAACTTTAAAGTTTTCAAGTATTTTAGTGCTTCAACTTCGGTAAACTATAATGAAGTTTGGTATTTTAAAACCATCCAAAAAGAATACCAAGCCACAACAAATCAAGTAATCGATAAAGAAGTAGCCGGATTTGATGCTTTCAGAACGTATTCGTTTTCTGCCGGTTTGGGAACAACCATTTACGGTACCTTTAATTTTGGAGAAAAGAAAAAAATCCAGGCCATTCGTCATGTGATGCGACCTAATGTTAGTTATAGTTACACGCCGAGTTTTGAAAAATACTACGATACTTATGACCCTGACGGTAGCGGTACCATGCGCAAAGATTATACGCGTTTTGAAGGCGGAATTTTCGGAGCGCCGGGCAAAAACATGTCTAACAATGTTGGTTTCAGTTTGAGCAACACTTTTGAAGCCAAAGTAACCGAAAAAGATTCTACTAAAACCGAACCTAAAAAAGTTATGCTGTTGAATAACTTGAATTTTTCTACCAGCTATGACATCACGGCAGATTCTTTACGATGGGCACCCATGCGTGTGAGCGGCGGAACTCAATTGTTTAAACAAAAGATGAATGTCAATTTTGCAGCAACTCTCGACCCTTATGCGATTAACAATTCGGGGCAAAGAATCAATACTTGGAACATTGACAATGGCGGAAGTTTGTTTAGAATGACCAGTGCCAATATGACGCTGAACTATTCTTTTTCGAGTATGGATGGTAAGGAAAGCAATAAAAAGAATGAACAAGGCAAACGAAACGGTGGTCGAGAAGATGATTTATTCGGCACCAATACCGATTTGAGTGACCGACGACAGAGCCAATTTGACCAAGATGATGACGAAGAAAAACCGGTCTCCGAATTCTTTAAATATGAATTGCCTTGGGACATGACTTTGGCTTATTCCATTACCTATTCTAATGCCAGAAGAGAACAGGAAATTACCGGAAATTCGGTGATGATTTCGATGAATACCGATTTGACGCCTAAATGGAAAATTGGAGTTTCGACCGGTTATGACTTTGTACAAAAAGGCGTTACGTTTACCCAATTCCGTTTTGAACGCGATTTGTTGAGCTGGCGTATGGATTTCAACTGGGTGCCTTTTGGCGACAATGCCTATTGGGGATTCTTTATCGGAATCAAATCCGGTGTCTTAAGCGATATCAAGTGGGACAGACGTTCGCTTCCGGACAGAACTTTGAGATAAGTACGATTTACGAAGTTTGAAGTACGAAGTTTAAAATATATATCATGAAAAAAATAATCTTTACAGACAAAGCGCCGGCGCCCATTGGACCTTATAACCAAGCGGTTTTGGTGGGTAATACCCTTTACACTTCGGGACAAATTGCTTTGCATCCGAATACTATGGAATTGGTTTTAGACGATATTGAAACCGAAACCAAACAAGTCATGGAAAACATGAAAGCAGTTCTTGAAGCCGCTGATATGACTTTTGATAACGTAGTAAAAACAACCATTTTCATCATGAATATGGGTGACTTTGCGCGAATCAATACTGTTTACGGTAGTTACTTTGACGAAGCCACTGCTCCGGCCAGAGAAACGGTTCAAGTAGCTTGTTTACCCAAAAATGTCAATGTCGAAATTTCGATGATTGCGGTGAAATAGTTTACAGTTTTATAAAATAATAAATCCTTTATTGTCATACAGTAAAGGATTTTTTTTATATTTATGTCATGTACGCACTATTAATTCACATTAATCTTGTCCTCTAACTCAATCTTTATGAAAAATATTAGCCTTTTATTTCTGCTTTGGTTTTTCAGTGGCTATTCACAATATCAATCGCTTAGTGTAGATACTAGTTTTGGAACGAATGGGATCGTGGAAACCAATTTAGGTTTTTACTCTACTTACATTTTAACCCAAGTTGTTCAAAATGATGGCAAAATTATAGTTGGTGGTCGCAGAGCAGAAACCTATCAAGGAGCTACGGATAAAGGATTTATTGTGCGCTATAACACCAACGGAACCTTAGATTCAACCTTTGGAAGTAACGGAGTTATCCTGATGGACAAACCTGTTCAAAAGATACTACTTAATCCGAGTAATAAATTAATTGTCTCATTTAATGATGTAATCATAAACCAATACAATAACGATGGCAGTATTGATACTAGTTTTGGCAATAACGGTAGCCTTGTTACCTATTCCAATACTCAGCCTGGTATTAACGGACGTGGGTGCAACATCGCTGTTCAAGATGACGGAAAAATCATTGCCGCCATTTATGTGTCAATGTTCACTGAAAACTCTCGAATAAACGTTAAAAGATTTCTTCCTAATGGTCAAATTGATACCTCGTTTAACACCAACAATACTTTAATTGGTGAAAATAATTGTCGTAATAATCCCAGTAGTATATATATTCAACCTGATGGAAGAATCATCATTGGTATTATGGTTTATCATTATGCCTCATTTTATTGGGAAACCCCTAAAGTGGTGCGCTTTAGTACCGATGGTATTCCGGAACCCATTGAAATTAATCCGGACAGTACAAAAGGCGGCACTTTTTTAGGGATGCAAAGTGACGGCAAACTTTTGTTGCATGTGACTTATTTAGGCTATCCAAGTTACACAAAAAAAGTGTATCGTTACAATCCCGATTTTACACAAGACACTACCTATGGCTCTAACGGGTTTGCCAATTTTTTTGGCAATACAGTTAGTTTACAACCCGATGACAAACCATTAGCATTAATTACAATCAATAATTCAACTGTGCCATATTTAAAGTTTACACGCACACTAACTACAGGGCAACCCGATTTAAATTTTGCCAATAACGGAGAGCAATTTTTATCAAATTATGATAATCGATATGGAGACCAAATAAGTTTAATCAATAATGGTGTTGTAATCTCCGGGACAAATGACACACAATTGCGTAACATCATATTTGTTTCCAAATTTAACTACGGAAATGCATTAGAAAATGCTAATTATGACATTAATAAAATAAAACTATACCCTAATCCGGCAAAAGACTTCATCACATTTGAAAATGTAGAAACGGGAACTCCAATAAAAATCACCGACATAAACGGAAGGATAATAAACGAATCACCGTTGTCCGAAAACAAAAAAATAAATGTTGAAAATTTGGCCAAAGGATTATATATTGTTAAAATTGACAATCTTGAAAGTATCAAATTCATAAAAGAATAGCCTTAGGATAGTATCAATAATCATAAATTACAGTCTGAGATTAATCATAACAATATTTAGTAAATCCTTTAGGGTGAAAGCTTTAAAGGGTTTTTATTTGTATTCAATATATATCAATTGCATACCTTTACCGTATAACCAAAAATGCAACTTTATGAAAACAATAAAAAAAGCATTCCCGTTTGTTGTTCTGTTTGCAGCATTCCTTTGTCTGAGTTGGAATACAGAATCAACACTGACTTCAAAAAACACTATTGTTTTGGTCAAATATAAAACCCAACCCGACAAAAGTGCTGAAGCCATTAATAACTTAACTACTCTGATTGAGCAAGTTAAAAAAGAACCGAATTTTGTGAGTATCAAACTCCACGTTGACCCAAAAGATCCAACGAATATTTTGCTTTATGAAGAATGGCAAGATGCTGCTTACTATGGAAACGAGCATATGAAAACACCGCATTTACAAGAATTTATTACCAATGCCCGAAACTTTTTAGCCGGTCCGCCTGAGATTTCTTTATGGCAAATAGAAAAAGAGTTCTAACAATAATAAATTTGATTTAAAATAAAAAATCCCGACAGCATCGGGATTTTAATCTCTATTTATTCAAAATATGGTAAGCAATCAAACCATCAATTGGTCTTCGGAGTACGTTGCCTATTTTAATGTCGTATTTGGCTAAAATCTGCTCCAATTCGTCTTTCAAATAAAACGCAATAGAACCTACGAAATGCACCGGAACTTCTCTGCAATTGTCAAATTGCATGATATAGTTTTTGGCGAATGATTTCAATTCTTTTTTTATGATTTTTTTGCAAAACGGATTGTCTTTGTGCTTGATAATAAACTTAGCAAAAGTCGCTAAGTAAGCATTAGGATTGTCTTCTTTGTACAAATTAGCTTTGATATAATCAGCGTCAAGGTTGTATTCATCTTCGAATTCTTTGGCCAAATCTTCGGGCATATTATTGAAGTAATGTCCACGGATTAAATGTCTTCCAAAACGATTTCCGGAGCCGTCATCCATCACTATATACCCTAACGATTGCACTTTTTGGTGCAACACTTTACCGTCAAAATAACTGCAATTAGAACCGGTTCCTAAGATGCAAACAATAGCTTTCTCGTCTTTTGGTGTTGTGGCATAAACGGCCGCATAAGTATCTTCATGAACTGAAACCACCGCATTTCTGAAATATTCTTCAAACACTTTGGTCAGGAAAATTTTCATTCTGTCGGTACCGCAACCGGCTCCGTAAAAGAACAGGTGTGAGGCTTTATCTTTATTGTGTTCGATATCGAATTTATCATTAAGTCTTTCGATAATAGCATCTTTATCTAATACCTCAGGGTTCAGACCTAAAGTTTGTGTGGTGAAAAGCACCTTTCCGTTGTCATCAATTGCAATCCAATCGGCTTTGGTAGAACCACTGTCAACTAATAATTTCATAATTAATTAGGAATTACGAATTAGGAATTACGAATTTGAACGGGAGTCCAAATGATAAAACTTAATTCTCTTTATTATTTCGGTTTGGTTGTTTGTTAGGTATAAAAAATCCCGATACCGACAAAGATAACGGGATTTTTTCTATTTATTATTTTAAACCTGCGATGTGAACTGATAAATCAATTAATTTACTTGAATAACCATATTCGTTATCGTACCAAGAAACCAATTTGAAGAAGGTTGAGTTCAAACCAATTCCAGCTTTAGCATCGATAATTGATGTTCTTGAATCGCCGACAAAGTCCTGAGATACAACGTCATCTTCTGTAAATCCTAAAATTCCTTTTAATTCGTTTTCAGAGGCTTTTTTCAATACCGCCATGATTTCTTCATAAGAGGTTTCTTTAGCCACTTTTACCGTTAAATCCACTACAGAAACGTCAACAGTTGGCACACGGAAAGACATTCCGGTTAATTTTCCGTTCAATGCAGGAATTACTTTTCCAACTGCTTTAGCCGCACCTGTAGAAGATGGAATAATATTTACACTGGCAGCACGTCCGCCTCTCCAGTCTTTTCTTGATGGTCCGTCAGCCGTCATTTGTGTTGATGTTGTGGCGTGAACCGTAGTCATCAAACCTTCAACTATGCCGAAATTATCGTTGATTACTTTGGCCAATGGTGCTAAACAGTTGGTAGTACAAGAAGCATTGGAAACTACTAAATCAGTGGCTTTTGCTTCAGCGTGATTTACACCCATTACAAACATTGGAGCATCAGCAGAAGGTGCTGAAATCACCACTTTTTTGGCTCCACCATCAATGTGGGCTTTTGCAGTTTCAACTGTAGTGAAGAAACCTGTACACTCTGCTACTACATCTACATCAACATCCTTGTCATCCCATTGGATTAATTTCGGATCTCTTTCTGCTGTAACTCTGATGAATTTATCATTTACATATAGTTTACCGTCTTTAACTTCTACTTTTCCGTTAAAACGACCGTGAACTGAGTCATATTTTAATAAATAAGCCAAATGGTCTACATCTAATAAATCGTTGATGGCTACTACTTCTACATTATCTCTATTAAAAGTTTCTCTAAAAACAATTCTTCCAATTCTTCCGAAACCGTTGATTCCTAATTTTACTTTTGACATTTTTTTTATTGTTAATTTGATTATTTGGTTATTTGGTTATTTGTTAAATTTTCGAATTACCGAATCAACAAATAACCGAACTTACTTTTTTTAAGTGGACATGATATCAGAAACTCTGAGCAATTCTCTATCTATTTCAGAATGACCTTTGATGGCTTGTTCCAAAGGTGTGAGTTCTATTTTATCGGCCAATACGCCAACCATGAAATTGGTTTTCCCTTCTAACAAAGATTCAACTGCTTTTACGCCCAATCTTGAGGCCAATACTCTGTCATAGCAAGATGGTGAACCACCGCGTTGCATGTGACCTAAAACCGAAACCCTGATGTCGTATTCCGGTAAATGTTCTTCGATATAATCTTTGAGTTGGAATACATTTTTTCCCATTTTTTCTCCTTCGGCTACCACCACAATGCTGGAAGATTTTCCGGAAGCTTTACTTTTTTGAAGTGATTCTAATAGTCTGTCTAAACCTAAATCTTCTTCGGGAATCAAAATTTCTTCAGCTCCTGCTCCGATTCCGGCATTAAGTGCGATATGACCGGCATCTCTTCCCATCACTTCTACAAAAAACAATCGATTGTGGGAACTGGCCGTATCTCTGATTTTATCAATGCATTCAACCACGGTATTCAAAGCGGTATCGTATCCTAAAGTATGACTGGTACCAAAAATATCATTGTCAATAGTCCCCGGAATTCCCATTACCGGAAAACCATACTCTTCATTGAATACTTCGGCACCGGTAAACGAACCGTCACCGCCGATAACTACCAAAGCATCAACGCCCGCGCTTACTAAATTTTGATGGGCTTTTTGGCGACCTTCTTTGGTCATGAATTCTTTGGAACGCGCCGATTTTAAGATCGTTCCGCCTTTGTTTACAATATTGTTTACACTACGCGGACCCATTTCTTTAAAATCGCCTTCAATCATTCCTTGATAACCTCTGTAAATCCCTATACACTCTATGTTGTGATAGGCACATGTTCTGACAACAGAACGAATAGCAGCATTCATTCCCGGTGAATCACCACCTGAAGTTAAAACTCCAATCTTTTTTATGCTTTTAGACATTTTTATCGTATTAAAATGTAAAATTAGCAAAGACAAAGTAGTTTTTTGCTCATATTATTAATATATTAATAAAATGAGTGCAATTCAATCGTTTTCGTTGATAAGTTTTTTGGTGCGTTTTAAAGAAGTGACTAATCCTCGGTAGGAATTCCATCCTGATTTGGTTTGGGCTGGACTTTTTTAGGCTCTTTTTTATCCTCAGGTTTGGTAAATTGAATTCCTTCCGGCAAGTCAGAATCCTGGTCGGCATGGTTTTTTGTTTTTTGGGCTCTGTCTATTTTAGCATTCTTGAAAATCTTATTGATTAATTCTTTCATAGTGTCAAAATCAACTTCATAAGACATTCCTATTCCTTGGGTATACCCTATTCCTTGGCCGATATAAGTGATATCATTTTCTTTGTTGAATACACGTAAGTTTAATGTTCCGTCATCATTAACACGGTATTGAACTTCTACATCTCCGACAATAGCAGTTTCTGAAATACCACCAACCGGCACACCTACTTTTCCGTTCACGGTGATGCGTTCATTTATCTTGGACGATACATTAACATTAACTCTGGCATCGGTTTGTTGGCCGGTTTGCAATCGGTCTGCTACCACATATTCCGGGGCAAACGAAATTTTATCTCCATCACTTGAAAAGATGTCTTTAAAAAGGCTACTGGCTTTTTCGAATAGACTATTAGACAATTGGTTTTGATCAACACCTTCCTGACTCAAAAAGCTACCGGTTGATAAGAGATACAAAGCTTGGGTTTGGCGTTTATCTTTGTCGTCTAACTGGTACTGGATTTCTGATTTTAGCGAACTGCCAACCGTTGGGAAATTGATATTAAAATCCGGGTCCGGACTGGTTAAATTCCCTTTTACACCAATAACAACTTCAACATCCACTTTTTTATTAAAGGACGGATTATCAATAAGAAGAGCAGGATTAGCGCCGCCTGGCACACTATATACCGCTTCTAAATTCAAAATTGCGGCCATTGGATCACCCGACCAAATAATCGAACCTCCTTTTTTAACCGTGAATTCTTTTCCTATCAATCCGCCGTATTTAAAGTTATAAGAACCTTCCAAAGCGATGAAGTCTCCAAACATTTCAAACTTTCCTAAAGTATTGATTCTAAACAACAAAGTTCCATATCCTTTTCCTTTCATTCCGTGGCCCGAATCTCTGTCGAGTATTACTTCGATATCTGCATTCTTATTGATTTCAAAATTGAAATCCAATTCAAGTCCGTTGTACTTTTTATTTTGGGCTAGCTTGTCTTTTCCGTTTTTATTTTTTTCTGCTTGGGTTATGAAGTGGATAAAACTATTTTCTTCTACCGATTCCGCTTCATTGATAGGAATTTTAATGTCGGTTCCTTTGGCTGATTCCGCATTAACACTAATCATCAAATTCTCTGTTGGTCCTTTGATGGAAGCCGATCCATCCATAAAAGCTTTCCCGTAATAAGCCGCATCTTCAGTATCTTTGGTGTTTAAAGCCAGAAGTCGGTTAGAATTGATGGCCAAATCCAACTGCCAATCTCCAAATTGCTTGTGCTTGATAAAACCACTTAATGTTCCTTTAGTATCAAATGTCGTGTCGGTTATGGTAGTTTCTCTGATAATGAACTTATTCTCGGTGACGTCTACTATTGAATTATTTACAAATTGGTAATCCGTGTTCAAGTAAGGAATTTTCAAACCGGCTTCGTTGATGTACAATCGACCGTTGTAATCTAAACTATTGATGTTTCCGTCAATTCGGGCATTACCCGAGGCAAAACCTCTGATATTAGTAATCACCTCTCCGCCTATTTTACTCAAAATACCCAAATTGAATTTATCAAAACTCAAATCCACATCGAGGAATGTTTGATTGTCAATAATTTCAATATCCCCATCGGCATTGAAGGAATCAAAGTTTTCATTTTCTAAATTGGATACAATATGAAATTTACGCAGTGTTTCATCGCCTTCAATATTAAGATTCAAATTTCCTAACGGAATGGCGTTTACCGACAAACTATCTATCTTTAAACTCGAAGTTGGTTGGAAAACGGTGCTGCTTTGTTTGAAGTTGATTTTACCTGTCAAATTTCCGTCAAACCTAAATTTTTCTACATCGGGTGTGACTTTGTTCAAATTGACATTGTCAAAAGTGAGTTGCAAATCCTTGGATTGACTTTCTTTTATGAGTCCGATAAAATTGATACGCTGATTTTCGTGTGATAAGACTAAGTCTTCAAACGCAAAGTTTTTTAGTTTTTTATCAAAAACAATTTGGTTGCTTTCAGCCTCTTCTTTTTCGTTCAAATACCAGAGATAATCTTTGAATTGCAATTCTGATTTGTCAAATCCAACCACATTATTATTGTCCTTGTTAATCGTGTGGTAAAGATTGAGGTTGTAAAAATCAAGTCCGTTCTTGCCGCCTCTAAACTCAGTTCTAAAACGCAAAGTGTCTTTAGAAAAAGTATTAATCATGCTAAAATCTCTGATTTTATAATGCTTAGTCTTAATAGAATCCATTTGTACATAGGCGTTATACAAAGGGTTTTGGTTATCTACTTGTACCAAAATATTATCAAAAGTGTTATTGTATGCCGAAACTTTGGGCGAATTAAAATTGAGCGCAAACTGCTTAGTGTCAGAACCTATATTTCCTTTCAAAACAGTATTGGGAGCCAAAGTAATGTCGGGGTTGAAAATTTCGATAACCTTGCTATTGATCGCAAAATTGAATTTCAAGTATTGATTGGGCAAGACTTTATTGGGCTTGTAATTAGAATAAAAAGTACCTAAGGCGTTTTCTGTCATCTTCTGTACTTGATTGAATTTGTATTTTCCAATTACCGATCCTTCAATCGCGTCCGGTGAATTAATAGTAATGGTTCTTTCTCCTGTATTGTCAAAGTTGGAATTCATTTCAAGATAATCTAAGAAATAAATATCTTTTTTATTCTGATAGGAAGAATTGGTCAACAACAAATTCCCTTTTAAATTATCCATTGAATTTCCGGTGGCTTTGACTACTATATCACCTTTAAATACCGAAATAGAATCTTTAATAAAGTTTAGCTTCACCAAATTAGCATAGTCAATTTTGGCGTGAAAATCATATATTTTTTCCCTTTGAGACAAATCTACGGTTCCATTGAAATCCATGAATAAATTTGGATCATTGGCGATTACTTTTCCTTTAAACATAGGTTGTTTAAAAGAACCGTCTACAATAATGTTACTGTAGTCATAACCATTGTAACGTACTTGAAAAATATCTCCAACAAACGAGGTATTCAGGTATTTTTGGGTAAATCCTTTTCCGTCAACATCCAAATCCAGACTCACTCTACCTATAGATTTGTCGTTTATCATACTGCCTACATCAAAATTGTCTAAGATTACATAACCATTGTATTTGGCATTGTCAATATTATCTATATCAGTCATGTGCAAATCCGATTCAACTATACCCAGAGCAGTATTCATGACAAAATCGGCGTTGATGTATTTTTGCGTTACTTCTGCTTTGCCTACAAAATAAAACTGACCTAATTTTTGCAATGATGTAGGCAACTTTTTTCCAAGAATATTGGGAAGAAGTTTGGTTAAATCGGTGTAATTGGAAGTAATTTTATCAAAGTCGCCTTTCATGTAAAAAGCGCCCGGACTTCGGGGAAATAAGTTTTTAAAATTGACATCACCTTTAATGATGGAATTTTTATCGTCTTTGAGGTATAAATTGGTTGCGTAAAAATCGTTGAGCGTTCCTTTAACCTTTGTTTGGAGATTGAATATTTTATTCTTACCCAATTCAGCATAAAAATAACGAATGTCATTAGTAGAAAGTGTTGCTTTGTCGAGTTTTACATCAAACAATACTTTGTTATTAAAATCGCTGAAATCCTTATTTTCTCTACTGTAACTCAAAATTACTTTGCCTTCCAAATAAGATTCATCAGTTTTAAGCGTTAAATTTTCCAAGCTGATGTTTCTCTTGGTGTAACCAAAATCAGAAGTCAGGTTTCGCACCAATAAACCCCTGTGGTCTTTAAAAGCCATCTCAGCAATTCGGGCCGTTACATTGGGGCCTTTGATTTGAAATTTTTCAAGACGTGCATTTAATTGAGTGAAATCAACATCTTTAGGACTGGCCCGATTGTAATCGGTCATGGTGAAATGGGAATTTTTCACATACACATTAGCTGAAGTCATCAAAAACTTTCCGGAACCGGGTTTTCCGTCATCAAAAGCCGCTACAAACAAATCTAAGTTGGTGTCTTTCTCTTTTTTATAATTGACAATATTAAGCGTCAAATCGTCAAATCGCAAGTCGCCAAACTTTAATTTGCCATCCACCAGGTTTTTAAAATCTAAAATACTGGTTTTGATTCTTTTGGCATAAATCAAAGTATCTTGGTGATGGTCTAAAACCAAAACGGTTTTCAACTTTACGCCGCCAAAAAAAGTAATGGCGACTTCATCTATATTGATATTGGTCCCAAAATCCTTGTTGAGTTTATCAGTCGCATAATGGGCAATCTTGGTCTGTACAACCGGTAAGGAAAGCGCAATAGCCGTTAGTAGTAATAACAATAACAGCGCAACAATGGTGCGTATTATAATCTTTCTGACTTTCTTTAACTTGCTATTTTTTTTATTTTTTTCCAAATGGTGTGTGACTTAGGAAAGAAAATTACCTTTGCAAAAAATCATTATTTTTGATTTTCCGTAGGCTTGTCAAATATAAATCAAAATTTGTGCCTTTTATGCATACCGAAGAAGTTTTTATTCTGGCTATTGAAAGTTCCTGTGATGACACTGCAGCGGCTGTTTTGCGTAATGATAAAGTGTTGTCTAATGTTGTTGCCCGACAAAATATACACGAAGAATACGGTGGCGTTGTTCCCGAATTGGCTTCGCGTGCTCACCAACAAAATATTGTTCCCGTAATTGATGTTGCACTGAAAAAAGCCGGAATCAATAAAGAACAACTCTCAGCCATAGCTTTTACGCAAGGTCCGGGATTAATGGGTTCGCTCTTAGTAGGCTCGTCTTTCGCCAAATCTCTGGCCTTGGCATTAGATATTCCGTTGATTGCCGTAAATCACATGCATGCTCACATTTTGGCTCATTTTATTGATGAAGAAGGATTTGACAAACCTGTTTTTCCTTTTTTAGCACTGACCATTTCGGGCGGACATACCCAAATTGTGAAAGTAAATGACTATTTCCACATGGAAATCATAGGCGAAACCACGGATGATGCTGTTGGAGAAGCTTTTGATAAAACCGCAAAAATACTCGGTCTGCCCTATCCCGGCGGACCATTGATAGACCAATTTGCCAAAGAAGGCAACCCCAAAAAATATCCGTTTACCAAACCTAAAGTGGATGGCTTAGACTTCAGCTTCTCCGGATTGAAAACACAAATTTTGTATTTTGTTCAGAAAAATGTATTCAACAATCCTAATTTTATTGAAGAAAACAAACACGACATTTGTGCTTCAGTACAAAATGTAATTATCGAAATTTTGATGGACAAATTGCAATTGGCTGTAGCCGAAACCGGAATCAAGCAAATAGCCATTGGTGGCGGTGTTTCGGCCAATTCGGGAATCAGAACAACCTTGAAAGCGGCTGAGGCAAAATACGGTTGGAAAACTTTTATTCCGAAATTTGAATACACTACCGATAATGCCGCTATGATTGGCATTGTAGGTTACCAAAAATATTTACACGATAAGTTCACCGATTCAGCTGTCGTTTCAAAGGCGCGAATCGAATTCTAAACCATGCAATTATTCTACAATCCATCGATTAATGAAACGGCTACTTCTTTTGTTTTTGACAAAGAAGAAAGCAAACACATCATTAAAGTACTGCGTAAAAAAGAAGGTGATATTTTATTTGTAACAAACGGATTAGGATTTTTATTCAAAACCGAAATTACCATCGCTTCCGATAATAAATGTACGGTTAAAATCAACTCGTTTGAGCAACAAGAAAAACCGAAATTCCATTTGCATTTGGCTGTTGCACCGACCAAAATGAACGAACGCTATGAATGGTTTTTAGAAAAAGCCACTGAAATCGGCATACAAGAAATCACGCCGATTATTTGTGAACATTCGGAACGAAAAGTAATTAAAACCGATAGATTTCAGAAGATACTGGAAAGTGCGATGAAACAATCATTGCATTATTATTTGCCTAAATTAAACAACCCTATAACATTCAAAGACTTCCTTAAAAAAGAATACAAAGGGCAAAAATTCATTGCGCATTGCGAAGAAACCGATAAAAAATCATTGAAAAACGAAATAAAATCCAAAGAAAACATTATTATTCTAATTGGTCCGGAAGGTGATTTTTCTGTTAAAGAAATCCAATGGGCGCTTGAGCAAAACTATATTCCTGTATCTTTGGGTCAAACACGTTTGCGAACTGAAACAGCCGCTGTGGTAGCTTGTCACAGTGTAGTATTTAGCAATGAAAATTAATGATTAACGTTTCTGATTTTTGATATATGAAAAAAATAGGCTTCCTTTTATTATTGGTAACCTCATTGGGCTTTTCGCAAGAAATTGCTTTGCTAAAATACAATGGCGGTGGCGATTGGTATGCCAATCCTACTTCGTTACCCAATTTGATAAAATACGCCAATCAAACTATCAACACCAATATCAAAGCCAAACCTGCTACGGTTGAACCCGGAAGTCCTGATATTTTTGGTTATCCTTTTGTACACATGACCGGACATGGCAATGTGGTTTTTAGCGATGCTGAAATTGTGAATTTGAGAAATTATTTGCTATCCGGAGGTTTTTTGCATGCCGACGACAATTATGGAATGGATCAATACATTCGCAGAGAAATCAAAAGACTATTTCCTAATAATGATTTGGTTGAGATTCCGGCCAATCATCCCATTTTTCAAAAGCCTAATGTTTTTGCATCCGGATTGCCTAAAATCCATGAACATGACAACAAAAGACCACAAGCTTTTGGTATCTTTATTGAGAGTCGTTTGGTATTACTTTATACTTACGAATGCGACCTAGGCGACGGCTGGGAAGACGCTGAAGTGCATAACAACCCCAAAGAAGTTCGTGAGAAAGCCTTAAAAATGGGCGCTAATATTCTAAACTACATTTTCAACAATTAAAAATTTGTAGCTTATTTCTTTATTATAATAGGCAGCATATCCCCAAAACTTAAAAATTGATGTTGTTCATCGATTTGTTGAAAACTTCTATTGCTTTTTTTTCATATTAAATTCTTATTCTATAAAATTGCAGTAACTAATTAACCAAAATTTTAAATAATAATGAAAAAAATCTGTTTATCGTTAGCAGCTTTGCTATTGTTGTTTTCTTGTCAAGAGGATGATAAAGCAACAAACACTGAAGCAAGAGCCTCAAAAAGAGTTTGTGTCTCGCATGAAGTTTTAGAAAGACAATTACAAGAAAACCCTGAGTTGGCTTTGCGCATGAATCAAATTGAAGAATTTACCGAAAACGCTATGTTGCAAAACCGTTTGGTAAATGGTCAAATTCAAATTCCGGTTGTAGTAAATGTACTTTACAGAACTGCTGCAGAAAACATTTCCGATGCTCAAATTCAGTCTCAAATTGACGTGTTGAATGCTGATTTTAACGCCCAAAACTCAGATTACAACCAAGTTCCTGCTTTATTTTCAGGTGTAAAAGCTAATGTTGGAATTACTTTCGTTTTAGATCAAATCATCAGAAAATCTACTACTAAAACCTCTTGGGGAACCAGAGATGCTATGAAAAAATCTAAAAGCGGCGGAATCAATCCAACTTCTCCAACTACTAAGTTAAACTTCTGGGTTTGTACTATTGGTGGCGGAATTTTAGGTTATGCTCAATTCCCTGGTGGTTCATCAGCAACTGATGGTGTGGTTGTAGATTCTAAATATGTAGGTGTTACCAGCAATTCAGGCGCTGCCTATCCTTACAACTTAGGAAGAACAGCTACTCACGAAGTAGGTCACTGGATGAACTTACGTCACATTTGGGGTGATACAACTTGCGGAACTGACCAAGTTGCCGACACACCAACACACAATACTGCTAACTATGGGGTTCCAACTTATCCTCACTACAGTACTTGTTCTGGAACTCCGGTAGAAATGACTATGAACTACATGGACTATACAGATGACAGAGGAATGTACATGTTTACTTTAGGTCAAAAAGCAAGAATGGATGCTATCTTCCTTTCAGGAGGACCAAGATTCTCTTTCGCGCAGCCATAATAATTATTGAACATAAATTTGGAAAAACTCGTCTGGTTTGCTTAACTAGACGAGTTTTTTTTTACTTTTAGTCAAAATTATATACTATGGTAACTTCAAAAACAATTGCTCTCGGAATAGTCAAAGGAGTTGGAATTATTGTATTAACAGCCTTAGCTTTATATTTTTTATACCAAATACAAGCGGTGTTAATCTATTTAGTTGTTGCTTTTATTTTGACCTTAATCGGAAATCCGATTCTCGATTTTTTTAAAAGAAAACTCAAATTCAACCATATTGCTGCAACCATCGCTACATTGACCATTTTCATGCTTCTTATTTTTGGTTTACTATCCATGTTTATTCCGCTAATAACGGCACAAGGTGAAAACTTGTCTCTTTTAAATACCACAGAAATTGAAAAAAGCACGTTGGAATTAATCAATAAAATAGCGGCCTATTTAGACAGTCATGGCATAGATTCCTCTCGCCTTTTTAAAGAAGCCAATATTAGTTCTAAAATAAACTTCAGTTTTATCCCGGAACTGTTCAATAGCATTATCTTAACCATCAGCAGTTTTGGAATTGGTTTGGCCTCTGTTTTATTCATTACTTTCTTCTTTCTTAAAGACCGATTGTCATTCATTATTAGTGCCAAACATTTAATGCCCGATGCCCAGGAAGACAAAATCCTAAACTCATTACACCAAATCAATCATTTATTATCGCGCTATTTTATAGGGTTGCTACTCCAATTGTTTATTGTGTTTATTTTGTATATGATAGTGTTGCTTATTTTCGGAGTAGAAAATGCTATTCTTATCGCTTTTTTATGTGCTGTATTGAATATTGTTCCATACATAGGACCGCTGATTGCCTCTGTTGTAGCTGCTATTTTAACCATGTTAGGCAATTTAGGCGGAGATTTTCAAACCCAAATTTTACCGGTAACCATTTATGTAATGATTGGCTTTTGGATTGTACAATTAATCGACAACAATGTTTCTTCGCCGTTGATTTTCTCTAAAAGTGTGAGTTCTCATCCGTTGGAAATTTTTCTGGTCGTATTGATTACAGGCTTTCTTTTTGGCATAGTTGGGATGATTATTGCCATTCCTTTTTACACTATTCTTAAGGTTTTTGGCAAAGAATTCTTCCCCGAAAATAAAATTATCAAGCTTTTAACCAAAAACTTGTAGTATGGATCAATCCATATTGACTGAAGCAATTCAGGAATTCATTCGCAACAATATTGAAGCTGATGTCAATCATCTGGCTTTGCAAAAGCATCCATTTTCCAATACCGATTATACAGCTATTCTCAATCAAATTGCGGCGAAACAAAGGGCTAAAACCAAGTTGCCAACCTGGTTTAAAACATCGAACATTATTTATCCTTCCAAGATTTCGGTAGAACAAACTTCTTCTGAAAAAACAGCCGCTTACAAATCACAATTGGTTTCAGGAGATTTTTTAATGGATTTGAGCGGCGGCTTTGGTGTAGATGATTTTTATTTTGCCCAAAGAATAACCCAAGTCATCCATTGCGAAATCAACGACGAGCTTTCAGCCATGGTACAGCATAACTTTGCGCAGCTAAATATCACTAATATTCAATGCTTCTCGGGCGATAGTTATGATATTCTAGAGGCTCAAAAACCTAAACTCGATTGGATTTACATTGATCCATCTCGAAGAAGTGAAGCCAAAGGGAAGGTATTTATGCTGAAGGATTGTTTGCCGAATGTTCCTGAGAATCTCGATTTTTATTTTCAATTTGCGTCCAATATCATGATAAAAACCGCTCCGTTATTAGACCTAACTGCTGGTTTATCGGAATTGAAAAATGTGAAAGCCATACATATTGTAGCTTTAGAAAATGAAGTCAAAGAATTGCTTTGGGTATTGGAGAAAGGCTATAACGATAAAACCCAAATCATCACTGTCAATCTCTTAAAAACTAAAACGGAGGAATTCAGTTTTGAACTTTATTCCAATCATCAAGCCAACTTTAGTTTACCTCAAAAATACTTATACGAACCCAACGCCGCCATCATGAAATCGGGGGGATTTGAGATGGTTTCCGCTCAGTTTGGCCTGGCTAAATTACAGCAACATTCCCATTTGTATACTTCCGAAACGCTGATTGATTTTCCGGGACGTCGTTTTAAAATTGAGCAGCTCATAGGTTACAACAAAAACGAAATGAAAACATTTCTTGAAAATCAAAAAGCCAATATCACCACAAGAAATTTTCCCGATTCAGTGGAAAGCATTCGCAAAAAGTGGAAAATTAAAGACGGTGGAAATTTGTATTGTTTTTTTACAACCGATATAAATAACCATAAAATAGTTTTACTTTGCAGCAAATTACCATAAACTCATGAAGAATACGTTTTTTGCTTTATTTCTGTTCCTTAATTTAACTGCTTTTGCCCAAAAACCTTGCGAAATTGACAATGATATTAAAGATAGTTTGGGCACTTATAAATCGACCAAACAATACATTGTTTTTGAAAGAAGTTTTGCCGGAAACTCTACTGATATTTTTTTTGCTTTATCAAGCAACAATGGTGTTTTAGGTTTGGAAACTCAAATTTTACAACGCAGTCAGGATTTTATCAAAGCCCTTTGTTATGATGCTAATTCTAAAATTTATTTGCAATTAAATAACGGCAAAATTGTGACTTTATTCTACCCAGGAACCGAAACTTGCGGCAATTTACTCCGCGATGAAAAAAGTGGTAATAACAGAATTACCTCTGCTACATTTTATTTCACCAAAGAAAATTTTGAAGATTTAAAAACATCTCCCGTGACTTTTATGCGAATAAAATTTGCCGGAGAAGTGATTGATTATCCATTCAGAACCGCTTTTGTTTCGGAATTGGATCAGAAAGTCTATGAACCCGAAACTTACTTCATTGACTATTTGAAGTGTCTTGACAATTAATCTTCGCAGCGCCATTTTTGATTGGAAACTGCATCAGCAGAACTGTTAGTCAAATTATAATGCCACCATTCCGAATCAAAGGATTTAAAGTTGTGTCGGAGCATGATTTCTTTTAAAAACTTTCTATTGGCCAAGATTTCTTCGGAAAGATTAAGGTAATTGTGACTAGCTTCTTCGCCGAAAAAATCAAACTTTGTTCCCATATTCAATTCATTTCCGGCAGAATCTACCAAAGTAATATCAACTGCACCGCCTTTGTTGTGAATCGACCCTTTTTTCGGATTGGCTACATAAGTCGGATTCGGTACGATTTTCCACATTTTCTTTTGAATGGCTATTGGTCGGTAACAATCGTAAAGCTTAATACGGTAACCTTTGTCCAAAAACGCTTTGTTGGCTTCCAATAAAGATTTTACAGTCTTAACTCGCAAAAAACACTCGCCACACGGATAAACCTTTTCGTTTAAAAAATTATCGGTCGTGGCGTATTTCATATCAAATACAAAATCGTTGCTATAATTTTTGAGGTTGACAAAAGCATTGTCGTCGGTTTCCTTATTGATATCCAATAAAACCGGAGATTTCTTGGCATCGAGATAAGTTGATTTACAAGAAATCACCAAGAAAACCAGTAACAAGAAGAAGGTTTTTTTCATCGGCTATATCTCATCACTGGTAAACGTAGTAAAACTTCTTTTTTTATACGGACGCACAATCAGTCGGCCTTCGCGGTCAAAGCGAATGTAATTGTAAACCCAATTAGTAAAAACTACCGCTTTATTTTTGAAACCGATTAAGGAAAACAAATGCACAAACATCCAAACAAACCAAGCAAACACACCACTAAAATGATAACTTGGTAAATCAACTACGGCTAAGTTTCGTCCAATAGTGGCCATCGAACCTTTGTCGTTATATTCAAACGGCGTCATAATTCTGCCGCTGATTAGTTGAACCAAATTGTCTCCTAACAGCTTACCTTGTTGCATAGCCGGTTGTGCCATCATCGGATGACCTTGAGGAAATTCTTTGGTTTCCATTGAAGCGATATCGCCTATGGCAAAAATATTGTCATACCCTTTCACCTGATTGAATTCGTTTACCCTAATCCGCTCCACTTTTTCTACCAAAGATTTAGCATCCAATCCGCGAATGGCTGCGCCTTGTACTCCTGCGGTCCAAATTAATGTGGCAGTTTCAAAGGTCAAATCGGTGTTGGTGGTAATGGTTCTTCCATCGTAATTGGTCACGCGGACATTCTTCCAAACTTTCACGCCTAAATCGACTAAGAATTTCTCAGCAGCCACAGAAGATTTCTCACTCATGGTATTCAAAACTCTATCGCCGCTTTGGATTAAGTTGATTTCCATTTTTGAAATGTCTAAATCGGGGTAATCTTTTTGCAGGATGGCTTTTTTCATTTCGGCCAAAGCACCTGCCAGCTCTACTCCTGTTGGTCCGGCGCCGACTAAAACAAAATTGATTAACAGGTTTCTCTCAGCTTCGTCTTTCAATAAAACAGCTTGTTCAAAATTTTCCAAAATCAAACTGCGAATGTTCAACGATTGCGGAATTGTTTTCATCGACATCGAATTGCGTTCGATTTCTTTATTGCCAAAATAATTGGTTTTAGAACCGGTAGCAATAACCAAATAATCATAATGCAAATCGCCAATCTCGGAGATCACTTTTTGTTCTTTGGTATCAATTTCTTTTACTGATGTGAGGCGAAAATAAAAATCGGGGTATTCCTGAATCACTTTCCGAATAGGATAAGCAATCGAACCTGCTTCCAATCCGCCGGTGGCAACTTGGTATAACAAAGGCTGAAAAGTATGGTAATTGTGTTTGTCTAATAAAACAACTTGCACACTCTTGTTTCTCAGTTTTTTTGCCAAAGCAATCCCGGCAAAACCACCGCCTATGATGACAACACGGGGTTTATTTGAAGTTGGAATATTCATTTGTTACAAATTAACCTTCCGTTGAAAAAGCGACATCTCCTTTCCAATTCATAAAACCACCTTCAAGATTATAAGTGTTTTCAAAACCCATTTGGGTCATAATCTGACAAGCTTGTGCACTTCGGGCTCCGGCTTTACAGTACACATAGTAGTTTTTACTTTTGTCCAATTCGTCCAAAGCATAAATAAAACCTTGTCCTTTATAAATATCAATATTTATGGCCTTGGGAATAAAACCTTCACTGCATTCATCAGCCGTTCTCACGTCTAAAATTACAGCGTTCTGATCTCTGTCTAATTGCGCCTTCCAGTCTTGTTGTGATAAATCCATGATGTTATTTTTTTCAAAAATAATAAATTCTGAAGGGCAAATTCTAAATTTCAACATTTAATTAACTTAGAAGCTCAATATAATTTTAACAAAAAAATAACTAAACATTTGTATATACAAATAAAAAATGTTTTAAATTTGTACCTACAAATATTGTAAATGTAATTATGAAAATCGAAGAGATCATAAAATCGACAGTAGCCATGGATGACGCCAAGAAAGTTATCCTGAACATTATGTATACCCAAAATGTAATTAGCGAAAAGTTTAACGAAATTTTGAAACCTTATGATTTATCAGGAGAACAATACAATGTGCTGAGAATTTTACGCGGACAAAAAGGCAATCCGGCCAATATGTGTGTTATTCAAGAACGGATGATTGCGAAAAACAGTAACACTACCCGATTGATAGACAAACTATTGCTAAAAGATTTTGTGACACGAGAAGTTTGCCCGGACAACCGTAGAAAAATTGAAGTTTCAATTACCCAAAAAGGCCTGGCTGTTTTGACAGAATTAGACCCTAAAGTAAATGAACATGAGCAAATTTTTGCTGCCAATTTGAACCAAACAGAATTAGAACAACTAAATACATTATTAGAAAAATACAGAAAAATAAATTAAAAACAGCTATGAGTAACTTTATAAAAAATGCCAACTGGCGTTACGCCACTAAAAAATTTGATGCTACTAAAAAAGTGTCTGAAGAAGATTTAAATACCCTAAAAGAAGCCGTTCGCTTAAGCGCTTCTTCTTACGGACTGCAACCCTACAAAGTAATTTTTGTAGAAAATCCGGAAGTAAGAGCACAATTGCAACCTGTAGCTTGGGGACAATCTCAAATTACCGAAGCTTCGCACTTACTGGTATTTGCCAACATTACCGATTTTGGCGATGCTCAAATTGACGCACACATCAATAATATTGCTGTTACAAGAGGTTTACCCGCCGATGCTTTACAAGGCTACGGTGATTTTATGAAATCTAAAATTTTATCTCTCCCTGTAGAAAACAGAAACGTGTGGACTTCCAAACAAACCTACATCGCTTTGACAAATTTGTTGAATGCCGCAGCTGAATTAGGTATCGATGTTACTCCCATGGAAGGCTTTGAAGCAGATAAATTCAATGAAATTTTGGGATTAGAAGCTTTAGGATTAAACGCTTCACTGGTAGCAACCATTGGTTACCGTCATGCAGAAGATGCCACTCAAAACTACGCTAAAGTGCGTAAATCAAACGAAGAATTATTTATCAATTTATAATCTATAACTAAAATTAATTTACAATGAAAAATTTAAAAACAATCGCAATTGCCTTATTCGTTGCCTTAGGAACAACAGTAGCTAACGCTCAAACTAAAAAAATTGATGCTTCAAAAAGCACCATCAACTGGGTTGGTAAAAAAGTAACCGGAGAACACAGCGGAACTGTAAACTTTAAAGACGGGGCTTTGGTTTTCAAAGGAAAAAAAGTAAGCGGTGGTAGCTTTACTGTTGATATGACATCATTAACCGCTACCGATTTATCTGGAGAATGGAAAGAAAAACTAGACGGTCACTTAAAAGCTGATGACTTCTTTGGTACTGACAAATTTAAAACCGCTACTTTAAAATTCACTAAAATTGCCGATAAAGGAAATGGTGTTTATGGTGTTACCGCAGATTTAACCATCAAAGGAATTACCAATCCTGTATCTTTTGACTTGACTGTAAAAGGAAACACTGCCACTACTAATTTCAAAGTAGACAGAACCAAATATGGTATCAAATACAACTCTAAAAGCTTCTTCGAAAGTATCGGAGACAAAGCCATCTATGACGATTTCGAATTGGCTGTAAAATTACAGTTCTAATCAGGGAATTATTGTTATGAAATCAAAACCTCGAAAAAAATTTCGAGGTTTTTTTATTTTTTATGTTTGAAAATTAAAAACACTTAATTACATTTGCCTTATACAGAAAGAAAATGAATAACATTTTAAACAATACTTGGTGGTGGAATAGTTTACGTCGAACGTCGTGAAATAGTCTGCTACGAGTATATTTTAAAATCTAAATATCCGAAAAGGCTTGTCATTCACGACAAGCCTTTTTTTTATGCTAAAAAATGAACTATGAAAACCTATCAACTCCATACCAACTTCAAACAAATCCTGGCCGATACCATAACGCCGGTGAGTGTTTATTTGAAAATCAGAGACAAATTCCCCAACAGCATTTTGCTCGAAAGCAGCGACTATCACACGGCTGACAACAGTTTTTCGTATATCTGCTGCAATCCTATCGCTTCCATCAAATTGGAAAACAATTGCATTGTAAAGACTTTTCCCGATGGAACTTCAGAAACAATAGTTATTTCAATTGATACGAATGTGCCCAAAGCAATCGAAACATTCGCGTCGCAATTCCAACCCGAAAAAAACCATTTCAAATTCATCAATAATGGTTTGTTTGGTTATATCAGTTACGATGCCGTACAATATTTCGAAAAAATTGAGATTGTCAAAAAAGCAAATGATTTAGCGATTCCCGAATTGTTCTATGCCGTTTACCAAAATATCATTGCCATCAATCATTTCAAAAACGAAGCCTATATTTTTTGCCACAGTATCGACAATACCAATAATATCAAGGAAATAGAGCAATTATTGCAAACCAAAACCTTCGCCAGTTATAGTTTTACCAAAGAAGGCGAAGCCATTTCCAACTTAACCGACGAAGCATTTAAAGCCAATGTGACTTTAGCCAAAAAACACTGCCACCGCGGCGATGTGTTCCAATTAGTGTTGTCCCGAAGATTTTCGCAAGCGTTTAAAGGCGATGAGTTCAATGTTTATCGTGCTTTGCGCAACATCAATCCTTCGCCCTATTTGTTCTTTTTTGACTACGGGAATTTCAAAATTTTTGGGTCTTCGCCCGAAGCGCAACTCGTTATTAATAACAACCACGCCGAAATCCATCCAATCGCCGGAACTTTTAAAAGAACCGGGAACGACGAGCAAGATGCCGATTTGGCCAAAAAACTATCCGAAGACGCCAAAGAAATAAGCGAACATGTCATGTTGGTCGATTTAGCTCGAAATGATTTAAGCCGGAATTGTACCGAAGTCAAAGTCGAGAAATACAAAGAAGTCCAGTTCTTTTCACACGTGATTCACCTCGTTTCAAAAGTAACCGGAAAGTTAAGCGGAAGTGCGATGCAGTTGGTAGCGAATACGTTTCCTGCCGGCACTTTAAGCGGTGCTCCAAAACACAAAGCGATGCAATTGATAGAAAGTATTGAGAATACGAACCGAACGTTTTACGGCGGCGCGATTGGCTTTATGGACTTTGAAGGCAACTTTAATCACGCCATTATGATTCGGACATTTTTATCCAAAAACCACCAACTGCATTACCAAGCCGGCGCCGGAATTGTAGAGAGTTCGAGCGAAGAAAACGAAATGCAGGAAGTATACAACAAACTAAGAGCATTGAATAATGCTTTGGAATTAGCAGAAACCATTTAACTTTACACCATCATGAAGATAGCCGTTATCGACAACTACGACAGTTTCACCTATAATCTCGTTCATTATCTCGAAGATTTGGACGGAAAGGTGACTGTTTTTCGCAATGACGAATTGGAATTAGAAGAACTTGAATCTTTCGACAAAATCCTTCTGTCGCCTGGTCCGGGAATTCCGGACGAAGCCGGTTTGTTGAAATTGATCATTGCCAAATATGCCGCAACCAAAAGCATTTTGGGTGTTTGTTTAGGCCAACAAGCCATCGGAGAAGTTTTTGGCGGAAGCCTGACCAATCTTGATAAAGTTTATCACGGCGTGGCTACTAAAGTAAATCAAACGGTTTCTGACGAATCTCTTTTCAATGATTTGCCTGCCGAATTTGAAGTCGGGCGCTACCATTCTTGGGTAGTCAATCCCGATGATTTCCCCGAAACTTTAGAAATCACTTCTACCGATGAAAACGGCGAAATCATGTCACTCCGACACAAAACCTTCGACGTCAAAGGCGTCCAATTCCATCCCGAAAGCGTGCTCACGCCTCACGGAAAAACCATTTTAAAAAACTGGCTTAACGCTTAGTTTGCTGTCTGCTGCACGTCGACGGTAAACTTTTACGCTGTCGATTCTCGGCAGTTCACTAAAACTAAGTATCATGAAAACTATTTTAAACCGATTAATCAATCACGAAACCCTAACCAAAGAAGAAGCCAAAACCGTTTTGGTCAACATCTCTTTAGGGCAATACAATCCGAGTCAAATTGCGTCATTCCTAACAGTTTATATGATGCGAAACATTACCATCGAAGAGCTTTCCGGCTTTCGAGAAGCGCTTTTGGAACTTTGCATACCAATAGATTTTTCTGCCTATAACACCATCGATTTATGCGGAACCGGCGGCGATGGCAAAGACACGTTCAATATTTCCACCTTAGCTTCTTTTGTCACAGCCGGTGCGGGAATTCATGTTGCCAAACACGGTAATTACGGAGTTTCGTCTATTTCGGGTTCGAGTAATGTGATGGAAACTTTAGGGGTGAAATTCAGCAACGACAAAGATTTTTTAACCAAATGCCTTGAAGAAGCTAACATTGCCATCCTTCACGCACCGTTATTCCATCCTGCCATGAAAAATGTTGGACCGATTCGAAAAGAATTGGGCGTAAAAACCTTCTTCAACATGCTCGGACCCATGGTAAATCCATCGTTTCCCAAGAACCAATTGGTAGGTGTTTTTAGTTTAGAATTGGCGCGTATGTATGCGTATTTGTACCAAAACACCACGGTTAACTATTCGATTCTTCATGCTTTAGACGGTTATGATGAAATTTCGCTAACCGCTGAGGCAAAAATCATTACCAAATCTTCGGAAAGTATGGTGAATGCCAATGATTTCAACTTATCCAAATTAGCTTTTGAAGACATCAAAGGCGGAACAACTATCGAAGAATCAGCGAATATTTTTATGAAAATCATTTCCGGAAACGGTACTGAAGCGCAGCAAAATGTGGTTTGTGCCAATGCCGCGATGGCGATAGCAACCGTTGAAAACAGTAGCGTTTTAGTTGCTTTTGCGAAAGCCAAAGAAAGTTTACAATCGGGAAAAGCCTTAAAGAAATTGCAAAAACTCCAACAAATCAGTCAAGCGTCATGAATATATTAAATCAAATCATTGCTAGTAAAAAACAAGAAGTGGCTTTGAAAAAAAGCATCATTACTATAAACCAATTGGAAAACAGCGATTTATTTAACACCAAAACCCATTCGTTAAGTAAATCTATCATCAACTCACCTTTCGGAATTATTGCCGAACACAAACGCCGTTCGCCTTCAAAAGCGACCATAAATCACAGTTTAGCTGTAGAAGAAGTCGTAAAAGGTTATGAAAATGCAGGTGCGAGCGGGATTTCGGTTTTGACGGACAGTCAGTATTTTGGCGGTTCCTTAGACGATTTACTTTTGGCGAAAGCTTCCCTAAACACGCCATTATTGCGCAAAGAATTCATCATTGATGAGTATCAAATTTTGGAAGCCAAAGCCAACGGTGCCGATGCTATCTTGCTGATTGCCGCGGTTTTGACAAGAGCCGAAATCAAAACCCTTTCAGAATTCGCCCATTCGATTGCTTTGGAAGTGTTATTGGAAGTTCACAATCTCGAAGAATTAGAAAAAAGCATCATGCCAAGCCTTGATATCATTGGCATGAACAATAGAAATCTCAAGACCTTTGAAGTGAGTTTGCAGAATAGTATTGATTTGGTGACCCAAATCCCGAATGACTTTGTCAAGATATCCGAAAGTGGCTTAAGTAAACCCGAAGATGTCAAATTGCTAAAAAGTCAAGGATTTCAAGGGTTTCTAATCGGAGAAAACTTTATGAAAACGGATAATCCCGGAGCAGCATTGGAACAATTCATCAATCAACTGAAAGTATAATGGAAACCAAAATCAAAATATGCGGTATGAAGTTTCCTGAAAACATTGTCGAAATAGCGGCTTTTCAACCTGATTATTTGGGTTTCATTTTCTATGAAAAATCGCCTAGAAACTTTGACAATAAGATTCCCGAGTTGGATAAATCGATTCAGAAAGTTGGTGTGTTTGTCGATGCTTCATTTGAAGAGATTGAAAAAAAAGTAAATCAATATAAGCTGGATTTGGTGCAATTGCACGGTGATGAAAGTCCGGGATTCTGTTCAAAAATCGAAACTAATTTAGTTAAAGTAATCAAATCGTTTTCAATTGATAACCAATTTAATTTTAAAGATTTAGAAAAATACAAAAGTAATTGCTCCTATTACTTATTCGACACCAAAGGAGCAAATTATGGCGGCAACGGCACCTCTTTCGATTGGCAACTTTTAGCACAATACAATTTAGACAAACCCTACTTTCTAAGCGGAGGAATCGGAACTGAAAGCATTACAGAATTAAAAGAGTTTCTCAAAAAAGATTATGCCAAAAATTGCACAGCCATTGACCTCAACAGCCAATTCGAAACTGAACCCGGATTAAAAAAACCTGGAACCCTAAAATTATTTCTCCAAAACTTAAAAGAATAACCATGAACTCAAAATACAATGTCAACGAAAAAGGCTTCTATGGCGACTTTGGTGGTGCTTTCATCCCTGAAATGCTTTATCCAAACGTAGAGAAATTGCGCCAACAGTATTTATCCATCACAGCGGAACAAAGTTTTCAAGACGAATTTAAAGCGCTTTTAAAGGATTATGTCGGGCGACCGACGCCGTTGTACTATGCAAAACGACTTTCGGAGCAATTCAATGCTAAAATCTATCTTAAACGCGAAGACTTGTGTCATACAGGCGCGCACAAAATCAACAACACCATTGGGCAAATCCTTTTAGCCAAGCGATTGGGCAAAACCAGAATCATCGCCGAAACCGGTGCAGGTCAGCATGGCGTAGCGACCGCAACCGTTTGTGCCTTAATGGGTTTGCAGTGTATCGTGTATATGGGTGAAGTGGATATCGAACGCCAAGCGCCCAATGTCGCGCGTATGA
Source organism: Flavobacterium sp. IMCC34852 (assembly GCF_030643905.1). NCBI lineage: Bacteria > Pseudomonadati > Bacteroidota > Flavobacteriia > Flavobacteriales > Flavobacteriaceae > Flavobacterium > Flavobacterium rivulicola. The sequence goes on along the minus strand of NZ_CP121446.1, from coordinate 1,667,137 downwards.
AAATGCTCGGTGCCGAAGTTCGTCCGGCAACTTCAGGCTCAAAAACCTTGAAAGACGCTACCAATGAAGCCATTCGCGACTGGATCAGTAATCCAGAAGATACGTTTTACATCATCGGCTCTGTGGTTGGGCCGCATCCTTATCCCGATATGGTGGCGCGGTTTCAAAGTGTGATTTCGGAAGAGATTAAAAGTCAGTTACTCGAAAAAGAAAACCGTGAAAATCCCGACTACGTGATTGCTTGTGTTGGCGGCGGAAGCAATGCTGCCGGTGCTTTCTATCATTTTTTGGACGAAGAAAATGTAAAACTAATTGCAGTTGAAGCCGCCGGAAAAGGAATCGATTCGGGCGAAAGCGCAGCGACTTCTGTTTTGGGAAAAATTGGTATTATCCACGGAAGCAAGACACTTTTGATGCAAACGAATGACGGGCAAATCACCGAACCTTATTCAATATCAGCAGGATTGGATTATCCCGGTGTTGGTCCGATGCACGCCAATTTGTACCAAACCCAACGAGCCGAGTTTATCGCCATCACTGATGATGATGCCATGCAATCCGGCATCGAATTGGCGCAAACCGAAGGCATCATTCCGGCCATAGAAACTGCTCATGCTTTTGCGGTTTTGAAGCACAAAAAGTTCGAGCCAAACGACATTGTTATCATCAATTTATCCGGTCGAGGCGACAAAGATTTGAATACATATATTAACTATTTTAAGCTGTAATCATGAATCGAATCCAACATAAATTATCTGACAATAAAAAAATACTATCTATTTATTTTACAGCTGGTTTTCCTATGTTAAATGACACTAAAAGTTTAATAGAAAATTTGGCTCAAAATAAGGTTGATATGATAGAAATCGGATTGCCGTTTAGCGATCCTTTAGCTGATGGACCGACCATTCAAGAGAGTTCAACCCAAGCACTAAAAAACGGCATGACCTCTGCAATTCTTTTTGACCAATTAAAAGGCATTCGAAACACGGTTGATATTCCGTTAATCATCATGGGCTATTTTAATCCGATGCTGCAATTTGGAATCGAAAACTTTTTGCAGAAATGCCAAGAAACCGGCATTGACGGCTTGATTATCCCTGATTTACCGCTTGAAATCTACCTTTCCGAATACAAAGAACGCTTTGAAAACTATGGTATTGCAATGATTTTCTTAATTACACCACAAACCTCAGAAGAAAGAATCCGATTGATTGACGCTAATTCGAATGCTTTTATCTACATGGTCAGTAGCACCAGCGTAACCGGAAGCCGAGATAGTTTTGACGAAAATCAGCTAACGTATTTTGAAAGAATTGCGGCTATGAATTTGAAAAATCCACAAATAATCGGGTTCGGAATTAGCAATAAAACCACTTTTGAGCAAGCCGTGAAACACCAAAAAGGCGCCATTATTGGCAGTAGTTTTATCCAATTTATTTCGAAAAACGGATCAGACAATGTCCAAAGTTTTATCCAAAGTATACTTTAAATAAATAAACATATACATCTGAAAAACAATTTTTTAAATATTCAATATAGATTTTACCTATAGTGGCTTATTTGAGGCTGTTTTTGAGATGTTTTTCAAGCTAATCACTTAGTTATTAACAATTTGCATTATTTCTAAAAACAATTTCCTAAATTTGGTTTAACACTGTCGAAAACAACTAACTAAAAATCAAACTATCATGGGACTTTTTAACAATCACGAGAAAAAGGTAATTGCAGAACTTTGTAAAAAGAGTGAAGACATCAGCAATGACATCAGCAAAGAGATTAATGAGCTTCTTGATGATTTAAAAACGGATTATGAAGAAAACAAAGTAGTCCTAAAAGAGTTTAATGATTTTGTCAGCGAACTCGAGGCCAAACTTTCTCCTCAAGACTTAGAGAAACTTCACTCCTTCTCTTCCCGTTTATACAAAGTAAAGCGTTGTGCTAAAAAAGGCGTGGAAGCCATGCGCGAATTGGCTCGCGACCAAAAGAAAGCCACCAGCGAAACTATACGAGAATACCAGGAATATCTTTACGCTTAAACTATCTGGTAAAAACCAATGTACTTCCTTTGCTCAGATTAGAGTCAAAGGCGTAACCTTCATAGTTGAATCCTTTTAAATCGTCAATGGTTTCGGCGTTGGTATCTAAGATGTAGCGCACCATCATACCTCTCGCCTTTTTGGCAAAGAAACTAATCATCTTGAGTTTGCCATCTTTGTAATCTTTGAATTCAGGCGTGATGACCGGTACTTTTAAAGTCTTGGCATCTACGGCGCTGAAATATTCATTACTGGCCAAGTTGACAAACAGTTCTCCTTTTTGCAATTCGCTGTTCAATCCTTTAGTAATAGTCTTTTTCCAGAACTCATAAAGGTTTTTGTTTTTACCAATAGGCATTGCAGTTCCCATTTCTAATCGATACGCCTGCATTAAATCCAACGGTTTGAGCAAGCCGTACAATCCTGATAAAATTCGGACTTTGTCCTGCAAAACGGCTAATTTGTCTTCGGGCAAACTATAAACATCCAAACCGGTATAAACATCGCCATCAAAAGCATAAACCGCTTGTCTGGCATTTTCAGGGGTAAACGGCGTATGCCATTCTTGATTGCGTTGCCAATTGAGTTCCGCCAATTTCTCCGAAATATCCATTAGAGCCGAAAGTTGTTTGGGCTTTTTCTTTTTTAATGTTTTTTGAATGGTTTCGGCTTGTTTTAAAAACTGAGGTTCGGTGCAAATAAGGGTTGGTACCTCTTTTTCAAAATTCAGTGATTTGGCGGGTGATATAACGATTTTCATGCTTTAGATTTTATAGTGGTTCAAAAATACAAATTCAGTGACGAATTTTATCTACGAGAAAATGATTTGTTTCGATACATCGATTGGTAAAATCGATGTATCAAATTTCAAAATATCATACACCTATTGCCAAATCTTATAACTATTCGGCAAAATTTTATAACACCTCAACCTGCTCATCATCATACTTTTGCAACTATAAATAACCTTTAAATCCTGTTTCTATGAGACTCTTTATTTTGTTTTGCAGTGCGTTGTTGATTGTTTCCTGTAAAAGTAAAAACCCGGCCGTTGACAACACCATTTCGGTGGTAAAACCTGAAGAAGTAGCCATGGTCAAAAAAAACAGAGCGGACGATTTAGGCAAAAGACTCTTGGAAACCTGCAATACTTCCCGATTCAGAGCATTCAGTAGTGTCGAAGCCACCGATAAAGTACGTCAAAATGCCACCAAAGAAAAAATCTCTATGGTTTGTAAAAAAATCAACCAGAGAAACGGCAGGTTTTTGGGACTGAATCTGATTGATATTACTTATAACAAAAGCACCGACGAATATATTTTTCATTACGATATCAAATACGAAAAGAAATATTTTAAGCGAGAATTGTTTGTAACGGTAAATGCTGAGAATAAAGTTTCTGCCCTATCTACTAAAGAAATTGAGCCAAAGCCGATGTGAAAACCAAGTTAAAAACATTGGAGTTCCGGCAAATTGTTGTATATTGACCAATCGATAAAATTAAATTACAAGCCCTTAAACAACAACCGTATGAATTCATTTTGGCAAAAAATCATCATCAATACTATTCTCAAAAAACCAAGAAAAAAATCCGGGAAAGAAAGAACATATACCAAATACGAACTCGCCAAAGGCTATCGAGAATTTATCATTTTGGCCAAGCGCAACAGTAAAGATTTCGTTTTAATCACACTTGGTATTTTTTCTGCTTCTTTTGGTTTTAAAGGATTTCTTTTGACGAATCACTTTATTGACGGCGGTGCAACAGGCATTTCGTTGTTAATTTCTATTTTGACTAAAATTCCGCTTTCCATTTTGATTATCGGGGTTAATATTCCTTTTATCATTTTGGGTTACAGGGTTATGGGTAAAGCCTTTGCTGTTAAAACGGCATTAGCCATCACCGGACTTTCCATTTGCTTGGCAACAGTCACTTTTCCGAATGTGACCAATGACAATTTGCTGGTGGCTGTTTTTGGTGGATTTTTTCTCGGCGCCGGTATAGGACTATCCGTTCGCGGCGGTGCTGTGATTGACGGAACCGAAGTTTTAGCCATTTTCCTCAGCAGAAAATTTGGCACCACCATTGGAGACATCATCGTAATTATTAATATTATCATTTTCTCTGCAGCTGCCTATTTCCTCGGAATTGAAGTAGCACTTTACTCTATGATAACCTATTTGGCCGCTTCTAAAACGCTCGATTTTATCATTGAAGGTATCGACGAATACATTGGCGTTACCATAATTTCTTCTAAAAACAATGAAATCAGACAAATGATTATTGAGGTCATGGGCCGAGGAGTAACCGTTTACAGCGGAAAACGTGGCTATGGCAAACGTGGCGAAACCAAAGAAATTGATATTATTTATACCGTGATCACCCGTTTAGAGCTCAACAAACTCAATACTGAAATAGAGAAAATAGAACCAGACGCTTTTGTGGTTATGAACAGCGTAAAAGACACCAAAGGCGGCATGATTAAAAAAAGACCTTTAAAACATTGATTCTTTTTCACTAAATTTGAGTGTTTTAACAATGTTTACCATGAAAAAGAACGCTCTTTTATTGCTCTCGCTATTTTCAATTTTAGTCTCGGCTTGTTGTAGCACAAAAACTAATATAGTCAAGCAAACTGACAGCAAAACTGCTTTTTATGATTATGCTTGGGAACTCGAATACATATCGGGAACTCGAATTGCTTTTGACGGATTGTATCCGGATAGGAAACCAAATATCATGTTCAAAGAAGCCGAGAGCCAATTCAGCGGCAACACGAGTTGCAATAGCTACAGTGGAAAATATACCAAAAAGGAAAACAGCATTCAATTTGGTGATGCCATGAAAACCATGGCGTTTTGTGAAGGCGGTGGTGAAGAAGCTTTTCTGAGAATGCTGGGTAAAGTCAACCGATTTGCCTTTGACAGCGAGGGAAAATTGCTACTGCTTGCAGATGATATTCCTATGATGCGTTTCAAGAAAATTGCAAAGCCAAACTAATCGATGATCATGTCAGACACTTTAAAAGACAAACTCATCTTCTTTGGTGCCACTTTGGGTTGGTTTGCGGTGGTTGTTCAATTTGTATTGATGATGCAAAACCGAGTAGAATCGCTAACCGAAACGACCATCCGCTTTTTTAGTTATTTTACCATATTAACCAATTGTTTGGTGGCTTTGTATTTTTCGATATTATGGTACAAAAAACCCCTTTTACTTTTCACCCGATTTAAAAAACCGGGTTTCTTAACCGCTACAACACTTTATATTGCTACTGTTGGTATTGTCTATCAATTTTTGTTGCGCGACATTTGGGAACCAACCGGTATGCAAAGAATCGTAGACGAATTGCTACACTCCATCATTCCAACTTATGTACTGGTATTTTGGATTATCTATGAAAACAAAAAAGACGTTTCTTGGCGCGCTATTCCAAATTGGTTGCTTTATCCATTGCTCTATTTGATTTTCATTCTTTTTAGAGGCAATCTGTCGGGATTTTATCCTTATCCGTTTGTAGATGTAACCGAATTGGGTTTAGAAAAAGTGCTGACCTTCAGCGGTTTTTTATTCTTGGCTTTTGCCATAGGCGCCATTGTTTTTGTCGGGTTCGGAAAATCAATTAAAACCGATAAACTGTAATGTTATGTTAAGAAAAATTCTCCTCAGAACTATTATCGTGCTTTTGGGTTTAACCCTAATTGGCTATATCGCCTTTAAAGTTTCCCCATATCCTTCTGCTCTATTGATTCGCTCAGCTTTTAACAAAGGTGGAATTGAGTCCAATAAAGCTTTAGAAAGATATGTTCCTAAAGGAATCGTTTCAAAATTGAACATCACTTACGATGCGTCGGATAAAGATGCAAAACTCGATTTGTATTATCCCGATTCTATTAATTCAGCCACCACCAAATTACCTGTAATTGTCTGGACACATGGCGGCGGTTTGATTTCAGGCAGTAAAGAGCATGTGGCCAATTATTGCAAAATCTTAGCTTCATATGGCTATATGGTAGTAGCCATTGATTATTCAGTAGCACCTGAAGCGGTTTATCCAACTCCTGTGCGCCAACTCAATACAGCCTTACAGTTTTTAACTAAAAACGCTAATTTATTTCCTATGGATGCGAATCAACTCTTTTTGGCCGGAGATTCCGGTGGTTCGCATATCTCGGCTCAATTGGCCACTATAGTAACTTCTCCGGATTATGCCAAAGCCACTAAAGTAAATCCTAAAATTTTACCCCATCAAATCAAAGGCATGATTTTGTACTGCGGACCATATGAAACTGATAAAATCAATACCGAAGGGGATTTTGGCGCTTTTATGCGAACCGTTTTATGGTCGTATAGCGGTGATCGGAATTTTGTAAACAATGAGTATTTTAAAACTGCTTCTGTTTTAAATTTTGTGACCAAAGATTTTCCGGCTACTTTCATTTCTGTCGGCAATGATGATCCGTTGGGATACCATTCTTTGGCTTTAGCCGATAAATTGGACAGTCTTGGCGTTGAAGTCGACCGTTTGTTTTATCCTAAAGGTTTTGCGCCGAAGTTACCTCATGAATATCAATTCAACTTTGAAACCGATGCCGCCAAGTTAGCGCTGGGTAAGTCAATGATTTTTGTCCAATCAAAAGTTAAAACTCCAAAGAATACAACTCCGGATTTTTAACTTTATTCAAATCCAACACTCCATTTTTGTCATAAGCCTTCCATGGGGAATTGGCAAAGAAATACAATTTGTTTCCAACCACAGTAGCCAAAGCCGGCTCGTCAAATTCGGGTCGGTTTTGATCAATAATACGAAAGCTTTCGATACCGTTTTGGGTTTTATTTAAATCGAATTGGGTCAGTCTTATGGGTGTAACACCATTTTGTACTGCTACTAATTTATCTTTATAAAACAGCAAACCATCAATACCTTTGCCAATGGTTCCTTCGGGAAATGTTAACCACGATTTGGAAAGCGTTTTTATGTCGACAACCGCAATTCCTTTTAAATAATCGGCTAAGAAAAGTTTGTTCTCTTCGTTATTCATTGTTATGCCTTGCAAATTAAAACCTTCGTTTTCAAATGACACAAAAGGCTTCATTTCGTCGTTTTCAATTTTGTAAAGTATTGGCTTAGCACTGTCTGAAACATAAACCGTATTTTTCTTGGTCACATAAATATCCCCGAAAACATGTTGTCCTTCAATAGTGTATCGTTTTACAATTTGCTTGTTTTTAATATTTACTTTCAGAATTTCAGCTTTGCCATCCATAGCTGCAGAAAAGTTTTCCATTTCAGGCATAGCCGAAGTCGCTACCCATAAATATTCCTCTTTCGCATCGGCTTTCATGGCGAAAACGGAGAGCAAATCAACATTGGTTAACCAATCAGTACAAACACCAGTTTTACTGTCAAAAGTGACAATTTTTCTTTGGTGAATACTTGAGGCCAACCAAATTTTGGCTTTCGCCAAATAAGTCAAACCTTCCGGATGCAAGGCTTTTTCGGATAGCGTCACGACTTTCTCAGAATTAGCTACCACAGTTTTTTGAGTGGCCTTTAAGGCTAAAATAGCTTTGAAACCTTCGGTGCTTTGGAGCGAATTGAAGTCGGTGTCTTTTTCAAATTCGGCAGTATTATCCATCAAAACCAATTTCTTCAACACGGCCAAAGATTCTTCGGTTTTATTATTTAAAGCATAAGCCGAAGCCAAATTATAGGTAAACGTTGGATGAAAAGGCCGAATGCTGTCGAGTTTTTTGGTCAACTTAAGAAAAGTTCGATAGTCTTTCGCTTCATAAGCTTTGATGCTGTTGTTGTATATTTCTCTTTGGGTTTGAGCCGAAACCATGGCACCCGATAATATTAAAAGACAAAAGAAGTAGTTTTTCATAGCGACCTATTTAAATCGGAAATTGATTTGACGTTCAAAACCGGAATTTATTACACTTTCACAAAGAGACAAGCATTTTAACTAATTTTACCAAACCATTTCAATACTTATGAAACATCGAGAGCAAACCCGTAACGAAGAATTGGCCAACGCCGTTTCACACGGTTTGGGTGTATTGTTTTGTTTGATTGCAATGCCGATTGTCTTAACTATAACTTATAACAACAAAGACTTAACTAGTTTTTATTCGGTGGCAGCCTTTGCGGTTGGGATGTTTTTAGTTTACAGCTGTTCTGCTCTTTATCATTTTGTTCAAAAAGAAAAGACAAAAAACCTGCTCCAAATAGCCGATCACATCAGTATATATTTCCTGATTGCCGGAACTTATACTCCATTGATGATAAAATACCTACCGTCGGAAACTGCTTTTATTTTTCTCACCACGATGTGGACAGTGGTCTTCTTGGGTATGTTTTTTAAAGTATTCTTCATCAAAAAATTCGAATGGTTATCGGTTGTACTTTATTTGGTAATGGGCTGGATGATTATTTTTGTAATTAAACCGTTGATTGATACAGTTCCATTAGAAATATTTTGGTGGATTTTGGGCGGTGGTTTGAGTTATACTATCGGAGTTTATTTTTATGTTAAAAGTTATAAATATTATTATCATACGGTTTGGCATATTTTTGTCTTATTAGGCACAATACTTCATTTTATGGCCATTTATAAAAGTCTGTAGCTGCTTAAATGCAATATTAACAATTTGATAATCAAGATAATCTTTAAAAAAATCTCCTTTTTTTTAACTTTATACTGTTATAAAGACATAAATCATAGAAACCAATTGGATTATCATCGCAATCGTAGCATTGGTCGCTGTAGTTTTGATTGTCTATTTGATTAATCAAAATCAAAAAGACCAAAATGAGGTTACTAAATATTTCAATGCCGACTCTTCAAAACTGAATGAAGAAGAAGACGAACTAAACAATGAAAGATAAATAACCTACAAAGGCAGCATCGGCATAAAAAGCCAACAGAACAAACTAATAATAAGAATGCAGATCAGATTCAAAACCAGTCCGGTTCGCATCATGTGTTCTATTTTGATATGTCCTTTAGCAAAAATGATGGCGTTTGGCGGTGTTCCCATTGGGAGCATACAAGCACAGCTAGCACCAAGTGTCATTGGGACACCCAATAATAATGGATTAATATCCAACGACAAGGCCAAAGAACTAAGCACCGGAGCAAGAATAATCACCAAAGCTAAATTACTGATTACTTCACTCAAAAACACTGATATGGTTGTTACTATCAGTATAATCAAAAACAAATTGTCTGTGGCAATAGTGGCCAAACCGGTACCAAATTCGTGTACCAGTTGAGAATCCTCTAATGCATTGGCTAAGGCAATACCACCACCAAATAAAAGCAATACATCCCAAGCCATTTTTTCGGTATCTGTCCATGACAGCAATCGTTCCAGTTTTCCTTCATGGGTTTGCGTTTTTGATGGAACTAAGAACAACAATACGGCAGCCATTAAAGCAATGATGGTATCATCAAGCACCACAAAATTTTGGTATTCATTGAGTAAATCTTTTATAATCCACAATAAAACCGTCAAACCAAAAATCAAAAATACCCGCCATTCTGCTGCGCTCATGATGCCTAATTGTCGTTGGGCTTTCTTTATAGCAGCAGACACTTCTTCACTGTGTTTTATTCTGTTAGGATACAACCATTTCACCAAAATAAAATACAATAAAAACATTAAGATAAGTGTCAAAGGCATGAACAATACCAACCAATTAACAAAGGTAATGGTATGGTTAAAACGTTCCTCTATATAACCTACATAAGCTACATTAGGCGGTGTTGCAATAATAGTTCCCAAAGCAAAATTAGAAGCATAAGCAATGGAAAGCATTAATACCAATGAAAAATTGTGTACGTTCTTTTCATTCTTATTGTGGGTTTTAATTACATGAATCACTGACAGCGCAATAGGAAACATCATCATGGTCGTAGCAGTATTGCTTAGCCACAAGCTCAGAAAACCCGTTGCCATAATAAATCCAAGAATAATCCGATTGCCATTGGTTCCGGTGATTGTAATAATACCGAGTGCCATTCGCTTGTGCAAGCTCCATTTTTCAATGGCCAGAGCCAGAAAAAAACCACCCATAAAAAGAAATACTATAGGATCTCCGTAAGCCATGGAGACTTCTTTAAGTGGCGCAATTCCAAAAGAGGGGAACAAAACTATGGGTAACAATGCCACTACCGGCATAGGTAAAGCCTCAGTAATCCACCAAACAATCATTAGAACTGTAATGGCTAAAACCAAATTAGCCTGAAATGGCAACGAAAACGGATTAAAAACAAAACACAAAATACTAAGCAAAGCACCTATGACTAAACCAATTTCTTTTTTATGAACTGTAAAATTATGCTGCATTATGTTTTTGGTTTGCTTTGGAATAAATATAATAAAAAAATCAAGAAGGGCTTACGCCAAAAAAACAAAAGCAGCTATCGCTGCTTTTGTTTATCTTTTTTTTTCAATTAGTCTTTTAAAGAAGCCATGTCGATTACAAAACGGTAACGCACATCGCTTTTCAGCATTCGTTCATAAGCGGCATTGATGTCTTGCATTTTAATGAGCTCTATTTCCGAAACAATATTGTGCTTACCGCAAAAATCTAACATTTCCTGAGTTTCAGCGATGCCGCCAATCAAAGAAGCTGCCACCGATTTTCTTCCCATAATTAATGGAACTGTATTGAGTATCGGTTCTAATCCGCCTAAGTAACCAACGATTACCAAAGTACCGCTTATGGCTAAAGTGCCTATATACGGATTGACATCGTGTACATAAGGAACAGTATCAATAATCACATCAAACTTACCGGTGACCGAAGCCATTTGGGCTTCATCTGTAGAAATAATCACCGCATCGGCGCCTAAGTCTAAAGCGTCTTTTTCTTTGCCTGGAGTTCTGGAGAAAAGGGTAACTTCAGCGCCAAGACCTTTGGCCAATTTAATAGCCATATGACCCAATCCACCTAGCCCAACAACAGCGACTTTAGTTCCTTTACCAACATTCCAATGACGTAACGGGGACCAAGTGGTTATACCCGCACAAAGCAATGGGGCAACTGCAGCTAAATCTAAATTAGCGGGAACGCTTAATACAAAGTTTTCATCGACTACTATTTTTTGAGAATAACCACCATGTGTTGGTTGGTTCAAATGCTTGTCAAAACCACCATAAGTACCAACCCATCCATTCAAACAATATTGTTCTAAATCTTTTTCGCAGCTACTACAAGTGCGGCACGAATCGACTAAGCAACCTACAGCGGCAAAATCACCTACTTTTAATTTGCTTACTCCGCTACCTACTCTGGTTACTTTACCAACAATTTCATGCCCCGGAACAACCGGATAAGTGGTCATGCCCCAGTCGTTTTTGGCAAAGTGTAAGTCTGAATGGCAAACACCACAATACATGATATCAATCTCAATATCATTTTCCAAAATATCTCTGCGCTCGATAGTCATTTCGGCTAAAGGTGCATCAGGTGCGCCGGTTCCGTATGCTTTTACATTTGTTGTTGCCATATTTATATAGTAGTTTTAGATTTTAATTTATCCCTTAAAGGTACTAATATTTAGTAATTTAGCCGTCAACAAATGCAACATTAATATTTAAGTTGTATTTAATCTTTTTTACATTGGCTAAAAAGTAAAACAATATGAAAAGATTATACACCTCTTTAATCATTATTCTACTAATAAGTTGCTCCACCTAATTTACTGAGACCACATCAGGTCTAAAATATAGAATTCTAGAAATTGGATAAAATCCTTTCTAAATAAAATCTCTCAAGTTTAGTTTTTTTCGCGATAAACATTCAGCTCATCTATTTGAGCTTTGTAAGCTTTTGGCAGCAATAGGGTTTTAATCCATTGATCCATGTTGAACTTTTGGCTCAATTTATAAATAGGTACCACTGGTGTGAGCAAAGAAAAGTTACTAAACTGCAACAAGGTCTTTACCCTGTTAGGACAAACTAACTTTTGTCCTTCCAATAACACCTTAAAACGGAAAGCGCCAAGATGCTTTTTGTATTGTTGAAAAAGGTCTTTGGTGTAATGACTTTCTTGTAAATCGGCCATCAAATGATCTTGTCTCACGGGTAACCAATCTAAATAAGTTATTGGCAACTTTTTCAATCCCATTCTCACTCCTACCCGATAAAAAACATTATAGACTTCTTCTTTTTCAGCCTCGGTCAATTTTTCTTCTAACAATTCATAGGCAGCAATCGAATAGTGAATCAACATAAACAACACATCGCGATAAGCCCAATCCGGAATTACTGCCCCTCGATTTTCTTCCACAGCACCATGTATTTTTCGCATCATATCTATTGCCTTGTTAGCCTCTTCTTTTGGATCGAAAACTATCATTCGGGCATACCTAACTGTAGCAAATAATCTACCCAAAGGATCAGAAGGCAACTTACCCGTAAAGTAAAGCCAGTCAACAGCTTTGTTCAAAGCAAATTCAGCCGCAGCACCGGCAAAAATAAATAAAACAGTATCACTCTTGCCCCATATTTTTCTAACTATCGATTGTTCTTCTACAAAATATTCCATACCCTAAAATTGATTCTGCTAAAGTACAAAACATTTATAAAATACAAAGTACTTTGTTATTCAAAGTTTATTTAAAACAAATCTTGTCTGTCAAAATTCGGAAATTAGGAATAAATTCCGCCAACCGAACCCTGCCAACTGAACGCTAAATTCAATATATTTGCCCTAACTAAATCGATATAGTAATGGAAGAATGCATTTCGGTATTTGATATGCTCAAAATAGGTGTCGGACCATCAAGTTCACACACACTCGGTCCTTGGCGTGCTGCGGAACGTTTTTTAAACGAATTAAAGGAAGACAACCAGTTGATCAAAGTCACTCATGTGAAAGTGGATTTATACGGTTCGTTATCGCTCACCGGTAAAGGTCATGCTACTGATTACGCGGTAATGTTGGGCTTAAGCGGTCAAGATCCGGAGTATATTCCGGTACAAAATATCGATAGTATCATTCAATCGATTGGTCAAACGCACCAAATTAACTTGGCCAACGAAATTTTAATGACCTTCAATCCCGAAACCGATATTGTTTTCAACAAGAACTTTTTACCGTTTCATGCTAATGGGATGACTTTTACCGCTACAACCAATGACGGACAAACAATCCTGTCTACCTTCTACTCTATCGGTGGAGGATTTGTAGTGAAAGAAGAGCGCGTAAATGCTAAAAAGAAGCACCAAATCAAATGTGCCTTTCCGTTTCCGATTCAAAATGCAGCCGAATTATTGGAATATACCATCAAAGAAAACAAATCTATCTCTGAAATTGTGTATGCCAATGAAATCTCGATGCGTCCCGAAGCTGAAGTTCACAGCGAACTCATGCGTGTTTGGAACACAATGTTAGAATGTATGTACATTGGTTGTCATTCCGAAGGAATTCTGCCGGGTGGCTTGAACGTACGCCGACGCGCCTTTGATATGCACCAAAATTTGATTGGTTTGGCCAATTACAATTCGCCTCAAGAATGGCTGGAAACCATCCGTAAAACGGAAGTGAAATTTCGCCAAATCTTAAAGTGGGTTTCTTGTTTTGCTTTGGCCGTAAACGAAGTCAATGCGGCTTTAGGTCGCGTAGTAACTGCACCAACCAACGGTAGTGCAGGGGTTATTCCGGCTGTATTGATGTATTATATGGTTATAGAAAACCACCAAGCCGACGAAAAACAAATCAAACAATTCCTGATGGTGGCCGGAGAAATTGGTAGTATATTCAAAAAAGGTTCTACTATTTCAGCCGCTATGGGCGGATGTCAAGCCGAAATTGGGGTTTCCTCAGCCATGGCGGCCGGCGCTTTGTGCGAAGTCATGGGCGGAACACCAGATCAAGTTTTAATGGCTGCAGAAATTGCGATGGAACATCACTTAGGATTGACTTGTGATCCTATTGGCGGATTGGTTCAAATTCCGTGTATAGAAAGAAATACGATGGGTGCTATCAAAGCCATTAACGCTGCAGAATTAGCGATGGAAACCGATGCTAAAAATGCCAAAGTGCCTTTGGATAAAGTCATCGATACCATGTGGCAAACAGCCAAAGACATGAATTCTAAATACAAAGAAACCTCCGAAGGTGGCCTCGCTGTAGCCGTAAATATGGCGGATTGTTAGAATTCAAAGGTCAAACTTGAGGTAATATAAAAATTGTTATTTGTTAAGGAAGTAGCTTTGACAAATACCTTTTCCTGACTGTTTAAATACCTGGCTTCGGTTCTTAATTTGACTTTGTCGCTGATTAGATAATCTATATTCAATGACGTTCCAATGGTTTTAAACTCATCATCTGCAGCAATTATCACTTGGTCTTTATCTTGATAATATTCGGCTCTGAAAGCGGTTTGCCATTTAGATGCCAAAGTATATTGGAAAATAAAAATCGGACTCATCCAAAACAACTTACGGTCATTATCCGAAACATCCGTCTGCATTCCGGCATCAAAACCTAGAATGGTGCGCCATTTGGAATTCCATTGTTGGTCCCAATACAAATTACTGAAATATCGCATACCCCATTCATCGTTGTACAATTCTTTACCCGAAAAAGTACTCCAGTTAAAAGTTGATTTATCCGAGGGTTTGTAAACTATTTGTGAACCCAAAGCCGGTGAAACATTTTTTTCAGGCTTGTTAATGCGTTGCCAACCATTGGTTACCAATGCTGAAAATTGCCATTTGTCATTGGGCTTATAAGTATATTTTGCTCCGGTCATAAAATAAGGTGAATTCTCGGCTAGCAAAGAACGTGTTAAGGTTAGATTAGTAGCAGAGGTAGCGGTTTCAAATCCGATATAGCTTGGTAAAATACCAACCTCAAACGATGATTTTCTTTCTTTATCAAGATACAATCCTATAAAAGCTTCGCTTAAAATTTTAGTATTTTCATTGGCATAATTATCGTCAACATAAGTTCCGGCGTGTATTGCCAATGAAGCATAAGCATTGTCATATTCAACTTTAGTCCTTAACAAACCAATATTAATATTGAACTCGTTGTGCCGATTGTAATTATACATAAAAGGAAGTTTTGTTTGTGCTTCCGGCCGATTGAAATCATAGGCATAATAAGTTTCTAAATAACCCGAAAAGGATAATTTTAAGGCTTTGTTTTCTTGGGCAAAAGTCGAAACCCCAATAAATAATATTAGTATAAACTTCTTCATTACTTTCTACGGGTATCTATTAGGTGAACAATCTTCCAACCATTGGCTTCTTTAAACAAAGTAAACGCATTCACGCCTTTATGACTCAACTTGCCGTTGATGTAGAATTCATAAGGCGTCCACGCGTGAGCCATAGTACCATCGACTTGAATATTGTAACTTAAAATTTTTTCTTCAAACTTTACTTCTGCAGGTATAGTGGCCATTGAAACATAAAACTCTTTGGGCGATTCTTCAGAAAACTTATTGCCTTTCGGACTTTCCGATATAGATTGCAGTATTAATTTCTCGCTGCAAATCGATTTGATTTTTACTGTGTCTTTGGCGTGAAAACCCTCGAAGAACGTTTCGATCGTTTTTTGAACTTCGATATTTTGGGCTTGACCCGAAAAACCAAAAAGCATTAGCAGTGAAAAAAGTGTATTTCTCATCTTTAGTATTTTGACCATTTATAAAGTTCTTTCCAGGTTGGCTTTTTGCCATACATCAAAATACCTACACGATAAATTTTGGCCGCAAACCAAACCACCAATAAGAATGTTGCAAACAATAATACCAATGAAACTCCTATTTGCCAAAGCGGTACTCCAAACGGAATACGCATCATCATAACAATAGGTGAAGTTAGCGGAATCATGGAAAATACTGTGGCAACCGTTCCGTGCGGATCATTGATAACGGTAAAGAAACCTATGTAAACGCCTAAAATAAGAGGCATGATAATCGGTAGTAAAAATTGTTGAGAATCGGTTTCATTGTCTACAGCCGCTCCAATCGAAGCATAGAACGAGCTGTATAAAAAGTAACCGCCAATAAAATAAAAGATAAAGGAGATTAAAATAGTAGCGATTGGTAAGTTCCAAAGTTCTTTCATGTACAGGGCAACGGAACTTCCCATTTCTTGTTGGGCTGTTTGCATGGCTTGCGCATTAACTCCGGAAGTCGCTCCCATTTGGATTCCGAAAATAGAAGACAAAACAAACATGGCGGTCAATCCAAGGATGGCCCAAATCATGAATTGTAAAATCCCGGCTAACGACGTTCCTATGATTTTACCCATCATTAACTGAAAAGGTTTCACCGAAGAAATGATAACTTCGATGATGCGCGATACTTTTTCTTCGATTACGCTTCGCATGACCATGTTGCCGTAGATTACAATAAACATCATAATCAGATACCCAAAGGCACCTCCTATTCCTATTTTAATTTCGTTTAACCCTTTTAAAGCGGTTTCTCCGGAAGCCTTAGACAAATTGATACTGACTTTAGATTCCGCTTTTTCTATAGCTTTGACATCTAAACCGGCTTTGTTGTAGTTTTCCGTGGTGAGTTTGGTATTGATAACCGATTCTAAATCCTCTATAAACGTGACACTCGGGCTGTCGTTAGAGATGTATTCAATTTTCTTTTGGAGTGAATCGTTTGCAGTAACCTTCGGTATAAAGAGCAAGCCCTCGTAGCTTTCGCTGATGATACTATCTTTTAGGATTTTGGTATCAACTAAAGACAAATCAATATATTTATATTCGTCATCGCTTTTGAATTCTTTGACAAACAAACCGCTTTCATCGTGAATAGCGATGGTTTTTTGGTCAGCTTTCATGGTGCTCAAATAGCCTACAAAAACACCGATTGCGACAAACAATAACGGACTTAAAAAAGTCATGACAATGAATGATTTGTTGCGCACTTTGGCGACAAATTCTCTTTTGATGATTAGACTCAGTTTGCTCATTATTTATCGCTTACAGTTTGTATAAAAATATCATTCACACTAGGGATTTTTTCCACGAAATGGGTTACTTGTCCGCGTTGCACTAAAGTATTCAGTAGTTCATTTGGCGTTGCATTTCCTAAGTTGATTTCCAACTTCAATTCGTCGTTTAGTGATTTAAAATCGGTTTGGGCCAAAGTGAATTTTTGTGACAAATCGTACATCAAACCCTCAATGTTATTCGATAGAATTCCTACCTCGTAATTATTAGTTCTGAATTGTTTCTTCACATCCGATAATTTACCTTCAATCAATTTATTGGATTTGTGAATTAAAGCAATGTAATCACACATTTCTTCCACACTTTCCATACGATGCGTAGAAAAAATAATGGAAGTACCTTTTTTATTAAGCTCGATGATTTCATCTTTAATCAAATTGGCATTCACCGGATCAAAACCTGAAAACGGTTCATCGAGAATCAGCAACTTGGGTTTGTGCAAAACCGTCACGACAAACTGTACTTTTTGAGCCATTCCTTTGGACAATTCTTGAACTTTCTTGTTCCACCAACCTTGAATTTCCAAGCGGTCAAACCAATAGTCTAATTCTCGTTTGGCTTCTGCTTTGGACAAACCTTTTAATTGGGCCAAATACAAACATTGCTCACCAACTTTCATGGTTTTATACAAACCGCGTTCTTCGGGCATATAACCAATAGTGTGCACGTGTGACGGATTTAGTTTTTCACCATCGAGGATGATTTCACCGCTATCGGGCATGGTGATTTGATTGATGATGCGGATTAGGGAAGTTTTTCCGGCACCATTTGGACCTAGAAGTCCGTAAATGCTGCCTTTGGGAACGGTTAAAGAAACTTCATTGAGCGCGGTGTAATCACCATATTGCTTAACGACTTTGTTTACTTCAAGTATATTGCTCATAGTTTAAAATTTCAATTCAAACTTCAATAACAATTTCAAGCTTCAATGACAATCTCAATAGCAATTTGTATGCTTATTGATTTATGCCATTGCTATTGCAATTGAATTTCTGTAAAAGTAACCAATAAGTAGCACTTCTTCATTTTTGTTACAAAAAAAACCCACCCTAATTTTTACAAAAGGATGGGAAAAATTGCTATGAAAAAGAAATTACTTGTTTCCAAGTAATAACCAAATGTAAAACTAATTTTTTAATTATGAAAACATATCTTTTACTTTTTCAAAAAAAGATTTGTCGCTCTTTTCAGGTTTCGGAATAAAGTTGTCATCGGTTAGTGATTTTTCAAAAAACTGACGCTGTTCTTTGGTTAAACTCTTTGGCGTCCAAACGTTTACATGGACTAATAAATCACCGTTACCATAGCTGTTCAGGCTAGGAATTCCTTTGCCTTTCAAGCGTAATATCTTCCCTGATTGGATACCTTCTTCTAATTTGATTCTAACCTTTCCGTTCACCGCTTCAATTTCTTTAGAGACTCCTAAAGCCGCTTCTGCAAAACTGATGTATAAATCATAATGCAAGTTTTCGCCTTCACGCTTTAAAAATTCGTGTTCCAATTCTTCAATGGCAACGATTAAATCGCCCGGAATTCCGTTCCCCGGAGCGTCGTTCCCTTTACCGGAAACTTTTAATTGCATGCCATCTACCACGCCGGCCGGGATTTTGATGGAAACGGTTTCGTCCTCCATAATCATTCCGTGGGCATCGGCATTGTTGGGCTTACTTTCTATGGTTTGTCCTGCACCACCGCAAACATGACAAGTAGTCGCTGATTGCATTCTGCCCAAAATAGTATTGGTCACACGCAATACTTGCCCTTGACCGTTACAAGTAGAACAGGTTTTATATTTTACGCCCGGTGCTTGTACCTTACGCTTAACTTTGACTTTCTTTTCTACTCCGTTGGCGATTTCTTCCAAAGTCAGTTTGACTTTTATTCGAAGGTTACTTCCTTTGACACGACGTTGTCCGCCGCCATTACCGCCAAAGCCTCCAAAACCGCCGCCTCCAAAAGCACCCCCAAAAATATCTCCAAATTGGCTAAAGATGTCATCCATATTCATGTGATGACCGCCGCCAAAACCGCCTGCACCATCAAAAGCTGCGTGACCGTATTGATCGTACTTGGCTTTCTTATCAGGATCACTTAGTACTTCATAAGCTTCGGCTGCCGTTTTAAAGTTTTCTTCCGCTTCTTTGTTTCCCGGATTTTTATCGGGGTGAAACTCGATGGCTTTTTTGCGGTAAGCTTTTTTTATTTCTTCAGCAGTAGCGTTTTTGGAAACGCCCAGTATTTCGTAAAAATCTTTTTTGCTCATAATATCTTGTTATTGACCAATCACAACCTTTGGAAAACGTATAATTTTGTCGCCCAATTTATACCCTTTTTCTACAACATCCACAATTTTACCTTTCAAATCGTTGCTGGGTGCCGGGATTTGGGTAATTGCCTCGGCAAAATCGGCGTTGAAACTGTCACCTACTTTGATATCAACTTGTTCCAACCCTTTGGATACTAGAGTACTTTTTAGCTTTTCGTGTATTAATTCGACTCCTTTTAAAAGTAGTTCGTCTTCACTTTTGGCAATCTGTACCATAGCTCGGTCAAAATCGTCTAGAACCGGCAGCATGGCTTGCAACACTTCTTGATTGGCAGTTTTGAATAAATCGATACGTTCTTTAGTCGTTCTTTTTTTGAAATTTTCAAATTCGGCAAAAAGACGCAAAAACTTATCTTTTTCTTTGGCTAATTCTTCTTGTAATTGGGCTTCAACACTCAGTTCTTCAGCGGTTTCAATTTCATTGGCAGCATTCTCAGCGGCACTCTCAATAGGCTCTTTATCCGTGTTATCCGTATTCATCTGTGGTTTATTTTTAAAAATATTCTTGATTTTCATTTTTGGAATTTCATCCGAACTCTCGGAATGCAAAAGTACTGCCATTTCTTTGAAAATGTCAAATTGTCACTATTTTTATTGGGAAAATCAATTCTTAAGAAATTATATTAACCAAAATTTAATATAATTTTAAGACTATTACGTTTTCGTTTGGCTAAATTTGTTTAACAACAATGAATATGTATTCTACATCAGGTTAGCTTAAAGCTGTAATAATTATTAATTCAACAATCTTTATAGTAAAAAAAAGTGCTGTTTATCAACAGCACTTTTTTTATGGATATAAATCGAGCATGGCTTGCTTTATGTTGGGAAATTGAAACTGAAACCCTAGATCTAAAACTTTGGTGGCGCTGAGATTTTTACTTGAAAACAACAGGTATGACATTTCACCCAGAATCATTTTCATCGCCAATACGGGGATATTAGGTAACCAAATTGATTTGTTCAACCTTTCTGCTATAGTTTTGGTCAACACTTCATTGCTGATAGGATTGGGCGTAACCGCATTATAAACGCCTTCTAATTGTTTTTCTAAGGCAAACACATAAAGTGCAACCAAATCATTAATATGTATCCAAGATTGGATTTGTTTTCCGGAACCCATTGATGCACCAAATCCTAGTTTAATAGGTTTCACCATTTCGGGTAAAGCACCACCTTGATTAGACAAAACAATACCGGTTCTGAGTTTACAGACTTTGATACCAAGCACTTGAAAAACATTTACACTTGCCTCCCATTTTTTTACGACATTGGAAAGAAAACTGTCTTCGGATTCTTTGGTTGCTTCATTATAAACCTTATTCAAGCTGTCAGGATAAATGGCTGTTCCCGAAGCGGAGATAATTTGTTTGACTTGATTAGGCGTTTTTTTGACCAAATTAAACAACAACTCGGCTGATAGTGTTCGGCTTTCGATAATTTCTTGTTTATAAGCGTTGGTCCAGCGTTTGGCAATATTGGCTCCGGCCAGATGAATGATGGTATCTACACCATAAATACAGCTTTCATCAATTTTTCCTTGTTGCGGATTCCAATAAAAACCCATACAATTGGGTTTATCGTCAATTTTCGCCTTTGAAGTGGTAAGGTAATGAACAGTATAATTTTTAGCCAATAACTGTTTGACCAATTCCTTCCCGATTAAACCTGTCGCGCCCGTAATCAGTATTTTCATTTTGGTGATTTTTGTCAAAGTTACAGCCAAACCATCATAAAAAAAACCTAATTAAAAAGGGTTTAACTTTTGTTGATTACTTCAATTTGATACTCCATTCAAAGTTCAACTCGGAAACTTGCTCTCCTTTTTGATTAACTCCGACTGATTTCATCCAAAAGGTTTGTCCTTCACCAGTAGCGATAGTACGCTGAATGGCTTCTTCTATGAGTTGTCCGTCATTACAAGTAAAAGTAATTCTTCCGGTAGCCTTTTTAGTAAAATTGCCGTTATTATTGGCTACCAACATAGAGATTCTCTTTCCCGATTTCTTGATTTGCATCATTACCAAAGCGCCTGTTGTTAGTTCGGCAGCCATGGCTTGCACGGCAAAATACATTGAATTAAATGGATTTTGATTAAACCAACGATGCTTAACTGTTACTACACATTGTGTGTTGGAAATGGATTTTACCCTAACACCACACCAAAAAGCGGAAGGTAATTTGAAAAATAAAAAGGTGTTCAATTTTGAGGGTGAAAATTCCATAAGTACTTGATTTTGCTATAAAAGTACAAAAAATGTTGGTGGTTTTACTTAAAATAAAAATGTTAATATTTTGTTAAATTTAAGTACTTTGTATTGCATAATACCTTTTTTTAGACTTATCTTTGTATAAGAAATTAATAGTCTATCTATAGTATTATTAAAATCGATTACTAATCATCAACTTAAAATCAAAAAAAAATGACTACTACTAACGAAAAAAATATTGCTACCTTCTTGCACTTGAGTGCTTTGACACAATATATTATTCCCTTTGGGAATTACATCTTTCCTATAGTTATTTGGAGTTCAAAGAAAAACGAATCAGAATTTGTAGATCAAAACGGTAAACAAGTATTGAATTTTCAATTGAGTATCTTCTTGTACATGGTTGTTTTATGTCTAATTGCCATTCCGATTTTTATTTATTCGATTTTTAAAAATGTCCCTATGAATGATATCGACTTCGACAGACATTATGTAATTGAAAATCTAAGCGCAGGCAATATTACCGGAATTACCATATTAGGGATTATTGCCGTACTTCTATTCTTTTTCTTAAAAGTAATCGAATTCATTCTAATCATCTACGCCGCAGTCAAAGCTTCAAATGGTGAAGCTTATAAATATCCTTTAAGCATACCGTTCTTTAAATAATCAATAAAGAATAATCATCAATCAATCAATCAATCAATCAAATCATCAATCAAATCAATCAAATCATCAATCAAATCATCAATCAAATCATCAATCAAATCATCAATCAAAGAGTTTCAATCATCAACCAATGTCTTAATCAAACAACGGAAAAATCAAAAAACGAATGTTAATCACAAAAAATTAAATCATGTATTATGAATATTGAAAACACAAAAGCCCAGATGCGTAAAGGTGTTTTAGAATTTTGTATCTTGTCTGTCTTAAAAGAAAAAGACGCGTATACCTCTGAAATATTAGACACTTTAAAAAACGCCAAATTGCTTGTAGTAGAGGGAACAGTATATCCACTATTGACAAGGCTCAAAAACGACGGACTGCTCAACTACCGTTGGGAAGAATCAACATCGGGACCACCAAGAAAATATTATGGTTTGACCGAATTAGGAAAAACATTTTTAACTGAATTGAACGGCACTTGGACCGAATTGTCAGACGCCGTGAACATCATAACCAATCAAAAATAACAATCATGAACAAAACAGTAAATATTAATATAGGCGGTTTATTCTTCCATATCGATGAAGATGCATACCAAAAATTATCAAGATATTTTGATGCTATAAAACGTTCCCTTTCTAATTCTTCCGGTAAGGACGAAATCATGAAAGACATTGAAATGCGTGTGGCGGAGCTTTTAACCGAAAAACAAAAAAGCGACAAACATGTAATCAATAATAAAGATGTTGACGAAGTGATTGTAGTAATGGGCCAACCGGAAGACTACCGAATTGACGACGATGCTACAGAACCTAAAGCGGAACCTTTCTATAATATTCCGAACAGAAAAAAATTATACCGCGACAAAGACAGAGGTTTAATTGGTGGTGTTTGTACCGGTTTGGGGCACTATTTTGGAGTAGAAGCTGTTTGGATTAAAATCATTTTCTTATTGTTGGCTTTCACCAGCTTTGGTATTATCGCTTACATCATTCTATGGATTGCAACACCGAAAGCAATCACTACTTCCGAAAAATTAGAAATGACCGGCGAACCGGTTACCATTTCCAATATCGAAAAAAAAGTGAGAGAAGAATTTGAAAGTGTTTCCAACAAATTCAAAAATGCAGACTATGATGAGATGGGAAACCAAGTAAAATCGGGCGCCGAAAGAGTGGCCAGCGGACTGGGTGACGTTATCATGAAAGTATTTGGTGCTTTTGCCAAAGTCTTAGGCGCATTTATCTTAGTATTCTCTGCCTTGTCTTTAGCAGGATTGTTTATCGGCCTTTTTACTTTCGGAACCACTTCTTTTATCGATGCTCCTTGGCAACGGTATGTTGAAGCAGTAAACTACACCGATATTCCGTTATGGATTTTTGGATTGTTAGCCTTCTTAGCCATCGGTATTCCATTGTTCTTCTTCTTATTGTTGGGATTAAAATTATTGGTAACCAATATGAGATCGTTGAGTACAGCCGCTAAATACAGCTTATTGGCCATTTGGATTTTTGCTGTTGGTGCTTTGGTAGTTATCGGTATCAAACAATCTACAGAATCTGCTTTCGAAGGTAAAACTGTTCAAAAAGAGATGTTAAATATCCAACCTACCGATACGTTGCAAATCAAATTTGTAAGCAATGATTTCTTCTCCAAAAATGTATACGAACATGAAGAGTTCATTTTTACCCAAGATTCAGCCAAAAACGAAGTGATTTATTCGAATCAAATCAGCTTCGAAATCAAAAGTACAGACAAAGCGCAAGCCTATCTTCAAATTGAAAAGTTAGCTGACGGAAAATCATTCAAAGAAGCCAACGAAAGAGCTGAAAAAATCAAATATGGTTTCAAATTAGTGGGTAACCAATTGTTGTTAGACAATTATTTGCTAACCGAAATGGCCAGCAAATACAGAGACCAACGTGTAGAATTGTACTTATACCTTCCAAAAGGAACCGTGTTTGTAGCCGAAGAATCTGTTCAACATTTTGACGAATCCGATAACGATTTTTTCAACCTTCACCATAGCTCTGATAAATACACTTACAAAGTTGAAGAAACCCAAGTAAAATGTTTGGATTGTCCTGCCGATGAAAACGAATACAACGATGTGGAAGGCGGCGTTCAAACCGAAGAAATCAACATCATTGACGAAAGTGATTCTTCAGAAACCGTTACCGTTAAAATCAATGGGAAAGTAGTCACCGAAACCAAATCAGGCAAATCGGGTAAAAAAAGTAAATTAACCGTAGGAAGCGACGGCGTAATCATTAAATCAGAGTAATCATGACAAAGTTTGTAGTTTTATTTTCAAAAATAATAGCGGCCACTTTAGTAGCATTATCGCTCAGCTCTTGTAATCACAATATCAATTTTGGCAACAGCGTTACCGGAAGCGGCAAAGTAATTACCGAAAAACGCAACACCGGAAACTTTGATAAAGTGAGTGTAGCCAACGGCTTAGATTGTGAAGTCATTCTTTCAGACCAATTAGAAGTGGCTGTAGAAGCCGATGACAATGTTATCAAAGGCATCAAAACAGAAGTCAAAAACGGCACCCTGTTTATTAGTTCGGAATACAGCAACTACATTAATGTTGCTTCTAAAAAAATTACGGTTCGTTTGCCCAAAGTAGTCAGCTTGGAAAGCACCAGCGGCTCGTCTTTAATATCAGGAAATACGCTTATCAGTGATGACTTAACCCTAAAATCAAGTAGCGGAAGCTCAATAGAAGCTAAAGTCGAAGCCGATAAAGTAACGCTTGAAACCTCCAGTGGCAGCGAACAAACGATAACCGGAATAGCATTAAAAGTAAACACCGCTTCCTCAAGCGGAAGTCATATAGATGCCGATGAATTATTGGCCAATGAAGTGTTTGCCCAATCTTCAAGCGGAAGTTCTACCAATGTGAGTGCGAGCGTATTATTAGATGCCAAAGCCTCAAGCGGAAGTTCCATAACCTACCGCAACAGTCCAAAAGAAATCCGAAAAGAAGAAAGTTCCGGCGGAAGTGTCTCCAAAGATTAAGTTAATAAAACATCCCAATGAACATTGGGATGTTTTTTTTTCTATTTTTGACATTCAAGTCTGTTAGACCGAATTGTTGACCATAAAAAACCAAATTGCCGCCTCATGAAAAAAATGATACTTATTAGTTTTCTTATTCTTTCTACCGTTTCTTTAGCCCAAAAGAAAGAAAAAGTAAAAGGTTCCAAGATTGTCAGATCGGAACAAAAACAAATTGGCAATTTTGAAAGTCTTGAAGTAGAAGACAATCTCGAAGTCTTTTTAGTAAAAGGAAACGAATGCGGTCTCGAAATTGAAGCCGATGACAACTTGATTGAATTTGTAGAATATAAATTGGCCGGCAGTAATCTCAGAATATCAACTACCAGAGACATTTCGAGCTATAAAAAATTGAGTGTTCGCGTAACCTATACTGACAAGTTCAATATGGTAATCGCTAAAGATGAAACCAATGTCACCGCCTTGTCCGATGTAGTGTTAGACAACGTAACATTTAAAACTTTTGATTATTCCAAACTCTTTCTGAACGCCAACACCAAAAATTTTACTTTAATGGCCAACGATAAATCAAAAGTGGAACTAAACCTGAAATCAACTAAAACCGCCATAGATTTAAGCAAAAGCGCTTATGTAAAAGCCTTAATTTCTTCAAGTGAAATGAGATTCGATTTGTACCAAAAATCATCCGCTGAAATTGAAGGCGATGTTATCGAACTTAAATTGCGCTTAGAGAACAACACCGATTTTATCGGCAGTAAATTAACCGCTAAAAATGCGTTGATAGAAACCAACGGTTATTCCAAAAGCAGTATCAATATCAGTAATATTGCAACAATCGATGCTTCTGGCAACAGCGAAATTCAATTGTATGGCGAACCTCTAAAAATAGAGATGAAACGCTTCGCAGACAGTGCAGAACTCAGAAAAAAGCCCACTAAAAAATAACAAAAAATCCCATCTTTTCAGATGGGATTTTTTTATATAGCCTTTTTAAATTTAATCTAAAGCTGCCAAATACCTTTCGGCATCCAAAGCCGCCATACAACCGGTTCCCGCAGCGGTAATCGCTTGACGATAAACATGATCGGCAGCATCTCCGGCTACAAAAACTCCGGGTACATTGGTTTTAGAACTTCCGGGAACATTAACAATATAACCGGTTTCGTCTAAAGTAATATAGTCGGCAAAGATATCGGTATTCGGTTTGTGCCCAATAGCCACAAAGAAACCGGTCGCCGGAATGGTAATCTCTGTTCCGGTAGTTTTGTTCAAAGCCTTAACTTCATTCACTACTTGTCCGTCACCAATAACCTCAACCGTATCGTGATTCATTAAAATCTCAATGTTTTCCGTTTTGCGTACTCTTTCTTCCATGATTTTAGAAGCTCTGAATTTCTCACTTCTCACCAACATCGTTACTTTTTTACAAAGTTTAGAAAGGTAATGTGCTTCTTCACAAGCCGAATCTCCGGCACCTACAATCACAACTTCCTGATTGCGGTAAAAGAATCCGTCACAAACGGCACAAGCGGAAACACCACCACCGGTTTGTAAATAATGTTGCTCAGAAGGCAATCCTAAATATTTAGCCGAAGCACCGGTAGAAATAATTACCGTTTGAGCATGAATTTCTTTAGTATCGTTAATCCAAACTTTATGAATTGGACCCGAAAAATCAACTTTAGTCGCCCAACCGTCACGAACATCCGTTCCAAAACGTTGCGCTTGTGCTTGCAATTGCACCATCATTTCCGGACCGGTAACCCCATCAGGATAACCCGGAAAATTTTCTACTTCATTAGTGGTGGTCAATTGTCCACCCGGTTGTGTTCCTTGGTATAAAACCGGATTCATATTGGCTCTGGCCGCATATATCGCAGCGGTATAACCCGCCGGACCGGAACCTATAATAAGGCATTTAATTTTTTCTATTGTATCAGACATGATTTGAAGTTTATTTTAGGGTGCAAATGTATAGGTTTTAAGTAGAAAATAATAGTACCGTGTCATCGCTTTACACAATTTGTGAATAAGATGTGGTTATTGTTAAAAACAAAAGGAGAAGCACACTTTTAATAATAAGGAGCACAACGATTGTCTTGCTTAGAACCATAGTCCCGCTGTCCGCACTACACGGTAGTTTGCTCCCATCGGGGCTATCGAGGACGTTTTATTTATTTGTAAAACCGTCACTTCGAGTGATTCCGATTTTCAATCGGAATTGTATCGAGAAGATTTTCAGGATTACTCCGTGATCCTCTAGTGGGCTCTATCACCAGTAAATCCTTTCGGATGTTCCATCCAACTATTTTTTATTTACAGAATAAAAGCCGCAACGAGTTGCGCTCAACAGGATTACTCCGTGATCCTGTTGTGGGCTCTATCACCAGTAAATCCTTTCGGATGTTCCATCCAACTATTTTTTATTTACAGAATAAAAAGCCGCAACGAGTTGCGCTCAACAGGATTACTCCGTGATCCTGTTGTGGGCTCTATCACCAGTAAATCCTTTCGGATGTTCCATCCAACTATTTTTTATTTACAGAAAAAAAGCCGCAACGAGTTGCGCTTTTTTTCTGTAAATAAAAAATCCTTTCTGCAATTGCAGAAAGGATTTACTAGTCGGGGTGGCAGGATTCGAACCTGCGACCTCCTGGTCCCAAACCAGGCGCGATAACCGGGCTACGCTACACCCCGAATTCCCTCAAATGGGAGTGCAAATATAAAACTATAAATCAGTTTACAAAAAGATTTTTAGTTTTTTTAATTTGAAAAAAAACAAATGTGCTTCCGATATAATTTCTATTTTTGTTCTCAGTATAAATAACACAACTCTATATGCTGATTATCGGAATTGCCGGTGGAACAGGAAGCGGAAAAACAACTGTCGTTCACCAAATCATGAATGAATTGCCCGAGACGGAAGTGGGTGTCATTTCTCAAGACTCTTATTATAAAGAAAATCACAATTTAAGCTTTGAAGAAAGAGCCTTAATCAATTTTGATCATCCTCGTGCTATCGATTTTGAACTTTTAGTCCAACAATTAAAGGACTTAAAAGCAGGCAAAACCATCGAACAGCCGGTTTACTCTTTCATCACACACAACAGAACCGATGACACTATAATCACACATCCGCGAAAAGTAATGATTGTGGAAGGTATTTTAATCTTAACCAATCCTGAACTACGCGATTTATTTGATGTAAAAGTATTCGTTCACGCCGATTCTGATGAACGCTTAATTCGAAGATTAAAAAGAGATATCGCCGAAAGAGGACGTGACATGGAAGAAGTTTTAAATCGCTACCAAACTACGCTAAAACCCATGCACCAACAGTTTATTGAGCCCACCAAAGCCTTTGCCGATATCATTATTCCAAACGACAAATACAATACAGTAGCCATAGATGTGGTTAGAGCGGTAATCAACCAAAGAATAACCTAATTTTATCTTTCATGAGCTTTTTTAAAAACCTAACCGATACCTATCCTATTCTGAAACTTCTCGGAAACCGATATGTTATTGTTTTGGTTTTTTTTATGGTTTGGATGCTTTTTTTAGACAACACTTCTTATATGGAGCAAAGGGTTTTAAACAAGCAACTCGACGAACTCGAAGACAACAAAAAATACTATCAGGACGAAATCAGAAAAGATGAAGAAAACATTAAACTCCTCAAGAACCCTGACCAAATAGAAAAATACGCCCGCGAGAAATACTATATGAAACGCGACAGCGAAGACGTTTACATCATCGAATTTGAAGAGGATTCGCTAAAAGAAGAACAGTCAAAATCAAAATCTTTATAACATCTAATCATGGCTGACAATTTATTTAATGAGTTCGAACCGGTGTCTTCCAAACAATGGAAACAACAAATTCAGTACGAACTCAAAGGCGCCGATTATAACGAAACTTTAGTTTGGGAAAGCCCCGAAGGTATTAAAGTAAAACCTTTCTATCATGGTGACGAAGACATCCCAAAAACGGAAAACGTTCGAACGACCAATGGCTTTTCCATTCTTCAAAATATATTCGTTCACGATGTTAAAAAATCAAACGAACGCGCTTTAGATACTTTGAATCGCGGTGCCGAAAGCATCCGTTTTACCATAGAGAACGAATCGGTTTCTATTGAAGAACTCATGCGAAATCTGCCTTTAGGCGACACCCAATATTTTTTTTATTTGCCTTTCCTTTCAATCGATTTCGTAAATAGAATCAATGATTTTGCTTCAAAAAACAACGCCAACATTTCCCTCCAAATCGACCCAATCGGACAATTGGTTAGAGACGGAAACTGGTTCGAAAACTTAGACAAAGATTTTGACAAGCTCAATACTATTGCGTCAAAAACAACTATTCCGTTCTTAAATATCAGCAGCGGAATTTACCAAAACGCCGGAGCCAATATGGTTCAGCAATTGGCCTATACTTTGGCACACGTTAATGAATATTTCAATCGTATATCAAACCTCAACCAACCTATTACTATTGAAATAGCTGTTGGCACCAATTACTTTTTTGAAATCGCCAAATTGCGTGCCCTGAGACTGTTATTCAATACTTTGGCAAAAGAATACAACCACGATTTAAATTGTCACATCATCGCCACACCAACCAAACGCAACAAAACTTTATACGATTACAATGTCAACATGCTCCGCACGACAACCGAATGCATGTCGGCGATTTTAGGCGGTGCCGATGCCATTGCGAATTTGCCTTACGATGCGTTGTACCACAAAGACAATGAATTTGGCGATAGAATTGCGCGCAACCAATTGTTAGTGTTAAAACACGAAAGTTATTTTGACAAAGTCAACAACGCTGCCGATGGCGCTTATTATATCGAATCTTTGACCGAACAGTTAGCTGAAAAAGCCTTGTTGTTGTTCAAAGACATCGAAGGCAATATCCAAAAGAAAATCAGCGAAAGCGCAACCAAAGAGCAGGAATTGTTTGACAGCGGCAAAGAAGTTTTATTGGGCACCAACAAATACCTCAACAAAAACGACAAAATGAAACACGACTTGGAATTGTACCCATTCGTAAAACAAAACCCGCGCAAAACTTTAATCACCCCAATTATTGAAAAGCGTTTAGCAGAAAAATTAGAACAGGAACGTTTATCCCAAGAAGCATAGTTATGAGAAAGGATATTCAACATATAAAATTAAAGCAGTCAGCCGTTAGCAATCAGCAATTAGCTAAAAGCCAACAGCTAAAAGCTGACAGCTTTACAACTGCAGAAAACATCGAGGTAAAACCAACCTATTCTAAAGAAGACATCGCCGATTTAGAACATCTTGGTTTTGGAGCCGGCTTTGCGCCTAACCTCCGCGGACCTTATGCGACCATGTATGTGCGTCGCCCGTGGACGATTCGACAATATGCGGGGTTTTCTACCGCCGAAGAAAGTAATGCTTTTTACCGCAGAAACTTAGCCGCCGGGCAAAAAGGTTTGTCGGTTGCTTTCGATTTAGCCACACACCGAGGTTATGATTCCGACCACGAACGCGTAGTTGGTGATGTAGGTAAAGCCGGTGTAGCCATCGATTCTGTGGAAGATATGAAGGTTTTGTTCGACCAAATTCCATTAAACGAAATGTCAGTTTCCATGACCATGAACGGAGCGGTTTTACCTATTATGGCTTTCTATATTGTCGCTGCCGAAGAACAAGGTGTTTCGCCGGAGCAACTATCGGGAACGATACAAAACGATATTTTGAAGGAGTTTATGGTGCGCAATACTTATATCTATCCGCCAACGCCTTCGATGAAAATCATAGCCGATATTTTTGAATACACCAGCAAAAAAATGCCGAAATTCAACTCGATATCCATTTCGGGTTACCACATGCAGGAAGCCGGAGCTACCGCCGATATTGAGTTGGCATACACTCTAGCCGACGGATTAGAATACATCCGAACTGGTTTGGCAACGGGAATGAAAATCGATGAGTTCGCTCCTCGCCTTTCGTTCTTTTGGGCGATTGGTATGAATCATTTTATGGAAATTGCCAAAATGCGCGCCGGAAGAATGTTGTGGGCAAAACTCTTAAAACAATTCAGTCCGAAGGACGAAAAATCATTGGCACTAAGAACACATTGCCAAACCTCGGGTTGGAGTTTAACCGAACAAGACCCGTTTAACAATGTGGCACGAACGGCTGTTGAAGCCGCTGCCGCAGCTTTTGGCGGAACCCAATCGTTACACACCAATGCGTTGGATGAAGCCATTGCGTTACCCACCGATTTCTCGGCCAGAATTGCCAGAAACACCCAGATATTTTTACAGGAAGAAACTAAGATTTGCAAAACCGTTGACCCTTGGGCCGGCAGTTATTATGTGGAAAGTTTAACCGCAGAAATCGCAGAAAAGGCTTGGGCATTAATCGAAGAAGTAGAATCCTTAGGCGGTATGACCAAAGCCATCGAAGCCGGAATTCCAAAACTTAGAATTGAAGAAGCTGCGGCGCGCAAACAAGCGCGTATCGACAGTTCGCAAGATATCATTGTGGGGGTCAACAAATACCGTTTGGACAAAGAAGATCCTTTGCACATCTTGGATGTGGATAACCAAATGGTGCGCAAACAACAAATAGAGCAATTACAACAAATAAAAGCCACGCGCGACAGCGATAAAGTAAAAGCGTGTTTGGCCCAATTAACCGACTGTGCGAAAAACGGAAACGATAATTTATTATCTTTAGCCGTAGAAGCAGCCCGAAACCGAGCGACCTTAGGAGAAATCAGTGATGCCTTAGAGGAAGTTTTCGGACGCTATAAAGCACAAATCAGAAGTTTTAGCGGCGTGTACAGCAAAGAAATTAAAAACGACGAGAGCTTTGAAAAAGCCAAACAATTAGCCGACGCTTTCGCCAAGAAAGAAGGTCGCCGACCGCGTATTATGATTGCCAAAATGGGACAAGACGGTCACGACCGCGGTGCCAAAGTGGTAGCCACCGGTTATGCCGACGTAGGTTTTGACGTCGACATCGGACCGTTATTCCAAACTCCGGAAGAAGCGGCCAAACAAGCCGTGGAAAACGACGTGCACATCCTAGGTGTTTCCTCCTTAGCGGCCGGACATAAAACCCTTGTTCCCCAAGTAATCGAAGAACTCAAAAAATACGGTCGCGAAGACATTATGGTCATTGTAGGCGGAGTGATTCCCGCACAAGATTACCAATTCCTTTTTGACTCAGGAGCCGTAGCGGTTTTTGGTCCGGGAACGAAAATTAGTGAGGCAGCGATTCAGATTTTGGAGGTTTTGTTGGAGGAGTAAACCTGTCAGGTCTAGTATCAAAATCAATTCATTTAAAAAAATGAAACTATTCCAAGGATTTATTGTAACTTGGTAAGGCTAAAAATATATCACTGATACACCATGATGATTACCGGAAAAAATAACGAACCTATTGTACTCATTATTGTGACGAGTATTGTCGTGTATTCTATTATTCGCGGTAAGAAGCTAAGTTATTTGGGACATCGCTGGAGACACCACATCATTAAACCTTCTATGAAGACCCTTCGGATGAAATCAATTATGCATCGCGAATTAAAAAAAACTATTTTATAGGTTTGAATCACCCCTACCGGTATATCCTTTTAAAAAAAAGCGAAAAGTCAATAACTTTCCCCCTTTTAAACAAACACTTAATCCTTCTTTTTCTTATCCCAGCCTTTGTGCTTACCCGGGTTTTTTCGATTTTTCCCTTTTGCTGAGCGTTCTCTTCCTCTTTCTGAGGCGTTGTTCACCTTAACTTTGCGTTTTACAACTACAGTTTTAGGTTTTTCTGTCACAACCACGGGTTTTACGACAGGAGTTGTTGGTTTAACTAATTCTACCTTAGGCTTTGCAACCTCTACCCTTGGTTTACTTACTTCTACTTTTGGCGCTGTAACCGTAACCGATTGAGCATTCATCATTAAGGTAGCCACCAAAGCGGCCATTGTAAAAAAATACTTTTTCATAATTGCTGTCATTAATACATTTCTTTATTTAAAATAATTGAAACATTCTATTTAATGGCAAACCTAAAAGATTTTCACAAAGCATTTTGTAGAACTAATAGTGCTTAACTGTAGAATCTTTATCCAACATATTTCATATCTAAAAAAACATGTTTTAAATAAAAACACTGAAAGTCAATAATTTATACCTACATTTATATTACCCTTAATCTTGTGGAGTAACCTAAAATTACTAATCATTAAAACCAATAATTTTATGAAAAACAAGATTTTAAAAGGGATTGCATTAGGAATCGTGGTAGCACTTGCCATTGCCTGTAATCCCAAAAAAGAAGAAGCAGCTGCAGAACCGGTTGCGGTTGACACCGAAAAAATCAAAGCAGAACTTCAAACCATGGAAAATGCCTTTGCCGATGCAGTCAATTCCGGAAAGCCTGAAAACATTGTTTATTATGCCGAGGATGCCACGAGTTACGCCCAAAACAAATCTCCTTTAGTAGGCAAAACCGCCATCGACAAATCCATCAAGGAGGAGAATGAGAGTATGCCTAAAGGCAGTAAAGTGACCTACACCGTTAATGAAGTTCACCCTTCAAGCGATGGCAATATGGTAGTAGAATTTGGCAGCTACAAGGTAGTAGATTCTACTAATGCTGTTAAAGCCGACGGAAACTACATGAGTTTATTCCATAAAAAAGACGGAAAATATGTTTGTGTTCGCGACATGAGCGCATCCGTTTTACCTTTGGAAAAAAAATAAGACCATTTTGAGTCAAGTAAAGCACTTCTGAAAAGAAGTGCTTTTTTTTTTTACGGGAAAAATAAATATTGGTCGAATTATTCCGAATTATATAAAATATCATTACTTTTATAATTCCCCAGTCTTGTTGCAGAACCTAATTAAGTAACCAAAACCACAACTTTATGAAAAACAAGATTTTAAAAGGTACTATTTTAGGGATGATATCCATCCTATTTTTTGCTTGCCAACCCAAAAAAGAAGAAGCTGTAGCTATAGACAAGGAACAAATAAAAAACGAAATTCAGGCACTTGAAAACAAAATGGCTGAAATGTTTAATGATCGAAATGTAAATGCCGGTGAATATTATGCCGATGATGCAGTTACCTTTTCACAAAACAAACCACCTATAGTGGGCAAAATGGAAATAGAAAAATCAATCAAAGCCGATTTGAACAATTTCCCTAAAGGATATCAAATTGCTTTCGTAGTTAATGAAATATTACCTTCTACTGACGGTAATCAGGTTGTGGAGATAGGAAATTACAGAGTATCAGATTCAACAAGCGCTCCGCTTTACACCGGAAATTATATCGCCGTATTTGAAAAAAGAGACGGTAAATACCTTTGTGTAAGAGATATGTCTGCTTCTGATAAAAACAAAAATGAAGAAGCCGAAAAAGAATAACAAATCCATCACTACAAAGAAAAAGCACTTCAATCGGAGTGCTTTTTTTTATCTTTACCAAAAACAAATTCATGTCTAAACTTCCTCATATCGGCACTAGTATTTTTACCGTAATGTCGCAAATGGCAACAGAACACCAAGCGATTAATTTGTCTCAAGGTTTTCCGAATTTTCCCATTGACGACAGATTGACCTCGATTCTTGCCAAACTTGCCAGAGAAAACATTCACCAATATACGCCTATGAGCGGTTTGCCTTCACTATTGGATAAAATTGCCGTTCTGACTCAAAAATCTTATGGTAGAAACGTTTCCGCCAAAGAAGAAATTTTAATCACCGCCGGTGCTACTGAAGGCATTTTTGCTACCATTCAAGCTTTGGTCAAAGTCAATGAAGAAGTGATTATTCTTGACCCCAGTTATGATTGCTATGAAGCGCCTATTTTATTAAGCAATGCCAAACCAATAAGGGTTTCACTTAATAATGATTTCACACCCAATTGGGAAGTGATTTTTGCCGCTGCCAATGAGAAAACCAAACTCATCATCATCAATAATCCACACAATCCGACCGGAAAAATGTGGACGGAAAATGATTTTATTCAATTAGAAAAATTGGTTGACGCTTATCCAAATCTTTTGGTGTTATCAGATGAAGTATATGAATACATCTCTTTTGAGCAAACGCACATCTCGGTTCATCATCGACCCAAATTGTGGCAACGCAGTATTTCCGTTTCTTCATTCGGGAAGTCATTTCACATTACCGGTTGGAAAATAGGCTATGTTATTGCACCGGAAAACATCATGAGAGAAATCAAAAAAGTACATCAGTTCTTAGTCTTTAGCGTCAGTAGTATTGCCCAACATGCGTTAAATGAATATATCGATTTGGTAGAGGTAAAAGCCTTGGGACAATTCTACCAACAAAAAAGAGACTTTTTCAGCCGCTTGATGAAAGACACTAAACTTGAACTCTTACCTTGTGAAGGCACATATTTTCAAGTGGCTTCCTATGCCAACATTTCAGCCGAAAATGATTTGGATTTTACCAAACGATTGGTAACCGAATATGGTGTTGCTACTATTCCGATTTCGATTTTTTATGCCAATGGCAATGATAATAAATGCATTCGTTTTTGCTTTGCCAAAGATGACGAAACTTTGACAAGAGCAGCAGAAAGACTTCGCCGATTGTAATTAAAATAATATATTTACTAAAAAATAAAACTTATGAATTTTTCAGCAAAAATGCTTCGCGATAATGCCTTGGCCGACAAAGTAATTGTAGTAACCGGTGGCGGAAGTGGCTTAGGTAAAGCCATGACCAAATACTTTTTGGAACTGGGTGCCAAAGTCGCCATCACTTCCAGAGATTTAGAAAAATTAAAAACCACGGCAACCGAATTAGAAACCCAAACCGGAGGCCAATGCTTACCGTTACAATGTGACGTTCGCCATTATGACCAAGTCGAAGCGATGCTGGCTGAAGTATTGAAAACCTTTGGCAAAGTCGATGTTTTATTAAATAATGCCGCCGGAAACTTCATCTCTCCTACCGAAAGATTATCAGCCAATGCTTTTGATACGATTATTGATATTGTTTTAAAAGGTTCTAAAAATTGTACTCTAGCCTTTGGGAAACATTGGATCAATGCCAAACAAACCAACTGTAATGTCTTGAATATTGTGACTACTTATGCTTGGACAGGTTCCGGTTACGTGGTACCAAGTGCTACTGCCAAAGCCGGTGTTTTAGCCATGACTCGTAGTTTAGCGGTTGAGTGGGCCAAATACGGCATTCGCATGAACGCTATTGCTCCCGGACCATTTCCAACCAAAGGCGCTTGGGACCGATTATTACCGGGCGATTTGGCTGAAAAATTTGATATGGCTAAAAAAGTGCCGTTGCGAAGAGTGGGTGATCATCAAGAATTAGCGAATCTCGCCGCTTATATGGTTTCCGATTTTTCGGCCTATGTTAACGGAGAAGTCATCACCATTGATGGTGGTGAATGGCTACAAGGCGCAGGACAATTCAACATCTTGGAAAAAATTCCGCAAGAAATGTGGGACATGCTGGAAATGATGATTAAGAATAAAGGAAATAAGTAGATTTTATAAGATTAAAAAGGGCGATATTTATGTCTCAAAAAGCTTATTTCTAATCCCTTTTCTCTTATCCCTCTATTCTTCAAAACTTTACCTAAATGTTAACAAATAAGCCTTGACAAACCCATAATTAATCGTATTTTTACGGCTCAAAATCTATCATATATAAATGGGTAAAATCATTGCAATTGCCAACCAAAAAGGTGGTGTCGGGAAAACAACAACTTCTGTGAATCTTGCCGCATCGCTGGGTGTTTTAGAAAAAAAAGTATTACTGATTGATGCCGATCCGCAAGCCAATGCCAGTTCTGGTTTGGGTATCGATGTGGAAAGTGTTGAAATTGGGACTTACCAAATTTTAGAACACAGCAATACTCCGGAAGAAGCTACAATTGCTTGTTCAGCACCTAATGTTTGGGTCGTTCCTGCACATATTGACTTGGTAGCTATCGAAATCGAATTGGTTGACAAAGAAAACCGCGAATACATGCTCAAA
This sequence comes from Flavobacterium sp. IMCC34852, assembly GCF_030643905.1. Lineage (NCBI taxonomy): Bacteria > Pseudomonadati > Bacteroidota > Flavobacteriia > Flavobacteriales > Flavobacteriaceae > Flavobacterium > Flavobacterium rivulicola. The sequence continues at coordinate 1,629,842 of NZ_CP121446.1, read as the reverse complement.
CAAGCTTTGGAAAGCGTAAGAGATGACTATGATTACATACTTATTGATTGTGCACCATCATTAGGTTTATTGACTTTAAATGCCTTAACCGCTGCCGATAGTGTAGTAATTCCGATTCAATGTGAATACTTCGCTTTGGAAGGTTTAGGAAAATTGCTAAACACCATCAAAAGCGTACAAAAAATACACAATCCCAACTTAGATATCGAAGGTCTTTTACTCACCATGTATGACTCGCGTTTGCGTTTGTCGAACCAAGTGGTAGAAGAAGTTCAAAAGCATTTTAACGATATGGTTTTCAAAACCATCATTCAGCGCAATGTGAAATTGAGTGAAGCGCCAAGTTTCGGAGAAAGCATCATCAACTTTGATGCTACCAGCAGAGGTGCCACAAATTACTTAAGTTTGGCACAAGAAATTATCAAGAAAAACAGCAAATAAGCCATGGCAAAAGCGGTTAAAAAACAAGCCTTGGGAAGAGGATTATCTGCCCTATTGAAAGATCCTGAAAATGATATCAAATCGGTAAACGATAAAAACGCCGATAAAGTCGTTGGCAATATCATCGAGTTGGATATTGAATCGATTGAAATCAATCCGTTTCAGCCCAGAACTAATTTCAACGAAGAATCTTTACAAGAATTAGCGTCTTCCATCAAGGAATTAGGGCTTATCCAACCGATTACCGTTCGCAAATTAGACTTCAATAAATACCAATTGATTTCGGGAGAACGCCGTTTGCGCGCTTCCAAATTGGTCGGATTAACCACAGTTCCTGCATATATCCGAATTGCTAATGACAACGAGTCATTGATTATGGCTTTGGTGGAAAACATCCAACGTCATGATTTAGACCCGATTGAGATTGCCTTGTCTTACCAAAGATTAATTGACGAAATCCAATTGACCCAAGAGCAGATGAGCGAGCGTGTAGGAAAAAAACGTTCGACTATTGCTAACTACTTGCGATTGTTAAAGTTAGATCCGATTATCCAAACCGGAATTCGCGATGGATTTATCAGTATGGGACATGGTCGTGCGATTATCAATATCGAAAATCAAGACGTTCAAACCGATATTTATCAAAAAATTGTCAGTCAAAATCTCTCTGTTCGCGAAACCGAAGCTTTGGTTAAAAACTACCAAGACAGCTTAAAACCTGCTCCTGCAAAATCCAAAAAAGGCGAAACTTTTACTATTGCGGAAGACCAGAAAAAAGCTTTCACCAATTTCTTCGGCACCAAAATCGACGTAAAAGTAGCCGGAAACGGCAAAGGTAAAATCACCATTCCTTTTCACTCTGAGGAAGATTTTAACCGTATTATCAAATTAATCAAAGGTTAGTGAATAAGCTGTTTTACATAGTTGCACTTTGCTTTCTGTTAGGAAACCAAAACCTATATTCCCAACAAATCGTGGAAGGTTTGGCAATCAAAGACAGCACTAAACTGAAAGAAATTGATCCGTTAACACCCACAAAAGCGGCTTTCTATTCGGCCATTTTACCGGGTCTAGGACAGGCTTATAATAAAAGATACTGGAAAATTCCCATCGTTTACGGCGCCTTAGGAACCAGCATGTATTTTTACTTGGACAACAACAAAAAGTACCACAGTTATCGCGATGCTTACAAAAGAAGGTTGGCCGGATTTACCGGTGACCAATATTCTTATTTAGATGACTCCCGATTGGTACAAGCCCAACGCTTTTACCAGAGAAACAGAGATTTATCGCTATTGGTTACTTTAGGTTTTTATATTTTAAACATTGTAGATGCCAATGTAGATGCGCATTTGATTCAATTCAATGTAAACGATAAACTATCTTTGGCGCCGGATATCTACCAAAATGATTTTACAGCCAGACCCAATCTGGGCTTAACATTAAATTTCAAGTTCTGATGAAAATTGCACTTCTGGGATACGGAAAAATGGGAAAAGTGATTGAGAGAATCGCTTTAGAAAGAGGACACGAAATTGTACTCAAAAAAGATGAAACCAATACTTACGACGGGTTAGAAACTGCCGATGTGGCGATAGATTTCAGCGTGCCAATGGTAGCGGTTGACAATATCACAGCTGCCTTCAATCAAAATGTTCCCGTGGTTTGCGGTACAACCGGTTGGTTAGAACGTTACGATGAAGTGGTAAACTTGTGCCAAGAAAAAAACGGCGCTTTTTTGTATGGTTCTAATTTTAGTTTGGGTGTGAATTTATTTTTTGAGCTAAATGCTTATTTGGCCAAAATGATGGCGAAATTTTCATCGGTTTACAAGGTTTCGATGGAAGAAATACACCATACTCAAAAACTCGATTCTCCGAGTGGAACGGCTATTTCTTTGGCCAAAGGCGTTATCGAAAATTCAGCTTACACTTCTTGGACAGAAGAAACAGCTAGTGAAAACCAAATTCACATTGACGCCAAACGCATTGAAAATGTGCCGGGTACACACAGTGTTTACTACAGTTCAGAGGTAGATTTTATCGAAATCAAACACGTGGCACATAACCGTGAAGGTTTTGCTTTAGGCGCTGTTTTAGCCGCCGAATGGATTCAAGGCAAAAAAGGGGTTTTCTCTATGAAAGATGTTCTCGATTTAAAATAACGAAACTTAAAATTGTAACAAAAGCAAAGTCTGATAAACTTATAGCCAAATAAACTTCTAAAACCAACATTATGTCAACATCTCAATGGTTTATATTCTTCCTGATTGTTCAGGTAATCCACGGATTAGGAACTTGGAAATTATACGAAAAAGCAGGAAGAAAAAGATGGGAAGCCTTTGTGCCGGTTTATAACGCCATTGTTTTAATGCGAATCATCGGCAGACCAACGTTGTGGACTTTACTCCTATTCGTTCCCATTATCAACCTGATTATGTTCCCGGTGATTTGGGTAGAAACCTTGAGAAGCTTTGGCCGAAAATCTACTACCGACACTTGGTTAGGAATTTTTACTTTCGGTTTTTATATTTATTACATCAATTACACTCAAGACGTTAATTATATTTCCGACAGAAGTTTGGTATCAACCACCAAAACCGGTGACACCATAAGCTCTATTCTTTTTGCAGTGGTTGTGGCTACTTTGGTGCATACTTATGTGATGCAACCTTTCCAAATTCCGACTTCATCACTTGAAAAATCATTACTTATTGGAGACTTTTTGTTTGTTAGTAAATTCCATTATGGAGCAAGAACACCCATGACTACAGTTGCCGCGCCAATGGTACACGATACTTTACCTATCGTGAGAACAAAATCCTATTTGAGTTTCCCTCAATTGCCGTACTTTAGATTTCCGGGCTTTGAAAAAATAGAAAAAAATGATATTGTAGTGTTCAATTGGCCGGCTGATACGGTTTACAAATTCTTTGACACCTCAGGCAGAAGCATTGTAAAGCCAATTGATAAAAGATCAAACTATGTAAAACGTTGCCAAGGAACTCCGGGTGATAATTTGCAAATCAAAAATGGTGTGGTTCATATTAACGGAAAAGAATTGGTTTTACCGGAAAGAGCCAAACCTCAGCATGCTTATTACATGACTTATGATATGAACACTCCTATCGAGTTTGATTATGTCTTGAAAGAAGTTGGTTCAACAGATGGCGCGGGTTATAAAAATGAAGCCAGAGACACTATTTTCATCAAAGCTTTGTCTGATGAAGCAGCTGCTACTTTGAGAAAAATTCCGGGTATTAAATCGGTTACCAAAATTGTTAATCCATTCCCAGAAGGTAATATTTTCAGTCATAATCCAACATGGAATTCCGATAATATGGGACCAATTTATATCCCTGAGGCCGGAAAAACAGTTCCTTTAAACAAAGAAAATCTTGCCTTATACAAAAGATTAATCACAGTTTATGAAAATCACAATCTAAAAACGGTTGGTGATGATATTTACATCGATGACAAAAAAGTAACTTCTTACACTTTCCAACAAAATTACTACTGGATGATGGGTGACAACCGCAATAACTCGGAAGACAGCCGTTACTGGGGATTTGTGCCCGAAGATCATATCGTGGGAAAACCGGTATTTATTTGGATGAGTATTGACGGAATGAATCAAGGTATTGCCAATTGGCGTATTCGTTGGGACAGACTTTTCACCACTGTTAACGGAGAAGGACAACCTCAATCTTATTTCAAGTATTTCCTGGGCTTAGTTGCTTTGTATGTGGTAGGTGATTATTTTATGAGAAAAAGAAAAGCGAAGGCTTAGATAATTTGGTTATTTGTGGATTTGGTTATTTGTAAAATTCAATGATATGTACATATTTTCTTTTGAAAAATTAGAAGTCTGGATTGAATCTAAAGAATTTTCTAAATATATCTATGAGGTTACATCAAAATTCCCAGAAACAGAAAAATTTGGACTAATCTCTCAACTCAGAAGAGCATCAATTTCAGTAAGTTCGAATATTGCAGAAGGTTCAGCAAGGAGAAGCTACAAAGATAAAGCTCATTTTACTTCTATAGCATTCAGTTCCGCTGTTGAAGTATTAAATCAATTAATAATTTCATTTGAGTTAAATTTTATTTCGGAAACAGATTATATAACTTTAAGAGAAAAATTAGAAAGTATCACTAATAAATTAAACTCTCTTAGAAACTATCAAATCGACAAATCAAACGAAATCAAATAACCGAATTACCGAATAACCAAATGAACAACATCCTCATTCACCCAAGCTATTTCCCTTCCATCAGTCATTTCGTGGCTATCGCCCAAAGTGATTTGGTGACTTTTGAAATGGATGATAATTTCCAAAAACAAACCAACCGTAACCGAATGTACATTTACAGTCCCAATGGCATTCAGTTACTCAATATTCCTATCAAACATTCCAAAACCGCGCATCAAAAAACCAAAGATGTTCGTTTAGAAACGGCTTTTGATTGGCAAAAACAACATTTTAAATCACTGGATGCTGCCTATAGAAGCTCTCCATTTTTTGAGTATTTTGAAGATGACATTCGTCCGATATTCGAAAAAAAACACGAATTCTTAATGGATTTGAATTTGGAAAGTATGTCGGTTGTATCCAAATGTCTCGGACTGGAATTTGATTACAACGAAACTGAGGAATATTTTCACGACGTTACCGATAAAATAGATTTCAGACATTTGGTCAACGGGAAAAAAGACCAGGCTGTTTTTGAACCTTATACTCAGGTTTTTGGGGAGAAGCACGGTTATTTAAACAACTTAAGCATCTTGGATTTATTGTTCAATGAAGGAAGGCATGCTTTAGAGTATTTGAGGCAGCAAAAGCTATAACTACTCCGCGAAAGACAATCGGGTCATGATGGGAAAATGATCGGAATTTTCAAACTTGGAGAAACTCTTAAAACTCTTAACTTTCATTTTTTTATTAGCAAAAATATAATCAATCCGCGCCGGATAATACTTGAATTTATAGGTTTGTCCAAACCCATTTCCGGCTTCTTCAAAACAATCGTTTAAATCGCCTTTGATGTTTCGGTAGATATAAGAAAACGCACTATTATTCATATCTCCACAAATAATCACCGGATAATTGCATTCTTTTTTGTGATTGACCAATACAGCGGTTTGTTGTTCTTGTTTCTTAAAAGCTTCTCTGATTCGGCCAAAAACTTGTTGGGATTTGTTTTGATCAATGGCCTCTACATGCTCTTCAATCTCATTGACATCAGGTGATATTTTTATTGATTGCAAATGAATATTGTACACGCGAATAGTGTCTTTCCCCTTTTTGATATCGGCATAAATAATATTGTTTCCGGCCTCGGGAATTTTGAAATCACCCTGGTTAAATATAGGAAATTTTGAAAAAATGGCCTGTCCGGTTTTGATTTGCTTGCCTTCCATAAAGACTGCTTTATATTTGTAAATCCTTAGATCTACCTTAGCATTTTCAGAATATTCCTGAATGCACAATATATCAGGGTTTTGGTCATTGATAAATGATAAGATAGTATCGCCAACATGCTCATTCGGAAGCCAATCAAATAAGTTAAACAAGCGAACATTGTAGCTCATTACCGTAAAATCTTTTTCTTCTTCGGGCAAATCATTAGAAGAAAATTTATAAAACTTATTGATAAAGGTAATCCCGAGTAACAGTACCAAACCCGAGAGCATTACTTGTCGCTTAAGCTGAACCAACCAATAAATAAAAAACAAGGCATTTAGAATCAAAAACAGCGGCAAAATTAAAGTCAGAACCGAAAGCAGCGGAAATAACTTTGGTGCCAAAAAAGGCAACACATAGGCCACAAAGGTCAATACAGTTATTACTATATTAAACCCAAAAACCACTTTGTTGAACCACGATAGCTTTTTCAAAAAAATCTAATTTAAAATTTCCAAATCCCTGATGGGAAAAACGTAAAACAAATATGCAAAGAATAAAACTATTTACCGGCTTTGAACAAAAATTCTTTCTCTTCGGCCGTTAAACTGTCGTATCCTGATTGACTGATTTTGTCTAAAATCTCATCTATTTGTTGTTGGGTTTTGTCTTTGATTACAATTTTACTTTCTGTTTTTTTATCGGTAGGTTTTTTTGGGGTAACATGAACTTTCTTGAAAGGCGTTTTTTTCTTGGGACTGAATAAATGGGTAAAAAAGTCTATCACCGAATTGACCGGTTTGCTCAAATCGGTTCCGCTTTGCAATAGCCTGATATAAAAGTAACCAAAAAAAGCTCCGCTAAAATGTGCGATATGTCCGCCGGTATTAACCAAACCTATCTGCAATAAAAAAAGCAATAAGGTAACCCCCGTGATATGCCAAAGCTTGACATTACCAATTAACAACATTCTAATTTCCATTAAAGGCTGATAAGTTGTGGTTGCAACTAATATTGCTATAATAGATGCCGAAGCGCCAACCAACGCACCATTTTCTCCTAAGAAATAAAAAGCCGTTATAAAAATTATTGCCGAAAAAATCGCACTCAAAAAATACAACCCCAGATATTGCTTTTGGGTAAAAAAAGTAAGAAACAAACGGCTGGCAAAATGCAACACCATCATGTTAAAAAACAAATGCCAAAATCCAAAGTGAAAAAAAGCATACGTGAGTAATGTCCAAGGCCGGGTTAAAACCACAGTCGGTTCAGAAGCAACCGCCAGCCAACTCGGATAATCAAAAATTCCGCTTCTGAATTGGTAAAACAACGGTATGGACAACAGAAAAATGCCCACATTCCAATAAATCATTTTATTGGCAATGCCGCCAATACGGTATTGAAACTTTATGTCGTCAATAATACTGCTCATAATTTAATTCCAACGATTTTTATTAAACTGATTTCGCTTCCAATACCACATCATAATGAATCCGGCTATAGCTCCTCCAATATGGGCAAAATGTCCTACACCAGTTTCCACACCAAAAATAGATGAGCCATAAAAACCCAAAATAACATCCAAAGTTATCAAACCGGTAACAAAATATTTGGCTTTAATCTCAATCGGTATAAAAAGTAACCCCATTGGAGCACTGGGAAAACTATAGGCAAATCCAACCATAAGACCATACAATGCGCCTGATGCACCCATACTTGCGCCTAAATAACTTCTCATAAAAGAATCATAATCACTGAGTGGAATCATGTTCTGCCAGTTACGATTGTACTTGCCTTCGTGCAACAGTCGTAAAATTTCTGCTTCATTTTCTCCGCTTTGTACCAACAAATCAATTCCGTGATGAAAATAATAATAACTGATTAAGTTGCTGAACAATCCAGCCAATATACCACTGGAGATATAGAAGAAAAGAAATTTTTTACTCCCTAAAAATTGCTCCAATACCGAACCAAACATAACCAACCCAAACATATTCATAACCAAATGCATGATGTTTCCGGAATTTGAACCGTCATATATCGGCAGGTGCATAAATATTCTGGTTACCGGTTGCCAAAACCTAAAATTTGGATTTTCGGGATAAAAACCTGAAAACAATTGGTAAGCAACATCACCAACAAAATTAGAGCCGATGTAAAATATTATGGTAACAATCAACAACTGTTTAACAGTCTCAGTCATTCGCATCATACGTTGAATTTTTTATCTAAATCTTCCACACTCATAGTGATGAAGGTTGGTTTTTGAAAAGGCGACACATTCGGTTCTTTGCAGGCAAAAAGATTGTGCACCAAATTTTCTTGTTCTTTTTCGGTTAAATACGTTCCAGTTTTGATGGCCAAACTTCGAGCCATTGATTTCGCAATGGTGTCATTTTGGGAAAAACTATTGTCCGGAATCCCGTCTTGCAAGTCACTCAATAACTCTTCCAAAACAATTGAAATCTCGCTTTCGGTCACATTGACAGGTAAACCTGAAATTAGTACATTATCTTCTTCTATGGCTTCAAAAACAAAACCGGTGTTTTCTAAGGAAGTTTTTAATTCGGCTAACAATTCTACTTCACCAGGAGAATAATATAACTGTAACGGAAACAACAACTGCTGACTTGAAGCTTGATGCACCGTCATACTCGTTAAAAACTCTTCGTATAAAACACGCTCGTGTGCTCGTTTTTGGTTGATAATCACCATCCCTGATTTGATTGGGCTGACGATGTATTTTTTATGGATTTGATAAGTGCGCTTGACTTCCTGCTCAATTTCATTTTCTTCGAATAAAGACGAAGTCACAGCTTCGTTTTCAAAAGTCATTTCGGCTATTTCTTGTCCGGCTTGCTTTAAGCCAACGTACAAGCTTTCCCAACTTGGTTGTGCTTCGGGTTTTTTATAACTAAAATTAGTGGCTGTTGACTTACTCGGCTTGTCTTCCGAAAACGGATTATAACTTCTATCGACTTGTATCGTTGGATATTCGGCTTCTTTGTTTTGGTATTGATAAGGCGTATCTAGATTCGGGTCGCGGTCGAAATCCAATACCGGCGCGACGTTAAATTGCCCTAAACTGTGTTTGATAGCCGAACGTAAAATGGCATACAGCGCATGTTCATCGTCAAACTTAATTTCCGTTTTAGTAGGATGAATATTGATATCAATAGTATGTGGCGGAACATCTAAATAGAGAAAATAACTCGGTTGCGCTCCGTCTTTGAGCAAACCTTCATAAGCAGCCATAACAGCATGGTGCAAATAACCGCTTTTGATAAAACGATTGTTGACAAAAAAGAATTGCTCTCCTCTATTCTTCTTTGAAAACTCGGGTTTTCCGACAAATCCCTGTAGGTTGACAATTTCTGTTTCTTCTTTTACCGGGACCAATTTCTCATTGGTTTTCCCCGAAAATATATTGACAATGCGTTGTCTGAAATTGGATATCGGTAAGTTGAACATTTCACTACCGTTGTGATACATGGTAAAATGAATATTAGGATGCGCCATCGCTACCCGTTGAAATTCATCCACTATATGGCGTTGCTCTACCGTTTCCGACTTTAGAAAGTTTCTTCTGGCCGGAATATTAAAAAACAAATTCTTAACCGCAAAAGAAGTTCCTTTGGGCAAAACGGCCGGTTCTTGAGAGACAAATTTGCTGCCTTCAATGATGATATGCGTTCCCAACTCTTCTTGGTCTTGTTTGGTTTTCATTTCCACATGCGCAATCGCTGCTATGGAGGCCAAAGCTTCGCCTCGAAATCCTTTGGTGTGCAAAGAGAACAAATCTTCCGCCTGACGGATTTTAGAAGTGGCATGACGTTCAAAACACAAACGCGAATCGGTGATACTCATCCCTACTCCGTTATCAATGACTTGTACCAATGATTTTCCGGCATCTTTAATGATGAGTTTGATGTCGGTGGCTTTGGCATCGACTGCATTTTCCAAGAGTTCTTTAACCACCGAAGCCGGTCTTTGGACCACTTCACCCGCGGCTATTTGATTGGCAACATGATCAGGAAGTAATTGAATTATGCTCGACATTCGTTATCAGTAATTAGTATTCAGTAGGGAAACCGAAGTTAGCAAATTTAAGGAAAAAGTACGGGGATTTTTAGTTAATAATTGGCTAAAAATAAAAAACCTATTCACAACGGAATAGGCTTCTATTATATATTGACAATGAAATATATTACATTGTTTTTCTTCTCAAGTCAGCCATTTTTATCGCTGCAATTGCCGCTTCGGTTCCTTTGTTACCGTGAATGCCACCACTACGGTCAATTGACTGTTGTTCGTTGTTATCAGTCAATAAACAAAAAATAACCGGTACATCGGTTTGTACATTCAAATCTTTGATGCCTTGGGTTACGCCTTCGCAGACAAATTCGAAATGCATGGTTTCCCCTTTAATTACACACCCGATGGCAATCACAACATCGACCTCTTGGGTAACAATCATTCTCTGTGCGCCGTAAACCAATTCAAAACTTCCGGGTACATTCCAACTGATAATATTTTCGGGTAAAGCGCCACAATCTAATAATGCCGCTTCAGCCCCGTTATACAAACCATTTGTAATGTGATCATTCCATTCTGAAACCACAATCCCAAACCGAAAGTCCTTGGCATTGGGAAGTGTACTTTTATCATAATTGGACAAATTCTTATTCGCTGTTGCCATATTTTTATGGATTAAAATAAAAAAGGATTAAAGATAGCATCCTTAATCCTTTTATAAAATATTATTTTTTGATTTATTGTGCTAAACCTATCAAACCATCAATTTGTTGTCCTTCCGGAGTTGCATCAAAATTTTCTTTGATTTCGTTGAAATATTTTAAAGCGTCTGCTTTGTTCCCTAAAGCCAAAGCTGTTTTTCCTGCTTTCAATAAATATCTTGGTCTTGTGAAATCATTTTGATTGGCATCAGCCGCTTTCAAATAGAATTCCAAAGCTTCTTTTTGTTTGTTTTGTTGTGCATAAGCATCACCGATGGCTCCTTTTGCCAAAGTGCTTAACATGATATCATCTGAAGAGAATTTCTCTAAACTGCTAATAGCTTCAGCATATTTACCGGTGTTTAAGTAGGCGATTCCTGCGTAATAGTTAGCTAAATTTCCGGCAGCTGTTCCTGAATATTCTTCCGCAATTCTGATCACACCAAATTTACCTTCGGAACCGTTTAAGACTAAATTGAATAACGAATCCGCTTTAACATCACCGTCAACGGCTTTTTGGAAGTTTTGTTGGGCTACGAATAATTCATCCGCTGCTGTTTGTTGGTTAGGTTCCGCAATGAACTTCTCATAAGCAAAATAACCTACAACCGCTACAACTACTGCTCCAAGGAAACCCAAAATAAACTTCTGGTTTTTGGCGATAAAATCTTCCGCTCTGGAAGCTGATTGATCTAAAGTATCAAATGCCTTTGCAGTGGCACTGTCTTTCTCATCAACATTTACGTCTTCGATAAAATTGTTGTCTAATTTTTCCGCTTTTTCTTTTGGTGCTTTATATCCTCTTTTGTTAAAAGTTGCCATCTATTTTTAATTTAGTGTGCGCAAAAATAAAATTTTTATTCAAACCGACACAAAAAAAATTGATTTAATATTTAATCCGACTGAAATTATTTTTCTCGATAATTTTGAATAATTTGCACCTCTTTAGCTTAGGCCTTAATTTTAAACAAAAACCAAATTGTTTTTAAAGCGAATTTCAGTACTTAATTACAAGAATTTTTCAGACGCTACCTTCGAATTTGATGCCAAAATCAATTGTTTCGTGGGTAAAAACGGCATTGGAAAAACCAACATCCTGGATGCCATTTATCATTTGGCCAATGGCAAAAGCTATTTCAATCCGTTAGCGGTACAAAACATCAAACACGGGGAAGAGTTTTTTGTTGTAGATGGCGAATTTGATAAAAATGACCGCTCTGAACAAATTCTCTGCAGCCTCAAAAAAGGCCAAAAGAAAATCCTGAAACGCAACAGCAAACTCTACGAAAAATTCTCTGACCATATAGGTTTTATTCCTTTGGTCATCATTTCTCCGGCCGACAGAGATTTAATCATCGAAGGCAGTGAAACACGCAGAAAGTTTATGGACAGTGTGATTTCTCAACTGGACAATGCTTATTTACAACAACTCATCCAATACCAAAAAATCATCAGCCAGCGCAATGCTTTGTTGAAATACTTCGCTTTAAATCACGTTTTTGAAAAAGATACCTTAAGCATATATAATGAGCAGTTGGACAATTTAGGCAAGGCCATTTTCGAAAAAAGACAAAATTTCTTAACCGAGTTTATTCCGATTTTCAATCAATACCATCAGGAAATTACAAATTCTGCCGAAACCGTACAATTGGTTTACCAAAGTGATTTATTTGAAAAAGACACCTTGACTTTACTGGAAGAAAACCTCAGCAAAGACAGGGCTTTACAATACACATCGGTTGGAGTACACAAAGACGATTTGTCTTTTGAAATAGATCATTATCCTATTAAAAAGTTCGGTTCTCAAGGCCAACAAAAATCATTTCTAATCTCTTTGAAATTGGCCCAATTTGATTTTGTCAAAAAACAAAGCGGTGAAAAACCCATTTTGCTCTTTGATGACATCTTTGACAAACTGGATGAATTTCGCGTGAGCAAGATTATCGCAATGGTCAACAACGAAGAATTCGGACAATTATTCATTTCTGATACCCATCCGGAACGGACAGAAAACATTGTAAAAACGACCCATCAGAGTTATAAAATATTTAATTTGTAGTGTTGTTCTATTTTGTAATTTAGCTGAAAAATTGCAGAATATGAAATCCAAATTATTTTTGTTGCTATTGTTGAGTTGCCTCTTCTTAAGTTGTCAAGGGCAAACTGCAAAAAACATTCAAACATTAGATCCGAAAACTTACGCTGAAAAGCTTAAAACAACCGAGAAACCTCAGTTATTGGATGTAAGAACACCTCAAGAGTATGAAGTTGAACACCTTGAAAACGCCGATAATGTCAATATAAACAGTGCTGATTTTGCTACAAAAGCTGCGCAATACGATAAAACCAAACCTGTTTTTGTGTATTGTAAAGTAGGCGGAAGAAGTGCGCAAGCGGCTGATAAATTAGCGGAAATGGGTTTCAAAGAAATCTATAATTTAGATGGCGGCATCATGAAATGGTCGGCCAACAACCTCCCTAAAACTTCACAAAACACTCAGAATGTGAAAACCGGAATGACTTCCGATGACTTTCAAAAACTAATTACTTCCGACAAAAAAGTACTGATTAATTTCACAGCGGTTTGGTGTGGTCCGTGCCAAAAAATGAAACCTTACGTGTTGAAATTACAAGAAGAACTCAAAGACCAAATAAAAATTGTCAGATTAGATGCTGATGAAAACAAAGCTTTGGTAGAAGGAATGAAAATTGACGGCTTGCCAACCATAATTGTATATGAAAACGGAAAAGAAGTTTGGCGTAATTTAGGTTATATCACCGAAGAAGAACTCAGAAAACACTTGTAGTATGATAACCAAAGAAGCCTTAGTTTTCCTGGAGGATTTAATCGCCAATAACAATACCGATTGGATGCATGCCAATAAAAAAAGGTATGAAAACTACAAGAAAGACTACCACAATTTTATTGCCTCGCTTTTGGCAGAAATGAAACCATTGGACAAAACCTTGGAACCATTGGAAGTTAAAAACTGTACTTTTCGCATCAATCGCGATATTCGTTTTTCCAAAGACAAATCGCCTTATAAAACCAATATGGGCGTTTGGTTTACCCAAAATAAATTCCGAAAAAACAGTCCGGGTTATTATGTCCATTTTGAAAAAGGAAATTCCTTTATCGCCGGCGGTGTATGGTGTCCGGAACCGGATGAGTTAAAACGAATTCGCAAAGAAATCGCCTTTTTTCATGAGGATTTAGACAAAATTGTCAATGATAAAAACTTCAAGAAAGAGTTCAAAGAAATGACCCGTGACGAAAGCAATACTTTAAAAAAAGCGCCCAAAGATTTCGACCCGAATCATCCGGCTATTGAATTTCTGAAACTGAAAAGTTTTACGGCTTCGACCAAAATTGACGATGCCCTTTTTACCGACAAAAATTTCAGTAAAATTGTGGCTCAAAAACTCATAGCATTAAAACCTTTAAATGACTTTTTAAACAGAGCTTTGGAAACCGAAGACTAAATCAATGGCAAAAAAAAGAATACTTTTTTTGGGAGAAACTTACCGCGCTGATGCGATAACTTGGATGAATGGTCTCAAGGATTTTGGCGACTTCGAAATTGTAACCTGGGAACTGCAAACCAAAAATCACGGATTTTACAGGTTTATAAGAATACTGGAATTGACCAAAGCGTTTTTAACTATTAAAAGTATCGTCAAAAAATTCAATGCTGATATGGTTATTGCCGAACGAACCACCAGTTATGGTTATTTAGCAGCATTATCAGGCATTAGACCGATAGCTATTGCCCAACAAGGCCTTACCGATTTGTGGCCCATAAATTCGCCTTCTTATCCGTTTAAAAAAATCATTCAAAAATATGCTTACAAAAAAGCCGATTTGATTCACGCTTGGGGAAATGTTATGGCCAATCACATGCAGGAAAGTGGTGTCGACATGAAAAAGGTGATGATTTTACCCAAAGGAATTAACCTGGAATTTTTTAAATTCAACAATACCGAAAACCGTGAAATAATCAATGCCATAGTGACGCGTTCGTTGCATCCCGAGTACCAACACGATTTGATTTTAAAATCATTTGCCATCCTCAAACAAAAAAACATCCCTTTTAATCTCACTATCATTGGTGACGGAATTGAATTGAAAAAATTAAAGGTTCTGGCCAAAGAATTCAATATCGAAAAAGAAGTTTTTTTTACTGGAAGAATTGAAAATCAAGAGATTCCGGCTTACTTGCAAAAATCCAATTTCTACATAAGCATGCCTACGACTGAAGGTGTTTCCGCTTCCCTTTTTGAAGCTATGGCTTGTGGTTGTTTTCCAATTGTAAGTGATTTACCCGGCAATCGTCATTGGATACAACAAAAAGTGAACGGAATACTTGTAGCTACCGAAAATGCAACTAAATTAGCCGAAGAATTACAGTGGGCATTTGCAAATAATGAACTTACCCAAAAGGCAGTCTTAGCCAATAGAAAGTTTGTTGAAGAAAATGCCAACTATGAAACCAACATGAAAAAAATAGCTTTTAAGTACCACGATTTGATCTCAGCTAAATCAGCTGCCGTATAATTTTATGTGTGGCATTAACGGAATTTTACATTTAGATCACAAACCGGTTGACCAAAATCAATTGGTGAAAATGCGTGATATTCTGGAGCATCGTGGTCCGGATGATAAAGGTATTTACCTTCATAACAATATTGGCTTAGGTCACAGAAGACTTTCTATCATTGATACTTCCGCGGCCGGACATCAACCTTTTATTTCCGACAACGGCCGATACATCATCGTTTTTAATGGGGAAATTTACAATTACCAATCTTTTTATCCCGAATTAAAAAGCAAGGGAATTACTTTAAAATCGGGTTCTGATACCGAAGTTTTACTTAAGCTCTATGAATTGTACGGCATGGAAATGCTCGAACGTTTAAACGGTATGTTTGCCTTTGCGATTTGGGACACTTTGAAAAAGAAACTCACGCTCTGTCGCGACAGAATGGGTGTCAAACCTTTGTATTACACTTTTCACCAAAATACTTTATTTTTTGCTTCTGAACAGAAAGCCCTTTTTACTGCCGGAGTACCACTTGAAATTTCGGAAAACGGTATGGAAGAATACATTTTCAATCGTTTTGTGGCAGGCGAAAATACATTGTTCAATCATGTCAAAAAATTGCTTCCCGGTCATTATATGGTGATTGACGAAAACGGAAAAAGCAATACCGTGAGATGGTGGAATTTGAAAGAGCAAATCCAAAACCACAGCCCGATCATCAATCCGAAAAAATGGTTTGAAGAAATGTTCTTTGATTCGGTCAAACTCCGTATGGTTAGTGATGTCCCCGTTGGGGTTTTACTCAGTGGCGGATTAGATTCTTGCTCGATTTTATCAGCATTGTACCATCAGAATTTTAAAAACATTGAGACTTTCAATATCAGTTTCTCGGAAGAAGAGCATAATGAGTATCATTTGGCCAAAAGAATCACTGAGGAATATCATTATCAGTTGAATCATACCAAATTAGAAAATGAAAATCTATACCAAAATTTGATAGAGACTTCTTATTTTCAAGATGAGCCGATAATGCACCTCAACGAACCACATTTGTTGGCTATCGCAAAATTGGCCAAGCCAAAAGTAAAAGTGTTGCTTTCCGGTGAAGGTGCTGATGAATTGATGGGCGGCTATGTTCGTTATAAAGCCTTGAAAAATCCTTCTTTATTGAAAGTTATTTCACAAATTTCGAAGTTTGAAACCTTTAATAAAAGACCTCGTTACGATAAATTGTTTCGATATTCCAAAATCAACAGCGATGCAGATTTGGTGATTTTTAATGGTTCCAATGTTTATCCGAATGATATTAATTCGTTTTACGGCAACAAGAAAAAACCTGAGAATGATTATCGTCATCAAATTTTAAAAGAAGCACAAGAATTATATCCGAAAGATTTACAACGCCAAGCGTTATATTTTGACCAGCATACCTACTTATGCTCATTATTAGACCGAAACGACCGTTGTACCATGGGAACTTCAATCGAATGCCGCGAGCCATTTTTAGACCAAAGATTGGTTGCCGGTTTGGGAACCTTAGACAGCAAATGGATGTTTACCGGCAAAAAAGGAAAGTTCATCCTCAAATCGACGATGGAAGACAAATTACCGAAAGAAATCATCGATTTCAGAAAGATTGGTTTGAGCGCACCTTGGGGAAAATATTTGACAGACTACCCTATTTTCAAAGAAGAACTCAATAGTTTTGCCCAAAGTGAAATGTTTGAAATGCCTTTTATGGAAAACCTCAACGGACTAAAAATTGTAAGCGAAATCCAAAAAGGCAATACCAAAATTATTCCTTACATCATGCCACTTTTCATGTTCCATGTTTGGCAAAAAAACTACCAAAAGAAATTCGTTTAAATGATGGATTGTTTACTTTTGTAAACCAATAAGCCGATTTAAATGATGCCAATCCAGACTAATTTCTCCCTAAAAAAATACAACACTTTTGGTATTGAAGCCAAAGCCAAGCAATTTATTGCAGTTCACACAGTTGAAGAGTTAAAAACCGTTTTAAAAGAAAATACCAACGAGAAAAAATTCATACTAGGCGGCGGAAGCAATATGTTGTTAACCCAAGACATTCAAGCTTTGGTCATACATGTTGATTTAAAAGGAAAAAGAATTCTCAAAGAAGATGACGATTTCGTTTGGGTAGAAAGCATGGCGGGTGAAAACTGGCACGAATTTGTACTTTGGACCATCGACCAAAACTTCGGTGGATTAGAGAATATGTCTTTAATTCCGGGGAATGTTGGGACAACTCCTGTGCAAAATATCGGTGCTTACGGTACTGAAATCAAAGATACTTTTGTATCGTGTGAAGCGGTAAATATTGCCACGCAAGATCTCAAAACTTTCAATAAAGAAGAATGTAATTTTGGTTACAGGGAAAGTGTTTTCAAGCAAGAAGCCAAAGACCAATTTGTCATTACTTCTGTTGTTTTTAAACTCACCAAACGCAACCACAAAATCAACACTTTCTACGGCGATATCATGAAGGAATTGGAAAAACAAAACGTGGTTAACCCAACTTTAAAAGATGTTTCCAACGCCGTAATTGCCATTCGCCAGAGCAAATTGCCCGACCCGAAAGAACTCGGTAATAGCGGTAGTTTCTTTAAAAATCCGATTATTTCAAAAGCCGATTTCGAAAAAGCACATGCTTTGCATCCGGAAATGCCGCATTACGTGGTTTCGGAAACCGAAGTTAAAGTGCCTGCCGGTTGGTTAATAGAAAGAGCCGGATTCAAAGGCAAACGCTTTGGTGACGCGGGAATACATAAAAATCAAGCATTGGTTTTAGTGAATTACGGCAACGCGACCGGACAAGAAATCTTGGCCGTTTCAAAGGATATTCAAGCTGCGATTTTAAAAGAATTCGGCATCGCGATTGAAGCCGAAGTGAATGTGATTTAAAAAGTTAAAAGGGATTAGGGAAAAGGGATAAGTTTCCTAATCACTCAATATACTAATCCCTTATCCCTTTTAACTAATCCCTAAAAATGTACATCCCCGACTTATACAAAAACGAAAACCAAGAAGACATTCAAAACTTCTTGCATCAAAACGGCTTTGCGATTTTAGTCAACCAAACCAATGGAAAATTATGGGCAACGCACATACCGTTAGTCTTGGATGTGAATGAAAACGGTAATCTAATTTTAGTCGGACACGTCTCTAAACTCAACCCACAAGCAGAAAGTTTTAAGAACAGTGATGAAGTATTGGCTATTTTTTCGGGAGCGCATACTTATATTTCTTCTTCTTGGTATGACCATGAAAATGTACCAACCTGGAATTATCTGGCCGTACATGTTTACGGAAAAGTGACCATTTACAACCACGAACAAGCAGTCAATTCACTTAAAAAATTAGTCGATAAATACGAAGTCAAATCAGAGAAACCGGTTCGTGTCGAAAATCTATCCGAAAAAACCATGCGGGAAGCCCGAGGAATTATTGCTTTTGAAATCGAAGTCACCGGTATCGAAGCCCAAAAGAAATTATCCCAAAATCGAGATGATAAAAACTACCAAAACATCATCTCCGAACTCGAAAAAACCAATGACCATCAGGCCATTGACATTGCCAACGAAATGAAAAAGAACCGATAGGAATTTGTTAAAAATCCCTTGATTATTGCGGTTAGAATAACTACATTTGCACACCTTTTTAAAGTCAAAAAAAGCCTATGTTATTAGCTCTATTCTGTCTATTCATCGCCGTTGTAGTTATTCAATTCTTATATTATGTTGTAGTATTTGGCAAATTTTCTTTTGCTAAACCACAAACTGTAACTCCGAAAAGAGTACCGATTTCAGTGATTGTTTGTGCTAAAAATGAAGAAGAGAATGTGCAGCAATTTGTACCGCTGTTGGCAGAACAAAATTACCACACTTTTGAAATCGTATTGATTGATGATGCCTCGAGCGATAATACCTTAGAGATTTTTGAGGCATTTGAAAAACAATATCCCAACATTAAATTGGTCAAAGTAGAAAATAACGAAGCCTTTTGGGGTAATAAAAAATTCGCCTTGACATTGGGAATCAAAGCCGCAAAATACGAATACTTATTGTTTACCGATGCCGATTGCTATCCGACTTCCAAAGATTGGATTACGAGCATGAGTTCACAGTTTACAGCACAAAAAAATATCGTTTTGGGTTATGGCGCTTATGAAAAAATTGCCAATTCGTTTTTGAATAAAATCATCCGTTTTGAAACGCTATTAACAGCAACCCAATATTTTTCTTGGGCCAAAATAGGGAAACCTTATATGGGAGTTGGACGTAACATGGCCTACAAACGCGAAGAGTTTTTTAAAGTGCGTGGTTTTATGGATCATATGAAAATCCGTTCCGGAGATGACGATTTGTTTATCAACCAAGCCGCAACCGGAGAAAACACAGCCATTTGTTATTTACAAGACAGCTTTACCTATTCGGAGCCCAAAAAATCATTCAAGGATTGGTTTACCCAAAAACGCCGTCATGTATCAACCGCCAAACACTATAAAATGTTTGACCGCAACCAATTGGGGTTATTCTACGCTTCTCAATTGTTGTTTTTATTGCTACCAATAGTCTTGTTGGTATTTCAATTTCAGTGGATTGCTGTGGTGAGTATCATTGGCTTCCGCTATTTATTTGCGTGGCTATCCATGGGATTTGCGGCCGGAAAGCTTAAAGAAAAAGATGTGATGTATTGGTTTCCCATCATAGAAATTGTTTTAATTTTCACCCAATTGAATGTATTCATCACCAATACGTTCTCAAAACCGGTGCATTGGAAATAAACAAATACATAGAGAAAGCCAAGAAAGGTGACCAAGTAGCGTTTACCTTTTTGCTCGACCATTATTGGAACGAAGTGTATGGCTTTATGCTCAAACGAACGGAAAACGAAACCGATTCGGAAGACATTACTATTGAAACTTTCTCTAAAGCTTTTGACAAAATTGCGACTTACAACCCCGAATTTCAATTCAATACTTGGTTGATTGCCATTGCCAAAAATGTGCACATCGATATGCTCCGCAAAAAAAAATCGACCGTTTTTGTGGAAATTACCGATGAAGAAGACCAACAAGCCTACAACGTAGCCGATAGTTCTCCTTCTGCCGAAGACGAATTGATTACTGAACAAAACCTGTCTCGCCTACTCCAATTCATCAAAGAATTAAAACCACATTATCAGGAAGTCATTCAGTTGCGTTATTTTCAGGAAATGAGTTATCAGGAAATTGCAGAACAGCTGAACGAACCCCTGAGCAACGTTAAAATCAAATTGCTTCGCGCCAAAAAATTATTGGCGGAAATCATCGAAAGCAAAAGATAATTTTCTTTTTTTGCCCAGATTTATTTAAATCTTTCCAACCTTTTAGCGGAATACTACCTCTATATAGATAAATATTTAACATTATTTATACTATTTTAATATTTCCTGCGTTATAACTTTAAACACTTCGCTTATGTAGTATAAATACTTAACTCTAAAACCATATAATTATGTCAAACGTTAGTATTTATGAAAGAAACTGGATCGATCTGGTTTTTGAAGGCAAAAACAAAGCCTACGGCGCCTACCAGTTGCGTCAAGAAAATGCCAAAACCTCATTATTTGCTCTTATCGGTGGTGTCGCTTTCTTTTTAACTGCCATTGGCGGTGGGCTGTTCTTGACTTCCTTTAGTGATGTTCCTCATGACGGACCTGTAATTGTAATAGATGACAACCAAATTACCCCGGTTGATTTAACATCTAAACCTGAAATAGAAAAACCGGCGGCTCCCCAAAAAGAGCAACAAGCTCCAAATAGTGTTGAGCCCAACAATCTTTCCAACATGGTCGTTACCGATACCGAAAACGCGACAGACAATGTACCAACCAACAATGAACTCAAAGAAACACCACCACCATCTGAAGGCAATGGCACCGGAACAATCCCAATCACTTCCGGCGTTGAAGGCGGAAACAATAATCCCGTAGACGTTCCGAGTGGTCCGGGTTATGAAACCACCAACAATCTTGATGTACTTCCGAAATATCCGGGCGGTATAGAAAAATTCTACGAATATGTAGTTCGAAAATTTGAAAGACCTGAAATTGAAGAAGATGGCGATGTAACGATGAGTGTTATGATGTCATTTGTAATAGAAAAAGACGGCACATTGACCGATATAAAAGCCATACGCAGTACCAATTACCAGTTAGAAAAAGAAGCCATTCGCTTGCTGAAAGCTTCCAAAGTAAAATGGGAACCGGGTGTAAAAAACGGAAAACCGGTTAGAACCTTATTCATGTTACCTATAAAAGTTAAAATTTAATTCCTCAAAACCGCCTCCTTCAAGAGGCGGTTTTTTGTTAACAAAAGTTGGAAAGATTAACAACGATTTAGAATTTAAAGGTTTTAATTTCGGTTAAATATTGGTATTATTGCAACCATGAAGCTTACCCTGATTTCCTTTTTTCTAAGCACGCTATTGTATTTTTCCGGCCCAATGGTCGGAACCCGACAATTCGTTTCTGAAAACCTTGCAAATCTTGACACTACTCTGATTACAATTCCTTTTAATGTCAAATTCGGCTTGGTTTCAGAAGCTTACATCAACGAAAAGAAACCCAAAATTGATTCATTTTACCACAAATTCATCAATTCGCCTTACTACAGCGGAAGTTTTTTGGTGGCCAAAAACGGCCGAATCATTTATGAAGATTACAGGGGATTTTCCAATGCCAAAACCGGAAAAAAAATCGATGCCAATACCGCTATTCACTTGGCTTCTGTGAGCAAAGTTTTGACGGCTACAGCCATCTTAAAATTGGTACAAGACGACAATATTATGCTCGACCAAAAAGTAACCGATTGGATTCCGAAATTCCCTTATAAAAACACCACCATCAGGACTTTGCTGAACCACAGAAGCGGTTTGCCGCACTACTCCAACTTTCCCGGTATAATGAAAAAAGCCTGGAACCGAAAAAAGGTGTTGACTAATAAAGATATTTTGGATTTGATGATCAAGCAAAAATTCAAACCCGTTTTTGCTGATAATACCCGCTTTGATTATTGCAATACCAACTATGTCATTTTGGCCCTAGTCATCGAAAGAGCTACCGGTCAAAACTTTCGCGACGCCATGCAAACCCTGATTTTCAAACCGCTTGGTATGAAAAACACTTTTGTTTTTAATTATGAAACCGACCGAGATACCGTTTGTAAATCTTACCGTGGCAGCAATATTTTTCCTTGGGATCAATATGACAACTTGCATGGTGATAAAAACATTTACTCAACACCCAGAGATTTAGTGAAGTTTGATTTGGCCACTTACTCTTCGGATTTCATCAAACCCGAATTATTGCAAGAAGCTTATTACGGTTATAGCGCCGCTAAGGTTGCCAAACCAATAAAAGATTATGGCTTAGGCATGCGCATGCGCTTTTTACCTCCAAACGGAGAAAAAATGGTTTACCACAACGGCTGGTGGCATGGCAATAATACCTCCTTTATACCGGTCAAAAAAGATACCGTGACCGTGATTTGTTTGGGCAATAAATATTCTAACCGACCTTATGCTACCTTGAGTATGGTGAGTAGTCTTTTTTATCAAAAGAAAACCGAAATTGAAACTCCGGTGCCGACCGAGTTAGAAATGAAAGAGTAAATTAGTTTAAATTTTAACTTCAGGAACCAAATAGATTCCGTCTTCTTTAAGTTCGATGCGCTTTTCTTTGTACAAGGCACCAATGGCTTTCTTGAAAGTCTTTTTGCTCATTTTCAATACCGTTTTGATATCTTCCGGATGGCTATTGTCTGTTAGACGTAAAAAACCTCTGCTAGCTCTGAGTTCGTCTAGTATTTTTTCGGCATTCGGTTCTACATTGCGGTAACCGAATTTATGCAAAGTGACATCTATTTTATTATCGGGACGAATAGCTTTAATATAACCCGTCATTCTATCGCCTGGCTTTATATCCTCGTAAACTTGGTCTTTGTAAAGCAACCCTTTATGTTGGTCGTTGATAATTACATTAATCCCAACTTCTGTAATATGTGAAATAATCAAATCTACCTCATCGCCTACGGCAACAGTCAAATTATCATTATTCAAAAACTGATTGGTTTTACTCGAAGCTACGATTCTATTGGTCTTTTCATCGATATAGGCAAATACCAAATAGCGTTTGCCTTTTTCCATTGGACGGGCTTGTTCTTTAAAGGGCACAAAAAGGTCTTTCTCCAAACCCCAATCTAGAAAAGCCCCAAATTTATTGACGTAATTTACGCGAAGTAAACCAAATTCATCCATCAAAATATAAGGTTCCAAAGTCGTAGCCACCGGTCTTTCTTCGTGGTCAAGGTATACAAACACTATAATTTCATCGCCTATAGTATATTCCTTTGGCACATATTTTAACGGAAGTAACACATCGGTCGTGCCATCGGTTAAAAAGAGTCCGACTTTGGTTTCTCGGGCTATGGTAAGCGTGTTGTAATGTCCTATTTTCATTTTGAGTGACGGTAATTTTCTGCTGCAAAGATAGCGAAATTAGAAACTTGAATTTGAATAATAAAAAATGTAGTTTTACTAAGTGTAACAAAACAAGGACTTACACTACTAACGGGCTATGAGTGACAACCTAGAACAATCATTTGTAAAACAGCTAAAGGAAAACCAGAACATCATCCACAAGATATGTCGGTTATACACCAATGGCGAAGATGCGCACAATGATCTGTTTCAGGAAATAACCATTCAGCTATGGAAAGCCTTCCCAAAGTTTAGAGGAGAATCTAAATTTTCTACTTGGGCTTATCGCGTAGCATTAAACACTGCCATTACACTGTACCGAAAAAGTACTCGAACCGTTTCGACAGTTACTTACGAAGGACAAAAACATTTCTTAAGTCAGGAAGATTACAATTTAGAAGAAGAAGAACAAATCAAATTGATGTACCAAGCGGTGCAACAGTTGAATGATATTGAAAAAGCGTTGGTATTTCTTTATCTTGAAGATAAGGATTACACCGAAATATCAGAAACATTGGGGATTAGCGAAGTCAATGCCCGTGTAAAAATGAACAGAATCAAAGGAAAATTAAAAAAGATATTAAATCCCTAAGGATTATGGAAGAGTTGGATTTATTAAAAAAAGCCTGGAAAAAGGACACCCATTCTTACGAGCAGGTTTCGGAGAGTGAGATTTACAATATGCTACACAGGAAATCATCATCTATTGTGAAATGGATTTTGATCATTAGCATACTTGAGTTTGCGCTATGGGCTTTATTTAGCATATTGTTCAATACCGAAGAAGCCATAAAAAATTTACATGCCGAAAATTTTGCCGTCTATCTAAAGATATTAACCTATGTAAATTACGTAGTAGTAGTTCTGTTTATTTTTAGCTTTTACCGAAACTACGCTAAGATTTCCACCATTACTTCAACCAAACAGTTGATGCAAGATATTATCAGAACACGGAAAACGGTACAATATTACGTTTGGTACAACTTGTTTATGATTTTTATCAGTACCATTTTAGGCTTTGTGATGGCCTTTGTTTACAATCCGGAAATGGCACCGTTGAAATATAAAATTGCCCACGAAGACAGTTACTATACCCTGACTATTACCATCTGTATGATAGTAGCTACTGTAGTGGTATTTGTTGGCGGATTTTGGTTGATATACCGACTCCTTTACGGTATCCTGCTGCGCAAACTCAACGCCAATTATAAAGAACTTAAAAAAATAGATTTATAATATGAAAAAAGTACTACTGTTTGTTTGTTCGCTTTTTATAGGTTTGGCTTATGGCCAAAAAAGTGAGAATTCGCTCTTGTGGAAAATCTCCGGAAACGGATTGTCAAAACCGTCTTATCTATTCGGAACCATTCACATTACTTGTGATGCTACGCTTTCGGAAAAAGTAAAAAAAGCTTTAGACAATACCGAGCAACTTTGCTTAGAACTCGATATGGATGATCCCGGCATGCAAGGACAAATGCTCAACAGCATGATGATGAAAGATGGTGTAACCATGAAATCCTTAACCACCGAAGCCGATTTTAAAATAGTAGATGCTTTTTTGACCAATAATATTGGCTACTCTGCCGAAATCCTCAACCCGGTTAAACCGTTTATGATTGCCACCATGTTGTATCCTAAAATGTTGGGGTGCGAAATGCAATCGGTAGAAACCGAATTGATGGCAATAGCCAAAGCGCAAAACGAAGAAGTGATAGGATTAGAAACCGTAGCCGAACAGTTGGCTGTTTTTGACGCCATACCGTACAAAGAACAAATGAACGAACTGGTAATTACCGCCAAAGACAATATGCAACGCGATAAAACAGAGCTCAATGAAATGATGGCACTTTACCAAACCGAAAATGTGGAAGCCATGTTGACCTTTACCGAGAAATCACCGAACGTAATGACGTCAAAATACATTGATATAATGCTCAACAACCGAAACAATAATTGGATTAGCCGAATAGATAAAATTGCCAAAACCAAACCTACTTTCTTTGGCGTAGGAGCCGCACACCTAGGAGGTAAACAAGGCGTAATTGCTTTGCTCCGAAAAGCAGGTTTTACGGTAGAAGCGGTAAATTAATTTAGAGATACGTGACAAGTAAAAGTGATAAGTTAGCAATGGCTTAACCCTCTTTTATTTGCTATTAAAAATGAATATTACCTCCCAACAAAAAAATCCCCTCAATACGAGGGGATTTTTTATTCTTCAACAATATCTTCTTTATCCACTTGCCATTTACGTAATTTATTGAGACGCTCTTGTTCGGCAATTTCTTCGGCGGGAATCACTTTTAAGAACGAAGGATGCTGCTCAATGGCATATTCTACTTTTTCTACAATTTGCTCTATGGTTTCGTTGTCGTAATCAATCACCAAAGGTTCTTTGATGATGAAGGATTGCAGGATATTTTTCTTTTTCACCCGTAGCCCTTTTTTGTCAAACGCCCGACGGAAACCGTCAATTACAATAGGCACTACGATAGGTTTGTGTTGTTTGATAATATGCGCCGTTCCTTTGCGCACCGGTTTAAAAGACTTGGTCGTTCCTTGCGGAAAGGTAATTACCCAACCGTCTTCAAGTGCTATGCGAATATTTTCGGTATCGTTAGGATTAACTTCTCGCTTTTCTTCAACATCTTTACCACCTGAACGCCAAGTACGTTCCACTGTTATAGCGCCTACATAGGCCAAAATTCTGGGCAACCAACCGTCTTTCATGGTTTCACTGGCAGCAACGTAGTAGATATTCATTTTGGGTTGCCATAAATAGCCTACGTTTTTAATATTGTCAACTCGCCCTGATAGACTGGCATTGAACACGTGAAACATGGCTACGACATCGGCAAAGTACGTTTGGTGATTGGAGATAAAGAGTACATTTTTATCAGGCAAGCCTTTGATGATTTCAGAACCTTCGATATGAAGTTCGTTAAAACCGCGATACCTGCGGTGCGTCAAAGCTCCGAAGATACGAATTAACCATTTTTTGATAAAGAGTATATGACCAAAAGGATTTCGTTTCAATAATCCCATAATTCATTTTTTAGTCCCGACGTTTCGGGATGCAAATCTACAAAAACTAAAACTTATAAAACCAATTTAAGAGTATCTTTCAATTCGCTCAACATCATGGCTGTTGCGCCCCAAACGAAATGTTCCTTTACCTGAAATCCGGGCACTTCAATACTTCCGGCATAAGAGGTTTTCATAGTGGTATTGACAATGATACTGTCGTCCATAAAATCGGCAAAAGGAAATTCAACTAAACCTGCTACTTCATCTTCTTGTAAAATAAACTCCAATTCGCTTTCACTATAACCCAAATAAGGATAAACCATAAAATTACTCGGTGGAATATACACTTCGGTAAAAGCACGAATGACATTAACACTATTAGGATGAACCCCTATTTCCTCATGGGTTTCTCTGAGTGCAGTTTGGCTTAAATCGGCATCAAAATCCTCAACCTTTCCACCCGGAAAAGCAATTTGAGAAGAATGTACTCCGTTATAACTAGTTCGAAGAATGAGTGCCAAATGGGTTTGCGAAGCTTTAGGATAAAGAAGCATCAATACGGCGGCTTGTTTTGGGGTTACTTTGCTAAAATCGGTTGCTTTGATTAAATCTAATCGGTTGGCCGGTGCCATTTTTGCATGGGCAAGCGTTGCGGGTAGCGCGACATTTTGTATTTTTGGCGTGTATTTTAAAAACTCCTCAAAGTGCATCGTACCTAGTTTTAGAAATATAAAGTTACCTTAAAAAAATAATCCAAACCAACTTTTACACTAATAAAATGTACAGCAAAGAAGAAGCCCAACGCATCAAAAAGGAATTTTGGACCGCATTTGCCGAAGCTTATCCGAGAAAATGGTTGTTGTATGATACTAAAATTAAAGACTTTACATTCAAATTTTATATCGATAATAAAAAGGCACAAGTGCTTTTAGACATTGAGCCAAAAGACGAAGAAAAGCGCAAAATTTATTTTGAAAAAATAGAATCCCTGAAAACTATCTTGCTTGAAGAATACTTGTCGGAAGCGGTATTAGAGCGTAATTTTTACCTGGAAAACGGGAAAGTGATTAGCAGAATTTGGGTCGAAAAATTGGGCGTAAGCCTAAACAACAAAAGTAATTGGCCGGAGATTTTTGAGTTCTTCAGCGATACCATGACGCAGTTTGAAGTTTTCTTCTACGAATACGAAGACTACATTAAAGATTTGGAAACCAACACTTAACGAAGGATTATATCTTTGACCACTTCTTTGCGCAATTCCTCATTAATCATGGTGATGATTTTTTGTTTGCCGTAACTCAACTCTTCGCGTAAAACAGCTGAAGTTAAAGAAACGTATAAAGTTGAACCTTTTAAAACCACTTCCTTGGTATAACTGTTGACACCATTGCCCATCAACGATTTCCAAGCTTGCTGCACGTCAATTTTGTCCATACCGCCTTGGAGTTTATTGGTCTCAATAAACGCTTTTAAAACGTCGCCTATCGAACTTTCGTTGCTGAGTCTTTTGGCCATTACTTTAAAGAAAAAGGTTTGAATTTTTTATAAGTATAAATAAGGTTTTGCTTGTTTTTAAGTACCAAAGTCGAATCTTCTAAAGTAATGATTTCCTCTTTCCATTGACGGTAATTGGTTTTGTATTCTATAAAAAAAGCACTCTTCTTTTGAAGCACTATGATACATTCTTTTATGCCGTTGGTTTTATAGGTTCCGTCAAATTGCGGCATTACTTTTTGGCGAAAGCCCGCATTGTTTTTAACTTCAAAAAAATCGATGGTTTCATTGACTTTATAGTCTTTATTTTCGCCATTGGCCAAAGTCACTTGCTTGATTTCCCAATAACCGTTAAGCTTAGTCAAGTCTTCCTTTTTGACATCAGCTTGGCAAGAAATTAATAAAAAAGTAAGAAATACGAAAGCTATTCTTCTCATGGTTATGGTATTTTAACGCTTTCACAAATTTAATTTTTTAAGTTTAGAAAGCGAGCAAAATAAAAATTAATATTATCAACATTAAACTATTTAGTACATTTAAAGTCCAAAGAAAAAATTCCAATAAAATGAGAAAGATATACCTACTTGCTTTAGTTTCCTTTTTAATGTTGAATTGCAGTTCAGACTCTTCTGAAAGCGAACCAATTAACGAACAAATGTACTTTCCGCCGAGTGATGGCAGCAATACTTGGGAAACCAAATCTATAACCGACTTGGGTTGGAATCAAAATGCCGTTCAACCATTATTAGATTACTTGGAGCTGAAAAATACCAAATCGTTTATCATTTTGGTCAACGGAAGAATTGTGATGGAAAATTATTTCAATGGACATACTGCAACAACACCTTGGTATTGGGCAAGCGCCGGAAAAACACTTACAACAACTGTCACGGGAATTGCTCAAGACGAAGGATTAATCAACATAAACAATAAAGTTTCTGATTATTTGGGAACCGGTTGGACGAGTGCGCCATTGGCAAAGGAAAACCTGATTACTTGTAAAAATTTATTATCTATGAACTCAGGGTTGAATGATGCTTTGGGAGATGATGTTTCTCCGGCCAATTTACAATATGTAGCCGATGCAGGAACCCGATGGGCATACCACAATGTATATGTAAAATTGCAAGATGTAGTAGCTCAAGCCAGTGGGCAAACTTGGAGCAATTATTTCAATACGAAACTGAGAGACCGAATCGGAATGACCGGTGGCGCTTGGATTAACAACGATGGTTTGAGTGTTTATTGGAGTACGAGTAGAAACATGGCACGTTTTGGTTTGTTGTCGTTAAATCAAGGAAAATGGAACGGAACAACCATTGTAAACAGTAACTACTTTAACCAAGCTACTACAACATCACAAACTTTAAATCAGGCATATGGTTATTTGTGGTGGTTGAATGGCAAATCTTCTTATCGCTTACCCGGTCTTCAATTTGAATTTAATGGTACCTTAATGTCGAATGCGCCTAGTGATATGTATGCCGCTTTGGGTAAAAACGATCAAAAAATTTATGTGGTTCCGAGTATGAAAATGGTTATTATCCGAATGGGAGATGTAGCCAATCCGGATAATCCAACGTTTGCCTTATCGGGTTTTGATAATGAATTGTGGGATAAAATCAATGATTTATACCAATAGCAAGGATTACTTTTTATTGAAATATTTTATCACTGCGTAGATAAATAATAAGAAGCCAATTAGCCTTAATCCCAAGAAAATACTAGGCAATGGCTTTTCAATAAAATGAGCAATTCCTGAAAGTATAAAACTTATCAAAACCAATTTTAAAGGAGTGGCTTCAGTAAAAAAAGAGAGTGCTTTGTTCATGTTATTTATTTAAAAAACGAATCTACAAATTCAAATTTATTAAAAACCTGTAAATCTTCAATACCTTCTCCTACGCCTATGTATTTTACCGGTATTTGAAATTGGTCAGAGATTCCGATTACTACACCGCCTTTGGCAGTACCGTCTAATTTGGTTACAGCTAAACACGACACTTCAGTGGCTGCAGTAAACTGTTTGGCTTGTTCAAAAGCATTTTGACCGGTCGAACCGTCTAAAACCAGCATCACATCGTGTGGTGCATCTTCTACTACTTTTTGCATTACGCGTTTTACTTTGGTCAGCTCATTCATCAAATTGACTTTGTTGTGCAAACGACCGGCGGTATCAATAATTACGATATCGGCATTTTGGGTTACGGCACTTTGAAGCGTATCAAAAGCCACAGAAGCAGGATCACTTCCCATTTGTTGTTTTACTAATGGCACGCCTACTCTATCGGCCCAAATTTGCAATTGGTCAATCGCTGCGGCACGGAAAGTATCGGCAGCACCGAGTACTACTTTATAACCGGCTTTATTGAATTGGTGGGCTAATTTTCCGATGGTGGTAGTTTTGCCGACACCATTTACACCAACCACCATTAAAACATAAGGTTTTTTGTTGGCAGGAATGGTGAACTCGCTTTCTTCTCCTGATTTGGTTTCCGAAAGTAAACCCGCAATTTCTTCTCTTAGAATTAAGTTTAATTCTTCTGTCCCAAGGTATTTATCACGAGAGACGCGCTCTTCGATTCTTTCGATGATTTTAAGGGTTGTATTCACGCCGACATCAGAAGACACTAATACTTCTTCCAAATTGTCTAAAACCTCATCATCTACTTTAGATTTTCCGGCTACGGCTTTGGTTAGTTTGGAAAAGAAAGACGTTTTGGTTTGTTCTAAACCTTTGTCTAAGGATTCCTTTTTCTCAGATGAAAATATTCTTTTGAAAAAACTCATTTTTAAATTTAGGAATTAGGATTTTAGGAATTAGGACAGCGCCTAAAACTTAACAAATATCTTGGGCAAATATAAAAATAAAAAAGCTACTTCCGAATGAAAGTAGCTTTACTATATAGTGATTGTTGAATTATTTCTTATTAAGGAAACTATCTACTTCTTCAGGAGTCATGATTGCTTCCTGGAAAGTGTATGCACCAGTTTTTGGAGATCTTACCATTTTGATTGCTTTGGTTAATCTTTTTGATGCTGTTTGTAACGTTGCAACGGTTTTCTTTGCCATGACTTATAATGTTTTATTTGAAATTTCTACTTGGTAAAAACCTCTAATTATTTGATTTCTTTGTGAACAGTCATTCTCTTTAAGATCGGATTAAATTTTTTAATCTCTAATCTGTCCGGAGTATTCTTTTTGTTTTTGTTGGTGATGTAACGAGAAGTTCCAGGAAGACCTGTTGCTTTGTGCTCTGTACACTCTAAAATTACTTGGATTCTATTACCTTTCTTTGCCATCTTACTTTATTTTTAAGGATTTCAGATTATTTAATAAATCCGTTAGCCTTTGCATTTTTCAATACAGCAGCCAATCCGTTTTTGTTGATTGTTTTAATTGTAGACGCAGCTACTCTAAGAGTAATCCATCTGTCTTCTTCAGCAAGATAGAAACGTCTTTTAACTAAGTTTACAGAAAATTTTCTCTTAGTTTTGTTCATAGCGTGGGAAACGTTATTTCCTACCATCGCTCTTTTACCTGTAAGGTCACAAACTCTTGACATTATGCTTTTCTTTTATCGTTATTCAAAATCAGGGTGCAAACTTACGCAAAATAAATCATTGTAACAAAAAAAATATAGCAGATTTTTTTCTTTTTTTTTATTTGCTTTTTTTCGGCAGAAAAGAAAGCCCTTATTTGGTTAGTAATCAGTATCAACTTCAGTTAGAGGGCATTTTTTAAAATTTCTTTTTGCAATAATTCTAACGCTTTATTTGCAGTTCTATCTATCACTTTTTCACGAGGTTGGCCAAAATTAAATTCGGACACCAACACTTCATTCGGTGTAGCCAAAGCAATAAAAACCACACCTACTTCCGCTTTTCCGGGCTCAGATGTTGGCCCGGCATTCCCGGTGGTTGCTAAAGCATAGTCGGTTTTCATCATTTTCTGAATATTGAACGCCATTGCTTTCGCCACTTCTGCACTCACCACATCGTGTTTATCAATTAACACAGCATCAATCCCGAGGACATTGATTTTGGTTTCTTTCGAATAACTAACAACGCTTCCGCGAAAATAATTAGACGCTCCGGCTACCGAAGACAACATTTGGGCAATTTTTCCACCGGTACAACTTTCGGCTGTGGCAATGGTTTTGTACTGTTGAGAAAGCAATTTACCTATCACAACCTCTATGGTTTCCTCTTCGTCAAAACCAACTATAATATCACCAATGATTTTAGTCAAAGAAATCACGTTCTCGTCAATTTTACTTTGCAATAGTTCTTTGTTATTGCCACGGGCTGTGAGTCGCAATCTGACTTTTCCGGGACTGGGCAAATAGGCTAATTTGATAAAATTGGGCAAACTATTTTCCCATTCTTCTATTTTTTCGGCTATTCTGCTTTCTCCTTCTCCATAAGTCATGATGGTTTTGTGGAGAATATAAGGCCGTTTGTATTCTTGAACTACTTTGGGAATAATTTCAAAATCAACCAAGTACTTCATTTCATAAGGCACTCCGGGCAACGAAATATAGACTGTATTATCTTTTTTCATCCACATTCCCGGTGCTGTTCCCATTTTGTTAAAAAGTACTTCACATTTGGAAGGAACCAAAGCTTGGTCACGATTTAACTGGGTAATCGGTCGCTTGTAAAAACCTTCAATGATTTCCGTGACATGAGCTAAAACAGCTTTATCTTCGACTAAAGTATCTTCAAAATACTCGCAGAATGTTTTTTTGGTAATATCATCTTTTGTTGGTCCTAAACCACCGGTGATGATGACCAAATCAACTTTATTCTGTAGAGAGGAAAAAGTATCGAGTATGTGTTGTTTGTCATCGGAAATGGAAAGCATTTCGTGGGTTTGTACACCAATTTTATCCAAAGCTTTGGCGATGTAACTCGAATTGGTATCAACAATTTGTCCGATGAGAATTTCGTCGCCGATGGTGACTATGGTTGCTTTCATTCGATTGTTAATAATTGTTTTTCAATGGTATCATGCAGTCACTTCACTCGTATCATTCTTAAAGGTTCTGAGGCGCTAAGGTTTGTATTTAGTTTACAAAGAAACGAATTGATAACTATTTAGCCCCGGTTGGAGTGTAAATCCTCGAAGAGATTGAAACGGAAAACGGGAACTGCCATAACTGATAGTTCCCGAACCATTCGCTCTTAATTTTTATACTTCGAAATCTTTTTTGATTTCTTTAATGGCTTTTTCCACTTGACTTTGAATGCTGGCGAAAGTATCGTTGATTTCTTTGCGTTTGCCTTCTCTTTTGGTCCAAGCTTCTACTTGAAGAATTTCTTCAAATGCCACAGACATTCCCAATAAATCAAGCGTTGGTTTGATCTTGTGTGCATAGGCGTAAGCCAATTTATGGTCTTTTTCTTTGATACCCAATTCAATTTGTTTCAGGTCTTCGGGGACTTCGGTAACGAACAGGGTGATGATTTGCATTACAAATTCGGGATCGTTGTCTGAAAGTGCGTAAACTTTCGCTAGGTTGTAGTTTATAGCCATTATTTTATGTGTAATCTTAGTAGTTTTTTATCTTCTATAAATCCTTCGAGGATATCATTTGGCAACACTTTGGCTACTCCTTCGGGAGTTCCTGTAAAAATAATATCTCCTTTTTTCAGGGTGAAATACTGTGAAACGTAGGAGATAATTTCATCAATTTTCCACAACATGTGGCCGGTATTTCCTTTTTGAACGGTTTTTCCGTTATTAGTCAACTCAAAAGTAATATTTTCCACCGAATTAAAATGATTTATCGGTAGAAAGTCACCAATTACCGCTGAACCGTCAAAAGCCTTAGCTTTTTCCCAAGGTAAACCCTTCTCTTTCAGCTTGTTTTGAATATCTCTAGCGGTAAAATCTATCCCTAATCCAATCTCGTCGTAGTACTTGTGGGCAAACTTTGTATCGATATATTTCCCCATTTTATTAATCTTGACAATCACTTCAATCTCATGGTGAATATCATTACTGAATTCCGGAATGACAAATGGGGCTTTATCGGGTAAAATCGCTGAATCGGGTTTCATAAAAATTACCGGTGCTTCCGGACGCTCATTGTTGAGTTCGGCTATGTGGTTTACGTAATTTCTTCCGATACAGATGATTTTCATTCTTTATAGTGATTGGTAATTAATAATTGGTAATTAGTGAAAGACTGCTAATCACTAATTACTATTCACTAATCACTCAATTTTTAGTATTTAATTTTCTTAATTTGATTCCCGTTAAAACCTTTTTAGTGTATAAAGGAAACTCGGCATTTTGTATCCAACCGAAATAACCCGGTTCTTTGTCTAAAACCTCATCGACTAAAGCTCCTTTGTGTTTACCAAAGGTAAATATTTCTTTTCCTTCGGCATTCAACGCAATAAAACCGGCAAAATCTACCGATTTCTTACGGGTAGTAAACTCAGAAAGCACTTTCATATCGTTTTCTAAATCTTCGTAACGGTCTAATTGCGCTTTGAGGATTTCATAAGTTGCCATCGTGTCTGCTTCAGCGCTGTGGGCATTTTCAAGGTTTCCGTTGCAATAAAACTTATAGGCTGCACTCAGCGTTCTTTCTTCTTTTTTGTGGAAAATAGTTTGCACATCAACTGATACGCGGTTTTTCATGTCAAAATCGACCTCGGCACGCAACAATTCTTCTGCCAATAAAGGAATGTCAAATCGGTCCGAATTAAATCCGGCCAAATCGGTGTCTTTAATCATGGCATGAATTTGACCTGCCAATTCTTTGAAAGTGGGCTCATTGGCTACTTTTTCATTAGAAATACCGTGTACGGCTGTGGCTTGCGGTGGAATTGGAATCGTAGGATTCACCAACCAGGTTTTGCTTTCTTTGTTTCCGTTAGGATAGACTTTGAAAATCGAAATTTCTACGATTCGGTCTTTAGCGACATCAATTCCGGTGGTCTCTAAGTCGAAGAAGCAAATGGGTCTGTTGAGTTTTAATTCCATTTTAAATTTTTATGCTCACAAATATAAAATATTGATGTTACCGTTTATCGATATTTTAATAAAGATTTATGATTTTACCATAAAAAAACCCATTCGAAAGAGGAATGGGTTGATTTATAATTGTTTGAATTTACAACTATTTTGGCGTATCAAATTTATTAATAAGTAAATCCATCTTTTTATGCAAGTCTTCAAAGAAATGATTGGGTGCTTTGATGATGATTTCGAAACCGTCATTTTTAAAATCAATTTTCGGGTGAGCTTGAACACTATTGTTTTGGTTTTCTTCGAATAAATAATCAATGGGAATCTCCAATGCATCAGCCAGTTTCTTAATGTACTCGTGCTTGATACTTTTGCCTTGTTCCCAATTACCGATAGTAACTTGACTCACGCCAACAGCATAAGCCAATGCTTCTTGGGAAATCTTTTTTTGCTCTCTAAGGGTTCTGATTTTGGTTCCGGTGGTCATAGTTAAGTGGGTTAGCGTTAAAAGTGTTTTGAGAAAGTAAATGCCTTAAGCAATTATACTAATAACGTGATAACTAACAATTTATTATATGACTTAGTCTGTTATTTTAATAATAAAACTTTTAATAATTAGCCACTCTCTTTTGAAGATTATCAGGTTTCTTTTAGGAATTTGAAATCACTATCCGCAACTTTACTCTTTAATTTAAAACCTCAAAATGACATGGAAAGCTTTACGTAATCTCTAAAACAACTTTCATCATGAAACCATTTGAAAAACGTAAAGTAAAATTCCAAATTAAATCGGTCTTAATTGTCTTTTTGGCTATGCCAATAATGTCTAACGCCCAATCGGATCTTACTGCTATAGTAAGAGGTGGCGAAATTTTAGTAGGTGGTTTAATCACCATTTTCTCTTCTTCAAAAACCAATCCGAACAGCACTATTGTAGAAAGTGTTTGCATCAAAAACAAAATGACCGACAAAGTAACTTTAATCATTACACGGCAAACCGAAGAAGGCGATGAAATCAAAAAGGAATTGGTCATTCAAAAAGACAGTAAAGAATGTTTTTATGACTTACCCAAAGGTGTTTACACTTATGAAATACTATTGTCAAATGAAGAAATCTATAAAAAAGGGGAATACCGTTTTAAAGATAAAGTACTCATTACCTTGAGAGAAGACACTAAAGATGTGATAAAAGAAGTGGTAAAAGAGGAAGCCAAACAAGAAGAAACAAAAACCCCGACGGATTAGTCGGGGTTTTCTATTTTTTAATATTCTCTGTTTACATCAAAAGCTTCCAAATATTCCGCTACTCGTTTTACAAAACTTCCGCCAAGCGCGCCATCTACAACTCGGTGATCGTAACTGTGCGACAAGAACATTTTTTGGCGAATACCAATAAAATCGCCTTCCGGAGTTTCAATAACGGCTGGCACTTTTCTAATGGCTCCTAAAGCTAAGATTCCCACTTGCGGTTGGTTGATAATTGGTGTTCCGAATACAGAACCAAAAGTTCCAACATTCGTTACGGTATAAGTTCCACCTTGAGTATCGTCCGGTTTTAGTTTTCCGGCTTTCGCACGGTTTCCTAAATCGTTTACGGCTTTCGCCATACCTACCAAGTTCAATTGGTCTGCATTTTTAATTACCGGCACAATTAAGTTGCCGTTGGGTAACGCAGCCGCCATTCCCAAGTTGATATTTTTTCTTTTAATAATAAAGTCACCATCTACTGAAATATTCATTCCTGGGAAGTCTTTCAACGCTTTCGCCACGGCTTCCATGAAAATTGGTGTGAATGTCAGTTTCTCGCCTTCTCTTTTCTCGAAAGCATTTTTAACGCGATCTCTCCATTTTACAATATTGGTCACATCCACTTCAATAAACGATTGTACATGCGCCGAAGTTTGTACCGAAGCGACCATATAACCCGAAATTAGCTTGCGCATTCTGTCCATTTCCACAAGCTCGTCGCCGCCGTTAACTGAAACAGGTGTTGCGATTGGCGCAGTGGTTTTTGGCGCAGATGTACTAACCGGAACTGCTTGAGCTGCAGCAGCAGGTTGGCTTCCTCTGGTTTTGATATAATTTAAGATATCTTCTTTAGTCACACGTCCGTCTTTTCCTGAACCGGCTATGCTTTCCAATTCAGTTAATGAAATACCTTCCGCAGTCGCAATGTTTTTTACCAATGGCGAGAAGAATTTATCAGACGATTTAAAATCAGCCGGTGCAGCAATAGTTGTTGCAACTTCTATCGTCTTTTCAACTTCAGCAACCGGTGCAGTAACTTCCTGAGCTACCGGAGCAGCAGCAGCAACGCTTCCACCTTCAGTCTCAATAATCGCGATGGTTTGGCCTACTTTTACCACATCATTGACTTGGAATAAAATTTCGGCCAAAACACCCGAAACTTCGCTTGGAACTTCACTGTCAACCTTATCGGTAGCGATTTCCAAAACGGCTTCGTCGGCGTCGATTTTTTCGCCTACATTTTTTAACCAATTGGTAATGGTTGCTTCTGCAACGCTTTCTCCCATTTTGGGCAATTTCAATTCAAACTTTGCCATATTGATAATCTAAAGTTGTATTTTGTTGTTTCGCTTGCAAAATTAATAAAAGAAAAAGCGATTTTCGTGTTTTTCTATAAATTAATTACTTCTCCTCTATCGTTACTACTGTTGCTTCCTATGATGAAATTACTTTCAACGGGTAACATTTTAAAAGTGAACGACTTGTTTTTGTTTTCTTCCAAAAAGGCAATAGCTTTTTTAAAACCTAAATAATTGGTATCTAAAATAACCTCGGTATTCTTAGCCTTCGAAATCGTTTGCGAAATTACTATTTTCCCGTTTTCTAATGGCACTCTTTCAATACTTTTTTGCAATTTGGCCACTAATTTTTCCTTTATCGCTTCATTATCAGAAACTAAAATATACTGATTGGGTTTCACTTTAGGCTGTACTTTGCCTTTAAACACTTTCACTATAGAAAAATAAAAAGCACCAAAACGAGCCATGAGATTGAAAAACAAGGAGCGTTTAAAGTGCTTCTGATAGAAGTAATTCATAAATCCTCTGAAATGCTTCATGTAAGTCGCATCTTTCACTGTGCTTTCTCCTTTATAATGAATGACTGTCGTTTCGTGAAAGTAATAATTCTGTTTTTGCAACAACAATGCTCGATACGACAAATCAATATCGTCGGCATACATAAAACAATTTTCGTCAAAACCTCCTAATTCATTGTACAATTCGCGTTTCATCACCATAAATGCACCAACCAATATATCGACTTTTCCCGTTTGGTTTTCAGCTAAATCTTGAGCGTAATATTTATTGAACATCGATGACTTCGGGAAAATTTTGTACAAGCCAAAAATCTTAGTAAAAGCCACCCATGGTGTTGGAATACCGCGTTTGCTTTCCGGAAGAAAGTTTCCGGTGCCGTCGATGAGTTTGCAACCGATTATTCCAGTGTTCAGTTTCCAGTGTTCAGTGTTCAGTATTTTTTCAAACGTATCTTCGGCTACAACGGTGTCCGGATTTAAAATGCACAAATACTCACCTTTGGCTTCTTTAACCGCAATGTTATTGCCTTTAGGAAAACCGGCATTTTCTTTGTTTTCGATGAGTTTTACAGTCGGAAAACGCTGCTTCATCATGGCACAACTGTCATCGGAAGAGTTGTTGTCGATGACGATAATTTCGGCATCAATATTTTGAATGGCTTTTTGCACACTCAATACACACTGCTCTAAAAAGTAGCGCACGTTATAATTAAGAATGATGACCGATAGTTGCATTGGGCAAATATAATAGATTGTTAGATTATTAGATACGGCTGCGCCTTTAGATTGTTAGAAATTTGAGTTACTTTTGCCGAAAAGTTATAGTTTTCATTTGACTCCTAACTCCTAATTTAAAACTCATACCTCAAAAGTGAATTACCTTTCAGTAGAAAATATATCGAAGTCCTTTGGCGAAAGAACCTTGTTTAAAGATATTTCTTTTGGCATTAATAAAGACCAAAAAATCGCCTTTATTGCTAAAAACGGTTCGGGAAAAACCCAAATCATGCGGATGATTAATGGCGATGACGAACCGGATACCGGACAAATCGTGATTCGAAAAGGGTTGAAAATGGCTTTCTTATCGCAGAACAATAATTTGCAAGATGAATTGACGATTGAGGAAAGTATTTTTGCTTCAGACAACGAAATCCTTCATGTGATTGAACAATATGAAAAAGCGTTGGAAAACCCGGAAGACGTGGAAAAATACCAATTGGCTTTTGACGAAATGGACCGCCACAACGCTTGGGATTTTGAAACACAATTCAAGCAAATTCTATCCAAATTAAAACTAGACGATTTAAAACTCAAAGTCAAATCCCTTTCCGGTGGACAAAAAAAACGTTTGTCCTTGGCCATTATTTTGATTAATCGCCCTGATTTACTAATCTTGGATGAGCCCACGAATCACTTGGATTTGGAAATGATTGAATGGTTGGAAAGTTATTTTGCCAAAGAAAACATCACCTTGTTTATGGTGACCCACGACCGTTTCTTTTTGGAACGCGTTTGCAACGAAATCATCGAACTCGACAACGGAAAACTGTACCAATACAAGGGCAATTACTCTTATTATTTGCAGAAAAAAGAAGAGCGAATCGCGATGGAAAACTCGACGATTGACAAAGCGCAAAACCTTTTCGTCAAAGAATTGGCTTGGATGCGTCGCCAACCGAAAGCACGTACGACCAAATCGAAATCGCGCCAAGATGATTTCTACAAAATCAAAGAAGTCGCGGAAAGCCGTAGAAAAGAAAATGTAGTTGAGCTCGAAATCAACATGGAACGCATGGGTAGTAAGATAATCGAGCTGCACAAATTGTATAAAAAATTCAAGGACAAAGTCATTTTAGACAATTTTACCTATGATTTCCAACGTGGTGAACGTATCGGGATTATTGGTAAAAACGGCACCGGAAAATCGACTTTCTTAAACATCTTAACCAAAACCATAGTTCCCGATGCCGGAAAAGTGGTGATCGGTGACACGATTAAAATTGGTTATTACACCCAAAGCGGCATCAACCCGAAACCCGGGCAAAAAGTCATTGACATCATTAAAGAATACGGCGAATACATTCCGCTAACCAAAGGCAAAATCATTTCAGCTTCGCAATTGTTGGAGCGCTTTTTATTTGATGCCAAAAAGCAATACGATTTTGTAGAAAAACTAAGTGGTGGCGAATTAAAACGACTGTATTTGTGTACGGTTTTGATTCAAAATCCGAACTTTTTAATTCTCGATGAGCCAACCAATGATTTGGATATTGTGACTTTAAATGTTCTGGAAAGTTTCTTATTGGATTATCCGGGCTGTTTATTGGTGGTTTCGCACGACCGGTATTTTATGGATAAAATTGTGGACCATTTATTCATTTTCAGAGGTGAAGGACAAATAGAAGATTTCCCGGGAAATTATTCTGATTTCAGAGCTTATGAAGATTCGGCTGAACCTAAAAATTTATCGAATGTTTCTACGGAGAAAGTCAATTGGAAACAAAACAACCCAACGACTTCGGGTCTGAATTTTAACGAGCAAAAGGAATTCAACAAAATCGAACGCGAAATCAAAGACTTGGAATACGAGAAGAAACAAATCGAAAACCTATTTGCTGAAGGCAAAGTAGCCGATGCCGATATCACCAAAAAAGCTCAGGAATTGGAAGTGATCATTAAGAAACTAGAAGAAAAAGAAGAGCGTTGGTTTGAGTTAAGTTCAAAAATGGAATAAACAACTGCCAGCTTTTAGCCATCAGCAAAAAAAGCTAACTGCTAAAAGCTAACTGCTAAAAGCTATATAAATGCTTCAACAAATAAAATCATATCTAAACTTCCTCTATCACTCCAAAAACGAACACGGAGTCCATTCGCCTTTTGTGTTTAACTTGGTGACCAAATGTTTTTATAATAAGCAACCATATCCCGAATATTCGATACTGAAAAACTATCGGAAATCCCTTTTAGAAAATA
Source organism: Flavobacterium sp. IMCC34852 (assembly GCF_030643905.1). Classification (NCBI taxonomy): domain Bacteria; kingdom Pseudomonadati; phylum Bacteroidota; class Flavobacteriia; order Flavobacteriales; family Flavobacteriaceae; genus Flavobacterium; species Flavobacterium rivulicola. The sequence continues at coordinate 1,588,634 of NZ_CP121446.1, read as the reverse complement.
AAAACACCATCGAAGTAACAGATTTTGGCGCCGGTTCCAGGGTTTTCAAAAGCAATACCAGAGCGATAAATCAAATTGCGAAAACTGCAGGGATTACGCAAAAACGAGCTGAATTACTGTTCAGAATCACGAAATATTTCCAACCTGATACTATTCTGGAAATTGGAACTTCGTTAGGATTAGCAACTTCGGCTTTATCATTGGGCAACCCAAAAGCAAAAATCACAACATTGGAAGGTTGTGAAAACACTTTGGCTGTAGCCCAAAAACAATTTGAGACTTTTGAATTGAATAACATCTATACGGTCGCAACAGAATTTAATTGCTTTTTAAAAGACCGACAACCGTCAACCGACAACCGACAACTTATCTATTTCGACGGTAATCATTCCAAAGCCGCGACGTTAGAGTATTTTGAGCTTTTAATGCCGACAATCACCAACGAATCGGTTTGGATTTTTGACGATATTCATTGGTCAGCCGACATGGAAGCCGCATGGGAAATCATCAAAAATAACCCTAAAGTAACCGTAACAATTGATACCTTTCAATGGGGATTGGTTTTCTTCAGAACAGAACAAGAAAAAGAACATTTTGTGATTCGTACCTGAAATTTGTAACAAATCCTTGTTGCAGATTACTTATATTCGTAATTCATAATTCGCAATTCATCATTACAATGGCCAATCCGTTAATCAACATAAAGAACCTAAAACGTGATTTCCAACTCGGAAGCGAAACCATCTACGTTTTAAAAGGCATCGATTTACAAATCAACAAAGGCGAATACGTCGCACTCATGGGACCATCAGGTTCCGGAAAATCAACGCTGATGAACCTTTTAGGTTGTTTGGATACGCCAACTTCGGGAACTTATATCCTAAACGGAAAAGACGTCAGCCAAATGCACGATGACGACTTAGCCGAAATCCGCAACAAAGAAATCGGATTCGTGTTTCAAACCTTCAATCTTTTACCCAGAACCACTGCTTTAGACAATGTGGCTTTGCCGATGATTTACGCCGGTTATTCCAAATCCGAACGAAATATACGCGCTACCGAAGTACTGACCCAAGTCAATCTGTCCGACAGAATGGACCACCAACCCAACCAACTTTCAGGTGGACAACGCCAACGTGTAGCCATTGCCAGAGCTTTAGTCAACAAGCCATCCATCATCTTAGCCGATGAACCTACCGGAAATCTCGACAGTAAAACCTCCGTCGAAATTATGAACCTCTTCAACGACATCCACAAAAACGGCAACACCGTAATTCTGGTAACCCACGAAGAAGACATCGCCAAATACGCCCACAGAATCATCCGATTACGCGACGGCATCATCGAAAGTGACAGTCCAAACGTTGATCATTTGTAAAGTTAGGAGCGAAAGGCTCGGGCTTTATCGGTAATCCATATTCCTGCTGTCCATTCTGCAAGGCGCCATTCCCATCAGGGCTAAAGAGTAATCCATTTGCATCCTTGTCAACAATGCAAAAACTTAGTACCTTAGCGCCTTAGTACCTTAGCACCTTAAAAATGAAAGTCTACACCAAAACCGGCGACACCGGAACCACTGCCCTTTTCGGCGGCACTCGTGTCCCAAAACACCATATCCGTATCGAAAGTTACGGCACTGTTGACGAACTCAACTCCCACATCGGTTTAATCCGCGATCAGGACATCAATGTTTTGTATAAAAATGTTTTGGTTGAAGTCCAAGACCGACTCTTTACCGTAGGCGCCATTTTGGCCACGCCACCCGAAAAAGAAGTATTAAAAAACGGTCAACCCCGCTTAAACATCAACCGCATTTCGGAAGAAGATATCGCCTTTTTAGAAAACGAAATTGACAGCATGGACAGTGCTTTGCCACAAATGACACATTTTGTCTTGCCTGGCGGCCATACGACCGTGTCATATTGTCACATTGCGCGCTGTGTCTGCCGTAGAGCCGAGCGTTTGGCCACCCATTTACACGAATTAGAACCCACAGATGAGCAAGTAATTAAGTACCTAAACCGACTTTCTGACTACCTTTTTGTCTTGGCACGGAAGTTGTCCTTTGACCTGCAAGCGGAGGAAGTGAAATGGATACCGCGAAAATAGTGTTCAGTAGGCAGTATTCGGTCGTTTATCTATGTAAAGCTGACCTCTAAAAACTGACCTCTGACCATTAAAACAAGACGTTCTTAAACTTACTTAAAAATAAATCAAAAAAAACTTGACTTTTTCAGTATAAAATTTATTTTTGCATAAACTAAAATCGACAGAAGATGTATTGGACATTAGAATTAGCATCCTATTTAAGTGATGCGCCTTGGCCAGCTACCAAAGATGAACTTATCGACTATGCTATACGAACAGGAGCTCCGCTAGAAGTAGTAGAGAATTTACAATCGATAGAAGACGAAGGTGAAATCTACGAATCAATGGAAGAGATTTGGCCGGATTATCCAACAGACGAAGATTACCTTTGGAACGAGGATGAATATTAAAAAAATAAACAATCACAACAAAGAAAAAAGTCCGTTTAGGGCTTTTTTTTTGTTTAAATTTGCACTCCTTTACGCAAGGAATAAAAACACAAATACAATATGAGTTTCATTAATAGCATTATCAAAGCTTTTGTAGGCGATAAATCGCAAAAAGACGTCAAAGCAACGCAGCCCTATATCACTAAAATAAAAGCTTTAGAACCCGTTTTAGCCGCTTTGTCACACGATGAACTGAGAGCCAAAACAACCGAGTTCAAAGAAAAAATAAAACAAGCCCGCGCCAAACAAGACGCTGAGATTGAAGCCAAAAAAAAAGAAGCCGAAAACACGGCCGATATCGACAAAAGAGAAGACATCTACAACGCTATTGATGCTCTTGAAAAAGAAGCTTATGAAATCTCCGAAAAAGTATTGAGCGAAATACTTCCGGATGCTTTTGCTGTAATCAAAGAAACCGCACGTCGTTTCAAGGAAAATACAACTATTACCGTAACCGCTACGCCAAAAGACCGAGAACTTTCGGCTACCAAATCATATATCACACTCGATGGTGACCAAGCGATTTGGGCCAATTCTTGGAACGCTGCCGGAAAAGAAATTACTTGGGATATGGTGCATTACGATGTACAATTAATCGGTGGTATCGTTTTACACGAAGGAAAAATTGCCGAGATGCAAACCGGTGAAGGAAAAACTTTAGTGGCAACACTTCCACTCTACTTAAACGCTTTGACCGGAAATGGTGTTCACTTAGTAACCGTGAATGACTATTTGGCCAAACGTGACAGCACTTGGAAAGCGCCATTATTCGAATTCCACGGATTGACTGTTGATTGTATCGACAATCACTCACCTAACTCTGATGCACGTAGAAAAGCTTACGAAGCCGATATCACTTATGGAACCAATAACGAATTTGGATTCGACTACTTGCGTGATAACATGGCGCATTCTCCCGAAGATTTGGTACAAAGAAAACACAACTACGCGATTGTCGACGAGGTGGATTCGGTATTGATTGATGATGCGAGAACTCCGTTGATTATCTCAGGTCCGGTACCTGATGGCGACCGCCATGAGTTCAATGAATTGAAACCAAAAATTGAAAACTTATACAATTTACAACGTCAATTGGCCAACGGATTTTTAACAGAAGCCAAACGTTTAATTAAAGAAGGCAATACCAAAGACGGCGGTTTCCAATTGTTAAGAGCTTACCGTTCGTTGCCTAAAAACAAAGCTTTAATCAAGTTTTTGAGTGAAGAAGGAATCAAGCAATTGCTTCAAAAAACCGAAAACGAATACATGTCAGACAACAACCGCAGAATGCCGGAAGTGGATGAAGCCATGTATTTTGTAATCGAAGAGAAAAACAACCAGGTAGAATTGACCGATAACGGAATCAAATTCTTATCTAAAGATACTTCAGAAGATTTCTTCGTGTTACCGGATATCGGAACTGAAATTGCCAATATCGAAAAACAAAACTTGGAAAAAGACCAAGAAGCGGAAGCCAAAGAGAAATTATTTCAAGATTTCAGTGTAAAATCAGAAAGAATCCACACGCTTACGCAATTGTTAAAAGCCTACACTTTGTTCGAAAAAGACACCGAGTATGTTATCATGGACAATAAAATTCTTATTGTAGATGAGCAAACCGGTCGTATCATGGATGGCCGTCGTTATTCTGACGGATTGCACCAAGCCATTGAAGCCAAAGAAAATGTAACCATTGAGGCGGCTACGCAAACTTTTGCTACCATTACACTGCAGAATTATTTCCGCATGTACAGCAAATTGGCTGGTATGACCGGAACCGCGGTTACCGAAGCCGGTGAGTTATGGCAGATTTATAAATTAGATGTAGTAGAAATCCCAACCAATAAAGGCATTTCAAGAATTGACCGTGAAGATTTAATTTACCGTTCGGTTCGTGAAAAATTCAACGCCGTTATCGAAGACGTAACCCAATTATCGCAAGCCGGTCGTCCGGTATTGATTGGAACAACCTCGGTTGAGATTTCTGAATTATTAAGCCGTATGTTGAAAATGCGCGGTGTTGCCCACAACGTTTTGAATGCTAAAATGCACAAAAAAGAAGCCGAAATCGTTGCCGAAGCCGGAAAACCAGGTGTTGTAACCATCGCAACTAACATGGCCGGTCGTGGAACGGATATCAAACTAACGCCCGAAGTAAAAGCAGCCGGAGGTTTGGCCATCATAGGTACAGAACGCCACGATTCGCGACGTGTGGATCGTCAGTTGCGCGGTCGTGCCGGTCGTCAAGGTGATCCGGGAAGTTCCCAGTTTTATGTGTCTTTGGAAGACAACCTAATGCGTTTGTTCGGTTCAGACAGAGTAGCGAAAATTATGGACCGAATGGGATTGAAAGAAGGTGAAGTAATTCAGCATTCCATGATGACCAAATCGATTGAACGTGCTCAGAAAAAAGTAGAAGAAAACAACTTCGGTACTCGTAAACGTTTGTTAGAATATGATGACGTAATGAATGCCCAACGTGAAGTGGTTTACAAACGCCGTCGTCATGCTTTGCACGGAGAACGTTTGAAACTGGATATTGCCAACATGATGTATGACACTTGCGAATTAATCGTAAGTGAAAACAAAGGCAAAAATGACTATAAAAACTTCGAGTTTGAATTGATTCGTTACTTCTCTATCACTTCACCGGTATCGGAAAGCGAATTTGAGAAATTATCCGAAATGGAAATTACGGGTAAAGTGTATAAAGTGGCTTTGGCCTATTACACCGAAAAAACCGAAAGAAGCGCTCGAGAAGCTTTCCCAATTATAGCTGATGTTTACCAAAAAGAAGGCAATAAATTTGAGCGCATTGTTGTTCCTTTTTCTGACGGTATTAAAACCTTAAATGTGGTAACCGATTTGAAAAAAGCATTTGATTCAAACGGAGCACAATTGGTAGCCGATTTCGAAAAAAATATCACTTTGGCCATAGTTGACGAAGCTTGGAAAAAACACTTGCGCAAAATGGACGAGTTAAAACAATCGGTACAATTGGCCGTTCACGAACAAAAAGATCCGTTGCTGATTTACAAATTGGAAGCTTTCAAATTGTTTAGCGCCATGTTAGACGGTGTGAATAAAGAAGTAATCTCGTTCTTGTTCAAAGGCGATTTACCGCAGCAAAACCAAAACATTCGGGAAGCGCGACAAGTCCGTGAAAAACAAAATTACACCGAAAGCAAAGACGAAATCGAAAGCAGTGAAAGTGTTAATCGCGAAGCCGGTCAAACGCAACAACGTCCACAAGTAACGGAAACCATCGTGAGAGAAACTCCGAAGATCAACCGTAACGACACTGTAACTATCAAACACGTGATGAGCGGTAAAACCGAAACCACCAAATACAAAAAAGCCGAAAGCATGTTGGCTTCCGGTGAATGGATTTTGGTAAACGACTAGATTTCAAAATGTATCCTTAAGAATATAATCCTCAACGGTTCAAACTGTTGGGGATTTTTTTATATTTGAGTAAAGATTAAATATTTATGAAATCAAAATATCTCACATTACTGTTTTTATTCCTCACTTGCAACAGCTTTTCACAAAGTATTGAAACGTTAAAAACGTCAGCACAAAAGCTTTATGAAGCCAATTTTTTAATGGATTTTGAAGCGATTGTGCAATTATCGTATCCACCAATGGTTTCGAATATTGGCAAGGAAATCATGTTGGAGAAAACAGAACTTCACTATGAAAATGAGGAATACCGTTTGCGGTACCAATTGCAAAATGTTCCGCTGCAATATGCGCCCATAAAAAAAATAAACGAGAAATCGTTTTGTGTGATAAGCATTCGTATTCCGAAGCGTTATTTTTTTGAAACCAAATTAACCACAGAACAAGCGACTGAAAAGAATACTTGGCTACAAGAAGTCAACAATACCAAAGAGGTTACTTTTGAACCCAACAGAAACAGTTTTAATGTAAAAAAAATGACAACTTATGTAGCCGTTTGGGATGAAACCACTAATGGCGAATGGAAGTTTTTCAATTTTGACAATGCCGAACAATTAGCAGCTTTTAATGCCTTGTTTGAGGAAAATGTAAAATCGGCTTTGGGTTTGAATAAATAGTTTTACCTTTACTTATATCATTTGATACCAAACTAAAAAATATATACCATGGCAAAAGGAAAAGACGTTCAAAAAGCGGTAAAAAAAGAACCTCTGAAGACCGCAAAAGAAAAAAAAGAGGAGAAAAGAAACAAAAAACAAAACCCGAAAAGAGATTAAAAAAAGCCCTGAGTTTTCAGGGCTTTACTTTTATAATTCATCTGGGAAAATCTTTCCGGGATTTAAGATATTATTCGGGTCAAAAACACGTTTAATGCTTTCCATTAATTCTAAATGGGTTCTGCTGAAAGCAATATCCATAAAGTTTTTTTGTACATATCCGATGCCGTGTTCGCCGGATAAAGTGCCTTTGAGTGAAACTGTCAATTCAAAAATTTCTCGGATACCTAATGGAACTTGGGTCTGCCAATTGTCATCCGTCATATCGCCTTTGATGATGTTTACGTGTAAATTCCCATCACCGGCATGACCATAACAAACTGATTTAAAACCATACTTCGCACCTATTTTCTTGATTCCTGATAATAATTCGGGCAACATGAATCGGGGTACAACCGTATCTTCTTCTTTGTAAATAGAATTGGCTTTGACGGCTTCCGCTACGGAACGACGCATTTTCCATAACGCATTTTTCTCGTCTTCGGTGTCGGCATATAAAACTTCATCTATCTCAAATTGTTCTACAACAGTCATGATTTTTTCGGCTTCCTGCATCAAAATCTCGGGATAATTTCCATCGACTTCTATCAACAAATGCGCTTGGTGTTCCGGTTTTATGGTTACACTTATGCCTTCCACAAATTGCAGCGTCCAATCAATCGCATCGCGTTCCATGAATTCCAATGCACTTGGTACAATTCCGGCGCGGAAAATGGCTGATACGGCTTCACAGGCTTCGTTAGCTTTGTAAAACGGTACTAACATTAGCACATTATGATTGTTTTTGGGCAAAAGCTTTAAAACTGCTTTGGTAATTACGCCAAGCGTTCCTTCACTTCCGACCATCAATTGCGTCAAATTATAACCGGTAGAATTTTTAAGTGTATTGGCGCCGGTCCAAATGATGGCTCCGTTGGGCAAAACCACTTCTAAGTTGAGCACATAATCTTTAGTCACACCATATTTTACCGCTCGAGCGCCACCGGAATTTTCGGCGATATTACCACCAATCCAACAGCTGCCCATACTGCTTGGGTCAACCGGATAAAACAAGCCTTTTTCGGCCACGGCTTCACGTAAAACCTGCGTAATCACAGCCGGTTCAACCGTTACTTGCAAGTTTTGTTCGTCGATTTCAATAATCTTATTGAAACGTTCCATTGACAGTCCGATGCCTTGGTAAATGCTCAAAGCACCACCGCTCAAACCGGTTCGTGCTCCAATAGGTGTGGTTGGAATTTTATAATCGTTGGCTACTTTCAAGATGGCTGAAATTTCCTGAGCATTGGCGGGTTTTAGGACAACACTTGGCGGAAAAACATAGTCTTCGGTTTCGTCGTGACCATAATGGTTTCGGGTTTCTTGATCGGAAAAAATATAGTGTTCACCTACAATCGTGGTGAGCTTTTGAATGATTTCGGGATTGAGTGACATCGCATAAAAATTGAGAAGTAAATGTAGCGATTCCAAAAGAAAAAGACAAATCGTTTTTAGCCCTGATGGGAATGGCGCCTTGCAGAATGGACAGCAGGAATAAGGATTCCCAAAATGCCCGAACCATTCGCTCCTATTTTTTCTTTAAATTGGGAAGAAAGTAACAAATAATCCCAATCAACGGCAAGAAAGAACAAACGTGATACACGTATTGAATTGAAGTGTAATCGGCTAAAGTACCCAGTAAAGCCGAACCTAAAGCGCCCATTCCGAAGGCAAAGCCATAGAACAGACCGGAAATCATCCCCAGTTTTCTGGGTAATAATTCTTGGGCATAAACCAATATCGCCGGGAAAGCCGAAGAAATGATGATTCCGATGATAATCATTAAAACATCGGTCCAAAACAAATTGACATAAGGCAACAATAAAGCAAAAGGCGTGGCTCCGAAAACCGACAACCAAATCACATATTTTCTACCTATTTTATCGCCCAAAGGTCCACCCAATATAGTTCCGGCCGCATAGGCTATCAGGTAAATAAACATGTGGTATTGGGCTTCTTTGATAGACAAATGAAACTTGTCCATGACATAAAAAGTGTAATAAGTAGATAAACTCGCTGAGTAGAAAAATTTAGAGAAAATAACGATCAACAAGATGGCAATCGCCCATTTTACTTTGCTTTTGGACAATCGTTGGAAATCGGCAAAGACAACTTTTTTGGGCTGTCTGTGAATTAGGTGATCTCGGTACCAAAAGGCTATTTTGCTGATAATTCCCAGTCCTAAAGTCGCCGCGATGATGAACCAAAGAATATACACTTGGGAATGTGGCACCACAATTAAAGCTACTAACAATGGTCCGAGCGCAGTTCCGAAATTACCGCCAACCTGAAAAATAGATTGGGCCAAACCTCTTCTGCCACCGGCGGCTAAATTGGAAATACGCGCCGATTCGGGATGAAAAATAGACGAACCGGTTCCGATGAGCATTACCGATAGTAATATCCAATAAAAATTATTCGCAAACGAAATGGAGATAATTCCGGCCAAGGAAAAAAGCATCCCATAAATCTGTGAAAAAGGTTTCGGATGCTTATCAGTGTAATACCCTACGAAAGGCTGGAATATAGAAGCTGTTAATTGAAACGCAAACGTAATCAGACCGATTTGGGCAAATGACAAATTATAATTTTGCTTTAAAATGGGATAAACCGAAGGGATAATGGCTTGGATTAAATCATTAAGCAAGTGGGCAAAACTAATCGAAAAAAGGATGGAATAAACCGTTTTTTGAACTAACTCGTTATTCTTTTTTCCTGTTGAAAGCGTAGTTTCGATTTCCATTTTTCATTTTTAACGATACAAAAATACTATATATATCAGTCATTAAAATAACATTTAGTAATTTTAGCAAATCATTAAGACAAACCTCACTAACATTACTGCTATTTGGAAAATAATTCAAAAAAAACGGCACTGCATGAAAAAGACGGCATTCCGCAACCGGAAAGCATCAGCAAAACGGCTTTGGATAAAGTGGTACGTAGCCGCAAAACACAACCTTCTGCAGCAACATTGATTTCCGGAATTCTATCAGGTGATATTTCGGCTTTAAGTCGGGCCATCACTTTGGTAGAAAGCACCAATCTCGATCATTTGATGAAAGCCAATGAAATTATCGCAGCTTGTTTGCCACATGCTAATCAATCGTTGCGAATAGGTATAACCGGTGTTCCGGGTGTTGGAAAAAGCACGTTTATTGAAGCCTTTGGAAAACATTTGACCGCAATGGGTAAAAAAGTTGCTGTTTTGGCAGTTGACCCGAGTAGTACCATATCGCACGGCAGTATTTTGGGCGATAAAACCCGAATGGAAGAATTGGTCAAAGACAAGAACGCCTATATTCGACCGAGTGCTTCGGGTGAAACACTTGGCGGAGTCGCTCGAAAAACGAGAGAAACCATAATACTTTGTGAAGCGGCCGGATTTGATACGATTGTGATTGAAACCGTTGGTGTCGGACAAAGCGAAACGGCGGTTCACAGCATGGTGGATTTCTTTTTACTATTAAAAATTTCGGGCGCCGGCGATGAATTGCAAGGCATCAAACGCGGCATAATGGAAATGGCCGATGCTATTGTGATTAATAAAGCCGATGGCGATAATGTAGCCAAAGCCAAATTGGCAAAAACCGAATTCAATCGGGCATTGCATTTGTTTCCGGCTAAAACTTCGGGTTGGATTCCTAAAGTGACCACTTGCAGCGCTTATGAGAAAACCGGGATTGACGCTATTTGGGATTTGATTTCCGAGTATTCTTCTTTGGTAAAAAGCAACGGATATTTTGGAGAAAAACGCCAAGAGCAAAATCAATATTGGATGATGGAAACCATCAATGAACAATTAAAAAACCACTTTTATCACCATCCGGAGATTATAGCTTTATTGGAACAAAAGAAAAAAGCGGTACAAAATGACGAATTATCGCCTTTTGCAGCCGCCATGGATTTGTTAGGTCAGTATTTTAAATAAATCAGAAACTTGTAAAAACAAAAAAACCACAAGGTTTTTACCTTATGGTTCTGATGAACAACTCAAATTACCACAATATTCAGTTGCAACTTTCCTATTAACACTCACTCGAATCATACTTTAATTTTTCAAAATCCTTAGTACAACTCTACAGTCGTTGAGTATTGCAAATTTGTCATGACTAACTAACTTCAAATTTGAGGCGATTTTGAAAATATTACTATGAGCAAAAAACTAAATTTAGTATGTTTGATTAACGATAAAATTACCGTTGTTTAACGGATAAAAAAAGAAATGCCTGTCGGAGATTTATCAAAAAAGTAATCGTTTCTTTATAAATCCGCAAAGTGGCGCGTGCATAGCTTTTGGTTGCTATGCCTAAACTTACCTTAACCGAGTCAGACTATGCTGAAAAATGATATTTTTTTTATTCAACTTTGTTTCTACACCATTGGTTTTCTTAGTTTGGCCGGCGTGATTACCACGTTTTTAAACACCTATTTTTCTTCCCGAATTTATAAGTTTTACGGATTGTATTTATCGGTGATTATTGCTTTTGTGGCTATTGTTTACATCAAAAACACCGGTGATTTTCCCAAAAAATCAAACGAACGATTGCTTTTGAATCTAACTGTAGATATTTTACAAGTTCTTAGTCATTTTTTCTTTTGCGGCTTTGTCTACTTTGCTATGGTCATGGAAGATATTAAGTTTAAAAAGCTAAAAAACATTTACAAAACCTTTTTGTACTTTACAGTAATATATCTGATTATTGTAGCAGCTTTTCCAAAATTTGTCAGTCGGGATTTTGTCTATTTTCTGATTACCCGTATCATCATCTTGGTACTTTCGGTCCTATTTTATTACCATCTTTTTAAAAACTTAGACCGCACATTTTTCAGGTACTTGTTTGCCGCCGTAAGCTTTGTTTTCATTAGTGGTTTTTTAGCGTTATGGGATAGTTTTAGCAGTAGCGGCTATAGCAAATATACCGGGTTTGACTATCTCTGTTATGGTTATTTTTTGGAGAATTTATGTTTTGTTGGAGCGCTTATCCACAAGTATTTCAGCATCGAAAAAGAAAAAGAAATTACGGCTGTTGCCCATAAACAAGAATTGTTCACCACTCAAAAAGAAATTCAGCAAGAAACTATTGAACACATAGGTCGTGAAATTCATGACAACATTGGCCAAAAACTAACACTGGCCAGTTTGTATACCCAACAATTAGAGTTTGAAAACAAAGCGCCACAAGTAAATAACACCATCGAAAACATCAGCTTAATCATTAATGAATCGATTGCCGAATTGCGTGAACTTTCCAAATCTTTAATTGACAATGCTATTGATGTCAACACCATCAGCCAATTGATTGAAAAAGAGTGCGAAAAAATTAAGGCACTCAAGAAATGCAATGTGATTTATAGCTCTAACGGTTTTTCTGCTAATTTAAAATACCAGGAAAAATCCATTCTAATTAGAATTGTACAAGAATTCATCAACAACAGTATCAAGCATTCCAAATGTCAAAACATTTTTGTGGAATTACTTTCAAAGGATAACAATATCGTTTTATCTTTGAAAGATGATGGTATCGGTTTTAGTCCCGAAACGGTACAAATAGGTCAAGGCATAACCAATATTAAAAAAAGGACAGCGCTCATCGGAGGTAAAATGGAATTGAAAAGCGGTACAGATAATGGCACACAATTAATTATTCGATTGTAATATGAAAGTCAAAAAAACCATTGCTATAGTTGATGACCACATCCTGATTGCACAAGCGATCAAAGGAATCATAGCCAATTTTGAAAATTTTGATACCATTTGCGAATGCGAAAACGGACAAGTCTTGATCGATAAAATCAATGCGCATAACGATGTGCCTGACATTGTTTTACTCGACATCAGCATGCCCGTAATGGACGGATTTGAAACCGCCAACTGGCTACAAAAAAACCATCCCGAAGTACTGATAATGGTATTGAGTATGCAAAATGACGAACAAAGCGTAATTAAAATGGTAAAAAACGGCGCCAAAAGCTATTTGCTTAAAAACTCTCATCCGCGTGAATTAGAATCGGCTTTGAACAAGTTAGTGGAAAACGGTTTTTATTATCCGGAATGGGCGTCGAAAATTATTTTTTCAAGTATCAATAAAAATACCAACAGTGCTTTATCCAAACTCACTGAAAGAGAAAAAGAATTTCTGAAATACACTATTACCGAAAAAAGTTATAAAGAAATCGCCGAATTAATGTTTTGCAGCCCCAGAACTGTTGAAAGCTACCGAGACAATCTTTTTGAAAAGCTAAACTTGAAAAGCCGTGTCGGATTGGCAGTCTATGCGATCAAAAACGGATACGATCAATAAAAAACTATTCCTCGTAAGCTTTCATTTCTTTGTCGTAAAACTCTCCGGCCAACGTAATTAAATGCTCCATTTCGGCTTCTAATTCGGTTTCGTCTTCTCCTTCTAAATCTTCCATAAACTCTACTTCGTCATCTTTTAAATTGATAATAAAACGAGGAAAATCAAGGTGAATGACAAAAATATCATCCGGAAAATCTGAGTTATCTGCTAGTACGAATTTTGGTAATTCCATTTTTTTTAGTGATTAGTAATTAGTAATTGGTGATTAGCTATTTGTTATCAATAATTAGTCGATTTCCCGACCAATTACTAATCACTAATTACCAATCACTTTATTATCAACAATTAGTTTTTTAGTTAAATAATGAAAACGAAGATACAAAAATAAAGCAGCCGCTGTTAATCCTCCCAACAATCCAATCCAAACACCTACAGCGCCTAAATTAGTTTTCAGTCCCAAATAATACGAAATTGGAAAACCTACAATCCAATAGGCAACAAAGGTAATATACATAGGAATCTTCACATCTTGCAAACCGCGCAAGGCACCAAGCACCACAACCTGAATACCATCAGATATCTGGAAAACTGCCGCTACCAAAAGTAATTTGGCCGCAATCGAAATCACTTCGGCATTGTCTAACAATTGCATTTTATTGTCCATGTTGAGAAACAAATACGGCAAAATTTGGTGCAAAGCCACAAACATTAAGGCAAAGAGAATCTCAATAATAATCGCCAACAAAAAGATGGAACGACCTACCACAATCAACTGTTTGTAATCACCTAAGCCTTTTTGGTTACTGATTCTAATCATAGACACCACGCTCAATCCCATTGCAAACATAAAGGTCAACGAAGCCAAACTCAGCGCAATCTGATTCGCAGCCTGACTCGTTTTGCCTATGGTACCGCAAAGCCAGATGGCCGCCGTAAATAACACTACTTCAAACAACATTTGCATCGCTGAAGGCAAACCCAGATTAATGATTTTTTTTAGGGTTGCTTTTTTTATTTCGTCAAAACTAAAGTCCTGAAAATAGGGTTTCAGCTTTTCCTTTTTAGCTAAAATAACGTGCATAAAAACCACCATCGCTATTCGGGAAATCACGGTGCCCAAAGCCGCGCCTATGATACCCATTTTTGGGAAAAACCATATCCCGTAAATCAACAAATAGTTGATAATCACGTGCAAAACATTCGCCATAATAATAGCGTACATCGACACTTTGGTCATCGACAAACCATCGGCAAATTGCTTGTAACCTTGGTAAATAATCAATGGAACCAAAGAAAAAGCCACCCAAGTCAGGAACGGCTTAGCTAAAACTATTACCTCTTTGGGTTGGTGCAACAATTCCATTATAGGCTGTGCTAAAACCACCAAACCAAACAACATAAAGCCCAAAATGGTACACAAAAACAAACCGTGGTGAAAAGCGGAGCGAATGTTATCGGTTTTTTTAGAGGCATCGGCTTCAGCTACAATCGGTGTAATCGCTGTTGAAAACCCGATTCCGATAGACATTGCTACAAAAATCAAACTATTACCTAAAGAAACGGCAGCCAATTCGGTACTGCCCAATTTCCCGACCATAATGTTATCTACGATTCCAATTAACGTATGGCCAACCATACCCAGAATTACCGGATAGGCCAGTTGCATATTGTATCGAAATTCTTTGGTGTATTGGGCTAAATTCACTTTGCTTTTTTTGAGTCGGCAAAGATACTATGTTTTACCCTTTCAATTGCTCACGATATACGTCAATATTCGCTTTGACTTTCGGATCCAATTCGGGTTCTGTAATATCTTTGAGCGATTCCAGTTTTTCCCAAATGGTTTGCGCTACTATATAACGAGCTACGCCTTTGTCATCGGCCGGAATCACATACCAAGGCGCATGGTCTTTATTGGTATTGTTAATAGCGTCTTCATAGTATTTCATATAATCATCCCAACGCTCGCGTTCTTTCAAATCACCGGTCGAAAATTTCCAGTTGTCCTCCGGATTTTCCAAACGTTTTAACAACCGAAGCCTCTGCTCCTCTTTGCTCATGTGGAAATAAAACTTCAAAATCGTCGTACCGTTCTGCGCTATATGCTTTTCAAAATTATTGATTTGCTCCATGCGATTCGCCCAAAACTGAGGCGTAATATCTTCCACTTTTTCAATTCCCGGTAAATTTTCGAATAAAATATATTCCGGATGCACGCGTGTCACCAGCACGTTTTCATAATGCGTGCGGTTGAATACGGCAAACTTCCCTTTCTCGGGCAAAGCCAAATAATGACGCCACAAATAGTCATGCTCCAACTCGGTTGAATTCGGTGTTTTAAAACTGTGAATTACCACGCCGCGCGGATTGAACTCTTTAAAAACTTCGCGTATCAAACTGTCTTTTCCACTCGTATCCATGCCTTGCAGACAAATCAAAAACGCATGTCGGTTGTGGGCATACATGGCATCTTGCTTCTTGCTCAACTTCATTTGAACCTTATCCAAAGCCAATTCCTCTTCCGCTTTATCCGTATCTATGTCCAATCGAGTCGGTAATTTTGACAACTCAATGTTGCCTTTCACTCTAAAATCTTCCGGATTGATGTTTTTCATGGTACAAGTTTTATATTTGTAAAAATAATAATTTTTGGGAGCTATTTCCGGCTATCCGTTATATCTTTTTTAAATTACCTTGGGTTAAAACCCAAAGCAATTCAAAAAAGGATGCCACTCCTATCCGGGCTAAACTTATCTTACAACTAATGGAAAAATTTCAACTTTCGGTACTTTTTAAAATCATTGGCATTGGTTCTGCTTCAGGATTGGTTTATCATGACGACAAACTTTATCTCATTTCTGACAACAGTACTTTTCTTTATGAATACAATATTCCAACCGAAAAGCTCAACAAAATAGCTTTGACAGAAAACGCCCAAGACAACATCGCCAAAAAAGACAAACCCGATTTTGAAGCCATCGCTATCAAAGGAACTGATTTAATTCTTTTAGGCTCAGGCTCAACCGAAAACCGAAATATGATTTTCAATTATGCCATTCCAACCGGTAAAATTCAAAAGAATAACATTGGCACCATCTACCAAAAAATTAAACAAAAATTCAATATTTCAGACGATGAATTAAATATTGAAGGGTTAATCATGGACCATGACCATATTTATTTTTTCCAACGAGGGAATGGCGCTAAAGGCAAAAATGGCATTGTTTACTCAAAAGACGTTGCCAAAGACCAAAAATTCGAATATGTCCCAATCGATTTACCCAAAATCAAAAATGTGCCCACGACCTTTACCGACGCCATTTTAGTAGAAGACAAAATCTACTTTTTGGCTTCCGCCGAAGACACCGAGTCAACTTATCTCGACGGAGAAGTTTTAGGTAGTATCATCGGTACTATCGATTTAAAAACCATGACGCTGACCAATTCGATTCAAATTAGCGATAAAAACAAATTCGAAGGTCTGACACTATACAAACAATCCGAAAAGGAAATCGAATTCCTCCTCTGCGAAGACACTGATTCGGAAGTTTTGGAATCTGACATTTACAAGTTAACATTAAAACGATGAATCAAGAAAAGTTCGAAGGTCGGAATGTAATTTGGGAAAGCAAAACTAAATCAGTTTTGGTTATCATAATATCATTCGTCTTCGTGGCAATGGCTATTATTGGCAAAGACAATATGACCCGTTTTTCTTTTTGGGGAACATTTTTGTTTTTTGGCGTTGGCGGAATTTTTATGTTGGCAAGATTATTAAACCCTAAGAATATTTTTGTTACATATGATTCTGAAATGGGTAAAAAGATTTTGGCTGAAAGACAAGAAATATACGAAAAGGAATTAGACTCATTCCTGTATGACGAAACCGGATTCAGTATTCATATTGATGGCCTCGATGCTTACTACAATTGGGATGAAATAGAAACTGTTTTTGGTTACAAAATTGATTTAGTAGCTTATGATGAAATCTGTATAGATGTTTATACTAGTGATGACGAAAAATTTACAATTTCAGAAGAAACTTATGGTTGGTTTCAATTCATCAGCAAACTAAGTGAAAATATCCCAAACATATCCATCGGTTGGTCAATAGAGATTACCCAACCCGCTTTTGAAAGAAACCTAACTTTACTATATGATAAAAAAAATCGACCCCAAAATGAGCTAGAAGCCTTATATTACAACAAAACTGAACACTAAAAACTCCTAACTCCCAACTTTTTTTTCACCTCTTCCCAACCTTTTTAAACCAATAGTCCTCTTTACCTATAAAGACTCCAATTGTGATAAACGAAACACTCATATCAGCCTGTAAAAAAATGCAACGGGAAGCCCAGCGGCAAGTGTACGACTACTTGTCGCCCAAGTTGTACCGAACCTGCAAACGGTATTTAAAAAAGGAGGAAGAAATAGAAGAAGTATTAGCCGATGCCTTTTACACCATTTTTACCAAACTCGACCAATTAAAAGAAGTAGGCGCTTTCGAAGCTTGGGCCCGAAAAATAACCGTAAACCAATGTTTGTTACAATTGAAACGCAACGTAAATTTCAATTTGTATTTAGAGGAAACCTCTTTTAGCATCCAACCGCAAAGCGCACAAGAAACGCCTCTGGAAGAAGAAGATTTGCTCAACTTGCTCAATTTAATTCCCGAAGGTTGCAAAACCATCTTCAATCTTTTTGTTATTGAAGGCTATGGCCACAAGGAAATAGCAGTTATGCTAAATATTTCGGAAGGCACCTCAAAATCACAATTGAATGTCGCCAAAACCAAGTTAAAAGATTTAGTCAACAATCTTTATTATCAAAAAGCAAAGTAATCATGGAAAATCAAAATATTTTTAACCAATTCAAAAAAGCCGCCGACAACGCCGAGTCACCCGATTTTGCTTCGATGGAGAAAGTCTGGCACCGCGTAGAGGAAAAACTCGATAAAAAGGAGTTGAAACAAGAAACAGTGCTTTGGAAAAAATGGGCTATAGCAGCTTCAATCTTATTGGGAATTTCTATTGGTTATCAATTTTTAAAAGAAGACCAACCCACAATGAATACCAATGAGGTCATTGTACAAAAAGACACGATTCAAAAAACAAAAAATCCATACAATAATGAGGTAGTTGCGGCTGAACCTATTAATCCGGCTATTAAAGAGGAAGCCAAAGAAATATTGCAAAACCAAATTTTAGCCGCACCACAAGTCGCTGCAGCAGAAGAAGTAAATCCCAATGATGATTCTTATAAATTCGATACTATTTCAAAAGGCGTAAAATCACTCTCTAATGTTGCTTCAATCAACAACTCAGGATATAGTAGAAGCAACAAATTTGAAGTCACGCCGGCAAAAGCAAAAGACATGGAAGTTTTTATCAACAAGGAAAACAAAGTGTCCAATGCCAAAAAAGAAATGCCTCTACTGGTTTTTGATGACAAGGTAACCAACAAACAAACCGTAAAGGAAATCGAAATGGACGAAATTGAATCTATCGTTGAACTTCCCGATCCACTTTATATTATCAATGGTGTGGAATACACCGAACAAGAACTATTCGGTCCCAATCCAACCAGTCCATATGCACCGCTAAACGATCAAGAAATCGATTCCATTTCTATACTGCAGAATGAAAAGGCTACTTCGATTTATGGTCAAAAAGGCAAAAAAGGCGTCGTCATTATCTCTACTAAAAACGGAAAACCGGCAGCCAAAAAGCGCCAATAAATTAGTCTAATCTTTTAAAATCTAACGTCATGAAAAATGTAAAAATCTTTTCATTAGGCATCGCTATGCTTGTAAGTTTCCTAACTTTCGGGCAGGAGAAAACCATTACAGGTACCGTTTCCGACAAAGTCGGACCGCTTCCGGGTGTCAATGTTATCGTAAGGGGAACATCAAACTCCACACAAACCAATTTTGATGGTAAATACAGTATTAAAGCCTCTGAAGGTCAACTCTTGGTTTTTAATTTTACGGGGTACAACAGTACGGAAGTAAAAGTAGGTAAATCCAATATTATCAATGTTGTTCTTAAGGAAGGGGTTAGTTTGCAAGAAGTTGTGGTCGTTGGTCAAGGCTATAGTCGTAAAAGCAAAAAAATGACCACACAATCCGTGACCAGTCATTCCCAATCCTTGTCAGGCAAAGTCGCCGGTGTACAAATCAACCACCGTTCGGGAAGTCCCGGCACCACCAAAGTTGTCATTCGTGGTAATTCATCACTCAATACTCAGACAAAACCATTGTATATAGTTGACGGTGTTCCTGTGAAAGAGGAAGATTTTAAAAGCATTAATCCCGATGATATTAATTCTGTTAATGTGTTAAAAGATACCGCCGCGACTTCTGTTTATGGAAACAGCGCAAATAACGGTGCTATCGTAGTACAAACCAAAACAGGAGTACAACAAAATTTGACTGAAAAAGAGCTGAAAAAAAGAATCAAAGAAATCAACAAAACCACCAAACCAATGGTGATTGAACCCGACAATGAAGACTACGACAGCTTTACAGAAAATGCTTTTGAAAGCCCGAAATCGGCGCCGTTATCGACTTTCTCCATTGATGTTGACAATGCCTCTTATACCAATATTCGTCGATTTATTAATGGCGGTCAAACCGTTCCGAAAGATGCAGTTCGTGTAGAAGAAATGGTAAACTTTTTTAAATACCAATATCCGCAACCCACCGGCCAACATCCGTTTTCAATTAATACCGAATACAGCGAATGTCCATGGAATACAAACAACAAACTGGTTCGCATTGGTTTACAAGGCAAAGACATCCCGACCGATAATTTGCCCCCATCGAATTTGGTTTTCCTTATAGATGTATCAGGCTCCATGGGCGATGCCAACAAATTGCCTTTGCTGAAAGAATCTTTGAAAGTATTGGTAAACCAACTGAGAGAAGAGGACAAAATTGCCATGGTTGTTTACGCCGGAGCCGCCGGTATGGTTTTACCGCCAACTTCAGGCAGCGATAAAAAAACCATTATTGACGCTTTAGACAAACTACAATCTGGCGGTAGTACTGCCGGTGGTGCCGGAATCGAATTGGCTTACAAAACCGCAGAAGAAAATTTTATTAAAAACGGCAACAACCGCGTAATCTTGGCTACTGATGGTGACTTTAACGTAGGCGCCTCATCCGACAAAGACATGCAAACCTTGATTGAAGACAAAAGAAAATCGGGGGTTTTCCTGACTTGTTTGGGCTATGGTATGGGCAATTACAAAGACAGCAAGTTGGAAACTTTAGCCGATAAAGGCAACGGTAATTACGCTTATATCGATAACATCCAAGAAGCCAATCGCTTTTTGGGCAAAGAATTTAAAGGTTCGATGTTTGCTATTGCGAAAGATGTTAAAATCCAAATCGAGTTCAATCCGGCACATGTGAAAGCCTACCGCTTGATTGGTTATGAAAATCGAAAACTGCGTCCGGAAGATTTTAAAAATGATGCCATTGATGCCGGAGAATTGGGCAGCGGGCATACGGTAACCGCTTTGTACGAAATCATTCCTACTGATGCCAAAAGTGATTTTTTTGTGGATACCGATGAGTTGAAATACTCCAAAGTAGAACCTTCCAAAACTAAATTCAACGACGAATTAGCCACCATAAAATTCCGCTACAAAAAACCGGATGGCGCAAAAAGTATCGAAATGGTTCAGGTAATTGATAACAAAGTGAATACCATAGACAACGCTTCGAGCGGATTCAAATTCAGCACCGCAGTAGCTTGGTTTGGGTTGAAATTAAGAGATTCCAAATTGGTGACCAACAAATCTTCTGCAGCCATTAAAAAATTAGCCAAAGCAGGTTTGGCCTACGATGAAGACGGTTATAAAGCAGAATTTATTCGCTTAGTGGAAGCGGTAAATTAAATTTTTTGGGTGATTTGATTAATGTTGGCAAACCCGTCAAGTTCTATGAATTTGGCGGGTTTTGTTTTTATATTGATTGACTGAATACAGAGTTCTACTTCTCTATCTCTTTCAAACTCTCCATTTTCTTGTGTGCCAAGAACCCTTTGATGTCTTCAAAATGTTCTTTTACTCTTTTGTTCCCGAATTCGAATACTTTTTCGGCCAAACCGTCTAAGAAATCACGGTCGTGAGATACTAGAATTAAAGTTCCGTCAAAGTCTTTCAACGCTTCTTTGATGATATCTTTAGTTTTCATATCCAAGTGATTGGAAGGCTCATCCAGAATTAACAAATTTACCGGTTCCAACAACAATTTGATCATGGCCAAACGCGTTTTTTCGCCACCCGAAAGCACTTTGACTTTCTTCTGAATATCATCACCTTGGAACATAAAAGCACCTAAAATATTTTTGATTTGCGTGCGTACATCGCCTACGGCTATATTGTCTATCGTTTCAAAAATCGTAGCGTTCTCATCTAATAATGACGCTTGATTTTGGGCAAAATAACCAATCTGTGCGTTGTGACCAACCTCAACACTACCGCCATTGATTTCAATTTCCTTCATGATGGCTTTGATCATAGTTGATTTTCCTTCTCCGTTTTTCCCCACGAAAGCTACTTTCTGTCCGCGCTCAATCACCATGTTAGCATCTTTAAAAATCAGATGATCACCGTAAGATTTCTCCAAATCGCGCACAATTACCGGATATTGTCCGGAGCGAACTGAAGGCGGAAACTTCAACTTCAAAGCCGAAGTATCGATTTCATCAATTTCTACCGGAACCAATTTTTCCAACATACGAACCCGCGATTGCACTTGTTCGGTCTTCGAAAAAGTACCTCTGAAACGTTCAATAAAAGCTTGGTTCTCGGCAATAAATTTTTGTTGCTCGTCATAGGCTTTTTGCTGGTGAATGCGTCGGTCTTTGCGCAGTTCTAAATAATGTGAGTATTTGGCTTTGTAATCGTAAATTCTACCCATCGTAACTTCAATAGTTCGATTGGTAATATTATCTACGAAAGCTCTATCGTGGGAAATCACCATCACCGCTTTGGCCTGATTGATTAAGAAATCCTCCAACCACTGAATACTATCCATATCCAGGTGGTTTGTCGGCTCATCTAATAGAATTAAATCGGGTTGTTTTAATAATATTTTGGCCAATTCGATACGCATTCTCCAACCTCCTGAAAACTCAGATGTTGGGCGATTAAAGTCTTCTCTTTCGAATCCTAATCCTTTCAATACTTTTTCTACCTCGGCTTCGTAATTGACTTCTTCAATTGAATAATATTTCTCGCTTAATTCAGAAACGCGCTCAATTAATTTCATGTACTCATCGCTTTCATAATCAGTGCGAATAGTCAACTGCTCATTGATTTCGTCGATTTCGGCTTTCATTTTGAAAACCTCAGCAAAGGCTTTCGAAGCTTCTTCCATCACGGTACAATTGTCGGCAGCCAACAAATGTTGCGGCAAATAGGCAATCACCGCTTCTTTCGGAGCCGAAATGTTTCCTCGAGAGGGTTTGTTTTCACCGGCTACAATTTTTAAAAGTGTCGATTTTCCGGCACCGTTTTTACCCATTAAGGCAATTTTATCGGTTTCATTAATGGCAAAAGTTACTTCGCTGAATAAAGTAGTACCGCCAAATTCAACGGCTATGTCGTTAATTGTAATCATTTATTTCTATTTAGCCTCCGGCAGTTAGCTTTTAGCAGTTAGCTTTAAATCCATATTCTATTTTTAGCTTTTTGTTAGTAGCTGATGCTAATAGCTGAAAGCTATTTTTTTGAAGGTGCAAAGATAGTGTAAATATGGAATCGAAGATTTGAAATTTGAGATTAAAAAATAGCTGATTAACATTAAAAATTAATAACAATAACGTTGTAATTCATCAAGAACGAAGGCTGACAAAACTTAATGTGTATTTTTGCATTCTACAAACACAAAGTTCAGCTATGCCTTTAATAGATTATAGTTTTTTAGCCAAAATTTTACCCAAAGCCAAGATTAACAAAGGTTTTAGAAAAACCAAAAAATCTTATCTCAAAAGGGTTAGATTAGCTACTTCTCTGTTTTTCTTTGGGATGGGATTCTGTTTTTCAACTTGGGCCAGCCGAATCCCGGATATCAAATCGATATTACAATTAAGTGAAGCCGAATTAGGAACGATGCTTTTTGCTTTACCGATTGGACAATTGATAGCGATGCCGTTTACAGGTAAAATTGTAACAAAATATGGTAGTCGAAACATCTCCATTTTAGGACTATTCCTTTATGCCTTTTGTTTGATTTTTATAGGATTGGCTAGCCAAACTTGGCACTTAGCAATCGGATTGCTTTTGTTTGGTTTCTTTTGTAACTTCTGCAATATAGCGGTGAATGCACAAGGGGTTTATACCCAACAGTTGTTTGACAAGCCGATTATTGGCTCGTTTCACGGTTCTTGGAGTTTGGCCGGTTTTTTTGGGGCACTGGTTGGGCTACTTATGCTGACTTTTGAATGGACTCCATTCCAACATTTCACCGTAGCCTTTGGGTTGGTTGTGATAATTTTATTGACCAATTACAAATACCTCATTATTGCCAAATCCAAGCCGGAAGAAGAAAAATCGAGTTATTCCTTTTGGAAAAATCCCGACAAAACATTGCTGTGGTTGGGCGTAATTTGTTTTTGCGGTATGGCGAGCGAAGGCATTATGTTTGATTGGAGTGGTGTATATTTCAAAGAAATTGTCAAAGCGCCGGGCGCATTAGTGGTTTTGGGTTACACCACTTTTATGATCAGTATGGCTTCGGGAAGATTTTTGAGTGATATTTTGGTAGCTAAATATGGGGGCAAAAAAGTCCTCATCATCAGCGGCTTAATCATTTCGACCGGATTATACATGGCGGTTTTATTGCCTTATTTGATTCCGTGTATGATTGCTTTTATGTTGGTTGGTTTTGGGGTTTCCAATGTCGTACCGATTATCTTTAACGTGGCCGGAAATAATGAAAATGTCCCAACGGGTATCGCCTTGACGATAGTAACGAGTATCAGTTTCCTCGGATTTTTAATCGGGCCGCCGCTGATTGGTTTTATAGCCGAACTAACCAGTTTAGAATATTCCTTTGCGGTGATTGGTGTTTTTGGCGTATTTATTTCAATACTGGTAAGCCGATTGAAAATATTTAAATAATCAAGATTATTGAAAATCAAGCGGTTCATATGCTTCATAAACCGTATATTCCAGCGTATCTTTATCCAACAAATACAAGGTTCCGAAATAGCAACCCAACAAATAAAAAGAATCTAATTTTTTGTTGGCACTGATTTTCACTTCAAAATTATTTACGATATCAATATTTTCGAAAGTGATGGTGTCTCCTATATTAGTTCCGGTTTTATATTCCCAAGTGCCGGCCATTCTACCGGGTAAAAACAAGAATCGGTCGAAAACAAAAACGACTAAGAAAAAAAGTGCTATTTCAACCGCTTTTCTCAATTTAAATGCTTAATCGAAAATCCTCAATTACCGGATTGGCTTTGCCGAAATCAACTTCCTGAATAAACAATTCCACCGGTTTTACGGTTTGAATACTGGGCAATACATTCGCCTGATTGTTATCCCGAATTACCACATTGATATTGGCTTCTTCGAGTTTTTCTTTTAAAGTGACAGCGAGAATTACATCGCCTGAAAATATTTTGATTAATCCCATTTTTTTGAATTACGAATTACGAATTATGAATTATGACAATTATTCTTCTATCTCAAAGAAAGTAGGTTCTATCATGACTTTATCTGCCAATACTTCTACCCTTTCGGTAATTTGGGAACAAAAAAATAAGCGTTGGGTTTTCTCGATACTTTGCGACAAGCGAAGTACTACCGCATCCATTCGATTTCTGAATAAAATATCGGCATCGTCTACTACAAACATCTTGATGGTGTTACTGTTAAAACCTGCAGAAGCAAACATCGCATTGATTTTGTTGGGTGTTCCGATTAATATATCCAATCCCATAGATACTATATTTTTATCATAATCGATATCGCCTTTGTCGTGTACCCCAAAGATACTCAAGTCGTGATAGGTTCCGAGTTTCAGAAACATTTCTTCCATTTCTAAAACGCGTTCTTTGTTTTCCACCAAAATCAAAGCGCGAGTACTTTCACCAACCGATTTTTCCAATCGTTGGATAACATTCAACACTATAGTCGTCGATTTCCCTGTTCCTTGGGGTGATTGAATTACCGCATCGGCACCGCTTTTAATGGTAGAAAAAGTTTCCTGTTGCATCTCATTGGCTTCGGTTAAACCGTGTTCGATGAGTGCTTTTTGGAGGTTTGGGTTTATTTTTTTTAGGTTCATTTTTTTTAGCTTTTAGCTTTTAGCTTTTAGCTTTTAGCAAAAGAAACTCGCTAATCGCCGACAGCTAACTGCTATTTAGAGGCAAACAATTTAACATCCATTTCTGAAATCTCGCTTCCACCTAGGATAATTAATCTTTCCACCACGTTTCTTAGTTCTCGGATATTACCGGTCCAATCGTATTCTTGCAATAATTTGACCGCGTCTTTGGAAAAAGATTTTGGTGCATTCCCTTGCTCTTCAGCAATTTTTACAGCAAAATGTTCTATCAATAACGGGATATCATCGCGTCTCTCGTTTAGTGAAGGTACTTTGATTAAAATGACCGCCAAACGATGATACAAATCTTCTCGGAAACGACCTTCGGCGATTTCTTTTTTCAAATCTTTGTTGGTTGCCGCTACGACACGCACATTGATTTTAATATCTTTATCGGCGCCGACTCTTTGAATCAAACTCTCTTGCAACGCACGCAATACTTTAGCTTGAGCTGACAAACTCATATCGCCGATTTCATCTAAGAAAATCGTTCCGCCATCGGCAGCTTCGAATTTTCCGGCCCTATCTTTCACCGCGGATGTAAAGGCACCTTTTACGTGACCGAACAATTCGCTTTCAATTAATTCAGATGGAATAGCGGCGCAGTTGACTTCAATCATTGGCGCATTGGCTCTTTCGCTTTTTTCGTGTAATTGATGGGCAACCAATTCTTTTCCGGTGCCGTTAGGTCCGGTAATTAAAACCCTGGCATCGGTTTGGGCAACTTTATCAATCATTTGTTTGATGTGATTGATGGGTTCGCTCTCACCAATAATTTCGTAGTTTTTGGAAACCTTTTTCTTTAGAATTTTATTTTCTACGACCAATTGCTTTTTGTCCAGAGCGTTTCGAACGGTATTTAATAATCGATTTAAATCGGGTGGTTTTGAGATGTAATCGAAAGCACCTAAACGCATGGTGTTAACTGCAGTTTCTAAATCTCCGTGACCGGAAATCATCACCATCGGGATTTCAGGTTTGATTTTTTTGACAGCTTCAAGTAGCTCTTCGCCGCTCATTTTGGGCATTTTGATGTCACACAACACTAAGTCGTAGTCTTCGCTTTTAATTTTTTCAAAACCTGTTTTTCCGTCTTCGGCTTCTTCAACGGTATAAGTATCGCTTTCTTCGGTAAGTATTTTGATCAATACTCTTCGGATGGTGGCTTCGTCTTCGATGATTAGTATTTTAGGCATTTTTAAGTTGATTCGGTTATTTGGTTATTCGTTTATTTGGACGATTTATGATTGACCTTTTTAGCCCTGATTATTTGAAATTAAAAGGAGGACAGCCGGTGGCTGTCAGGTATTTTTTGTTTCAGCAAAAATAAATAGGCAAAAACCGAATGTCAACTGGACATTCTCATCTTAATATCAAACCAAATCAGTTTTGACAAAAGTAGTATAAAATCACATTAACCGTCTTAATTTTGTTACATCAAAAATAGATTTAATACTTTTACAACTTCAAAATAAACCATTATGTCTACTGCAAAAAAAGATTACAAAAGAATTACAACCAAGTCATTGTTTGACATGAAAGCCAATGGCGAGAAAATATCGATGCTGACCGCTTATGATTATACCATGGCAAAGATTGTAGATACCGCCGGTGTTGATGTAATTTTGGTGGGTGATTCTGCGAGTAACGTAATGGCAGGTCACGAAACAACTTTGCCAATCACTTTAGACCAAATGATTTATCACGCATCTTCTGTGGTGAGAGCCATTGAAAGAGCTTTGGTGGTAGTTGATTTGCCATTCGGAAGTTACCAATCTGATCCAAAAGAAGCCTTGCGTTCAGCCATCAGAATCATGAAAGAAAGCGGCGGTCATGCGGTAAAATTAGAAGGTGGAAGTGAAATCAAAGAAAGTATTAAACGCATTTTGAATGCCGGAATTCCGGTGATGGGCCATTTGGGTTTGACGCCACAATCGATATACAAATTCGGAACTTACACCGTTCGTGCCAAAGAAGAAGCCGAAGCCGAACAATTAATTGAAGACGCCAAATTGTTAGAGAAACTAGGCTGTTTTGCTTTGGTTTTAGAAAAAATTCCGGCATCATTGGCTGAAAAAGTAGCCAAAACCATTTCGATTCCGGTTATCGGTATCGGAGCCGGTGGTGGCGTTGACGGACAGGTTTTGGTGATTCACGATATGCTTGGTATGAATAATGAATTCAGTCCGCGATTCCTAAGACGCTATATGAATTTGTATGAAGGTATGACAAAAGCTATCGGACAATATGTTGAAGATATAAAATCACAAGATTTCCCGAATAAGAACGAGCAATATTAATTAGACTTCTTAGACAAGTTAGATTGTTAGACTTCTTAGATAAGTTAGATTGTTAGACTTCTTAGATAATCAGATATGCATAGATATAAGGAATTGGAGATTTGGAAGAAAAGCAGATTATTTTGTTCTCAGATTTATGCTATAACCTCTAAATTTCCTAGTGATGAAAAGTTTGGTTTAACCAATCAATTGCGTCGTGCATCAGTTTCTATTCCATCGAATATCGCTGAAGGTTCTTCAAGAAGTTCAAATAAAGATTTTTCCAGATTTTTAGAAATTGCCATTGGTTCAGCTTATGTAGTTGAAACACAACTTTTAATTGCTTCTGATTTAGGCTTTGTCAATACTGAAGAATTAGAGATTATTGCTAATGAGTTAAATGAAATTATCAAAATGATTTCTCGATTCCGCACGACTTTAAAAATCTAACCTTTCTAAGAAGTCTAAAATGTCTAAAATGTCTAAGCTAGTCTCAAATAAAGATAACCTCAAAGTGCTTCACGAAGACAATCACATCATGGTGGTGAACAAACGCGTTGGCGATATTGTACAAGGAGACAAAACCGGAGACAAACCGCTGTCTGAAGTTGTTAAAGAATACATTAAAGATAAATACAATAAACCCGGCGAAGTCTTTTTGGGTGTGGTTCACCGCTTGGACCGGCCAACTACCGGCATAGTGGTTTTTGCGAGAACAAGTAAGGCGTTAACGCGTTTAAACGAATTGTTCAGCAAACGAGAAACCCAAAAAACTTATTGGGCTGTGGTGAAAAACAAACCGCCAAAGACAGAAGACAATCTAGTTCATTTTCTGAAAAGAAATGAAAAAAACAATACTTCTAAAGCACATCTTAAGGAAGTGCCTGAAAGCAAAAAAGCGAGTTTGGATTATAAAATCATCAAAGAACTCAACAACTATTTTGTGTTAGAAATCAACCTACACACCGGAAGACACCATCAAATCAGGGCGCAATTATCGGCTATAGGTTGCCCTATTAAAGGCGACTTGAAATATGGCTTTGACCGCAGTAATCCTGATGGTGGCATTCACTTGCATGCCCGAAAGTTGGTTTTTATCCATCCGGTTACCAAGGAAACCCTGGAAATTATTGCACCAACGCCAAATGAAGTTATTTGGAATGCTTTGTAAACTAAATTGACTATTTTTACGTTTATAATGTAGTTAGGGTTTTTAAAAACCCAACTGTTATAAACCTAAATCAATCTTACCTATGAAGAAAATCATTTTAACTGCAGGTCTGTTAATTGGGCTAAATACTTTTGCCCAAGACCATTATTCGGGAATCAGTACTTCTAACCGAGTTGGTATTTTGAATGCCAATATTAATCCGGCCGAGTTGGCCAATTTGTCTAAAAAATTTGAGGTCAACATTTACGGTTTAAGTTTTAATGTGGCTAACAATAAAATTGCTTTCAGTGATATTTCCTCAGATGCCGATTTTGAGACATTGATTTTTCAGGGAACCAGTCCGGTAAACGCCCGAATTGATGCCGAAATTAACGGTCCGGGATTGGCTATTCGTTGGCAAAAATGGGGTTTTGCCATTACCACTAAAGCCCATGCCAAGTTTGATATGGTAGATATCGACCCGACTATCGGAAATGCTATCACCAATGACAATATCATTCTGAATACAACGCTTTTGAACAATCCTAATAATCAAAGATTGAGCGGTACTTCTTATGGAGAAGTGGGTTTGTCGGCAGCAAGAACTTTTTTTGAAAATGACAACCATAAATTCAGTGCCGGCCTTACTTTGAAAATATTATTCCCGGGTTCGTATTCTAACTTTGGTTTGAGCAATTTAGACGGAACAGTTACCGAAAATGCAACCGGAGCTTATTTGACTACCAATTCGCCGGCAACTTTAAACATAGCCTATTCCGGAAATTTAGCGGATAGTTTTACCAATTTTGACGATTACAGTAAATCGATTTTTGGCGGATTGAACGGTTTTGCCGGAGATATCGGTTTTAATTACCAATGGAAAAAAGGGAAAGATTATAAATTGAATGCCGGTTTATCAATCAGAAACATTGGTAGCATGACTTTTAAAGACAATAACAATTCGTCGACTAATTATGTTTTGAATATCCAACCCAATGCCCAAAACCCACAAGGTTTAGACTTAAGCTCGTTTGAAAACGTAGAAAATTTAAGCGATGTTGAACAAATCTTATCCGACAGTGGTTACTTAACTCAAACTAGCGGACAAAACGATTTCAAAGTCAAATTACCAACTGTACTTTCTACCTACGTCGATTTCAAATTGGTACCAAAATTATACGTAACGGCTTATTTGCAACAAAAAGTCAATGAAGATTCCGATAATGACCAAATCACCGTGCCGAATATTTTCAGCATAACCCCAAGAGTAAACTTAGGTTTCTTTGAAACTTATGTTCCGGTAACTTTCAATGAAATTTCGGGAACCAATGTTGGTTTGGGCTTCAGATTGGGCGGTTTCTATTTGGGTACAAGTTCATTGGTCACCGCTTTGGTAAGCGACAGCAAACAAGGCGATATATATACCGGATTCCGCTGGGCATTTTTGTAATAAAGAATTGTACTTTTCTGATTAAAAATCCTATATTAGCCTAGCTAATAAAACTTGTCATGATTTTTAAAACGGATTTGAATTACAGAAAACAATCGTTACTGAAATTACTGCTGACCGTTGAAAATAAAGAAGCAGAAATCATTCAAGCTTTACATGATGATTTCAAAAAACCGGCATTCGAAGCGGTCGCTACCGAAACAAGCTTTATTGTTTCCGAACTCAAATACACGATCAAGAATCTTAATCTATGGGCAAAACCTCAAAGGGTTTTGCCTTCTTTTTTGAATTTCCCCTCGGCCGATTATCTTTACCCGGAACCATATGGTAAGATCTTGATTATCGCTCCATGGAATTATCCCTATCAATTAGTTTTCGCGCCCTTGATAGCCGCCGTTGCTGCAGGAAATCAAGTGGTGGTTAAGCCTTCGGAATTAACGCCCAATACTTCCAAAGTCATTGCTGAAATTATCCAAGCAACCTTCGAAGAAAATCACGTGCAATGTGTTTTAGGCGGCATTGATGTTTCTCAAAATTTATTGTCCCAGCGCTGGGATTACATTTTCTTTACCGGAAGCGTAACTGTAGGTAAAATTGTCGCCAAAGCTGCAGCAGTTCACTTAACACCGGTTACTTTAGAATTGGGTGGAAAAAATCCGTGTATTGTTGAGGCCACAGCTAATTTGAAATTGGCGGCCAAACGCATAGTTTGGGGCAAGTTTTTGAATGCCGGACAAACTTGTATCGCTCCTGATTATCTTTTGGTCGATCAAAACATCAAACCAAAACTGATTGAGTATTTAAAAGAAGAAATCACGCTGGCTTATGGCGAAAACCCTCAAAAATCTCCGGATTATCCGCGTATCATCAACGAAAAAAATTGGAGAAGACAAATATCGCTTTTAGAAAACCAAGTTGTTCTTTTGGGTGGAAAAACTTCGGCTGATGATTTTTATGTGTCGCCAACCTTACTCGATGAACCTTCACTCGATAGTTTGGTAATGCAAGAAGAAATTTTTGGCCCGATATTACCAATTCTAGGATATAAAACCGAAGCCGATTTGGAACGAATCATTACCCGATATGAAAAACCGCTTTCGCTGTATTTGTTTAGCCAAAACAAAAAATTTGTGGAGAAAATATTGGCTCAATATTCCTTTGGCGGAGGTTGTGTTAATGATACCTTGATTCATTTTGCCAACAAACGACTGCCTTTTGGCGGTGTTGGTCACAGTGGTATCGGTGCTTATCACGGCAAACGAAGTTTTGAATTGTTTTCACACCAAAAAGCCATTGTTAAAAAAGCCAATTGGCTCGACATTACGATTAGATATGCACCTTACAAAGGTAAATTAGGCACCTTAAAAAAATTATTAAAATGGTTTTCCTGAATATGTTTTTAAAAAGTAAACAGTGTTTTTATTTTTGTGTATATTGTAATGCGAAAGTTATAAAATTTAAAATCTAAATCGTTTAATTGGTTAAATATCTACTGTACCTTGAATTCTCTTTTCTCTTTTGCCAATGTTAATAGCTATCTGATAATCTGTTTGTTGCTGATTATTTCATTGTTGTTTTATATCGCCATTCACAAAACTTTACAAAAGAAGTTAAACCTCAGTAAGAAATACTCGGAATTTGAACCCAAAGAAGAACAATTCAGAATTTATTGTCTCTTTTTCGGGATTACTATTCCTTTGGTAGAAACCATTGTTGATGTATTTGAATTGCGAGACACACACCAAGTTGGGATTAATTTTAGTGTCGGAGCGCTGATGTTGCTGTGCTATTTTTTATGCAGCAAGTATGACTATTTTTATAAAAAGATAACCATTATTTTTCCTTTATTCTATCTAGGTTATTTTTGTTTTATCGGATACAATTTATTCTTCGAATCTTACGAACTAATATCATATGTCAGCTTTATTGTTGCCTTTTTCTTATCCTACTTCGTCTTAAAAAATATTCTTCAATATTGGATATTTGTATTGTCAATTTTTGCTTTTTTAATCTACAGTTATCAAACCGAATTGATTGAAAGTACCTTGACTGTTTTATTGGTTTGCACTTTTCTTTCCACAGTAGCCATCCACATTTCAAGACATTTGGCCTTATTGGAAACCAAAAACAAATTCCTCTTTTCAGACATTATCGTCAATAACGGAAACTCGCTGATTATAACCACCAACAGAAAAGGAGAAGTCTCTTTTTGTAGTGAATCTGTTGAAACCATTTTGGGATATACTGTAGCAGAAGTATTAGGAATGGGCTATTGGAAACTAACCGAAGATCCGGAATTTATTGGCGAAGCTTACCACAATACATTTATTGATGATCGTTCTTACATACGGAAATTAAAGTGTAAAAACGGTGACTATAAGTTCATTCAATGGAAAGACAAAAAATATTCTGAAGATGTTGTAATCGGTATCGGACAAGACGTTACGGAGCAAGTCAAAATAAAAGACCAATACCGGAGTTTGATAGAATCGGCAGCCGATTTAATCTATGAAATCGATTTGAATGCTGTAATAACCTATGTCAATCAATTTGCCGTAAAAACACTTCACTACGAGAAAGAAGATATTTTAGGCAAACATTTCTCCAATTTTGTCAGAGCAGATTATTTGGATTATGTAACCGATTTTTATACCGAAATTCCAAAAGAAACCCAGGAATACAATGATTTGGTCTTTCCATTGCTTAAAAAAGACGGCGAAACCATTTGGGTTTCCCAAAAAGTGACTTTAAAGAAAAATGATTTCGGCGAAGTTATAGGCTATTCGGCCATTGCCAGAGACATCACTTTGGTTAAAAACCTTGAAATTGAACATTACAATCGAAGCAAGAAAGTTAGAATACACAATGAAACTTTGAAAGTTTTAACGTCACAAAGCTATTCTAACAAAGACACTTTTAGCGGAATTCTCAAAAACATCCTCAAAGTTGCTGCCACAAACTGCGTTATTGAAAGGGTTGGTTATTGGTCTTATATTCCTGAAGGGCTAAAATGTGAAAGCATATATTATCTTAAAAGTGACCGGTTTGAAAAGAACTTTTTCTTAGCCAATGAGAGTTATCCCAACTACTTTGAAAACATAGAAACCGGAATGCAGATTGTAGCCTCTAACGTTTACAACAATAGTATTACCCAAGAACTATGTTATGACTATGTTCCCAAAAACGATATCATGTCGTTGTTGGATACTCCTATTTTTATCAATGGTAAAATCATTGGAATATTGTGTTTCGAGAAAACGGATACTGCTTTTGAATGGGACAATGAAGACATCAATTTTGCTCGTTCTATAGCCGATTTAATAGCCATTGCCATTGAAGCACAATTACTATTAGAATCAGATAAAAAACTTTCCTATAAAAGTGAAATCCTGACGGTAATTAGTAAAAACATTGATAAATTCTTGCTCAATAAAAATACAGACGACATCCTTAAAGGCATAGTAAATGAAATTGGTACCGTATTAAAAGTAGATAAAATATCCTTCTTTGCCAAAAACGAAAAGGAAACCATTTACTATCAAAAACACCGTTGGATTGCTGCCGAAAAAGGGTTTACAGAAACCAATGAAAAACTGCAAAACATAACTATCGATTTGCTATCGTTTGTATTAAAACAAATGGTTGAAAATTATTATTACGCCGCCATAGTCAGAAAAATCAAAGATGAAACCACCAAAAACTTCTTAGAAGCCTTTGATATAAAATCAGTTTTGTTTCTGCCGATTTTTGTCAAAAATGAATTGCACGGTTTTTTGGTTTTTGACGACTCAACTCTTGAAAGAGAATGGTCTATCGATGAAATTACGATACTGCAATCATTGGCTAATAATATTTCTTCTGCATTTGAAAGAAATATTAATGAAGCCATCATCAAAGAAAGTGAAGAAAAGTTCAGTCTTTTGGCCAATAACATTCCGGGAACTGTACATCTTTCCAGATATGATGAAAAATGGTCTAAAATTTACCTCAACGACCAAATTGAAAAACTCACCGGTTATCCCAAAGAAGACTTTCTGCAAAACAAAATGTTCTACATCGATTTGGTACATCCCGATGATATAGCGGTCGTTAGAGAAAAAGCCTATGACTTGTTTAAAAACAAACAGAAAATCCATTTAATCTATCGAATCATCAATAAATTGGGGCAATATGTTTGGGTGGAAGAGTTTGGCGAACCTATTTTTAAAGACAATCAAATTGTTTACATAGTTGGGATTTTTATCGATATCACTTCCCGTATGGAAGCTGAAGAAGCCATCAAAGCCAAAAATTACGCCGAAGCCGCCAACAGAGCTAAATCAGAATTTTTAGCCAATATGAGCCATGAAATCAGAACACCGCTAAACGGTATCATCGGATTTACAGAGCTTTTGATGAACACCAACCTGGAAAGTATTCAAAAAAAATACATGGATACCATCAACCAATCGGCCATTTCTTTGATGGAAGTCATTAATAATATCCTCGATTTTTCTAAAATTGAATCGGGTAAATTAGAGCTCAACATAGAGAAAATAAACATCGCTGAATTATTGAATCAAGTAGTGGATTTAATACAGTATGAAGCAAATCTTAAAAAATTACAACTCAATTTGACCATTCAAAAAGAAGTACCGAAATTCATCTGGGTTGATTACATTCGCCTCAAACAAGTCTTAATCAATTTGCTGAGCAATGCGGTTAAATTTACCGAAAAAGGCAGTATTGATTTATCAGTAGCGGTTTTTAAAAACATTGATCAAGACAGTATCCAACTACAATTTGCGGTCAAAGACACAGGAATCGGCATCAAAAAAAGCAACCAATTAAAAATATTTGAAGCTTTTTCTCAAGAAGACAATTCAACTTCCAAAAGGTTTGGCGGAACCGGTTTAGGCCTTTCCATTTCTAACCAACTTTTAGAACTTATGAACAGCAAGTTGGAATTGACCAGCGAACCAAATAAAGGAAGTGAATTTAGTTTTGTTTTAGATGTCACCTATTCCAATCAATCTACTGAAAACAACAAATCACTCGACAAATCGGCTAAAGCAAGTCACAACACTACTGTGATTTCTACAGCAGGTAAAGTAATTTTTATTGTAGAAGACAATAAAATCAATATGCTTTTGGCCAAAACATTAGTCAAACAAATTTTGCCTAATGCTCAGATTATAGAACTTGAAAACGGAAAAGAAGCTTTTGAAAAAGTACAAACTTTAATCCCGGATTTAATTCTAATGGATATTCAAATGCCGGTGATGAATGGGTACGAATCAACATTAGCCATCAGACAATTACCCAATACCGCCAATATTCCGATTATCGCTCTAACGGCCGGTACCGTCATCGGGGAAAAAGAAAAATGTCTCGAAAATGGCATGAATGACTACATTCCTAAGCCAATAGACAAAGAGTTGTTGGAAAAAATTATTCGAGATTTAATGAAGTTAAACTAAACTCAACATAATATGAAATGGCAAAGAAAAGACAGTGGTAACTTTGAAGACCGCAGAGGTATGTCGGGCGGAGGAAAAGCCCTAATTGGCGGAGGTGTTATTGGTATTGTAGTTTTGTTACTCCAAATGTTTGGAGGCGAAACCGGTCAAACCATCGGCAATATCATCCAGCAAACGCAAGGAACAGAAACACCTACAGAAGGAACAAAAACCCGTGAATTATCGGCTGAAGAAAAAGAATTAGGCGATTTCTCCGAAGCTTGTTTTGTTTACAACAACGAGACATGGGCCAAAATTTTCCAAGAAAACAACATGGATTTTGAAGAACCGGGCATGGTTTTATTTGATGACGGCGTAAGCACCGCTTGTGGCAGCGCAACTTCCGCTTCGGGACCATTTTACTGTCCGGGCGACAAAAAAATCTATATGGATTTGCGTTTTTTTGAAGAATTAAAAACAAGATTTGGCGCACAAGGCGGCGACTTTGCCATCGCGTATGTGATTGCCCACGAAATGGGACATCATTTACAAACCATTTTGGGAACTTCGGGCAAAGTACGTCAACTGCAACAAGGAAAAAGCGAAAAAGAAGCTAATAAATTATCAGTATGTCTCGAACTGCAAGCCGACTTTTATGCCGGTGTTTGGGCACATTATAACAAAAATTTATTGGAGGAAGGCGATATCGAAGAAGCCTTGAGTGCCGCTCATGCCGTAGGTGATGACGCTATTCAAAGTAAAATGCAAGGTCATGTTCAACCCGATAGCTTTACTCACGGAACTTCTGAACAAAGAATGTACTGGTTTAAAAAAGGCTATAATTCAGGCGATATTAAACAGGGTGATACATTTTCAGCGCTTTTGGATTAAAATAATGCAGTATTTAGAAGCAAAAATCACAATTCAAAAATTATAGGTATTCTTTTTTGCATAAATCATAAATCGTGTTTAACACCTTCATTTTAAAGACAATTTCAAGTTATTTTGAGGTTGTCTTTTTTAATTTTGCAAAGCAAAAATCGAAAAAGAAATGAAAGCAGGCATCGACAGTATCGCATTTGATATACCGCATTTATACCTACCTATAACCACTTTAGCCGAAAACCGAAATATTGAAGCAGACAAACTAATCAAAGGTTTGGGTTTGCATAAAATGAGCTTTCTCGATGTTCACCAGGATGTGGTGACTATGGCTTCGAATGCGGCTATGAAACTTATTCGTCAAGATAATTTAAATCCAAGTGACATCAACCGC
Source organism: Flavobacterium sp. IMCC34852 (assembly GCF_030643905.1). Lineage (NCBI taxonomy): Bacteria > Pseudomonadati > Bacteroidota > Flavobacteriia > Flavobacteriales > Flavobacteriaceae > Flavobacterium > Flavobacterium rivulicola. Next base: position 1,551,573 of record NZ_CP121446.1, on the reverse strand, counting down.
ATTTATGTGGGAACCGAAAGTGGTATCGATAGTTCAAAACCGGTAGCTTCTTATGTCTTGTCGAATTTAGAAAGTGTTTTAGGCGAAGGAAGTTTCAAGAATTGTGATGTGGTCGATTTGACTTTTGCCTGTATCGGTGCGATTGATGCGTTACAAAATTGCCTTGATTTTGTTCGATTAAATCCAACCAAAAAAGCGATGGTTATTGCTTCTGACAACGCCAAATACGATTTAAACTCTACCGGAGAATACACCCAAGGCGCCGGTGCCATTGCCATGCTAATTACTGCAGAACCCAGAGTTTTAAGTTTTTCAAAGGAAGTCGGCGTTTCGACAAAAGGTGTGTTCGACTTTTTCAAACCCAGACGAACAGTCAGCAAAGAAGACACATTACAATTAGAAAACAATCCGGAATGGCATGGTGTTTTGGAAAGCGAAATTACCCTCTATAAAGAACAACCCGTTTTTGACGGACAGTATTCCAATCAATGTTATATTAACCGAATTGCGGAAGCATACGAGCATTACAAAACCGAAAGCAACCAAAGCGGTAAAGTGTATGAAAACTGGTCAAACATTTTAATGCATCTTCCCTATTGCTTCCAAGGTAGAAGAACATTTATCGAAATTTTTGCTAAAGAAAATCCTGAATTATTAGAAAGTCAAGTTGGTGAAACCAGTAAAGATAAACTTAAAGCTTTAGCCAAAAGCCCGGAATACTTGGCTTTGGTTAACCAACAGATTTTGCCTTCCGAAATCGCTTCGGGACAAATTGGGAATATTTATACCGGTTCGATTTTCTTGGGATTATTATCGACTTTATGTCATCATTTCCAACAAAAATCTGATTTAACCCATAAAAAGTTCGGTTTCATCGCCTACGGAAGTGGCTCCAAATCTAAAGTGTTTGAAGCAGAAGTTGCACCACAATGGCAAAGCGTATTGGAAAAAGTAAAACTTTTTGAAACCTTGGAACAAACCTCAGCCATTGATTTCGAGACTTACGAAAAATTGCATAAAAAAGAATTGAAAAACTCCGTAATCATCCCTAAAAACGAATTTTATTTGGATTCGATTGAAAAAGAAAATCCGGTGTTGGTTGGTGCTCGATATTATAAATTTAGTTAACCCAACCATCCATCTCTGTCCAAACTCCTGTATTGAATGGCTTCGGCTATATGATTTGAACTTACAACTTCGGCTTGTTCTAAATCGGCTATAGTACGCGATACTTTTAAAATTCGGTCATAAGCTCTCGCAGACAAATTTAATCTTTCCATAGCCGTTTTTAAAAGTTGCAACGATGTGTCATCCAAAGCACAATAGCTCCTGATTTGCTTGGTGCTCATTTGGGCATTGTAATGTATGCTTTCCATTGCTTCAAACCTTTTGGATTGAATTTCTCTGGCTTTGGTCACGCGCTCTCTGATTAAAACGCTGCTTTCAGCCGGACGGGTTTCTGTGAGTTTTTCGAATGGTACCGGAGTGACTTCAATATGAATATCAATTCGATCTAACAACGGCCCTGATATCTTGCTCAAATACCGTTGCATTTCTGCAGGAGATGAACTGACCGGCGCATCAGGATCATTAAAATAACCGCTCGGACTGGGATTCATACTCGCCACTAACATAAATGACGATGGATAAGTTATGGTGAATTTTGCCCTGGAAATTGTGACTTCTCGGTCTTCTAAAGGTTGCCGCATAACTTCTAAAACTTCTCTTTTGAATTCCGGTAATTCATCCAGAAATAAAACTCCATTGTGGGCTAAAGATATTTCTCCGGGTTGCGGATAGCTTCCGCCGCCAACCAAAGAAACCGAACTAGCCGTATGGTGCGGACTCCGAAAAGGTCTTTGGTTCATCAAACCGGCATCTTTTATTTTGCCGGCTACACTGTGAATCTTGGTGGTTTCTAAAGCTTCTTTTAAAGTCATTGGTGGCAAAATACTCGGCAATCGCTTAGCCAACATGGTTTTTCCCGAACCCGGCGGACCAATCAGAATAATATTATGGCCACCGGCAGCCGCAATTTCCATACAACGTTTGATACTTTCTTGTCCTTTGACATCGGCGAAATCAAATTCAGGAAAATCTAATGTTTTGTAAAACTCTTCTCTTGTATTAATTATAGTTGGTTCAATTGATCCTTTTCCATCAAAAAAGTCGATTACCTGTAACACGTTCTCTACTCCGTAAACTTCGAGTCCATCAACAATGGCTGCTTCTTTGACATTCTGAATAGGCAAAAAGAAACCTTTAAATCCTTCTTCTTTGGCTTTAATAGCAATGGAAAGTGCGCCTTTTATAGGTTGCAAACTGCCATCTAAAGACAATTCACCCATGATAATGTATTGGTCAATTTCATCCGTTTTGATTTGACTTGAAGCGGCTAGAATTCCTATGGCTAATGTCAGGTCGTAAGCTGAGCCTTCTTTACGCAAATCGGCCGGAGCCAAATTGACTGTAATCTTTTTTCCCGGAAAGTCGTAACCATTATTTTTAAGCGCTGCTGCTATTCGGTAACTACTTTCTTTAATAGCATTATCAGGCAAACCCACTAAATGATAGCCAATGCCTTTATCAATATTGACCTCAACAGTTATAGTTGTTGCTTCTACACCAAACACAGCACTACCAAATACTTTTACCAACATATTATATTTTTTTATTAAATAAAAATAATAAAATAGTTACAAAAAAGTAATATTTTGAAAGAAAAAACAACATTATGTAAAATATATCAAACAAAATGTAAAGTTTATTTGTCTATTTGTAAAATACTGTATACTTTTGAAGTGAATTTAAAACAGTAATCATCATGAAAAATCTATTTTTATTTCCAAACCAATTTAAAGTTATAGGTTGGATTTTATTTATTCCAGCGTTACTTTTCTCTATCATTATTTCATTTTTAGATATTAATATAGACCAATATTGGGTTGTTAACGTATTTGCCTTTGCAAATGATTTTGTAATGAGCGATAATCAATATTTTGCGATTACTAAAAATAGCATAGTTGATGAAATTATGCTTTTCTGTTTGGTAATCGGCGGCATTTTAATTGGATTTTCCAAATTAAAAATTGAAGATGAATTTACCACAAAAATCCGTTATGAAAGTTTGGTTTGGGCAACCTATCTGAACTACGGTTTAATATTGTTCTTTACCGTTTTCCTATATGGTTTGTCTTATTTGAATGTGTTATTTTACAATACATTTACAGTACTATTGTTCTTTATCATCCGATTCCATTACTCCATTTACAAACTAAATAAAGCCACTAAAGATGACGAATAATTTAAGAGTACTGCGAGCCATTAAAAATATCTCACAAGAAGAATTGGCCAAACAAATTCAGGTAAGTCGACAAACAATCAATGCGATGGAAAAAGGAAAATATGTTCCCTCAACTGTGTTGGCTTTAAAATTGGCGCGATACTTTGAAAAAAAGGTAGAGGAAATTTTCAGTCTTGAAGCTGAGGATTAATCACTGTAAATTATCACTCATCAACTCACTCTTATTTTTAGCATATTGATAGCCTTTATGCCACCAATCTTTCATCTTGTCTTTATTGAAAATCAAAGCATTATCTGTGAGTTGTGTTGGTGTGTAGTATAAATTGAGTTTGGCATCTTTGTTTTTGGCTGCCAGTTTCCCAATGGTTATGTCATGTTTTTCGACTTGAGTCAGTAGTGTTTGAAATAAATCAATCATCAATGAAAACGGGTTGCTGCCAATTTTTTTGGTCCTGGTTTGGACTTCCGTTTCCAATATAACTACGTCAACTTCTGTCGCGCCACGATTGATGGCTTCTCTGATCGGCACCAAGCTCGAAAAGCCGCCATCGCCGTATTCGTAGCCGTTTTTGGTTACCAAACTCATAAACGGTATATAATTACAAGAAATCCAAATCCATTCGCAAAACTCCTCGTAATCGTAATCTTTAATCGATTTGTATTCGACTTCATTTTTGGAAAGATTGGTCACCGTCACTATCACTTCGCATGTGGTTGATTTGAGTAAAGTAAATTCATCTTCTGTAAAATTCTCTTTGATGTACTCCAGAAGTTTGTGGCTTTCGCCAAAAGTTCGTTTGCCTTTCAAAAACTGCTTTACCACATTCCAGTGGTTAATAGAAACTGTTTCGTTAGGTGTGTTTTTATTTCTGACTACAAACGGACTAATATCAAAAATACTCCGCATATTCACATTGGAATAAATGTTGTAAATCTTATCGACTTTGCCCAAAGCCAAATGCGGAATCAGCAAACTTCCGGTCGAACTGCCTATAAGAATATCATATTCATGCTTATTCTCCTGCATCAAATACTGCGCTACGCCACCGGCAAACGCTCCTTTACTTCCACCTCCAGAAATCACTAATGCTCTCATATTTTTTCGCTTAATAATTTTTGCAATTGGAATTTTTCACTCTCGGCTAACGTTGGTAACAAAGACTCTAATAATACACGATAATTATCCTCTTTCAACAATTGGCGGATTTTATCCCGACCAAATTTGCTGAATTGCCATTTGTGATGTGTCGTCGCATTAACCAAGCTCTTCAAAACCGCAATGTCTTTGTCATTAATGGAAAGCATTTTGACTATCGCATTTTGGCGCACAGAACTTTCGTATTTTGGTGTTGTATAATCAACTAACTCATTGTAGTAATTTGACTTATCTGCACTTTCTTGAGCTTCGGAAAGAATGGAAAATGTCAAAAAAAGAATTCTCAGACCTTTGTCGTTTCCTCCTATCCAATCTTTGGCCTTCGCCAAATAATTAACCCGACTTTCAGGAAAATTTTTCCACAAATTCATAAAAGCAATTTCTCTCGTTTCATAAGATTTGTCATCCAATAACGTTTCATATTGTCCTTTGAATTCGGCAGGAATCTCTTCCGTAAACTCAGCCACAGCCTGACGTACTTTTATGTCATTAGTTTGCATGGCCAAAATCAACAACTCTTTTTTATCTTGAAACGGAACGTCTTTCAATTGGTACAAAATCTCGGTCTTTACCGGATAAAACCCCTTGGATTGCAATAATTCCATGAACTTCTGCTGGTTTGCAGCCAAAGTCTTTTTGCGCAATTGCTGGGTTTCAAAAAGCGTTTGGATAAAGGTATTCTTCTTGAGTAAAGTATTGGCTTCTTCGATCTGGAAGCGGTAATCTTCGAGCCAAGTTTTCTTGAATTTTTCGGTATCAAAAGTAGGCGAGACTTTTTTGATTTCGGCTAAAAAATCATCGGTTTCCACATTCTTATATTGGTACTTTTTCAAATAGGTTTTGACCGCTTTTTGGAACAACTTCGGACCAATAGCTTCGCGAATGGTATGCAATGCCCAAGCACCTTTTTGGTAAAACGACAACGAACTTGCTTTTTCGTTCATTATCGGAATCGTATCGGTTTTAGCGGCATTTTTCAACTGTAACGACGTTCGATACAATTGATGGTAAAAATAATCCTCGCCAAAAACTTCGCGCTCCGCCAACAAAGCATAATAAGTCGCAAAACCTTCTTGCAACCAATGATGCTTGCCTGATTTTGCCGTAATCAAATCGCCAAACCATTGGTGTGCCAACTCATGTGCGTTGACATTTATATAATTTCGGTCGTTAAAACCAATCTCATCAACCACAAAATCTTGGGCAAAAATGGTACAACTCGTATTCTCCATTCCGGCATATAAAAAATCTTCCACGGGAATTTGCTTGTAAATTTGCCACGGGTATTTCACGCCGATTTCTTTCTCCAAATAATCAAATAATTGCTTCGAATATTTATAGGTTGATTCAAACTTCGCCGTGTCTTTCGGCTGAATAAAAAACTGTAATGGAATGCCCGATTTGGAAGCAATGACTTTGTTCCTGAAATCGCCTATGACCATGGCTAGTAAATAAGAACTCATCGGCTTCTGCATTTCGTAAAACCAAGCTTTAAAATGGTTATCAAGAGGCATGGTCTTTTTTAAAACACCGTTTGACAAGGCTACCTCATTCTTCGGACTGATAATCTCAAGATTAAAAATCACTTTCTCATTAACATCATCAAAACTCGGCATCCAATAACTGGTGTATTTTCCTTGCCCTTGTGTCCAAATTTGCCGATGATCTCCTTGTCCGACAAAATAAATCGTTTGCTTAGGGATAGCTTCATAACTGAAACTTACCCAATTCATCCCCTTTTTAAATCCTTCAAAAAGTAATAACTCTTTAGAATTATTTTTAAATTTAACCAATTGATTATTGATTTTCACTTGAGAAAAATTCATGTTCTTAGCATCAATCCGAATCGTATCTATTGGCTTTAAAACCTTAAAATGATAAACCGCTGAACCAACTACTTTTTTTAAATTAAAATCAGGCGCAACAATCGAATTGCATTTAATAAAATCAACTTGAGCTGTTTGCTGTGCGAAAGAAATAGCGGTAAATAAAAGAAAAAAAAGTAGGCGCATTGGGTCTGAATTAGTAAATACGAATATACAGAATTACACTTTATGCTTACGCCAATTTTAAATTAAAAAACTATCTTCGCTTTAACAATTTTGGTCCATGTCAAACAATCTTCTGCAAACTCCTATCGAATATCTTAAAGGCGTTGGTCCGCAGCGCGGGGAATTGTTGCGCAAGGAAATCGGCATTCACCGTTACGAAGATTTACTCAATTTTTACCCGAATCGTTATATCGATAGAACGCGTTATTACAAAATTAACGAACTGAATAACAATCCGGCCGAAGTTCAAATCATTGGTAAAATCATCAATATCAAAACGGTTGAGTTCGGCAAAGCCAAAAAAAGATTAGTCGCTGTTTTTGTGGATGAAACCGGTCAAATGGAGCTCAATTGGTTTCAAGGCCACAAGTGGATTCGAGATACGTTGAAACTCAATACGCCATATGTGATTTTCGGAAAAGTGACCAACTTTAACGGGCAATACAGCATGGCACATCCGGAAATGGAATTGCTCAACGAACACGAACAAAGTTTGCGTTCGGCCATGCAACCCGTTTATCCATCGACGGAAACATTGACCAATCGCGGGATTTCGAATCGGGTAATCAATAAAATGATGCAACAGGTTTTTTTGGAAACCCAAGCTAAATTCACAGAAACTTTACCGCAATATTTACTTGAGGAACTAAAGTTGATTCCGAAAAACGCCGCGTTATTCAACATTCATTTTCCGAAAAGCCCCGAACTTTTGGCTAAAGCCCAATTCCGACTGAAATTTGAAGAGTTGTTTTTTATCCAATTGCAATTGATAACCAAAAATCTGGTTCGAAAACACAAAATCAAAGGCCATCCGTTTACGGTTGTTGGTGAAAATTTCAATAATTTTTACCAAAACCATTTGCCGTTTGAACTCACCAATGCACAAAAAAAAGTACTAAAAGAAATCCGAAATGATATGGGTACCAACGCCCAAATGAATCGTTTACTGCAAGGTGATGTCGGCTCCGGAAAAACAATAGTCGCTTTAATGGCGATGCTGATTGCTTTAGACAATGGCTTCCAAAGTTGCTTGATGGCGCCAACAGAAATTTTGGCAAACCAACATTACAACGGTTTAACCGAATTGGCCAAAGATTTAAATATTAATATCAAAATACTAACCGGTTCTACGAAAACCGCCGAGCGCAAAATTATACACGAGGAACTTGAAAACGGCAGTTTACATATCTTAATCGGAACGCACGCCTTATTGGAAGACAAAGTGCAGTTTAATAATCTAGGCTTAGCCATTATCGACGAGCAGCACCGTTTTGGTGTAGAGCAGCGCTCCAAACTTTGGCAAAAAAACAACATTCCTCCACATATTTTAGTGATGACCGCTACGCCTATTCCGCGTACGTTGGCGATGAGCTTGTATGGCGATTTGGACATTTCAGTCATAGATGAATTGCCCCCTGGAAGAAAACCTATTCAGACTGTTCATCGTTATGATAGCAACCGTTTGAAAGTTTGGAAATTTATCAAAGACGAAATCGCCAAAGGGCGCCAAATCTATATTGTTTATCCTTTGATTAAGGAAAGCGAAACGATGGATTACAAAGATTTAATGGATGGCTATGAAAGTATTTCCAGAGATTTCCCTTTGCCGCAGTACAGCATTTCTATGGTTCACGGCAAAATGAAACCGGCCGATAAAGATGCCGAAATGAAACGCTTTGCAGAAGGTAAAACCAATATTATGGTGGCTACTACGGTGATTGAAGTTGGGGTAAATATTCCCAACGCCAGTGTTATGATTATTGAGAGTGCCGAACGTTTCGGGTTATCGCAATTGCACCAATTACGCGGTCGTGTAGGTCGCGGTGCCGAACAGAGCTATTGCATTTTAATGACTTCCTTCAAATTGTCGAATGATAGTAAAATTCGTTTAGAAACCATGTGCAAAACCAATGACGGTTTCGAAATAGCTGAAGTTGATTTAAAACTCCGCGGACCCGGCGATATCATGGGCAAACAACAAAGTGGCGTTTTGAATTTACAGATTGCCGATTTAGTCAAAGACAAAGACATTCTACTTTTGGCTCGACATGAAGCGATGAAACTCCTTAAAAAAGATGCTGCCTTGACTCTACCCGAACATCAAACACTAAGAGCTGTTTATATCGAACTCACCAAAAAGAAAAACATCTGGAATTATATCAGTTAACAGATATTTGTACCTACAAGTGTTAAATAAAAATTAACTGTACCAACGCTTTCATCGGTAAGAATTAGTTTTGTAGACACAACTATTGAAGTCTATAAACAAGCCTACTTCTATGAAAATAAAACACATTGTTATCACTGTTTTAGCTATTGCTCTTGGTGGAATGATTGTCTATCGAATTACCAAAAACAAAGCCGAAAACGAAAAAGGAAAAGACAAAAACGGCAAAAAACAACCCATTAGTGTCAGTGCATTTGTAGTTACACCTCAGGAATTTTCAAACACGATTTCGCTTTCAGGTTCGATTGAAGCCAATGAACAAATTGAAATCAGAAGCGAAGTTTCCGGCATTGTTGAAACGATTTCTTTCACCGAAGGCAGCAATGTCAGCAAAGGACAAGTATTATTTAAAGTAAATGACATAGAGCTCAGAGCACAATTGGTACAAGCCAAAACCAGAGAAAGTTTGGCTTCGGAAAACGAAAGAAGAGCTAAATTGCTTTTACAGAAAGAAGCCATCAGCCAAGAAGAATACGACATCGCCAGCGCCGATTACCGTACGGCCAAAGCCCAAACCCAATTAATTCAAGCACAAATTGGGAAAACTACGGTCAGAGCTCCGTTTTCGGGTAAAATTGGTTTAAGAAGTATTTCGCCAGGAACTTATGTAACGCCAACCACCTTGATTGCCAAATTAGTGAGTACCAATCCACTAAAAATTACATTTTCTATTCCCGAAAAATACGCCACCGAAATCAGCAAAAACAGCACCATCACTTTTACTGTTCCGAATATAGCGGAAACCTTTTCGGCCAAAATATACGCCTTGGAACCGGCTATTGAAGCTACAACCCGAACGCTGCAAATCAGAGCTTTGACCGATAACTCCGGCGGAAAATTATTGCCGGGCACTTTTGCCAATATCGAATTACCGTTAAAAAATATCAAAGACGCCATCATCATTCCAACCGAAGCCATTGTACCCATACAAGACGGAAAAAAAGTATTTATCGCTAACAATGGCAAAGCCAAAGAAGTAAAAGTAACCACCTTAACCCGAACCGATAAAGATGTTGTGATTACTTCCGGACTGAAAATCGGTGATACGGTTTTGACTTCCGGGGTAATGTCTTTGAAAAATGAAGATGACATCAAAGCAAAAGTTAAATCATTTTAGTATTTCAATTCACCCTCTGAAAGCTGAAATCTAAAATTTGAAATTATTATGAGTCTATCCACTTTAAGTATCAAACGACCGGTTTTTACGATTGTCATCAATCTGACCATTATCCTTTTCGGAATTATTGGTTACAGTTATTTAGGCGTAAGAGAATTTCCTTCGATTGATCCGGCGCAAATTTCGGTGCGTACCAATTACACCGGTGCCAATGCCGATATCATTGAGTCACAAATCACCGAACCGTTAGAAAAAGCCATCAACTCTATTGACGGTATCCGAAACATTACTTCTTCGAGTAACCAAGGGTCAAGCAATATTACTATCGAATTCAAACTCGAAAAAAACTTAGAAGAAGCCGCTAATGATGTACGCGATAAAGTTTCGCAAGCCATCAGAAGCTTACCGCAAGACATTGATGCGCCTCCGGTAGTTTCCAAAGCGGATGCCGACTCGGATGCAATCATCTCCATGACAGTCCAAAGTGACACCAAGAGCGTACTCGAATTAAGTGATTATGCCGAAAATGTCATTGCCGAACGTTTGCAAACCATACCCGGTGTTAGTGGTGTTCAAATTTGGGGACAAAAAAGATATGCCATGCGACTATGGCTTGATCCTCTAAAATTGAATGCCTACGGCGTAACCGTTGCCGATGTCAGAGCAGCCTTAGACAAACAAAATGTCGAATTGCCTTCGGGTAAATTAACCGGTGCCAATACCGAACTTACCGTAAAAACCTTAGGGAATTTATCCAACGAAACCGAATTCAACAACATCATCATTTTGGCCGAAAACGATAAGATTGTTCGCCTTAGTGATGTTGGTCGCGCCGAATTAGGTCCGGAAAATTTAGAAACCCAGTTCAAAGCCAACGACCAATCGATGGTAGCTTTGGCCATAGTGCCGCAACCGGGAACCAATTATTTGGCGATAGCTGAAGAATTTTACAAACAATACGAAGGATTTCAAAAAGATTTACCCAAAGACATTAAGCTAAACGTAGCTTTAGACAATACTATTTTCATCAAAAAATCTATAGTTGAAGTAGCCGAAACACTACTGATTTCCATCATTTTAGTGATACTGATTATCTTCTTATTCTTTAGAGATTGGGCTATTGCCTTCCGTCCGCTGATTGATATTCCGGTATCGCTGATTGCGACTTTCTTCATCATGTACTTGTGTGGTTTCTCAGTAAACGTCTTGACGCTTTTGGCCATTGTTTTGGCCACCGGTTTAGTCGTTGATGACGGAATTGTAGTCACCGAAAATATCTTTAAAAAAGTCGAAGAAGGCATGTCGCCTATAGAAGCCGCTATCAAAGGTTCTAATGAAATTTTCTTTGCGGTAATTTCCATTTCTATCACTTTGGCTGCGGTGTTTTTACCCATCATCTTTTTGGAAGGATTTGTAGGTCGTTTATTCCGAGAATTCGGCGTCGTCATTGGCGCGGCGGTTTTAGTCTCTGCCTTTGTATCGCTTACTTTGACACCAATGCTAAATGCTTATTTGATGAAAGGCGGCGAACAAAAGAAAACCAAGTTTTACACTTTTACCGAACCCTATTTTGAAGGTTTAAACAAAGGATATGCTGCTGCTTTGGAAAGTTTCATGCAAAGAAAATGGTTGAGCTTTCCCATTGTAATTATTTGTTTCGGATTGATTGGATTGTTCTTCAGTATTTTGCCTAAAGAAACCGCTCCGTACGATGACCGAAGTTTGGTGATTGTTGGAGTAACAACACCTGAAGGTGCAACCTTTGATTACACAGATCGCTTTATGCAGGATATGTCAACGCTGATTAATGACAGTATTCCGGAGAAAAAAATTGCTTTGGTCATAACATCACCGGGCTTTTTATCATCCTCTGTTAATACCGGAAGAATCCGTTTGGCCTTGAAAAATACTGAAGACCGCGAGCGTTCTCAAAAAGAAATTGCGGACGATTTTACCAAATGGACCAAAAAATATTCCCAAGCTAAAGTCACCGTTTCCGAACAACCTACCATTGCGGTCAACCGTCGTGGTGGTTTACCGATACAGTATATTATTCAGGCACCAAACTTTGAAAAGTTGAGAGAAAAGATTCCGCAGTTTTTGGAAGAAGCCAATAAAAGTGAAGTATTCTCTAATGTGGATGTGAACTTAAAATTCAACAAACCAGAAATCAACGTCACCATCGACCGAGAAAAAGCGGAAAGTTTAGGCATTTCTGTTTTAGATGTAGCACAAACATTGCAATTGTCATTGAGCGGACAACGTTTTGGTTATTTTATGCAAAACGGTAAACAATACCAAGTGATTGGACAGTTTGACGAAAAAGACCGTGACGAACCGTTAGATTTGACCTCTATGTTTGTTAAAAACAACAAAGGTGAACTGATTCAAATGGATAACGTAGTCAAAGTGGAAGAACAAAGCAATCCGCCACAATTATTCCACAATAATCGTTATATGTCGGCCACAGTGTCTGCCGGTTTAGCGCCGGGCAAAAGCATGGGCGACGGTATTGAAGCCATGGATGAAATCAGAGCCAAAGTTCTAGACGATACTTTTACCACCGATTTAGGCGGAGAATCGCGCGATTTTGTGGAAAGCAGTTCCAACACTTTATTCGCTTTCGGATTGGCTTTGTTATTAATTTACCTGATTTTGGCGGCGCAATTTGAAAGCTTTATCGATCCGTTCATTATCATTTTAACCGTTCCCATGGCGGTTGCCGGTGCTTTGTTTTCCCTATGGTTATTTGGACAAACTTGGAATATCTTTAGCCAAATCGGAACCGTGATGTTAATTGGTCTCGTCACGAAGAACGGAATTCTGATTGTTGAATTTGCGAACCAACTCCGTGAACAAGGTTTATCAAAATACGAAGCTATTATTCAAGCTTCGGAAGCACGTTTGCGTCCGATATTGATGACCAGTTTGGCGATTGCCTTAGGTGCTTTACCGATCGCGTTATCGCTTGGTGCGGCTTCTACCAGCCGAATCGGAATGGGAGTTGTAATTGTAGGTGGAACTATTTTCTCCTTGATTCTGACCTTATTCGTTATTCCGGCCTTTTATTTAATGTGGTCGAAAGCTAAAAAACACCGCCCTGAATTTGACAACTTAGAAGCTTTAGAAAGATGAAGATGAAATCGATATACAACCTTTTTTTACTGTTGGTTTTGGTTCCCAAAATACAATCGCAAACCTTACTAAAACTTGAGGATGCCGTCAAAATTGCGTTAGAGAACAATTATGATATTAAATTAGCCAAAAATGAATTGAAAATTGACGAACTCAATAACAGCATCGGAAATGCAGGTATGTTGCCAACAATCAATGCTTTGGTTACCGACAACAACAGTATTACCAATACCGAACAAACCCAAGCCGATGGTTCTCAACGGACTTTAGACGGTGCGCGAAACATGAACCTGACTTACGGTGTTGGTTTAGATTGGACGGTTTTTGACGGATTGCGCATGTTTGCCAGAAAAGAGCAACTCAATATTTTACAAAAGCAAGGCGAAGCCGAATTGAAATTGGCTATCCTTACCAAAATTAGTGAAGTGTATTTGAATTATTTCGATTTGGTGCAACAACAACAACAGTTGGCGGCGATAGATACTGCCATCGTCATTTCACAAGAAAGAGTTACTACAGCGCAAAACCGTTTTAGTATTGGAAAAGCATCGAAATTGGAAGTGTTGAATGCGCAAGTCGATTTGAATTCGGATAAGAGTTTGCAACTCAAACAACAAGAATTAATTAAAACCACAAAAATTCGCTTCAACGAAATTTTGGCCCGTGAGGTACAAACTGATTTTGTGGTTGCTAACGAAATTTCGGTTGATGAACAGTTACAATTTGACGAACTCAAAACGGCAGCTGAGAGTCAGAATCCGCAATTACAAGCCCAAATGCTGACCAAAAATAGCGCTGAACAACAACTGAAGCAAGTCAAAGCCGGTCGTTATCCAACTATTCGCATTACCTCAGGGTATAATTTTTCTCGTTCGGAAGCATCTTTGGGTTTTATTACGCAATCTTATAACCGTGGGTTTGCTTATGGTTTTAATGCTTCGGTACCGATTTTTAATGGTAACCAACAAAACCGCAATGAGAAGATCGCCAAAGTCCAATTGGAAAACGCCAATGTTACTTTAGAACAACAAAAAAGAAATTTGGAAAGCCAATTAAATTCGGCCTTTACCAGTTATAGTACCAATTTGGAACTGACCAAAGTAGAAGCCCAAAATCTTAAAATTGCTGAGCAAAATTTGGAGATCACTTTGGCCAAATTTAAAATCGGGACCATCACGCCTATTGAGTTCAGAACGGCACAGCAGAATTTTTTGGACGCCAGAGTGCGTTACAGCAATGCAGTGTATTTGACTAAAATTTATGAAATCAGTCTGAAAGAATTGGCCGGAAATTTGAGTTTTTAGTTTATTTTTGAACTCAAATCAATTACAACAATGGTAAAATACGACCCGAAAGACTGGATTACTTTTATTTTTCGATTTCACAAAGCCGACACGTTTCGACAATTATTTCCGATGATGATTTTTATCGGATTGTATTCTGCCGGAATCTGTTATTTGGAAGTTGAGTATTGGCAATTATCCCAAGAGAGTCATGTAAAAAACATTTCCATCATGCACGGTATGTTGGGTTTTGTGATTTCGTTGTTATTGGCTTACCGAACCAATACCGCTTATGACCGCTGGTGGGAAGGCCGAAAACTATGGGGTTCGTTGGTGAACAACAGCCGGAATTTGGCCATCAAACTTTCGGCGATGCTGAAGGACGAAAACGATAAAAAGTTCTTACGCTTTTTGATTCCGACTTATGCTTCAATTTTATCCAAACATTTGAGCAATGAGGAAGTAGGACAACTATTGTTTGAAGAGGTAGATTTGAAAATCAATCTGCAAAAACACAAACCCAATCAAGTGGCTCAGATTTTGTTCCAAAAAATTAATGACTTACACCAATCGGGAAAAATATCGGGTGAGCAATTGATTATTTTGAATGCCGAATTGCAATCGTTCACCGACGTTTGCGGTGCTTGTGAACGGATTAAAAATACGCCTATTCCCTACTCTTACAGTGCTTTTATCAAGAAATTCATTTTCTTTTATGTGATGACATTGCCTTTTGGTTATGTTTTTAATTTGGGGTATTATGTGATTCCGGTAGTGGTTTTTATCTTTTATGTTTTGGCTTCTTTAGAATTGATTGCGGAAGAAATTGAAGATCCTTTTGGCAACGACGACAACGATTTGCCAACCGGAAAAATAGCCGAAAACATCAAACGCCACGTAGAAGAAATACTGTAATGCTTTGAAAAGCCAAATGTTCTTTATAGCCCCGATAGGAGCAAACTACCCCCGAAACTTCGGGGTAGTGCGGATAGCGGGACGAGGTTTTCTTAAATAAGAAAATGGTACTGCTTCTTATTAAAAAAATTACCAAACAATCATCGATAAACGACACAATTTTGTTTTATCTCTCGGTAGCAATACCTATATTTGCACCCTTAAAGTACAGTCATGAGAATCTCTTACAATTGGTTAAAACAATTCATTAAAATAGATTTAAAATCAGAGGAAACTGCGGCTATCTTAACCGATTTAGGTTTGGAAGTGGAAGTCGTAGAAAAATACCAATCCGTTCGCGGCGGTTTGCAAGGTGTTGTGGTGGGTCACGTATTGACTTGTGAAAAACATCCCGATGCCGACCGATTGAAAATCACTACCGTTGATTTAGGCGAAGGCGCTCCGGTGCAAATTGTATGCGGTGCTTCGAATGTAGCAGCCGGACAAAAAGTTCCTGTAGCCACTATCGGAACCCAATTATTTGATAAAGATGGGGTAGCTTTTGAAATCAAAAAAGGAAAAATCCGCGGACAAGAAAGCCACGGAATGATTTGTGCCGAGGACGAATTGGGGTTAGGAACCAGTCATGACGGTATCATGATTTTAGACGAAAAATTAAAACCCGGAACGCCTTGTGCCAAGGTTTTCAATATAGAAAATGACGAAGTTTTTGAAATTGGGCTAACACCCAACCGTGCCGATGCCATGTCGCATATGGGCGTTGCTCGTGATTTGCGTGCAAGTTTATTGCAAAAAAACAGCAATATCGAATTGATTACGCCATCAGTTAGTACGTTCAGAATTGACAAGAGAACTTTGAAAATTGATGTTGACGTTAAAGATAATAAATTAGCACCAAGATATTGCGGTGTTACTATTTCCGGAGTTACGGTAAAAGAATCTCCCGAATGGTTGAAGAACCGTTTGAAAGCCATTGGGCTTACGCCCAAAAATAACATTGTTGATGTTACCAATTATATTTTACACGATTTAGGCCAACCGTTGCACGCTTTTGATGCGGCAAAAATCAGTGGCAAAATCATTGTAAAAACGGTGGCCGCCGGAACAAAATTCACTACGCTTGACGATGTGGAAAGAACCTTACACGAAGAAGATTTGATGATTTGTGACGAAAAAGGACCGCTTTGTTTGGCCGGTGTTTTTGGCGGAAAAGGCTCGGGAGTTACTGAAACTACCAATGCTATTTTCTTGGAAAGTGCTTACTTCAATCCGGTTTCTATCCGAAAATCGGCTAAACGACATGCTTTGAATACTGATGCTTCTTTCCGTTTTGAAAGAGGCATTGACCCGAATATTACCGAGTTTGCTTTGAAACGTGCGGCGCTTTTGATTAAAGAAGTAGCCGGTGGTGAAATCACTTCGGACATTATTGATATTTATCCGAAAGCGATTGAAGATTTCAGAGTGTTCTTGAATTTTGACAAAACGGCAAAGCTTATCGGACAAGAATTGCCTAAAGAAACCATCAAGAAGATTTTGGCTTCCTTAGACATTAAAGTCACTACGGTTTCCGATGCCGGTTTAGGATTAATCATACCGTCTTACCGTGTGGATGTGCAACGCGAAGTAGATGTGATTGAAGAAATTTTACGCGTTTACGGATATAACAATATCAACTTTACTAAGAAATTAAACGCGACTGTTTCCAATTCGGCTCGAACAGAAGATTATAAAGTACAGAACATTGTGGCTTCCCAATTGAATGGTTTAGGTTTCCATGAAATGATGGCCAATTCTTTGACCACGCCTGACTATATAGGTTTGTCTGACATGTTGAAAGAAGAATACAATGTCATGATGCTGAATCCGTTGAGCAATGACTTGTCGGCTATGCGTCAGTCGTTATTGTTCTCCGGTTTGGAAGCTGTTTCGTATAATATCAACCGCAGAAATGGGGATTTGAAATTATTCGAATTCGGCAAAACTTACCACAAATTGCCTTCGGGTTATGACGAACCCAAACACTTGACTTTGTTTGTTTCGGGAAATCGGAATGAAGAAAGCTGGACCAATCCGCAAAAACCTTCTGATTTCTTTTTATTCAAAGGGTATGTGAGTTCGGTTTTAGACCGATTGGGCATTACCAAAGTGCAAAATAAACCGGTCGCTTCTGATGTGTTTGCTGAAGGAATTGCCATCGCTTCGGGTAATGATACTTTGGTCGAATTTGGTACCGTAAAAAAATCGATTTTAAAACATTTTGATATTAAACAAGAAGTGTTTTATGCCGATTTTAATTGGAACTTAATTTTAAAACTTATCGGAAGTAAAATCAAATTTACCGATATTCCGAGATATCCTGAAGTGCGCAGAGATTTAGCGCTTTTAGTAGATGAAAATATAGCGTTTGATGCGATTTACAACATTGCCCGCCAAACAGAAAAATCGCTCTTGAAAGCCGTGAATTTGTTTGACGTATATCAAGGTAAGAATCTTCCGGAAGGCAAGAAATCTTATGCGGTGAGTTTCACTTTACAAGACAGTTCTAAGACCTTAACCGACGAGCAAATTGACAAAATCATGAGCAAGTTGCAAAAGAATATGGAAAACGAATTGGGTGCCAGTTTAAGGTAATAACCTCAACATTCAAATAAAAAAATGCCCGAATTGCTTCGGGCATTTTTTATTGCTGCTTTGCTTTCTGCATCAATCTTTGAGTTAAGACTTTAGAGAATTTTTCGGCGCCTTTCAGATTCAAATGATCGCAGTCGTGAAAATCGTTTCGTTTCATAGGATACTGCAGGTAATTCCAATATTCGAGTTGGTATTTTAGGGCCAACTTTTGATAATCACTTTCAGCTCTTTTCACCATGTTTTTATTCAGCGCTTTCACATAATCTTGGTGACAAGGCATGGTTAATAGAATTGGTGTGATATTTTTGGTTTTGAGTAATCGAATGAAATCTTCCAAATCGCTTAGAATTTCTTTCTTCTCCGGAGAAATCCCTTCATCCAAACCCTTTCCGGCTCTGTTGAAAATATGGGCAGGCGTCATCCCTTCTTCTCTGGTGCCTTTATAGCCAAAGTAACCTTTTACGATAGGCTTGCTTAAATCGTGGTCGTTGTCTAAATCAATGGCTTTGATGATTTTGTACTTTCCGCTTAAATCGTTCTTTAATAATTTTAAGGCAATGCTCGTAGAATAGCCGTTCAAATAACTGTATTTCGGGAAAAAAGCCATTTCGTTTTTGTACTCAATGCCGTTGCCGTAATACGACCAAATTTCACGACTATCCATTCGAGAATAATTTAGCGAACCACAATCCACGGTAATGAAAACGTATTTTAAATGAGACAGTTGGTCCAAATATTTTAACGCAATTCGCTTATCATAATACAACGGCTGGGCGACATTGGCCAAATTATAGGCATACAACTCAAATTGGTTTGGGTCAATACCTAAAGTAGCTCTTGAATTCCCTAAAATCAATACTTTAATCTCTTTGGCTTTTTGAAGAATACCTTTTTCTTTTTCGGTATAAGTGGTGTCTATTTGTCTCAAATAAATTTCAAAAGCGACAATCACCAAAACAATCGGCAAAGTAAAGTAGAGCAAATATTTGATAAATTTCTTCATGCCGATTAAAATTGGAAATAAATAAACTGTTGCTCTTTAGCATCTGCGCAATAAAAAATAACGGCGATGATAGCATAATAGAAAGCCCAACGTATTGGTCTTTTCCATTGCAAACCCAATTTGGCTAAGGCAAAAGGCTGTTCTCTTCCCAACCATTCCATTACCAAAAAGAAAGCCAACATGATAAAAGTATTAGAGTTGGCCGGCATTTTGGTGGGTAAGGCAAACAAACTCCATGAAAACATATCCGAGACATAATTTAAAGCCTGTGTTAAATCGGTTGCTCTGAAAAATATCCACGCCAAAACCGTCAAACAAAATGTGAGCATTACTTGGAAAAACTCTTTGAGCGTAGGTAAATATCTGCCTTGTGCTACAATATCGAGATTGTTTCTGTTGGTTTTAAATACAATCGAAGGCATGATATACAAGGCATTGAGCAATCCCCAAACGATGAAAGTCCAGTTGGCACCATGCCAAAAACCACTAACTATAAAAATGACAAATGTATTTCTGACTTTCATCCACATACCGCCTTGGCTTCCGCCTAACGGAATGTATAGATAGTCTCGGAACCAAGAAGACAATGAAATGTGCCAGCGACGCCAAAACTCGGCTATATCTCTGGAGAAATACGGAAAAGAAAAATTTCGCAATAAATCAATGCCAAAGAGTTTGGCCGTACCAATAGCAATATCGGAATAGCCTGAAAAATCACCGTAAATTTGGAACGCAAAATAAACTGCGCCCAAAAAGAGTGTGCTTCCGGAATAGTCTCCGGAGTTATTAAAAATTTCATTGGCGTATTCGGCGCATTTATCAGCGATGACGATTTTTTTAAACAATCCCCAAAGAATTTGTCGCAGTCCATCAGCGGCATAAGTAAAATCAAAAGTTCTTTTCTTTTTTATTTGAGGTAATAAATGCGTCGCTCTTTCTATCGGTCCGGCCACCAATAACGGAAAGAAACTGACAAAGAGTGAATAGTCAATAAAATCGCGCTTCACTTTTATTTTGTCTTTGTAAATATCAATAACATAGGACAAACCGTGAAAAGTATAGAATGAAATTCCAACCGGGAGAATTACTTCCAGTGTCCATGGATTAACCTGAAAACCTATATTCGCAATAGCCGCTGCAAACTCAGTAATGAAAAAATTATAGTATTTAAAAAACCCTAAAAAGCCTAAGTTCACTGAAATGCTAAACCAAAACCAAAAATTTTTGACCCGCTGATTATTGGCTTCCGCCATTTTGACCCCGGAAAAATAATCCAGTACCGTAGAAAAAACGAGCAGAAACAGAAACCGCCAATCCCAACAAGCATAAAAGAAATAGCTCGCTACCACTAATAGTATATTCTGATGGCGTAAGTTTTTGCGGCATACCAACCAGTACAATATAAAAACTACCGGTAAGAATAAGGCAAAGCTTAGGGAGTTGAAGAGCATGGTTTAACCTTGTTTTGTCCAAATATAGCAAATTAGTTGACAACAAGTTAAAAACAAAAAAGCTCCGATTAGCCGAAATTTACTTTGTCCATCATTATTGGATTTATAGAGTAAGTATCAAAATTTTGCCGCTATGACCCCGTCAATCACATGAATGGCTTTATTAAATTGGTTTACTTTTTCATGTTCTTTTTTCGGAAAACTTTAACAACTGTAGAGTTGCAATTAATAGTCCGGCGGAAAAGGAGTGAAAATTTATTTTTGTAAATTAGATTTTCTAAAACAGCACGTATCAATCATTTAAAAAATACTTTACAATGTTGGTAAACAAGTTAAACTTAGAAAAAGAATTACTTTCCAAAAGAAAAAAATTCAAATCTGAAGCTGATATTTTAGCCGAAGTACAATCGATTTTAGCGGAGAATGATTTAGTTCGTGAACGCATTATTGAGAAGTTGGAACTAAAAAGTTCAACAAAACCAAATCAGCTGAATTTTGATTTATTAGAAGCCGATAAAATTTTTCATTTGGAGCAAATTAGAACCATTTGCATTGATTACCGGCTGCGCTTTTTAGACAGTAATATCTTCAAAAATGAAATTCCGGAAGAAGCGATTTCAAAAATCAGAATGCTGGAGAAAGAGCATGAAACTTCGTTAGAAGGTTTTAAAATCATTGCGCCCAGCAAAGCTTTTCATTTGTTGAATTATGATGATCCGTTGCTTTTTATTCCCATCGGGAACGATTATTATTATTTGATTCACCAATGGGGAACCGAGATGAATCCGTGGCGAAAATTATTGGTTTTACCGATTAAGAATTTGGGCAATTTCACCATCACAAGTATATTATTAAGCATTATTATCGCGCTGTTGGTACCCGAAAACAATTTGAGCAAATCAGTTCCGCTGGCTTCTCTAATTGTATTTCTTTTTGCTTTCAAATCCATCTTTGCGGTTTTTGCTTATTACTTTTTTATGATGGGGAAAAACTTTAACGAGGAGATTTGGCAACGGCAGTATTATAATAACTAAACCATAAAAAAAGCCCCGATTACTCGGGGCTTTTTATTTATCAAAAACAAGAATTATTTCTTTTTCTCGCTTTTTTCCATTTTTGCTTTTAATCCGGCAAGAACGTCATTGGCATCTCCAAGAGTAGCTGCAGGAGCATTGTTAGTAGAAGATACTGTTTCAACAGCAGCTTTTACGTTTTTCTCTTCTTCTTCTCTGAAAATAGCCGTGTGTGAAGCCACCACTCTTTTGAATTCTTTGTTGAACTCAATTACTTTGAATTCAGCTTCTTCACCTTTTTTCAATTTCTTACCATCTTCTTTTTCTAAGTGACGTGTTGGGATAAACGCAACAACATCATCTCCGAAATCTACAGTAGCACCTTTGTCAACAATCTCAGCGATAGTTCCGGTGTGGATAGTTCCAACAGCGAAAGCATCTTCATGTTTGTCCCAAGGATTAGCAGTAGTTTGTTTGTGCCCTAAAGATAATTTACGGCCTTCAACATCCAACTCTAATACTACTACCTCTAATTTATCACCTACGTTAACAAATTCTGATGGGTGTTTGATTTTCTTAGTCCAAGATAAATCAGAGATGTATACTAAACCGTCAATTCCTTCTTCTAACTCAACGAAAATTCCGAAGTTAGTAAAGTTTCTAACGATTCCTGTGTGTTTAGAACCTACAGGGTATTTAGAAGTAATATCAGTCCAAGGATCTTGCGTTAATTGTTTGATACCTAAAGACATTTTACGATCATCTCTGTCTAAAGTTAAGATAACTGCCTCAACAGTGTCACCAACTTTAACGAAATCTTGTGCACTTCTTAAGTGAGTTGACCAAGACATTTCAGAAACGTGGATCAAACCTTCAACACCTTCAGCCACTTCGATAAATGCACCGTAATCAGCGATTACTACTACTTTACCTTTTACTTTATCTCCAATAGTTAATTTAGAGTCTAAAGCATCCCATGGATGAGCGTTTAATTGTTTTAAACCTAATTGGATTCTTGTTTTCTCATCATCGAAATCAAGGATTACCACGTTTAATTTTTGGTCTAATTCAAGCACTTCGCTTGGGTGATTGATTCTTGACCAAGAAAGGTCAGTAATGTGGATTAATCCATCAACACCACCTAAATCAATAAACACACCGTAAGAAGTAATGTTTTTAACAACACCTTCTAATACTTGTCCTTTTTCTAATTGACCAATGATTTCTTTTTTCTGAACTTCGATGTCAGCTTCGATAAGCGCTTTGTGTGAAACAACAACGTTTTTGAATTCGTGGTTAATTTTTACCACTTTGAACTCCATCATTTTGTTTACGTATACATCATAGTCACGGATAGGTTTCACATCAATTTGTGATCCCGGTAAGAACGCTTCGATACCGAATACGTCCACGATCATACCACCTTTAGTTCTACATTTAACAAAACCGTTAACGATTTCTCCGGTTTCATTAGCTGCAATAACTCTATCCCATGATTTGATAGTTCTTGCTTTTCTGTGTGATAATACTAATTGACCTGTTTTGTCCTCACGAACGTCGATTAATACTTCAACTTTGTCCCCAACTTTCAAGTTCGGGTTGTAACGGAACTCATTCAAAGAGATAACTCCTTCTGATTTCGCGTTAATGTCAACGATTGCGTCTCTGTCAGTAATTCTAACTACTACACCTTCTACTACTTCTTCTTGGTCGGTAGAGATAAAAGTTTTAGTAACTAAATCTTCAAACTCTTGTAAGTTTTTCTCGTCTACTGCGTCAATTCCTTCTGCGTAATTGTGCCAGTTAAATTCGTTTAAAAACGCTTGTTGTTCTTTGTTTAATTCAGACATGCTGATAAAAAATTTGTATGCTATGCTTCTTGAGTTTCTTGATGCGAATAAAAACACAGCAGTGTTAGTTATAAGTTGTTTTACCCTTTCGAAAACTCTACTCCGCCAAAAGGACTGCAAAAGTAAGCATAATTTCTTAATTACAAAACAATTAGAAAAGAAAAAAGACCAAAGAAAAAGAGAAAAGACGGTTTCTTTTTAGAAGCGAATGGCTTGGGAATTATCGGGTTATGCAATTCCTGCTATTCGCTTTACTTCGTGCTCGCTACTATCAGGGCTAGATGAGAATGGTCTTGATTTCTTGGCAACAAAAAAGCCCAACCGATTTTAAAATCCGTTAGGCCTAATTGATATAAAATAAATATTTTTAATGACTCACATTCGCCACCGCTTTCGGGTCGTGTTTGTGCTTGAATAAAACGGCAAAAGCAATTGCAATAACCAATGAATAAGCCGCAAAAGCCAACCAGATGTTGTGCCAATCTCTGGCACCATCATGCGTAAAAAACTTGTCAATGGCCCAACCGGAAGTAAAGCTTCCTAAAACAGCTCCAAAACCATTAGTCATCATCATAAACAATCCTTGTGCTGAGGAACGAATCTTAGCGTTGGTGGAAGTTTCAACAAATAAAGAACCGGAGATGTTAAAGAAGTCAAAGGCCATTCCGTAAACGATACAAGACATGATAATCATCCACAATCCATCGGTTGGATTGCCGTAAGCGAATAATCCGAAACGCAATACCCAAGCCAGCATAGAAATCAACATGACTTGTTTGATCCCAAATCGTTTTAAGAAAAACGGAATCGCCAAAATAAATAAGGTTTCCGAAACTTGAGAAATCGACATAATGATGGTAGAATATTTCACCACAAATGAATCGGCATATTCCGGTACATTTTTAAACTCATCCAAAAAAACATCTCCATAAGCATTGGTCAACTGCAAAGCGCCACCCAAAAACATAGAGAAGATAAAAAACAAAGCCATTTTATAAGTACCGAATAATTTGAAAGCTTCCAATCCTAACGATTCAATTAAAGATGCTTTTTCGGCTTTGGTATGCTGTGGTTTACATTTTGGCAAAGTAAAAGAATACAATCCTAACATAACAGCGGCTATTCCGGCTATATAAAATTGGTAAGCAGTGGCTTTATTGCCCGACAAATTAGTCAACCACATAGCCGCAATAAAACCAATGGTTCCCCAAACCCTAATCGGTGGAAAATCTTTGACAACATCGCTGTCATCACTGTTTTTTAAAGCGGTATAGGAAATCGAATTTGACAAAGCAATCGTTGGCATATAACAACACATAGCCAAGAGCATCACATAAATAAAATTGTCCGGTGTAGTAACTTGAGGAAGATAAAATAAAACTAAAGCGTAACAAATATGAAGAACGCCATATAATTTTTCTGCGTTAACCCAACGGTCAGCTATAATTCCGGTTAAGGTTGGCATGAACAAAGAAGCAATTCCCATGGTACCAAATACCAATCCGAATTTTGTTCCATCCCATTGTTTGGTTCCGAACCAAAAGTTGGCAATCGTAATAAGCCACGCACCCCAAACAAAGAACTGAAAGAAGTTCATGGCAATTAATCTGTTTTTTATACTCATAATAGTGGTTTTTGGTTTTATAATATCAACCCGTAAATCTACTATTTATATTGAGATAAACAAATATTTACAATGATTTCGAAACTTTACTGACTAAGGATAAGACTTCTTCAAACTGTTCTTCACGAGTTAGTGCCGAATTGTCAATTTCTATGGCACCAACGGCTTTGACCAACGGAGAATCATCTCTGTGAGTATCAATATGGTCGCGCTCTTCCACATTTTTTAAAACCGCTTCAAAGGTTACATTTTCTCCTTTGGCCTGCAACTCATCATAACGACGACGCGCTCTGGTTTCCGGACTGGCGGTCATGAATATTTTAAGTTCGGCTTCCGGAAAAACTACGGTTCCTATATCGCGACCATCCATGACGATACCTTTCTTTTTGCCCATTGATTGTTGTTGTTCTACCAATTTGGCACGAACCTCAGAAACCTCAGCCACTTTACTAACAAAACTCGACACTTCTATCGTTCTGATTTCCTTTTCGACATTGACACCATTCAAATACATTTCGGCAAACCCCAAGTCGGTGTTGAACTCAAAATGCAATTTGATAAACGGCAAACTGTTGATTAAAGTTTCTTTGTCGAAAAACTCTGCGCCAATACAACCGTTTTGCATCGCAAAGTAAGTCACCGCACGATACATCGCACCAGAATCAACATAAACATAGCCTAAATGTTTGGCCAACTGCTTGGCTAAAGTGCTTTTCCCGGTGGAGGAAAATCCGTCAATGGCAATGGTAATTTTTTTACTCACAATTTTAAAATTATTTTTTGGTGTTCGTGAACCTTCGGTTTCATTAGTGTTTAATATCGGTTTCCAGAAAAATCAATGGTCAAGCCAAATAAGCTGGTGTTGGCCGCCAAAGTGTATCGGGAATACGAGTAATTGAATTTTAAATTATTGACTTTCAAACCGAAACCCACCGACAATCCGGAAAAATTTCGCTGCTCTAAGATACGTAATTCTTCGGCTCTTCTGAAATTATAACCTAATCGGATGTTGAATCCTTTCTCCGGAAACAATTCAGCACCCACAATTACGTGGCGCAAAGCGTTGTTAAAAAAAGAAACTTTTTCCGGTGTAGCACCGCCATCCAAATTGCCTTCTGCCCTATTCGGATTGGCAAATGCAACTTGCCATTGCTGCATATTTTCTAATGTCAAATGCCAACGAATCGGCACATTTTCCATCAATTGGGAAACCCCAATTAATACTTCTAATGGCAATTTTTCTCTGGTTTCGGCATAAGGAGTAATTTGTGTCCCGAGATTTCGGATGGAAATAGCCCAATTGACATCGTTTCGGGTATCGATAAATAAGGCGCCAATATCAACGGCTGCGCCAAAAGAATTGTAACTCTCCAAAGTGGAAGAAATCAGTTTGGCATTGGCACCAATATAAAAATCGGTAAAAGGAATATTGTAAGCATACCCAAAAGACAGTGCAATTTCGCTTCCCGTAAAATCAGATGTTTGCTGGCCGTTTTCGTCATAACCGTCAAACTTACCGTAATTCACATAATTGACTCCGCCAAAAAACGTTTGTACATGTCGGTCATAAGTGTAAGCATAAGAAGCCGTTCCATAAGTCACTTCTCCAAAATAACTGCCGTAATTCAATGACAACTTATTGTCCATTTCCACATTAATACAGGCCGGATTAAAATGGGCTTGGTTGACATCTTGGTCATAAAAAGTAATCACTTTTCCGCCAATAGCGGCTTGTCTTGGTGAAGTTACTAAGTTTAGAAATTGGTACACCGACCTACCGCCAACTTGTCCGAAAGCGACCAAACCGACCAGGCAAAAAGCAATACAAATTGTTTTTCTAAACATTAAAAAAGACTTATGGCTATTACTATAACGGAATTGCGAAGATATTATTTTATATCGGAGGAAAAAAAGTAAATAAAAAAAGGCAGGAGTTTATTTTACTCGTGCCTTTTTATTTTTTCTAATTTTGAGTTTTATTGCAATGTTTTAGCATTTTTTACCTTTTGGTTGGTCAAAGCTACGTCAATGACTTCACTCATTTCTTTTACGTAATGAAACGTCAAACCTTCGATGTATTCCGGTTTGATTTCATCGATATCACTTTTGTTTTCGTGACACAAAATGATTTCTTTGATGTTGGCTCTTTTGGCTGCCAATATTTTTTCTTTGATACCGCCAACCGGTAATACTTTGCCACGAAGTGTGATTTCGCCTGTCATGGCCAAATTTTTCTTCACTTTCTTTTGTGTATATAATGACACTAAAGATGTCAGCATTGCGATTCCTGCACTTGGTCCGTCTTTGGGCGTTGCGCCTTCCGGAACGTGTAAGTGAATGTTGTATTTGCCAATCATCTCCGGGTCGAGCCCAAAAAGTTCTGCGTTAGCTTTGATATATTCTAAAGCGATGGTCGCCGATTCTTTCATTACCGTTCCTAAATTTCCGGTTAAGGTTAAAGTACCTTTTCCGGTAGAAATTAATGACTCTATGAATAAAATATCGCCTCCAACAGACGTCCAAGCCAAACCGGTAACTACTCCCGCTACATCATTGCTTTCCGATTTGTCTCTGGCTAATTTGGGCGCACCTAAAATTTTGACAATATCTTCATCGGTTAGTTTTTTGTTGTACTCTTCTTCCATCGCAACCGATTTGGCAGCGTTTCTGATTACCTGAGCAATCTTGGCTTCCAAACTACGAACACCGGATTCGCGGGTATAGCCTTCCACTATTTTTTCCAATTGCTTTTTGCCTACCGTTAAATCTTTGGTTGACAAACCATGCTCTTTTAATTGTTTGGGCAACAAATGCTGACGGGCAATTTCAATTTTTTCTTCAATGGTATAACCTGTCATTTTGATGACTTCCATTCGGTCTTTCAAAGCAGGTTGAATAGCTGCCATGTTGTTAGAAGTCGCAATAAACATCACTTTTGACAAATCATAACCCATTTCGAGGAAATTATCATAGAACTCATTATTTTGTTCAGGATCTAAAACCTCCAACAATGCCGAAGATGGATCACCTTGATGGCTGTTAGACAATTTATCAATTTCATCCAACACAAACACCGGATTGGAGGTTCCTGCTTTTTTCAAACTTTGAATGATTCTTCCTGGCATGGCACCGATATACGTTTTACGGTGACCGCGAATTTCTGCTTCATCACGCAAACCACCTAACGAAATACGAACATATTCTCTACCCAAAGCTTCCGCAATGGATTTTCCGATAGACGTTTTACCAACACCCGGAGGTCCGGTTAAACAAATTATGGGCGACTTCATGTCGTTTCTCAATTTCAATACGGCTAAATGTTCGATAATTCTTTTCTTAACATCTTCCAAACCAAAATGGTCGCGATCTAATATTTTAACCGCGCGTTTTAAGTCGAAATTGTCTTTAGAATATTTATTCCAAGGCAATTCTAAAAACAATTCTAAATAATTTCTTTGGATACCAAAATCGGGGGCTTGCGGATTCATGCGTTGTAGTTTGGAAATTTCTTTCTCAAAATGCTTAGCGGTTTTCTCGTCCCAAGTTTTGGTTTTGGCCTTTTGGCGCATTTCTTCAATTTCCTGCTCATACGAAACGCCACCCAATTCTTCTTGGATGGTTTTCATTTGTTGGTGCAAGAAATATTCGCGTTGTTGTTGGTCGAGGTCAAAACGCACTTTAGATTGGATATCGTTCTTTAATTCCAACTTTTGCAATTCAACATTCATGTAGCGCAACGTTTCCAAAGCTCTTTCTTTCAACACATTAATCATCAACAAATCTTGCTTTTCCTTAACTGTTAGGTTCATATTAGAAGAAACAAAATTGATTAGGAATGACTGACTTTCGATATTTTTTATGGCAAATGTTGCTTCGGTTGGAATATTCGGGCTTTCCTTGATAATCTCAATAGCCAATTCACGGATGGAATCAACGATGGCTTGAAACTCGGTATCTAATTTTCCCGGACGCTTTTCTTCTACTTCTTTGATGGTAGCTTTTAAATAAGGTACTTCCGAAGTTACGGCGTCTATTTCGAAACGCTTTTTCCCTTGGAGAATTACGGTAATATTACCATCAGGCATTTTTAAAACCCTCAGAATTTGGGCAACAGTTCCAATGGTATGAATATCATTCTTGGTTGGATCTTCATCTTCCTCATTCTTCTGCGCTACTACTCCAATGATTTTATTACCGGCATTGGCATCATTTATCAGTTTGATGGATTTATCACGACCGGCAGTAATCGGAATGACTACACCCGGAAATAAAACAGTATTGCGAAGTGGTAAAATGGGCAATGAATTGGGTAACTCTTCCTTATTCATTTCCTCCTCATCTTCGGGAGTCAAAAGCGGAATTAAATCCGTTTCGGTATCGAACTCTTGTAATGACAGATTGTCAAGAGTTAAAATATTGCGGTTTGACATGTGGTATTTGATTTAGTCAAGATGACATTAAAAATTATATAATGCTAAACAAAAGTAGGACAACTTTTAAAAGTAATAAATTAAAATCGATGTACAACAGTTGTTATAGCCTAAATTCAACATTATTGTAATGCTAAAGTTGAGTGCTGTATGATGACAAGGATTGTGCCGTAAAAAAAATCCGCCAATTTGGCGGATTTTATATTTGGACAATATAGAAAATTAATTGTATTCGACATCAAAGGCACCTTCGGTAATCGTTTTGGTAGTAGTACCATCTGAGGCTTGAAAGTTGAATGTTCCTTTAATTCTTGTTGCTGTTTTACTGATAATGGTGACCGAACCTGAAACCGAATCATAATCGGTATCGCCTAAGGTATAAACTCCTTGTGCACTGTCAACGGCCACATTTCCGGTAATGGCATAAGTTCCGGCTCCAACACTTCTTCTTACAGAAACATTGATAGCATTTAAATCGGCATCTTCAGCGGCTATGGTTAACCATTCTTCAGCGCCAACAAAAAATTCGGCTGTAAAAATATCGGTATCAACAAACTCAACTCCACCAACTTTTGCAAAAAAAGAATCTCCGGTTTGTCCTTGTGTTACAAAAGGAATATTTTCAAATACACCATTAGAGAACTGTACCGGTAAAATTGAAGTAGTTGTAGTATCTGACCAATAACCTTTAAAACTAAATGTTCCGGAAATGGTATTGTTAGTTGTATTGATACTGGTAATAGTTATAGAACCTGTATTTTCTTCAGGATTATCAAAATTAGTTGACCAATAACCAAACTCTGAACCTGCCGGTGTAAAAGCTAATATGTTAGTGTTTGCAGGATAAGTTCCGGTGGCTGATGCTTCCACTAAAAGACCAAACCCTTCACCGTTAGGTTTTACCCCTGAAATAGTGATATAATTTCCTCCAATGAGTGCTTGAGCGGTTGAGGCAACCCAAGTATTTCCGCTAAAATCCGCTTTGAAAACTGCCGGACCGGTATTTCCTCCACCAAAATTATCTAAATCAATGGCCGGATCAATAGGTTCATTTTCGCAAGAAGTAAAGGTAAAAGCCGTAAGGAACAAAAATATTCCGGCTAAAAATTTGATGTTTTTCATAACCATTTTGTAAATATTGCTCAAATATAATTTTTTTTAAATTGATGACAAGTGTTTTTTTGGGATTCTCAACAATAATAACAATCCACATAAGAAAAACAATCCTAAAAAAACAATAGCAAACCTCGGACTTCCTGTGATTTGGTCAATTAATCCATAGACCATCATTCCGATGACAATGCCAATTTTTTCAGAGACATCATAAAAACTAAAAAAAGAGGCGGTGTCTTCTGTTTCCGGCAAAAACTTGGAATAAGTTGAACGCGCTAACGATTGAATTCCGCCCATCACTAAGCCGACTAAAGAAGCCATAATGTAGAATTCCATTGGGGTTGTTATAAAATAAGCGAATCCGCATAACAGTAACCAAAAGGCATTCAGTACAATCAATACTGTAACATTTCCGAATTTACCGGAAGCTCTGGAAGTTAAAAATGCGCCTAAAACAGCAATCAATTGAATCAAAAGAATACAAGTAATCAGACCCGTTTGGCTTTCTTCGGCATTGGCCCACTCTATTTCTTGAGCACCAAAATAAGTGGCTACCAGCATAACTGTTTGCACTGCCATGCTAAATACAAAAAAGCTCAGTAAATAACGCTTTAAAGGGATTTCGTTTTGCAGTTTACGCCATACTTTTTTTAATTCTTTAAATCCATTGAAGACCACGGCACGGGTAACTTTTTGCTGATTAGAATTTCCTTTGGGTAAATAATAATAAGAATACTGACTAAAGAGAATCCACCAAATACCCACCATCACAAAAGAGTATTTCATCATCGCTATTTTGTCGGCGTTATCCGCGGTCATAATCATTATTAAATTGATTATCAACAGTAAAACACTGCCTATGTATCCCATAGAATAGCCTCGCGCACTGATTTTGTCTTGTTGCGCTTCAAAAGCGATATCCGGTAAATACGAATTGTAAAAAACCAAACTGCCCCAAAATCCTATCAATCCAAAAAAGTAAAACACCAAGCCAACCACTATATTTTCTAAATCAAAAAAATACAGTCCGATACACGACAAAGCACCGATGTAATTGAACGTACGCATGAAAATTTTCTTGTTCCCGGTATAATCTGCAATACCTGATAATAAAGGGGAAAATACGGCTACACACAAAAAGGCGGCGGCCGTAACAAAACTGATCAAAGCCGAATTCTTGAAACTATAGCCGAACAAATCCACATAAGGGTTGTCTTTGTCAAACAAGGCATTGTAAAAAATCGGGAAAACTGCCGAAGCAATTACTAAACTGTAAACCGAATTAGCCCAGTCATAGAAAGCCCAAGCGTTGAGTAATTTTGGATGACCTTTAGGAAGTGCTGACATAAAAATAGGGTTTAAATAAAAAATCCCGCTCAACAAGGAACGGGATTCAAATATAAGTTATTTTTTTATTTAAATGTAACACCAAACTTAGCAGCTTCTGCTTTTGCAGCAGGAATTTGTTTTTTGATGTTGGCGATTCTGGTTTCGTCAGACGGGTGCGTACTCATGAATTCCGGTGGTTTTTGCCCGCCCGATTTAGCCGACATTCTTAGCCAAAAATCAACTGCTTTTTCAGGATTATATCCTGCAATGGCCATCAATTTCAATCCGATCATATCAGCCTCACTTTCATGGCTTCTGCTAAAAGGCATCATGGCTCCAAACTGTGAAACTCCCGAATAGGCTAACATGGCTAACTGTTGGGTTTCGGCACTTTTCCCTCCGGTGGCTACAGCAACTCCGGCGGCTCCGGCTTGTTGTAACATCCCGGCACTCATGCGTTGCTGACCGTGATTGGCTAGTGCATGTGATACTTCATGCCCCATAACTGTGGCTAATCCGGTTTCGTCTAAAGTGATTGGAAGAATTCCCGAGTATACAACGATTTTTCCGCCCGGCATACACCAAGCATTGACTTCTTTGCTTTCCACCAATTTGTATTCCCATTGGTAATCTTTTAAGTAGTCAGAATACCCGTTAGCGTTTAACCATTTCTCGGCAGCGGCTTTGATTTTCATACCAACCGTTTCCACTCTTTTCGCATCAGTTGTTCCGACTACTACTTTGTTTTCTTTTAAGAATGTTCCGTATTGCTGAAATGCTGTCGGAAAAATTTGGCTGTTATCTACCAACGCCATGGTACTTTTTCCGGTAAACGGGTTTTTAGCACACGAAACTACCAATAGTACAGACAGCAAGGCAAAAAATAAAATTCCTTTTTTCATAATTGTTTTATTTGAATTACAAATTTACCCATTTCATGTTACATAAGATTACATAATTTGGATTATAAATTTACATAATTTATTATCCTATCAAATGCAATTCGGTAAAATCTTTATCAATAATTAAGGAATTATCTCCATTTAGGTGAACTTTATCTAAACTAATTTTCTCATTATCAACTTCAACCTTTTTGACCTTAAATGGTAGTCCTTTTAGATTGATTTTGAATTTAGAATATTGTGTTTCAAAAGTGCCTTCACTGTGTTGCTGGATGATCAACTCTTTTTCTTTTCCATTTAAGCTGAAAGTTCTCAAAGAAAAACGGCCTTTGTTGTAATCATAGCCATCTTGCGCATCTTCATATACGGTTGATTTTTCTTTGCCCAATTTATAGTATACATCCAAAATCAACTCATCAAATTGCAATTCACCCACATACTGCTGCACCGGATATTTTGGGATAATCGCACCTTCTTTGATGAAAATCGGGATTTGGTCAAAGCTTGTTTTTATCCAAAGTTCTTTCTTTCCTTCTACCAATTCATTCGTCCAGAAGTTGTACCAACTTCCTTTAGGCAAATACATTCGACGGCCTTGTGCATTGGGTTCTAATATCGGACAAACCAAAATCTGGTTTCCAAAAATAAACTCATCCGTTCTGTAATGGGTGTGAAAATCTTCTTGGTCGAAATACACTAAAGGTTTCAACATTGGCGTTCCTTCGTTTACGTATTGCCAGAACATCGTATATAAATATGGCAACAATTGGTAACGTAATTCCACGAATTTTCTGGTAATATCGATTACTTCATCACCAAATGACCATGGCTCTTGTTCGCCGTGATCCCCTGAAGAGTGCGTTCTGCAGAAAGGATGAAAAACGCCCAACTGAATCCAACGCGCATACAATTCGCCCGAAGGTTGCTCTGCAAATCCGCCGATATCCGAACCGGTAAAACCCATTCCTGAAATCGACATGCGTTGCATTTGGATATTGGCTATCCATAAATGTTCCCAGCTGGCAACATTATCGCCTGTCCAAGATGAAGTATAACGTTGCGCTCCTGAATAAGCCGAACGCGTAATCACAAACGGTCTTTTCGGATAGGCAAATCGCTTGACACCTTCATAAGTGGCACGTGCCATTTGGGTGCCGTAAATATTGTGAGCTTTTCGGTGGCTGCATGGGTTGCCGTCGTAATCGTGGCGGACATCGTTCGGGAATGTTTTTCCGGGAACTTCCATTACCGCCGGTTCATTCATATCGTTCCAAACGCCTTTTACGCCTATCTCAGAAACCAATTCTTTGAACAATCCTGCCCACCATTCGCGGACTTCCGGATTGGTATAATCGGGGAAGTTACATTCGCCCGGCCATACTTTACCTTTCATATACGGACCATCAGCGCGTTTGCAGAAATAACCTTTCTCCAAAGCTTCCTGATATACCCAATAATCTTTATCGATTTTAATTCCGGGATCAATAATCACTACCGTTTTGAAACCATCCTTGGCCAATTCGGCTACCATTCGTTTGGGTTCGGGAAAATATTCTTTGCTCCAAGTAAAACAGCGAAAACCTTCCATGTAATCGATATCGAGATAAATCGCATCACACGGAATTTTGAGTTCTCTGAATCTTGAGGTAATTTCTTTGACCTTACTCTCGGGATAATAACTCCATTTGCATTGGTGGTAACCCAAAGTCCACATAGGCGGTAACTCCGGTTTTCCGGTTAAATGGGTGTAATTAATGACTACATCACTCATTTTCGGACCGTAGAAGAAATAATAATTCATTTCACCGCCTTCCGCCCAAAAACTGGTTACGTTACGGCGTTCGTGACAAAAATCGAAAAAGGTTCTGAAAGTATTGTCGAAGAAAACACCGTAAGCTTTGTTATGGTGCAAACCAATATAAAACGGCACCACTTTATACAACGGTTCTTGGTCTTTATGGAATGCATACTGATCCATAGCCCAATTTTCTACACGCTTGCCTTTTAAATTCAAATGAGACGCTTTGTCACCCAAACCGTAGAAACTCTCTCCATCTTTGGACACTTTACTCATTTTGACAATGTTGCCGCCGTGTTCGTAACATTCCTCCCAATGAAACCCAATCTCATCTTCTAAAATCGTAAAACCGTCAATGTCGTGAATCGATATTTTTAGGTCTTTTTTATTGACTTTACAAAAAACTTTGCTGGTTTTGATTAGGTAAAATTGTTGGTCTTCAATAACTTCTAATTGGTTGTAACCATGCGATTGTGTTTTGTCTATGGCATACGAAAAATCGTTGCTGAAATACCCTTTGGTAGTATAACGGAAACGGATTAAGCTATCGCGAAGTATGGTTATTTTTAATATAACATTGTTATCGGTGTTGAAATAAATATTGTCAACATCTTGTTCGAAGGAAACTATTTTGGACGGAAATTGATCGCCTTTGTGTTCCAGTTCTGTATTGGTAATCATACGGTTTGGTTTGTATCGAAACGTCAAATTTACAAAGATGACTACGATAAATTTACAACTTATTAAAGTAGTTTTTAACTACAACGTTTGCGGTTGATGATAGTATAAGTAAACCTATCAGATTTTAAAATCTGACAGGTTTAGTAAATGAATGTGTAAGCTTTACGAAATTTTAAAAACGGCTACTCCCAGTGGAGGCAAAGTTAATTCAGCCGAATAACCTTTGTAATTCCAAGCTGTTTTATCTATTTTGATTGATTTAGTCATTACAACACCGCTTCCGCCATATTCTGTACTATCTGAATTAAAAATTTGAGTGAGTTTTCCTTTATTAGGCAAGCCGATTCGGTAATTTTGTCTTACTACCGGGGTAAAATTGGCCACTATAATTAAATCATCTTTTTCGTTTAATCCTTTTCGGATATAGCTCAGTACGGCATTTTCACTATCGGAATAATTGATCCATTCAAAACCATCCACGTGGAATTGTTTTTCATACATCGCCGGATTGTTTTTGTATAACGCATTCAAATCGGTGATGCATTTTTTGATACCCGCATGGTAGCCATATTGCAACAAATGCCAATCTAAACTGCCTTCGAAATTCCATTCGCTGCTTTGCCCGAATTCGGCACCCTGAAACAACAATTTTCCACCGGGATGCGTAAACATATAGCCATACAACAAACGAAGATTAGCAAATTTCTGCCATTCATCACCCGGCATTCTGCCTAAAATAGAATGTTTGCCATAAACGACTTCGTCATGCGACAACGGCAACATGAAGTTCTCGGTAAACGCGTAGGTCATGGAGAAAGTCAAATCGTTTTGGTGGAAACGTCTGTATATCGGTTCTTTTTTGAAATATTGTAAAGTGTCATGCATCCAGCCCATCATCCATTTCATGCCGAAGCCTAAACCTCCTATGAATGTTGGTCGTGACACCATTGGAAAACTGGTACTTTCCTCGGCTATCGTTTGCACATCGGGGAAAGCTGAATAAACCGCTTCGTTGAAATCTTTTAGGAAACTAATCGTGTCTAAATTTTCTCTTCCACCATAAATGTTTGGTTCCCATTCACCTTCATTACGGGAATAATCCAAATATAACATTGAGGCTACTGCATCTACTCGCAAACCGTCAACGTGGTATTGTTGCAACCAAAAAATGGCATTGCTGATTAAGAACGAACGCACTTCATTGCGGCCATAATTGAACACCAGACTTTTCCAGTCGGGATGATAGCCTTTTCTTCTGTCCGGGTGTTCGTACAAGTTAGAACCGTCAAAGAATCCGAGTCCGTGCGCATCATCCGGGAAATGTGATGGTACCCAATCTAAAATCACTCCGATACCGGCTTGGTGTAATTTATCGACCAAAACCATGAAATCCTGAGGTTTCCCGAAACGGGAAGTTGGGGCAAAATACCCCACCAACTGATAACCCCAAGACGGATCATACGGATATTCCATCACCGGCATAAACTCGACGTGGGTAAAACCCGTTTCTTTTACGTAATCGACCAATTGGTCGGCCATTTCAAGATACGTCAGGAACTTCCCTTCGCTGTTTCTACGCCAAGAACCTAAATGCACTTCGTAAACTGAAAAAGGTTTGTCTAACCCATTATTATCCTTGCGCGTGTCCATCCATTTTTTGTCTTTCCACTTGTAGTCTAAGTCCCAAATGATTGAGGCGGTTTGTGGCGGATGTTCACAGTATAACGCAAACGGATCGGCTTTTTCGGTGATGATGCCGTTGTTATTGGATTGTATTTTGTATTTGTAGGTCGTGCCTTTATCAACACCGGGAATAAATCCTTCCCAGATGCCCGAGCCGTCCCAACGCACATTGAGTTGGTGCTCGCCTTGAATCCAGTAATTGAAATCCCCTACTACGGAAACGGTGCGTGCCGCGGGTGCCCAAACGGCAAAGTAAACTCCTTTTACGCCATTTACTTCGGTGAGGTGCGCACCGAGTTTTTCATAGAGTCTGAAATGTTTTCCGGCTTTGAATAAATCGATGTCAAAATCGGTAAAAAGCGAATGTACTTGTACTTGGTTCATTATTACTATTTTATTTTTATCGCTTATTTGCGACTGTCTTTTATTGTATATCAATTCAATTCCTATCTAGCCCCGATTGTAGAGGCTACCGCGTAGCCCGGAAAGCGGGGACTACCCCCGAAGCTTCGGGGCTGAAACTGCCCTACACTTTCGCTTCAAATTCCATTATACTGGCAATTCCCGTCAATGGAATCACTGCCCAACGTGGTCTGGAGTTAAGTTCGTAGCCGAGTTCGTAAACCGCTTTTTCGAGGATGCAATATTTGAGCAGGAAGTCGATTTCTTTTCGGTAACCGATATTTAAATTGCCGCCTTGAGCAACTTCGGTGTAGGTTTGCAAAAACACGCCTACGAAATATTTGAACAGGATTTCTCCGGCTTGGAACAACTCTTTTTGTTCAAACGGATATTTGTCCTTGTTGTTGAAAATGGTCGCGTAAATCGAGTAATGGAACGAGCGG
Organism: Flavobacterium sp. IMCC34852; assembly: GCF_030643905.1. Classification (NCBI taxonomy): domain Bacteria; kingdom Pseudomonadati; phylum Bacteroidota; class Flavobacteriia; order Flavobacteriales; family Flavobacteriaceae; genus Flavobacterium; species Flavobacterium rivulicola. Next base: position 1,514,029 of record NZ_CP121446.1, on the reverse strand, counting down.
AACATCCCGGCGACGTCTTTTAATGGTGGTTGCTTTACCTTTCGGTCGCGGATGGTGCTTTCTGGTTCGCCTTCAAAATCGAGCAAATAAAAATCATCTCCGTTGACCAAAACCTGTCCAAGATGATAATCGCCGTGGATTCGGATGCGTTCGGATTTCATTTTCGTCCAGTCGAAATCGAGGAAGATTTTACGGATTTCTTTTTTGTTGTCGAGAAATTGATTGGCGAGTTCGAGTGCCAAACCGTCGAGTTTGTGCAAATTATTTTCAAGTATATTCAATCGATTTTGGAACTGATACGTCAAACGATTTTTGAGCCAAACGGTGTAATCTCCGTTGTAAGTCGTAGGCGTAAAAGCCGTATCTCTAATGTCGCCACCAAGTGCGATGTGCATTTCGGCTGTTCTTGTGGCCAAGGTATGGATCCGCAGAAAAATACTCAGTCCGGCCCAATCGATGATTTCGTGTGGCACTTCGTTTATTTTTAAGCGCTTGAATAATTCGATATCGGGAAGCTTGGCAATTTTGATTTTTTTGTGTTTGAGGTTGTCGAAAATGCGGTCGACTTCTTCGAGCATAAACTGCCACGCATCGCCTTGATTCGGAACCAATTCTTGCATTAATCCCAAAGTAATATTTCCTTCGGATAAAACCACACTGATGCTTCCAGTGTAGGCAGGTGAATATTTAAAATCCATGGTTTCGGTTAAGAATCGACTGATTTCGTAATCGGGATTCATACTGATGTAGATTCTTCTAAAGATTTTCAACACCAGAGTACCGTTGTATATAATGGATGTATTGCTTTGTTCTACGCCCATGAATTTGGACGATTTGTATTCTTTCTCTTCAAGTTTTTCCCCTTTATGGAATTTGACTTTTTCATCTTTTCCAGAGGAGTTTACAATCTTTTCAAACAACAATCTTCTGAAATCTTCTTGATGTAAGGCATCGACTAAAAACCCTTCTTGGCCTCCCATTTTTACCGGCGCGATGATAGTATTGGTATCGAGTTCCTCTTCCGCCATAAACGAAATCGGCATAAAATAATGCTGATAAAAAGCCTCTTTGAAATTCACTTCCAACAAAACGCCGTAATAAGTATTTTTCTTTGAAGTGATTTTGAACCAATCTACAACTTCGATATACTTTAGCGTGCTGGCTTTTCCACCATACCATCGTTTGTTGATGATATAATTTTCCAAAATATCCGACGAAAATACTTTGACAAAGTCATCGTCTTCAAAGGCTGTTTTCCAATCTGTTTTAAAAACGTATGGATTTATAAATTCATCTTCATTAATTTTAGTATCCATTACTTCAAGATTTTAAATAAATGAAACGGCAATGCCGGATGCAATTCAACAAAGTTCCATTCCTTATCCCAAAAATAGCTGTTTCCTGTAATCAAATCAACTACTTTAATGGTTTGTCCGGGCTGAACTCCCAGAGCTTGTAAAGGCAATTGCACCCACGTTTGCTTGGCATAATACGGATCGAGACTGCAAATCATAAGGGTTTCATCTAATCGTAAATCGTCGTATTTGTAGTAAGCCAACACTTGGTCGTTATCGGTATTGCAAAATTGAATGTTATTCGTTTGCTGCAATGAAGGTTGTTCGTGACGGATTCGGTTTAATCTTGTAATCAACGTAATCAACTTATTTTGCACAGTCCAATCCCAATGGTAGACTTCATATTTCTCTGAATTGAAATATTCTTCCTTACCCGGCATCGCTTCGGACACCATGTATTCATAGGCCGGACCGTAAATTCCAACGCTGGAACTCAAGGTGGCCGCCAAGAAATATTTGTGAAGGTACACACTTTCGTTACCGCTTTGTAAAGCATACGGTAAAATATCCGGTGTGTTCGGCCAAAAGTTTGGTCGGTAAAAATCGGCTTGGTTGGTTTTGGTGAGTTCTTCTACATATTCGATTAGTTCGGCTTTGGTATTGCGCCAAGTAAAATACGTATAAGATTGTGAGAAACCTTGTTTAGCCAACTCATGCATCACTTTAGGAGCCGTGAACGCTTCTGCTAAAAATAATACATCGGGATGCTTTTTCTTGATTTCGGCGATGAGCCAACCCCAAAAATAAAACGGCTTAGTGTGCGGATTATCGACTCTGAATACTTTGATATCACATTCTTCTATCCAGAATAAAGCCACGTCTAGCAGCTCTTTCCAGAGGTTTTTCCAGTCACTGCTTTCGAAGTAAATGGGTTGAATGTCTTGGTATTTTTTGGGTGGATTTTCAGCATATTGTACGGTTCCGTCCGGACGCCATTTGAACCACTGTGGAAAATCTTTTACATAAGGATGATCCGGTGCGGCTTGTAAAGCATAATCCATAGCGACTTCAATTCCCAAACTTTTAGCGGCTTTTACTAAAGACTTGAATTCTTCAATCGTGCCTAAATCAGGGTGTGTTGACTTGTGTCCGCCATGCTTAGAACCGATGCCCCAAGGCGAACCTACATCTCCGGGTTGGGCATTAGTGGCGTTGTTTTTCCCTTTTCGGTTGACTTCTCCAATCGGATGAATTGGCGGGAAATATAATGTATCGAATCCCATTGCGGCAACTCTTGGCAATAACTTTTCACAATCTTTAAACGTGCCGTGTTTGCCTTTTTCTTGGGAAGCTGAGCGCGGGAAAAATTCATACCACGTACTAAATAACGCTTTCTTTCTGTCGACGTAAATTTTTAATTCGGCAGAAGTATTGGCTAAAGTTCTGGTTGGGTACTTTTCAAAAATGTGGTGTAACTCTTTTGATAAAGCAATCACAGTAGCTTTGTCGTATTGCTTTTCGTCTTGAAAGGCTTTGATCGCAGAAGTTAAATAAGCTTTTTCGTCTTTTTCGACTTCTTTCAAAATCGCCTGACAATATTCGGCACCTTCTAATAATTCTGATTTTACGTGTTGGTTGTCTTGTATTTTTCTTTCGGTTCCGTGTTGCCAATTCAGCGTATAATCAACCCAACCTTCAATGAAATAAGTGTAATGACCTTGTTTTTCTACTTTGAATTGCGCGGTCCATTCGTCATTCCCTAAAGCACTTAATCTTACCTCTTGCCATTTTTTATCCTTTTCGTGTTTGAATTTTACACAACACGCAATCACGTCGTGACCATCGGCAAAAACATTCGCTTTTACTACAACGGTTTGTCCAACAATTCGCTTGATATAAAAAGCGCCTCCGTCTAATTGAGGCGTGACATTTTCAATAATTATTCGGGTTTGATTTTGCATTTTGACTTATATTTATGATGTTGAAATTTAAAAAAAAATATTTTAACTTTTGGTCAGCCGAAAAATTTATTGAAATGACAAAAAAATCCCCAATAACCAACCAATCATTGCAAATTCCTAAGCCAATCTTACTTACAGCTAAATTATTAGAGACAATTTCTCCAAAATTAGCCACCCGATTCGCGGCGAGATTATTTACCACACCTATAAAACACAAAATTCCCAAGAGAGAATTTCACATGGAGCAAAATAGTCGCCAAAACAAATTGTTGGTACCGAGTCTACAAAAAGAAATTATGGTTTATCACTACGGTCAAGGAGAAAAGAAAATCTTATTGGTTCACGGTTGGTCCGGACGAGGCACACAATTGGTGAAAATTGCGGATGAGTTTGTTAAAATAGGTTACCAAATCATTAGTTTTGACGCTCCGGCGCATGGTAAATCTCAAGGAAAAACTACCATTATGACCGAGTTTATTGCTTCGATATTGGAGATTGAAAAACAGTTTGGTCCATTCGAATTTGCGATTGGTCATTCACTTGGCGGTATGTCAATTCTAAACGCAATAAAGCAAGATTTTAAGGTAAAAAAAGCAGTAACCATTGGCAGTGGTGATATAATTCAGGATATCCTGGATGATTTTGTTGCCAAATTAAAACTCAATCCTAAAATCGCCTTACTGTTGAAACAACATTTCGAAAAGAAATTTGGCGAGTCGATGGAAAATTATTCCGCCCATTTTGCCGCGCAAAAAGTTACAATTCCGGTATTGGTAATTCATGACCAAAATGACTGCGATGTAAATGTAAAAGCAGCTCATAACATCAATAAAAACCTAAAAAACAGTAAGCTAATGATTACCGAACATTTAGGACATCGAAAAATATTAGGCAATGAAACAGTCATTAATCACATCAAAGAATTTTTAAAAGCATAAGTCATGAGTTTATTTGAAACCACCAATTGGGCTCCGAAATTGCAGCCTATTATAGATTTATACAAAGACAAAAAACATCCGTTGGATTACGAAAACCTATACCAATTGATGGTCATGGTGATTTTATCAGCTCAGGATTCAGACGCTAATATCAATAAAATAGCGCCGGCTTTATTCAAGGAATACCCAATTTAGCGGCATTATCAACTGCTACTTTTGACAGTTTATTCCCCTTGGTAAGTAAAGTGCGTAACTTCAACACCAAATCAAGTTGGCTAATCGAAATCGCACAAACCCTAAAAACCGACAGCAACATTCCAACCAATTTACCCGAATTAATCGCTCTAAAAGGCATCGGCAGAAAATCGGCCAATGTGATTATGCGCGAAATGAAAGTCCCGGCCGAAGGCATTATTGCCGATTTACATGTAATCCGTGTTGCTCCCAGAATTGGTATCATCCAAGAAGCCAAAGACGGAAATAAAGTCGAAAAACAGTTGATGGAAGTCTTACCAAAAGCCATCTGGTGCGAAATTGGCATGGCCATATCCTTTTTAGGAAGAGAAACTTGTCGCCCTACTAACCCAAAGTGTTCGCTATGTCCAATCCAAAATGATTGTCAATATCCTTTAAAAACAATATAACTTGGGCGCGTCCCGTCTAAAGACGAGACCGGGCTGTCCGGGTTACACGGTAACCTCTCCCATCCCTCGCGCTTTCTTAAATCATGAAACAGATTCCTCAATTCTCATTGGTTGTATTCCCAACTGCCGAACAATCGGATTTAGTCAAATCCTATAAACAATTTCTCAAAAATGAGATTGGCTGGTTTGGGAGTGCCAATGCTGCAGCTCACATTACGGTAATCAACTTTGATGACGAATTCTCACTCCAACTCCATCTTGAACAGATAAGGGATTTTTGCAAAACCGTTGTTTCTCAAAACGTGACTTTAAATGCTTGGAATTCTTTTGGTGAACGGACCTTTTTCATCGCACCTGAAAAAAAATCTCAGCAATATCTTGACAATCTCATCAACGATTTACATCATTTTATAGGTTACAAAAACAATACCGCTCATGCCCATTTAAGCATTGCCCGCGGACTTGATGCCGGAAAGATGGAAACCGCTTATAAGTTATTTCAAAATACTGAGGTAAATTTTCAGTTTAACTGTGACGCTATCTACATTCGAAAATTCAACGATAAAACCAAACAATATTCAGATATAATAGAGAAAATACCTTTCGGACAATAATATAAAACAAAAAAACCCATCCGTTAGGATAGGGTTTACTTCGTCAGTTCGCTTCGCTCGGGTCTAAAAAAAAAGCCTGCCTGCCGGTAGGCAGGGCGGCGACACGAGTCTACGACTGCGCCGATCCGCTTAAAAACAAGAAAGCCTGTCTAAAAGACAAGCTTTCCACTAAAAAAGGCGGCGACATACTCTCCCACATTACTGCAGTACTCCCGAAGTCTCGGGACGCAATCGGGCTTAACTTCTCTGTTCGATATATTTAATTAATTTTTCTTAAAAATTTACCTAAAACAAAAAACCCCTCATCGTTAGATGAAGGGTTTTCAAAAAAAAGGCGGCGACATACTCTCCCACATTACTGCAGTACCATCTGCGCAGTCGGACTTAACTTCTCTGTTCGGAATGGGAAGAGGTGAGCCCCGACGCAATAACCACCTTAAGCTTTTAGCTAAAAGCTGTTAGCCGTTAGCTGCGGCCTTCGCCGCTAATATCTTAACATACTGAGATAAAGAAAATAATTTTATGCAAGAAAGTTTCTCCAGCCTCTTGCGAGGCTGGATGACGTACATAAGCTTACGGGTTATTAGTACTACTCGACTATGACATTACTGCCTTTACATCTATAGCCTATCAACGTGGTCATCTTCCACGACCCTTAAAAGAAATCTCATCTTGTGGTGGGTTTCGCGCTTATATGCTTTCAGCGCTTATCCCTTCCCAACGTAGCTACTCTGCGGTGCTCCTGGCGGAACAACAGATACACCAGAGGTTAGTCCAATTCGGTCCTCTCGTACTAGAATCAGATCCACTCAAATTTCTTGCGCCCACAGTAGATAGAGACCGAACTGTCTCACGACGTTCTGAACCCAGCTCGCGTGCCACTTTAATGGGCGAACAGCCCAACCCTTGGGACCTTCTCCAGCCCCAGGATGTGACGAGCCGACATCGAGGTGCCAAACCCCCCCGTCGATATGAGCTCTTGGGGGAGATCAGCCTGTTATCCCCGGCGTACCTTTTATCCTTTGAGCGATGGCCCTTCCATGCGGAACCACCGGATCACTATGCTCTACTTTCGTACCTGATCGACCTGTATGTCTCTCAGTCAAGCTCCCTTATGCCATTGCACTCTACGCACGGTTACCAAGCGTGCTGAGGGAACCTTTAGAAGCCTCCGTTACTCTTTTGGAGGCGACCACCCCAGTCAAACTACCCACCAAGCAATGTCCCCCATATGATGGGGTTAGACCTCAGATAAGCAAAGGGTGGTATTTCAACAATGACTCCACAACGCCTGGCGACGCCACTTCATAGTCTCCCACCTATCCTACACATCACTTATCCAAGACCAATACTAAGCTATAGTAAAGGTGCACAGGGTCTTTTCGTCCCACTGCGGGTAATCGGCATCTTCACCGATACTACAATTTCACCGAGCTCATGGCTGAGACAGTGTCCAGATCGTTACACCATTCGTGCAGGTCGGAACTTACCCGACAAGGAATTTCGCTACCTTAGGACCGTTATAGTTACGGCCGCCGTTTACTGGGGCTTCAATTCAATGCTTCTCCGAAGATAACATCTCCTCTTAACCTTCCAGCACCGGGCAGGTGTCAGGCCCTATACCTCATCTTACGATTTTGCAGAGCCCTGTGTTTTTGATAAACAGTCGCCTGGACCTTTTCACTGCGGCCCCGATTGCTCGGGGCGACCTTTCTCCCGAAGTTACAGGTCTATTTTGCCTAATTCCTTAGCCATGAATCTCTCGAGCACCTTAGGATTCTCTCCTCGACTACCTGTGTCGGTTTACGGTACGGGTTCTTATAATCTAAGTTTAGAGGTTTTTCTTGGAAGCCCTTAGGTACACTATCACTTTGGCCGAAGCCTCCGTGTACTATCGCATTTCCCCAAAAGCCGTGGATTTGCCTGCGGCTCTTATAGGTAGGTGCTTTAACGAACTATTCCGTCAGTTCGCGGTACTTTCATCACTCCGTCACCCCATCACAATTATAAGAAGTACGGGAATATTAACCCGTTGGCCATCGACTGTCCCTTTCGGGTTCGCCTTAGGACCCGACTAACCCTCAGCTGATTAGCATAGCTGAGGAAACCTTAGTCTTTCGGTGTGCGGGTTTCTCGCCCGCATTATCGTTACTTATGCCTACATTTTCTTTTCTAACCAGTCCAGCATGCTTTACAACACACCTTCAACCCTGTTAGAATGCTCCCCTACCACTCCATTGGAGTCCATAGCTTCGGTAGTATACTTATGCCCGATTATTATCCATGCTCGTCCGCTCGACTAGTGAGCTGTTACGCACTCTTTAAATGAATGGCTGCTTCCAAGCCAACATCCTAGCTGTCTGGGCAGACAAACCTCGTTTTTTCAACTTAGCATACATTTGGGGACCTTAGCTGATGGTCTGGGTTCTTTCCCTCTCGGACATGGACCTTAGCACCCATGCCCTCACTGCTGTAAAACATTATATAGCATTCGGAGTTTGTCAGGAATTGGTAGGCGGTGAAGCCCCCGCATCCAATCAGTAGCTCTACCTCTATATAACTATTATCAGCGCTGCACCTAAATGCATTTCGGGGAGTACGAGCTATTTCCGAGTTTGATTGGCCTTTCACCCCTACCCACAGGTCATCCGAAGACTTTTCAACGTCAACCGGTTCGGACCTCCACTATGTGTTACCACAGCTTCATCCTGCCCATGGGTAGATCACACGGTTTCGCGTCTAACACTACTGACTAAAGCGCCCTATTCAGACTCGCTTTCGCTACGGATCCATGACTTAATCACTTATCCTTGCCAGCAACGTTAACTCGTAGGCTCATTATGCAAAAGGCACGCCGTCACCCCACTAAAGGGCTCCGACCGCTTGTAAGCGTATGGTTTCAGGATCTATTTCACTCCGTTATTCACGGTTCTTTTCACCTTTCCCTCACGGTACTGGTTCACTATCGGTCTCTCAGGAGTATTTAGCCTTAGCGGATGGTCCCGCCAAATTCAGACAGGGTTTCACGTGCCCCGCCCTACTCAGGATACCACTATCCTTATCTTCTCTTACCTATACGGGACTATCACCCTCTTTGGTTAACCTTTCCAGGTTATTCTAGTTCAATCCGCAAGAAATGTCGTGGTCCTACAACCCCAAAATTGCCGTAACAACTTTGGTTTGGGCTAATCCGCGTTCGCTCGCCACTACTTACGGAATCACTTTTGTTTTCTTCTCCTCCGCCTACTTAGATGTTTCAGTTCAGCGGGTTTGCCCATCTATCGATGTACTATGTCTTCAACATAGTGGGTTGCCCCATTCGGATATCTACGGATCAATTCGTGTGTGCCAATCCCCGTAGCTTTTCGCAGCTTATCACGTCCTTCTTCGCCTCTGAGAGCCTAGGCATCCCCCATACGCCCTTATTTTGCTTATTGTACTTTTAGCTAAAAGCTAACAGCTATTAGCTGACAGCTTAAAACTGTGTTTCTTTCTACTTTTTAAATTTTCTTATCTCAATATGTCAATGAACTTTATCTGTGTGGATTGGGTTATTTGGTTATTCGGCTATTTGGTTTCCCAAATCAACAAATTACCGCATAAACGAATCAACAGATTCGTGGAGAATATCGGAGTCGAACCGATGACCTCCTGCGTGCAAGGCAGGCGCTCTAGCCAGCTGAGCTAATCCCCCAATCTAATTATGAATTGTGAATTATGAATTATGAATTGGTCAATCCATAACCCCTCAACCCTAGAATTTCCAAGCTAAAAAAAGTAGTCCCGGGCAGACTCGAACTGCCGACCCCTACATTATCAGTGTAGTACTCTAACCAGCTGAGCTACGAGACTCTGTTTTCTTTGCTTAATATTATTTGAACTAACAGCGAGAGTAAAAAAATTCTACTTTTTGAGGACTATCCCCTATATCGTCTCTAGAAAGGAGGTGTTCCAGCCGCACCTTCCGGTACGGCTACCTTGTTACGACTTAGCCCCAGTTACTAGTTTTACCCTAGGCAGCTCCTTACGGTCACCGACTTCAGGTACCCCCAGCTTCCATGGCTTGACGGGCGGTGTGTACAAGGCCCGGGAACGTATTCACCGGATCATGGCTGATATCCGATTACTAGCGATTCCAGCTTCACGGAGTCGAGTTGCAGACTCCGATCCGAACTGAGAACGGTTTTATAGATTCGCTCCTACTCGCGTAGTGGCTGCTCTCTGTACCGTCCATTGTAGCACGTGTGTAGCCCAAGGCGTAAGGGCCGTGATGATTTGACGTCATCCCCACCTTCCTCACAGTTTACACTGGCAGTCTTGTTAGAGTTCCCGACATGACTCGCTGGCAACTAACAACAGGGGTTGCGCTCGTTATAGGACTTAACCTGACACCTCACGGCACGAGCTGACGACAACCATGCAGCACCTTGTAAATTGTCCGAAGAAATATCTGTTTCCAAATACGTCAATCTACATTTAAGCCTTGGTAAGGTTCCTCGCGTATCATCGAATTAAACCACATGCTCCACCGCTTGTGCGGGCCCCCGTCAATTCCTTTGAGTTTCATTCTTGCGAACGTACTCCCCAGGTGGGATACTTATCACTTTCGCTTAGCCACTGAAGTTGCCCCCAACAGCTAGTATCCATCGTTTACGGCGTGGACTACCAGGGTATCTAATCCTGTTCGCTCCCCACGCTTTCGTCCATCAGCGTCAATCCACTGGTAGTAACCTGCCTTCGCAATTGGTATTCCATGTAATATCTAAGCATTTCACCGCTACACTACATATTCTAGTTACTTCCCAGTAATTCAAGTCTATCAGTATCAATGGCCGTTTGATCGTTGAGCGACCAGATTTCACCACTGACTTAATAAACCGCCTACGGACCCTTTAAACCCAATGATTCCGGATAACGCTTGGATCCTCCGTATTACCGCGGCTGCTGGCACGGAGTTAGCCGATCCTTATTCTTACGGTACCGTCAAGCTCCCTCACGAGGGAGTGTTTCTTCCCGTACAAAAGCAGTTTACACACCATAGATGCTTCTTCCTGCACGCGGCATGGCTGGATCAGGCTTGCGCCCATTGTCCAATATTCCTCACTGCTGCCTCCCGTAGGAGTCTGGTCCGTGTCTCAGTACCAGTGTGGGGGATCTCCCTCTCAGGACCCCTACCTATCGTTGCCATGGTAAGCCGTTACCTTACCATCTAGCTAATAGGACGCATGCCCATCTTTTACCGTTGGAACTTTAATATGTCTAACATGCGAAAAACATATACTATGAGGTATTAATCCAAATTTCTCTGGGCTATCCCTCTGTAAAAGGTAGGTTGCATACGCGTTACGCACCCGTGCGCCGGTCTCAAGGAAGCAAGCTTCCTCTACCCCTCGACTTGCATGTGTTAAGCCTGCCGCTAGCGTTCATCCTGAGCCAGGATCAAACTCTTCATCGTATATTGTTGATGCTCGCGCATCGTTTTTTTAGACAAAGGCTAGTCTTTTCAAAAATCCTAAGATTTCCTTACTCTCTTTTTGTTGTTCTAACATCTCTGTTAGAACGGCTGTCAATTCAATATGTCTATGAACGTTGTCTTCTTTATTATCAAACCAATCTCTCGATTAGCGGGTGCAAAAGTAAGCATCTTTTTTAAACTAACAAGGCTTTTTGAAATTATTTTTGAATTTATTTCAAATCCCTCATTTTACAGCTTTTCAATGTGCTTTTCCTCTCTTGCGGGGTGCAAATATAAAAATCTTTTATCTCCCAATCCAAATAAAAATCAAACCTTTTTCAATCTTTTTTTTAAAACACTGAAAACATGATTTTTGGAAACAATATTTCTGATTATTTTAACAAATACAAACCCAAAGACCGCTATTTAGCCCCGATTGGAGCAACTACCATGTAGTGCGCAAAGCGGGAATACGGAACACCGATAAGTCCCGAACCTGACGCTCCTAATAAATCTTTTCTATATTATACTATATATATTGTATGTGTTTTGTTAATCTGTTATATTTGCAGTCCATAAAATTTTAGGAATGATAAAGATTACACTGCCTGACGGTTCGGTTAAGGAGTTTGCAAAGAATTCAACTCCAATGGATGTTGCGAGAAGCATTAGTGAAGGATTAGCGCGAAATGTGATTTCGGCTGCCTTTAATGGTACCACTATTGAAACGGAAACCCAGTTAACAACCGACGGTTCACTTATATTATACACATGGAATGACAAAGAAGGTAAAAAAGCTTTTTGGCATTCGACTTCGCACGTGATGGCGCAAGTATTGGAAGAAAAATTCCCGGGCATCAAGTTAACTCTTGGCCCTGCGATTGACAATGGATTTTATTATGACGTTGATTTTGGCGACAAAAAAATCACCGATGCCGACTTTAAAGCCATTGAAGACCGTGTGTTAGAAATCTCGAGAGAGAAACATGAATTTAAAATGCGTTCGGTTTCTAAAGCAGAAGCTTTGGAAGTTTATAAAAACAACGAGTACAAAACCGAATTGATTTCGAATTTGGAAGATGGGACGATTACGTTTTGTGATCACGCTAACTTTTTTGATTTGTGTCGCGGCGGTCACATTCCGAATACCGGAATCATCAAAGCGATGAAAATTATGAGTGTTGCTGGTGCTTATTGGCGCGGTGATGAGAAAAACAAGCAGTTGACTCGTGTTTACGGCATTTCGTTTCCTAAACAAAAAGACTTGACGGATTATTTAGAATTATTGGAAGAAGCCAAACGCAGAGATCACAGAAAACTGGGTAAAGAATTAGAATTGTTTACTTTCTCACAAAAGGTAGGTCAAGGTTTACCATTGTGGCTGCCAAAAGGTGCTGCTTTGAGAGACCGATTGGAACAGTTTTTAAAAAGAGCACAGAAAAAAGCGGGTTACGAACAAGTAGTTACGCCACACATCGGGCAAAAAGAATTGTATGTCACTTCGGGTCACTATGCTAAATATGGCGCTGATAGTTTCCAACCTATTCACACACCTGCAGAAGGCGAAGAGTTCTTGTTAAAACCAATGAACTGTCCGCACCACTGTGAAATTTACAACAACAAACCTTGGTCGTACAAAGATTTACCAAAACGTTATGCGGAATTCGGAACGGTTTACCGTTATGAGCAAAGTGGTGAGTTACACGGTTTGACTCGCGTTCGTGGGTTCACTCAAGATGACGCGCATATTTTTTGCACACCTGATCAATTGGATGCTGAGTTCAAAAAAGTAATTGACTTAGTATTGTATGTATTTGGTTCGCTAGGATTTGAAAACTTTACAGCACAAGTTTCTGTACGTGATTTAGACAATCCTGATAAATATATAGGAAGTGTTGAAAACTGGGAGAAAGCCGAAAATGCCATCATTAGTGCGGCACGTGACAAAGGATTGAATTATATTATTGAAAGTGGCGAAGCTGCTTTCTATGGTCCGAAATTGGACTTCATGGTCAAAGATGCTTTAGGCAGACAATGGCAATTGGGAACAATTCAGGTAGATTACAATTTACCGGAGCGTTTTGAATTGACTTATAAAGGAGCCGATGACAAGTTACACCGACCGGTAATGATTCACCGAGCGCCTTTTGGTTCGATGGAGCGCTTTATCGCTATTTTACTGGAACATACGGCTGGAAATTTCCCACTTTGGTTGATGCCGGAGCAAGCTATTATCTTGTCTTTGAGTGAGAAATATGAAAATTATGCGAAAAAAGTTTTAGAATTGCTAGAAAATCACGAAATTCGCGCCCTAATTGACAACCGCAACGAGACGATTGGAAAGAAAATCCGTGAAGCAGAAGTGCAAAAAATGCCGTTTATGCTGATTGTTGGTGAGGAAGAAGAGAAAAACGGAACTATTTCAGTACGTCGTCACGGTCAAGAAGGAAAAGGCAATATCACCGTTACAATTGAAGAATTTGCCAGAATTGTTAACGAAGAAATTGCCAAAACATTAAAAACATTTGAAGTTTAACTAAAATTACAGAGCCATAGCAATTAGAAACAACAGAGGTTACCAACCTAGAGAAGAGAAAAAAGCAGCACACCGAATTAACGAGTTGATTCGCGGTGTGTCAGAAGTTCGATTAGTAGGTGAAAATATTGAGCCGGGAGTTTTCAAACTCTCCGAAGCGCTTAGATTAGCGGAACAATTTGAAGTAGACTTGGTGGAAATTTCACCTAATGCTGATCCGCCTGTATGTAAATTGATGGATTATGGTAAATTCATTTATCAGCAAAAGAAGCGGGATAAAGAATTGAAAGCAAAATCAACTCAAATTACCGTTAAAGAGATTCGATTCGGGCCTCAAACTGACGAGCATGATTACGAGTTCAAAAGAAAGAATGCCGAGAAGTTCTTAAAAGAAGGTTCAAAATTAAAAGCTTTTGTATTCTTCAAAGGACGTTCAATTATTTATAAAGAGCAAGGTCAAATCTTGTTATTGCGTTTAGCACAAGATTTGGAAGAATTCGGTAAAGTGGAAGCTATGCCGGTATTAGAAGGAAAGAGAATGATTATGTTCATTGCTCCTAAAAAGAAAAGTAAGTAAGTTAAATTAAATAAACTAGGAAAAGATGCCTAAAATGAAAACAAAATCCAGTGCTAAGAAGCGATTCAAAGTAACTGGCTCTGGAAAAATCAAGAGAAAACACGCTTTTAAAAGTCACATCCTGACTAAAAAATCTAAAAAGCGTAAATTGGCTTTAACTCACTCTGCGTTGGTTCACAAAACAGATGAGAAAAGCATCAAACAACAATTAAGAATTATCTAATCGCTAAAAGCTAACAAGCTATTAGCCTTTAGAATTCTTTAGGTTAAAAAATTATTTAAATAACCTTGGAGTATGGCTTTAAAGTTCCCTTGATTTAATTCGGGACGCCTGCTACAAAAAAACAGAAAAATTATGCCAAGATCAGTAAATTCAGTTGCTAAAAGAGCAAGAAGAAAAAAGATAATGAAGCAAGCCAAAGGTTTCTTTGGTAGACGTAAAAACGTTTGGACAGTTGCCAAAAACGCAGTAGAAAAAGCAATGCTTTACGCTTACCGCGACAGAAAGCAAAACAAAAGAAACTTCCGTTCACTATGGATTCAGCGTATCAACGCCGGAGCTCGTTTGGAAGGAATGAGTTATTCACAATTCATTGGATTGGTTAAGAAAAACGGAATCGAATTGAACCGTAAAGTATTAGCTGATTTAGCTATGAATCACCCGGAAGCTTTCAAAGCTATCGTGAAAAAAGTGAAATAAAACGTTTGTACAACCTCGATTTAACTTACTTATAAATAAAAAATCCCTCTCGAAAGATGGGGATTTTTTTATTTCAAACCCAAGCCGTTAAAAAAATCATAACATTTGGTTGACACATCAAATATTATAGTAAATTGGGTGGTTTTTAAACTCAAACTTTTAAAGTTATACATCAATCTATTAAATTAAAATTTATGAACAAACTAAGACTTACGTTCATGGTGTCTTTAGGGATTCTTTTTTGCTCTGGTCAAACTTTCGCACAAGACAAATCAGACCGTAAAAAGAAAAATAATAAAGAGAACACAGTCAAGACTGACTCTATTAAAAAAACACCTAAGAATGCTATTGCCGACAAAGTAAAAAGCAGCAAAAAATCAGAAGGTCTCTTTACCATTTACCAAGATACTGTGACCGGTAGTATCCAACTTTTTATCAAAAAAAATCAATTAGACAAAGAGTTCATCTACCAAAGTTACTCTATGAGCGGCCCAACTACTTTAGGCTTAAACCAAAGTATGCACAGGGCTACCAATGTTTTTAACATTAAAAAAGCCAATGATAAAATCGAATTCGGTTTAGTCAACACCAACTTTTATTACGACAAAAACAACGCTGTAAGTAAAACTGCCGGAACTGATATTGCCGAAGCTATTTTCTTAGCCGAAAAAATTGTGGCCAAAGACAGCACCGGTTACTTAATCGCTGCCGATGGTTTGTTCTTGAGCGAAAAATTGGATCCGGTAAAACCGGTTATGCCTCCGGGAATTCCACCGGGCGCTGTATTTAATTTAGGGAATTTTAATTCCGCTAAATCAAAATACCACAGCATCCGCTCTTATCCTAACAATACTGATGTTACGGTAGATTTGGCCTACGACAATCCGGCGCCTTTGAATGGCGGTGGTGAAGACATTACTGATGCGCGTTATGTTCGTGTTCGCATGCAACACACCTTCTTGGAAATGCCTGTAAATAATTTCAAACCTAGAAGAGATGATTCTCGCGTTGGGTATTTCGGACAAACCATAACCGATTTAACCAGCGTAAAAGCAACACCCTATAAAGATATTATCAACCGTTGGTATTTGACCAAAAAAGACCCGACTGCTGCCATCAGTGAACCGGTTGAACCTATTGTTTGGTGGATTGAAAATACTACACCATTAGAATACAGACAAACCGTAATGGAAGCCGGAAACAAATGGAACGAAGCTTTTGAAAAAGCCGGTTTCAAAAATGCCGTGGTCATGAAAATCCAACCCGATGATGCCGAATGGGATGCGGGAGATGTTCGTTACAATGTGATTCGTTGGGTTTCTTCAGCCTACCCAAGTTATGGTGCCATCGGACCAAGCTTTGCCAATCCGAAAACCGGTCAAATTTTAGGCTCAGATATTACTATCGAATGGTATTCAGGAAGCAGCACACCAACAATGGATGAATTGTTTTCTTTCAAAAATGATGGCGCAAGCGATAATTTAAATTCTCATTTCCACCATGATGGTACAGCTTGTACTTTAGCCAATGAGCTAAAAAGTCAATTTTTAATGGGCGCCACTTTTGCCGAAGTAAATTCTGAAGATCCAAAAACGATTTCCAGAGCACACAAAGAGTTCTTGTACTATTTAGTTTTACACGAAATGGGACACACTTTAGGGTTAAACCACAATATGAAATCGAGTCAAATGTTGAGCCCGGCCGATTTACACAATACTGCTATCACCGAGAAAATCGGTTTAATTGGCTCAGTAATGGATTATCCGGCTATCAATCTTGCTTTGGACAAAACCAAACAAGGGAACTTCTACACCACAAAACCGGGACCTTATGACTTGTGGGCTATTGAATTTGGTTACAAGGAATTTGATGAAAAATCAGAAGAAGCTGAATTGCAAAAAATCCTTAGCAGAAGTACCGATCCTAATTTGGCTTTCGGAAACGATGCCGACGATATGAGATCACCAGGAAAAGCTATTGACCCAAGAGTAATGGTAAATGATTTGAGTAGTGATGCCGTTGGTAACGCAGAAGAACGTTTTAAAATCGTTAATAATGTGATGGCCAAATTAAAAGATAAATACAGCAAAAACGGGGAAAGCTATGCTGAGTTAAGAAACCGCTTCAACATGCTTAACGGTCAGAGAAGAAATATGGCTGCTGTAGTAAGTCGATATGTTGGTGGTGTTTTTGTTGACCGAAGTTATGTGGGACAAAACGCAACTGTAAAACCATTTACTCCGGTTACTAAAGCACAACAAAAAAGAGCGATTGAAGTTTTGAACAAATATGTCTTAGCGCCAAATGCTTTTGATGCTGACGCGTCGTTATATCCTTATTTGCAAATGCAAAGACGCGGATTCAATTTCTTCTCTTCTACGGAAGATCCTAAATTAAACAGCATTTATCAATCCATCCAAACTGATGCTACTTTAGGTCATATTTTACATCCAACCACTTTGCAAAGAATTTCCAACACCAGTTTATATGGCAATACTTATACCGTGGCTGAAGTGATGACCGACTTAACCAATGGTGTTTTCAAAGCGGATTTGGTTGGAAAAGTAAACATGCACCGTCAATATTTACAAACGTATTTTGTAAAAGAAGTAATTGAAATTGCCGATGTAAATGATCCGAGAAATCGTCATGACGATATTTCCAGAGCTGCCGCTCGCCAAACTTTGAAGAAAATAAAATTAATGTTGGCCACAGCTTCCTCTTTAGATGAAAGCACCAGAGCCCACAGAAATTATATTACCTTCTTAATTGATAACGCTTTAGCCATCAAATAAGCCTAGCGTAACCAACAAAAAATCCCAACCGAAAAGTTGGGATTTTTTATTTTATTTTCAAATAGATTATTTAAATACTTCTTCTTTTTCTCCATCAAAACTCGCAAAAACCATACTCGGATGAGAATCTTGGTGGAAGATATTTCCTTTATTATCAATAGCAATCGCTCCTGCAAAACCATCGAAAGGCTTGAGTTCGTTAAAAGTTTTTTTAAATGCTTCTGCCAAGGTAAAACCATCGGTAACGCGAGTAACGATTTTTGCTGCTACAGCACCGCTGACAATGTCTTCGCCTACTCCGGTTAAACTCACCCCACAGAACTCATTAGCGTAATTTCCTGCCACTGTAGCCGAATCTGAAATCCTACCCGGTATTTCAAAACCTTTTCCTCCGGTAGAAGTCGCAACTGCAATTTTACCTTCAGCGTCTAAAGCTACACAACCAACCGTTCCGGTTCCGGTGGCGGCCAATTTCGCTTCATACTCCGCTCGGCGTTGCGGAATTTCGGTAGAGAATTTCTCAAACCCGTGTTGACGGGCAAAATTTGTGGCACCGCTTCCACCCAAAACTTTATCATCATAATCGAGTAAAACCTGTGCCACTTGCACCGGGTTTTTAACTTCTTCAATGTTAATCACACCACTCATTTTCAAAGTCGAGCCATCCATTAAAGAAGCACTCATTCTGATTTTTCCGTCGCTTTGAATTTGGGAACCAATTCCGGCATTAAACAGTGCATCATCCTCCAAAAGAGAAACCGCATAAACTACCGTTTCCAAAGCCGAATGGTTTTGCAAATAAGCATACGACTCCTTAGCAATCCGCAACAACGCTTGTTGTTTGGCTACTTTAGTTTCGTGATTCGTTGATGATTCCGAGAAAAATCCGCCGTGGATGATTATTTTAGACATGTTAGATTATTAGATTGTTAGACATTTTAGACGGCTTAGATAGTTGACTTTCTGAAAAATCTAACAATCCAAGCAGTCTAATACTCTAAACATATTGTGATGACTTAATCGTCATTTTAAAAGTGTCCAAGTCGAAAGTGTCATTTTTACTCATTACGTGAGTTACCAAATGGTTGATAGAAATAGGTTGCCCGAGCTCAACTTGGGTCAAATTAGTATCTTTAATTTCTCTTCCATCGACCAAAATTACCAAACCGGAACCTAAGGCTTCCATTTGACGACCGTTAGTGATTAACAATCCTGTATCTTCACCCAAACCAATACCCAATACTTTCGGATTCCCGACTACTGCTTGGAACAAACGACCAATGCGACCTCTTTGCACAAAATGCGTATCGATAACCACATCATCAATCAACCCTAATCCGGAAGTGATTTTAACTTCGCCTTTTAACAAAGCTTCGTGACTGCTGCCTTGGTAAATCATATTATTGGAAGCCGCCGCCGCACCGGCTGAAGTTCCGGCGTAAACAAAATCATCGTTTCGGTATTTGCCAATCAATATTTCATCGAATGGTGTTCCGCCTAAAATAGAGGTTAAACGCAACTGATCACCACCGGTAAACATCACGACATCGGCTGCTTTTAATCGGTCTAACACTTCGGGGTCGGAAGCTTGCTCTCTTCTTTCAATATGAAGTACATCAACATTGTGCGCACCCAAGTAATTAAAGGCTTTTACGTATTCGGGGCCAATTTCTCTGGGGATTTTTGAAGCCGTGGTAATCACTTCAATTCTCGATTGTTCTTTGTTTTTTGATTCTTTGATGATGCGTTTTAAAATGCCTTCTTCAAAGAAATTCAAATTCTGTGGAGCGCTTTTGTCCAAATCGGTTTCAGTAAAACTTCCTTTGTCAACCGCACCGCCAATTATTATAAGTTTGCCTTGTATATTCATGTCCGTAAAAATAGGAAAAACTTAAAACTTACCAACCTTTTTTACGTTTTTTGAAACCAATTTATCAACGGACTTATCAAGAAACAGTCTATAGAAATTGTGTTATATTTGCCCTATGGAACTCAATCAAACCCGTATCAATAAATTCTTGTCCGAATCCGGATTTTGTTCGCGTCGCGAAGCCGATAAACTGTTGGAACAAGGCCGAATTACCATCAACGGAAAGGTACCCGAATTGGGCACCAAAGTATCCGCAGAAGACGAAATACGAGTGGACGGAAAACTAATCAGAGAGAAAACCGAAAAACCCATCTATTTGGCTTTTTACAAACCGGTTGGGATTGAATGTACAACGAATCAAAATGTACGCGATAATATTGTAGATTACATCAATTATCCCAAGCGAATTTTTCCGATTGGTCGTTTAGATAAAGCCAGTGAAGGCTTGATATTTATGACCAATGACGGCGATATTGTCAACAAAATTCTTCGTGCCAGAAATAACCACGAAAAGGAATACATCGTAACGGTGAATCGCCCTATCACAGACCGATTTATCGAACGTATGGGTAACGGCATCCCCATTTTAGATACGGTTACCCGAAAATGTAAGGTAGAGCAAATCAGTAAATATGTTTTCAGAATCATTTTGACCCAAGGCTTGAACCGACAAATCCGCAGAATGTGTGAATATTTGGGCTACGAAGTTACAGCACTGAAAAGAACGCGTATCATCAATATTTCACTTGACGTTCACGTTGGTCGCTACCGAGAATTAACTGATGCGGAAATCAAACAATTAAACCAACTCATAGCACCATCGAGTAAAACAGAAGAAGCAAGTTTGCCCAAATCCTCCAAAGTTGATTTTGGAAATGCCAAAACAGAAAATAGCAAATTCCAAAAACCAATTCACAGAATCAGAAAAAATCCTAATTCCTGAATCAAGATGCTCAAAACAATGCTATACATAGCTTTAGGTGGTGCAATTGGAAGTGTTTTGCGGTTTTTGACGACCGTTTTGGTTTCTAAATTTTGGTCGAATCACTTTCCGTTGGCGACTTTTTTAGCCAATATTATTGGATGTTTCTTAATTGGATTATTCATCGGTATTTTAGAAAAAAACCAATTGACCGACAGTAATTTGAAGTGGTTTTTAATCACCGGATTTTGTGGTGGTTATACGACTTTTTCTACCTTTGGAATGGAAAATTATAATTTGTTTCAAAACCAGCATACGCTTTTGTCCTTTGGTTATATCGGTTTGAGCATTTTAGTCGGACTTTTTGCGGTTTGGTTCGGACTTTTTGTATCCAAATAATTTTCAATTCCTGAAAAAAATGTAACTTCGCCCTCTATGAAAAAAGAAGACATTTTTGCCCTCCAACAATTATTGGCTACGCCCAAAAAAATCGCGATAATTCCACACCGAAGTCCGGATGGTGATGCTATGGGTTCGACCTTGGCTTTGTATCATTTTCTATTGAAATTGAATCACAAACCTACCGTGATAGCACCCAATGATTTTCCGAATTTCTTAGCTTGGTTACCGGGTTCTGAAACGGTGTTGATTTATGAAAATGACAAGGCAAATTGTGCTCAAATCATCAAAGAAGCTGAAATAGTTTTTACCTTAGACTTTAATGCCTTACACCGAACCGGTGAAATGGAGCAAGTGCTGAATAAAGTGACCGCGCCTATGGTTATGATTGATCACCACCAAAAACCTGACCACTATGCCACTTTCACTTATTCGGATACGATTTTTGGTTCGACTTGTGAGATGGTTTATAATTTTATCACGTTTTTAGGGAATAAAGATTTAATCGATAAAACCATTGCCACTTGTATTTACACCGGAATTACTACTGATTCGGGCTCATTTCGATTTCCGTCAACCACGGGAACTACCCACCGAATTGTGGCTGATTTAGTAGATTTAGGTATTGACAATAGTGAAATTCACAACCAAATATTCGATAATAATTCATTTGATCGACTACAACTTTTAGGCAGAGCGTTGCAAAACATGAAGGTTTTTCCGGAGTACAAAACCGCTTATACAACTTTAACTCAAAAAGAATTAGACGAATTTCATTACGTGAAAGGCGATACTGAAGGAGTGGTTAATTATGGCTTGACCATTAAAGGCATACATTTTGCAGCCATTTTTATTGAGCATAAGGACGAGAACATTATTAAAATCTCTTTCCGTTCACAAGGAAACTTTGATGTCAATCAGTTTGCCAGAGACCATTTTAACGGCGGCGGGCACATTAATGCAGCCGGAGGAAAATCGTACGAAAGCATGAAAGAAACCATCAAAAAATTTGAAAAATTAATTTCGAAACTAACCATTTAACAGATGAAAAACACAACCAAAATAGCTGTTTTACTGATTGTTTTTGTGACAATAATCAGTTGCAAACAACAACAAGCCCGCATGCCTATTTCTCGCTCTTCGGGGACTTTTATGAAAGAGTCTGTTGAGCGTAACAAAAAATTGGTAGCCGGCGAAGAAGCCAAAATAGATTCGATTATCAAGAGTAATCCACAAATCAAATACATCGCTTCCAAAAAAGGATATTGGTACCATTATGAAACCAAAAATGAAACTGACACCCTTCGTCCGAAGAAAGGCGATGTGGCTAATTTTGACTATGAAGTAAAAGATTTAAAAGGTAATGTGGTTTACTCTGAAGTTGAATTACGACCGCAAACTTATGTAGTCGATAAACAAAACATCATGATGGGCTTGCGCCACGGCATCAAATTGATGCGCAAAAACGAGAAAGTAACTTTTCTTTTTCCGTCACATATGGCTTATGGCTACCATGGCGATAACAAAAGAATCGGCTCTAATGAACCCTTAATTTGCACCGTAACGTTACACGATTTTAAACCTGAAACCAAATTAAAAACCGAAAATTAATTCCACTAAAATGAACAAAACTATTAGTCTTTTTGTATTGGCTTTATCCGTATTGGTAAGCGCCTGTAAAAACGAACACAAAAACCTAAAAGATGGTTTATACGCCGAGATTGTCACTTCAAAAGGCAGTATCATTGTAGAACTTGACTACAAAAAAGCACCTATTACTGTAGCCAACTTTGTAACTTTGGCCGAAGGCAATAATCCATATGTTATGGAGGATTTAAAAGGAAAGCCATTCTATAACGGTACCGTTTTTCACCGAGTTGAAAAAGGATTCGTGATACAAGGCGGCGATCCTTACGGCAATGGCTCCGGTGATCCGGGTTATATCTTTAAAAATGAAATCAGTGATTTAAAACACGACAAAGCCGGTGTTTTGGCTATGGCCAATTCGGGACCGGATACCAACGGTTGTCAATTCTATATCACCCAAAAACCAACGCCGCAATTGGATGGCGGTTACAGTGTATTTGGCCGTGTAGTTGAAGGTATGAAAATTGTAGATTCTATTGAAATCAATGATGAAATGACCGAAGTGACTATTATCCGAAAAGGAGAAGATGTCAAAAAATTTGATGCTTTAAAAGTTTTCTCGGAATATTTCAAAAAAAATAAAACCACCAAAGAACAAAAAGCCGCTTATTTCAAAGACCTCAAGAAAACGGCTGTCAAACTGCCTTCCGGCTTAGCTTATAAAGTAATACAGCCATCATCAGGTGAAACTCCAAAACCGGGAACAGCAGTAATGATTAACTATTCAGGATTTTTAGAAGACGGAACGCTTTTTGATACCAGCGATACCGAGGTTGCCAAACAATTCGGAAAATATGATGAACAAAGAGCCATGCAAAACGGCTATTCAAAAATACCTTTCACTTTTGGCGGTGAGAATCAATTAATTCCGGGTTTTGTTGAAGGTGTTGGAAAATTAAAAATCGGTGAAAAAGCCATCCTTTTTATACCGTCGAATTTAGGATACGGCGAGCAAGGTGCCGGAAATGCAATTCCACCCAATGCCAATATCGTTTTTGAAGTTGAACTATTAAATAAATAATACCAACAAATAAATGTTAACCATGAAAATAAAATTAAGTCTTCTTTGCTTGCTTGTTATCGGATTAACCGGCAGCATGGCACAAACCAAGAAAAAACCGGCTGCTGCAAAAGCCACCCCGGTTGCCAAAGCGAAACCTAATGTAGATACCTCAAACGAAGGAATTTTTGCCGAAATCGATACCGACAAAGGAAAAATTTTATTACAATTAGAATACAAAAAAACACCGGTAACTGTAGCCAATTTTGTTGCTTTAGCCGAAGGAACAAATGCTTCAGTTACGGATGCTAATTTGAAAGGGAAACCTTTTTTTAACGGACTGAAATTTCATCGTGTGATTGCCGATTTTATGATTCAGGGAGGTGATCCTGCCGGAAACGGTTCGGGCGGCCCGGGTTATGCTTTTAAAGATGAGTTTGCACCCGATTTAAAACACAATCGTCCGGGCGTGCTTTCTATGGCTAACTCCGGACCAAAAACCAATGGTTCACAATTTTTTATTACACACAAAGAAACACCTTGGTTAGACAATAAGCACACTGTTTTTGGTTTTGTAATCAAAGGACAAGATGTGGTTAATGCCATCAAACAAGACGATGTAATCAAAAGCATTACCATTACCCGTAAAGGTGCTGAAGCTAAAAAATTTGATGCTCCAAAAGTATTCGCCGATTATATGGCTAACAAAGCCAATGATGATGCCAAAGAAGCCGCCATTGCCGCTGAAAACAAAAGAAAACAAGCGGAGGCTGAAGCCCAAAGACAAGCCGAACACAAGGCCAAATACGGACCGGTTTTTGCTGCCAAAGCAAAATATTTAAGCGACGTTAAAGGTACGGCTACCGAAACCGCTTCGGGTTTAAAATATACTATTGCCCAAAAAGGAACTGATAAAAAACCAACTGATGGTACCACAGTTTATATTCACTATGCCGGTTATTTAGAAGACGGAACACTCTTTGACAGCAGCTATGAAGCCGTTAATAAAGAGTTCGGTAAATTTGACGAAAACAGAGCCAAACAAAATGGCTACCAACCTTTTCCTTTCCAATACGGAAACAAAAGTGGTTTAATCCCCGGATTCCTTGAAGGATTGAGCTTTATGAACTTTGGTGACAAAGCCATCTTATTTATCCCATCAAAATTAGGTTATGGAGAAAGAGGTGCCGGAAATGTAATTCCGCCTAACTCAAACATTATTTTTGAAGTTGAAATGTTAGAAACCGCACCGGTCAAACAATAAAGAATTATTGCTAAATAAAAAAAGAGTCCCAAAATTGGGACTCTTTTTTTATTCTCTTTTATTCATAAACAAATAATAAACCGGTATTCCTAATGCCACAATCACCAATCCTAATCCGGTGTTGACGGTATCGTAAATTAATAGTGCCACACAAATCGCAGCGGTCAGAATTATGTATAAAGCCGGGATAACTGGATAACCAAAAGCTTTGTAAGGTCTTTCGGCATCAGGTTCTTTCTTTCTTAAAATAAATATACCGTAAATAGTCAGTATGTAAAACAACAGCGAAGCAAAAGTTGCATAAGTCAGTAAGTCACCGTATTTTCCGGAAATGCACAATATACAAGCCCAAACGCATTGAAACCAAAGCGCTTTTTCCGGCACATCATGCTTATTTAACTCGCCTGCTTTCTTGAAGAAAAGATTGTCTTTAGCCATCGCATAAAAAAGTCTTCCTCCCGATAAAACCAAACCACTGTTACAACCAAAGGTCGAAACCATAATCAAAGCGGCCATCACAAAAACTCCAATATTACCCATAATCATATTCGCTGCAGCAGCGCCAACTCTGTCTTGAGCGGCAAACATAATTCCGTTTTCCACTACCGAACCCTCAGGAGAACCGTTTAAAGGTAATAACGCTAAGTAAGCTATATTGGCTAAAATATAAATCACTGTTACAATCAAGGTTCCTAAAAACAAACTTCTGGGAATATTTTTCTTAGGGTCTTTGATTTCTCCCGCTATAAAAGTCACATTGTTCCAAGCATCACTCGAAAACAAAGAGTTAATGATGGTTGCTCCTATTGCACCAACTAAAGCAATTCCGGTTAATTTAGTCACCGTTACCGTTTTAGTAGTTTCATCAAAAACCGTTTTACTGGCTTCCCAAGTATTGTTGAAATTGTTAGAGAAAGTATCGGTACTGAAACCAATATACAAGCCGAAACCAATTAGAGCAAAGAGCGCAATTAATTTGGCAGACGTAAAAACCAATTGAATGACTTTACCGTTCTTTACCCCTTTGGTATTAATATAGGTGAGCAAAACGACACTCAGCATGGCCAAAACCTGACTATTTTTAAACACAAAACTATCGCCTATTCGAAAAATTTCTTCTTGTAAAATTGGAAAAAATACCGCGGTATAATTGGCAAAAGTCACCGCTACTGCGGCTATTACTCCGGTTTGAATTACAGTAAAGACCGTCCAACCGTAAAGAAAAGAAGCCAATTTTCCATAAGCTCTTTGGATGTAAACAAATTGTCCTCCGGCGGTAGGCATCATTCCGGCCAATTCGCCATAGCTTAATGCTGCCGACATGGTCAACAAGCCGGTAATCAACCAAGTAATTAATATCCAAGCGGCGGAGCCTAAATCGCGCGCCATGAAAACGGTAACTACAAAAATACCGGAACCTATCATGGAACCGGCAACTATACTGGTGGCGTCAATTAGCCCAAGGGAACGTTTTAATTCGTGTTTTTCTGTCATGTTGGTGGATTATAGTTTATGGTTGTTGGTTTAGTTTATCAAATATAGTCAAATAGAGAAAAGAAAAAATTGAACAAAGAAAAAAGACTATTAACTGCTGCTTACTGCTACTGGAAACTGAATACTAGAGTTTTTTCGCTTCTTCCCAAAAAACATCCATTTCCGCTAAAGTCATATCGGCTAGAGGCTTGCCTAGTTCTGATGCTTTACTTTCGAGATACATAAATCGCTTCATAAATTTTTTATTGGTGCGTTCCAAAGCATCTTCGGGATTGATTTTGAGGAATCGGGCGTAATTGATCATGGAGAACAAAACATCACCAAACTCGGCTTCGATTTTATCTTGATTGCCGGCTTTGACTTCAACTTGTAATTCCTGAAGTTCTTCCTGAACTTTATCCCAAACTTGGTGTGGTTCTTCCCAATCAAAGCCTACTCCTTTGACTTTGTCCTGAATTCGGCTGGCTTTTACTAAAGCAGGCAAGCTTTTCGGGACACCTTCCAACACTGACTTTTTGCCTTCTTTAAGTTTGAGTTTTTCCCAGTTTTGTTTTACTTCTTCTTCATCGGCCACCACCACATCACCATAAATATGCGGATGCCGGTCGATTAATTTGTCGCAAATACTATTGGCAACATCGGCTATGTCAAAAGCATTGGTTTCGCTTCCTATTTTGGCGTAAAAAACTATATGCAATAACAAATCACCTAACTCTTTTTTGATTTCAGCCAAATCATTATCCAAAATGGCATCGCCCAATTCATAGGTTTCTTCAATGGTTAAATGACGTAAACTTTCAAGGGTTTGCTTTTTGTCCCAAGGACATTTTTCGCGCAAATCATCCATGATATCGAGTAATCGACCGAAAGCTTCAAGTTGTTGTTGTCTATTGTTCATCGTTTAGAATTTGCATAAAAATAGAAAATCCTATCATTGCATTGCAACAATAGGATTTGTATTTATAAAGAAGTAATTAACTATTCTTCTTTTTTTGCAGCTTTTTTAGCAGGTGATTTTTTGGCCTTCACTTCTTCCACTACTTCTTCTTTGATGGCTTCTGCGTTTTCTACTTTTGGTTCTTCTTTAGACACCAAGCCTTTAGCTTGAAGGATATTGTACCAATTCAAAACTTTTTTAATATCTGAAGCGTACACTCTTTCTTCATCATAATCAGGTAAAATTTCTTTGAAGTAGGCTATTAGCTTTCCGTTATCTTCTTTGTGAGAAATGGCAGGACCTTCATTTTCTTTAATGGCAATCGCTCTAATAATGTCGGCTAACGGTTTTTCTTCACTATAAGTGTACATTGAAATCTCAGAAAGTAAACTTACGTTACTTCTCATTCCAACCGTAATTTTTTTTCCGTCTAATAATGACTCGGCTAAAAACCCTGAGCGAGTTTGTAATTTCAATTCGAATAATCCCGGTTTTCCGGCTATAGCTAATATTTTCTCTACGTTCATTGTATTAATTTAATTTTAGGGCACAAATATAAATAATTCAAATTCCAAATATCAAAAACCAAAGTCCAAAAGAGGTGATAAAATTGTTAAAGTTTTTTCAAAATTGGGATTTGGAATTTAAAAGATGAAATTTTTCTAGTTTCTTCCTTTTTTATTGGCAAATTTCATGCGGTAATCAGGGAAAGCTTTGCCGTCCATGATATTTTGTAACTTCTTCTTGATTAGTGTTTTTTTCAAGGTCGATATTTTATCCGTAAACAAAATACCTTCGATGTGATCGTATTCATGCTGGATGACACGGGCGATCAAACCGTCAAACACTTCTGTTTTTTTAATGAAATCTTCATCACAATATTCAATCGTGATTCTTTCGTGACGGTAAACATCCTCACGAACATCGGGAATACTCAAACAACCTTCATTAAAACCCCATTCTTCACCTTCTTCTTTCAGCATTTTGGCATTGATAAAGGTTCTTTTGAAGTTTTTGAGTTGGGCTTGTTCTTCTTTGGATAAATCATCGCTGTCGCTAAAAGGCTCTGTATCAATTACGAATAATCGAATAGCCATACCAACTTGTGGTGCAGCCAAACCCACACCATAAGCGTTGTACATGGTGTCATACATATTGGCGATAATTTCTTTTAAATTAGGATAATCCGGTGTGATTTCTTCTCCGACTTTTCTTAAAACCGGTTCACCGTATCCGTAAATTGGGATAATCATTTTGATTTTAGATTTTTTGAATAAGAATTTAGATTTTAAGCCCGAATTCCTATTTCTAATTTTAACGGAGCAAAAGTAACAAAATTAAATCATTTTTCGGGTGAGATAATCTTGGAGTAAAATCGTAGCGGCAATTTCATCAACCAAAGCTTTGTTTTGTCTTTGTTTCTTTGATAAACCACTGTCTATCATGGTTTGAAAAGCCATCTTTGAGGTAAATCGTTCGTCTACTCTTTCCATTTTCATTTCAGGAAAAGCCTTAGTAAAATCAGCTACAAACTTTTCAATAACAGGCGTACTTTCCGATGGTTGACCGTTCATTTGTTTGGGTTCGCCAATCAATACTTTAGCCACATTTTCTTTAGAAAAATAGTTTTTTAAAAAGGCAATCGCAGTGTCAGAAGCAATGGTTGTCAAACCCGAAGCAATGATTTGCAATTCGTCGGTAACGGCAATTCCGGTACGTTTTATTCCGTAATCAATGGCTAAAATTCTGGACATTTCTTATTATTTTGCAGGCTCAAAGGTAGCCAAAATTGCTACTTTTCCTTTGTGCAACTTTAGAATATTATCTTTAATAGAATAATGCTCGGTTTCTGCCAATGCCTTAGAAAAAAGCGTTTCTAACAACATGTTAGGACAAGCCATACGGGTCATTGCTACATTGGAAAATGTCAAACCAAAAGCAGAAGGCATCACATAACTTCCCGTCAGATTATTACATCCGGCATAGGCGCTAAATCTGCCGTCTTTAGAATTTAATTTTAAAAAGAAGTCTTTTTTTCCATTTTGAATTACTACTTTTCCGTTTAGAGTAATCAGTCTCCATTTGGTTTCCGCCAAGGTAGCTTTACCAATAGCAGGATTAACTTTTTTAACTACGGTTTGAGCTTCCATTCTGCTATTCAAATCGACTGTCTTCTTGGGTTCAGTTGTGGTTTCAAGTTCGGAATTCTCAGATGGTTGTTTGGCCAAAATATGCGCTGCTGCTAAATCCCCGGTGATTCTTTTGCCCGACAAATCTAATTGTGTCAGCGTATTTTCGCCTACGAAATATTGATTGGGACCATTCTTTACATCGTCTAAGATAATGGTATTGCCTTCTTTATTCCATGAAAAAGTACCCTTTTGTTCAAATACTTTATCGCCTTTACCTTGGTACTTCGTTTTGATGTTGTAAGTGTTATTTTCATTAATACAAACAATCGTTTCCAAACCTTCACAATCGGCACAAGGCAAAATACCTTTATAGGTTCCGATATAATCCAATGAATTTTTGGCATGATGTGCCGCTACATTGTTTACGGAGTCAACTTTAGCAATAGAATCTTGAGTTGATGGTTTGTTTTCCGCTTGCTTTTGACAACTCATAAAAAAACAAGTTGACAAACTAAAAAGTAAAAGTTTTGCTTTCATAAGTTAGAGATTCAGAAAGTTAAATTGGTCATCACAAACTTACTTATTCTAACAACTAATGGTTGGAATTTAACATTTTTTTGATACTCAATCCTTAGCAATAAATGCTTTGTTACTTTCTAAAAATGAAACTATCTTTGTTCCAAATTCAAGAAACATGACAACACTACAAAATACTATTGAAAAAGCTTGGGACAACCGAGCTTTATTACAAGAAGAAACTACAACAACAGCCATCAGAGAAGTAATTGCTTTGTTAGACGCCGGAACTTTGCGTGTTGCCGAACCAACAGACGATGGTTGGCAAGTTAACGAATGGGTCAAGAAAGCCGTAGTGATGTATTTCCCTATCCAAAAAATGGAAACCTGGGAAGCCGGAATTTTTGAATACCACGACAAAATGTTGCTAAAAACCGGTTATTCCGAAAAAGGAATTCGAGTAGTCCCACCGGCCACTGCTCGTTATGGCGCCTATATTTCTAAAGGTGTAATTTTGATGCCAAGTTATGTCAATATCGGTGCTTATGTTGATGAAGGAACCATGGTAGATACTTGGGCAACCGTTGGTAGTTGTGCCCAAATCGGGAAAGATGTTCACCTTTCGGGTGGTGTTGGAATTGGTGGTGTTTTAGAACCTTTACAAGCCGCTCCGGTAATTATTGAAGACGGTGCTTTTATTGGTTCAAGATGCATCGTTGTCGAAGGTGTTCACGTGGGTAAAGAAGCCGTACTTGGTGCCAATGTTTGTTTGACTGCATCGACCAAAATAATCGACGTAACCGGAAGCGAGCCGGTTGAATACAAAGGATTTGTTCCGGCGCGTTCAGTAGTAATTCCGGGGAGTTATACAAAGTCTTTTGCCGCAGGAGATTATCAAGTTCCTTGTGCATTGATTATTGGAACCCGCAAGCCTTCAACCGACTTAAAAACATCACTCAACAATGCGTTGAGAGAATATGATGTAGCGGTTTAATACTTATTTTTTATGGAAAACAAATTTGATATAGATGCGGTTATTTTGTGGGTTGACGGAAACGACATTAACCACAAAAACAAACTAATTCAACATCTTGATGACCAGACATTGATTAACAAAAAGGTCGTTACTAACCGAATCAATCAGGTTAATGAGATTGAGTATACGGTTAAATCAATTATCAAATTTGCTCCTTACATAAGAAACATTTACATCATTACCGACGAGCAGCAACCCGATTTCTTAAAAAAAGCGGAGACCGAAAGTCAATACCAAAAGGTTAGCATCATTGATCATAAAGTAATTTTTGCCGGTTACGAACAATATTTACCGGTATTTAATTCTTACACCATTGAAACAATGATGCATAGAATACCCGGATTGGCGGAGCATTTTGTTTATTTCAATGATGACATGCTTTTATTCCGAGAAACCAAACCCGAAGATTTTTTTACCAAAGAAGGTTTACCCATCATAAGAGGTCAATGGATGCGTTTTGAGGCGGAAAAAATAACCAAAAAATTACCGATTCTTCTCGGACTTAAAAAACCCAAAACCAAAGGTTACCTAGGCTACAAAAGAACTCAAGATTACACTGCAAAAGCTTTGGGTTATACCCGAAAGATTTGCCTTAACCATACGCCTTTTGCAATGAGAAAGTCGGTTCTCGAGAAGTTCTACCAAGACAACCAAACGATATTTATCAATAACATCAAGAACAAATTCAGACACGAAAATTTGGTAATGGTGCAATCTGTCGTGGCACATCTTGAGGTTGAAAACAATAAAAATGTGCTCAAAAACGATTACCAATTGGTTCGTTTTGATTCCGCTAAGAAACCATTGTCTTGGATAAAATTTCGGTTTATTATTCACAAAATGAATAAAAATAAATTATTTTTAAATATTCAAAGTCTCGATTTGTACACTAAAACCAAAATAGCATACATCTTGAATTGGATTGATAAAAATGTTTCCTAACTTTCCTTAAATAAATGGGATACGCAATAAAATTAACCGGTAGAAATAAAAAAAATGCAGAGTCACTGTTGCATGAGGTGACTTTACTTTTAGAAAAATTTAAAGTAAATTATGCCTTAGAAGGCGGAACATTATTAGGCATTTACAGAGAAAACAGATTGCTTCCTTGGGATAGTGATGTTGATATTTCAATCTTGAGTGAAGAACTTTTGAAAATGGATGAAGTTTACAAAGAACTTCATAAAAGTAATTATCGCATCAGAATCAGAACCTTTGAGGCAAATGACAGTCCATTCCAAAAAGGAATGACACGACTGATTAAAATCAGAAAGAAGTATTTTTTCGGGCTTTTAAAAGGGAATGTTTGTTTGGAAATTTTTATAAAATTTACCGATAAAGAACATGTTTATTGGAAAGTAGCGGACAAAACTATGATGGCTCCGAAAAAGTTTTATGAAAATTACACCCAAATTGAATTCTTAAATAAACATTATACCATTCCATTATTAACCGAAGAATATCTGACACATAAATATGGCGATTGGAAAAAACCGAACAAAAATTGGAATGCCTCAACAGACGAACTTTCAATCCTAAAAAATTAATTTTACATTAAAAAATATGAAAATAGTAATTCTAGCCGCCGGTATCGGTTCAAGACTTGGTAATCCGTTTCCGAAACCGTTAACACCACTAAAAAATGGTAAAAGTATCATGGAATACCAAACCGAAAACATCGCTTCAAAATTTAATATCGATGATATCAATGTGGTAGTCGGCTTTAAAAAGGATTTAATTATGGAACGTTTTCCGGAACTGACTTACATTTACAATCCGTTTTTTGACCGAACCAACACTTCAAAAAGCCTGTTGCAAGCCTTGCGCAAAAACCGAGACAAATCGGTGATGTGGTTTAACGGCGATGTGGTTTTCGACCGACAAATTCTTGACATTCTTCATCCTTATATCAAATCAAAAACTTCTTTTGTAGCCGTAAATACCAGCAAAGTAGCCGACGAAGAAGTGAAATACACTTTAAAAGACGGTTACATTCACGAACTGTCTAAAACCGTTAAAAACGGTCTCGGAGAAGCAGTTGGCATCAACTTCATTGCTTCTAAAGACATCCAGCATTTTATCAACCGATTGGAAGAATGTGAAGACAATGATTACTTTGAAAGAGGTTTAGAATTGGCTATCGAAAAAGATGGTATCAAGATTACCGCTGTTGATATTTCTGCATACAATTGTATGGAAATTGACTTTGTGGAAGACTTAGAGAATGTGAACAAAATGCTCTAAAATGAAATGCATTCTTTTTTGCCAAAACAATTATTCGTTCGGAATTCTTGAACCCATTAAAAACCATTTGGCACTTAATGGAGACGAATACATTTGGTATGTCAATAAAAAAATATTGGCAGATTTTCCGTTTACCAACGAAAACCACACTACTGAGATATCCGATTTAGAAGCGTACCAAAGCGATGCCATTTTTGTGCCCGGCAATGAAGTTCCTCATTACTTAAGAGGTGTAAAAGTTCAGGTTTTTCACGGACTGGCCGGAGAAAAGAAAGGCCATTTCAGAATACGCCATTATTTTGATTTGTACTTAACTCAAGGTCCGTATTTCACCCGAAAATTCCTCGAGTTTAAAAACAAATACCGCGACTTCGAAGTCATGGAAACCGGTTGGCCTAAGCTCGATGTTTACGGTACCGATTTTCACAAATACGATACTGAAAAGCAAAATCTTTTGCAAAAACACGGGGCGAAAAAAATACTCTTGTATGCGCCAACATTTTCTCCGAAACTGACTTCTGCGCCTTTTGTAACAGAAGAATTAAAAACTTTGGTTAAAAATCCGGATTATTTGGTGTTGCTAAAGTTTCATCCTTTAATGGATGTCAACTGGCTGGAAGTGTATAAAAAAATAGCCGAAGAAACGCCAAACATTATATTTGAAACTGAAAAAAACATCATCAAGTTTTTATTGATGGCCGATTTGTTAATCAGCGATACTTCCTCAGTAATTTATGAATTCTTGCTATTGGATAAACCCGTAGTAACCTTCAAAAACATTTCGGAAAATATTCTTTGGGAAAACAGTTCCGACTATAATCAGCTAATTCCTTTGGTTGAAAACAACCTTTCGAAAGATCCTTTTGCCCAAAACAGAAAGGAAATTTTCAACCAATACCATCCGTACATCGACGGAAAATCGGCAGAAAGAATGGTAGAAGCGGTAAAAAAATATTGTGCAGATTTCGGCGTACCCGAAAAGAGAAAGATATCGCTGTTCAGAAAAATGAAAATGTATTCGCTTTTTGGAAAACCTGCTAAAAGTTAAGCCAACTTTTCAATTCCGTTTTTAATTTTAATGATGTGGTGCTTTTTATTGTAAGCTCTAATTGCTAAATTTTTATCCCAACCTTCTTGGCTGAAATAGCCACGAGCGTGATCTAAGTGTACACAGACCGCGGCATACCTGATTTGTTTTGAAATCAAGCCATTGTTGAACAAACGTTCCCCTACTTCGCGGTCTAAACCACCATATTGCATGTCTTCATTAAATCCGTTTACGGCTATGATATCGCTTTTAAAACACGAAGTATTGTGTCCGTTAAAGGTTCGTTTGGTTGGCGTTAACCAGTTCATAAAAGCCGCAAAGTACTTATTGTGCGTTAGTTTTGAAGCCTTGAAACTCAGTGACAACCCTTGCTTTTTTAACCATAAAACATCAAAACAATTTTGCTTAATAATATCATCATCCGTAATGGCTTTGGATAGGTTCATGGGTAATTTGAAGTAACCTCCCGAAAGAAATGATCCTTCTTCCTTGTGTTTTAAATGAACCGCAACAAAATCTTTCCGCGGAATGCAATCACCATCGGTAAACAATAAATAATCGGCATTGGTTTTGAGGATGGCTTTATTGAGAATTTCAGACTTTCGAAAGCCTAAATCTTCTTGCCAAACATGTATAATCGGGTATTTAAACTTAGCTGAAAACAAAGCCAAAACTTCTTTGACTTTGGGCGTAGAACCATCATCGGCAATCACAATCTCGAAATCAGTTGTGGTTTGAACACTATACCCTACAAGAACTTTATGAAGCCATTCTTCTGCATTGTAAGTGGTGATGATTACTGATAATTTCATTATTACAATAATACTAAAATAAAATTGTAAGTAGTCATTAGTTGACCAATTTGTTTTTGCCTTTGTGCTTCCACCTTTTGTGCGTCCAAAGATAAAACTCGGGTGCTTCCCTGATTTGATCTTCAACTTTTCTCAAAAATGTTTCTGTGATTTGATAATCGGGAACAACAACGGCATTATCGGATAAGAGTTCTAATTCGGCTTCATAAAAACCTCTTTTAACTTTTTTCACTTTCAAAAAAACAACCGTCATGTCAAAACGTTTGGCCAACATTTCGGCACCGGTATGAACGGGAACTTCTATTCCCATAAACGAACTCCAATACGTTTTTCGTTTAACTTGCGGCGATTGGTCGCTGGCGAATCCGTAAAGTCCTTTTATTCCTTTAGCTTCATTACTTTCAATAGTAATAACAGCCTGCTTAGTCGTAATCAATTCAGCTTTAAAACGAGAGCGAATCTTTTTGACCAAGTCGTCAAAATACTTATTGTTGATTCTTTTATAAATGGCATAACCTATAAAATTAGATCTTGAATTGATGGAAATCACCCATTCGTAACTGGCGTAATGTGCACACATCAAAGCCACACTTTTGCCTTTTTTTTCCAAATCCTGATAAACCTCTAAATTCTTAAAGACAAAGCGTCGCTCAATATCTTTAACCGAAATAGTCATCGTTTTAATCATCTCTAAAAACATATCGCACAAATGACGATAGGAATCTTTTTCAATTCGCCTTCTTTCTTTTTCCGCCAAATGAGGCAATGCCAAAGCGATGTTGGCTCTAACCACTTTTTTTCTGTAACCGAAAACGTGGTAAACCAAAACAAACACAAAATCTGAAAAAAGATACAGCAGTCTAAAAGGCAATATCGAAATTAAATACAAAATCGGATATAGAATTAAAAACAGTAACAGTTGCATTTTTCTATTTTTCGGCAAAGATAACCAAAACAGAATTCTTGTGATTTACATTATCTTTACAAAAATTTTGCAAAAATGAATCTCAACGAAGAAGTACACAAAGCTTTTGAAGTCATCCAAAACGGTGGCATCATCCTCTATCCTACTGATACAGTTTGGGGAATCGGATGCGATGCTACCAATGCCGAAGCCGTAAAAAAAATCTACGCCTTAAAACAACGTGAAGAAACCAAAAGCATGATTGTTTTGATGAATGGCGAAAAAATGATATACAATGTTTTCAAAGACATTCCTGAAGTGGCTTGGCAAATTTTGGATTTATCTGAAAAACCAACGACCTTAATCCTCGACAATCCTAGAAATGTAGCGGCTAATGTTATTGCAGAAGACAAAACCCTTGGCGTGCGAATCGTTAAAGAACCGTTTTGTTTCAAACTGATGGAACGCATGAAAAAACCTTTGGTTTCGACCTCGGCTAATATCTCGGGCATGTTTACCCCAAAATCTTTTAAAGAAATCAGTTCCGAAATTATAAAGGGTGTAGACTATGTAGTAAATTTGCACCACGAAAAAATTTGTGACAAACCATCAACGATTATCAAACTTACAAGTGATAGTCAGGTGAAAATCATCAGAAAATAAAGTCGCAGTTCTCAGAGCCCAAAAGAATGAATTATACCAAAGCATTAGACAACCCAATATTTAAAATTATAACGCAGGCCAGTCAGGAACTTAAGCTGGAAAGCTACGTAATCGGTGGCTTTGTTCGTGATTTTCTTTTGCAACGCGATTTCAAAAAAGATATTGATATCGTGGCTGTGGGTTCCGGTATTGATTTGGCGCTGAAAGTTTCCCAATTATTACCTAACAAACCCAAAGTACAAGTTTTTAAAAACTATGGTACGGCCATGTTGCGTTACAAAGAAATCGATATTGAATTCGTGGGCGCACGAAAAGAAAGTTACACCCAAGACAGTCGGAATCCTATCGTAGAAATCGGGACACTCAAAGACGACCAAAATCGGCGTGATTTTACCATTAACGCCTTAGCATTTTCTTTGAATCCGAATAATTACGGTGATTTGGTTGACCCATTCGATGGCTTAACCGATTTGAAAAACAAACTCATTAAAACGCCTTTGAATCCGGATATTACTTATTCTGATGATCCGTTGCGAATGATGAGAGCGATTCGTTTTGCGACGCAATTGAATTTTACCATTGAAGAAAAATCTTTGCAAGCCATTACCGATAACAAAGACCGTATCAAAATCATTTCAGGAGAAAGAATTGTAGACGAATTAAACAAGATTTTGGAAACACCGAAACCATCTATTGGTTTTTTACATTTATACAAAACCGGCTTACTCGAGATTATTTTACCCGAATTGACCGCGCTCAATAACGTAGAAGAAATCGAAGGCCATACGCATAAAAACAACTTCTATCACACGTTGGAAGTAGTAGATAATATTTGCCCGAAT
Organism: Flavobacterium sp. IMCC34852; assembly: GCF_030643905.1. NCBI lineage: Bacteria > Pseudomonadati > Bacteroidota > Flavobacteriia > Flavobacteriales > Flavobacteriaceae > Flavobacterium > Flavobacterium rivulicola. The sequence continues at coordinate 1,476,784 of NZ_CP121446.1, read as the reverse complement.
ACCGACGATGTTTGGTTGCGCTGGGCTGCCTTGTTGCACGATATTGGCAAAGCACCTACAAAACGTTTCAATAAAAAACAAGGCTGGACCTTCCACGGACACGAATTTTTGGGAGGCAAAATGGTCAAGAAAATTTTTGAAAGATTGCACATGCCATTGAACCAAAAGATGAAATTTGTGCAAAAAATGGTGATGTTGAGTTCACGCCCAATTGTCTTGTCAGAAGATATCGTAACCGATTCGGCCGTGCGAAGATTGGTGTTTGATGCCGGAGAAGATGTCGATAATTTAATGACATTGTGCGAAGCCGATATTACGACTAAGAATCCGGCCAAATTCAAAAAATACCACAACAATTTCGACATTGTTCGACGAAAAATTATTGAGGTGGAAGAACGCGATCATGTACGCAATTTCCAACCGCCTATTAGTGGTGAAGAAATTATGGAACTCTTCAATTTGCAACCTTCAAAAGAAATCGGCGTGCTGAAAGAAGCGGTAAAAGAAGCAATTCTGGAAGGAGAAATCCCAAATGAGTACCAAGCCGCATATGATTTTGTTTTGGCGAAAGCCGAGAAATTAGGTTTGAAAAAAGTAAAATAAATTGGTATTAGATTAACTTTTGTTGAATACTGAATTCAGCTTTCAATGGTTAATTTTGTAAAATATTTTAAAACAGTGAAAAAAGACAAATCAGTCATTTATTGGCTACTTTCCGGTTGTGTTTTAGTGTTTATAATGGTCGTAGTTGGCGGTATCACTCGCTTAACCAATTCGGGTTTATCGATGACCGATTGGCATTTGGTAACCGACACTTTTCCACCCATGAGTGAGGAAAAATGGGTTCATGCTTTTGAAGAATACAAGAAATTTCCGGAGTATCAAAAAATTAATGTTCACAACGATTTTCAGTTGGATGATTACAAGTTCATTTATTTCTGGGAATGGTTCCACCGTTTTATCGGCAGAATTATCGGTTTGGTATTCATCATTCCGTTTGTCTATTTCTTAATCAAAAAACGAATCGATAAAGCCACTTTAAACAAATGCTTTATCCTACTGGGAATGGGCGCTTTGCAAGGTTTCTTTGGTTGGTTTATGGTGAAAAGCGGTTTGGTTGACAATCCGGATGTGAGTCATTTCAGATTGGCATTGCACTTGACTTTTGCGTTTATCACTTTTGCTTACACGCTTTGGGTCGCTTTGGATTTGATTTATCCCGAAAGAAAAGAAGTGATTGTTCCTTTGAAGAAATTAGCGCGCATTACGATGTTTTTCTTAATTGCCCAAATCATTTACGGTGGTTTTGTAGCCGGATTAAACGCAGGATTAATACACAACCATTGGCCGCTCATGAGTGACGGACAGTTTTTTCACGAGAGTATTGCTTTGGAAAAAGACAGTTGGTTACTCCGATTAACCGAAGGCAAAAGCGGCGTTCAATTTGTACACCGAACGATGGCTTATCTAGTCGTTGGTTTGATTTTGTATTTGTATTTCAAAAGTAAAAAATATGCGCTTTCAGCCCAACAACAAAAGGGTTTGAATGCCTTGGTTGTATTGGTGTTTGTACAATTTGCTTTAGGCGTTCTCACTTTGTTGTATGCAGTTCCTCTTTGGTTGGGATTGACACACCAAGTGGTAGCGTTCTTCTTATTGACAGCGATGACTTATACTTTGCACCGCTTGTCAAAATAATACGCTTGCCCTGACTATATTGTCGCAGTTACCTTGTTTACTAACTTAAATGTCTAAACTTGCCGCTCAAGATAAATTTTTAGATTTATCAGATTACGGAAGATCTTTCGGGAGATTTTTCGCTCTTCAATTAAAAGATTCCCGCTTTACGCCAATTCATGTTACCTTACTTTTCGGGCTTTCCGGACTGATTGCGATGTATTGCATTTTGGTACATCAATATTTATTGTCCGGATTTTTCATTTTACTAAAATCAGGAATCGATGCCGCGGATGGTGAATTGGCCCGATTGAAAAATACGCCTTCCTATTCCGGCAGGTATTTAGACAGTGTGTTTGATATCGTTTTGAATTTTATGTTTCTGATGGCGATTTGTTATGTTTCTGAAACCTCGATTTGGTTTACCCTTTTGGCTTTTATCGGGCTACAATTGCAAGGCACTTTGTATAATTACTACTATGTGATTTTGAGAAACAAATCGGTTGGCGGTGATAGCACGAGCAAGATTTTTGAATACAAAACGCCTAAAGCTTTGCCGGGAGAAACCCAAAAATCAGTCAATATTCTATTTGGCATTTACCAAATTGTTTACGGCACTTTTGACAAAATCATCCACGCTTTGGATTCAGAGGCTTACAAAGTCAAAACCTTTCCCAACTGGTTTATGACCTTGCTTTCGTTATACGGATTAGGCTTTCAATTGTTGATTATCGCGGTAATGTTACCCATGGGTTGGATTGAATTGATAGTACCGTTTTTCATAGTTTATACCCTATTAATCTTCGCCTTGATTGGGATTCGAAAGGTTTATATTAAATAAAAAGTCCCGACTGAATCGGGACTTCTTGTTTATACTTTTTTCTTGGCTTTTATCGAACAACCAATGGCTTTGGTGAGAGAAGGTGAAGGTTCACTTCCTTTTTCCAATGCGGCGATGGCGTTTTCTAAATATTTTTCTTTTACAGCAGAAGCATCATCTGAATTGTCATCAATAGCGCCGATGTATTTTACCACTAAGTTTTTGTCTAATAAAAATACATGCGGTGTTTTAGTGGCACCATATTGCGGATAAACCTGTTGTCCTTCATCTACTAAATAAGGAAAAGCAAACTTTTTGTCTTTAGCCTTTTCTTGCATTAACTCGTAAGTATCGGCCGGTTGTACTGCAGGATCATTAGGATTGATGGCCAAAAGAACATAACCTTGCTTTTTGTATTTTTTGGCCAAATCATTGATTCGGTCTTCATATTTCACCGCAAACGGACAGGTGTTACAAGTAAAAACCACAATAAAACCTTTGGCGTCTTTGTAATCAGCCATGCTGTACATTTTGCCGTCAACGGATTTTAGTTTGAAATCGGCGGCTTTGTCTCCGGGTTGGTAGCCGTTATTTACCACAGTTTCTCCCAGAAATAAACTGCTGAAGAATAGGACTAATAAGGATAAGACTTTCATGTTGAATTAATTAAGATTGATAAATGAGTTTACGTAATCGTTGAGTTCGGTAAAGTTTTCAAATTCGCGTTCGGCAAATAAGTGCTTTTTACCTTGTATGAGTAAGGTGGCCGGAATGGCACCCGACCAGTCTTTGTCGATTTTAGACAACCACGAATTGTAATCTTTGTCGCTTAGGAGCAAAACCTCAGCGGTGATTTTTTTTCTTTCTACAAAAGGGATAAGCTTTTTCTCCAGGTCTTTTCGGCTGTCGAGGCTGACCAATATTACTTTTACCTTTTTATTTTCCTTGTGAAGTTGCTCAAAATAAGGTAACTCTTTGATACACGGAGCACACCAAGTCGCCCAAAAGTTAATCACATAAACGTTCTCATCTTCTTTGATTACCGCTTTTTCAAAATCGTCAAATTTTTCATAAACGGTTATTTGTGCCAAAGCATTACTGGCAAAGGTCAGGATGAAAAAGATTGATATTGAGTAAAGTAACTTCATCAGAAAAATTAAGTGTAACGAAGTTAATGAGTTAGGGTTTAGATTGGAATTTACTTAACAAAATTTTACCAACTTTAACATAGCTTACCCCAACCACTCCTTAAACTCACTCACCCTCTCTCGTGCCACAATTATCTCGTCGTCTTTGTAAGTTGGTAAAATCACTTTGAGTCTGGAATTGCTATGGAGTTGAATCTCTTTTATTGCTTTCATCGGGATGATGAATTTGCGCGAAACGCGGTAGAAGTCCTTTGGGTCAAGTTCGGTTTCGAGTTGTTCTAAAGTGTTGTCGAGCAAGTAATCTCGGTTGTCTGAAGTGTGTAAATAAGTGCCTTTGTTTTCGCTGTAAAAACATTCGACTTCCTCAATGTTAATCATCTTCAATTGTTGTCCCATTTTGATAGTGAAACGTTTTTTATAAGTTCGGTCAATGGGGTTGACCAACATTTTTTTAATCATTTCAAAATCCAAAGAAAGATTCGGCGCTGCTATGTTTCTCGCTTTGAATTTGTTGACCGCCTTTTCCAAATCGTCTTCATCTATTGGTTTCAATAAGTAATCGATACTGTTCAGTTTAAACGCACGCAATGCATATTCGTCATAAGCTGTGGTAAAAATAACGGCACTTTTAATGTCTGTATGCTCAAAGATTTCAAACGACAAACCGTCGGACAATTGGATATCCAAAAAAATCAAATCAGGATGCGGATTGGTGTTAAACCATTGGATAGATTCTTCTACAGAATGTAAAAGTGTATTGATTGGCAAGCCCAGTTTTTCCACTTTGCGTTGGAGTAATCTGGCTGCGGGCTTTTCGTCTTCGATGATGATGATATTCATTTTTCTTAAGGTTCTTAAGGTTCTGAGGCTCTAAGGTTCTGAGGCCTTTTTTTTCTTTAACCTCAGTACCTCAGCGCATTAGCGCCTATTTTATTCCCATTTATTATTTTTCTCCTTCTCCATCAACTCTTTAATCTTTTTGTCTTCCCAATTTTTGCCCAAAATCATGGTGGGTACAAAAACAGAAAAACCGTGAGCGACTAAACCGATGCCCCAAAACATAGCTGTGACAAAATTTTTCCAATGAAAAAAGCCTTCGGTAGAGTTTTGAGTGTTTACAATCAACAGTATGATGTTAATCACCACATAAACCGCAGCGTGACTGTAGAATCCTTTGATTCGCTTGACCCTTTTTACCGCTTCTTGGTATTTGATTTCGTCTAGATTTCCCATCATTATTCAAATTTATTTCTTTTATTTTCTTCCTCCATGTATTCTTTGATCTTTTTTTCTTCCCATTCTTGGTTGAAGAACGGGAACCAATTGAAGACTTTCATTGCATGAAAAAACAAACCAATTCCCCAACCCATCATAGACCAAAGAAACCAAAGGTATTGTGGGGTGTATTTTAAATTGATAAAAATTAAAATCGCCATGACCAAGATATAAGAAGCCAAGTGACTGTAAAAACCTTTGATTTGCTCCACTTGTTTTTTGGCGCGTTGGTATCTTTCGAAGTCGTTATTATTTGTTTCCATGATTAACTCCATTTGTTATGCTGACTATTTTCTTTATTTAAAATTTCTCTGATTTTACGTTCTTCCCAACTTTTTCCGTAGCCAAAAGTTTCTAAGGCATGAAAGGTCAATCCCATTCCCCAACCCAACATGGGAAACCAAAACCATTGAAAACCGCCGGTTTTTAAATTAATAAAGATTAAAAACGGAATCACACAGCAGTAGGAAATTAAATTGCCGTAAAATCCTTTTAGTTTTTCTACTCGTTCTTTGGCTTTCATGTAAGCCATATTCTCGTTGTAAATATTTTGTGTTTCCATGAGGACTATTTGTTTGGTTAAAATGGGAATTTTTACTTTGAAGGCTGTTTCCGTTTGATCGACCAAGACTTTGCGCTCTGAAATTAATCCATAACGGTTGACTATGTTTTGTAAGCCAACACCTTTTCGGTCTTGCAAGACTTCTTTCTTCTGTAAATTATTCTCAACGATTAAATAATTATTTTCAATATAAATTTTGATGTGCAACGGCTTTTGCTCGCTTGCCACATTGTGCTTGATGGTGTTTTCCAGTAAAAGTTGCAAGGATAACGGCACCACTTTAGCTTCCGGATTATCGAAATGAGTTGGTAGTTCATAACTGATGCTGTTTTCAAAACGCATTTTGAGTAAGTTCATATAAGTTTTGGCGAAAGCCAACTCTTCCTCAACCGAAACCAATTCTTTGTCTTTTTGTTCCAAAACATAGCGGTAAATTTTGGACAAAGAAGTCGTAAATCGTTGAGCATTATCGGGGTTTTCTTCTATCAGTGAACTCAACACATTCAAGCTATTGAACAAAAAATGCGGATCAATTTGGTTCTTCAAACTTTCAAACTGTGCCGAAGCGGTTCCGGCGATTACCTTTTGCTCTTTGACTTTGTTTTCGGCGTAGGCTTTGTAAAAATAAAACGCGTGAAAAGCTAAAGTAACTATGAAAGTGATAATCACCGCTACTAAATAATTGGACAATTGTTCTTGGCTTAAAAAGTCCCTAAACGAAACACCTTCGACGACCACATCTTCAAAAATTCGCAGTAAAAAAATAACAACAATAGAAATCAGAAACGAAGAAACAAAGCCTATTAATATGCGTTTGGGTGTAAATCTTTCCGCTTTAAATACTTGATCCAAATAAATAAAAATAGCTGCATTGGCAAAGTACAACGAGAATCCGTAAAGCATGTTGTACCCAAAGTTAACCAACAAAGCATAATCAAAAGCTACTTGGTTTCCGGTAATCAGTCTGATTAACAACAACACGAAAAAGATGCTGATGGAGATGATGATAGCTCTTGGGATTTCTTTTATCAATTGTTTCATTACTTTTCTTTTAGGTTCTAAGGTACTGAGGTCTTTACTTAGAACCTCAGCGCCTTAGTGTTTTTTTTCTTATTTATTTTTTTCTGAGCGATACATAGCCGAAGCAATGAATCCTACACCCATTCCGGCTAAAGTGCCGACAGCAACGTGACCAAAATACATTCCGGATGCGATGCCCACAAACATGAATCCGACGAATATCATTCCGCCTAATTTGTTTACTTCTTTGTTTTGGTTTTGGTTTTCCATGATTTCTATTTTTTTTTAGGTTCTGAGGTTCTAAGGTACTGAGGTTTTTTTACTTAGAACCTTAGCACCTTATCACCTTCTTATTTACAATTTTTCAAAGCTTCTTTGGCTCTGTCTGATCCCCATTTGGGATGAAAAGGTGATTCGGGTTGAAATTTTTCAAACAACGGAATGGCACTTTGCAAGTCTTGACACAATTTTTTCACATCGGCTCCGGTCCATGGTGCGCTGTTGATTTCAAATTCGGCTTTGCAATATACTACTCTTGGATTTTCCGGAGCAATGATTTTGGCTTTGGTATACAATTCTGTCACTTTTGGAGAATACTTCATCCCGTTGACCATCGGATCCTGAACAATCAAAGCGGTATAAATCATCGCTTGCATGACCATCAGTTCCGGATTATTTAAGCTAATCATAGAAGCTGCATCTTGGGCATTTTGTGCTTTTTCCAACAAGGCAGCTACTTTGGCTTTATTTGCCGGATTGAAAGCTTCTGTTGTATTAATCAAAGCTACATAATAATTGGGCAACCAATTGTTTTTTTCTGCAGCGGCAATGCGTTCCATCAAATCCGAAGCTTCCTGTGCTTTTCCTTCACCCCAAAGTCCGAGTGATTTGGCCATACCTTGTTCATATTGTGTTTGCGCCGATAATAAAGAGCAAACGAAAAAAGCGATTGTAGTGATAATTTTTGTCATGTCTTTTAATGTATTGATGATTAAAACTCTTGTTATTTTATAGTCCAAAAGTATCTCGGTTTTGATTGCTGTAAAACTTATACTTACCGAACTGTTGATTTTTGGGGATGAATTGTTTTTTTTGAGTGGCTTAGTTTCTGAGTATATAAGTTCCTGAGCCTTTTCTCAGTTACTCAGCGACTCAGTTACTCAGAAACTTATAGATTATTCAACTGATTATCCTTCTTATTCTCACTAATCGTCCAAAAGAAACCAACAAAGAAAAACTGATCCGCGGTTGGTCTGATGGTTCTTCGGTTATAAACGCCTTCTGTGTTGGGCGAGTTGGCATATTCGTAACCAAAAACATTTTGAGTTCCCAATACATTCGATACTGAAAAGTACAAAATCTTTTGTTGCGACATTAAATAAGCCCAGCCCAAACTCAAATTATTGTAGCCTTTGGTTCTGCCGTTCATAAACTCCGACTCATTCGGATTGTTGTAAGGTCTTCCGGTCGTGAAGGAATTGGTGATACTCAATTGTGATTTCAGTTTGTTAATCCACCATTTGCTTACGACGCTTAAACTATGATTGGCAACAAAACTTGGCGTTACTTCTGCTGTATAATTTTTATAGTTTCTTTGGGTATCGATAAACGAATAAGAAACCCAGTATTCTACATTTTTAACGGTCTTATTGTCTCTCCAAAAAATGTCTAAACCTTTGGCATAACCGGAACCGGTATTGCTGAAATCGGTATCAAATTGAGCCGTATCTGTGTCGTACTTCACCAAATCGGAATAGTCTTTAAAGTAAGCTTCAGCGCGGAATGTTCTGCGGTCTTTGCTGTATTGGTAATTCAAAATATAATGCTGTGCCTTTTCGCTTTCCAAATAATCGGCATATTTTAAATAATCTTGTCTTGGCGCTTGGGTAAAACTGCCGTAAGCAAAAGAAAACTGACCGTTTTTGGAAATTTTATAAGCCAAGGATGCTCTCGGAGCAACGACTGTTTCGTCAAGTAAATCATTGTTAGATAACCTTGCTCCTAATTTTACAGCAAACTTTTTAGAGAAGAAAATATCCGCTTCGGTGAAGAAAGCTGCAATGTTAGCGTTGTAGCCACTGTTAAAAATATCTCTTTCGTATGGTTTGAAATCTTCGTCAAATTTTGTGATAAAATAATCGCCGCCAAAAGAAAGCTTTACCCTATCTGAAAATGATTTTTTTAATTTTAGTTTCAAATGAGACGCATGTTCTGAGTTGGCTACATTGTCTAAATCTAAACCAATTTTATTTTGGCTATAACCATAACTCAAACCGGTAAACAATTGCCATTGCGAACCAAAATTGCCTTTGTAAGAGGAATTCAAGTAAAAATTATTATTATCCAAATCCACTCTGATTTTATCGGGATTGTTAATCGACTCACTGTTGATGTCGAATTGGGAAGCTTCAAAAGCGGCGTATAATTTAAAAATACCACTCGTAAAACTGTATCGGTAAACTGCTTCACCCGAAAGTGATTGGAAAGGTTTGTTCCAATCGGCGCGTTGCGGAAATACTTTTTGGTACGGCGCCAAATTGATATAAGCCGTATTAAAACTCAAGGAATTTTTTTTCCATTTTTGGGTATTGGCCAAACCTAAACCAACGCTCATCAAAGAAATATCAGTTTTCTCTTCAACAGCTTCGTCTTGGGTATTTAGCAATAAAACACTCGACAACGCTTCGCCATATTCGGCAGAATAACCACCGGTAGAAAACGACATTCCGCTGAACAAAAAAGGTGAAAATCTACCACGCGTTGGCACATTGGCAGTCGTGGCGCCATAAGGTTGTGCTACGCGAATACCGTCTACAAAAGTTTGGGTTTCATCGGCTTCACCACCGCGAACGAACAATCTTCCGTCTTCGCCTACAGTTTGTGTTCCGGGTAAAGTTTGTAATGCTGAGACGATATCTCCCATTGCGCCTGCTGTTGTAACAATGTCTAAGGGTTTCAAAACCGAAACTCTTGCTTTCTCACCGGCATCAAAAGTTCCGGCAGTTACTATAACCGCATCGAGTGAATTGACACTTTCTTTAAGTTTGAAGGATTTATTTTGGCAAGTAGCCACGTCAATTGGCGTTTTTAAAGTTTCATAAGTCAAGAAACTAATCACTAAAATCTGATTGCCAATGGCGGTTGTGGTGAATTTAAAATTCCCGTTTTCATCTGAAGAACCGCCATCGTAAGTGCCATCGATAAAAATATTGGCTCCGACTATGGGTTTATTTTTTTCATCTAATACAGTTCCGGAAACTATTTGTTGGGCATTGCTTAGACAAGCAACTAAAAAAAGGATTAAGGTGTAAATCTTCTTCATTGGTTTTGTTTTGATGAAGCAAACTTGCAACAAAACATAAAACTAGAGAATTTAAGTTTACCGAATTGTAGTTTTATGCAGATGAATTGTAATTCGTTTTCAAAAAAAAAATATCTTTAACAAAAAATACGAATAAAAATCAGTAGCATTGCATTACCAAAAACCACTTAGACAATGAAAATTATCAAATCACTATTGGCCATTGCGGCTTTCTTTGCCCTAAACAGCGCATCAGCCCAAACCATTACTGAAAGATGGCCTGAAATTAAAGCGTACCATGAAGTAATGTCAAAATCATTTCATTCTTCAGAAGATGGAAACTTGAATCCCATCAAATTAAATTCGGAACTACTAGTTGAACGAGCGGAAGCCTTAGCCGTAGAAAATATGCCGGAAGAATACCGCACTCCCAAGCTCATAGAGTCGATAGTAGTTTTGAAAAAAGAAACTAAAAAAGTCAATGATTTAGTGCAAAGAAACGCCGGAGATGAAGAAATAAAAAAAGCTTTAGCGGCACTTCACGATACCTTCCACAAGATTGTCGGTTTGTGTCAAACGGAAAATAAGTAATCAAAAGCCCGACCGTAAGTCGGGTTTTTTTTATGCAAATAGTTTTCAACAAATCGCCTCTGAGAAATCAAATATTGCAAATTAAATTTACCTTTGTGCGCTTATAAAAATTACCATTATGATTTATAAATTCAGAGCTATACTTGATGCCGAAGAAGATGTTTTCAGAGACATTGCCATTCAGGAAGAGGACACTTTAGAAGATTTGCATAACGCCATTGTCAATGCCTTCGGATTTGACGGATTAGAAGTGGCTTCTTTTTACACTTGTGATGACCAATGGAACCAAGAAGATGAAATTCCGATGTTTGATTCGGGTGATGTTCCGGGTGAAATGAAAATCATGAGTGATTATTCTTTGAACCAATTATTGGGCGAAGACCAAACCAAAATCATTTACGTGTACGATTTTATCAACATGTGGACATTCCTGGTAGAACTGGCTGCGATTGAAGAAGCCGAAACCGGAGTTATTTATCCCAGTTTATTATTCTCTCACGGTGAATTGCCAAACGTAGCTCCGGAAAAAGAATTTGAAGCCGAAAATGAAGACTTTTACTCCGAATTTGAAGACGATTTAGACGAAGATGATTTAGACATGTTTGGCGGTGATGACAGCTTTGAGGATTTTGGATTTGAGGAGAATTGGAATTAATAAAGCGCTCAGCTTTCGGTTTTGATAACTTATACTATTAAATTAATTATATTAAAAGCTAACTGCTAAAAGCTAACCGCTGATAGCTAGCCAACCGCTACAAATGATCAACCTATTCAACGCCCACATCGAGTCCTTATCCATCCACCGAGTTGGAAACAAAAGCCGTAACGAAGCCATTTTTCTTTCAGACCAACCTTATGGTTTGAATGATGAAATTGTACCGCTTTTAAAAGAATATTTCTTTAAATCCTTTCGTGAAAAAGAGGAAAATTATTTTCAGTTTGCCCATGATGTCGATTTGGAATACAACGACATGTTCAACCTAGCGACAGAGATTTTCACCAATCCGAGTGACATCCATGAAGTGTCTAAAAAAATTACCAAGCATTTGTTTGAACAGTCTAATCATCCGCATATCAAAAACGGAGAGGTTTATGTTGCGCATTTAACTAATGTTTCTATTGATAATAACACCGTAGATGCAATTGGTGTTTTCAAAAGCGAAATCAAATCTGATTTTATGCAATTTGAAGAAAAAGGCAGCACGTTAGAAATGATTTTGCAACAAGGAATTAACTTGAACAAACTAGATAAAGGTTGTTTGATTTTCAATTACAAAAAAGAAGAAGGTTACAAGATACTAACCGTGGACAGCAACCGTTATGATGCGCGATATTGGTTGGAGCATTTTCTTTCGGTAGATGCTTTTCAAGATGAAAATTTTTATACCAAAAAGTATTTGAAATTCTGTCAAGGCTTTGCCAAAGACGTGGTTCTTCCGGCAGAAGACAAGAAAGAAGAAGTCATGTTTATGAACCGTTCGGTGAATTTCTTTGCCAAAAATGACGAATTCGAAGAAAGTAAATTCTTAAACGAAGTCTTAGACAATCCCGATTTGATTCCGGAATTCAAAAACTACAAAGTAGACAAAGGTGAAAAATACAGCATCGAAGACATTACCAACTTCCCTATTGCCAATGCCGCGGTTACTGACGCTAGAAAATCTATAAAAAACGTGATTAATTTGGATACCAATATTCAAATCAAACTTGATTTCATCAACCCCGAAAGTGCTGAAAAGTTTGTAGAAAAAGGTTGGGACGAAGAAAAACAGATGTATTATTACCTAGTGTATTTCAATAAAGAACAAAAATCATAATCTTTTATAAAAACAAAAACATTCCTCAATTGTTAAAACAATTGGGGATTTTTTTTATCTGGTAATTAATTTCATACCTTTCAGAATTAGTTATTAAACAAGCATGTCCTCAAAGCATTACATCTACTTTCTACTACTCCTTTTTTGTTGCCAAAACTTACTGGCGCAGCAAAAGGAAGTTCATAGCGGTAATGACTCAGTCAAGGTGTACAATAACATCGAAAAACTATCTAAAAAAAGTAAATTCAATCAGTTTATTTACAAGCTGTTATTCAAATCAAGCCGGAAGCCAAAATCAACCGCCGGTGCCAAAAGAAGGCGTTTTTTAATCAAAAAATCTTTTGACCGCAACGAAGGTAAAATCATCCGAAATATCAATATTGAAACTTTAGATCCATTTGGATATTCAGTGGATAATTACAAAGATGTACCCGAAAAAGGATTTGAAAAGTTTGGGAACAATCTTCACATCAAGTCGAAAGTTTGGACGATTCGCAACTTATTGCTTATCAAAAAAAATGAGCCTTTGGATTCAATTACCGCCAAAGAATCAGAACGTTTAATTCGTCGGCAACGTTATATCAGAAGTGTAATCATCAAACCGGTTGAAATTCCGGGGAGCAAAGATTCTGTTGATATTTCGATCCGCGTTTTAGACACTTGGAGTTTGATTCCCAACGGAACTTTATCAAGCAGCCAAGGCAACTTTGAACTGACGGAAAGAAATTTTTTTGGCTTAGGTCATGAATTCAAAAACGAATACACCAAACGTTTTGATGGCGGACAATATGCTTATTTGGGCAAATATTCCATCAATAATATTAAAAATACTTTTATTAATGCTTCGCTTTCTTATGAAAATTCAATCGACAATTATACGACCAAAAGCGCTCGAATTGAAAGACAATTCTTTTCCCCATTAACCCGTTTGGCAGGTGGTTTATATTTAGAGAATAAATTTTATATCGATTCGTTACCCAATAACAGTGGTACTTTTGCAGACCATCGATTTAAATTGGAAACCCAAGAATATTGGCTTGGACATTCGTTTAAAATTTTTAGGGGAAAAGACGAAGATTACAGGACGACCAACTTGGTGACCACCTTGGGATACAAAAACACAAACTACCTTGAAATTCCTACTTTAACCTACGATCCAACTCGGTTTTTTGCTTCAGAAAAACTATACTTGGCTTCCATTGGTATAAACACCCGAAAGTTTGCCGAAGACAAGTATTTGTTCAATTTTGGGATTATTGAAGACATTCCGTATGGTCAAGTTTATGCAATTACCGGAGGTTTTCAAGATAAAAATGATTTAAGGCGAAGTTACTTTGGCGGTCGATTTGCCTATGGCGATTATTTCTCATTTGGCTATTTGGGCACCAATATTGAATGGGGAAGTTTTTTTAACAACGGTTGTACCGAGGAAACTACTTTTAGAATTGAAGCCAATTATTTCACCAACCTACAATATTTAGGTGATTGGAAAATAAGACAATTTATAAAACCAACATTAGTTATAGGCAACCATAGAGCTCCCATTATTAAAGACCGTGTATTGCTTTCGGATGATAACGGTATCAGGGGATTCAACAACCCTTTAATCAACGGAACAAGAAAACTTTCGGTGGCGCTTCAAACCCAAACTTATGCGCCGGGCAATTGGCACGGATTTCACTTTAGTCCGTTTTACAACATGACTTTCGGGTTTTTGGGCAATGAAACCGATAAATACCTCAACGGTCGATTGTATTCCAAATTCAGTTTGGGTGTTTTGATTAACAATGATTATTTGGTTTTCAATAGTTTTCAAATTTCCTTTTCTTACTATCCTTCTATTCCCTTTGAAGGCGATGATGTTTACAAAACGAACTCCTTCAAAAACAACGATTTAGCGTTGCCGGACTACCAAATCGGACAGCCTATTATCGTTCCTTACAAATAATTATTTGCTTAAATTTGTAAGTTTATATCTTAATAAAATTCTATTTTACTGTATTTTAACGACTATTTTTTGCACTTTAACGTTAAAACAATAAGTTTACTACACCTAATAAAACCTAAATGCGTCTATTTGCCTGATGCATTGTGGCATAAAACCTTATCCTATGAAACTAAACTACTTAACTCAGGGACTGGTCAATAAAAATTATCGCTGTTCCCTACTCGGACACCGATTTGTGGAAACCAAAAAAATCAATATTCATTTTAGCGAATACCAATGTGATGTTTGTAAGTTACAAGCCACCAATGACAGCAGAGGTCAAAAAATTACACTGACTTCCAAACTCAAAGACATTAATGAAACACTCTTCTATTTGAATTTGAAAAAACAGTTTATTTCTAAATTTTACTTTCCCAAAAAAGAGCAGTAACAAAACCTGATTTCAATCGTCATACCCTAAATCAAAAAAAAAACGACCCTTGGAATCAACTATTCTTAAAATCAACAAGCTTAACAAACGTTACGGCAAAATTCATGCGGTAAAAGATCTTTCACTCGAAATACAAAAAGGCAATGTTTACGGTATTCTCGGTCCAAACGGAAGCGGAAAATCAACCACTTTGGGCATTGTTCTGAATGTAGTTAACAAAACCTCGGGTGACTATAGTTGGTTTGACGGTGCCATGCAAACTCATGAGGCATTAAAAAAAGTTGGGGCAATCATTGAGCGACCTAATTTTTACCCCTATATGTCGGCCAAAGAAAATTTGGAATTGGTTTGTAAAATCAAAGGCATCAATTACTCAAAAGTAGATGAAAAATTAGAAGTTGTTGGACTAACCGATCGAAAAGACAGCAAATTCAAAACCTTTTCCTTAGGAATGAAACAGCGTTTGGCTATTGCTTCAGCGCTTTTGAACGACCCTGAAATTTTAATTTTAGACGAACCAACCAACGGTTTAGATCCACAGGGAATTCACCAAATTAGAGATATCATTAGGTTAATTGCTTCACAAGGCACCACAATTCTTTTGGCTTCGCACCTTTTAGATGAAGTAGAAAAAGTATGTAGTCATGTTTTGGTATTGCGCTATGGTGAAATCTTATACAACGGAACCGTAGACGGAATGATTGCACATGAAGGCTATTTTGAACTTCAAGCCAATAACAATCAAAAACTTTTACAAGTCTTAAATCAACATCCTGAAATTGAAAAAGCATCGGAAGTTGAAGGAAAAATAGTGGCTCATTTCAAAACCATTGTTGATCCGGCAGCCCTAAACAAGTACTTTTTTGACCATGACATTTGCTTGAACCATTTGGTCTTGAAAAAACTGAGTTTAGAAGAACAATTTTTAGCCTTAACACAATAACCCGAAACGATTATGAAAAGATTACTCGCCATAGAATTACAAAAAATCTGGAAAAATCGCGCCAGTAAAATACTGACCATAACCTATTTTTTATTACTGACTTTTTTATCGTTTATTGCTTCCATCAAGTTTGATGTCGGACCGATTCACATTAGACTTGCTGACCAAGGCATTTTTGATTTTCCTTTTATTTGGCATTTTAATTCATTTATTGCCGCCTTTCTGAAAATATTCCTCGCCGTTATTATAGTTTCAATGATGGCAAACGAATACAGTTACGGTACATTGAAACAAAACTTGATTGACGGAATGAGTAAAAAGGAATTTATCACTTCAAAAGTTTTAACGATATTGGTGTTTTCTGCCATTTCAACTTTGTTTGTGTTTATAGTTTCTTTAATTCTCGGATTAATATTTTCATCGTTTAATGAAGTTGGGATTATTTTTTCCAGCATGGAATATTTATTTGCCTATTTCATCAAATTACTGGGTTTCTTCTCTTTTTGTCTTTTTATCGGAGTATTGATAAAACGTTCCGCTTTTGCTTTGGGCTTTCTGTTCCTGTGGTTTATGTTTGAGATGATTACTTTTGCCATAGCCTACAACAACTTGCAAAACAAAGAGTTGGTTGACAAAGTATACGATTATTTTCCACTGATGTCAATGTGGAGTCTAATCCCACAACCTTTTACTAAACTAAATGCTATCAGAACTATCGGTAGCCAATTGGGTGTTGAAGATTTAAGAAACTATGATGTCCATTTTTCCTCAATAGCCATTGTTTTGGGTTGGACAGTAATTTTCATTTTTTCTTCCTATCAGATAATCAAAAAACGAGATTTATAATTCAATCACCGGTCAAAGCAAAATTGCTTTAAAGCTTTAACCGAAACCGCTTAGTAACTGTTTAGATTACAGCGGAAATAATCAATTCTTAAAGAAAACATAAATAGAAAACTTCTTTTTATGTTTTCTTTTTTATTTGTTAATTTTAGCAAATGAAAAAGAAGTTATTTTTTGTATTATTTATTGTATTCTCCTCTATAAATTGTTTCTCACAATTTAGCAAAACGCATTACATTCCACCGCTTTCCGGTGCAAGTAATGTTACATCAGAAGATCAATTCCTATACATTTCCACCCCCAATATTAATCCGATTAACTTTAGAATAATAGAATTAGGCGGAGGCGTAATCACCGGTACCGTTTCAAGAAGTACACCCTATATTCACAATGTTGGTTTTGGTAATGATACCCAATTACATGTCGACGCCAGCATGGTTAATAATGTCTTTAACAATAAAGGCTATATTGTTGAAGCCGATGACTTGATTTATGTTTCTGCCAGAGTAACCGCAGGTTCAGGAAATCAAGCCGGTGAGTTAGTCTCAAAAGGAAAAGCTTCTTTGGGAAACCGATTCAGAATTGGCGCCATTACCAATCTTGCCGTTACCAATTACATTGATATTCACACCACATTCATATCGGTTTTGGCTTCTGAAAATAACACCACGGTCAATTTCAGTGATATCAGAGCCGGTGTTCAACCCATCAACAGTTCCAATGGCAACAATCCGTTTAGCATTGTATTAAACAGTGGCGAAAGTTATGTAATGGCCGTTCAAGGACCGCATAACCCAAATCGCGACGGACTAATAGGTTCATTGGTTACTTCCGACAAACCCATTGCCTTAAATTGTGGTTCATTTGGCGGAAGCAATGCCCCGGGTAATTTGGATTTGGGATTTGACCAAATAGTTCCGGCAGAACGCATTAACAATAACGAATATATTTTTATAAAAAGTACCGGTATTGATATGGTTGAAACCGTTTTATTGGTAGCTGACCTAGACAATACCGAAATCTATTTAGGCGGTGCAACAACACCAACAACTACCATAAATGCCGGAGATTATGTCGTTTTCGACGGCTCTTTTTTTGACGGTAATGGCAATCTGTATATCAGTACCAACCAAAAAGTTTTTGCTTATCAAACCATTGGCGATAACAGTGCTGTTGATCAACGAAATCAAGAAATGTTTTTTGTCCCACCCTTGAGTTGTCAAACACCTAGAATTA
The DNA here is from genome assembly GCF_030643905.1 of Flavobacterium sp. IMCC34852. Lineage (NCBI taxonomy): Bacteria > Pseudomonadati > Bacteroidota > Flavobacteriia > Flavobacteriales > Flavobacteriaceae > Flavobacterium > Flavobacterium rivulicola. Next base: position 1,459,173 of record NZ_CP121446.1, on the reverse strand, counting down.
TTGACAATATTCCTTCCATCAACTTTATAGGCAACAGACAATTTACTGGTCGAGTTACCATAGTAACTAAAACAGGTGCGGCCTTAAACTTTATCATTGACGGTGTAAACTATACTTTAGCAGATTTGTCGATGACAACTAATGTCGTTGGTCCAACTCCCGTGCTTGGCAATGCTGATTATGAAACTTATGTTATCACGGGTTTAACGGGTGATGTTTCTGTTTTTTCAACCGAAGAGTTGTATTTAGCCGCTTATGGAACTAGTGGTGCGGCAACATTTGGAGGTTTTTATTCCGGTTTTACATTTGAACCTGAGATTTCATTTAATCAATTGGACCCAATTCAGGCCAGTTGCATTCCCAATACCAGTTTATCCGTAAACACTTTGAGTCCGTTTGACACTTTTCAGTGGTACTTTAACGGAAATGTAATTCCCGGCGCCACCAACAGCAGTTATACACCTTCAGCACTAGGACCGGGTTACTATTATGTTTCTGCTACCATTTCTAGTTGTACACTGCCTATAAATTCTAATGAGATTCCGGTTAGTTCTTGTCCTGTTGACACTGATGGCGACGGTATTAACAATAATATTGATTTAGACAATGACAACGACGGAATAACTAACTGCATCGAATCTTACGGAAATCAAGATGTTAATTTAACCAATACCAGTGCCGGATCAGTTACCGTTGGCAATTACACCAATACGTTTACAGGTGCTGTCTCTTCGACCGGAACAGGAACGCCACCGACTACACTCATTGTAGGCGATGCTAATGGTAATTTTGTAACTGAAACCGCCGATGGGAAACAAGACAAAGTAAGCTATACCACCACTTGGAATAACCCAATTAGTTTGGCAATAGAGTATGCCTCAACCGCTATAGTCAATGATTTATTTACCTCATCAACAGAAATAAGAGTTACCTGTCCGATTAATAAAACCCTAACGATTTTAAATCCGGACAACCAAATACTGATAGATACCAATTACGACGGGATTTTTGAAAGTGGCGTAACCCAATATTCTTCCTTTGAAATACGCTTCCGCTTGAATAGCAGTATACCTTTGGCGTCAGGAACGGGTACTTTTTCGGTTAGAGGTAATTTAATCGATGCTATCACTGTGAGTAATATCAACTTAGTAGACACTAATTCCAGCAGGGTTGCCATGCGACTAATAGCTACTTGTGTTCCTTTAGATTCCGACAGTGATGGTGTTGCAGACCAAATTGACTATGACAGCGATAATGACTCTATTCCGGATGTAGTTGAAAGTCAAGGACAAAACGCAACAGCATTGTCCAATGTTGACGCCAATAATGACGGGATTGATGATCTGTTCGGAAACGGAATCACACCAGCTGACTCCGATGGTGATGGTTTTCCCAATTACCTAGATTTAGACAGTGATAATGACGGTATTTTTGATATTATTGAATCGGGCAGTCCCGGGAATGGTTCTAATACAAACGGTATTACAGTAAATCCTGTAGGAAGTAATGGCATTGACAATAGTTTGGAAATCACAACAGGCAGCGGCGTCATCAACTATACGGTTGCCGATACCGATGCAGACGGCATTCTGAACTATATTGAAGCAGACAGCGATGATGACGGCTGTTTAGATACCATAGAAGCCGGATTTTCAGATTTGAATAATGATGGCATTCTCGGAAATGACTCACCAACAGTTATTTTAGCCAACGGTCTTGTTTCGAGCAGCAGCGGTTATGGTGTGCCCAATGGAAATTATACCATTGGCGCTCCGATTTCAATTACTGTTCAGCCGGTTGATGTAACTATATGCGAATTACAATCGGCTTCTTTTACCATTACCTCGGTTGCCGTGAATAGTTACCAATGGCAATTGTCTACAGATGGCGGAACCAATTGGGTCAATTTGACTAATGATGCAACCTATTCGGGTGTGACTACTGTTTTGCTCACGGTTTCTAATGTTTCTCCAACGATGGCTGGTTACCAATACCGAGTGTTTTTGAATAAAAACGGCAACAGTTGCGGTTTGTATTCCGAGGCGGCTATTTTGACAACATATGCTTTGCCTGTAATCACTACTCCTATTTCGCTAATCCAATGTGATGATGATACCGATGCGATTTCGGTTTTCAATCTGACTCAGAAAAACAATGTGATTTCGGCTAATTATTTGAATGAAACTTTTACCTATTTCACCAACAATACTGCTGCGAATACTGAAGATACTGCTTTTGAAATCACAAACCCGTTAGCTTACACCTCAGGTAATACTGTGGTTTATGCTCGTGTGGAAAACAGTAACGGCTGTTTCAGAGTGGCTCAAATAAATTTGGTTGTTTCAGTGACCCAAATTCCGGCCGGCTTTGTGATTCCGAATCAGTATTTGTGTGATGATTATTTGGATGCCGTAAATGACGATTATGACGGTATTTCGGGACCATTTAATTTCACGTCCATACAGAACAGTTTAGCGGCTATACTACCGGCCAATGTTACCATCAAATTCTATAAAACCCAAGCCGATTTCTTAGCTGAAACTGATGCTTCCGGAAATTCTTTAGCCATAGCAAACATTAGCAATTACAGAAATATTGGTTTTCCGAATACGCAAACCATTTGGGTTCGCGTAGACAGTACGATAGACAATTCTTGTTTTGGATATAAAACTTTTGACATAGTAGTAGAAGCTTTGCCAATAGCATATCCTGTGAATTCGGCTAATTTAATCCGCCATTGCGATGACAATCATGACGGAATTTATGGGTTTGACACTTCCGGAATTGCAGCCGCAGTTGTCAATGGTCAAACCGGCGTTAATGTTAAATATTTTAGAGCTAACGGAACACAGATTTTACCCTTTACAAATCCGTACAATGTAACGGGAAGCGAAACCATTACCATCAGAGTCAGTAATAATACCACACAAACCGGCGGTCAACCTTGTTATGATGAAGTAACGCTTCAATTCATCGTAGATGATTTGCCGGAAGCCTTTGCTATTCCGAGTAGTTTGACGACTACTTGTGACGATGAAGTTTTGGCTATTGCACAAGATGGCTATTTTGACTTTGACACTTCTTCATTTTTGAATACTATTTTGGGAACGCAAACCGGTATGAATGTTTATTATTACGATGAAAATAATGTTTTGATTCCTAATGCTGTTCCGAATCAATTACCGAATCCGTTCAGAACCCGTACCCAAAATATAAGAGTTGTGGTTGAAAACCCTACCAACACCGATTGTTATGCCGAAATTACCATTCCGTTTATAGTTAATCCAACGCCTAAAATTGATCAAGAAGAAACCATCATTATTTGTCTTCCTGATACCCAAGCGTTGATTGATGCCGGAATTCTTGATGGCTCGCCAACGGGCAATTATACGTTCCAATGGTATGAAAACAATGTCATTATGCCGGGACAAACCAATCCTACTATAACAGTCAGCACACCCGGACTTTACAGTGTTGAAGTAACCAACGCCTTCAACTGTACTAAAACCAGAAATATCACCATTGTAGGTTCAGAAATTGCTTCCATTCAAGCCATTGACGTGGTTGATTTGAGCGATGTCAATTCGATTCTAGTCAATGTAACCGGCTCAGGTGATTATGTGTTTGCCTTAGATGACATTAGCGGACCTTACCAAGAAAGCAATTTCTTTAACAATGTGCCTATAGGTTTTCACGAACTGTATGTCAGAGACGAGAACGGTTGTGGTACGCTTGGTCCAATTTTGATTCCGGTATTAGGTATCCCGAAATATTTTACTCCAAATGGTGATGGATTTCATGATTATTGGAATGTAAAAGGCGTAAGTGCACTTCACAATTACCGTTCAACGATTTATATTTTTGACCGTTACGGAAAATTGTTGAAACAAATCGGTACCACCGGTACGGGTTGGGATGGCACCTATAACGGAAGACCAATGCCGGCAGATGATTATTGGTATTCTATTGAATTTGAAGACGGTCGAAGTGCAAAAGGGCATTTTACCTTAAAACGATAATATGAAAAACCTATTCACAACCGCTTTATTTATGTTGAGTTTGCTATTAAACGGACAAAACATTAAAGTTTCCTCCGGAAAAGTACAACGCTTTGACAATTTCAAATCGGTTTATGTGGATGCCCGAAATGTGGATGTTTGGTTGCCTGATGGATATAATGTCGATGAAAAATATGCCGTTTTGTACATGCACGACGGTCAAATGCTTTTTGATGCAGAAACCACTTGGAACAAGCAAGCTTGGGAAGTAGATGAAGTAGCCGGAAAATTAAATGCCGAGGGCAAAGTCAAAAAATTTATTGTGGTTGGCATTTGGAATATTCCTTCTAAACGGCATCCTGAATATTTTCCGCAAAAACCTTATGAAAGTTTGACTGCAGTTCAAAAAGACACCATCACTGCGCAATTGCAGAAAGCAGGTCGAACCAAAGAAGTTTTCAAACCTTATTCTGATTTGTATTTGAAATTTTTGGTCACCGAATTGAAACCTTTCATCGACAAGACTTTTTCGACATACAAGGACAAAGACAATACCTTTATGGCCGGTTCGAGTATGGGCGGTTTGATTTCGTTGTATGCGATTTGTGAATATCCTGAGGTTTTTGGTGCTGCGGCTTGTATTTCTACACATTGGCCAGGGATATTTGCGGTGGAAAACAATCCGATTCCTGAGGTATTTTACGCCTATATGAGAAAGAAATTACCTAATCCTAAGACCAACCGAATTTACTTTGATTACGGTGACCAAACTTTGGACGCATTGTATCCGCCATTGCAAAAAAATGCGGATGCTGTTATGGTTGAGAAAGGATTTGCGACTACTAATTGGATTACTAAATTCTTCCCAGGTAAAAATCATTCTGAAGAAGCTTGGGCGGAAAGATTGTCTGTTCCGATGGAATTCCTACTGAAAAAGTAAACCCTAGCCCGGATAGTAGTGGAAATCCTCGAAGAGATTGCAACGGATAGCCGGAAATAGCTTCACAAGAGACAAAAAGTAAATAAAAAACCCATTCGTAACTGAATGGGTTCATTTTTATATTATTTTACCCAGAGATGCGATGCATCGCGTCTCTACAGGAATGAAATTACATTTTGAAACGTTTTCTGTCGTTTTCGTTCAAATAGATTTTACGCAAACGCAACGATTTAGGCGTTACTTCTACATACTCATCTTTTTGAATGTATTCCAAAGCTTCTTCTAGAGAGAACTTGATGGCCGGAACGATTTTGTTTTTATCGTCGGCACCGGCAGAACGGAAGTTGGTTAACTGTTTGGTTTTGGTGATATTAATCGTCATATCATCGCCACGAGAGTTTTCTCCAACAACCTGACCTTCATAGATGTCTTCGTTTGGATCTACAAAGAATTTACCGCGATCTTGTAATTTATTAATGGAGTAAGGAATTGCTTTTCCGTTTTCCATAGAGATTAACGAACCGTTGATACGACCTGCGATTTCACCTTTGAATGGTTCGTAACCAATGAAACGGTGTGCCATGATAGCTTCTCCGGCAGTAGCGGTCAACAATTGATTTCTCAAACCGATAATTCCACGTGACGGAATGTTGAATTTGATGATCATGCGCTCGCCTTTTCCTTCCATTGACAACATTTCCCCTTTGCGAACCGACACAAACTCTACAGCTCTTCCTGAAACGTGTTCCGGTAAGTCGATAGTTAATTCTTCGATTGGTTCACATTTAACGCCATCAATTTCTTTGATGATAACCTGTGGTTGTCCGATTTGCAATTCGTAACCTTCTCTTCTCATGGTTTCGATTAAAACCGATAAGTGAAGTACACCACGACCGAACACCATAAATTTATCGGCAGAATCAGTATCCGCTACGCGAAGGGCTAGGTTTTTTTCTAATTCTTTGGCCAAACGATCTTTGATGTGACGAGAAGTTACAAACTTACCTTCTTTACCAAAGAAAGGCGAATCGTTAATGGTAAACAACATACTCATGGTTGGTTCATCGATGGCGATGGTTTGCAAAGCTTCCGGGTTTTCGAAGTCGGCGATAGTATCTCCAATTTCAAAACCTTCTACTCCAACAATTGCACAAATATCACCGGCGATTACTTCTTGTACTTTTTTACGGCCTAAACCTTCAAAAGTGTGTAATTCTTTGATTCTTGATTTGAATACTTTACCGTCTCTTTTTACCAATGAGATAGGCATATTTTCTTTTAAAATACCTCTTTCCAAACGACCGATAGCAATACGACCGGTAAAAGAAGAGAAGTCTAATGAGGTGATTAACATTTGCGGTGTTCCTTCAGATACTTTTGGTGCCGGCACGTGTTCAACCACCATATCTAAAAGCGGTTCAATATTAGAGGTTACATTTTCCCAGTGGTCGGACATCCAATTGTTTTTGGCTGAACCGTACACGGTTGGGAAATCCAATTGCCATTCTTCGGCCCCTAATTCGAACATTAAGTCGAATACTTTTTCGTGTACTTCTTCCGGAGTACAGTTTTCTTTGTCAACTTTATTGATTACCACACAAGGTTTTAATCCTAAATCGATGGCTTTTTGCAATACAAAACGTGTTTGCGGCATTGGTCCTTCGAAAGCATCTACCAACAAACAAACCCCGTCAGCCATATTTAATACTCTTTCAACTTCTCCACCAAAATCGGCGTGTCCGGGAGTATCGATAATGTTAATTTTGGTTCCTTTGTAAACCACTGAAACGTTTTTAGAAGTAATAGTAATTCCTCTTTCACGCTCTAAGTCGTTGTTGTCAAGAATTAAGTCTCCGGTGTTTTCGTTTTCACGAAATAATTGGCAGTGGTACATAATTTTGTCAACCAATGTTGTTTTTCCGTGGTCAACGTGGGCAATAATTGCAATGTTTCTGATAGATTCCATGTGTGCTTTTTTGTGGGTGCAAAGGTACACTTTATTTTCGGATAAAAAACCATTAACAAATTAGTTTACACTTTATTAAAATAGAGACAAAAGTTTATAAAATCCTTAATAAGTTTTTGGCTAAATTTTAAAACTTATTTGAAAATCTATATATTTGGAGTAATGAAAAATAATTCTAATAAAATCACCCTAACATACGTCCTCATCTTAATGTTTGTGGCCGTACTTGGTCACCAATTTTTTTTAGATTACCTCAAAACTTCACCTGAAAAATCTTCAATCTTTTTTTATGTAAGAGATTTTATTTTCATTCTTATTTCGGGTTTTATTTTAAAGTTTATCCTTTACCGCAACGACGAGAAAAACAAATCGGTTTTTGAAAAGTTACAGGTTACCAATAATGAAATTTTAGAATCCAATGAGCGTTATGATATTGTAGCTAAGGCGACAAGTGATACTATTTGGGATTGGAAAATTGAAGACGATAGCTTTATTTGGAACAAAGGAATTCAGGGTGTTTTCGGCTACAAAAAAGAAGATGTTGGAATGACCTCTAAATGGTGGTTTGAGCGCATTCATCCGGAAGACAGTTTGAAAATGTCGGTGAAGCTTTATTCCTTTTTGGAACAAAAAACCGAGAAGTGGCAGGACGAATACCGTTTTCAATGTGCTGACGGCAGTTACAAATATGTATTTGACAGGGGATTTTTAGTTAAAGACAAAGACGGAAAGCCCATCAGAATGATTGGAGCCATACAGGATGTTACCAAACAAAAAGAGGAAGAGCAACGACTCAGACTTTTGGAAACGGTAATTACACAAACTAAGGACGCTGTGATGATTACCAATATTGACACTTCGACTGAAGTCATTCCGAATATCATATTTGTCAACTCGGCTTTTACGGATATGACCGGTTATAATTCGGAGGAAGTGATAGGCAAATCTCCGGTGATGTTCTTTGGACCGAAATCTGATATTTTGGAATTTGACAAACTCAAAACCGCTATTCAAGAATACAAAGAATGTTATGTAGAAACCATTAGTTACAAAAAAAGCGGAGAAGAGTTTTGGGTTAATTTTTCTATGATACCCGTGACCAATAAAGACGGAGAACATTCTCACTGGATATCAATTCAAAGAGATGTTACTGAGGAAAAGAACAAAGAAAAAGAAAGAGAACAACTCATTAGAGAACTGACCCAAAACAATAAAGATTTAAAACAGTTTTCTTATATCACGTCGCACAACTTAAGAGCGCCATTGTCCAACCTAACCGGTTTATTAAACTTGGTGGAAGACATGCCGATTGAAGATCCTGAACTGAAAGAAATTATTGCCGGATTTACCAAGTCGACTCACCTTTTAAATGAAACCATCAACGATTTGGTTAAGGTGGTAATCATAAAAGACAATCCTTCCATACAAAAAGAAAAAGTATTGATTAAAGAAATTTTTGAAAATGTTTTTAATCAATTGAGTTTCTTAATCGGACTACACAAACCTATTTTAAAAATAGATTTGGAAGAAGTCACAATTTTAAACATCAATAAGTCCTATTTAGAAAGTATTTTTTTAAATTTACTCACAAACGCCATCAAATACAGATCCGAGAACAAACAACTGCGAGTGTCCATTTCATCTAAAATAGTAGATGACCATTTGGTGCTCACTTTCAAAGACAATGGTATTGGAATAGATTTGGTTAGAAACAAAGATAAAATTTTCGGTTTGTACCAAAGATTCCACAACCATCCCGACAGTAAAGGATTGGGATTGTATTTGGTAAAATCGCAAGTAGAAGCCATGGGCGGAACTATAAACGTAGCGAGTACTGTGGGTAAAGGAACAACATTTACCATAACATTTAAAAACAACTAAACACTTTTTTAATTATATGCTGGATAAAATACTCTGTGTAGACGACGATGCCATAACATTAATGCTTTGTAAAAAAGTAATTGAACGAGTGTCTTTTGCCCAAGAAGTATTGACGGCTAAAAACGGAGAAGAAGCAATTCTATATTTTAATGAATTAGCGCCACAGTTTCAAAAGAATCCAACATTGACTTATCCAACACTGACTTTTTTAGATTTAAATATGCCTATAATGAACGGCTGGGAGTTTCTAGACAATTACTTACAAAACGGCTATCACGAGCTCTTTTCCGAAGCCAAATTTATTGTGCTCTCCTCTACTATAGATCCTCAAGATGTTGAGAAAACAAAGAGCTATCCCATGGTTATAGATTTTCTCTCTAAACCAATTACCAAAGAGATGCTTGAAAATTTAAAGCAAAACTTATAAGAACAATAAATGAAAGACAAAAAAAAAGCACTCAAATTGAGTGCTTTTTTTTTATACTGCAGAAGTTAGATTATAACTTAGTAACGTGCTTAGTTAATTTAGATTTCAAATTAGCTGCTTTGTTATCATGAATGATATTTTTCTTAGCCAATTTGTCAATCATAGAAATAACAACAGATAATTTTGCAGAAGCATCTGATTTATCAGTAGACAATCTTAATGCTTTGATAGCATTACGAGTGGTTTTGTGTTGATATCTGTTCAACACTCTTTTCTTTTCGTTGCTTCTGATTCTTTTTAAAGCTGACTTATGATTTGCCATTTTCTTGAAATTTAATTGTAATTAATAATAAAATATTTAGTTAAAAAAGAAAAACCTCCCACAATTAAAAAATCACTTTGGTTTTAACTAATAAAACAAAATTCGAGACACTGAAGTTTTGCTTTATAAAACTAATTTACAACTAATTTGTAGCCCGTAGGGGAATCGAACCCCTCTTACCAGGATGAAAACCTGGCGTCCTAACCGATAGACGAACGGGCCAATTTTAAGCCTTAATGTTTTAGTAGCCCGTAGGGGAATCGAACCCCTCTTACCAGGATGAAAACCTGGCGTCCTAACCGATAGACGAACGGGCCATCTTTGCTTAAAATTGCGGTGGCAAAAATACAACTATTTTTTAATCCCGCAAGGCTGCAACTATTTTTTTTCTTTTTTTTATTAGTACGCTTTTGCAAATAACACTCTACCAACAGATTTGCTTCCCGAAAAAACACAAATTCCTTCTTCTTCTTTTCGGTCTAACGGAATACAACGAATGGTTGCCTTGGTCAATTCTTTGATTTTTTCTTCGGTTGCCGAAGTACCATCCCAATGGGCAGCAACAAACCCGGTCTTGTTTTCCAAGACATCCTTAAAATCTTCAAACGAGTTGACTTCGGTTATGTGAGTATTTCTGAATTCAAGTGCGCGATTGAATAAATCTTTTTGAATTTGCTCTAATAAATCATTAACATAGTCTACAGCTCCTTCTTTAGCAATAACTTCTTTAGACAAAGTATCACGTCGGGCTACCTCAAAGGTGCCGTTTTCTAAATCTTTTGGTCCAATAGCTATTCTGACAGGCACTCCTTTCAATTCCCATTCAGCAAACTTAAAGCCCGGTTTTTGAGTAGTTCTGTTATCAAATTTAACCGAAACCCTCAATTTATTGAATTGCGCAACCAATTCATTTGCCGCTTGGGTAATCGCTTCGAATTCTTCATCTGTTCTGAAAATAGGCACGATTACAACCTGAATTGGCGCCAAGTTAGGAGGCAAAACTAATCCGTTATCATCCGAATGCGTCATTACCAACGCTCCCATCAAACGGGTAGAAACACCCCAAGAAGTTCCCCAAACATGCTCCTGCTTCCCTTCTTGGTTGGCAAATTTAACATCAAATGCCTTGGCGAAATTTTGTCCTAAAAAATGGGATGTTCCGGCCTGCAATGCTTTTCCGTCTTGCATTAAAGCTTCAATACAATAAGTCTCTTCAGCACCGGCGAAACGTTCTGATTCGGTTTTTAGTCCTTTGATTACCGGTATAGCCATAAAATTTTCTACAAAATCAGCATACACGTTCATCATTTTTTCAGACTCTTCAATAGCTTCAACTTTAGTTGCGTGTGCGGTATGCCCTTCCTGCCATAAAAACTCTGCTGTTCTTAAGAACAGTCGAGTTCTCATTTCCCAGCGAACCACATTAGCCCATTGATTTATTAGCAACGGTAAATCTCTGTAGGATTGCACCCAATTTTTATAAGTTGACCAAATAATCGCTTCACTGGTAGGGCGAACAATTAATTCCTCCTCCAATTTAGCATTAGGATCAACCATTAATTTTCCGGGACGGGTTTCATCGTTCTTTAATCGATAATGAGTAACAATGGCACACTCTTTAGCAAAACCTTCTGCATTTTTCTCTTCGGCTTCAAACATGCTTTTGGGCACAAAAAGAGGAAAATAAGCATTACTGTGACCGGTTTCTTTAAACATACGGTCTAATTCCGCTTGCATTTTTTCCCAAATTGCATAGCCGTAAGGCTTGATTACCATACAACCTCTAACCCCTGAATTCTCAGCTAAATCAGCCTTGACTACAAGCTCGTTATACCATTTGGAATAGTCCTCTTCTCTCTTTGTTAAGTTCTTACTCATATTGAATAGTTTGGCATAAAAATTGTTTAACTTTTTTTAACTAAATAGTTCGGCAAAACTAACTATTTTTGTATAGTCCAACAATAAAAATGCTATAGATATGAAAACTTATTATTTATTCAGTAGAAGATTGTCCTTATTTTCCGTCTTCGGAATTTTGGCTATCACATTCACCTCATGCGGTTCTTATCAAAATAGTTCTTACTACGACTCTGACGGAGTATACGGAAGTTCTGAAAACAAGAAAAAAGAGGTTGCCTCCAACGACAATTCTCAAAGCAATAAATACCAAGAATATTTTAGCGAGCTAAACAAAGATGCCGAGGCATTTACCAACGTTGAAACCTATAGCACCATTGAAGACACTACCGCTACTAACAGCAAAAACTACAACGAAAATAATGCCGGCTGGGGTAGCAACGCTCAATCCGTAACTATCAATGTTTATGACAACAACTGGGGTTGGGGTTATTGGAACAACTATTGGTACGGAAATTATTGGGGTTGGAGCAGTTGGGGACCTTCATGGGGTTGGGGTTGGAATAGTTGGTACGGACCAGGTTGGAATATCGGTTGGGGCGGTTGGTACAGCCCTTGGTATAGCCCATGGCATGGTGGATATTTTGGTTACAACAATTGGTATGGTGGTTATTACAACAATTATTACCACTACAATGGCGGAAGAAGAGGTTCTAATTACGGTTACTATGCCGGAAACAGATCATATAGTTCCAGAAACGGGATCAGAAATTCATCTTACGGCGGAAGAAATAACAATGTAATAAGACCAAGAAGTTCAAACTTTAATCCAACGAGAAATAACTACAGCACTCCGAGAAATAATTCTTCTAGTCCGAGAAATTACAATAATAATAGTTCTCCGAGACAAAACACCAATACTTCACAACCTAGAAATAACGTTAGAACAGAATCAGTTCCTACCCGTTCCTACAGTCCAAGTTCTAACTATGGCGGCGGACGTTCTTCGTCTGGTGGCGGTGGAGGAAGATCATCAGGCGGAGGAAGACGATAATCCTCCCGCCTATCTTATACCTATGCTTTGTTAATCTACAGCATAGGTTTTTTTTGAATAAAAAATTAAAACTACTATGAAAAAGTATCTACTATTATTATTCTTTGGAATGTTCTTTTCCAATATTTATGCTCAAGAAACAACCCCGGAAGATGTTATCAGGTTGGCCACAGACAACCTTACCGGAACTGCCAGATTCAGATCAATGAGCGGTGCCTTTGGCGCTGTTGGTGGTGATTTATCTGCCATAAGCGTTAATCCGGCAGGTTCTGTTTTTTTTAATAACAATTACGCTACCATAACAGGCTCTGTTTACAATGCCAAAAACAAATCTCGTTATTTCGGCACATCAACAAATGACACAGACAGTACACTAGACATTAATCAAATTGGTGCTGTATTCATTTTTAAAGAAGGTGCAGACAGCAAAAACGATTGGAAGAAATTAGCAATAGGCTTAAATTACGAAAACGCTAACAACTTCAACAATAGTGTTTTTTCTGCCGGAGTCAATCCGTTTAATTCTATCGGCAATTATTTTTTAAATATTGCTCAAGGAATCCCAACCAACGTTCTGACAAACTACAGTTATTACGACCTGAATTTTTATGAGCAACAGGCTTATTTGGGTTATGATACTTACATTTTTGAACCAAATAATAGTGACCCAAACAATACTTCTTATTATACCAATATTCCAAACGGAGGAAATTTTTACCAAGAAAATCAAATATTAACTACGGGTTATAACGGAAAACTAACCGGAAACTTCTCTGCGGCTTATAAAGATATCCTATTCTTAGGTGCCAACTTAAATTTTCACTTTGTTAACATCGAAAGATTGTCATCTGTATATGAAAGTAATGAAAACCCGGTTTATGACACCGGCTCAACTATTTCAGAAATTCTTTTTGAAAACAGACTTTGGACAACCGGTTCCGGATTTTCATTCAACTTAGGAGCTATTGTTAAACCAATTGAAAGTCTTCGTATCGGATTGGCTTACGAATCTCCAACGTGGCTCAGACTAACCGATGAATTACAACAAGGCGTTAGCACTCAAAGTCTCAACAATCAGGATGGAAATGAATTCCCTTTCTCTTACCACGACCCAATTACCTATTTACCTTATACTATTCAAACACCCGGAAAATGGACCGGAAGTATGGCTTACATTTTTGGAAAAAGAGGTTTATTGAGCGTTGATGTCTCTACCAAAGATTACAGTAATACAAGAATAAAACCCAAAAATGATTACGCGGGCATAAATCAATTTATGAGCAACGCTTTAGATAATGCTATGGAAATTCGCGTTGGTGGTGAATTCAAAATCAAGCAAGTAAGCCTAAGAGCCGGCTATCGTTTTGAGGAAAGTCCGTATAAAATTGACCAAGCCTTTGGAGACTTAACCGGATATACCGGCGGTATTGGGTATAATTTTGGTGAAAGCCGTTTGGATTTGGCTTATTCTTATGACCATAGAAACAGCAATCAAGCTTTTCTTTCCTCCGGCATGACTGATCCTGCGAGAATCAGCAGATACAATAATAATGTAACTCTTAGTTATTCTATCAATTTCTAATTTTTCCCATACACCATTTAAACCATCTCAAAACGAGATGGTTTTTTATTTCCAAAAGGCAACAAATTAATTAGAAATAAAGCGTAATTTTGCACGCTTTCCCAATAAATCGGAATTAAATCTATGAGAACTAAGTCTTTAAAGAAAAATAAAATCAATGTTATTACCTTAGGTTGCTCCAAAAACACTTACGACAGTGAGGTTTTAATGGGACAATTAAAAGCCAATGGTAAAGAGGTAGTGCATGAGCAAGAAGGAAATATTGTAGTAATTAATACCTGCGGATTTATTGACAATGCCAAAGCAGAATCTGTAAATACCATCTTGGAATATGCCGATAAAAAAGACAAGGGTTTAGTAGATAAAGTATTTGTTACGGGTTGTCTTTCAGAAAGATACCGCCCCGATTTAGAGAAAGAAATTCCGAATGTAGACCAATATTTTGGAACCACTGAATTACCGTTACTACTCAAAGCACTCGGTGCCGATTATAAACACGAACTGTTAGGTGAACGTTTAACCACAACACCGAAAAACTATGCTTATTTAAAAATCGCCGAAGGTTGTGACCGACCGTGTAGTTTTTGTGCAATTCCGATTATGCGTGGCAAACACGTTTCGCAATCTATTGAAAAATTGGTTAAAGAAGCAGAAGGTTTAGCCAAAAACGGTGTTAAAGAATTGATCCTTATCGCTCAGGATTTGACATATTACGGCTTAGATTTATACAAAAAAAGAAACTTAGCTGAGTTATTAGAGAACTTAGTAAAAGTTGAAGGTATCGAATGGATTCGTTTGCATTATGCGTTTCCTACAGGTTTCCCGATGGATGTATTGGATTTAATGAAACGCGAACCGAAAATCTGTAATTACATCGATATTCCTTTGCAACACATTTCAGATAATATTTTGAAATCGATGCGACGTGGTACGACCAAAGAAAAAACGACCAAATTATTGAAAGAATTCCGCGAAGCTGTTCCGGGCATGACCATCAGAACCACTTTGATTGTGGGTTATCCGGGCGAAACCCAGGAAGATTTTGAAATTATGAGAGACTGGGTTCAGGAAATGAAATTTGAGCGTTTAGGTTGCTTTACCTATTCTCACGAAGAAAACACCCATGCTTACCAATTGGAAGATGATGTTCCGGAAGAAGTAAAACAAGCACGCGCTGCCGAAATAATGGACTTACAATCGCAAATTTCATGGGACTTAAACCAAGAAAAAATCGGACAAACTTTCAAGTGCATTATCGACAGAAAAGAAGGCCAACACTTTATCGGTAGAACTGAATTTGACAGCCCGGATGTTGATAATGAAGTCTTGATTGACGCCGCTAAATTCTATGTGAAAACCGGAGAATTCGTCAATGTGAAAATTATTGACGCCACTGAATTCGACCTTTACGGCGAACCGGTTTAATAGCTGAAACTTATCGTTGTTATCCAAAAGTTTTTTCCAAATGCTTCTGTGTTTTTGGAAGCGCCATTGTGAGTATAATTGAAAGAAATAGGCATGGTAATTCCTTTGCCCAAATCAATTTCTTTGGAGGCAGTTAACCCCAAATTTACGAAAGAAGGCTTGTCATAATCGGCATAAGTATAATATGCAGCCTTATTGTTAATCACAGCGCCTATAACCGGTGCAATCTCAATATTTTGAAACGCAGCATATTTAGTATTTTCAAAAAATGAAAATGTATACCCTAATTCCAAATAAGTCGTGAAATTTTGTTTAGGATTCTCTCCGTTTCTGTCATAATAAAAATCATTTCCGGCCACCAAGGTGCTAATAGTTGCATTAAAAGGATATCGATACCCTTCAGAAAAATCAAAATACCAAATAGCATCAACAGTTTTAGAACCATCTCTTCCATAATTTAAAAAACTATTATCAATACCTTCTATACTTTCAACAGAAGGCCAATAGTAATCCCAAAGTTGGAACTGCAAAAAATCACTAATTTGATAACTCAAATAAAAATCTATTTCCTGATAACCTTTATAATAAGTCACGCCATCAGGGTAAAAATAGTCGTTTTGGAAATTGGTAGTAGCCCAAAAACCCAAAGTAAATTTTGGCGTAAGCCGGTATTCAATAGTCGGTTGAATTGCCCCGTAATCTCCACCCCAACATTGACCACGCCAGAGATAGCGGTTTACAACATCTAAATTTAAAGACAATCTTTTTTCTATTTCCGGATTGACGCTATCGTTGACTTTTATATTTTCTTGTGCGATTGCAGGCATTGAAAGTAGTCCAAACAACAAGACAAAAGCTATTTTACTATACTTCATTCTTCCCTTTTTCTTCTAAATAGGTTGTTAATAATTCAAACAGTCTTTCTCTGTTTAATGGCTTTGTGATATAATCTGTAAAACCTGCCGCTTCAATTTTTGCCTTGTCATCAGAGGATGAATAAGCTGTTTGTGCAATAATTGGCAATGTTGGCCGTATGGGTTGAATCCTTTCAATTGCCTCAAAACCATTCATAATCGGCATCTTAATATCCATCAAAACCAAATCAATATTAGGATTGTTTAAGCAAACTTCAACTGCTTCCTGACCATTGACCGCTCTGATGATTTGGTAATTTTTATTTTGCATCATTTTTTGGAACAACAAGAAATTGATATTGTCATCTTCAGCTATCAAAATCAACTTATCATCGGATTTAGTGACTTCAAGATTATTGATCGATCTAACGGTAATATGCTCCATTTTGGCATATTTAAGCGGAATAGAGAAATAAAAAGTTGACCCTTCGCCTACTTTAGACTCCAAAGTAATGCTTCCACCGAGCAACTCAACATAAGCCTTGGAGATGGCCAAACCTAAGCCCAAACCACCTACTTTAATAGAAACATCGCTATCCACACGCTTAAAACGGTCAAATATGTTTTGGTGCTCTTCCGCGTCTATTCCTAGTCCGGTATCTCTGACTGTAAAATGAATCTGTTTGTTTTTTTCATCAATTTCGTATCCAAAAGTCACCATACCTTTATCGGTAAATTTAATGGCATTGGTCAACAAGTTGATGATGACTTGCTTTAGCTTGATATCATCGGTAACTATATTAAACTCGGCCGGGAGGGAACTTTTGATTAAAATGAATTCGATGTCTTTATTTTGAATGGTAACCTTGATGGTTTCGTAGAGCTCGTTGACACATGATTCTAAATTGACCAAAGTAAAATTAGGGGTAATTTGATTGGAATCAATTTTAGACATTTCTATCAAATCATCAATAATAGAAACTAAATTTTTTCCGCTTTTTTCAATAACATTAAGGTATTCTAACTTCTCCGTTTCATTGATATCCGTATTGAGAATCAAATCCGTAAAACCATTGATGGCATTCATTGGGGTTCTGATTTCGTGTGATAAATTAGCCAAAAAGGAAGATTTCAATCGGTCGCTCTCTTCTGCTTTGATTTTAGCGGTAATCAATTCGAGTTTCTGATTGTTATTTTCTTCAAATAAATTACCTATATAACTAAACTCACCATTGGATTCCTTTAATAATTTTATGGCTTTTTTATTGCCGGTTTCCAAAACCCTTCTCACCAAATCTAACGGATGATACACCAAGGTTCTGGTGTAAATTAAATTTACCAATAGACTTACAAAAAAGGCTATAATGATTACATAGAGCATGTTGATAGTATTCTCAAAATAAACTTCAAAGTCTCTTTGGAACAACAACTCTCCAATAACTTTATCCTCAGAATCTTTAAGTTGATAGATAGAAGAAATTTTATTTTTTTTATCCGAAGCTTTATAATCAGCAGCAACCAATTGCATTTCCGAATTGGTGATGCGTTCTAAATTATCAATAAACTCCTGATCAATTAACCGAACCACAAAAAAATAGCCCGAGGTTTTGGTTTTATTTTTTAGCGGATCGTCAGAAGGATGGATAGCGGCTCCTGTAATTTCAACCAACCCTTCGGGAATTCTTAAATAAAACTTTTTTATGCCTTCTTTATTAAGCAAATCCATGGCTTGCTTCGGAATAAAATCTAAGGTTTTAATGCTTGGCGTAGGTGTCCTGATGATAAAACGCTTATCAACGTCATAAGCGCCCAAATAATCTGCGTCATATATTTCTAATTCGTTTCCGATGGTTTCATCAAACCACTCCCTATCTTTTGAAGCTATAAAATCAACAAATTCATCCCAATTGGTGTCATTATTAATGGCTACCAAAACAGGCTTGGATTCCAAATCTAAGAGTTTATGAATTTCGTTTTCAAACTGCTCAACAGAATCGCTATAAACTTGCTTTTCCGCTTTCTTGGTATAATAAAAAAGAGCAAAATAAAGAATAATAAAAAAGATACTTGAGGAAATTATTAACCAAAGAATTTTAGGGAAGGTCTTTTTAACTTTCATTCAATACGACTAAATAATTATTAGGAAAATAAATTTAGGCTAAAAAACAGCCTGTAAGCCACCCAAAAATAAAACTAATGAACAAGTTATCAAGAGTTTTATATTCACTACAACACCAATAAAAACCCAAAATCCCTCAATGTTTTTAATGGTTTTGAGTGCCAAAACAATTCAAAATCTTCAAATTGTATTTCGAAATCGGTTTTGAGTTGTAAAAAAGTAATTGGTTTTTGTTGGGGAAGCGTCAAATCGTTTATAATCTTCAATACCCAATCCGCCTTTTCTTTGTCTAAATTAATTTCAACGGTGTCCTTTTTATCAAATAATACGAGTCTCATCATTTCCCAACGTTTGCCTTTTTTAGATTTAGTAAAAATTTCCGGCAAAGGCTTTCCGCCTAACCAAACTATTTTCGCAGAAGGTTTTACCACTAAATCCGGTTCTTTTTCCAAACAGGAGATAATAAAGTCGGAAATCACGGTTGTTCTCGGAATTTTAAAATCGAACCATTCTTGTAGATCGTAGTCAAACCCAATACCGTGCATATAATTGAACAATGATTTTTTTAATCCAAAACTAAATTGGTCATGGTTAATCCCGGTTTGGTCTTTAAATTGAATGTCATTGTTGGCAAAAGTAATCTCATTTTGTTCCGGTATGACTCCAAATTCTTCAGGAAACAACCCTACCGGACTATGCGCCGTCATGGCAAATTGATGCCAAAAACCCGACTGCAAGACACCTACTTCAAAAAGTTGGCGAACCATTTCCAAACTATCAACCGTTTCCTGAACTGTTTGAGTAGGATAACCATACATCAAATAAGCGTGAACCATGATGCCGCTTTCGGTGAAATTACGGGTAACTTGGGCTACTTGTTCTACGGTAACGCCTTTTTTAATCAATACCAATAATCGGTCGGAAGCGACTTCTAATCCACCCGAAACCGCAATACAACCAGAAGCTTTAAGCAGCAAACAGAGGTCGCGAGTAAAACTTTTTTCAAAGCGAATGTTCGTCCACCAAGTAACCGTTAGCTTTCGGCGCAAAATCTCCAAAGCCACTTCCCGCATCAATGCCGGTGGAGCAGCTTCATCTACAAAATGAAATCCGTTTTCTCCGGTTTGGGCAACCATTTGTTCCATTCGGTCGACCAATATTTGGGCCGCAATCGGTTCGTATAATTTGATATAATCCAGAGAAATATCGCAGAAAGTACATTTGCCCCAATAACAACCATGCGCCATTGTAAGCTTGTTCCATCGACCATCGCTCCACAAACTGTGCATCGGATTAGCAATTTCTATAACCGAAATATATTGGTTTAAAAACAAATCGGAATAGTCAGGTGTGCCAATCTCACTTTGTTTATAATCCGATTTTGTGGTATTGTTTTTATACACGACTTGGTTGTTTTCAAGAAGGAATGTTCTTTTAAACTCTTTGAAGTTTGGTTCCGAAGTTTCGGAATTAATATTGGAATTTAAAAGTTCCACCGGCAATTCTCCGTCATCTAACGTAATAAAATCAAAGAACTCAAAAACCCTTTTATCTTTTAAATCCCTAAGTTCGGTATTGGGGAAACCGCCACCCATTGATACTTTTATGTTTGGAAAGTGCTTTTTGACAAACTGTGCACAGCGAAAAGCACTATACAAATTCCCAGGAAACGGAACTGAAATACAAACTAATTTAGGCTGAACACTGTTCAATCTTTCGGACAGAATTTTGAGTGTGATTTTGTCGATGTAAGTTGGTTCCTTTTGCAGATGTGCATATAGTTCGTCAAACGAATTGGCACTTCTACCCAATCTTTCGGCATAACGACTAAAACCAAAATTTTCATCCACACATTCGACGATAAAATCGGATAAATCTTCTAGGTATAATGTTGCCAAATGTTTGGCTTTGTCTTGCATTCCCATCGAACCGAATGCCCACTCCATATCATCCAATTGCTCAAATCTTGAAGCTTCGGGCAAAAAGTTACCGCTGCAAATTTGGCGAGCCAAAGTATGGTTTTTCCCTTGGAGAAAAGCGATTACAGCATCGATAGTTTGGATATAATTTTCTCTTAAATTGAAAACTCGATGACTGTTGGATCCCGAATGCTCAATATTGGATGACTCAAAAATAGCCGTCAATCCGGGCTTGGAAAACATGGCCAAAATCACTTCTATCCCCAAATCCATTTGAAAGGCTGAAATGTTTTTAGTATTCAAAAAACCTTTCAAATAAGCCGTTGCCGGATAAGGTGTGTTGAGTTGGGTAAACGGTGGCGTTATGAGCAGAATGTCTTTCATTTGTTTTTGGTGACAAACAAAAGTACTTTATTTTTCAATCTTTTTTCTTTCCGCTATAAATTGGTTAAGCTTTTTACCGTAAAGTGATTTAGCCACTTGTGGTGACAATGATTTTTGAATGGTGTCCAAATATTTCAAATTGATGTCGTAAATCTCTGCTAAGGCTACATAAGGTGCTACTTCGTATTTAGAGTTGTTTACGGCAAAATTAGTAGTGTACAAGTATTTTCTTTTTAAAATCCCTTTTTGCTCTTCTTCCATCTTACTGACTTCGTCCATTTTTCCGGCTTTAAAGGCTTTGAATTTCTTCTCTACCAAATCCAAATCTTGGTTTATATATCTTGACATTACTTTTTTGTAGTCATCATACAATTCCTGATTTTTAGAACCGGTAATCTTGGCATCTGCGGTAAAAAAGTCTAAACTGGTTTCTAAATTCATGGTGCCTTTTTCGGCAAAAAACATAATATTATTGTCGACTGAATTGGTCACACCCCGATCTAAGAACAAGTATAACATTTCAGACGATTGCAAATCAAATTCACTGACAAAATGAGAATCTCCGTCTATTTTAATGGTATCAATCGGGACTAAAAGCGTGTCTTTTATCCTTTGTATATAAATTGTTCCTTTTTTTAATCCTTTGATATTCCCGTTAAGCACAAAGTTTTTAGTGGATTTTTGTTCCGAACAGGAAACCAAAACAAATAGGGATACTATGGCTAAAAATGTTTTTTGCATGTTTAATATTAAGAGGAGAATGTCCGGTGGACATTCGGTTTATACTTAGTGATACACAGATATTTCATATCTGTTATAAATTTTGGCAATAATACTAAAAAAACCTCAATCTGTTGACCAAATTGAGGTTTTATACTGCTTACAAAATTATTTTATTTTCCGGTCAACCAAGCTTTGTTCAGCTTCTCTTTGGAAGCATCGATTAGTCCGTAACCTTCTACTTCTTCAGAAGCCAATTTTACTTTCCCATTGATTACTTGCTCTTTTCCGTCTCTTCTGATTTTTATGCTAATGGCATCATCTGCTTTCCAATTTTGACTTTCCATAATCATATCATAAATAGTGTCTAAATTGTACTCTTTATTGTTGATAGCCAAAATAATATCGCCGCCTTTGATGCCTAAGTTGGTCATAAACGAATTCAATTCCGGACTTTGGATTACCATAATTTCTTTGGTTTTTCCGTCTACGGTGATGTATGGCGTTGATTGATCTTTTAAAAACGGATTAACAGGAACACTGATTTTGGTTTTTCCTACACCCATTTTGGCAAAAAACTCATCATATTTTATCGGTGTCGGACCGGCAACATAAGTATCCAAAAACGCACCTACTTCAGGATAGGTCAACGAGGTTATTTTGGCAAAAAGTTCTTCATCATTAAAGGGTTTATTCGGACCATACTCGTTTGATAATTTTTGCATTAAGTCTAAAATCCCTCTTTCTCCGTTACTTTTTTCACGGATAATAATATCGATACACATTCCGATTAGCGCGCCTTTTTCGTATACATTTAAATATTGGTCTTTATACGGTGGCACTAATACGTTCGCACTCATTTCAGTAAATGGCATAGTGTCATTCAAAGTAGCGGCATTATCTATTTTACCCAACATTCTTTGGTAAAACTCATCGGAATCGATAAGACCTTGATTGACTTGGAACAAATTGGCGAAATACTCGGTTACTCCTTCATACATCCACAAGTGTTTTGACATTTTGGGATTGTTGTAATCAAAATATTGAATCTCTTTAGAGTGGATGCTCAATGGTGTTACTATATGGAAAAACTCATGAGAAACCACATCCTTAATTTGCTCACCTAAAGCAGCGGCCGGCATCATGTCAGGGAAAACAACGGTTGTTGAAGTATGGTGTTCTAAGGCTCCAAAACCTTTGGCATCTTTCTTTTTAACATCAGACAAATACAACAAAACAGTATATTTTTTATTGTTATTAACAGGTCCTAAAAAGGCTTTTTGAGCACGCATAGTGGTTTCTAAATAAGTCGAAAGCGATTTAGCCGTATGCATTCCGTTGGCCGAATAAACACTGAACAAAATTTCCATACCATCAACATTGAAGGTAACAAAATCAGGTTTACAATACATAATTGGATTGTCCACCAACTCAAAATATCTTTCGGTTTTAAAAGTATCTACCGTATCACTTTTGTTGGTGTCTACCAAAGAAGTAGAACCAAAAAGTGTCGCCGGATGGGTAATCGTAACGGTGTAAGGAATCTCGAGTTTGTCATCAAAATAACCGACAAAACCATGATTGTTGAGCATAAAATTTTTGCCTTCATCAATATTAGTTCCGGCCGGTGAAAAAATTTCATCTTTCCCAAAACCTCTTCCGGTTTCAGTGTCATAAGTATCATTCACCCAATACGTTACTTTTGATAAGGCTTTAGCATTGCTGATTTTCCAAGAATTGTCATCGGTTTTGGTTACTACTAACTCTTTTCCTGATTTATCCAAAGCTTTTAAATCTTCTATCAACTTTCCGTAATTGTCTGAAGAATAAGTCCCGGGAACTGTTTTAGGAATGTGAAAAACAATTTCCTCAGATTTAAAACTTGGTGGTGTGACAGTTACCATCACTTTATCCTCTTTTACTTGATTCAAATCTATCGCTACTTTAACCTCTTGGGTTACTGATTTTTTTTGGGCTGTAGCATTAAAACTGAAAATAGTCAGTGCTACAAAGGCACTTAAAATTATTTTTTTCATTGTAGAAATTTATATTTTTGGAATATGTCACCAAATGTAACCAATAGTTACAATTGATTTTAACATTTTTAGCATTGATTAACTAAAATCGTGCCGATTAACGCTTTGAGATTTTGTTGTGGGTAATTTGTTTTTGTAGGGAACATTTGAAACGGTCTATACCATTTACCCGAAGCTTGGCGTGTTTGGTGGTTCTGCCTTGTACTCTTTCTCGCCACATTTTGAAACTTGACGGTTTCATCTCACGGCGCATCATGGCAATGGTTTCTTGTTCAGAAATTCCGAACTGAAAAGTAATCGCTTCAAACGGCGTTCTGTCTTCCCAGGCCATTTCAATGATTCGGTCGATTTGTTGTTCGGTAAATGAATGGTATTTCATAAAAACAAAAATCGGTATTAAATAAAAAAACTCTTGTTGAACAAGAGTTAAAGTTTAATCAAATTTATTTTTTATATAGTATTTGCTGTCTAAATCATCGTCGAAATCGTCTATAATTGGCTTTGGTTTTGGCTTACTACCGGTGGCTTTCTTTTTCCAAAGTTCAAAATTATCTTTCGATAATCGTTTGCGCATCAATTCGGTTACTTCATTTTCGGTGAGGCCAAATTCTTCTTTTATTACTTCAAAAGGCTTTCTTTCCTCTTGAGCCATGCTGACAACTCTCTCAATTTGTTCGTTGTCAAAGTCTGCAAGCTTACTTTTTTTCATTTCTGTAAAAGCATTATTTAAAAATAGATTTCAACTGATTAATTGGTATTCCAATATTAATAAAAAAAATAATTAGTTTTTAAGTGGCATTGTTTTTTTTAAACATCAGTTTTTGGCGAACGCTTTTTCTGAAACGGAATTAAAAGCAAATTCTTCAGATTGTTGTGCTCTTCAGGCTTCATATGAGTATCAACACCATAAACAACATTTTCCCTATCTAATACTTTAAAAGTGCCGAAAAGTCGGTCCCAAACCGAAAAAATATTTCCGTAATTGCTATCGGTATAAGGTAAAACGTAATGATGGTGTACTTTGTGCATGTCGGGAGAAACCAGTACATAACTCATTATTCTATCCAATGATTTCGGTAAAGCGATATTGGCATGGGTAAACTGAGTGGCCACAACCGATAAGGTTTGGTACAAAAAAACCATCCACATTGGACTGCCAACAATTAAAACGCCCAAAGTGGTGAACGCAAAACGAATTACACTTTCCCCGGGATGATGTCTGTTACCCGAAGTGGTGTCTATCCAGGTATCGGTGTGGTGTATCAAGTGAAATCGCCATAAAAACTTCACTTTATGCTCAACCCAATGGGCTAAATAAGCTCCGATAAAATCCAAAAGCAATAAACCAACTAGGGCAAAAATCCAACCATTCATTTCCGGTAACCAATTCAGCAAACCAAAATGATTATCCACTGTCCATTGCGCAGTATTGACCAAAACCAAAGCCAAACAAAAATTAACAATGATGGTGGTTATCGTAAAAAAGAGATTGATTCCGGCATGCTGCCATTTGTTATAACCAAATTTAAAAAACGGAACTGCACTTTCAATCAGCCAGAAAAAAGCAATCCCTCCGGCCAAAATCATAGCCCTGTGTGCAGATGGAATTGTGGAGAAATATTCTATAATTTCATTCATGGTAATAGTTTTATCAAATATAACAAAAACAAGAATTATTTGATAATGCGAAAAGTAAGATTGATTCTCGGTCCGATATCTTTTGCCGTTTTCGGGATTTGGTGTTTCCAAAAATGCTGGGTTGTTCCTCTCATGATTAACAAACTTCCATGCTCCAAATTGATTTTTAGTTTTTGATCTTTGAGCGTGTTGTGTTGCAAATGAAAACTTCTTTCCGCACCGAAACTTACTGAGGCAATTACCGGATTTCTACCCAATTCTCTTTCGTTATCGGCATGCCAACCGTTACTGTCTTTACCGTCTCTGTAATAATTAAGCAAAACCGTGGTAAAATTTTCTTGAGCAATGGTTTCAATTTCATCCTTAATAAACATTAATAACGGATTCCAATGATGCGGTTGCATGACTATGTTGGAATAGCCATAAGATTTTCCTTCATTACCGAAAAGCGCGGTTAGTCTGGGTTGCGGATGGGTTTTTCCAAAAACGGTAATATTGTCTTGTTGCCAAGGAATCTCTGCCTTTAACTTCTCGAAAAGTTCATTAGCACGAGCCAAATCAAAGAAACTCGAATAATATTCGATTTCGGCATCGGGTAAATCAAAAATGATTTTTTCTTTTGGAAAAAGTGAGTTCATTCCACAAAAATAAAGAGAAAAGAACAAATAATCTCATCCTTTTCTCTTAGTCTTTTTTTCAGGCTTTCGCCCAATATTATAAAGTTTCTTTTTTGTCCAATAGAATTTTATAAATAAATCCACCTACCAAAGCACCGGCAATGGGAGCTGCCCAAAACAACCACAATTGAGATAATGATTCGCCTTGCGCAAACAAAGCTTGAGAAGTAGAACGCGCCGGGTTAACCGAAGTATTGGTAATGGGAATACTGATTAAATGGATTAGTGTTAGTGCCAAACCAATGGCCACACCGGCAAATTTACCATTAGCTAACTTGTCAGTCGCTCCAATAATTACGATTAAGAAGAACATGGTTAAAACAAATTCTGCAACAAATGCAGAACCCATTGAATAACCATCAGGAGAAAATGCACCATAACCATTAGTAGCAAAAGCTCCCGGCTTGGTGTTGTCAATGGTAAATCCTGCTTTTCCGGAGAGTATAAAAAGTAACGTTCCCGCAGCGACAATAGCACCCAAACATTGTGAAACTATATAAGGTAACAAATCTTTCCCCGAAAACCTTCCACCGGCCCAAAGCCCGAAAGAAACCGCCGGATTAAAATGACCGCCTGAAATATGTCCTACGGCATAAGCCATAGTCAAAACCGTCAATCCAAATGCCAAGGAAACACCGGCAAAACCGATGCCTAAGTCAGGTATTCCGGCTGCAAAAACGGCGCTACCACAACCGCCGAAAACAAGCCAAAAGGTTCCGAAAAATTCTGCGAATAATTTTCTCATAAGTTTAATATTTACATCACACAAGGGCGTGATTGGTTAGTCTACTAAAATTATAAAAAATAAGGAAGCGCTTTATTTAAAAGAAACAAAATTATTAACAGTCAATCAATTAACTTTAATTTTCTTGAAGCTAATATTCATAATAACAATGGCTAAAATTATCAACAATATGCCTATCCATTGTAAAAAAACTACACTTTCATTCAGAATAACATAAGCCATTAAAACTGAAACCGGTAATTCCAAAGAAGATACGATGCTTCCCAAACCAATACCGGTATGTGGAAAACCGGAGTTCATAAGCATTGGAGGGATGATGGTTCCGAATAAGGCTAAGATGATACCCCATTTGGCAAAAATACCGAAATCAAAAGGTGTGTTTTGTGTAAATAGTGCAAAACCAAAAACAATCACAGCGCCACCCAACAACATGTACAAACTCCTTTGAGAGGTTGAAATTCCCACGGCAATTCGATTGGCTGTAAACATAGTAGTAGTAAAAGAGGCTGCGGCTAATAATCCCCACAAGATACCTCGCCAATCTAATATAATTTCGGCATTTACTAAATTAGTGGCCAAAGCCGTACCGAACAACACTATCACTACAGAAAGTATTTTTTGTAAGGAAGGAGATTTTTTGTCAAGAAACCATTCGAGTAAAACACCCATCCAAACCGTTTGCATCAACAATACTATTCCGATAGAAACCGGAATGTATTTTACGGCCAAATAGTAGAAAACACTAGTCATTCCTAAAGAAGTTCCGGCCAACATCAAATGGAAGATATTTTTTGGGGAAGCTTTTACAACCGCTCCTTTTTTTCTGTTTTTTTGGAAAAGATTGATCAGCAGCAAACCAAAGATGCCTAATACAAACTGAGAAGTTGTCACTTCTGCGGTAGTATAATTTTCATCATAAGCCAATTTGACGAAAGTGGCCAACATCCCGTAACTTGTAGCGCCTAATCCCACTAAAAAAACCCCTTTAAGGACTTTGTTTCCAAACATAATTTCATTTTTAAAAAGCCGACAAAGATACAGAATTGGAATTGTTTTCAAAGGAGATATTCCAAAAACAAAAAACCACCACTTTTCAGTGATGGTTTCTTTATTGAGCCGGCAGAGGGACTCGAACCCACGACCTGCTGATTACAAATCAGCTGCTCTAGCCAACTGAGCTATGCTGGCGTCTCAATGTGAATGCAAATATAAAAGTGAAATTTAATTCTCCAAAATATTTAAGCACTTTTTTATTGTTTTTTCTTATTGCAAAGCATTGATTTTTTCAACCAACTGATTAGCAGTTTGTTCTAATTCAGCGTTGATTTGTTTGAAATGTGCTTTTTTATTTTCCACTTTCTTAGCGTTCACTTTTGTAATCAAAGCATCAAAAGACGAAATTGCTTCATCAATAATAGCATTGGTTTTATCAGAAGGTTTTCCTGAAGTTGTCATCTCGTAGATGTAAACTGCTTCAATAATATCTCCTAAAACAAAATTGATGTCTTTTTTTAAATTCTTAACACTTCCCATTTTTCTTGTAAATTTTAAATTTCGGCAAAATTACATTAAATCTTTAGAATATAAACTACGAAATATAAATTTCTAAAACCGAGGCTTGTCCATTCAGTTGAAAATCAGTCATTGAAGCCGGAATTAAAACAGTATCTCCTTTTTGATAAGAGTAAGTTTTTCCGTTATAAACCAATTCAAAATGACCTTCAACGCACATGTAAACCGTGAAAGAATCATTGTTTTTATTCACTTTTAAATTTCCGTTTAGCGGAATAAAATCGGTGGTGAAGTACTGACAGTTAATCACTTCGTTGGAAACATTTTCTGTTCTATCATAAAAACATTGGGCTTCCACTGTGTTGTAATTCAAAGCTTCCATGGCCAAATCTAAATGCAATTCACGCTTGTTTCCCTGAGCATCTACCCTATCAAAATCGTAAACGCGATAAGTAATATCAGAAGTTTGTTGGATTTCAGCGATTAAAATTCCCGCACCCAAAGCATGTATGGTTCCGGTATTGAGCATAAAAACATCGCCCGTCTTGACCGCTTTAGTATCCAAAATATCAAGCAATGTCTTGTTCTCAAGATGGGCTAAATAAGCTTCCGGTGAAGACTTTTCTTTAAAACCTACAATTAATCGAGCATTCTCATCGGCTTGCAACACATACCACATTTCGGTTTTACCAAAAGAGTTGTGGCGTTTTTGGGCCAATTCGTCATTAGGATGCAATTGAATGGATAAATCTTGACGGGCATCCAAATATTTGAACAACAAAGGAAATTGCTTTCCGAATTTTGCATGAACTTTGGTCCCTAAAATTTCGTTTGGATAGGCTTCGATTAAATCATTTAACGATTTGCCCTTGAAATCTCCGTTAGCCACAATACTAACATCATTAGCCACCGTTGAAATTTCCCAGCTTTCTCCAGTTATCTCTGAGGTAATGGGTTTATTTAAGATGGTTTTCAATTTGGTTCCGCCCCAAATTCTCTCTTTTAAAATCGGCTCAAACTGTAATGGATAAAATGGCATCACGCTAATTTTTGGCAAACTTACGTTCTTTTGAGAATTTCAAGTGCTTTTTTGATATGAATTTTGCCCGACATACTATTAAATACCAACTGAATTACACCGTTTTTATCGACAACATAAGTCACTCTACCCGGTATCAATCCGAATAAATCATTAGGAACACCAAATAATTTTCGCAGTTTTTTATCTACATCTGAAAGCAGAATAAAAGGTAATTTATACTGATTAGTGAATTTTTGATGTGATTTCACCGAATCGCTACTAACGCCAATAACTTCGGTATCTAACGCTTTAAAATCTTCGTATTGATCGCGGAAAGAACAGGCTTGCTCTGTGCAAACTCGGGTATCGTCTTTGGGATAAAAATAAATGACAAAGGCTTTTTTGCCAACAACAGTGTCGCTTTCAAACACATTCGCATTGGTATCAATGGCTGAAAAATTAGGGATTTTGTCTCCGACTTGCAATGCCATTATTCGCCTTTATAAGTTACAAAGTTTCGCGGTGTTTCGTATAAAACAACTTCCAAATCTTTATCAGAATCAATATATTTACGGAGTTTGTTCCAAATGACTACCGCTATATTTTCGGCAGTTGGATTTAAATCCGCAAACTCAGGCACATCCAAATTTAGGTTTTTATGGTCGAAAGCATTTTCGATATGTGCTTTGATTAAATCTGATAAAATCTTCACATCAATTACATAACCGGTTTCTTGGTCAATTTCACCCGTAACCGAAACGATTAACTCATAATTATGACCATGAAAATTAGGATTGTTGCACTTCCCAAAGACCGCATCGTTTTTTTCCATCGACCAATCCTTGCGATACAATCGGTGTGCGGCATTAAAATGGGCTTTTCTGGAAACGGTGACTTTCATTGGGTTGTGAGTTGTAAGTTATAGGTTTAAAATTAAAGTTTGTGGTCTTCTAGATAGTGATAAAACTCATCAAAGATGATTTTAAACCAAACCGTGTAAATGTCGGGGTTTTGAATCATATCTTGGCGTACTTCTTCGATGCACATCCATTTCCAACTTTCCACTTCTTCGGGATTAATCTGAGGTTCGTCATTGTAATATCCAATCATTACATGGTCGAGTTCATGCTCTGTCAAACCATTGTCGAATGGCGCTTTGTAAATAAAATGAAACAGTTCTTTCAACTCGGTTTTAAAACCCATTTCCTCATACAAACGTCGGCTTCCGGCTTGGATATTGGTTTCGCCATCTCGTTGGTGACTGCAACAAGTATTGGTCCATAACAAAGGCGAATGGTATTTGTGGTGCGCGCGTTGTTGCAACATGATTTCGTTATTGCTGTTCAACACAAAAACCGAAAAAGCACGGTGTAGCACTGCCTTTTCATGCGCTTCCAATTTGTTCATCAACCCAATGGGTTCATCCTGTTCGTTAACCAAGATTACTTTTTCTTCGACCATAGCTTTTATTAATCGTTCAAAAATACGAAAAAAGATTTGCCTTTTGGGACGAATTAAGAATTAGCAAAAGTTTAACGTGTGTTGAAGAGAGAAAGAATTTTCATTAATTTGGAACAATAAATTTTACTCATTGTCGTTTTAATTGTATGAAGTTAAAAATTATCATTTTATTATTGATACCTGCATTTTGTTTTTCTCAGTTGTCTGCAAAAGTAGATTCGCTTTTTACTGTAATCAATGCGACTGATCAAGTCAAAAATGGAAAGATTGGAATAGGCAGTGATGCAATAATATATTTAGATTATGAAAATCTTTACACCAAACTTGATTCTATTGCTACTGATGAAGAAATAATCTACATCGCTGAAAAAGGAAATGAAGTGATTAAATCCTATATGAGTAGAATACTGACAAATCGAAAATCTGAATACATTAGCAGTTTGTTTTCACAATATATTTTCAACAACGAAGAAATATACATTCAGGCGGGTTGTACCGGTTATCAAACCAGTTTTGCAGGTGAATTGTATGAAAATGTATTTTATCAAAAAAATAAAATTGATGAAATTGAAATATACAAAAAAGAATTTTCGATTGAAGAGATAAAGAAAAGCAATTTACCTTTTGAAACCAATTGGACTAAACCCGAAGTTGACAGTTTGCTGGTTATTCTGAACAAAACAGTTCTCTCAAATGATAATGTATTACCAATAACACTTAAACATATTTTTACGCTCAATAAATTCAAATTTGACAATTATGAACGAGTGAAATATTTTGCTAATAAACATCCGGAAATTGAAATTTTGGCCACATTAGCTTCATTTCAAAACAAAAGAGATTTGCCATTATTTCATAAGAATATTGACAATTCGTTTTTGGCTATTTCAAAGTTTCCTGATAAATCCTTTATTCCGGAATTAAAGACAAAAATTGACAAAGGTTTTTATGATTATCAATACCTAGAAGCCGCTGCAAGTTTTTCTGATAAAGATTCAGAGGAATTATTGTCAATGATTGTTGCCAAATTTGAAACAATCAGAGATAAGAAAAGGGAATTTTGGATAAGCGATAGCGAACTATTTGGCCATTTTTACAATTGTCTTGAAAAAAAGAGCTCTCATTTTAATGATGGATTTTTATTAAAGCTTTGGACTAATAATAAAATCATCAGTTTTACCTTTTTCCAAAAGATAAAAGACAAATATTACAATGAACTTGTAAAAGGATTTATAAATGAACTTCCTTTTACAACAGCTCCAATAAACCAAAATTCCGATTGGCAAAAATATTCCGAAGAAGAAATTAATGGTTATTTGTGTCCACAAATTTTAGCTTATCTAAAATCAAATTCGATATTGAATCAGGACAAATCAATCAACTTGGACACTTTAAAATGTGAAGTGAATTAACAACCGTTAAACTTTCCTTAAATCAAGGTAATTTGTAATCTATCGGACATTTCGACTCGTATTTAGCTGTAAATTTGTATCTGATTTAAAACGATTGCTATGACAAAATCCGTTGTTAATTTTTTCATTTTATTACCGCTTTTCATATTCAATGCTTGCGGTCAAAATAACAATACAATAATCAAAACAACTGCTATGGAAAATGTGATTTCAAAACCTGAAAATCCTTATTATTCAAATACCGATACTGCTAAATTGGTTTTAACCGATGAGCAATGGAAAAAGGTATTGCCGCCTGATTTGTATGCCGTAGCGCGTCAAGCCGATACTGAAAGAGCTTTCACCGGAACCATGTGGAAAAGCGAAACCAAAGGCACTTATTATTGCGCGGCTTGTGGTTTGAAATTATTCAAATCCGATCAAAAATTTGTGAGCAGCTGCGGTTGGCCGAGCTTTTTTGAACAGGACAACAAAAACAGCATCACTTTTAAAGATGATAATTCCTATGGCATGCACCGTATTGAAGCATTGTGCGGCAGATGCGACAGTCACTTAGGCCATTTATTTGACGATGGTCCGGAACCAACAGGTAAAAGATATTGCATGAATGCCATTTCATTAGATTTTGTTCCCGATGCAGTGGCCAATCAAAACAAGGGAAATCTTGAAACCATCACTATCGGCGGCGGCTGTTATTGGTGTGTGGAAGCCGTTTATGAAAACTTAACCGGTGTAGAAAAAGTAGTTTCAGGTTTCTCTGGCGGCACCGTTGAAAATCCCAGCTACGAGGAAGTTTGTACTGGAAGAACCGGTGCGGCTGAAGTAGTAGAAATCACTTATGACAAGACCAAAACCAATTTGGATGAAATTTTCAAAGTATTCTTTACCGTTCATGACCCAACGACTTTAAACCGCCAAGGCGCTGATGTAGGAACACAATACCGCTCGGTGATTTTTTATAAAAACGAAGAACAGAAGAAAGCAGCCGAAAGCATTATAGCCGAATTAAACAAAGAAGTTTTCAATAATAAAATCGTCACCACTTTAGAGCCTTTTAAAGCGTTTTACAAAGCCAAAGACTATCACCAAAACTATTATGAAAACAACAAAAACCAACCTTATTGTCAAATGGTAATCCAACCCAAATTGGAGAAATTTGAAAAGGTTTTTAAAGACAGATTGAAAAAGAAAAACTAAAAAAAGCCCTGATTTCTCAGGGCTTTTTTTATAAAATATAATCGGTATTGATAAAATTCGATTCTTTACTGTTAAGTAATTCCTGCAGAATCGCATTGTTATAAGCGTTGTCTTTAGAGGCTACAAAAGTTCTAATCGAGAACGAACGCAAAGCATCGTGTATACTCAAAGTTCCTACCGCCGAATCTTTTCTTCCGGTAAACGGATACACATCCGGTCCGCGTTGGCAAGAACTGTTTAGGTTGACACGACAAACCAAATTCACCAACGTATCAATCAGCGGCGCTATGGTTTTGATGTCTTGTCCAAACAAACTCACTTGCTGACCGTAATTGGATTCCGCCATATCGTTCAACGGTTCTTGGATATCCTTGAAAGTCAAGATTGGAATGACAGGTCCAAATTGCTCTTCATGATAGACTCTCATTTCTTTATTAATCGGAAACAAAACCGCCGGAAATATATAGTTTTCAGTTCTTTGTCCGCCTTTCTGATTAATAACATTTGCACCTTTCTCATGCGCATCGTCTATTAATTCCTGAATGTAATTGGGTTTCTCTTTTTCGGGTAATGGCGTTAAAGAAACACCTTTCTCCCATGGATTTCCAAAAGGCAAAGCATCTACTTTTTCAGCAAATCTTCGGTTGAATTCGGCTGCGATGGATTCGTGCACGTATAATATTTTTAAAGCCGTACAACGTTGGCCATTGAAAGACAAGGTTCCCGTGATACATTCCTGAATCGCCAAATCCAAATCGGCATCCGGTAAAATAATCGCCGGGTTTTTGGCTTCCAAACCTAAAATCAAACGCAAACGGTTTTTATTCGGATGCAAATCTTGTAACGCAATCGCTGATTTACTGTTGCCAATAAGTGCCAAAATATCGACTTTTCCGGACTTCATTATTGGGGAAGCTACATCTCGACCTCGACCGTAAACGATATTGATGACACCTTTTGGAAAACTCGTTTGAAACGCTGTCAATAAAGGAGAAATCAGTAAGACACCATGTTTAGCCGGTTTGAAAATCACAGTATTACCCATGATTATGGCCGGAATCAACAACGAAAAAGTTTCATTTAACGGATAATTATACGGCCCTAAACAAAGCACTACGCCTAATGGTCCGCGACGTACCATCGCATTTACGCCTTGGCTTTTGGTAAAACGCGCATTGTTTCGGTCTAGTTCTTTATAATCTTCAATGGTATCGTAAATATATTCAACAGTTCTATCAAACTCTTTTTCAGAATCAGGTAATGATTTCCCTATTTCCCACATTAAATATTTCACTACTTCACTTCGCGTGGCTTTCATTTGGGTGACAAAATTTTCCATGCATTTGATTCGGTCAATCACTTTCATCGTTGGCCACAAACCTTGTCCGTTGTTATAAGCCGCAACCGCAGCATCAACCACTTCGTTGCCTTCGGCTTCGCCCATCGCAGGAATAGAACCTAAAACCGTTGGAGAATAATGTGCGGTAGAAGATATCGTAGAGAAAACCGGCGTGGTTTCGCCTGTCCATTTTTTCAGTTCACCGTTGACTAAATAAGTATCTTGATTTAATAAAGACGTGATTTGAAATTCACTTGGAATAGTACTCATAAAAATGATTTTTTATAAAATTACTATTTTGGTTAAAACGCTCGACATCAATTATCGGAAAGAAATTAACTAAATCGTTGTAATTGAAAACTTTTAGAAATTCACCCTAAAAAAAACATTCGGCATAATGCCCAAGGAGTAAAATTCACGCCCAACATAACGCGGATTCGAAAAATCAGATAAGTTAGCATATTGGCGTTCCAATTCTTTGCTAATTAAAGTATTTCGATTGTAGAGATTGTAAATGGAAGCGCCAATTTTAAAGCTATAGCCATTTGTGTTTTGGAACTGATAACTGCCCGAAATATCTAAACGATGGTAATTGGGCAATCTTTGAGCATTATACGAATTGATTTCCCCTGAATTATCAATGGTGCTGAATGGTTTTCCGCTGTGCCAAAACCAACCCGCAGTAAAGAGAAAATTGTCCCATTTTTTATTGAAAGCCAAATTAAAACTGTGCTTAATATCAGCATTGGAAGCAAAATAATTCCCTTCATTCAAAGTTGAAAATCGGTTTTGAGAATCCTGATAAGTATAAGTGATCCAAGCTCTCCAAGTCGATGTGCTTTTTTGCAATAACACATCAACGCCTTTGGTGAAACCTTTTCCTTGGCGAATTTCATTACCGTTTTCACCTAGAAAGCCTAAGGTAAAGGATGTGATTCCTGCAATGTTTTTATAATAAGCATCAACATCCAACAACCAATTGTTCTTCTTGAAAATAATTCCCGAAGTAAATTGATTCGCTTTCTGAATGGGATATTCTGCATTATCCGAAAGCACCCAAACGTAGTTTTCCAAACTCAAATCGTTAGCGGCATTTTCGCGCACTTGGCTCAACACCTGGCTTCTTCGCTCATAAGAAGCTTGCCAAATGAAAGATTCGGAAATGGTTTTTTGAAGCAACAATCGAGGTTCAAAACTCGACGCTTTCATTTGGCTGTAAAAATTATAGCGCAAACCGGGTTGTAGATTCCAGCTTCCGAAATCTTGTTTGAAGTGAACAAATCCGGCATGGGTTACATTATAAAGATGTCTTAAACTCAACACCACGCCTATGTCCTGATTATAACTATTGAACAAATGTGAAATGTCGTTTCCAAAGACTTGGTAGCCAAAATCGAGATTAGATTTTTCGTTGATTTGGTAACCAAAATTCAATTCTGCACCCGAATCTACTACTCGATTTAATTTTTTAAATGCTTCGAATTTATCAGTTTCATAGTCTTGTTTTTTGAGATAATCGAAACTGTACAACGAATAAAACATCAAGGTTTTTTGAGTGAATTTCGGACTGTATTTTTGCACCCAATTCAGACTGAAACCATAGTTTTCAATATTCATTTTTTGGTTACTGATGCTGTCTGTTTTGATAATGTTTTTATAATCCAAATCGTTTTTGATGACTAAACCCGAAAGTGAAATCTCGGTTTTATCATTGTGTTTAAAATTTAATTTGGCCGAATAATCATGAAACTTAAATTGGTTGTTGTTGTCGAAATCTTCAAAATTAGTATTCTGAAAAACCTTATTTTCTAATTGATTAAACGTTGGCGATTGCAGCCATTCTGTATATGATTTTCTTCCTGAAATTTGCAAACCCAATTTCTCTTTGACCAATGGCACTTGTACATAAACATCCGCATTCAAAGCATTAATCCCGGCGTTGACTTTGGTTTGGTTCGAAATTTTATCCGTCGATTTGATGTCGATTATGCCGGAAACTCTTTCTCCAAATTTAGGATTCACAGCTTTGTTGTAATAATTCACCGTTTGTTCTACATTCGGATTGATGCTCGAAATCATGCCGAATAAATGTCCGGGATGATACAACCGAATGCCATCCAGGAGAATCAAATTTTGATCCGCTGTTCCGCCGCGAATGTACAATCCGGTGGCTGTTTCGTTCGGACTTTTGACTCCCGGTAATTGTTGCAGTGATTGCAAAATATCGGCATCAGTTATACCGGGAAGCGTTTGGACTTTTTGGGGTGAAATGATGTAATGTTGGTTGGTTTTGCGAATGCCTTTCGCCAAAAACTCTTCGACTAAAACTTCTTTAAGGGGAAATACTTCAAGCTTTTCTGCTTGGTTAATCGAATAAAACCGTTCATTGATTTGGATGACTTTTAAAGTAGATTGTTGCTCAATTTGGGTATTGATTTCGGCTAATGAATAAAGTTTTTTAGGCACTGAAATTCGTTGTGAAGCCACTAAAGAATCAACATAAGAATATTTAACCTCAAAAGCTTTCTCGATATCGGTCAGCACTTGGGTAAGTTGGGCATCAGCATAATAAAAAGACTTCTTTTTTTGTGACCAAGAATGTGAAATCCAGCACAAAAAGAAGCCCAACAAAATTAATTTCTTCATTCCGAAATGATAATTTTTCCTGTTTGGTCTTTGCCGAATTTTAAATGCAACGGTAAACAAATGGTTTGCAACGCCACGGTTGGTTCCTTATGGGTAAACGTTCCGGTAAATTTGATGTTTTCAATGGTTTTCGGATATGCAACTTCAAGATTGTATTGGTTTTTAAATTGCTCAATAACGTAGCGCATCGGTACCTTTTTAAAGGATGATTCGCCTGAAATCCATGTTGGTTTAACCGAATTAACCTCTGCCCAATTTTCAGCAGTACCATTGTAAAAACGCACACTTTCGCCTTGCGTTAAAATGGTGGATTTTTCATTTTGGGTGACTTGAACTTTGCCTTCATAGCATTTTACTTCAAAGAAATCCTGAAAAGCAATCACATTGAATTTAGTTCCTAAAACCCGAATGTCACCGAGTGAAGTTTCTACCGTGAACGGACTTCCTTTCTCGACTTCAAAAAAGGCTTCGCCTTCCAGTTGTAAAGTTCGTTTGTATTCGAAAATATTGCAATAGGTTAGCTTTGATTTGGCATTCAAAGCCACTTTAGAATTATCGGCAAGCGTAATCATTTCAGACTTCCCAAAACCGGTTACTATTTTATTTTCGGCAATAAAAAAATGGTACACGCCAAACAAAATCAGCAAACTAGCGGCAATAGTAGCATAACGCCAAAGCGGAATTACTTTCGGTTTAGTTTGTTTCTTCTTGGCTAACTTTTGTTGGATGGCACTAAAGTTTTGTTCCAAATCGGGAGAACTGATTTCAAAACCGTTGAGTGTCTTTTTTATCTTTTGAAAAGCTTCAAAATCTTCAGCCGAAACCAATTGTTTTAATTGTTCATCGGTGATTTTATGGGCTAACCAATCGGATAAATACGTTTCGTTCTTCGCTTCCATATCATTATTTTTCAAACGTTTTTCACTACTTTTCTTAGGGACAACAAGGCTTGGTGCATTCTTTTTTCTACTGCTTTTACCGATAAATCCAACGAAGCTGCGATTTCAGTATACGATTGATTATCAAAACGGTTCATTAAAAATACAGTTCTTTGCTTTTCGGGCAAATCGTTGATGGCTTTTTCAAGTTGGGTTTTTAATTCAGTTTCCTCCATCAAAAACTCGGGCGATTCTTTGTGTGATGATTTGGATTGGAATTGCAACTCAAAATTATTCACTACTTGGTTGTGTTTTATTTTATTCAGAGAAAGCCTAATCGCTGTGGTGTATAAAAAGCTTTTGGCTTGTTCGGGTTGGATAATTCCGCAATTTTCCCAAAGTTTGACAAAAGCATTTTGGGCTACATCTTCGGCAGTTTCTATGTCGCCTCTGAATTTATATACCAAAAAGTTCCGCAACACTTTAAAATTAGTGTCAAAAACCGAACGGAATACCGCTTCGGAGCAGAGTTTTGCATTTTGGCTTTCTTCTTTCATAGCTTAAATTACAGACACAACCTTATCGCTAAGGTTGTGTCGTAACATTCATTTTTCCCAATTTTATTTTTAAATCAACTAATTACAATTGTTGGCAATGGCTGCTTCAAAAGCCGCCTGATTTGCCACTGTAACGGTTACCGGACCTGTAGTAGTGTTAAATGTCACAACTAAAGGATATACAAAAGCCGGAATATTGGATTGCGCCGGGAAATAGTATTGTAAAATATCTCCGTTGTTATTAGCGGTTACCAAAGCACCTTGATACTGAATCTGCACCGGAAAGGCAATGTTAAAACAAGTTCCCAACAGCGTTCCGAAATTAATGGTTGAAGCGTTACAAATTGGTGCAGACCACTGCTGCGTAGCATTACAATCGAAATTGTTTCCTATTCTGATAACAAAATAATCTGAAGAGGAACCTAAACTAGGATAATTTGGAATTGTGAATGGCAAATCGAATAAAGGATATGTCCCAACCCATGCTCCAAGAGAATTATACACTGAATAATAGGCGGAAGAAGTATTAGCATAATCAAAATCAATCGTCAAAGGATAAGTTCCGTCTGAATTACAAGTGCCCGGAGTAGCTGTTACATTGGTGATACTACAAGTTGGTGCACATGGTACAAAATCAGCGGCTGTAAATCCGTCACATTGAGCCAAACAAGCGTTGGAATATTCTACGATTCCGTTTACCGTTTGTACACAAACCGGATTGTAATCTGCCGTACAAATACAAGAAGATGTATTGCCGTCACATTCGTCATACAACTCGAATAATTCATACAAGTCGTTAACCACAATCACTTCGTTGTTTTGAGTAACACTGATAGGAAATACAATGTCTACCAATGTACCGTTAATCAACAAAGATTCCAATTCCGCTTGTGTATTCACTGCTATAGTTGCGCCATTGTCATTGATTACTGAAATAGGAAATATAAATTGCAGACAACTAAATTGCAACACATCGTCGTTTATCGGACTGAATCCGCAATCTTCAATCAGTGCGTAAAATTCGGCTTCATTATCAATGGTAATAACTGCGCCTTCTTGTTGAACTTGGAAAGGAAAAGCAATACCAACAATAAATAGGGTTTCCGATTCAGCGGTTAATACGTCTATCAAACCTTCGTAAGTTGCAACGGTAATCACCGTTCCGTCGTTATAGGATAAGGTTATCGGATAAACAAACTGAAAACACAAGAATTGATCTTGTGGTGCATTCGCATTTCTTCCGCTGATGTTATTGGCTTTCTTAATTTCATTTAAAGTGGTTCGCAACGCGATACTTTTGGAAGTCACAATTTCATTTTCCACCGGATCATTATCGCTACACGAATAGAAACCTGCGACCGATATGGTCAATAGCAATACTAAAATTTTAATCTTTTTCATCTTATTTGTATTTAGTGTTTATAGGTTAGACAACACAAAATGCCATCACCCTACTTTTTTAAAAAATAAAAATGAAAATTAATTTATTTTAAGAGACTTTCAGCAATTTTCATCGCACATTTTTCGCCGTCAATAGCAGCAGAAATAATTCCACCTGCAAAACCGGCACCTTCGCCACAAGGATATAAGCCTTTGATTTGCAAGTGCTCTAAGCTTTCATGGTCACGTGGAATTCTTACCGGTGAAGAAGTTCGGCTTTCGGGAGCGTGTAGAATCGCTTCATTAGTCATATAACCTCGCATTGATTTTCCGAATTGGGTAAAACCTTCACGCATGATTTGGGTTAAGAATCCCGGGAAGACTTGTCCCATTTCTACCGAAGTCGTTCCGGGAACATAAGACGTTTTTGGAATGGAAGCAGATACTTTGTTTTGGGTGAAATCGACCATTCGTTGTGCCGGTACTTTTTGCGTTTCTCCTGCCAAATGCCAAGCTTTTTGCTCGATGCTTTTTTGGAATTCCATTCCGGCAAGCGCTCCGAATTGAGCAAAAGGTTTGAAATCTTCCAATTTTAGTTCGACAACAATGCCTGAATTGGCAGTGGCTTGGTCACGTTTGGAAGGCGACCAACCATTGGTCACCACTTCACCCGGACTCGTAGCACAAGGCGCAATTACGCCACCCGGACACATACAAAACGAGTACATGCCACGACCGTTGACTTGCTTTACTATAGAATATGGAGCCGGTGGTAAATGTTCTCCACGGAAATCACAACTGTACTGAATTTTATCAATTAACTCCTGCGGATGTTCGGCTCGAACGCCTAGCGCAAATGGTTTGGCTTCGATTAAAATTTTCTTTCTGTCGAGTAATTCAAATATATCACGTGCCGAATGTCCGGTGGCTAAAATGACTTTATTGGCCGAAATTGTATCACCGTTTTGGGTTACAATACCCTGCATTTCATTATTCTTGACTACAAAATCAGTTACACGGGTTTCGAATAACACTTGTCCGCCGCATTCGATAATTTTTTCGCGAATGTCTTGGATGATTTGCGGTAGTTTATTGGTACCAATGTGCGGATGTGCTTCGACTAAAATATCCGGAGTTGCGCCGAAACCCACTAACAACTGTAAAATTCTGTCAACATCACCGCGCTTTTTGGAACGGGTATATAATTTTCCGTCGGAATAAGTGCCTGCGCCACCTTCACCAAAACAATAATTAGAATCTTCGTTGACGATATGGTCAACATTAATTGCTTTTAAATCACGACGACGCCCGCGAACGTCTTTACCTCGTTCGATCACAATCGGTTTTAAGCCCAACTCAATCAATTGCAGTGCTGCGAAAAGTCCGGCCGGACCGGCGCCCACGATGATTACCTCTTGGGCATTGGACACATTTTTGTAATCGGGCAGTTCGATTTTTGGTTCGGTATATTTTTCGTCAATCAAATAAACCAAGACTTTCAAATTGATTTTTATGGCTTTTTGACGGGCATCAATTGACCGTTTTAGAATTACAACTTTACCAACCAGTTTAGTGGAAACCCTTACTGATTTAGCCACATACTCATAGAGCAAACTTTCGTTTGCGGCTATTTCGGGTGAAACTTGTAGGAGTAATTCTTGCGGCATGATTTATTTTTTGCAAAAGTAAACAAATGGAATTACTTTTTTTCTTCAAAAGCGCGTAAGGCAAACGAAGCCAACCAATGCTCGCCTTCATAATTGCCGTCGACCACAGAAGGCAGCGAAAAGTTCAGGTGATAATTGGCTAGAGGTTTTAAATGAGAAAATTCTTTTGGGTACTGATTAATCAAAGCATATAAATTCCAAGCTCTGCTGAAATTCAGCCCGTCTAAGTGCACTAAATGGCCATCGGTTCTATCGGAAACCTTGGCAACTTCCCAAGTAAATTTCTTTTTAAAGAGTTGTGGTGCAAATTTTTTAAGCCAAATTAAAAACTCAGCTTTAGGTAAAATTCTTTGCATTAAAGCCATTTCTTCCAAGCAAGGAGAAAGAAAATCAGCACCGCTGGGTTCCCAAGTAAACGGACAGTTTTGATCCTTTTGAAACAACCGAACCGCATTCTCTTTGATGCATTTTTGAAACAAATCGTTTTTAGTATAAACCGCATAATCCCAAGCAAAAGTCAGCCCGAAAGCGGTATTAGAATGGGTTCCGACTCTCATTGGATACAATAATTTCGGCAAAAACTCGATGTATCTTTCGATGATAATATTGGAAAGCGGTTTTAGGTTTTGGGCTAATTCTTTTGCGAAAGGTTCGTTATACGTTTCTAACTCGAGTTGTAATTTCAGTAACCAATTCCAACCATAAGTTCGTTCAAATGATTTTTCGTGTTTTTTATTCAGATAATCTATTTCTACTTGGATGTTTGCCTTGGATAAATTGGTTCTGAGTTTTTGGACAATCAATTCGCGATTAGAAAGATTCGGGAATCTTTTTAGTAAATACACCAAACTCCAATGCCCGTGAACCGAAGAATGCCAATCGAAGCAACCGTAAAAGGTAGGATGTAGTTTTTGAGGCGATTGTATTTCGGTACTATCGACCAACATTTGTCCTAACTTATTAGGATATTCTTGTTGGAGACATTTCAGGGGTAAACCGGCTAAATGATTGGCTTGTTCGAGGGTTAACTCCTGAGAAAAACCGGGAATAGAAAACAACAGCAGTAAGATGCAACTAAATTTCATAAAAGAAGCGTTTTTCAAATGTAGCAAAAAGTTACCTTTGTCCAACTATTTCAATGTTATGTCAAGACAAATTAAACTCATTTGGGACTTTCGCGGACCGGCTTCAGCCAAGACCGCAGAGCATCATGAAATTCATTTAAAGGAATACATCACCATCGAAAAATTACCGATTACTATTACCGGTTTTGAAATTAAAAATGAGATGCATGCCATTGCTTTTATGGTGGTGACTGATGAACACATGATACAACTTCGAGATGCTTTGAAACCTCATCGCGGGGAATTATACATTTAACCTTCGGGCCTGCTTCAAAGAACCTAAAGCGTTAAATGTCATTAGTATAAAACTAAAAAATTAATTTCAAACACCGGAAACTACTTTATAAATTCTGTCATTTTGAAAGTGTAATAAAAACTTTGCAAGTTTTAAATAATTAAATTTGAGGTTTAACTCAATCTTCTTAATTTATGTCAATAAATTACCTTACCAAAAACGTTTCAAGTCAGGCGAAATTCTCCAAAGAAAAAAAACAATTTCTGAATGGAATTTTCGCAGTAGTGACTTTTTTGCTTGTTGGGACAAACCTTCAAGCACAAACTACTTTCACCTCGGTTCAATCAGGAAACTTTACTGATCCTGATACTTGGGGAACAGCCACTGCACCTACTCCAACTGACCATATAATCATTGCTGCAGGAACAACCGTACTTTTGAATGATTTGATTACCATTACTAACGCAACAATTAGTGGTACTCTAGAAGGAAGTAATGACTCACCTGATTTTACTGTAACCGGAAATTTAATCGTAAACTCTGGCGGTTTGATTGACGGTATTTACTATTATGATGCCGGAGGTTGGGGTTATGACAAAGCGATTCAGCTTAACGTAGCCGGAAACATTACTAATAACGGGAGAATCGATTTATCTATTGGTTCAAGTTACACCCCGGAAGGTGCTTTAAACCTCAATGGTTCCACAGTACAAACCATAAGTGGATTGGGTACTTTTGGAGGAACATTATATCTAACAGACAATTCAAATAATGGAGCAGTTATCAATCAATTGCTAATCAACAATACCAGCACGGCTACTCCTAATATTATATGGGGTTTTAACAACATCAAAATCAGAAGTGTTTTAAGTATGGTAAATGCCAGAGTTGATTTAGGCACTAACAAAATGACTATTGGAAACTACGGATCAGCCAACACAAATTGTGCCACCGGCAGCGGATTTTTAACCGGAACCGTA
This sequence comes from Flavobacterium sp. IMCC34852, assembly GCF_030643905.1. Classification (NCBI taxonomy): domain Bacteria; kingdom Pseudomonadati; phylum Bacteroidota; class Flavobacteriia; order Flavobacteriales; family Flavobacteriaceae; genus Flavobacterium; species Flavobacterium rivulicola. The sequence continues at coordinate 1,415,220 of NZ_CP121446.1, read as the reverse complement.
GGAAGATGGTACAGTGCTTATGATACTTTTGCACCTATATCCTCAGGTGTTGATTACTACAATAGTAACGCTATATTTCCATTTATTAATGCTAATGGAAAAAGTAGAGCTGCCTTTATTACAAGACCTGTAGACAATATTTCTTCTGCTGTATCAGGAGAACTTACTGTAAGTTACTATGATGATTCTACAGTTGCCTCCGGATTTTCGATTGCCGATGGCGGATATACTGTAACCAATATCTATGAAAGTGCTTGGATTGTAAGCAAAGATGCTAATTATGCTTTTCCTATCGGAAATCATACATTGGCTTTTTCAGCCCAAGATGCATATCTGATTATGAATGGAAATTCAAGAATAATCAAAGCTGACGGTACTACTGTCGGTAACCATCAAAACGGAACCATTACACCATTTGCAGCCAGAGTTGGTTTATCTGACAGTGACTTGAACAATACTTTTCAAGTTGGTTATAACGCTGCTCTTGATACACCGATTACTTCGGTTCAATCGGGTAATTGGAACGATATTACTACATGGAGCAGCAATAGCATTCCAACTTGTGGCAACACCGTTACTATACTTTCAGGACATACTATAACAGCAAATTCGCCTTTATCTGTTGGAGGTATTAATATTTTAGCGGGCGCAACATTAACTAGTGATTCCTCTACTTTAACGATTGGTTGTACCAATAACAACGCTACTTTTTACAATGGTGGAACCTACAATATTAATTCGGGTACACTTACGGTTAACGGTAATGTTTTACATGCCAATGGAAGTACTTTTAATCAAACAGGTGGTGAAATCATAGTTGACGGTAATCACAATGGAGCAGCTGCAACCAGTACAGATCAAACCCTTTTCAAAATTGGCAATAGTACTTTAAATTTATCCGCAGGAAAAATAACCCTTATTGATCCACCTGTAGCGAATACCGCTTTAGCCACAACTCATACAGTGACATCTATTGTTGCTTGTACAGGATGGTTTTGTTGGTTTCCGACGAATATTTTCTTAGACGCCGTTGATGGTGTAGCTGTGGGACAAATAGTGGTTGGAACCGGAGTTCCTGCCGGGACTGTAGTTGCTAGTGTTAACTTTGATGGTTCTATCAATACCAATCCGAGTTTACCGGAGACCGGTTTAAGTTTACCTTTGAATTTATCGTTTTACAACGTCATTTCTTCTCCTTCCGCCTTTGTGTATGACTCAGCCAACAATTATGCTGCCGGAGCCAATCATACTTTACAAATAGGTGACGGAATATCCACCGAAAAAGGCACCGTAACGACCAGTGGATTCAATTGTAGTTTCAGAGCTGCCGAAGGGACAATTTCCGTAAATAACTTGATTGTTAATGCTCCTGACGCCACTAATCGCTTCGTAAATCTAGATTCAAGCAACCCTAGTGGTACTAGTATAATGAATGTCCAAAATGATTTTACCATTATACAAGGGAAAGTAAAAGGACAAGGCGTTGATACTTATTTTGGCGGAAATATTATCAATAACGGAGCCTTAAATTTATACAACAACACTTATTTTGGAAATTACATCGATGGAAATTCAGTGGCTACTGATAAGGCACAAACCATCTCCGGAACAGGTACTTTTAATGCTCAAGTAGACACAATTCTTAATACACCTTCCAATACCGGCTCTGTTTCTCAACTTAGGGTTAACAATACCAGCGTTGAAGGGGTAACTTTCATGGTTCCTTTTAATGTTGTTTCTTCCTTAACAATGACTGCAGGAATAATCCATACATCAGCAACTAGTGTTCTAACTGTTGGAACACCGGCAATGTCATACACAGCCTCTCTAACAGGTAATTTTGGTGAAACATGTTATATTGATGGCCCTTTTGCCAAAGATATTGGTGGTGGTCAAAATGCAATCGACCTAACCAATGGTTCCGGATTTATAGACAAATTCTTTTTCCCTGTCGGAAAATCAACTTATGCGCCAATCTGGGTAGCTGTTACTACTCCGGCAGGTGGATTTGGAAGCCCGGGAGCCAAAATCAAAGCAGAAGCCTTTGAAACCAACTCAGGAATACCATCATCCAATATAGCGTATTTAAGCCAAAACCGTTGGGAAGTATCTAAAACTGCAGGTGATGTTACAGAGTTCAATATCAAAGTAGCGGATGCTAACGCGATTGAAAGCAGTATCATTGTTCAAGCACCTACTGCAGCCGGAATTTATGATAATGATTTTGGTATTACTGCCACTTTTGAAGCCGGAACACCAAATATGTTAACCTCAACCAGTGCTCCACTTCCTTTTGCTGATTTTAATGGTTATTTTTCAACTGCGAGACAATCGGAATGTACAACGATAAATCCGGGTAATACTTTAGCTTCTGAAACCAATATTTGTGGAGGAAAATCGGTTAACCTAAGTTTACAAAACGTGGTAGTTGGCGAAGGAATCTCTTACCAATGGCAAAGCTCTACTAATGGTACTGACTATACCGATATCAACATGGCGACTGCTACTACAGCTTCAGTGGCTCCGTTTGAAAATACTTATTATCGTTGTAATGTAACTTGCTCGTTTAGCACAACTACTGTGGCTTCAACACCAATCCAAATAACGCTAAACAACACCATAACTTCAACAACACCGGCAACGATTTGTCAACCAGCAGATACTGCTGTGCTTTCAGCAACTTCAGTTTCGGGCGATGTTAAATGGTATGCGACACAAGTTGGCGGATCTGCTTTGGCTACAGGAAACTCTTTTACAACTCCGGCTATTACCACAACTACAACGTACTATGCGGGTACCGAAACAACTATAGCGGGCACTGCAGGATTGGTCTATACTTTAGACGGATATAGTTCAGGAAGCACCAATAGAGGTTTGGCCTTTAACCTTTCTAACTCAATTATTTTAAACTCGGTTAAAGTATATCCACAACAAAATCCCGGTGGTTCAGGTCCATTACCGATAACCATCAAAGTATTACAAAACGGCATTCAAGTTCCCGGTACAACTGAAGTAACTTTTACACCAAATACATTCTCTGATTGGTCTCCAACGACAGTGGCACAAACTGTTACGCTTAATTATACATTATCTGCTGGCGACAACTATTCCCTTGAAATTACAGATGGAGCAACATATGACAATGCCTTGGCTTATGTGAGTCCGTTTCCGAGTCCGTTTCCGGTTACCAACGGAGCAGTTTCTATCATCGGTGGGATTAATAATGGTTTTGTAGATACTTACAGCTATTACTATTTCTTCAATTGGGATATTACAGAAGTATGTTCTTCCGCAAGAGTTGCGGTGGTTGCTACCGTACAAACCGCTGATGATTGTGGTTTAGGAACAGCTCCTAATTCATCATTATCCAGAGTGGTGGCTTATCCGAACCCTTACAGCCAAACTTTTAAATTAGACATTCAAACCAATAATACAGCTGATGTGGTCATTAAAGTGTATGATATGATTGGCAGATTAATCGAAAATCAAACGGTTGGTTACAATGATTTATCTCAATTGGAAATCGGTAACGGCTATCCTTCGGGCATTTACAATGTATCAATAACCCAAGAAGGCAAAGCAAAAACCCTTCGGGTGATTAAAAGATAAAACCAAACTTCAATGCAATAAAAAACGGCTACTTGAGAAAGTAGCCGTTTTTGTTTATTTGATTTTTTATTGGAATTGAATAGCGCTTGATTAGAAATTATTTTCAAAACTATTTCATTAGATTTGTATTATATGGAGATAAAATAATTAAACGATAAATAAAAATGAAGAAAAAAAAAATAATCATTTCTGTTTTATGTATTTTGTTTTTAATCAGCTGCGATCCCATTGATAATCGATTAATAATCATTAATAAAACGAATCGCCCTTTATTCTTTACTATATCTAGATTTGATTCCATTGAAGGAGGAAATCCATTTGAAGAATATATAAAAGTCACAAACAAAGATACTTTATGGTTAGACAGTGATAATTTTATTAAACCTTATGGTGAAAATAAGTTTCCTGCTATCTCTAGTTGGGAAGACCTAATTAATCATAATTTCAATGGTCGTTTGAAATTATTTATTTTTGAGGCCGATACATTAAAAAAATACAATTGGCATGAAATAAAATTCGGCGAAAAAGAATTCAAAAAACTTAATTTAAGTGTAGATGATTTAAAAAGATTAAATTGGAAAATTGAAATTAAAAGATAAAAACAAACTTCAATGCAATAAAAAACAGCTACTTGAGAAAGTAGCCGTTTTTTATACTAAATAAAATCTGCCTTCTTAAATCTTCTTTCTGCCTTCTAATTTGCTACTTCGCTAATAAACTTAATTCGCATCAAACGCAATTCTTCGATATCATAATCGCCGTCGAATTCTTTTAGTGCATCTTCAATTTTATCGGATTCAGAATCCATAAAATAGTCGTGAATTTCTTCTTGTTGTTCCTCATCTAAGATTTCGTTGATCCAATAACTGATGTTCAATTTAGTGCCTGAATAAACAATTTGCTCCATCTCTTTGAGCAAAGTATCCATGGTAAATCCTTTTGCCTTGGCGATGTCATCCAGCGACAGTTTTCTGTCGATGTTTTGGATGATGTATAATTTATTCGAAGAATTGGCTCCGGTCGATTTAACGACCAAATCATCCGGACGAATAATATCATTGTCTTCTACATATCGCTCAATCAATTCAACAAACTCTTTACCGTATTTTTTGGCTTTGCCTTCCCCTACGCCGTGAACATTGCTAAGTTCATCAATTGTAATCGGGTATTTCAACGCCATGTCTTCTAATGATGGATCTTGAAATACCACAAATGGTGGTACACTGAGTTTTTTGGCTACTTTTTTACGCAACTCTCTCAGCATAGCCATCAAAGCTTCGTCAGCCGTTCCGCTCGATTTGGCAGCAGTTACTATAGCTTCGTCTTCGCTTTCGCTGTATTCATGGTCTTCCGACATCATAAACGAAACCGGACTTTTAATAAACTCATGCCCTTTGTCGGATACTTTTAAAATGCCGTAAGTTTCGATGTCTTTGGTCAATAAACCATCCACCAAAACTTGGCGAATCAGTGCCATCCAATAGCGCTCATCAAAATCGGAACCACAACCAAAGAAAGTTTGGGTATCGGTTCTGTGGGCTTTTATAGTCGCATTAACTCTGCCGATAAGGGTAAATACAATTTCTTTTGATTTGTATAAATGTTTGGTATCGCGTACGACTTCCAATAAGGTTTTGACTTGGTCTTTGGCTTCGACTTTACTCTTCGGATTGCGAACATTGTCATCCATATCAGCACCTTCACCGGTTTCACTATCGAATTCTTCTCCGAAATAATGCAACAAAAACTTGCGTCTCGACATTGACGTTTCGGCATAAGCTACTACTTCCTGCAACAACGCAAAACCAATTTCCTGTTCGGCTACCGGTTTGCCCGACATGAATTTTTCTAATTTTTCCACATCTTTATACGAATAGTAAGCCAAACAATGACCTTCTCCTCCGTCTCGACCGGCACGTCCGGTTTCTTGGTAATAACTTTCCAATGATTTTGGAATGTCGTGGTGAATTACAAAACGCACATCCGGTTTGTCAATTCCCATTCCGAAGGCTATCGTGGCCACCACCACTTCTACATCTTCCATTAGGAACATGTCTTGGTGTTTGGCACGGGTTTTAGCATCTAATCCGGCGTGATAAGGAACAGCTGAAATTCCGTTTACTTGAAGTACTTCGGCAATTTCTTCAACTTTTTTACGGCTTAAGCAATAAATAATGCCCGATTTGCCTTTGTGTTGTTTGATGAAACGAATGATATCCGCTTCGATATTTTTGGTTTTGGTACGTACTTCGTAAAATAAATTCGGACGGTTAAAAGAGGCTTTAAAAGTCGTGGCATCAGACATATCCAGATTCTTTAGAATGTCCTCTTGTACTTTTGGTGTAGCCGTCGCGGTTAAACCGATTACAGGTACATCACCCAATTGTTTGATAATGTGTCTCAGGTTTCTATATTCGGGTCTGAAATCGTGTCCCCATTCAGAAATACAGTGCGCTTCATCTATCGCTACGAAAGATATCGGCACACTTTGTAAAAACTCAACATATTCTTCTTTGGTCAAAGATTCCGGCGCTACATAAAGCAATTTGGTAATCCCTGAGGTAATATCTTTTTTAACCTGACTGATTTCGGTTTTGGTTAATGACGAATTTAGTACATGCGCGATGCCGTTCTCGGAAGACAGGCTTCGGATGGCATCGACTTGGTTTTTCATTAAAGCAATCAATGGAGAAACTACTATGGCAGTTCCGTTTTGAATTAAAGCCGGCAATTGGTAACACAAAGACTTACCACCACCGGTTGGCATTATAACGAAGGTATTATGTTTAGTAATAATACTTTTTATGACTTGTTCCTGTAATCCTTTAAATTGGCTGAAACCAAAATACTTTTTTAATTCTTTGTGGATGTCAATTTCGTCTAAATTCATTCTGTGTTAATCGTATTTTTACATAAATTTGCAAACATAAAGATACGACTTTCTTTTATACATACAAATTTTATCTTATTTCAATTTTGATACCTAAAGAAACCATTTTAGCCTCTGCCAAAAAGACCATATTATCAGAAAGTGAAGCCATTACAAAGTTGGTGGATTTTGTGAATGACGATTTTGTCAAAACAGTTGAAATCATATACAATTCTTCGGGAAGATTAGTAGTGACAGGAATTGGCAAAAGTGCCATCATTGCCCAAAAAATTGTAGCCACACTAAATTCTACCGGAACGCCATCACTATTCCTTCACGCTTCCGAAGCCATTCACGGCGATTTGGGTATGGTACAACCCGGCGATGTGGTGATTTGCATTTCCAAGAGCGGCAACAGTCCGGAGATTAAAGTTTTGGTGCCGTTATTAAAACGATTTGGCAACAAATTGGTCGCTATTACCGGAAACACTACTTCGTTTTTAGGCAAAGAGGCCGATTATGTTTTGAATACGTATGTAGAAAGCGAAGCTTGCCCTAATAATCTGGCACCAACCAACAGTACTACAGCCCAATTAGTAATGGGAGATGCTTTGGCGGTTTGCTTGATGGAAATGAGAAACTTCACCGCTGAAGATTTTGCCAAATACCATCCCGGTGGTGCTTTGGGAAAAAAATTATTATTGCGTGTGGGCGATATGCTCGATACCACACACAAACCGATAGTTGCGCCTGATTCCAACATCAAAACGGTTATCGTAGAAATCTCTGAAAAACGTCTCGGTGTCACTGCTGTCGTTGACCAGGAAAAAGTCATCGGTATCATTACCGATGGTGATATCCGAAGAATGTTGAATAAAACAGAAACCATTTCAGGTTTGGTAGCAAAAGACATTATGACTGTGAATCCGAAAACCATTAAATCTACCGATATGGTTAGTGATGCGCTGAATATATTAGAAGATTTCTCTATCACACAATTGGTTGTTGTTGATAACGGTGAATACAAAGGCGTTATCCATTTGCATGACATTTTAAAAGAAGGCATCGTATAATGGCTAGAAAACCGATTAGCGAGATGTCATTCTTGGATCATCTCGAAGAATTAAGATGGTTATTGGTAAGAAGTACTTTGGCAGTTGTAATTGTTGCTTGTGCTTGCTATTTTATTGACGACTATATTTTTGACCAAATTATTTTTGGCCCAAAAGACCCCAACTTTATTACTTACCGTTTCTTTTGTCAATTGACCCGTTTTTTTGGGGTTGATGACACTTATGCTTGTGCTACTGAATATTCGTTTATCATACAAAACACAGAGGTCGGCGGACAGTTTTCCATTTATTTATGGATATTGATTACTGCCGGATTCATCATTGGTTTTCCCTATATTCTATATGAGTTTTGGCGATTTATCAGTCCGGCGCTTTATGAAAAAGAACGCAAAAATGCAGCGCTGTTTATCATCGTTTCTACTTTATTGTTTTTTATCGGTGTGCTATTCGGTTACTTTGTCATCGTACCCTTATCGATTAACTTTTTTGCAACTTTCAACGTCAGTGATGCTGTAGTCAATCAGTTTACAATAGAATCTTACATCAGTATGATTAAAACTTCCGTTGTAGCCAGCGGATTGGTATTTGAATTGCCGATTATCATTTATTTCCTAACCAAATTAGGATTGGTAACACCCGCATTTTTGAGAAAATACAGAAGAGCTGCCATAGTAATTATTTTGATTGTGGCCGCCATAGTTACACCACCGGATATCCCGAGTCAGGTTGTGGTTTCTATTCCGATATTGATTTTATATGAAGTGAGTATTTTAATTTCCGCAGTAGTGGTTAAAAAAGAAAAAGAAAATGTCTGATTTAGTTCAAGAATTTAACGACTATCGTTCTAAAATGAACGAAAAGTTATTGGCTGACAATAACAAAATTGTAAAACGAATTTTCAACCTAGACACCAATGCCTATGCCGAAGGCGCTTTGGACGTTAAGACCAAGGAACTTTTAGGCTTAGTAGCTTCAACTGTTTTGCGTTGTGATGATTGCATCAAATACCATTTGGAAACGAGCTATAAAGAAGGCATCACCAAAGAAGAAATGATGGAAGCTATGGGCATCGCAACATTAGTTGGCGGAACCATTGTCATTCCGCATTTGAGAAGAGCTTACGAGTTTTGGGAAGCGTTGGAAGAAAAAAAATAATTGTTAAATGGTGGATTTGGTGATTTGTTTATTCGTTAATTTGTCGAATAACCAAATACACAAATAACCGAATAACCTCAAACATGAAGTTAAGAGCCGAAAATTTAGTCAAAACCTACAAAGGCAGAAGCGTTGTAAAAGGCATTTCCGTGGAAGTAAACCAAGGAGAAATTGTTGGTCTTTTAGGGCCAAACGGTGCCGGAAAAACCACTTCTTTCTATATGATTGTAGGCTTGGTAAAACCCAATTCCGGAAACATCTATTTGGATGACATGAACATCACCGATTTTCCGATGTACAAGCGTGCCCAACACGGGATTGGTTATTTAGCCCAAGAAGCTTCTGTCTTCAGAAAGCTGAGTATCGAAGATAATATTTTGAGCGTTTTACAATTGACCAAACTGACCAAAGAAGAACAAATCGCCAAAATGGAAAGTTTGATAGCCGAATTCAGCTTGGAACACATAAGAACTAATCGCGGTGATTTACTTTCGGGTGGTGAAAGAAGAAGAACTGAGATTGCACGTGCTTTGGCTACCGATCCAAAATTCATTTTATTGGACGAACCTTTTGCCGGAGTTGACCCGGTGGCAGTAGAAGACATTCAAAGAATTGTAGCCCAGTTAAAAAATAAAAACATCGGAATCCTGATTACCGACCACAACGTACAAGAGACTTTAGCCATTACCGATAAAACCTACTTAATGTTTGAAGGCGGTATCTTGAAAGCCGGAATTCCGGAAGAATTGGCAGCGGATGAAATGGTGAGAAAGGTTTATCTCGGACAAAACTTTGAATTGCGCAAAAAGAAATTACATTTCTAACTTATAACTATTCACTATGCAAAATCCTTCAGAAGAAACACTCAAAGATTGGCATGAAAATCCAAAATACTGGAAACTTGGCGGTCTATTTTATGTGAACAAAGATGACGACCGACTTTTAGTTGACAAACGCAATCCTAACTACGGAGCAACCTTAAATTTTGCCCACAAAAAATCATACTGGTTCATGTTGCTTATTTTTTCCTTTTTCGGATTTATAATCTACATGATAACAAGAAACCAATAAAAAAGCTTCCTAAACGGAAGCTTTTTTATTGACCATATTATTCAAAACCGACAGTAAAACGTAAAATAAAATAATTAAAGGAACCGCTAATATTTGAAGAAAAACAATCATCAATATTGAGACTGTCAAAAAGAAAATCTGCAACTTATACTTGGCAAAACTAAAATTCTTAATCTTCAAAGAGAACAAAGGAATTTCGGCATTCATGATGTAAGCACTCAAAAATGTCATCAGCAACAATGCCCATTTGTCATAAAAAATACCCAAATCAATATCCTGATGAAAGTAATCGGCAATAACCGGTAAACTTGTAAAAAACAAACTATTAGCAGGCGTTGGCAAACCAATAAAAGAATCCGATTGACGCGTATCGATATTAAATTTCGCCAAACGATAACAGGCACCTAATGTAATGACAAACCCTAAAAACGGCACATAACTTTCTATACCAAAAGCATGATAATCACGTAAAAGAACAAACATCACATAACCCGGGACTACACCGCTTGTTACCATATCCGCTAATGAATCCAACTGAACTCCTAACGGACCGGCAACGCCAAACTTTCGGGCAAAGAATCCATCAAAAAAGTCAAAGAAAATTCCGAGACTGACAAAATAAAAAGCCCATTCATATTGGGCATTAGAAACAAAAACAAGCGCCACGCAACCACTAAACAAATTAAGCATCGTAAATAAGTTGGGAATCTGCGCTTTGATATTCATCGGTTAGGTTTGTTATTTTTTAAGAAATACAAATTTAATACAATAAGTTGCAGACTTCTGCGTTTTATATTCAAGATTTTTATGTGATATTTGTAAAAAGAAAAATTGCCTTGAAAAAAACGATTGCTATTCTGCTGCTTTTCATTAGCCTAATTACTCATGGTCAAGCCGTTAGAAAATACTCCAATGAGTTTATGAATATAGGCGTGGATGCGGCCGCTTTAGGCATGTCGAATGCAGTAACTGCTTATACCGGCGATGTCAATTCGGGGTACTGGAATCCTGCCGGATTACTCAAAATTGAAGACCATGAGGCGGCTTTGATGCACGCCAGTTACTTTGCCAATATCGCCCAATACGATTATGCGGCTTACGCCAAAAAAATAGATGACCAGAGCGCCTGGGGTATTTCCCTGATCCGTTTTGGCGTTGATGACATTTTAAACACTACCCAATTAATCGACAGCGAAGGCAATATCGATTTCAACCGTATCAGTCTTTTTTCTACTGCCGATTATGGTTTGACATTTTCCTATGCCCGAAAAATGAAACTCGAAGGTTTTCAATACGGCATAAATGCCAAAGTCATCCGAAGAGTGATTGGCGATTTTGCCAATTCTTGGGGTTTTGGTTTTGATGCCGGTTTGCAATTTGACAAAGACAATTGGCATTTTGGTTTGATGCTTCGAGACATTACAACAACTTATAATGTTTGGGCCATTGATGAAGATAAATTTGAAGCCATTCAAGGCGCTGTAGAAGGTCAGAATCAGGAATTGCCTGAAAGTACCGAGATAACTTTACCTAAAGCCCAACTCGGAATCGCCAAAAAATTCGAATTCCACTACGATTATACATTATTGGCTGCCGTAAATCTGAACATGCAATTTGCCGAAACCAACGATGTAATCTCAACCAGTGCTGTAAGTATTGATCCTGCTTTAGGGTTTGAGTTTGGGTATACCGATTTGGTTTTTCTCCGCGCCGGTGTTGGTAATTTTCAAAATGTGGAACAAATTGATGGTTCGACTAAAGTGAATTTTCAACCTAATATTGGTTTAGGTTTCAAATACAAAGGCATCCAAGTAGATTATGCTTTAACCGATTTGGGAGATCAAAGTGCCGCTTTGTATTCCAACATCTTTTCGGTTAAAGTGGATTTGAGTATTTTTAGATAAAAATAAATTATGTTGAAAAAAGCACTTTTCTTACTCCTACTTATCTTCAGTTTACCTGCTTTTTCTCAAAGTCCGAAACTTTCCGAAAATACCCAAATCAGCATCTTTACTTGCGGTCGCGGTGAAGAACTGTATTCTACTTTTGGACACACGGCTTTAAGAATTAAGGATGAAGCAAACGAATTGGATATTGTTTTCAACTATGGCGCTTTCGATTTCAGAACCGAAAATTTTTATTTAAAATTTGTCAAAGGCGATTTGCAGTATTTCATGAATGTAACTTCGGTGGAAGATTTTATATTAGAATACCAAATTGATGAAAGAGAAGTCATCGAACAAACAATCGACTTGTCTTTGACCCAAAAGCAAAAGCTTTTCGACGAATTAAGCGCTTCACTTAACACTTCGGATAAATATTATACTTATAAATTTATCGACCGAAACTGTACGACCATGGTCGCTGAAAAAGTTAATGGTTTATTGGGTCAAGCCCAAATTCAAAAAGTTGACAACAAAACCATCAGTTACCGTGCTTTATTGTATCCGTATTTTGACAATTACTTTTGGTACAAATTGGGTATCAACATCATCTTTGGCGCCAAAACCGATGCCGATGCCGAGAAACTATTTCTGCCCGTTGAATTGATGAATAGTTTAGACAAAGCTACAGTAGCCGGAAAACCATTGGTAACTGATAAAAAAACCATTCTCAAAGGAACTGAAATCAAACCGGTTTTTTCCTTTTTTAATAGCCTATACATCATTATCACTTTCTTTGTAGTGGTGATTGTCATCAATAAGCGTTGGTTGTTTTTGACCTATCTTTTTGTTGCTGGACTATTAGGCGTTTTTCTTTGTTTGGTGGGTTTGTATTCGCAGCACCAAGAAGTGCTCTGGAATTACAACGCTTTGCTTTTCAGTCCGCTATTTTTGGCTTTGCCTTTCTTAAAAGAAGTAAAACTGAAAAAAATCGGCAATCTCTCTTTGGCGATTTTGATGGCATATATGATTTTTATGTTCAATAAACCACATTTACCTATCATGTTGCCCTTTATTTTAGCTACGGTCTATATGCTGTTGAAAATCAGCGGGAGAAATCCTTTAAAACTATTGTCCTCTGTAAAATAATACCGTACTCAAAGTTTTAAACATAATACTAAAGTCGAGGAAAAGACTGCGGTGTTTGATATAATACAAATCGTATTGGAGTTTAATTAAACTGTCTTCTATAGTTTCGCCATAAGAGTAGTTGACTTGTGCCCAACCCGTTAATCCCGGTTTAATCACGTGACGTGTTTCATAAAACGGCATAACTTCAGCAATCTCGTTAACAAAAACTGGTCGTTCGGGTCTTGGCCCAATTACTGCCATTTCGCCTTTAAGGATATTAATGAATTGCGGAAATTCATCAATTCTTGATTTTCGCATAATTTTGCCAAACGGGGTTATCCTCGAATCATTGGTCGTTGCAAAAACAGCACCGCCGCTTTCGGCATTTTTAACCATGGTCCTGAACTTGACAATATTAAAAACTTTACCGTTTTTCCCCACTCTTTCTTGGGTATAAAACAATGGTCCTTTGTTGCCGAAAAGATTTCCCAAAGCTACAACAGGAATTAACAACAATCCAACAGCCAATCCGATTAGGGAAATCAGAATTTCCAAAAATCTAACGATGATTAAATACAAATGGTTTTGGTTGCTGCGGCTGAATGGAAAATAACGGTAAAAATCACGGGAAACATATTGCACCGGAATACGTTGGGTAATATTTTCATAGACTTGGGTGTATTCTCTGATGATATAACCGTTTTCGAGTAAGTGAATCAGTTGGTTGTATAATTTGACCGTAATTCCGTCTGTTTTTTGGGAAGCAATTACAATTTCCGAAATGGAATTTTTCTTGACAAAAACTTCCAAATCATTAATATCTACACTTTTAATCTTAGGATAAAGATCGCTTTTCAAATTGGTGCTGTCTGAATTCACAAAACCCATCACACGATAATGTGGATCGGCATTTTCCAATCCGTCAACCAATTCTTTAACTTGTTCTTTATCACAAATGAGGATTACTTTTTTTAAGAATCTATTAGAGGCAAAAAAGCGAACATAAATCATTCGCCAAGTAAACAAAGCCACAAAAATAGCTATAAAGAAGAAAAAGATTTGGATACGATTCGTGGGTAAAATCGGAGTAAATATTGGGGTCAATAAATACATCAATACCGTAGTCGAAGAAGTCAGTATGATACTTTTGATAACCTGAAACTGATTGCTGGCTACTTGCAAATTATACATTTCAAAGACCGAACCGATGAAATTCAGATAAAGCCCTAATACAATGGTCCAGTAAAAATTGGTGGTCGAAATATTGAAGTAATTAAACTTAAATACTATTCCTACCAAGTACAAAGAAACCAATACAGAGATGACATCAAAGAGTCTTAAAAGAATTTTTCTTTCCGAAACTTCGAAGTGAATATCCTTGTATTTGTTCATTTTTTTGATAGCACTTATTTTTTTGAAGTCGCAAGTTAGTAAATCTCGTGATTAAATCAGTAAATCTATCCATTCCTTTTTTACAATTTCCCAATCAAAGCTTTGAACAGTCTCTTTGGCATTTTTAGTGATGCTTTGGACCAAGTTTTGCTCTGTGAACAATCGATTCACTTGTTGGGTCATTTCATCCGTATCATCATCAGAAACCAATAAAGCATTGGATTCGTGCTTCAATAAATAAGGAATTCCACCAACATTAGTGGAAACCACCGGCAAACCTAAAGCCATGGCTTCTATGACACTTATGGGCGTATTATCGAAATGAGTGGTATTGATAAAAACATTGTAATCTTTGGATTTGGCAATCCAATCTTCTTTAGATAACTTTCCGGTAAAAGTTACTTCTACTTTATGCTTTTGGGCAAAACGCTTCGTTTTTTCGAAACTATCGTCTTTTTTGGGACCAATCATACACAAAGTCGCTTCGGGATAGATTTTCTTTAAATTGATAAAAACCTTTACCGCCATTATCGGATTGTAGATTTTGGCAAAAGATCGAACCCAAAGGATGCTTGGTACCTCAAATGTTTTGACTGACTCCGGATAAAGTTGGAGTTCGATAGTGTTGGGAATGTATTTTAAATTAGTATAACCATTATTCTTAAAGGCTTCATACAAATAATAAGACGGCGCAATATTAATAAAGGCATTGTTAAATATTAAATTGGAGAAAAACTTTGACCTTTCAATTCTGCTGGGCAAATCACCACCGTGTAATTTTGGGATGTATTTTACCTTTAACATTCGGCAAAGCTGAGAGATGATAAAAGCATACCAAAAATTTTTAGTACTATAAGTATCAATTAAAACATAGTCAACTTTTTTGGCATATTTAAAAGTCATATAAATCATTTCCAGCATTCTTAAAGGCTTACTTTTCTTTGAAGAAGCATAGTAAACGGTAAATCCTTCGGCTTCCAAAAAAGAACCCAAGGTTTCTATAGAAGTTGAAGTATATCCATGGTCGGACAGCTTATTTCCAATGTAAAGAAGCTTATTCATCCATATAAACTTTTAATAGCGACAACGAATATACAAAAGCCGGCGCAGCAATTCGCATGGCAGCATGATTAATTGTCAGCAACCAAAATACTAAAAAACAAAACATATAAATATTTTGTTTGTTGTCGAGATACAAAAATATAGGCGTTAAAAACACAATTAGCAGTGCCATTATACCCAAAGTTCCATGTTCGGCAAAGGTTCTGGAGACTTCATTGTGTGACGTAATAATTTCACCTCCGGTTTTTTCTTCCCTAATTTCTAATCCTTTGGCAACACCTATGCCAAAAACCGGACTGTCTAAAAAGGCATCTATTTCGCTATCTAAAATTTCCTCTCGTCCGGTAAATTGACTCTCTTTAACTTTCCCGGTTGCATCCTGATTGGCGTATCTTTTATCAATCAAACCACCGGTTTGGTTCGAAGTATAAACCCAAGTAAAGGCAAATCCCAAGAGAAACAAAACCAATAGTATATTCAATTTGTATTTCCCTTCTCCTCTGGTATTTTTATATAAAAAGAAGATTAAAATTAAAATCATCAACAAACCGGTAATCATGCCTCCGCGGGAGAAAGTGACCAAACCTCGGTAACTGATATTAAAAATAATAATTAAATTCAGGGCAAACATTAACTTGGTTTTTGATTCCAAAACCAGTCGTGAAAAGAAAATAAACATGCCTATCCCAAGCAATGTGGCTACTTGATTAGGACCAAATCCGCCGGAAGTTTCCAAATTAGAACCCGTACTCGTCAAAATAGTTTTGAGTTCAGGAGTGTACAATATCAAATACATCGTAGTGGCTATGATAGGCAAACCCATAGCCAACAAAATGTTATTGAGTTGTGAGAACAATATTTTTCGATTGTAATTATAGATCGCAGCAACGCCCAAACAAGCCGGTCCGGAAATATTAAAAGCCAGTGAAGTTCGGAGATCTGATTTTAAATTCAGTGTTTCGGTGGCCACAATAATCCCGGGAAACAACAAAAGCAGATAAATCCAAAAGGGAATGGCATTTTTTGAAAATCCGCTGTAATACATCCCCAAAAACAAAAAAGCCATGACGCCGTATTTGGAAAACTCATACAAGATATTTCCGCCCGTCATTCGCAAAAAAACTTCACTTCCAACTAAATAGGCCGAAACATAAAGCACTTCATTACCTCGATTGCCGTTTTTAATAACAAAATAAATGCCCAATATCAAAATTGACAGTCCGTAAACTTTTGAAAATTGTGGAAAATTATAGATCAAAGCCCCAATCAATACGTGAGCTAAAACCAACAATATATAGTTTCTTTCTTTCATAGTTTTACAACCCTTTGATCCAGGTTAAATAGTTGGTTAAAACACCATCTTCCGAGTGATTTTCTACAATCGTTTGGTGCAAAGCGTTGCCTAATTGGATTCGTAAGTCTTCGCTTTTGACCAATTTTACTAAGTATTCATAAAAAGCCTCTACCTCATTTACACCAACCATAAAACCATTTATCCCATTTTTGATAATTAACGGAATCTCGCCAACATTAGTAGTAACCACCGGTTTTTTATACAAGCCGTATTCAATCAATGCTACCGGCAAACCTTCTGATTTTGAAGTAAGAATAGCAATCGCTGATTGGTTAATGATGGCAACAACATCGTTTTTTGATCCGTAAATAAAAACCGTATTCTGCAAGCCTTTACGGACAATCAATTCCGCAATTTGCTTCGAATACTCATCTTCAAAATCCTTCCCTACCAAATGAAAAGTCCATTCCGGATGAGATTCTTTAAGTTTTTCCGCTACTTCCAGCAACAAAAAATGATTTTTTTGGTCTCTCAAATTGGCCAAACACAAAATACGTTTGCCTTCCACTCCTTTCAAAATGGTTTCCGCTTTGACCGCTGAAACCTCATTGGTAAAATTAGGGAAATAAACCACGTTTTTACAATTGAGTTCTTTTTCGGCCCAATTTTTCAATTTAAAATTTACAACGATAATGCCTTTAAAGAAAAACGAAGCCATTTTGAGCACCAATGATTTTTGCGTACTGATAAACTCACTCAACCCATTGTGGTCATGCCAAATGATTTGAATTTTGGGGTAAATTATTTTGACCAATAAAGCAATGAAATAGGAACTACTGTGCGGTTGCAGAAAGTCAACCTTATTCATTTTACAATATTTTTTTAGGCGAAAAGCCGCAGCAAAATCTAGTGTTTTGGTCTTTTTCAAAAAAAGATAAGACACTGAATCATGCAACTGACTTTTCAAATGACCTTCCGATCGAGTTGCAACCAAGCCCGAAAAATCAACTCTCTTGGAAAGCGCATTGGCATAATTGATGGCCATTTTTTCGGCGCCGCCAACTTCTAAAGAGTCAATAATTTGTACTATTCTCATGATTGCAAAAGCTGTTTAATTTCATTTTCAAACACATCCAAAGTGTATTGTCTCGACCATTGAATAGCGCTATTGACTTGCGTTTGGTAGCGTTTCTCATCTGTAATCATCGATTCGATTTGAGCTACATCATTGGCTAATTGCAGTTCCAAAAGCAATCCGCGATTTCCGTTATCCAACATATTGGGCACACAAGAAACTGGGGAAGCGATTGGCAAACAACCCCAAAACATGCCTTCTGCAATGACTTTGGGCCAACCTTCACTCAATGACGGTAAAACTACAAAATGATTTTTGATATAAGCTTCTTTAACGGTTTCCTGGTTTTGATTGCCTTGCAAACTGATAATGCTTTCAAGATGATTAATCTTTATATATTCTTCTAAACTTTTTCGCTCTGCGCCTTCTCCAAATACAGTCAACGCAACGTCATGTCCTTTTTTATAAAGTTGTTCCACCAATTGAATAGCATACAATGGTTGTTTCCCATTAGACAAAGTGCCCACAAAAACAAAAGAAATCTTTCCGGTCAATGGTTTTGGACTAACGGCAATCTTATCTTTCTCAAAATAACTCGCCGTAAAAAAAGGCTTGATATTTTTGGTACTGTTTTCCCATTCGCCATACACTAAAACCTGCATGTTTTTGGTCAAAAAAGTATTGCTCAAAATCCATTTTTGCAGACGATAACTCAGCGGTTGCTTGGCTTTTAAATCCCAATTGCCGGCGTATTTAGCAGTTTTGGGTTTGCTTGGAAATAAAACCTGCACCAAACAACCCAACAACCCCATATTTCCGGGACATCGCAAATGAATATGATCAGCTTGCCTCATGGCTTTGTAGATTTCTAAAACAACTTTAGGCAATTTGAACATCGATTGTAAAGCCGATTGTAAAGACAAAAAATGATAAGAAGCTACTGTTCTGAAATCAATGTTTTGATGGGAATAGGGAATTTCAATCGCGGTTTTATTTTTTAAAGTCAGTGGCGCGACGACGATGATTTTATCTACATAGTTTGCCCAAATATTCATCTCTCTCACATAAGGAGAATACGCATAATATTCGCCATTTTGAAAGCCGTGAGGAACATGTGTAATGAGGCAAAAGGTCATGTTGGTTTAAGATTCTGTTTTGGGTTGGTCAAAAAGCAAACGCACCAAACCCACGGTTCTTCCCCAAGATTCGGTTAACGCTTCCCAACGTTTGTTAGTGGTAAAGATATTGCTAAATCTGATGAATATCAATACTAATGAAATGGCAGTCCATTTTAACTTAGCTTGGAACGAAGGCTTCGGGTATTTCACACGCCATACAAACCAACCGTTTCGCGTCACCATTTGGCCATATTGGTATTTGTTTGGCCTGCCCGATTGGTCGTGGTAATGCGATAATTGGGCTTTGGTGGCAATTACATTTTTTCCGAATTGTTGTGCTCTGATACTAAAATCGGCATCTTCATACAAGCCGTAACCTTCAAAATAATGCGAGAATTTAATCTTGTCAAAAACTACTTTCTTGAATGAGAACGACATCCCAATCAACAAATCGACTTCATAAATTTTGCCCGTCAAAGGAAAACCACAAGTTCGGCCGTGTGAGTATTCAGGCATGCGTCCCGGACCTAAATCCGACTGCAAACCCAAATAATTTCGGAATATATTTCTGGAACCTTCCGGATAAACGTAGCCTTCGAATTCATAAAACTTATATTTACTGTATGTTTTATTCGGTTCTTTTTTTACCCATCGATTTTCATTAATGGCAATTCCGGCCACGCCGGTTATGGTTGAATCACTTTGATATGCGTTGATAATTTCCTCAAAATAATTGGGTTCCAAAACCGTATCATCATCCAAAAAACAAATCACTTCAGCATCCGATGACACTTTGGAAACCCCAAAATTGCGCTGTTTGGTTAAACCCCTGTGCTCCTTTTCCACTTTAAAATAAGTCAGCTTTTCAAAAGTATGCTGAGCAATCATGCCTTGGGTTTCGTCATTCAATGAACCGTCAATAATGAGAATTTCATTAGGATAAAGTGTTTGCGTCTTTACCGAAGTCAGTAGCTTCAATAAAGGATTGGGCCGCATATACGTACAAATTACCAGGGTAAAATTCATCTTATTCATGCTTTAATTTAGTGGCCCAAAAAACACTGGTGTCCCATTTTTTTCTGAACAATTTAATATAGCCAAAAGGATTCTTTAAAAAACTTTTGTTGAGATTCTTCAAAAAAATCGTGGTTTTATAACTCAACAATTGCTCCGGCGTATCATACAGCAATCGAAACAACATCACTGTCGGTGAAGGTTTGGGTTGGATTGCTTCGTGTTGCCAACGCAAAGTTGGTTTGGTCCTGAATCCGCCCATCGGGGCTTTTAAGTGCAAAATATGGGTTGTGGAAATATACAAAATATCAAATCCTCTTTGGCGCAATTGCATCCCAAAATCATTGTCTTCGCCAAAACCAAATTCGTAACCCATATTGAATCGCAATCCTTTAAGACAAGCACTTTTTACAAAAGCATGTCCGGCACCAAAAACAGTAAATTGCTTAGGTGCTTGGCGTTCTATAGTTTGCGTTTTCAAATGACAAGCCACTAAAAACACTTCATTTCCGGTTGACCGAAAAGTGTCTATAGCCTTTTCGAGTAAATCATTGCCAAAAACAATATCGTCATCGGCCATAAAGCAAAACTCACTTGTTATCAATTCCAATCCTAAGTTTCGGGCGTTACAAGCACCGGCTTGATGGGTAAAACGGTGTTTGATGGCAAAAGGCCAAGTAGTATTTTGGATAAAATCCAATTCGGAAACGCTGTCCGCCATTGGATTTTGTTCAATAATGACAACGTTGGTTGGCAAATGCGTTTGTGCGGCTAAATTATTGAGCACATCCAACAAATATTGTTTCCGACCAATCGTAGGAATCAAGACATCAATCGTGCCTTTTTCCACTATCGTTTTGGTTGAGGCTAATGGTATTTGGTTTAGTCTAATCGGGTTCAAAATCCTCTTTTTATAAAACAAAGAAAACACCAATGGCAGCAACGGAAAACGCTTTTCAAACAACATCAAATTAAAAAACAAAAGGAAAATCCACCGCATTCGGTAATGTTGTTTTGTGAATTTAAAAAGAGTGGAAAGACTTGCGGTTTTCAGTGGTGTTTCGGAGGTTTTGCCTTGGAGCAATTTGGGCTCGGAATAGCACAACAAACCGTGAACGATGGCTCTTTTGGCCAAAGAATGTAAAAAATAGTCAAAGTCGTTTTCAACTTTTAGCTCAGATTTACACGCTTTTAAAACCGTAGCATGAACGGCTCCAACCTGACTGCTCGTTTGCCAAGTGGCGTATCGGACTTCTTTATTAATTTTGATAAAAGGCGAATCTTCTATGTAACCCAACTCTCTTCCGAAATAATTGGTCGATGAAGGATTAAAAGAAAAAAGCAGCTTTTGATGGTGAAACAGGTTTTCAATCGAATTGACATTCAAATTATCTTTTAAACTTTCGTGACACCAAACCAATATTTCCTGTTCAAATTTATCCGCCAAATCAAGCATAACGGCAACCACGTTCCGATTTATTAAAGTCGGAAAGTCACGCGCTTCGGTTGAAACGACGTTGGTTACTTTTGATTGATTGTGATAAATTATAATCATGAAACTTTCTTTTATTTCAAATTCGGTCCGGCAAAAGTGATAATTTCATTACCTCTGAAGGTGACTGTTTTGTAGGGATAATTCATTTGGCGGAAAAAAGATTCTACCTTGATGAATGTTTTCTCACCATTAACAAAGTGATACGAAGCAATGGCAAAGTTCGGTTGCAAAGTTTTAATCGTTTCCACACATCCGTCAAGCGCTTCAATCTCGGCACCTTCGATATCCATTTTGATAAAATCAAGTTTTTGAAGTTGGTTGGTTTTAACCCAATCGTCAATAGTAACCGCTTGCTTTTTGACACAATGTTCGGCATCGGGCATCCAAACCGCGGAAGAACCTACTGTTCCGGCTTCATAAAAATCTATCCATTCATTTTTATCCCAAAGCAACAAATCTTCAATTTTGATATTGTCTGTCAAATCCGGATTCAAAGCCATGTTCTTTCGGATTCGCTCTATATTGAATTTATCCGGTTCAAAGGCAAATACTTTTCCGCTTCGGCCTACCAATTTGGAGAAAAAAACCGTCAGATGGCCACAATTTGCCCCGGCATCAATGACAACATCTCCCGATTTTACCTTATAAAAATGCTGGTAATAGTCAAAATCAGCCACTATCGGATACAAAGCCTCGTGAGTGATTAGAGAAGTGTTTTGAAAACCGGTTTTGTATACCACTTTATCTTTTCCTTCCACCAAGTCAAACGTCACTTGCTTAGGTTTTAATAGTCTGTAATAAAAAAGTTTAAGTTTTTCTTTGGCGTTCCCTTTGGGCATTAAGCCACTGAGTATTTTCTTGAGCGCTTTTTTCATTTGATTAGTTTTTGATAGAAAGCAGCACTTTGTCGGGCAACGACTTCAATACTGAATTTTTGTCTGACTTTTTCTTGAGCTGCTGAACCGATTTGACTTCTCAAAGAAGCATTTTCCAGCAGCGCATTTATTTTTTTTGCATAGGTTTGATGGTCTTTCGGATTAACTAAAAATCCGTTGACGTCATCGTCAATTACTTCTTTTGCCCAGCCGATATCCGAAGCCACGATAGCCTTTTGTACTGCCATCGCTTCTATCCAGGAAACGGGCAAAGCTTCGGCAAATGTGGGAAAAACACAAACGGTTGAAGCATTGATATGCATTTTCATTTGGTCATAAGGAACACTTCCCAAATAAGTCACGTTTTGAAAAGCAGCGGTGTCAAATAACGGTTGCATCATGGCCCAAATCGAAGAATTTCCGGTGGTAATATCTGCAGCATCACGACCAATAAGGACTAATTTGGCTTGTTTATTTTGCTTATATACCTCGTTAAAAATCAACGGCAATTCGAGTAAACCTTTTTTTCGAATTAGCGTACCAAAGTATAAAATGGTGTTTTCGGCTGTAGTGTTTTTCATTTCAGCCACCGAAAAATCAGTCAAGTCAATGCCATTCGGAATGACGGTAAAATCATTTGGCAAAGCAAATAATTCTTTGGTAACTGTTGCCGTATACTGACTGACTGAAAGCCAAGCATCGGCCTTTTGCAATGCCTTTTTTTCTCTAAATTTATTAAGGAACTTAACCGGTCGTTGGTCTAAATGACAAAAATAAGTATCGCTGCCGTGAAGTTTGATTACCAAAGGACATTTGAGGTTGATATTGGACGTAATTCCCGTCCAATCTGCGGCTTCAACAATGTCAATTTCGCCTTTGTCGACCAAATCATTAATCTGTTTTTGAATCTTTTTTTGAGTCAAAATTCTCGAAAATCCTTTGAGTTTTCGGTTTTTGATTTTATAAAATGTCAATCCGGCATCAGTAAAAGTTTCGTCTTGGTCTTGGCCATAAATTACAATCGTAACTTGATGACCCAATTGGAGTAAGCCTTTGCTTAAATTCAGGATACTCGTCCCTATTCCGGCCGAAAAACCGGTTTTGGCATGAGGATATTCTGGTGTCAGGAAGGCTATTTTCATCATCCTATTTTTTCATCCAAATACAGGATATATTTCGACCATTGGTTTGATTCTCGGCAATCAATTGGGTTTCTTCTGCCTGATAACTCTCGATTAAATCACTTTTTAAGTAACCGAAAAAGCCATAGGAACGCATTTTTATCAATTCAAAGTTTTGCAATTGATTTTTCAAAAATTTCAGCGAAATGCCTTTGTTCACCGAATCGGTTTTGGTTTCCACATGGATATCGGTAACCGACCAAATCTCATCTGCAGTCATTCGTCTTTTGATGGTTTTCTCTGCCAATAATTGGTCATTGATTAAGTCGATATAATCTTTTCGACCCAAAAATCGCTTGATGGATTTCAATAATTTCTTCGGAATAAAATCGGTTAGTTTTTTATTTTTCGGCAAAGCTTCGAGGGCTTTTTCATAACGATTTCTTCTACTTAAATACTCGGTTTCATTGATAGCATCTCCATTTGGATCTTGCAAATGAATTAAAATTCCACCCGAAGGCAATGCGTTGTCGACTTGACTCAAGAAAGTCTCTAAATCAGGAATGTGGTGCAACACCGAACTGATGATAATCACATCAAATTTTTCGGTAAGTGATGCCAAATAACCATTGACCGTTTTATAGGGTTTGCCCCAAGTCTTGGCTTTGGCTTCGGCAAACTTTAACATGTTGGGCGAAGTATCGAGTAAAGTCACTTGACCAATGTGTGGTCCGAGCTTTGAGTTGAGTAAAATTTGTGTACTCAAACCTGTACCGCAACCAATGTCGAGCAAGCTGAGTGTTTTGCTTTCTATATTTTTTTGGGCCAATAAATCGCCGACCAATAAATTAATCTGTTCTTGTAAACTGCCCCACATATCGGTGTGCATCGCGTCATAGTGTTGCGCTTCAAAATCGTGAAACACGATATTGATTCTTTCTTGGAATTGCTCCGGCGACAGTATGCTTCCGGTTTTTTGTATCAAAGGCAATAAAGATTGGTAGGACATGATGTGAAATATAGTTAGAACAATTAGTTAATTTTACTTTGAATATAATAGTCAGACAAATCTTTGTCGATGATAATCGCCGCAGCAGGAAGCACAGTTTTACCGTCAGGAATATCGTCAGTAACTACAGAGTTGGCACCAATGGTGACTTTGTTTCCGATCGTAATTTTGCCAAAAACTCCGGCATTAGGTCCGATAAAAACTTCGTTTCCTATAGTTGGCACTCCCATTTTTTTTCCATAATTACTAACACCGATGGTAATGCCTTGAGAAATATTGCAGTTCTCACCAATCACGCTATCTCCATGAATCACTACGTTCCCGAAATGACCGATATAAAATCCTTTGCCTATTTGTGTTCGATACGAAATATCAAATCCATACTTAACCCTCAATCGTCTGAGCCACAAAAAGTAAAAGTAAAACAACAGTCGGTTGCGTCTTCGGTAATGTTGTACCAAACGAAAAATCGTCATGTATTTCAATCCGGGATTGGGTCTTAGGATAAAAACGTCAAACAAAACACCGATGGTAATTTTGTGAATACCACAGCGCTTATAATCAGATAAAATATATTCGTTTGCCATTTTATTTTGTACAGATTTCCTCTATTGCCGTCCAAATTCTTTCCGAAGCGGATTGCGGCGGATGTTGGGTAATTTTTTCAAACCATTGTTTGGCGTTAGCAATCACGTTTTCAGCTTTGTTATCTAATGTCTTTGTTATGCAATCCTCAATTTCATTAGGATGGTTAATCCAAAAAACCGAATCTTTACTCGGCATCGACCTGAAGTGGATGAACTGATAAATATTTTTCACCGACCATTTAGGATATTGTGCATTGGGCACTTCATAATTAATATAACCACAAGGTTTGTTAAAAGAAACGTAATCAAACACCATAGAAGAACCTAAGTTAATCACCATTTCCGTATGAGCAATGGTATTCATTTGCAACGCCAAATCGGCTTTGGTAGGCGAAATGTCGTGCCAAGCTTCCCCTTTTTTCTCCCATTTTGGGATAATGCTTGTGATAACGTCTTTGTATTGCTCTAACACAGCATCAAAACGGTTCGAAAAATCAACGGGACATCTTCTGAAAATGATGCCCAAATTGTGTCCTTTTTCATTAAGTCTTACTACTGCGGCAGCGGTATCTGACAAATAAGTTGGATCATTAGGAGAAGTCGTTACATCATCTCCCGAAAAACATAGATATTTTTTATTTAAATCTAAATGGTGCTCGTTGAAAAAAGCTTCTTTGGAAACCAATAATTCTTTTTCGGTGTGGGTTTCAAACTGTGGCGTTCCGGTCACCCTGATTTGGCTTTCTTTGACATGCGGATAGTAATACAATAATTCGTCTTTCATGTGTTCGCTCCAAACAAAATAGTAATCGGTTTCGACAATCTTGGTGGCTTTGGGCAAATTATCCCAAGAGAAAATAAACGTGGCGGTTGGAATTCCTAAATCCTGAGCGGCCAGTATCGGTGCTACGGCCAACATGGTTCTTTGATTAGTACAAAAAACAAAATCCGGATTTTCCTTTTTTAAGGTTTCCAAGCTGTCAAAGTAGAGTTTGGTTTTTCGCTCTTGCTTGGCGATGCTTTTTTTGATGCGTTCTAATCCTTTTTCAGAATTATTAAAAAGAATCAACCCTTCTTTGTAAAGGCTTTTCAGAGTTGATTTCACATTGGAATAAGAAAACGGAAATCGATAATAATTGTAGATGGTATCTTTAGATCTCTTGATATTTAAATTTAATTCTATTCGGGTTTGGGCCATCTTCAATAAATCGGTCATCGGATGCGCTTTGGCATTTTGGAAACGTATTTCTTTGAAGCCCAACTCACTTAAATCAAAAAGGGTATTGTTCCAAAAAGTGATATCGATTCCTTTTTGTAAACCAATTTTATGAAAATTTGTAAAAGAAAAATTTCTCAATCCGACACCATCCGGAAGAAGTATGAATATTTTTTTGTTTTGCATTCCTGTTTTTCAATTGAAGTCTCAAATATCTCTATTTTAGAGTTAATATGAAAGTAAATGAATGCTAAAATGTTCGGCTCGGATAATATTTATTGCGATAAGTAAGGAAAAACTTTTCAATTCGATAAGTCATGATAAAACCCGAAATGACGGAAATAATGAATACTATAGGAAAAGCTATAAAACGATTAGTAATGTGCAGAAATCCAAAACAATAAATCACCAAAGAGTGAATCACGTAAATCGAATAGGAACAAAAACCTATTTTACTGATAAAATTCACCACCGTTGCCGTAAAAAGTCGATTCAATTGCCGATTGACATTAGCATCAATTAAAAAATGCACCAACAAAATTCCGAAAGCCACATAAAGCATTGTAAACCCAATGGTTTTCACAAAGAAAGAATCTCCGGGCGCAATGAAGGGAGTAAAAGAAACCAATCCCAAGGAAAGCCATAACAATTTAGACTTGTGTTGAAGGTAAAATGCGGTCAATTTTTCTCTTCTGAAATGGTACCAAAACGAAACCAAAACACCAAACAACAAGGAATCTATACGAAGGTGCGACATGGTCATGTTTCTCGCTGTGTCCTCAGGAAATTGGATGTTGGCCAAAATTCTTAAAATGAAAACCAATACCAAAACCACTATTAAGTATTTTTCAAAAGCCGAAGTTTTATTGGTTACGACTTCAAAGCGGAAGATTTTTTTATTGAAAACCAACCATAGTACTAAGGCTAAGCCAAAATAAAAATGCTCCTCAACCGCCAAGGACCAACTCGCTGCATAAGCATAACCCCAACCCAAAGCGTAATTTTGAACAAAAACCAGCTCATAAAAAGCTTTTTCCAAATCGAATTTATGGAGAATAATTCTTGGGATAATATAGAGAATATAGGTCAGGTAAAATATGGGGTAAATTTTAAACCCGCGTCTGATTAAAAATAATTTAGCATTGATGGAACCAAACTTTTGGTATTCTTTAAACAACAAACCCGAAACCAAAAAACCGCTGAGTACAAAGAATAAATCAACGCCAATCCAACCCATCGTTTCCAAAAAATCAAACAACACCTGATGGCGGAACAGCACTAAAATAATAGCGATGCCGCGCAAAAAGTCGAGTTCTCTTAATCGGTTGACGGTTTGCATTACAGTAAGTTTTGGTTAATTCCTATGGTCAATTCACCCGAATTGAAGAACTCAAAATTATATTGTCTAAGCACTTTATAAATCGCTTCTCTGCAATCAAACTCATCGTGAATTTCAATGGCCACACATTTGGTCTTGGCCAAATAAGAAACATCTGCTTTTGGTGAAGTAAACACTTCTTTTTCCGAACCTTCAATATCAATTTTTAGGATATCAATGGTTTCAAAATTGTTTTCTTTAACCAGATAATTGATGGAATAAGCTTTTAAATTGGTGGCTGTTGTAGTTTCTTCTACACGAAATGACCAATCGTTTTTATCTCTAAAATCGCTTACAATTCTTAAAAAAGAATTCGTACTCCAAATACCGCCTTTTACTTTTTCTTTAGCCTCAATACCATTGGTCAAAAGGTTAAAAGACATCGTTTCAAAATTCGAATCATCAGGCTCGATAACAATAAAATTAGAACCCGGAAAAAAGGTAGAAAAGTAAACTGAAGTCAAGCCGATATTGCTCCCGGCATCAATAAAATTCAACTTTTTATCATTGGGGAAATGCTTTTGAAAAACCTCTACAACCGGTTTATATTCCAAATACCTGTAAATTTGACTAAACACATCCATATCGCTGGAAGGTCTTTTTCTAATTTTTAAAGTGACACCCAAATCGGGATAGGCTGACACAAAATCCTTAGTGTTTTCTTGCTTCAAAAAGCCCTTAAAACTAATCAGGTGAAAATAGAACTCATTGAGTTTTCGCTCATTTTCAGTAGTTTTCCAATGCAAAACACGCTTGAGCAAATACCGAATTACCAGCAGTCGGTTTCCCCAATTTAATCGATAAAGCTGTGTTATTTTTTGCATACTATTTTAAAATTTGTGCTGCGTTAATCCATTGCCAAATATGGAAACTGCTTTGATTATCGCCGTTAAAAAAATGGTCTAATTCGGTTTGCAAAGCCTTAGCATCAAACCATGAATTTTGCTTCAACACTTCCACTTCAGCCATTACCCAAGCTTTCAAATCTTCCGAAAGCCATTCTCGTTGCGGTGTTTGCAAAGGTCTTTTGGGTGCCAAAACTAAGTCTTTTTGCAAAAACTTTTCGGCTATTTTGCGAAGCATCCATTTTTGAATGCCGTCTTTGATTTTAAAATCGGTCGGTCGGCTGAAAACATATTCCACCAATTCATAATCCAAAAAAGGCTCGCGCAATTCGGTGCCGTACATCATAGAAATGCGATCGTTAAAACGCAAAGCTCTCGGGATTTTGGTACAGAATAAATCACGGTATTGCATATTCAGTAAGGCGTCTTCAAAAGGTTTCGGGTAATGGGTTTTGGCATAATTTTTAGCAAAATCCCCATCCAAAACGCCGGCTCTAAAAGGCGATTTCGTCACGCCTTGCACTATGCTTTGCGAATTGGAAAGATAATAATCATATCCGGCCCAAGCCTCATCGGAACCTTGACCGTCAAGCAAAACTTTGACGCCTTTTTGACTTGCCGTTTTAAATATATTCGAATAAGCTATCGTTGGGATACCACCATAAGGTTCGGCTTGCATTTGGGCGATTTTCAATGACAAATCGGGAATTTCATTCGCGGAAAGCGGACAAATATTCAAATGATACGGTCGTTGTTCCAACATCGATTTGACCCAAGGCAATTCGTCATAGCGCTCGTCATGGGTCACAAAAGTAAAAGCTTCAATCGTTGATTTGTCGATCTCTTGTTGGTCAATCAGTGCCAATAACGTACTAGAATCCAAACCACCGCTCAAATTAAACCCGATAGGAACATCAGCTCTGAATCTTAAATTAATGGCTTTAAGCAATAAATTGGTGATATATTCTTCTTCGTTTTGATGAAACTGGTTTTGCAAATGAGCAATGCGTTCCTCAAAGTGGTACCATTTTTTGATTTGCAAATGGTTGTTTTGTAAAGTCAAAAAGTGTCCGGCTTCCAGTTGCTGAATGTTGGTCCAAAATGTTTCATTGGGCAAACCATAACTGCCTTCGGAAAAGAAATTGAGCCAAACTTTATCATTCGGTTTTTTAGCAATTCCCGCGGCAAAAAGCGTCGGGATTTCAGAAGCAAAGTAAAAATTATTTTGGTCAAAAAAATAATGGAACGGCTTTACGCCAAATCGGTCGCGTGCAACAAACAAACTTTGTTCTTTGACATTCCAAATCGCAAAAGCAAACATACCATTGCATTCGTCCAAACAGCTTTCACCCAATTCGCGGTAAGCGTTGAGCAAAACTTCGGTATCGGATTGGGTTTTGAAAGTGTATTTGGACTGAAGTGTTTTACGCAACTCCAAGTAATTGTAAATCTCGCCATTAAAAACCATCACATAATTTCCGCAATCACTAAAAAAAGGTTGGTTCGCGCCTTCCGACAAATCGATGATGCTTAAACGGTTGTGACCTAAAGCGACTTTGCCTTCAACAACCCAATCGGCTGTAAAATCGGGACCGCGATGCTTTTGGGCTTCGAGCATTTTCCTTAGGTTAGGCTGATTGGCTTTTGGACCAATGATTCCGGCAATTCCGCACATCTTATGAAGTCGTTGTTTTTAAAAATTGAGACACTATAAACTCTTCCGTCATCGACATCGATTCATACGTGGCACCGGCTATATGTGGTGTGATGATGATATTGTATTCTTCGGTAGCCAATTCGACCAAAGGATTTCTTTTTAATTGTTTTTGATTGAATTCGTCTTGCAAAACATCAGTGGCTATACCGAATATTTTATCTTGTTTGAGCAATTCAGCCACGAACTTTTCATCCCAAACATTCCCGCGAGAAGTATTGATTAAAACCGCATTTTTTTGACAATGCTTTAATAATTCTTCATTGACAAAATTTTCATTTTCTGTGTTATATGGAATATGAATGCTTATGATTTCAGCCCACGCAAACATTTCTTGTGGATTTGAAAAACATTTATACTTATTGGTTTGAGCCACTATATCAAAATAACCTATCTCCAAACCGAAAGCTTCAGCAAAATGAGCGACTTGCTTTCCTACTCTGCCCAAACCTAAAATCCCGATTTTTTTTCCGCGAAGGTTATTGCCTTTGAAATGATCTCGATGCCAATTTCCATCTTTTACGTCTTCGAAAGCTGTTGGGATTTTTTTGAGCAAAGCCAATAGCAAAGCCCAAGTATGTTCGGCTGTTGACGGAATCGAACCTAAAAAATCCACTTCGCCTTTGAGCGAAATGACTTTTCCGCCACGGCTTTCAAAATAGTTGGTATCAATATGATCTAAACCGGTTGTAGCGGTTAAAATGTATTGGAGCTTTGGTGCTTTTTCGAGGATTTCTTGGGTCAGTTTGAATCTTAATCGGACAAACAAAACATCAACCTCGGCAATATTTTCTGTCAAGTCTTCAAGTGAAGTAAAATCACGTTGAACCACCTCAAAATGTTTTTGAAGTTCGGCAATCGCATTCGGACTAAAATCTTCCGATTCAGTGATTAAAATTCTCATCTTTCCAATCTTGGTATAGTATTTCGGCTATCTTAAAATCTCTTGGGGTATCAATATTGGCCAACCATTCTGCATTCATCACATAAGCTCTTTTATTGGCAACCATAAAAGATTTTTCTTTGAAAAAAGCAGTAGTTTTCACAGCATAAAAACAACCGTTTCTATAATAGACAGGCTTTAAATCTTGTCTTCTGGCAGTTTCTCCTTCGGTTAAAAAAGGAACCAACGCATTGTTGGAACCTAAATTATACATTCGCGCTGGATGCATATCGTCCATCGGAACGACACTGATTACGCCATCGGTATTTGTATCGTTTTCAAATATTGCAATGATGTTGTCTAAATCTTCCGCAGTTCTCAACGGCGAAGTCGGTTGCAGCAAGACTATAATCTCAAAATCTTCGTTTACTTCTTGGTAAACATGTTCAACGGCAGTCACCACATTACTGGTATCGGTGGCCAAATCGCTCGGCCTGAAAATCACTTCGGAACCAAATTGTTTTGACACTTCGGCGATTTCCTCTGAATCAGTAGAGACGATAAATCTTGTGGTTTTTTTGGAGGCTTTGGCACAATCAATGGCGTGTGCAATCAACGGTTTGTCACCAAGCATTTTGATGTTTTTCTTGGGAACGCCTTTCGAACCGCCACGCGCCGGTATGATGACCAAAACTTTCATTAATAAGTGATGGTTTTGTGAAACTGAAGTGGTAATTCTTTAAGCAATTGGGCAATTTTAGTTCCGGCATCACCACCGCCGTAGACATTCGATTTTGGTCTTTCTTGTTTTTTTAGTATAGCATCAACTGCCGCTATAATTTCCTTTTCGTCATAAGTTACATCCACAACATTTTGTCCACGGTCACGACGATTTTGACGCGAACCGATGTTGATTGTAGGCACACCAAGATAAGCACATTCCCGAATTCCAACACTGGAATTGCCAATCAGGCAAAGCGAGGAATGCAATAAGTTGAGGAAATCATCGCCTTCCATGTTTTTGAAGAAATGCACGTTTTCCATTTTATATTTCTCACGAAACGAACGAATTCCGGTGGAAGTGCCATCGGCTCCGGCATCGACATTAGGCCAAAACCAAAGTGTGGGTTTGTTGATTTTTTGAATCGCTCTCAAAGTCGCTTCTATATGTTTTCGGGAATCTTGGTATTCATTGGTTACCGGATGTTGCATCACGACGATATAACCATTGCTCAAATCGGGTTGCGAACCTACGCCACCGTATTTTTCGTATGGATTGAAAGTCAATGCATCATTTTTAGCCACTTCCTGCGCAATATCAATAGAAGGACAACCGGTATTGAAAACCATGTTGGCATTTTCACCGAGCTGAATCACTCTTTGCTTGGCATTTTCTGAGGCAACAAAATGGTAATCGGCCAATTTGGTAATGGCGTGTCTGACTTTTTCATCAATGTTGCCGGTCACTTCGCCACCTTGAATGTGTGCCAAAGGAATATTCATATACGAAGCTGAAATAGCAGTGGCCATCGTTTCAAATCTATCGGCAACCGTAACCACAATATCCGGTCGAAGATTGTCAAAAACTGTGGACAATTCGAGTATTCCGATGCCGGTTGTTTTGGCTGCAGCCGTTAAATTCTCCCCTTCCAACACATTAAAAACTTTAGCAGCTATTTCGAAACCGTCTTTTTCTATGTAATTCACCGCACTACCGTATCGGTCAAGCAAAGCCGAAGCCGCTACGATGAGTTGCAACTCCAATTCGGGATGCTTTTTGATGGCGGTTAAAACGGTTTTAACTCGGCTATAGGAAGGTCGGGCTGTGATAACGACAGCTATTTTTCGGGTGTGGCTCATGCTAAATCTGCTTCATTCAAGAAATCCCATTGGGACTTATTTGTGTTCAATTGTCTTCCGATTACTTTTTCAAAATCGGCTGCGGATATGCCGTAACCTTTGGGTTTTTTGCTTTCCAAATCGGCAAACGTCAGGACATGTCCTTGCGGTAAATTTTTATTAATGGCCAATGATTTTTCAAAGATGCTTTTCAGTTCAGTGAAATTATCATTGCTGTTTTTATTGATAGGGTTATTTTGTGCCAAATGTATTTCGCTAACCGATTCCACCAATTGCTTGGTTTCATCTAAAGTCAACGACGCTATAGCATCCGGTCCAAACATCGAACGGTCAAAAACCACGTGAAACTCTAAGATTTCAGCACCGAGTGCTACTGCGGCAATTCCGGTAGCGATTTTGGCCGAATGGTCTGAAAAACCAATGGACACATCGTATCTTGCTTTCAATTCTGATATCACATTCAAACCGTATTGCTCAGGTTTTGTCGGATAAGCAGTCGTGCATTGCAAGATGGAAAAATGGGCTTTTTTGCTTTTCAGAAAAGCTACTGTTTTGTCTAATTCGGCAAAACTGCTCATGCCTGAGGAAATGATGATTGGTTTTCCGGTTTGGGTAATTTTTTCCAACAAAAGAAAATTATTGACTTCACCTGAACCTATTTTGTAGGTGTGAACGCCTACATCTTCCAAACAATCTACCGCCAAATTACTAAACGGCGAACAGATGAAATCCAATCCGACTTCGTCGCAGTGTTGTTTGATGCCTTTCCATTGTTCAAGCGTGAATTCCATGCGCTTCCAATAGTCGTAACGCGTGGCATCTTCTTTGGAAAATTTCACCCGAAAAGGTTCGTGAATACTGCTTTCAGCTTCGGCTATGTGCATTTGGAATTTAATCGCCTGCACACCGGTTTTAGCCACGGCATCGATATAGGAATGCAAAATTCCCAAACTGCCTTCGTGCGCTTGAGCAATTTCGGCTATTAGATAAGGTTTTTGGTTCATCAATTTGGATTGTAACGGAAGTAAAAATAACTATTTTTCCGGTTTCCAAAATATTTTTGCCTCGTTTAATTTGGCATAAGCCTCATATTCTTGAGAAGTCAGCGCATTTCTGTGTTGAATCAATTTGGGCACCGCCAAAAACAAATCGCAAATCGCCAAAAACAAAGGTGTAATTACTTTAAACTGTCCTTTTAAAATTTTGCCTTTCCCTTGCATCCAAAGCGAATACGCCATCTTTCTCGGGATTTTTGACCAAGGCAAGAATAGAAAATAAGTGTACCAATCAGCGCGAATGGCTCTGCGATAACGGAAGGCAAAAGCTTTGGTGTCTTTGGCTCTTTCTTTTAAATCGACACGGTGTTGCACCAATATTTCGGGCACGTAATGTACTTCCCATTGGGTTTTGAATAATTGGAACGAGGCAAAATTCTCTTCGCCGTAAAAGTCAAACCATTCGGGATAATTGGGAATTTCGCGCCACGCTTTCATATTCCATACATGTCCACAGCCTACAAAACTTTTTACTTTTTGAGATATTTCCTCTGTTTGCAAAGTTTCCGGAGTGGTTTTGCCCCAAAATATTCTGGTTGCTATAAGTCCGCAACTTGGGTTATTGTCAAAATAATTTTGGATGGAATCAATGGGGTTATCACTCAGAAAATGGGCATCATCATCCAAAGAAATAGCGTAATCGGCATCGGTTTCGTTGAGCATTTTGTTCCGACAATAGATGTAGCCTTTGGAGACTTCATTTCGATGCAACTGTACTTGAGGGAATTGTGTTTTGACTTTTTCAAACGTGTCATCTGTAGAACCATCGTCAAAAACTACGCATGTCAGCTGCTCATCAATTAAATATCTGATTTTTTCCAAGGTGAAAAGCAAGTCAGCACAACGATTCTTGGTGGAAATTAATATGGTTGTTTTGACTACTGACATAGCTCGACTAATATTTTTGAATCATGGTTTTGGGCAAACCAATAAATTTATAAAAAAGGCGGCGGTATTTTCTTTTGTTGAAAAACTTGATAAACAGCTTGTTCTTGAGATAGTAGCTAAAAGCACTCACTTTTTTAAAAGAGGCTAATGCATGCAATTCAGGAATGGAGTTCTCTTTGTTTTGGAAAGATTGAATCTCTTGGGTCATCCATTCTTCATACACATTCCCGAGGTGATAAGCATAATTGTCATTGGTGGTCAAACGCCACAAACCGTAGGGTAAAGTCGCTTCATCCAAATACCTTTCTGAAGTGCCGCCTAATTTGAACCCTAAATACGTCGGGATTTCGGTAAACAATTCTTTGCGGTAGGTTGCCACAAAATGTCCCGAACCCACAACCGCACTGTGATTCCCGTTCTCGATGGTCAAAATCTGTTTCAGATAATCGGGATTGTAATCATCGCCCCAGCCTATGCTGTAGTAGAATTTTTTGAGGGCTTCAACGTTTTGGACCGGTTTGAATTTTAATTTTTTGGTCAACAAATTGTCAAAAATCATATTGCCGCAACAATGTCCGAAAGTGCGGAACTGTGGTACGATTCCAACCACACCGGCTTTGGGAAACTGATTAAAAACGGCTACGGTTTCTTGTTGCCAATTCTCTAAAAACAATACATCGGCATCGGAAATGGTAACCAATTCAATGTTGTTTCCGGCCAAACCTTTGAGAATAGCATTAAGTTTACCAATGTTCTCAGAATGAATTAGCTCGTTGATTTTTTGGGTCTCGAACAAGTCGTTTAAATATGCTTTGACTTCGGTACAACTGCCGTTATTGACAATGGTGATGAATGTTTTGTTGTGACAAGTTAGGAACAAGGATTCGAGACACAACTGAAAATTTTTGAAACTGTCTTTAAAATAGCCTTCCTGATTAGGGATATACACCGGAATAACCACCTGATGTTTGAACTCGGTTGGGTCTTGTGGTACATCTTTATGGGGGTTGAATCCTAGGCGCATTTTTAAAAATTAGAATAAGAGTTTAGTCGCTTCCGTTCCTTTTAGAAAAACATAATCGGCACTGCCTTCATAAGCATGAACGGTGGCCAATTGGTTTTCAGCATTGATTTTATAAATTTGGTCGAAACTGTATTCTTTGAGCAAATTCACTATCTGATTACAAGTTTCCAGGCTGTTGATTTCGGTTACCAATTCGATAATAATCACCGCATTTTCAACTTGACTTACCACCGCTTTGGCGCCTTCTAGGACTTCTTTTTCGAAACCTTCGACATCAATTTTAAGCAACAACTGATTTCCGGTGACATATTCCTTGAAACTGTCTAATTGGTTTACGGGAATCGTGATTTTTTTATCGTTTTCCTGAAAGTTCACTTTTAAAGAGTGTTTTCCTTTGTTCCAACCTTCATTGATATTCATAAAGGTATTGCCTTTGAAATTGCCCAATCCCATTTTGAACGGACGGATATTGTCAAATTGGTTTAACCCAATATTTTGGATAAAGTTGGTGAAATTATTGGATTCGGGCTCGAAAGAAAAAATCTCAATATTGGAATTGGCCTTAGCGGCAGTGAGGGAATGGATTCCGATATTGGTTCCGATGTCTATAAAATGATAGCCTTTGGAAGCCAATTTTGAAATTAATTCTAAGACTTTTATTTCGTTATAACTGTTAAAAACAACATTAGATTCGATGGCCGAAGTCACGCCGGCATACATTTTAAACCCATTAAAATCAAGGACAATTTTACCCGAACCGATTAATTGTTTAATCCATTTTCGCAACAAATGACTGCGCTTGACCTTGTGGTAAAGAAAAAGTAAAAAAGTTATAATTGTATTTTTCATTTTTAAAAAATCTTAGGTAAAACGCATTCCGAAATCCATTAAAATCTTACTTTGACGATTGGGTACTTGCATTCCATTGCCGAAAAAGTCGCCTTCTTCAACAATGATTTGGAAAGCATTGTCAATCCAATCGGCTACTTCGTTATCGACGGTCATGTAAATCGTGGCAAAATAAACTCCGTTATTGAACGTATTTCTTGGGAAAGTGATGTTGATGTTTTGGGGAACGATTTGTGGGTCGATGTCAACCAAACTCGAGCTGACCCAACACAAACGCTGACCGAAATCATCTTCGATGCGCACATCCAATCGGATTCTGTCGCTAGAGATTTTCTCTCGGTTTTGGAGTTTTAAATTGAGGTGCAAATCTTTCCCCGAAATGATACTTTCTGAAGCATTTTCACCGTAGATATCTATGCGTTCAAACTTGACTTTACCGTTGCCTTTTCGGCCTCTGACATTTAATAAATCGTTCGAAAACGCGTTGCCTTGCAAATAAGTCGTAATGGTTTCGTTGATATTCCCTTGGAACATCATTTGCCCGTTTTCTATCAACAAGCCTTTGCTACATAAATTTTGAACCGCAGCCATATTGTGTGATACGAAAAGTACTGTTCGCCCTTGACCTTTGCTGATGTCACCCATTTTGCCCAAACATTTCTTTTGGAATTCGGCATCACCTACGGCCAATACTTCGTCAACGATTAGGATTTCACTTTCGAGATGCGCGGCTACGGCAAACGCCAAACGCACGTACATTCCGGAAGAATACCTTTTTACGGGAGTATCGATGTATCGTTCTACACCTGAAAAGTCGATGATTTCTTCTAGTTTTCGGGTGATTTCTTTTTTGCGCATTCCGAGAATGGCACCGTTAAGGTAAATGTTTTCTTTACCGGATAATTCGGGATGAAAACCGGTTCCCACTTCCAGTAAACTGGCAATTCTGCCTTTTATTTTGATTTCGCCGGTGGTTGGTCCGGTTACTCTGGACAATAATTTTAATAAGGTACTTTTTCCGGCGCCGTTTTTACCTATAATGCCAACCGCTTCCCCTTGATTGATTTCGAAATTGACATCTTTTAAAGACCATACGATATCGCTGTCGCCTTTGGTACTTCGGTCGTTGGTTTGTCCGATTTTTAGAAACGGATCTTCTTTACCGCGCACTTTGGTTAGCCAAAAACGCTCAATATCTCTTGAAATCGTTCCGGTTCCAATTTGCCCAATTTGATAGGCTTTTGAAAGGTTTTCTACTTTTATGATTGGACTACTCATTAGATGGTATCAACGAAGTTTTTTTCGGTTTTATTAAAAATGATAATGCCTAGAAAAAGAATCACTAAAGTTACTGCGGTAGAATAGCCTATACTCCACAAGGTAAATTCGCCTTTGCCTAAAAAAGCATAGCGGAAAGCTTCAATAATACCGGTCATGGGATTCAATTCGACAATATGTCCATAACCTTTTTCGCGGGCGTAACTCAACGGGTAGATTACCGTTGTAGCATACATTAACAATTGTACTCCAAAAGTAACCAAGAAAGTTAAGTCCTTATATTTTGTAGTTACTGCGGTAATAATCAGTCCTAATCCTAATCCTAAAAAAGCCATCAGCAAGACTAAAAAAGGGAAGAGAAATATGCCATTGCTGACTTGAAAACTTGTTCCTTCAATAGGATTAAGGTAAAAATAAAGCATCAACAAGAATAGTAAAATCAACTGTACTCCGAAGCGCACTAAATTACTCACTACTATACTCAACGGCATAATTAATCTGGGGAAATAGACTTTCCCGAAAATATTGGCGTTGTCTTTAAAAACGGTACTGGTTTTGGTTAAGCAATCGGAGAAGTAATTCCAAGCGGTGATTCCGGCCAAATAAAATAATTGGTTCGGCAATCCGTCTGTACTGATTCCGGCTAAGTTTCCGAAGACAAAAGTAAAGACTAAAGTGGTGAATATCGGCTGGATAAAAAACCAAAGCGGTCCTAAAATGGTTTGCTTGTAAAAACTAACAAAATCGCGTTTTACAAACATCAACAACAAATCTCTGTAATTCCAAAGATCCTTGAATTTAAGGTCAAAAAGCGAGGTATGCCCTTTGATGATTAAATCCCAATCTTGAGACTGACTATTGTTTTCCATTTAGGTTTTTTGGGTTAAAGAAACGTTCAAAGTTAACTATTAATTGCAAATATATAAATTAGGAAACCCTATAGAAAGAATTGACTTGTTTTATTTACTAATTCATTTAAATTGGTAAAACCGATAATAAATTGTTTAATTTTGTGCCGATAAAAACCTCATTTTGATTCATTTTTTTAAACCAAAGCCTTATTTGTGTGATTTAATTCCAAGCAATCACATCGACATACATTCTCATTTACTTCCGGGTATTGATGACGGTGCCGCTACCTTAGAAGACACTACTGTTTTGATAGAGGGTTTGCAAAAATTAGGTTTCACAAAATTCATCACCACACCGCATGTTATGGGTGAAGTTTGGAATAACAAAAGAGACCAAATTGAGGAAAAATTACAAACCACTACGACAGCATTAAAACTTCCAAACCTTGAAAACAATTTCAAAGCAGCCGCGGAATATATGATTGACGCAGAGTTTGTTGATCTTTTCAAGACTGAAAAACTCTTAACCTTAAAAGAGAATCATGTTTTGGTGGAGATTTCCTATTTGAATCCGCCGATTCAACTTTACGACATATTGTTTGAATTGCAAATTGCCGGCTACCAACCGGTTTTGGCGCATCCTGAAAGGTATAATTTTTACCATCATCCTTCCTTAGTTGATTACAAAAAACTTAAGAAAGCCGGATGTCTTTTTCAGTTAAACATGCTCTCCACTGTTGGATATTATGGCGAGAGAGTAGCAAAGATTAGTGATGCTTTACTCAAAGCCGGTTTAATCGATTTTATTGGTTCGGATGTACACCACACCAGGCATTTGGAGTTTATACAAAAGAAAATTGTTTTGAAAAACCATGGTAGTTTACCGCTAGTCTTCCAAAACAATGCTTTCTTTAATTTCTAATGGGTTTATCTTTTAAAAACCGATAGAATCTTTCTCATAATTGAGTTGTCTTTTCGATCTTCATCGTCATAGCCGTAGCCGTAGCCGTAGGCATAACTGTATTTGTAGTTATAGCTGTATCCTTTGTAATTAGATCCTACATTGTTAATGACATACGCCATATTTTTCAATTTACCTCTGTTGCTTAAATCCAAGGAGAATTCTAAAATATTTTTAGGGGTAAAATCAGCTCTAACCACATACAGTGTAGTATCTACCAAATGAGAGATAACCAGTGTATCGGTTACTAATAAGGTTGGCGGCGTATCTACTATAATAAAGTCATACTCTTCTTTAGCTTCTTTTATAAGGGTTTCCAATCTTCCGTTTGA
Organism: Flavobacterium sp. IMCC34852; assembly: GCF_030643905.1. NCBI lineage: Bacteria > Pseudomonadati > Bacteroidota > Flavobacteriia > Flavobacteriales > Flavobacteriaceae > Flavobacterium > Flavobacterium rivulicola. The sequence goes on along the minus strand of NZ_CP121446.1, from coordinate 1,375,253 downwards.
AAGTAATTCGGCAGGATTTGGCGGAATAGCACCCGAAAGGATAACGTCTAAATTTTCCACCCCGTTAACATTTTTCTTTAGGGTAGAATGCCAGTCGACGCTTAAATCATGCAAGTAATTTTGCAATCCTTTTTCTGATTTTTTAACATTTAAATAATTATGCAACTGCGGATTACGCATGTCCGCTCCTATCAACAATACCTTCTTATTCATGATAGAAAAAGAAATAGATAAATTGAGGGCGGTAAATGTTTTTCCTTCTCCTTTAATGGTTGAAGTTACCATTAGCGTTTGTCCTTTTTTCTCGGTTTGAAGTGGAAAAATATAGGTAAGGTTTGTTCTTAAGATTCTGAATGATTCACCCAGTAAAGTTCGGTCATTTATACTGGTTAATTTAGTTTCCGAATTAATATGCGGCACTTCGGATAAGATGATTTTACTTTTGGTCAGTTTCAGTATATCTTCTTTCGTATGCAATTTATCATCTAATAAGAATCCGACATAGATAATTAAGAATGGAATTAGTAAACCTATGACAATGGCTACTAAGTAAAAAGTACCTCTCTTAGGCGCAATGGGTTTGGTATTGGTAATCGCATAATCAACCACTTTTATGGAAGAAGAAGTTATAGCTAAATTTACAGCGGCTTCTTCTCTTTTTTGCAGCAACAAAATGTATAAAGACTCTTTAATGCTTTTATTACGCTCTATACTTCCTAAGATTTTTTCATCATAAGGAATATCACTCACTTTGTCTGAGTAGGTTTTCTTAACGTAGTTATTCTTGGAGAGCGAAACTTCTAATTCTTGTTGGTAATCTTTTATAGTTTGCAGGATATTCACTTGTAAATCAGCGAGCTTACCATTTAGATATTTTATCTTAGGATTGTTTTCAAGACCACTCATGGCAATTCTGTCTCGCTCCAAAACAACCGTATTAAAATTGTTAATCGACTGATTAATATCAGTATTGACCACACCAATATTGGTTGGTAACAATTCTAGTTTTTTATCGGCTCTTACGGATTGCTCTAAAAGTTTGGATAAGGCAATTTGTGTTTCTGTTTGAAAAACATCGTTTTTGGCTGAAACTTTACTGGCAGAAGTGGATGCAGCATCCGCTTCTAAAAAAGTCAATTCTTTATTGCTTTTATAATTGGCTTTGCGGGTTTCAATAGAATCTAACTCTCTTTCCAAGGATTTAAAACGATCGTTAACAAATTCAATCGTTTTTTGAGAAACAATTCTTCTGTCATTCAATCCATCAACATCAAACTGCTTGATGATTTCATTGACTATGGCTTCCGATTTGTCTTTGTTAGTTCCCGAAATTGAAATATTAAGGATATCTGAGTTTTCATTAGAATTCGCAATTTTTAAGTTATTTGCCAAATTCATAACCGTAGTTTTGGTAGGAAGATGTTTTATCAGAAATCTTTTATCTTGTAGTTTCTTTAAATCTGTCCCAACCTGCAACGATAATTTATAAGGTATGCCTTTGATATTTTGAACAGAGTTAAACGAAAAAACTTTCTCATTTTCTTCCTCTCCGTTAATACTTACTACTTTATATCCGTTACCAACAATTTCAATCTCAAAACCGATATTTTTTTCTTCCATATTAACCGGCGACTCAAGCCATTCAATACTAAAAGGTCTTTTTTTCCAAATCTCAATATTATTGAAATAACCCATTGAATAATATTGGGTATCCAAATTGAGTTCTTTTGAAACTTGCTCTAAAATTCGGTAAGATTTGATAATTTCTATTTGATTATCTAAATTAACTTTAGTTCTTCCTAAAGAAGTGAGACCCGCTACAGGCAACACAAAATTATTCTTAGAATCATCTATAATTTTGATATTGGCTTTGGTTTCATATACCGAAAGCGTGTGATTTAAATAGTAATTGACTATTAAAAAAGACAATACCGCCGACAATAAAAACCAATACCAAAAACGTAAATATTTAAATAATTCGTTAATAATATTTAAGGGATTCTCGTTTTCCTGAGATTCAAAATGACTATGCTCCATTACATTAATTTTTTAACAATAAATAAATGGTCAACCCAAAAGAAATTATTCCTAAAGTAGTTCCAATACTATTCAAATATCCGGAAGACATAACCTTTGGACCATTAGGATTTACAATAATAATATCATTTTGTTTCACATAATAGTATGGACTGTTAAACCAGTTGGAAGAAGTTAGGTCAAGATGAATGTAAGTTCTGACACCATTCACCTCTCTAATCAGCAATACATCTTTTCTGACACCATTAATGGTTAAATCTCCGGCAAAACCAATAGCTTGATTTAAGGAAATATTTTGCTCATCGAATGAATATGTACCCGGTGCTCTCACTTCCCCTAAAACAGTTACCTTGCTGTTGATGATTCGTACACTAACGGTTGGGTCTTTGATATAGCCATAATCGGTAAGCATTTTTGCCAAAAGTTCTTGAACTTCTTCAGTGCTTTTACCTACTACATTAATTTTTCCCAATAAGGGAAACATAATATTCCCTTCTTGTGAGACCAAATATCCTTGAATTTTATAGGTTTCAATATTCACATTACCCATGCTGGTGATTTGAATATTAAATGGATCTGCAGATTCCTGAACGACCGCCGAAACTTTAATGTACAAAATATCATTAATTTGTACATTACTAGATAAATAGCTTATTGGAGATTGACTGTTATTTTGAATATCTTGATAGTATAAAATATCTTTTTTACTGGCACAAGACACTGCAAAAAAGGATACGATCATAAAGAGCAATAACTTTTTAATCATCATCGGTTGGTTTGTGAGTTATTATTATAAGATTGCAAATCTACGATTTGATTTTCTAAAACAGAATGTATCTTTGTTATTAATTGGAGAAATTTGTAAAGAAATATTTTAAACTCAGTGCTTAACCTCTATATTGTCTAAAGCAGTATAAACAGAATTTAAACTCTTGTATTCAGGAACAATTTTCTTCATCTTGGTAACGATAACCGAGTTGGGCTTTACTTTAGCAATTTCAACCAACAAATCAATAGAGCGATTGAGCTCTTGGTGGTGGTGAAACTCGTCTTGCGAAATCATAATTTTGGAATGGTGGGTCGGCAATGTTTTAGAGGTGTCGTTCAACAATTCTTCATAAAGTTTTTCTCCCGGTCTGAGACCAATAATTTTAATTTTAATTTCATTATCCGGCGTGAAACCTGCTAAACGAATCATTTTTTTAGCCAAATCAATAATCTTCACGGGTTTACCCATATCAAAAATATAAATTTCACCGCCTTTTCCCATAGCACCCGCTTCTAAAACCAATTGACAAGCTTCAGGTATCGTCATAAAATAACGAATAATCTCCGGATGGGTTATGGTAATAGGACCACCTTCTTGAATTTGTTTGGTAAACAACGGAACTACTGAACCATTGGAACCCAAAACATTACCAAATCTGGTGGTAATAAACTTGGTGCTACTTTTACTGTTTTCGGTTTTGAGCTTATAGTCTAAAGATTGAACGTACTTTTCGGCTATACGCTTGCTGGCGCCCATTACATTACTGGGGTTAACCGCTTTATCTGTTGAAACCATTACAAAACTGTCTACGTGATATTTGGCGGACAAATCTGCTAAATTTCTCGTACCCATTACATTATTCAATATGGCTTGAGCAGGATTCTCTTCCATCAAAGGCACATGCTTGTAAGCTGCGGCGTGATAAACTACTTCGGGCTTGTGTTTTATAAATACTTGTTCAATCTCATCCACATTTTTGATATCTGAGATTACATTAATGGTTTCCACTTCGGGATCCAAACTAGAAATCTCCAGACTCAAATTGTGCAAAGGCGTTTCGGCTTGGTCTAAAACGATAATTTTTTTAGGTTTAAACAAAATCACTTGACGAACAATTTCGCTACCAATAGAACCTGCAGCTCCGGTAACCAATATGGTTTTTTGGTGCAACTGTTTAGAAATAGAATTATTGTCCAAAACAATGGGTTCTCGTTCCAATAAATCAAGAATTTGAAAACTCTTGATTTTTTTAGAGATTTCTTTTTGATCATCAACATCACTTAAAAGCGGTATGGTGTAAACTTTAAAGTTGTACTCCAAACAGTCTTCTATAATTTGAGAACGTTCCTCTTTTGATATAGATTTATCGGCAAAAATCAAAACCTCAGCATCTACCGTTCTGAGCACTGTGATTACGTTACCGTTAAAAATGGGTAAATTATTAATTCGCTTTGTGGTGTTTTGATCAGACTTATCCATGAAACCAACCACCTTGAATCGCTTTGGAGATTCAGCCTGAAGTGAATTGGCTAAAGCAATGGCATTGGCATCAGAACCGTAAATTAAAGCATTGATCAGATTTGCTGCGTTTTTGTTATTAAAATACCTTTCAAAAGTATGTTTAACCACCACGCGGTAAAAGAATAAAAAACTAAAAGAGATTACCCCATTGATAACCAATCCGGTGGTTAGAAAAAATTTGCTGTTCCAATAAATCAAACTCGAATAATTAACTAAGATTAGAAAACCTGTAGAAAAAAACTGAGCAAAAAACAATTTCAATGCATCAACTTGGGAAGAGTGTCGAATAACACCCGAGTAGGTTCTGAAAATCCAAAAGAAAAAAATATTAACTACAAAATAAAACGGTGCTGCAATTAAAACAGAGTCGTTTTTAATGTAATCGAGCTTTATTCCCTGAAAAATAAAATAAGTAATAAATCCACCTAAGAAAATCATGGTAATGTCCAAAAGCAAAACCATCCACCTAGGCAGATAACTCAAATTCTCTAATTTAAAACCAAACTGAAGTTCTGAAAAATAACTTCTTAAATCTGATAAATAATTTTTTTTAGTATTGTTACGCAATTTTTTATGCTGGTATTTGATATAAAAAGTAAAAGTATTAAAAAAATTAACAAATCCTATACCCTAAAAACGCTCTGTATGGCATTAGAGATACTATTCCTGTCATTTTCCGACAAATTTGAACCTGAAGGCAAGCAAAGCCCATTGGTAAATAAGTTTTCAGCTACAGTGTGGCCAAAATATAAACAGTCACTAAAAACCGGTTGTAAATGCATAGGTTTCCAAAGCGGTCGGCATTCAATATTAACTTTTTCTAAAGCCAACCTCATCATTTCGCTGGTTACACCATTAGCTTTGGTTGTATCAATTACGACACAAGATAGCCAGTGGTTAGAAAAATAATCGCTGTTAGGTTCAGAGAATACAGTAACTCCCGGAATATTTTTAAATAAATCTACGTAGAACCTGTGCATCGCTCTTCTCAAGGCAATGTGTTGGTCCAAAACTTCCATTTGTCCTCTACCAATACCGGCACAAATATTACTCATTCGGTAGTTATACCCTATTTCACTGTGCTGGTAATGTGGTGCATTGTCTCTGGCTTGGGTAGAAAGAAAAACAGCTTTGTTTTTTTGTTCTAAAGTCTTGGTGACTATAGCACCGCCGCCGGAAGTAGTGATGATTTTATTACCGTTAAAAGACAAAATTGAAAGATTGCCAAAAGTGCCGCATTTTCTGCCTTTATAAGTACTTCCCAAAGCTTCGGCGCTGTCTTCAACCAGTGGAATTTCGTATTTATCAGCTATTGCAGTAATTTCGTCCACTTTAAATGCCATCCCGTATAAATGAACACCTATGATAGCTTTGGGCTTTTTGCCTTTGGCAATGCGGTCTTGGATGGCTTGTTCCAGAGCAACCGGACACATATTCCAAGTTTCAGGCTCGCTATCAATAAAAATAGGTGTTGCCCCTAAATATACTATCGGATTGGCAGAAGCCGAAAAAGTCATACTTTGACAAATTACCTCATCCCCATTTTTGACTCCCAATAAAATCAAAGCCAAATGAAGTGCTGCAGTGCCCGAACTCAGCGCACCAACGTGTACTGCTTCGCCTAAATAATTTTCTAAATCTTGTTCAAATCCGGAAACATTGGGACCTAAAGGCGCTACCCAGTTGGTATCAAAAGCTTCTTGCACGTATTTTTGCTCATTGCCACCCATATGTGGTGATGACAGCCATATTTTTGAATTACTCATTGTCTTTGTTGAATTTTATAATTTTTCCGGGGTTGCCAACAACAACGGCATAATCCGGGACATCCTTTATGATTACTGCGCCGGCACCTATCGTAACCCATTTACCTATGGTAATTCCCTGTATCACTTTGGCACCAATACCAATATGAGTTCCTTGACCCACTGTAACATTTCCGGCTAAAGAAACACTGGGAGAAACATGAACAAAATTGGCTATATGACAATCGTGTTCTACCACGGCTCCGGTATTAATGATGCAATGATTTCCGATAATGGCATCGGGATTGATGATAGCGCCTGCCATAATTACATTTCCTTTCCCGAGGGTTACGGCGTTTGAAATTATGGCCGAAGGATGAATGGCATTAACATAATTGACTTTGACTTGGGTTGAAATTCTTTCCCTTACTTTATTGTTGCCAATTGAAATAATCATCTGGTCCACTTTGGAAAAATCAACATCAGTATTTTTTATTACGGGCAAACCCAAAATTGTATCAGTTTTAGGATGGTCATCTATAACAGAAGCTATAGTAGCCGAATTACAATTCAAAATATCAATAATAACTTTGCTGTGACCGCTAGCGCCGTAAAGTGTAATATTAGTTTCCATTAAAAGGTTCAATTGTGGCTGCATCGGCAGCGTTAATACCATCACTTTGTATCACTTTTAATACCGTTTTAAAAAGTATTTTCAAGTCTAAAATAAAGGATATATGATCAACATACCATACATCTAATTCAAATTTTTTATCCCAAGAGATGGCGTTTCGTCCGTTGACTTGTGCCCAACCGGTGATTCCGGGCTTCACTTCGTGACGGCGATTTTGAAAATCGGAATACAAATGCAAGTAATGTGTTAACAAAGGCCTTGGTCCTACTATACTCATATCGCCTTTAATTACATTAAGCAATTGCGGGATTTCATCTAAGGAAGTTTTGCGAACGAATTGTCCAACTTGGGTTAACCGCATGGCATCCGGAAGCAACCTTCCTGTTGCATCCTTTTTATCATTCATGGTTTTAAACTTGATAATCTTGAATATTTTACCATTTTTCCCGGGACGTTGTTGGGTAAAAAAGGGTTTTCCATTGTTGGCTACCAATAACAAAATCGTGACCAGTAAGAATATTGGGGAAAGCAAAACCAATCCTATTACAGCGGCAAGAAAATCCAACAGAGGTTTAAATAAAGACTGGTACATTCAAATGTTTTTGTAAAAATACTTATTTTTTTAAGACCCGAAAAGTAAAAATAAAACGCCCTACTCTAAACGCTTGTATTCTTCCAAGATAGCCTTCCAAACCAATTGCTGTTCGTAACGATTGACGATCATTGGTCTGGCTTTTTCTTTTAGGATATTGGTAACTTCCCTTTGTTCGGTTATCTTTTTCATTGCCTTTAAAAGAGCATTCAAATTTTTAACGGGAATGATTAATCCGTTTTCACCTTCTTTTATAATTTCATTACAACCATTGATATCAGAAACTATTGCCGGTAAACCCATAGCGCCGGCTTGCATTACCACATTAGGAAAACCTTCACGGTAACTGGGAAAAGTCAAGGCATCTGAAATAGCCAAATAAGGTCTGACATCACTTTGAAAACCAACAGTAATAATGCTTTTATTGCTTTGAATAATGGCCAAAGTTTCGGGAGTTAAAGGATCTAATTCGGCTTCATAATCACCTACCAACAGTAGTTTGACTCCGGCATTCTCTTCAGACAATTGATTGAATGCCAATACCAATTCATTTATTCCTTTATCAGCTACCAATCGACCTACAAAAACAAAAACAAAATCGTCTTCTGCTATGGTCAATTGATTTCTCAAAGTAGCTTTTTGCGTATCGCTGTAAAATTCCGGATTAAAATAATCGGTATCAATCCCGTTAGAACTGCCGTTGGCCAATACTTTCAACTTTTCGATGCTGCAATAATTATTTTTTAAGATAATCTCCGCTAACCCGTGAGAATTGGGATAAACCTTGGTGGCACAACTGTAAGTCAATTTTTCCACAAAGTCTAAAACCTTGCGCTTGAACCCGGTTGCTTCCAACAATGGCATTCCGGCTACCGTGTGAAAACGATGGGGAACTCCGGCCAATGCGGAAGCCAACATACCGATGATACCGGCTTTAGGGGTATGAGTGTGAACGATAAACGGTTTTTCTTTTCTGAGAAAAAGGAATAATTTAATAACAGCTGTCAAATCCTGAAATGGGGTAATTTTTCGGGTCATGTTAAGCGTAAAAGTTCGCACACCTTCCTTAATGCCAACTTTTTCCAAGTAGGCTTTTTCTGCCGACACGGCCACCACTTCATAAAACGAGTTCATAAAATGAAGCTGACCACCTAAAAGTTTGTCTAAGGATAAAGGAACTGTGGTTATGCGTATTAGTTTAGGTTTTCTCATTAATTTTAGCTTTCATTACACTTATCCCCTGATGAATCACAATCAGTAGCGAAACTATTAAAAAAGGATGAAACATGATTTTGGTTCTCATAAAAATACCCAAATTGGCATAGCGTTCTATATACAATGCACTTGCAATAAATGTAAATAAAAATACCGTTTTCATTTCGAGTGTATACTGTATTTTACGGTAAAATTTAAGCGCCAAAAACAAGGCTGCTATGAAAATTAATAACGTCAAAAGATTTTCAAGACTTGCCACATATTTAATCCCTGTATCGGCGTCAAAAAAAAGCGGACGAAAATGAAACGAAAACCACCGGTAACCATAATTATAGTCCAGCATTGGAACATAAGACCCGGAATGACGGAAAGACAAAATAGAATATTCATTGAAATAATTGATTCTTTTCCAGTCCCAATAATTAATATTAGTGATTTGCAAAACAAAATACAGCAGTACCAATACCCCGATAAAAGAAATGCCGGCAATAGTTATTCTCTTTTTAAGGGAAATCTTTTTTTCAAACAATAAACCTAGGCTTATTGCTGCCAATAACATCAAGGCTACATGAGGCCGAATGATTAAAACAACTAAACTTCCGACTATAAAACCAACCGACTTATATCTTTGAGTGGTGAGTCCGAATACCACCGAAGCGATACCCCAAAAAACCAGCGCTTCTTTGCCGATACTTGACGTCCAAACATGAAGATTGGGCATAAAAAAAAGCAAATACATCAAGTCAAATCCTTTGTAAACAAAGCGGTCTTTCAAAACCAAATCAGTCCATTGCATCCATTTAAGAATCCCAAAAAAACCTATGATACCATACAATAAGAAACCACTCCAAAAAGGAAAACCTAATTGAACCAACGGATAATTGATAAAGACCATGAATTTAGCGCCATAGTTGGCAAAATCAAACCACGAGTATTGATTAAAGTCAAGTGTTTTTCCCCAATACAAATGGGCATCAGAAACCGTTCTTGAAACCCTGAGTTGGTAGGCAAGAACTATAAATAGCAGGTGGTAGAAAAATAATATTGCATAACCTTTATATGGTTTCGAAAACAATAAAGCAGCTATATTTTTCATGCTTGAGTTTATATACTATTATCGCTTATTTGTTTCATGGTAAGACTTTCCATTCCGTAAACCTGATTACAATGCTGATAGAGCAAGGCAATTTCCTGAAGTGCTTTGAGTGCATTGTCAGTATCAAAACCAAAATTATGCGGATGCCACCACAGATGATAAATTTCTCCGTTTTGGGCAGCCCCTACAATCTCACTTTTTATACGTGACAATCTCAGTGAATTGAGAACCGAAATTTGATGTTGCGGTCTTAAAAAACGACTGGCTTTTTGACAAACTACAGTTGCCTTATGAACACTTTCTGCAGTATATGATTTTTTCCCAAAAGGCAAATAAGCATCACCGGTTCGGGCCAATTTGGAGAACAGCGCATCTGTTTTGGTAGTATCCCAATACCAATCGTCGGGATTGGTGCGTACTGTTTCTATTTGATTTTCGGAACAAACTTTCAAATAATTTTTATTGAATTGATTTCGAGGGAAAACTAATGAAGTCAACTTAAGATTAAATTGGTTAGCCATTAGGTTGGCTTGTTGCAAATCGGCTTCAAATTGCGCTACGGTTTGTCCTTTTTCCAAACAATAATAATGCGAGTAGGTATGTGTTCCTATTTCCTGCCCTTTGACCGATTGAATGGTTTTAATAAGCTCGGGCGCAAAAAAGAACCGATCATAACCGCTTTTTTGATGGGCATTTCCGTAAGTGTACGGATTCAAAATCGCATTGTCGTAAGTAGGTAACAAAGTCGGGATATTATTCTGCCATTCCTCCCAATTCTTATTAAAAAGCATCCCAACGGTAGCCCAAGTAACGCGCATATCATGTCGCTCAAAAATTTCCAACATTTTGGGAATAGCGTTAAGTGTGTTATCAAAATAAGCTACTTTATCCTTCAAATCTATATGGTCAAAAATGCCCCATACTAACTCGAAATCCAACGATATGACTAATGCGCCTTTTTTCATAATTATGCCACTACTGTTGTTTCTTGTTTATCGAAAGGCAAAGGTTCTTTTATATGATCTTGTTGTTTTTGCTTGAGATATCTTTTACGCGCCTTTTCATAGGCTAAAAAATAATAAATAACAAAGAAAGCAAAGTACATCACTTGGGCTTTTTGTCTCATAATAATCCCGAGATTAGACATGATAAAGGTCATGGCAAAGGAAGTTAATACAAAAATCATAGCACTCATTTTAACTACTGATGGTGCCTTCTTGATAAACCTGACGAATGATTTATTACAAATTTTTAAAAACAAGAGTAAATATAAAAGATTCTCAAGCGAACTAAAAATTCCCATTGAACTTGGTACATCAATGAATAATGGTCTAAACCAAAAAGTAAAAAGCTTTACCGGTAAAGAATATTTTGACATATCCAAACCCGATCCTGCTTTTTCGGAAAGACCTTCAGAGCGTGCATAAGCAAATTCATTAAAATCATTAACCAAATCATCTGATTGTTCTAAATTAGCCACTGACAAAATAGAACTCCAAGCCAAATAAATAAAGAGCATTCCTGAAAAAATCAAAAATACCTTAGTTCCTTTTGTCAGTTTTTTATCACTCCCGAAAAAGATGCCAAACAAGACTCCTATGATGATAAAAAACATCACATGCGATCGAATAGAGAAAATAAAAAATGATCCTAATGCCAAGGCTATCAATCTCTTTTTGGGAAATTGAACGGCATATATAAACATCATAATTCCCATAAATATCATTGAGCCTTTCCCAATTGAAGCTGACCAAAAATGCATATTGGGGAGGAACAATAATAATTTTAATAAATCATATTTGCCAAATACAATTATCTTCTCTTTGATGTTTTCGGCAAAAAATAAATACGCGTAAACGAAGCCTACAAATCCAAACCAAGAAAACAATAACATCAGCATCTCGTAATTAAAGTCAAGATACTTCAAAAACGGATACTCCACAAAAAATACACCCCAGTTGGTCATGGGAATAGTTTCAACCCAATTGATATCTGACTGACTCAATGTACTGTAATAATGCTTAGAATCTGATGGATTATAAACAGCATAGACATAGTAAACTATAGCAAATAAAAGGTGATAGAGGAAAATTTTCCTAATTAATCTAATCGAAACAAAAGGATGCCTGATCGCTATTCTTTTATAAAAGATTTCATTTATAAAAAACAATAAAACCAATAAAACAACTAGACCCATTTATCTTTTTATTAAATTTTTATGCCAAATTTCAAGATTCAACAGTACCAACAATCCTTTATATCGCTTAACATCATTGATTTTTCCCTCTTGCAGATAAAAATCCTTAATGTATTTTTGGTCTATAAAGTTAGCATAATATGGATTATTGCTGTGTAAATAATCCGAATACATTTCTTTTAACTGATTGTTCAATAAATCTTTTACTGAAACTTCGAATCCTTTTTTAGGCAATTTATACACACTACCGTCTATATATTTTTTATTCAGTTCTCTCAACAAGTACTTAGACGTAAATCCTTTTACTTTTAAATTTTGGTCTAAAGAAGCGCTCCATTCCATCAAATTTGTATCTAAAAAAGGAGATCTTCCTTCAATACTGCTTTGCATGGTGGCAATGTCCATTTTTTTGAATAATATTTTAGGTAAGATACCATAAAAATCCGTCAACATAGTTTTTTCAAGCAATGAAAAAGATGTTCCAAACATTGACTTGTGCGAAAAATAGTGACCATCTTCAAGTTTGTTAAAACCAGGCGCGTCAAAAAACAAGTCTGTTGAAGCGCTGAAATATTGTTCATCACCTTCATACTTAAAAAAATCAGACAATCGATTTAATTTAGACAAGGTACCGTTTTTGTCATCTGTTGCGGGTAATAGCCTAAGTATATTCCTTCCTAAACCGCTAAAAAGTTTTATTTTTTCATAATTTTTATAGAGGACATAACGTCGGTAACCTCCAAAAATTTCATCGCCTCCATCGCCATTTAAAATAACCCTGACGTGTTCAGAGGCGGCTTTGGCAACATAATAAGACGGAATTATACTTTCATCTATTATAGGTTCTCCATAAGAAGTCACTATCTTTTCATAATCATTTGCGAGAGAATCGTAATCAATGGTTAGCTCATGGTGACTGGTTTTTAACTGCTTGGCAATCAAAGACGCTACTTCCGATTCATCAAAACCACCTTTCATTTTTACGGTAAAAGTCTTCAAATTAGGGTTGGTTTTAACCGCAAAAGCACAAACCAAGCTACTATCAATTCCGCCACTCAAAAAGGCGCCAACTTCAAAATCACTCGACAATATTCTTTTTTCTACTGCTTTGGCAAACAAGTCATCCAATTGCTCGAGCGCAACGTTCTTATCTTTTATTTTTTGGGATAAAAAATAGTCCTCAAATTTCCAATACTGAGAACGGCTTATTTTATGGGTTTCGACATTGTAGGTATAATAATGTGCCGGTAAAACTTCGAAAATATCATTATATATGGTGTTTTCTCCACTTACAAATCCTTTTTGAAGATACCATTTCAGGTGTTGATGGTTGATGTCGGATGCCGATTTATAAACCAACAAAGCATTGATTTCACTGGCAAATGAAAATCCGTTATTAGGGGAAAAATAAAGTGGTTTTTTACCCGAACGATCTCTGACCAAATAAATATTTTTTTCTTGCTTGTCATACAAGGCAAAAGCAAACATACCATCCAACTGCTCAAAAGCAGCGGTGCCCATTTTGGCATACAAGGCAATAATTACTTCTGTATCAGACGCGGTATTTAAGGAAAGTTGGTGTTGTTTAGCCAGTGCTTTATAATTATAAATTTCTCCGTTAAATACCAATATTACATTTTCAGTTTCAAAAGGTTGGTTTCCTCCAGCCACATCAATGATGCTTAATCTTGCATGAAAAAAAGTGAGGGAGTTAAACTCTTTAAAATACTGACCATCCGGTCCACGATGTTTAAGTGAAGAGCTTATCCTGTTTTTCTTTTCGGCATCTAAAGTACCTATACAACCAAATATTCCACACATAATTAAAAAAGTTCTAGTTCCCCAATGTTCCAATCAATGGCATTAAAAGATATAGCGGCATCGGTTTCTTTGACTTTTCTGTAAGTAACCATTGGTGCTTTGCTTTTTAGCTTTAAGCTAAGCAGAAACTTGTTCTGACTGATAAAGGTAATAAATCCGGGCGGGAACAAAAAAAGCAGTCGAATCAAAACAAAAACAGGCATCGTTTCACAACTACTGTTTTTATATATGATATCACATATTCTGAATTCCTTCAAAAACTTGACTTTTTTTTGTCGGTAAATAATCAAATAATTGTCAATTTCTACCAGTCCATATTGTTGTAAAGCAATATCTTGGTAACGCCATTTGTAATAATCGGCATCTTTACAAACCGATAGTTTTTCGTCTTTATTAACCAAGATATTAGAAAAATCATGTTGTAATAATTGGGTCTGATGTTTTTTAAAATTGCCTCCCCAAAAAGCAAATGTCGGCATAACTTGTATCAAAGGTTTTCCCCATACCTTCCAACCCATTTTTAAATAGCCCGGTTTAGATTGTGTATTGGGCGTATTGAAGATAAAGGCTTTTTCCTCTATTTGTTGCAAATCTTCAATTAAAGTCAGCGTCAATTTTTTAAAAATTCCTTTGCCCTGATAATCCGGATGAGTGGCAGTATCAACAGGTCTGTAGGCTTTATAAATTCCATCTTTACTGTGAAATTTAAAACACATAAAAGCCCTGATTCCAATAAGTTTATCCTTATCCCAAGCCAAAATCACAGGGGATATTCCTCCCGGATTTTGATTATGCTTCCAATTCCAAAAACCTACAGTTGGCGCACCACCTTCAGTGCCCAAACAAAGCTCAAAGAGGGCAACAATTTGGTCAACATCTTCCGGTTTAGCCCATTGGTAAACAAAGTTATTATCCATGATTCAGCACTTCTGTATAAATCGATTCTAATTGGTTTACCATTCTTTGTATGCTGTAATGATTTTCAACAGTAGCTCTGGCATTCTTTTTCATCGTTTCAAAGTTAGCACTTTCATTAATGCTCTTTTGCACTAATGCAAACAAAATATCCTCTGGTTCCTGAGAGGTTAACAAAACGCCATTTTGAGTGTTTTTTACAACATTTGGTATTCCTCCTACTTCGGTACAAAAAGGAACAATTTCCATACTCATAGCTTCTAATAAGGCTACCGGAAGTCCTTCAAAGTCACTGGTAATCAGAAAAATATCCATATAACACATGAAATCAACCGGACTTTCCTGAAGACCGGCTAAAAGTACATTTTGCAACTGATATTGTGCTGTCAAACCTTTAATCATTTCCATCTCGGGACCATCACCTACCATCAAAAATTTAAACGGCAGTTTCTTTTGTTGGGCCAAATGAGCGACTTCAATAAAAATATCGAGTCTTTTTTGCTTTCTGAAAACAGCCACAGTACCAATTACCTTGTCATTTGCCACAAATTGTTCTACATGTTCTAACTTTTCAAACTTCTTTTTCTTTGAAAAAAAGGAAGTATTAACCCCATTAGGCACATATACAATATCATGAAAAAGGTTGTGCTTTTCTAAAGCCACTTTAGCATCCTCAGATACTGCTAAAACTTTGGTTTGCCACTGGTAAGTGAGCTTGCTCAACAAACGGGTTAAAAAGTGATACTTGTCAAAATTATTATGCTCTGTATACAACACTTTAATCCCTGATATCCTGCCTACAATCCTAGCCAACACACCTGCCCAAGGTAAATGAGCATGTATAATCTGTATTTTATGCTCTTTACAATACGCATTAACTTTAGCAAATTGGAACAACAATGAAAGGTTGTTTTTAGCTGAAAAACAAGTTACTTTTCCACCACTTTTTTCGATGGCATCAACCATTTGATTTTTCCAAGGCAAAAAATAGATGTAATGAAATTCAAACTTTGAGACATCATGAACTTTCAAAGTCTCAGGCAAAAGCATTTCAGCGCCGCCGCGACCCAATGATTTGATGATATGTAGTATTTTAATTTTTTCCAAAATAATGACTTTTAGTGCAGCTGTTTTAAATTAAAATAAACCGATTCAAACTGCTTAGCAATGGTAACATTACTGTATTTGTCATTCACTAAATCGAAAGCGTTTTTTAAAAGAACTTCCTTATTTTCGGTTAGTGCTTGATGCATTGCGGTTACAAATATAGCTTCCTCGTTTTTAGGAACTAAAAATCCTGTTATTAAATTTTGAACAACTTCTGAAATGCCGCCTACATTATAAGCCACAACGGGAACTTTACAGTGCATGGCTTCCAAAATTACGCCCGGTAATCCTTCAATAATGCTGGGCAAAACCAACAAATCAGCCTTAGCAATATAATCCATAGGATTGGCTACCCAACCGTAAAATGTGACTTTGTCTAGCAAATTCATGTCGGTTGCTAATTGTACTATCTCGTTTTTCTTTGGACCTTCGCCCAATAAATGAAGATGAGCATCCGGATATTTAGTCAAAAACTGTTTAAAAATAGACAACAATCCCTCATGATTTTTCTCAAAGCTAAAACCACCAACGTGAATGATATGATGTTTGGCATGATTTCCTCCTTTCCAATTGGTTTCATGCACCGTATTGATTTCGATACCCACCGGAAGAACTATAGTTTTGGAAGTCGTTTCCGGGAAAAGTGAATTGAGGTCTTTCTTAGAATTTTCCGAAACAGAGACAACCATCGCGGCATTTTGGTACAACTTTTTATTAATCCATTTGGTCAACGGATTTTTGATATAAAGACTCACCATACTGGCATTTCGTGCAATAATGGGTTGTTCCCAACGGAATATTTTTTGAGACAAAACCGCAAACTTCAACGTATCACCGGCATTACACTGTATGATATCGGGCTGGTGTTTTTGTATTAATTGGTTTAGTGCATTCCAACCTTGATAATCCGTCCACCGCTTAGCAATAGGACGATTCAAACTGATTTGCTCTCCCGAAAAAGGCAATTCACTTTGCCCTGGAAATAAAGAAATTAAATACACTTTATGCCCTAATTGCTCTAAATGCGTAGACAATTGCGCGGCAAACATTTCGGCGCCACGAAGTTGGGATTTTTGTATGAGTTGGAAGATGACCAAAGGGATTTATATTTATCTGTTAAATGAGATTTTTGAGATAACCGGCACTAGTATTATAATTAATAATTACTGCTGGATTTCCTGCAACAACAGCATTATCGGGTATATCAAAATTAACATAACTAAGCGGAGCGATTAAAACATCATTCCCGATTTTTATATTTCCGACAACTACGGCATTGGCACCAATCCAAACTCTGTCACCTATTGTTGGAGTTCCTTTAAGCTTTCCTCTACTAACGTTACCGAGGGTCACACCTTGGGAAACATTACAATTTTCACCCACAACTACATGCTGATTAATAACTATACCTCCATAATGATTAAGTAAAAACCCTTTACCTATTTTGGTGTAAATAGGAATTTGAAGATTATACTTTTGTTTCAAATTCTTGAACCAAACTCTAAAAAAATACAACAAAGGATTGAATCTGGATAGTTTTTGATTGAGTCGAAACAGTACACTAAATCGCAAAATCGGATTGGTAAAAAACAATAAAAAAAAGTTTTTATTTCCATGACGTTTGCAATCTGCTTGTATAATTTTCCACATATATATTAGAATTAGTTAGTTGATACAATCATTTTCTCGTAAGTGGCCAACATTTGACAATTTACATTTTCCAACTGAAATTTTTCTTTAAAATGTGCCAAACTTGCTTTACCCATAGTTGCTCTTAAAGCTTCATTTTGTATAAGGGTTAGTAATTTTTGGGCCAAATCTGCTGCGTCACCAAGCTCATACAACAAAGCATTACTGTCAGCATCAACAACTTCCTCAAACACTTTGATATTGCTGCAAACTATGGGCAATCCTGCAGCCTGCGCTTCAATGAGTGAACCACCCAAACCTTCATATTTGGAAGGGAAAACAAATATATCCGAAGCGGCCAAAATTTGGTTCACATCATGACGATGTCCTAAAAAAACTATGTTTGTTTTTAATTGTTCTTGGGCTAAAAAAGTTTCAATTTCTTTGGTATTATTTCCATCTCGACCACAAAAAACAAATCTACAATGCAATGCCTGCAGTTGATTGTCAACGCTTTTGATGGCTTGCAGCAATTCCAAATGTCCTTTTTGAAATTCTTGACGACCCACATGCGTTATGATAATATCGGTTGGAGAAAATTTAAGTTCCTCAAGCAAAGCTTTTCTAACTTCGGCTTTGCTGTTTAAAAAAACATTCTCTTTTCGGCCTCTATAAATCACACCAATCTTAGCAAGAGGAATACCCAACTGTTGGTGGTAATGTTCACGTACTTCATTAGTAATGGCGATAAATTTGTCTGTACCTTTGATTTGGGTGATGCGGTCTAAGAACTTATAAAAATGCAATCCCCATTTATTGACTTTAGGATCAGAAAACCGAACCGCATCATAGGTACAATTTACTAAGCTTTCTATATGAAAAAAGGATGTTTTTAGTTTGGCCAATCTGGTTCTCAAAGAAGCCCTGAATAAAACAGAATGGACAATATCGGGTTGGTATTCTTTTATAATTCGGTTGATACTGTTGACTTGTTGCCAAAAATTTTGTTTATCAATAAAACTCACGTCAAAACCCGCTTCTATGATTTCTTTTTCTATCCCTTTTTGGCGGTGTTCTAAAACGACAATCTTAACCGTTACGTTTTGGTCTCGCAAATAATACCAAAGTTCCGAGTTGGATTTTTCGGCACCACCGGTTCCCAGACTGTCTTGTATGAATAAAACTTTCATTACACGGATGGAGTTTCAGAATAATATGAATAGTGTTTTAGTCCATTTTCAGCAAAGTTATTGATGGTTTTCCATTCTTCTTCACTTAATCGGGCAAAACTCTTGTGGTTTTGGTTAGTGACCTTCATCTTGTTGCCATGCACTTCAAATTCGCCTTGCAATAATGAGTTGTCAAAAGGTTTTATCCCTAAAAAGGTACTGATTTTAGCTCCGGTTCCTTGCAAATCGGCAGTTAAATCTTCATAATTGATTTCGAGAAAATTTTTGATTTGTGGTTTTTGAACGTCAACAACTTCCAAACTCCTTTGCCATTGTTTGGCAGGAAAGTCAATGGGATAATGGGTACCCAACTCGGCTTGTCTTTCTTCCATGACCACTGCTTTACGAGCAATCCCTTCGGCTACGGCGTAACCGTTTCTAACGATGTAAATAAAATAACTGTTGGGGAAATGCTCCTGAAAAAAGGCCATTCGCGTAGCATTGGCAATCGATTTTTCGACCACTATTTTGGGGTTACGCTTTACAAAATGTGACCAATGTTTTTTGATGATACGGCTGGCCTTTGTTGCCTTACTTGGGTCAATGTGCATTTGGGTTTCACATTCGCACCACATCCGTCGCCAACCAAAATCTTCAGGTCTTGGCAATTGGTTGGTGAGCATTACACCTTCATCAGGCAATACAGCCAATTGCGGATGCTTTTCGAATATTTCCGCCAACAATGTTGTCCCCGAATTATAACAGCCTACGATAAAAACCCATTTCTCAGGTTGTAATTCTTTGCCGAAAAAAGAAAACAAGCCACTGACTACAGCTGATTTTTTAAATCTGGAAAAAACCTTTTGTTTGAAAGTCAAATAATTCATTTTCTTAGTAAGTGATGAAGGGTTTTGGTCAACGGCACTATTTTAGAATGCCAACCGGATAAAATTAACTTAAATTTCCAAATAGGCGTATCATGATTGACACTTAATCGGGAAATGCGCAACGGATTAATCTTTCCTTTATTGATTTTATGGTCGAATAAAAAGGCTTGTGTAATGCCTTCTTCTTGTAGCACTTTTTCGGTCAACTCGTTATAATTCCCATTAGGATAAGCAAAAAGCGAATAACCATCGAGTTGATTTTGCTCAAAAAAAACTTTGGTTCGGCGTAATTCCTCTCTAATTTCATCTTCACTGCATTGGTCAAACATCGGATGGGTAAAACTGTGATTGGCTATGATAATGCCATTGTTTTGCATTTCCTGTAATTGGGCAACAGTGAGTTGGGTTTGCCTTAAAAGTGGTTTATCACCGGATGTTCTGAGCGATTCTAAATAGGCAACTCTTTCGGAATTAGGAATAGATTTAAGGGTTTTGATTTTTTGACTTCCGGCAGTTTTGCCTAAATAATAATACACTTCATTCCACCAAAAAGGATCGTTTGTGCCAATTAAAGAAGGAATAATAAATAATATCGTTTGAATTTTATATTTCAAAATCAACGGATAAGCTGTAGTATAAAAACTCAAATCACCATCATCTGTGGTCAATAGCACCTTCTTTTGCCGACTTAACAATTGTAATTGCTTCTCGAAATTGGATACGTTTCCAAACTCGTGATAAGTAACAATGGTATGAGGTATAGCCAATTTCATCTTTTATAGATTTGGAAAATGGAGTTGGTCATATTTTTTTATAAAATGGTCTAGCTCATTTTGTTGTTCTAGAGTTAGCTTATTTTCGTTATTAACAACAAACTTTGATTTTTCAATTCTTTGCAAGACTTTCTTTATCAATTTTGTCTTTTTGAAATTAAAATATTGAACTTTCAAATAGTTTTTCAAGTGACTTTCCGGAAAAGATTCTAACAAACCCGACAACAAAATCCTATTCAATGCCAAATGGGTTTTTACTTGGGTGCCTTTTTTAGAACTGGTGTTTTCTTTTACGTCATTTGACACTTCAAACAAAGGAATTGCTAACGCTTTACAAATAAAAGCGACATATTGATTGTTGTCTTGAATTTCCTCATATTTGATAGCACTTGTTTTTGAAAAACGGTCGCTGACAGCTTTTAACAAAAAGTCGTAATCAAATTTTTCGAGAAAATACTGTTTATTTTGTGCGTAATAATCACTCATCGATTTGGTACAAAACCCTCTGCTAACCACTCTGAAATTGTACAAAGAATTAAAATATCCTTTAGGACTGCGCAATACAATGATGATTTTAGCCTGAGGAAAAAGCTGTTTCAGATTATCTAAAATACAAATCAATTGTTGCTTGCTGAATTTTTCAATAGCACCCGAAAAAAACTCATTACTAATGATTAAATCCTTTTGCCCATCCCAACCTTGTAAAATTTCCGACTTGTATTTTTCTAATTCTTGAACGGATAAATTAGCCTGGGTTAAAATCCTCCATGGTGGTAATTGAACATAATGGAAGTCTTTTAGACTTGGGAAAATGTTGTACTGCAAATAGGTGGTTCCTGTTTTGTGCAATCCGATATGTAGGTGTACGTTCATCTTTATTGCTGATTTTTGACAACACTCCAAAATTTCCATGCCTTTTCATTGACGCCAAACTTTTGGATAAAAGTGGCTGTGTCCTTTTCTAATTCCTGAAAAATAAAACGAAGTTCTTCTTGAGAAAGTTCCGGTTTACTGACTTTTATATTCACAAGACGCCAAAATAAAAAGTAAATTTTAGAAATAATTCCATTTCCGAAACGCGAATGCACTGCGTCAAAATACTTGATCAAG
Organism: Flavobacterium sp. IMCC34852; assembly: GCF_030643905.1. Taxonomy (NCBI): domain Bacteria; kingdom Pseudomonadati; phylum Bacteroidota; class Flavobacteriia; order Flavobacteriales; family Flavobacteriaceae; genus Flavobacterium; species Flavobacterium rivulicola. The sequence goes on along the minus strand of NZ_CP121446.1, from coordinate 1,354,036 downwards.
TACCTGTTTTCGGAGACATTTTGCGCTGCAACATTGTCGACACTAAAATCAATTCCAAGAAAATTGGCTATTTTAGTATTGAATGCCGGCAAGTTTGTTTTTAAATCTTCAAACTGCAAAACCAAAACATTTTTCTCTCCAAAAAGTTCAATGTAAGGTGCTATTTGGAGTCCGTAATTACTTGTTTTAATGTAATTATCATCGTTTTGTAAAGTCGATTTAATTTGTTTAGTGGTTAGTCTTCCCCTGAGTAAATCGTGATAAATATTGGAAACAATCCGTTCTAAAGGATCGCGAACAAGGTAGATTATTTTGGCATTGGCATCATAATCGTAAATTTTTTGGGCACAGTCGGGAAACAAATGTGTTTTAGAATAGCTTGGAGAAACATCCATTAAAAACTTGGTGGTCTCGAGAGGCTCAAATTGATTTTTGTACCAATCTATCCCTTTGGCTATTCTTTTGGTAAAAAAGCTGGTCTCTTTAAATTTTGAAAGGCAAACTTCAGGATTATTTTTAAACATTTGGTACAAAGAGGAAGTACCACATTTCATTCCACCTATGACAAAGACTTTTTCCATTACAGTTTTGGGTTATTTTTTTTAAGGGGTTTTCCGCCACTGCCTCCATATTGTTGTTTTGCTTCTAAATCATCATAGTGTTCTTTATTGCGATATTTGAGTATTGTGGCCGGATTACCGCCAACAATAGCCAAATCGGGTACATTTTTGGTCACAGTTGCTCCCATGCCAATGATAACACCATCTCCAATAGTTACACCGGGAACGATATTAACGTTCATGCCAATCCAGACGTTTTTACCTATTATCACTTTCTTTTTTAATGTAGTATTGTCATAAGGTAAAACTGACCCTTCTGAATTGTGATTTACGGAATATATGGTAACATTTCTACTCATGTGGCAATTGTCTCCAATATGTATTTCCCCTTCAGTTTTAAAATAAGCATTATCTCCAAGATGTACATTATTTCCCAAAAATAATTTTGCTTTGTTGGAGATAAATATTTTTCCTTTTATATCACATCCTTGCCCACTCGATCCCAACTTTCTCAAAATAAAAATTGCATTGTAAGCCATCCGACCTCTCTTTTTAAGGCTTTTTATTTTTTGATTTAAGAATTGAAATAATTTCATAATAAATTGGTTTGGTAAAAAATAAAAACACAAATCCTATTTTTACTGCAACGGCCAGATAAAAGTTAAAAGCATTACACAAATAATGATTAAATGCCATTAAAAAAGCTAATATAAATACAAATTTCAAAAGCAGAAATTTATTCGCTTTTAAAAATTCAAGTAATGTATAACCCGGAATAACTTTACTGACTTTGTGGTGCAACTGAAGGTATTGAAATACCAATCCCAAGGAGTAACCTAAAGTAATTCCGATTAAGCCAAAACTTGAGAGAGCCAACATTAATAGCACTGTGACTATCAGATAAAAAGAAGAAAAATAAAACGTATTTTTTATGTAGCCTTGAGCTCTGAGATATTGTAAAGTAATTTTATAATTCAACCGAAACAACAATCCCAGAGTTAAAATTTGAAGGAGAATTTCCGTAGCTTTCCATTGATCACCCAGCAATATCAATACTATTTCAGAAGAACAACTCAGCACAATTAGCAAGGATGGAAAAATAAACAAATTGAGTAAGTATTCTACCCTAATTATTTTTTTGAGGTGAAGGCTTTTGTCATCCTCCATTCGGGCAAAATCAGCAAAAATGATATTGTCTAAATATTGAGAATATAAATTTTGCAGTGTGCTCATGATGCTGTAGGAACGATTGTATACCCCTAATGCACTTGCTCCCAATACTTTCCCGATGATTATTCCATCGGCTTGATTTCCCATCATGCCAACTATTCGGCTGGCGGTATTCCATTTGCCAAAATGAATTAAATCATTCCAGGCAGTTTTATCAAACTTAAAGAAATACTTTTCTTTTTTGACTGCATAAAAAAGTAATGATTCTACAAAAACTTGGGCTACCATGGGATAAATCAACGCATAATAATTGGGTTGAAAATAATACACTATAAAAACGCCCGGAACATAAACACAACTAAAACTGAACAGTTCTATCAAACTGATTTTTTTAACCTTCAAATCGCGTAAGAGTATATTTCTGGAAATAGCGGAAAGCGCAATAAAAATGGGTAACCAAAAGATGTTTTTGAGAATATCACTGAGTTGATTGATATTGAAAAAACCAGCTATGGCATCACTGCCTAAATACAAGACGCCGGCAAAAAACAAAGCAAAAATGACATAGGAAAAAAAAACAGTATTGAAATGATTTTGATTGACCTCCTTTTGCTTAATCAAACTGGCACCTAAACCGGTGTTAGGAATTTCCATAAACAAAACAATTAGGATATTAAAGGCATGAAAGATTCCAAAATCCTCAGGCAATAAATGCCTTGAAGTCCACATCAAAAGGAATATCCTGCAAAATATTATTGCTATTTTGGAGGAAGAATACCAAATTCCGTTCATTGTTTTTAGAAATGTGTTGGCTAGTATAGCCTATTATCATTAAACCAGCATTCCGGCCGCTACGGTTTCATTGGTGGCATCATCAATTAAAATAATACTTCCGGTAATTCTGTTTTCTCGGTAAGAATCGGTCATTAATCGCTGGTTACAACGGATGGTAACACGAGCAATATCATTCATTTTTAATTCTTTGTCGGTTTCAATGCGATGATAGGAATTGATGTCAATTTTATAAACCACATTTTTGATGATGGCTTTTTGCTCATTGGATGTATGCATAATGGTGTACTTGGCATTTGGACGGGCCGAACCATTGTTGAACCAACAAATCATAGCGTCAAATTCTTGAAGCATTTCGGGCTGGTTATTGGTTTTTACAATCATGTCACCTCTACTCACATCAATATCATCTTCTAAAGTCATAGAGACAGACATTGGTGCAAAAGCTTCTTCAACCTCTTTTTCACCGGCATTAATCGATTTAATTTTGGAAACAAATCCAGAAGGTAAAACAGTGACCGAATCTCCTATTCTGTAGATGCCACCGGCAATTCTTCCGGCATAGCCTCGGTAATCTATAAATCCTTCGCGCTGTGGCCTTAAAACGGTTTGTACCGGAAAACGAGCGTCAATTTTATTGATATCACTACTAATGTGAAGGGTTTCTAACAAATGTAATAAAGGGGAATCTTGGTACCAATCCATATGAGCAGAACGGTTAACCACATTGTCACCATCTAGCGCACTGATAGGAATAAAACGAATGTCTTTGATATTTAGTTTAGACGAGAACTCTTCAAACTGATTGACAATAGTATTAAAAACGGTTTCGGAATACTCTACCAAGTCCATTTTGTTTACACACACTATAATGTGCGGAATTTGCAATAAGGAAGCAATAAAAGCATGTCTTTTGGTTTGCTCAATAACTCCGTGACGGGCATCAATTAAAACAATAGCCGCGTTAGCTGTAGAAGCTCCGGTTACCATGTTACGAGTGTATTGAATATGTCCCGGTGTATCGGCTATAATGAACTTTCGTTTAGGCGTTGTAAAATAACGATAAGCCACATCAATGGTAATCCCTTGTTCTCTCTCGTCTCGGAGGCCATCGGTAAATAAAGCCAAATCTACTCCGGCATGGCCTTTTCGCTTACTGGTAGTTTCAATGGCTTCCAGTTGGTCTTCAAAAATAGATTTTGAATCGTACAATAGTCTTCCTATTAAGGTGCTTTTTCCATCGTCAACACTACCGGCTGTAGTAAAGCGCAATAATTGGTTGTTATCTATAATCATGGTGTTCTGAAAATTAATGGGTACTGAATTGAAATTGAAATATTAGAAGTAACCTTCTCTTTTTCGGTCTTCCATAGAAGATTCCGAACGCTTGTCATCGGCTCTGTTACCTCTTTCGGTATGACGCAAAGAAGCCACTTCGGCCACGATTTTTTCCAAAGTATCGGCATCGGATTCTATGCCTCCGGTGATGGTAATATCGCCTAAAGTACGGAAGCGAATTTTTTTGGTGATTACTTCTTCTGTACCGTCCAAAATAAGGTATTCAGACTTTGGTATCCAAGAGTTATTACGCCAAAGCACTTCTCTTTCGTGGGCAAAATACAGCGATGGAATGGCAATTTGTTCTCTTTTGATATAATTCCAAACGTCCATTTCCGTCCAATTACTGATAGGAAAAGCGCGGAAGTGTTCGCCTTCAAAATATTTTCCGTTGAGTAAATTCCACAATTCCGGTCTCTGGTTTTTGGGATCCCATTGTCCAAAATCATCCCGATGAGAAAAGAAACGCTCTTTGGCTCTGGCCTTTTCTTCATCACGACGTCCGCCACCAATGGCACAGTCAATCTTGTGCGCTGCAATGGCGTCCAAAAGTGTAGTGGTTTGTAGCGCATTTCTATTGGCATTCTTTCCTCTTTCTTCCAGAACCCTTCCATTATCAATGGATTCTTGTACAGAACCAACCAATAAAGTAGCGCCTAATTCAGCAATTAAATCATCTCTGAACTGAATCGTTTCCGGAAAATTGTGCCCGGTATCAATATGCATTAGGGCAAAAGGTATTTTGGAAGGATAAAAGGCTTTTTTGGCCAAATGTGCTACCACAATTGAATCTTTTCCGCCTGAAAACAAGATAACAGGATTTTGAAATTGTGCCCATACTTCACGCAAGATGAAGATGGCTTCCGACTCTAATTCATCTAAATAATTTAAATAAAATTTACTCATGGTTATAAGATTCTATTTTTTGCTTTACAAAAGTAATCACTTTTGCAACAGCTGATGTTATGCTTTCGTTTTCTGTTTTAATCCAAATATCGGGATTTGCCGGACTTTCAAATGGAGCGTCTATTCCGGTAAAATTTGGGATTAGTCCTTTTCGGGCTTTTTGGTATAATCCTTTCACGTCTCTTTTTTCGCATTCTTCCAAACTAGTATCGATAAAAATCTCTACAAAGTTATTTTTACCAATAATTTCTTTCACCATTTTTCTGTCTTTTTCTAATGGAGAGACAAAAGCGGCAAGGGTTATAATTCCGGCATCAACAAAAAGTTTAGCGATTTCAGCGGTTCTTCGTAGATTTTCATGTCGGTCTTCTTCTGAGAATCCCAATCCAAAATTAATGCCACCTCTTAAATTATCACCGTCTAAGGTGTAAGTTCTACACTGCATTTCATAGAGTTGGGTTTCAACAGCTTCCGCAATAGTAGATTTTCCGGAACCTGATAAACCGGTAAACCACAAAACTAAGGATGGATGTTGATTTAGTTTGTTTCTGGATTCCTTGCTAACCGAATACTGTTGCCGGGTAATATTACTGCTCATTGCTCACCGGGATAGTTTGTGTGATGGTTTCTTCTTTTTTGGGCAAGCCAAATTTACTGCGATACCAAACACGTTCGTGTAAATAGTACAATATCATTTTAGTAGAAATCTCGGCTAATCCAACTTTCAATCCAATAAATGGATTTCCGGAAATAATCCAAGCTACCAACATGGTGTCTATGGTTCCAACCATACGCCAAGTAACTGTTTTAGCAATATGTCGTTTTCTGCTTTCTCTTAATATGCCGTCTTTGGAAAGGTTTATTTTGAACCAAACTCTTTCGTGCAAGTAATAAAGAAACATTTTAGTAGCCAATTCCGAGAGCCCAATTTTAAGGCCTATCATAGGATTACCAGAGATTAACCAAGCCAATAACATGGTATCAATGGTGCCTACAAGACGCCAAGTGATTGCTTTAGCAACATGTCGTTTATGTGATTGATCAATCATTGGTTACTGAAAAATAAGGATTTAAAAGATTCTCTTTATTGTATTGTAGTTCCCCATCGGAATTTTGTTGTCTGACTTTTAAACCAACAGCATTACATATAGCATGTCCGGCAGCGATGTCCCATTCCATTGTTGGCGCAAATCTCGGATAAGCATCAGCCGAACCTTCGGCTACCAAACATAACTTTAATGAACTTCCTTTGGATATAATATCAATTTTTTGGTTGGTCTTTTCTTTTAATTGATCAACAAAAAGTAAGGTGTCGTCATTCATATGAGATCTACTACCAACAACTCTGTAAACTTCTTGATCTTTTTTAGGAGCAATTGGAACGCTGTTATTACGCACCGTTTCCAGAGAATCACCGGAGTTGACTTTGGCCTTATAACCCTTTGAATCAAATACATTACCATAATACAACTCATTCAGTGCCGGTGCAAAAATAACGCCCATCAAAGGTTTACCATCCTCCACCAAGGCAATATTTACTGTAAACTCATCATTTTTTTTAATGAATTCCTTAGTGCCGTCTAAAGGATCTACAATCCAACAACACTGCCAATCCTTCCGCGCCTCATAAGGTAATTGACGCGATTCTTCACTTATGATAGGAATCAATGTCTTCTTTAAAATTTGCTCAATTTTTACATTAGCCTCTTGATCGGCTATAGTCAAAGGAGACTCGTCTTCTTTGAAAGCTACTTTAAAATCTTTATTGTAAATTTCAATTATAACTGAACCTGCCGCTAAAACAGCTTCAATTGCAATATCCTGAAGTTTTAAAATTTCCTTTTTTGAAAACATTAATTGTGACATTTTTTCACTTGCGTACAAATGTAATTTTATTTAACGCTCTTTCAAATTAAAACTTTAAAAAATAACAAACATTTCATTTTAGTAATAAAAAATCCCCATCTCATTCACGAGACAGGGATTTTTTTAAACAGTTCGTACTCTACATTCAGTACTTCAAATTTATCTTTTCACCACACGAAGTGTTTTTACCACTTCATCTTGGGTGATGATTACGTTGTAAACACCACTCGGGTATTGGTCGCCTAAGATACCTTTCTTCATTTCTGATACCGAAACCGTTCTTTGGTCAACCAATCTTCCAACCATATCAAATACTTTGATTCCAAAATCAGTTTGACTTGAAGTCTCAACAGCTAAAGTGAAGTTTGTAGTAAACGGATTCGGATAAATCGTTGCCTCAAATCCTAAATCCATTGCCGGTGTTGCTTTAGCAGCAAATGCCGGAGTAGTTACCGCACAATCTTTTCCGTAAGGACCAAACTCTCCAAACAACTCAACTGAAACTGTAACAACATAAGTAGTCGACGGCAATAAACCGGTAAACTGATTTAAGGTTACATAATTATTCGGGCTATCAACTGATTGACTATAAACAGGCACTTCAGGGGTTGGCGACATTTCATCAAATAATTCCAAACGGAAACGGTATTGAGTAGCTCCCGTTACTATACCTGAATAAATATATTGTGACATCGATGGTGTAAAATCAACAAGATTACACTGGGCATCAACCATTCCTGTAGTTGGAAATTCCGGAGTAAACACTGAACAAGCTATCGGACTCCAATCTGAAAACTGGGTTCCGGGAACTGTACCAGGAGTATTGACACGGTAACGAACCGATACCGAATATTCTTTACCTAATCCGATATATAAATTTTCCAACATAGTCAATCTAAAGTAAGGAACAACTCTTTGAATGGTCTCCTCAGTAACAGCAGGAGTGGTTTCTCCGGGTGCTACGATACGGGTTACTCTAAATTCATAAAGATTGGCGCTTCCTAAACCAACTGTTGAATAAACAAATGCATTGATAGAAGCCATTGTTTGATCACATTGCGTACCTACCACTTGAACTGTAGGCAAACTTGGAGTAGTAATAGTACATTGTGTACTGTAACTTGATCTGATTTCACTACCAAAACTATTATAACCATAACGAGATCTTACTTTATATGTAGTACCATAAGTTACCGGTATTGACAATGAGGTCAATCGGAAATAAGGCGCGGTAGTCGTATAAACTTGTGTATGCGTTGGTAAACCTTCTACTTCGCGAATCACTTCAAAATCATACAACTGAACTACTGCAGGACCATTACTGGCATAGATATAAGAATTAATCGCGCTCAAAGTTTGATTACACTGGTTATTTGAAATTTGTGAAACAGTAGTAATAACCGGTGCTGCCGGGGTAGTAAACGTAGCGGTATTACCATTATAAGGTTGCTCTTCACCGTTGACAATAGCAGTGGCTTGCACTTCATAAGTAGCTGAATAAGCCGCAATAGCTAAAGATGAAATAGCAAAAGTACGCGTAACACTTTCAAACTCAACCGGAGCAGCTGGTGGTGAAGTTCTGGTTACTCTGAATTTGTGTACAACAGAAGCCCCTGAATATGGAGTCGTATTAGTAGCTACTGAACACTCAATTGGACTGGTCATCGAAGCCAAAGCACCACTTGGAGTAGTTACATCTGAAACAACAGGAGCATGACCGTTAAATATAGAACCGTCACAATCGTCATCTTCACCATTGAAGTTAACTTCAGTAGCACCAGGATTAATAGTATCATCAGTATCATCACAATCTTCATCATTAGTAGCAAAACCGGTTGGCGCTACTAAAGCACTTGAAGAACATTCCATACTACTTGTAGTACTTCCGTAACCATCGCCATCTGAATCAACATAGAATAAATATCTCGATTGAACAGCGATTGAAGCTGTATTATTGGCGGTAACTGTCAAAATCGGACTGGTAATATCAGTTCTTTCAACTTGGGTAACTGTAAGGATTTGTCCGTTTAAGGAAGCCGGTAATGTTACTGCAAAGGTCGCAAAACCTGAAATATTAGCTACAACATTGGTAACCATTTGAGGAGCACCACCATTAATGTTATAAGTAATCGTAGAAGTGCTGTTTGGCAATAAACCGGTAACATTAAATGTTCCTTCACTGCCATCACAAACCTCTTCTGCACCACTTTGAGCAACACTGCCAAAAGTTGGTGGCGTGGCATCTGTCGTAACAGTTACTACATCTGAATTGGCTGATGTACTGTTGGTACTCGTAGCTCTAACTCTATAGTAATAATTGGTACTACCTTCTAAACCAGTAACCGGATAAGAAGTTCCTGCAACCGATTGGTTTTCAATAATAAATGATGGGTTTACGTTGTTAACGGCATGCAAACCTAAATCAGTTGTTTGATTGGTAGCATTATAAGTAAAACTTGAAACTGTCCATTCTGAGTCGGTCGTATTAGTACCGGCAGAAGCTGTCCAATTGGTATTACCAACAAGTACAGTTGGTTTTCTGATTAAGATTTTATCAACGGTAGCATTGGCTGTTCCGGCTACTGACCAACCAGTTCCCGGATCAACGCCACTAGTTCCAACCGCATCAATCAAAGTAAATGTTGTTCCTGAACCGCCATTCCAAGCTAATCCGGTAGCATCATCACCATTGAAAGTTAAGAAGGTGTTGTATAAATTAGCCCCAATGACATCAGTTGCATTATTAGCAATCACATAAGTTGCCCCATTAGCTAAAGTTCCTGTTAAAGACAAAGGAATTGATGGAGTTACATTATCGGTTTGAAAATTCCAATTACTTCCGTTTGCATTTTTCCATATTTGGTAATTAGCCAAATCTACTGTTTGTCCAGTACCATTATAAATTTCAATATATTTTTTATTTCCACCGCTTCCTTCTCCATATTCAGTAATCAATAAATTAGAAAGTGGATTTGTAATACTGAACGTTGGTGAAGTACTCACATCCAATCTGTATTCGTCAGCTCCGTCAACTGATTCCCAATTAGCTGTAAAGCTATCATAAGAAACAGGGGCACCCGGCAAATCATTTGGTGCCGCTAATTGAGCAGTAGTAAAACTTAACTCATCTCCAAAGGCCACATCAACATCATCAATAGCAAAAGCTCTATAGTAATAAGTTGTATTAGGTTCCAAACCTGATAAAGTGTAGGGAAGTGCATCAGTTATGGTTTGACTAACGGTGAAAGTAGCACTGGTACTATACTCAATTCCATATGTAACCGGAGAACATCCAATTACAAAGGTTCCCGCATTGAAAGTAGCAGAAAGAGCAGTAATATCAGTAGCTGCTGCAGTTGTTACTCCCGAAACTACTGTATTTACAGCCGTACCGGTAACTGAAAACTCAAATGGCAAGTCTAGTCCGCCACCTGTAATAGAGAAAACATCACCCGCAAGCGTTAATTCTTCAATTGGGGCAAATTTTACCCAAACAATTTGATTGGATAATGAAGTACCACTATTTGGAATGGTTAATGAAGCAGAATAAGTACCGTTTTCAGTTAAGGAATATGTAATAACAGTATCAGCTCTTGAAGAGGAAACAGTCAAATCTGTACTGTTAAGGTTGAACCCGTTAAAAGTAAAACTGGCTTTAGCTTCAGTATTAATACAAATACTTCCAAAAGCAGGTGTACCTGATGTTAAAACTAAATTCGCTGCCGTAACCGTATCGGTAGTTCCTGTGCCTGCTGTACCAAAAGCGGTTTCAACATTAGCGCCGTTTCTGGCTTTTACAGCAAAAGAGTACAATGTGCTTGATAATAAACCGGTAACGGTTTTAGTTCCCCATGCAGCAGCCGTTTGCCATACAGCACCTGCAGCTAAGCTTCCGTCGGCTTGAACATAATTCCCGCCGTTAGCTTGAATAGCATATTCAGTTGTAGATGGATTACCATCACTTCCTCCAATAGTAACATTCAAAGAGGTTGTAGTTGGAGTATCAACCGTAGGGGTTGTTGGCACATTGGCTAAAGTATAAAAACTAGAAGCTGTTCCATAACCTGTTCCTTGTGAATTGATAGCATAAGCATTATAATAATAAAGTGTATTTACACTCAAAACACTACCGGTAGATTTTGAAAAGGCACCAGTACCAGTACTTGGTGTATCTGTAGCCAACTGAGTAGCGCCTTCATCAATAGTTGGCGTAGCATCGGTAGTAGAATAAACCGAACCGTTCCCTGTAATGTCAGCACCATTGGTCGCAGTAACGTTTCCGGCCAAAGTAGCCGAAGTAGTACTGTTAACAACCGCAGCCGTAGTAGTCACTGTTGGTGCAGACAGTGCAGCAACAGCTGTTAAGCTAAAATTATCAACTGCATTACCCGCATCAGATCCAGAATTATCAGAATCTACCCAACGTAAGTAAAAAGTTGCACCAGGAGCTATCGGTGTGCTTGGAGTATAAGTTCCTCCAATACCGGCTACTCTATTAGCACCGGCATTTCCATCAAGAGGTCCAGCGGTTCCAACAGTAACTGGTGGAACAAAATTATAAGAAGAGCCCATTGCTGTGTAAGTAGTACCATTAGCACTATATTGTAATACTAAACCAGTATCAACACTTGCTGTTTGACCAAGTCGCCACTGTTCACCATCATATGAAATGATTATTGAAGCAATAGTACTACCTGAATTATTGGTAAATCTAACTTCTGTATTCCTAAGTGTACTACTTGAGCAAAGAGACCCAAGTGCTCTTTCACCAGAACCGGAAGATCCAAAATTATAATTTCCTCCACCATTTGCACTCCCTGTTCCTGCAACAACAGTTGTTCCGTTTGCAGTTGTTCCTGTACCTACAAACCAGTTTGTTGGAGTTGTAGTTCCTGTTGCACCCATACCATCAAAATTTTGTGTAAGTGGAGTACCAGTAGTAGTAATACTAACCTGCCCATATCCTTTTCCGGACAAAAGCAGCAATAACATTGTAAAACTCAAGAAAAAAAATTGCTGAATTTTTCTAAAATGTAAAGTGTTTTTCATATTTATTTAATAAGAATTGAACAACAAAAATAAATAGAATTAGAGGGAAAAAAAGAAAAAGATATTAACTAATTGTTAACCAGTCAAAAACATTCCGTTGGTCGATTTTTTTGCACAGTTGGTCGGTCAAAATAAGACTCCTTAAAAAATTAAAAGTAAGAATTTTATCTATTAAAAAACTTAACCCAATACCCAAAAAAAAATCCCCGCCATAAAGCGAGGATTCCTTTTTCAATAATTTAAAATTTACATTCTCATTCCCATTCTGGAGGGAAATTATCTTTTCACCACACGAAGTGTTTTTACCACTTCATCTTGGGTGATGATTACGTTGTAAACACCACTCGGGTATTGGTCGCCTAAGATACCTTTCTTCATTTCTGATACCGAAACCGTTCTTTGGTCAACCAATCTTCCAACCATATCAAATACTTTGATTCCAAAATCAGTTTGACTTGAAGTCTCAACAGCTAAAGTGAAGTTTGTAGTAAACGGATTCGGATAAATCGTTGCCTCAAATCCTAAATCCATTGCCGGTGTTGCTTTAGCAGCAAATGCCGGAGTAGTTACCGCACAATCTTTTCCGTAAGGACCAAACTCTCCAAACAACTCAACTGAAACTGTAACAACATAAGTAGTCGACGGCAATAAACCGGTAAACTGATTTAAGGTTACATAATTATTCGGGCTATCAACTGATTGACTATAAACAGGCACTTCAGGGGTTGGCGACATTTCATCAAATAATTCCAAACGGAAACGGTATTGAGTAGCTCCCGTTACTATACCTGAATAAATATATTGTGACATCGATGGTGTAAAATCAACAAGATTACACTGGGCATCAACCATTCCTGTAGTTGGAAATTCCGGAGTAAACACTGAACAAGCTATCGGACTCCAATCTGAAAACTGGGTTCCGGGAACTGTACCAGGAGTATTGACACGGTAACGAACCGATACCGAATATTCTTTACCTAATCCGATATATAAATTTTCCAACATAGTCAATCTAAAGTAAGGAACAATTCTTTGAATGGTCTCCTCAGTAACAGCAGGAGTGGTTTCTCCGGGTGCTACGATACGGGTTACTCTAAATTCATAAAGATTGGCGCTTCCTAAACCAACTGTTGAATAAACAAATGCATTGATAGAAGCCATTGTTTGATCACATTGCGTACCTACCACTTGAACTGTAGGCAAACTTGGAGTAGTAATAGTACATTGTGTACTGTAACTTGATCTGATTTCACTACCAAAACTATTATAACCATAACGAGATCTTACTTTATATGTAGTACCATAAGTTACCGGTATTGACAATGAGGTCAATCGGAAATAAGGCGCGGTAGTCGTATAAACTTGTGTATGCGTTGGTAAACCTTCTACTTCGCGAATCACTTCAAAATCATACAACTGAACTACTGCAGGACCATTACTGGCATAGATATAAGAATTAATCGCGCTCAAAGTTTGATTACACTGGTTATTTGAAATTTGTGAAACAGTAGTAATAACCGGTGCTGCCGGGGTAGTAAACGTAGCGGTATTACCATTATAAGGTTGCTCTTCACCGTTGACAATAGCAGTGGCTTGCACTTCATAAGTAGCTGAATAAGCCGCAATAGCTAAAGATGAAATAGCAAAAGTACGCGTAGCACTTTCAAACTCAACCGGAGCAGCCGGTGGTGAAGTTCTGGTTACTCTGAATTTGTGTACAACAGAAGCCCCTGAATATGGAGTCGTATTAGTAGCTACTGAACACTCAATTGGACTGGTCATCGAAGCCAAAGCACCACTTGGAGTAGTTACATCTGAAACAACCGGTGCATGACCGTTAAATATAGAACCGTCACAATCGTCATCTTCACCGTTGAAGTTAACTTCTGTAGCATCAGGATTAATAGTATCATCAGTATCATCGCAATCTTCAGTACTCGCTGTCAACTCTGAAAGCAATTTACCATTAATTGGACGATCACATTGTGTCACAGTCGCAACACTAGATGGATAACCATCATTATCCGCATCGGTATACCAAGTAGGTTGAGCGGTTACAGTAATTGTTAGAATACCACTCAACATTCTATAGCATCCACTTGTTGGATTGGTTGCTTTAACTGTAAAATTTGTAGTTTCATTCAAGTCACCCGTACTAAAAATCAAAGGGTTGCTAGCTCCAACTTGGGAATCCCCAAAGGGTTGATTTTCTTTGAAAAGTTGGTAACTAATGCCTATTTCAGGATTTGTAATCCTAATATTAGTTGATGTATTTTCACAAACTGAATCCATTTCAGAGTCAATAAATAAATTATATACACTATTAATTTCTTCTGGTGTCCTTTTTTTATTTGACACGTGAAATTCATCCAAATAAAACTCATTTGTAGTTCCCCAATACGGAACATAAATGCTGTAGTTCCCGTTTGCAGAAGGACTAAATGCACTTGTGTTTATTACATCTGCAACACCATTGATATAAATAATATTATTATTGTTTCCCCAGGTAATTGTTATACGCGTCCACGTATTTAATGGTATGGAGGCATTACTGGAAAATGAACCTGTAGGCCATGCGCCAACATCAATTTTTCCGGCAGCATTAATTCGTGAATGAAATACATGTCCGGCTCCTGGATAGGAAGTAGCTCCCGTATTCCAATTAATATTAGCAAGTGGAATATTGTACGCTTTGGCATAAATCCAAAAATCAATAGTACCTGAACTGCTTAGGTTTGCATTATAGTTATAACGAATCCAATTATTGTTTTTGAATTCGGCTGCAGCACCCATTCCATTCATGCTCGGTACATAATTAATAGACCCATATAGTTGACCCGTAGTAGCAGCATTAAAATGGTCTAAAATAATAGTGTTGGCATCTGCAGTTATTTCACTCAGTTGATTTTCATTAGTATCTATTGGCAGTGAATTTACAGTGACAACTAACTCCGAACTTGCACTACTGGAACCACAAATACTGTTGGCTTTTACAGATAAGGTTCCCGTATCACCCGCTGTTACAGTAATGCTATTTGTTGTACTATTACCACTCCAACCAGACGGTAAAGTCCAGGTATAACTTGAAGCATTTGGATCATTAATAACCGAATACGTTGCTGTAGCACCTGGACAAACTATAGCATTACCAGATATGGAAGAAGGTGTATTTGGAGTTACACATACAAATGTTGCAGTTACAGATTTTGCTGAATTCATGGTTAAAACACAAGGCTCAATACCCGTACAAGGCCCTGACCATCCGTTAAACTGATATCCGAGATTTGGAGCAGCAGTTAAAGTAACTTGTGTTCCAATTGTATATTCAGCTGTACATATTGAAGGACAGTTAATACCAGTTGGACTAGTTGTAATAGTTCCTCCGCTATGCCATGTGCCTTCACTAAAATGAGAACCAATATAAAGGACATTTAATGTATATTTAATTACATTGAATTGAGCATTTATTGATTTTGCAGCATCCATTGTAACATTTATTGTAGCCGAACTTGAAGATACAGCTCCGGACCAACCTACAAATGTTGACGTTGCATCCGAAATAGCTGTTAAAGTTACCATTTGATTGGCATCATAATTTGCTGTACATGTTGATCCACAAGAAATTCCTGTAGGAGAACTTGTTACGGTTCCTCCACCAGTTCCTGATCTAGTAATCGTAAGCGGATATGTAAAACGGGCATTTACTGTTTTTGCAGCATCAATAGTTACAGTACACGGACCTGTTCCTGAGCAAGCTCCAGTCCATCCTGCAAATATTGCCCCCGAACTAGGTATTGCATTAAGCTGTACATTCATACCAAATTCATAATTTGCGGTACAATTTAATCCACAATTAATACCTGCAGGAGTACTTGATACAGTTCCTCCTCCAGAGTTTGAAATCGTTAAAGGAAATTGTGCTCTGCCAAAGTTTGCAGTTATAGATTTCGCAGCATCCATTGTTACACTTATTGTTGCATCATTTCCAGAAGTTCCACCTCCTGACCATCCAGTAAATACAGAGCCGTAACTTGGTACAGCTGTCAATGTCACCACTGTATCAATTGCAAATGCTGAAGAACATGTACTTCCGCAATTAATTCCAGCTGGAGAACTTGAAATTGTTCCAACACCAGCTCCAGCTTTTGTTACTGTTAATAAAAATTCATTTACTTGAATTCCGTCAAATGTAGCAGTTACTGATTTTGCACTATCCATTGTAACGGTGCATGTCAACTCCGTACCTGTGCACGATCCACCCCATCCTAAAAAAGTTGCTCCGGAATTTGGAATTGCAGTAAGAGTTACAGTAGCTCCAATATCAAAATTTGCTATACAGCTACTACCACAACTAATTCCGGCTGGTGTACTTATTATATTTCCATTTCCAATATTTGAAATGGTTAAAGGAAATTGAGCTTCGCCAAAGTTAGCTGTAATTGATTTAGCAACATCCATAGTAACATTTATAGATGCATCAGTTCCTACATAGGCACCTGTCCAACCTAAAAATACCGAACCTAAACTTGGCACAGCTGTCAATGTTACTTGTGTATTTATAGAGAAATCAAAAGTACATGTACTTCCACAGTCAATTCCTGCTGGACTTGAAACAACTGAACCTGCGCCGGCTCCAGCTTTTGTTACCGTTAATTGAACTGTAGTAGCACAAGTAGTGGAATAAATCGCAGCAGCATCTTTTGTCCATGCTTCATTTGAATTAGCCGCAGATACATCAGCTACTTTTATACAAGTTAAACCTGAATTGCCTATGCAATTCAATTGATATAGTGAGCTTAATCCACTAACATCTAGAGAAGTTAAATTATTGTTTAAACAGAATAAATATACTAAAGTTGTTAAACCATTCAAATTTAAAGATGTTAAGGAATTTGAACGACAATTAAGCAAATTTAATGAAGGCAAACCACTTAAGTTTAAACTAGTTAATGCGTTCTCATAACAAAGCAAATAGTTCAATGCTGTGTCGTTTGTAAAGGTTAACGAGGCTAATTGCGGATTGTATGCAGCTTCAAAATTTGTTAAATTGGGCAAGTTGGACACCGTAAAAGAAGTTAAAATTGCATTGCTAACAAGAGTAATTTCTATTAAGCCAATACATCCAGTTATTTGAACTGAATTTAATAAGTTGTTTCCACCCAAATACAAACGCTGTAATGCACTACAGTTCGTTAAATTCAAATTGGTTAATGTAGCAATATAAATATTGTGAGCATTAGAAAATCCGGAATAACCATTTATAGTCGACAGCAGTGTACAATCCGAGGCATTAAAAACAGCTATAGGATTACCTGTAAAACTTAAATTAGTTAATGCAGTACAAGATGAAACATCTAAATTGGTTATTGCATTATTGCTACAAGATAATGATTGTAAACTACTCAACCCTGTTAGATTTAAACTCGTTAATGAGTTCCCCGAACAATCTAAAATCTGCAGATTTGTAAAGCTGCTGATTCCAGTCATGTTGGTAATCCCGTAGGATTGAACATTTAAACTAGTAACCTCCAATGCCTCGCTGGTTTGTATCAGAGTATCGGAATTAGTATCCACTCCATTAGCAATCAAAGCTGCATGAAAATTAACGTCAGTGATGGTTACTGTTTGAGCTTTTACTGCCGCCATCGTAAAGATGAATAAACAGAATAAAATAATTTTCCTCATAATTAAATAATTAAATAAACACCTACTCTCTTTCAAGATTTTCGGTTTCCTCTTTAGCAAACCAATCTTTGCCTACCTAAAGTTACTTCACTAATAGTAACTAAACCTATGACATTTATCATCTGTCATATTAGATACTTTATTCTAATTAATTTAGATTTATTCTTGAGTAGCGTTAAATAGAAATAGCAGAAAACAGAATAATTAACCCATTAGGCTTTATACTTTTTCAATAGATAATTGTTAGGAATTTATAACCCTTAGCTGAGTTTAACCTGAGTAAAAGAATTGAAGGAATCATCCTCAATCATTCTCGCGTTGATGGGAACTCAACTTAAATAAAAAAATCCCCGCCATAAAGCGAGGATTCTTTTTCAATAAGTTAAAATTTATATTGTCATTCCCGTTAAGGCGGAAACCATATTTATTTATCGTTTAACCACGCGAAGTGTCTTAACAACACCATCTTGGGTAACAACCACATTGTAAACACCACTTGGGTATTTATCACCAATAGAAATATTTTTCAATTCAGCAACATTCAATGAGTTTTGGTCAACCAAACGACCTACCATATCAAATACTTTAATCCCAATTGATGACTGACTTGAAGTTTTAACACCTAAGGTAAAGTTATTGGCAAATGGATTCGGATAAGCGGTGGCTTCAAAACTTGAACTTACAAAGGTTGTGGCAGTCTTAGCAGCAAATGCCGGAGTAGTTACCGCACAATCTTTTCCGTAAGGACCAAACTCTCCAAACAACTCAACTGAAACTGTAACAACATAAGTAGTCGACGGCAATAAACCGGTAAACTGATTTAAGGTTACGTAATTATTCGGGCTATCAACTGACTGACTATAAACAGGCACTTCAGGGGTTGGCGACATTTCATCAAATAATTCCAAACGGAAACGGTATTGAGTAGCTCCCGTTACTATACCTGAATAAATATATTGTGACATCGATGGTGTAAAATCAACAAGATTACACTGGGCATCAACCATTCCTGTAGTTGGAAATTCCGGAGTAAACACTGAACAAGCTATCGGACTCCAATCTGAAAACTGGGTTCCGGGAACTGTACCAGGAGTATTGACACGGTAACGAACCGATACCGAATATTCTTTACCTAATCCGATATATAAATTTTCCAACATAGTCAATCTAAAGTAAGGAACAATTCTTTGAATGGTCTCCTCAGTAACAGCAGGAGTGGTTTCTCCGGGTGCTACGATACGGGTTACTCTAAATTCATAAAGATTGGCGCTTCCTAAACCAACTGTTGAATAAACAAATGCATTGATAGAAGCCATTGTTTGATCACATTGCGTACCTACCACTTGAACTGTAGGCAAACTTGGAGTAGTAATAGTACATTGTGTACTGTAACTTGATCTGATTTCACTACCAAAACTATTATAACCATAACGAGATCTTACTTTATATGTAGTACCATAAGTTACCGGTATTGACAATGAGGTCAATCGGAAATAAGGCGCGGTAGTCGTATAAACTTGTGTATGCGTTGGTAAACCTTCTACTTCGCGAATCACTTCAAAATCATACAACTGAACTACTGCAGGACCATTACTGGCATAGATATAAGAATTAATCGCGCTCAAAGTTTGATTACACTGGTTATTTGAAATTTGTGAAACAGTAGTAATAACCGGTGCTGCCGGGGTAGTAAACGTAGCGGTATTACCATTATAAGGTTGCTCTTCACCGTTGACAATAGCAGTGGCTTGCACTTCATAAGTAGCTGAATAAGCCGCAATAGCTAAAGATGAAATAGCAAAAGTACGCGTAGCACTTTCAAACTCAACCGGAGCAGCCGGTGGTGAAGTTCTGGTTACTCTGAATTTGTGTACAACAGAAGCCCCTGAATATGGAGTCGTATTAGTAGCTACTGAACACTCAATTGGACTGGTCATCGAAGCCAAAGCACCACTTGGAGTAGTTACATCTGAAACAACCGGTGCATGACCGTTAAATATAGAACCGTCACAATCGTCATCTTCACCGTTGAAGTTAACTTCTGTAGCATCAGGATTAATAGTA
Source organism: Flavobacterium sp. IMCC34852 (assembly GCF_030643905.1). Classification (NCBI taxonomy): domain Bacteria; kingdom Pseudomonadati; phylum Bacteroidota; class Flavobacteriia; order Flavobacteriales; family Flavobacteriaceae; genus Flavobacterium; species Flavobacterium rivulicola. The sequence goes on along the minus strand of NZ_CP121446.1, from coordinate 1,334,606 downwards.
TCATCAGTATCATCGCAATCTTCAGTACTCGCTGTCAACTCTGAAAGCAATTTACCATTAATTGGACGATCACATTGTGTCACAGTCGCAACACTAGATGGATAACCATCATTATCCGCATCGGTATACCAAGTAGGTTGAGCGGTTACAGTAATTGTTAGAATACCACTCAACATTCTATAGCATCCACTTGTTGGATTGGTTGCTTTAACTGTAAAATTTGTAGTTTCATTCAAGTCACCCGTACTAAAAATCAAAGGGTTGCTAGCTCCAACTTGGGAATCCCCAAAGGGTTGATTTTCTTTGAAAAGTTGGTAACTAATGCCTATTTCAGGATTTGTAATCCTAATATTAGTTGATGTATTTTCACAAACTGAATCCATTTCAGAGTCAATAAATAAATTATATACACTATTAATTTCTTCTGGTGTCCTTTTTTTATTTGACACGTGAAATTCATCCAAATAAAACTCATTTGTAGTTCCCCAATACGGAACATAAATGCTGTAGTTCCCGTTTGCAGAAGGACTAAATGCACTTGTGTTTATTACATCTGCAACACCATTGATATAAATAATATTATTATTGTTTCCCCAGGTAATTGTTATACGCGTCCACGTATTTAATGGTATGGAGGCATTACTGGAAAATGAACCTGTAGGCCATGCGCCAACATCAATTTTTCCGGCAGCATTAATTCGTGAATGAAATACATGTCCGGCTCCTGGATAGGAAGTAGCTCCCGTATTCCAATTAATATTAGCAAGTGGAATATTGTACGCTTTGGCATAAATCCAAAAATCAATAGTACCTGAACTGCTTAGGTTTGCATTATAGTTATAACGAATCCAATTATTGTTTTTGAATTCGGCTGCAGCACCCATTCCATTCATGCTCGGTACATAATTAATAGACCCATATAGTTGACCCGTAGTAGCAGCATTAAAATGGTCTAAAATAATAGTGTTGGCATCTGCAGTTATTTCACTCAGTTGATTTTCATTAGTATCTATTGGCAGTGAATTTACAGTGACAACTAACTCCGAACTTGCACTACTGGAACCACAAATACTGTTGGCTTTTACAGATAAGGTTCCCGTATCACCCGCTGTTACAGTAATGCTATTTGTTGTACTATTACCACTCCAACCAGACGGTAAAGTCCAGGTATAACTTGAAGCATTTGGATCATTAATAACCGAATACGTTGCTGTAGCACCTGGACAAACTATAGCATTACCAGATATGGAAGAAGGTGTATTTGGAGTTACACATACAAATGTTGCAGTTACAGATTTTGCTGAATTCATGGTTAAAACACAAGGCTCAATACCCGTACAAGGCCCTGACCATCCGTTAAACTGATATCCGAGATTTGGAGCAGCAGTTAAAGTAACTTGTGTTCCAATTGTATATTCAGCTGTACATATTGAAGGACAGTTAATACCAGTTGGACTAGTTGTAATAGTTCCTCCGCTATGCCATGTGCCTTCACTAAAATGAGAACCAATATAAAGGACATTTAATGTATATTTAATTACATTGAATTGAGCATTTATTGATTTTGCAGCATCCATTGTAACATTTATTGTAGCCGAACTTGAAGATACAGCTCCGGACCAACCTACAAATGTTGACGTTGCATCCGAAATAGCTGTTAAAGTTACCATTTGATTGGCATCATAATTTGCTGTACATGTTGATCCACAAGAAATTCCTGTAGGAGAACTTGTTACGGTTCCTCCACCAGTTCCTGATCTAGTAATCGTAAGCGGATATGTAAAACGGGCATTTACTGTTTTTGCAGCATCAATAGTTACAGTACACGGACCTGTTCCTGAGCAAGCTCCAGTCCATCCTGCAAATATTGCCCCCGAACTAGGTATTGCATTAAGCTGTACATTCATACCAAATTCATAATTTGCGGTACAATTTAATCCACAATTAATACCTGCAGGAGTACTTGATACAGTTCCTCCTCCAGAGTTTGAAATCGTTAAAGGAAATTGTGCTCTGCCAAAGTTTGCAGTTATAGATTTCGCAGCATCCATTGTTACACTTATTGTTGCATCATTTCCAGAAGTTCCACCTCCTGACCATCCAGTAAATACAGAGCCGTAACTTGGTACAGCTGTCAATGTCACCACTGTATCAATTGCAAATGCTGAAGAACATGTACTTCCGCAATTAATTCCAGCTGGAGAACTTGAAATTGTTCCAACACCAGCTCCAGCTTTTGTTACTGTTAATAAAAATTCATTTACTTGAATTCCGTCAAATGTAGCAGTTACTGATTTTGCACTATCCATTGTAACGGTGCATGTCAACTCCGTACCTGTGCACGATCCACCCCATCCTAAAAAAGTTGCTCCGGAATTTGGAATTGCAGTAAGAGTTACAGTAGCTCCAATATCAAAATTTGCTATACAGCTACTACCACAACTAATTCCGGCTGGTGTACTTATTATATTTCCATTTCCAATATTTGAAATGGTTAAAGGAAATTGAGCTTCGCCAAAGTTAGCTGTAATTGATTTAGCAACATCCATAGTAACATTTATAGATGCATCAGTTCCTACATAGGCACCTGTCCAACCTAAAAATACCGAACCTAAACTTGGCACAGCTGTCAATGTTACTTGTGTATTTATAGAGAAATCAAAAGTACATGTACTTCCACAGTCAATTCCTGCTGGACTTGAAACAACTGAACCTGCGCCGGCTCCAGCTTTTGTTACCGTTAATTGAACTGTAGTAGCACAAGTAGTGGAATAAATCGCAGCAGCATCTTTTGTCCATGCTTCATTTGAATTAGCCGCAGATACATCAGCTACTTTTATACAAGTTAAACCTGAATTGCCTATGCAATTCAATTGATATAGTGAGCTTAATCCACTAACATCTAGAGAAGTTAAATTATTGTTTAAACAGAATAAATATACTAAAGTTGTTAAACCATTCAAATTTAAAGATGTTAAGGAATTTGAACGACAATTAAGCAAATTTAATGAAGGCAAACCACTTAAGTTTAAACTAGTTAATGCGTTCTCATAACAAAGCAAATAGTTCAATGCTGTGTCGTTTGTAAAGGTTAACGAGGCTAATTGCGGATTGTATGCAGCTTCAAAATTTGTTAAATTGGGCAAGTTGGACACCGTAAAAGAAGTTAAAATTGCATTGCTAACAAGAGTAATTTCTATTAAGCCAATACATCCAGTTATTTGAACTGAATTTAATAAGTTGTTTCCACCCAAATACAAACGCTGTAATGCACTACAGTTCGTTAAATTCAAATTGGTTAATGTAGCAATATAAATATTGTGAGCATTAGAAAATCCGGAATAACCATTTATAGTCGACAGCAGTGTACAATCCGAGGCATTAAAAACAGCTATAGGATTACCTGTAAAACTTAAATTAGTTAATGCAGTACAAGATGAAACATCTAAATTGGTTATTGCATTATTGCTACAAGATAATGATTGTAAACTACTCAACCCTGTTAGATTTAAACTCGTTAATGAGTTCCCCGAACAATCTAAAATCTGCAGATTTGTAAAGCTGCTGATTCCAGTCATGTTGGTAATCCCGTAGGATTGAACATTTAAACTAGTAACCTCCAATGCCTCGCTGGTTTGTATCAGAGTATCGGAATTAGTATCCACTCCATTAGCAATCAAAGCTGCATGAAAATTAACGTCAGTGATGGTTACTGTTTGAGCTTTTACTGCCGCCATCGTAAAGATGAATAAACAGAATAAAATAATTTTCCTCATAATTAAATAATTAAATAAACACCTACTCTCTTTCAAGATTTTCGGTTTCCTCTTTAGCAAACCAATCTTTGCCTACCTAAAGTTACTTCACTAATAGTAACTAAACCTATGACATTTATCATCTGTCATATTAGATACTTTATTCTAATTAATTTAGATTTATTCTTGAGTAGCGTTAAATAGAAATAGCAGAAAACAGAATAATTAACCCATTAGGCTTTATACTTTTTCAATAGATAATTGTTAGGAATTTATAACCCTTAGCTGAGTTTAACCTGAGTAAAAGAATTGAAGGAATCATCCTCAATCATTCTCGCGTTGATGGGAACTCAACTTAAATAAAAAAATCCCCGCCATAAAGCGAGGATTCTTTTTCAATAAGTTAAAATTTATATTGTCATTCCCGTTAAGGCGGAAACCATATTTATTTATCGTTTAACCACGCGAAGTGTCTTAACAACACCATCTTGGGTAACAACCACATTGTAAACACCACTTGGGTATTTATCACCAATAGAAATATTTTTCAATTCAGCAACATTCAATGAGTTTTGGTCAACCAAACGACCTACCATATCAAATACTTTAATCCCAATTGATGACTGACTTGAAGTTTTAACACCTAAGGTAAAGTTATTGGCAAATGGATTCGGATAAGCGGTGGCTTCAAAACTTGAACTTACAAAGGTTGTGGCAGTCTTAGCAGCAAATGCCGGAGTAGTTACCGCACAATCTTTTCCGTAAGGACCAAACTCTCCAAACAACTCAACTGAAACTGTTATCACATAAGTAGTCGACGGCAATAAACCGGTAAACTGATTTAAGGTTACGTAATTATTCGGGCTATCAACTGACTGACTATAAACAGGCACTTCAGGGGTTGGCGACATTTCATCAAATAATTCCAAACGGAAACGGTATTGAGTAGCTCCCGTTACTATACCTGAATAAATATATTGTGACATCGATGGTGTAAAATCAACAAGATTACACTGGGCATCAACCATTCCTGTAGTTGGAAATTCCGGAGTAAACACTGAACAAGCTATCGGACTCCAATCTGAAAACTGGGTTCCGGGAACTGTACCAGGAGTATTGACACGGTAACGAACCGATACCGAATATTCTTTACCTAATCCGATATATAAATTTTCCAACATAGTCAATCTAAAGTAAGGAACAACTCTTTGAATGGTCTCCTCAGTAACAGCAGGAGTGGTTTCTCCGGGTGCTACGATACGGGTTACTCTAAATTCATAAAGATTGGCGCTTCCTAAACCAACTGTTGAATAAACAAATGCATTGATAGAAGCCATTGTTTGATCACATTGCGTACCTACCACTTGAACTGTAGGCAAACTTGGAGTAGTAATAGTACATTGTGTACTGTAACTTGATCTGATTTCACTACCAAAACTATTATAACCATAACGAGATCTTACTTTATATGTAGTACCATAAGTTACCGGTATTGACAATGAGGTCAATCGGAAATAAGGCGCGGTAGTCGTATAAACTTGTGTATGCGTTGGTAAACCTTCTACTTCGCGAATCACTTCAAAATCATACAACTGAACTACTGCAGGACCATTACTGGCATAGATATAAGAATTAATCGCGCTCAAAGTTTGATTACACTGGTTATTTGAAATTTGTGAAACAGTAGTAATAACCGGTGCTGCCGGGGTAGTAAACGTAGCGGTATTACCATTATAAGGTTGCTCTTCACCGTTGACAATAGCAGTGGCTTGCACTTCATAAGTAGCTGAATAAGCCGCAATAGCTAAAGATGAAATAGCAAAAGTACGCGTAACACTTTCAAACTCAACCGGAGCAGCTGGTGGTGAAGTTCTGGTTACTCTGAATTTGTGTACAACAGAAGCCCCTGAATATGGAGTCGTATTAGTAGCTACTGAACACTCAATTGGACTGGTCATCGAAGCCAAAGCACCACTTGGAGTAGTTACATCTGAAACAACAGGAGCATGACCGTTAAATATAGAACCGTCACAATCGTCATCTTCACCATTGAAGTTAACTTCAGTAGCACCAGGATTAATAGTATCATCAGTATCATCACAATCTTCATCATTAGTAGCAAAACCGGTTGGTGCTACTAAAGCACTTGAAGAACATTCCATACTACTTGTAATACTTCCGTAACCATCGCCATCTGAATCAACATAGAATAAATATCTCGATTGAACCGTAACTACTCTATTGGCCGTTAAAGGGCCACCACATCCGGCGGCACTGGCAGTTATAGTAGCGTCTCCACTAAATCCGGCCTCCCAATTCATTACACCTGTTGAAGACCCAATCGTTCCGGCTTCAGGAGGCGAAACAGAATAAGTGATTTCTGTAGCATTAGAAGCTGTAGCAATATAAGTTTCATCTGACGCATCTTGACAAACTATAGTAGCACCAGCTGTAAAACTTGGTGTTCCCACTAAGCCAATTACGGTAATATTTCTTTGTGCCATTTGAGAACTGTCACAACCGTTAACCGTTAAAGTAAGAGTAGCTGTACCGCTGGCAAAAGAGGCAAAAGTAGCCGTTGAAGAAAACGTAGTTGATCCCGGAGCTATAGAACCACTAGAAGGGCTCATAACAACACCACTAGTGGTACTCCAAGAATAACTGGTAGCGTTAGAAACGCTTACAGAAATTGAAGAAAGACTGGAAGCCGCACATACTGTAGCAGGTAATGTAAAACTAGGAACACTAACGGCTGGCGTAACGGCGACTACTCTATTTGCCGTCACAGGTCCACCACATCCTTCTGCACTGGCAGTTATAGTAGCATTTCCACTAAAAGTTGCACTCCAATTCATAACACCAGTATTAGTATCTATAGTGCCTGCTTCTACTGGAGAAACACTATAAGTAATACCCGATGCGTTTGCGGCGGTAGCAGTATACGTTTCATCAACAGCATCCTGACAAAGTGTAGTAGCCCCCGTAGTAAAACTTGGCGTACCCACTAAGCCAATTACGGTAATATTTCTTTGTGCCATTTGAGAACCGTTACAACCGTTAACCGTTAAAGTAAGAGTAGCTGTACCGCTGGCAAAAGAGGCAAAAGTAGCCGTTGAAGAAAAAGTAGTTGATCCCGGAGCTATAGAACCACTAGAAGGGCTCATAACAACACCACTAGTGGTGCTCCAAGAATAACTGGTAGCGTTAGAAACGCTTACAGAAATTGAAGAAAGACTGGAAGCCGCACATACTGTAGCAGGTAATGTAAAATCAGGTACCCCAACATTATCACAAATAGTAACGTCACCGGTAGTATAATTAAAAGTAACAGTTTTACCTGCAACCAAATTACTGGTTAAGGTTCTTGAAGTACTCCCGGCAAGTTGGCCCGGTAAAAAATCATAAACGCCTGCCGCTTGATTGGTTGAAGCAAACGTAAAAGCTATGGCTCCGGAAGTAATACTGGCAGAATGACCTCCTTTTTGTACCACTAAAGTTCCTGCATCTACAGAAGTAGAACCTGAATAGGTATTGTTCGCATTAGATATAGTAACCGTACTATTTTCTTTTACACTCAAACCACCACTTCCGGAGATTGCTCCTGTAAAAAAGACACTTTTGCCATTTACGCCGTAAATATCAACCCATGAACCCATGTTATTTACAGTACCGTTAAATGTTAAATTCCCGTTGTTTGCTCTAATTTCTAAGGGGTCGGCAACATTTCCATCACCCTCAATATTATTGTTGATATTTTGATTGGCAGAAGAATTATTAATAATGGAAGGATTTTGGCCTCCGAAATCAAAAAATCTAATTTTATTCCCCGTAAAAGTATGGGTTGAAGAAGCCCCTGACTTAAATAGGAATCGCCAAGTGCTTACATCAGCTGTCGACTGCTGCGAAAGTTGATGGTTGTTTTCCCATTCCTGTTGGCCAAAAACTATTGGGCTTCCATTGGGAAAATTCCACCAGTTATTATTGGTTTGCCAAATGTTATCAGTGGCCTCAGACCTCCAGGTTTGGTAAGTTTGCCCAAAAAATGGAGTACTGACTAAAATCAGCAATAAAAGTAAAATTCTTTTCATAAAATAATTTTTAAATTAGTTAATGCATAAACAACAATAACATAGCGCTGACTCGGAAACAGTCAACTACGATTAAATTTAAAAACAGCAGAATTTGGGTCAATAAAACTATCAAATTAAACCATCCAAATTACAAAAGAAAAAATCACTACACAAACGAAAACGTTTTCGTGTTAATAAATTGTTGATTTTTAGTTAATATACTATGTATTCGCAAAAAAACAATCGGAAAAATTAGCAACTAACTAATTATCCCGTTAATGACTAAATGCAAAATAATATCCATTGTGACCTCAGCGAAGACGGAAACCCAAAAAAAGGCAACAATAAGTAATGGTGAATTAAAGCAGATTAAGAATACTGCTTCTCATAATACTTTGCGTATTCTCCCGAAGTAACATTCTTTAACCAGTCCTCGTTAGATAAAAACCAATCAATGGTTTTAGCCAAACCTTCCTCAAAAGTAACAGAAGGTCTCCAACCGAGTTCGGTATTAATTTTAGAAGCATCAATAGCATACCGCAAATCGTGGCCGGGTCGGTCTTTTACGTAAGTAATTAATTTTTCTGAAGTTCCTGAAACACTACCCAATTTATCATCCATTTTTCGGCAAAGCAATTTGACTAAATCAATGTTTTTCCACTCGTTAAAACCGCCAATATTATAAGTTTCATGATTTTTGCCTTGATGAAAAACCAAATCAATGGCAATGGCATGGTCAATTACAAATAACCAATCTCGGGTATAATTTCCGTCACCATAAACCGGAAGCGGTTTGTTCTGGATGATGTTATTAATAAAAAGCGGAATCAATTTCTCAGGAAAGTGATTCGGACCGTAATTGTTAGAACAATTCGTAATCACATAAGGCAATCCGTAAGTTTCCCCATAAGCACGAACAAAATGATCGGAACTGGCTTTTGAAGCGGAATACGGAGAATTAGGATCATAAGGCGTAGTCTCTGTGAACAATCCCGTAGCACCCAAACTGCCGTAAACTTCATCGGTACTGACATGGTAAAATCGTTTGTTCTTAAAATTGTCTTTCCAAATCATTTTTGCTGCATTGAGCAAATTCATTGTTCCAAAAACATTGGTTTTCACAAAAGCCAACGGATCTGTAATAGAACGATCCACATGGGATTCGGCGGCCAAATGGATTACCCCATCAAATTGGTGTTTTTGAAACAAATCATTGATGAAATCAGTTTCAACAATATCACCTTTGATAAAAGTATAATTAGAAGCATGTTCAATATCGGCAATATTTTCAAGATTTCCGGCATAGGTCAAAGCGTCTAAATTAAAAATTTGATACTCCGGATAATTCGTCACAAAACGACGAACCACATGAGAACCTATAAAACCCGCGCCCCCGGTTATCAAAATCTTTTTCATTACTCTTAATATATTGCATTAAAGACAATTAAGTCTTTATAAAACCCTTAATCCTGTTAACTTCTTAATGTTGAAAATCACTAACTAAACACTAAAAACTGTGACTGAGCACTAAAGTCTCCCATCTGCCTTTTCATTCAAAACACCCTTAACATCAAATAAAACGCCATTTGCTTTCTTCAATTTTGACAAGTCAAGGGTAGTAAATTCTTTGTGCGCTACTCCTAAAACAATAGCATCATAAGTGTCTTTCGGCAATTCTTCGGTAGTGATTAATTGGTATTCATGCTTAACTTCAGCAGGTTTAGCCCACGGATCAAAAATGGTTACCTCTATACCGTAATCTTCTAAAGCATGTACTACGTCTACGATTTTGGTATTGCGCACATCCGGACAATTTTCTTTAAAAGTAATGCCCAGCATCAACAACTTGGCACCGTTGATGGCAACCCCTTTTTTGATCATCAGTTTTACCACTTGTGAGGCTACATATTCACCCATACTGTCATTTAACCTTCTTCCGGCCAAAATAATCTCGGGATGATACCCTTTCTCTTGTGCTTTTTGGGCCAAATAATAAGGGTCAACTCCTATACAATGTCCGCCCACCAATCCGGGTTTGAACGGTAAAAAATTCCATTTGGTTCCCGCGGCTTCTAAAACGGCATGAGTATCAATTTCTAATAAATTAAAAATTTTAGCCAATTCGTTTACAAAAGCAATATTAATGTCTCTTTGTGAATTTTCGATAACTTTAGCCGCTTCTGCTACTTTTATGGAAGGTGCCAAATGTGTTCCGGCAGTAATCACCGACTTGTATAAATCATTTACTTTCTGACCAATTTCCGGCGTAGAACCTGAGGTTACTTTCAATATTTTTTCAACGGTATGCTCTTTATCTCCGGGATTGATTCTTTCCGGCGAATAACCGGCAAAAAAATCTGCATTGAATTTCAAACCGCTGACTCTTTCTAAAACCGGAATACACTCTTCTTCTGTAACTCCGGGATAAACGGTCGACTCATAAATCACGATATCTCCGGGTTTTAAAACTTTCCCCACAGTCTCACTTGATTTATAAAGCGGATTCAAATCGGGACGATTGTTTTTATCCACCGGTGTCGGAACCGTAACTATGTAATAATTACAGTCTCTGATATCTTCAATTGAACTACTGCAAAACAAGCCTGTTGACTCATTGGCGGAACCGACCAATACTTCGTTTAAAGCAGCTTCATCGACCTCAAGAGTTGAATCCAATCCGGAGTTTAACTCATTAATTCTATTCTGATTGATATCAAAACCTACTACAGGATACTTTGTAGCAAACAATCTTGCCAAAGGCAAACCTACATAGCCCAACCCTATAACTGCAATTTTAATAGTCATTATTATATTTTTTAGTATTCATTATTCTCTTAAAAACTTACCGCGGCTTAAATAAAGCACCAAAATCCGCTTTGGTAAAAATTAACTCCCGATGGATTGATAAACAAATCCAATAGCCTTCATTTTTTCACCATCTAAAAGATTTCTTCCGTCAAAGACAAAGGCAGGTTTTAACATACTGTCGTATATTCTTTTCCAATCGTAAGTTTTAAACTCATCCCATTCGGTTAAAATAGCCACGGCATGCGCATTTTCACAAGCAGCATAAGGATTGTCAAAAGTACTGATTCGCTTTTCGTTTTCCGACGCGCTTCTGGTTTCTAAATAATTCAAATCAGATAAGACTTGGTCGTGCTTTACTTTAGGATCATACATTGCAATGCTCGCTTGCTCGTTGATTAAATCATCGGCTACATAAATAGCGGCAGATTCTCTGGTATCGTTGGTGTCTTTTTTAAAAGCCCAACCCAAGAAAGCAATTTTTTTTCCGGAAACCGTGTTGTACAAAGTTTGCACTATGTTTCTTGAAAATCTTCTTTTCTGATGGTCATTCATAATGATGACTTGTTCCCAATAATCGGCTACTTCGTTTAAACCGAAAGCTTTGGAAATGTAAACCAAATTCAGGATGTCTTTTTGAAAACAAGAACCTCCGAAACCAACCGATGCCTTTAAAAATTTCGAACCGATTCGGCTGTCCATTCCAATGGCTTTGGCCACTTCATTGATGTTGGCCTCCGTTTTTTCACACAATTCCGACATGGCATTAATCGAAGAAACTCTTTGTGCCAAAAAAGCATTCGCCGTTAATTTTGACAATTCAGACGACCATACATTAGTCTTCAAAATGCGTTCTTTAGGCACCCAATTGGCATAAACATCAACCAAAGAATCAATCGCTTTTTGTCCTTCAGGCGAAGTTTCTCCACCAATTAAAACCCTATCCGGATTTAACAAGTCCTGAACGGCGGTTCCTTCAGCAAGAAACTCCGGATTAGATAATATTTGAAACTGTACACCATTACCGGTGTTGTCCAAAATACTTTTCAAGGCTTCTGCGGTTCTAACCGGCAAAGTAGATTTTTCTACTATGATTTTGTCGTTCTTAGCCACTTTGGCAATTTGACGAGCACAAAGTTCGATGTGTTTTAAATCGGCCGCCATACCTTTACCGGTTCCATAGGTTTTGGTTGGCGTGTTTACTGAAATAAAAATCAACTCCGCTTCATCAATTGCCTTATCAACTTCGGTTGAAAAGAATAAGTTTTTATTTCTGGTATTGGCCACAATCTCATTCAAACCGGGTTCATAAATTGGAATATTGTTCACATCTTCGGCATTCCAAGCGGCTATTCGTGACTCATTTAAATCGACAACCGTTACCTTGATATGTGGACATTTCTCGGCTATAACTGCCATGGTTGGTCCACCAACATAACCTGCTCCGATACAACAAATATTAGTTATTTTCATTTCAATAGTAATTTTTAATCTTTTTTTAAATTCTTCCAATACCAAGCCACAGCTTCTTTCAATCCTTGCTGAAAAGAAAACTTCGGTTGGTACTGCAACAGTTGCTTTGCCTTGTCAATACTGGCCAAAGAGTGAGGAATATCTCCAACCCTATTTGGTCCGTAAATCACCGGAACATCAGCAATACTTTGATCCAATTCCGACAAATACAACTTTAGATAGTACAACATATCATTCAGCGTAGTTCGGTCACCAAAAGCAGTATTATAAACCGTATTGACCGCTTCTTCATTTTGCGTCAACATGGCCAATTCATTCATCTGAATCACATTATCTATGTAAGTAAAATCCCTGGAATAATTCCCGTCACCATTCACCACCGGACTTTCATGCGACATCAATTGCATCACAAATTTGGGGATTACTGCAGCATAAGCACCATTAGGATCTTGTCTTCTTCCGTAGACATTAAAATAACGCAACCCTATGGTTTCCAACCCATAGGTTTTACTGAAAATCTCGGCGTATAATTCGTTTACATACTTGGTAATAGCATATGGCGAAAGCGGTTTTCCTATTTTGTCTTCTACTTTGGGCAAACTTTCAGAATCACCATAGGTTGAAGAACTTGCTGCGTAAATAAAACGCTTGACACCGGCATCTCTGGAAGCCACCAACATATTTAAAAACCCGGAAACATTAACTTCATTACTCGTAATCGGATCATTGATAGAGCGTGGCACTGAACCCAAAGCAGCTTGGTGCAAAACAAAATCAATATTTTTCACCGCTTCATGACAAGTCTCCAAACTGCGAATATCTCCTTCTATTAATCTGAAATTCGGATGGTTTAAAAACTCGGCTACATTATGTCGATGACCGGTCGCAAAATTATCCAAACAAGTTACCTGATGTCCTTTTCCTAAGAAATATTCACACAGATTAGAACCTATGAATCCGGCACCTCCGGTTATCAGTATGGCTTTTGCATCCATTGTCATAACCTGAATTTTTTAAGTATTCTGAATTTCCATTTGGCAAAGAAACCACTTGGCTCATCATCTTCATGATAACCACTGCCGTAACCGTAACCGTAGCTGTAGCCATAGCCGTAACCATAACCATAACCTACACCGTATTTGGCTTTATTTTCATAACCGTTGAAAATGATACTCACATTGTTCAACTCTCCGCGTTTGGTTCTGTTGTTTAAGAGTGTCAGCATTTCTTTTTTGGTGAAATTCTGACGCACAATATACAAGGTCACATCGCAAAACTGTGCCAACTCTAAAGCGTCTGAAACCAGTCCTACCGGCGGTGTATCTAAAATGATATAATCGTAATTTTTCTTCAACTGCGTTATCATTTCTTTCATAGAATCGCCCAAAATCAACTCGGAAGGATTAGGCGGAATTGGTCCGGAGGTGATGACATCCAAATACGGAATGTGTGTATGCTGAATAACATCTTCCAATTTTCTTTGCCCGATTAAATAATTGACCGCACCAATATCATTTTGGATATTAAAATCATCAAAGATTTTAGGCTTTCTCAAATCCAATCCTAAAATGATGGTTTTCTTTTCGCTCAAGGCAAATACTGTAGCAATATTGATAGAACAGAAAGTTTTCCCTTCGCCGCTGACTGAGGAAGTCAACATTAGGGTTTTGGTACCTTCTATGCTTTGCTTTTTGTATAAAAACTGTAAAGAGGAACGAATCGCCCTAAAAGATTCGGACAAGGCCGATTTAGGTCTTTCAAAAACTGACAAATTGGTTTCTGAATGTTTAATCCCAACAATTCCAATTAACGGTAATTGGGTCAATGACGAGATATCTTCAATGTTTTGAATCGAATTACTGATAAAGAAAATGAAGAATACCAACACTAACGGCACCAACAAACCAACAAAAAAAGCCAAGACATAATTCACACTGGTTTTGGGTCCCAACAAACCTCCGCCAACATCTTTTGCCGGATCAATAAATTGAATATCTGATAAGTTGGCTGCTTTTACAATGGAAGCTTCACTTCTTTTTTGTAAAAATGTATTGTAGATATTGTCACTCAAATTGTATTTTCTGGACAACTTTAACCATTCTTGTTTGTTCTCCGGTAGTCTGCTGATTTCACCTTCTACTTTACGAATTTTTTGATTGGCCAACTCTAAATCATACTGCAAAGCATTTTTCAATGAATTGGCATTTTCCAAAAGCACTTTTTTTACCGATTGAATCTCATTATCAATTCTTTCGTAATAAATATCGCCTTTGATGGAATAGGCTAACTCGGAACGACTGATAGACAACGAAATCAACTTGGCTACGTTGGTAGTAATATTCGGCTCATCAATTCCGGCTACTGTTGGCGCCGGTAATTTGGAGAAATCAACGCTGTTTTTCAGGTAATTTTTCAACGAACTTAAATACGCTAATTTTCTTTCTACTTGGTCTTTTTGAAGGTCGTAATCAATTAGCTGACTTTTATAAGTCATTCCGCCTTCCTCAATATCGATAATGTTATTGGTTTTGCTGAAATCTTTTAGTTCATCTCCCGAATCTTTCAATTGACCTTCCATTTTAACTAAGGTTTCATCGATAAAGTTAATGGTGTTCTCGGCAAATTTATTTTTGTTTTCGAGTTGTCTTTTGATCAAAACATCAACAGTAGCATTGAGGTAATCGACCATTCTGGCTTTGTTGGTACCTTCCATACCCAACTTTAAAATCGAACCGGCTTTTTCATCTAAATCCACTCTGAGCCCTTTGAAAGTGGAAACCGTATTATCAAAAGAATTAAAGCGCACCAAGATTTCTTCTTCAAAATTCTTCCAAGACGCTTCTGACAAGGTTAATTTCCAATTTAAGAATGGAAGACTAACCTCTTGACCTATGCGATACACTCTTTTAAACTCACCTTTAGGCACATTGACAACCGATTTCAAGTTTCCGACATACTGAATTACTTCGGCTTGATCAGCTTGAAAAGGAATGGTTATTTGGTATTTGTCTTTACTGATCATTTTGACCTTCACAAACTGATCTAACAATTGATTTTTTGTTTTGTCGATGTTCACTTTAAAAGGCACTTCACCGTAAACATCTTGAACAAAATATTTAGTTTGTTTCAAATAATCGATAAAAAAATTCAAACTATCAACCACCGATTCGTTGTGAGATCTTGATTTTAAAGTAGTTGAAATCATCTGAACTTTATCAGAAGTTCCGCCCCAATTGAAAACCAAACTGGTATTGGAAGTAAAAAAAGGGTTGTTTTCTTCTTTAACGGCAATAGTAGTTTCAATGCCATAAATTTTTTGCTTTCTGACATTAACCTGATGCGCAATGGAAAAGGCAATAATCAACCCTACCACAAACCATTTCCAATAGCTTATGGTTTTGATTAAAAATCCTTTGAAATCAAAGCTGCTTTGTTTGTCAAAAAAAGTGAAATCTTTTACGTCTAACATGAAAATGAGTGTTAATTTCTAAGCAACAAAAATGTGGTTGTGGCCAATGATAAAATAGTTACTATAGTGGTCAAAGATTCTATACCCGTTTTTCCGGTTCCCCAAGATTTTTGTTTCAAAGGTTTTACATAAACATAATCGTTGGGTTGCAAATAAAATCCGGGGGAATTCACCACTTTAGCATCGGTCAAATCCAAACTAAAAGTTTCACTTCCTTGCGGAAAGGTTCGGATTACTTTCACGTCTTTTCTATCTCCAGTGATGGTGATATCTCCGGCATTAGCAATGGCTTCCATGACATTAACTTTATCCTGAAACAAGGTCTTTGTACCGGTATTGGTTACTTCTCCATTGATAGTATATCGGAATCCGGCCAATTTTACAATCACAAAAATACCCGCTTCACTTTTGAAATATTTCTCTAAAAGCAATTTCTCAATTTTGGTTCTGACTTCCTCTGTGGTATAACCTAAAACATTGATTTCTCCCAATATCGGTAACCGAATATTCCCGTGGTCATCCACTGAATAGCCGTTAAAATAATTCCCCTGATCCGGAGTGGAAACCAAATTCTGAGCACCCGAAGGATTAAATATTTCAACCAATTTAGGGTCGATGGCCTTAATAGATATATTCAACAAATCATTGGTTTGCAAACGGTAAGGCTTTTGATTAGAAGGAGTTACCGCAGTGGCATTGCCTTCGCTTTTATTTTGAAGATAAACCAAATCTTTGGTAGGAACGCAGGAAGTCAATAAAATACTAAATAGAAAAAGTAGATATATTTTGGGTTTATTCATTAGATTTTTTAAAAAAATTAGCAAACAAAGATAGATTTTTCAAATCTAATTACAAAAATGTAGTGGCCTATTATTTTGCTATAAATTTTTTAAAGAATTTTCAAAAGGCACCCTATTCAAAATACTTCTGCCCAAAGTTACCTCATCGGCATATTCCAACTCATCGCCTATCGCAATGCCGCGAGCAATAGTCGATGTTTTTATATCGAAATCTTTGATTTGCTTGAAGATATAAAAATTCGTCGTATCGCCTTCCATGGTTGAGCTTAGCGCAAAAATCAATTCTTCTGTTTGTCCCAAAGCCACTTTATCCACCAAAGATTTAATATTTAGCTGACTTGGACCAACACCGTCGATAGGCGAAATTTTGCCGCCTAAAACATGGTAAATTCCTTTGAATTGGTTGGTGTTTTCTATAGCCATTACATCGCGTACATCTTCTACCACGCAAATAATTTTATGGTTTCTTGACGGATTGTTGCAAATTTCACATACCTCAACATCAGAAATATTGTGACAATTTTTACAAAACTTAATTTCCTCACGCATTGAAGTCAAAGCTTGCGATAAAAATTGGGTTTGTTCTACCGGTTGTTTAAGCAAATGCAGAACTAATCGCAAAGCTGTTCGTTTACCAATTCCCGGCAATTGCGCCATCTCGTTGACCGCTTTTTCTAAAAGTTTTGAAGAAAATTCCATGAGGCAAAAGTAACAAATTAGATGGTTAGATTAGTAGAATTTTAGATTGTTAGCTACATAATTGTTATCAACATTCCTTTCTTTACAAATAACTAAATGACCAAATAAACAAAGTCACATTTTTTAGTATTTTGGCTAACTGTAAAATACTATTTATGTCGCCAACTACTATTCTAATTATCATCGTTATTTACTTCGGATTATTAATTTTTATATCCAATATGGTAAGTAAAAAAGGTACTGACAATGACACTTTTTTCAAAGCCAATAAAAACTCCAAATGGTATTTGGTAGCTTTTGGAATGATAGGAACGGCGCTGTCCGGGGTAACTTTTATCTCGGTTCCGGGTGAAGTGGGGAATCCCGATTTGCAGTTTAAATATTTCCAATTTGTCTTGGGCAATGCCATTGGTTTTTTAATCATTGCCAAAGTCTTACTACCGTTGTATTACCGGATGAATTTGACGTCAATTTACAGTTATATTGAGCAACGATTGGGCACAATAAGTTACAAAACCGCGGCCTCGATTTTCTTAATCAGTCGCACGATTGGTTCGGCTTTTCGATTGTATTTGGTGGTCATTGTATTGCAGCGTTATGTGTTTGATGCGTTCCAAATTCCATTTGCTTTGACGGTTTTGATTTCGTTGGGATTAATTTTTGCCTACACTTATCGCGGCGGATTGAAAACGATTATCATTACCGATACTTTGCAAACTTTTTTCTTAGTTTCCTCAGTGTTTTTGACGATTTATTTTATTTGCGACAGTTTAGATTTTGGAGCATTTCAAGCTTTTGAAGCGGTTAAGAACAGTAACTATTCTAAAGTTTTCTTCTTTGAAGATTATTTAAAAGGCAATTATTTTTGGAAGCAAGTGCTTGGCGGCATCTTCGTGACGATTGCCATGGTTGGTTTGGACCAAGATTTAATGCAGAAAAATTTGAGTTGTAAAAACATAGGCGAAGCCCAAAAAAACATGTTCACGTTTACCGGGATTTTTGTGCTGATTAATATTTTCTTTTTGAGTGTTGGCGCTTTGTTATACTTATATGCTGAGAAAAACGGCATTGCGGTTCCGATGGTTGACGGTGTGGCGCGCACCGATTTATTGTTCCCTGAAATTGCTTTTAACCATTTAACGATAGTGCCGGCGGTGGTGTTTTTATTGGGATTGACTGCGGCAACTTTTGCTACAACGGATAGTGCTTTGACCGCTTTAACCACTTCGTTTTGTGTTGACTTTTTAGGCATGGACAAAGCCGAAAACCAAAACAAACCCAATATTGTGAGAACACGACACTTGGTTCATGTGGGTTTTTCGTTCTTGATGTTTTTGGTGATTGTTTTGTTCAATGCCGTGAATGACGCTTCGGTAGTGAAGATGATTTTTAAGATTGCTTCTTATACTTACGGACCGCTTTTAGGATTGTATGCCTTTGGTTTGTTTGTGAAATCGAAAACGGTTCACGACAAATTTGTGCCTTTGGTTTGTGTGATTTCGCCGGCGATTTGCTTTTTAATCAGCAAGTATTCTGCGGAATTGTTAGGCGATTATGTTTTAGATAACGAATTGATTATTGTCAACGGTTTCATCACTTTTATCGGATTGTTGTTGATTAGCAAACCGACGACGGAAAACACCCGATATTAAAAAGGATTCCTTTTTAGCCCTGATTGTAGTGGCACGAAGTAGAACGAAAAGCAGGAATTACCATTCCGAATAAAGCCCGAACCATTCGCTCCTAATACTGATTGGTAGCCAATAAAACCAACGTACAAGCGACTTCTACTTTGATGCCGTTGCTTTGTAACAATTGGTAGAACTCAGGATTCTCTGTTCCCGGATTGAAAATGACGCGTTTGGGTTTGGTTTCGATAATGTAATTGTAGTAATCTCTTTGTCTGACCGGATTTAAATACAAAGTCACCGTATCGATATTTTTTAAAGGAATGTTTTTGGTTCGGATGGCAACACCGGCGACTTCGCCTTGATTTTGACCGATAGCCAGGACAGAATGTCCTTTTTCCACTAACATAGTGATGGCTTTGAAAGCGTATCTTTCGGGTTTGGTTGTAGCGCCGAGCACTAGTGTTTTCTTGTTTTTCATGGCGCAAATTTAACTAATAATGTTCTTAATTTAACACTTACTTTTATTCTTTCCCTATCTTTGTGGCAGACTAGAATTATTAAAAATGGAAATCTTTCTGAATACTTTTTTTGTCTTGTTGGGTGCCTTGTTCTCGGTTTTGAATCCTATTGGCGCCATTCCTTTCTTTGTGGGATTAACACAGGACTATTCAAAAGCAGAGCGTTCTCGAGTGTCGCTTTTGGCGGCGGTTAACGTTTGTATTATTTTATTAATCTCCTTTTTTGTCGGCGAATATGTTTTGAGCTTTTTTGGGATTACAATCTCAGCACTTCGAATTGCCGGTGGTATTTTGATTGCCAGTTCGGGTTTTGGATTGCTCAATGCTAATCCGAAGAAACGAAAAGGAATCAGCAAAGAAGTGGAGGAAGATTTGCAAAACAGAAGTTCGATAGCGCTAACGCCGTTGGCCATGCCTATGTTGGCCGGTCCGGGTTCGATTTCGTTGCTAATTGCTTTTAACCAAGACCATCACTCTACACCGGAAATTTTGTCTTCGGTGTTTTCTATTGTCATTGTTTCCTTATTGATATTTTTAATCTTGAGAAGTGCACATTATTTAGCCAAATACCTCGGAGCATCGGGCATTGTAGCCATTTCGAGAATTGTTGGCTTCTTGACGGTTGCCATTGGTATTCAATATATTATCAGTGCCGTTTTGAGTATTATCAGAGGAATTTAATTGTTATTTTATGAAAAAAACTGTTTTATTTTTAGCGGTAAGTTTGATGTTGATTGGTTGCAAATCAGTTCAGAATCAATCCAAAAACAGCAAGGAGTTACAAGAATTAGTCACAGTGATGCAAGGTCATTATTCTTCAGAGAAGCAATCTATTGCCGATAAAGACTATTACAATATTTCCCTTCGAATGACACCGATTTGGAAAGCCAAAGGCAACTACCTTTTTGTGGAGCAAGCCATTTTTGACAAACAAGACAAACCGTATCGTGTGAGAATTTATAAAGTTTCGCAAAGAGGCGATGAATTCATCAGTGAGATTTACACACTAAAAGATGAAAAAGCTTGGATTGGCAAATGGGCCACTCCCGAAGCTTATGACCAACTCACCGAAGCCGATATCGAACTAAAACAAGGCTGTGAAGTAAAGCTCAAACGCATCGGAAAAAACAAATTTGAAGGTGCAACAGGCGATAAAACTTGTCCGAGTGAATTGCGCGGTGCGAGTTGGGCCAACTCTAAAGTCACCGTAACCGAAACCCAAATTCTATCTTGGGATCAAGGTTTTGACAAAGACGGCAAACAAGTTTGGGGCGCTACCAAAGGCGGTTATGAGTTTATCAAAATTCAATAATTATCAAATCCAATAAAAAAATCCCAAAGGCTGAATTAGCCTTTGGGATTTTTTTTAAAGTGTTACTTAAAATTATGCTTTAGGCAGGAAAATTTCCGCCATCATGCAACGCGCACTTCCGCCGCCGCAAGCTTCGATGGTATCTAAACTGGAGTGGATGATTTCCACGTGTGCTTCGAGTTGAGCGATTTGTTTTTTGGTCAAGCTTTTAAAAGCCGACTCGCTCATGACTAAAAATCTTTCGTCGTTTTTACCTTTGACTTCCAGCATGTTTCCGGCGAAGTTGTTGACTTGGTCTTCGGTGATTAAGATGATTTCTTTGTCATCGCCTCGCAGACTGTCTAAAACCATTTTGCGTTCTTTTTTGTCGTCGATACAATCGGCACAAACTACGGCAAACGTATCGCCTAAAGTCATCATAACATTGGTATGATAAATTAATTTTCTTTCGCCATTAACCGTTTGGAAGGCTTCAAAAATCACGGGAGTAAATTCGAAATCCTCACAAAATTCAATCATCAGTTCTTCATCGGCACGCGGTGATAAAGCACAATAGGCTTTCCCATTTTCGCGATCTAAAAGTAAACTACCGGTGCCTTCTAAAAACACATTGTCTTCTTCGGCCAAGGTATAATCCATGATTTCGTTAATTTCGAAACCTTCGTCTTCCAAGATATCGAGAATATCCTCTCTTCTTTCGGCACGGCGGTTTTCAGCAAACATGGGGTATAAAACCACGTCACCGTTTTCGTGAAACGAAATCCAATTGTTGGGAAAAATACTATCAGGAGTATTGGGTTCCAAAGTGTCTTCGACTACAATTACATTAACCCCGACTTTTCGCAGCTTGTTTACAAAAGCATCAAACTCGGCTTGGGCTTTGGCATTAACGGTTTCGGGCGATAAGCCGTCTAGTACTTTTTGGTAATAATTGTTTACCGCGGTTTGCTCGTTCATACGAAACGCCACCGGGCGTATCATTAGTATGGAGTTGGTGGTTTGTTTCATTGTTTTTGGTTTAAAGTTTCAGGTTTAAAGTTTCAGGTTGGCTAACTTGGAATCTTAAACTTGAAACCAATTTTTAATCTCTAATTAACGGCAAAGTCGAGCATCTCAACAAGCCTTCTTGTTTGGCAATTTCTGCGTATGGGATTTCTTCTACGGTGAATCCGTTTTCTCGAAGCCAGTTGTTTAGTCTAGTAAAGTTTTTTTCTGAAACTACTACATTGTCATCTATGGAAAACACATTGGAATTCATGTGGTACATTTCGTCACGCGTGATGTGGAAGAGGTTTTCTTTGCCGAATAATTTGACCAAAAAAACATAATCCGATTCTTGGCGGAAACCGCTTTTATAGATGATGCCTTTGTTTTTTCCAACGGGTTGAAAACAACAGTCTAAATGTAGTGCATTATCTCGGGCTTCCAACTTGGATTTGACCAAATCGAATTCTTTCACTTTTTTGTGCGGAAACAATTCCTTGATATAGTTTACACCTTGCATATTGGTTCGTGCGGTGATGTAATCTTTATAATCAGAACCTTTGTAAGTTCCGATGAAAATATAGTCGTTCCAAAGCATGACGTCACCACCTTCTATGTGAACTTCTTCCGGTGGACGAACTACTTTTGCAGGATTGATTTGGTCGATAACATACTGAATAGCATCCAGTTCTCGTTCTCTATCGGGTAAAATGTTGGCTTTGATAAAAATATCATCGATAACAAAACCGATGTCTCGGGTGAAAATTTGGTTGTAGTTTTCAATCAATTTCGGGCGAAAGACTTGAACGTCATATTTTTGAAAAACTTGATTGAACGCTTCCATTTCTTTGACCATATCGGCTTCAACGGGATAAGTTCCGGCGAGGATATGTTCTAATGATTTTGGGTCATAAGCTTCTTCGGCTGTGGGTGTTGGCCCGTTATTTTCGGCCGAACCGAGCACAACCGCTCTTAATCTAGAGGTTTCGTTTTTTACATTTAATGGTAGCATAAAATTGCTTTTGGCTTTTGACAAATATAAAAAAGCTTCTCGGTTGGGAGAAGCTTTGTTTATAAGTATTTAGAAGTAAAATTAATTCTTAATCAATTTCTCGGTATGAATTCTGCCGTCCTCCGAAGTTATGTTGATGATATAAACCCCATTAGCATAACCGCTGACATCCAATTGGGTTTTATCGGTCATTTCGATATTGCGATTCAAGACCGTTTTACCGTCTATTGAGGTGATGTTTATTTTGTTAAATTGGACATCTTTCATCACAATTTGAATGGTACTGCTGGACGGATTCGGGATGATGGCAAAACCGTTGGCTATTTTAATCAAATTGACAATTGTATCTTCTGCCCTATTAGTTTCTTTGATTTCAGTTTCAATTTCATCAGTTTGTCTGTAAACAAAGTTACTCGTACAACCTTCCGGATAAGCGGCAAATTGCGAACCGGTTACGGCTTCGAATCCCGGATTTAACTCTACATAATTTGCGGCATGATAGACGACTCCGTTGCCGGTTGCATTGTCTCCAACGGAAACAATGTTGGCCGCTTTAATCCAATCTGACCTCTCTTTTTCTTTGGTAGTGGCTACCGCTAAATTACTCAAATCATCCGTAGGCGAAACCAGTAATAAAGTGGCTTGACAACAATCAGCAAATGTCACATCGGGACCAATATTGGCTGAATTATCGCTAATATCGTAAACAAAGGTTCCGGCCGGACAATTGACATTGAAAGTTCCGTTTACCTGGAATTCAAAATCGCCTGACGGATTGGCTCCGAACAAACTCGGGTTAACTGTAAAACAATAAGTACTTGTTGTCAGTGTTGTAGGTGCAGCCATAGTTCCGATTACAACATTATTTTGAAGAATGTTCAAAGAAATAGTATTTAAAACTGCATTTACCGGTGGCTGATAAGTACCGCAAACTTCTATTGGAGTTGCGCCTGACATATCGGGACAATTGATATTGGCCGGATCTGTATTCAAGGCGCCTAACTGAGGAACCGCGCAAGTAAATCCACAGATATTATCAACATAAACCGTTCCGAAGTGCGCTGAAGGTTCACAATCACTGACCGTAAATTCAATAGTTCCGGGTTGGTTTAAAATTTCGCCTACATTCAATCGGGCACAAATCCAACCGGTATAAAGCACTCTTCGGTTTGAACCCACGACTAAGGTATTGAACAAACAGTTATCAGGATTAGCGATGATACATATTTCATCGACTACATTTCCGTTTTGATCTAAAACTCTGACTCTGAAAAAAGGTTGAATAGGTTGACCGTGTGCCGGTTTATTATCCATAACCAAAGAGAAATTAAAATCGATGGTGGATTGATTGATTACCGGGAAATAGCGAGACATGGTGGTTACATCCGAGGAACCAAATCCGGCTGAATTATTAAGTTTTATGGACTTAGACCCGCCATTGGTATTAATAGTAGGCACATTTACACCTAAACCGGCTAATGTAGGATCAAAAGCTTGATATCCCGGACTTCCACTATCTATGAGTGTTATGGTTGAAGCAAAATTATTAGTGGCAGGTGTTACCATATTAGTGGCGGAAGCAGCGGTTGGCATGGCACAAGATTGAAAAAAACCTGTTCCGGTTGCCGGTTGCGGATAAGCATCAGACCAAAAAGTATAGCCTGCTGATCCCGATTCAAAGTCGCCGTTTGTGCAAGTTTGCATCACGGTTAGCGGCGGAATTTTGGCCACATAATTTTCTTTTTTATCAGGATTTTGAAGAAAAAATAATTTTCTTAACTCATATATTTTGGTGTTGACTAAAGCCTTCTGTAACTCTTTTTCGCTAAACTCCTCTTCCTCTCTAAGGTGTTTAATCACCTCATCGGTAGTTTCTTTGGATAATTTATAGTTTTTAAAATTATCCTCTACAAAGCGTCTGATTTCATTTTCAGTTTGTTGTGAAATTGAAATCCTGCTGTTTTCATCAGCCAAATACTCGCTGAGCTGGGCTGAAACCGTAGCCGAATTGAAAACAAAACAGCTCAGTAAAACTATTTTAAATATCTTATACATATTATTTAGTTTTTGCTATCAAAGCTTGTATTTGTGCTTTCAACTCTTCGATTTCTTTGGTATTTTTTTCGATGGCTTTGCCTTGTGCTTCTATTTTTTTGTCTTGGTCGATAATATAAAGCGTTAACTCTTCTATTTTCTCCATTTGTTTGGATTGCATTTGAGCAACATCGATTCCATTTTTAGCCAATTCTTCAGCAGAATCTACTCCCGGCAAATGCTTGTTGGCTTTTACAAAAGTTTCTACTTCTTTTAGTGGCATTAATTTGTAGTCATTGGCAAAAACATAATCTGCCCAATTAGCTGAACTTCTCAATGCCACTTTTACTTTTTCGGTTAAAATTCCGCCTTCAACAAATAGTCTGTAATCTCCGGTAGTACTCGGGTAAGAAGCGGTTGCTCCCAAATAAATTTTACCATTGGTATTGCTGTTTCCGGTACTGAACCAAATGTTACTGTTGTTCATTTCCACAATTCTGTTCCCGCCTACTGTGGTTGCTGTGTTGATTGCACCATTATCGGCATAAAGACTAGTGTCATTTGCGCTAACCACATACGGAGTTCCTGCTGAACCATCGCCTAATACAGTCACGTTATTACCCGCAGTTACTGTAGTTGACTGTAATGTGATAGAACCACCACCATTAGACAAAGTGACTATAGCCCCATTTTGTGTTATAGATTGTGGTCCGTGAGTTGGTAAGACAACGCTGTTTCCATTAGAAATAGAAAGCACTTGTCCGTTTAAAGTTAAAGTTTGTTGATCAGTATCAGTCATATTCGGTATGGTAACTGAACCACCGCCATTTGAAAGCGTAATAGTATTTCCTGTTTGAGAAAGTGTTTGCGGCACGTCAGGTGGGAGAACAACGCTGTTACCGTTAGTAATAGAAAGTACATTTCCGGCTAAAGCTAAATGTTGTTCATCCGTATCCGTATCGACTACTGTTGGAATGGTTACCGAACCTCCACCGTTGGATAATGTAATTGTGTTTCCGGATTGAGAAATCGTTTGCAATTCATTTGTGGTGCTTCCGTCTACCTCATTCAAAAGATACTGTGGTAAATTTACCGGAGCACTTGCCACACCATTAACCGTTGTTACCAATTGGTTACCAGTAATGCTGTTTGAAATTGAATTCACGATAGGAGCCGAAGCCTGAATATTATTAACATTAGTGGTCATCAAATTGGCATTGGATGCCATAACATTAGTATTAGTCAAACCGGCCATTCTTTGTAAAACGACATCTCCATTGGCATTCACCGTCAAAAATTTGGTTGCTGTTTGGTTGGAAGACGGATTGAATTGACTGGTCAAATTGGTAAATCGAAGTCCGGAATTACCATTTACACCATGCGTTATCTCTACTTTATTATTAGGTGATTTGTTTCCAATCCCTACTTTTCCTTCAACTAACATACCGTTTAATGGAGCCAAAGTGGTATTGGCTGCTGTAGTAGCTGCATTCGGAACATAATTTCTTCCTATTACCATTCCGCCTCCTAAATCGAGTCTGTTGGCCGGAATTACATTATTTCCTAAACCAATTCCAACGTTACCGGCTTTGTTCACAAAAATCCTTTGGTTACCTAATCCATCAGCTAAAATTATAGTTGCATCTGTATTATTACCGGCCATTTTTGCGGAAGAAGGTGTAGCTTCTAAACTAACATTTCCTAAAAAAACATTATAACTTCCGTTGATTAAATTTTTCGCGGTTTCTGCTCCAATAAAAATATTGTTATTCCCTGAAACTAAATTTTTTGGTGTATTTATTCCTAAGGCAATATTGTTGCTACCGGTTGAGTACAACAAAGCACCATAACCAATGGCTGTATTGTTACTTCCGAAAACATTTGATTCCATCGCTCTGTGACCAAAGGCAATATTGCTTTTCCCTGTTAAATTATTCCATAAGCTTCGGGTACCAAAAGCACTGTTAAGTGAACCGGTAGTGTTGTTTGCCAAAGATTCGTTACCAAAAGCACTGTTAAAACCTCCGGTTGTAACAGATAATACTCTTGCACCAAAAGCATTGTTGCTATGACTGGTATTGTTCATCAAAGCATCTTTACCAAAACCCGTATTAAAATTTCCGGTATTATTGGCACCTGAATTTTCTCCTGAAAATGTATTGTCAACCTGTGCGGTGGATTCAAAAACAATTGTCAAAAGAACTAAAGTCGTAAATAAAAAGTATTTTTTTTTCATAACTAAAAAATTTGGGGCATTAAAAAATAATTTAAAAACTCATTTGTCAGGGTGTTTTGGGTTTGGCTTGAAATTTTCTTTTTAACACTCTTACGGTATTTTGTAGGTTGGCCATGAGAGTGTTATTACGCGCTTATATTTTATACAGCCAAATTTATAGCATTGTTTTAAAAAAATCCATAAAATACATATTTAATCGATTAAATACATCTTTTTCATGAATATATATTTAATATTCTTACATTTTAAATATAAAGCCTGACTGTTTTAAGCTTGGTCAAAAATTGCAAACAACACAAAAAATAAGGTTATTTTGACATCACATCTTGAAAACCAAGGGAATAAAAAATATTGAAGCTGTCATGAGAATAGGCTCTGATGAGAAAAGCCACAAAAAAACTCCTTGCTTTTGGGCAAGGAGTTTTTCACCATAGTTATTTAAAACTATCTTTTATCCATCGGTTGGAAATCTCTTAATGGATAACCGGTATAAACTTGTCTTGGACGACCTATCGGTTCTTTGTTGATGCGCATTTCTTTCCATTGTGCAATCCAACCCGGTAAACGTCCTATAGCGAACATAACGGTGAACATTTCGGTTGGAATTCCTAAAGCACGGTAAATAATTCCGGAATAGAAATCTACATTCGGATATAATTTTCTGGATACAAAGTAGTCATCCACTAAAGCCGAAGCCTCTAATTTTTTGGCAATATCCAAAATAGGATCATCAACCCCTAGAGTATTTAAAACCTCATCGGCTGCTTTTTTAATGATTTTGGCTCTTGGGTCAAAGTTTTTATAAACGCGGTGTCCGAATCCCATCAAACGGAACGGATCATCTTTGTCTTTGGCTTTTGCCAAATATTTATCGGCATCACCACCATCTTTTTGAATGGCTTCTAACATTTCCAAAACCGCTTGATTGGCACCACCGTGTAATGGTCCCCAAAGTGCCGAAACACCAGCAGAAATAGACGCAAACAATCCGGCATGAGACGAACCTACAATTCTAACGGTAGAAGTCGAACAGTTTTGCTCGTGGTCTGCATGAAGGATGAATAATTTATCTAAAGCGTCAATTACTACGGGATTGGCTTTGTATGGTCCGGTTGGTAATTTAAACATCAACTGCATAAAATTATCAACATAACCTATAGTATTGTCGTAATAGTTCAATGGATAACCCATCATTTTTCTGTACGTCCAAGTGGCAATCACCAAGAATTTACCCATGGTTTTACAGACAGCTTCGTACATTTCTTTTTCATTTTCTACATCCACCACTTTAGGGTTAAAAGCAGTAAGTGCACTGGTAAGTGAAGACAAAACGCCCATTGGGTGAGCTGTTTTAGGAAAACCATCAATGATGTTTTTCATTTCTTCATTAACCAATGTATATTTTCTGATATCATTTTCAAACTGCTCTAGTTGGGCTTTAGTAGGCAGTTCCCCGAAAATCACCAAATAAGAAACTTCAAGAAAATCGGCTTTTTCGGCTAAATCCTCAATGGCATAACCACGATAGCGAAGTATACCTTCTTCCCCATCCAAAAAAGTAATGTCACTTTTACAAGAACCCGAATTTTTATAACCCGGATCAAGTGTGATAGCGCCGGTTAAGGCACGAAGTTTTTCAATGTCGATAGCGGCTTCGTTTTCACTTCCTACAATTACAGGAAACTCATACTTTACGCCATCAAGTTCTAATATAGCTGTTTTAGACATGATATAAAATGGAAATAAATCTTGATAAATTAATAATTTAACAAAATTAGGGAATTCGAAATGAAATAAAAAAGAATTACGGCAACGTTTTCGTTAATTATTTGATAAATTTTGCAAAATTGATATATAAATAAAAAAAGGCGCACTTGCGTACGCCTTTACTGCAATTCATTTAACCCAAAATTTATTGCTTCACTAACTTTTCTACTTTTATTCCTTTATCAGATACCACCCTGATAAAATACACACCGACATTTTGGGCAGCAATATCGATAGTTGTATTATTTTCATTTACTATATTGGTTTGCAAAATTCTGCCTTGTACATCAAACAACTGAATTGATTTGATATTAAAATCGCCTTTAATATTGACAATTCCATTACTTGGATTCGGATAGATACTAACGGAATTATCGGTCTCAAAATCAGGATTGCTGAGCGCTTGGAAAATGGTCTCATAATCATTGGTTTCTACCGGATAATTATAATCAAAATAAATGTTGGCTCGTTTGTTTACATTATCGCCTTGTTGTAATGAACCTCTTGATTTTACTTTAAGCAATACATTACCATGACCGCCGGATTCCAGCATAATATTCTCGAAAATAAATTCAACTGTATTGCCATTTACACTGGCAAATACTTCATGTGAGGCGTTTAACAACTGTAACGAATTGACATCAAAATCAGCAGGATTAACATCAGTACGTACAACAATATTTTCAGCTGGTGCCGTACCAGTATTCTCAAATCGAATCATATAATGTAAATAATCGCCTATTTCACTAGGAGCTACTATATCGCCTTCCAGACAAGTAACATCGTTTGGATCATATGACCCAACCACAATTTGATTAAATACAAACAAATTATCTGTAGTATTCTCATCACCGTTTTGCGGTAAAATTGATGTTGTAAATGTCAAGATATCAGCAATATTAACAGGATTAGAATCGGTTGGCGCATTGATATTGAAAGTAACCAATATGAATCTGCTTTCAAAAGGTTGCAAATTGGCATAATCCCAAGAAAGACTTCCTGTTCCTACTGAAGAAGCAGCAACTGATGTTGACACAAAATCCATTAAATTTTGATTATAGAAAAAATTAATACCATATTGTTGGGATAAAATCTGATTTCCCTTGTTGCGGTAAACTATTTTATAAACCGCATCAAACCCTGGACGTGCTGGTATTACCGGTGAAATAACAATCTCTAAATCCGGATGTACACCATTAGCTGTTACACAAAAATTCTGTGTGGCGGTATTGTTATTATTATCGGCAAAAACCACATTAGCCGAAGAAGGCGAAAAAGTAAACCATGATGGATTTTCAATGTTGGGTGTTAAATCAAAACTACCTGCTTGTGTATAGAAAGTATATTCACCTTGAGCATTTGTAAAAGAAGAACCTTCAACTGTACCATCATTGATATTAAACTTCATATAAGGATGAAAGGCATCATTAGTATCACAACCATTGTTGTTAGCATCAAATGTCAATGTACCTGTTATGGTGTTATAATCGCCACCCGGCACAAAAGAGCAGTAACTGGTAATGGGAACTGTAGGTGGATTGGCAATCAAACTATAAGTAAAAGTATCGCCTTCATCAACACAGATGTACATTAAATTGGGCAAATTGGAATGAGAACTTGAACTATAATTTATGGTATTTACCGTTCCACTTTTTAAGTTAATGTGCGTCAGATTAGGGTTATCTGAGTAACTCAAACTATTCAATAACGGACTGTTTGAAAAATCTATTTCACTTAATAAAGTAGAAGCACCTCCGAAACTGGTTAAATTAACCAAACCTGAAAAGTCACAACTAGCAATTGGGTTGAACGAGATTAAAAGTTGTTGCAACAGTGATAAATTAGACAAATCTAATGAGCTAATATTGTTGTTGTTCACCGACAAACCTCTTAAATTAGGATAACCGGATAAATTTATAGTAGCATAGCCATTGGAACCTGCCCATAAAAATTTCAAGGCCGGCATTGAAACAGGCAATACCAAATTGGCAATTTGATTGTTCTGAATATTGAGCTCTTCCAAGTTGTTTAAATTTGTGAAGCCTGAAGTATCTGTTAGGTTATTACCGCTGAGGTTTAGTTTCTTTAATAAAGGATAATTTACAATAGGGATACTAGTCAAATTACTGTTACTTAAATCTATTTCAGTTATCACAGGTGAATTTGTTATAGATAAATTACTGATGGCACAATCAAATGCGGTCAATCTGTTTAATGAGGTTAACCCAATCAAATTCAACTCGGTCAATTGTGTATTTCCCCAAATCCCAACAGTAGCAAGATTAGGCAAGTTGGTTAAAGTCAACGAAGTAATATTGCTGTAAATAAAATTAAAGTTGGTTAATGCCGGTAAATTGGAAAATGAAAAAACCGTACTGCCATTAGTATATCCTGAAAGACTGATGGTTTGCAACTGGGTCATGCCACTTAGATTCAGATTACTAATAGAATTTGAATAAGAACCAAACCCGGTAATATTTGAAAAATTCTCAATCCCTGTGAAATCTGTAATTCCCGCTGACTGTATAGACAATCCGGTAATGGCTAAAGCCTCGGCAACTTGAATTTCTCCATCTGCGTTAGTATCAATAGTAGCATAACCATTTGGACCAAAAGCTGTTGAAATAGACGGATTGGCATTGACCAAAACTGCCTTTAAATTGGCGTCCGGAAAATTGATAATCTGAGCGTTGGTCAATCCTGAGATCAGGAATAGTAAAAAGTATAATTTTTTCATAGTATATAGAATTCGTTTTTGATTGATTTTATTTGACATTATAAATTTACGTCTAGTTGTTATAGTATGTTCAAGCAAATGAGTAACGAGCTATTATGATTTAGAATTCGTTACATCATCTTTAATAATTCCTGCAATCGGTCTTTTTTTCGCTGTGAAATGGGAAGATTACTATTGTCTGCCATAACCACATAACCGCCGTCTTTTTTGATGTAGGATTTCAAATAAGCCAAATTGATTAAGTGACTTTGGTGAATTCTTTCAAATCCGTGTTCGGTTAATAATTCTTCGTATTCTTTTAAGGTTTTCGATATCAAAATCGGTTTGTTGTTTTTGATGTAAAACTTGGTGTAATTGTCTTCGCTTTCGCAACGAATAATATCACTTACTTCAAAAAGATGGATACCATCGGAGTTCGACAAGGCAATTCTTTTGAAATTATCGACTTTCTTTCGGATATTCTCCAACAACAAATCGATATGCGCCACGTTATCATTCTTGTCAATGACTTCTTTTAATTTGCCTATTACTTTTTCTAATTCTTCCGGATCAACAGGTTTTAACAAAAAATCCAAAGCGCTGAATCGGAATGCTTTGATAGCATACTGCTCATGAGCCGTAATAAAAATAATTTGAGAATTCAACTTCCCTTTTTTATTGACTTCTTCCAATAAATCAAAACCCGAACCATCACCCAAATGGATATCCAAAAACAACACTTGTGGCGGATTTTGCAGCAACAACGGCACACCGGTTTCTACACTATCAGCTTCACCAATAATCCTGATTTCAGGGGCATAACGGGTCAACAGACTTTTCATCCCGTTTCTCAAATTGCTGTCGTCGTCAATTAATAAGGCTGTAATCATATGGGTTTCGGGTTAACTTTGAACTCTGAACTATTTAATATATTGAATCGGCAAATGCAACGTTACTTTAGTTCCTAAAATCTCTTCGGGATTGGTCTTTATTTCTTCTATTTTGAATTCTGTTTTTTGTTTGGTCGTTGATTCTATCATTTCCAGACGCTTTTTGGTAATATCCAACGCCATTGATTTGTGGGCAACCACCGAATTTTCTTTTTGGGCTTTGGATTCATTAAAACCAATGCCATTGTCTTCCACCGTACAAATCAAACTGTCTTTTTCTACTGTAAAACGCACGGCGATACTTCCGATTTCTTTTTTGGGAATCACTCCGTGAATGATGGCGTTTTCTACAAAAGGTTGCAACAACAATGGCGGTAAAGCCACATCGTCTTCAATGGCATCGCTTTTAAAAATTGAAAACGTAAATTTATTATTAAAACGCAATTGTTCCAATTCTAAATAGTTTTGCAAACTCTCAATTTCCTTATCCATAGGAATTAATGATTCTTTAGAATATTCTAAAGTCAATCGCATCAGCTTAGAGAATTTCGACAAATATTTGATGGCCGAATCGGTACCATTTTGAACTATAAAACTCGATATCGAACCCAAACAATTGAACACAAAATGCGGATTCATTTGCAAATGCAAGGCTTTCTGCTCGTATTCGGCTAACTCTTTTTGAAGAGTTAAATTCTTTTTGAGTTGGATTCGGTTGTAAATCAAAAAAGCAATTCCGAAAAGCAACAAACCAAAAATAGCAGCAAAAAAGAGTTGTAAAGTGTTTCGCTTAGATTCTTCTTTGAGCAATAAATCTCTTTTTTCAATTTCTTTCTGGTGAATGGCTTCGCGTTTTTCGAAATCAAAATTCAGTTCTTCCTCAACGCTTTTTCTAATATTTTCTTCATTGGTTAAGCTGTCTTTGGCCTGACTGTACTTTTTAAAATGCGCCAAGGCCAAAGCCGGTTTATTTTGTTTGGCATAAATGTCACTTAATAATTTTTCGGCGAGAACTACTTGTTCCAAAACTTTGATTTCTTTGGCCAATGCCAATGCCTTTTCCGCCATATTGGTCGCTTCTTTGAGTTTGTTTTGCTCTAAAAACAATTGGCCTAAATGAATGTAACTATCGCCTACTCCGAATTTGTCTTCGATACTTGCAAAGGTCTTAATCGCCGAATTCCAATTAGACACCGCTTGTTCAGTCTGCTTCGAGGCTTTGTAATACAATCCAACATTGTTAAACCATTCGCCTAAAGCTCTCGGATTTGGGTTTTTGTCTAAAGCGGTTTTGGCTTTGCTGTAGTAATCAAAAGCTTTGGGTAAATTGTTTTGTTTTAAGTAACCGTTTCCAATATTAGTATAAGTAATCCCTAAGTTGGGATCATTCCGCTTTTCTTGTATTTTTTGGGCTTTGATGAAATATTCCAAAGCTTTAAAATCAGAAGATTGAGATTTATAAACGATACCGATGTTGTTGTACAATTTGGCACATTTTTCTTCGTCCTTAAGTTGTTCGTAAATTGTAACCGCTTTCAAATAATATTGTAATGCTTTCGAATAATTACTTTGTTCCGAAAAAACAATGCCGATACTTCCTAAAGCTTTGGCTAATCCTTTTTGATTTTCTGAATCATTTTTAACGGTTATGGTTTCAAAAAGATATTGAGCATCGGTAAAATGTTGTAAAGCTTTGGCGTAATTTCCTAAGATAATATTGGCGTTACCCATATTGAGTAAGGCATTGCCTTTGGCCAATTGGTAATCAATTTTTTGGGCCAAATCAAACGCTTTTTGGGCATAATCCAGCATCTGTTTCGGATTACTGGTTTTGTACTGATCGGCTATTGCATTGAGCAATTCGGCCTTATCAATATCATTTTTGGTTTTGGGCAATACCGAAACCAAACTGTCTAATTTTTGGTTTTGTGACCAACCCAGCACAGAAAACAACAGCAACCCAAATAAAAGAAAGTATTTTTCTATTCTCATTCGTACATTTATGTAATGTTCCAAACAAAAATAGTATTTCCTTTCGGTTGAAATGCTCAAAATGAGTATTTAGCTCTTTTGAATTAGAATTTGAAACAAAGTAGATTAGGCTTTTCTTTTGGCGATACAAAAAGTACTCACACCAAACGGGAAGTTGACCATTTTCAGCAACTTATTCTCAAAAACAATCAGCTGTAGTAAAATCTTATTCACAAAGGCATTACCAATAGAAATATCACTTTCTCCGGTTTTGTTTTTTTGAAAAACAGCCGATACTTTTCTGAAAAGATACACCGGCAAAAACAAAAAGAAGTTCCAATAACTCGATTTGAGAATTTCCAAGTTTTCGTTAGAGATTTTGGCTCTTAATTCGGCATTGGTATAACGTCGGTAATGCATGTTTACTTCATCGTGGTAACTCCACAACGACATAAAAGCCGGCACAAAAACATACATCGTTCCACCTACTTTGAGTAATGATTTCCAGTTTTTCAGGGCTTGTTTATCATCTTGTAAATGTTCCAAACAATCGGAAGCCACAATGATGTCAAACGATTCGGTTAAGGTTATATTTTGCGCATCCATGACAAAAGCATTCGGAATACCGTTGGCTTTGCAATTGGCTATAGCTTTGTCACTGATGTCAATTCCGTACAAGTTTTCGAGCGCAAAACCCAATTTTTCCAAGTCTTTCAAAAACACACCCGAAGAACAACCAATGTCTAATATTTTGCTGTCTTTCGGCGCATTCTTCAGCAAGTCGAGTAAATATTTTCTTCTTGATTTGAACCACCAATGGTCGGTTTCCACGTCGTGGTATTTTTTCTCAAAATCTTTTTCCATGTTCTTACTCTACTCGTTTATCAATAAAATAACGTGGTCTTTGTTTAACTTCCGAATAAATTTTGCCGATATATTCACCTAAAATCCCAAAACAGAATAACTGAACACCTCCCAAAAAATACATCGGTAAAACCGTTGAAAGCCAACCGGGAACTACGTTTCCGGTATACAAGGCAAATAAGGCATAACCGGTCATCAGCAAACAAAAGAAAAAGATAACAAAACCAATAATAGTCACCAATTTCAAAGGATAATTACTAAAAGAAGTTACACCGTTCCAAGCAAAAGCCGCCATTTTTCGGAACGGATATTTAGACTCGCCGGCAAATCGCTCTAATCGGTCGTAATAAACCAAGTCTTTGTTAAAACCTATCGTTGGAATGATTCCTCTCAAGAACAAATTCACTTCACCAAATTCGGCCAAAGCATTCAAAACTCTTTGACTACACAAACGGTAATCGGCATGGTTGTGAATGATATTGACCTTCATTTTCTTCATCAAATTGTAGAACAACAAAGCGGTATTTCTTTTGAAAAAAGTATCGGTTGCTCTTTCTTTGCGAACACCATACACAACATCAATTCCCGATTTGTATTTGATTATCATTTCTTCAATCACGCGAACGTCATCCTGCAAATCGGCATCGATAGAAATCAAAGCATCAGCTTCGTCCTTAAAAGTCAGTAATCCAGCCAATAATGCTTTTTGGTGCCCAACATTTCCGGCCAATTTCAGTCCTTTGATATGGGTTAATTGCGACGCTTTTTCTTCAATGATAGACCAAGTCTTGTCTTTGCTCCCATCATCCACAAAAACAGCAAAGCTCTTTTCGGAAATGATATTGCGCGCCACTAAATCGGCTATGATGGCATTCAGCTGTACCGAAGTTTCAGGCAACACCAATTCCTCATTGTAACAAGGAGAAACTACGCCAATTATAGGTTTGTGATTGTTTTCCATTAGCGGACAGATTTAGTAGTGAAAACAAATTTAGCAATATAATTCACTTTTCTTTGCATCCATGGCAAACGGTATAATCCGGCGGCACTCATAATATACAAAGCCACTCGGGCCGGAAACATATAACGCGGTTCCATATAGGTCAATCCGTGAAAAACCAATAAGGCCACAATTACACCCCAAAAAAGCCAATAATTGATAAGATTCTTTTCTTTAAACAAAAACAAAGTGGCACCGAGTATGATGATAATATTGATAAAATTAATGATGAAAATAACCAACCAATAGCCCATCACACCATGAATAGGTCCGAGATGAAAATCTTTAGGTTTTACGCTATTGATGAAATACATATGACCATAAAAACATTTGACAAAAAACTGTCTGGTAAACAGAAAAGGATGTTCCAAGGCATCATTAATCAAGAATTCCCGATAAACATCACCGTGAGAGCGTTTGGTTTCCTCCATTATTTTACCCAAAGCTTCACCGCTTTTACCCCAATTTTGATAATCCTTGCTATCCGGTCTGATGTCGCTTTCCCAAAAACGGAAATCGGTTGGTTCTTCTCGGAACTGAAATCGGCCTTGATGTGCTACAAAATAAAACAGCCCTTCCTGATTATAGCCGCTTTTGGTTCCGGTGATCATTTTGGCGAATTGTAATGTTCCATAGCCCATTAATCCAACACAAGTAAAGGTCAAGGCTAATCCTTTTCCATAGGTTGAAAAAAATTGTTTTTGCTTGATAAAAGAATAAGCCATCAGTAAAAACCCTACTGCCAATAACAGCATCGTATTAGGTCGGTTCAGAATCAAAAACCACAAACCGAACAGCAACAATAACCAACCCGATTTTTGGTTAGGTTCTTTTATGATTTTTGACCAACCGTATAAACCCAAAGTCAGCGAAAAAAATGCCGGCACTTCGGCCAAAATCCCTAGAGAATAATAACAATGTATGGGAAAGATAAAGAACAACAATACACTGAGCAGCCCGACTTCTTTGGAAAAAAGATTGGTACCAATTTTAAAAATCAGCAATAAACTTATGGTAATGATGATAAAAGTAAATACCACGGCATAAACCCAAAGTTGATTATCCGAAGCCTCTGAAGGCGCTATCAAATAAGGCGGCGAGTAAAAAAACACCGGCCCGGGCGCTTTGGTAATAGTGACTTTGTCATACCCGATGTCTCCTTTTAAATACAAAGCCAAATGCTTTGCTTCTTCATGAAAGGTCATATCTCCAAAAGGTTTTGCTTTAAAAGGCAAATTGAGCACAACAATCATCATTAGTGATGAAATCAAAATGATTAACAGGTTTACCCTTTTAGTGGAGAAATTTTTAATATCCATTTACCGTTTGACTTGGTGATAAAAATAAAGCCGAAAAATAATAAAAAAACCCGAGCTTTCACTCGGGTTTTTTACTTTGTATTTTTAAATCGTATATCTTCTTAAGATAATGCTGCTTTTACCTGATCGGCTGCTTCTTGGAATTGAACAGCAGATAAAATAGGCATTCCTGAATTATCAATTAATTCTTTGGCAATTTCAGCATTGGTTCCTTGTAAACGAACAATAATAGGTACTTTAATAGCGTCACCCATATTTTTATATGCATCAACAACTCCTTGCGCCACACGGTCACAACGAACAATTCCACCAAAAATATTAATCAAAATCGCTTTTACGTTTGGATCTTTTAAGATGATACGGAAAGCGGTTTCTACACGCTTGGCATCCGCGGTTCCGCCCACGTCTAAGAAGTTCGCCGGTTCAAAACCTGCATATTTAATTAAGTCCATAGTAGCCATGGCTAAACCTGCTCCGTTTACCATACAACCAACAGTTCCGTCAAGGTCAACATAGTTCAAACCTACTTCTTTGGCTTCTACTTCGATTGGATTTTCTTCACGAATGTCGCGCATGTCAGCATATTTTGGCTGTCTGAACAAGGCATTATCGTCTATATTTACTTTGGCATCAACCGCCATAATTTTGTTGTCAGAGGTTTTTAAAACCGGATTGATTTCAAACATAGAAGCGTCTGAACCGATATAAGCATTGTATAAAGCCTCTACGAATTTCACCATTTCTTTGAATGCATTTCCGGAAAGTCCTAAGTTAAAGGCAATTCTACGAGCTTGAAAACCTTGCAATCCTACAGCCGGATCAATTTCTTCGGTGAAGATTAAGTGTGGTGTGTGCTCAGCTACTTCTTCAATATCCATTCCGCCTTCAGTAGAATACATAATCATGTTTCTCCCTCTGGCTCTGTTTAAAAGAACTGACATATAAAACTCAGAGGTTTCACTTTCCCCCGGATAATAAACATCTTCTGCGATTAAAACTTTGTGTACTTTTTTACCTTCAGGTGGGGTTTGAGGAGTTTTCAACATCATCCCGATAATTTGTTCTGATATTTCCTCAACTTGTTGCAGGTTTTTGGCCAATTTTACGCCACCGCCTTTTCCTCTTCCACCCGCGTGAATTTGTGCTTTGATTACATGCCAACCTGTTCCTGTCTCTGCAGTCAATTGTTTGGCTGCCGCTACTGCTTCTACGGGACTGTTTGCCACAATGCCACGTTGAACTCGAACGCCATAACTGGCTAAAATCTCTTTACCTTGATATTCGTGTATGTTCATAATAAATAGTTAGTTTTTGAAGTACTGAAAAACGAATTCAGCTTAATGTGCCACAAAAGTAATTAATTACAACCAAACCAAAAAGAAATGTATATCAATTTAGTATATTTATCAAACGGAAAGATTTTTTAAAAAATCGCGCAACCCTTTTGAAGCCGGATCATCTGATTTTTAAATCAAAAGACCATGAAAAAAATAATCATATCACTGAGTATAATGCTGCTGGTTTTTCAATCAAGTTGCAGTAATGATTCAAATACAAATCCCAACACCATACAAGGACAATGGAAATTGGTTAATGTCAGCGGTACTTTTGCCGGAATTGACAACGATTTTGAACCCGGATTAATTACCTGGGATTTTAATCAGACCACGCAAATGGTAAGCATAGTCAATAACAATACTGATACAGACAAATGGGACGTATTTGAAACCGGTGTTTACAATTACCAAATTTTGGAAGATCCTGAATTTCCTTGTGGTGAGATTATCAAAATTGACGGAATCGATATGGGTTGCTTCTTGGTTACCAACAATAGCTTGGTGATTGACCAATCGATTGCTGATGGTTTTAGACTACAATTTGTGGAATAGCTTTCAAAAAGCACGAATTCTGCTATTTTTTTCTTTGGAATTGCGCCACTTGAGACTTAGCTTTGCAGCTTAATTAAATAACAATTATGCAACCGACAGAATTAGAACAATTGGCCCGTGAATTCGGGAATCCACTTTATGTGTATGATGCTGAAAAAATTGAGTTTCAGTACAATCGTTTAACCAATGCTTTTGCCAAGGTAGAGAAGCTTAGAATTAACTACGCAATGAAAGCCTTGTCAAACATTTCTATTCTGAAGCTACTGAAGAACTTGGGTTCTGGCCTTGATACCGTTTCTATTCAGGAAGTACAATTGGGCTTGCATGCCGGTTTTACCCCGGACAAAATCATCTTTACACCCAACGGCGTTTCATTCGAAGAGATTGAAGAAGTAGCGAAATTGGGCGTTCAAATCAATATTGACAACCTTTCGGTTTTGGAACATTTTGGTACCAAACACCCTAAAGTGCCGGTTTGTATTCGTATCAATCCGCATGTAATGGCCGGTGGAAACGAAAACATTTCCGTAGGTCATATCGACAGTAAATTCGGAATTTCTATTTACCAAATTCCACATATTTTACGCATCGTGGAAAACACTAAAATGCACATCAACGGTATTCACATGCACACAGGTTCAGATATTTTAGATATCGAAGTGTTTCTTTATGCGGCTGAAATTTTATTTGACGCGGCGAAACAATTTAAAGATTTAGACTTCTTGGACTTTGGTTCCGGATTTAAAGTGCCTTATAAAAAAGGAGATATCGAAACCAATATTGAAGAGTTGGGTAAAAAATTAACCAAGCGCTTTTTGGCCTTCGAAAAAGAATACGGTCGCGAATTGACTTTGGCTTTCGAACCCGGGAAATTCTTGGTAAGTGAAGCCGGTTATTTTTTGGCCAAAGTGAATGTAATTAAGCAAACAACCTCTACGGTTTTTGCCGGAATTGATACCGGATTTAACCACTTAATACGTCCGATGTTTTACGGTTCTCAACACACCATTGAAAACATTTCGAATCCGAAAGGAAAAGAACGTTTCTACACCGTCGTAGGTTATATCTGTGAAACAGACACGTTTGCCAGCAACCGCAGAATTACCGAAATTCATGAAGGCGATACTTTGTGTTTCCGCAATGCCGGAGCGTATTGCTTCTCGATGGCTTCCAATTACAACTCGCGCTTTAAACCGGCGGAAGTTTTATGGAAAAACGGCAAAGGCCATTTGATTAGAGAGAGAGAAACCTTTGAAGATTTGTTACAAAACCAAATTTTGGTTGAAGTATAAAAAGAAAACCCCGAAATTATCTTTCGGGGTTTTTTATTATTTGTCAAGTACTTCTAAAAGCACTTCACTATCAGTCGCATTGGGCAAAGTTATTTTTAATTTTTGTGCCAAAGTCGGAGCGATTTGCGTAATTACTTTTTTATCAAAAGATTCCCCTTTTTTGATGTTCCAACCATAAAACACCAGTGGCACATTCGTATCATAAGCATAAGGAGAACCATGTGTCGCACCGGTTGCGGAATACTCTACAAAACCGGGTTTGTACACAAAATACAAATCTCCGTTTTGGGTTGGATCATAGCCTTTGTGAACAAAGCCCAACAATTGGTCATTGCTTGAAGAAGCTAAGATTTCTTCTTCGGTATACACTCTTTTTACATAATTTTTGGTGTATAAAAAGTCTCTGAAACTTTGCTTTACTTTGTCCAAATCCAAGCCTTTGGTTTTAATTACTTCTTTGTCGAAGTGAACATTATAGCTATCGTATTTCAATAATAAATTAGCCCCGAATGTTTGTTCGGAAAAGGCAATCAAATCTTTGGAAACATCTTTATAACTGATGTTATCCACGTTGTATTTGTGCTCTTTTAAGTGAGTTGAATTTTCGGAACAAGCGTGATCTGCAGTCATGAAAACCAAATAATTTCCTTTGCCTACGGTTTTATCTAAATAGTTTAAAAAATCGGCTATGGTCAAATCCAAGCGCAAATAAGTATCTTGAATTTCTATCGAACGTGGCCCAAAAGTATGTCCGATATAATCAGTAGAAGAAAAACTAACCGCTAAAAAATCGGTGATATCATCTTTTCCCAAAGCTTCTTTTTCGATAGCTCTTTTGGCCAAATTGGCTAAAACATCATTCCCGAAAGGCGTGACGCGCAAAACACCGGCATCATTTCCTTCATACATTTCTTTTAAATTGTATGGAAAAACCGGTTCTTTTTTATACAGCTTGCCTTCATAATTGTTGGCATCTGCCAAACTTTCATTGTAAGTTGCTATGGGTTTTAACAAAGACCAACCGCTGTTTAGATAAGGCAAATATTGTTTCTCTTTATTGAATTCGTCCACCCATTTTGGCAACGTATTACCATAAAATGAACTCGAAATAAATTCGCCTGTTTTGGTATACCAAAAAGCCCAATCCGCAAAATGTCCGGCCGGAAGAATCGCGCCACGATCTTTGATGCTCATACCTATGACTTTGCCTTTGAAATTGGTACTGAGTTTTAATTCATCGGTTATGGTCGTTGCCTGAAGATTTTTTGGAGACATTTTCCCTTCTTTCTCTGTTCCCGGAACTAAGGTCGTTACGCTTTCATCATCGGTACAATACACTTCTTTTTTTAGCGTACGATGAAACCATTCATTACTCACAATTCCATGCATTGCCGGAGTTGTTCCGGTGTAAATAGAAGCGTGTCCGGGCGCAGTATATGTTGGCATATAATTGTAATGCATATTGTGAAAAGTATAACCGTCATTCATCAATCGCTTAAATCCATTTTCAGAGAAATCGCTTTGAAAACGGTACAAGTATTCCATTTTCATTTGGTCAATAACAATACCAACCACCAGTTTTGGTCTTTGTTGGGCCGAAAGATTGGAAACGATTAGTAATGACAATAAGGAGAATATTTTTTTCATTGAAGTGTATTATTGGATAACAAAAATAGAGATTACAACTGAATCCTTGCTGAATATTTATGTTAATGTAAAGTTAGGTTTTCACCCAAAAAACAAATGCATACTGATTAGAGTATGCATTTGATTCAAAATCCCAATTTAATAACAACATTCAACAACTAACTTATTTCAAAATCATAAACGTACATCTACGATTGGTGGCATGCTCGCTATCGGTACAATCATTTTTCGGACAAATGATCAGTGGTTTGCTCTCACCGTATCCTACTGATTTCAGCCTCTTTCTGTCAATTCCGTTTTGTACCAAATATTCTAAAGCGGAAGCAGCTCTTCGGTTTGACAATCTCAAATTATACATTTCGGAAGCTCTGGTATCGGTATGTGAACCAATTTGGATTTCCATGTATGGGTATTTTTTTAATAAGCCAACCAATACATCTAAAACCTGTGCGGCTTGAGGCTTGATGTTCCATTTGTCTAAATCGAAGTAGATATTTTCCAACTCGATTAAAACCGTTCCGTCGTCTTTTTTATTAATAATGTCTTCGGCGTCATAATAAGACTCGACTTTCATTTGCAAATCGATATACACTTTCCCTTTTACACTCGTATCAAATTCGGCTTCTGCCGGAATATAAAAATCTTTGAAAGCCATGATTTTGTATTTCTTATTCGGCTCTGTATTGAAAACGAAATCACCGTCTTTACCCACTAAAATTTCTTCGAGTAATTCGCCTTTATCGTTGTACAATTTCACCGTTGCGCCCGGTAAAAGTTCTGAGGATTTCAAATCTCTTACTTCACCTTCGACTAAATATTGCAACTTATTTTCCTCACGAACAAAAGTGTATAAATTATCATCACCGGTTCGGTTGGAGGCAAAATAACCTTTATCATTGGCTTCATCCAAAATAAAATTGAAATCGTCCATTTCGCTATTGATGGTTGAGCCAAGATTTAAAGGTTTGTCAAACTCGGTTTCGGTCAATTTATAGCTCATGAAAATATCAAGATTCCCATTGCCTTGATGTCCATCAGAAGCAAAGTATAACGTTCCGTCTTCTGTTACAAAAGGGAATTGTTCGCGGTGAATCGTATTAATAGTTTCGCCTAAATTTCTCGGTTGGCTAAAAGTACCGTCTTGCAAAATATCCA
Source organism: Flavobacterium sp. IMCC34852 (assembly GCF_030643905.1). Classification (NCBI taxonomy): domain Bacteria; kingdom Pseudomonadati; phylum Bacteroidota; class Flavobacteriia; order Flavobacteriales; family Flavobacteriaceae; genus Flavobacterium; species Flavobacterium rivulicola. The sequence continues at coordinate 1,291,298 of NZ_CP121446.1, read as the reverse complement.
CCACAAAAATATCCATCGAACCAATCGTTCCTTTCATATCGCTGGCGAAGTAAAGTTTCTTGCCGTCTTTGGTCAGGAATGGATGTTGAACTGAATACTCATCGCTGGAAAAAGAACACATCTTGACATTGGTCCATTTACCATCTACGAATTCAGCTTTGAATATTTTGACCGTAGCTACTCTTTCGTTGCCAATTTCAACCTGTTTGTCTCCACTTCTATTAAAGTACATGGTTTTACCATCGGCACTGAAGGTAGCATTACTTTCGTGTTTCTTGGTATTGATAATATCCGGAAATGGTTCCACTTGAACCAATTGTCCCTTGTCATTTACCGAAGCCATGAATAAGTCTAAATAAGGTCGGTCATTCCAACCATAAGCTTTCTCTTCGGCATTTCTCAGTGAGGCAAAAGTTACTTTTTCGCCATAAAACGCAATTCCGAAATCACCATTGGTTCTGTTTTTGGACATGGGTTCCAATTTGAAACTGTTGGGTGTATTTCGGGTAGCGTTCTTCATGAACTTAGGCGTATTTTGTTCGAAACCTAAATATTCCGACATGATGGCATCGCCTTTGTCAAAGTCTTTAATTCCCTTTAATGCATTGGCATAACGAAAATAGACTTCTTTTTTAACGCTGTCTTTATAGGTAAAAAACAGCTGACCATAAGCCCGAACGGCATTATCCATTTGGAAATTGTAGTAGTAACAATCGCCCAAATTCTGCAACACTTTTTGTGATTGTTCGAGTTGCTCATAAGCCGCCGCGGCTTTGACGTAGGATTTTCGGTCAAACAAAGAATGGGCTTGTTTGACACTAACTTTTTTTTGGGCAAAAAGAGTGGTGATACTGCAAAAAACAAAAAGTATGTAGAAGATTTTTTTCATCGTATCCATTTTAAAAGAATCTTGGTGATTTATCATACCCTTTTCCTGAAAGTCGGCCTAAATCAAGGTCGAATAAAACAAAAACCTCATGAGAACCGGTATTGAACTTTCTAAGGTTTGTTAGCGTATAGTCATAAGAATAGCCTATTCTTAATCTTGGTGTTACATAAAAACTGGCCAAACCGCTGACAGAATCGTCCAATCGGTAGCCTATACCGGCTTCGAATTTATTATTGATTAAAACATTGGTCGTTAAGTCGAGTGCCACCGGTGCGCCTTGAACGCCTTTGGCCATGAACGCCGGTTTTATTTTCAAATTGTCGTTGCCATTCAAAGTAAAGACATAACCACCGGTTAAGAAATAGTGAATGGCTTCCACTCCGGTAGTAACGATGCCGTTAGTGTTTTCGAGATGTTTGGTGGTGAGTAAATTTGGCGTTGAAAACCCTAAATAATAATTATCGCCAAACAAATAAGTTCCGGCGCCTACATTGGGAAAGGTTTGGCTGATATTATTTTCAAATGCCGGATCGAGCAACGGACTGGTGTATTGAAATCCGTTAAAATTGGTACTGAAAAGAGTCACACCGGCTTTGACACCAAAGGACAATCTCGTTTTTTCAGACAGTGATAACACATAGGCAAAGTCGGCATAAATATTACTTTCTTCTACTACATCGCCTATTTCATCATGAATAATCGAGATACCCATTTCCACTTTTCTGGATAATGGTTTGTGGGCAAAAAAGGATTGTGTTGTTGGTGCGCCTTCAATACCAACCCATTGGGCACGGTAAATGCCACCCATGTTAATCACGTCTTTATTCTCGGTCGCATAAGCTGGATTGATTACACTCATGTTGTACATGTAATGGGTAAACTGAGGATCTTGTTGGGCCAACATCGAAGAAGAGCTCAATACGATAAGTATCGCAGAAAAATAGTGAATGATTTTATGTTTCATAATTGTACTCATCTTACTTATCTGTTTAGATATACTCTTCCTTGGACTGCTTTTCTGACACCGTCATTGAAATTCAATATGTAGAAATAAACGCCGGTTGGCAATAAATTGTCACCCAAATTCAATCCGCCTACGCTAGTGGTTCCATCCCAATTAGGTACATTTCTGTTTCCGGTATAAATCAAATTCCCGTAACGGTTGTAGATTTCTAATTTGAAGTTCGGATATAAAGTCGCAAGGTTTTCAATTTCAAAAGTATCGTTGATGCCGTCATTGTTTGGCGAATAACCATCCGGAATTAAAATATCATCACAAACTGTTAAATCCACAATAACTTCCAATCTGACAGAACCTTCACAACCACTCGCCGCAGTTAAAGCCGCATAATAAGTTGTACCGTGCACCAATAAATCCGTAGTAGAATATGCTGTTCCGCCGGTTGGCGCATTGTACCAAATTACCGTTGGGAATCCGACAAGATTTCCGGATAAATTTTCTATTGTTGGATTGTCATCTTCACAGAAAAGATTGCCGTCTTGAATAATTTGCGGTGTTCCTAATTGGCTAACATTGAAATCCGTTGACATCACCACATTTCCAATTACGCCACAGGTTGTTACAACAGAATCTATCTGACTGATAGTCAATGATGTAGTTCCATTATTAACCAAATCGGTAGCCGGAATAGTAAAAGTTCCTATTCCGCCCGTAAAAGTTACAGTTACAGTATTTGAAGCTGAATTGGCACCACTCAAAAGATATTGGATAATATAATCCCCATCCGGCATATTTACTGTACCTGAAATGGTAGCTTGACTCGCATAATTAGTACAAGTGTCCTGAACAGTCAAAGTTGCCGTATTCAAATCCGGAATCGGATTGATGACAAAACTAACCGTTGCATTTTCATTGGCATTGGTACAACCGGTTGCGGCAATGATTCCGATGATAGTCAAAGTATAATTTCCTGCAGCTGTAAATATTGCAGCCGGAATGGTAAACTGTCCTATGCCTCCTGTAACGGTTACATTACCGGTAACTCCTGAAGTTGGTGTTGCACCCGGAATAGAATAATTGAACTGATAAACACCATCCGGTAAATTGATGGCATTGGCAATATCGACAACTACAGCTGTTCCGAAACATACATTGGTGGCAGTGAGACTTGCGCTATCTATATCGGCTAAAGGTCTGACAATGATTTGTGCAGCAACACCGGTTAGCGTATTGGAACAGTTAGAAACAGTATTTAAAATATTGGTAAAAGTAATTACCGTTGTTCCGATATTTGGAAGAGAAGCACTTGGTATACTAAAGTTTCCGGCACCGGAAGCTATAGTAACTGTTGTCGTTTGACCCGATAAAGTATTGGCACCTGCTAAATCATAACTCAGTGTGTAAATGCCATCAGTCATTCCGTTTAAATTCACAACCACATTGGCTCCAAGACAAGCCGGTGAAATGGTTACATTAACAGTAGTCAAAAGTGGATTTGGCAAAATAGTAAACTGAACTGTTTCGGTATCCGTACCGCATAAATTGGTGACGGTGTAAGTATAACTGTAAGTACCGGCAGCCAAACTAACAATGGTGATAGGTGAGGTTACGGTTTGGGCTGAACCATCTGTCCAAGTTCCTCCCGAATCTTGTCCGGTTAATAAAGTAGTTAAGTCTAAAACACCCACACTTGGACACAATGATATAACACCTGTAAATGTTCCCGCATTTGGCAACGAATCTACTACAACTGTAACCGTTGAACTTGAATTAGAACAAGGTGATGTTCCAAGAACTGTATAAGTAAAATGATAGGTTCCAACAGCAACTGCAGATGGATTAAAAATGCTACCGGTTAATGCGCCTGAAGCATCATCGTCATTCCAAGTTCCGGTTGAATTTTGTGTACCATCCAAACCTGTGAACAAGTCCAAAGAAGTTTCATTGATACAAGTATTTAAAGTTTGACCAATTCCTCCTGAATTTGGCGCTTGAATTAGAGTGACAATTACCTCTGCAGTATCAGTAGCACATAAACCACCACCAACGCTGTAGGTGTAAGTTCCGGCTACATCAATAGCCGGATTAATGAATCCTGTACCACTGGCTAAAGCCGGTGACCAAGTTCCACCCGATTGTGCGTTTGAACCTAATAATAAGAACAAATCTTGGGCTGGATTATTTGAACATAAAGTGATTGAACTATCATCTCCTGCATTTGGAACCGGATTAACAATTACTGTTATTATAGCAAAATCATTATCACAAGGTTGGGTTCCTGAAAGTGTGTAAGTATAATCACCAGCAACATCTACTGTAGGATCAAAAACTCCTGTTCCACTGGCCAATGCCGGAGACCAAACTCCGCCCGGTTGTGAATTAGGGCCTAACAATAGTGCTAAATCTTGTGCCGGACTGTTGACACAAAGTGTAACTGAATTATTGGTTCCTGCTTCAGGTCCCGGAGTTACTGTTACCGTTACTGATGAAGTATCATCAACACAAGGTGCAATACCGGTAACTGTATAAGTATAAACTCCTGATATATCAACTGCTGGATTGAATATCCCCGTCCCACTGGCTAATACCGGTGTCCAAGTTCCTCCTGATTGTGGTGTTCCTGATAAGGAAGCAAATAAATCAACTGGATTTTGATTAGAACAAATATTTAATGTTCCGTCATTTCCTGCATCCGGAACCGGATTAACCGTTACTTGAACAGTCGCAGATGATGATTGACATGGTGCTGTTCCGGATAGTGTATAAGTATATGTGCCGGCCGTATCTACGGCTGGGTCAAAAACTCCGGTACCACTAGCTAAAACCGGTGTCCAAGTTCCTCCAGTTTGAGCAGTTGGTCCTAATAATGAGAACAAATCAAATGATGGACTCAAAACACAAACTATTGTACTTGTACTTGTTCCTGCAATTGGTGGATTAACTACCGTCAATACTACGCTGCTGCTCGTTTGTGGATTAACACAACTTGGCGTGCCTGAACTCGCTATACTTACAATATTTACTGTAGTGTTAGCCGAGTAAGTTCCCGTTAATGTGGCTGTACCTGCTGCGTCTAAAACAACTGTTTGATTTGCGCCGCCGTCGATGTTATAAGTTACCGTAGCATTTGGTGTACCGGTAAAAGTAAAAGTAGCACTATCGCCCAAACAAATTATTGGTGGTGTAACACTTACACTAGCTGTTGGTAATGGTAATACCGTTAAAACAACACTACTCGGTTGTAAATTAACACAACTCGGTGTACCCGAACTTGCAACACTTACGATATTAATAGTGGTGTTGGCCGTGTAAGTTCCTGTTAATGTGGCTGTACCTGCTGCGTCTAAAACAACTGTTTGATTTGCGCCGCCATTAATGTTATAAGTAACTGTAGCATTTGGTGTACCTGTAAATGTGAAAGTGGCACTGTCATTGGCACAGATGGTTGTTGGACTCACAGCAACACTCGCCGTTGGTAATGGTAATACCGTCAAAGTAATACTGCTCGTTTGTGGATTAACACAACTTGGTGTACCCGAACTCGCTACACTTACTATGTTTACCGTAGTATCAGCAGTGTAAGTTCCGGTGATGGTAGCTGTGCCACCTGCGTTTAAGACAACCGTTTGGTTCGAACCACCGTTGATGTTATAAGTAACTGTAGCATTTGGTGTACCGGTAAAAGTAAAAGTAGCACTGTCATTGGCACAGATCGTTGTCGGACTAACTGCAACACTAACTGTCGGCAATGGCTGTATCGTTAAAGTAACACTGCTCGTTTGTGGATTAACACAACTTGGCGTGCCTGAACTCGCTACACTTACAATATTTACTGTAGTGTTAGCCGAGTAAGTTCCCGTTAATGTGGCTGTACCTGCTCCACTCAATACTATGGTTTGATTTGCACCCCCGTCGATGTTATAAGTTACCGTAGCATTTGGTGTACCGGTAAAAGTAAAAGTAGCACTATCGCCCAAACAAATTGTTGGTGGTGTAACACTTACACTAGCTGTTGGTAATGGTAATACCGTTAAAACAACACTACTCGGTTGTAAATTAACACAACTCGGTGTACCCGAACTTGCAACACTTACGATATTAATAGTGGTGTTGGCCATGTAAGTTCCTGTTAATGTGGCTGTACCTGCTGCGCCTAAAACAACTGTTTGATTTGCGCCGCCATTAATGTTATAAGTAACTGTAGCATTTGGTGTACCTGTAAATGTGAAAGTGGCACTGTCATTGGCACAGATGGTTGTTGGACTTACCGCAACACTCGCCGTTGGTAATGGTAATACCGTCAAAGTAATACTGCTCGTTTGTGGATTAACACAACTTGGTGTACCCGAACTCGCTACACTTACTATGTTTACCGTAGTATCAGCAGTGTAAGTTCCGGTGATGGTAGCTGTGCCACCTGCGTTTAAGACAACCGTTTGGTTCGAACCACCGTTGATGTTATAAGTAACTGTAGCATTTGGTGTACCGGTAAAAGTAAAAGTAGCACTGTCATTGGCACAGATCGTTGTCGGACTAACTGCAACACTAACTGTCGGCAATGGCTGTATCGTTAAAGTAACACTGCTCGTTTGTGGATTAACACAACTTGGCGTGCCTGAACTCGCTACACTTACAATATTTACTGTAGTGTTAGCCGAGTAAGTTCCCGTTAATGTGGCTGTACCTGCTCCACTCAATACTATGGTTTGATTTGCACCCCCGTCGATGTTATAAGTTACCGTAGCATTTGGTGTACCGGTAAAAGTAAAAGTAGCACTATCGCCCAAACAAATTGTTGGTGGTGTAACACTTACACTAACTGTTGGCAATGGTAATACCGTTAAAACAACACTACTCGGTTGTAAATTAACACAACTCGGTATACCCGAACTTGCAACACTTACGATATTAATAGTGGTGTTGGCCGTGTAAGTTCCTGTTAATGTGGCTGTACCTGCTGCGCCTAAAACAACTGTTTGATTTGCGCCGCCATTAATGTTATAAGTAACTGTAGCATTTGGTGTACCTGTAAATGTGAAAGTGGCACTGTCATTGGCACAGATGGTTGTTGGACTTACCGCAACACTCGCCGTTGGTAATGGTAATACCGTCAAAGTAATACTGCTCGTTTGTGGATTAACACAACTTGGTGTACCCGAACTCGCTACACTTACTATGTTTACCGTAGTATCAGCAGTGTAAGTTCCGGTGATGGTAGCTGTGCCACCTGCGTTTAAGACAACCGTTTGGTTCGAACCACCGTTGATGTTATAAGTAACTGTAGCATTTGGTGTACCGGTAAAAGTAAAAGTAGCACTGTCATTGGCACAGATCGTTGTCGGACTAACTGCAACACTAACTATCGGCAATGGCTGTATCGTTAAAGTAACACTGCTCGTTTGTGGATTAACACAACTTGGCGTGCCTGAACTCGCTATACTTACAATATTTACTGTAGTGTTAGCCGAGTAAGTTCCCGTTAATGTGGCTGTACCTGCTGCGTCTAAAACAACTGTTTGATTTGCGCCGCCGTCGATGTTATAAGTTACCGTAGCATTTGGTGTACCGGTAAAAGTAAAAGTAGCACTATCGCCCAAACAAATTATTGGTGGTGTAACACTTACACTAGCTGTTGGTAATGGTAATACCGTTAAAACAACACTACTCGGTTGTAAATTAACACAACTCGGTGTACCCGAACTTGCAACACTTACGATATTAATAGTGGTGTTGGCCGTGTAAGTTCCTGTTAATGTGGCTGTACCTGCTGCGTCTAAAACAACTGTTTGATTTGCGCCGCCATTAATGTTATAAGTAACTGTAGCATTTGGTGTACCTGTAAATGTGAAAGTGGCACTGTCATTGGCACAGATGGTTGTTGGACTCACAGCAACACTCGCCGTTGGTAATGGTAATACCGTCAAAGTAATACTGCTCGTTTGTGGATTAACACAACTTGGTGTACCCGAACTCGCTACACTTACTATGTTTACCGTAGTATCAGCAGTGTAAGTTCCGGTGATGGTAGCTGTGCCACCTGCGTTTAAGACAACCGTTTGGTTCGAACCACCGTTGATGTTATAAGTAACTGTAGCATTTGGTGTACCGGTAAAAGTAAAAGTAGCACTGTCATTGGCACAGATCGTTGTCGGACTAACTGCAACACTAACTGTCGGCAATGGCTGTATCGTTAAAGTAACACTGCTCGTTTGTGGATTAACACAACTTGGCGTGCCTGAACTCGCTACACTTACAATATTTACTGTAGTGTTAGCCGAGTAAGTTCCCGTTAATGTGGCTGTACCTGCTCCACTCAATACTATGGTTTGATTTGCACCCCCGTCGATGTTATAAGTTACCGTAGCATTTGGTGTACCGGTAAAAGTAAAAGTAGCACTATCGCCCAAACAAATTGTTGGTGGTGTAACACTTACACTAGCTGTTGGTAATGGTAATACCGTTAAAACAACACTACTCGGTTGTAAATTAACACAACTCGGTGTACCCGAACTTGCAACACTTACGATATTAATAGTGGTGTTGGCCATGTAAGTTCCTGTTAATGTGGCTGTACCTGCTGCGCCTAAAACAACTGTTTGATTTGCGCCGCCATTAATGTTATAAGTAACTGTAGCATTTGGTGTACCTGTAAATGTGAAAGTGGCACTGTCATTGGCACAGATGGTTGTTGGACTTACCGCAACACTCGCCGTTGGTAATGGTAATACCGTCAAAGTAATACTGCTCGTTTGTGGATTAACACAACTTGGTGTACCCGAACTCGCTACACTTACTATGTTTACCGTAGTATCAGCAGTGTAAGTTCCGGTGATGGTAGCTGTGCCACCTGCGTTTAAGACAACCGTTTGGTTCGAACCACCGTTGATGTTATAAGTAACTGTAGCATTTGGTGTACCGGTAAAAGTAAAAGCAGCACTGTCATTGGCACAGATCGTTGTCGGGCTAACTGCAACACTAACTGATGGTAAATCTAATATTGTAATGGTTACCGTCGATATATCTGGAGCACATAGTGCAGAGGAAACAGTATAAGTAAACACATATGGACTTCCGGCAAGTGTCATTGCTGAAACGTCTAAAGTTCCTTGGAATCCATTTGTTGTAGCTATTGGCCCACTCCAGACACCGCTATTATCGGGCGTTCCTCCTAAAAAATCAAACAAATCAAATGGAGCTGTTGTTGGAATCTCATTAACGCAAATACTTCTATTACCATCGCTTCCGGCATCATTTGGTTCGTAAAGATTTACCAAAACCTCAAGCCTATCAACACTTTCACAAGGAGGATCAACAGTTGAAGCATAATAAAACTGTCCATTAATCAGCGGAGTAGACGGATCTAAAGGTATTCCGAAAGTTGGATTCAAATACCAATTATTATTTCCCGATGCCACTAAATCTCCTATAGTTGGAGGGCTTCCCGGAATGTTACAAAATTCTTGAATAGCATCTCCTGTTGGAGGCGGCACCAAACCAACATTAACAAAAACAGATAGCCTTGAAGTTTGACAACCAGTATCAGGATTAGTTTGACTTATATAATAAATAGTATTGTCATTCAGAATAGCTGTTGGTGAGAGCGCAGTTCCGCCTGACGGTGTTGTATACCATTGTAAATTATTTCCAAAAATAACAAACTGAGGATTCGAAGGTGTAGCCTGACTCAAGCTGGTCACACAAACTCCTTGAAAATTAGCACCGGTTGGTGCTGAATATATGGTAACCGTAACACTTTGTCTTGGACCACAGTTCCCTGTATTGTCATCGGCAAAATAATCTTGGCCATTAACTAAAACTGTAGAATTGGGCAATTGTGTATTTGAGGTAGCTGTCGCATACCATTTAATACCACCACCATTATCTGTAGCAACCAAACTGGCTACTGTAGGCGATTGTGTATCACAAAAAGATTGAGTAGCATCTGTGACCGTTGGACATTGAGAATAAACAAAACCATTCTGCCCAATTAGTGTTAATACTAAAACACAGTAAAAGAAATAATTTTTGGCGAGAGTAGTTATTCTCATAAGCAGTTCTATTTAATACATTTTGAAATCGTACAACATCACTCCTTCTCATTTTAAGATGATAAACTTCAACAAAAACCAGCTATATGAGTCAACAATTCACAGCATCAGTCAAAGCAAAATCACCACCACTATATTACTTATAATTTTGGCGGCAAATTTTCACTTATTAAAATGTTATAAACAAAATAATCAACATTATCAACAACTTTTCAACAAATACTTTTAGTTATATCTTGCTGAAAATATGTAGTTTAAAAAAATAATTGATGAGAATAATGAGTTATCAATATTCAACCAGAAGTATTAAAAAATAAAAATTGTTAACAAGTTTACGTCACAAACACAAACCTATTAACAATAAAATGTAAAACTATAGTGGTTAAAAAATCGGCCTGTCTAATTCTTGTTTGGCTATAGTAAATTCAGAAATGATTGCGGCTATTATTTCTTCAACTGATTTGATTTCATGGATTATGCCGGCTATTTGACCTATTTCTAATTCACCTTCAATCAAATCTCCTTCAAACATGCCGCGTTTGGCTCTGGCTCGTCCGAGAAGTGTTTTTAATTCCTCAGGAGTTGGACATTTGGCATACAGTTCTTGCAGATCATTGTAAAATTTATTTTTAATCAAACGAACCGGAGCTAATTCTTTTAAGGTCAATTGAGTATCTCCTTCTTTTACATTGACAATGGTTTGCTTAAAATTTTCATGAGCCGAACTTTCAAAAGACGCTGCAAAACGAGAACCCATTTGAACACCATCAGCACCTAAAACCATCGCCGCCAACATTCCTCTTCCCGAAGCTATGCCTCCGGCTGCTATTAAGGGAATTGAAATTTGTTCTTTTACCATAGGAATTAAAGTCAGTGTAGTAGTTTCTTCTCTACCATTATGGCCTCCGGCTTCAAAACCTTCGGCGACTACAGCGTCCACTCCGGCTTCTTGGGCTTTTAAAGCAAATTTGGAACTACTAACCACATGCACCACGGTTATTCCTTTTTCTTTCAAATAACTCGTCCATGTTTTTGGATTCCCTGCTGATGTAAAAACTATCTTTACGCCTTCCTCTATTATGATTTGTATAATTTCCTCAATATTCGGATACAACATAGGAACGTTTACCCCAAAAGGCTTATCCGTTGCGGCCTTACATTTTTGAATATGTTCTCTCAACACATCGGGATACATAGAACCGGCGCCAATTAAACCTAATCCACCGGCATTACTGACCGCACTGGCTAATTTATAGCCACTATTCCAAATCATTCCGCCTTGAATGATTGGGTATTTGATATTAAAAAGTTGGGTGATTTTATTCATGCAAACTAAAATACTAAGGCTTTAATTTTTAATGATTTTCCCGGATTGTACCAATGAATTGCTTTTGATTTTATAATAATACATGCCGGAAGTCAAATGATTGATAGAAAGTTGTTGATTAGAAATAATCTCTTGCTCTAAAATCATTTGTCCCAAATTATTATAAAGCGATAGTACAGCTGTATCAAATCCGTTAGGAAATGATGCTGCAATAAATTCATTACTCGGATTCGGGTAAACTAAAAATCTTCCTAAAGCAGCATCATTCACCGATAGTGCAGCGATACTTAAAGCGCTTTGAAAATCGGGAATACCATAGCCATATTGATTAGTAGGACTTGTAAATCTATCCGAAGATTGCTTGACAAAATCAACCACTTGTTGGTTAGTTGCCCATGGTATTGCTTGCCAAAAACTCGTAACTGCTCCCGCCATAATCGGGCAAGAAAACGAAGTACCGCTGGCAGTTACTATAGCTCCGTTTGTATTAGACAATGTTGCGCTTTGTCCTTTGGCCATTACATCGGGCTTTACTCTTCCGTCAAAACTTGGTCCAATGGAACTGAAAGCGGAATAATTTTCGTCAAATTGTACTGAACCTACCGCTAAAACATGGGTAGCTTCAGCCGGAACACCAATATGAGGATTGACAGTATTCCCTGTATTTCCGGCACTGGCAATGACTATCATTCCTTTACTGAATGCTATATTAGCTCCTTGAGAGGCAAATGCTTTATTTCCGGTCATATCAGCATAAGTGTAACTGTAACTTGGATTATCATAACCAAAATAACCTAGCGAAGTTGTAATTACATCCACTCCAAGTCGGTCTGCCTCTTCAGCCGCTTGAACCCAATAACTTTCTTCTACCGGATTTTCTGAAGAAACATCTTCCGTAATAAACAAATAATATTGTGCATCGGGTGCTGTTCCTACCAATTGACCATCAACAAAACCTGCCATACAAGACAAGGTCATGGTTCCGTGATTATGGGTCGAAAAAACATCGGTATTTCCTCCTACATAATTGTATCCGCCCAAATAAAGTCCATTATTGAACATTCTGTTGAACGGAATAATGGTATTGACGGCAGTGAATCCGGAATCAAGTACGGCTATAATTTTTCCCGACCCGGTATAATCTTGTTGGTGCAACAAATGGGCATTTAACATTTGCACCTGATTGGTCGAATTTCCGTAGGCGAAAGTAGTCTGCACATCCATTTGCTTATTCACCGGAATGATGGCTTTGGGCCTGGTCATTTTGGCATTAAGAGAATGATTAGCAAATTTTATGTGGTTTACAAATGGCAATCCGATTAGCGATTGAATATCAGCGAAACTGCCACGTATGTGAAGACAATTAAGCCATTTAGATTGTGCTTTTACCTGGATTCCTTGAGCAGCTGTGATTTGGTTCACATAAGATTGCTCGATTGGCGCGTCACTTACTGTTAAAGCAATGCATTGCGCAGTTCTTCTGTCTAGCGCTCTTTGCGTTAACATGGTCAACGGATTGTCTAAAAAAGTTTGTGCATTAGGCTTGTCGTTAAAATAAACCCAAGCATCTTCTTGAGCATAACCTAATAAACTACCCAAAAAGAATGCGATAAGTAATAGTTTCTTCATAGCTTTTACCATTGTAAAGCGCTAATTTATGAAATTACTCCTGAACCAACTAATTCGTCTCCAATATTCCAAGCGACAAATTGCCCTTCAGTTATCGCTGATTGCGGTTCGTCGAAAGAAACATACAAGCCACTTTTGAATTGGTACAAAGTTGCTTTTTGCAAAGCTTGACGGTAACGAATTCTCGCCATGACTTCCATCGTTTCCCCATTTTTAAGTGACAAATCTTCGCGTATCCAGTGAATTTCTGAAGGCTTAACAAGTAATGTTTTTTTAAACAAGCCAGGATGACTTGCTCCTTGACCAGTGTAAATTGTATTGGTTTTCACATCAGTTGCAATGATAAAAAGCGCTTCTTTGGTACCGCCAACATTCAATCCCTTTCTTTGACCAATGGTAAAATAATGTGCGCCTTGGTGTTTGCCTACCACTTTTCCGTTTTCGGAAGTATAGGAAATTCCTTCAGCTTCAAATGCCAATTGGTCTTCTAGCGAAGAAAAAGTTGGTATTTCTTGGCTGTAAATTTTATCATTAGCAGCGACTTCGTAAATCAAACCTTCTTTAGGCTGTAATTGTTGTTGCAAAAATTCAGGCAAACGCACTTTACCAATGAAGCACAAACCTTGAGAGTCTTTCTTTTCGGCAGTAACCAAATCCAATTGCATGGCTATGTCACGCACTTCGGGTTTGGTCAATTCACCTATTGGAAATAAGGATTTGGCCAATTGTTCTTGAGATAATTGACAAAGAAAATAAGACTGATCTTTGTTTGCGTCTATCCCTGCCAATAATTGAAAGATTTCTTTTCCGTCTTTTTGGATGGTTCCTTTTCGACAATAATGTCCGGTAGCCACATAATCGGCGCCAAGACTTAAAGCAATTTTCATGAAGACATCAAACTTAATTTCGCGATTACACAATACATCCGGATTTGGAGTACGACCTTGTTCATATTCGTTGAACATATAGTCGACGATTTTTTCTTTGTATTGTTCGCTTAAATCAACCGTTTGGAAAGGAATTCCTAATTTTTCAGCCACGAGTAATGCATCGTTACTGTCTTCGAGCCACGGACATTCATTGGAAATGGTCACTGAGTCATCGTGCCAATTTTTCATAAAAAGTCCAATCACTTCATAGCCTTGTTCTTTTAATAAATAGGCGGCAACACTCGAATCAACACCTCCTGAAAGCCCTACTACAACTCTTTTCATTTTATACTTAGCAAAAATTTGCTGCAAAGTTAAGCCAAAATCCGAATAATTTTATGACCTGACATCAGTTTAAGCAATTCTGAAGTAACCAAAACTTATGTTGCTAACTTTGGGTTTGAAATAAAATTACTCGGTGGGTTGTTTGGGCATATTAGGTCTTTTGAAGTTTTTATTTTCGTAGTTCATATTGACTTCTTTCACTTTTCCTTTTTCAAGGACTTTCCAAATGCCTACTTTCTTTCCGTTCTTAAACAAACCCTGACCGGTTATTTTGTTTGTTGCATCTCTGTAAATAGCCTGACCGTCTAATTCACCATTTTTATAATTACTTTCTTCCATCACCACATCATTTTCGGCATAACTCTTATAAGATCCTTCTTTGATTCCGTTCTTATAAGTGGTTTCTTCAGCAATTTTGCCGCTGTTATAGTATACTTTTCTGACCCCGTTTAATTTTCCTTTGCTGTAATATTCCAAAGTCATAATGACCGGTGAATTTAAATGATAATACTTCCATTCGCCTTCAAACTGCTTATCTACCACTTTTCCTTCACTTACTTTATTGTTTTTTTGGTTGTAAAAAGTGGTGTAACAAGAATTGTCATTAGCGCTGAAATCTCTGGTAGCAATAATAGTCCCGGCTTTGGTATCATCAAAAAACTTAAATACTCCTACTTCTTTTCCATGCTCAAAAGTGCCTTCATATCTAGGTCGCTTTGACTCTTCATAAATTCCTTTCCAAAGACCGTGTTTTTTACCATTTTCATCAAGTTTATTAAAATCTTGCGCAAAAAGGAAAAAGGTATTCAATAAAAAGAAGAAAATATATTTCATAAAAAAGTTATTGATAGGTGTAAAAACTGAAAACAAATTTATAGTTAATATGGAAACGAAAAATATTTTTTTTTATTGTAGCCTTTACTGTTAAAAATATTTTAAAATCGAGAACACTTTTTGTTTAACCTTTTAAAAATAACTTGACAAGCGTAACCCATTACAAACACAGATTACAACTATAAATAACTGTTTTAGTGAATCTTACTATTGTTAAACAAAACTGTTAAAATATTTATAAATTTTATTTTGTTTATCTTTTTATAAATTTTGTTAAACAAAAATAATTAATTTAGCCAAAACATTTAAACAAAATAACTATGAAAAATCTAACTAAATTATTAGGAATTACCCTTATGTCTTTGTTCATCTATTCTTGTAGTGATGATGACAACAATTCAAATCAACCACAAACTATCGCAGCCATTGCCGCTTCAGATGCGAATTTCAGTATTTTAGTGGAAGCTCTAACTCGTACAGGATTGGTTTCAACTTTTGACAGTCCGGGAGACTTTACTGTGTTTGCACCAACAAATGATAAGTTTCAAGCTTTTTTAACTGCAAATGGTTTTAGCAATATAAATGCTGTACCACTTCCATTACTTACAGAAGTTTTAAAAAATCACGTAGTTTCAGGTTCTTTTTACAGTAATGAATTGGCAACCGGTTATGTAAAAACATTGGCTAAAGGTGCCGCTTCAAGCACTAATACATTGAGCATGTATGTTGAAGTTGGTTCTAGTGTGAAATTAAACGGCGGAGCCAGTAATGGTGGAGCTACTGTAGTAACAGCTGATATTGAAGCTTCTAATGGTGTAATTCATGTAGTTGATAACGTTATTGGTTTGCCTACTGTAGTTAATCATGCTGTTGCTAATCCTAACTTTACCGTTTTAGTTGGTTTAGTTAGTGGTGCTGGTTTAGTACCAACATTAAGTGGTACAGCAGGTTCACCATTTACTGTATTTGCTCCAACAAATGGTGCCTTTACTACTTTTGAGTCGCAAAATCCCGGAGTATTGGCAAGTTTAACTCCTGCACAAGTTACTTCTGTATTAACATACCATGTAGTTGGAGGTGCCAATGTACTTTCAACCGGAATTCCAGCTACACCAATTACAACATTAGAGACGGGAACATTTACCATTGTCGGTACTACAATAACTGATGAAGCTAACAGACAAACCGGCATTGTAGCAGTTGATGTTCAGGGTTCAAACGGAGTAATCCATGTAATCAATAACGTATTGCTACCATCGCTATAATTTACCCATTGCTATGAAAAAGAAAAGCGCAGTTTACACTGTGCTTTTTTTATGACCCTAACTCTAATGCCCTATTGTTAGCGGCTTTTACGGCATTGACTATAGTTTGCTCCAAGTTGCCTTTTTTAAATACAAATAACGCACTTTCTGTTGTTCCTCCTTTGGAAGCGACTTTGGCAATCCATTCTTGATTGGATAAGGAATAACTGTTTTGTATGGCTACCGAACCCATAAAAGTTTGGTTGACCAACAACTCCGCTTCAGATTCATTAAAGCCCAAATCAACGGCAGCTTGTATCATCGATTGCATGAAATAAAAAACATATGCCGGTCCGCTTCCTGAAATAGCAGTTGCTGCATCGATAAGTTTTTCATTTTCTACATAAACCGATTTTCCGGTGGTATTGATTAAATTCTGAATGATAAACAATTCCTTTCTATCCACATTAGCTGATGCAGTAAAAACCGTCATACCCATTCCGATTTGTGTGGGAATATTGGGCATCGAACGGACAATTTTGGAACAAGACAATTCTCTCTCGATAGCAGCTAAAGTAATTCCGGCCATGACCGAAAAAACAATCTGAGAATCTTTTAAAAAAGGTTTTACGGCTTTTGCCAAAAGTGCAAAATCTTGTGGTTTGACCGCCAAAATAACGATGTCAAAATCCCCTATTTCATGAGTAGCCCTTGTGGAAAAATTCTGCTTTGGAATTGCATTTTCTGAAGTTGAAAAGGCATCGCTTCTGACCAAAGCAAAAATATCTTCCGGCTTAATAAACCTTGAACTGATAAAACTGTTGGCATAGGTTTTCCCCATGTTGCCGTAACCAATGATTAATACTTTCATAGTCTAAAAATAAAAAACTCTGCTTAAAGGTATATTTTTAAACAGAGTTTTGAAAATTTATAATTCGGAAGTTATTTCTTTTTGTTTTGAAGCTTTTTTTGTTCTTCGGCTTGCTCCATCATTTCACGCATCTTTCTTTGGAACTTGCCTTCTGTTTTTGGCTTGGCTTTATTTTCCTGAATTTGAGCATGAATTTTATCGCTGTCGATGAAGTACTTTTTAATCACCAACATGATACCAATAGTAATTAAGTTGGAAATAAAGTTATACAAACTCAAACCTGAACCATAATTATTAAAGAACAATAACATCATGATTGGCGACAAGTAAATCATGATTTTCATGATTTTCCCCATATCCGGCATACCGTCTTGTGGCGGCTGTGCCATGGCTTGATCACCTGAAGTCATTTTCATATAGAAGAAGATTGCAATAGCCGCTAAAATCGGGAACAAACTAATGTGGTTACCATAAATAGCAGAAATAATCGGAATGTGAGTATCCCAGGTAATTACAGCATCAAAAGAAGATAAATCATCTGCCCAAAGGAAACCTTTCTGTCTTAACTCAATCGCTGACGGGAAGAATTGGAATGACGCATACATAAACGGAATTTGAATCAAAGCCGGAATACAACCTGCCATCGGATTCACTCCCGCTTTATTGTAGAGTTTCATGGTTTCTTGTTGTTTTTTCATTGGATCTTTTTTGAATTTTTCACCAATTTCCATGATCTCAGGACGCAATACTTTCATCTTGGCTTGTGACAAAAACGACTTAAAGGTAATAGGCGACATTGCAATTTTAATCAAAATCGTGAAGACAATAATCGCAATACCCAATCCCATAAAAGTACTTAGAAAACCAAATAAAGGCACAAAAATGAATTTGTTAATCCAACCGAAAATACCCCAACCTAATGGGATAATTTCATCTAAGTTTCGGTCATAGTCGTTCAAAACAGTATAATCTGACGGACCGTAATACCAATTCATTTTATAATCTAACTCACCATTGGCATAAGCTAAAGCTGAATTAGTTTTGAATTCTTTAGTAAAAATAGTATCCTTAGAAACATCGTCTACTAAATCATTCGAGTGCAACTTGGTGGATTCAAAAGGCGTTTTAGTCAACAAGATTGAAGAGAAAAAGTGCTGTTTGTAAGCAATATAAGTAACCTTTTCCGGGGTTTCTTCTTTGTCTTTTCCTTGTCCTACATAATCGTCTTTTCCTTCCTCATATTCGAAAACAATTTCGGCATAACGATTCTCATAAGAGATGCTTTTTTCGTTTCTGTAGGTTTTCATGTTCCATTGGAAATCGACCGGTTTTGAGGTGTTCAAAGTGGTGTTTAAACCTTGGGAACGGATATCGAAATCAAGCATGTAATCATTCGGTTTTAATACGTATTTGTATTCCAAATAACTATTGGCGCTCGACTTCAATTTCATCGAAAGCACTTGGTTACCATCAACTTTAGTCAAGGTTGGCTCAAAGAATAAATCTTTGGTATTCAACACTCTGTTGTCTTTGGTTTGCAACTGCAAATTGAAATTAGCGTTGTTATTCTTGATTAATTCTACTAACTCTTTAGAATTTTTATCGAACTTCTTGAAATTTTTGAGTGTTGCTTCCGCGATAAAACCACCTTTATTGGCAATTTTTAACACCATCAATTCATTTTCGATAGTAGTGAATTCTTCTTTGGCAGAAGGTAAAGTCGCTGAATAAGCAAAACTGCCTAAAGCACCTTGAAGTTTTTGAATTTTAACCGAATCGGCTACAGTAGTGTCGGTGATGGTTTGGGCTACTTCTTTAGTTGCTTCTCCTTTAGCCTTGGCTTCTGCCGCTTTTTCTGTTTTGGCTTTGGCCTGATTTTTTACTTCGTCTTCTCTGTTATTGTACATCATCCAAAGGATAATTACAAAGATTAAAGCAAAACCGATAATCGAATTAAAATCAAATTTCTTTTGTTCCATTTTTTAATTATTTGTCATAAGAAGCAACAAGGGATTAATTGTTACTACTTTATTTTTTATGTTTTACCATTGCGGCCACAAAGCTAACAAAAATTGGGTGTGGATTGGCAACAGTACTCTTATATTCCGGATGGTATTGTACACCGATAAAGAAAGGATGTTTTTCTAATTCGATAATCTCTACCAAACCGGTATCAGGATTAACTCCCGAAGCTTTTAAACCGGCCGTCTCCAGCTGTTTTCTGTACTCATTATTAAACTCATAACGATGACGATGACGCTCTTGGATTTGGCTTTTACCATAAATTTCTTTCGCCAAACTACCTTCAGTTAAATCACATTTCCAAGACCCTAAACGCATGGTTCCGCCTTTATCGGTGATGGTTTTTTGTTCTTCCATTAACGAAATTACCGGATGCTTTGTTTCTTCGTTCATTTCGGTTGAATTGGCGTCTTTCAAACCAAGTACAGTTCTGGCATATTCAATCACAGCCATTTGCATTCCCAAACAAATTCCGAAGAAAGGAATATTATTTTCTCTGGCATAACGAACCGTTTCGATTTTACCTTCGATACCACGGCCACCAAATCCCGGTGCCACTAAAATTCCGTCTAAACCTTGCAATTGCTCTGCAGCATTAGCTTCATCCAAATATTCCGAGTGAATACTGATTACATTTACCTTCGTCTGATTCGCCGCTCCGGCATGAATAAACGCTTCTAAAATCGATTTATAGGAATCTTGTAATTCTACATATTTTCCAACCAAACCAACGTTAACCGTTTGTTTCGGATGTTTTAATCTATGCAAAAAAGTATTCCAGGTTTTTAAATCCGGGGCTGCTTTTTTGGGTAAATTTAATTTCTTTAAAGCCACGATATCCAGACCTTCTTCCAACATCAAATTAGGCACTTCATAAATCGTTGAAGCATCGATTGATTGGATTACTGCTTCGCGTTTTACGTTACAGAATAACGCTAATTTTTGACGCAATTCGTCTGACAATTCGTGCTCGGTTCTACAAACTAAGATATCAGCTTTGATTCCGCTTTCCATCAACGTTTTTACCGAGTGTTGGGTTGGTTTTGTTTTTAATTCTCCGGCTGCCGCCAAAAAAGGAACCAAAGTCAAGTGAATCACAATCGAATTATTTTCGCCTAATTCCCAAACCAATTGACGTACAGACTCAATATAAGGTAACGATTCAATGTCACCGACTGTTCCTCCTATTTCTGTAATTACTATATCAAAATCGCCTGATTTTCCAAGCAATTGCATACGCTCTTTGATCTCATTGGTGATATGAGGTACAACCTGAACTGTTTTTCCTAAAAATTCTCCTCTTCGTTCTTTTTCAATTACAGAAAGATAAACCCTTCCTGTAGTTACGTTATTGGCTTGTGAAGTCGGAACGTTTAAGAAACGTTCGTAATGTCCTAAATCCAAATCGGTTTCCGCGCCATCATCCGTTACGAAACATTCTCCGTGTTCGTAGGGATTTAAAGTTCCCGGATCGACATTGATGTAAGGATCAAACTTTTGTATGGTCGTTCGATACCCTCTAGCCTGTAGTAACTTGGCCAGAGAAGCTGCGATGATTCCTTTTCCAAGAGAAGATGTCACACCGCCGGTAACAAAAATGTATTTTGTTTGTGTTGGATTCATTGTAAATTATGTTGTTGTGTTGTTGTTGTAAAAAACGAGGCAAAAATACAATTATAATTCGATTGTTAGATTGTTAAAATGTTAGATTTTTAGAAAAAAGAAAATCCAGTAATCTAACTTGTCTAAGTAGTCTAAAAATCTAATAATCTTTCTTAGGGTATTGCTTTTTGATATTGCGCACCAATTCTTCCAGGCCGTTTAATTTGAGTTCATAAACGAGTTGGAGTTGTTCGCCTAATTGTCCTTTTGGAAAGCCTTTTTGGGAATACCAAACCACGTAATATTCAGGTAAATCTATCAAATAGTAGCCTTCATATTTACCGAAAGGCATTTTGGTATGGGCGAGCTTGATAAGAAGTTGTTGTTGTGAATTCATTAAAAGAAAATAGAATAAAGAATATAGAACATAGACTTGAAATTAATGAGAAAGAATCTATGTTCTATTTTCTATTCTCTTTATTCTAAATCATTTCCAATTAAAAACAATTTCTCTTTTGATATCGGGATGTAAACTAAAATGCACCGGACAAGTTAAAGCGGTTCTTTCCAAAATAGTTTTGGTCTTCTCATCGGCTTCAACATTCATTTCAAATGTAACGTGAATTTCTGAAATTCTTCTTGGGTCAGCGGCCATTATCTTAGTTACTTCAGCGGTTGAACCTGAAAAATCCACACCCATTTCTCGGGCTTTGATTCCCATAACAGTAAACATACAACTGGCAAATCCATTGGCGACTGTATCCGTTGGAGAAAAAGCTTCTCCTTTGCCGTTATTGTCTAATGGTGCGTCGGAAATGATTTCACTTCCGGATTGCAAATGAATCGAAGACGTACGCAAATCTCCTAAATAAGTAACTCTGGATGTGGGCATTATAAAGCTTCTTTGATTGTTAAATCGGTATCGTAATACAAAATATAGATTCCGTTATTAGAATAACCGTAAGTGGTATTTTGGGTGTAATCAAACTTGTTTTCAATTTGCTCTGATGCATCAGCTTGTATGGTTTCTTCAAAAGTTTTTTCCTGAGACAAACGCAGCAAAGTATCAAAAGTAACATCAAAACCTCTTATAGCATATTGATTTGGAATAATCTTATTTAGCTTCTTATATTTCGTATCGAACTGATTGGCCTCAACAGTTTCATTAGGTCTTGACAATGACGGATAAAGCAATTTCAATTTGGTTAATCGAGTCAAAGATATTTCTTCAAAATCCAAGGTTTCATTCGGTTCCATGATTACCAATTGTACTTGATAATCCTTTTGAGCAGCCAGCATCGCATTGGTCATGGCCAAAATCATTCCGGTACTTTCGGAAGCCAACAGTACATAATTCATTTTGTCTTTTTGCAAATGCAACCGCAAACTATCCGCTACAAAAGAACCTTTGGCGCTCAAACCAACCAACTTCGTATCGCTTTGCATTTCCTGAAGATACTGTTTTACACTTCCTTTTTTGGCATCAACTACAGCTATGATATTGCCACCTTTGGATTTCATGTATTGAAAAACAGAAGCGCGCATTTGCTCTAATGAAGGCATTGATTGGTACAAATTAGTAAATTTCTTTCCGATTTCTTTTGACAATGGAGAAATAACCGGCGTTTTAGTTGACTCCACTAATTCGGCTAATTTCTCTACATTGGCTTGGTAAAATGGCCCGATAATCGCGTCCATCCCGGCTAAATTATTTTGTTGAGCCAATGCAGCTACATTGGAATTACTCTTGGTTTCCTGTGAATCAAAAATT
The DNA here is from genome assembly GCF_030643905.1 of Flavobacterium sp. IMCC34852. Classification (NCBI taxonomy): domain Bacteria; kingdom Pseudomonadati; phylum Bacteroidota; class Flavobacteriia; order Flavobacteriales; family Flavobacteriaceae; genus Flavobacterium; species Flavobacterium rivulicola. The sequence goes on along the minus strand of NZ_CP121446.1, from coordinate 1,268,886 downwards.
TTAATGTCGATATTCATTCCCAACACTTTAGCAGAATCAACCGCCATTAAAGCACCTGAATAAAAATCTAAAGTCAGGTTAAGAAACTTGTCTTTTTTTAAACGCGCTTGGGTTGAATTGACAGTATCATTTTCAATCTTACTGATATTAAAGGGTAAAAGTAATGCGAGTTGTTTCCTCGCATTAGTGTTTAAATTCTTCATCAAATTGCCTTGCTCCTTTTTGGGGACATTTACTTTTTCACCCATGGGTACGCGCAAAATCATGCCGAGTTTGATTCCCTTTTTCAATTCAGGATTTAACTGAATTAATTCGGCTTCCGTAATACCGAAATCGGTTGCTATGCTTTGTATGGTCTCCTTTGGCTTAACCACATATTCCTGTAAATACTTTTTGCCTGAACCAGGATTAACGACTGCAGGTTTGTCCTTAATTGGCTCAGCCGATACTGCAGGCTTTGAAGCAACTGCCGGTGCATTTCCTGAAACCACTAATTTTAATCCTACGGGAAAATCAGAAACAATGGCCGGATTTAATCTTTCCAACTCTTGAATGGTCATCCCGTATTTTTTAGAAATCCCGTATTTGGTTTCCTTTGGTTCGATAATATGATAAGCAACATTTCCTTTTGGTGCTTCAACTTTCGGTTCACTTTTCACCACCGATTTTGGCGTTTCTTTAGGTGCCTGAACCGGTTTTTCTAGAGGTGGTTTTTCATAAGTTTCCTTACTGGCTTCACCCGAAGGAATTTTTATCGTTTGTCCTATTTTCAAACCGTCTTTTAACAACTCACCATTGGCTTCTTTTATAGCCTCAACCGAAACACCATATTGTCTGGAAAGACTGAATAAGGTTTCTTTGGGTTGCACCAAATGAGTGGTTGGATTTGAATTGTTTTTAGGTTGTGTTTGCTTTGGCGGAATTACTGTTGGCTCTGCCGATGATGGCGGAATCAACAAAACGCTGTTCAATTGAATTCCGTTTTGGGAATCGGGATTAAGTTTATAAATATCAAAAGGAGTTACCTTGTATTTTTGTGCTATTATCGTAATAGTTTCTCCTTGTGCCACAGTGTGCTTGACATATTTGTCCTGTTTCGCCGAAGCGCTAAACGTGACACTCAGTACAAAAAGCAGTGAGAAAATAATTCGGTTTTTCATAAATTGGTCATTTATTTAACGTTAAAGTTAACAAAACTTTTGACTTGCAATGTTTATTGCTTTATTTTTCATTAACTTTTTTATGTTAACAAAAACTATTCCCATTCTATCGTGGCAGGCGGTTTTGAACTGATATCATAAACCACTCTGTTTACTCCTTTTACTTTATTGATAATTTCGTTAGAGATTTTCATCAAGAAATCGTAAGGCAAATGAACCCAATCTGCAGTCATCCCATCGGTAGATTCTACGGCACGAAGCGCAACCACTTTTTCATAAGTACGTTCATCTCCCATCACTCCTACACTGTTGACCGGCAACAAAATAGCTCCGGCTTGCCAAACTTTATCATACAAACCATGCTCTTTTAATCCGTTGATAAAAACGGCGTCTACTTCTTGCAGAATTCTAACTTTTTCAGGCGTTATTGCACCCAAAATTCTGATAGACAATCCCGGTCCCGGGAACGGATGTCTTCCTAAAAGTTCAGGATCAATGCCCAATGTTTTTCCAACGCGACGTACTTCATCTTTGAAAAGCATTCGCAAAGGTTCTACGATTTGTAGCTTCATAAAATCAGGCAAACCACCCACATTGTGGTGTGATTTGATAGTAGCCGATGGTCCTTTTACCGAGACCGATTCGATTACATCCGGATAAATAGTTCCTTGTGCCAACCATTTTACATCTTCAATGCGATGCGCTTCATCATCAAACACTTCGATAAAGACGCGACCAATGGCTTTCCGTTTGGCTTCCGGTTCTTCGATTCCGTCTAAAGCTGAAAGAAAACGTTCGGAAGCGTCAACGCCTTTTACGTTTAATCCCATGTCTTTGTATTGGTGCAATACGTTTTCGAATTCATTTTTACGAAGTAAACCATTGTTTACAAAAATGCAATACAAATTTTTACCGATGGCTTTATTCAACAATACAGCTGCCACGGTAGAATCTACACCGCCCGAAAGTCCGAGTACGACTTTATCGTCTTTTACTTTTTCTTTCAATTCTTTCACGCAGTCTTCCACGAAAGCATTTGGCGTAAAGTTTTGCGGCACTTCGGCTATTTTGACTAAGAAGTTTTCTAAAATTTGTTTTCCGTCGGTAGAGTGATATACTTCGGGATGGAATTGAATGGCGTAGGTTTTTTCGCCTTCAATACGGTAAGCAGCATTGGCTACATCTTTGGTACTGGCTAGCAATACACCATTGGTTGGCATTTGCTTAATCGTATCACTGTGACTCATCCAAACCTGACTGTTTAAAGCTACTTCTTCAAAGAAAGCTTCGTCATCTTTGATGAAAGACAAATTGGCTCTGCCATACTCACGGATGTTACTTGGCGCTACTTCACCACCATTGAAATGGGCCAAATATTGGGCACCGTAACAAACCGCCAAGAGTGGCATTTTGCCTCGAATTTGAGATAAATCAGGATGAGGAGCGTCTTCGGCTCTTACAGAATAAGGGCTACCCGAAAGGATAACTGCTTTGTAGGACGATAAATCATCTGGAAAATGATTGAACGGAAAAATTTCGCAGAATATGTTTAATTCGCGAACGCGGCGCGCAATAAGTTGTGTGTATTGCGAACCAAAATCTAAAATAAGTACGTTGTGTTGCATGCGCAAAAGTACTACTCTCGATTGAAAATAAAAAACGGCAAAAGAAGATTCTTTAAAGGATTTTTCTTTTGCCGTAAATTTTGGGAACCACTACTACTCTTTCACTATTTTTTTGGTCTTTTCACCGCTAGCTGATTGAACTTTTAGGAAATAAATTCCGTTAGAATAATTTGAAACATCAATGGTGGTTTGTAACGATTCGCTAACTTGAGTCATCAAAACCCTACCTTGCATATCACACAATTGAATTGACTTCATAGCACTGTTGGCCGTAACTGTGATAAAGTCATTTGTTGGATTCGGATAATATTCAAAGTCTAAACGGGTAAAATTTTCTACTCCTAAAACCGTATTTTCGCCTTGTAAGTATAATGAAACCGGTATATAACCTTGTGCTCCTACAAAAACGGCATCAGGCACTGATATCACAAAAGAATGAGCTCCGGCGCTCAAATTCCCCAAACTAATTTCGCGTATAGGAATAACTGCGCCCGGACACCAATTGCTAAATGATTGCCATTGTGAAGGTGTTCTTGGGGTTGGACCATAAATTCCGTTGGCTTGTGTATTGTAAATCCTATAGGGTTCACAAGTAAGTTCACCGGGACGATAAGTTAATATCGGATTAGCATCTAAAGAAACATAATGCCATCTTCGGTTGTATTCTTCTCCACCCGAGTTGGCACCATGGTTGGACGTAATCAAATAAAATTTAGCATTATTAATTTGGGAATCAAGATTAAAATTGATGGTTCTTACGGTTGTTCCAATCTCATCTGTAGCACCGGCAGCATAGTTATTCAAATCCTTTTTGAAATTTAAAGGCAAGATAAAAGTATCGTCGGGCACTGAAGTATCAGTATTGGTTACAAAATTCAATGTTCCGTAAAACACATCATTTCTACCGGAACAACCAGCGATTTGTGTATTGGCTGCATAAGGCACACCAAACAATTCAAACTCTATCCAAAAATCATACAGCGTATTGAGATACTCATCTTTTAATATTTTGGTGACGTTATCTACTGTAAAAGTGTAAGGCACCAAATTGGGTGCTACATTTTTATTCATAAACGGTGTTATAAATCTGCCCAATTCAATTCTGCTTGTTGAGGCCGGACTATAAAACAAAGACCCTTTGGGTACTAACGCCAAATTAATATTTCCAATTCGGTCATAATTATCACAAGCGGCAGAAATTGAAATATCAAGCGTTAAAGTATTCCCGATTTGCGACAATACTTCGGGGGTTAATTTTTTAGTAAACAAATCATTTCGCAATCTGACTACATCGGGTTCTGTTGGATGGTTTACCAGCGCTGCATAGCCATCATAAAACAATACGCTATCATAAATTGAGATGGTGGTTTGTGCTTTTACTAACGATAATTCTAAAAGGAAAAGCAACAAAAAGTAATATTTTTTCATAGTAGTGGTGTTGGTTGTTAAGCTTGTAAAAATATAAAAAAAGTTGATTTTAAAGGAACTTATTTGGTTGAAAATCAAATGAAATGTATAAAATAAAAAACACCTGACAAGTTTTAAAAACCTATCAGGTGTAAATCAACATTATAAAATATTACTTCTGCTTAAAAGCTTTGACGCCCGGGAAATAAGCCGTATTGCCTAATTCTTCCTCGATGCGCAATAACTGGTTGTATTTGGCCATACGATCCGAGCGCGAAGCCGAACCGGTTTTGATTTGACCACAGTTTAAAGCCACTGCTAAATCGGCAATCGTATTGTCTTCCGTTTCTCCTGAACGGTGTGACATTACCGAAGTATAACCGGCATTGTGCGCCATGTTTACTGCTGCGATGGTTTCTGTTAAAGTTCCGATTTGGTTAACTTTTACCAGGATTGAATTGGCAATTCCCTTCTCAATTCCGGTTGATAAACGCTCTACATTGGTTACGAATAAATCGTCTCCAACCAATTGGGTTTTGTTTCCGATTAATTCGGTTAAGTATTTCCAACCTTCCCAATCGTCTTCGTACATTCCGTCTTCGATAGAAATGATTGGATAGTTTGTGGCCAAAGACGCTAAATATTCTGCTTGTTCTTTTGATGTTCTGATTTTTCCGGTTGCACCTTCGAATTTGGTGTAGTCGTATTTTCCGTCAACATAAAACTCAGAAGCAGCACAGTCAAGGGCAATCATGATTTCGTCACCGAATTTGTAACCTGCATTTTCAACTGCTTTTTTAATCGTATCCAAAGCATCTTCTGTTCCACCGGCAAGGTTTGGTGCAAAACCTCCTTCGTCACCTACGGCTGTCGAAAGATTTCTATCGTGTAATACTTTTTTCAAGTTGTGAAAAATCTCTGTTCCCATTTGCATGGCATGGGTGAATGACGTTGCTTTTACCGGCATAATCATAAACTCTTGGAAAGCGATTGGCGCATCAGAGTGTGAACCACCATTGATGATGTTCATCATGGGCACCGGTAAAGTATTGGCAGAAACACCACCAACATAACGGTATAATGGCAATCCTAATTCATTAGCCGCAGCTTTAGCCGTGGCCAGAGAAACGCCTAAAATGGCATTGGCACCTAAGTTAGATTTGTTGGCTGTTCCGTCTAAATCAATCATCAATTGGTCGATGTGGTTTTGTTCAAAAACCGAAACGCCCATTAATTCGGGAGCTATTTTAGTGTTTACATTGTCTACCGCTTTTAAAACGCCTTTTCCCATATAAGCTTTGCCACCATCTCTCAATTCTACGGCTTCATGTTCGCCGGTTGAAGCACCACTTGGAACAGCAGCACGACCTAAAACGCCGTTTTCGGTTACTACATCTACTTCAATGGTTGGATTTCCTCTGGAATCCAAGATTTGTCTTGCGTGTACTTTAATAATAATACTCATTTTTATAATATTAAATATTTGATATTAGATTTTAGATATATTACAAATATATTCCATCTTTTTTTAGGAATTTGACAATTTTTTCGAATGTTATTAACGCAAACGTTTTAGTATAGTCGAATTTTTCGGAGCGAATGGTTCGGTCATATTTGCCATCTATTTTCCCGCTTTACGAGTTGCGCGGCAACTTCTCCAATCGGGGCTATCCCGAAGTCTCGGGAGGAATCCTTAAACCGTTTGTAAGCTTTTGGCTTTGATAATATTACCCACAAACTCATCAAACAAGTATTCGGAATCATGCGGTCCCGGACTGGCTTCCGGATGGTATTGCACCGAGAAACAGTTTTTAGATTTCATACGCATTCCGGCTACGGTATTGTCGTTGATATGATAATGGGTAATTTCTAAATCGGGATGTTTTTCCAGCTCTTCTCTGTTGACAGCGAATCCGTGGTTTTGCGAGGTAATTTCTCCTTTGCCGGTCAAGACATTCATGACAGGATGATTAATTCCTCTATGCCCGTTGAACATCTTATAAGTCGACACGCCGTTAGCCAAACCAATAATTTGATGTCCTAAACAGATGCCAAAAACCGGTTGATCTGAAGCTATCATTTCTTTGGCAGTTTCAATTACGCCTGTCAGCGGTTCGGGATCTCCCGGTCCATTTGAAAGAAAGTAACCATCTGCATTGAAAGCTTTTAGTTCTTCAAAACTTGTGTTGTACGGAAACACTTTGATGTAGCAATCACGCTTGGCCAAGTTCCTCAAGATGTTTCTCTTGATTCCTAAGTCTAAGGCTGCAATTTTGTAAGTTGCGTTTTCGTTTCCAAAAAAGTAAGGTTCAGTAACAGACACGGTTGAGGCCAATTCCAGGCCTTTCATATCGGGTACATTGGCTAATAATTTTTTCAATTCTTCTACCGGCGTTCCGTCTGTACAGATTACAGCGTTTTGCGCACCGTTATCTCGGATGTAGCTTACTAAAGCTCTGGTATCGACATCGGAGATGCAGATTAGGTTTTGTTTTTCGAAATAGTCATAAAGGTTGCTTTCTGAATCGGGACGTGAATGGGTAAAGCTGAAGTTTTTACAAACCAAACCTGAAATCATGATTTTATCGGCTTCTACTTCGTTGGCGTTGACACCATAGTTTCCTATGTGCGGATTAGTCGCTACCATGATTTGTCCGAAATAAGACGGATCCGTGAAGATTTCCTGGTAACCGGTCATTCCGGTATTGAAACAAACTTCGCCAAAGGTTTTCCCGGTGATTCCGATTGATTTCCCGTAAAAGATGGTACCGTCAGCTAGTAGTAAGAGGGCTTGAGGTCGTGTGGTGTATTTCATTCGTCGTAGTTATTTTTTTAAAGGTCACATGCAGTCGCTTCGCTCGTGCTATTGTAGTTGTGTATTGTTGTGCAAAATTAATTTATTGTACTGTGATAATAAAATCGAATTGTAAAAGTTTATAAACATTCCTTTTGGGTTCTTGCCTAGCCCCGATAGCAGCAGGCTACCATGTAGCGCGGATAGCGGGACAAAACATGTTAGAGAACGTAAAATTTCTGCTCTCATAAATCCAAAAAAAAAGGATAAACAAAACGTTTATCCTTTATATTTAAGAATGGGCGACCATTAGGCTTGCTCTTCTTTAGATTCTTCATCAGCCGGAGCTTCCGGAGTTTCTTCTGCTGCAGGAGCTTCTGCTTCAGCGATTGGAGTTTCCTCAACCACCGGAGTTTCCACAACTTCTGCTGCCGGAGTTTCCACAACTTCTTCCACCACCGGTGCAGCTTCAACCGGTTTAACTTCTGCAACCGGTGCAGTAGTAGTTTCGGTTTTCTTAGCTTTTCCACCACGACGGCTTTTGGCTTTTTTCTCTTCTTTTTTACCTCCGTTGTATAGTTCGTTAAAGTCTACTAACTCAATCATACACATATCGGCATTATCTCCTAAACGGTTACCCATTTTGATGATACGAGTGTATCCACCCGGACGGTCACCTACTTTTGGAGCAACTTCTCTGAAAAGTTCAGTTACACCATATTTGTTACGTAGGTAAGCGAAAACGATACGTCTGTTGTGCGTAGTATCTTCTTTTGATTTTGTTACTAATGGCTCAACAAATTGTTTTAGCGCTTTAGCTTTAGCAACAGTTGTGATAATACGTTTGTGCTCGATAAGAGAACAAGCCATATTAGCCAACATAGATTTTCTATGTCCTGTTTGTCTGCTTAAGTGATTTACTTTTTTTCCGTGTCTCATGACGTTCTTTTTTAACCTTCATCTTGCATCAATCCGTTAAGGAGCGCAAAATATGAAGTAATTTATTCTTTATCTAGTTTGTATTTACCTAAGTCCATACCGAATGTCAAATTCTTGTTGGCAACTAATTCGTCTAACTCAGTTAGCGATTTTTTACCAAAATTACGGAACTTCATTAAGTCGTTTTTGTTGAAAGATACAAGATCTCCAAGGGTGTCAACTTCGGCTGCTTTTAAACAGTTTAAGGCTCTTACTGACAAGTCCATATCCACCAATTTGGTTTTTAGCAACTGTCTCATGTGTAATGATTCTTCGTCGTAAGATTCTGTTTGAGCAATTTCATCAGCTTCCAGGGTAATTCTCTCATCGGAGAATAACATAAAGTGGTGAATTAAAACTTTGGCAGCTTCGGTTAAAGCATCTTTAGGATTGATAGAACCATCAGTTTTGATTTCGAAAACTAATTTTTCATAATCTGTTTTTTGCTCCACACGGAAGTTTTCAATGGCGTATTTTACATTTTTTACCGGGGTAAAAATAGAGTCTGTAAAAATAGTACCGATTGCTGCATTTTGTTTTTTGTTCTCCTCAGCAGGAACATAACCACGACCTTTCTCGATAGTTAATTCCATGTTTAGGTTTACTTTACTGTCAAGGTTACAAATGATTAACTCTGGGTTTAACACTTGAAAACCGGAGATGAATTTTTGGAAATCACCAGCAGTAATTTGGTCTTTTCCTGAGATGGAGATAGAAACTGTTTCATTATCCACTTCTTCAATTTGGCGTTTGAAACGCACTTGTTTTAGATTTAGGATAATTTCAGTTACATCTTCAACAACTCCTGAAATAGTAGAGAACTCATGCTCAACTCCTTCGATACGAACCGAAGTAATGGCATAACCTTCTAACGCAGAAAGTAAAACTCTTCTAAGTGCATTACCAACGGTCAATCCGTATCCCGGTTCTAAAGGTCTGAATTCAAACTTACCTTCAAAATCGGTTGAATCGATCATGATAACTTTATCGGGCTTCTGAAAATTAAATATTGCCATAATTTAGACTAGGGTCAATTATTATTTGTTGTACAACTCTACGATTAATTGTTCTTTAATGTTTTCCGGAATCTGTAGTCTTTGAGGGACAGAAACGAAAGTTCCTTCTTTGGTATCATTGTTCCAAGTGATCCACTCATATACATGAGAAGAGTTAGCCAATGAACGCTCGATAGCTTCAACCGATTTAGATTTTTCACGAACAGCCACTTTATCACCGGCTTTTAAGTGGTAAGACGGGATGTTTACTAATTCTCCGTTTACAGTGATGTGACGGTGAGAAACGATTTGTCTTGCAGCTCTTCTTGAAGGTGCAATTCCCATTCTGTATACTACATTATCTAAACGAGCTTCACATAATTGTAAAAGGATTTCACCGGTTACTCCTTTAGAAGCGGCTGCTTTTTCAAATAGGTTTCTGAATTGTTTTTCTAAAATACCATAGGTATATTTAGCTTTTTGCTTTTCCATTAACTGAACAGCATATTCAGATTTTTTACCTCTTTTTTTAGCCATCCCGTGTTGTCCGGGAGGATAATTTCTTTTTTCGAAGGCTTTGTCTTCTCCGAAAATTGCTTCGCCAAACTTACGGGCGATTCTTGTACTTGGACCAGTATATCTTGCCATTTTAAATTGTTTTAAGACAGAGATTATGAATTCAGGTCGAATCCTTCGATAATCTTGATTCTGTCTTGATTATACTATAATTATACTCTACGTCTTTTAGGAGGACGACATCCGTTGTGTGGCATTGGAGTAACATCAATGATTTCGGTTACTTCAATTCCTGAGTTATGAATAGATCTGATCGCAGACTCACGTCCGTTACCCGGTCCTTTTACATAAACTTTTACTTTTTTAAGACCAGCTTCTAAAGCCACCTTTCCACAATCTTCTGCTGCCATTTGAGCGGCGTATGGAGTATTCTTTTTAGAACCTCTAAAGCCCATTTTTCCGGCTGAAGACCAAGAAATAACTTCACCTTTTTTGTTAGTTAACGAAATGATGATGTTATTAAAGGTTGCATTAATATGAGCTTCACCCGTTGATTCAACGATAACTTTACGTTTTTTTGCAGTCGTTTTAGCCATACTATTTATTATTTAGTTGCTTTTTTCTTGTTAGCAACAGTTTTTCTTTTACCTTTTCTTGTTCTAGAGTTGTTCTTAGTTCTTTGTCCTCTTAACGGAAGACCAGATCTGTGACGGATACCTCTATAACATCCAATATCCATTAAACGTTTGATGTGCAATGATACTTCTGAACGAAGTTCACCTTCAATTTTGTAGTATGATACCGCATCACGGATTCCTCCGATTTCGTCATCATTCCAATCTTGAACTTTTTTATCTTGGCTTACTTGAGCTTTTTCTAAAATCTCAATTGCTCTACTTCTGCCTACTCCGAAGATGTAGGTTAAAGCGATAACTCCTCTTTTGTTTTTTGGGATGTCTACCCCTGCTATTCTTGCCATAACTTATCCTTGTCTTTGTTTAAATCTAGGATTCTTTTTATTAATCACGTACAATCTGCCTTTGCGACGTACGATAATGCACTCGGCACTTCTTTTTTTAACTGATGCTCTTACTTTCATATTAGTAGCTTTAGTATCTATAAGTAATTCTTGCTTTTGACAAATCATAAGGGCTCATTTCCAGTTTCACTTTGTCACCAGGTAACAATTTGATGTAATGCATACGCATTTTACCGGAGATGTGAGCAATCACAATATGTCCATTTTCTAATTCTACACGAAACATCGCATTGGATAATGCTTCAATGATCGTTCCGTCTTGTTCTATTGCTGATTGTTTTGCCATAAAAATTAAGCTACTGCTTTTCTATTTTTACCACTTTTCATCAATCCGTCATAGTGTTTATTCAATAAATAAGAATTTATTTGTTGAATAGTATCGATAGCAACACCAACCATAATGATTAATGAAGTACCACCATAGAACATTGCCCAAGATTGTTGTACATCAAGACTAACAACAATGGCTGGGAACACAGCGATTAATGCTAAAAATAATGAACCAGGGAATGTTATAAGAGACATGATTTTATCTAAGAAATCGGCTGTTTCCACTCCGGGTTTAATTCCGGGAATAAAGCCACCGCTTCTTTTTAAATCATCGGCCATTTTGTTTGTTGGAACTGTAATTGCAGTGTAGAAAAATGTAAATATTAAAATCAACATAGCAAATACAAAGTTGTACCAAAATCCGAACATATTACTAAATGTACCTGCAATAGACTGAGACGTTTCAGATTTTGAAAGTCCGGCTAAAGCAGCAGGTATAAACATAATAGCTTGTGCAAAGATGATTGGCATAACCCCGGCAGAATTCAATTTTAAGGGAATCCACTGTCTGTTACCGCCCATCATGTCTTGTTCGAAATCACCGGTTGTTGTACGACGAGCGTATTGCACCGGAATTTTTCTAACTGCCATTACTAATAGAACACAAGCAATGATTACCAACAACCAAACTACAATTTCGAATACCAATAACATTGGGCCACCATTATTGTTGGTCACTTTAGAGGTAAACTCTTGGAATAAGGCTTGCGGTAATCTGGCTAAGATACCCACCATAATCAATAGTGAAATACCGTTACCAATACCTTTGTCTGTAATTTTTTCACCTAACCACATAGCGAAAATAGTTCCTGTGGTTAGAATTAATACAGAAGAGAATAAAAATTGGAATGAATCAAATCCTAAAAGGAAAGCTCCCGGAGGTAAAGTAGTGTATAGGTTATAGATATAACCCGGACCTTGTACCAACGTAATAGCGATGGTTAACCATCTTGTAATTTGATTCAATCTTTTTCTTCCGCTCTCGCCATCTTTTTGCAATTTCTGCAAATACGGAATAGCGATACCCATTAATTGAACAACAATTGAAGCTGAGATGTAAGGCATGATCCCCAAGGCAAAAACAGACGCTTTAGAAAACGCTCCACCGGTAAACATATCCAATATTGATCCAATACCTTTATCTGTTTGACCTGCTAAGTTTTCTAATTGTGTTGCATCAATTCCCGGAAGAGTTACATGCGCTCCAAATCGATAAACTAATAACAGAAGTAACGTTAACGTTATTCTGTTTCTTAGTTCTTCTATTTTCCAAACATTATTTAATGATTCAAAAAATTTCTTCATTGTTCTAGTAATTATAAGGTTACAGCTTCACCACCGGCAGCTTCAATAGCCGCTTTTGCTGTAGCAGTAAATTTGTGAGCAGTTACTTTTAATTTTGCTTTTAATTCTCCTCTTCCTAAAATTTTAACTACCTCATTTTTAGTAGCCAAACGGTTTTCTACAAATACAGTAAAATCTACTGTATCAGTAACAATTCCGTTATCTACTAAAGCTTGAAGACTGTCAAGATTTACCCCTTGGTATTCTACACGATTGATGTTTTTGAAACCAAACTTAGGCACACGTCTTTGAAGTGGCATTTGCCCTCCTTCAAAACCAATCTTTTTAGAATAACCAGAACGAGACTTAGCTCCTTTGTGACCACGTGCAGCGGTACCACCTTTACCAGAACCTTCTCCTCTACCTAACCTTTTATTTTGATTGTGTGTAGACCCTTCAGCAGGTTGTAAGTTACTTAAATTCATAACTATAAATTGTTATTTAACTTCCTCAACGGAAACTAAGTGTTTAACTTTATTTATCATTCCAAGGATAGCCGGATTTGAATCATGCTCCACAACTTGTCCCATTTTACGAAGACCTAAAGCTTCCAATCCTCTTTTTTGGGTAAGAGGACAGTTGATTTTGCTTCTAACTTGTTTTACTAATAATTTAGCCATAATTTCCTTGAATTAACCTTTAAAAACTTTTTCTAAAGAAATACCTCTTTGTTTTGCAACAGTAACAGCACTTCTCATTTGTAACAAAGCATCAAAAGTTGCTTTAACTACATTGTGAGGGTTTGATGAACCTTGAGATTTTGACAATACGTCATGTACTCCTACAGACTCTAATACTGCACGAACAGCACCACCAGCGATTACTCCGGTACCGTGAGATGCAGGCATCAAATATACTGCTGCTCCACCAAATTTTCCTTTTTGTTCGTGAGGTACAGATTGACCACTTAAAGGAATTCTAACTAAGTTTTTCTTTGCATCTTCTACTGCTTTGGCAATAGCTTCAGAAACATCTTTAGATTTTCCTAATCCGTGACCTACTACACCGTTTTCATCACCTACTACAACAATAGCAGAAAAGCCAAAAGCTCTACCTCCTTTTGTTACTTTGGTAACACGATTTACACTTACCAGACGATCTTTTAATTCAAGACCGCTAGGTTTTACTAATTCTACATTTTTGTATTTAGACATAATATATTAGAATTTAAGTCCAGCGGCTCTTGCGCCTTCAGCTAATGATTTAATACGACCGTGGTACAAATAACCTCCTCTATCGAAAGTTACTTCAGTAATTCCGGCTTTTAACGCTTTTTCTGCAGCTAATTTTCCAACAGCAGCAGCAACTTCTACGTTTGTACCTTTAATATCTACTCCTTTATCTTTTGATGAAGCAGCCAATAAAGTAACTCCATTCACATCATCGATTAGTTGTGCGTAGATTTCTTTATTACTTCTGAATACAGATAATCTTGGTTTAGCAGCAGTACCGCTAACAATCTTTCTGATTCTGAATTTAATTCTTTGTCTTCTTTCAGTTTTTGTTAATGACATAATGCTAATTTTTACGCTGATTTACCTGCTTTTCTTCTTAATACTTCACCAACAAACTTAACTCCTTTTCCTTTGTAAGGTTCAGGTTTACGGAAACCTCTGATTTTGGCAGCGATTTGTCCGATTAATTGTTTGTCGTAAGATGTTAACTTCACGATTGGGTTTTTACCTTTCTCAGATATTGTTTCTAGCTTTACTTCCGGAGCAACTTCTAAAACAATATTATGAGAGAAACCTAACGCTAAGTCTAACTTTTGTCCTTGGTTAGAAGCTCTGTAACCTACTCCAACCAATTCTAATTCTTTAGTAAAACCTTCAGACACACCCACAATCATGTTGTTGATTAATGATCTGTATAATCCGTGTTTTGCTCTATGATCTTTGCTATCAGATGGTCTTTCTACTACTAGTTGACCTTCTTCAACTTTCACTGTTACGTCTGCGTACTCTTGTGTAAGTTGACCTAATTTTCCTTTAACTGTAATTACTGTTTCACTAACTTCAACAGTTACACCAGCAGGAATCGAAATTGGATTTTTACCTATTCTTGACATTGTTTAACTGTTTTTATTAGTATACGTAACAAATTACTTCTCCACCAACATTTAATTGCTTAGCTTGTTTCCCGGTCATTAGACCTTTAGAAGTGGAAACAATAGCAATTCCTAATCCGTTAAGGATTCTAGGTAGTTTTGCAGCACCTGCATATTTACGTAAACCTGGTTTACTAATTCTTTGGATATCTTTGATAACTGACTCTTTAGTATCTTTATCATACTTCAAAGCGATTTTGATGGTACCTTGAACGGTAGTGTCATCAAACTTGTAGCTTAAGATATATCCTTGATCGAATAAAATCTTTGTGATTTCTTTTTTCAAGTTGGATGCCGGGATTTCAACCACTTTGTGGTTTGCCATCACTGCATTTCTAACTCTCGTAAGATAATCTGCAATTGGATCTGTATACATATTTATTAAATTGCGGCAACGGTTTTCAGTAAAACTATTCTACTGAACCTGAAGCCATTAAACTCTAATTTAAAGCAGATAATTGCACGGTTCCCGGCAAAAATCCGGCAAATGTACAATTATCTGCTGAAATTCCAACTATTACCAGCTGGCTTTTTTTACTCCCGGGATTAATCCTTGGTTGGCCATTTCACGGAAAGTAACACGTGAAATACCGAATTGTCTCATATACCCTCTTGGTCTTCCGGTTAATTTACAACGATTGTGCAAACGAACTGGTGAAGCATTTCTTGGTAATTTTTGTAACGCTTCGTAATCTCCGGCTTCTAATAAAGCTTTTCTTTTCTCTGCGTATTTTTCTACCACTCTTTGTCTCTTAACCTCACGGGCTTTCATTGATTCTTTAGCCATGTCTTAATTCTTTTTAAAAGGTAAACCTAATTCAGCCAATAATGACTTTGCTTCTTTATCTGTATTGGCAGAAGTTACGAATGTAATATCTAAACCTGAGATCTTGTTTACTTTATCAATATCAATTTCCGGGAAAATGATTTGTTCAGTAACCCCAAGGTTATAGTTTCCTCTTCCGTCAAAACCAGTTGCTTTGATACCGTTAAAATCTCTTACACGAGGTAAAGATGATGTGATAAGTCTATCTAAAAACTCATACATTCTTTCACCTCTAAGAGTTACTTTAGCACCAATTGGCATACCTTTTCTCAATTTGAAAGACGCAACGTCTTTTTTAGAGATTGTAGATACTGCTTTTTGTCCAGTAACTTTTGTCAATTCGTCAACTGCGTAGTCAACTAATTTTTTGTCAGATACTGCTGCTCCAACGCCACGGCTTAAAACGATTTTTTCCAATTTTGGAACTTGCATTACGTTTTTATAACCGAATTCTTCTTTAAGGGCAGCAATTACTCTGTCCTTATATTCTTGCTTAAGTCTAGGTGTATAGGCCATAACTATAATACTTGATTAGATTTTTTTGAAAATCTCACTTTCTTATCTCCTTCTACTTTGATTCCAACTTTAGTTGCGCTTTTTGATTTTGGATCAATTAAGGCAATGTTTGAAATGTGAATAGGAGCTTCTTTCTTAACAATTCCTCCTTGAGGGTTTTTAGCACTTGGCTTAGTGTGTTTAGACACCATATTTACCCCTTCAACGATGGCTTTGTTTTTCTCACGGTCAACGCGTAAAACTTTACCTTCTGACCCTTTGTGGTCACCGGCAATCACTTTAACTACATCTCCTGATTTTATTTTTAGCTTTATCATCTTACTAACGAATTAAAGCACTTCTGGTGCTAATGATACAATTTTCATGAATTGTTTTTCACGAAGTTCTCTTGCAACCGGACCAAAAACACGAGTTCCTCTCATTTCTCCTGCAGCGTTCAAAAGAACACATGCATTGTCATCGAAACGGATATAAGAACCATCGGCTCTTCTTACTTCTTTTTTGGTACGTACAACAACTGCAGTAGAAACAGCACCTTTTTTCACGTTTCCGTTTGGTGTTGCATCTTTAATTGATACTACAATTTTATCTCCAACAGAGGCATAACGACGTTTCGTTCCTCCTAAAACACGGATAGTCAAAACTTCTTTTGCTCCTGTGTTATCTGCTACTTTTAATCTTGATTCTTGTTGTACCATAATTACTTAGCTCTTTCAATGATTTCAACTAATCTCCAACATTTAGTTTTTGATAAAGGTCTTGTTTCCATGATCTTTACTGTATCACCAATGTTACAGTCATTTGTTTCGTCGTGTGCATGAAACTTTTTAGTTTTCAATACGAACTTACCATATAATGGGTGTTTTACTCTGGTTACTTGTGCCACAACAATAGACTTGTCCATTTTGTTTGACGTAACAACACCAATTCTTTCTTTTCTTAAATTTCTTTTTTCCATCTTTAGCTAGTACAATTATTGTAACTCTCTTTTAGTTAGCTCAGTTGCCACTCTAGCAACGGCTCTTCTGGCACTTCTGATTTGAAGTGGATTGGCAATTGGAGAAATAGCGTGTGCAGATTTTAAATCCATATAGGCTTTTCTCAACTCAGTAAGTTTCACTTGCAACTCAGCTGCAGACAGATTGATAATTTCTGATTGTTTCATAATATTTTCTTGATTATGCTTCGAAATCTCTAGCAACTACAAACTTAGTTTTTACTGGAAGTTTTTGTGCCGCTAAACGCAAAGCTTCTTTAGCAACAGATAGTGGAACGCCACCAACTTCAAACATGATTTTTCCTGGTTTTACTACAGCTGCCCAATATTCAACAGCTCCTTTTCCTTTACCCATACGAACCTCAAGAGGTTTTTTGGTAATTGGTTTATCCGGGAAAATTTTAATCCATAATTGTCCTTCTCTTTTCATAAAACGAGTTGCAGCGATACGCGCAGCTTCGATTTGACGTGAAGTTAAGAACATTCCTGTTTCATGTACTGATTTAATTCCAAACATTCCATTAGAAAGCTCGTGTCCTCTTTGAGAAACACCTTTCATTCTACCCTTCTGTACCTTACGGTATTTTGTTCTTTTAGGTTGTAACATCTTTCTTTAGTTTAAAATTACTTTCTTTTACGAGGTCCTGGTTTTCCGTTTGATTTTCCACCACGTGGAGCATCATTTTTTCCACCACCTTGACCGGCTTGTTTTTTATCCATGCCTACTAATGGAGAAAGATCTCTTTTTCCATAAACCTCACCTTTCATGATCCACACTTTGATACCCATTCTACCGTAAGTAGTGTGAGCTTCACCCAAAGCATAATCAATATCGGCTCTGAAAGTTGATAGAGGAATTCTTCCTTCTTTGAATTGCTCTGAACGTGCCATTTCAGCTCCGTTCAAACGACCTGAAATCAAAACTTTAATACCTTCTGCATTCATACGCATTGCTGCGGCGATAGCCATTTTAATAGCTCTTCTGTATGAAATACGGCTTTCGATTTGACGAGCGATGCTAGTCGCAACTAGATAAGCATCTAACTCAGGTCTTTTGATTTCAAAGATGTTGATTTGAACCTCTTTGTCAGTAACTTTCTTAAGTTCTTCTTTCAACTTGTCTACCTCTTGTCCGCCTTTCCCGATAATAATACCCGGTCTTGCAGTAGTGATAGTAACGGTTACAAGTTTCAAAGTTCTCTCGATGATTACTTTTGATACACTAGCTTTTGATAAACGAGCATGGATATACTTTCTGATTTTATAATCTTCAGCGATTTTATCACCGTAATCATTTCCACCATACCAGTTTGAATCCCATCCTCTGATGATCCCAAGTCTGTTTCCTATTGGATTTGTCTTTTGTCCCATCTTAATTAATTTGCTTGTGTGTTATCTAATTGTCCTAATACGATAGTAACGTGATTAGAACGTTTTCTAATTCTGTGTGCTCTTCCTTGTGGCGCCGGACGAAGTCTTTTCAACATCATTCCACCGTCAACACGGATTTCTTTAACAATTAAGCCTGCTTCAGCTACATTTCCTTCTGCATTTTTCTGCTCCCAATTGTTGATTGCAGATAACAAAAGTTTTTCTAACTTTCTTGAAGCTTCTTTTGAGCTAAATCTTAAAATATTTAAAGCTCTTTCCACTTTCTGACCTCTTACCAAGTCTGCTACTAAGCGCATTTTTCTAGGTGAAGTAGGGCAGTTATTTAATTTAGCAAAGGCAATAGACTTGTTAGCCTCTTTTCTTGCGTCTGCAGTTTCTCTTTTACGAACTCCCATTGCTTCTTATTTTTTACCTTTATTTTTTGCTCCAGCATGACCTCTAAAAGATCTTGTTGGTGAAAACTCTCCTAATTTGTGTCCTACCATGTTCTCAGTTACATAAACCGGAACAAATTGACGACCATTGTGAACTGCGATAGTTTGTCCAACGAAATCCGGAGTAATCATAGAAGCTCTAGACCAAGTCTTTACTACTCCTTTATTACCACCAGCGATGTTTTCTTGAACTTTTTTATCTAATTTATAGTGTACAAAAGGTCCTTTTTTTAATGAACGTGCCATGTCTTATTATTTCTTTCTGCGTTCTACAATATACTTGTTGCTCGGGTTAACTTTAGAACGAGTTCTATAACCTTTAGCCGGTAAACCTTTTCTAGAACGTGGGTGACCTCCAGAAGAACGTCCTTCTCCACCACCCATCGGGTGATCTACAGGGTTCATTGCTACCGGTCTTGTTCTTGGTCTTCTGCCTAACCATCTTGATCTACCTGCTTTACCAGATACGATTAATTGGTGATCTGAGTTAGAAACTGCTCCGATTGTTGCTGAACAAGTCAACAAGATTAATCTTGTTTCACCTGACGGCATTTTAATAGTTGCATATTTTCCGTCTCTTGCCATTAACTGAGCAAATGTTCCGGCAGAACGAGCGATAACCGCTCCTTGACCCGGACGCAATTCGATACAAGAAATCACAGTTCCCAATGGAATTTTGCTCAATGGCAAAGTATTTCCAATTTCAGGAGCTGCGCCTTCTCCAGACACAACAGTTTGTCCTACTTGTAGACCGTTTTGAGCAACGATATAAGTTTTCTCTCCATCTACATACCACAATAATGCGATAAAAGCAGTTCTGTTTGGATCATATTCAATTGATTTCACTGTAGCCGGAATACCAACTTTAGTTCTTTTAAAATCAATAATACGATACCTTTGTTTGTGACCACCGCCTGTATAACGCATGGTCATTTTTCCTTGACTATTTCTACCTCCTGAGTTTTTTATCGGTGCGATCAATGATCTCTCCGGCTTATCAGTCGTGATGGCGTCAAAACCATTCACAACTCTAAAACGCTGACCAGGGGTAATAGGTTTTAATTTTCTAACTGACATTTTCTATTAGATATTATTATAAAAATCTATTGTTTCTCCTTCTTGTACTTGAACGATAGCTTTCTTGTAGCTGTTCGTTTTTCCGCTGATCAAACCACTTTTTGTATATTTAGTAGATCTGTCCGCTCTATAGTTCATCGTGTTCACAGCAACAACAGTAATTCCGTAAGCAGCTTCTACAGCTTTCTTAATTTGAACTTTGTTGGCTTTTTTGTCAACAACAAAACCAAAACGATTGAAAACTTCACCTTCTTTGGTGATTTTTTCTGTTATGATAGGTTTAATTATAGTACTCATGGCCTTGTTATTTGCTTAAATTTTCAACAATTCCTTCTAATGAACCCTCAGATAAAACTAAATTATTCGCGTTTAAAATTGCGTAAGTGCTTAATTCTGAGTTAGTTATGACGCTAGAAGCTTTCAAATTGCGTGACGACAAATATACATTTTTATTTGATTCACCCAACACAAACAAAGATTTTTTGTTTTCTAATCCTAAAGCTTTCAAAACGTTAATGAAATTTTTAGTGTTTGGCGCTTCGAAATTGAAATCTTCCACAACTACTAAATTTGATTCTTTAACCTTTAAAGAGAAAGCAGATTTTCTTGCTAATCTTTTTACTGTTTTGTTCAATTTGAAAGAATAACTTCTTGGTCTTGGACCAAATACTGTTCCTCCACCTTTGAACAATGGACTCTTTTTAGATCCTGCACGTGCAGTACCTGTACCTTTTTGTTTTTTAATCTTACGCGTAGAACCAGCCACTTCAGCTCTTTCTTTAGCTTTGTGCGTTCCTTGTCTTTGATTAGCTAAGTATTGCTTAACATCAAGATATACTGCGTGATTATTTGGCTCAATGCCGAATACTGAATCAGAAAGTTGCACTTTTCTTCCAGTATCTTTTCCGTTGATATCTAAAACTTTTACTTCCATTACTTCTGAATGATTACATAAGAGTTTTTGTGTCCAGGAATAGCACCTTTAACCACAAGTAGGTTCTTTTCAGCCACTACTTTTAAAACTCTAAGATTTTGTACTTTTACATTATCTCCTCCCATTCTTCCTGCCATACGCATTCCTTTGAATACACGTGATGGATAAGAAGATGCTCCTACAGAACCCGGTGCTCTCAAACGGTTGTGCTGACCATGAGTAGCTTGTCCAACACCACCAAAACCGTGACGCTTTACAACCCCTTGGAAACCTTTTCCTTTTGATACACCTTGTACATCAACAAATTCTCCTTCGCTGAATACATCCACAGTGATACTATCACCTAATTTGTAATTTTCTTCAAATCCTTGGAATTCAACGACTTTTTTCTTAGCAGAAGTTCCCGCTTTTTTAAAGTGACCTAAGTCAGCTTTAGTAGCGTGTTTTTCTCCTTTGTCATCGAAACCAAGTTGAAGAGCTTCATACCCGTCAACCTCATTGGTTCTGACTTGGGTAACGACACAAGGGCCAGCTTCGATTACAGTACAAGGAATGTTTTTCCCGTTCTCGTCGAAAATACTGGTCATGCCGATTTTTTTTCCAATTAACCCAGACATATTAATAATTATTTAATGTTTATTTTTTTACTTGTTCAATAAAGAAATAAGTATCAAGAATAAATTACTCCTGATACTCATTTCAGAAATTTGATTTTATCACACTTTGATTTCAACTTCAACTCCACTTGGCAATTCAAGTTTCATTAAAGCATCGATAGTTTTCGAAGAAGAACTATAGATATCTAATAATCTTTTGTATGAACTTACCTCAAACTGCTCTCTCGCTTTTTTATTAACGTGTGGAGAACGTAATACGGTAAAGATTTTTTTGTGGGTAGGTAACGGAATTGGACCTGTTACCACAGCACCTGTGCTTTTCACAGTTTTTACGATTTTCTCTGCTGATTTATCAACCAACATATGATCGTAAGACTTCAATTTTATTCTAATTTTTTGACTCATCTTGATAAAAATTAAGCGTTACCTTTTGCTTTTTTGATTACTTCTTCAGAAATGTTTGAAGGAGTTTGCTCATAGTGAGAGAATTCCATTGTAGATGTTGCTCTACCTGAAGACAATGTTCTTAAGGTTGTAACATAACCAAACATTTCAGATAACGGAACGTGCGCTTTGATAGTTTTAGCACCAGCTCTATCTCCCATGTCGTTTACTTGACCTCTTCTTCTATTCAAATCTCCAACGATATCACCCATGTTTTCTTCAGGAGTGATCACTTCGATTTTCATGATTGGCTCAAGGATAACAGCACCAGCAGCTTTCGCTACTTCTTTGTAACCCATTTTTGCTGCTAATTCGAATGAAAGAGCATCAGAATCTACCGGGTGGTAAGAACCGTCTAACAAAGTTACTTTCAAACTGTCTACGGTATAACCCGCCAACGGACCGGTTTTCATAGCTTCTCTGAAACCTTTTTCAACAGCAGGAATATATTCTTTAGGAACGTTTCCACCTTTTACTTCGTTTACGAACTGTAATCCAACAAATGGTTTACCATCGATCACATCAGCAGGCTCTAAACGGAATACAATATCACCGAATTTACCACGCCCACCAGATTGTTTTTTATAAACTTCTCTGTGTTGTGCAGATTTAGTGAATGCTTCTTTGTACTCTACTTGAGGTTCACCTTGGTTTACTTCAACTTTGAATTCACGTTTCATACGATCCACAAGGATGTCTAAGTGTAACTCACCCATCCCTGAAATGATAGTTTGACCTGAAGCCTCATCAGTTCTAACAGTAAACGTAGAATCTTCTTCAGCTAATTTTGCTAAAGCCATACCCATTTTATCCACGTCAGCTTTTGTTTTTGGTTCAATAGCGATACCAATTACCGGATCAGGGAATTTCATCGATTCAAGAATGATAGGGTGTTTTTCATCACACATAGTATCACCAGTCTTGATATCTTTAAATCCAACTGCTGCACCAATATCTCCAGCCTCGATGTACTCGATTGGATTTTGTTTATTAGCATGCATTTGGTAGATACGAGAAATTCTTTCTTTGTTTCCTGAACGAGTGTTCAAAATATAAGAACCGGCATCCAAGCGACCTGAATAAGCACGGAAGAAAGCCAAACGACCAACATAAGGGTCAGTTGCAATTTTAAACGCTAAAGCAGCAAACGGCTCTTTTACATCAGGACGACGTAAGATTTTAGTTTGATCTTCTTCTAATAAATCAGCATCATCAGGGTGAATCCCTTCAATTCCTTCTTTATCTAAAGGAGATGGTAAATATTTACATACAGCATCCAACATGAATTGAACACCTTTGTTTTTAAATGATGAACCTGCGATCATTGGAATGATAGCCATATCAATAGTAGCAGCTCTTAACGCATTGTTGATTTCGTCCTCAGTAATTGAGTTCTCATCTTCCATGTATTTGTCAAGTAGATTTTCATCATACTCTGCTACCGCTTCAATTAAAATTGAACGATAAGCTTTAACTTCATCAACCATATCAGCAGGAATGTCAACTACGTCAAAAGTTGCCCCTTGAGTAGCATCATGCCATACGATAGCCTGATTTTTTACTAAATCAACTACTCCTTTAAAATCATTCTCTTCACCAATTGGTAAAGTGATGGCTACTGCGTTAGATTTTAACATGTCTCTAACTTGTTGACATACATTTAAGAAGTTAGACCCTTGACGGTCCATTTTATTAACGA
Organism: Flavobacterium sp. IMCC34852; assembly: GCF_030643905.1. NCBI lineage: Bacteria > Pseudomonadati > Bacteroidota > Flavobacteriia > Flavobacteriales > Flavobacteriaceae > Flavobacterium > Flavobacterium rivulicola. The sequence goes on along the minus strand of NZ_CP121446.1, from coordinate 1,245,655 downwards.
ATCCCATACGTGGAACCCTGTATTGATCAGCCAATCTCCAGTTAGTTTCTGATTGAGGCTCAACACCGTCAACAGCAGAAAATAAGAAAACCAACCCATCCAATACACGTAAAGAACGATTTACCTCTACAGTAAAGTCAACGTGTCCCGGAGTATCAATAATATTGAAGTGATAAGGTTTTGTTTCAGGAGTCGCTTTCCCTTGGATTGTTGGGAAATTCCACTCACAAGTAGTTGCAGCAGAAGTAATGGTAATTCCTCTTTCTTGCTCTTGTGCCATCCAGTCCATGGTTGCAGCACCATCGTGCACTTCACCAATTTTATGCGATTTTCCTGTATAGAATAATATACGCTCCGTTGTTGTTGTTTTACCAGCATCAATGTGAGCCGCAATTCCAATATTTCTTGTAAATTTTAAATCTCTAGCCATTTCTTAAATATTAAAATCTAAAGTGAGAGAATGCTTTGTTTGCTTCTGCCATTTTGTGAGTATCCATTCTCTTTTTAACAGCAGCTCCTTCTTCTTTAGCCGCAGCTAAAATTTCAGAGGCTAATTTTCCGGCCATTGATTTTTCGTTTCTTCTACGAGCATAAAGTATCATCCACTTCATGGCCATAGAAATTTTTCTGTCCGGTCTGATTTGCATTGGGATTTGGAATGTAGCTCCACCTACTCTACGACTACGTACTTCTACGTGAGGCATAACGTTTGTTAAAGCATCTTTCCAAACTTCTAATGATGATTTTTCATCATTATTCTTTTTTGCTTCTACGATATCAATAGCATCATAGAATACTTTGAAAGCTGTTGATTTCTTACCATCCCACATTAAGTTGTTTACAAAACGTGTTACCAATTGGTCATTAAACCTTGGATCTGGTAAAAGTGGTCTTTTCTTTGCCGCTCTTTTTCTCATGTCTTTTCTTTAAAAGTTTTTAAAATTACTTTTTAGCTTCTTTTGGGCGTTTAGCACCATACTTAGATCTTCTTTGTGTTCTTCCTGCTACACCTGAGGTATCAAGTGCACCACGCACAATGTGGTATCTAACTCCTGGTAAATCTTTTACCCTTCCGCCTCGCACTAATACTATCGAGTGCTCTTGTAGATTGTGTCCTTCTCCAGGGATGTAAGCATTCACTTCATTTCCGTTTGTCAAACGTACACGCGCTACTTTACGCATCGCTGAGTTTGGCTTTTTAGGAGTAGTAGTGTAAACACGCGTACAAACACCTCTTCTTTGAGGACAAGAATCTAAAGCAACCGATTTACTCTTCTTAGTGATTTGAGTTCTTCCTGTTCTTACTAATTGTTGAATTGTTGGCATAATTAAATACTAAAATTTCTTTATTTATTAAAATCCCGCTTTTTTAGGGGTTGCAAATGTAGTAATTATTTTTAATGAAACAAATCATAATTAATTAATTTTCAAACAGATTGTTTTTCCATTCGATTATCAGCAATAAAAAGAGTTTTTTTGCGTTATTTTGAAGCAAACAATTATAACTGTTGAAAAAGTTTTTCCTTTTCCTCTTCTTAATAATCGCCAACCGAAATGTTTCGGCACAAAATTTCTATCTGAAAATTATCGGACAGAACGAATTCGAAGACAAATCCGTCGATAGCATTGATTACATCAAAAAACATCAAAATCTGAAATCCATAATTGACGAAAACAATTCCTTCTATGAAAAACTTAACAAAAAAGGTTTCTTAAACGCACAATTCATCGAGAACTATAAGTTAAACGACAGTGTTTTTTGCTACAAATACAGCCTCGGAAAAAAAATAAATTATGCACGCATATATATAGGTATAAAAAACCATGAAAATATACCCGAAACTTACCGTTTAAAAAACGACACACTGCAACTTAATTATGAGGAGATTGATGCCTTCCTAAACAGCACCCTGATGAAATTGGAAAATAACGGTTTCTCCATGGCCAAAGTTAAGCTTAGTAACATCCATTACAAAGACAACAATATTATTGCTGATTTAGAGGCAACCACAGGAAACCGGCGACAAGTGAACAGCATTGTAATTAACGGATATGACAAATTCCCCGAAAGCCACAAACGCAATATTACTCGTCTTTACCGCAAAAAGGTTTTTAATCAAAAAAACTTAAACAAACTCTACGATGATTTTGAAAAATTCAGATTTGTCAAGCAAACCAAGTACCCTGAAATCTTATTCACCAAAGACTCAACCCAAGTCTACGTCTATTTAGAAAAATCCAAACCCAACTCTTTTGACGGTTATCTCGGCTTTACAAATGACGAAGAGAGCAAATTAATTTTAAGTGGTTATTTGGATTTAACTTTAAACAACGTTTTAAATTCCGGAGAGAGATTTTCACTGTACTGGAAAAGTGATGGACAAGACCAAAAAACCTTTAATCTCGGACTTGAACTGCCTTATATTTTTAAAAGTCCAATTGGCCTTAAAATTGAACTAAATATTTTTAAACAAGACAGCACTTTCCAAAACACTAGAAACAATATCGAATTGGGGTATTTTTTCAATTATAACACCCGACTTTACTTGGGCTATCAATCTACCGAATCCAGCGACATTCAAAACACCAACACCAATACTTTATCCGACTTTGACAATTCGTTTCTGACAACAGCCATGGAATTCATTGATTTAAAAAATGATGATTTTCTCTTTCCTGAGAAGACCAACCTTAATTTAAAAATCGGGACGGGAAAGAGAGATTCAAAACTACTGAATGACCATCAGTTTTTCGGAAGCCTTTACCTCAAACATAACTTCTATCTAAATTCAAAAAATATCATTACAATCAAGTCTCAAAACTTCTATTTGCAAAGCAAAAATTATATTGTAAATGAGTTATCCCGTTTTGGCGGCATTAACTCCATTAGAGGATTTAACGAAAACAGCCTTCAAGCCAACACCTTCTCGTCTTTACTTACAGAATACAGATACGTTCTTACCACAAATCTTTACATTCATTCCATCTTAGATTACGGATTTTTAAAGGATTACACAACCAATAGCCGAGCTGAGCTGCTGGGGTTTGGTTTTGGTTTTGGCCTTTTGTCAAAAAACGGCCTGTTCAACTTAATCTATGCCAACGGAAGCACGAATAATCAAGCCGTCAAGCTCTCAAATTCGATTGTACACATCAGCTTTAAAGCCAATTTTTAAATGTTTAAAACTTTAACATTAAAATTTAGCATTTAATTAGGATTTTTAAGATTTATTTAAGACTTTTGGTTCACTAATTATAACCAAATTAAATAATGAAAACAAAGTTAAATGGATTCTTGACGCTTTTTATAGCGTTATTGGTGCAAATTTCTTTTGCGCAAGAAAGGATTGTAACTGGTGTTGTTACAGACAATAGCGGTTTACCAATTCCGGGAGTTAATGTTCTTGTTAAAGGAACTAAATTAGGCACACAAACCGACTTTGATGGTAAATTTTCCATCAGTGCCGCTCCAACTCAAACGTTAATTTTTAATTATGTAGGTATGAAATCCCAAGAGATTTTGGCTTCTTCAACTACAATTAATGTAAAAATGAAAGATGACGCAGTTGAGTTAGAAGGTGTAGTTGTAACCGCTTTGGGTGTTAAAAAATCCGAAAAAGCGGTAACCTATTCTGCACAATCTGTTAAAGGCGGTGCCTTAACTGAGGCCAGAGAGTCAAATTTAGTTAATGCATTATCCGGAAAAGTAGCCGGTGTAAATGTAACTAACTCTTCAGGTGCAGTAGGTTCTTCCTCAAGAATTGTTTTGAGAGGTAATTCTACGATTACGGGTAGCAATGAAGCGTTATTTGTAATTGATGGTGTTCCTTTTGACAACACTAGCTACGGTAACTCAGGATCCGGTGGTGGTAGAGATTTGCCAAATGGTGCTGCCAGTATTAATCCTGACGATATTGAATCAGTAACGGTGCTTAAAGGACCAACTGCTGCGGCATTGTATGGTATTCGTGCCAGTAAAGGGGTTATCTTAATCACTACAAAATCCGGAAAGAAAAAAGACAAGTTTGAAGTTTCTTTTAACTCAAACACTACTTTCTCAAATCCATTAGTATTGCCAAACTTCCAAAACTCTTATGGCCAAGGAGCTACCTCAGATTATTTTGAGTTCGTAGACGGTGCCGGTGGTGGTTACAATGACGGTGTTGACGAAAGCTGGGGTCCTGCATTGGACAGAGGCTTAGAATTTGTTCAATGGGATTCATTCAAAAATGGAGGTTTACCAACGCCATGGGTATCACACCCTGATAACGTGAAAGATTTTTACGATACAGGTATAGCACAATCTAACAATATTTCAATCATCAGTGGTGGTGAAAATTCTAACTTTAGATTGTCTATTGGAAATAGTGATGAAAAAGGTATGATTCCATTCACTGAATTCAAAAAATTTAATGTTGGATTTAATGGAAATATGAATCTTGGTAAAAAATTAACCGCTGGTATCAGCATGACTTACTTTAACAACAAGAGTGATAACTTACCGGTTGTGGGGTATTCAAGTCAAAACGTTGTGCAACAATTCATTTGGTCTGCCCGTAACGTTCAGTTTACCGACTTAAAAGATTGGAGAAACTTCCCATTAGCCGGTGCTAATACACCAGCAGCCGGAACACCAATAAGCTGGAACACCAATTTCCAAAATAACCCTTATTGGCATTTGGAGACTAACATCAACACTTTTGATCAAGACAGAATTACAGGAAATACTTTCTTGAATTACAAGTTTACCGATAATTTATCCATCAATGGTAAATTAATGTTAGACCACTATTCCCAAAGAGAAACTCTAAGAAACGAAAAAGGTTCTAACGAAAACATCGACGGTTACTATGCTGAAATCACAAGAAGATATTCTGAGATAAACGCGGAAGCAATTGTTAATTACCAAAGAAACTTAACTAACGATTTGTCTTTAACACTTAATGGTGGTATGAATACCATGAAAAGAATCGGAACAAGACAATTAGGTGAGTTATCAGGAGGTTTAGAATTACCTGGCTTATTTACACTTTCAAATGTTAAATCAGGAACTACTCCTAATATTGACAGTGATTACACTGAACAAAGAATCAACAGTATTTTAGGTTTTGGACAATTGGCTTACAAAGGTTATGCTTTCCTTGATTTCTCTGGTAGAAATGACTGGGCTAGTGTATTGCCGGCGAAAAACAATTCATTCTTCTATCCTGCTGTTTCAGGATCCTTAGTTTTATCTGAAATCTTAGGATTTACAAGTAGCAAAGTTAGCTATGCTAAATTAAGAGGAGGTTGGTCAAAAGTAGGAGGTATTGGTCCATTAGACCCTTACAGCTTGAACAGAACTTTTGCCCTTGCCAACAACAACTTCGGTACTGTTTCTTCAGTTCCGAACACTCAATGGAATCCAAATCTTAAACCTGAAAGCACAACTGGAGTTGAGTTTGGTTTAGACTTAAATGCTTTCAACAATAGAGTTCGTTTTAGCGCAACTTACTATAATCAAACTAGTAAAGATTTGATTTTACCTTTACAAATTGATGCTGCTTCCGGATTTACATCTTCATGGGAAAATGCAGGAGAAATGAACAATAAAGGTATTGAGTTACAATTAGGAGCTACTGTATTGAAAAAAGGTGATTTCACTTTTGATGTGGATTTAAACTTTGCTAAAAACAAAAACGAAGTTGTAAGTTTAGGATTAACCGATGCTTATGTTTTGGGCGGTCAATGGGATATGGAGCTTCAAGCCAGAGTTGGTGAAGCTTACGGTTCTATCGTTGGTTATCCTTTCTTAAGAAATGAAGCAGGTCAAATTGTATATGAAAATGGTTTACCACAAGTAAACAATAGCGAAAAAGTTGTTCTAGGAAACATCACTCCGGATTGGACTGGAGGTGCTAACTTCTCTTTCAAATACAAAAACTTCGATTTAAGCACTTTACTAGATGCAAAAATGGGAGGTGACTTATTCTCAATGACTTACATGTGGGGTAGATATGCAGGAACCTTAGAAGAGTCTCTTATCGGAAGAGAAACTGGGGTTATTGGAAATGGTGTAGTAGCTGACGGAAACGGTGGTTACGTTGCCAACAACGTTGTTGTTGATGCTAAAACATTCAACCAATTTGCTTACGATTACTCTAATTTTACCGAAAGTGGTGTATTTGATGCCAGTTATGTGAAATTAAGACAAATTATATTAGGGTATTCATTACCAAAAAAATGGTTAAACGGAACATTTATTCAGGACTTCAGAGTATCTGTAGTAGGTAGAAACCTAGCTATTTTATACAAAAAAGTACCTCACATTGATCCTGAAACAGGTTTCAGTAGTGCTAACGGTGAACAAGGCCAAGAATTTGGTCAATTACCATCTGCAAGAACTTATGGGTTTAACATTAACATTAAATTCTAAAAAAAGTTATGAAAAAAGTATTTTCTTTATTTATGGCAGCACTTGTCTTATGGAGCTGCGATAATAATTTTGAAGAGATTAATACCTCTCCAAACAACTCTCAGACAACAGACCCTAATTTATTGCTTTCATCAGCAATGATTACAACTCAAAACACTTTGTACAATGCACAAATTGGAGGTGATATGGGAACTTGCTGGGCACAACAATGGTCAAAAGTTCAATACAATTCCGAAGAAAGATACACGCCGAGAAGAGCGGTAATGAATTCGGTTTGGACTAATCTTTATGCAAGTGCTATTGCTGAATGTAAAGCGGCTTATGAATTAGCCGGCACTAGTGGAAACACTAATTTACAAGCAATCAGTTTAGTGTTGGAAGCTAATAATTTCCAAATCTTAACCGATGTTTTTGGACCGGTTCCATTCAATGAAGCAGTTGTTCCTGGAAACACTAAACCTGTTCATGATACCGAAGAGGTTGTATACGATGGAATTTTAGGTTTATTAGATCAAGCAGAAACATTATTTGCTACCGGATCAGGTGAATTTACTTCTACAGCTGATTTTATCTACCAAGGTGATGTTACTAAGTGGAGAAAATTTTGTGCTTCTCTTAAATTAAAAGCTTTAATGAGAATCTCAGGAAAAAGAGACGTATCTGCTCAAGTAAGTGCACTTGTTAGCTCAGGTCTATTAATGTCTTCAAACGATGATTCTGCTCAATTGGCTTACACTTCGGCCCAACCGGATGCTAACCCAATTTACGAAACTATCGTATTTGGAAACAGAGCAGAATACAAAGTAAGTTCTGTTTTAGTAGACAAGTTAAACCAATTAAACGATCCAAGATTAAGCAAGTTTGCTCAAGTAAACGATGTTGGAGCTTATGTTGGTAATGTACCGGGCGTTGAAAACCCAGGCAACTACAATGGTTTCTCTTCACCAGGTGAAGATTACTTATCTCCTACCTTACCGGGTGTCTTATTGTCTTATGCACAAGTTGAGTTTTATTTAGCAGAAGCTGCATTAACCGGAATAATCTCTGGCGGATTGACAGCAGCTGATACTCACTACAGAAATGGTATTGCAGCCAATATGGATTTCAACGGTGTTTCAGCCACTCAAGTTACAAACTATTTATCTCAACCTACTTTAGACTTTACAACAGTTGCTGCAGGTAAAGAAAAAATTGGTTTACAAATGTGGTTTGGTCTATACGGTCAAGGAATTGAAGCTTGGACCGAATGGAGAAGAACAGGACAACCGGCTTTATCACCGGTAGTTGATGCACAAATTAGTGTTATCCCAAAAAGATTCTATTATTCAACAGATTCACAAAACTTTAATCAAACAAACTATCAAGCAGCCGTGGCTTTACTAGACAATGGCGATACTATGCTTTCAAAAGTTTGGTGGATGAATTAATAAAAAAACTATGAAAAAATTTATTTATTTATTTATGGCAATAGCATCGTTAGGTGTTGTGTCATGCGACGAAGATAATGATGTCCTTACAGGCAATCAAAATGAAGGTGGTCTGTTAAGTGTTAACAGTATTTTAGTTCCTTATGTAGTAGGAAACGGTGCTGATTTTGAATATGCAGCTTCAATTTCTGCTTTTCAAGGAGATATTAAAGTTAACTCAGTAGATATCTACAAAACCTTTACTTCTGTTGATGGTGAAACGTCCAACACTGCTTTATTAAAAACAGTAACTTTCCCTAATACAGCTCAAGTAGAGAACTTGGATTTCACTGCTACCTACAATGAGTTAATCAGTGGATTAACTTTAAACGGTGCTCCGCTACCAGCTAGTGATAGTTCTTTAAGCATTGGAGATTTTTGGACTTTGACTTATGTATCTAATACTAGTGCCGGAACACAAGCTCAAAACTTGAAAACTACAAAAATTTCTGTGGGTACACGTTTTGCCGGTCAATACACAGTAATCCAATGTGAATATTGGAGAATTAATGTACCAAGACCGGATGTTACAGGACCATTCCTAGGAACAGTTGTTACTATTGAGTCTGTAAATGCAACTACCTACAGAAAACTAGAATGGGCAGGTCCATTCTCTGGGAATGAATTCTATTTCACCATTGATTCTAATGACGACGTTTTAGTACCAACTACATATGACGGATCTCCTCAATTAATTAATGCGCAACCGGCTACCAATTGTACTGAAACTCCGGGAGACATTGTTAATGCATGTGGATTTGCAGGTATTCAAAACAAAGCCGTTAGAGATGATGTGTTAGGAAAAGACAGAATATACATGACTTATGGCTATCTGACTGCTGGTTCTGGACCAAGAGAATTTTATGAGGTTCTTGAAAAAGTTGTTGACTAATTAAATACACAATTATGAAAAAAATATTTAATAATAAATTTGGTTTTGCTTTGCTTTTGTCGTCTGCACTTTTTGTGTCTTGTGACGATTCTGGAGATGCAACAGGCTATAGTAATTTAATAGTCACTGAAAATGTTGTGGGAACTATCAATTTAGCCAGCCCATTAACAAATTCGCAAACCGTAAGAGAAGGTGATCAAGCAGTATTTAATTATACAATCACGCTTGACAACCCTCAGGCTGTGGACATCCACGTATCGATACTTCAAACAGCCGGTGATGCTGATGAACATGATTTTGAATACGATCATGAAATCATTATCCCTGCTTACTCTACTTCAGCTTCAGGAGAGATTAAAATCTTAAATGATGACGAAGACGAAGACAATGAAACGTTCACATTACGTATCAGTAACGCTAACACTTCTAATGCTAACATTGCTTCTCAAGAATTGTCTTTTACAATTATTGACTGTTATTCTGATTTAGCAGGAAGTTACGCCTACTCTACCACTAACATCGGAGAACCGGGTGGTGGTTTTGTTGACGGTCCGGTTACCGGAACTGTTACTTTTACTGCTGCAGGTGCCGGAGTATACAACATTTCTGATGCTTCTTTCGGAGGTTGGATTGGTTTATACGGACCGGGCAACACTGCTACAGGGGTAAAATTAGTTGATTTGTGTGGCGAAATCGCTTACGATGGCGTTGACCAATTCAATGAAGTATTTACCTTCTCTAACCTAGTAATCAATGGCCCTGATATGTCATTCCACTGGGAAAATGACTATGGTGAATTTGGTGATACCACACTGACTAGAACAGATGGTACCAATTGGCCAAACTTAACTTTACAACCATAATAGGATAAAGTCTAAAACTCTTAAAACCACCAGTTTTCACTGGTGGTTTTTTTATATCTTTGCGCCATGGAAAAAGAAAATCAAATCTTCGGAATCAGAGCCATTATTGAAGCAATTAACGCCGGAAAAGAAATTGACAAAGTTTTTATACAAAGCGATGCGCAAAGCGAATTGATGCAAGAATTAATGAAAGTGATGAAAAAAAACAGCATCAACTTCTCCTATGTTCCCGTTGAAAAACTCAACCGCTTAACTGCCAACAACCACCAAGGTGCCGTGGCCAGCATTGCTCCTATCTCCTTTGTGAAATTAGAAACTTTAGTAGACAGCGTAATTGAAAGCGGTAAAATGCCTTTATTCTTAATCCTTGACCAACTTAGCGATGCCCGTAATTTCGGAGCCATCATCAGAACCGCAGAATGTACCGGTGTAGACGGCATCATCGTTCAAAAAACAGGTTCCGCTCCTGTTAACGGCGATACTGTAAAAACCTCTGCCGGAGCTGTTTTCAACGTGCCGATTTGCAAAGTAGATCACATCAAAGACGCTATTTTTTATTTACAAGGCAGTGGTATCAAAACCGTAGCCGCTACCGAAAAAACAGAAGACAATATCTACGACATCAACTTTAACCAACCCCTAGCCATCATCATGGGAAGCGAAGACCGAGGCATAAATCCGTCGGTACTGAAAATCGTTGATGAAAAAGCCAAACTACCCATGTTCGGAACTATCGGTTCACTAAACGTTTCTGTAGCATGTGGTGCATTTCTTTATGAAACCGTAAGACAAAGACAGCAGAGCGAAGCGAATTGATCATTAGCTAATAAGGAGCGAATGGTTTGGGATTTATCAGTAAACCCTATTCCCGCTATTCATTACAATAAAAAAGTCCCAAATTGGGACTTTTTATTTTCATTACAAATGCGAAGCATTCACCGAACACCTATAAAATATAAACACTATGTGAGGTAATCGGGGCTAAAAAGCCAACTATTCCGCAGATTTGTTATCGTCTTTATCTTCCTTATAAGTATAAAAATAATTAAGAAACGAGGAACTCTCCTCAGACACTTCTTCCTCAGGTTTTGGGGTATTGACAAAATTTCCGTTTTCATCAAAATGCTTCATAAAGCTATCCTCTTCCGGATTAAAATCGGGTTTCTCCCATTCATACTGTATGGTTTTGTTATAATCGGGCGTCTTGAACCATTTGGCAAATAAAAACCCGGTAATCAAACCCGCCAAATGCCCTTCCCAAGATATTTTGTGATCAATCTGTGGAAAAACATACCAAATCATTCCGCCATAAAACATCACAACTGCCAAAGACAAAGCCATCAAACGGAAATACTGCGACATAAGACCCTTGAAAAAAATAAAAGAGACCAACACATAAATCAAACCGCTGGCACCAATATGAAAAGAATTGCGTCCAATTACCCAAGTAATCAGACCCGACATCAAAATACCGTAAAACAAAACTTTTAAAGAGATTGATCGGTAAAAATAAATAAGCGCCGTGGTCAACACAAACAGCGGAATGGTATTGTTAGCAATGTGATTCAAATCACCATGCAAAAAAGGGCTGAAAATTACGCCCTGTAAACCCGAAAAGTTTCGAGGCAAAATCCCGTGAGTAGTCAATTCGATATTAAAAATGTTTTCAAACAAAAAAATAACCCAAATCAGACCAAGCAGTAAAGAAGGCACTAACCAAACCGATGGTGTAAACTTAAAATGGTGGTAATCGTTCATGGTCTTATTTTAACTATTGACTCTTGTCAAAAACACAGCCAAATTAAAAGTAATGCTAATTTGTCAGTTAGGAAAATTTAAAAGAAGCCTTTAGTTTGAATTTAGCCCCGATTGAAGTGACACGAAGTAAAACGGAAAGCGGGAACACGGTTTAAAAAATGCCCGAACGATTGGCTCCAAAAACTTTTAAATCGTATTTTTACCACATGGAAGCACCACTTGCCGAACGCATCAGACCGCAACGTTTAGAGGATTATATCAGCCAATTGCATTTGGTTGGAGAAAATGGCTCGCTGACCCAACAAATTGCCCGTGGAGTGATTCCGTCAATAATCTTTTGGGGTTCGCCCGGAACCGGGAAAACGACTTTGGCCCAAATCATAGCCAAGCAAAGCAATCGCCCGTTTTACGAATTAAGCGCCATCAACAGCGGTGTAAAAGACATTCGCGACGTGATTGAAAAAGCCAAAACCAGCGGCGGTTTGTTTACAGCCAAAAACCCGATTTTGTTTATTGACGAGATTCACCGTTTCAGCAAATCGCAACAAGATTCTTTATTGGCTGCGGTGGAAAAAGGTTGGGTAACACTAATCGGCGCTACGACTGAAAATCCGAGTTTTGAAGTGATTCCCGCTTTGTTGTCACGTTGTCAGGTGTACATTCTAAATCCGTTTTCGAAAGAAGATTTGTTGGCTTTGCTTCACCGAGCGATAAAAGAAGACCAAATCATTTCGGCCAAAAAAATAAAATTAAAAGAAACCGAAGCGTTATTGCGACTTTCAGGCGGTGACGGGCGCAAACTATTAAATATTTTTGAACTCGTCGTAAATGCCAGCCCTGAAGGTCAAATTACGATTACCAATGACAAAGTTTTAGAATTGGTGCAGCAAAACACCGTGCTCTATGATAAAACCGGCGAGCAACATTACGATATAGTTTCGGCTTTTATCAAATCGATTCGAGGAAGTGATCCGAATGGTGCTGTTTATTGGTTAGCCCGAATGATAGAAGGTGGCGAAGATGTCAAATTTATTGCCCGACGCATGTTGATTTTGTCAAGTGAAGATATCGGCAATGCCAATCCGACGGCTTTTATTATGGCAAATAATACGTTTCAGGCGGTTTCTACTATTGGTTATCCTGAGAGTCGAATTATTTTGAGCCAGTGTGCGATTTATTTGGCCACTTCACCCAAAAGCAATGCAAGTTATATGGCCATTGGCGAAGCACAGGCTTTGGTCAAACAAACCGGGGATTTATCGGTTCCGATACATTTGCGAAACGCGCCGACGAAACTGATGAAAGAATTAGGTTATGGCGAAGAATACCAATATTCTCACAACTATGCCAATAATTTTTCGGAACAAGAATACTTACCGGATGAAATCAAGAATACGGATTTCTACAAACCCGGAAACAACGCTCGAGAGAACGAAATGCGGACTTTTTTAAAGAATCGCTGGAAAGATAAGTATGGGTATTAGAATTTCAGGTTAATCGGTTCTGAAACTAGTTTGCCGTTATCATAGTATTCAAAAACCCATTGGCCTTCTTTGATTAAAACGGTTCCATTTACCCCGTTTTTATCGGCCATAAAAACATTTTTTTGGGAAGTGTTGTACAAACGCATAATCACTTTAGGTTCGTTGTCAATCACTTGATAGCCGTTGGCGGTTGGTTGTGCAAAAAAGAAAACTTCATTTGAATTCACCGTAGCGGTATCCGTTTTTGTATCGATTACTTTAACAACAGGTTTTGGTTCGGCTGCTGCTGCTACTGCGATATTACCATTGTACTTATAATTCAGTGTTTCAAAAGACTTAGCGGCTTCTCTTAACGCCTGACTGTAAGCGATAGAATATTGCTTTTCCCTACTTCTGCCTAATTCGGTTTGGTAAACTATATTGCCTTTACAATCTTTTAGGACAACTCTGACTTTGGTAACCATCAACCCACTATCATCGACTAAACCGGCCGTTAAAAAATCACAGCGGTTGCCCACATTGCCATCAAAAAAAGAATCATCACTAAAATAAGCTTTAAACCCGTATTTTTGAAGCAATAATTTTACCGAAGTATTCAAACCGTGCTTGTCCTCTTCTTTAAAAGAATCAAATTTCTTTGGCACAATGACATACTGATAGTCATTTATATTTTGCGAAAAAGATGCAAAGGATAGCATCAAAATTAAAGTCAGTAATACTTTTTTCATTTTACAATATGTTTTTTAATTCTAACAAACGAGTGATGGTCTGCACTTCGGGCCAATCATGCTGATTTTTCTCATCGAACAAAATGGCTTTCATTCCGAAATCAATCGCACCTCTGACATCTGCATCAATACAATCGCCAATCATAACGGCGTTTTCTTTATTGGTTTTAGCCAAAGATAAGGCAAATTCAAATATGTTTCTATGGGGTTTTTTGACGCCGGCCATTTCTGAATTGGTCACCGTTTTAAAATAATTTCCCAAACCCGAATTATTGATTTTTTTATACTGAACTTCCGCAAAACCATTGGTGATGATATGCAGATTGTATTTGGGCAATAAATAATCTAAAACTTCAATAGCTCCTTCAAACAGCTGATTATTTTCGGGTAAAAAAGTGATATAATCATGGGCAATTTGATCAATGGCTTCATCCGAAATAGTATAATTCAAAGCGTCAAATGATTGCTTCAACCTTTGGTAACGCAGTTCTTCATGGGTAATTTTATCTACTTGGTACAATTTCCAACAAGCTTGATTGATGGGTGCGTAAACTTGAATAAACTCGGCTGTGTTTAGGGTTGGATGATGCACTTTGAATATTTTGTCAAAAGCCAAAACCGAATTACGGTCGAAATCCCAAAGCGTATGGTCTAGGTCAAAAAAGATGTCGGTAATGTTCTTCATTTTAAAAAATGCCTTCGTCCTGAAAGCTCAAATAGCCGTTTTCTGTGATAATGATATGGTCGAGCACTTTGATATCAAGTTGCTCTCCGGCAAATTTAAGCTTTTTAGTAATTGCTCTATCGGCATCACTGGCCAATAATTTACCAGAAGGATGATTGTGTGATAAAATAATGGCCGTAGCGTTATGCTCTAAAGCCATTTTGAAAATTAACCGAACATCTACTACTGTTCCGGTAATGCCGCCTTTGGACAATTGCGATTTGTAAATGACTTTATTCGAATTGTTTAAATACAGCACCCAAAACTCTTCATGAGGCAATTCCCCTATTATTGGTTGCATAATATCAAACACCGCTTTGCTTGAGGTGATTTTGTCTAAAATTGCTGTTTCTTCGGTTCTTCGTCTTCTACCTAACTCTAATGCAGCTGCTATGGAAACAGCCTTAGCCTCGCCTATTCCTTTGAATTCCATCAATTGTTTTATTGACAATTTTCCCAAAGCATTTAAATTATTATTCACGCTCGACAAAATCTTCTTACTCAAAGAAACGGCACTTTCATTCCTGCTTCCGGAACCAATAAGAATAGCCACTAGCTCGGCATCGCTGAGTGTTGCTTTTCCTTTTAGGAGAAACTTTTCGCGTGGCTTATCATCTTCCGCCCAATACTTTATGGAGAAATTTTGGTCCAAATTAAATACTAAATTGAAAGATTTATCGTTAGTTATTCAAAACCTAAAAATATGAAACTTTTTCAATTTTCGCTAATTTTACTTACATTTTTAACTTGTGGACAAAAAATGGATGATGTCACTGAAGCGACAGCCAATTCATTTGAGGAGAAATTATCGGCTGCTGCTATTTCCATTATTGACCCGAGTATTGTTTATACACCCAATTATGTTTCTATAAAATACCCCAATGGTGATGTCCCTGCCAATACAGGTGTTTGTACCGATGTTGTAATTCGGGCTTACCGAAAGTTGGGTATTGATTTGCAAAAAGAAGTCCATGAAGATTTGAAAGCTAACTTCAATAAATATCCAAACTTAAAAAAATGGGGATTGAGAAAACCGGACACCAATATTGATCACAGAAGAGTTCCTAATCTGGAAGTTTTCTTTACCCGAAAAGGACAAAAATTAGCCGTCACTCAAAACGCTGCAGATTACAAAACCGGTGAAATAGTCACTTGGGTGATTAACGGTAAACTGCCACACATTGGTATCATTACTCATATAAAATCACCGAACGGAAATCCGATGATTGTACATAATGTTGGCGGCGGACAAGTTTTAGAAGATTGCTTATTCAGCTATGAGATAGTTGGGCATTTTAGATACGAGCAATAAATTTGGAATATAAAAAATAACCAATTCCAAAAATCAACACCAAATAAAAACACAACAGAATCGAAAAGGAAACAAAAGCTAAAAATCTTGTTCCTTTATATTCAGAGGTATCTCTAAAACACTTATATTTCTTTTGAAAAACGCCTCTAGGATTTTGAAAATTTAAAACATCTGAAATAAAAGTCAATACATCCATTTAAACCTATTCGATCAACCCTTTTACCTCATCAAAGTTCAATCCTCCATAATTCCCTGAACTCATTAACAGCAATGCGGAATTATTCAAATCATAAGAGAACAAGAAGTCTTTAAACTCCGCCGGATTGGTATAAATAATCAAGTCATCGCGCTTGAAAGATTGTGCAATTTGCTCATAAGTTACTTCTTCTAATTGTTTGATTTTAACCGCATCGGGCGAATAGAAAACGACTGCTACATCAGCGGCATCTAATGCTCCTTCGTATTCTTTTAGGAATTCGGCGTTCAAACTGCTGTACGTATGCAACTCTAAACACGCCACTAATTTTCTGTCGGGATATTGAGCTTTAACGGCTTTAGTCGTTGCCGATACTTTACTTGGCGAATGTGCGAAATCTTTGTAGGCTACTTTGCCTTTACCTTCGGCTATTTTTTCCAAACGTTTACTGGCACCTTTAAAACTGGCGATGGCCTCATAGAAATCGACTTCATCTACACCCATGTTTTGGCAAATCCATTTGGCGCCGGCCAAATTATTGAGATTGTGGGCTCCAAAAACTTCGATAGGCATTGGTCCTTCGGGCGTATCTAATAAAGTTGTGCCGTCTTTCACCGAGTAACTTGGCGTTTGATAAGGCAATCTTCGAATGGTATTGGTACTTTCTTCGGCTACTTTTTTAACGGTTTCATCTTCTTCATTATAAACTAGTATACCGCCTTTGGTAATTTGGTTGACAAAAATTTCAAATTGCTCAACATAATTATCAAACGTTGGAAACACATTGATATGATCCCAAGCAATGCCCGAAAGTAATGCTATATTAGGTTGGTACAAATGAAACTTGGGTCTTCTGTCTATTGGTGACGACAAATATTCATCGCCTTCTAAGACTATGAAATCATTGTCATGTGTCAAGTGCACCATAGTGTCAAAACCTTCCAATTGGGCTCCAACCATGTAATCGACTTCAATATTGTGAAAATGCATCACATGTAAAATCATGGAGGTTATGGTGGTTTTTCCGTGAGAACCTCCAATAACTACACGGGTTTTGTTTTTAGATTGTTCATATAAAAACTCCGGATAGGAATAAATTTTAAGTCCTAAAGCTTGTGCTTTGAGCAATTCGGGATTATCTGCCTTGGCATGCATTCCGAGAATAATGGCTTCTATATCCGCTGTGATTTTTTCGGGAAACCAACCCATTTCGGCAGGCAATAAGCCTTTCTTTTCTAATCTTGATTTTGAGGGTTCAAAGATGGCATCGTCGCTACCGGTTACTTGGTATCCTTTATGATGAAGGGCCAAAGCTAAATTGTGCATGGCTGCACCGCCAATGGCTATAAAATGTGTTCGCATTATTGTGATTTATTTTTCTCTTGATAGGTTTGCATGAGTTGTTTGGCTTTCTCAGGCTGATTCATTTTGTTTTTGTACAAATTGGCTAATTTTTGATAGGTTGTTTTAGAACCGCCTACTGCTATGGCTCTGGCATAGTTTCTTTCAGCTTCAGCATATCGTTCAAAATATTCGGCAATTCGACCTTTGGCCAAATATCCGTCAACCGGAGAAATTTTCAACAATTCACCGGCATATTGTTGTGCTTTGCGTTCGCTTCCTCCAACTATGCCCGGCAATTCAAGGTACAGTTCAATTAAAGCCCAACGAGCTTCAATATGATTGGCATTGAGCTGAATGGCTTTTTCAAAACACGCTTTGATATCACCAATCATTCTCAAAGCTTTAAATTTATTGGATTCTTTGGCTTTCATCCCTAAACAACCACCATATTTATAATGGTAATTAGCCTCAGACGGCTTGAGCTTTCTCAACTTATCATAATAGGTCATGGCTTTGTCCCAAGATTTGTTTGCTCCTTCAATATCGCCGAGGTATTCAATTGCTTTTAAATGATTCGGATGTTCTTTTATCCATTGTTCAAGTAGCGGCTTTGCCAAATCGTATTTTGATTGTACAAATAATTTTTCTCCTCTATCAAAATCAGATTGAGAGAAAATGAGTAAGGGAAATAAAAGGAAAACTTTTAAGAAAAAATTCATCCGGCTTACTTTGATTAGCAAGAAACAAATATAGGTAATTTATACTATTTATTGTCATCGCTTTCATTTGAATTCAGCATAAAAAAACCCGTTTAAATCATCTTTTATTTACAATAATTATTGATTTATCAATAATAAAACACTCCATAAACGGTAAAAAACTATCGTTGAAATACATCTTTTTTAAAACGTAAAATACTGCAAATAAGGCATTTATATCGTGTTTGCTTATGAAAAAAGATGTGAAAGCACACAAAAAACTGTAGTTAATCGATTTTTGAGGTTATACAACTAAAAATAATACCATCTATAGACACCCACTCTAAATTTGTAGAAGTATTAACGGAGTTTAAAATTCATCGCCCTATGAAAAAAAACTACATGCAAACAGAGATTAATTTATTGCTAGAATTATTTTTATCAAAAAAATACATCCTACTTCTAGCTGCGCTTTTACTTCTGGTAAGCGAGTCTTCATCAGCCCAAACCAGCGGGCCGAATAATCCAACTACCGGGACTTTTGTTGCCGGAGCTAATTTAGATTGGACAACGCCGGGAAACATAACCAATACTGCAGACGCCAATTATGCAACTGCTGTTTTTGCCACCGCCGGAAATACCGACAATCTTTTTGGAAGCAATTATGGTTTTTCTATACCAAACAATGCCATTATTAATGGTATTGTATTGACCGTTAACAGAAGAACAAGTGCTACCAATGCAGGGAGAATAACCCGAGACAATGTTGTAAGTTTAGTAAAAAATGGTGTAATAGCCGGAAACAACAAAGCCGTAACTACTGCTTATGGCACTACTTTTTCAGTAGCCACTTATGGCTCTTCAACCGACACTTGGGGAACAACTTGGACAGCCGCTGATATCAACGCAGCTAATTTTGGAGCGATGATTTCGGTAAATGCGAACAATAGCTTAACGGCTACTGTGGATTATCTCAGAATTACAATTCATTACACTACTATCGGATTTTCCCCTTCGAGCGCTTGTGAAGGTTCAAATACCTCAGTAATAATAACAGGGAATTATATCGCCGGAACCACGAGTGTTAGTTTTAACGGAACCTCTACTGCTTTTGTTCAGAATAGTAATACTCAAGTGACTGCTACTTTACCAATAGGAGCTACATCAGGAAGCATTTCTTTAACTACTCCACAAGGAACCGTTACTAGTTCAGCCAACTTTACGATAAATCCGCTTCCAACAGTAGATGCAATTACAGGAAGTACAACAGTTTGTGCCGGAGGATCAACTACACTTTCAAACAGTACAATTGGAGGAAATTGGAGTTCTGCCAACCCATCCGTTGCTACTATTAATAGTTCCGGAAGTGTAAGCGGCTTGGCCGGAGGAACCACAATCATAACCTATACTTACACTGATGGCAACGGTTGTTCTAATGCGACGACAACTTCAGTTACTGTTAATGCAGCACCAACAATTACTGCTCCAAGCAGCGTTTGCATCGGAAGCACCATACAACTCTCGCCCAATACCGGAGGAAGTTGGATTAGCAATAACACCACTGTAGCAACAATAGACAACAACGGTTTGGTAAATGCCCTTGATTTTGGGAATGTAACGTTTACTTTTACAGATGCTACAACAACTTGTTTAAATACATCAAGTACTGTAGTAGTTCCGCAATCAATGTCAATTACGGCACAGCCTCAGATAAGTCAAACTATTTGCGAAAATAATTTGGTTTCACTTTCAATTACTGCCACCGGAGACAACTTAACTTATCAATGGTTTAAAGGAACTACAGCATTAGTTAATGGCGGAAACATTTCAGGTGTTTCAACCCCAAGTTTAACTTTCAATTTAATCACACCTGCAGACACAGCTACCGATTACCATTGTGTCGTTAGTAATGGTTGTGATACCGATTTAATTTCTGATTATGCTGCTATAACAGTAAACGAGCAAAGTGTTGGCGGTACAGCTTCTATTTCTTTACCGAATATAACGCCTGTAGTAAGAACAACTACTGTTTGTCATTTTGGAACCGGAAACATATATTTAAGTGGTCACATCGGAAATATTATACGTTGGGAGTCAACTACAAATGGTGGAACAACATGGACGCCTATTGCCAACACCACAGCTACATTAACATTCAACAACATAACACAAACCACTTTTTTTAGAGCAGTAGTTCGAAACGGAACCACTTGTAATTTGGCTTACTCTTATGTTGCTTTGGTGGATGTAATACCAAATATCAGACCTACACCGGTTACAGCGACTCCGCAAACCATCTGTATTGGCGGCTCATCGGTATTGTATTCCGAAAGCGGATTTGCTACAAGTTCTTATGTTGCAGAAGGTGGAACTTTCAGTAATGCCAATCCAGATAATTGGTTGGTTGACGGTTGTGGAAACTGCTTAAATGCAGGAGGAAGTAACACTACTGAAGGTCCATTCAGATTGAGTGCTACTAATGGCGGAACTTATTCGGGCATCAATTATACCTCTATGGGAAAATTTGCTATTGCCAACGGGAATTATAACTCAATCATGCAAACGCCAATTTTTAACACCTACGGATTGACCACAGCAGAATTGAGTTTTAACCATGCTTTTAATTTACAGACCGGAGCTTCTGTTTCTGTTGAATTATCATTAGATGGAGGCGCAACTTACACTATAGTACTTGCATCATTCACAGGACCAAGTACCAGAAGTCCATACAATGCCTTTCCAAATCAATCAATTGATTTAAGCAATTACATTGGGCAACCTAATTTAAGAGTTCGTTTTGTTTACAACGGAACCGTGAATAGTTCATGGGCCATCGACAATATTTTAATTCCTGAATCACCGGCAAATTTAACCACACAATGGATTGACTCTATTACGGGAGAAGTTATCAGTACTACAGCTACAGCTACAGTGACACCAACAGTCACCACTACTTACGCCGTAACATCTTATTTGAACGGATGCACCAGTTATGGTCCTGAAGGAACAACTTATATCACGGTAACCGTAAATGAAAGACCTACGGCAAACATTGGTCCGTCTCAAACCATCTGTTTGGGAAGTCCTGCCACTTTTAGTGTTGCCTTGACCGGTTCAGCACCATGGAGTATCACTTACAGTAATGGTTCAACAACCACGACAGTAAACAACATCAATACTAATCCTTATGTATTCAATGTTAATGGGATTACAACCAACAGAACTTTTAGCATTACGGCCTTGAGCGATTCAAAATGTACTGCTAATCCTTCTGACATTAGCGGTGCTGCCGTAGTAACTGTTTTAAATGGAACTCCAGGTTTGTGGACAGGTATGATTAGTAACGACTGGTTTGATTGTAAAAATTGGGCCGGCGGTATGCCTTCGGCAACAATCAATGCCCAAATTCCTGCCGGTGCGGTAAGAATGCCTATTATCGATCCTTCAACCTCAAGTTTTGCTGCTTTGTACTCAAACATAGCAAGAGCTCAAGATATAATTATTGCTAATACAGCTTCTTTGACAATGACCGCCAATTCAAATTTATATGTAAGCAGAGATTGGAAAAACAGCGGAGTATTTTCTCCCGGAGCCGGAACAGTAACTTTCAATAGTTCGATTGCAAACCAAATTCAAACTATTAATGTTGGTATTAAAACCAACGAAACATTCTATAATTTAACACTCAACAATTCAAATACAGCCAAAGGAATTAGTTTGGTTAACGGTTTTGAGTTGACTGTAGAAAATAATTTATCATTATTGAGCGGTGATTTACGTTTAACAGGTGAAGCCCAGCTTGTACAAAACGGAACTACTGCCAATCCATCAAGCGGAACCGGAAGATTGTTAAAAGACCAACAAGGAACACAAAGCAGTTTCCACTATAATTATTGGTCGTCTCCGGTAACTTCTAACGGGATTAACTATTCGGTTAGCGGTGTTTTGAGAGATGGTTCTGACTCATCAACTAATCCTTTCAATCCAAGTTTACTAAACTTTGGTGCGGATGTGAATTTTGCTGATGGTGCCTTGACATTCCCGGCCAAATTAAGTAGCGGTTGGATGTATAAATTTAGCAGTCTGAGTTCCTCATATGCAGGATGGCAACACATTGGAGAAACCGGAACCGTTAATCCTGCTGAAGGTTTCACTATGAAAGGGCCAACAGGAACGGGTTCAGTTTTTGCAGAGCAGAATTATGTTTTTGTCGGTAAACCGAATAATGGAACTATTGGATTAAATATTAGCTTAAATCAATCTTATCTTGTTGGAAACCCTTATCCTTCGGCTTTAGATGCTGATGAATTTATTAAAGATAACATCAAAGACGGAGATGGAAGAGCAGCATCAAATATCTTTAATGGAGCATTATATTTTTGGGATCATTTTGGAGGACAAAGCCATATTCTAAATCAATATGTAGGTGGTTATGCCACTTATACTTTAATGGGTGGTGTTGTCGCTTTATCAAACGATCCACTGACTGCTAATAACGGAAGTAATGGGACAAAAACTCCTAAAAAATACATTCCAGTAGCTCAAGGTTTCTTTATTGGAACAGGTTCAAATACTGACTTAGTGACTAATAACCCTAATTTAAGCACTCCTGTGACTGGTGGAACTATTACCTTTAAAAATAGCCAACGAGCTTTTAAAGTTGAGTCTTCTGCCAACTCGGTTTTCTTCAGAAACCAAGATAGTACGGAGAATGTGAATACTGTTAATGATGAAAGACAGAAAATCAGATTGCTATTTGAATCACCAAATCAATTGTTCAGACAAATTTTAGTAGGAGTTGATCAAAATGCCACTAACCTATTCGATATAGGATATGATGCACCAATAATTGAGCTCAATTCAGATGATTTGTATTGGAACATAGGTGAAGTAAAATATAACATACAAGCTGTTTCTAATTTTAGTACTGATCAAATAATTCCGATTGGAATTAAAACCTCTACCGAAGGATTGAGTACAATAAAATTGGCCGATTTAGAAAACATCTCTGAATCGACCGAAATTTACATACACGATAATGAAACCGGAATTGATCATAATATAAGAAATAGTGATTTCGCTATTGCGCTACCGATTGGAGAATATAATAATCGATTTTCATTGCGTTTCGCTAGTCAAGCTTTGGGAATAAATAATTCGACGGTGATTAACCCTATCATTTATTTCACTAACAATGATAGCCACTTAAACATAAAAAATTCTGACTTGAATTTGACCTTAAAATCAGTAACGCTTTTTAATTTATTAGGACAACAAATAACAACTTACAACCTTGATAATGCTGACCAGCAAAATATAAGAATTCCAATTCTCGATATCACTAAAGGAACTTATATTGTAAAAATTTTAGCAGATAACAATCGTACTTTTAGTCAGAAAATAGTTAAAAATTAATTTATTAATTAAAAAGATGATAAAAAAATAAACGAGTCATAAAAAGTGTTTTTTATTTTTTTTATAAATCATTAGCAAAATGACTTAAAATCAAACATTTGTTTAAAAAAGAACAGATTAATAGTATAAATAATACCAATTCGCTAAAATTGTTAAAAACATAAGGATTTGCTAACAAATTAATTAAAAAACAAAAAATATATATCATGATTTCCTATATTTGATTGTCAAAATTAAATTGTTTAATGAAAATCGAATAAGCGTATGAAAAACAATTACATAAGCCTAAACAAAACTTGCCATAGAAGATCATTTGAAATAAAAAAATTACTTTTCTCACTTCTTATCTTAATATCCAGTCATAATTCTTTTTCACAAGTTACAATAACTAAACCCAACTTACCTATAAGCGTTTGTACAGGATATCCCTCAAGCTACAACTCTTTGGGAAATATTGTAATCACTGAAACCGCCAATGGAAATTTTTCTACCGGAACTAATGTTGTTATAGATTTGGTTGCTCCAACAAACTTTGAATTCTTGGCCGGTACCGGAACAGTAACTTTTACTGCTGGTAGAAACATAGACAGTGCAACTACTTTAGTTACGGCTAGTATGATTACTATAACTTATACTGTCTCAGGAACTAACCGGTCTGATGTGCTGACAATAAGTGGTATCCAAATAAGAGCTACAAACACCGCTAGTACAGGAAACATTACAAGAAACACCTCCAGAACGGGAGTGACTCATGGCACTATAAACGGCTTAGTAAACGGCACAACTGTTACAAACACTTTGACATCTGTAACCGGAACCGCACCTTCAACAGCGCTAGCCGGGACCGACCAAATTTTGAGTGCTTGTTCGACATCAACAACACTATCTGGAAATACACCCAGTATCGGAACGGGAACTTGGTCAGTAATATCGGGTACGGCATCAATAACAACTCCCAGCTCTCCAACTTCTACAGTAACCGGACTAGCTTTGGGAACATCGGCAACATTAAGATGGACTATTTCAAATGGATCTTGTGTTAGTTCATTTGACGATGTTATTATTACAACTTCTTTTGGTTCCAGTTGTTTGACTTACTGTTCGGTTGGTGGAAATACTCCGGCAACCTCATATATCAGTAATGTTACCCTCAATACTATAAATCAGAACAATACTGCTTGGAATGGTTATATCGACTATTATTCAAGCGTTTCAACTAGTTTAATCCAATCCAATTCTTACACGATAAGCATTACTATTTGGAATCAAACAACTTCTCAAAAAAACATCTCTGCTTGGATTGATTGGAATTTAAATGGTGTTTTTGACGTTGCCACAGAAACAGTTCTATCAACAACATCGACAGTTGCTGCAGCACAAAGTGTTACTGTTTCCAATACTTTCACTGTTCCGGGAACAGCTGTGGTAGATTTGTCAAGACTAAGAGTCGAACTGGCTTTTAATGCTGAAGGTGCAGCAGCTCCATGCAATACTAACAGTTTAACGGATGCTCAAGATTACAAAATTAATGTTCAAGCCATTTTACCTTGTACAACACCTACAGTTCAAGCTACTAATTTGATTTTAACGCCAGGTGGAACTTCAATTTTAGGTACGTTTACTGCAGCTTCTCCGGCACCTAATAATTACTTGATCATTGTAAATACAACAGGTGCTATTCCAACTCCAGTAAATGGAACAACATATACTGTTGGAGGAACAGTCGGCGTAGGAAATACCGTTGTTGATATTGACAGCGATACTACATTTACAGCAACAGGATTAACTATTAGTACTCAATACTATTTCTTTATTTTCTCCTTTAACTCATCATGTATTGGCGGACCGTTATATCTAACCACATCTCCATTGAACGGAAACACTACTACATTATCTACAAATTATTGTATTCCTACCGGAAACTTAAACTGTACAACCAATGGAGACTATATTGCCAATGTAACTTTGAATACTTTGATTAATAATACAACTTGTTCTTCTGCAGGCTATACCAATTATGCCCCAACAGGAGCACAAACAACATCTGTTACACGAGGAAACACTTATAACTTAAGTGTTGGTACCGGAATTGGAAATAAAAAACACGGTTTGGCTGCTTGGATTGATTTTAATCAGAACCAAGTTTTTGATGCTGCCGAATATTTCACTTTTGGAAATGGTGTAATTGCTAATTCAATCAATACTATTGCCATTGCTATACCTGCAGGCGCTTCATTGGGCACAACCAGAATGAGAATTAGATATGGCAGACAAACAAACGTGACTTCAACATCAAGTTGTAGCATGACAGGAACGTACGGCGAAACAGAGGATTATACTATCACCATAATCGACCCCATTGTATGTATCGCTCCTCTTACACAACCTACGGCACTAATACTTAACTCTACAGGAACAACCATAAATGGTAGTTTCACAGCTCCAAGTCCGGCTCCTGATAATTATTTAGTTGTCATCAATACTACCGGTACAACTCCAACTCCAGTAAATGGAACATCCTATACCGTTGGAGGAACTGTTGGTGCCGGAAACACGGTAATTGACAATGATTCCAATGTTACTTTTTTAGCCTCGGGATTATCAACTACTACAACCTATTACATTTTTATTTTTGCTTATAATTCGGCTTGTACCGGTGGGCCGGCATACAATACAACAACTCCTCTAAATGGATCTATCTCAACCATAACCTCTAATTATTGTGTTCCATCTGTAACTACGGGCAGAGAGGATGATAATTATTTAACTGAGGTAAATTTTATAGGAACATTAAATGATGTTTCTAACTATTCAACCTATTCTTCCGCTCCTTTGGGCTATCAAGATTTTACCGCTTTGACCAATTTATCTCGTCAAGCCCAAGGTGAAGGTGTCAATGTGAGTATCCAAGCACTCTTTTCTTCATTTACAAAAGCATGGGTTGATTGGAACAAAGACGGGACTTTTGACAATACGACAGAAATAGTATATAACTCAGGAACCATTTCAACTGCCTCAACCACCTTCGGTTTTATTATTCCTCCGGGTCAAGCTTTAGGAAACTACAGAATTCGTATCCGTGTAGACCTCAATGGAGGCGGAGGATCAACAACATTCACCCCTTGTGGCAACCTCGTTAACGGAGGCGAAACTGAAGACTATTTATTTACTGTCGTTGCTAGTTGTAATGCCGTAATAAATGCAATCACCGATGGAAAATCTTGTGGTCCGGGTACTGTTGAATTAGAAGCCACAAGCTCAATAGTAATTCCTGCCGTGACTGAATTTAGATGGTACTCCACTCCAACCGGATCTACACTTGTAGCCACAACGCCTACAGGAACTTGGACGACACCATCAATATCCACCACAACTACTTACTATGTTACAGCATACAATGGATGTGAATCACTAACAAGGACCGCGGCAAAAGCAATTATTAGTCCTATTCCAACTCTCACTTTTTTACCGGCTAATCCGACTTCTTGTGGTGAAGATGTTGGTGTTGAATTATCAGCTTCCGGTGATGTAGAAGAAGTTCACCTGATTAATGAAACATTTGACACAGGATTAGGCACATTTACCAACACAAATATTACTTCAAGTGTTCGTAATACTGATACCCAATGGCAAAATAGAACAAGCACTTACATACCCACTGCTATTTCAGGAGTAAACACCTGGTATCCAGCCGTTTCATCAGGTATAAACGGTAACGGATTTGCAATGGCTACTTCAGATTTTGCTAATGCAATCCCTTATGTACACAATCAAATTGCTTCAACAACTGTAAGTACATTAAACTTTACTAGTTTAACATTAAGTCTCAGACTATTTTATTCCAGATATTTTGTCGACGGAGCATTTTTAGCTGATGAATATGTAACAATTGATGTTTCTACCAACAATGGGGCAAATTGGATTGAAATAAAACGTTTTACTGAAGATGTTGGTATCGGAACAAAATTTGAAGCGCTATCTTATGATTTATCAGCCTATGTTGGAGTAAGCCAATTTAAAGTCCGAGTACGTTATTACAATAATAATTGGTGTGACGGAATAGCGATTGATGATATTGAATTGTATGGTAATCGTCCTAACGTAGACTTAAATTGGACAACTACAATTCCGGCATTTACGGATGCAGCTTGTACAATTGCTTATGATCCATTGACTACAGCGCCGGTAATTTATGTGAAACCAACCTTAGCTCAATTAGAATTGAATAGCTTCAGTTTTACAGCAAATGCAATTTTGGATAATGGTTGCGTTACATCTCAAGTGATAACCGTTACTAATAATTCTAAAATATGGCAAGGTGGCGAACCGGGTGCAGAAACACAATGGGAAAATGCCAACAACTGGAAACCTGCCGGAGTACCCGATGCTAATAGTTGTATCATTATTCCAAATACCACTTATGATCCAATTATTTCAGGAACAAGTTATGACGCTTACGGAAAAAACATTAATGTAAAATCAGGAGGTGTTTTGACGGTAAACTCAAATAATAATATTACCATAACCGATGAAGTTTTGGTTAAAACAGGCGGATTATTTGACATAAAAAATAGTGCAAGTTTAATCCAAACCAATGATGCTGCCATCAATTCAGGAAGTATTAAAATGACAAGAACTACTCGTCCAATGACACGTTGGGCCTATGTTTATTGGGGTTCGCCAATAGTAGAAAATGCCTTTGGTCAAATCCCGAGTCAATTTGATTACAAATATTATTGGCAATCGGGAACTTCAACCGGTGAATGGATAGGTTTATCTTCTGTTTCACAAGGACAAGGATTCATAACCAGGGTTAGTGATATAGCTCCGTTCACTTCCGGAACAGGCACCATCGATTTTATTTTCATCGGAACTCCTGGCAACGGTGCTGTAAATGTACCTGTTGACAGCTTTGACTCAAGCTCAATGGTTGCAGGTAATACAGTGCTTTTAGCCAATCCATATCCTAGTGCGGTTGATGCGGCCTCATTTTTAACCCATTCAAACAATACTGAATTAGGAGGAACATTATTCTTTTGGACCTCAATCACAACTTACACCGGAACAGGTATATATAATGTTTTAGACTATGGAAGTTGGAATCTTTCCGGAGGAACAGGAACGGCGCCGGCCACTGACCCTAGTAACAACAGCCTGAAACCAAACGGAAAAATTGCTGCCGGGCAAGGTTTCTTTGCTCAAATTTTTGGTGATGGAAGTATTACTTTCAATAATAGTATGCGTGCGGCCGACTTTAATTCGCAATTCTTTAGAAACGCAAATAGTACCACCAGCAATGACTTAAATAATAGAATTTGGCTGAATCTATACAGCGACAATACTTTCAGACAAATGATGGTGAACTATAAAGCGGAAGCTACTAATGGTTATGACAGATTATATGATGGTAATAGTTTTACCAATAATGAAATAAATATTTATTCCATTTTAGATACCCGAAAATTAGTAATTCAGGGAAGAGGTTTACCGTTTGATGAAAATGATGTAGTGCCTATAGGATATAGGGTTACTAACGGTGGTATTTACAACATTGCCATCGATGAATTAGACGGTTTGTTTACCGAAGACCAAACTATTTACTTAAGAGATAATTTATTGGGCATTGACCATAATATCAAAGAAGGCGCTTACAGTTTTGCAACCGCTTCAGGAACATTTGATAACCGATTTGAAATTGTTTATACCACTAATGCTTTGGGCGGAGAACATCCGGAAATCAGCAATACTTTTGCAACTATTGTAAACAACACCCTAAAAATTGAATCCAGTGAATTTATTCAACTTGTAAATATTTATGATATCTCAGGCAAATTGATAAACCGTTACCATTTGACAAATGCCACCAAGCAACTTTCAGACAACTTCAATTTTCCTAACGGAATTTATATAGCTGAAATTACTTTAGAGAATGGTATAGTAGTCAAAAAGAAATTGATTCATTAAGAAATAGCTTTACCCAATAAAAAAACGTCCCGAGTAATCAGGACGTTTTTTATTTACATAAACTATGAGAAATTACCCTAGAAAAGTTTCCTGAGCTTTCCATAAATAACTACTTTAGAAAATATTTAAAGTATTTCCAACCTTTTTGAAACTTTGACTCTCTATAGATAGAAACAGACCGACCATGAAGCATATTTACACCCTCATTTTATTAATTAGTTTTTCCTTTGGTTTTTCTCAAGATTTTAAAGATGATTGGAAGAAAGTTGTCCAATTTGAACTCGACGGAAAAATAAAATCCGCTCATGAAGTAGTAAATGCTATTTATTTAAAAGCCAAACGCAAAAAAATACAAGATCAAATCATTAAATGTTTCTTTTACCAATCTAAGTTCATTCAAGTTAGTGAAGAAAACTATCAGACGATTGTAATAAACAATCTTACTAAAGAAATCAAAGAAGCAAAAAATTCCGAGAAAGCGTTACTTAACTTTATTTATGTATCTATTTTAGAGCGATTCTATCAAAATCACCAATACAGCATCAACCAGAGAACAACGTTACAACAGAGTACACCTAAAGACTTTAAAACATGGACTTCAAAGGATTTTCAGCAAGAGATAAATGCAATTTATAATGGTTTATTACGCGATGAAAAAACACTTCGAGCAACCAACATCAAAAAATTCGCGAGTGTTTTTGAAATTTCACCTTACACTGATACCAAGCAACTAAGTGTTTATGATTTTTTACAAAATGAAGTGCTAAATTTTCGATTCAAGAATTTGTATGCTTATGAAACTAAGAAACTCGAAAAAATAAGTCTCGAAGCATTTAAAAAAACATCAGAATTCATTCTATTCAAGACGGATACTATCAAAAATCTCATGTTGAAAAAGATTATCGAAACCTATCAACACAATGAAAAGTATTGTTTAAAAAACAGCAACACAGATCTTGCAGCCTTGCAGTACAACCGAATGAAAAGATTCAGCACCTATTTCGATAATCCCGAATATTATATAACTAAAATATCAGAATTAGAAAAAACCACAAACAACGCTTATCTGTTACAAGATATTAAAATGGAAAAGGCCAAATACTACTTTATGTTAACCAAGAAAGGAAGTGAAAAATACTTTTATCCCGAAACTTTGGCACTAATAGAAAATGTACTGAACAATACTGAAAATCCTAATGCTAAATCGGAAGCAGAAACTCTGAAAGAAAAAATTCTGCGCAAGAATATTACTTTAAATATACCCGATCAAATATATCCAAATCAAAACTACAGGGCGTTTGTAGAGTTTAAAAACATCGATACATTAAAAGTCTCCTATTACAAAATACCTCTAAATCTCTATAAAGAAATAAACAAAAACAAATACTACTCTTACAACAACAGAACCATTCAGGTTGATAGAGATTCATTAATATTGAACTACATTAAAAACCATCAGGCTATAAAGAGTTCCCTAAAAGTTTTACCTCATAAAACAGACCATTTTGAATACTCAACGGAAATCTTAATGGATAATTTAGACACCGGAATTTATTTATTGTTTTTTGAAACGATAAATCCCTTCGGCTACCATAATAAAATAGCTTATGCCTATCACACCATTCAAGTTTCAAATTTAGATTATGTAGAAGAGAGAAATAATGCTTTTGACAGTTTTCAAGTATTTAACAGAAAAACAGGACAACCCATTGAAAAAGCGAAGGTACAAAACGATAACTCGACTGAATTAACCAATAAGATTGGTCAAATTAACTTCAAACAGCTCAATCACAGCCCTGAGGACAGCTATAGCGAATTAGTATTTACCAAAGAAAAAGACACTCTTTTTAGCAGTTACAATAAAACCATAAAATACGACGAAGAAGACAAAAATTTTGAGGCGAAGATTATGGTGTTTTTTGACCGTGCCATTTATCGCCCGGGACAAAAAATGTATTTCAAAGGATTTGTCCTAAAAAACAAAAACAAAATTAAAAGTGTCGTTCCTTTCTTAACCGTACACATTACCATAAATAATGCAGCAGATGACGAAGTGAAAACTTTGGACATTCAAACCAATGAATTTGGGAGTTTTAACGGCGAATTTGACATTCCTAAAAACATTATTACCGGTGAATTTTATTTGACTGTGGAAGAACCTTATGATTATGAAGTTGATACCAAATATTATGATGCCAAAGAAGACGAACATAGCTTTTGGGATTATGTGAATTACAATGATTACAGAGAGTTTAAATTTAAAGTTGAGGAATATAAAAGACCGACTTTTGAAATTACTTTCGACCCTATCAAAGACAATTTCACCATAGGAGACATTGTTACTATTAGCGGAAATGCTAAAACTTTAGCAGGCTCCAATCTAAACAATGCCAAAGTAAGCTATACGATTTCCGGCAGTGATTGGGGTAAAGCAACACAATTCAGTAGTGAAGCCAATAACATTAATGACGAAACCTCAACTGATGAAAAGGGTAATTTCAAAATAGTATTCCCAACTGCCCTTAAAGAAATATCAACCTTTGAAATCGAAAATCTATTTTACGCTATCGCGGTTAGCATTACCGATTTAAACGGTGAAACCAGAACAGAAAATTTCTCTGTAACAGTTGGAAATAAAATGCTCAAATTGAACTGTATTATTCCGATTAATCTATATCTGGAAGAAACTAATTCAATGGATATAAAAGCCACAACGCTCAATAACTATCCCATAAACACAAAGGGCACCATAACCTTCACTGAGCAAATTCAAAAAGAATTCTTGATAAAAAGAGACCACTATCCTGAGTTGCCAACAATGGAACGAAAAGAATTCGAGGCTTTATTCCCTTATGAAGCTTACGATGCCAAAGACATTGAAGTTAATGAAAATCAATTGCATACTATTTCTTTTGACACTGAAAAAGAATCAACAATTAAATTGCCTTTTCTCAAAAATTTTAAACCCGGAAAATACAAAGTTACTTTGGAAGCCAAAGACAAAAAAGGAAACTTAATCACCAATCACAGTAACTTTGAATTGTTATCTAAAAACAAATTAGCCTCTAAAAAAAGCTTGTTTTCTCTTAACATGGTTGAAGGCGATAAAAACTATTTTGTTTTCGAAATACAATCAGTAATTCCGGATTTATATGTTAACTCGAAAATGTTTTCAGCCACCAAAAAAATAAAAGAAAGTATTGTCCAACTAAAAAACGGGGTTGGTTTGATAAAAATTTCAAAAGAAACCAATTACAGCAACGACCTTCAATTTCATTTCTCTACGCTTTGGGAAAATAATTTCTATGCTGACATGATTAACATCAGTAAAGAAGAAATTGAACCTAAACTCGACTTTGAAGTACTAAGTATGCGCAACAAAATTGAACCAAGCAGCAACGAGAATTGGTCTTTCATCGTTAAAAACAGCCAACTACAAGCCGAAGTTTTAGCCAGTATGTATGATACTTCTTTAGATCAGTTCGCTACCGATAACTGGACTATTGAAAAGTTCAA
This sequence comes from Flavobacterium sp. IMCC34852, assembly GCF_030643905.1. Classification (NCBI taxonomy): domain Bacteria; kingdom Pseudomonadati; phylum Bacteroidota; class Flavobacteriia; order Flavobacteriales; family Flavobacteriaceae; genus Flavobacterium; species Flavobacterium rivulicola. The sequence continues at coordinate 1,212,880 of NZ_CP121446.1, read as the reverse complement.
CAACTATGCTCGATTTGCCACGGTTAGTCATCCCAAATACAATTGGTATAACAACACTATTCGTTTCGAGAATTTATATTTCAATTGGAAATATTACAAAACCTATGTTCATGAACCCAGAATTGATTGGTTTGGTTTCGACTTTAATTCAAAAAACAATTATTTAAACACCCAATACCTCAAAAAAGTTGGTCCTAATGCCACTATACCCAAAAGCGCCAAAACTGTCTACGGCGTTGTAACGGACGACTCAGGTTTTCCATTGCCCGGTGCAAGTATCCAGGTAAAAGGAACTAACCGTAGTTCACAAACCGACTTTGACGGTTACTATGAAATAGATGTGGAAAAAGGCGAAACATTACAATTTAATTTTGTTGGATTTATAAATGTCAATATCAAATTTGAAAAAGAAAAGAACATCAACGTTACCCTAAATGGCGAATCCCTTGAATTGGAAGGCGTGGTGGTGGTTGCACAGGGCTTCTCAACAAAGAAAGCTTACGCAGCCACACATTCAACCACAGTAGTTAGTTCTGAAAACCTAGAATATTATGTTCAAACTCTTCAAGGCCAAGTAGCCGGTTTAAATATAACCTCCGGCTCCGGTAATGTTGGCAATAGCGCTTCTGTGGTTATTCGCGGCTTAGGTTCAGTGAGCAGTAATTCAGAACCTTTATACATTGTAGATGGTAGGCCAATTTCAAGAGAAGATTTTTTAAAATTAAATCCTACCGAAATTTTAAATGTCTCTGTTTTAAAAGATGCATCAGCTACTGCCCTATATGGTTCACGCGCGGCTAATGGCGTTATTGTCTTGTCTACAAAAACCGGTGTGAAAGAATTAGAACAAGTAAAAACGAGAACTAATTTTAATGAAACCGCCTTTTTTTATCCGAATCTGACCACCGATGAGAAAGGACAAATCCATTTTAGTTTCACCACACCCGAATCGTTGACCAAATGGAGATTGCGATTGCTCGCGCATAACAAAAAAGGTCAATCCGGCTATTTTCAAAGTGATATCATTTCACAAAAAGATATTATGGTAATGCCTAATATGCCTCGCTTTGTAAGAGAAAAAGACGAGATAAACTTGTCCGTAAAAGTGGTCAATCTTACTATGGAAGAAAAGTTGGGGAACGCCATCCTATTGTTATATGATGCTGCAACCGAAACTCCTATTGATGCTATTGCCTTAAACGCCAACAACACCCGATTGTTCAATTGCAAACCCAAACAAAGTGTGGTAATCAATTGGAAAATTACCATACCGGAAGGCGTTCAAGGATTGCGATATAAAGTGATAGCCAAATCAGGCAATATGAGTGACGGAGAGGAAAATATACTCCCGGTACTGACCGATAAAATATTAGTAACCGAAAGCATCCCGATTTGGGTAAAAGGAAATACTAAAAGAGAGTTTACGTTGACCAACTTAAAAAACAACACCTCAACAACATTGCAAAACCATGCTTTCACTTTTGAATACACCTCAAATCCGACATGGTTGTCGTTGCAATCATTGCCCTATCTGATGACATATGAACACGATTGTTCAGAACAAACTTTTGGCAAATACTACGCTAATTATTTGGCCGAAAAAATCATCACCATTAATCCTAAAATAGAAGCTCTTTTTAAAAAATGGCAAAATAATAAGTTTCCGGAATCCAAATTAAAACTCAACGAAGAGTTGAAATCCATAGTACTTTCGGAAACTCCGTGGTTGATGGACACCGAAAGTGAAGAAGCTCAAAACAAGCGATTAGCATTGCTGATGGACTTAAACACATTAAAAGAAGACAATGAAAAAACACTAAAAAAAGTAGAAGAAAGACTTTTACCTTCGGGAGGATTTTCATGGTTTAGCGGCGGAAATCAAAACCGATACATTTCTCAAAACATAATCACAGGTATTGGCCATTTGAACAAACTATTTCCGAATGACAGCTTGAGATATAAAAACATTCTCTCGAAAACCATTCCTTATTTAGATAAAGTTTTTATGGAGACTTATCCCAAAAACGTAAAAATCGGCAGACCAAGTACAGCCAATTTGGACTATTTATATACCCGAAGTTTTTTTCTGAAAAGTTATCCAATGTCTAAAAAATGTGATTCTATTGCCCAACTGCAATTGCAGTATTGCAAAGAGGATTGGTTAGCTTATTCTCTCCTGGAAAAAGGATATTTGGCGCTGACTTTAAATCGATTTAATGAAAAAGATTTTGCCAAAAAAATCATTGCAAGTTTAAAAGAAACCATTTCCAACAACGAAGAAATTGGAATGTATTGGATTGAAAATGTTTCCAGTTACGGATGGTATGACTCCAACATCAGCACGCAAGCTTTATTAATTGAAGCTTTTGCCGAAATTGACAAAGACAAAGAAATCATTGATGCCATGAAAGTGTGGCTTATCAAAAACAAACAAACCAAAAATTGGCCCACGACCAAGTCAACTGCCGAGGCTATCTATGCTCTGCTCAGCCAAGGCACCGATTGGACATCTATCAAGGATAATACTAAAATTAATATTGGAGAGGAAAAAATCTTAACTCGAAAACTAGCAAAAAAAGAAGATGAGTCGGAAACCGGTTATCTCAAACTACAATTCAATGCTTCTGAGATAAGTCCGAAAACAGGAACAATTATCATTGAAAACAAAACTAAAGCACCCGGTTTTGGCGGAGCGTATTGGCAATATTTTGAATCCTTAGAAAATATCAAATCTGATTCAACACAAACTTTATCTATTGATAAAAAACTGTTCAAAAAAGTCAAAACTACTTCCGGAGAACAACTCGTTCCTGTGGAAAATGAAACTTTGAAAGTGGGTGATTTATTGACCGTGAGATTGACAGTCAGCGCCAATAACAATCTTGAGTTTGTGCATCTGAAAGACTTGAGAGCCTCTTGCTTGGAACCGGTTGATGTTTTGTCAAAATACGAATGGCGAGATGGTCTGGATTATTACAAAAGCACTAAAGACATTGCCACCAATTTCTTTTTCGACACACTTTATAAAGGCACTTATATTTTAGAATATGATTTGAGAGTCACCAATACCGGTGTCTTCAACAATGGAATTTCCACACTGCAAAGTATGTATGCTCCCGAATTCAGTACGCATTCCGATAATACCAAGATTATTGTTACAGAATAAAAAAAGCCGACTTTAAGTCGGCTTTTTTCTTATATGTTACTTCAGTTTATTTCACCAAAGTCATTTCGTCTACAATATGTTTGGCCCCTGAGAAATTCTCAATTACCCACAATACATAACGAATATCAACATTAATCGTTCTTTGCAATTTACTATCAAAGATAACGTCACCGGCCATTGCTTCGATGTTTCCGTCGAAAGCTAAACCAATTAATTCTCCTTTACCATTCAATACCGGTGAACCTGAATTACCTCCGGTAATATCATTATCAGTCAAGAAGTTTACGTGTAACGAACCGTCTTTGTCTGCATAACGACCGTAATCTCTGTTTTTGTTCATTTCCAATACTTTCAAAGGCAAGTCAAATTCTTGATCACCTTTTTTGTATTTCTTTACCTGACCGTCAAGCGTAGTGTAATTGTTGATTTTGGCGTCATTGCGTTTGTCAGCCGGTAACGAACGAACTTTTCCGTAAGTCAAACGCAAAGTAGAGTTAGCATCAGGATATTTAATAGTCCCGATTTTTGACTCTCTTAAACCTTCTACCAATAAACGGAATGAAGCACTGTAATCGTTTTGAGCTTTAGCAATTTCGTCTGATTTTGCTGAGAAGTGTGTCAACATATCATTAGACAATACATACAACGGATCATTGTCTAAAACACCTTGACTAGGAATCACTAAGAAAGCTTTGATTCTGTCTAATGAAGTAAAAATACTCATATCAAATGCTGCGTTCACATATTTAGCAAAATCATTATTGTTTTCGTCAGCAATCTTTTTAACAGATGGTGCAATCGCATATCCTGTTGATTTAGTAGCATACAATTTCAATTGAGCCGCTAAAATATCTTTCTCGGCAGGAATGTGCAATTCTTTGTACATTTCTGTTGCCATTTCTTCGATAGCCGGAGCCATTTGAGCTCGCTTAGTTGCATCGGCTTTTACATAAGCATCTAATTGTCTTCCTAACGTTCTACCAATTGTTCCGAATGTAGTAGTTCTGAACAATTGTTGCATGTAGTTATCGTGTCTTGACTTTTCGTTGGTCAAAGCATAAAACTTATTGATGTTGGCAATTACATTACCATATTTAGCTTTATTAGCCGGTTTGTTAGCCCAAGTATTGAACTTAGCTTCTTGTGCTGCTTTGGTCTTGGCGGTACCAAACTTAGTCAAAGCATCAATCATTCCTTGACGGTTTTTCCAATAGTTGGCTGTTGAAGCATATTTTGAAGCATAAACCAAGTTCAAAGCATCACTTTGATCCATATATTTTTTCATGTTGTCCATACCGGTTTTGGCACCTTCAACCCAAGCAGGATAAGCAAACTTTACGTTTTGCTCAATTCCGCCTGCCGGCATCCAACGGTTGGTTCTTCCCGGGTAACCTAAAATCATCGCATAATCATTTTCTTTTACACCATTGATATTTACCGGTAAATAGTGTTTAGGTTGTAAAGGCACGTTATTCTCTGAGTACTCAGCAGGATTGCCGTTTTTGTCAGCATACACTCGGAACATAGAGAAATCGGCAGTGTGACGTGGCCATTCCCAGTTGTCAGTATCACCACCATATTTACCCAAACTTTCAGGCGGCGTTCCTACCAAACGAACATCTTTGTAATCTTGATAAACAAAGTAGTAAAACTCATTGCCTTGGAAAAACGGACGAACAGAAACGGTATATTTTCCGCCTTCGTTATTTTCTTTTTCAATTTTAGCAATTTCGGCATTGATCGCTTTTTCTCTTTCAGCCTCGCTCATACTAGGATTTACGACTGCTAAAATACGTTTGGTACAGTCATCCATTCTTACGAAGAAACGAACGAACAAACTTGAAGGTTTGATTTCTGCTTTTCTGTTGGCTGCCCAAAAACCGTCTTTCAACAAGTTTTTCTCAGCTGTAGACAATTCTGCAATAGCATCATATCCGCAGTGGTGGTTGGTTAAAACCAAACCGTCTTTAGAAATGATTTCCGCCGTACAACCTCCGTTGAATTGCACGATGGCATCTTTCAAACTGTGGTTATTGATACTGTAAATCTCTTCGGCTGTCAATTGCAAGCCCATTTTTTGCATGTCTCTGTGGTTTAATCTTTCGATAAACATCAAAAACCACATTCCTTCGTCAGCTTTAACACTTGTCGGAACAAGCATAATAGCGGCAATCAAGGATAAAATAATTTTTTTCATTGTATTGATATAAGTTAATAGTTTGAATGTTAGTAGTCTATCTGAAAAAATAATTGTTACATCAAATAATCTAAAAACGTGTGCGAAGATACTTTTTTTTGTTAATTTAAGAGAACAACTTCAAATAAAACTATAACGTTTGAGTAAATTTTAACTTAATTTTTAGAATTAAAAAAAGCTACCCGTTTGGATAGCTTGTAAAATATCAGTTTTAACTTAAATACCGTGGCTATTCTCCGGCTCTTCGGTATTCACAATGAGCATTTCCCAAAGCTTGTACTTGAGTTCGGAGTATAGTCTCAATTTTTTTTTTATATTTATCAAATAATAATTTTGTTACAACAAAAAAGCCTAAATTAAATTTAAAAAATTGTTGTCAAAAATTTAAACTATATCGTTATGGAGGCTAATCAGACAGAAGGAAATAAATTTTTAGCATTTGTTAAGAAGGAAACTAGAAAACCCGCGTTTAGAAAGGCATTACTGATATTCTTTATCTGTACAATTCTGGGATTTGCAATAGGATTTATCTTTAATATGCTTCAGCTTGCCGCATCAGCAGGAATAGGATTTGGACTTATCTGGATGGGTGCTGCCTATTTCGGCCAAGATGAAAACGAGAAATAACATTAAAAAATCTCATCTCGTTTTTGAGAACGAGACGGGATTCTGTTTTATATTCCATGGCTGTTTTCAGGTTCTTCCAAATCAACATTGAGCATTTCCCAAAGCTTGTCTTTTAGCTCTGTCAATCCTTGATTGGCAATAGAAGAAATGAACAAATAAGGTAATCCTTTGAATTCTTTATCGAGTTGTTGTTTGAGCTCCGCTTTTAATTCATCATCCAACATATCACATTTAGAAATAACCAACAAACGGTCTTTATCTAACATCTCCGGATTGTAACGGCGTAATTCGTCTAATAAAATCTCGTACTCTTTTTTGATGTCATCCGCATCGGCCGGAACCAAAAACAATAGTGTTGAATTGCGCTCAATATGTCTCAAAAAGTAATGCCCTAAACCTTTTCCTTCGGCTGCACCTTCAATAATTCCCGGAATATCAGCCATTACAAAAGACTTGAATTCTCGGTAAGCAACGATTCCTAAATTTGGCTTCAAAGTGGTAAACGGATAATCGGCAATCTTGGGTTTGGCCGAAGTCAATACCGATAACAAAGTTGATTTTCCGGCATTGGGAAAACCTACTAAACCTACATCGGCTAGTACTTTCAACTCTAAAATCACATCCAACTCTTCTGCCGGCATTCCCGGTTGGGCATATCTTGGCGTTTGATTGGTAGAACTTCTGAAATGCCAGTTGCCTAAACCACCTTTTCCGCCTTTAATCAAAATTTTTTCTTCGCCGTGTTCAGTGATTTCAAATAAAATTTCTTCGGTTTCTTTATCTCGAACTACCGTTCCTAATGGTACTTCGATGATTTTATCTTCACCATCATGACCGGTACTGCGAGAACTTCCACCATCGCCACCGTGTCCGGCTTTGACATGACGTGCAAACTTTAGGTGAAATAATGTCCACAGACTTTTATTTCCTTTCAATATTATATGCCCACCGCGACCACCATCTCCGCCATCAGGACCGCCTTTTTCAATAAATTTTTCTCGGTGTAGATGCGAAGAACCTTTTCCTCCTTTTCCGGAAGAAACATAAATTTTTACGTAGTCTACAAAGTTACCTTCAGTCATTTTTTCTAGTGTTCAGTGTTCAGTGTTCAGTGCTCAGTAGTTTTGCCTACTGCCAACTGACCACTGTCAACTATTCTTTTATCGCTTTCACAAGCACTTTATCAATCTTCACGCCATCCATATCGATGACTTCCATTTCAAATTTGTTCCAAATCAGTTTTTCTCCTGTTTTGGGTATATTGCCTAATTCGGTCATGATTAAACCGCTTAAAGTTGTTACATCATAATCGTTTATCAACTCATCCATATCGAAATAAGTCAAGAAATCATGTAACGAATAATGGCCGTCAACCAACCAAGTGCCGTCTTCACGAGCGATTAATTTGAATTCATCTTCATAAAAATCGGCGGCATCACCTACCAAAGCTTCTAAAATATCATTCAAAGTAATAATCCCCTGAAAAACACCGTATTCATCTGTAACCAAAGCGTAATGCACTTTTGATTTTTTAAAATTCTCCAACGCTTTATAGGCCGAAGTATGTTCAATCAAATACACCGGATCTTTGGTGATGGTTTTTAAATTGAATTTGCCTTCTTTCTCAAAACTTGAGAACAAATCTTTCAGCAAAACCACGCCAACAACATCGTCTAAATTTTCGTTACAAACCGGATAAACCGAATGCAATTCGTCTAAAACTTTTGCTTTTAACTCTTCAATAGTATCTTCATACGACAGATATACTATCGACTTTCGGTGTGTCATCAACGAGTTGACTTTTCGGTCGCCGATGTGAAAAACACGTTCTACGATATCTTGCTCAATTTCCTGTACTTCACCGCCTTCGGTACCTTCTTTGATGATGGCTTTGATTTCCTCTTCGGTTACTTTGCCGTCGGCTGTAGGTTTGATTTTGAAAACATCCAAAATAAAATCGGTCGAAATGGTTAGCAACCATATAAAAGGCATGGTGATAACCGAAACCATTTTCATCGGAACAGCTACTGCTTTGGCTATGGCTTCCGGGTAATTCAACCCAATTCTTTTGGGTAATAATTCGCCTAAAACCAGAGAAAAAAACGTCAAAATTACCACCACTATTCCTACGGAAAGCGAATGAGAATAAGGCTTCAGCACTTCAAACCCTTCTACAAACAATTTGACATCTTCGGTGATTTTATCACCCGAATAAATACCGGTCAAAATCCCGATTAAAGTGATTCCGATTTGTACAGTCGATAAAAACTTGTTGGGCGAATTGGCCAAGTCTAAAGCGACTTTCGCATTGGTATTTCCTTTTTTGGCAGCCGTTTCCAATCGATTTTTACGGGCCGAAATCAAAGCGATTTCCGACATCGAAAAAACGCCGTTTAACAGGATTAAAAAAAGAATAATGAGTATTTCCATTGGAATTGGTTGTTGGTTTTCGTTGGTTAATTTTAACTACCAACCGTTAACCTTCAATTAAAATTTATCAAAAACGCTGGTTAGTCTTTCGGTTACTTCTTGTATGGTTCCGATACCGTTTACGGCGTGAAATTTCCCCTGTGCTTTGTAATAATCCATCAAAGGAGCTGTTTTTTCGTTGTATTCTTGGTAACGGTTGCGGATTTTTTCTTCATCTTGATCATCCGGTCGGCCTGAAGTCTTTCCTCTTTCCAACAAACGAGCTACTAAAATATTGTCATCCGCTTCTAAAGCTACAGTTGCGGTGATGTTTTGTCCTTTAGAGGCTAAAAATTGGTCCAAAGCTTCAGCTTGCGCGATAGTTCTTGGGAATCCATCAAATAAAAATCCGGCTGAATGCGGGTTTTTATCCACTTCGCTTTGCAACATTTGAATGGTCACTTCATCAGGCACCAAATCACCTTTATCCATAAAGGTTTTGGCCAATTGTCCTAACTCGGTGTCATTTTTAATATTGTATCTGAAAATATCTCCTGTAGAAAGATGGGTCAAATTGTATTTTTCTTTTAAAAATTCAGCTTGAGTACCTTTTCCGGCACCCGGTTTTCCGAAAAGAACGATGTTGATCATTGTAGTAGTTATGAGTTATAAATTATGAATTGTAAATTATTGCGCGAGTTGGTAAACGTCCGGTAAATTTCTACCCAAACCATCGTAGTCTAAACCATAGCCTACGATAAATTTATTTGGTATTCTAATCCCAACGTAATCAATTTTGATGTCTTTTTTATAAGCTTCCGGTTTGAAAAATAAAGTAGCAATTTTTAAGTGCTTCACTTTTTTCTCTTTAAAAATCGCTTTCAATTCTTCTACTGTATTGCCGGTATCCACGATGTCTTCCACAATCACCACCGTTCTGCCTTCTAAATCTTGGTTCAAACCTATTAACTGTTTAACTTCATTGGTGGTTTGTGTTCCTTCATACGAAGCCATTTTCACAAAACTCACCTCGCACATGCCGCGGTATTTTTTCATCAAATCGCTCAACACCATAAACGCACCATTTAAAACACCAACAAAAACCGGAACTTCATCAAAAAAATCATCGTCCATTTGCTTGGCCATATTCGCAATCGCAAAATCAATTTCTTCCGAAGAAATAAATGGCTCGAAGGTTTTATCGTGTAAGTGTATCATTTTGGTTTGAATTTTAAATAAGGTGCAAATTTAAAGAAGTATAAAGTATTAAAGACTAAGTATGGAGACTTTTTTGCAAAATAGATATATTTACCAAATGAATCCCGAATACTATACAACCATTGCCAATAGCACCGCGCATCGAAAAAGTAGAGATGACAACAAGAATTTCATTTTTACCCATCCCGAATATTTGAAAGATTTACTGCAAATAAGCTACAACACTACAGACAAAAACCACCACAAAGCCTGCTGGATTTTAGAATTGGTTTTTGAGGAAAAGATTGAACTTATCCAACCGCATTTAAATGATTTCTGCCAAAATTTAAGCCTTTATACTTCTGATTCTGCCATCCGTTCTTTGTCGAAAATTTGTTTGTTTTTGGCCCAAAGTAAAAAAATAATCTTAACCGAAACCCAAGAAGAAAAAATTACAGAAGCTTGTTTAGACTGGCTAATCCAAACCAAAAAAGCTGCCAATGCTGCTTATACCATGAGAGCTTTATACCATTTGGGCAAAAGACACTCTTGGATAAACGAAGAATTAAAACTCATTTTATCCCGAGAATTTGAAAACCAAACGCCTGGTTATCGCTTTGCCGTGAAAGACCTTTTAAAACGATTGCGTTAGTTTTATGGATTACTTATCTTTGCGCCAACAACTACAACCACAACAATGAACTATTTCTCTTCCGATTTTAAATTGGGCATCCTTGGTGGCGGACAATTAGGCAAAATGATTTTGGCCGAAACCCGAAAATTCGATATCCAAACGTATGTACTCGATTCAAGCGATGAAGCGCCAAGTCGTTTTGGTAGCCACGCTTTTTACAAAGGCAGCTTGATGGATTTTGATACCGTGTACCAATTTGGCAAAATGGTAAACTTGTTGACCATAGAAATTGAGAACGTGAATCTAGACGCTTTAGATAAATTGGAAGCCGAAGGTTTACCCGTTTTTCCTTCACCCAAAACGTTGCGAATGATTCAAAACAAAGGAAAACAAAAAGATTTTTACGTTGAAAATAATATCCCAACTTCACCGCACCAACGATTTGTGGACTTAAGTGATTTAAAAAAATCAATCGAAAAAGACGAATTAGATTTTCCTTTTGTGTGGAAATGTGCCCAATTTGGCTACGACGGTAATGGCGTAAAAATAGTACGCTCGGCTATTGATTTAATCAACTTACCCGACGTAGAATGCATTGCTGAGCAAATGGTACCGTTTAAAAATGAGTTAGCGGTTATTGTTGCCCGTTCGGTTTCAGGGGAAATCAAAACTTATCCCGTCGTGGAAATGGAATTCCATCCCGAAGCCAACCAAGTAGAATATGTCATTTGCCCGGCACGAATAGATGATAAAGTTGCTCAAAAAGCCACCGACATAGCTTTACAAGTATCTCAAGCCTTTAACCATGTAGGTTTGTTAGCCGTAGAAATGTTCCAAACGGCTAACGATGAAATTTTGGTGAATGAAGTCGCGCCAAGACCACACAATTCAGGTCATTACAGCATAGAAGCGAGTTATACTTCCCAGTTTGAAAATCATTTGCGAGCGATATTGAATTTGCCTTTAGGAAACACCGCTAGTAAAGTTGCCGGAATTATGGTAAATTTGGTCGGCGAAGAAGGTTTTTCAGGACAAGTGGTTTACGAAAACATCGAAAAAATCATGGCCATTGAAGGCGTAACGCCACACATTTACGGCAAACGCGAAACCCGTCCGTTCCGAAAAATGGGACACGTAACGATTGTCAATGAAGACATGACAGAAGCGAGAAAAATTGCGGAAGAAGTAAAGAATAGTATTAGAGTAATATCAATTATTTAATTTGGTTATTTGTTAATTTGGTTATTTGTTAACGATTCTACTTAAATCTTCAAATAAACAAATCCACAAATCCACAAATCCACAACATAATGAGCAAAGTAGCCATAATCATGGGTTCAAAATCGGATTTACCCGTAATGCAAGAAGCCATCGACATCCTTCAAGGATTTGACATACCAACCGAAGTCGATATCGTTTCGGCGCACCGAACGCCTGAGAAATTATTCGAGTTCAGCAAAAATGCTCACCATCGCGGAATTTCGGTGATTATAGCCGGTGCCGGCGGTGCTGCACACTTACCCGGAATGGTGGCTTCTATGAGTCCGTTACCGGTCATTGGTGTTCCGGTAAAATCGAGCAATTCTATCGACGGTTGGGATTCTGTCCTTTCGATTTTACAAATGCCTGGCGGTGTTCCTGTGGCAACAGTTGCCTTAAACGGAGCCAAAAATGCCGGAATTCTAGCCGCACAAATCATCGGAAGCCACGACAAATGCGTCTTGGACAAAATCATCTTTTACAAAGAAAGCTTGAAAGAAGCGGTGAACAAGTCATCGGATGAATTGAAAAAATAATAGCTTTATTTGGAGCTGTTTCCCGCTTTCCGCAGTATCTCTTCGAGGATACTTGCTGCAATCGGGGCTATAAAAACATTTAGAATATACACATGAAAATCTTAACCTCAACTTTTACCACCAAACACAATACGGCACCATTTTCGCAAATCAAAATCGAAGATTACCAACCTGCTTTTGAAGCCAACATCGCCAAAGCCAGAGCCGAAATTGACGCCATAACCCAAAATCCGGAAGCGCCGACTTTTGAAAACACCATCGAAGCGTTAGATTTTTCGGGACAAGAATTGGACAGATTGTCGTCTATTTTCTTCAACTTGAATTCGGCCGAAACTTGTGACGAAATGCAGAAAATCGCCCAAGAAGTTTCGCCTTTACTGACAGCGTTTGGCAATGACATTGCGCTGAACGAAGAATTATTCAAAAGGGTAAAAGCCGTTCACGATCAAAAAGACAACCTGAATTTAACCCCTGAGCAATCAACATTACTCGACAAAAAATACAAAAGTTTTGCCCGAAACGGAGCGCTGCTTTCCGAAGATAAAAAAACACGTTTACGCGAAATTGACGCCGATTTGGCCAAATTCAAACTGACTTTCGGTGAAAATGTTTTAGCGGAAACCAACAACTACAAATTACACATCTCCAACGAAGCCGATTTAAAAGGTTTACCGGATGGTGCCAAAGAAATGGCGCGTTCGTTAGCCAAAGCTGATGACTTAGACGGTTGGTTATTTACTTTAGATTTTCCAAGCTATTTGCCTTTTGTGACCTATGTCGACAACCGTGAATTGAGAAAAGAAATGGCCATAGCCGCCGGCAAAAAAGCGTTTCAGGAAAACGAATACGACAATCAGGAAAATGTAAAAACCATCGTGAAATTACGTCACGAAAGGGCGCAATTATTGGGTTACAACTCGCATTCGCATTTCGTTTTAGAAGAACGCATGGCGCAAAATCCGGAGAAAGTACAATCGTTTTTGAATGATTTATTGGAAAAAGCGAAACCGGCTGCGCAAAAAGAATTCGCCGAACTAACCGCATTCGCCAAAGAACTCGACGGATTGGAAAGTCTGGAAAAATGGGACGGCGCGTATTATTCAGAAAAATTGAAGCAAAAATTATTCAGCTTGGATGATGAGATTTTAAAACCGTATTTCAAACTCGAAAACGTTTTGAATGGTGCATTCACCGTGGCTGAAAAATTATTCGGCATCACATTTAAAGAAGTTTTTGACATTGATAAATACCATGACGATGTACAAACTTTTGAAGTGTTAGACTTTGAAGGCAAACTTGTTGCTGTCTTCTACTCCGACTTTTTCCCGAGAAAAGGCAAACGCAACGGCGCTTGGATGACTTCGTTCAAACCACAATATATTAGGAATGGTGTAAACGAAAGACCACATGTTTCTATCGTGTGCAATTTTACTCCACCAACCGAAACGAAGCCTTCACTCCTTACTTTTAACGAGGTAACGACTTTATTCCATGAATTCGGACACGCTTTACACGGCATGTTGGCCAATACTACTTATCCAAGTTTATCGGGAACCTCCGTTTACTGGGATTTTGTGGAATTGCCGAGTCAAGTGATGGAAAACTGGTGTTACGAACCGGAAGCGTTGGCTTTGTTTGCTAAGCATTATGAAACGGGAGCAATCATTCCGCAACAATATGTCGATAAAATCAAAGAAAGCGCGAGTTTCTTAGAAGGCATGGCTACGTTACGCCAATTGAGTTTTGGGCTATTAGACATGGCTTATCACGCCAAACCACAAACCATTGAGAACGTAAAAGCTTTTGAAAAAGCTGCGATGGACCACACTACTTTGTATCCTGATGTGGCCGAAAATTGCATGAGCGTTTCGTTTTCGCATATTTTTCAAGGCGGTTATTCTTCGGGGTATTACAGTTATAAATGGGCCGAAGTTTTGGATGCTGATGCTTTTGCGTATTTCCAAGAAAATGGGATTTTCAATACAGAAGTCGCTACCAAATTTAAAGACAACGTCCTTTCCAAAGGCGGCACCGAATTGCCGATGGAATTGTACAAACGTTTCCGCGGACAAGAACCGAAACCGGAAGCTTTGTTGAAACGAGCGGGATTGATTTAGATTATTAGACTAATTAGATTGTTAGAATACTAGAAACCGGAGTTAGGGCTTCGGTTTTTTTTATGCACAGACGATTGCGTTAGATTTGATATTAAGAGGAGGACAGCCAGTGGCTGTCAGGTATATTTTAGGTTATTTATGTTTGCGTTAGGGATTGCAGTGGCATCCTTTTTTGTATTTCATTTTCAAATGAAATACAAAAAAGATAGAACGGAAAGCCCGACCTGAAAGGGAACGCCCAAAAATTTAAAAATAAGTTTCATTTTTTATTGAAAGTTTAAAAACTTTTATTTACCTTTGAGTCATGGAATTCAGAGAAGCAAAAAATAAATTCGTACAAACCTGGGGCGCGTTAGGTTCACAATGGGGAATCAACAAAACCATGGCGCAAATTCACGCCTTGTTGATGGTGTCAAACGAAGCCGTTTCGATGGAAGACATTATGGAAGAATTGCAGATTTCTCGTGGCAATGCCAGTATGAACTTGAGAGCATTGATGGATTGGGGCATCGTTTACAAAGAGTACAAAACCGGCGAACGCAGAGAATATTTTACTGCCGAAAAAGACTTAGACGAATTGGCCGTAAAAATCTCCAAAGAGCGCAGCAAACGTGAAATCAAACCGGCTTTGAAAGTGTTGAAAGAAGTGTCTTCCATCGAAGCTGACGGAACTGCGGAGGAAAGACATTTTGTAGAGCAAACCACCAAATTGTATGATTTTGTTTTAAAAGCGGATAACGTTTTAGACAAAATGACCGAGTACAAAGACAATTGGTTGGCACAGATTTTATTGAAATTTATGAAATAGTAAAAAAATTTAATTAAAACTTTCATTTTTTTCTGAAAGTTTAAAATAAATGATAATAATGAAAGGATTAAAAGTTTTAAATACTATAGCATTAGCAATCCCGATTAGTTTTGCCTTATTATCTATTGTTGACGATGGTTTACTTATTGCAGCGGTTGTTTCAACTATGGCAACTGGATTTATTCAGCTAATGGCTAGTATCTACTTTTGGGTTGAATACCCGAAAAGCATACATATCAAAATCTATTTTTTCTTTGTGGGAACTTTCTTTTTTCTATTATTTACTAAACTAACTGATGATTGGTACTGGGTTATGCCACCAATACTTTGCTTGTATTTATCGGTATTAATTTACACTAAAAAAGAATAATCATGAACTTCACTATCCCAAACTGGCTCATTATTCTAAGCGGAATAGGCCAAATTTTTACCGCTATGATTTATCCTTATATCCGTCACCATGTTTTTGATTGGTATAACGATGTCAAACAACTCAAACCGCTCAATCAGGAAATTGCCAAAACTTATGGCAGATATATTCAAGGCTTGAATTTTTCTTTTGGTTTGATTGCTATTTTATTTACCAACGAATTGAAGGAACAATCTGCTTTAGCAGTAGCATTAACCGGATTGATTGCTATGTATTGGGTTGGAAAAGTCGCCACGCAAATCGCCTATTACCCAATGTATCAAATTCCGCAGAAAACGATTTTTAAAATTGGCAGTTATGGCATGAATACTTTGTTTGTACTGTTTGCTGTAGTGAATACTTTGCTTTTTATTCACAATTTAATCGGACATTTTAAACTTTAAAGTCATGAATCTCAACATCCTTGGCTACGCCATTTACTTGCTGATAACGATTTTCATCATCGTCAAAGTAGGCCGAATTTGCTACCAAAACGGCAATATTTATGTCGCCCAACTTATTCCAGACCACATGGATTTGTGTCATAAAATCAATCAAGTGTTGTTGTTAGGGTATTATCTGATGAACATTGGTTATTGTGCCATGACTTTAATTTCATGGGAAAAGATTATCGCATTCGACCAACTCATTGAAGTCATTGCCTTCAAATCGGCTATCATTATAGCAACGATTGCCTTGATGCATTACCTCAACATTTTCGTTCTTACCAAATACATTCAAAAATTAATTTAAATACTTATTATCATGGAAACCACAAAAATTTTAATCGGTTACGCAATCTACTTACCTATCGCTTTATTCCTTACTTACTATGTTTCTAGAACACTTTTCAAAAACAGTAAAATATACATGTTAGACATTTTTAAAGGTCGAGAAGAAATTGCGAATGCTACGAATAAACTCTTTGAAACCGGGTTTTATTTACTCAATCTTGGCTTTGCCTTAATGATTTTGGAAATGAATCTTTACAATGACAGTTATCAATTGCTAATCGAAAAACTGAGCTACAAAATTGGCGGTTTTACCATTTATCTCGGTTTGATGTTGTTCTTGAATTTATATTTCTTTTTTAGAGGAAAAAGAAAAGCCAGAGAAAATCAAACCCAACAAAATGCGATTGCCTAAACTTAAATATTCTTATTGAATCAATAAACCGGAGTTTAAGCTTCGGTTTTTTTTATTGAAATAAAAGAAGTAAAACCCACCACAAAACAGGAATGCTTTCAGCCCAAAAAGAAGAATAATACTTCGACCGGTTTTCATTGGAAAACAACAGAAAAAGCAACACCGATAAAGCAATTCCGGTTTTTAAAATCAGGGTTGTATAATTGAAATCGGCATACAAAAACTCTAATCCGACAAACACCAACATAAGTAACGACCCTAACTTTTTAGTTCGCTCAACGCCTATCTGTTGCGGCACGGTTTTTAAATGCGGATCGTCTTGCTTCAAATCAATGATTTCAAAAATCAATATCAAAACAAAAATCAAAATAAATCGCTGAATAGCCACCAAAAAAACATATGTGGTCAATGGAACTTCAGCATTAATAATCGGCAAAAACAAAGTCACGCCAACCCAACACAAAGCCACGATGTAAATCTTTACTCCGGCCCAATTTCGGGCATTCTTTTTATTGGGAAAGAACGGTAAAGTGTAAAGCAAAGTCAGAATCAAAAAAACAACCGCAATGATCTTGGTTTTTTGTGCCAATTGTAAAAAGAAAAATCCACAAGCCAATAATGATAGAAAACTCAAAACGGCTATCACTTTTAACTGCGTTCGCATCCGCAATTTTTGCGTTCGCGCCAAAGCATCGTACTTCACAAAATTATACCCGACAATCGTTCCGAAAAAAGCAAACGAAGCACAAGCTTCAATCATAGTAATTTGAAACAAAAAACCCGTCATTCGCACCAAAGCATAAACCGACAAAGCCACGTGAATACTGCTGTTGATGTAAAAGTCGAGAAGTCGTTTTAAAAATAGCATAGGCTAAAAGTAAGCAAAGTGTTAATAAGAAGCCTTTTCGGTTGAAAAATTGTCAAAATATTAGACTTTGTTTAGCACAAAATTAGAACATTAATAATTACTTTTGTTGGCGTTAAAAAGCAATCTCGTTTTCTAGCAAAACACACACAACTAAACACACTTATAGAACTTACAATTTAATGAGAACAGACGCATTTGCATTACGCCACATAGGTCCACGTGAGAGCGACCTAAACCACATGTTCAAAACTATCGGAGTCGAATCTTTTGACCAATTAATTTATGAAACCATACCGGATGATATTCGTTTGAAAAACGATTTGCAATTAGCCCCGGCAATGACCGAATATGAGTATTTAACGCACATTCAGGAATTGGGTAAAAAAAATAAAGTATTCAAATCATACATCGGTTTAGGTTATCACCCGACGATTGTTCCGGCGGTTATCCAAAGAAATATTTTTGAAAATCCGGGTTGGTACACGGCTTATACACCCTACCAAGCAGAAATTGCCCAAGGTCGTTTAGAAGCCATTTTGAATTTCCAAACCATGGTGATAGAACTAACCGGAATGGAAATTGCCAATGCTTCTTTGTTAGACGAAGGAACAGCAGCAGCAGAAGCCATGGCTTTGTTATTTGACGTTCGTTCTCGTGAACAAAAGAAAGACAACGTTTGTAAATTCTTCGTTTCAGAAGAAATATTACCCCAAACTTTATCGGTTTTACAAACCCGTTCTACGCCAATCGGTGTGGAATTGGTTGTTGGAAACCACGAAACTTTTGATTTCTCTTCTGACTTTTTCGGAGCGATTCTTCAATATCCGGGCAAATACGGTCAGGTAAATGATTATGCTGCCTTTATTGCCAAAGCGAATGAAAATGAAATCAAAGTAGCCGTGGCTGCCGATATTTTATCATTAGCCAAATTAACTTCTCCGGGAGAAATGGGCGCTGCTGTAGTAGTAGGAACGACCCAACGCTTTGGTATTCCAATGGGTTACGGCGGACCGCACGCAGCTTACTTTGCCACTAAAGAAGAATACAAACGCTCGATGCCGGGAAGAATTATCGGAGTTTCGATTGATGCTAACGGAAGACGTGCGTTGCGTATGGCTTTGGGAACTCGTGAGCAACACATCAAACGTGAAAAAGCTACTTCCAATATTTGTACGGCACAAGTTTTACTAGCCGTTATGGCCGGAATGTACGCCGTATACCACGGACCAAAAGGTTTGAAATACATTGCCAATAAAGTTCACGCTTCGGCAGTGACTTTGGCAGATGCTTTAAACAAATTAGGCGTTTACCAAACCAATACCGCTTTCTTTGATACGATTTCGGTAAAAGCGGATTCGGCTAAAGTAAAAGCAATTGCGGAAAAACACGAAGTAAACTTCTTTTATGTAGATAATGACACCATTTCAATTTCAATAAACGAAACAACCTCGTTGAGCGACTTGAACCAAGTCATCGCCATTTTTGCAGAAGCTACAGGTAAGGAAGCTTTCAAGGTTTCTGAATTAAGTTCAAACAACAATATCCCAACTTCTTTAGAAAGAACTTCAACTTTCTTGCAACATGAAGTGTTCAACAACCATCATTCTGAATCTCAGTTGATGCGTTATATCAAAAAATTAGAGCGCAAAGATTTGTCGTTAAATCACTCTATGATTTCCTTAGGTTCTTGTACGATGAAACTCAATGCAGCAGCTGAAATGTTACCTTTGTCTATGGCGAATTGGAACAGCATTCATCCATTTGCTCCTATCGAACAAGCAGAAGGTTATATCACGATGCTTAAAAAATTAGAGCAACAATTGAACGTGGTTACCGGTTTTGCCGGAACTACTTTGCAACCCAACTCCGGTGCGCAAGGCGAATATGCAGGTTTAATGGCGATTCGTGCTTACCACCAATCCCGCGGTGACAACCACAGAAATGTGTGTTTGATTCCATCCTCTGCTCATGGAACCAATCCTGCGTCGGCAGCGATGGCCGGCATGAAAATTATCGTAACCAAAACCATGGAAAACGGTAATATTGACGTAGAAGATTTAAGAGCAAGAGCGATTGAGCATAAAGATAATCTTTCTGCCCTGATGGTGACTTATCCATCAACGCACGGGGTTTTTGAAAGCGCTATTTGTGAAATTACTAAAATCATCCACGACAATGGTGGATTAGTTTATATGGATGGTGCCAATATGAATGCTCAGGTTGGTTTAACCAATCCGGCGACAATTGGTGCTGATGTTTGTCACTTAAACTTACACAAAACGTTCGCGATTCCTCACGGCGGTGGCGGACCTGGTGTTGGCCCAATTTGTGTTAACGAAAAATTAGTACCGTTTTTACCAAGCAATCCGATTGTAAAAGTGGGTGGAGACCAAGCGATTACTGCTATATCTGCGGCACCTTACGGTTCGGCCTTGGTGTGTTTGATTTCTTATGGTTACATCACGATGTTAGGGGCTGAAGGGTTGAAAAAATCTACAGAACACGCTATTTTGAATGCTAATTATATGAAAGCCCGTTTAGAAGCACATTATCCGGTTTTATATTCAGGAGAAATGGGACGCGCAGCTCATGAAATGATTTTAGATTGTCGTGCTTTCAAACAAAACGGCATAGAAGTTACTGATATTGCCAAGCGTTTGATGGATTACGGTTTCCACGCGCCAACAGTTTCTTTCCCGGTAGCCGGAACGTTAATGATAGAACCAACAGAATCTGAAGATTTAGCCGAGTTGGATCGTTTTTGTGACGCGATGATTTCAATCCGTAAAGAAATTGACGCGGCTTCGGCTGACGACACTAATAACGTTTTGAAAAATGCACCTCATACTCTAGCAATGCTAACGACTGATACTTGGACTTACCCTTACACGCGTGAGCAAGCGGCTTATCCATTGGATTATATTCACGAAAACAAATTCTGGCCAAGCGTTCGTCGTGTAGATGATGCTTATGGTGATAGAAACTTAGTTTGTTCTTGTGCGCCGATTGAGGCGTATATGTAATTCAAAGTACGAAGTTAGAAGTACGAAATACAAAGTAAAGAGTAATAGGTTTCAAGTTGTAAAATTTGGAACCTTTTCTTTTAACAGCTGATTTTAGTCAGGAAATCTAAACCTATGAAGTTTTATTTTTGTGTCAAATGAAGAAATTATGAATGATATTCAAAATCAGGGTGACTTGTATTTACTGGTCGATGAGTTTTACAAAAAACTTTTATCCGATGACACTATCAGTTATATTTTTACCGATGTAGTTAAAATAAAACTCGAAGAACACTTACCCATTTTGGTTACGTTTTGGTCTCAAGCCATTTTGGGAACCGGTGGTTATACCAATAATTTGACGCAAATTCATTTAGATGTCAATGCCAAAGAATACCTGTCACCTGAGCTGTTTAAAATTTGGTTAAATCATTTTTACAACACTGTGGATGAAAATTTTAAAGGGCCAAAAGCAGAGCAGATTAAAACGCAGGCCTTAAGTATTGGCACGATTATGCAGATTAAAATAAAAAACGAGAGGAGTTAACCTCTCGTTTTTATTTTATTTCTTAACGATTCTTTTAACAACAGTACCCGAATCACCGTTCATTTTAAGCACATATACTCCGGCTTGTAAAAACCGAACATCAATTTCATTGGAGTTAAAAACACCTTTTTTAACAATTTGTCCTAGATGATTATACATCTCATAATTAATCAAATAATCTGAATGAAGTACTTGTAAAAAATCATGTGTCGGATTAGGATAAACTTCTATGTTTTGAAGCAAACTCTCTACAGTACTCAAAGTGGCATCTACTACACAAATATTAAAACTTGAGGTAGTTATCGGGGTCGAATACTCGTTTACCACCCGCACATAATACTCGTTACCTACAGTATAATTTGTATATGTATAAGTTTCACCTGATCCGTTGCCATTTACATTTCTACAATAGACTAATGTCCCGTTACATCCTCCTTCGTACACCTGATAACCATTACTAACATCGACAACAGTTGACAAAGTAACGGTCATACTTGTATTAGTTGCTGTAAATTTATACCAAACATCTTGTGAAGGATTGGGCGAACACGAAAATATAGAACCTACACCATCCAAGGTTGAACCGCTTAATGCTACTGTATTGGTGGCACAAGTTGTGCTGGGTTGGAGAGTGATAGCGTTCACACAATTATCATTAGCCGGTGGTGGATAACTCTGTACACAAATAGAGAAGGTGTTGATAGATGTTGCTATAAAAGCATTAAAAACCCGAATAAAATAGGTGGTGCCAATTTCAAAGTTATTATACAATAGGCTTTCACCGGAACCGGTTGTATTGTTAGCATTTCTACAAAGGAATGTCGATCCGCTGCAACTACCGGTCAAGACTTCAAATCCGTTACTAATTCCAGAAGTTCCGAATAAAACTATCCCCATTGTTTTCTCTGTTGCCACAAAACTATACCAAACATCCTGAGAAGCATCTGGTCCACAACTAGGAGCAGCAGTGCTAATTGTAGAACCAGAAAATGTTCCCTCAACAGAATTACATGAAGAGGATGGATTCAAAGCAACAGCATTCGAACAATTATCGTTAGCCGGCGGAGGATAGCTTTGCAAACAAATAGAGAATGTATTTGAAGAGGCAGCTATAAATGCATTAAAAACGCGGATATAATAAGTGGTTCCTATTTCAAAGTTATTGTACAATAAATTTTCTCCAGAACCTGTAGTATTATTGACATTTCTGCAAATAATTACCGACCCGTCACAACTTCCGGTTCTAACTTCAAATCCGTTACTAATTCCTGCTGTTCCAAATAAAACTATCCCCATCATTTTCTCAGTAGCCACAAAACTATACCAAACATCCTGTGAGGCATCAGTGGCACAACTTGGCTTCGGTGTTGAAATTGTAGCGCCGTTAAATGTCCCTTCAACAGTTATACAAGAAGAACCAGGTGTTAAAACCGTAGCGTTGGCACACAAATCATTTTGAGAATAAACTAGCGTTGCACTAAAAAAGGCAACTAAGAGAAAGTAAATTTTTTTCATTTGCTTTTTTTTTACAAAAATATAATAATCCATTTATTTGCAAAAACGGTCATAATATAAATATTGTTAAAAAAACTTGGTAAAAAATAAACGAATTCGCAAAAATTATCAATTAACAAACAAAAGTGTTTAATATTATTTTTAAATCAATAATTTAGTGGAACTATTACCATTACACATGAACATTAAAATAACCGGTTCCGGAAGTTATATCCCGACCGAAATAGTTACCAATAAGGATTTTACCAAACATGTCTTCCTTAATGATGATGGAACACCTTTTCCACTTCCAAACGAAGTCATCACTGAAAAATTTTACGACATCACCGGCATCGAAGAACGCCGCTATGTTACGGATGATTTACAAACCTCTGACATTGCCACCATTGCCGCCAAAAGAGCTATTGAAGATGCCGACATTGATCCGGAAACTTTAGATTACATCATCTTTGCGCACAACTTCGGGAACGTAAAAAAAGGCGCCATTCAAACTGATTTACTGCCGAGTTTGGCTACCAGAGTCAAATTTGATTTGCGCATCAAAAACCCGAAATGTGTCGCCTACGACATGCTTTTCGGTTGTCCGGGTTGGGTGGAAGGCGTAATCCAAGCCCAAGCGTTTATCAAAGCCGGCATGGCTAAAAAATGTTTAGTCATCGGAGCCGAAACCTTATCAAGAGTGGTTGACATGCACGACCGAGACAGCATGATTTATTCTGATGGCGCCGGTGCAACAATTATTGAAGCTACAGAGGATGATGGCGGGATTTTAGCCCATGCTTCGGCCACATTTACTTATGACGAAGCCTATTATTTGTTCTTCGGAAATTCCTTCAACAAAGAACACGATCCCGATGTGCGTTATATCAAAATGCACGGTCGAAAAATTTATGAATTTGCTTTAAGTCAGGTGCCCAAAGCCATGAAGGAATGTGTAGAAGCCAGCGGCATCGACATCGGTAACATCAAAAAAGTACTGATTCACCAAGCCAATGAAAAAATGGATGAAGCCATTATTCAACGATTCTACAAACTGTTCGGACAAACCGCACCCGAGGGCATCATGCCTATGAGTATTCATAAACTGGGAAATTCGAGTGTGGCGACTGTACCAACATTATACGATTTATTGGTCAAAGGCAATCTCGATAATCATTCCATTCTAAAAGGTGACGTGATTCTTTTTGCTTCGGTTGGCGCAGGTATGAATGTGAATGCGATTGTATACAGAATGTAAAAAAGTTGGAAGTTGGAAGTTGGAAGTTGGGAGAAAAAAGTAAATTTGTAATCCAATTTCCTAATCATGTACGAGAAGACCTATCCAAGCAAACGCTTTAACATTACCCTTCAGTTTTTAAAAAAACATATTTCCACTTCTGAAACTATTTTAGATTTAGGGGTGCCAAATCCGTTTTCCAAAATCATGGAAGACAATGGTTATACTGTTATCAATACCAAAGGTGAAGATGTTGACAAAGACCAAATAGCGCTGCAAACTGATAACTACCAAGTGTTTACTGCCTTTGAAATTTTCGAACATCTACTCAATCCATATACCGTTTTGGAAAATGTAAAAGCGGATAAAGTTTTAATTTCGATTCCGCTTCGTTTATGGTTTTCTCCGGCTTATCGCAGTAAAACAGATATGTGGGACAGACATTACCACGAATTTGAAGATTGGCAACTCGATTGGCTTTTGGAAAAAACCGGTTGGAAAATTGTTGACCGAGTGAAGTTCACACATCCTGTTAAGAAATTAGGTTTCCGACCTTTATTGAGATATTTCACGCCAAGATATTACATGGTTTACGCAGTGAGAAAATGATTAGTAATTAGTGATTGGTAATTAGTCAAATGAAATACTACATAGTCATTCCGGCACATAATGAAGAAGCTTTTATGGCTTTGACTTTACAATCGTTAATAGAGCAAACTGTCTTACCAACAAAAGCGGTGATAGTAAATGACAATTCTACCGATAAAACGACTGAAATTGTTTTGGCTTTCGCCGAAAAGCATCCTTGGATTTCTTTGGTCAATAAAACTTCCGATGCGATTCATTTACCGGGAAGTAAAGTCATCCAGGCTTTTCAAAAGGGTTTGGAAACTTTAGACAACAATTACGATATCATCGTAAAAGCCGATGCCGATTTGATTTTTCCATCGAATTATTTTGAAACGATTATCCGGCATTTTCAATCCGATAAAAAAATCGGAATGGTTGGTGGGTTTTGTTATATCGAGAAAAACGGCGAATGGATTTTGGAAAACCTAACCGACAAAGACCATATTCGCGGTGCGTTGAAAGCGTATCGAAAAGAAACTTTCCAACAAATCGGTGGTTTAAAACCCGAAATGGGTTGGGATACTGTGGATGAATTGCTTTGTAAATTCTACCAATGGAAAGTGGTTACCGATGAAACTTTAAAAGTCAAGCATCTCAAACCCACCGGGGCCAATTACAATAAAACGGCGCGTTACAAACAAGGAGAAGCTTTTTATTCATTGGGTTACGGATTTTTTATCACTTCAATTGCTTCTTTAAAATTGGCGATGCGAAAAGGAAAACCATTATTGTTCCTGGATTATATCAAAGGTTTCTGGAAAGCCAAATCGACTAGGAAACCGTTATTGGTTACGAAAGAACAAGCACGTTTCATCCGAAATTACCGTTGGAAGAAAATGAAGGAGAAATTGTTTTAACCTTTTTAATGTACCTATCAAGTAAAATATAGTATTTTTACTGCTTACTATAAACTGAACACTGAATACTAAAAAATGATGCTCGTTCGCTATTTATCGCAAATAGGAAAATATTTCTTGATGTTGAAAGAAGTTTTCCGAAATCCCACAAAATGGTCGGCCATGCGGCAGTTAATTTTTAAAGAGATAGATGATTTAATCATTGATTCGCTCGGGATTGTTTGCTTTATTTCGTTCTTTGTTGGTGGCGTAGTTTCTATTCAAACCGCTTTGAACCTGACCAATCCTTTGATTCCGAAATACCTTATCGGGTTTGCGACGAGACAATCGGTAATTTTAGAATTTGCGCCTACTTTTATCTCAATCATCATGGCCGGAAAAATGGGTTCGTTTATCACCTCAAGTATTGGAACGATGCGCGTTACCGAACAGATTGATGCCTTGGAAGTGATGGGAGTCAATTCGCTTAACTATTTGGTTTTTCCCAAAATTATTGCTTTACTACTTTACCCATTTGTCATTGGAATTTCGATGTTTTTGGGTGTTTTAGGCGGTTGGATTGCTTCGGTTTATGGCGGATTTGCTTCGAGTAACGAGTTTATCACCGGAATCCAACAAGAGTTTATTCCGTTTCACATTGCTTATGCTTTTATCAAAACCTTTGTCTTTGCGATGTTATTGGCCACGATTCCTTCGTTTCACGGTTATTACATGAAAGGCGGTGCTTTGGAAGTAGGTAAAGCCAGTACGGTTTCATTTGTGTGGACCTCGGTGACCATTATTTTGGCCAATTATATATTAACGCAATTACTATTGACCTGATGATAGAAGTAAAAGGTATAGAAAAGTCATTTGGCGACAGCAAAGTATTAAAAGGGATTTCGACCGTTTTTGATACCGGAAAAACCAATTTGATTATCGGTCAAAGTGGTTCAGGGAAGACCGTATTGCTCAAGAGTTTGTTAGGCATTCATTCACCCGATAAAGGCACTATTTCTTTTGACGGCAGAATTTATTCGGATTTGACTCCGGATGAAAAACGAACCTTACGTACTGAAATCGGGATGGTGTTTCAAGGCAGTGCGCTTTTTGACAGCATGACGGTAGAAGAAAACGTAGGCTTTCCATTGAAAATGTTTACCAATAAATCGGCCGCTGAGATTAAGGAGCGCGTAGATTTTGTAATCAATCGTGTGAACCTTATCAATGCCAATCATAAAAAGCCTTCTGAAATTTCGGGCGGTATGCAAAAACGGGTGGCGATTGCGCGTGCAATTGTGAACAATCCCAAGTATCTTTTTTGTGACGAACCCAACTCAGGCCTCGACCCGAAAACCGCTATTGTAATTGACAATTTGATTCACGAAATTACTTTAGAATATAACATTACTACCGTAATCAATACCCATGACATGAACTCGGTGATGGAAATAGGAGATAAAATTATCTTTTTAAAAGAGGGCGTTTTGGCTTGGGAAGGCACTAAAAAAGAAATCTTTAAAACCGATAATGAAGCCATAACCGATTTTGTGTATTCCTCCAATCTGTTCAAAAAAATCAGAAAAGCGCAGAACAAAGAAGATTTATAAGCTATCGGTTGGCACTAAGAAATACCCAGCCGACTTTATTTTCTCCCGTTCTAAGATTTAAGATGTAATAATAGGTCGAATCGGGCAATCTTTCGCCTTTCATGTTTTGACCGTGCCACTCATCGATGTAATTATTTTTCTCATATACTTTTCTGCCCCAACGGTTGTAAATTTCAATTCGGTCAACTTCAAAACCGGCCAAATCAAAACTGTCGTTACTAAAATCATTATTAGGTGTAATCACATTAGGTATATAACAAATGGTTCTTACCACTTCTATAGCTTGCGATGCGGTACAACCATTTTCATCGGTTATGGTTAAATTGTAAAGCCCTTCTTCACCACCGGTAATCAAAATAGGATTTTGTGAGGCTGTAAAATTGTTAGGTCCTGTCCAGGCATAAGTTGCCATTGAAGCGTCAAATGAATTGGCAACCGGTGTAGCAGTAACTACATATTCGTTTTCGATGCAATTCTGGCTCAACGCTAATTGTGGCAAAGCATTAACCAAAACCTCAACGCCGGATGTTCCCGACGGACAGCCATTCTGACTAGCAAAAACCGTATACATTCCGTTGTTTGCTGCCGAAAGATTGGAGATTATAGGATTTTGTTCATTAGCGGTAAATCCATTCGGACCTGTCCATTGGTAGGTTACATTGGGAATGGGAGTGGCATAGAGTTGTAAACTTCCGCTTTCGCAAATAATACTATCGGCACCGGCAACCGGAATATCCGGGATTTCATAAAGGGTAATATTGATAAAGGCTTCGTCAAATAAACTACAGCTTCCGTCAACATGGTACCTGAATTCGTAACTGCCGTAAGGAACACTAACGGTATTCCAAAAATTATTGCTGAGCGTTCCGCTGGAAGTCATTTCATCCCAAGTTCCACCTTCATCATAAGTCCCTTGTGCTTGAAGCAACGCAAACAAATCGATGGTTCCTTGTCGGCCACAATAGGTAAAAGAAGCACTATTTCCGGCATTCGGTGGAATATTGGTCACCAAAACCTCATAACTCAATACCTGATTCAAACAAGAACTCGGATTGTTGGTATAGCTAATTCGAACATGATAAATTCCGTTATTGGCCAAGGCATTAAACGGATTGAAATTCAAAGAACTGGTCGTACTAAGGATATTTGTTGTGTTGTTGTCTTTCCACCATTCATATTGAAAAAAAGAAAAATCAGGCACCGAAAGCGTTAAGTTGTCTCCGTCACAGAATACTTCATTCGCCGTAATTTCAAGCGGATTGGGATTCACAATCTCAAAGGCGCTGTTTAAGAAATTCCCGCAAGCATCTTGCACTTGAAAATTATAGATGGCCGGTTCTAAACCGGTAAAAATGTTGGAGTTTCCATTTTCAATCAAAAAAGGCTGTCCGTTTTTAAGGGTAATTCTGTACTGCAAAGGATTGAAGCCAACGGCCAGCACAATCACTTCAAAAGTATTTCCGCAAGAAATAGAGTAAACATCATCAATGCGAGGCAAACCATTATAGTCAAATTCATAGATAGTTTTAAAACAATTGGTTTGAATGATACTGTTACTTATATAGCTTCTGAAAACTTTCAAAATTCGGAAATGCCCTTGGTAAGCTAAATTATAATTGATTGTATTATTAATCAGGGGAAAAGAGTTACTGTTATCGGGTATTGAGCCTTCTGTGTAATCATTTCCGTTTGAGGGATGTTCCCAATTGTTGGTTATGGTGTTGAGTTTCTGTAACCAATAGGCTGTAACTCCGCTATTATTACTCGTGTTATTTAAATTGAGGTCGAAGGAACCACAATTGGGAATTACAGCAACATCAGTAATATCTTGATGCCCCAAAATAGTAAAAGCGGTATTGGTAGTTACATTACAAGAATTCGTAGATTGAATCACGTAATCTCCGGCCGGAAGTGAATCTAAGACCAAATTCGTATCATTTAAAATAAGATTACCCATTAAATCCTGAGGTAAAGCAACCCCATAGGTTGCCGGAGCCGTAATCATCGCAATGGCATCAAATTGTCCGGTTAATCTAATAGCACCCGTTCCATCTTCACATCCTTCGGAAATAATCAGGTCCGGAGGAAGAGATAAAGGTTCTATTTCTATTTCCAACGTATGCGGTGCGTTGCATATATCGAGTACCTCAAAGACATAAAGTCCGACAGGTAAATTTACAAAGGTGATGTAATCCGCAGAATTAATTAAACTCGTATAATCATGTGGCAAAGCCACCGCATAAGTCGACGGCGCAGCAACCATGATGATTTCAGAAATACCGTAAATTGATACCGAGCCTGCAGTACAGTTCACTCCAAAAATGGAAATAAACGGCGGAGCAATTTCAACAATTACTATTTCTATGGTAAACACTTGCGGATTACCACAAACATCTATGGTATTAAAGACGTAAGTTCCGGCAACTAAATACAAAATGGTAACCGAATTATTCACAATTTGGCCAGTGTAATTTTGCGGTAAAGTAGTCGTAAAAGCGGCAGGCGCTGACACCAAAGTAACGGCTGAGACATTAAAAAAACTGACTTGCTTGTAAATACATCCTTGGGGTAACACAGTATAAGTAGCTGCAATGGATAAATTATCGACTACACCGTTGTGTGTATAAACCGTTCCACAACCATCCGTTACGGTGATACTGTAGTTATAGGGTTGGTTAGTATAAAAAGGAATTTCCTGGAAACTGGTAATTCCTCCGTTTACGGTTTGATTATAAGTAATTGATCCACCGGTAGCCGGAAAAACAGTAGTGGTTACCTGAAGCGGAAACTTCACCACACCAAAAGGCGTCGGAAATACTGATTCAAAACCAAAACCAACATTAACGGTGGTACAACTTGCGAGTATCGGTTGAAAAAAGCTAACCTCTAATGCCGGATCAGAAGCTTGTACAGTAAAGGTTTGCACTACTCCTTCACCACAACTGTCATAAACCCTAACACTATAAGTTCCTGCCGTCAAGTTATTGAAAATATTGGACGCTTGTAATGGTCTTATCATTGGTCCGGAAAAAAGTTCGTAACTCAATACGTTTGGTGTCACAGTTCCGGATAAAATAATAACTGTGATTCTTCCATCGTTACCACAAATTTCATTAGAACTGACTATCTGATAGGTCAATTCTTCTACATCATCTTCAATAACAACATCCTGCTGTTGTGTTCCGCTGTTCCCTGCCAATGTTTGTGTAGCTACTATTCGATAAGTTCCGGCGGTCAATCCTGATAAAGAACCGTCTGACTGAACAGATATCGGATTGGCTACATCCGGCAACTCATAAATGCTGTATAAAATTGTTGCCCCCGGAGTTGTATTAGATACACTGAAAGACAAAGAACCGTTTCCGGTACAAGTTTCATCAGTATGATTGACAGTAAGGGTAAAATTAGACAATTGACTAAAAGACAATTGTGTTAGGAATAAAAAGACAAAAGCAAACTTCAATTTAAGCGAATCCATTTAGTGCTATTTTTTTCTGACAAAACCAAATGGAAAGATACAACAAAAATCTAACGCCTACGTAAATTCTTAGTTTTTAACAAAGTGAAATGAGCAAATGATTATTTTCAACTATAAATCGTTAGCTTTTGCTGTGATTTTTTTGATGTCTTGTTCCTTACTTTTGGGATAAATCATCAAAACATTTTCGTTATCTACAATAATATAATCATCCAAACCATCAATCACGACCAACTTTTTAGCATCGGAACGAATGATGTTATTGGAAGCATTTTCTAAAATTACCGTAGCGTTAACCACAGCATTATTTTGCTCGTCTTTATCGAGTTTTTCGTGTAATGAACCCCAAGTTCCCAAATCATTCCAATCAAAAGTAGCCGGAAGCACATAGACATTGGACGCTTTTTCCATCACAGCATAATCGATGGAAATGTTGTCGGCTTTACTGTAATTATCGAGTATAAATTGCTTTTCACCCGAAGTATTATAGCTATTAAAACCTTGTTGAAACAAGGCATTCATTTGCGGTTGGAACTTCTCGAAAGCATCTGTAACGGATTTTACACTCCATATAAAAATCCCTCCGTTCCAAAGGAAATTACCGGCTTCTAAAAATACTTTTGCCGTTTCGTAATCAGGCTTTTCTCTAAACTGATTTACTTTTTTGATTGGACTGCTATCGCTTTTATCAAACTCAATATAACCAAAACCGGTATTGGGAAAAGTGGGTTGTATACCTAAAGTCAGTAATGCATTTTCTTTTTGGCAAAAAGTAAAACACTGTTTTAAATTATCGGCAAACGCAGTTTCGTCTTCTATCCAATGATCGCTAGGCGCGACAACCATAACGGCATTGGGATTCATTTTCTGAATCTTTAGCGAAGCATATAAAATACAAGGCGCCGTATTACGCATGGCTGGCTCCAGTAAAACTTGTTCCGGTTTCACTTTGGGCAATTGCTCTAAAACCAAACTGTTGTAACGCTCATTGGTTAAAATGAATATATTTTCAACAGGAACCAATTTTGACAAACGGCTGAAAGTTTTTTGAATCAAGGTTTCCCCAGAACCCAACATATCGTGAAATTGCTTCGGAAAATCATTAGTACTCACCGGCCAAAACCTTGAGCCTACACCACCGGCCATTATGATTGCGTAATAATTGTTGTTCATTTTTTCTAAAAGTAACTAAGTTGCTAAGGTACTAAGTTGCTGAGTTTTTTTTGTACTATCCCGGAATTATTTCCACCTCAGCATTAGCGTTGAACAAATATAGTCTTCCTGTTTTGACTTCCAAACATTCATAACGCTTCACCCTTAACCCTTTCTTTTGGAAAATTCTGCCGTTTTTGATTCGGAATAAACTGCCGCTCGGTACTTCATGTACAAAGTGAATATCGGGTTTTCTTTCATCAAATTGTTTTAAGGCAAAAGCCAATCGGGCATCGGTATCGCTACTGGCTGTGGGATTTCTGAAATGATTGGCCACCAAAGGCAAAACCGAATGCGGAAAAATCTCCGGGCGAATAAACGGCACCATCAATCGTTGAAACGTATGCTTCCATTCGTTGCCGTGAGGCTTTATCATTCGTCCAAACTTTTCATAAGCCACCAAATGCGCAATTTCGTGTACCAATGTGATTAAGAATCGGTACTTATTCAAATTGGCATTGACCGTAATCTCGTGCTTTCCTCCTATCGCCCGACGGTAATCACCGTGACGCGTTTGGCGCTCGTTCACGATTTTCAAATGCACATTGTTGCTCTTGATTAGCTCAAAGCAAGAAGGCACAGCGTGTTCGGGTAAATATTTTTGAAGGACTTCGCTCATAGTTAGTTGTCGGTTGTCGGTTGTCGGTTGATAGTTCTATGCAACAACTATTACCAAAAACCAATAACTTTTATGGAGTACTAGATGACACTTGAATCACTTTTCCGTTATGGTATTTATTGCCGGTTAAAGCAAAATTATAGATGTAATCGGCCATTTCTTTGGCAGAAATTGAGGCTTCGTAACCCGGAAATGCTTCTTGTAACATTTCGGTATTTACAGCTCCGAGTGCCAACACATTAAAAGCAATGCCTTGCTCTTTGTATTCTTCGGCTAACAATTCCGAAAGTGTAATCACTGCACCTTTACTTGAACTGTATGCGGCCAATCCGGCGAATTTCATGCTGCCTTGAATGCCGCCCATCGAACTGATGGAAACTACATGACTGCCTTTTTTCAAATAGGGCAAACAAACCCGCGTTAAATTGGCGACACCAAAAACATTCACTCGGTAAACACTTTCAAAATCTTCTTGTGACGTTTGTGAAAATGGTCGGTTGAGCAAACTTCCGGCATTGTGAATAATAATATCGACTTGTTTCCAAGCCGTAGAAAGGAATTTTTCGACTTCAATTAATTCTTCTTCTTTGCCTAAATCGACCGAAAGACAAGTGATATTCTCGTTTTCGATTAAAACTTGAGGTGTTTTTCTGGAAATGGCTAAGACTTGGTGTCCGGCTTTGGCAAATTGTAAAGCCAATTCGTAACCAATGCCACGCGAAGTTCCGGTAATAATGATGTTCTTCATGGGTTTCTTTCTTGTCGTAAATATACTAAAAGTAAGGATTTGAAATCCATTAGAAATATTTCTTCCAAAATTTAAATCCTTGCCAGATTCCAAATCCCAAAAATACTAGTGGAATAATAATTTGCATTAAATATTTGGCCAAAAAATCAACATTGGAAGCAAAATAATGCAGTGCCAAAATCAACGTAAGCATGCCGCAAAATGTTCCGACAACAGTTCCAAAGACAAAAACATATTTTCTCGAACCGGAAATTTCGATATAATTACCATTCAAAAGCCAAAGATTCCAGCCGGTCCAAAACGGAATCTGGATAAAGTTGAGGCAACTCAGCACAATTCCTAAAACAAATGGCGCGTAATTAAAACCGGTTGAAAAATCGCTTTTGGCATTGGCACTCGAGTAAAAAACATACGCCAAAAGGAACATGAATATTATCGAAAAACCTTCAATATACTTGGTCAGTTTTTTGTTTTCGGCTAATCTTTTGGCAAAAATTAAGGTGAAATAAATCACGAAGAACTCAATAATGATTACACCCAATAAATACAACATGGTTGGCGTCAAACCCAATTTTTCATAAACCTGAAAACCCACGACATTCAAATACCCCAAAGGAATCGACCCGATAAAACTCACCAAAAAACCGACTGTTATGTTTTTGAGATTTTGCATTAAAAATTCACAATTTTATTGCTTTGCTCCAAATGCAAATTATACTGTTCCATTCCCACTTTATGAGGCAAATAATCATAACCTCGTTTGTGATTGGCCACACTGATTTCGAACATATAGGTTATGTGTCGTGCCAATTCTTTCCATGCAAAAAACAGCGAATGTTTTGGGTCATAAATGTGTGTTGGTTCGCTCGCTGCACCATTTAATTCGACTATGGAGAAGTTTTTACCTTGTTCCAATTCGGCCCAAGTGTTGTACATTAAATCCATTCGCCCGAAATAAAACTCATCGATTTGCAGACACATATCGTCAATGACTTTGGTCAATTCGGGAGAAATTAAATGACTGTAATCTAAAAATTTCGCCCCTCGAGCATGATTGCCATACGGAACCAAATTGCGTTTTTCGCCTTTAGGCAAGATGTCTTTGAGTTGGTTGCCGTATTCTTTTTGTAATGCTTTTAACTGCAATTCGTAACGCGGATTGGCCTTTATCAATTCTTCAATAGTCGAACAACCATCGCCTTCCACAATAAGGAATTCTTTGGCTACAATTCCGGTAATTCTGCCGTTTTTTTCATGAGGATAACGCACATAAAAAATCCCGACTTCATTCGGAAACGGAATCAAATCTTGGATTAAGTAATCAAAATTAGCTTTGCTGTGGTAATTTTTTAAATCGTCTAGTGTATCGATTTTTTTCACGGCTGAACCGCGCAATCCAATATCAGGTTTGGCTATAAAAGGAAACTCGATTTTGGAATGGTTCAATGTATTTTCGACTTCGTCAAAAGACTGTTTTTCTTTGACCAATTTGGTTTTGGGATAAAACTGTGGCGGAATCAAATCATAGATTTCCATCTTGCTATCCATGATAAATCCTCCGTTTCGCATAGTTGGATTACAAGTATTGAAAAAGAAAATCGTCCGCGCTTTCAACGCATAATATGCCCAAAGAAAATAAATTGGGATATATACAATTTTGAACGGCCAATATTCCCAGTGGAAGAGTTTGTGGAGAAATAGTTTCAAATTAATTATGAATTACGAATTGCAAATTACGAATTCCTAAAGTGATAGAAACACGTTAGAAAAATCTTTTTCGGCAATCAAATCATTGTAATGAATGGCAACTTTGTTCTTTTCGATTACGGTTTGCGTGATGCTAAGTGTTTTTAAAATATCATTTCGGTTGATGACTAAGCCGTGCTCGGTGTTGTCTTCTTCGGTATAACGGTGAAAGTTGAATAGTTCTTCTTCGTTGACTTCGGGTTGTGTATCGAGGAAAGTAGAAAACCAATTCGCTCTTTTTTCTCGAATTTCTTTCGAATATAATGTTGATGACGACCAAATATGACTTTGATTCGTATCCAATGCTAAAGTGCTTTTGGCCAGCTCATTCCAACGCAATTGATAGAGCTTTTGGTTTTCGAATAAGACCAAAGTAAACGGTTCGATATCGTTTAGATCAATCGTTTGCCAAGCCTGAAAAGGCGATTCGCTGCTGATTAAATCGAGTACAATCAGACCACGACTTTTGCGATAACTGTTTTTTAAAGTATGTTTTTCTTCGGCACCATTTAGCAGAACCAAGACATTAGAATGTTCATCGATGGCATACCAAGTACCGCCGGCTTTATTGTCTTTAGGGAAGATAACTTTCTTATTATTGATGTGATAAGTTTTAGGTTCAATGGCATTCGGTCGAATGATTTTCTCATCACGATTAGAAGTAATGATAATTTTACCATTGGTGTTGACAAAACTTACTGTGCACATTGTTTTCGGTATTCGATGGTAGAACGTGCTACGCCAAAATCGGCATCAATTGCAATGGTTTTCGACTGGATAATCGCCACTTTGATTAACGCTTGATGGTGAATGCAATGCTCTAAATTGTACAACAATTCTCGGTGGTAATTACTATCAATCAATAGCTCTTCGCCATCGACTATTTGTTGCAATTGCAAGTTTTTGTTGGGTTTATCGACTTGGTTCAAAATAGTATCGATACATTCTTTGGCGAAAGCCGTATTGGTTTGAATCAGGTAATCTCGCTTTCGATTATCATAATTGACAACGCCTGTTTCATATTGGTTTTCCAAACACTGAAACATTTCAATAATGTGACGCGTGTGTTCGCCAATGGTGGCATTGCTTAAATCATGACACGGACAACAATAATCGTCGTCTGATAGTTGCAAGACCAAGCCTGATAATTCGTTAAGAGTTTTGTAGATCGCCGGAATAAGCATATTTTTTTGTTTGATTAATTATAGTTACGATTTTGGTCAAAAAATAGTTTTACAATTTAAATCGCAATAAATCCGGAATTTTATTTCGCTCCGCATACACCAAAAGCAAACAGCTTAGTAAAGTGATGAGAGCCAAAACAAATAACGTTCCACCATCATTTTGCACTTCTATTCCTAAAACAAATATATGAGAAAAAATGGCACCTAACATCGTACCCAATCCTAAAAGTGCGCCAAGTAAGGTTGTTCTGGGAATCAAAATCAAAATCGAAGCAATCAATTCGACCACGCCGGAACCAATTCGACCAAAAGGTTCAATGCCTAAAGTTTGAAAAATGTACACGCTTTCTTCAGCGGCGGTGAATTTGAAATATAAGGTTTGCAAAAGGATTACGACTGCGATGAGCTTGACAATCCAGAGTATAATTGGGTTTTTCATTGTATAGATTATTAGATTATTAGACTACTTAGAAGATAATTACTGATCACTAACAGCTGATCACTGACCACTAATCTTTTTCCAGTTGGCATCGGCTTTTTTCTTCAAATTGACTTCGTCTTTGTTCCAACTTTTGAGTGTATTGTTGAAATAAGCGTTGTAAAACAAATACAATTTACCATCCAAAACTTTAAACGTTTCCGGATTAATTTCTACTTTCTCGCCATAATCGCCCATTGCGAAAGCACACCAACCGCCATATTGAGGTTCGTAACTTGAAGGATTTTTAACGAAAGCTTCTTTGTTGGCTTGAGAAGAAAAATAGTAAGTCACGCCTTCATTGGTTGAAGCGAATGTCGCTTTCCCTTTTACTGCTTTTTTCTGTGTAAAATACGCCACAGGATCATAACCTTGAATGGCTACTTTTTTTTCTAAATTGAAATGAGTGGCTCTTGAAGTTTGCGCCAAACCGGTTACCGAAATAAAGGCAATCAGTAAGATTAGAATTTGTTTGTTCATGAGTTTTAATTTTTAAATTATCTTATTTGATAAAGCAAAAGTAAAGCGCCATGAAAAGCAGTTTTGTCGGTTAGTTTACAATTGGCGTGAAATAATTAAAAACAATTTATTTCTATTCTATTACCAATCCAAATCCCAGACAGAATTCATCAATTAATTTTTGGTATTGCGTTATTCCTTCTTTTTGCACACCGAACTGAATTTCAACTGAACCACCAATTCCATTATAAACAAATCCCTGATAAATATATTCGAAACCCTGATATTCTAGTTGACATTCGAAATAATCAACCTCAAGATTATTTAATTTCTTTTTTTGAATTTTAAAATTAGTAACCTTTCCAATACTTGTGTATTGTTCTTTGACACTTTTTTTTAAACTTTTTTCAGGGAAAAAATAATCAAACTCTTTGTAAGAGCAAGTAACTAGATTGTATGTATCATTAAAAACAGCATCCCATTCTGTTTGATTATCACTTTTTATCCAACTCTTGTTATAATCTATCTTATATAAACCTTTTTTTTCCAATATAAGTTTGAATCTGCGAAGTCTGCCCTATTGCACTTACACTTAATAAAACCATTAAGACCAATACTTTCTTTACCATACTGTTTGCTTATTTACTTTCGAACTAACTTCGAAATATCTTCTATGATAATTTCTTTTCGACCATAATGCATCAAGCCGTTTTCCTCTAACTCATTTAATAAAACAGTAGCGGTTTGGCGTGAAGTACAAATGATTTGAGCGATGTCATTTTGGGTAAGATAATTTTGAATCGTAACCCGATTGCCATCGCGTTTCCCATCGCGTGCTGCCCAATCTTTGATAAAAGTGAGCAATCTGGTTTTAGCATCTTTGGAAACCAAATTGGCGTAGTTGTTTTTGATGCGTTTTAATTTCAGTCCTACAAACTTCGTGTAAGACAGTGCCAAACTTGGATTGCGCAACAACAAATCTTCAAAATCCGATAGGAGAAAACTGCAAATGGCCACATCGTCAGTCAAGGCTTTGGCATATTCATTAGAATTTCTGTCGCTTTCTAATGTTAATTCACCAAACAAATCGCCTTTTTCTATAATGTCTTTGATGGTTTCGTTGCCGTCTTCATCTATGGAAACAATTTTGATATTCCCTTTTTTAAGTAAAAAAACACGTGGTACATCCGAAGAAGAAAAATATATGATATCGCCTTTTTTGGCTTTTTTAAAACCGGTAATTATGCACAACTGTTTGATTTGGTTCATACTCAATGTCCAAAACAATTTGTGATCGCGGAGATACCAATATTTTAATTCTTCATACATAAGGTAAATGTATAAATTTTATCCAATAAAAAACCCTTCCAAAAAGAAAGGGTTAATTTTATCGTTTGAAGTTTGTTTTAAGAAACCAAGCCTCTTGAAATTACAATTCTTTGGATTTCTGAAGTACCTTCATAAATCTGTGTGATTTTAGAATCGCGCATCATTCTTTCAACGTGGTATTCGGCTACGTAACCGTTACCTCCGTGAATTTGCACGGCTTCATTGGCTACTTCTAGAGCGATTTCAGAAGCGTATAATTTGGCCATAGCACCACTGTGAGCAATGTCTTTCCCTTCGTCTTTTTCGCAAGCCGCTTTCATGATTAACATTTTGGCAGCTGTGATTTTTACATACATATCGGCCAATTTGAACGCAATCGCTTGGTGTTTGAAAATTTCTTTGCCGAATGCTTTGCGTTCTTGTGAATATTTCAATGCCAATTCGTAAGCACCGGTCGCAATTCCCAAAGCTTGAGAAGCAATTCCGATTCTTCCGCCGTTTAAGACATTCATCGCAAAGTTGAATCCGAAACCGTCGGCACCGATTCTGTTTTCTTTTGGAACCTTAACATCGGTAAACATTAACGAATGAGTATCACTACCGCGAATACCCATTTTCTTTTCTTTGGGCCCGATTTCGAAACCGGCCCAACCTTTTTCTACGATAAAAGCATTGATACCTTTGTGTCCTTTTTCGACATCGGTTTGTGCCATTACTAAATAAGTTGACGCAGTTCCACCATTGGTAATCCAGTTTTTGGTACCGTTTAACAAATAGTAATCGCCCATGTCTTTGGCGGTTGTTTTTTGCGAAGAAGCATCACTTCCGGCTTCCGGCTCTGACAAACAGAATGCCCCGATTACTTCACCTTTCGCCAATGGCACTAAATATTTCATTTTTTGTTCTTCCGAACAGTATTTTTCCATTCCGGCACAAACTAATGAATTGTTCACCGACATGATTACCGCCGCAGAAGCATCTACTTTGGCAATTTCGGTCATCGCCAAAACATAAGAAACACTGTCCAATCCGGCGCCACCATATTTTGGATCCACCATCATACCCATGAATCCTAAATCTGCCATCATTTTGACTTGCTCGGTTGGAAATTTGGAGTGTTCGTCTCTTTCTATTACGCCCGGTAACAATTCCGCTTGAGCAAAATCTCTGGCGGCTTGTTGAATCATTAACTGTTCTTCGGTTAAATTAAAATCCATAAATTGTAACGATTATGTTTGTTGTTTCTTTAATTTTGGTGTGCAAAAATAGGATTTAAAAGTTACAATTTCAAACGTTTTCGTAAATTTAGCCAATGTTGAAAGAAAGTTATAAGGTTATCGGTGTCATGTCGGGCACATCGTTGGATGGCGTTGATTTGGCACACATTCATTTTACGGTAATTGACCGCAAATGGCAGTATAAAATCCTTGAAAGTGAGACCATTTCTTATAGCGACAATTGGTTAAACAAATTGCGTACCGCGGTTGATTTTTCGGAAGCCGAATTAAAGCAACTTAATCAAGACTACACGATTCTTTTAGGGAATATCATCAAAGACTTTATCCTAAAATACAAGATTAAAAACCTCGATGCAGTTTGTAGCCATGGGCATACGATTTTGCATCAACCCCAAAATGGTTACACTTTACAAATTGGTAATCTAAAAGAAATTGCTCCAATTGTTGGCGAAACCATCGTCTGTGATTTCCGAGTGCAAGATGTGAAACTCGGTGGTCAAGGCGCGCCGTTAGTACCAATAGGTGATAGAATTTTATTCTCCGATTATGATTATTGTTTGAATTTAGGTGGTTTTTCGAATGTGTCTTTTGAACAAGACGGCAAACGAATTGCTTTTGATATTTCGCCGGTAAATACAGTTTTAAATTTTTATGCGAATAAATTAGGTTTACCTTATGACGACAAAGGCAATATTGCTCGAAGCGGTGAAACAGATATGGCTTTATTGGAAGAATTGGACAATTTATCTTATTACCAAAAACCTTATCCGAAATCTTTAGGCTTTGAATTTGTCAAAACTGTTGTGCTTCCGCTGATGGAAAGTTACGACCTGAGTATGGAAGACAAAATGCATACTTTTATCAAACACATTGCCAAACAAACAGCTTTGGCGCTTCCAAACAGAAGAGGAAATATGCTTGTAACAGGCGGTGGCGCATACAATACTTTTTTATTAGATTCGATGCAGGATTATTTACCCGAATTGCAACTAATTGTTCCCGATGCTAAAACTTTAGAATATAAAGAAGCTTTGATTTTTGCCTTGCTTGGTGTATTAAAGTTAAGGAAAGAGATTAATGTTTTGAGTAGTGTGACCGGCGCGAAGAAAGATCATTCATCAGGGTTTATTTTCGATAAGTGATATGAATTTGAGAATTATAGCTTTCCCTTTTTTATCTTTATCATAGTCCATAATTACATCATCAAAATCCTTAATTAATTTATTGGCCTCATCGGAATTATTCAGATGCACAAGTCTTTGCATATAATCTGAAGCAAACCAATTATAGTCTTCATCAACCAAAGCTTTCAAATTCTTTAACATTAAAGCGTCTATTTCATTTTCATTTCCTTCGTAAACCAAATCAACAAGACCTAAATCAAGATACGACTGGTCAGCTGACTTAATTAAAGCTGTTTTCAATCTTTCTTTTTGATCATTGGAAAGCAATAATTCAAAATCGGGAGCTTTCGATCTGGAATAAAACGACATAAAATGACTATCGGGCGACAATTCAAAAGTACCTTCCCATTGGGTATAATGATTCTCGGCACATTTAACGAGCCATTCAACGGTTTGTTTGAGTTGTTCTATCGTATTGTCCACTTTCAATATCGACTGTATTTCCTGAATTCGCTCTTTGTAGATTGCTATTCCTTCTTTATCTAAAGTCTTCGAACCATAGGATAAAGCATGTGTTGCGTACTTTCCGTTTTCTTCATCTAAAAAAGCCAATACATCTGTGTTTTCATAATACATATCAGAAGCCGGACAAATCATACCTGGTTCAAACTCAATTTTGATAGTGTCATCTTTTATGCTTCCCTGCAATCTTTCATTGACTACAATATAAGCAAATGTATCTGTATCACTTTGCTTTCTATTTATTTTACGTGTTATTTTTTCTACTTTAATTACATGTCCAACAATGATATGTTTGCTCTCTGACACTAGCATCCGTAAAGGTCTTGGCGAAATTGGATAAGTAATTGCATTGGCAGCATAAAACCAAAAAAGACAAATAATAAAAAATAGTTTTTTCATAAGACTACATTTAAAAACGACTACAAAACATTCTATAATATTAAAACAAAATCTAAAACAAATCTCATAATTTTTTGCTAAAATATATTTAATCAATATATCATAAATTGATTAAAACATAAACAATCAAAAGCACTTCTGCAAAAACTAGTTTTAATAAATAAATCCCAATTCGTAATTCCCAATTCGTAATTTTCAAATTCCTATATTTGCACCACAAACTAAATTACACTCTAACTAAAACTAAGAATCTGAAGTGAGCTCAGATTAGATACAATGAAAGACTTATTAAAAAAATTCGAAAACAAAGAACCCGAAATCGTATTCAACTGGAAAGACGCTGAGACAGAAGCCGAAGGATGGACAGTAATCAATAGCCTTCGTGGCGGTGCTGCCGGTGGTGGAACGAGAATGAGAAAAGGACTAGACATGAATGAAGTATTGTCATTAGCCAAAACTATGGAAGTGAAGTTCTCTGTTTCAGGTCCGGCGATTGGTGGTGCTAAATCAGGCATCAATTTCGACC
Organism: Flavobacterium sp. IMCC34852; assembly: GCF_030643905.1. NCBI lineage: Bacteria > Pseudomonadati > Bacteroidota > Flavobacteriia > Flavobacteriales > Flavobacteriaceae > Flavobacterium > Flavobacterium rivulicola. The sequence continues at coordinate 1,171,088 of NZ_CP121446.1, read as the reverse complement.
CGAATGATCCACGCAAAAAAGGTGTGTTACAACGTTGGTATAAAGCCGTTTCTCCTTTGTTAAAAAGTTATTACGGAACCGGTGGTGATTTGAATGTTGACGAAATCCACGAAGTTATTCCTTTCACGGAAGAATGTGGCGTTTGGCATCCGCAAGAAGGGGTTTTCAACGGGCATTTCAAACCAACAGAAGCTGATAAAATCAATAGAATTGGGCAATTGCGTCACGGCGTAATTAAGGTAATCGAAAACCCAAAATTCTCTCCGGATGTTTTAAGAAAATATACTGTAGCCGACATGATTACCGGTTTTGGCGTTGCTGAAGCGGTTCGTCATTTCTATAATATTTATGGCGGAGATGTTCAAGGCAAAAAAGCGATTGTACAAGGATTTGGAAATGTAGGTTCGGCTGCTGCTTTTTATTTGGCCGAAATGGGTGCCAAAGTTGTCGGAATCATTGACCGCGATGGTGGTGTGATCAACGAAGAAGGTTTTTCTTTTGAAGAAATCAGAATGATGTTCCTGAATAAAGACGGTAATAAATTGGTAGCCCAAAATATGATTCCGTTTAATGAAATCAACGAAAAAATATGGACTTTAGGTGCTGATATTTTTGCGCCATGTGCCGCTTCAAGATTGGTAACCAAAGACCAAATCGATAGCTTAATCACGAATGGCTTAGAGGTGATTTCTTGTGGCGCGAATGTACCGTTTGCCGACAAGGAAATATTTTTTGGCCCGATTATGGAAGAGACAGATAGCAAAGTAAGTTTGATTCCGGATTTCATCTCCAATTGTGGTATGGCGAGAGTTTTTGCCTATTTCATGGAGAAAAAAGTACAAATGACTGACGAAGCCATTTTCTACGACATTTCGGAAACCATTAAAAAGGCTTTGGACAAAGCGCATGCTTTGAATTCTGACAAGAAGAATATCAGCGCGACTGCCTTTGAAATTGCACTGAAACAATTAGTTTAGTAAAAAATTAACAGCGAGGTTTACACAATATTTAGTACTTTTAAGCGTTATAACTTTAACGAACAAAAGAATAGTTATGAGTTTTGAACTATCCAATGACGATAAAAAATCCTTAGCCATTACTACTGTAGTGTATGCTTTATTGATTCTTTTACTTTTCTTATTGCGTTTTTGGCCTCCGGCTGACATGAAAATCATGGGCGGCGGTGGCGGTGGCGGTATTGAGATGAACTTTGGCGACAGTGATTACGGTATGGGCGATAATTACAAAAGCGAAGTCTTAAATGTAAAAGACCAAGCTAAAGTAGCCCCAACGACAACTTCTCCTGAAGACAATATCATTTCGGATGAAAATGACGATGACGATACCAATGTAGCCATTCCTAAAAAAGACATCAAGAAAACACCAACTCCTGTAGTTCCTAAAAAAGACATCAAACCCGCACCGGAAAAACCAAAAGTTTCCAAAAATGCCAATGATGCCTTATCAAGTATTTTAGGCAATAAAGGTGGCGATGGTAATGACACTAAAGGCGGTAACAAAGGAAGTGCTAACGGCAACCTAAATTCAAGCGGTTATTACGGTAACGGCAGTGGAACAGGTTCTGGCGGCGGAAACGGCAGTGGAACCGGAACCGGAACAGGTTCGGGAACAGGTTCAGGAAATGGAAGCGGAAATGGTGGTGGCAACGGCAGTGGTTCAGGTTATTCCCTAGGAAACCGAAAAGCTTTGAGTAAACCACAACCGGATTACACTTGTCAGGAACAAGGAAGAGTAGCCGTGCAGGTTACAGTTGATCGAAACGGAAATACAGTCAGTGTTACCGCCGGAGTTCAAGGCACAACCAATACGGCGAAATGTTTGCTCGACCAAGCAAAAATTGCAGCCATGCAAACCAGATGGCAAGCTGATGCCAATGCGCCCGAAAAACAAGTTGGAAAGATAATTTATACTTTCAGTTTGAACTAAACATAAAAAAATCCCATTCGAGTGAATGGGATTTTTCTTTTATACTATTTCGATTACCAACCGTCTGCTTTCTTTTTCTTATCCATAAAAGTGACCAAACTTTTATTTAACTCGTTAAAAAGAGATTCATAAGCGGCAGGTACATCGTCTTTGTACTTCTTCAAACTTCCATCTTTATTGTAATACTCTGAGAAGTCATTAAGGTCGTGCGTTACCACAGTTGTTGCATTGTTAGGTTTTTCGGTTAAACCAACGGCTTCAAATTTGAATTTGCCTTCTTTAAAACTGATTTCAATAGTAAAAGTAGCATATGTACAAACAGTAGTTCCACCGGCTTTACTGCAAAGGAAATTCTCTTTTCCGCCTTCAACCGTTATTTTTTCTCCTTCTACAGAAGAAACTACTTTATACCCTTTTTTACTGTTTTCTTTAACCCAAGCCAAAGTCAGGTTGTAGGTATCTTTAGCCGAGCCTTCATAAGTCGTTACGATAAAATCGGTCAAACCTTCTTTGGAAAACTTGAATTCGGTGTCTTGGGCAAATGTTGAGGCTGAAATAAAAGCCATCAACAGCAACGTTTTTATTTTCATTATAATTTAATTTTAATTCGGACTCGTGGCGATAACGAACTTAAGTTTGTTCTTAACACCTATTTGCAGCACATCTACCAAGTCTTGGACTTGCATAGTGGCCGGAATTCTAATCACAACCGTTTGTTGCTTTTCGGGATCCATTTTGGACAAAAGTTTGTCTTCTAATTGACCAAAATCTACTTCCTCTTTATCGACAAAAAATCGTTTCTCTTCCGTCACCGAAAGCGTGATTAATTGTTTGTTGGTTTTCTCATTCGTTTTCGATTTCGGCAATGTCATTCGGATAACATTCGGATTTGCCAAGGTCGAGATAATTAAGAAAAACAACAATAAGAAGAACATAATGTCGCTTAACGAAGAGGTCGCGACTTCTGCATGAAATCGTTTATTTCGCTTTATGGCCATTTGGTCTTTGAATTATGTTTACAAATTCTAATACTTGTTTTTGAATCGACAAAGAGAAACCGTCAATCTTCCCGTTAAACAAGTGATAAGCGGCATAGGCAATAATCCCTACGATAAGTCCGGCACCACTACTAATCATCTTTTCGTATAAACCTCCGGATATATTCCCTATACTGATGTCTTCGGTTACCGAAATGCTGTAGAAAATTTTAATTACCCCGGAAATCGTACCGATAAATCCTAAGGTTGGTGCAATACCTGCAATCAAACCCAATTGACCTAATCTTCTTTCCATATAACCAATTTCGATATTGGCGGCACGCTCCATATTGGATTCAATTTCATTGATGTGTCTTCCAATAGTAAGTACACCTTCTTTTAAGATATTCCCTTGAGCTGTTCCGCTTCTTTCGGCAGCCATAACAGCCATATCAATATTGGCATTGTTCAAATGATTGCGTACATCCGACATCAAATGATTGTCGATTTTTGCGGCTTTGTGAATGTAGATATAACGTTCAAAAATGATATACAACGTATAAAAAAGCAAAAGCGCAATCGGAATCAGGAAAAGTCCTCCTTTGAAAATAAACTCTAAAACAGAAACTTCGTTGGTTAGAGCTGCATTTGCAGTGTCAGCAGTTGGAATGGCTTGCGCTAAAGTATCAACTTGCAACTGTAAAAATGTACTAATCATATTTATTAAATTTTGGGCTATTAATTCTGAAAATAATTTCAAATTTGTATTGACCTTACGGGCATCACAATATACAACGAAAAAAAAATTAAAAAAGTATATCAAAATTATTTTTTCCTAAAATTATGAACTATAAAGAAACCTTGGATTGGATGTTTAATCAATTACCGATGTACCAAACTCAGGGTGCCACAGCTTATAGAAAAGACATCACCAACACGGTTTTATTAGCCAATCATTTAGGCAATCCTGAAAAGCATTTGAAGTGCATACACGTAGCCGGAACCAACGGCAAAGGCTCAACTTCACACCTACTCGCTTCGGTTTTACAGGAAGCCGGCTATAAAGTTGGGTTGTACACTTCGCCACACTTAAAAGATTACCGCGAACGAATTGCCATCAACGGGAAACCTATTTCGGAAGACTATGTTTGTGACTTTATCAACAATAACAAATCATTTTTTGAAGCCCATCAATTGAGTTTTTTTGAAATGAGCGTCGGACTGGCTTTCGAATATTTTGTCAAACAAAAAACAGACATCAACATTATTGAAGTCGGTATGGGCGGAAGATTGGATTCAACTAACATCATCACACCGTTGATTTCTGTGATTACCAATATTGGATTAGACCATACTCAGTTTTTAGGCAATTCACTCGAAGCCATAGCCTTTGAAAAAGCAGGTATCATTAAACCAAATATTCCTGTAGTGATTGGCGAATATGTTACAGAAACCAAATCAGTTTTTGAAACCAAAGCCAAGGAAACGAATTCCGAAATCTATTTTGCCTCCGATTTGACCCATGAAAACTATCCATCAGCCCTATTAGGCGATTATCAGTTTTACAATAAAAAAACGGTTTTACAAACTTTGAAAGTATTACAAGAAAAACAATTGCTTTCAGTTTCCGAAGAAGCGATTAAAAAAGGCTTTTTGAAGGTAATTGAGAATACCAATCTTCAAGGTCGTTGGCAACAATTAGGAGAAAACCCAAAAATAATTTGCGACACGGCTCACAATGCTCATGGATTGTCCATTGTTTTAAACCAATTGAAAAAGGAAAAATTTGACACACTGCATATCGTTTTAGGTGTAGTGAATGATAAAAATCTGGAAGAAATTCTGCCGCTATTCCCAAAAAACGCGAAATATTATTTCTGTAAACCCAATATCCCACGCGGTTTAGAAGCTGAAATTTTGGCAACAAAAGCCGCAGATTTTGAACTTAAAGGTGAAATATATAATTCTGTTTCAAATGCTTATGCGAACACTACAAAAAACGCAACGGTCAATGACTTAATTTATGTAGGCGGAAGTACTTTTGTAGTTGCAGAAATTTTGTAATTTTTTTTCATTTTAATTTGCAGAATCAAAAAAACGGTCTATATTTGCACTCGCAATCAAGCGCAAGACGGGCGATTAGCTCAGTTGGTTCAGAGCATCTCGTTTACACCGAGAGGGTCGGGGGTTCGAATCCCTCATCGCCCACAAAGAAAACCGATTAGGAAACTAATCGGTTTTTTTATTTTCAATATGTGACAAAAGCTTGCTTTTAGGCGCAGATTGAAAATAAAAAAACAAGGCTGAGTAGCAGCCGCAGGTTTTCTTTGTTCAGGATTCCTCAGTATGGGATCACCGAAGGTAATCCTATTCAATTACGAACTAAAGTTCGTCTACCTGACTGCCACCGGCAGTCCTCCTCTTAATATCAAATCTCATCGCCCACAAAGAAAACCGATTAGAAAACTAATCGGTTTTTTTATTTTCAATATGTGACAAAAGCTTGCTTTTAGGCGCAGATTGAAAATAAAAAAACAAGGCTGAGTAGCAGCCGCAGGTTTTCTTTGTTTAGGGTTCCTCAGTATGGGATCACCGAAGGTAATCCTAATCAAAAGAGACTATTTTTTTAGGAGCACACCTATACCGCTTTCTTACACTCCTGCTCCCGCTTTCCGCTCTACAAGGTGCCACTGCAATCGGGGCTAATTAGACGCATTGATTTTCTATCATAAAAAAGCCACTCGCTTGAGTGGCTTATATATCTGTTGGTCTATCGTTTCAATGTGAAATGCGCTTTAAACTGCTTCATCTTGCCTTGTTCAGGGAAATCTACCGTGAACCAATAATCATCCGAAGGCAATAACTTTCCATTGTAAGTTCCGTCCCATCCTTCGCTTTGGTCACTCGCACTCAATTGTTTCAACAACTTACCGTAACGATCAAAAATGTATATCGTGGTTTGCTCCGCAAAATTTGATAATCCAACAATATTCCAAGCATCGTGGATACCGTCTCCGTTTGGTGTAAAATAACGTGGGTAATCTATCACCATCACTTGATCTATCGTCAGCTCTTCACAACTAAACGCTACTCCTCCTTCGGTATCCCAAACATGTATCACATGCTCACCTAAAGAAACCCCTTCAAAGATATTGCTCGATTGTCTTGGGCCGTCATCCAAACTGTATTCATACGTTCCCCAACCTTCAACAGTAACCGTAATAATTTGACTATCCGTAAAGGCATTGGTTACCGTATAACCTACTGTCCCTGATGCTATAACCGCCTGTCCTGATTGTATCACCGGGAAGTCTGCCGAGGTAGTCTCACACAATAAATCACTATTGCTTATCACTCGTACATGGTAGTTTCTGGTAGCACCCGTTGGTGAAGAAGTGTTTACCGTATACGTTGAACCCGTAGCACCTACAATTAAGTTGCCATCCTCATACCACTCAAAAGTATAATCCGAAGCGTTGACAATACCACTCTCTAAAACTAGTGGTCTTACCACTTCTCCCGTGGTGAAGTCAACACATATCGTAGTGACATCATTCTGGGTATCAATAACCGGATTAGGGTAACGCTCTATCTCTATATCAATAGTGGTCAGTGCATAACAGAATGGTACAATGCTATTGCTGCTGTTCTCTACCTTAACCCAAATCTGATCCGTATCGGGTTGGGTAATATAAGCTTGTGCTTCCGCCAGTGGGATAGCATTAATCCCTGCCTCTGCATCAGCCTGACTGTGGTAGTAACTAATCAAGAAAACAGCCGGGTCTTGTCCGTTGAGAATAGCCGTGTTGAATTGCGTTAAATCCAATTGGAATACCCCATCATATGGGTCGTTGTAATCATCACATTGTGAAAACTCTTGCGCTCCTGTTGCCGTAGCATATTCCTCCACTGCCAAAGTCAGTACTCCCGTTGCATTAACACAACCTGTAGCATTGTTCACTACTCTGATGTAAATATCTTGCGCATCTGGGGTAATATTAGTATACGGAGATACCAGTGGTGTCTCTCCTGTATTGGTAAAAGGATTGGCTCCTGCTGCTGTTAGATAATACGTAATGGTAAAATCAGCCGGGCTTTGGTTCGCACCCAAAATGGCGGTGGCCAAGATTGGGTTGGTCAAATCAAACTGTGCAATACCGTCGGTATTGTCATCACACATTCTGTATGGTGCCAAAGGTTGGATGACTTCAGGTAAAGGATTAACCGTTAAGGGTTGTTCCACCAATACATAACAGTTATTACCCAAATAATCCACTTGGTTGTTCTCTACTCTAATCCAAACATTATCGCCTACCAAAGCCTGAGTCGGGTCGGCTATCGGGAACTGAGCAGCATGAGCATCTGCCTCATTGGTATAGTAAGTCAAGGTAACATTCGTGGCGCCGTTAATGATATAAGCCGCATTTACCGTTACATCAAAAACTTCAACCATATCTCCCGGATTGTTGTCATCACATAGTGGTGCTAAAGGATTCGGGTCGGTGTTCGGTGTTGGTACCGGTAATACTCTAATGTCTAAAGTCGTAATGCTTTGACAACCCGCTGCGCTGGTTACCAAAACGCCTAAGGTTTGAACCGCCGGAAATATATTGGTATAAGCCGTAAAATCTGTTATGGTGGTTGCTCCTCCGGCTTGGGCTTCTGATAATGATGGGTAATACGTTACTGTATAACCTGATAATCCTTGGGTGATCTCAGCATCTTTTACCGTTAAATCAAAACTGTGGTATTGATTATTCGGATCGGTATCATTATCACAAACACTCAGTGGTGCAGGTGTGGTTAGTAACAATGGAATATTGATGATAACATCAAATGAACCTATATTGAAACAACCCGTGGTATTATCTTCTACTCTAACCCAAATAGTTTGGTTGTTCATAGCCGTATAATTGGTCACATTGATAATCGGGGCAATTCCATCCTGGGCAGCCGTTTGAGAGGTGTAATACTCAACAGTATAATTACTTGCAGCCAAAGGTTGTTGGGCCAAGATACTAGCTGTATTGACAGTCAAATCAATACTGGTAATGGCATCTTGGGTATTGTTATCATCATCACAAACTACAATGTCATCTAAATCAACCGGGGCTATTGGACTTGGGTTAACGTTTAGTTCTATTGGAATAACGCTCCAACATCCCGTTAAAGGGTCAACCGCTCTTACGTATAATATTTGTACAAAAGGATTGATATTGTTATAAAGAACACTCGTGTCAATTGGGGTATTACCCTGTTGTGCATCGGTTAAGGTCTCATGGAAAGTCAAAATATAGGGTGCACCTTGTAAAATGTCCGTTGTTAAGCTCGTCAAATCAAATCCGGAAAAGCCATCTTGATTCTCATCACAAATCGTGAAAGGCGCTGTTGGCGGAATTGGTGTTGGCAATGGAACTACTCTGATATCCATCGTAGAGATGCTGTAACATCCGGTGATGCTATTGGTGATACGAATACCTAAAGTCTGTACATAAATAATTTGGTTCGGATACTGTAAATCAGGATGAGAAACATTGATCGCATTGGTATCATTCTCTGCATCTGTCAAACTCGGATAGAAAGTTACCGACATTCCCGTCTGGCCTAATAAAACAGCAGCTACTTGAGAAGCCAAATCAAAAGTCTCAAAACCTATCGAGCCATTGTAATCACACAAAGTGTATTGAGCATAATTAGGCTGGGTAGCATTCGGTAGCGGATTCACTATCAAGTCTAACTCCACTATGTCATAACAACCTGTGGTATTAAATTCTACTCTAACATACACTGTTTGGTTCCACTGCGTTTGGTTGATGTAATTCGTCACACCGCCAATAGCATTAGCATCGTCTTGCGCATTGGCAAAAGTCGTATGGAAAGTAACCGTAACCGTAGTAGGATCAATAGACCCTAAAACCTGTGGTATCGTTGTAGTTAAATCAAAACTCTCAAAACCAGTCTGGCCTGTGTAATCACAAAGCGCATAATCATCCGGCTCGGTTGCCTCAGGGGTTGGGTCAACTATTAATTGTAATTCAACATAATTGGCACAACCGGTCAAGGTATAAAACACTCTGACATAAATCGTCTGTGTCCATGGATTGATATTGTCATAAGGACTCGCAAGTGATGGTGCTGCGCCTATCAAAGCATCGGTCTGGGTTTCGTAATAACTTATCGAAACTCCCGTTAGTGGCCAAACGCCTCCGGCTATTTCTGCAGTGGCTGAGGCTAAATCAAACACGCCAAATCCGTCATTATTAGGATCACAATAATGCAACGCTTGTGGAGTAACGGCAATAGGGCCTTGGGTTACTCTTAATAATTGCGTAGTGGTTGAATAACAACCCGTAACATTATCCTCTACTCTGATATAAACTATCTCGTTATCTGTTCCGGTATATGTACTTGGGGTAACTATCGGACTTGACTCATTTTGGGCCGCAAGCAAAGAGTTATAATACGTAACACTGACTAGTGAAGTATTCCCTGCTGTAACAACGCCTTCATTTATGGTCAAATCAAACAAAGCCTGTGTCGTGGCTCCGTTACTACATTGGAAGATAGGATCCGGTGTAGTCGCCGATGGCAAAGGATTTACCACCAAATTAAACGAACTCACCGAACTACACCCTGTGGTATTATTACTGATGTTTATCCAAATCTCTTGCGGATTACTAATGTTAGTGTACAAGTTCGGTAGCGGACTCGTTTGAGTCTGAGCATCACTCTGAGTCAAATAATATCCTATAGTAACATTGGCCTGACCATTGGCAATCTCTGCATCTTTACTATTCAAAGTAAACACTTCAATACCATCGCCCGGATTGGCGTAATCACACAACTCATAATCCGTAATCACCGGATTGGCTAATGGTAGTGGGTTGACAGTAATAGTATAAGAACCTGTTGTTGAACAGTTGTTTAAGCTGGCTACAATATTAATGGCTGCTGTTACAGCAGACGATCCATTATTAGAGGCAACAAAATTAGGAATGCTACCGGTTCCGGAGGCGGATAATCCAATCGATGACAAACTATTGGTCCAACTAAAACTAGCTCCTGCAGGAGTGCTGATAAAAGCATTAGTGATCACACCTTCTCCTGAACAAACCACCACATTTGATGGCACATTAGTGATTACCGGAAGAGGATTCACGGTAATTATTGCAGAGCCCGACTGTGTTTGACTACAAAACGGAGCGCTTGAAGAAGCAACACTCACTAAAGTATAAGTGCTGTTAACAGTCAACACCGGTGTAGTTATCGTGGCAATTCCTGTACCGTCTAAGGCAATTGTCTGATTGGCACCACCATTTATAGTGTAAGTTACCGTTGCATTGGCAGTACCGTTGAAAGTGATTACTGCTGTATTCCCGGAACAAATGGTTGTTGTACCTGAAATGGTTACAGTTGGAGATGCATTTACTGTTACAACGGCCGAACCTGTTTGTATCTGACTACAAGCCGGAACGCCTGCAGCGGTCACACTCACTAAAGTGTAAGTTGTATTGGTATTTAATGTTGGCGTGGTAAAATTAGCTGAACCGGCTCCGTTTAAAACAATAGTCTGATTGGCACCTCCATTTACAGTATAGGCAACAGTAGCATTTGGCGTTCCGCTAAAAGTAATTACAGTAGTATTTCCGGAACAAATAGTTGTTGTCCCCGAAATTGTTGCTATTGGCAAAGCATTTACCGTTACAACTGCCGAACCCGTTTGCGTTTGGCTACATGCCGGAATTCCAGCAGCTGTGACACTAATTAAAGCATAAGTGGTATTGGCTGTTAAAGCTGATGTAGTTAGCGTTGCTGAACCGCTTGCATTTAAAACTAAAGTCTGATTGGCACCACCGTTTATCGTATAAGTCACTGTTGCATTTGGTGTACCATTGAAAGCAATGGTGGTTGTTGAACCAGAACAAATTGTAGTTGTCCCGGATATAGTGGCTGTTGGTAAAGAATTAACAGTTATTACAGCAGAACCAGCTAGGGTTTGACTACAAGCAGGAGAACCAGAAGCAGTTACATTTACTAAAGTATAAGTACTATTTGCTGATAATATTGGTGTGGTAATAGTAGCCGAACCTGTTCCATTTAAAACAATTGTTTGATTGGCACCTCCATTTACAGTATAAGCAACCGTAGCATTGGGTGTTCCGTTAAAAGTAATCACTGTGGTAGTCCCTGAACAGATTGTGGTTGTACCTGAAATTGTTGCAGTTGGCAAAGCATTAACCGTCACCAGAGCCGAACCAACCAAAGTTTGACTACAAGGCGGTGTTCCGGATAAAGTTACCTGTACCAAATCATAAGCTGTAGTAGTTGTTAATGCTGGTGTTGTCAAAGTAGCCGAACCTAGTCCGTTTAAAAGGATGGTTTGATTCGTACCGCTATTAACTGTATAAGTCACCGTGGCATTTGGCGTACCATTAAAAGTGATGACTGTAGCACTTCCTGAACAAATGGTAGTTGTTCCCGATATGGTTGCCGTTGGTGCAGAATTTATAGTAATTACCGCCGAACCGGTTTGGGTTTGGCTACAAGTAGCAGCTCCCGAAACTGCAACACTTACCAAAGCATAAGTGGTATTTACAGTCAATGCCGGAGTAGTTAGCGTAGCTGAACCGGTTCCATCTAATACTATAGTTTGATTGGCGCCACCATTTACTGTGTAAGTAACGGTTGCGTTTGGTGTTCCATTGAAAGTAATATTCGTAGTTGATCCTGAACAAACAGAAGTTGTTCCCGATATCGTAGCGGTTGGTAAGGCAATAACAGTTATAACTGCCGAACCTGTTTGAGTTTGGCTACAAACCGGAGTCCCTGAAGAAGCGACACTTACCAAGCTGTAAGTAGCGTCCGCAGATAAAATTGGCGTCGTAATCGTTGCTGAACCTGTACCATCTAAAACTATAGTTTGATTACCTCCTCCATTCACCGTATAGGTTACTGTTGCATTAGGAGTACCGTTAAAGGTGATAGTTGTCGTATTTCCAGAGCAAATAGTGGTGGTCCCGGATATCGTTGCAGTTGGCAATGGATTAACCGTTACAGTTACAGATTGATTTAGAGGCTGTGAGCAAATAGTAGTTCCTGAAGCATCTATAGCTCTGACTCCTGTTAGCGCATAAGTTGTATTAGCAGTTGGAGACTGTGTTAAAACATAGCTCCCTGTAGCGTCAATATTAGCATTTTGAGTTGGTCCGCCATTGATGATGTAATCAAAATTAGCTCCTGGAGTTCCTGAAAAAGTAACCGTTACACTATCTCCTGTACAAATAGATGTTGGAGAAACACTCATACTCACAGTGGGAATTAAATTCACCACTAAATTAAAACAGACGATACTAAAACAGTTCGAAACATTATCTGTTACTCTTGCACACAAGGTCTGTGGATTAGATAGGTTTGAATAAATGTTAGGCAATGCGTTAACGTTATCATTAGCATCTGCAGGAGTTTCATGAAAAGTAATTGTATTCCCTGTAGTATCTGCATTTATAAGTGGTCTAACCGTATTAAGATCATAAATCCCAACATTAGGTGTACTACTACAAGCCATAACATCCGGAATTGAAGCTGCGCTTGGCGGTGAAGGAAAAGCTCCGGTTCCGGCTGTGGCCGAACCTATCCATTGTATTTGAAATCCTCCATCACCATTAGGTCTGTCAATCGCAATGTAATAGGATTGTCCCGGTAATACATTAAGCCATCTTACATAACCATTTCCATTAGGACCCGGACCTACTTGGGTATTCAAAGTGGAACCATACATCCCGGTCCAATTTGCTGTTGGCCCTGTTAATCCGGCTTGTTGCGGATTGGTTGTAGCGCATCGAATGGGCGCTCCGAGACTACCACAAACAGGATTAGGACCAAAAACCCAAAAATCATAATCGACTGTAATACTCGGATCATCAGGAATCAAATTAAACCCAAGTGTTCCTCCTTGAACAATATTGATTTCTAACCAGAGAGAATTGCTTTCAAATCCGCCACAGGCATTAATTTCCTGAGTATTACCTATACCATTTGCATTAGAAAAAAAAGTGCCGTTTCCACAAATAGTCAAGGCATTGACACAGTCGTTTGGCTCAACTTGGGCAACAATTGTATTGGCAAAAACAAAAGATAATAGTAGCGTTAAAACTTTCTTCATTGAATCATCATATTTATGCACAATAGCCAATCTCAATTTTCATCGAGATTAGCTATCATTTACCAATCATTAATCTATTTAACTTTTAATCTTAGCTGTATGACTGGGTATTGTATTTTATAATTAATCTATTTCTTCACAATCAAGAACTCTGAGCGTCTGTTTTGTGCATCTTGTTCTTGGGTACAATTCGTACCGCATTTTACTTTTTGTTCAGTGCTTCCGAATCCTTTACCTGAAATACGACCTTGAGTGATTCCTTTAGAAATCAAGTACTGAACAGTTGATTGTGCTCTTCTTTCTGACAAGTTTAGGTTGTAGTTTAAACTTCCTTTTGAATCGGTATGTGATTTAACAAAAATGACCATAGAAGGATTGTCTTGCATCACTTTTACTAACTTATCCAATTCAACAGCACCTTGAGCGGTGATGTTGCTTTTATCATATTCAAAATAAATCGGATTCAAGATAACTTCTGTATCGGTAATAATCACTTCAGATGGCGCTAAGGCAACCTCAACAACTGTCTCACCTGCTTTTACTGCTTTTACCGCTGAAGATGCAGTTTCAAAATTTTGGGCAGCTACTTGTAAACCGTAACCTAAATTACATTCAATAGGGTAACTTACTTTTCCTTCAGCATTAGATTTCTCTGTAGCGATTACATTGCCTTTTAAGTCTAAAATAGCTACCGAAGCATTAGTCAATGGCGCTTTTGTTTTGGCATTAGTTACTAAAACAATAGCTTCTGCTTTACAAAGTGGAGCTGCTGAAAATATAGCATCGTCACCATTTCTGTTGGAAGAGAAATAACCAATATTAGCATTTTTATTAAAACTGAAGGAGAAATCATCTTTCTCACTATTCACCGGTTTACCGAGATTTATGGCTTGATCTGAACCATTTAAATTGGTTTTGTAAACGTCAAATCCACCCAACCCTTGTCTTCCTAAAGAAGCAAAATACAAAGTATTATCTTCTGCAATGAAAGGGAAATTTTCTTTATCGGCTGTATTTACATTTGGACCTAAATTTTGAGGTTTACCATAACCATTAGCTTCTACAGTCACTTTCCAAATATCAGACTCACCCAATCCGCCCGGCATGTTAGAAGCAAAATACAAGGTTTTACCATCTTTACTCAAACTTGGATTGGTAGCTGAATAACTGGTGCTATTAAAAGGCAAAGCTTCAACATTGGTCCATTTACCATCTACTTTTGTGGCTTTGTAAATACCTTGTTGTCCAATTTTAGTATTGCTTTTTTTGCTTTTTTCGTATTGCCCTTCACTGTGACCGTCTCTGGCGAAAAACATGATATTTCCGTCAGCACTCAAAGTAACCGGACCGTCGTGAAATGGTGTGTTTAATTCTCTAACCGGTGTTGGTTCAGAAAAACTTCCTTTGTCATCTCTTGTTGATTGGTAAATGTCTAAATATGGTTGGTTATTCCATTTATCCGTTTTATTGGAACTGTTTCTGGTACTGGCAAAATAAAGAATATTGTCATTGGTCAATAACGCTCCGAAATCACTTTGTCCTTTACTTTTGATATTGGTTTCGGCAACATCAAATAATTTTGAATTGGTAGCCAAACTCGGGATGTAATTTGGGTTCGCCAAATGTTCTTTTGCTCTGTCGTCTTTAGGCATCATTTTGGCAAAAACATCCATTTGTTTATTGGCTTCCGAATATTTCCCCAAAACTTTTAAAGTTTGCGCATAACGGTAATAAGTTTCTGCATCCGCTTTACCTTTGGCCGTTGCTTTAGCAAACCATTTTGAGGCGTTTTCTGAATCAAAAACATTGTAATAACTTTCGGCTAATTGGGTATAAATGTATTCATTAGCTCCTTTGCTTTCGGCTAGTTTCTGGTATTCCTCGATAGCAGCAACATACTGATAGCTTTCAAAAAGCTTATCGGCTTTAGCGGTAGCACTATTTTGCCCGTAACTTGCTGTTAGCATTAATATCAAACTAAAGGTGATATATGTTTTTTTACTCATAAGTTTAATATTGGATTTTTGGTATTCGTGAATCTTCGATTTCATAATTGTTGTTTTTAGAAAAATCTTGGTGAAACAGAAACTTTTTTAGACAAATTTAAATCAAATAATAACATAAACTCATGTGAAGCCGGAGATGTTCCATTGATTTCTGAAATAACATGGTCATAAGCATAGCCAATTCTGACCGAAGGTGTTACTGCAAAGTTAATCATGGCTCCGAAAGAGTCGTCTAAACGATAGGTTCCGCCGATTTCATATTTTTCAAAGAACAAGAAGTTAGCCGAACAGTCAAGAGATGTTGGTGCTTTGAAAGCTGATTTCAACATAAATGATGGTTTAAATTTGGTGTTAGCCGATAAGTCAAACACATAACCACTGGTTAAAAAATAGTGTTGGGTATCGCTTCCAAATTGGTACTCTTGTCCGTTTCGGGTGATGTCTAAATGTTTTCCATCTAACATATTCGGTACCGATAAAGCGGCATAATATTTATTAGTATAGAAGAACAAGCCGGTTCCAATATTCAATTTGATATTGTTGCTGTTTTCGTCAAAGGCAAAATCGCCCGGTTGTTGGGTATACCCATTTCCAATATCTGAAAACAAGCCGATTTTTTGAAAAGTAGCCCCGGCTTTCAAACCAAAAGCCAATTTGCTTTGGCCACCCATACTAACGGTGTAAGAGAAATCTCCATATACATTGGTTTCTTCCACAGGACCAATTTTATCTGAAATAGCAGACAATCCCAATCCTACATTTTTACCAACGGGACTGTGAATAGCGAAAGTAGCCGTCTTTGGAGCGCCTTCTAAGCCAACCCATTGTTGGCGGTAAAGTAATCCTCCCGAAATATTATCTTTTGAACCTGCGTATGCCGGATTCATGACGTTCATATTATACATATATTGTGTATAATGTGGATCTTGCTGTGCTTTTACCTCCAATGCGAACAATGATAGTAATGCCAGTGCTAAATATCCTTTTTTCATTAGGTGTGTCATTTTATTTAATAATAGTTTGTTGGTAAACACAAACAAACTGTTTATACTCATTTGATTAATACTGTCTGTTTATGTAAACCCATCCGGTTTTGTTAGCACCTTCACTAGTGTGAATACTATAGAAATAAGTACCATCCGGTAATTCATCACCACCGTCTGATTGTCCTTTCCATTGGTTAGTATAATTTCCGGAGAAAGAGAATACTTTGGTTCCGTAACGGTTGAAGATAATAATATCTTTCACGCCGTAACCGGTTAAATCAAAGGTGTCATTCAATTGGTCATTGTTAGGCGAAATTCCTCTTGGAATCACTCTACAAGGATTATTTTCTACGGTAAAACTTTGAGTTGTATCACATCCGTTTAATCCAATGGTAACCGAGAAAGTAATTGGTAAAACCATAGAAGGGTTTTGAGCCATATACTCATCTACATTGAAAGAACCATTTGTTCCTACGATAGTTGTTCCTTGCATCCAAGTGTAACTTACTGTATCAGTATTAAAGTTTGCATCGATTACATCTAAAGTCAGCATGCTGTTTTGACAAGAATCACCAATGGCAAAAATTAACTCGGGAGTAATTGTAATAACCGCTGAGTCTGTAACTACTTGACTACATGAACTGGTTCCTGATGCTGTCACATCCACTAAAGTATAAGTAGTTGTGGCAGTCAAAGCCGATGTAGTAATCGAAGCATTACCTGAAGCATCTAACACTGTCGTTTGATTAGCCCCTCCGTTTACGGTATAGCTTACCGTTGCATTTGGCGTTCCGTTGAATGTTACGGTTGCTGTTGATCCGCTACAAACGGAAGTAGTTCCTGAAATGGTTACTGTTGGCAATGTTTCAACGGTTACTATGGCAGTTCCCGATTGAGTTTGAGAACACGAAGACAATGTTGCACTTGAAACACTTAATAATTGGTAAGTGAATACTCCAACGGTTGCCGTTGGCACGTTAACAGAAACGCTGTTTCCACTAGTAGTTGTTATCGTTTGAGAAGTACCACCGTTTACATTATAAGTGAAAGTATAAGGTTGAGCACCTCCAACACCGGTAAATGTAATATTTGTTCCGGTTGCGTTTTGACAAACAGTTGTAGTTCCAGAAATAGTAGCAGTTGGTAAAGAAACAACTGTTACCACAGCAGAACCTGACACCGTTTGACTACAAGCAGTAGTCCCTGAAGCCGTTACACTAACTAAAGTATAAGTTGCTGTTGCGGTTAAAGCTGCAGTAGTAATTGTTGCTGTACCCGAAGCATCTAAAACAATAGTTTGGTTTGCACCACCATTCACGGTATAAGTCACCGTTGCATTTGGTGTACCGTTAAATGAAATGGTTGCTGTTGACCCTTCACAAATTGTGGAAGTACCAGAAATGGCCGCTGTTGGTAAAGCCTCAACTGTTACTACAGCTGAACCTGATTGTGTTTGAGAACATGAGGTTAATCCGGCGCTTGAAACACTTACCAAAGTATAAGTAAATACTCCGACAGTTGTCGTTGGCACACTGATTGAAACACTGTTCCCCGTTGTTGTTGTTAAAGTTTGGTTTGCCCCACCATTGATAGTATAGGTGAAGGTGTATGGTTCGGCACCATTAGCGCCGGTGAATGTAATAGTTGAATTAGCGGCATTTTGACAAACAGCAGTCGTACCGGTAATTGTTGCTGTCGGTAGTGCTCCAACGGTAATTGTTGCTGAACCTGAAACAGTTTGGCTACAAGTTGTAGTTCCCGAAACCACGCTTACTAAATCATAAGTACTGTTAGCAGTCAATGCAGGAGTTGTAAGTGTAGCGTTTCCTGTGGCATCCAAAGTAATGGTTTGGTTGGTTCCACCATCAACAGTATACGATACAACGGCATTTGGTGTACCGCTAAATGTAATTACCGCAGTCGCACCGGAACAAATTGAAGTTGTCCCTGAAATAGCAGCAGTTGGTAAAGTATTAATTGTTATTGTAGCTAAACCGGTTTGCACTTGGCTACAAGCTAAAGTTCCCGAAGCAGTAACACTTACCAAAGAATATGTACTGTCTACAGTTAATGCAGGAGTAGTAATTGTGGCAATTCCGGAGGCATTCAATACAATAGTTTGATTCGCACCACCGTCAACTGAGTAAGTTACTGTAGCATTTGGCGTTCCGTTGAAAGTTATAGTAGTGGTCGCTCCCGAACAGATACTGGTTGTTCCTGAAATGGTCGCTGTTGGTAATGATTCAACTGTTATCAAAGCATTACCCGTTTGTACTTGACTACACGGATTAGTTCCAGTAGAGGTTACACTTACTAAATCATAACTTGCATTGGCAGTCAAAGCAGCAGTTGTTAACGTTGCAACTCCTGTGGCATCCAAAGTAATGGTTTGGTTGGACCCTCCGTTTACTGTATAAGTTACTACAGCATTTGGTGTTCCATTAAAGGTTATTACTGCTGTTGTCCCTTCACAAATTGTGGTAGTTCCCGAAATAGTGGCAGTTGGTAAGTCATTTACTTGAACCACAACTTGTGCTCTTGGTCCTTCACAACCGTTAGAATCTACTGCAGCAGCATAATAAACTTGGGAGTTGCCTGCTGAAACAGTGCTTGGTGTTGGAGCTACTGTTGTGCCTGTTCCTCCAACCGCTTGGGTATACCAATTAACTGTATGACCTGATGCAGCAGTGGCTGTTAAAGGCGTAGCTATATCATTAACACAATATACTACCGGGCTAACAACTTGAGTAGTTTCGTTTGTTCCTTGTTTTGTAATTGTTATTGTTTTATCACAGTAGCGAGATTTCCAATAGAACACATAACTTCCGGGAGCAGTGAATCCTGAAACGTTAGTTGATCCACTGTTTGGATTGGCTATTGTTGTAGTTGCAGGATTATTAGCATCTGCTTCCCACATTCCAACTCCATTAGCATTAAAGGCCATAGCAGTAGTTGTACAATCTAAGGTTGTATCAGCAGTATTAATTGTAATATCAACATTTGCTTTGAAATTAGCGGCATCTAAAATATGTCCGATATTATTCCCCAGCGTACGGAAAATAAAACGGGTAGTGGTTTGTCCGCTCGGAATGTTATAACTGCCTTGCACCAATTCCCAATCCGTACTATTCGCATTATGCTCAGCAATTACTGTAAATGGTCCTGAAGGCGGTCCTGCAAATAATTGAACCGTGGTTCCGGTGGTACTATTTTGTCTTGTGCCACTAGCAAAGCTATAGTCCATCACTGTAATTTCAGAAGTATCAAAATCTTTATACAATCCTTTAATATTAGGATCATTCGGATCCCATGCATCTGTACCGTCTTGTGTTAATTGAACACACTGTCCCCCTTCATATGGAATTACCCCTATATTGTTTCCTTCAAGGAAGAACATGGTTCCCCAATCAGTATTGGTTCTCCAGCCCGGTATTACTCTTGAATTAAGAATAGTTGAAATTCCTGATACAGTCTGCATTGGTAATTTTTCAAAACTATAATTAAAAGCATCCATATCACACAAATCTTCAGGAGTAGTCACACAAATATGGAATGTTTTATTAGTAATTCCTGGATCATTTAAAGTCAGTCTTATTTTATAAGTATTACCAACCACTAGTTCGCTAGTATATTTAGCTACAAATGAATTGTTATTACTACATCCTTTTTCAACAAGAGATCCGTCACCTTGGACTTCATATAAAGACATCATGATTTGCGGCCAAGCTCCAACATAACCTCCGGTATAATAAGTTCCAGGCGCAAAGTCACTTAATTCAACAACATGTACTTTTGAAGTGGCAACAAAGTCATACCAAATATCTCCGCTGTTCACGCCCGGACAAGAAGTCGGAACCGTGGAAGCTGTTGCGGTAATGAAAGAAGCATCAGCTCCTGAAACATCACAAGTTGAACCTGTATTCACTTGTAAACGAACAGCGTTTGCCGGTTCATCATTTCTGATAAACACTTTTGGTCCCGACCAATAACTTTTATTTGTTGAACCACATACGGCACGAACCAAATATTCATAAGTACCATCGGCAGCATTCATAAAATCAGCGGCTACCGGAGTATAACTTGGTGTATTTACAATGGTTCCTGATTGTGGTATAGTCCCGTTTTGATAGGGTTGTACAAAAACTTCCCATTGGGTTTCTGAACCGCCCGGTGTCCATGAAAAGACTCCTTGGTTACTTACTGCTAAATTAGTAGGCTGCGGACATGTCACAACACCACAACTGGCCACGCTGGTAAACAACGTAGTGTTTACGGTACCTAAACCTAGTGGGCTTGTCCAAACAACATTATTAGACTCGTCTCTGATGACAATTTGGGCTTGTGAATATTGTAAACCACTACCAAATCCATTCCAGTATAGTGAAAACTCAACACCTGAACATAAGTAAACCTGATAATCCAAAACGGCAGGCTGACCAAAAGTTGGAAACTCTAATGCTTGCACTACAGTCCCATTTTGCATTACAGTTACGTTATCAGTAACGGTACCTGTACTTCCGTTGGTAACTGACATGGTATATAAACAAACGGTTGTAAAATCACATCTTGTTAAAATTTCAAAAGGTCCAACCCATATACTTTCTGATGAATCGCTACAAATAGCTCTAATGTAATATTGGTAAAGTGTTGAAGGTGTTAATCCTGTAACTGTATAAGGGTGAGCATTAGCTGTATAAAGATATGCAGGCAAAGTATCTCCTACCGGTGCCGGTGTTCCATAAGGTTGCACTGAAATCTCCCAAGCGGTTTCTGTTCCTGTGGTTTCCCAATTAATCTGAGCAGAAACATCCAGTATGTCTGATGTAGTCACATTTATCACTTCAGGACAAGCCGGAATATCTTCTACAATTACGTTGTCAATAAAGGTATATTGCCCTCTGTAATTCCAAGGGTTTGGTGGAAAGAATGGGGTATGAAAAGCAATATTAATATTTGAATCCGTAGTAATTTGGTCTAAGTTAATGACCATTTCTCTCGTTTCTGTATTATTAATCACTTCATGAGTAAATACAATATGTAATGGTCCTGCCATAGTAATAGTTGCGGCTTCAGACACTGTAATTGTATTGCCAACCACATTAGTTACTGTAGTTGCATATGGAATAGGGAAACCAGGAATGTAAAACGTATCTCCAACACGAACTCCTGATCCATCAGCTACCGTTATTGTACTTGAACCCGCTGTCGTTCCGGCAGCATCTATAGTGGTGGTAAAATTATTTTCGTATAAAATGGTTGTAAATTGGTTGGTAGCTACACCATTTACAGACAGCATTACTTTTAAATCCTCTTCGAAGAAATTGCTGTATGTTTTGTAGTAAAAACGCAATCTTTGTCCGGCATGAGCCGAAAGTGTTGGGGTAATTAACCAATCATTATTGTTTCCATTTGTTCCGGTAAATAGAGCGGCCATTTGGTTACCAAACATTGGTTGCACCGTTTGGTTAAGATTCCAAGTGTTATCGTCTGCAACGTTATTGTAAACCGTCCAACAAGTCTCTGTTGGTGAAGTTGTATCAAAAGTTTCCAAAAATGGTGTTGGTAAGGCATCACAAATCGTTCTGAAAAGGAATGGTCCAACCCAAACACTACTTTCTGTATCACTACAAACTGCTCTTACATAATATTCGTAAGGGGTATCTTGTGTTAATGAAGTGACCTGGTAGGTTGGTGTATTATTGACTGTAACTCCAGAACCTGTAGGCACCCCTGACATTGGTGCTTGAACTACAACTTCCCACTGGGTTTCAGTATAACCCGGAGTCCAACTTAAATTGGCTGTGGTTTGTGTTATATTCTCAGCGGTTAAACCAGCTATATCAGGGTTCGGACATGCTGGGGCGTCTTCAATTACAAAATCATCAATGGTTACGAGACCGGTTTGTGCCGGATTAGGCATATTAGGAGGCATACGGAAAGCGATGTAAGTCGTTCCGGTTCCTGTGAATAAAACTGAATCTTCCTGAAAACTGTCATTGGTAAAATCGTGCAACGGAATCAAAGTAGTGTAAGTAGCAAAATCAGGCGTTGAAGACATCAATACTTCAAAGTTCCCTCTCGGATACAATGCAATCGGACCAATTCCGGCAGTTACCCTATAGTTAAAACGCAACCTTTTAAGACCAACGGCATTAACCGGTACACTGATTAACCAATCGTTATAAGAAACAAAAGGATCAAAAAAGGTGATTGGCTGTGGTCGTATGTTGGCATCTGTTGTACCGATTATCCATTTTGCGGGGTCTCCGTTAGCATTGTTTACAGACCAACAGAATTTCTTCGTATTAGGGTCATTGCTATTATAACTTTCATAATAGGGTGTAGGTTGTTCAATACATAAAGTATTAAAGTTAATAGGCCCTACCCAAATACTTTGCTCAGAAGCAGAACAATAAGCTCTCATGTAGAACTCATATTGTGTAGAAGGATTTAATCCGGTTATAGTAAACGGATTAGTATTCACAATATTCACCACAGCACCGGGAACAAATGGTTCCGTAGGCACACCTGTTCCTAAAGGCTGTGCCACCAATTGCCATTGCGTATTAGCGTAACCATTTGTCCAAGAAATTTCGACTGAATCTGTATCTAAAGTTCCCGGAGTAACCACCGGATAAGCCGGCTCCGAACAAGCCGGTAAATCTTCTATATAAACATCATCAATATACAACCATGATCCTGCTTGCAGAGCACCCGGTGGCACTACCCAAGCAATATTAACATCTGCCTCAATATTAGGTAACGGAACAATCATTTCAATAAAATTGTATGCCGTTGTATATTGGGCCAAAGGCACTACGGTTGTAGTAAAAGTATTTGGACCAACACCAGTCGTTGACATTCTTATTTCAAATGAACCAGGTCCGCCTGTTGGGTTGTTTACAATTAGCCCCCAGTTTCCATAAAAATTGTATCTGAAACGGAGTCTTTTTTGTGTAACACCATCAAAGTGAAAGGTTGGTGTAACCAACATATCGTTATTATTTGTCGACTCTGAAACTCTTAATTTCGCAACAGGCTCGCTAAAAGCATTTGGACCAAACCAAAAGAATCTTTCGTCATTATTCAAATTCAAAGAAGTCCAACATGGTTCCGGAGTATTAACGCTTGAGGTAGCATTGTTAAATCCGGTATAATAAGGTAATGGTAAAGGATTACAAAGTGTAGTGAAAGTTCTTGGCGCTGACCAAGACCCCGGAGTTCCATTACAAACGGAACGAACATATAATTTATAATCCATTCCGGGAGTAAGACTCGATATCGGATTGTTTACATTAGTATTGGTAGCAATTCCTGATTGAGCCGCTGTTGGAGCCGGATCAGTAGCTGGTAAAACCAAATATTCCCATGCACTTACCAAATTCTGAACATTATCCCAAGAAGCTGTCGCGGTAGTTTGCAACAAATCGCTTATAGATAATGACGGCTGAGTTGGTGAAGGACAGGTTGAACCACTAATACTAAAGGTAAAACAAATACCTGCTCCCGGATTAGTGTGTTGATAAGGTGACGAGATTACGAATATATAAGTTTGACCTGCTTGGGCATAGAAATTCGGAATTTGATAAGGAGTATTAGGGTTGGTGGTGTAAAGTGCAGCCAAACAACCAGCAGAAGTTCCAACACCGGCGCAACCATCAAAAACGAAAACACTCGAAAGTGCATTATAACAATTATTACCACCACCGCCTGAAGCTGTATTGGTGGTCTGAGTAATATTGATTAACCCTGAAGCAGTTGGCGTGTAAGTAAGATAAAGGTGGTTTCCTAATAATAGGTTCTGAGTTTGATTTGCTGGTTGACAACTCATCCCTTGGCTATTCATCGGTACATATGTAGTCCCGTCATAATACTGATCCAAATTGGTTATCAGAGTATATGGTGTAGTTATAACATCCGGTGGAATTACGATAGCCGACGGACAAGTTAAACCAACTACAGAAGTGGTAAAAGAAAAAGGACCTGCCCAAGCACTTGACGTTTCTGAGTCACAATTGGCAATAATGTAAAAATCATAGCTTGTTGCAGGGTTTAATCCTGTGGGATTATAAGTTGTTCCGGTTACCGGGATTCCGGTAGCACCATGCCCTGCTCCTGCCGGGACAACTTCTACTCCGAATGATGTTGCAGTAGGATGTGTCCATGATATACTGGCACCATCAATTCCGGGAACTATTGTTGGAGTTGCCACTGGATCGCAACTTGACATGACCCTAACCCTATCAACAAACCAAGTATCTCCTATGGTTGCTGTGGTTCCTAGTTGATTAGTGATGGCAACAAAAGCAATATTAACCGGAATTCCTGCTCCAACCGCTCCGAGTGAAACAATCTTTTCTTCATAAGTAGTTGCAGAAACATTTAATTGAGCCTCAGTCCATGAAGCCAAAGTAACATTATAACTGGTAAGATCAGCCTGATTACCGGTGGAGATTCTCACCTGATAGGTAGTACCTCTGTTAGAAAAACTCCCTTGCTTGGTCATGAAACGAATCTCTCCATTAGCCGGAGTGATGTATTGAGAGGTAATCATAAAATACTCCGCAGTAGTATTTTGTGTGTTATTCAATGACGGATTCACCGTTGCGCCTCCGGTACCTAAATATCCCCCGGCAGCTGTATGAACCCAGTTATTGGCAAATACCGTTTCTGTTCCGCCTTGTCTTCCTTTGACAAGCCATGAAGCCGGTATACCACTTTCGAAATGTTCTGTTTGGCTGTAACCAAAATTGGCTACAATCAGAAATACCATAACGAAAAATTTCTGAAGTACTATTTTATTAATAAAGTAGTCTACATTACCATTATTTTTTTGAAAAAAACCATGTAGTGGTTTAGGCAATATAGTTTCAAAAAAGGAATAATTTTTCTGCATTTTGTTAATTATTAAATTGGTTGTATTAGTTTATTTTAAAAAAATTAATTTTCTTTTTCGAATGTCGTCTGACTGAAAAATTAATTTCGATTTTTAAAAATGATCTTTCCATTTTGCCCTATCAGTTTTTAATATTTCTTGCTTGAGAAAAGTAAATAGTCCTTCTAAATTTGATTTGAAATCTATCTGTTTGAAAACAGAAAGCTCTTTGAAATGTTAAAATTTAGACTGAATACGCTTCGGCAATTTTTGGCTGTAAGAACAAATTCATTTCAACCTCTGTTTTGGCTTAATTTGATCTAAAAAAAGACAAAAATGAGAGAAAATTACTGAAATAAAAAAACTAACAAAACCCTGATTTACAGCAATAAACAACAGTATTTATGTGCGTTTTTTAATTCCTTACACTAAGATACGCAAATAGCAAGAGTCGGAAAATGATTTTACTTTATAATTTACTGAATTTATAAAGTATAACAGGTGGATTTGGAGTGAATTTAGGGGGAAAAATAGGGTTTAAGCCTCTTTGCCTTTCTTGTTTTGTAAAATGTAAATTTGGCTTTTTATGGCTTCAATTTCTTTGTTTTTACGTTTAATTATTACGTAGAAAAATAAAACAATAAGAGTTAAAACAAAAAATAAAACAAGTAGTAAATAATAAAATTTATTGGAAAGTTCGTCACGATTTGCTTTTGATTCGGCTTCTTTAACCCCTAGTGACTCACCTACGGATAAACGTTCACGATCTTTAATTTGCTTTTGGACTTCGATAAATTTTTGTTGATTGGTTTTGAATTGATTCCAATCATTAATAGCTAAATAGTTCTCAGATAATCCCATGTAAATCTCTTGATTCAGGATTAAATCATTAACTTCAGAAGAAAGATATAAAGCTTCATCAAGTGCTTTGATGGCCTCGATGTTTCTGCCTTCGAGAGTAAATACCTTAGCTGAACCCTTTAAGGCAAAGGCTTGTAAACTTTTAGCATTTACTTTTTTGGCCATTTGTACAGCTATCTGAAAATTTTCTAGCGCTGATTTGTTATTCTTTAACAACAAATAACAATTTCCTTTGTTATAGGTCGCGATACTAATTTTGGATAAATCTGATTCTTTATTTGATTTTTTTAACTCGGCAATCCCTCTGTCTAAAAAGGCAATGGCAATGGCGCAGCTAAGCTTTTCTTTGTAAATAAATCCTCTTACGATATAGTTTTTACCCAATTCAGTATGAATAGAATCTTTAACAGGATACTCCCCTATTAACTGTTCGGCTTGGTCTAAATATTGAATAGCTTTGTCATAAACCTTTAATTGGTGGTATTGAATACCCATTTTATTGACAATGGTTATTTTAAGCAGTTCATCATTGGTTTCATCCAATAATTCATTGGCTTTAATAACGTACTCTAATGACTTTTCATAATCACGTCGGGAAGAATAAGCATCTGAAATAATCTTGTATGCTTTAATTTTATAATCAACATTGTCTCCGGCCATCTTAATAATCTTGTGCCCTAACTTGATTACATTATCCGGATTTGCATAAATTTCTGTAGAAGCTACTTTGAGGATACTATCTATACTTTTGAGGTTTTGAGAACTCAAAGTATCAGCAATTACAAGTTTTGCAACAAGTAATATCAGCATATAGTATATATTCTTCTTAGTATTCATTTACTCTTCTAACAGATTATTTTCTTTTTCTTGATTTAATAATTCTATAAACTTAACCGGTGATATTCCGGTTATCGATTTAAATACCGTGGCAAAGCTGCTATGGGATGAAAAACCGCAGTTTTCGGCCAAATAACTAATCTTATAATTGATAAAATTAGGGTCAGTCTTGAGTTTTTCAATAATGTAATTAATCCTCAATTTATTGATATAAGTATTAAAATTAACATTGTAATGGGTGTTTATAATTTCCGACAAGTATTTGGTATTTGAGTCTAGTTGACCCGCTAAAACCGCTAGTGAAATATCTTTATTGATAAAACGTTTTGAACTTTCAA
Organism: Flavobacterium sp. IMCC34852; assembly: GCF_030643905.1. Taxonomy (NCBI): domain Bacteria; kingdom Pseudomonadati; phylum Bacteroidota; class Flavobacteriia; order Flavobacteriales; family Flavobacteriaceae; genus Flavobacterium; species Flavobacterium rivulicola. Next base: position 1,144,099 of record NZ_CP121446.1, on the reverse strand, counting down.
ATTTCTTGAGTTTATTTAAAATTTGCTCTTCTGTTTCCTTGAGAATGACATTCTTTTTAGGCTCGTTTTTTTTATCTGTTACGGTAAAACTTTCTAAAAGATTGCTTCTTGTAATTTCGATATAACTAATAATCTCATCTAAACCTTTCTTTCGTTGCATTACTTTTTGCCAAAATAAAAGACAAATAAGGATAGTAATAAAAAACAAGGCTGAGATGACGTACAAGAAATTAATATAGTTTGACTTGTCTTTAGAATACTCATCGGCATATTCATCGGAAACAAGATTATATGTGGTATTAATAGCTTCTTGTTCTTGGGCTTCCGTTTCGCTTTGGGCTTCAAAAAATTTGATATTAATTGCCTTATAATTGGTCAAATCATTTAATGCCAAATAACTGGAACTTTGTAACTGCATGATTTTAACTTGCCAGAAAAGGTTACCCAACTTTTTCGCTTGAACCAAAGCCTCTTCGGTTAATTTAATGACATCTTGGTGCTCTTTTTTGTAAAAAGAAATACCCGCCAAACCATAAAGAGCATCAATTTTAGAATAGGCATTGTCCCCATTTTGCTCATTAATCATAGCTATAGCTGAATCAAAATATTTTTTAGAAGCTGCTAAATCCTTTTTTTCCAAAAACAAATGTCCCAGCGTTATGTCAAAATACAACTCTAACTCTTTGAAGTCGCTTGCCATTTTAGTCAAAAAAGCTTCTTGTGATTTTAGCAAGTTGATTCCTTTATCAACTTGACCTTCTTTCAAAAAATACCTTGCTTTTTCTATGTCAATTGAAATTTCGTAATAGGGCTTTAATTTGTCATTGGTCACATTATTAACCTCATTTTCCAAATTAGTCAATATTTTTTTTGCTTGCTTATCTAAAGACAACTCTCTTAGCAGTATGACTTTATTAATTTCGATTCCTATTTTTTCCTCTTCATCCAAATACTCTTCGTAATTCTTTTCTTCATAGAGAAAATTTAAAGCACTGCTGTAGTCTCCTTTTACTTTATAAGCCTTAGAAATTAAAAAATTGACATGCGCCTTTTCCTTATTTGAAATACCGGTTTTACTCAATAAATATTGGGCAACTTTTAACGCTTGATCAGGGTTTGAATTGATTAATCTTTCGATATCACCTGTTAAGTGATGCTTGTTTTCAGATGATTGCGCACTTATAGTGGTATGGAAAAATCCAATGAAAAAAAACAAATAAAAGAGGCTATTTATTTTAGCAAGACAATTCATGCTTTTTCAGGTAATTTGTTTAGCAATTTTCTAATCGGAATGGTAAATATATCTATAAATACAGACAAAAGTAATATTTTAAAACGTTAAAATAAACGATAAAATCTATAAAACCACAATAGAATAGCAAAAAAAATCCTCCCCGATAAATCGAGAAGGATTTTCAATTAAAAAAATACTTAGGAAATTCTTACTATCTTTTCACAACGCGAAGGGTTTTAACTTCGGCTCCTTGTGTGATAATTACATTATAAATTCCTGATGGATATCTGTTTCCAACTTGAAGCTCCGCAATATTTGCTGCACTAACTTCATGTTGTTCAACCAATTTTCCTGTCATATCATAAACCATTACACTTACACTCTCTTCGCTTGAAGTAGTCAAACTTAAATTGAAGTTTTCACTGTAAGGATTTGGATAAGCTACTACTGCAAAAGGAGATTTCTCAACACGTGCCTCAGGCGTAGTAGTTTTACAAGCTTGGTAATAAACTGTTACCGCAGCACTGTAAACCACAGTTCCACAACTGTTGGTAAATGAAGCTCTGTAATAGTTTGCTCCTACTGCCGGATTAGCAATAGTATAAGTTGTTGCGGTTTCACCAGAAATATCACTAAATCCTGTTGTTGTTGATGTAGTTGATGTTTGCCATTGAATAGCACCAACATAACCAGCACCAATAGTCAATACTTTTGAAGCATCAGTTGTACATAATGGCGCCGCTAGAGAACCCGCTGGAGAAGTTACATTGGCTGTAACTGGCTTGGCAACTGGTTTTGCAACAACATTTACAATAAAATAAGCTGTAGTTACTGTAGAACATGCCCCAATTGTAACTACTGCCTGATAAGCCGTTGAAGCCGTCAAGTTACCAGTTGCTAAAGTTGTATTGGTTTGTCCGTTTATATTAGCAAAAGTTCCAGGTAATCCGGTTGTAGCAGAAACACTTGCTTTTTGCCATTGAATAGCTCCGGTAGAACCAGATAAAGTTAAAGTAGTTCCTGTAGACGGACATATTGTAGAATTTCCTGCAGAAATAGTTCCTGCTACAGCGTTAGTTCCAATGGTATATTGAACAACATTACTGTATTCTGTAGCACATGAACCGCTAGTTACTCTAGCTCTGAAATAGGTATTAGCCGTAAGGTTTGATACTATGTAACTTGTTGCTGTACCTGATGAAGACGGCGTAGTAAACGCTGTAGTATTGTTAGGGTTGAAGAATGTTGGTACAAATGAAACTGTTTTCCAATAAGGTACTGTTAAAAAGTTTACACCATCTGTAGAATATTCCCATTGTACTTTTCCTACTTGACCTGCAAGTTTCAACGTTCCGCCACCATTTGCACAAACAACACCACCTCCGGTTACTGTTCCAGCAACTGTAATTGGATTTACGGTGATAGTTTTAACAGCACTTCTTGCCATTGTACAAGATCCGCTGTATACTACATTTCTAACATAGAACTTAGAAAGTGGCGGATAAGCTACATCATTCATTGTAAATACTAATCCGTTTGCACCACTTACAGGAGTAAAACCTGTGGTAGTTGAAGTAGTTGAAACTTCCCATTGATTTGAGGTTCCAACATAAGGAGCAGAAGTAAAAGTAATATCGCCTCCTGTACAAACACCTGTTGTAACTACACTATTTGAGGTTGCTGTAACTGCTCCGGCTTTTGCCGCTTTATTAACAGTTATCTTAACAACCGGTGATGTAGCAGTACATGCTCCATTTGACACCAAAGCTCTGTACCATGTATCAACAGTTAAATTAGCTGCTGTTAATTGATTACCTGAAACACCTGTAGTTACAGTTGACCAAGTTGGAGAAGCTGAAGTATAGTTGATTGATTTTTGCCAAACTACTGTACCGTTGTTTCCATTTAATGTAAGCACTGTACTATTAGTGTAAGGTAATGGAATAAGGTTTCCTGCCAAATCAAGCGGTGTCCCTGATGCTAAATAAGCACAAACAGTAACATCTCCACCACTAATGGTACCCGCAATTGCAGGAGAACTTACGGTAATTTTAGTAGCAACTCCATTAACCGAAGAACAAATACCATTTGAAGCGACAACTCTGAACCAAGTATCTTGTGTTAAAACTCCTGAACTAAGTGTTAACGCAGGATTAACCGCTGACAAAGCAGTTTGAGCAATTACACCGCCAACGTTATTATAAGTAATTCCATCTGTAGAAGATTGCCATTGAATGTTTCCGATACTTCCGGCAGCCAATGTTAAGTTCACAGTAGTTCCTACACAAGTTGTGTTTGCCGGATACAAAGTAGCATTGGTAGATGACTTTGCTGAAACAGCCGTAGCTTTAGACAAAACTGTTTGTTCTTGTAGAACAACAGTATCAGAAGTTACATTATTACAAATTCCACCATTGATAACAACTCTGTATTTTGTTCCTACTGCAGGAACAGAAGCTGTAGTCCTTGTTATATTTAACGTAGGTGTTGTAGTACCTGAATAATTTGCATTATTTGCCAAAGCAGTCCAAGTAGTTCCTGTAGCTGTTTGTGTATACCATTGGTATAATGCTCCTGTAGCTCCTGTAGCAGTAACAGAAACGGAAGCAGTTCCACCGGTTGCCTTACAAATAGTAGGATTAACCGGTTGTAGAGTAATCCCACAATTAGCATTTAAATCATGGCTCAAAGTATTGGCTTGAGTATACACTAAACTAACTCCAGGCGTACCTGCCGGAGCAGTAGTTGAATATGAGTATGATGCTGCTCCTAGAGTTGCGCCAAATGGGAAAGCATTTACAGCCGTATTGGTTTTACCGATATTATTGGGTTGTAACCACAATTGAGCATTAGAATTCTGAGTCCAACTCGCGGTATTTGTCAATCGGTATCTACCAAAAGTATACGTTCCGTTAACAACATCAAATGCAGTATCTATTGTTAAGGGAGAAGCCGTAATTCTGATATGCCCTGGCGTAACAGTGCTTGGTGAAGCAGCATTGATTAATCCTGCAATTGCAGCACTTTTTCCACCAATATAGGCACAAGAAACTGTACCACCATTTACAATAGCTGTATTGTAATTAATCCCTGCTGACATAGCAGATAATTTAACCCCAGCAGCAGCTGCTCCTGTTCCATCTACCGTAAGCATAACATCAAATTCCATAGTCGTGGAAGTAGAAGTTACGTTTGCCAGACTCACTGTAAAGTGAGTCCCGGCAACTTGAGAAAATCCTGTTAAGGAAATCATCATTAAGCAAAGAAGCAATAAGCTCTTGCCTAAATTATTTTTTATAATTTTCATTTCTTTTGAATTTAAATTAATTATGGGTGATTAGAAAAGATAAAATTATCTGAATTCAGGAATAATATTGGGAAATCACCAACGTCAACCGTTCCGTCTCCGTTTAAGTCTGTATTAAAATATCCAGAAATAAAGTTGTCATTATCACTAAATAAAGCAGGGAAATCTCCCACATCAATACTTTCATCTTGATTGATATCCCCAGAATAGAATCCAAACACTCCAGAACCTAAGTTTTTCATATTGCTACCATAAGCTTTGTTAGCTGCAGTTGAGAAATCATAAGTAGCAGTAGAAGTACCAAAAGCCTCAGCAGCAGCACTCCAAGTTTGAATTGCATTTCTGTGTTTTACTGCAATAAAATAATTTCCAGCTGGAGCTACTAATTTAGCAGCAACAGTTCCGTCAGTTTTCAACACTGCACTTGCAGAAGATACCACTGCATAAGTTGAAGCGTCTCTTAATTCTACAGTAACATCATCAACATCAGTAGTACTTGTACCAACACCTTCATTAGCTTTAACTGGAGTCATTTGACCACCGCCAATGTAGTATCCTTCGATGAATAATTTCAAGTTTTTAGTACAACCTACTGTTGCCTCAACAGCAACTCTAGGTGAAGAACAAACTTCAGTAACATTCAAATCAAAGAAGTTATTATTCTCTGAATTGCTAGTTGTATCAAAACTAGAAGCCCCAAGGGTAACAGTTACTGAACCTCCTCCAGCCGGAAGTGTTGCAACTCCAGGCGAAACTCTGGCCAACATATTGGTAGCACTTAATCCTGAAGTAACTAAAAGCGTATATCCGTTACCGGCAGGAATGTTATAGTTTAAGTTTACTGTATTCGAAAACGAAGCTGATATAGTACCCGTATTCGTTGTAGGAACAAATGTTACTGCATCTGTACCCGGAACTTGAACACCATCTTTAAATAATTTGATGGTCATTTGAGCACCGGCATCAAGAGCACCAGCCGTTTGTCTTGGATAAACTTTAACCGAGTTTAAGATTATGTTTTTAGAAGTATTGAAAACAATACCTGTAAAATTAGAGGTTGAAGTAGAAGTCCCTGTCAACGATTTTCCAACGGTGTAAGTTGAAGTTGATTCAGTAGCTGCATAATAGGTCGTTGTAGTTGCTGGTGACGGTGTGAAAGGACTACCGGTTGCCAAAGGTGATCCACCTGTTGCAGCAGCATACCATGTGATAGTTCCTGAAGCAGCAGTTGCTTCTAAGTTAACCGGAGTACTTGCCGTACAAGTTGTTCCCGGTGTAGTTGTATCAACAGCACTGCTAAGTGTTACCTGAACAGGAGTTGAAGCTACAGTAGAAGGACCAAAAGTACAAGTTACATTACAACGGTAATATGTGTTTTGAGTTGGAGCTCCTACATAAGTAGCCGCCGTAGCACCACTAATATTTACATAAGTCGTTCCTCCATCAGTTGAACTTTGCCATTGGTAAGTAATACCGGTTGCAGTAGTTGAATTTTGAAGACTTAAACGAACCAATTGTGATCCACAAAGTGAAGATGGATTTTGAACCGTTGAAAAGGTCAAAGTTGTTTGTCCGGCACTAGATGCAGTAGCTGGTTGAGATAATACTAAAGCTGTACCACTAACCGAAACTACTGTCGTTCCTGCTTGAATACCGTTACCTGTAACTGTTAACCCTGCAACAATCAATGGCGAAGCAGTAGCTTGTAAAGTAACATTAGCCGAACCATTCACAATTCCTGTAGATGAACTATTTTGAATTACAATATTAGTTATAGTTGATAAATCTGCTATTGTATTACCAGGATTGAAAGTTGTACAGTTTGGTGTTGTAGCATAGGCAAAATAGGAAGAGGTATAACCCGCTCCAGATATTGCAGTTGGTGCCGCAATGGTATTTAATGTACCGGCAGTGTAAACCATCGCATTTCCAAATGTATTATCATAAGTTCCATTTGCAATTGGCGCCTGAACAATAATATTATTAGCACCAATTGAAGGATGACCTAATTGAACTTTATAATCAGACATAGATCCTAAAGCACCTTCTCTGGTAACTCTCCAGTTGGTAGCACTTAAATTACTGGCATTTACAGATGTTGTCCCTGCATTTGAAGTATAAGCCTCAGCAGTAATAGAGGCTCCAGCAGTTATACCAACCCAAACAGGAGTATAACTGGTTTTCCCAACAGGAAATAGTTGAAAAGATGCACTTGTTGAATTTGTCGCAAAAGATTTGTTGTAAGGACCATCGATAAAAGAAGTATCGCTAAATGTCCCTGAAAGAATAGCACCTGAACTTAAATCAGCTAAACCATGATATAAAGGATAAGTAGCAGAGGTATGAACAATCCCTGAATTCAATGTAAGTGAAGAGGTTACTCTGAAATTCAGCATGCTAATAGTAACACCAGCACTACTTGTATTATTAATGGTTAATCCGGCAAACGAACCTGTTGATGCCGCAGTAGTTAAGTTGTTGTAAAAATTACCTGAACCTGAAATGGTTTGAGGAAGAGTAGTAGCTCCCAAAGCACCATTGGCTAAGTTTGTAATTGTATTTGCAGCCATAAACATTGAACCATTATTGGTTATGTTTCCTCCAAAGAACATTCCTCCTGAAGTATTTGTCTTTTTGAAAACACTGCCTGAAGTAATATTCAATGCATTTTGTACACTTAATACATTGGTTACATTGAAAAATCTATCTGCTCCGTCAAGTGCATTAACTGTTAAGTTGCCCAAAGACAACATTCCTCCTCCTTGAATAAAATTACAAAGGAAACCATTGGTAGTTACCGCAGCTTTATCAGTTGAAACACCGTCACCAATTTGTAACGTATGGTTTAATCCTGCCACATAATTTGTCGTTGCATTATAAGCAACAGCAAAACTACTCAAATTGCCGGCATAAAAATTCAATGCTACCGGTGCTACCATAGCTCCCGTACATGGAAGAGATAAACCTATTTTAGATTGAGTACCAACAGCATCAATACTAGTAACTGTAGTTCCCGGAGCAATACCTGTTCCTGAAACCGCCTGACCCACACTAATTAATGGATTGGCAGCAGGTAAAATAATCGATGAACAGTTAGGTGAAGCCCCAGAGAATGTAATTGTCTCAGCAGCAATAATTGGTGAAGTAGCTAAACCAGTTACCGGATTTGACAAGAATATGGCATAAGCAGAATCTGCAAATCCTGAACCTGCTCCTGTAACAGTAGTTCCGGCTGGAATTCCGTTACCGGTAACAATCTGACCTACTGCAATATTGAACCAATTGGCCGTAGATGTTGGAACACAAATTACACTACTACCATTATTCATAGCACTGAAATCTATGGTTGCACCTGTGAGAATAGTTGCAGTTGTTCCCTGTGATAAAGTAATTGATATTGGGGCTACAGAAGTTTGAGGCACTGTAAGTGCTGTAATAGTTGTACCAGGAGCTATACCTGTACCACTAACAACTTGTCCTATTGAAAAAGTATTGGCACGGTTAAAATTAGTCATACTCAAAACAGTTGAACCTGATGGAGCATCAGCCGCTAATGGCTTTGCAAAAGTACTGGCAAAAGTTGTCATAGTAAAATTTGTAACTGAAGTAGCACTAGTAGCAATAACATTATTGATAAGCGGATCTACAATAGTAATAGTACCTCCGGTTAAATTTAAATTAGGAGTATCTAATTTTAAAGAAGAACCTCCTTGACCAACACTGGTTGAAGCATTACCTGCATCATTACTATCAATAGTAACATCACCGCCAGTATGATTAAAAGTACTTCCGGCTCTGTGATAAACACCACCGTTTACTCTTAAAGTTCCACCTGAAACAGTACTAGTACCAAAGTTGGTAAAAATAGCATTGTTGTTTGTACAACCAACAGTCAAAGTACCTCCGGCGTTAACCAAAGTACCTCCTGCATTAATAGTTACACCGGCTGCAGAAGCAGTAGCATTAACTGTTACAGTATGTCCTGAAGCAATGGTAACAATATCACCACAAGCAGGAACCCCACTTGGAGTCCAAGTCCCGGCAGTATTCCAATCTCCTGAACCGGTAGATGTTTTTGTTGTTCCGCCTTGTACAGAAGTAGTAGCTCCACCAACATACATTGGACCATTCGCCGTAATGTTAGCTAATGTAAGTCCGGATCTTGCAGCAAAAGGAGCTGTTGTCCCGTTGATATGTGTTCCGCCAGCCGCAGCTGCACCGTATAATATTCTTGTGCTACCATCATTAGTGGCAAAAGCACCAGTAGCATAAAATCCTAAAGCAAAAGCAGTTCCTGCGTTAGTATAAGTAAATGCTGCCGGTGTACTAAGAGTTGTATCAACTCTACTATCCGGTGTAGTAATAGTCCAGTTTCCGTCATAACGAGTTCCAATGGTAATTCCGTCAACAATAGATACAGCGCTCATTGTGTTAGCGTCTGCATAAGTGATTGCTAATTCCCCTGCAACAGTACCTGAAGCCGGAGAAAGAATAGAAGCCCATCTGTTTTGACCATTAGCATTTATGATAGGAAATAAAACATTCGCATTGTTATAATCCAATCCTGCATCAATAGTTCCCGATGATGGATTAGCTGAAGTAGTGTACCATCTCGCCACAGTTCCACCAATGAAACCGGTTCCAAGACTACAAACAACATTGGTACTCAAAGCACCATAATTCCCAAGGATGATTTTGTTACTACCAAGAGCAACTCTTCCACTGGTTAAGGTTAATTTACTTCTAATTCTGGCATTGTTTACTTGCCAATCGATATTAGGTGTTGCAGTACTAGTATTAGTAACTGTCAATTGATTGATAATTCCAAAAGTATTGGTTGTACCATTTGCTTTAGTAGTTCCTCCTAAAAAGCTACCAGCATCCGTTGAAATAGTTTGTAATGTAGAACCATTTAAATTTAATTCTCCAACACCAGCACCTGTAGTACCAAAAGAAATATCTAAACGACCACCACTAGTAAAACTGATATCATGACCAACCTTTAATAATCTACCGTTACCAGCCGGTGTAACAACATTGGTAGGTTGGTAAACATTAAATCTGGCACCTGACCCACTAATAAATAAGTCATTACTTACTGTAAACTGGTCAGAAAAGAAACCAAATTGAGCCACTGCACCAGAACCAGCGATAGCTAAATCTCTTGCGCCTAAAGTGATTTTCTCATTGATATCCACTGTATGACCTGCTGAGATAACCACGTCATCTGAAGGCGAAGGTACATATCCTAAATCCCAAGTACTTGGACTTGTAAAAAGACCAGATGAAACTGATGTTAAAGTTTGCCCACCAGCTCTTGAAACTAATGAAATATTATCAACTGCTAATGGAGGATTTGTTCCACCACCATTTCCATTTGACCACATGAAAATAATTCTGGCAGTAGTTCCTGCGAAACTGGCAGGAATAAATCCAAATGATGATTGCGTTGTGGTATTGGTATTAGAATAAATAATAGGAGTTGCTCCTGTCAATGTATTTGGAAAAGTAGACTGTACATTTGAACCAATCGGTGTTACAGTTGTTGGCGCAACAAAAACCTGCCATGTATTAGCAGCAGACTTCCAATCAAAAGACAAAGCAATATTAGTATGTCCTGCAGGAATCACTACATCTTTGTAAAAATAAATCGTTCTAATTCCTGATATATTAGTCGCATGCGTCACTCCATTGTCTAAAGACAAATAAGCAGAGTTGCCACTAATATTAGAAGCAAGCGCACCAAAAGTTAACAACACATTAGTTTGTGCTGTTGCGTTGGTTGTTGGTAATGTTAAAGTCAAAGTAGTACCACTAATATTCGACACATATGTGTTTGGTTGAATATTTGCACCGGAAACAGACTGACCAATAGCAATGCTTTGGTTTAAAGCAGACAGCGTTACTGTATACGATGTAATCGGTATGGAACTAGCCGTTTGAGTTGTGCCTGGCGTAGTATCAGAAACTGCTGTTCCCACAGCCCATTTCACTGCACCTGTGCCTTCATTGGCAACTGTCCAACCATTGGCAGCAAAAGTGCTACCTAAATTAAAACCTCCATCCGTCGCCGGATTGATAATGGTTGTTTGAGCCTGTATGCCGGTTACAGCAGACAAGAGCATCAAAAGCAACCATGCAAAACCAAATGACTTTGGTTTTTGTCCAATGTGCTTCCCGTCCGAGGACGATGTTTGCAGCAATGAACTTTTCAAAAAGTAATTGATAAACATAATTATTTGAATTGGTTAATAAATTGTTGTTGTGGAAGTAAAACTATTATTTATACTTATACAAAAAAAAAGAAGACTTTCTAATTTAATGAATTTTAAAAGCCGTTTCCCCTCTAAAAGGCTCATAAATAAAGGATTTTCAAAAAAAATAACTGTTAAAATCAAAAAGGTTTTCAGCAATATTTAAAAGTAATTTGAAACCTTTTTGCATAAAAAAACCACTAACAACGTTAGTGGTTTTCTTTCATTTATTTCAAAACCCAAATTGAAATAACTACTAGTCTTTTTTAATCAATTTCACAACTTTAACTTTTCCATTTGAAATTACTTTTATCAAATAAGTTGCTGATGGCAACGATGATAAATCCATTGAACTTTCAGTTACGTTAGGTCTTTCCTCTAAAATAACTTGCCCAAGTAAATTCATAAGTACTATAGCGTTAATATTCTCAGTATATTTTATGGTAACAATTCCAGACGTTGGATTAGGATAAACTCTGAAGTTCGCATCATCAAAACCATCAACCTCCAATGCCACTGTAACCGTCACTGCAAAAGGCGCACTGGCACAACCCAAAGAAACGTTAACTGCATAATAAGTTGCACCATCTACTAATACTGTTGTAATAGCTAAAGGATTCACTTGATTTTGAGCATCAGCCAAAGAAGCATACCAAATCACAGTTGTTGGACTCACCACTAAATCCTCTAAAGTAGCATCGTTTAAATCATTAACCGATACCGTTTGAGTTGAGGAACCTGTTGGTGTCGGCGATGAGTTGATAGTTAAATTCAAAGTTTCTGTATGACAATCTACTACCGAAGTATAAGTGCCCGAAGCCGTATAAGTCGCTCCGTTTACCGACCATGTATAAGTGTCACAAGCCGAAGCCGTAGTGGTATTTGAAGTGCTTGGCGTGATAGTCAAATTCAAAGTTTCTGTATGACAATCTACTACCGAAGTATAAGTACCCGAAGCCGTATAAGTCGCTCCGTTTACCGACCATGTATAAGTATCACAAGCAGAAGCCGTAGTGGTATTTGAAGTGCTTGGTGTAATAGTCAAATTCAAAGTTTCTGTATGACAATCTACTACCGAAGTATAAGTGCCCGAAGCCGTATAAGTCGCTCCGTTTACCGACCAAGTGTAAGTATCACAAGCAGAAGCCGTAGTGGTATTTGAAGTGCTTGGTGTAATAGTCAAATTCAAAGTTTCTGTATGACAATCTACTACCGAAGTATAAGTGCCCGAAGCCGTGTAAGTCGCTCCGTTTACCGACCATGTATAAGTGTCACAAGCCGAAACCGTAGTGGTATTTGAAGTACTTGGCGTGATAGTCAAATTCAAAGTTTCTGTATGACAATCTACTACCGAAGTGTATGTACCCGAAGCCGTATAAGTCGCGCCGTTTACCGACCAAGTGTAAGTATCACAAGCCGAAGCCGTAGTGGTATTTGAAGTGCTTGGCGTGATAGTTAAATTCAAAGTTTCTGTATGACAATCTACTACCGAAGTGTATGTACCCGAAGCCGTATAAGTCGCTCCGTTTACCGACCAAGTGTAAGTGTCACAAGCCGAAGCCGTAGTGGTATTTGAAGTACTTGGCGTGATAGTTAAATTCAAAGTTTCTGTATGACAATCTACTACCGAAGTATAAGTGCCCGAAGCCGTATAAGTCGCTCCGTTTACCGACCAAGTGTAAGTATCACAAGCCGAAGCCGTAGTGGTGTTTGAAGTGCTTGGCGTGATAGTTAAATTCAAAGTTTCTGTATGACAATCTACTACCGAAGTATAAGTGCCCGAAGCCGTATAAGTCGCTCCGTTTACCGACCATGTATAAGTGTCACAAGCCGAAGCTGTAGTGGTATTTGAAGTGCTTGGCGTGATAGTTAAATTCAAAGTTTCTGTATGACAATCTACTACCGAAGTATAAGTGCCCGAAGCCGTGTAGGTTGCTCCGTTTACCGACCATGTATAAGTGTCACAAGCCGAAGCCGTAGTGGTATTTGAAGTACTTGGCGTGATAGTCAAATTCAAAGTTTCTGTATGACAATCTACTACCGAAGTATAAGTGCCCGAAGCCGTATAAGTCGCTCCGTTTACCGACCAAGTGTAAGTATCACAAGCCGAAGCCGTAGTAGTATTTGAAGTACTTGGTGTAATAGTCAAATTCAAAGTTTCATTGACTGTACATCCATTTAAATTGGTTGATGTACCCGTGTAAGTTCCACTCATAGTATAAGTCAATCCGGTTACTGACCAAACGTAGCTATCACAAGCTGATTCGTTAGTGACATTCGTTATTGGAGTTGTTGGACCCGAAACCGTTACAGGCACAGTAACATCAGGACAACCTGCATTTGAAACAACTACAGAATAAGTACCAACACTTAAACCATTAATGGTGAAAGCTCCTGACACTAATGTGGCATTTTGCGAGGCACCTCCATCTATAGTATAACTAATCGCAGAAACACTTGGCGTTAAAGCTGACATTGTAATGGTAGCAGCACCATCAGTTCCTCCAAAACAATCTACGTCTGTCACTACAGGTGTACCCAAAGTTGCACAATCCTGAGTTGATACATTTAATAATGCCGACAATGGTGTGGCTTGAGAATAGCCTAAACTAACTCCCGGAGAACCAGCAGGGGCAGTTGTACTGTAAGAATAGGATGCCGCTCCCAAAGTCGCTCCATAAGGAAAAGCATTCACAGCGGTATTGGTCCTACCAATATTATTAGGTTGCAACCATAATTGAGCATCAGAATTGCTTGTCCAACTTGCTGTATTTGTCAATCTATATCTACCAAAAGTATACGTCCCGTTTACAACATCAAATGCAGTATCTATAGTTAATGGTGAAGCCGTAATTCTTATATGCCCAGCTGTAACTGTACTAGGTGTCGTTGTATTTACCAAGCCTGCGATTGCAGCGCTTTTACCACCTATGTAGGCACAAGTAAGAGTCCCACCGTTAACAATAGCCGTATTGTAATTAATCCCAGCTGACATGGCGGATAACTTAACCCCTGAAGCAGCATCTCCGGTACCATCAATCGTAAGCATAATATCAAATTCTAATGTATTAGAAGATGAAGTAACATTCGCCAATGTAATTGTAAAATGAGTTCCGGCCACCTGAGCATTCCCGGTATAGGAAAACATAAAAAAGAGAAGAACTAATAGTTTCTTGCAAGAAGTAGTGTTAATCATTATTTTATAAATTAGAATTAAATAAGTTTACATTAAAGTTAGATTATACTTCAGAAAATTGCTTAAAAAGCCTATTTTCCTGATACTTTTTTTCAGCTTTTAAACCATATAAATAAGGTTTAAAATGTACCACATTTGTAATAACATATAAAAGTAAAAACAATTCCCGAACTTGAGATGAATTTCTCTTTCTAATTTAGTGAAATTCAAAAGTACTCCACAGTAATTATGCACCTATATCTTGCTGATTACTAAAATAATATCCAAATAAAAAACTCCTCAGTTTATTAAGGAGTTGTAAGTTTTTAAATATATTCTAAAGTTCGTTCTAATGCCATACCTCTCGACCCTTTTATCAAAATAATCTTTTGAGTAAAACTATGGTCGGATAAAAAATCAGCGAAGTCTTCAAAAGTGGCATAAAAGTGAAGCCAATCCTTTTTTATAGTATTGGCAAAAAAATCTTTACCAACCAAATGACATTCAAAAGAACATTCATTAGCTAAAAAATCAACTATAGATTTATGCTCAGACAAACTTTCTTCGCCTAATTCATACATATCACCAATTACAATAGCTTTGTTAGGTTTATCTAATTGAATGAAATTCTCCAAAGCCACTTTCATGCTGCTTGGATTGGCATTGTAGGCATCGAGTATAATTTCATTGCTTCCTTTTACCAACAACTGTGACCGGTTATTTTCCGGAATATAACTTTCAACAGCTTCTTTAATTTCTGAAGGTAATATGCCAAAATAATGCCCGATAGTGATGGCGGCGCTAATGTTATTAGCATTGTACAATCCAATCAAGTGAGAATGAATAGTTACACCTAGGGCGTCAATTTTGACAAGAGGATTTGCCACAACCCTTTCAATAAAAACATCGGCTGTTTTGTCTTGCCCGCTAAAACTATAGCGCTTAAAATCAACCGTTTTACTGTTTTGAATTTCATCGTCTACATTGACAAAAACCAATTTATCATTGGCTTTCAAATAAGCATACATTTCACTTTTGCCTTTAATAACACCTTCCACTCCGCCAAATCCTTCTAAATGAGCCTTTCCGAAATTGGTGATAAAGCCATAATCCGGTTGGGCAATCTCACATAGAAATTCAATTTCTTTCTGATGATTGGCACCCATTTCAACTATGCCAATTTCAGTATCTTTAGTAAATGTCAAAAGTGTCAACGGAACGCCTATATGATTATTCAAATTACCGACAGTAGCTACCGTTTTAAACTTTTTAGACAAAACCACATTAATAAGTTCTTTGGTAGTTGTTTTACCATTACTTCCGGTCAATGCAACTATTGGAGTTTTTAAAAAATTCCTATGGTAGGAAGCCAATTCTTGCAGTGTTTTTAAACTGTCTTGAACCAAAATTGTTCTTTCGTCAATGTAATACTCTTTATTATCAATGATAACATAGGAAGCACCTTTTGCTAAAGCTTCTTCCGCAAAAGTATTCGCATCAAATCGATCGCCTTTGATGGCTACAAATAAAGCATTAGACTCAATCTTTCTGGTATCGATAGAAACCCGAGAACATTTTAAAAATAAGGCGTGAATATTCTGAATGGTCATTTGGAATAGTATTAAAATAAAAAAGCCCTTAAAATTAGGGCTTTTTTGGTAGTATTCATAAACTAAAATTAGTTTCTTGGTCTTTTCTTTTTGTCAGCTTTAGGACCAACTCTAGACATTGCACATCTGAATCCGATGTAGTCAGTAGCTATATCTTGAGGGAAATATCTTCTTTGAGCCGGATCTAACCAATAAGCTCTGTCTCTCCAAGAACCTCCTTTGTAAACTCTTACATCGTCATTAACTAAAGTGGTTCTTTTGTTTGACTTGTCATATTTTTTAACCATGTTTCCTAAACTGTCTGTAGAAACATTGTGTTTAGGCGAATCATACATTCTTTGGTCATCTCTTAACTTACCTTTTTCATCACCTTCTTCTGAGTTACCGAATTTAAAATATCTGGTAGATTGTTTATCTCCATCACGGTAGTTTCTGTTATCAGATTTGTCGAAGTTTTGTCTTAAATAAGTTTCATTTTCATCAACCGGTACTTGAGCGATTTGTCCTGGGAAATTTCTTGAAACAATTTTACCGTTAGATAACGTGTCAAATTTTTGAGTTTCTTGAGTAACTAATTCTACTTTACCGTCTTCACCAATTTTATTTTTCATGTAAACGTTACCTCTGTAATAGTTGAAGTCATTAGCCTCATCATCTACAATTGGTCTGTAAACATCGGCAACCCATTCCGCAACATTTCCTGCCATATCATACAATCCGAAATCGTTCGGCGGATAAGACTTAACTTTATTAGTGATATCAGCACCATCATCAGACCAACCTGCGATTCCACCGTAATCTCCTTTTCCTTGTTTAAAGTTAGCCAATTGATCTCCTCTTACTTGTCTTTTTCCGGAACGAGTGTAAGTACCAGACCAAGGATATTTCTTTTGCCCTTTGTAAGCGTTATATTCTCTTTGACCTACGTCAGCAGCAGCAGCATATTCCCACTCTGCTTCTGTTGGAAGTCTGTACTCTGGCAAAATTATACCTGAAGTTCTTTGCGCATATACATTCTTAGGACTGTTACCGGCTGTGTTAGTAGCACCGGCTGCAGGAGCCGCTCCTCCTTTGGGAGCTTTACCGGCTTTTTGGCCTTTTTGTAATACAATATTACTATCACCACCCATAGCTGTCGAAGGTGAAGCTAAATAAGCCTCTGTACTAAACACTTTGTCAGCAGCAACGTCAGTTACTTTAGCATCTTTTTTCAAGAAACGTTGTTCTTCTAATATTTTCTCATTTACGCGATCTGTTCTCCAAATGGCAAACTCTGTAGCTTGAATCCAATTTACGCCAACTACAGGATATTCAGCATAAGCCGGATGTCTTAAATAGTTATTGGTCATTGTTTCATTATAACCTAAACGGTTTCTCCAAACCAAAGTATCCGGAGATGCACCTTCGTAAATGTTTTTGTAATTTTCTTGATCCGGCGGGAATACTCTTTTCAACCAATCTAGGTATTCCATATACATCATATTGGTTACCTCAGTCTCATCCATGTAGAAAGACATAACGTGTTGCTGATTTGGAGTATTGTTCCAATCGTGCATCACATCATCCTGAACTTTACCCATGGTAAATGTTCCTCCTTCGACCAAAACTAAACCGGGACCTGTAGCTTGCTTTTTGAATTTAGAAGCATACTGAAAACCTCCTTTTTTATCGTTGATTTTCCATCCGGTAGCTTTTGAACCGCCTTTTGAATCGGATTTTTTACTACAACTAGTAAAACCAATCATTATCACTAATGACAGTAATAATTTTACAGCAATAATTTTGTTTACTTTCATACTTTTAGTAGGTAAATTTTAGTGCCGCAATATAAGAATTAACCTTTACATTGCAACATCTTTTTAAAATTAATACTAAATCCAAACTCTCTTTTGGATTTTATATAGAACGCAAAAATAATAGTTTTATTGTATTTTGTCCCAAAAAAAAATTTTTTTTACTTTTTAATACTATTTTGTTGAAATTTGCGTTTATTGTTTACTATGAAAAAGATCTCTACTGTTTTATTGCTATTTGTTACCATCATAGGTTTTTCACAAGTGCAAGGGAACATCACTTTGAATTGGACTGAAAAAAAAGGGTTCTCTCATGGTGATTCTTCCTTCAATATCCCTCAATTCAATCCCGAAAATTACCAATTTGACAGCTATACAAAAACTGTTAGTTTTCTACTAACACTAAATCTTATAGGGGTTTTCGACGAAAACAGTATTCAAATCCGAAACTTGGTTTATGAAACTATATCCGAAAACCAACTCGGAGATTTAGACCCGAAAAACATTCCTACTGCTTTTAATTATAAATTCAAAACCAATATTGCGCGAGACAAATTTTATGGGCAACTAGTGGTTTCTCCTATAATCAAGGACGGGAACGACTTTAAAAAATTAGTTTCTTTCAGTTACAACATTCAACAAAATCAAAACAACCGTAATAACAATACAGCCAACAATGTAAATGCCATTCAAAATTCTGTATTAAGTTCAGGAAATTGGTATCGCTTTTATGTAGAAAAATCAGGCGTCTATAAAATCACCAAAAATTTCCTACGCAGTTTAGGTTTGGATACTACTGTAGACCCAAGAAAAATAAAAATTTACGGCAGTGGTGGTAAAATGCTCCCTTTATTAAACGCAACAGCCTACCCGATTGATTTAGAAGAAAACGCTATCCAATTTATTGGTGAAACCGACGGTGTCTTTGACAGTCAGGATTATATCCTTTTTTACGCAGAAGGCTTTGACAATTGGAACGATGACTATAAAACCAATTTAAACATCTATGCTGAAAAAGCTTATTATTACGTAACCGCTACCGGTAGCGATAACGGCAAAAGAATCGTTGATTTAGTCCAGCCTTCAGGAAGCGCTGATACCATTATTACAACTTTTGATGATTACCAGTTTCATGAAACCGAAAAAACCAATTTTGCCCGATTGGGCCGAATTTGGTTCGGCGAAGATTTCAATACTGATAACGAACAAGAATTCGATTTTACCTTTCCAAATTTAGTAACCGCTACACCTATAAGAATATCCGTGCATGCCGGTTCTGCCGCTTTTACACCAACCTCTTTTAAAGTTGAAGCCAACTCTCAACTGGTAGGCAACATTAATATGTCTGCACTCAGCCCTACTGGAAGCACCAAAATTTTAGTTGGTATTTCAACCAACGATGTCAATGTATCCTCTGAAAATGTAACTGTAAAAATCACTTACGACAATGGAGGCGTACCCGGCTCAAGAGGTTATTTAGACTTCATCAACATCAAAGCCAAAAGAAACTTACAGGGCTACGGAAAACAATTCCGATTTCAATATGACCAAGCCAACTCGTTATCAGGAATTGGTGAATTCCAACTCTCAAATGCTTCCGGTATTAGTCAGGTTTGGGATATTACGGATATTTATAATGTCACCAAAGTTGAAAACACTACCCAAAACTCCTTTTCTTTCAAATCAAACCTCGGTGAAATCAGAAAGTATATTGCAATTGACAGCAACGATTTTTTTAGCCCTTCAAAAGAATCCAAATCAAAAGTCGACAATCAAAACCTAAAAGGGACCATATTTAATAATGCTCAAGGCCAATTCCAAGACATCGATTATTTAATCGTAACCCCAAAAGATCTTAACGCACAAGCAGAAAAGTTGGCCAATTTCCACAGAAACTATTCTGGTTTAAATGTGAAAGTGGTCAATTTAGAAAACATATACCACGAATTCTCTTCAGGCAAACAAGACATAAGTGCTATCAGAAATTTTGTGAAATATGTATATGACAATGGTTCCTCTAATGACAGCAGAGTAAAATACCTGAATCTTTTCGGCGATGGCTCTTTTGATTTTAAAGACCGCATTCCAAACAACACCAATATTGTTCCTACTTATCAAGGGTTAAATGGTTTTACCGAATCAGAGGCTTCGTTTACCTCCGATGACTTTTTTGGCATGATGTCACCCGATGAAGGCCGATTAGATTTTGGGTTTCTTCCTTTAAACGGAACCATGACTGTTGGTTACGATTTTGGCGGTATCGACATAGCCGTCGGAAGAATGATTGTAAGCTCTGTACAACAAGCAGAAGAAATGGTCAATAAAGTAATCGAATACCATGACATTAAATCCTACGGAAGTTGGAGAAATATTTATGTAGCTATTGGTGATGACCCTAACGCCGATCAACCCAGCGACCGTCAATTACAATTCTATCAAAACAGACTGGCGGATCGTATTGCACTCGAAAAACCATTTATCAATACCAAAAAAATCCTTTTGGATTCTTATGTCCAAGAAACTTCCGCAGGCGGTAAACGCTATCCTAAAGCCAGAGAAGATATTTTTGCCTCCTTTGAAAAAGGAGCGTTGGTCTTCAATTATCTGGGACATGGTGGCGAAGACGGCCTTTCTGAAGAACGCATTTGGGAAAAATCAGACGGACAAAATTTAGCCAATCGCTATAAATATCCTTTGTTCATTACCATTACTTGTGAATTTTCAAGATTTGACAATCCGTATCGACCAACAGCCGGTGAGTACACTTTTTGGAATCCGAGAGGTGGCGCTATTTCTATGATTACTACAGTAAGATCTATAGGACAATCAACCGCGCAGTACTTTAATGATGTTTTGGCTCAATACTTATTTGCCTATGGCAGCAACCAATACACTTCCATAGCAGAAGCCTTGCGTTTGGCCAAAAACACGGGCCCTAATTCGGCTACAAATATTGTGTTTTATTTAGGTGATCCGGCGCTGATGCTGGCCATTCCAAAACCAAAAATCGTGCTAACAAAGGTCAATGATATGCCTATAACCGGACCGATAGACGATTTCAAGTCGTTGTCTTACATGAAATTGTCCGGTGAAGTTTTAGACCAAAACAATAACCTCTTATCAACTTATAACGGAGAATTATCGGTTAATATTTTTGACAAAACCATTACCGTAAATACACTCAGAAATGATGGCTCTGATGCTATGGTTTCTTTAAACGGACCATTAGCCACCACCATGCCGTTTACCGCTTTAGGCGAAACCATCTTCAGAGGGAATGCTTCTATCAACAACGGTCAGTTTGAGTTTGGCTTCGTGGTACCAAGAGACATCCGAATTCCTCTTGACTACGGAAGAATTAGTTTTTACAGCAAACGCAATCAAATACTATTAGACAAAACAGGATACAATACCGACATCAAAATTGGCGGAATCAACCCCAATGCCGAAGTTGATAATATCGGACCAACTGTTAAATTGTATATGAATGATGAAACTTTTGTCAATGGCGGAATCACCAACGCCTCTCCTTTTCTATTGGCCATCTTAGAAGATGCAAATGGTATTAATACAGCCAGCGGTATTGGTCACGACATAGTAGGAATTCTGGATGGAGATGAAAGCAATCCGTACATCATGAATGACTATTATGAAACCGAATTAGACGATTACACCAAAGGAAGAGTTTATTTTCCTTATCGAAATTTAGCCCCCGGTTTACATACTATTACTTTCAAAGCTTGGGACGTTTACAACAATCCTATCACAGCCGAAATTCAGTTTATTGTAATTGGTGATGAAAACGTAGCCATAAACAATGTTTTGAATTACCCTAATCCTTTTGTCAACTACACTGAATTTTGGTTTTCACACAACAGACCTTTCGAACCTTTAGAAGTACAAGTACAAGTAATGACCATTACCGGTAAAATTGTTTGGTCTAAAAACCAAACCGTAACTACTGATGGTTTCCTTTGCCGAGACATCACTTGGGACGGGAAAGATGACTTCGGCGATCGTATCGGTAAAGGCGTTTACGTTTATAAACTGACCGTAAAATCCACTTTATCGAATAAAAAAGCAGAAAAAATAGAAAAACTTGTAATCCTTTAGGAAAATACTATATTTGTTAACTTTTATTAAAATGAAGATGAAAAAAATTGCAATCCTTTTTATATTATTTACCACCATACCCACTATAAAAGCCCAGCAAGATAGTCGTGTTATTACAACAGGAGTTCCCTTTTTATTAGTAGCCGCTGATGCCCGTGCCGCCGGTATGGCAGACCAAGGTGTCGCTACTTCTGCTGACGCTTTTTCCCAACAATGGAATCCGGCGAAATATGCTTTTTCTTTAGATAAACAAGGTTTCACTGCAAGTTATACTCCTTATTTAACCGATTTAGTAAATGACATCTCATTAGGTCAAGCCACTTATTATAACAGAATCAACGAGAGAAGTGCTTTTGCCGCCAGCTTACGTTATTTTGGTTTGGGAGAAATTGAATTCAGAAGAGAAGCAGATGACCCGGCGCAAATTGTAAAACCAAACGAACTAGCGCTTGACGGATCTTACTCTTTAAAATTAAGCGAAAGATTTGCCATGGCCGTAGCCGGACGATACATACGTTCCCAACTAAGATTCCCAACAGAATCAGGAGGCGATGCCAAGCCGGCCAGTTCTTTTGCTTTTGATATTGCCGGTTTTTACCAAGGAGAAGAAACCGCTTTAGCCGACTTTAATGGGCGTTTGAGATTGGGATTCAACTTTCAAAACTTAGGCCCGAAAATCAATTACGACGCCGGTCAAGATGATGAAAGCAGTGCTAACTTCCTCCCTGCTAACATGAGATTAGGTGGTGGTTATGACTTCATTTTTGACGAATACAATAAAGTATCGGTTAATATTGAATTAGCCAAACTTTTGGTGCCAACCCCACAAAGTGCCGATTTAGATGGTGACGGATTGGTTACCACTCCGGAAGAATTAGCCTTGAGAGATGCAAACAATGCTGCCTACAACAAAGTCAACTGGGTTTCTGGTATTTTCAAATCGTTCAATGATGCTCCGGGCGGATTCAGCGAAGAGTTAAAAGAATTCACTTATTCTGTTGGAGCCGAATATTTATACCAAGATTCCTTTGCCATGCGATTGGGTTATTTCAATGAAAGCCCGGAAAAAGGAGCCAGAAAATTTTTCTCTCTGGGTGCCGGATTTAAATACAATGTAGTCAAAGTAGATGTGTCCTATTTATTCTCCGCATCCAAAGTAAAAAACCCATT
This sequence comes from Flavobacterium sp. IMCC34852, assembly GCF_030643905.1. Taxonomy (NCBI): domain Bacteria; kingdom Pseudomonadati; phylum Bacteroidota; class Flavobacteriia; order Flavobacteriales; family Flavobacteriaceae; genus Flavobacterium; species Flavobacterium rivulicola. The sequence continues at coordinate 1,121,443 of NZ_CP121446.1, read as the reverse complement.
GGAAAACACGTTGCGTTTTTCCCTAACGTTTAACTTTGGTGATAAATACGAAGAATATTAGCAGATAGTTAATCATAAATAAAACATCCAAATTTCTCCTCTGAAGTTTGGATTTTTTTTCCGCAAAAATGAAATAAAATTATTCCTCTGAATGAAGCAAATCAACATCAACACCTCGTTCGCCGTCTACGAATCGGTCGAAGAACTTCCGCTGGAAGTACAATCCTTAATGCATCAAGCGGTCGACATCAGAAAAAAAGCCTACGCTCCTTACTCGAAATTCAGAGTTGGTGCCGCATTGCTGTTAGACAATGGTAAGATTGTTTTAGGTTCCAATCAGGAAAACGCAGCTTATCCATCCGGACTTTGTGCCGAAAGGGTGGCGATTTTTCAGAGCGGTGCTATTTATCCTGAGGCCAAGATTGTAAAATTAGCGGTTACAGCAGCTTCTGATACCAACGAAACCAAGTCACCAATTCCTCCTTGTGGTGCTTGTAGACAGTCCATTTCTGAATACGAATTCAAACAGAACACTCCAATAGAAATCTATTTTATGGGAGAAAGCGGTGAGGTTTACAAATCGGATTCCATCAAAAATTTATTGCCTTTAAGCTTCGATAAAAACTTCTTATAAAAAGGTAAAAATTACTGCTTTTAAATTTCACTTCTTAAGTGGAATGTTTTACTTTTGCGTTTCGCAAATTTGTGTGTGAGTGAACTATTTTGCGTTGAATAATATTTTAGAACTTAATAACGCTTTAGCAAAAAGTAAAAAATGAAAGAAGTAACCAGAGAAGTTTATTTAAAATGGTATGAAGACATGCTGTTTTGGAGAAAGTTTGAAGACAAACTTGCCGCACTTTATATTCAACAAAAAGTTAGAGGATTTCTTCACTTATATAATGGTCAGGAAGCCGTTTTAGCAGGTGCTTTGCACGTGATGAACTTGGGCGGAAAAGACAAAATGATTACAGCCTATCGTAATCACGTTCAACCTATCGGAATGGGTGTTGACCCAAGAAAAGTAATGGCTGAACTTTTAGGAAAAGTAACAGGAACATCCAAAGGAATGGGTGGATCGATGCACATCTTCTCCAAAGAACATGGATTTTATGGTGGTCATGGTATCGTAGGAGCTCAAATTCCTGTGGGTGCCGGTATGGCTTTCGCCGATAAATATTTCGAAACCGGTGGGGTTACCCTAACCTATTTTGGGGATGGTGCTGCACGTCAAGGTTCGTTACACGAAGCTTTTAACATGGCCATGTTATGGAAATTACCGGTAGTATTCATTTGTGAAAACAATGGTTATGCGATGGGAACTTCTGTAGAAAGAACCGCAAACCACACCGACATTTGGAAACTTGGTTTAGGTTACGAAATGCCATGCGGACCGGTGGATGGAATGAATCCTGTAAAAGTAGCCGAAGCCATGCACGAAGCCATGGAAAGAGCACGTCGCGGAGACGGACCAACCTTCTTGGAAATGAAAACTTACCGTTACAGAGGTCACTCTATGTCGGATGCGCAACTATACCGCTCAAAAGAAGAAGTGGAAGAATACAAAAAAATTGACCCAATTACCCAAGTATTGGATGTCATTAAAGAGAAAAAGTACGCTACAGATGCTGAAATTGAAGTGATAGACGAAAGAGTGAAAGATTTAGTAGAAGAATGTGCAACATTCGCCGAAGAATCTCCTTTTCCGGAAGCACAACAATTGTATGACGTGGTTTACGAACAAGAAAATTATCCTTTCATCCCTCACAGACTATAATTATGGCAACAAAAATCACTATGCCGCGTTTAAGCGACACGATGACCGAAGGAACCGTAGCCACTTGGTTGAAAAAAGTTGGGGACAAAGTTTCTGAAGGCGATATTTTAGCTGAAATCGAAACCGATAAAGCCACCATGGAGTTTGAGTCGTTCAATGCCGGGACTTTATTATACATCGGAATCAAAGAAGGTGAAACCGCCGCAGTAGATTCCCTTTTAGCCATCATTGGTAAAGAAGGCGAAGACATTTCCGGGTTAATTTCGGGAGGCAATTCAGCTCCAGCAACTGCTGAAGTAAAAGCTGAAGCTCCTGCTCAAGCTGAAACCCAACAGTTAACCGACAACAGTCAACCGACAACCCTACCAAAAGGAGTTGTAGTAGTCACCATGCCGCGTTTGAGCGACACGATGACAGAAGGAACTGTAGCGACTTGGTTGAAAAAAGTAGGTGACGAAGTGAAAGAAGGAGACATTTTAGCCGAAATCGAAACCGATAAAGCTACTATGGAATTCGAATCTTTCAACGCCGGTACTTTATTATTCATTGGAATTAATGAAGGACAATCGGCACCGGTAGACAGCGTATTAGCTATCATCGGTCCTGCAGGAACAGACATTAACGGCATAGCCGAAAATTATAAAAAAGGTGGCGCTGCTCCAGCGGCGGCTCCGGCAGCAACAGAACAAGTAGCAACAACTGCACCGGTTGCCGAAACCACTCAAACAGCGGATGGTGGAAGAATTTTTGCTTCGCCATTAGCCAAGCAAATTGCTAAAGACAAAGGAATCAACTTGTCTCAAGTAAAAGGTTCAGGTGAAAACGGCCGTATCACCAAAAGTGATGTAGAGAATTTTACGCCTTCAGCGGCTGCACAAACCGCTCCGGCTGTTGCACCAAGCACTCCACAAGCTGCTCCTGCTCCTACAGTAAAACCATTTGTCCCGGCCGGCGAAAAATTCAGCGAAGAAATCAAAAACTCGCAAATGCGTAAAACCATAGCGCGTCGCTTGGCAGAATCTAAATTCACAGCTCCTCACTACTACCTAACCATAGAAGTAGCGATGGACGAAGCGATGAAATCTCGCGCTGTTATCAATACCGTTCCGGATACGAAAGTATCGTTTAATGATATGGTAGTAAAAGCTTGTGCTATGGCGCTTAAAAAGCATCCACAAGTGAATTCACAATGGAGAGAAGATGCGATGATTATCAACCACCATGTTAATATTGGTGTTGCTGTTGCCGTTGAAGACGGTCTGGTAGTGCCGGTATTGAATTTTACCGACCAAATGAGCCTGACTCAAATTGGCGCCAGCGTAAGAGATTTAGCCGGTAAAGCCAAAAACAAAAAACTAACTCCGGCCGAAATGGACGGCAGTACGTTTACGGTTTCTAATTTGGGTATGTTCGGCATCCAATCTTTCACTTCTATTATCAACCAACCGAATTCTGCCATCCTATCAGTAGGAGCGATAGAAGAAAAACCGGTAGTAAGAAACGGTCAGATAGTAGTTGGAAATACAATGACACTAACATTAGCTTGCGACCACAGAACTGTTGACGGTGCAACAGGAGCACAATTCTTGCAAACACTGAGAATCTTCTTGGAGAATCCGGTTACTATGTTGGCGTAAACCAATTGAATTTCAATTATCTTTTATAAAAAAATCCCATTCAGCTGAATGGGTTTTTTGTTGCTATATCTATCTAATTCTTAACAATCTTTTTTACTATAATTTCTTTTTTATCTGTAAGTAGTTTTACAAGATATATTCCTGCAGGATAACTGTAAAGATCGATTGAATTGGCATTTTCCCAGCTATTAAGTTCTTTCCCTTCTATTGAATAAAGAGTTAATCTTTCCAAAAGCATAGTATCTTCTAATTCAAAATAGACAACTCCTTTTGTGGGATTTGGATATGCTTCTATCAAACTAGAATAGTCAGGTTGGTTAATCTCTAAAACGCTGCATGGAGCTTGCACACTGGTAATATTATTTAATGTAATATCCGTTTTTACAACCGTTCGAACATTGTTCCCTTGAGAATATTCTAAATTCCCTAAAAATATAACTTGACCATTGATAACATAAGCTCCTAGACCAACACTTGAAAAATCTACAATTTGATTGTAATTATCAAAAATAGTATTGTCGTTGATTTTTGTTCCATTCAAATCATTTATTCTCATAATTCCCCATGCAGCAGGATCCCAGTGATCAGAAGCATAATAACCCGTCGCAAATATGTCATTGTTGCATCCAAAATCAAATGATAATATTGCTTCATTTGTACCGTTATCACTATTAGGTGTTCCAATCGTAGACATGTTAAGTATTGTGGTCGGACTGGTATGATTCCATGCTAATACCCCGTTCGAAATGTTTATCTTTTTTATCTCAAAAGATGTTGTAACTGAGCCAACATACCAATGCCTAAAACTAAGGTATAAATAATTATCTTTAAACTTATGGTCAGAAACAAAAGCCTCATTAGACACATTATTACTCTTCCAAAAAACATTACCATTATTGGAATTTATTTTATAAACATCCATATCATCTTCTTCACTCAACGCATAAAGATTGTCTGCACTATCCAAAAATAAATAAGCAATAGTAGGGAGTAAACCTTCTGAAGGAAGTCCGCTCATATAAGTTTTTCTCCAGAGTGTTGTATTGAAATCGATACCGTTAATTTTTTTTATGTAAGGATAGGCATTTGATTCATGATAAACAAAAATAAGATTCCCTTTTGAATCCTTACAGTAACTATGGGAATCCGTAGATACGGTATCTTCAAAAATCACTGTTCCGGAATAAGTTGGAGCGGTTTTACTTATCAAATTTATTTTGCGACCGATATTGCTGCCACCGGAAGAATATTTAGGTTCAACCAAAATAACATTGTTGGCATCATAGTCAATGAACTCATACTCAACATAAGTTTGGACACCATCAAAAGAAGAAGACCTCCAAACCAAGCCACCATTGCTTTTGTTTATTTTCCATAATTGAAAGCGTGATGGACTCCATTGCCCAACCGGATCATAGGCCGTTACTAATGCCAATATAAAATAAAAATCTCCGGTAGCATCGTAAATCTTATATGGTACTGTTGCATCAATTGAAAGAGCCGCATTGTTATATTGTTGACTCCATAACGTTTCCCCATTGCCGTCTATTTTTGTAGCAACCATGTTTCCCCAATTATTAAACTGACTTTGTGTATGGGAAAGTATTACAATTTCGCTTTCAGATTTTACAGCATCAACCATAATATCACAAGTTTGTCCATAGGAATAGAATCCCAATACCAATAGTATATATCTAAGTGATTTCATGATTAATTGAGTGTTATTGATTTAGTATAAGAACAGCCTAAAGCGTTGGTAACAGTCACCGAGTAAACACCCGGTTGGCTTATATTTATCTTATTGGAAGTTCCACCCGTTGACCATAGTATACTGTTCTCCGTTAAAGCTATTGTCAATGACTTATAAGCCCCGCAATTGTCTTTCTCAACAACAATTGGAAAATCTCCCAAGGCTGCATAATTCGACAAGAATTTTGTGTTATTACTAAAGTTATTATCTAATAGATTGTTTGGATTGCTCACAATGAAAGATATTTTTTCATATAGGTTATTAGGTATTAAAGTTAGATTAGCAAAAGGAACCTGAACAACTTGACCGGGATTTATGATTGTAGTATACGAATTTAATACACTAGGGTAAATGCTGAATTTAGCTTGAATATCAAAACTGTTAACAACAGTCGAACCGTTATTTTTAATACTTAAAAGTATTGCTGTATTGGCACAGTCAACCAACGATGGCGAATCAATGCTAACCAATTCTATATCTCTAAAGCTACTTAAGTCCATATTAAATTCATCAGCTCCTATATCAGGTATGACATTTCTGATTTCATTGTCTATATCAGTTCCAACATCCGAAAGAGATGTTCCACTTCCACTCAATATAATAGCATTTGGAGTGTGTAAATCGGTATCGCTCGCGTAAACCATATCAGAAATTTTACTATTAACTTCTTTGCCAGTTGCACTTTGCCAGTTTAACAAACTATAAAAGTCTGGGTTTCTGTAAATAGGTGTATCGTTATTACTGCTAAAAGCATTATAGTCCGAAACCACTAGGGCTTGGTTAAACGTTTGTGTAAAATCCATAGCCTTTAATCCTGTTGAATAGAACACGTTGTTTTTTACTATAAAAGCTGTAGTATAATAATTAGGTTCAATATAGATGCAATTGTAGCTTGACTTAAAATTATTATTCAAAACTTTACAGCTCCTGAAGTCAGTAATTCTCAAATTTTGAGACTTAGAATTGACAAAATTATTGCGCAGAATTAGATTAGAGATGATACTGCTTGATGGATTCATCGCCTTAAGTGACAAAGCCGAATAAGTGGTATTTTGTACTGAATTATAACTATTATTGATTATATTTCTTTCTATCAATGCATTGCCGGTAATACCCGTTGTAAGGATACTGCTCTTTATAGTTGCGCTGGAAAAAGTATTGTTACTGATAGTAAAATTATTTAACGAATTCAGTTCAATGGTTTCTACATTATCACCATTAAAAATATTATCAGAAATTGTGAGATTATTTTCAGTTGCTGAGAAACTATTTTTTAAGATGCAGCAGCCTACCATTCCATTAAAAACATTGTTAGTAATAGTTAAATCAGAACCGCTAACAACAATAAAGGATAATGCTTCTTTACTATTTACATTATTATACATGGTTTCAGTAACAGTCATGTAATTATGAGTGAAAACACAATTAGTTATTGCACAATTATCGCCTGAAATTTTAAACGCATTTGCATTTGAAGGATTAGTAGACTGATAAACATCAAATGTTAATTTATTAAAAATCAACGAATTTGAATTTAGCCTCATCATACACCCTGTGAGTGTCACACTATTTGGATTTAAATCTTCTGATTGAAAAGTGATACTGTTAACTGAATTGGCCCCGGGAACTGTACCAAACAAAAGATTATATACATTATAAGTTCCGGGTTTTATCTGAAAAACTACTGGACCAGAAACCCCGCTTGTAGTTAAAGCGGTAACTGCAAGTTGTACCGTTGCATAATCACTCCCGCTGGCTCCAATAGTATAAGTACCATTCAGTTGTCCAAAAATAAAAGGCGAAAAGCTCAACAATACTAGGGTAAAAAATTTTTTCATAAAAATGATTTGAACCTCAAATATATACAAAATACTTGTAAGATAAAATACACTTCAAAACTTTCTCAAGATTCATCTATTTAGTAAGCCTTGCTTTTTTAAACAAGCTCAACCCTTGCTAAACAACAGTTTTTCAATCCTTTAACAAATATTTAATACTATGCGCGCATATAATGGCAAACTGTTTGTAAGACCTTTTGTGTGAAATAATTCACAACCAATCTTTAAACTTTTTATTATGAGCACATTTTCAGAAATCGGACACGCAAAAAACATTGCCAACTTCCAAGACCTAATTGCTTTCGTAGAAGGCTACGGGTCAACGTACAACCCCTCAAAAGACGCATTAAAACTACCACAATTAAATACCTTAGTTACCCTCTCCCAAACACACCTTGCAGAGGTAATCACAAAAAACACTGCCTTCAACAATGCAGTAAATGACAGAATAATTGAGTTCGCAAACCTAAAAGGGCTCTCAACCAGAGTTATAAACGCTCTTGAAACTACAGACGCCACCAAAGAAAAAATTAACAACGCAAAAACATTCAATCGCAAACTCCAAGGTAAAAGAGCTTCGCAACCAACAACACCGGCAGACCCTAATGCTCCGGCACCCAATACCATCAGCGCAAGCCAACAATCCTATGACCAACAAATCCAACATCTAGGTGGTTTAATCTCAGTATTGCAAACCGAAGCAAGCTACACCCCAAACGAAACAGACCTTACCATTGCTAGTCTAACAGCTAAGCAAGCTAGTCTAAACGTAAAAAACAATGCCGTCTCTGTAGCCTATGCGGGTGTCAGCAACTCAAGAATAACCCGCAATAACACACTCTACAGCGAAGAATCAGGCCTAGTAGAAATAGCCTCCGAAGTAAAGAAATACATAAAATCCATCTTCGGAGCCACCAGCCAAGAATACGCACAAGTAAAAGGAATACAATTCAAAAAAATAAGAGTATAGCAAACCCAAAATCAGATTTCCTGCTACTCCATTAAGGAAACTCGCCACTGCGAGAAGAAAACACCTTACTGCTATTAGAAAACCACTAACTGCAGTAAGGTTTTTTATTACTGCAAAAAGAAAACTCCCTACTGCAACTAGATATCTCACTACTGCAAAAAGAAAACTCCTCACTGCAATTAGATTTCTCGCTACTGCAAGTAGAAAACTCCTTACTGCAACTAGATATCTCGCCACTGCAAAAAGAAAACTCCTAACTGCAATTAGATTTCTAGCTACTGCAAAAAGAAAACTCCCTACTGCAACTAGATATCTCGCTTCTGCAAAAAGAAAACTCTCTACTGCAACTAGATTTCTAGCCACTGCAAAAAGAAAACACCTCACTGCAACTAGATTTCTCGCTACGGCAAAAAGAAAACTCCCTACTGCAAAAAGATATCTCACTACTGCAAAAAGAAAACTCCTCACTGCAATTAGATTTCTCCTCACTGCAAGTAGATTTCTCCCTACTGCAACTAAATATCTCACTACTGCAAAAAGAAAACTCACTCCTTCAAGTAAATAACAATAAAGTTGCACAATGTCACCCTGAGCCTGTCGAAGGGCAAACCGTCCAAAACATTTGACCCGAGCGAAGCGAACTGACGAAGTATATTAAGAGGAGGAAGCCCAGTGGGCTTCAGGCCTGCCTGCCGGTAGGCAGGTATGCGAACTTCAGTTCGCCAATAATATAAAACAAAAAACCCCTCATCGTTAGATGAAGGGTTTTCAAAAAAAAGGCGGCGACATACTCTCCCACATTACTGCAGTACCATCTGCGCAGTCGGACTTAACTTCTCTGTTCGGAATGGGAAGAGGTGAGCCCCGACGCAATAACCACCTTAAGCTTTTAGCTAAAAGCTGTTAGCCGTTAGCTGCGGCCTTCGCCGCTAATATCTTAACATACTGAGATAAAGAAAATAATTTTATGCAAGAAAGTTTCTCCAGCCTCTTGCGAGGCTGGATGACGTACATAAGCTTACGGGTTATTAGTACTACTCGACTATGACATTACTGCCTTTACATCTATAGCCTATCAACGTGGTCATCTTCCACGACCCTTAAAAGAAATCTCATCTTGTGGTGGGTTTCGCGCTTATATGCTTTCAGCGCTTATCCCTTCCCAACGTAGCTACTCTGCGGTGCTCCTGGCGGAACAACAGATACACCAGAGGTTAGTCCAATTCGGTCCTCTCGTACTAGAATCAGATCCACTCAAATTTCTTGCGCCCACAGTAGATAGAGACCGAACTGTCTCACGACGTTCTGAACCCAGCTCGCGTGCCACTTTAATGGGCGAACAGCCCAACCCTTGGGACCTTCTCCAGCCCCAGGATGTGACGAGCCGACATCGAGGTGCCAAACCCCCCCGTCGATATGAGCTCTTGGGGGAGATCAGCCTGTTATCCCCGGCGTACCTTTTATCCTTTGAGCGATGGCCCTTCCATGCGGAACCACCGGATCACTATGCTCTACTTTCGTACCTGATCGACCTGTATGTCTCTCAGTCAAGCTCCCTTATGCCATTGCACTCTACGCACGGTTACCAAGCGTGCTGAGGGAACCTTTAGAAGCCTCCGTTACTCTTTTGGAGGCGACCACCCCAGTCAAACTACCCACCAAGCAATGTCCCCCATATGATGGGGTTAGACCTCAGATAAGCAAAGGGTGGTATTTCAACAATGACTCCACAACGCCTGGCGACGCCACTTCATAGTCTCCCACCTATCCTACACATCACTTATCCAAGACCAATACTAAGCTATAGTAAAGGTGCACAGGGTCTTTTCGTCCCACTGCGGGTAATCGGCATCTTCACCGATACTACAATTTCACCGAGCTCATGGCTGAGACAGTGTCCAGATCGTTACACCATTCGTGCAGGTCGGAACTTACCCGACAAGGAATTTCGCTACCTTAGGACCGTTATAGTTACGGCCGCCGTTTACTGGGGCTTCAATTCAATGCTTCTCCGAAGATAACATCTCCTCTTAACCTTCCAGCACCGGGCAGGTGTCAGGCCCTATACCTCATCTTACGATTTTGCAGAGCCCTGTGTTTTTGATAAACAGTCGCCTGGACCTTTTCACTGCGGCCCCGATTGCTCGGGGCGACCTTTCTCCCGAAGTTACAGGTCTATTTTGCCTAATTCCTTAGCCATGAATCTCTCGAGCACCTTAGGATTCTCTCCTCGACTACCTGTGTCGGTTTACGGTACGGGTTCTTATAATCTAAGTTTAGAGGTTTTTCTTGGAAGCCCTTAGGTACACTATCACTTTGGCCGAAGCCTCCGTGTACTATCGCATTTCCCCAAAAGCCGTGGATTTGCCTGCGGCTCTTATAGGTAGGTGCTTTAACGAACTATTCCGTCAGTTCGCGGTACTTTCATCACTCCGTCACCCCATCACAATTATAAGAAGTACGGGAATATTAACCCGTTGGCCATCGACTGTCCCTTTCGGGTTCGCCTTAGGACCCGACTAACCCTCAGCTGATTAGCATAGCTGAGGAAACCTTAGTCTTTCGGTGTGCGGGTTTCTCGCCCGCATTATCGTTACTTATGCCTACATTTTCTTTTCTAACCAGTCCAGCATGCTTTACAACACACCTTCAACCCTGTTAGAATGCTCCCCTACCACTCCATTGGAGTCCATAGCTTCGGTAGTATACTTATGCCCGATTATTATCCATGCTCGTCCGCTCGACTAGTGAGCTGTTACGCACTCTTTAAATGAATGGCTGCTTCCAAGCCAACATCCTAGCTGTCTGGGCAGACAAACCTCGTTTTTTCAACTTAGCATACATTTGGGGACCTTAGCTGATGGTCTGGGTTCTTTCCCTCTCGGACATGGACCTTAGCACCCATGCCCTCACTGCTGTAAAACATTATATAGCATTCGGAGTTTGTCAGGAATTGGTAGGCGGTGAAGCCCCCGCATCCAATCAGTAGCTCTACCTCTATATAACTATTATCAGCGCTGCACCTAAATGCATTTCGGGGAGTACGAGCTATTTCCGAGTTTGATTGGCCTTTCACCCCTACCCACAGGTCATCCGAAGACTTTTCAACGTCAACCGGTTCGGACCTCCACTATGTGTTACCACAGCTTCATCCTGCCCATGGGTAGATCACACGGTTTCGCGTCTAACACTACTGACTAAAGCGCCCTATTCAGACTCGCTTTCGCTACGGATCCATGACTTAATCACTTATCCTTGCCAGCAACGTTAACTCGTAGGCTCATTATGCAAAAGGCACGCCGTCACCCCACTAAAGGGCTCCGACCGCTTGTAAGCGTATGGTTTCAGGATCTATTTCACTCCGTTATTCACGGTTCTTTTCACCTTTCCCTCACGGTACTGGTTCACTATCGGTCTCTCAGGAGTATTTAGCCTTAGCGGATGGTCCCGCCAAATTCAGACAGGGTTTCACGTGCCCCGCCCTACTCAGGATACCACTATCCTTATCTTCTCTTACCTATACGGGACTATCACCCTCTTTGGTTAACCTTTCCAGGTTATTCTAGTTCAATCCGCAAGAAATGTCGTGGTCCTACAACCCCAAAATTGCCGTAACAACTTTGGTTTGGGCTAATCCGCGTTCGCTCGCCACTACTTACGGAATCACTTTTGTTTTCTTCTCCTCCGCCTACTTAGATGTTTCAGTTCAGCGGGTTTGCCCATCTATCGATGTACTATGTCTTCAACATAGTGGGTTGCCCCATTCGGATATCTACGGATCAATTCGTGTGTGCCAATCCCCGTAGCTTTTCGCAGCTTATCACGTCCTTCTTCGCCTCTGAGAGCCTAGGCATCCCCCATACGCCCTTATTTTGCTTATTGTACTTTTAGCTAAAAGCTAACAGCTATTAGCTGACAGCTTAAAACTGTGTTTCTTTCTACTTTTTAAATTTTCTTATCTCAATATGTCAATGAACTTTATCTGTGTGGATTGGGTTATTTGGTTATTCGGCTATTTGGTTTCCCAAATCAACAAATTACCGCATAAACGAATCAACAGATTCGTGGAGAATATCGGAGTCGAACCGATGACCTCCTGCGTGCAAGGCAGGCGCTCTAGCCAGCTGAGCTAATCCCCCAATCTAATTATGAATTGTGAATTATGAATTATGAATTGGTCAATCCATAACCCCTCAACCCTAGAATTTCCAAGCTAAAAAAAGTAGTCCCGGGCAGACTCGAACTGCCGACCCCTACATTATCAGTGTAGTACTCTAACCAGCTGAGCTACGAGACTCTGTTTTCTTTGCTTAATATTATTTGAACTAACAGCGAGAGTAAAAAAATTCTACTTTTTGAGGACTATCCCCTATATCGTCTCTAGAAAGGAGGTGTTCCAGCCGCACCTTCCGGTACGGCTACCTTGTTACGACTTAGCCCCAGTTACTAGTTTTACCCTAGGCAGCTCCTTACGGTCACCGACTTCAGGTACCCCCAGCTTCCATGGCTTGACGGGCGGTGTGTACAAGGCCCGGGAACGTATTCACCGGATCATGGCTGATATCCGATTACTAGCGATTCCAGCTTCACGGAGTCGAGTTGCAGACTCCGATCCGAACTGAGAACGGTTTTATAGATTCGCTCCTACTCGCGTAGTGGCTGCTCTCTGTACCGTCCATTGTAGCACGTGTGTAGCCCAAGGCGTAAGGGCCGTGATGATTTGACGTCATCCCCACCTTCCTCACAGTTTACACTGGCAGTCTTGTTAGAGTTCCCGACATGACTCGCTGGCAACTAACAACAGGGGTTGCGCTCGTTATAGGACTTAACCTGACACCTCACGGCACGAGCTGACGACAACCATGCAGCACCTTGTAAATTGTCCGAAGAAATATCTGTTTCCAAATACGTCAATCTACATTTAAGCCTTGGTAAGGTTCCTCGCGTATCATCGAATTAAACCACATGCTCCACCGCTTGTGCGGGCCCCCGTCAATTCCTTTGAGTTTCATTCTTGCGAACGTACTCCCCAGGTGGGATACTTATCACTTTCGCTTAGCCACTGAAGTTGCCCCCAACAGCTAGTATCCATCGTTTACGGCGTGGACTACCAGGGTATCTAATCCTGTTCGCTCCCCACGCTTTCGTCCATCAGCGTCAATCCACTGGTAGTAACCTGCCTTCGCAATTGGTATTCCATGTAATATCTAAGCATTTCACCGCTACACTACATATTCTAGTTACTTCCCAGTAATTCAAGTCTATCAGTATCAATGGCCGTTTGATCGTTGAGCGACCAGATTTCACCACTGACTTAATAAACCGCCTACGGACCCTTTAAACCCAATGATTCCGGATAACGCTTGGATCCTCCGTATTACCGCGGCTGCTGGCACGGAGTTAGCCGATCCTTATTCTTACGGTACCGTCAAGCTCCCTCACGAGGGAGTGTTTCTTCCCGTACAAAAGCAGTTTACACACCATAGATGCTTCTTCCTGCACGCGGCATGGCTGGATCAGGCTTGCGCCCATTGTCCAATATTCCTCACTGCTGCCTCCCGTAGGAGTCTGGTCCGTGTCTCAGTACCAGTGTGGGGGATCTCCCTCTCAGGACCCCTACCTATCGTTGCCATGGTAAGCCGTTACCTTACCATCTAGCTAATAGGACGCATGCCCATCTTTTACCGTTGGAACTTTAATATGTCTAACATGCGAAAAACATATACTATGAGGTATTAATCCAAATTTCTCTGGGCTATCCCTCTGTAAAAGGTAGGTTGCATACGCGTTACGCACCCGTGCGCCGGTCTCAAGGAAGCAAGCTTCCTCTACCCCTCGACTTGCATGTGTTAAGCCTGCCGCTAGCGTTCATCCTGAGCCAGGATCAAACTCTTCATCGTATATTGTTGATGCTCGCGCATCGTTTTTTTAGACAAAGGCTAGTCTTTTCAAAAATCCTAAGATTTCCTTACTCTCTTTTTGTTGTTCTAACATCTCTGTTAGAACGGCTGTCAATTCAATATGTCTATGAACGTTGTCTTCTTTATTATCAAACCAATCTCTCGATTAGCGGGTGCAAAAGTAAGCATCTTTTTTAAACTAACAAGGCTTTTTGAAATTATTTTTGAATTTATTTCAAATTCCTCGTTTTACAGCTTTTCAATGTGCTTTTCCTCTCTTGCGGGGTGCAAATATAAAAATCTTTTATCTCCCAATCCAAATAAAAAACACTCTTTTTTAGACTTTTTTTTAATTCGCTGATAGCTTGAATTTTACAAGTGCAGTTCGTCGACTGTTTGCTTTTCATGGTTTCCTCAAAACACCAAATGAACTCATTTAGCCCCGATAGGAGCTAGCTACCATGTAGCGCGGATAGCGGGACTGAACTTGATTGTATGCAAAAAATGTGTGCTACAAAATCCCACGCGCCGCATAATTCCTTCGTTAAAATAGCCACAGAGCTATTTCTTAACGCTCACTTCTACTCGAAACGGATAGATTTGGAAGGTGTGATTTTAGTAATGATATAGGAAGGAATTAATAAAACCAACAAACAAATCACTACAGTACCTATATTAAGAAGTAATATGTAAAACAGATTGATGTCGACCGGCGCTTCGTTGACATAGTAACTTTCGGGGTTGAGTTTGATGATGCCGAGGTATTTTTGCAACAATAGCAAACCGATACCAATGATATTTCCCCAAAGCAATCCTCTTCCTATTAAGTAGGCGGCGTTGTAAAGGAATATTTTTCGGATGGTCCAATTGTTGGCGCCGATTGATTTCAGAATTCCTATCATTTGAGTTCGCTCTAAAATTAAAACCAAGAGCGCTACAACCATATTAATGGTAGATACGGCAATCATGACAATTAGTATAACGACAATATTGAAGTCGAATAGTTTGAGCCATTCGAAGATGTAGTAGAATTTTTCGACTATGGTTACAGAATCTAAGGTAGAGGCTGTTTCGGCATAAACTTGTTGTCCTTTTTGTTCTATTTGGGTAAAATCGGTCACAAAGACTTCGAAAGAACCTATTTCATTGGGTTTCCATTTATTGATTCTTTGCACATGGCGAATATCGCCAATAACATAACTGGCATCGAATTCTTGAAAACCCGAATTGTAAATTCCTACTATTTTAAAATTACGCAAGTTGTAGCCTTCGCTGTTTTCTTTCATAAAATAGGTTACAAACTTATCATTGAGTTTTAAACCTAAGCGATTGGCGAGATATTGTGAAATGAGCACCTCTTCGTTGAGATTGGTTTTGAAATCGGGCAACCTGCCTTCAACCAAATACTCTTGCAAGTTGGCCGTTTCGTAGTCTTTTCCGACCCCTTTAAAAATAATCCCTTCGAAAGCGGCTTCAGTCCGAATGATTCCGGCTTTACCGGCTACGGCTTGGACATGCGTAATACCTTCAATGTTTTTGAATTTAGGGTAAAAACTTTGGTTGATGGAAATGGGTTTAGTGCTGACATCGGAATTATTATCATTGTAACCGGAGATGATAATATGACCGTTAAAAGCAGAAACCTTCTGGCGTATTTTTTGTTGAAGTCCAATACCGGTCGCAATAGAAACAATCATCATAATCATTCCCAAAGCAATGGCGGTGATGGCAATTTTTATAATTGGCGCAGATATACTACTTTTATGGTCTTTAGCAGTAATGAGTCTTTGGGCTATAAAGTATTCCGGTTTCAATTCCTTAATCGATTTGTGACAAAGATACACAAAGTTATCGGCGCTGAATTACTGCTCATTTTAGAAAATTATTTGTTATGAAATATTTTATCAACGGAATCTTATTGCTTTTAGCCTATTTGTTTATTTCTTCATCTTGCGGCATCAGGGAGAAAATCAGTGAGAGAAATCTTGAACCTACAAATACTGTTCGGCCAACGGTGGCACAACCTATAAAAACAGGTGCTGATAATTCAGTCACTTATCTTCCTTTATTAAAAGGAAAGAAAGTTGGCATAGTGACCAATCAAACCGGAATCCTTTCCAACAAAACACATTTAGTTGATTACCTTACAGACCAAAAAATCAACCTCCAAAAAATCTACGCACCCGAACACGGTTTTCGTGGCACCGCTGATGCAGGCGAATTGATTAAAGACGGCAAAGACACCAAAACCGGTTTGCCGATTATTTCTTTGTACGGCAACAACAAAAAACCAAAACCGGAACAATTAGTCGGAATTGACGTGATGGTTTTTGATTTACAAGATGTCGGTGCGAGATTCTACACTTATATTTCTTCGCTACACTATATTATGGAAGCTTGTGCGGAAAACAATATTCCGCTGATTGTTTTGGACCGACCCAATCCAAACGGTGCTATTGTGGACGGACCGATTTTAGAAAAAGAACACACTAGTTTTGTAGGTATGCACCCAATTTCATTACTTCACGGGATGACCATTGGCGAATATGCGCAAATGATTAACGGCGAAAAATGGTTGAAAAAAGAAGTACAATGTAACTTGACTGTGATTCCATGCTTGAATTACAAAAGGGAAATGCCATACAGTTTGCCTGTAAAACCTTCGCCGAACTTACCCAACGACCAAGCCATTAATTTATACGCCAGTTTGTGTTTGTTTGAAGGAACAAATGTAAGTGTTGGCCGCGGTACTGAAAAGCAGTTCCAAATTTACGGCTCTCCGTTTTTACCGAAAAGCGGCTTTAGCTTTACCCCGATACCGAATTTTGGTGCCAAAGAACCGATGCACAAAGACCAATTGTGTTATGGAGAAGATTTGACGCAAATTCAAAAAGTAACCCGTTTGGAACTAAAATGGTTGATTAAAGCCTACAACACCACTTCGGACAAAACCAAATTCTTCAACGACTTTTTTACCAAATTAGCAGGAACCAAAACCCTGCAACAACAAATTGAAGCCGGAACTTCCGAAGACGACATCAGAAAATCTTGGGAGAAAGGTTTGAATGAGTTTAAGACCATTCGTCAAAAGTACCTGATTTACCATTAAAACTCATCACGTCTGATTATCAGACAATTATTTTTATTACTTTTATGAAATATAAATAATTATTATGGATAATCCTGTTAAAAATAATTCTCGCGCTCCCATTTTAGACATGCTCAGAGGTGTTGCCTTATTGGGTGTATTTGTAGCCAACATTGCTGTTTTTTCAGGATATGTATTCCTGCCGGATAAGAAGAAATCACTTTTACCTACAGCAGCCACCGATGTTTTTGTTGACTTTTTTCATTTTGCTTTTATCGACGGTAAATTTTACTCTATGTTTTCGTTGCTCTTTGGTATTGGATTTTCCA
This sequence comes from Flavobacterium sp. IMCC34852, assembly GCF_030643905.1. Lineage (NCBI taxonomy): Bacteria > Pseudomonadati > Bacteroidota > Flavobacteriia > Flavobacteriales > Flavobacteriaceae > Flavobacterium > Flavobacterium rivulicola. Next base: position 1,104,154 of record NZ_CP121446.1, on the reverse strand, counting down.
TCATTATCAGCAAATCCAGAGGCATTCTCACTTTTTACAAGCGCCTGATTATACTGATAGCCTTTGGATTGGCTCATATCTTTCTTCTTTGGTTCGGCGACATCTTATTGTTATATGCCTTGCTTGGTTTGTTATTGCCGTTGTTTGCCAAAGCCTCCAACAGAACGTTACTGCTATTGGCTTTGGTTTTAATCTTAAGCCCGATAGTATTGGATACTGCCCGAACCTTGAGTAATGATAAGTTTTCTCCTGAAAGCTATTTCTACCAAAAAGGGGCGGAAAAAGACCAAGAAATCGGCTTGACTGAAAACACCGATTTTGTAAAATTGGTAAGCGAAGCCGATTACCCCAAATTTAAAGCTATAATGGTAGGCGGATTTTATTATCGCTGGGGTGGATTAATTGAAAACAATAGGCTACCTAAAGTGTTCGCTTTGTTTCTATTAGGAATGATGATTGGCAGGAACCGCTGGTATGAAAACTTGGCAGACAAGAAAAAACTACTGCTTCAAATTAGAAAATGGTGTCTGATGATTGGCTTACCAACCACATTGGTCTTTGCTTATCTCAGTGTTTTTAATGACGAAGAACCCAAAATAGCGCATGCCATAGCCTATGCTTTTAGTGTGATTCCGATGGCTTTCGTTTATATAACTTCACTAATTTTATGGTATTTAAAAAGCCAATCCGGATTGAGGGCTTTTGCTTACGTGGGCAAAATGACTTTGACCAATTATATTTTGCAAAGCTGTTCGGCCTTTTTACTTTTTTACGGAACCGGCATGGGCTGGTTTGGCAAAATGGGTTCAACAGTAACTCTTTTCATGGCCATTGGTATTTTTGGAATCCAAATTATTCTCAGCCAATTTTGGTTGCGCTATTTTGAATTCGGACCACTCGAATGGATTTGGAGACAGCTGACTTACGGCAAGTTTATACCATTGCGAAAACCCGATTAAATCTGAACCATTATATTCGGATTGACTTTTAAAAGTTCCTGAATAAATGCTTCTCTTTCTTTGGGTGAAATGAGCACCTCGTCATACTTGTTATAAACCACCGCAATTCGGTCTAAAGACAAAGCCGGAGAGCTCAATGGGTTGTGAGTACTGTAGATTTTTTTAATCGATTTGATATCGATTTTTTTCCACCATATGATCAGGTTTTCTCCGTCAATTTTGTACTTGATTGATTTAAACATTAAAAAAACCAAACTTAAAACTCCGAATGATACCGAAAACACCACGTAGTCTTTACTCAAAAGTCCTTCAATCATCGGATAACAAAACACTATAAAAATAACGATAATCAACCACCAATCGATTTTAGATCTATACACTTTCATATCTTTATTATAAAGGGAGTTTTTTCTTCATTTCTTCTACTATATTATAAGCTGCCGGACAAATGGACACATTCTTCAACGTCAAATCTGAAATTTGTTGGAACTTTTTTCTATCCGTATGCGGAAACTCGCGACAAGCTTTCGGACGAACTTCATAAATCATACAATAATTTTCGTGGTCCAAAAATGTACATGGCACACTTTGCAACACATAATCTTGGTCTTCATCAATTCGCAAATACTGGTCGATAAACTGTTGAGGCTTTTGCTTCAAATGCTTCGCTATGCGTTCGATATCGGCAGAAGTAAATAATGGCCCGGTGGTTTTACAACAATTGGCACAAGTCAAACAATCGGTTCGCTTAAACTCGGCGTCATGTAAATCCTGCATCACATAATCCAAATTCTTAGGTACTTTCTTTTTCAGCTTGTCGAAATACTTTTTGTTTTCGATATGCTTATCTTTGGCTAACTTTTGTAGTATGTCAATTCGTGGATTTGTCAATTTGGTTATTTGATAAATGAATTGCAAAATTACATAAAACGAATAACCCAATAACCGAATAACCGAATAAACTCATGAAAGATCTTTTCGGCCAAGCCATCCTCGATTTCCAAACCCATAATGCGCCCGAAGATTTGGTCACGGAAACCAACATCTCCGAAGCCGATGAGATGAGCGTTGAGTATCTTTTTCGATCTTATAATGATATGCCGAAGTTGGAAAAGAAAGCTCTCCAACTGGCCAAAGGCAAAATCCTCGATGTAGGTTGCGGTGCCGGAAGCCATAGTTTATATTTACAAGCAAAAGGTTTTGACGTTACGGCCATCGATATTTCGCCCAGCGCCATCAAAGCTTGCCAACTTCGTGGCGTGAAAAATGCCCGAGTTCAGAATGTATTGGATATTGAGAATGAAAAATTCGATACTGTTTTTTTATTAATGAACGGCACGGGAATCTTTGGCACATTGGCCGAAACTTCGAATTATTTACAAAAACTAAAATCACTTTTGAATCCGAACGGACAAATTTTGATGGACAGTTCCGATATTATTTACATGTTTGACCAAGACGAAGATGGTGCCTATTTGGTTCCGGCCGATGGTTATTATGGCGAATTGACGTTTACCGTTTCTTACAAAGGAAAAACCGAAGACACTTTTCCGTGGCTTTATCTCGACTACAACACTTTGCAAAATGCCGCTCACGCCAATGGTTTGGAATGCGAATTGGTACTCGAAGGCAAACATTTTGATTATTTGGCTAAACTCACCTTATCATTATGAAAGATTTACGCTATCCCATCGGAACTTTTGAAGCCCCAAAAGCATACACGGCTGAACTTTTGGCGAAAGCCATACAAACGATTGAAACTTTCCCGCAAAAACTAAAAGCCGAAGTCGCACATTTAACGCAAGAACAATTAAATACACCATATCGTCCTGATGGTTGGACCGTTCGTCAAGTCATTCACCATTGCGCCGACAGCCATATGAATTGTTTTATCCGTTTAAAATGGACGCTAACCGAAAACAATCCGACCATCAAATTCTACTACGAAAATCTTTGGGGTGAAGGCATCGACAACAAAACCATGCCGATTGAACCAACACTGCAATTTTTGGAAGGTTTGCATTATCGCATGGCATTTGTGATGAAAAGTCTCTCGGAAACCGATTTGGAAGCCGCTTACATTCATCCCGAACACAATAAGGAATTCCAACTCCGCGAAATGATTTGCTTATACGAATGGCATTGCAATCACCATTTGGCGCACATCACCGAGTTGAAAAAAAGAGAAAACTGGGTTTGATTTTTAGGAGCTTAATCCGGCTTTCCATTCCAATCTCTTCGAGGATTTCCATTACAATCCGGGCTATGATTCTATGCTTCTATCAAATCTGTGGTTTGAATAATATCTTCCAGCGCTTTGTACAAAATATCCAAGTCTTCCTGAGAATTATAAGCATTAATCGAATACCTCAAATAAATATTACCATTCAAAGGCATGACCGGAATCTGTATTTTGTATTGGTCATATAGTAAATCCTTCAACTCAGCAGGCTTATAAGTCTTCACCGGAATACTGGCCATTTGGCCTAAAAATTCTTCGGTAATCGGTGCCAATGGTCGTGTTTTTAGCAAATCACAAAAGCGTTGGTAATTGGCAAACACGATTTGCTTACAAGCTTTTGATTTTTCCTTCCAATTATTTTGTTCCAAAAACTCAATGACTTTGGGTGTACACAAAAAAGCCGAATGGTCATTGGTTCCCTGATACTCGTGGTAATCCAAAAACCGACTCTCACTTGGCGCTACACTTTCATAACCCCAACTCACCACCAACGGATCTAAATCGTCTTGGAATTCTTTTTTAACGTACAAAAAGGAACTGCCTTTGGGAGCCAACATCCATTTGTGCAGTGTTCCGGTATAGAAATCGGGATTTAAATCGGTTATATTTAAATCGATATGACCTGGAACGTGTGCGCCGTCAACAATGGTGATTAATCCTAACTCTTGCGCTTTATCACAGATTTCCTTGACCGGAAAAATCAAAGCCGTTGAGCTCGACATTTGGTTTAAGAAAACCACTTTGGTCTTACTGGTATAACCTTTCCAAAACTCCTCAATAATTTGTTCTTTGGATACAATAGGCAAACTAATAGGTTGACGAACATACTTGGCTCCTGATTTTTTACAGTAAAAATGCCACGTTCTGTCCATCGCGCCATACTCGTGATTGGTGGCCAAAATCTCGTCTCCCGGATTGAGTTTTAAACTTCTCATTACGGTATTAATTGCCACAGTCGGATTGGGTACAAAGAAAAAATCTGCAGCATCACAACCTATAAATTCGGCTAATGGTGCTTTGGCAAGCTTTAAATATTGAGGCAATTTCTTTTGGATAAAGACAACCGGTTCGTTTTCTAGCTCTAATTGAAAGCGTTGGAATTCTTCAAAAATCGGTTTCGGGCAAGCGCCAAAAGAACCGTGGTTTAAAAATGTGATGGAAGGATCAAGTAAAAATTGTGATTTCATGTAAAGATTTTTTTGATGATGATTGTATTTTTGGTAAAAATAAAAAATCCCAAACAGTGTTTGGGATTTTAACTTTATTTTATGCTGAATGATTACTGCATGTATTTCATTACCAAGGCTTGTACTTCTCCTTGCAAACTCATCATAGAGTCTTGTGATTTCTGAGCAATTACACTAGCTTTTTCAGACATTTTTTTTCCTACCGGACTATTATAAAAGGCCAATATCGCTTTGACATCTTCTTTTGAATATTCTTGAAGGTAAATATCAATTGTAGCATCTGTAGCCTTTTTGATAATGATATCAAACTCTACAGCAAAAGCGGCTTTTTTATCTGCAGGAATCATCTCCAACACTTGTTTTTTAGCGCTATCTATCTGACCCAAAGCACCGCTTTTTTCTATCACTTGTTCTACTTCTTCTCTGGTTGCCTTGTCTTGTGAAAATCCTAATTGTGACACTAGTGCTAAAGCCACAACGAATAATAATTTCTTCATTTTTTTAAAATTAGTTAATAATGGTAAAAATACTTTTTTATGGTTACAAAAACAACAATGCTCAACTTTTTAAAACATAAATACTAAGGCAATTGTATAGAAATTGGCAAAGCATACATCACTCTGACCTTTTGACCATTTTGTTCACCGGGAATCCATTTTGGGCATTCTTTTAAAACCCTGATAGCTTCTTCTCCTGTTCCGAGACCGATATCTCTAATAACTTTGATATCGGAAAGACTACCGTCCTTTTCAATTACAAATGTCACAAATACTTTCCCCTTTAATCCTTTAACATTCGGGGTTTTGTAATTCTTACCGATGTATTTATAAAATTCATTAAGTCCACCCGGAAATTCGGGCTTCACTTCAATACCGGACGTATTGTAAATTGAATTGTCGTCAGTATTGGGCGATGCTGCCGGTTCAACATTTTGAGCAAAACCCAACATTGAGAAAAGCATAAAAAATAAAACTTTGATGGTTTTCATAACATTACGGGATGTTTAAATATTTGTGGGTTTGCAATGACACTCTCCATTTTGGGTTGTTCATGACATAGTCAACAATCAGCGGCGTCATTTCTTCTTTTTTGCTCCATTCCGGCTGTAAAAAAAGAATGGCATTCGGGTTAACTTTAGCGGCTTGTTCTTCGGCAAAGATAAAATCGTGTTTGTTGTAAATAATGACCTTTAACTCGCTGGCTATTGCATAAGCATCATCAACAGGCAACTTGTTTTTCTTAGGTGACAAGCAAAACCAATCCCAAGTTCCCGAGACCGGATAAGCTCCCGATGTTTCGATGTGTACTTTTAAATTTTTGGCTTTTAATTTTTGCGTCAGCAAAGTCATATCCCAAGTAAGTGGTTCTCCACCGGTTACCACAACAGTATCGGCATATTTTGCAGCATTGTCAACTATGGTATCGGTATTGGTTGGCGGATGCAATTCGGCATTCCAGCTTTCTTTTACATCACACCAATGACAGCCTACATCGCAACCGCCAATTCGGATAAAATAAGCTGCGGTACCGGTATGATATCCTTCGCCTTGAATGGTATAGAATTCCTCCATCAACGGAAGCATTTCTCCTTTATCAACAGCCAATTGTGTTTCTTTTGATAGCATTATAAATAATATAGTGGGCAAAGATACTCAATTTGAGAATGGATTTAAATAAAAAAACCGCCCTGAAACATCAGGACGGTTTTAGCATATTTGGACTGAAATTTATTTCAATAATTTCAAAGATTCAGTAGCATAGTTATTCGCCGGATCAAGGGCTAAAGTTTTATTAAAAAACTCTATGGCCTTGGCTTTATCGGTGTTGGCAAAATGAGCAGCCATACTATTGTAAGCTTCAATAAATTTAGATTTATTTTTAGTTACCTCAGCTTCTCCTTTGGCAGTAACCACGTCGATGTATTGTTGGTAGTAAGTGGCCATCATTTCATCATTATCTAACAAATTATTGGTTCTAGCTCTGAACAAATAAGCATCGGCTGTAGTTGGCGAAGCTGTAATTACATTTCCGAAAGCCACGTCTGCTTTTTGCAAAGCAATTGGGTCTGCTTTAACTACATCTTTTCGAGTGTTGTCATAGTATAATGAATTCCCCAAGTAAAAGTTATCTAACAAATAGTTTTTAGAAGTTGGATTGGTAACCGCTACTTCAAAAACTGCTGCGGCTGCTGAAAATGCTTTTAAGTCGTATAATTTTTTTCCTAATTCGTTTAATTCATTAGCCGCTAAAGGCTCCATTTCAACTGCCTTTTTGATATCTGCAATGGCTGAAGCTAATAAAGTAGGATCAATAGTTTTACCATCGGCACTGCTACCTTTTTTAATTTTGGCTTGACCTAAATACAAATAATCACGAGGAATAATCTTGTTCGCCGGATTAGAAGTATATTTTTGTAAAGCATCTAAAGCAGCATCAGGGTTACCGTTTTCGTAAGCTGAATATCCTAAATAACGAAGGATTCTTGGATTTACTCCATCTAATTCTTTCATTTTGTTAGCCTCTACTTCCAAAGCTTTATAATCTTTTGCCAAGATCAAAAAGTCGGCGTGACGCATACGTGAAGTAACAGAATAATCGGTTAGACTCATGTATTTTTCATAAAACCCTAATGCTTTTTGAATGTTTTCAGTGTAAGTAGATGGCACATTGTTTCCCCATAAATAGTGGGTTTCTGCTAACTCTCTGTAAACCGGACCATAATTTGGATTGATGGCAATCACTTCGTTGTAAGCTTTAACAGCTTCAGTGTAAGCTTTGGCTCCTTTTAACAAAACACCCAATTGCATTTTAGCTCTGATTAAAGAACTGTCTGTTTGGTAGGCATTTCTGTAAGCAACGTAAGCTTCGTTTTGTTTTCTTTCTCCATAATACGCATCACCCAAAGCCAATTGAACTTGAGCATCTGTAGGGTTAGCCGTAGCTGCTTTGGTCAAAACTGTGATAGCACTGGCATAATCAGGTTTGTCAGCATTCATAAAAGCACGAGCAATGTAAACATACTCCTCTGTATCTTTCTTCTTCAAATCTTTGGTAACCATGTCAAACTTAGCTTGTGCTGCCGCTCTATTGTTGGCATCTAAATCCATTTGAGCTAAACCAATGTTATTTAACCTTGCTCCTTCACTGGCGGTTAATCCTTTTTGAAAATAGATGGTTGCCGAGTCAGCAATATTTTGTTTTAAGTAAATGTTACCCAAAAGAAAAGCAGCTTTCCCGTTTGACGGTTTGGCTTGTATAATTGATTTTAATAACGATTTAGCCTTTTCAAATTGTTCAGCATCAATAGCTTTCTTCGCCGTTTCCAAATCCTGTGCTTTCGCAACGGTTGTTGCTACTAACGCTAAGCTGAATATTTTAAACTTGTTCATCTTGCAATTTTTAATTTTTATCTTTAGTAATATTGTTTCTAATCATGACTTTTCTGGAGGGAACTCGCTTAGGTACTAAACCTGATTTTAAAATAATTCGCTGTCCTCTTTCTCCTCCGAGGAAGGAAGCAAATCCCATTCCCAATCCTGAATATCCTTGACAATTGACGATATACAAATCACGTGCCAAAGGATATATTCCTTGTGCCAGGTTGTCTTGTGTTGGAAATACAAACTCGCTTGAACCAACCTCTTTCACCCCTAAAACGGTAATTTTATCAACCGTTTCTTGTAATTCTAATGGCGGTTGGAAAACCCAATTTATGCCAATCACCCCAATCATTCCGTCATTTTGGGCTACATATTTCATTACTTCCTCATTGGTCTTGAAGGAATAAACATTTTTTTGCCCTACTGCTGAAACGCCCGCCTTTTTAGAAATATAGCGAACGGTACTTGAGTTGGCATTGTCAAAAACTAAACCTTTAATAGTTGACCCGGCTTTTCCGTTCAAAAAATCATACACCTCTTGCAAAGCAATTAAAGAATCGTTGACTGATTTGCTTCTGATAAAAGCAACGGCATCAGTAGCAAAAGGAGTAATTTTGGGATTAATCTTTTTGGCTTGAAAAGCTTTTAACTCTTCCGGCAGCAGTGTTCTTGTGAGCACTGCGATAGTGGCCGTATCATTCAATAAAGCATTCAAGACTTCATTTTCAGACTGCGAAACCAATTTCAACTGGGCTTTGTATTGCGTTTCAAAAACAGCTTCTTCGTCTTCAATGATCGGTAAGATAGACTCATCAACATAAATGGTAGCTTTTCCCTCAATGATACTGTCTAATTTATCCTCTTTATTCTTTTGACAAGAAAAGACGAATAGTAAGGTCAGCAATAGAAAACCTGTAATAGTCTTAGTTATTTTATTCATCATCTAAATTATTCAAACGCTTTATTTGAGTAATAAAACGCAAAAAACCAAATAATAGTATTAGGCAACCTACAATTATTTGAAGATTATTGGAGAGATTCAGTTTTAGTTTGTCCCAAAACAACAAAAGTAATCCCAAGACACTGAAAGCAATAAAATTCAATAAGCTAATAACGAGAAGAAATCGCTCTTTAAGCGATTTCTTCTGAAAATTTTCTATGATTTTTGAAACCATTTATTCTGCTGATTGGATAGAAATCGGTAATGAGTACAATACCCTAACCTTTTTTCCATTCTGCTCACCCGGATTCCATTTCGGACAAGATTTTAAAACTCTGATCGCTTCTTTTCCTGTTCCGTATCCAATATCTCTGATTACTTTGATATCCGTTAATGAACCGTCTTTCTCTACCACGAAAGTTACAAATATCTTACCTTTCAAACCTTCTTCTTCCGGTACTTGGAAATTCTTACCAACGAATTTGTAGAATTTCTCTAAACCTCCCGGAAAATCAGGTTTTACCTCGATACCAGCGGTGTTATAGATTTGATTATCCTCTTCTACTACACTTGGTCCGTTTCCTACCGGCTCAACCGTTAATGGTGCATCCGGATCTCCTTTGATAGTTTCATCACCTAATTTTTTGTCCTTGATTTCCTCAATCTTAGGCGGTTCTTCAACGATTTCCTCTGTTTTAGCCACAACCGGTTTCACAAACTTTACCTGATCCACTTTTGGTGGAGGCGGTGGCGGTGGTGGAAGATTCTTAGGTTGCTCTTCTTTTGGCGGCAACTTAATCGTTACAATTTTTTTATCCAAATTAGCATCTTCATCAGCGCTGTCCGGAATTAAGCTTATGATAAGTGGTGCGCTTACCGCTAAACCAAATATAAATGCTCCTATGACCAATGAACGCAAAGTAGTTTTCGGATTCTCTTTACGCAACTCATAAGCACCATAGGCTTTATTACGTCCCTCAAAAACGATGTCTATCCACTGTCTTTTTAATAAGTCTAATTTCATTTTTTTACTTTTTAAAGATTAGTACAAGACACTACTTGTTCATTTCGTCTACTAGTTTTTGTTCTTCAGGTGTGATATCATTTACAATGGCGTAAGTAGGCACATCGCAAATAGCCATTTCATCCAAAATATCAACTAAGTTTCTGTATGTAGCTTTTTTGGTAGGCTTGATAATAACAATCATTCCTTTCTTTTTATCACCTGTTATCTGTGGAATAGAAACTACTCTTTCAAGTATTTCTTTTCTGATTCCGTTTTTACCATAAACTGCATCGGTTGGCGCTCCTCCCGGTTCTGGAGAATCCAATAAACCATGATACCATTTGATCTTATTGTCTTTTCCCATGAGAATCGTAACAGTTCTTCTTTGATCAACCTTCATTGGCTTGTCAGTTGGTTTATCTTCTTTATCAGGCAACCCCAAATCCATAGATTGTGGTTTAGATAAAGATGTGGTCAACATGAAGAACGTAATCAACAAGAATGCCAAATCCACCATGGCTGTAAGATCCACTTTTGCGTTGGATTTTTTACTTCTTACCTTTTTACTGCCTTTTTTGCCACCGCCGCTGTCGCCGGTATTTAATTCAGCCATTTTATATTATTATTAATATTAATAGTCTCTTCCTCTTAAACCAGTAACTAAGTTAAAGCTATTGATTTTTTGGTCCTGTAAAATATCCATCACTCTTTTGATTTGAGGATATAATTCTTTAGCATCGCCTTTGATAGCAAACTGAAGTTCTTTTGTAGCACCTTCATTGATGTTTGCTTGTCTTGCGCCTTGTATCCAATCTTGCAATTGGTTGTTGATAGAATCACAAGGAATACCTGATTGTACTCCTTTTTTAACTCTATCTGCTCCTTTCATGGCCAGTAATTGTTTCAACCCTTCTATCGGAACTCCAAACTCATCCACTAAAGCGAACTGAGCTTTTTCTTCCTCTGTGAAAGTCAATTGATATTTCTGAGCCATATAATCCAAAGCTCCCGAACGGATTGCTCTGTCTTTCATTCCAAAGAATACTTGTTCTTTACCATCACTTTTCCCTACAGTCAACATCACCAATCCCGTTTCCGGCAATTTGGTTTGTACTGTTGATGAAGGCGTGTCTACCGGTAACGGCTCCGGCATTTTGGCCGTTGCTGTTAAGATAAAGAAGGTAAGTAAAAGGAAAGCCACGTCACACATCGCCGTCATGTCGATGGCACCTGCTGCCTTATGCGATTTTACTTTAGCCATTATTTACTTGTTTTTAAATTACAATAATTAGATTGTCTAATTACTGCTTTATGATTTTAAACTTCCTCTGAATTTTCTGTAAGTGTTCACGATAGTTGAACCAGCCTCATCAATAGAGTAAGTCAAAGTATCGATTTTAGAAGTAAAGAAGTTGTAAGTTACAATTGCTAAAGCAGAAGTAGAAATTCCCGTAGCTGTATTAATCAAAGCTTCAGAGATACCATTTGCTAACGCTGCTTGGTCAGGTGTACCTGCTGTAGCTAACGCACCAAACGCTTTGATCATCCCTGTTACTGTTCCTAATAATCCGGCTAATGTTCCTAAAGCTACTAATGTTGACAAAATGGTCATGTTTTTCTCTAACATCGGCATCTCTAATGAAGTAGCTTCTTCGATTTCTTTGTGGATAGTCTCAGCTGCTTCTTCGCTGGTAAACCCTTCTTTTTTAACTTCTTGGTATTTAACTAAAGCCGCTTTGATTGCATTCGCTACAGAACCTTGTTGTTTGTCACAAGCTGAGATAGCATCATCAATATTTCCTGCTTTTACACTTCCTTGAACATTTCTCATGAAAGTATCTAAGTTCCCTTTTCCTCCTGCTTTAGAGATTACAAAGAAACGCTCAAATGAGAACACGATTACCATCAAAAACAATCCCATCAAAACCGGTACAATTGGTCCTCCTTTGTAAACCATTGCTAAATAATTCCCCGGAAGTGGATGACCTGTATTTACACCACCTTCAAAGTTTGAACCTGCACCCATGATGAAGTTCCAAATAATCCAACCAACAAAAATACATGCTACAATGATGATTCCTGACATCATACCTAAACCGTTTGACCCAGATTCTTTTTTAACGTTTGCCATTTTTTTAAATTTTAAAAGTTTTAATAAATTATAAGTTTTAGTTGTTAATAAACTTGATTAGGGGCAAATTTAATTTTTTACTCGAAATAAAAAAACTTTTTTTAACTTTAATAACATATCCGTAACATATCGTTTTTGAATGCTTTTTTGAGGTACTTTAGGTCATTTAAAACAATCATTAAATAATCAATAAAATTAAGTCTAATTTTCAAGGTTTTAATCAAGTATCTATAGGTATAACGAAAAAAGTCTTGAAAACGTATATTTAACGAAAACAATTTCGGTATTTTAAAATTACTCCTTTTTTTCTAGCAAAAGAAAGTAATTAACATTTCATAAATTTTAGAAATTGTATTATTTTGCCCTACCTTTATATTTGCATTAAAAACTTAGAAAATAAATGGCAACAGCATCCGATTTTTCAAAATACATTAACGACGGTTATAATTTTAAAGGCGAAAGCATCACTCTGGGCGGCGCTATCTTAAATGGCGAAGCTTTATCAGACACCTTTGTTAAAGTACCATTAAAAACCCTAAACCGTCACGGCCTTATTGCAGGAGCTACCGGAACCGGCAAAACCAAAACCATACAAGTACTTTCCGAACAATTATCATCCTTCGGAATTCCGGTTTTGATGATGGATATCAAAGGTGATTTTTCAGGTATTGCCAAAGAAGGCGAAGAAAAACCATTCATCACCGAACGCCATGCCAAAATCAACATTCCCTATAAAACCGAAAGCTTTCCGGTTGAATTAATGTCGTTGTCCCAACAAAACGGTGTGCGATTGCGCGCGACGGTTTCCGAATTCGGACCGGTACTTTTCTCCAGAATTCTCGACTTAAATGACACGCAAGCCGGAGTGGTAGCCGTAATTTTCAAATATTGCGACGATAAACAAATGCCGCTCTTGGATTTAAAAGACATTAAAAAAGTCATCAACTACATCACCGAAGAAGGCAAAGAAGAAATTGAAGAACACTACGGCAAAATATCAACTTCGACCACCGGAATCATACTGCGTAAAATTATTGAATTAGAACAACAAGGTGGCGATATTTTCTTTGGCGAAAAGTCATTTGAGATTGACGATTTAATGCGAATCGATGAAAACGGTAAAGGCTATGTCAACATTCTTCGATTGACCGATATACAAGATAAACCCAAATTATTTTCGACCTTCATGCTGAGTTTATTGGCAGAAATATACCAACAAATGCCCGAAAAAGGTGATGCCGATCAGCCTGAATTAGTCATTTTTATAGACGAAGCCCATTTGATTTTCAGTGAAGCCAGCGACGCTTTACTCAACCAAATTGAAACCATCATCAAACTCATTCGTTCCAAAGGCATAGGCGTTTATTTTATTACCCAAAATCCTATGGACGTCCCGGCAAGTGTATTAGCGCAATTGGGTTTGAAAATCCAACACGCTTTGAGGGCTTTTACCGCCAAAGACCGTCAAGCCATCAAACAAACGGCCGAAAACTATCCGGTTTCCGAGTATTATAAAACTGATGAAGTGCTGACCTCACTGGGAATTGGAGAAGCTTTTGTTACGGCTTTAAACGAAAAGGGAATTCCTACGCCGCTAGCAGCTACCATGATGCGCGCACCTATGAGCAGAATGGATGTTTTAACCGAAAGCGAAATTGCTGAAATCAACGCCAAATCGAAATTGGTTAGAAAATACAACGAAGAAATCGACCGCGAAAGCGCTTACGAAATGCTGACCAAAAAAATCGAAGAAGCCAACCAACAAGCCGAAGCCGAAGCAGCCACCGAAGCCCAACAAGAAGAAAGAAAAAGCAACGAACCAAGTACAGCTGAAGTAATTGGGAAATCGGTTACTAAAGTGGTTACCAGCGCTACCTTTATCCGTGGTGTATTCGGGATTTTAACCAAGCTTTTCAAAAAATAATGAAATCATTTCTGACCATTGGTCTATTAATTTTGTCCAATGTTTTTATGACTTTGGCTTGGTATGGTCATCTGAAATTTAAAGAACTCAAATGGTTTGAAAACGCCGGATTAATTACCATCGTTTTAATCAGTTGGGGATTGGCTTTATTCGAATATTGTTTCCAAGTACCGGCCAATAAAATTGGTTTTCAGGGCAATGGCGGACCTTTTTCACTAATGCAGTTAAAAGTCATTCAAGAAGTCATTACCTTGGTTATTTTTGTGATTTTTTCGATGTTGTTTTTCAAAAATGAAACCTTCCGTTGGAATCATGCTGTGGGCTTTGTATTCCTGATATTGGCCGTATATTTTATCTTTAAAAAGTAGTTCTCATGAAAAAAATAGTCTTAGCACTCATTACTGTTGCCTTTTTAGGTTGTAATAAAAAAGAAGCGGTCACCAAACTCGATTTGGAACCCATCAAAAAAGAAGTCTTGAAAGCCGAAGAAGACTTTAAAAACATGGCGCAAACCAAAGGCATACCCGAAGCCTTTTACACTTTCGCCGACAGCAATGCGGTCATCAAACGCGAAAACGATACATTGATTATCGGCAAAGAAAACATCAAGTTGTACTACAGCGACCAAAAATACCAATCGGCTAAAGTGACTTGGACACCCAGCCATGTTGATGTATCCAATGATGGAACCATGGGTTATACTTATGGCGATTACGTATGGTCGATCAAAGATTTTCAGGGAAAAGAACGAGAATTCAAAGGCGTTTTTCACACCGTTTGGAAAAAGCAAAGTGACGGCAGTTGGAAATACACTTGGGATTAATACTTATTACAAATAAAAAAACCAAAGGTTCACGAACACCAAAAAAAATATAAGACAGTGAGTAAATATTTTATTCAAAAAGCGCCTTTTGTAGTGCCAACCAACGACGGCAAACTCATAGAAGAACACCACGGGAATGCCACGACCAACAATCCGGATATTTCAATCGCACACATGATTGCACCGCCTAAATGGAGCGAACCGTTTCAAACCCCTGAGTTTGACGAATACACTTATATCATTTCGGGGAAAAAGCAGTTTATCATTGATGGAGAAACCGTAATACTTGAAGCCGGACAATCCATTAAAATTGAAAAGAATACGCGGGTACAATATTCCAATCCGTTTGATAAACCTTGCGAATACATCGCGATTTGCCAACCGGCTTTTGATTTTACGAAAGTACACCGGGAGGAAGAATAACCCTAGCCCGGATAGGAACAGCATCCTTTTACACCTGTCAGGTGTAAAAGATATAGTGTATAGCCGGATAAAGCTCCTAAAATCTATTGTAATAAATCAATGATTTTGTTTTCGACCGCTTCGCTATTCCAAATGGCTTCTATATTCGGCATTTGCATCACTTCTTCCATGATTTTATTTTGGAAATCGCCAATGGCCAGAGCTTCAGCATAAGGTTGTAAACTAAAAGTCACTCGACTGTACAATGGCATCCATTTATCGGGATGTTTGTCGGAGAACCATTTTTCGATTTTCTTTTGCAACAGGAACTTTTCATCGGCGGTTTTGGTACTCATTTCGATGAAGTTCCGAAGGGATAATTCGGCAATCGCATCGGCGTTAGGCTTGCGCGATTTTTGGTATTCGGAGAAAATCGTTTTCCAATCATCACCATATTTAGAAATCATTTCACTTAAAATGGTAATGTCTTCAAAACCGGCGTTCATTCCGTGACCGTAAAAAGGGACAATCGCATGTGAAGCATCACCAATCAAGGCTACTTTGTCCTCAAACGTCCAAGGATAACACTTCATAATCGCCAAATAACTGGTTGGATTTTTAAAGAAATCGCGAACCAAATCCGGAATTACTTCTTTGGTATCAGGGAAATAATTGGCAAAGAAATCAACTAACGAAGCTTCGTCTTTTAATTGCTCAAAAGAATTTTCGCCCTCAAACGGCATAAACAACGTACAGGTAAAACTGCCGTCTAAATTAGCTAAAGCCATCAGCATAAAATTGCCGCGTGGCCAAATATGCAATGAATTTTTATCAATCTTATGCGTTCCGTCAGCGTTGGCCGGAATATGCAATTCTTTGTAGCCTAACTTCATGAACTCTTGCGAGTAATCAAACATGCTTTGACGTTGCATTCTGTGGCGAATTCTCGAAAAAGCACCATCGGCACCAAAGACTTTGTCGTATTTTAATTCAGTCCACTCACCTCTTTCGGTTTCCCCAATGTGAAGTGTAGCGGTTGCTAAAGTCACATCCCAAATTTTGTGTTCGAAGAAAAACTCAACGCCTTCCGCTTCTGCTAAATCAATCATTCTTCGATTCAGAATTCCACGGGAAAGTGAAAAAATAGCTTCTCCATCTTTGCCGTAATATTGGTAATTGAGTTTGCCGTCTTTTAAATGAATAGCTCGTTTATCGACCGGAATTCCAATCTTTCTGATTTCATCATCCAAACCAACATCTTCCATGGCTTTCCAACCGCGATTAGACATCACCAAATTAATGGAACGTCCGGAAAATTCAACCGTTCTGATATCAGGGCTTCTGTCGTAAACGTGGATTGTATGTCCTTGTCTTTTGAGATAAATTGCCAATAAAGTTCCGACCAAGCCTGAACCAACGATAGCAATTTTTTGAGGATTTTGCATTGAAATCTGGAAAAAAAGTTAGGCAAAATTACTGAAATATTACAGAAGTTGACCCAACAAAGCACAAATATTTAGGCCGATAAAATATATTTGTTTAATAAAATTGTAGTTTTGTTAAACAAAATGTATCTTTGAAATAAAATACGGCATGAAAAAAATAACCCAAAAAGAACTAGCCCATTTATCCAAAATCCAACGACTAAACCTCATTAACAGTTGCACGGGTTACAAGTCGGCGAATTTAATTGGCACCAAATCAATAAAGGGAAACAGTAATGTTGCCGTGTTTTCTAGCGTCACTCATTTGGGGAGCAATCCCGCTATGTTGGGTTTTATCCTTCGACCGAATGTAGTAGCGAGAAATACTTATGACAACCTAAAATCGAATGGCTATTTCACCGTGAATCATATCGCTCAAAATATCATTGCCCAAGCGCATCAAACCTCAGCCAGTTACAATGCGGAGGAATCCGAATTTGAAATAGTGAATTTAACCGAAGAATATCTTTCTGAAATCGACGTGCCGTTTGTTGAGGAAAGTCCGGTAAAATTGCTTTGCAAATACCTCAACGAATACGAAATCAAAGAAAACAACACTATTCATATCATAGCTTCTATTGAAGAAATTTATTTCAAAGAAGCAATCTTGCACGAGGATTATTGGTTGCAATTGGACAAAGCTGATGTGGTCACTGTAAATGGTTTAGACGGCTATTGTTTGCCTAAAGTTTTAGACCGATTTGATTATGCTCGTCCGCATTTAAAAACCAAATCTATCCTCAAAAATGGCGCATAAAAAAGTAAACCTACCCGAGAAAATCTGTAAAACCTGTGGCCTGCCCTTTGCTTGGCGCAAAAAATGGGAAAAGAACTGGAACGAAGTAATCTATTGTAGCGAAAAATGCAGAAGAAACAAAAAACAGGATTAGTTTGGTTTAGAAATGACTTGCGCGTGAATGACAATCACTCCTTGTCTCAAGCCATTCAGAAGAACAATCAAGTCATTGCCGTGTACTGTTTTGATCCAAGACAGTTTGCCGAGACCACTTATGGATTTAAAAAAACAGCGCAATTCAGGGCTAAGTTTTTGATAGAGACCATTGAGGAACTCAGTACTAATTTGGCAAAAAAGAACATTAGCCTTTTGGTCATTCACAACACGCCCGAAGAAGTGATTCCCGAGTTGGTGAACCAATACAAAATCGACACTATTTACCTTCAAAAAGAATGGACAGCAGAAGAAACAGCTGTTACTGAAACCTTGAAGAACGAGTTGGAAAATATCGCTTGGCAAGAAAGCTACGACCAATTTTTATTCCATCCGGAAGACATTCCGTATGCTGAGTTCAAAAAAATTCCCGAAGTGTTTACGGAATTCCGAAAGCAATGTGAGAAAACCGTTTCGGTCAGAAGTTGTGTAACAATCAAAGCAATGCCGGAAAGTAATAGAATAGCGAATGATACTGCTATTCCAACCTTAAAAGATTTAGGTTTTGAAGATTTTAAAATGTCTTCTAAAACTGCTTTCCCGTTTCACGGCGGAGAAAACCAAGCTTTGTTGCGCATAGCAGAATACTTTTGGGACACCAAAAAATTATCCGTTTACAAAAAAACGCGCAATGGCTTAATTGGGAAAGACTACAGCTCGAAACTCTCGGCTTGGTTGGCCAACGGAAGCATTTCGGCACGAACGATTTATTGGGAAGTAAAAAGTTATGAAAAAGAAAACGGTGCCAATGAAGATACCTATTGGCTGATTTTTGAATTGATTTGGCGTGATTATTTCAAATACATTTCTCTCAAACACGGCAATAAAATTTTCCAACTCAAAGGCATTTTGAACAAAACCTACGAATGGAAATTCAATAACAAAGCTTTTCAGCAATGGACTAACGGAACCACCAAAGAACCATTTGTAAACGCCAATATGATTGAACTCCAACAAACCGGTTGGATGAGTAATCGCGGAAGGCAAAACGTGGCGAGTTATTGGGCGAAAGAATGGGAACAGGATTGGCGTATTGCAGCTGCTTATTTTGAAAGCATGCTAATCGATTACGACGTGCATTCTAATTATGGGAACTGGATTTACAATTCGGGCGTAGGCAATGATCCGCGGGATCGAAAATTTAACATCAAACGCCAAGCTGAAATGTATGATGCCAATGGTGCTTTTCAAAAACTTTGGCTCCAAACAACCTTATTCTAAATGAAAACACTTCGGCTAATTCTCGGTGACCAATTAAACAGCCATCATTCTTGGTTTCAAACCAAAGACGATTCCGTAATCTATTTGATGGCGGAAGTGCGTCAGGAAACCGATTATATGAAACATCACATTCAAAAAGTTACGGCCTTCTTTTTGGCGATGCGACATTTTGCCGACACACTGCAAGCGCAAGGGCATCAAATTCGGTATTACAAAATTGCAGCCGAAGACAATTTGCAGGACTTTGAAAAGTTAATTCAAAAAGAAATCGCATTACATTCCATTACTCATTTCGAATACCAATTACCTGATGAATATCGCCTTGACGAACAACTGAAGGCCATTTGTGGTAAATTAAGTATTCCAAGTCGAGTCTTTGACACCGAACATTTTTACACCAAAAGAGAAGAACTATCCCAATTTTTCCAAGGCAAAAAACAATTGTTGATGGAAAGTTTCTACCGCATGATGCGCAAAAAACACCAAGTGATGATGGTAGGCGAACAACCTTTGGGCAATCAGTGGAATTTTGACCATGACAATCGCAAAAAATACAAAGGCGAAGTTCCGGTACCCAAAGCCAAGCAGTTTCCGAAAAAGGTTTCAACGGTAGTTGACGAAATCCAACAAGCCGTTATTAGTACTTTTGGCAATATTGACCCTGATAATTTTGGTTGGCCTGTTTCCCGCAAAGAATGTTTGGAATTACTCGATTATTTCTGTCACAACTTACTGCCGTATTTCGGGACTTATGAAGATGCGATGCACACCCAAGAAAAGCAATTGTTTCATTCGCGTTTGTCCTTTGCCATGAACAGTAAAATGCTTTCTCCAAAAGAAGTGATTGATACCGTTGTGATGCATTATCATCAAAATCAAGCAACGATAACTTTGGCACAAGTCGAAGGTTTTGTGCGGCAAATTATTGGTTGGCGCGAATATGTAAGAGGGATTTATTGGAAGGAAATGCCCAATTATGCCCAAATGAATGTATTGGAAAACCACGAACCCTTACCCGATTTCTATTGGACCGGTCAAACCAAAATGCATTGCATGAGTCAGGCGATAAATCAAAGTTTGGACGATGCTTACGCCCATCACATTCAACGACTAATGGTCATCGGAAATTTTTCTTTGCTCACCCAACGCCATCCCGACGCCGTTGACGCTTGGTATCTTGGTGTTTATATCGACGCGATTGAATGGGTAGAATTGCCCAACACACGTGGCATGAGTCAGTATGCCGATGGCGGTATTTTGGCGACCAAACCTTATGTTTCTTCGGGTAGTTATATCAACAAAATGAGCAACTACTGTGAGTCGTGCCCCTACAGCGTCAAAGACAAACTGGGCGACAACGCCTGTCCGTTCAACAGTTTGTATTGGAATTTTTTAGACGATAAAAAGCAATACTTCAAGAACAACCAGCGCATGGCGATGATGCTGAACTTATTGAACAAAATACCAGCCGACGAACTTTATCGAATCAAAGAAAAAGCCGCTCACATCATTCAAAACCCAGATTTGTATTAGGATTTTGGTTTGAAAATTAGTTTGGTCGAGGTAGCTTCGATTTCTTTTTTATTCAACTTCATTTTTCTGAATTTTCCGTTGACAAACATCTCTGATTGGTCGCTGTAATGCTTACTCATAGGATTTCCTGATTGTCCGGTTGGCAATACGCTTAAGCTGTTTTCAATATCCGAAAAGTCTATGATACGTCGCGTTGATGGTCCGCCTTTAACCGGAATTACAGCTTCATCGGTGTAAATAAAGAGTTGGTTATTGATGACTTCATTGGTGCCCGAAATTGGAAATGGTCCAACATTAAAAAACTGGCTAAACAGTTTCACTTTGCCGATTGGATGCTGGAAAGTTACTTGATGCACTTTGCTCCATTGCCATTGTGAGACATCGCTGCCCAATTGATTTTCTAAAGACTTGATAGCTTCTTTATATGACTTCGTAAGAATCTCGGATTGGGTTTCCTTTTGGTCTTTGGTGTTGACATTGTCCCACCAAGGCGAAGCGGCATTGGCGGTTTGGTTTTCAATCATTTGCTTAACGATGTGTGTGTTCAATAACAGTTTGAAATTCTCTTCCCCGAATTCATCTTCTAATGTCGCTTTCAGGTAAAAATAAAACCATTTGTTGCAAAGCGTTGGCGCAATGTCATTCAACTCATGCGTCGCTTTCCAATCTTTTAAAATGGTCAAAGCCTGATTTTCATTGGCACTGAAATTAGCAATATTTAAAGCCTTAGTCATATTGCCAACGATAGTTTGTGCCGTTGCCGAAGTGTTATCGACTATCATTTTAGAAACAGTTTCTTTATCCCATTTATTTTTTTGCTCTAATAAACCATTGATTCGCATGGCTCTGTCTTTGGGCAAATAATAGCCGGGATACAAATAGCCATCGATAGGTGTCGGTTGGTTATTGGAACTGTACACATAATGCCACGGTGGATTAATCGCTTGCGGATTTTGGTCAAAAGACAGCCATTCTTTCTTATCATCGATACCATTGGCACCGTTGAGGATAAAATTAGCATTGACACTCTTAGGCAATTTGTATAATTTACCTGAAGTAATCCACGCGATATTGCCTTTGGCATCGCCATACATAATGTTTAAGCCCGGCGCGTGAATCAACTCAATACTTTTGTGGAAACTTTCTAAATTTTTAGCGTGGGACAATTCATAAACAGCATCGAGAATTCGGTTTTTTTGTTGGGTATAAATCCAATGCATCGCTACAGACTTCTCGGTTTCCAAACCGTCTAATAAACCGGTGATTATTGGTCCGTGTTGGCTGGTTTTGACATTCAGCTTAACATCTGTGCTATCTTTGACCTTGATGGTTTTTTGTTGGTAAGTGTAGTTTTTAAAACCATCAGGCGTTTTGTATTGCTTAGGGTTATTTGGATTTTCTTCTTCCTGAAAGAAGTCCACATCATCGTTCTCAAACATGGTTAAACCATAAGCATACTCTCGATTGTGACCCAAAAGCGGAAATGGCGTTCCGGCAATATAATAACCGTACATTTCATAATCAGGGCAAACGATGTGCGCTTCATACCAAGTTCCGGGTTGGGAATACATGATGTGCGGATCATTGGCCAAAATGACTTTCCCTTTTTTGGTTTTCTCACCGCCAATTACCCAACTGTTACTGCCTATAAAAGCCGGAACCGGAGAAGCTTCAAGCAAACTCGTTACTGATTTTGAGATTTCGCTGTATTCCTTGTATTTCCCTTGAAACGATTGCAATTGTTGGGTTCCGAGTTCGCCGTTGATTCCGAAATCTTTTAAATAGTCTAGGCCAAAACGGTCGCGAATGTCGGTCAGTAATGGGTCAGTTTTTTGGGCCATCGCAAAGCTGAAGGACATAAATCCGAAAATATTATACACATCTTTTAAAGTGAATTTTTCTTGTTCAATTCCGAGTAATCTGATTTCAATCGGTGTTTTGCCCTCGGCGATATATTGATTAATTCCGTCCAGATAGGCTTGCGCCAAAAGGTAGGTTTGCGAGTTCTTGTCTAATTGCGCTACTGCTTTCGCCGAATTCTCATCGATGCCAATTCCGCCAAAAAATTTGTCTGTTTTTAAAGCCGCGCCACCAAAAATCTCCGAGAGTCTTCCCGGCGCGATGCGGCGCATGAGTTCCATTTGCCATAGTCGGTCTTGTGCATGAACATACCCCAAAGTGGTCATGGCATCTTTTTGGTTCTCAGCATAAATGTGCGGCACACCATAGTCGTCAAAATAAACCGTGGTTTCTTTATTGAGATTGCCTAGAGTGAATTCACCTTCATAATCAGGCTTGCTGTATTGCAAATAAGTTGCGCCAACAATAACGATTAAAACAAGGAGGAATAAAATTACCAGGAGGATTTTTTTAACGAGTTTCATGGAGAAGAGATTGAATACTCAAATATAAGGAATTGGAGAGTACGAAGTACAATGTGGGAAATACGAAGTTTATATAATCCGAATTAAAAAGAAACCCCTTCATCACTGAAAGGGTTTTTTAATACTATTTTCTTTGGAAATTAATTTTCTGTCCGACGTTTAGTCCGTTGTTTTTGGCAAAAATACCACACATGTGGAAAAGCATTCTTGCGCCAACATTGCCATCCCAATCGTCGGTTTCACCCGGTGCTACTTCTACCAAATCGAAGCCTATGATTTCTTTACCGCTTTCGGCTAATTTATTGAACAAATAAGTGGCTTGTTCAAACGAAAATCCGCCCGGAACCGGTGTTCCTGTGTTCGGACAATACCAAGGATACATCCCATCGATATCAAAACTGATACAAACCTTTTGCGGTAACGAAGCAATGATCGCTTCACATTGTTCCGCCCAAGTTTTGCCTTCAAAAGTTTCGGCTTTTAAATCGGCGTCGGTGTTAATTAAAACCCTTCCGTTTGATTTTTGCACCACTTCTACTTCTTGCTCGCAGAAATCGCGAATTCCGACTTGCACTAATTTAGAAATTTGAGGAATTTGCAAAGCATTGTACATAATTGAGGCATGAGAAAACGTAAACCCTTCGTAGGCGATTCTCAAATCCATGTGCGCATCTAAATGCAGTATTCCGAAATTGTCATGGATACTAGCCAACGCTTCATAATAACCTAATGGGGTAGAATGATCGCCACCTAAAAGGGCTACTTTTTTGCCTTGCTGCATCCAGTGTAGGACACGGTCTTTCACTTCATTGTGCAACTCACGACACACTTTGTTGATTTTATCTAAATCGGCTTGCAATGCCGGATAATTTTCTACGACTTCACCGCTTTCTAACAATTCTATAATGGGTTGTGCCAAGTCTTTATATTTCTCTGAATTTTTCTTCCAATGAGCAGGCGCTTCATCTAGATAAATCCCCAACTTCCACAATTCCGGGAAATCTTGGTGGTTTAAATCGACCTGAAAAGAAGCATCGAGTACCGCATCCGGACCTTCAGAAGCACCGGCGCCGTAACTTACGGTTACTTCCCATGGTACGGGAATGATGATAATTTCTGATTGTTCGGCTGAAAAAGGCAATCCAAAAACTGTGGCATCGGCTAAACCGGGTTGGCTTGGATCAAAATTGGCTATGATTTGTTCTTTGGTCATTTTATCTTAAGGTTCTGAGGCGCAAAGGTACTAAGGTTCTGAGGTTTTTGCAAGAGTTGTTTTTAAAGCAACTGAGTTGCTGAGTTTTTATAAATTAAAAACCACAACGATTGCTCATTGTGGTTTGTATTATTTGAATTTAAAAATTTATTCTTTGATGAACTTGCGGGATACTTTTGCCGAATTGAAAGTTACCGTATAAACACCTGATGATAAAGATGAAACATCAATATTTTCCTCATTAGAAGAAATCTTTTTACTCATTACAACTTGACCTAACACATTATAGATTGTCACACTCTCGTTAGAATCAAATGCTCCTTTTACCGTAATTTGATTTGAGGCAGGATTCGGATACATAATAAAATTGTTGCTTATGGTGTTGCTAAGTCCTAAGTTAGGCATTACGGTTAAGTTAAAAGTTCTGTTTATTGTTGAAGCACCATTGGTAGCCGTCATTGTAATCGTGTAATCGCCGGGAGTCAATACTGTTCCGGCAACCGGAGATTGGGATAAGCCGGCATTACAACCATCAATTATTGGATTGGCCAACGTTGCAAAACTTGGCAAGGCATATGTATTTGTAACTTCAGCTTGAACGGTTTGGTTTTCGATAGGATTCATTGTCAAAGCCAATGCAGGCATTGCATAACCGGCTTCAAGGAATTTTTGAGTCATCACAGCCACATCGGCACAAGGATAATTCATATTGATGGCTGCTGTTCTTACGGCTATGGCTGCGTTTTGTTGGTTGGTATTACTAGTTGTCAAATCCAAACCATTAAGAAAGGCTTTATCTGTTTTTTCTCTTCCGATACCATCCCAAATTTTCATTAATGCGGTGGCCCAAATTTGTCCGTCGGTGTGAATTTGGTTTACCAAACCGCCATTGTATGATGCTCCGTAAGCAGTAGTTCTTCCGTTCCAAAAAGGATTGTGTCCGTCCCAACTGAAAACGTAATTATACTGAGGTGTATCGGATGTCCATTGGTTGAGGCTTCTGCTGTAGGAAACGGCCCAATAATCCCCACAACCTTCACTCAAACCATTAACTTGAGATAATCCGCCACCGGTAATCCAGTCGTGTAAGCCGTGGCCTAATTCGTGTAAAACCACATCGGCATCTTCGGCATCATCAACGCCACCTTCACCAAACTGCAATTGACCGTTTCCGTAAAAAGAATTATCGGCACTGCTGGCTCCATGAGGATCAAAGAAAACTGCACCGGCATTGGCACTTTGATAAGGAACGCAATTTATTCCTAACGTTTGGTTGATGTATCTTAAACTTTTATCCAAATGATAAAAAGCTGTCACTGCTTCAAAGCCATCTTCTAATCGGGTAAAATTAAAAGCCGATGAAGATTGGGTAAAAAGCCCTTTGTTGGGCATACCCAACTCTTTGATTTCTGCATACGTACTTTTTAGTTTGTACGTTCCGGCAGTCAAATCGATTTCCGGTAAAGTTACTGATACTCTGGCGTTGTTCAATTGCGTGGTAGCGGCATCACTTCCGTCGGTATATCCCGGGTCTCCGTAATTGACTCCGGCTTGAGATAGCGGATCGGGATTAAAAACCATTCCCGTTCCCGAAACAAAGGCCAAAGGTGCCATTGAAATTGGCGCTTTGGTTTTGCTTTCATTTTTATTATGCTTGTGATTTTTATGATAACAAGCAACATCTTTGGTACTTAAAACAGCTCCGGTTTGGGCATCAACGATGGTTTCCCAACTGCCTACTTTTGAGTAAGCATTGGTCAGTACTTTGTAGACTAATTTTGTTGAACCCTGTTTGTTATAAACGCCTAATTTGCTTTCTTGAAAAGTGATGTCGCCATTAATTTGCAATGCTTCATTGGAGATAGACGCAGCATTTTCTTTGGTAATTGACGGTATTGTATTGATATCGGCAACGGCTGCATCATAACTCGAAGCCGTACATGAAATCTCACCATAGGGGGAAAAATGGACGACTATTTCCGAGTCGATTACAGGTACTCCATTTTTTTGTTGCTGAAAGCGCAAGGTTTCACCGGCTTGTGTTTTTCTGACAAAGCGCAGTGAAAAAGTCTCATTGGGATTGATTTCTAATTTTTCTGCATTGGCTTTTAACCATAATCTTGCTTCGGTTTCTTTGTCGGAAACTTGGGCAATACTGGCTGTTATAACAGTAAAAAATGCCATAACAACATGGTGTAATTTTATTTTCATTCTGATGCTTTGGTTTGTGGTATTTGGTCAATAATCGGTTGCAAATCAACGAATTGTTTTTACAAAATCCAATTTTATTTGGCTAAAATCCCTTGTTTTAAAATTTGTCCGAAATCATACATATCTTCATACGAGCAGTAGAATGGCGCAGGAGCTAATCGAATTACATTGGGTTCACGCCAATCAGTGATTACACCGTTTTTCATTAAATAATCAAACAAGCTTCTGCCCTGACCGTGAAGAAAAACAGAGAGTTGACAAGCTCGCTCTTTTTGGTTGGTTGGCGTAATAATTTCAAACTCGGCACCGTCCAATTCGGCATCGATTTCGTGAAGGATGAATTCCAAGTAAGCGGTTAATTGGTTTCTTTTTTTTATGAGTTTTTCCATGCCTACTTCGGCAAACATTTCGGCTGAAGCCAAATACGGCGCTAAAGATAAAATAGGTAAATTACTCACTTGCCAACCGTCGGCACCGTGAACCGGATCAAATTGCGGTTCCATTTTAAAACGGCGTTCTTTATTATGTCCCCACCAACCTGCGAATCGAGGCAAGTTACTGTGATGATGCTTTTCATGAACGAAACAACCTGAAGCATTTCCGGGTCCGGAGTTCATGTATTTGTAGCTGCACCAAGCGGCGAAATCTACGTTCCATTCGTGTAATTTTAATTCGATATTTCCGGCAGCGTGTGCCAAATCAAATCCTACTTTGGCTCCGACTTTATGTCCGGCTTCGGTGATGGCTTTCATATCGAAGACTTGTCCGGTGTAATAATTGACGCCACCGATTAAGACCAAAGCCAGCTCATCGCCTACTTCATTTATCTTGGCTACAATATCTTCCAAACGAATGTTGTGTTCGCCTTCTCTGCGTTTGATTTCTACTATGGCATCTTCCGTTTTATAGCCGTGAAAATCGACTTGGCTTTGGAACATGTATTGGTCGGAAGGAAAAGCTTTTTCTTCACAAATGATTTTATATCTCGTGGCGGTTGGGTTGTAAAAAGACACCATTAATAAGTGTAAATTTACCGTCAGCGTATTCATTACCGTGATTTCGGAAGGTTTGGCACCCACAATTTGGCTCAACGGGTTGGCAAATCTTTCGTGGTAATCCCACCAAGGTTTTTCGGCGTAGAAATGACCTTCTACGGCTAAATTGCCCCAATCGTTCATAACATCCTCTACATATTTTTTGGTGCGTTTGGGTTGTAACCCTAAGGAGTTTCCGGTGAAATAAACAACGTTTTTGCCGTTGTGTTGCGGGAATACAAATTCGTTGCGGTAATTTTTTAATTCGTCTTGCGAATCGAGTTGTTGGGCAAATTCGCGGGTATTTTGAAAAGTCATAGTGTTGTTTAGTTTGGCGTAAAAGTAAAAAAAAGGGGAAAGAAAAAAGGGAAAAGGGAAAAGTTTTAATGTGCAAATGACCCTAGCCCCGATTGCAGTGGAAATCCTTTTTAGATTTTCCGGAGGGAAATTTAAAAAGATTGCAACGGAAAGCGGGACACGAGCTCCTAAAGAGTGAACTGGCGAAGCAAACAGCTCCCAAAAAAAAATCCCAACATTACTGTTAGGATTATAGTTTTAGATGATTAACATCGCGTCGCCGTAAGAATAGAAACGGTATTTTTCTTTGATGGCTTCTTCGTAGGCTTTTTTCATTAAATCGTGACCACAGAATGCCGAAATCATCATTAACAACGTTGATTTAGGCGTATGGAAGTTGGTAATCATACAATCGGCTATACTAAAATCGTACGGTGGAAAAATGAATTTGTTGGTCCAGCCCGTATACGGATTCAAGGTTCTTGCTGAGGAAACTGAGCTTTCAATGGCACGCATTGAAGTAGTTCCTACGCAACAAATTCTGCGTTTTTTCTCTTTGGCTTTATTAACGATATCGCAAGCTTCTTGGGTGATGATTAGTTCTTCGGAGTCCATTTTGTGTTTGGACAAATCTTCTACTTCAACCGGATTGAAAGTACCTAAACCTACGTGTAACGTAATTTCTGCGAAGTCAACGCCTTTGATTTCCAATCTTTTCAATAAGTGTTTAGAGAAATGCAAACCGGCAGTTGGTGCGGCTACTGCGCCTTCTTCTTTGGCATAAATGGTTTGGTAACGCTCGGCATCTTCTTCGGTTACTTCGCGGTTGATGTATTTTGGAATTGGGGTTTCGCCCAGTTCGGTTAATTTTTTTCTGAATTCGGTATAAGAACCGTCGTAAAGGAAACGCAAAGTTCTTCCGCGTGAAGTAGTGTTGTCAATAACTTCTGCTACTAATGAATCATCTTCACCGAAATACAATTTGTTTCCGATTCTTATTTTACGAGCCGGATCAACCAATACATCCCAAAGGCGTTGTTCTGCATTGAGTTCTCTTAATAAGAAAACTTCTATACGTGCGCCGGTTTTTTCTTTGTTTCCGTACATACGCGCCGGAAAAACTTTGGTATTGTTTAAAATCATTACATCGCCATCATCGAAATAATCGATTACGTCTTTGAATAATTTGTGCTCAATGGTTTTGGTTTTTCTGTTAACGACCATCAATCTTGATTCGTCACGATTTTCTACAGGAAATTCAGCTAGTAATTCGGTTGGTAAATTGAATTGAAAGTGAGATAATTTCATCTAAATTGAGTTATAAGTTATAAGTTATGAGTTATGAGTTACCATAATTTTAACTGCCTGCAAATATACTATCGTGAGATAGGCGTTGTCAAGTGTTTTGGGGTTTATTTTTGTAAAAGGTTCTGAGGTACTGACTTGCTTAGGTTCTAAGATTTCCTAAAGTTCAGAAATAGTGAATCCGATGCTTTTTAAATCTTCCCAAAAGGCGGGATAGGATTTGGAAACGACTTCAGCTTCTTCGATAATTACCGGGACTTTTAGTGCCAATGGTGCGAAAGCCATGGCCATTCTATGGTCTTGATAGGTTTTAATAGTGACATTTTCAGTTATCGATGATGAAGGTTCTAGAGTTAGACTATCATTAGTAACTAAAACATTTGCGCCAAGTTTTGTTAGTTCAACTTTTAAAGCTTCGAGTCGGTCAGTTTCTTTGATTTTGAGTGTATGCAAACCGGTTAAATGACAGCCAATTCCCAATCCGAAGCAAGTTACGGCTATGGTTTGGGCGATGTCGGGAGAATTGTTGAGTTCAAAGTTGTCGGTTGTCGGTTGTCGGTTGTCTTTTTTTCTCAATCGAATACTATTGTTTTCAAAAATAGTTTCCACTCCAAATGTTTTATAAATTTCTGCCAATGTGCTGTCGCCTTGCAGGCTGTTTTGTTTATAGCTTGACAAGGTGATTTCGGTTCCGATTTCGGACAAGGCTGCAATGGAGTAATAGTAGGAAGCTGAAGACCAGTCGGATTCTACAGTAAGGGATAAGGGATAAGGGATAAGGGATAAGGGTTTGACTGATATTATATTTCCTACGAATGATGTTTCTACGCCAATTTCATTTAGCAAAGCTAAGGTCATTTTGATATACGGAACAGACGTGATTTCACCTTTTAAAGTTAATTCTATACCGTTTTCCAGTTTGGGTGCGATGAGTAACAATGCTGAAATGTATTGGCTACTGACATTGGCCGGAAGGGAAACTTTAGACTGCGTTAGTTTTTTTCCTTTGATTTTGATGGGTGGAAAACCTTTGTTTTCTTCGTAGGTGATTTCGGCTCCGAGTTGTTGTAAGGCTTCGACTAAAATTTGAATCGGGCGTTCTTTCATTCGGACAGAACCGGTTAACACAACTTCGCGATTTTCTTGTGTGGCAAAATAAGCGGTTAAGAAACGCATGGCTGTTCCGGCGTGGTGAACATCTATAAGTTGCGTGTTGTGTGTTGCGAGTTGCGAGTTTTGCAATGCTATAGCCATGACCTCTGAATCATCGGAATTGGAAATATTTTCCAATACCAAATTCGGATATAACGCTTGGAGTAATAACAGACGATTAGTTTCCGATTTCGAACCCGTTATTGAGATTGAAGATTGAGGATTAACGATTGAAGATTTTAGCTGTAAATTCATTTGTTATTTCACGGAGTTACACAGAGAAGCACAAAGATACACATAGAAACTCCCTACTTCCAACTTCCGACTCCCAACTTATTTCAGTTTCTCGTTGTTGTGATGGCGGTCGTGGTCGCGTTTGGTTTTTAAATCCATTTTTTTGTCGAAAGCCGCTTGCAGGTCAACACCGGTTTGGTTGGCTAAGCACAAAACCACAAAAACCACATCGGCTAGTTCTTCACCCAAGTCTTTATTTTTATCGCTTTCTTTTTCGGATTGCTCTCCGTAACGTCGGGCAATGATTCGGGCTACTTCGCCTACTTCTTCGGTGAGTTGCGCCATATTAGTTAACTCATTAAAATAACGGACACCGTGATTTTTGATCCAATTATCGACTTCTTGTTGGGCGTTTTTGATATCCATTTTATATTTTCTTTAAAACGATTTTCTCGGTTTGTTTGTTGACTAGTTCTTTAAAGAAGCTTTTC
Source organism: Flavobacterium sp. IMCC34852 (assembly GCF_030643905.1). Taxonomy (NCBI): domain Bacteria; kingdom Pseudomonadati; phylum Bacteroidota; class Flavobacteriia; order Flavobacteriales; family Flavobacteriaceae; genus Flavobacterium; species Flavobacterium rivulicola. The sequence goes on along the minus strand of NZ_CP121446.1, from coordinate 1,073,652 downwards.
AGTGCGTCGTAATATTCGGAACCAATTACTGCATTGTTAATATCAATGGCGTAACTGATTTGAACTGCTTTTTCAGTACTTGAAATGTTGTATTTAAAATTGGCCAATCCGTCAGGCATAGAAACTGCTTTTGGTGTTGGTAAGGTTTCTATAACATAACCCTCAGGAATGGTCAAAGAAATGTTGTATTTGTCTTGATGAGGATATCCAAAATCAACCGGATATTCTCTGACTTCTTGTTTGAAAGGATTCACATCAAGGGTAAAAAATAAAAACGGTGATGTATAGATTTTGTCCCCTATTACCTCAACACTGTTATTGGTTGTAAAATTATAGTTTTCAATTATGGGTTTGGTCAAATCCAAATTATTTTGGACTTCATAATCGGTCACTTCAATTCCTTTGTATTTTTTTTCTAACCTATCTACCAGACTTTCTTTGACCAAGCCATTGTATTTATCTCTGTAAAGATAAGCATTGTAATCAAAATACTGCTGCCTGATTTTTCCTTCTACTTGTCCTTCCGGTTTAATTTGGGCGATAATATTGATTAATTCTTTGGAATTCAATTGCGGCATTAAATCAATTTCTGAAGAAGAGCCATCTTCTTTGATTACTCTTCCATTCCAATTTAGGTCGCGAATAGGCAAAATATTGATGTCTGAATTTTTATCAGTAGCGTCCAACAAGAGACTTTGTTGCTCGTCAATAACGTTGACAATTACATAATTGAATATTGATTTATTGGGGAATTGCGCATAGCCATTTTCTCTGGTACTGATTAAAACCGGATAAGCTTCGACTCCTGCCATTCTGAGCATTGACAATAAGATAAAGTTAATTTCGGCTACATTCCCTACTTTTTCCTGATACGCTTTTATTACCCCTTTTTTGGTGTAGTATCCGTATTTTTCATCCCAATTCATTCTAGTTTTAACAAACGATAAAACTGCATTTATTCTGTCTCTTTTGGTAAAATCCTTTTTAATTAAGAGATTTAAATCACTCATAAAATAGGCTGTCTCTTTTAATTCTTTGCCAAAACGTTCTTCTTCGTAGATGGATTTTGCCACATTTTCCCAAGTAGTGGCTATTTGTTTCGGCTCTTGATCGGGATATCTTACCAATTCTAACTCATGTTCAATTTTTCCGTAATAATTATTGATAGAATTCACATAATCTTCTTCTCTTAAGGCGGGAATGTCTTTAGCGATGTATTTGGTAACAATTTGATTATACCTCATTACTTTGCCCACATTTGTTTTATCAATCTTACTGTTAAATGACTGAGAAGTAGGCTCAACATTATACGTTACTTCGGGCTTGACGTATCCTCTTATCATTCCTTTGTAAATATAAAATTCAGGAACTTGAGATTCATACTCTGCATAGTCAACCGGTATGTTGTACTGAAATTGAAAATCGGGTAAAACAGAGATGTTTTCAGATTTTAATCGGTATTTCAATTCGATAATAGAACCTTCTTTTACATTGGGAAAAGTAATGGTTTTCTTGGCCCAAAATTCATTGATTACTTTTTTAAATTTACTTTGACTGACAACTTTTTCTTTGATGATTTCATTTCCTTCTAAATTGTAGGTATAAGCGCTGATAATATCAACATATTCATCATTAAGATTTTCGTAACCAACGTAATACGGAATATCAAAATTAGCCCAATCGAAACCCTCTTTTTTATAAATTTTTATCTTTATATCGAATTCAGTTGCCGATTCAAATCCGTTTTCTTCATAATATGTAAAAGTTGTTTTGGCTTTTTTAAAGATGATAACGGCAGAAGCCGAAGTGTCTTTAGCATACACTTTTTCGGCTAACTCTTCTTTCTTTACTTTACCCAAAACAGCTTTTTGGGCAACAAGATGACAACTTAATAAAATAAAAAATAAGCAAAAAATTCTATTACTCATATTACGCTTTTTTGAGCACTATTTTCTCCGTTTGTTTGTTGACCAATTCTTTAAAGAAACTTTTAAGCGCATCGTAATAATCCGGATTAATAATAGCACTATTGATATCTAGAGAATAAATTAATTGCAATTGTGTACCATTATTGGAGATATTGTATTTAAAATTGGCCAAATCATCGGGCAAACCAATTGCTTTGGGCTGAGGCAATGTTTCCACTATATAACCTTCGGGCATTGTTAAACTGATTAAATATTTGTCTTGGTTAGGAAATACAAAATCAACCGGATATTCTCTCGTTTCTTGTTTGAATGGATTTTCGTCTAATGTAAAAAACAAAAAAGGTGAAATATACATTTTGTCTCCTATAATTTCGACATTTTTTTCGGTAGTGAAAGCGTAATTTTCTACCACCGGCTTTGACAAATCTGATCTGTTTTGCATGTCGTAATCGGAAACTTCCAATCCTTGACTTCTCTTTTCTATGCGTTCTACTATACTTTCATTATTTATTCCGCTGTTTCGGTCTCTGTAGGAGAACGCATTATAGTCAAAATATTGGCTTCTGACTTTTCCTGTAACTTGCCCTTCAGCATTGATTTGTGCCATAATATTGACTACTTCTTTTGAGTTAAACTTCGGCATCAAATCTATTTGCGTTGAAGTTCCGTCTTTACGGATCAAACGGCCAAACCAATTTAAATCACGGATTGGTAAAATATTCGGCAATGAATACTTATTGGTGGCGTCAAATAAAAATACTTTACCGTTGAGCTCAACACCGGAAATAACATAATCAAATGCCGTTCTGGAAGGAAAAAGTGAGATCCCGTTCCCTCGTGTACTCAACACTACCGGATTGGCTTCAAAACCGGCATGTCTAAACATTGAAGTCAACATGAGATTGATTTCTGCCACATTACCTACTTTATCCAGATAGGCTTTTCTAACTCCGACATCACAACCATATCCGTAGAAATCATTCCAATTCATTCTGGATTTAACAAAATTAAAAATGGAAGCTATTTTTTCTTCGGGTGTTGCAGCACCGGCCAAAACGGTTTTGAGGTCTTCTTCATAATAACCGGTTTTATTCAATTCCGGTCCGAAACTGTCATTTTCATAAATTGATTTTACTACATTTTCCCAATCAGAGGACAAGTTCTTCATAGGTTGATTAGGATATTGAATAGAATTTAATTCATGTTCAATACTGCAAGTGTAGTTTTTAATGTTATTAACAAAAGACTCGTCTTTTAAAGCCGGAACATTTTCTATGGTGTAAGTAGAAGTGATTTCGGAATAGCTGAATTGGTCATTAGAAAAACCGGTCGTGGTTACTCTTCCCTCGGATCTTTCTTTACTGGTAGTATTGATGATTTTTGTGGTACTGTTTGATTCATATTTTGGCACCAAAAACCCACGCATTAAGGGTTTGTAAACATAATATTCCGGAATTACAGTTTTGAATTGACTGTACACAACGGGGATACTGCTTTGAAAAGCCCAATCCTCTAATACACCTATACTTTCTGATTCTAAAGTATATTCATACTCAATGATTGACCCTTCTTTTACATTAGGCATGGCAATTTTTTTTCTGCCCCAAAATTTGCTGAGTTTTTCATCAAACTCACCTTCGCTTTTTAACTTTGTCTTTTCGATTTTTCCATCCACTAAATTATAGGTTACGGCATCTCTAAAATTTACGCGCTCTTTGGTATTTCCGCCAATGTAGTAACGAACCGACTTATTGGCCCAATCGTATCCTTCTTTTTTGTAAATTTTAATTTTGGTTCTGACTCTGGTTTTCATAACAAAACCCCTACCCTCCAGATATTCAAACCTCACTTCGCCTATATCAAACAATACCGCTGCGGCTGCCGAGGAATCTGCCGGACAAACTTTTTCGCTTAATTCTTCCACAGTAACTTTACCCAATTCACGTTTTTGGGCAAAAGAAGTAAAAGAAGTCAATAAAATAAGGATAATGATTTTTTTCATGGTGGTTAGGATTTTGAAATGACAGTTTTTGAATTATCTAATTTGGCTATGGATTCTCTGAACTTTCGGTAACTTTCGTATTTGGAACTTTCGTAGAATCCTTTTTTGATTATGAGTTTTCGTTTGCAAATTATGGTTTTGGAATTTACCGGTACAAACTCTATTTTGTACTCGCCAAATTCGGTTTTGAGTTCTGCATTATTGGGTTTAGCTTCGAAAATATAGCCCTCCGGAATGCTAATCTCAAATTCATCCTCATCGGTGTAGCCTCTGATGATTTCAAAAGGAAATTCTCGGTTTTTATATTTCTTAGGCACATAATTGTTTTGGTCAAAGGCATTGAGTGCAAACATTAATTTTCCGGCCGAATTTTGGGCGTAACTCTCCGCTTCCATTTCTAATTCTTCTGTAAATTCAATCTTATTCTTGTCATTGACCAGTTGCATTTTTTTGATGGATAAGTTATTGATATTATCAAACTCTTCCTTGTACCTACTGGTCTGATCTTCCTTACTCATTCGCTCTTTGCCAAAAGAATTGTCATACTGTATGCCATAAGAAATCATTTTAATTTTTCCGGACAATTTGCCTTCCTCATTTACAGAATATGCTCCTTTTATAGTTCTTAAACTTTCAGTCTCGGTGTAAGTTTTGGTCTTTACAATTTCACCGCCTTCGGGTTTGATTAACAATATATTCCTATCATCCGTGAAATCACCTTGAAAGCCAAAAGGCTGAATTTGACTTGTACATTCCAACCATACCAATCCTTTATCAGTGGGCAAAGTCAGAATAACATGATTTCCTTGTACTGAAGCAAAATCCTGTTGCAAATCTTTAGTCTCATCATCTCCTGCGTACACTACCGTGTAGTAAGAATCAACACCAACCGTCTTTAGCAATGACCGAGTGTAATTTGTCAGCGCTTTGCAATCGCCATAACCTAGTTTGTCAACTTCTTTAGCTAACATGGGTCTCCAACCACCAATTCCAACTTGAACACTGACATAGCGGGTTTTTTCTTGTACATACTTGTAAATAATTTTAGCCATTTCAACCGCATTTTTTTCAGTTCCTATAAGTTGCTTAATTTTAAGTTTGGTCTCTTCCGGAATTTCTTCTGTATCAGACAATAAAGATTGATAATACCATTTACCAAACTCATTCCAATTGGTAGCAATACCTTCAACATTTTCTAAGGAAAATTTTTCCAAAGAAAAATAAACCAGCGGAAATATTTTGGTGAAACCCGGCGCTAGTTCTTCTCTCTTCTTAGCTACTAAGTTCTTCGCAGCATAAGTTATTGAAGTGGCGGTTTCCTTTTTTTCAATTCCGAAATGACTTTTAAAATTTATTTCTTTGGTTTTTAGTCCCAATTCAGATTTGTAAACAATGGTCATGGTTGTTTTTTCTACACTTTCCAAATACCCGTTCATCGGGCTCCACGGACGTATAAAAGCTGTGTTTGAAGTTGCTACTTCACTCTCAAAAACTATCGTGAACGGATAGGTTGTTGGTGTAAAATCAAGATACAAAGCCCTGTTGTCATTAAAAATCGAAACCCCATCAGCTACACTGACATCCTTAAAATCCTTTCTCCTGTAAGTTTTAATTTCCTTTCCAAACAAATCATATACTGTGGCTTCAATTTTGCTGATTCGTTGATTTTTATCGTAGTTCTCAGATAAGTCCAAACTTCTTAAACCCAACTCATTCAAAACTGTTGTAACCACCATGGATTTGATTGTCATTTCTTTTTGAGAAGGAATTGAAATATTAACCTCATTCAAGCGAATAACGGCATTGGCATTTTGCTTTAAACTATCGGGGATAAGCATCGCGGCATATTCTAACTTTTGTCCTTGCGCGATTACAAAAAATAAAAGGAAGAAGAATGGTAAAATTCTTAGTTTCATGGGCACTAAATTTTACCAAATATAAAAAATTATGATTTATTTTATAATCTTATTCTTTATTTTTTTACAAAATATTTTTTGATTTTCGGGCTAATATAAACTTCGAATAAAGCCATAAAAATTCCGAAAAAAGCTGCAGAAGTGAGCGCTTTTTTAAAATCCCTCTCGGCCTCAGTATAATACATCATCACTCCAAAAAGAGTTCCGTAAACCAAAAAACCAACTAAAAATGTGATGGCTTTCTGCTTCATATTATTCTTTGTTTTTGGTGTCGATTATAATGGTCACCGGACCGTCATTTAACAAGGCTACTTTCATATCGGCGCCAAATTGTCCGGTTTGTACTTTTTTGCCCAATTCGTTTTCCATTTGGGTGACAAAACTCTCGTATAAAGGAATGGCTGTCTCAGGTTTGGAAGCCTTTATGTATGAGGGTCGATTGCCTTTTTTGGTCAAGGCATGAAGCGTAAACTGACTCACAATAATCATCTCACCATTGGTCTCTTTTAAAGAAAGATTCATCACTTGATTAGTGTCGGCAAAAATTCTGAGATTGGCAATTTTGGCGGCCAACCAAGTAATATCTTCTTGAGTATCGCTGTCTTCAAATCCAACCAAAACCAATAATCCTTGTTGAATATCGGCCACGATTTGACCTTCAATCGTTACAGAAGCACGGGAAACTCTTTGGATGACTGCTCTCATTTTGGGCTATGATTTCCGGGTTTCGTCACTGGCAATTCGGTCATCGTTGTAAATATCGGAACGGTAATGCTCATCGTCTCCCTCGAGAATCTTGAGGTAACTGTTGTAACGCGACCATGCGATTTTATCTTCTTCTAACGCTTTTTTAACGGCGCAATGCGGTTCTTCTTTGTGCAGACAGTTATTGAATTTGCATTGCTCCTTTAACCTAAAAAACTCAGGGAAATAATCGCTGATTTCCGAAGGTTCCATGTCTACTATACCAAAACCTTTGATTCCAGGCGTGTCAATGATTTTAGCCCCAAAAGATAGGTCATACATTTCGGCAAAAGTCGTCGTGTGTTGTCCTTGTTTGCTTTGTTCCGAAATGTGTTTGGTTTTCAAATTCAAACTAGGTTCTAAAGCATTGACTAGAGTAGATTTTCCAACACCCGAATGTCCCGAAAACATGCTCACTTTTCCCGTCATCATGGTTTTCAATTCGGCAATTCCCTTTTGTTCTTTGGCAGAAACTCTCAGACATTTGTATCCTATTTCGGAGTAAATGTATTGCAAGTACAATTGCTCATCGAGCAGGGCTTCGTCAAAAGTATCTATCTTGTTAAACACCAAAACCGCTTCAATCCCATAGGCTTCGGCAGTAACCAAAAACCTATCTATAAAACTGGTCGTTGTTGGCGGATTATTAATCGTAATCAAAAGGAAAACGATGTCAATATTAGAGGCAATAATATGGGTTTGCTTTGACAAATTCACAGATTTTCGAACGATGTAATTCTTACGGTCGTGAATCGTATTGATGGTTCCCGTAATGTCATCGGAAGTGTCATCCAATTCAAAATCGACCACATCGCCCACTGCTATAGGATTGGTGCTTTTAATGCCTTTCATGCGAAACTTTCCTTTGATACGACATTCATAAACCGCATTATCTTCGGTCTTCACGGTGTACCAACTTCCGGTAGATTTATAAACGAGTCCGGTCATTTTTTGAATTTAGTATAGTGCAAAGGTAAAAAAAATGAAACTGTAATGGGTTTAAAGTTTGTTTCAAATAAAAAGGCTGTGAAAAATCACAGCCTTTAGATTTTTAGTCTTCCAGGATCATGCGTCCCAGTTTATCCAGTTTCCTTCTTGAGGAATAAACGATAAACTCATTTTGATTTTTGCGGTAATAAATCCCCGGGCGAAGCACCAATTCGTTCTTGATTACTTCTTCGGGATCTTTTCTGATGATTTGACCTTTCTCATCAAAGATAAAAAGTGCCGGAACTGCGTTGTTGTAATTCCCTAATGATTTGATTTCTTCAATATCAGTAACGCCTTTGTTTTTCACATTATCATTGAAAAGCAAATTCAAAACACCATCTTTGTATATCGGAATGGCCCCTAAATATTCAGGACCTTTCCCCATTTGTGCCAAAGGAATAGCCATGGCTATGCCTACTGCAAAGTTGCCGTTTCCGCCAACAGCTCCAAAAGCAAATGACATAGTCGTCACCGTAGCCGATTGTTCTTTTGGCAATACATTACTCCAGTCTAGCGAACCATCCGGTTTAAGACAAGTAACGATGATTTCATTTTTTGTATAAGTTACCGGAGTAAAAGCCAAAGGCCCGATTCCTGAGCTTTGACCAACATAAACAAATTGTAACTCAGACAACACGATGATACCGCCGTCGTTTTTCTCAATTAAGGTAGTAATGCTGTAAAGTGGTTTTAAGTCTTTCCCTTTCTTAGCTCTTCTTTCCCCTAATAATTTAACTTTCGTTGCATAATCAAACTCGTTAAATTTTAAGTTGTCATTTACATTCGTGGCCAAATTAATGGTAGCATTGTAAACTCCTTTTAGTTCTTTGTTGGCTTTACCGTTTTCACGAACACTAGAGTAAAATCCAACCAATTGCAGTGTGTTTTTGTTGGTTGACATCATCTTACAGTTGATGATTTCTTTGCCTTTGATATTAATATCAACCACTTCTTTCACATAGTTGTTGGCTCTTTTGAAAGCGTGAATTTGGAATTTTTCTACTTGTTCTTTCTTTTTAGAATCGCGGTAGCTTTCGTTGATTACCAAAAACACATCGTCTTGAAAATTCAATTCAAAATCAGAAATGGTGAACTCGTAATCCTTCTTGCTGTCGTCAAATTTCACTTTTTCTTCGCTGCTGAAAAGTGTGGCTAATTTGTCGTCAAACAATTTAACTTCGTATTTAATAGCGTCTTCTTTAGGGAAACGAGAAGTGTGCATGATTAACAAAGCGCCTTCATCTGGAGATTGTTTGAAGTAAAATCCGCCACGCTCCGATTTTTTGGCTACTTCAGAATTGAATAAGGTAACTGATGTTTTGCTTAAAACTCCTTTTTCTGAAATTTCGGATCCGACTAAATTGAAAATTTTCTCTTTTTTGTTGTAAACACTTCCAATGGCATACAATTTACCGTTTAATAAAAAAACGTCTTCAAAGTCAACCTCTTTATCACTGATTTGTGGAATAACAATAGGATTAGACGAAATAATTTTCATGGTTTTTGATTCAAATATTTTTAGGAAATAATCCTCCTTTTCTTTGAATCCGAGAGCGTAAATTTTATTGCCGGTTTCTCCAATAATCTTTACGATTTTTTGTTTGTCTTCCGGTAATTCTTCACCGTAAGTCATGTTGATTTTGTCAATTTTGTTCTGTGCATTCAAGCTTATGCAACTGCAAACAAAAAAGACAAAACCTAAAAAGGTTTGTTTCATTTTGGTTGTTTTAAAATTAAAGATTGTTTTTATTGTGGCGCAATGATACAAAAAAAACCTGCCAAAATACTGACAGGTTTTCTTTTTAACTTAAAGGAAGTAATTAATTATTAATGACTTTCTCTTGATGGGTAATACTTTCTTGGTGAATTGCCTTGAAAATCTTCAAGATAAACTCTTCGCTCAAGCCTTTTTCTTCACCGTCTAAAATCATTTTCCCGAGGATTTCGTTCCAACGTTTATTCTGCAAAACAGCTACGTTTTTCTCCTTTTTCAAGGCTCCGATTTTATCGGCGACTTTCATTCTTTTGCCTAAAATCTCGAGTAATTTTCTGTCGTATTCATCAATATCAACACGGAATCTCGACAAGCGGTTGTTGTAATCATCAGCGTCATCGGTTTCTTTTCGGATGGTTAAATCGAAAATAATTTGTTTCAATCTTGTTGGCGTGACTTGCTGAGCCGCATCGCTCCAGGCATTATCAGGATCAACATGGGTCTCTATGATCATTCCGTCATAATTCAAATCCAAAGCTTCTTGAGTGACCTGAAAAATCATATCGCGGTTTCCGGTAATGTGTGACGGATCAATAATCAAAGGAATATCCGGGAATTTATTCTGAAAATCAATAGCTATCTGCCACTCGGGAATATTTCTGTATTTTGTTTTTTCATAAGTCGAAAAACCTCTGTGAATAACGCCCAGTTTTTTGATTCCGGCATTGTACAATCGCTCCAATCCGCCAATCCACAAAGACAAATCGGGATTCACCGGATTTTTGACCAAAACAATTTTATCGGTATTTTGCAAAGCATCCGCCAATTCCTGAACCGCAAACGGGTTTACAGTTGTTCTGGCGCCAATCCACAATACATCAATATCGTATTCCAACGCCAATTTGACTTGGGCTGCCGTTGCTACTTCTGTCGCCATGAGCAAACCGGTTTCTGCTTTGGCTTTTTTGAGCCATTTTAAACCAATTTCGCCAACGCCTTCAAATCCGCCCGGACGCGTTCTGGGTTTCCAAATGCCGGCTCGAAAAATTGACACTTTAGAATCTTTTAGTTCGTGGGCAATTTTTAAGACTTGGTCTTCGGTTTCGGCACTGCATGGTCCGGCGATTACCAGAGGATGATTCAAGTTGAAATCATCTAACCATTTTCTATTTTCTGCTGTAATATTCATAGCTTTTTATCTGTTGTAAATTTAGTAAAATCCAATTCGTAATTCGTAATTTCTAATTCGTAATTCTTTTTATAGCTTCTTGTATTTTTTCTTCGGTAACACAAAGCGAAAATCGAATGTAACCTTCGCCATTACTACCGAAAATAATGCCGGGCGTGATGAAAATATGCTTTTCAATTAAAATTTTATCAATAAAAGTTTCTGCTGAAATGGCTTGCGGTAATTTGGCCCAAACGAATAAACCGACACTATTTTTATCGAAAGTACAATCCAGTTTTTCCGCCAATTGGAAGATAAGATTTCGGCGTTTGGTATAAATTTCGTTTTGCTTACCAAACCAATCTTGGCCCAATTTCAAAGCTTCAATCGCGCCTTTTTGAATCCCGTAAAACATCCCGCTGTCCATGTTGCTTTTGACTTTTAACACCGCATCGATTAGGGTGGCATTTCCCATAACCATTCCCACACGCCAACCGGCCATATTGTAAGTTTTGGATAAAGAATTCAGTTCTAAAGTGACGTCTTTGGCGCCCTCAACTTGCAAAATCGAAATTGGGTTTTCGTTTAAAACAAAACTGTACGGATTGTCGTTGACAATTAAGATGTGGTGTTTTTTGCCAAAAGCAATCAATTTTTCAAACAACTCAATTGTTCCATTGGCGCCGGTTGGCATGTGCGGATAGGAAACCCACATGAGCTTGACTTTCGACAAATCCGTTTGCTCCAAAGCTTCAAAATCAGGTTGCCAATCGTTGGTGGCTGTTAAATCGTAATTCACTGCTTTGGCTTGTACCAATTCGGTGACCGAAGCATACGTCGGATACCCCGGATTAGGAATCAGTACTTCATCGCCTTCATTTAAAAAAGCGAGTGAGATATGCATAATGCCTTCTTTGGAACCCATTAACGGTAAAATTTCGGTATTGAAATCCAAATTTACCCCAAACTGATTCGCATAAAAATCGGCCATGCCTTTTCGCAATTCGGGTAAGCCTTGATAGCTTTGGTATTCGTGGGCTTTGTCGTCATACATCGATTGGTTCATCGCATCAATCACGGTTTTATCGGGCGCTAAATCTGGACTGCCGATACCCATATTTATGACCGGTTTTCCTTCGGCTATGAGTTGGCGCACTTCTCGCAATTTTCTGGAGAAGTAGTATTCTTGAACGCTGTTTAATCGGTTGGCAGTTGTTATCATGGTGTTCCTCTTTTGTATTCACCCAAGACTTTGAAATGGGTAGTCATTAGGGCTAAAATGTTTTTGGCTTTTTCATAATGTTTGTACTTCTCAAAAATCACATCCACAAAAAATGAATATTGAAAAGGTGTTTCTATAATGGGCATCGATTGAATTTTAGTTAAGTTCAGTTTGCAGTTGTTCATTACATTTAACACCGTGGCCAAACTGCCCGGTGTGTCATCTAATTCAAATTTGATTGAGGCCTTGTTAATTTGCTCTTTGGGTAACTCTTTATTGGTAGTTTTGACAATCACGAATCGGGTTTTATTACTTTGCACGGTATGAATACCGGCAGCTAATATTTCCAAATCGTATAATTTCGCGGCAATCGGAGCAGCAACGGCGCCTATTCCCATTAGTTTTTGCTCCTGAATGCGACGTGCAGTTTCTGCGGTATCGCCACTTTCGACCAATTTGATGTGCGGATATTGGCTAAAGAAAACAGCACATTGCAACAAGGCAATAGGATGCGAATGGACTTCTTTGATGTCTTCGATTTTTTGACCTTTCAACACCATTAAGTTCATGTGAATGTCGAGATAATGTTCTCCAATGATGTGCAAATTATTGCGGTCGATTAAAGCGTAATTGGGAATAATCGAACCGGCGATAGAATTCTCCAACGCCATGACACCTTTGTGCGCTTGATTATTCACTAAACTTTTCACCAAATCATCAAACGACATGCATTCATCTAAATCATTCACCTGTTCAAAATATTCTTGTGCCACTTGGTGGTGAAACGAACCTTTAATGCCTTGTATAGCAATTTTTGCTTCCATAAATCCAAAAAAAAATCCCAACTTTCGTTGGGATTTATATTATAGTTGTTTTAAAATTTTACTTTTTCACATAACACAATACTAATCCCTTTTTCTGTCCGAAGAAGAAATAAAAGAAATAGGTATAAAAAGTGTTAAACTGTCTCATGCTGCTGTTTTGTTTGGCTAATGTAAAAAATTAAAGTATAGGTTTTACAAGACTTGGCAAAAAAAATTGCGGAATCGTTTTCGTGAACATCATAAAAGCAGTAATTCTTCGTTATACTTTTATTAATTATTACATTTGCTCCAAATATTACCTTTATGTCGATAGAAGTTCAAAATATTTCCAAAAGTTACGGTGCCCAAAAAGCATTAGATAATGTTTCGTTTTCCATTAAAAAAGGAGAAATCGTGGGTTTCTTGGGCCCGAATGGCGCCGGAAAATCTACTTTGATGAAAATTTTAACGACTTATATCAACGCCGATGAAGGTTCGGCTGCCGTAAATGGAAATGATGTCAATGAAGCTCAAATTCAGGTGCAAAAATCAGTAGGTTATTTGCCTGAACATAATCCGTTATACTTGGATTTATACGTTCGCGAATATTTAGCTTTCAATGCCGATGTGTATAAAGTAGCCAAATCGCGTATCGAAGAAGTCATTGAATTGACTGGTTTAACTCCGGAAAGTCATAAAAAAATAGGGCAATTGTCTAAAGGTTTCCGTCAACGTGTGGGTTTAGCCACTGCGCTACTTCACAATCCGGATGTTTTGATTTTAGACGAACCTACTACCGGACTCGACCCGAATCAATTGGTGGAAATCAGAAATGTGATTAAGAATGTTGGGAAAGACAAAACCGTTTTTCTTTCTACACATATCATGCAAGAAGTCGAAGCCATTTGCGACCGCGTCATCATCATTGACCATGGCAAAATTGTAACGGATAAAAAACTGGACAAACTGGTTTCGGAAGAAAAAGAGCAAATCATAGAAGTAGAATTTGACAAAGCCATTGACGCAGCTTTATTGGCCAATTTAGCCCACATCAAAACCTACAAAAATAGCGGTGACAACCTTTGGTTACTAACCTTCAACACCGAAGAAGACATGCGCCCAGAAGTATTTGACTTTGCCCAAGCCAACGGTTTGAAAACGTTACAAATCAGTTTGAAGAGTAAGAATTTGGAGCAGATTTTTAGGGAGAAAACTAAAAAATAGTATTCCCTAATTTACGGGTAAATTATATTGCCCTGATACAATTCGGCGACATTTACAATCGGCGGTACATTTTTCAGGATAATATTTCCGGTACTGTTCATCGTTCCGGTAATGCTTTGAATGGGTTTTAGCGTCATATCATTGGAACCGCGATGGTATACATAAATATTTTGGGCGATTAAGTTTTCTGCCTCTACTCTTCCATCACCAAAATAAAAATTAAAACTGCCGTTGTTGGTTTGCCCTGAAAGGTAAAAACGTGAGACATTATTGTTCTTTATGGTAAGACTTTCGTTATTGATATTAAGGATAAAATCACCGGTTCCGGCTCCAGTTTCGCCATCGGCATCTTTGTCAAAAGCTGTGAAGGTTAAGGCAGGAAAAGTTAACACACCATTAGAACTGATATTCCTGTCGGTTTTAGAATACACTTCTTCTAAGGTTGGCGTAGTGACTAAAATCTTGGTCGTACCGTAAGCCCGAACCCAATTGCAGCTGGCATCATCTTTAAAAATTAGTTGGTCACCGTTTTGAATCACCTGAACATTATCAATAAAATTTTCGCCGGCCACAATTTCCACTTTGTGCTCCAAACCTTGGGTGATGACCACTTCAATGCCTCGGTAGACTTTGATTTTTTTGAAAGCTTGCACTTCCACTTCTTTGGTTATGATGGCTCCGGTGCTTTCCACACAATCACTTGGTTTTTCACAAGCGTTCAGCATCCAAAACAACACTATCAATAAGGAAAACTTTTTCATGATGCTACTTTTATAATCGGTAACCAATACCAAACTCTAGGGCTTCTGCCAAAAACAAATGGGTTTTGATGGTAAAGCCACCGAAAATTTTCTTGGTGAAATAATATTTTATCCCAACCCTATCATAAATCGGAATGTCTTTTTTAAACGGTTGGTAAGCATAATATCCTACCTGTGCTTCCAGGGAAATTCGGTTAATCAACAATTCATGTCCGATAAAAACACCTACTCTTTTGTAATCGGTATTGGCGCTAATGTTGTCTTCGGGATAAGCCACGGAATAGTATTTAATGTATTCCTGAATGGATTTAGTCAAAAACAATTCGGCACCAAACTGCAACGCCGATTTTCGGTTCAAACGTTTATCGGCGTAAAAACCTATATGGTAAAAGGGAAATTGCCCACTGTTGATAATAGGATTTTCGTTGACTCCGGTGCGCAATACAAAATTATAATGAATCGGTTCCTTATAGCTTTGCTGAACTGTTGTAGTATCAACTTCTTGCATCAAATCCTCAGCAAAATTATAACTTACCCCTAAATTTAACACATAAGTATTGATGCCGCTGTTGGGCGATTTTACCCTTCCGTTAGAATAATGGGTGAATAAAATTCCGGCCTGCAACCCAATATTTTTGAACAAATTTTGGTTATCGTAAGCCAACCCGATATTGGTATTGCCCATAAACTTACTGCCAAAGGCCTTATTTTTGCTGTTTTCTGCTTTATCGTAAGGATTGGTAGTCAAAGCAATTCCTTGGGACAATTTGAGTTGCAAATGTCTTTTCAAAAAGTAAAAATTATACAACGCACCTACTGCATAATTCTGCCCAAGGGGTTGACTTTTAAAATCCTGATACAAAAAATAACCCCCATAATCCGGGTAATTATAGGCGCGATGCCATTCTTTAGAACCATCCGTTCTGTTGAGCAACGACACCACAAAACCTTTCGGATGACCGTTAACCAAATGGTACATGTCTTCGGTATGCGGTAAAATATTTCCCCTAAAAACCGAAGCTTCCACGGCAAATGAGGCATTATTTTGACCGAAAAGCGAAAAACTAAACAGTAAAAAAAGCAGGTAAATTTTTCTCATCCTAAAATTTAAAACGCACAAATATAACGGAATATCTTAAGGTTTGATATTAAGAGGAGAATGTCCGGTAGACATTCGGCATTTTTTTTTATTTAAAAGCAAATGGCTTGGCCTTTTTTGTTGGCCTTGTTCCCGCTTTTGGTGTTACCTCGAAGTTTCGGGGGTAACACTGTCAATCGGGGCTGGTTAGGATTTGTCTTTTGTGAAATCTGTTTAAAAAACTTCCTTGGCAATTGCCTTGATGTTCTCTGCTTTTCCCATAGAATAGTAATGCAACACAGGAATTCCGGCAGCCACCAATTCTTTGCTTTGGGCCACACACCAATCAATCCCAATTTGTTTTACCTCATCATTGTCTTTCGCTTTTACCACAGCCATGATTAAATCATCGGGTAATTCCAAACTGAATCGGTGCGGAATCAAGTTCAATTGTTTCTTAGTCGCAATCGGTTTCAATCCCGGAATGATCGGCACTGTGATTCCGGCGGCGCGACATTTGTCCACAAAATCAAAGAATTTTTTATTATCAAAAAACATTTGGGTAATAATATAATCCGCTCCATTCTTGATTTTTTGTTTCAAGAAATGGATATCGCTGTCCAAACTCGGCGCTTCCATGTGTTTCTCCGGATAACCGGCTACTCCAATGCAGAAATTA
Source organism: Flavobacterium sp. IMCC34852 (assembly GCF_030643905.1). Taxonomy (NCBI): domain Bacteria; kingdom Pseudomonadati; phylum Bacteroidota; class Flavobacteriia; order Flavobacteriales; family Flavobacteriaceae; genus Flavobacterium; species Flavobacterium rivulicola. The sequence continues at coordinate 1,057,423 of NZ_CP121446.1, read as the reverse complement.
GTTTTGGCTGAATTTTTCAAATCTTCATCTAAATAAATTCCGTTGTTCAAATTGCTGATTTGTGTCACCAATTCGGTCGCATAAGCATTCCCTTCTTTCTCAGGATGAAAATAAGTTTCGGTTTTCAACGCATCGCCACGAAGCGCTACTACATTATCAATGCCTAGGAAATCCAAGTCGATTAATAAGTTTTCCGTATCTTCTTTGGTAAAACCACCACACAATATGTGCGGAATCGCATCGACATTGTATTTGTTTTGAATACCGGCACAAATCCCAACTGTCCCCGGACGCTTTTTTACAATTTTCTTTTGTAGCAAACCATTCGGTAATTCTTTGTATTCATATTCCTCCCGATGGTAAGTCACATCAATAAAAGGCGGATTGAATTCCATCAACGGATCAATGCTGTCAAAAATCGATTGGATGTTTTGCCCTTTCAAAGGCGGTAAAATCTCAAAAGAGAATAAGGGTTTGCCGTTGGCGTTTTCGATATGTTGGGTTACTTTCATGTCTGTTGTCTGTTATCAGTTGTCTGTTAAAAATCTGAAATCAAAAATCGTTAATCATCAATCTGCAATATTTGGACTTAACCATTTTGTAGCTACTTCAGTTGCTATTCCTCTTCTTTTGGCGTAATCTACCACTTGGTCTTCTTTGATTTTTCCGAGTCCGAAATACTTGCTTTCCGGATTCCCGAAATAATAACCCGAAACCGAAGCCGCCGGCCACATCGCCATGCTTTCTGTAAGCTTCACGCCTATTTCTTGTTCGACATTTAAAAGTTTCCAAATGGTGGGTTTCTCCAAATGATCCGGACACGCAGGATAACCCGGCGCCGGACGAATGCCTTTGTATTCTTCGTCAATCAAATCTTGGTTTGATAAAGATTCATCGGAAGCGTAGCCCCAAATTTCTTTACGGACTTTTAAGTGTAAATATTCTGCGAAAGCTTCGGCCAATCGGTCGCCTAGTGCTTTCACTAAAATCGAGTTGTAATCGTCTAATTGCTTTTCGAATTCGGCTGCTTTTTCATCGACACCGAAACCTGTGGTTACACAAAAACAACCAATGTAATCTTGCTTTCCGCTGTCTTTGGGTGCTACGAAATCGGCTAATGCTATGTTGGGTGCGCCGGCGGTTTTTTGGGATTGTTGTCTTAAAGTTAAAAATGTTGTCGGTTGTCGGTTGTCAGTTGTCGGTTGTACCAAAATGTCATCATCGTTAATAGTATTCGCAGGGAATATTCCAAGAATTCCTTTGGCGGTTAACCATTTTTCGGAAACGATTTGGTTAAGCATTTTTTGGGCATCTTCAAATAACGAAGTGGCTTGTTCACCCACTACCTCATCGGTCAAAATCGCAGGGTATTTTCCGAACAATTCCCACGAACTGAAAAACGGCGTCCAGTCAATAAAATCAACCAGTTCCGACAATTCCACTTCAATGGTTTTGGTTCCGATAAAGTTGGGTTTTACCGGATTGAAATTATCCCAATCCAATTGCAATTTGTTCTTGCGAGCATCTTCAATCGAATGGTAATTTTTATCTCTACTTCTATTCAAATACCCTTCTCGGAGTTTGTCGTATTCGGCACGAACGGTTTTGGCATATTCCACTTTGGTTTCCGCCTGAAGCAAATTGCTCGCCACCGTTACCGCTCGGGAAGCATCGTTCACATGCACAACGGTTTCTTTATATTCCGGCGCAATTTTCACCGCGGTATGAGCACGAGAAGTTGTGGCACCACCTATCATTATTGGAATTTTGATATTGAGTTTGTCCATTTCTTTGGCCAGATACACCATTTCATCTAGTGATGGTGTAATCAATCCGCTCAACCCAATGATATCAACGTTTTCACGAACAGCAGCTTCAATGATTTTTTCCGGCGGTACCATTACGCCTAAATCGACAATCTCGAAGTTGTTACAAGCCAAAACTACCGCTACTATATTTTTACCAATATCGTGTACATCTCCTTTTACAGTCGCCATCAAGACTTTTCCGGCTGAAGACGATTTTCCATCTTTCGAAGCTTCTATATAAGGCAGCAAATAAGCCACGGCTTTTTTCATCACACGGGCAGATTTGACTACTTGAGGTAAGAACATTTTTCCGCTTCCAAACAAATCGCCTACTACATTCATCCCGTTCATCAAATGGTTTTCGATGACTTCAATGGGCTTTTCTACTGACTGACGCGCTTCTTCGACATCTATTTCTATAAATTCATCTATTCCTTTGACTAATGAATGGGTTAATCGTTCTTGTACCGAACCGTTTCGCCATTCTTGAACTGCTTTTTCATTGGTTTTGAAATCGCCTTTAAAACTTTCGGCCAAATCCAATAATCTTTCGGTCGCGTCTTCTCTTCTGTTTAGTAAAACATCTTCTACATGTTCCAATAAAATCGGGTCGATTTCATCGTAAATCTCGAGCATTTCAGGATTTACGATGCCCATCGTCATGCCGTTTTTAATCGCATGATACAAGAACGCCGAATGCATCGCTTCACGCACTTTGTCATTCCCACGGAACGAAAATGAAACGTTGCTCACCCCACCGGAAACTCCGGCATAAGGAAGATTTTCTCGAATCCATTTGGTGGCTCTGAAAAAGTCTAAGGCGTTTAGTTTATGCTCTTCCATTCCCGTTGCTACCGGGAAAATATTCGGGTCGAAGATGATGTCTTCGGGTGGAAAATGCACTTCATTGACTAAAATATCATACGAACGTTTGCAGATTTCGATACGTCTCTCGTAGTTATCGGCCTGTCCTTCTTCGTCGAAAGCCATTACGATTACTGCTGCGCCGTATCTTTTAATCAATTTGGCGTGATGAATGAAAGCTTCTTTACCTTCTTTTAGGGAAATAGAATTCACGACACCCTTCCCTTGAATGACTTTCAAACCGGCTTCGATGATTTCCCATTTAGAGCTGTCAATCATCACCGGAACACGAGCAATATCGGGTTCGGCCGCAATTAGGTTTAAGAACTTAGTCATGGCATACACCCCATCCAACATTCCTTCGTCCATATTGACATCGATGATTTGGGCACCGCCTTCCACTTGGGCACGGGCAATATCGAGCGCTTCTTCGTATTTTTCTTCTTTAATTAAGCGAAGGAATTTACGGGAACCGGTTACGTTAGTTCTTTCACCTACGTTGATGAAATTACTTTCCGGGGTTACTATTAACGGTTCTAATCCGGATAATTTTAAATATTTTGCTTCCGCCATTATATCGTTTCTAAAATTTGTCTTGGTTTGAATTCTTTAGCTACCTCAGCGATGGCTTTGATGTGTTCCGGCGTGGTACCGCAACAGCCACCGATGATGTTGACTAAATTGTCTTGCAAATAGTCTTTAATCAGTGCTTGCATTTCCGTTGGTGTTTGGTCATATTGCCCGAAAGCATTGGGTAAGCCTGCATTGGGATGTGCTGAAATATTTAAAGTAGTATTGTGTGCTAGTCTTTTTAAATAGGGTTTCAATTGGTCGGCACCTAAAGCGCAATTGAATCCGATACTTAATAAGGGAATATGCGCGATAGAAATCAAAAACGCTTCCACCGTTTGACCGGAAAGTGTTCTTCCTGACGCATCGGTAATTGTTCCGGAAACCATTACGGGAATATCTAAATTGCGCTCTTCTTTTACCTCTTCGATGGCGAATAAAGCGGCTTTGGCGTTTAGTGTGTCGAAGATAGTTTCCACTAAAAGTACATCACAACCACCGTCGATTAACGCTTCTACTTGTTGTTTGTAAGCGATTCGCAAATCGTCAAAAGTCACAGCGCGAAAACCCGGATCATTGACATCGGGCGACATGCTGGCTGTTCGGTTGGTTGGCCCGATAGAACCGGCTACAAAACGCGGTCTGTCGGTGAATTCATCGGCTACTTCTCGGGCAATTTTGGCGGATTGGTAATTGAGTTCATACACCAAATCTTCCATGTGGTAATCGGCCATCCCGATGGTGGTTCCTGAGAAGGTGTTGGTTTCTACGATATCGGCACCGGCTTGAAAATACAAGCGGTGGACTTGTTTTACGGCTTCGGGTTGGGTGATGGAAAGCAAATCGTTGTTGCCTTTTAGCGGATGTGGAAAATCTTTGAAACGCTCGCCTCGGAAGTCTTCTTCGGAGAAGTTGTTGCGCTGCAGCATGGTTCCCATAGCGCCGTCTAGGACGAGGATTCTTTCTTTGATGGCTTGCTGTATTTTTGACATATTATTTTGGTTGTCGGTTATCGGTTATCAGTTGTCGGTTAGACTACTGACTCCAAAAAATCAATACATTTTACTTTTTAGCCCCGATTGCAGTAGCTACCATGTAGCACGGAAAGCGGGAATATGGACTGCAACAATGCGCAAGCCATTCGCTCAAGATACTGAAACAAGTTCAGCATTAATTATAGTATGTTATCGTGAAAGTGAGAAGAATTCTCGGGGTTATCTGCTCTCGATTAATTGAGATAGAATGTAGCACCTTCTTTTGGCAAAGGGTTGCTAAGCTTTCAACGGGTCTATTCCCTCCAGCTTTCGTGATAACGAACAATAAGTTTATGAACGCTGCAAAGTAATGACACAGAATTCACATTTGCAAGGGTTTTGGAAAAATAAAAACCTACAACGTTTTCGCGCTATAGGTTTTTGGGGTGAATGGTTGGCTAGTTATATTTGAATCGGTTTATAACCAAATCGCTTCTTTGATTTTGATTTTCTCGGCTACTTTGAGAATATCGGTCAAAACGCCACGAGCCGTAACTTGTTTTCCGGCTCCGGCGCCTTGAATGACGATTGGGATTTCGCCATAAGATTGGGTATAAATTTCGATTAGATTATCGGCACCTTTGAGTTGGCCTAAAGCCGAACTTCCGGGAACCGAAACCAGTTTAACTTCCAATTGCTTGGTTTTAACCTCCAATTCACCTACATAGCGCAAGACATGGTTATCGGCTTGGGTGATTTTGGCAATTTGGAAAGGTTTGTCAAACAATTGTTTGTTGACTGCATACTCAGATTTGGCGCTTTTTTCATTTAGGTTTGGCAGCAAAAGGGATTCAATTTTGATATCGGTGAATTCAAATTCTTGTTCGATTTCACGGGCGAGAATCAATAATTTTCTGGCTACATCGTGTCCGGATAAGTCGTCTCGAGAATCCGGTTCGGTGTAGCCGTTTTTCTCGGCATCGAGTAAGATTTTGGAAAACGGCAATTCTTCTGTAGAAAATCTATTAAAAATATAACTCAACGAACCCGAGAATACACCGCGGATTTTCGTGATTTCTTCACCTGAAAAGTGCAAATCGTTTATCGTTTGAACGACCGGCAAACCTGCACCAACATTGGTTTCGTATAAAAATGTTTTATCGTGTTTCTTGAGATTTCTTCTCAGTTCTTTGTAGAAATCGGTGTGCAATGTATTCGCTTTTTTATTGGCGGCGACAATATTGAAACCGTTTTGGATTAACGGAATGTAATTTTTGATGATGTCTTGACTCGCAGTGGCATCGACAGCTATCAGGTTTTCCAATTGTTGTTCTTGCACGTATTCGATGATGTCTTCGATTCTGAACGGAATGGCGGATTGGGCGAAATTGGCTTCCCATTGGTTTTTGAGCCCGTCTTTTTCGAAGAAGGCCAAAGTAGAATTGGTGATGATGGGAAATCTCAAATCGATATTCTTCTTCTCAAGAAAGAATTTTTGACTTTCAATAACTTGGTTGACTAAAGTACTACCGACATTGCCGATACCGAAAAGGACTATATTGATTCTAAGCGCTGACATAATTTTTTTGTTTTTGTTTGTTAAAAATGGGTGATAAAATTTGGGCTAATTGTTCGAATTCGATTAAAAAAGCGTCGTGTCCGTGGATGGATTTTATTTCGTGATAGAAGACATTTTCTTTTATCGGTTTTAAGTTTTCAACCGTTTCCCGATTTTCATCCGGAATAAAAAAATAATCTGTATCAACAGCGACTACGTGAATGTTTCCTTGAATGGCTTTGGCTACCGCCAAAAAATCACCTCTGTTCCGAGTAATATCATTGGTTTTGAGCAAATGATTCATCAATTTGTAAGCCGATAAACGAAAGCGATTTTTGAGTTTCACACCGTGATTGGCCAACCAATTCTCGATTTGAAACACTGAAGAATCATTGAATTTACTTCTTTGAAAGCGTTGGTTGATTGATTGGGGTGTTCGATACAATAACATAGCGTGCAATCTCGCATCGGCAATGGGATCATCGGAATTGTTCAATACTTGGTCTTGGATTAGGACATTGGCAATCACCCAATCGGTGGCTTTCCAATCGGTGGCAATTGGGATGAGATTTTGAACTGCATTTGGCTTTAACACTGTCATTTCCCAAGCTACTGCTCCGCCTAAACTTCCTCCGATCACCGCAAAAACTTGTTCGATTTTGAGGAAATCTAAACCTTCCCAAAAAATACGTGCCACATCGCGAATGGTAAAATCTTTGTAGGTTGAAATCAAATTCCCGAAGTTGTCATCATAGCCATTTCCCGGAATGTTGAACGCAATTACGGTGAAATGATTGGTATCAATGATTTTTTCTTCTCCTATTAAATCGTTCCACCATCCGTTTTCTCCGGTGACATTGGAGTTTCCGGTTAAAGCGTGATTGACTACCACAACCGGCGCTGTGCCGATGGCTTGACCAAATGTTTGATAGAATAACGGAATGTATGGGCGTTGTTTTCCGTTTTCTAAATCGAAATTAAACAAATCTATTTTTTCCAACTTTTTCATATTATTTTTTTAAAGTTTTTTAAAAGACTGCCTTCAAACTCAACCTTGAAGACAGTCTTAACAAACAAACAAACAACCCGAGGCATTTGAGATTAAGAAAAATTAATTAATCTGGAGCGCAGCGGAATAAAACCTAACCAATGGTTTTCTTTTACAGCGTTGTTGCTGTAGCTTCATATTCTTTAACCAACACCACTGAAACCGGCGTTGGATTGATCAAATTGTCCTGAACCGGACAACGGTTTTCAACGGTGATTAACCAATCCTTTAATTGGTCCAAAGTGGCATCAGATTTGGGCTTTACGGTTACTTCTATCGATTTAAATCCGGCTCTTTCATCGCTAATTTTTCCCTGGTATTTGTCTAAACTTAAGGTTCCCGAGATTTCAACTTGAAGTGATTTTAAATCGATGCCTTGTTCTTTGGCTACCAATTTCCCGACGGCATTGATGCAACCGGCATAACCGGCCAAAATGTATTCTATCGGACTTGGTCCTTCCAGTTCAGGAAATTGATCATTTTTACTAATTCTGATGTCGAAGTTTTGGGCTTTGACTACGAATTGATTGTTTTCTTTAGCATAGCCAATTATGTTTACGGTTTTTGTGCTCATGTTATACAGTTTGTGGGGTTTTAATTTTTACAAAGGCTTCTTTCAAATCGGCTTTCAAGTCGTCGATATTTTCTAAACCAACAGACAAACGGATTAAGTCTTTGGTTACTCCGGTTGACTCTTGTTCGGCGCCAGATAATTGTTGGTGCGTTGTGCTTGCCGGATGGATGATTAATGATTTAGTGTCTCCAATATTGGCTAGTAAAGAGAACAATTTGGTTTCATCGGCTACTTTCTTGGCTGCTTCAAATCCGCCTTTCAGACCGAAAGTTACGATGCCACTTTTGCCTTCCGGTAGGTATTCATCGGCTAAAGCTTTGTATTTTGAAGTTTCTAATCCGGGATAATTTACCCATGCTACTTCTTCTTGGGTTTGCAACCATTGGGCTAAGGCCAAAGCATTTTCGCTGTGTTTTTTGATTCTGATTGCCAAAGTTTCCAAGCCTTGAATCGTTTGGAACGCGTTGAACGGAGATAAAGCTGCCCCAAAATCGCGTAAGCCTTCGATTCTTACTTTGGCGATAAATGACGCTGCGCCCAAAGCTTCATAGTATTTCAAACCGTGATAACCGGCTGATGGTTCGGTAAATTCAGGGAATTTCCCATTGCTCCAGTCAAAGTTTCCGGCATCGATGATTACGCCTCCAAGTGAAGTTCCGTTTCCGGTAATGTATTTGGTTAGCGAGTGAATGACAATATCGGCACCGTGTTGAATTGGGTTTAACAAATAAGGCGTAGCGACTGTGTTGTCCACAATGAAAGGCACTTTAAACCCTTTGGCTTCTTTGGAAATGGCTTTCAAATCCAGCACATCCAGTTTAGGGTTGCCCAAACTTTCTGCGAAAAACGCTCTGGTGTTTTCTTGGGCGGCTTTGGTAAAGTTTTCAGGATTAGACGGATCTACGAAAGTAGTTGTGATACCCAATCTTGGTAAGGTTACGTTCAACAAATTGTAAGTTCCTCCGTAAAGACTATTCGACGCTACGATGTGGTCTCCCGCTTTTAGTAAGACCAACAAAGTGGTGGCGATGGCTGAAGTTCCCGATGCGGTAACCACGGCTCCGATTCCACCTTCGAGAGCGGCTAAGCGTTGTTCCAAAATGTCGTTAGTTGGATTGTTTAATCGCGTGTAGATGAATCCGGCTTCGGCTAGACCAAATAAGTTAGCGGCGTGGTCAGAATTGTTGAATACATACGAAGTCGTTTGGTAAATCGGAACGGCTCTGGTTCCTGCGTTTTTAGTAACGTCGTGTCCTGCGTGTAAGGCGTTGGTTGCGAATTTTTGTGTGCTCATGATTTTAAAATTTAATTGTTAGCTATTTAGATTATTAATTTTTGGGAATAAAAAAAGTCCTTTTGGATGGCTTACCAAAAGGACTTCTAGAGTATAAATATAAACTTCGATTAAGTCTTTCGCTTTTGGTAACAGGGCATGTCGATACAACAACACATCATCATGTGCATCATACGGTTGTTGTTCATCATATTTTTTGCTGTTACTTTCATTGCTTTATGCTGAACTCGTTTCAGCATCTGTTTTAAATTATTGTTTTTACTTTTCACTAGACTCTGAAATTATTTCAGAGTAAAAAAAAACCTCTGCGATTGTGCAGAGGTTTGATGGATATATTTTAAATTTAAAATTATGCCATAAGCGTCCTCTGCGGAGATTTCCACATCATGCGACACATATTGCAAATATTTAATTTCATTTTTTTCTTGATTTTTATCGGAACAAACTTCTGAATGTTTTTTCAATTGACCAAACAAAATTTGAAAATTTAACATTTGAAGTTTGGTTATATATATTTAAATACTACGTATTTAGATTTTAGAAAAAATCATAAATAAAATAAAAAAAGATAAATTGTTTTTTGTTTTCGAATTAGTCTTTATACATTTGCAACCGAAAAATAAGAGGAAAAATTTGAACTGATTGCAACCTCGTTAAAAAATGCTAAAGCAGAAACTCTTCTTTAGCTTTCATAGCAATCTCCTCTTTTTTCAGTTAAATTAATATTAAACTAAAATATAGTTATGGCTTATTTATTTACTTCGGAGTCGGTTAGTGAAGGACATCCGGATAAGGTGGCAGACCAAATTAGTGATGCGTTAATTGATAATTTTTTAGCCTTTGATGCTGAGTCGAAAGTGGCTTGTGAAACGTTGGTTACCACCGGTCAAGTAATTTTGGCTGGTGAAGTAAAATCGAGCACTTATCTTGACGTTCAACAAATTGCAAGAGAAGTAATCAAAAAAATCGGATACACTAAAAGTGAGTATATGTTTGATGCGGATTCATGTGGTATCCTTTCGGCCATTCACGAACAATCTGCTGACATCAATCAAGGGGTTGACAGAGCCAGCAAAGAAGAGCAAGGTGCTGGTGACCAAGGAATGATGTTTGGTTACGCTACAAATGAAACAGAGAACTATATGCCATTGGCTTTAGATTTGTCTCATGCTTTGTTAATCGAATTGGCTAACTTAAGAAGAGAAAACAACGAAATCAAATACCTTCGCCCGGATGCTAAATCGCAAGTGACTTTAGAGTATTCAGACGACAACAAACCGGTTAGAATTGACGCCATTGTAATTTCTACTCAGCATGATGATTTTGCGGCAGAAGCAGAAATGTTGGCTAAAATTAAAAGCGATTTGATTTCGATTTTGATTCCGAGAATTAAAGCCAAATACCCACAATACGCTCATTTATTCAATGACAATATTACTTACCACATCAACCCAACCGGAAAATTCGTTATTGGCGGACCACACGGAGATACCGGTTTGACCGGAAGAAAAATCATTGTGGATACTTATGGTGGAAAAGGTGCTCACGGTGGTGGTGCATTCTCCGGAAAAGATCCTTCAAAAGTAGACCGTTCTGCGGCTTATGCGACACGTCATATTGCTAAAAACTTAGTAGCGGCAGGATTGTGTGATGAGATTTTAGTACAAGTTTCTTATGCGATTGGAGTGGCAAAACCAACCTCTATCAACGTAAATACTTATGGCACTGCAAAAGTGAACATGACCGACGGTGAAATCAGCAAAGTGGTTGAAGGTATTTTTGACATGCGACCTTACTTTATTGAGCAACGTTTGAAATTGAGAAATCCAATTTACAGCGAAACCGCAGCTTACGGACACATGGGAAGAACACCGGAAACGGTTACTAAAACTTTCCAGTTGCCGAATGGTGCTCCGAAAACAGTAACGGTAGAGTTATTTACTTGGGAGAAATTAGACTTCGTTGATAATGTAAAATCGGCTTTCGGATTGTAATATTCTTGGCTAATTATCATAAAAAAACCCAACTCATGAGTTGGGTTTTTTGTTTTTTAGCCCCGATTGCAGCAAGTATCCTCGAAGAGATACTGCGGAAAGCGGGAAACAGCTACAAATTATACTTCAAACTCAACATTACATAGCGTGGTTGCACTCTGTATTGTGACGTTCTGGTTGAGAACTGCGAGAAGTTATCGTCATTTAAAGACGTTGTATTAAGTAAGTTGGTAGCCGAAATTTTATACTCCCATTTGCTGTCTTTGGTCTTTTGATAAATCAAACTCGCCGAAAGAAAATCGTATTCATTTTCTACTGATTTGTCTTCGTTGTAGTAGTGATAAAACTCGTATTCACTCACAAAGGAAAAACTTTTCAAGAAGAAATAATCCAATTTTACCGTTGGTCTGTCGGTGAAAAACGTATCATTCGGATAATCATTGATGGTATAACTGTAACCTAATTCGATATTCGGTAAGTTTTTAAAATTAGTCGATGCTCTTAAATTGTAGGTTTGGGTAAAACTTTCATTGGTTATCAAAATATCTTGGAATGTGGCTCTGTCAATTTGAATGTTATTGAATTTACTCCAATTCAAATTTACATTTAAAGAAGCCTTATAGTATTTAAAGAATGAGCGACCATAACTGCCGAAGAACGACAATGTCTCATCGGCAAACTCCGAGTTAAAAGGCGAAGACACTTGGTTTACATTGTCGAAGAACGCTCTGGTTTTGATGGCATCAACGGTGCGATTGTAACTTACTGCGGCCGAAATATTTTCAAAGTTGAACATATTGTATTTAAAATAACGCAAAGAATGCGATTGCTGAACAGCATTCTCCAACGTTCGGTTTCCGCTTGATAAACTGCTGTAATTATTCAAAACAAAACCTTCTGCTTGACGATTGATGTCGGTGAAATTATTGGTAAACGAAAAATTATAGGTTAACGTTTCCGCCTTTTTGATTTGGTATAACGCTAAGAAATCAGGTAGAATTCGAGTAAAGTTTTGCTTATAACTCGTTCCCAATTGCTCGTTATTCAAAGCATAAGTATGGAAACTCACTCCGGGCGTAAACGTAAATTTACCGGTTAACACTTTGTAATGCACTCCCAAAAAAGCATCATTAAAACGGTAAGTAACATTATTAGTATTAGTGGTATTGTCTAAATTATTTACGTTTCCGTTGTCTAAAACTTGGTACATGCTCGAGTTGAAACTTTGGTTCGAATAAGTATTCCCCAAAGTCACATTGATGTTGCTTTTTGGTGTTAGCATAAAATAATAATCGAGCTTACTGTCTAATTTGTTGGTTTTCACGAAACGATTTTGGCTCAAATCGGTTCTGTTTTGCGCGGTGTCATACCCCAAAATATTGCTCGGTGGCAAGACTGACGTAAACGGGTCAGATTGTAAATTGGCGTTATAAAAAGGATTCTCATCTTGGTACAAATGCTGAGATTCAAAAGCAAAAATATGCTTTTCGGCTGCAGTATAATAAAAACTCAAATTCTGATTCACTGTAACCGGATCTTGTTTTTTGGCAGTAAAAATATCTTCAGTAGTCGAATTGTTATCCTCATCAATGGTTTCTCTCAACAAGGAATTGTTCTCATCTTGTTTGGAAAATTTAGCCAAAATATCATAATCAAACTGGAAATTGGCATTCGGTTTATAACTTGAGCTTAGCTTGAACAAGCCCAAATTGCTTTTTTGGTGTGCAATCTCCGCTCTGTTTTCGGTGGAAGCCACTTCGGTAGAGGTTGGATCTAAAAAGTTAGTCGACGATACTGTTTCCAAATCGGTTATAGAAGAAGAAAGAATTCCGAAACCACTAATTGTCCATGATTTGGATGGATTATACGAAAAGTTGGTGGCTCCGAAATCGGTTTCTATTTCTTTAGCACGATTGTTTCTAAGCAATGAAATCCCTAAATCATTGGAAGACACATTAAAACTCGAACCACCTTTGGACATCATATTCCTGAATCCGCCGGTGAACTTGAAATAGTCTTGAATGGTCAGTGGCAATTCGCCTATATTATTAAAATTGGTAATAATATTGACGCTGTATTTCGGGCTGTAATAAAACAATTTCGGGTTGATATTGTAACGATCAAACTTGGTTTCGGGTTGAAAACCCCCGGCAGCAGTAACATCTCCAAACCAGAAATTCTTTTTTCCAGATTTCAGCTTGATGTTCATCGCCACATTGTCTTGATTGTTTTCTACACCTTTTAAGATAGAATTTTCATTAAAATTTCGCAATACCTGAACTTTGTCAATCGCATCAGCCGGAATATTTTTAACGCCTAATTTGGTATCACCATCAAAAAAATCTTTGCCTTCGACCATTAATTTGGTTACTTTTTTGCCTTCCACTTCTACTTCTCCATCGGCATTAACTTCTACTCCGGGCAATTTTTTTAATACATCTTCTAATTTTCGTTCGGTTCCGGTTTTAAACGAATCCGCATTATATACAATGGTATCGCCTTTGATAGAAACCGGCATTTCGCGGACGATTTCAACACCATCCAGCTCGATACCACCGCTTTCCATAGTAATGTTTTGGGTAATATTTTGCGTTTGCGTGGTAACCGTTATCTCTTTGTTTTGCATCCCGAGATAACTTAGTTTGATGGTATAAGTCGCATTGGTTTTAAGGTTCAAAACAAATTTTCCTTTATCGTTGGTAATGGCATAAGCGTCCATGGCTTTGGTGGCTTGGTTCATCGCCATGATGTTAGCCATTTCCAGCGGTGCTTTGGTATTGTCTTGAATGACTCCTTCGAATCTGATGGTTTGGGCTTTGGCTGTAGAGATAACCAAAAACAATAATAAGGAAAGTTTTTTCATGAAGTCGTTTTGAAATGAATGATGGTGTAGATTATCTTGACATTCTCATTTGGAAACCGCCACCGCGACCGCTGTTCATTTCCTGCATTTCCTCCATTTTTTTAATTACGATTTCGTCATATTCTTTTTGAGAAACCTCTTTGCCGTTACTTGGTGCTTTAATTTCTGCTTTGTCTTTTGGATTTAAAACAATTTTGGAACAAAGAATGGTTGTTTTCCCGTCATTCACTTCTAAAATCAATCCCGGCAAACCCCAGTAGCCTTCCGGACCTTGACTTACCGGAATTTCAGGCGTGTACCAAGCGGTAATAGTCACTTCTTTGGGCAATTCAATTTGATCCATGAAACTGGTTTTAGTGCCTTCTTTGGTTTCTTCTTTGGCTTTATCCTCTTTTTTTTCTTCCTCTTTTTTTGGACGGAAGTTTCTAAAATCAGTCTTACTCGCCGGAATTACCGTAGTAGCTTTGAAACAATTATAGCCGCCGATAACACGGGTTTCACCGGTCATTTGCCAATTATAAGTTCTCAAAGAATCTTTGACCAAAAATTCTTTGCCCATAAATTCTTTGTCTACCGTATATGTCTTGTCTTTTACATTTTTATAGTACGTTCCGCCGCCGCCCATAACAGAGCTCATCATTCTGAAACCACCTTGACCTTGGCCGGGTGTTTCCAATTTTTCTTCTTCTTTGTAAATGGAAGCCGATTTGTCAAAGTTTAGAAAAAAAGTTTTTTCAAACATCTTCTTCATGCGCTCTTCAATCATTTTCTGCATTTCGGGTGTTATTTCTTTGTTGCCTTCAAAACGAGATTTGAAATCAGCAGTACTGGTTTTTGATTCGTAAACGGCCATACCTTGAAAGTCTTTTTGGGCATGAGTCACTAAATAAGAGAAGACAAAAAACGAAGCGAATACAATTTTTTTCATTGTTTTTGGTTTTGTTACGACAAATATGACGAAAGTAATTGTAAAGTGTTACCAATGATTTGTTAAAAAATAAGTTGAGACCATTAAAATTAACGCGGTTTACAGTAAATTAGCCTCATGATGCAAAAGCTTATTTACCTTCTTTTTTTAATGACCTGCTGTCAAGGTTTTGGTCAAAATCCCCGATTGAAAACTACTGAAATTAATGCGCAAACTTTAGAGGATAAAATCTATGCGGGTTTTGACGGTTTGGGTAATAACTATTTTATCAAAAACAACGTTTTCAGCAAACAAAACGAGAACCAAACTTGGGAATACAAAAACGTGGCTTTGGGCAAAATCAGCTCGGTAGATTTTATCAATCCGCTAAAGATACTTTTGTTCTACGAAGATTTCAATACCGTCATTTTACTCGACAACCAATTGAATGAAATTCAAAAAATCAATCTTTTTGAAATTGACAACACCATTTTTGCGTCTAAAATAGGCCTGGCCTCACAAAATCAGTTTTGGATATACAACGCCTTAACCCAGCAAATCATGCTGTTTGACTACTTGAAAAATACTTCCAAAACAGTAGGAAATCCAATCGCAGAAAATATCAAATACACCCAAACTGATTTTAATCACTTCTACTGGATTGACGAAATTAACAATTGGTATGCCATCGACCTCTTTGGCAAGGTGACTTTATTGGCTAACATTCCGCCATTTGAAAAAATACAAATTGTGGACCAGGAAAAATTATTGTTTTCAAGAGACAACACTTTGTATTGTTTGAACAATCAATCCAAAACGATTTTCGAAATCGAAATTGTTGAGAAATCGTTCCGAAATTTTTATTACAAAGACCAAATTTTAGCTATTTTTACCAACCAACAAATTAAGAATTTTAAAATAAAACTACCATAATGCACATAGCAGTAGCAGGAAATATAGGCGCAGGAAAAACAACACTAACCCGATTTTTAGCCAAACATTTTAAATGGGAACCGCATTTTGAAGATGTGGTTGATAATCCGTATTTGGATGATTTCTATCACCAAATGGAACGTTGGTCATTCAACTTGCAAATTTATTTCTTGAATTCGAGATTTCGTCAAGTGTTGCAAATTCGCGAAAGCGGCAAAAACATCATTCAGGATCGTACAATTTATGAAGATGCGCACATCTTTGCGCCCAATTTACATGCGATGGGTTTAATGACTAACCGCGATTTTCAAAATTATTCCGATTTATTCGAATTGATGGAAGGCTTAGTTGGTTCACCGGATTTGTTGATTTATTTGAGAAGTTCGATTCCTAATTTGGTTTCTCAAATCCACAAACGCGGTCGCGATTATGAAAACACTATTTCCATTGACTACTTAAGCCGATTAAACGAACGCTATGAAGCTTGGATTTCGACTTACGACAAAGGAAAATTGTTGATTATTGATGTCGACAACATAGATTTTGTAAACAATCCAGAAGATTTAGGAGTGATCATCAACCGAATTAATGCCGAGATAAACGGATTGTTTTAAGAGATTATTTCGAAGATTCAATTTCAACCATCAAACGTTTTAAGCGAATCATTATAAAATCACAGATGTTTTTAAAAGCAATGTAAGCGTCATTTTCTGCAGCTTTGCTTGGCGCTGAAATTTTTTCATTAGGATGTTTTCTTTGGAATTTGATTATTTCATTCCCAACAAAGAAGTCTTTGGTCCCAATCCATTCCCGACATTCTAAGTTTTTCTTCTTCTGATTTATACTGTCCAATCTTTTAATAGCTTGGTTGTGAAAATCAAATTGTAAATCCTGATACGCCCAAAAAAGCTCTTTGGTGCAATTTACTCTATCTTTTCTGACGCTTAGACATTCATTGTATTCGACCATTAAACTATCCAGTGTTGCTTGGGTTTGACCGCAAATCACTTCAAACCAAAACATGCTAACCCATACAAAAAACGATTTCTTAAACATACTGGAATTTATTTCAAAGTATCAAATAATGATTTTACTTTTATGGATTTAACCGGCTTTGACAACTTGATTTGCAACTTCTGCCCAGGTAAAATGTCAAAAAAATTATCGCTGAAAATCACTTCTTCGGCTGCTGACAAATACACATTTTTGGTCAAAACATCCGTCGTAATTTCATAAGTTAACTCATCGATTTTAGTAAGTTGAATGTTAGGTTGATTGAGTTGTAAATCTTTGGGTTTGACAAAGTAATATAGCGCATTTGCTTTTTTGCCATTTTGCATTATGCAAGATACCGACAAGACTAACTCCTTTAAATTATTATCGCTGTAATTCTCTTTTGGAAGCGCTACAAACAAATCTCTCGTATCGGCCGTAATATCAAATTCTACTTCATCTTTTTCCACTAGCTTTCCGTAAAAATCCAATAATTCAATTTCAAACCTTACTTTGTCGGAGTGAGAAGCTTCACTAACCAAATAAATTTCATAATTGACTTCATTTTCCTTAATAGAAATCATTACATCCTCAAAACTCCGCTTCGCCTGGTATTGAAAAGCTTTCCATTTTCCATAATAATCCACCGAACTCCAGGAAGTCACAGGCCAACAATCATTAAGTTGCCAAAATAATGTTCCCATACATTTTGGGTCGGTTCGATGTGCTTCGATAGCGATTTTCATGCCTTCAGCTTGAAGCAATTGGGACACATAAATATAGTCTTCAAAATTAGTTGGCACTTGGTAATCGCGCGCCATATATTCGTTGATGGTTTTGTAACCCGTTGGGTGTTTTTGGTGATTTTTTACCGCTTCCGAATCGAAATGCAGTTCATCGCTTTTGGCGAAAGCCTGAAACGTTTTGATATCAGGCATGCCTTGAAAACCATATTCGCTCATGAATCGCCCGACCTTTTTTTGGTACATTTCAAACGGTTCCATTCCCCACCAAACACCCCAATAATGGGCATCACCACTGAGCAAACTCTCTTTTCTACCCCAACCGATAGATGGAGATGACGGCCAATAACGGTTTTCATTTTTGGGCAACAAATTGTCAAGGGTTATTGGAATTAAGTCGTGAAAGAGCTTTTGATAGTCTTTCCAAATCTTAGTCGAATCTTGCTCCGAATAGTTGTATTGTTTTTGCCAACCCCAATTGTGCCAGCCTTCATCGTTCTCATTATTGCCGCACCAAAGCGCTATACTCGGATGGTTTTGCAAACGCGTTACATTATCGATGACTTCCTGTTTTACATTCTCCAAAAAGGCTTCATCGCCGGGATACATCGCGCAGGCAAACATAAAATCCTGCCAAACTAAAATGCCGTTTTTATCACACTCGTCATAAAAACTATCTTCGGCATACACACCGCCGCCCCAAACTCGGAGCATGTTCATATTAGCATCAACCGCATTTTTGACAATCGACTTATAAACTGAATCGGTTGCGCGTGGTAAAAAACTGTCAGGCGGAATGACGTTAGCACCTTTCATAAACACCGATTTGCCGTTGACTTTAAAATAAAAACTCTTTCCAATCGCATCTTTTTCCTGAACCAATTCAATCGTTCGCAAACCGATGTTTAGTTTTTTGTTATCAATGACTTGATTGTTTTGAGTTAAACTAATTTCAAACGGATACAACTTCGCTTCACCCAAGCCATTGGGCCACCACAATTTCGGATTCGCAATTTCGTAGGTTAATGATAAATTATTTTTTCCTTTTTTGAGTTGAAAGAACTCCGATTTATGATTGATTTTTAATTCATATCGAGAATTATTGGCACTGTTTATTTCGAGAATAAACTCTACTTTCGCTACCTCTTTATTCGTCAAATCCTGCTTGGTCTTGAGATTATTTATCGTGGCATTGTTCCAAAAATGAAGTTTTATGTTTTTATAAATCCCTGAAGTAACAAATCGCGGTCCCCAATCCCAACCGAAATGGTATTGTGCTTTTCGGGTGTATATTTTTTCGTCGCCCGGTAAAGTGTAAGTTAGTTTTTTGGCTTCTTCTTTTCCTTTTTTTACGGCAGAAGCGAAAGTAATTTCGAGTTTGTTTGGCCCAACTTTCAGCAGCTTTTTCACATCAACTTTCCATGTTCGGAACATGTTGTTGGCGGAGAGGATTTTGGTTCCGTTTAGAGTCACTTCGGCAAAAGTGTCTAAGCCGTCAAATTGTAAAATGGCATTTTGATGATTCAGCTCTTCATTTGAAATGTTGAAAGCCGTTTGGTATTGCCAGTCTTCGTTTTCTATCCATTGTAACTGTTTTTCATTGGCACCGAAAAAAGGATCGGGAATTAATTGGTTCGCCAACAAATCAGTGTGCACGGTTCCGGGAACTTTGGCAGGAAACCAATTGGTTTGGGTTACTTTTCTGAAAGTCCATGATTCTAAACTTAAATTACGTTCTTTATTTTGTGCCCAAAGTACCATTGGCCACAAAAAAACAATCAGGAATTTGAACAGTAAAGTTCTCATTGGAGTTTAGATTTTAAGGCTTGAACTTCCGTGGCCGAAGCCGTTTCACTTCCATCAGTTATAGCCGAAGAATGATAGAAAATCGCTTTGGCATTTTGTTGAATAACTTCAATATTTGCCGACCTCAAACCGCCGCCAGGCATGATAGTAATACGGTCATTGGCTTTGGAAACCAATTCGGTTAAACGGTTCATGCCTTCCGTTACATTTTGGGCTTGACCCGACGTTAAAATCGTTTTGAAACCGCAGTCGATAAGTTGTTCCAAAGCCAGAAAAGAATCTTCAACCTCATCGAAAGCTCGGTGAAATGTGCATGGAAAGGGTTTGGCCAAATTCACTAAAGTTTTATTTTGTTCAAAATTGATACTATTGTCTTCTTTTAAAATCCCAAAAACAAAACCGTTAACATTTAATTCCTTTAGGGCTAAAATATCGGATTGCATTTGCTCAAACTCTTCTTCTGAATAAACAAAATTGCCACCACGCGGTCGAATCATGACATACAAATCGATGTTTAACTTTTCTAGTGCTTGTTTTACGATTTCAAAATTTGGTGTTGTGCCACCCACTTCAATTTCGGCACAAAGTTCTACTCTATCGGCACCGTTTTCTTGGGCGATTAGAGCTGATTCTAAATTGAAACAAGCGATTTCGAGTAGGGGATTTTGAACCATATAAGGCATATAAGTTTATTTCAAAAAGTAATCAGCATCTACCAATTTATTTCCGGAGTTATCGTTAACCGCATAATTAAATCCGCCTTGAATACAATACGCACCATAATTGCCTTGTTTGTCTAAAGCGATAAAACCAACTTGGATGTCTTTAAGGTTTTTGTTGCGATTTTGGGTCAGTTTTACAATGCGCGACACGGCTTCTTCACAAGCAGCTTGTGGTGATTTTCCTTGTCGCATCAATTCTACAACCAAATGACAACCGGCAATTCTAATAACTTCTTCTCCATGACCGGTGGCTGTAGCCGCTCCGATTTCGTTATCGACATACAAACCTGCACCGATAATGGGCGAATCACCTACCCGACCGTGCATTTTGAACGCCATTCCGCTCGTAGTACAGGCACCGGACAAATTTCCGTGAACATCCAAGGCTATCATGCCAATCGTATCGTGGTTTTCGATATTAGCAATGGGTTTGTACTGACTGGTTTTGAGCCATTCTTTCCATTCTTTTTCGGAAGCTTCTACTAGGAGATTTTCTTTTTTGAATCCTTGAGACAAGGCAAACTGTAAAGCGCCGTCACCGACCAACATTACATGTGGGGTTTTTTCCATCACCGCTCGAGCAACAGAAATCGGGTGCTTGATGTGCTCCAAAGCCGCTACCGAACCGATATTGGAAAACTCGTCCATGATACAAGCATCGAGCGTTACTCGTCCGTCTCGGTCAGGCCGCCCTCCGTAACCAACGCTTCTTTCGGTTGGGTCGCCTTCCGGAATTTTCACTCCGGCTTCAACGGCATCTAGGGCACGACCATTATTCTTTAAAATATCCCAGGCAGCGCCATTGGCTTGTACGCCGAAATTCCAAGTGGAAAGCACAATTGGCTTATTGATTTTACCTTTTGGTTTGGCCGAATTGGCTGCTTTGGAAGCAAACGATTGCAAAGCTAAAGCCACTGAACCTGCAGCGGCGGTTTTGAGAAAATTTCTGCGATTTGACATGACTATTCTACTATTATTTCATCTGCAAATAGCCATGCTTTGTTTCCGGCGCCGGGTTGACCGTCAGGAATAGTGCCGAAGTTTTCGACCGTGACTTTTACAAATTGGATGTTTCTTTTATTGCAGTCTAAGTTGATTTGACCTTTGCTTTTTTGAATTTCTTCAGCAGAAAAAGTGCCGACGGTTTCAAATTGAATCATATCTTCTGAAACCTCGAAAGTTACTTTTTTCGGAAAATAAATCCATGATGAAGGACTGCTCAATAATCCGATTCCTAGGCGACTGATTTTTTGTTTAGAAGCCAAATCGATGGTTGCGATTAAATCAGTTCCCGAGAAGCCTAACCAATTTTGCCCAAATTTAGCTTTGTCGCCTTGAATTCCATCCACCAAAGTAAATCCACCGCCTTTGGCATAATTGCCATTAGGTTGATTTTGCAGTGAAACCAATTGGCTTGTGGCTTTGTGAATGAGGAACGATTGTTCGGCGACATTGCTTTTGGCACGGTCATCTTCGAAATAAGCGGATTTAATCGTTTGTGATTTGGTGATTTCCAGCGGTTGGTTGTAAACCTTGGATTGCGCTGTGGGTTGCGTTCCATCGGTAGTATAATGAATGCCGTTGGGATGCTGATTGGTTTTTAATAAATACAAAACACCATTACCTCCGGGTTTGGGCATCACCTCAGATGTAATTTCAAAAATCGCTTTGCTGTAATTGATGCCTTTTTGTTGTAAAACGGGAAACTGTTGGATCATTCGTTTTTCGAAATCGGCATATTTCTCGGGATTGGAAGTTCCCCAAAGCACTTCGGAAAGCGCCATCATTCTTGGAAAAATCATGTATTCCACTTGTTCTGGTGTGTCGATATATTCAGTCCAAACATTGGCTTGGGCGCCTAAAATGTATTTTGCTTCTTCATTGGACAATTCTTTTGGAATGGGATTGAAGGCATACACTTTTTCCACGGGAGTATAACCACCAATGGCCAACGGTTCATTTTTTGGATTGCCCTGATAATGGTCGAAATAGCAATGCGAACCGGGAGTCATTACGACGAAATGTTTTTGTTTTGCGGCTGCGATTCCGCCTTCGGTGCCACGCCAACTCATTACGGCTGCATTGGGCGCCAAACCTCCTTCGAGGATTTCGTCCCAACCAATGATTTTTCGGCCATTGGCATTGACAAATTTTTCTATTCTTTGGATGAAATAACTTTGGAGTTCATGTTCGTCTTTCAATCCTTTTTCTTTGATTAAAGCTTGGCAATGCTGACAGTTTTTCCAGCGCGTCTTTGGACATTCATCACCGCCAATGTGAATATATTGTGACGGAAATAGTGCCATCACTTCGGCTAAAATATTTTGCAAGAAGGAAAATGTTTCCTCTTTGGGACAAAAGACATCGTCTAAAACGCCCCATTGTTTTTCGACTTCAAATGGTCCGCCGGTACAAGAATATTGCGGATAAGCAGCCAAAGCAGCTACGGCATGGCCGGGCATTTCGATTTCGGGTACGACGGTAATGTGACGTTGTTTTGCGTAAGCTACCACTTCTTTGATTTGGTCTTGGGTGTAAAATCCGCCGTAACGTTTGTCATCGTATTTTTGTTCGTTATAATGGCCAATCATGGAACCGTTTCGCCAAGCTCCGACTTCTGTTAGTTTAGGATATTGTTTGATTTCGATACGCCAACCTTGGTCATCGGTTAAGTGCCAATGAAAGGTATTGAACTTGTACATCGCCAGGTAATCGATATACTTTTTGACAAACTCTATAGAGAAGAAATGTCGGGCGCAATCGAGGTGCATGCCGCGCCAGGCGTATTTGGGTTGGTCAAAAATATTTAGACAAGGCAAAACAAACGTTTCATTTTTATCTATTGGAACCAACTGAAGTAAGGTTTGGATTCCGGTAAAAAAACCTCGATTGAAAGGAGCTGTTATAATTACTTCTGTGGGTGAAATGTTAATATTATATCTTTCCTTGCTCCAATAAGGATCAATCGGGTACATTTCTTTCAAAATGATTTTAGAATCTACATTTGATTTTGCAACAATGGCTAATAGTAAACCAGTTTGCTGTTTTATGGCTTGTTGCAAATATTGTGCTTCATACGTATTGGCATCGGCCAGAATTACTGTTTCTTTATTTAAAACAAAATGTCCTTTTCGAATTTCAATCGATTCGGGTTGTGGAATTAGAGGCAATGAATTTTGTGCAAAAGCAATATTGAAAAGCAGCAATAAAAAGTAAGCGAATTTGGAAGTCATAGGGTTGTGTTTGTATTGGCTAATTTACACAAAAAAGACAAAAAAAATGCCCCGCAATTGCGAGGCATCTTTATTATATTAAAAATCTTGCGATTATTTCAAAGCGTCCACTTTAGCTTTTACTTCGGCTTCTGTACCTTCAAAAGTTTGGGTAGTAGCAGTTCCGCCTACTGTAGTAGTTACCGTTGCTTTTGCTTTTCCGTTTGTGTTGGTAATTTCAACTCTTACGTCTTTAGTTGCAGTAGCTACTTCCGGTTTGGCACAACAGTCTTTTTTATCAGCGATGAATTTCCCATCAGCACCGTAGTGTGACAAACAAGCTTCTTTTTGCTCAGGCGTACAACCTAAAGAATCGCACATTTTAGCACATTCTTCTTTAGTCATGTCTTTGCATTTGCTCATATCGCATTTGCCCATGTCTTTACACTCTTTTTTCATCTCCATAGTGCATTCCATTTTTTTGGTTACTGCACCGGCTTCGTGACCACCTAATATTGGAGCGATTACCAATCCGATCAAACAAGTTAATTTGATTAAGATGTTCATTGACGGCCCTGAAGTATCTTTGAATGGATCACCCACAGTATCTCCGGTTACCGCCGCTTTGTGCGCATCAGAACCTTTATAGGTCATTTCTCCGTTGATTTCAACACCCGCTTCGAAAGATTTTTTAGCGTTGTCCCAAGCACCACCGGCGTTGTTTTGGAACACAGCCCAAAGTACACCAGAAACAGTAACTCCGGCCATATATCCACCCAACATCTCAGCGATTAATTGGTTGTTATCTCCATAAACTAATTTACCTAATAATACGATTGCAATTGGGAAACCGATAGTTAAAACACCCGGCAACATCATTTCTCTTAAAGCAGCTTTAGTAGAAATTTCCACACATTTACCATATTCAGGTTTGTTTTTACCTTCCATGATACCCGGAATTTCTTTGAACTGGCGACGTACTTCGTATACCATGTCCATAGCCGCTTTACCCACAGAGTTCATTGCTAAAGCAGAGAACACCACCGGAATCATACCTCCAACGAATAACATTGCTAATACAGGCGCTTTGAAGATATTGATCCCATCAATTCCTGTGAAAGTTACATACGCAGCGAATAAAGCCAATGAAGTTAAGGCCGCAGAAGCGATGGCGAAACCTTTTCCAGTTGCAGCAGTAGTGTTACCTACAGAATCCAAGATATCTGTTCTGGTACGAACTTCTTTTGGTAATTCACTCATTTCAGCGATACCACCGGCATTGTCAGAGATTGGTCCGAAAGCGTCGATGGCTAATTGCATTGCAGTAGTTGCCATCATTGCAGATGCTGCTAAAGCCACCCCGTAGAAACCGGCGAAAGCATAAGAAGCCCAGATAGCACCGGCAAATAACAATACGGTTGGGAAAGTAGAAATCATACCTGTTGCTAAACCGGCGATTACGTTAGTTCCTGCACCGGTTGAAGATTTTTGTACAATGGCCAAAACCGGTTTTGTCCCTAATCCTGTGTAGTATTCTGTTACAGACGAAATAACTCCACCAACTACTAAACCAACGATAGTAGCATAGAACACTCTCATTGATGATATTTGTTGTGCTCCTTCACCATAAAATTCCATGGTCATTGTAGCCGGTAATAAATATTGTACTAAGAAGAAACATGATACGGCAGTTAAAATAATAGAAACCCAGTTTCCAACGTTTAACGCACCTTGTACTTGTTTTTCTTTAGCATCATCACTTGATATTTTTACTAACATCGTTCCGATGATAGAGAATAAGATTCCGAAACCTGCGATTGCCATTGGCAATAAAATTGGTCCGATACCACCGAAAGCGTCTTCGATTTTTCCGCCCATATCTTTGATTACATAGTTACCAAGTACCATCGCAGCTAATACAGTCGCTACATAAGAGCCAAATAAATCGGCACCCATTCCGGCAACGTCACCTACGTTATCTCCAACGTTATCTGCAATAGTAGCAGGATTTCTTGGATCATCTTCCGGGATTCCTGCTTCTACTTTACCTACTAAGTCGGCACCTACGTCAGCCGCTTTGGTATAAATACCACCACCAACACGAGCAAACAAAGCGATGGATTCTGCTCCAAGAGAGAAACCGGCTAATGTTTCCAAAACGATGGTCATGTCTTCTGTGGAAGTCCATACACCGTTCATAAAGTAACGGAAGAAGATGATAAAGAAACCTGTTAAACCAAGAACCGCCAATCCGGCAACGCCTAATCCCATTACAGTTCCACCACCAAAAGACACTTTCAAAGCTTGTGGTAAGCTTGAACGAGCGGCTTGGGTTGTTCTTACGTTAGTTTTGGTAGCGATTTTCATTCCCATATTCCCGGCTAATGCAGAAAATACTGCTCCAAAAATAAAGGCAACTACAATTAATATGTGTGTTGTTGGAACTACAAAAGAAATTCCGGCCAATACAGCACTGGCAATTACAACGAATACTGCTAATAATCTGTATTCTGCTTTTAGGAAAGCCAAAGCTCCTTCATAAATATAATCTGATATCTCTTTCATTTTGCCATCACCTGCATCTTGTTTTAAAACCCAAGATCTTTTGATAGCCATAAAAGCTAATCCAATTAATGCCATTACTATCGGCACATAAATCATCATTGATTCCATAAATATAATTTTTGTTATAAATTTTATCGGTCGCAAAAGTAACAAAACTTTAACAAATAAAAACAATATAATTAGTGAATATTAGTTCAATTGGTATACATGTATTTAAAGTAAATTATTGCTGACTAAACCAAAAACAGTTTTGACTCTTAAATAAGATGATTTATTTCGAATAAAGCTACATTATGAACTTCCTATTTCGTTTGACCAAATAATGATGCCATAGAAAATAAGTCGCCATAGTACGGTAAGGCTTCCAGTTTTCGGATAACGCCATCATGACTTCTTTTTCTTCGCAACCGTATAATTCCTTGATGGTATTCACAACAGCTATATCTCCCAGTGGAATGATATCGGGCGATTGTAAAGAAAACATCAGATAGACATCGATTGTCCAATGACCAATACCTTTGATTTGAATCAATTCTTTTCTGACTTCATCGGGATGTTTTTGAGAAAGCGTTTCTAAAACCAAAATCCTATTTAATATAGCGTCCGCCAAAGCTTTCAAATAAATAGTTTTTTGGCGACTGACTCCGCAGTTTCTGAGTGTTTCTTCAGAAGCTTGAAAAATAGTTTCAGGAGTAACATCGCCTAAAATATTTTCAATTTTGACATAACAAGCACGAGCCGACTCAATAGAAACCTGTTGCTCTAAAATGAGTTTACACATCGTTTGAAAACCTTCCGGTCTTGAAGGCACAAAGGGATTGCCGTATTGCTGATGCAGCTTTCTTAAAACGGCATCTTTTTCAACCAAATAAGCAATGGCTTCCTGCATCTTAGAAGTAGAATCCGAACGAACCTTTGATGGTAAAATTATTAGTATCCGGTAAATTTCGGTAGTTGCCTCTCCAAGCAAAGTCTAAACGGAAAACTTTGAATATATTCCCGATACCGGCGCTGTATTCCCAATAGGGTTTTTCCGGTGCTTTGTATATCAATCCCGAAGCGTTTATGGCTCTGTTCTCATCGGAAACTGTTCCGTAAACACCTCTGATTCCCACAATCTCACGCAAGTTTAGCTTTCTTATACCGGGAATTCGGGCAAAAATCTTTCCGTTGAAGTTGTGTTCCCATTGGAAAGTCGCATACTCATCGGCTACAAATTCGTAAAAATTCAAATTACTGAAAGTGTTTTGGATGATAAAGTACGTTTGGTTTCCGGGAACGACACTCATCAATCCTAACGGAATTTGTCCAAAGGTTTTTCCTAATTCCATGGTAAAATTAGAACGGCCTAATGCGCCTATGATAATGGGTTGTTTGTAGTATAACTGGATTTTTTGGTAATCAAAATCGCTATCAATTAATCCTTTGAATCCCTGACTGTAATTGATAAAGAAACGGCTATACGGACTGTCGATTTCTCTTCTTTCTACACCATAACCAATTGTTTTTCGTTTGGGAGTATATTCGACTTGGACATTGATTTCGGATTGCTTTACTTCACTTGCGGTAGTAGTAAAAGTATCATCGGTATAATAATTCAAGCTAAAAGTATTCGAAGCCGATTCCAACGTTCGATACGAAAATCCCAATTGGAAGGTTAGGTTTTTAACCGGTTCAATTTCGGCTGCCAAAGTACTGAGGTTGATGTTGGTCAGTTTCCCATTAGCACCCGTGGTAAACAATCCGGAAGAAGCGTAACTTCTGCCTAAAACATCATTGGTCGTGGTTAAACTGGCTCCGATTTGCTCCACATCGCGCCTATTACCGCCGGAGATGATAATTCTATTTTTCTTGTCGATCATCCATTTTCCGGACATACCGTATTTGAATTTGTTATCCTCAAATCCGTAAGCAGTATACCCTTGTAAACGCCAGGTATCATTGGGCCCGAAATACGTTCTGCCGCCGGCACGCAAACGCCAACCTTCGACTTCATTGAAACCTACGGTGGAGAAAATAGGTCCGTAATCTAATTTCAATTTCGGGATTTCGATGTAACCGCTTCCTAAAATGGACACCAAGCTATATAGGCGTTTGAATTTCTTAACCGTTTTAAGCGTATCAATCATTTCATAGATTTTCCGCTCATCCTTGTTGAGTTTTTCAAAGCGATTCTCTTCCCAGTATTCATCGGTTTTGGCGTACACTTCATTGTCAATAAAATTGACTTCCTCTTTATAGAATTTCTCCGGTTTCTTTTCGTCAAACTTGAAATTGCGGTACAAAGTGGTTCTTTTGCCGTAAACGCCTTTGGATTCTTCTTTTTTGCGCAAAGCGAAATCAGACATCATATAATCTCGGGTTGGCAAGAAAACAGAATCGTTTAACACTTCAAATTCCTGTTCGATATAAATGTCTTTTACCCAGTTGATGTTGGCACTTTTAGTCACCGCCATATTGATAGTTTTGATGGCAAAAGTGGAGTCATTTACCCAAAAATCGCCTTTGAAAGTCAGCTCGTTTTTACGTCTCGGATAAAACACGATATTGTAACACCATTTATTGTCGATGAACGCGGTATCGGTTAAAACATAATTATAAACATCTATTCCGGTACGCGATAACGGACTCACAAAACTCTTGTCGAAAAAGTTCAAATAATTGTCATAAATATCAAAATCGTTATACAAATCTTTGATAAACATATTCACGCCATCGCCGTTTCCTAAGCCTGAATTTTTATTGGCTTTGAGGATTTCTTTGGTTTTTTTGGCTTCATTATCACCATAAAAATCAGAGAGTGATTCGTTGATGAAAATAGGCAAATAAGTTTTTCCGGTAACGCTTGAAGTATCGATGTTTTTGAAGACAAACTCCATGCCTTTGAAAATTTTGCTTTTCATAAAAGCGCTGTCAATGGTGTTCATGTCAAACTCTACTTTTTCATACTTTTCGTATTGGTATTGCTTGAACATTTTTAGCCCGTTCTTTCTTCTGCGTTCCCAAATTTTTCTCAAAATATCTAGCGCCGGATTGTTTTTTTTGGAGGTTTTACCGGCGTACACTTTAACTTCTTTGAGCGCATTTCCTTCTTTCAATACAATTTTAAAATCATAATTTACCGGTTTGGGCAACTTTACCTCGGTATCCGGAAATCCGACAAAAGAAACAATCAAAGCAGTATGTGTATCGGGTGATTCAATATAAAATCGGCCGTCTTCGTTTGAAACAACACCACCGGTTTTGACTCCTTTAAAAACAATATTAGCATACGGAATCGGTTCATTTGAACTATCAACCACTATACCGCTAACTTTAGTTTGGGCAGAAAGACTGAAAACAAATAGGAAAACAATTAAGGAAAATATCTTTTTCATAGGCAAAAAAAAAACTCCATCTTATTTAGTAGGATGAAGTTTCAAATATAAGTATTTAGAGTATTAGATTTTTCGACTTCTCAGGTATTTAAAAAAATTTTCAAATACCCGACCAAACCGTTAGTCTGACTATCTATTTATATGTTACTTTTTTAACTGCTTTTATTACATCTTCTGCATTTGGCAACCATTCTTTTAACAAGGTTGGCGAATAGGGAGCCGGTGTATCAGCCGTTGTGATTCTTTGGATTGGCGCATCTAAATAATCGAAGGCTCTTTCCTGAACCATATAGGTGATTTCAGAAGCTACGCTGGCAAATGGCCATGCTTCTTCCAAAACTACTAATCTGTTTGTTTTTTTAACCGAATTGATGATACAATCGTAATCCATTGGGCGAACCGTTCTCAAGTCGATGATTTCACATGAAATTCCTTGTTTTGCTAATTCATCAGCAGCGATAAAAGCTTCTTTAATAATTTTTCCGAAAGAAACGATGGTCACATCTGTTCCTTCTCTTTTCACATCAGCAACACCTAACGGTAGTGTGTATTCTTCATCAGGAATTTCCCCTTTGTCTCCATACATTTGCTCCGATTCCATAAAAATCACCGGATCATTATCACGAATCGCTGATTTCAACAAACCTTTGGCATCATAAGGCGTAGAAGGTACTACCACTTTCAAACCCGGCGTATTGGCAAACCAGTTTTCAAAAGCCTGAGAGTGTGTGGCTCCTAATTGTCCGGCTGAAGCCGTTGGCCCACGGAACACCATTGGCATTGGGAATTGTCCGGCCGACATTTGACGCATTTTGGCAGCGTTATTGATGATTTGATCAATTCCAACCAACGAGAAGTTGAAAGTCATGTATTCTACAATCGGACGGTTACCGTTCATGGCTGAACCTACTGCAATTCCGGCAAAACCAAGCTCTGCAATTGGTGTATCGATGACTCTTTTTGGACCGAATTCGTCTAACATTCCTTTAGAAGCTTTGTAAGCACCATTGTATTCGGCTACTTCTTCTCCCATTAAATATACTGATTCGTCGCGACGCATTTCTTCACTCATCGCTTCGGCAATCGCTTCTCTAAATTGTATCGTTCTCATATATGATTTTGTTACGGTCAATAATTTTGAAAGGCAAAAATAAAAATTAAAAATGATTAAAAAACATTTCTGAGCCTTAATTAATAGCCTATTAACAAGTCTTCGAGACAAGACCATTTTTAATCATCAACGAAATCGATTGAAATTTGAAAAAATTATATGCATGCATATAAAAATTAGAAATATATTTTATACTTTTACGCTCAGAAAAAATCACTAAATAAATATTGCAATGAAAATATTAGTTTGCATCAGTCATGTGCCTGATACTACTTCAAAAATCAATTTCGTTAACGGTGATTCTGAATTTGACACTAATGGTGTGCAATTCGTAATCAATCCTAATGACGAATTCGGATTAACCAGAGCCATTTGGTTCCAAGAACAACAAGGCGCAAATGTTACTGTAGTCAATGTTGGCGGTGCTGATACTGAACCTACTTTAAGAAAAGCATTAGCCATAGGTGCCAACGAAGCGATTCGAGTAAACGCTACGCCTACTGATGGTTTTTTTGTCGCCAAACAATTAGCCGAAGTGGTAAAACAAGGCGCTTACGATTTAGTAATCTGTGGTAAGGAATCTTTAGACTACAATGGCGGAATGGTACCTGGAATGTTGGCCGGTTTATTGGATTACAACTTTGTAAACTCTTGTACCGAATTGACTATCGATGGAAACTCAGCCAAAGCCGCGCGCGAAATAGACGGCGGAAAAGAAACCATCGCCGCTTCTTTACCTTTAGTTATTGGTGGCCAAAAAGGATTGGTAGAAGAAAAAGACCTACGTATTCCAAACATGAGAGGAATTATGACGGCAAGAACCAAAGTATTGACAGTTTTAGAACCGGTTGGTGCTAACAACAATACCAAAGCGGTAAAATTTGAAAAACCGGCACCCAAATCAGCGGTAAAATTATTCTCTGCTGATGATTTAGACGGATTGGTCAATGCCTTACACAACGAAGCAAAAGTTATCTAATTTTAAAACGAAAGACATGTCATTATTAATATATGCAGAATCGGCAGACGGAAAATTCAAAAAAGTAGCTTTTGAATTGGCATCGTACGCGAAAAAAGTAGCCGAATCATTAGGAACAACGGTAACTGCTGTAACCGTAAACGCCGGCAATGTTTCCGATTTATCCAAATACGGTGTAGACAAAGTATTAAAAGTAACCAATGATAAATTGGCTAACTTCAATGCCAAAGCTTACGCCGATGTAGTAAAACAAGCCGCACAAAAAGAAGGTGCGAAAGTAATTTTACTTTCTTCTACAACCGACAGTTTGTACATGGCGCCACTGGTAGCCGTTGGCTTAGACGCGGGATTTGCTTCGAATGTGGTGGGATTACCTTTGAGCACTTCGCCTTTCCAAGTAAAAAGAAATGCTTTCTCTAACAAAGCGTTCAACATCACTGAAATCTCAACCGAGGTAAAAGTTTTAAGTTTAGCCAAAAACTCATATGGTTTAGTAGAAAGCGCTGCTTCAGCTACCGAAGAAGATTTCGCACCCAACTTAAACAATGCCGATTTCAACGTAAAAGTAGAATCTGTAGAAAAAACCACCGGAAAAGTAACTATCGCTGATGCCGATGTAGTAGTTTCGGGCGGACGTGGTTTAAAAGGTCCGGAAAATTGGGGCATGTTAGAAGAATTGGCCACTGTGCTGGGCGCTGCAACCGCTTGTTCTAAACCTGTTTCTGATTTGGGTTGGAGACCTCACAGCGAACACGTAGGCCAAACCGGAAAACCGGTAGCAACCAACTTGTACATCGCCGTGGGAATTTCGGGAGCCATTCAGCACATTGCCGGAATCAACTCTTCTAAAGTGAAAGTAGTGATTAACAGCGATGCCGAAGCACCGTTCTTCAAAGTAGCGGATTACGGGATCGTTGGTGATGCCTTTGACATTTTACCACGTTTGACACAAAAACTAAAAGAGTTTAAAGCTCAAAACGCTTAAACCGTTATTAATTCATTCCAAGAGTCGTTGAAAACTTTATGTTGCAACGGCTCTTTTTTTGTGCTTTCCATTTTTAGAAGCGAAAAGTTTTTGTTACTTTGCAGTCCGTTTTCCTGCTGTCCGCACTACAAGGTAGTCGCTGCCATCAGGGCTAATGGGGAAACCATTTTTATATTTGTCAGCGTAAGAGTAGGGATACTTTGTACGCCAAACACCACATCAAAAAATAATGAGTTTAGTAAAACTAACCATCAAAGGAATTTCTTATAGCCAAACCCAAAACGGCGCCTACGCTCTAATCTTAAACGAAGTAGACGGCGAGAGAAAATTACCTATAGTTATTGGTGCTTTTGAAGCGCAATCCATCGCTATTGCCTTGGAAAAAGAAATCAAACCACCAAGACCATTAACACACGATTTATTCAAAAGTTTCGCTGACCGATTCGACATAGTGGTAAAACAAGTTATCATCCACAAGTTGGTTGACGGCGTCTTTTACTCGAGTATCATTTGCGAACGCGACAAAATAGAGGAAATTATCGATGCCCGAACTTCAGATGCTATTGCTTTAGCACTTCGATTCAACGCACCGATTTTTACCTACAAAAACATCTTAGACAAAGCCGGTATTTACCTCAACACTAACCCAACCGACCTCGAAAATCAAAACACTGAAGACGAAGGGGTATTATCTACTCCGGAAACTTTCGGACTAGACAGTGAAGGCAATGCCGGA
This sequence comes from Flavobacterium sp. IMCC34852, assembly GCF_030643905.1. Lineage (NCBI taxonomy): Bacteria > Pseudomonadati > Bacteroidota > Flavobacteriia > Flavobacteriales > Flavobacteriaceae > Flavobacterium > Flavobacterium rivulicola. Next base: position 1,024,807 of record NZ_CP121446.1, on the reverse strand, counting down.
GATGCTTATGTGAGCATGAGTCTTTCGGAACTACACGAAGCTTTGGAAAAAGCCGTTCAGGACGAAGATTACGAGAAAGCAGCGAAAATTCGCGATGAAATATCAAAACGAGAAAGTTAATTCGGTTATTTGGTTATTCGGTTATTCGTAACAAATTACCAAATCCACAAATCCACAAATAACCAACAATGAAGCAATACCACGATTTAATGCGACACGTTATGGAAAACGGTTGCCAAAAAGGAGACAGAACCGGAACCGGAACCAAAAGTGTTTTTGGTTATCAAATGCGATTTGATTTAAGCGAAGGTTTCCCCATGGTGACTACCAAAAAGTTGCATTTAAAATCGATTATCTATGAATTGCTTTGGTTTTTAAAAGGCGATACTAATATTGCTTACCTCAAAGAAAACGGCGTCAAAATTTGGGACGAATGGGCCGATGAAAATGGCGATTTAGGTCCGGTATACGGTCACCAATGGCGCAATTGGAACAGTGAAGAGATCGACCAAATCACTGAGTTAATAGACACTTTAAAGAAAAACCCGAATAGCCGACGCATGTTGGTTTCCGCCTGGAATCCATCTGTTTTGCCCGATACTTCAAAATCTTTTTCAGAAAATGTAGCGAATGGGAAAGCGGCTTTACCACCGTGTCATGCATTCTTTCAGTTTTATGTGGCCGATGGGAAATTGTCTTGCCAACTGTACCAAAGAAGTGCCGATATTTTCTTGGGCGTTCCGTTCAATATTGCGTCTTATGCTTTGTTTACGATGATGATTGCTCAGGTATGTGACTTGCAAGTGGGTGAATTCATCCATACTTTTGGCGATGCCCACATTTACAACAACCATTTCGAACAAGTGGAATTACAGTTGTCACGCGAACCAAGACCACTACCAAAAATGATTTTAAATCCGGAAGTGAAAAATATTTTCGATTTTACTTTTGAAGATTTCACGTTAGTAGATTATGATCCGCATCCTCATATTAAAGGTGCTGTAGCGATTTAAACAAACAATCATGAAAATAAAACTGCTTTATTTCTTTTTCTTTTTTACAACAATTCTTTTATCGCAAAACAACCAAGATAAAGTTATTTTTTTGGATTCTTTAGGCAAAGAGACAACTGCTGAAAATTATAGTTACAAAAGAGTCATAAAAGATTACTACAAAGAAAAATCTGAATACCAATGGTTAGAATATTACAAATCAGGCGGTCTTAAATCAGAGCAAAAGCTGAGCGGTAAAGATGGTGGATATTCCATAGGTGAAGAAATCAAATATTATGAAAATGGGAATAAGAAAAGTTCCACTTTTTATGAAGATAAAAGGCAAGCCGGAAAATATACGGAATGGTTTGAAAATGGTAATTTAAAGCAAATAGGAAAATTTAACCCTGAAAAGTTCAATACAAATGAGTATTATTTAGCCGAAACCATTTGGGATGAAAATGGAGTCAAAATGGTTGAAAACGGCAATGGTTTATTTGATTTTCATGCCGATAAGACTCACACAAAGGGCGAATATAAAAACGGAAAGAAAGATGGTATTTGGACAATGACGAGTGAAACATATTCCTATGTAGATGATTATAAAGAAGGTGATTTTATTAATGGCTATCACATCGACAAAAACGGCATTAAAAAAGAATATCAAGTTTTAGAAAAAAAGCCTGAACCTAAAAAAGGGTTACAACATTTTTATAAGTTTATTGGAAGTAATTTTAAGCCTACCCGTGATGGGGTTAAGAACAAAGTAAAAGGAAAGATTTACCTTAATTTTGTTGTGGATAAAGACGGAAAAATAAGTGACATTAAAATCATAAGAGGATTAGGCTATGGTTTAGATGAAGAAGCTATTAGAGTCCTTGAAGAATATCCTGAATGGTTTCCGGGAGAACAAAGAGGTGTAGCTGTAAGATGCATGTATTCATTACCAATAGCACTTGATTATAGTAAATAAAAAAATCCGTCTCGAAATCGAGACGGATTTTTTCTTCTAACCAAAACTAAAACCTATAGTGCTAAAACACTATTTTCTGCTCCGGCAAATTCGTTATACGCATAACTGTCTGCCTCAGGATCGTTTACATATGAACCATCCACTAAATATTTAAACTCGAAAGAGTTGTCTTTTGGTAAATCAAAAGTTGCTTTGAAGGTTCCGTTTTTTAATTTAGATAATTCACCTTCAGCCGGATTCCAATTATTGAAATCGCCTACTACTGCTGCAGTATTAGCCTCTTTTGCCTCGATTGAAAAGGTAACTTTAACAACCGGTTTTGTTTTTATAACTTGTTTCTTGATAGCCATAACTAATTCATTTATAGATTACTGAGACAAAGTAAAGTGATTTTTTTATATCTTTTACACGCTTAATTATTTTTATGACATTGCTAAAAACATAGCCAAATAAAAAGAAGATTTACAATTTAAAAGGACTAAAATTTTACATCTGCCATTAAGAAATCGGTTTCGTAATACATTATTCCAAAATGAGATTTTATCATTTTAAAAATAAATTTTATCTTTAAAGCACAAATTTCGTCTTATGGAGAGTAACCAACACGAATTATACGAATACGCCCGGAACAGAATCAACCAAAAAAAGCGTTTGTTTCAACACTTTATTGTGCTGGGCATTGGTAGTGTTTTTTTGTTTACGGCGAATCATTTGTTGAATTATCACGACGAAACCAATTGGTGGATTTGGATCGTAGCCGTTTGGTGTAGTCTTTTCATTTTTCATGTTATTAAAGTACTTATCACCGACAGTTTTATGAATAAAAACTGGGAAAGAGCCCAAATAGACAAGTTGATGCTCAAACAAACCAAAAAAATTGAGCAACTCAAAAACGACTTGGAAAATACAAAACCTACAAAATAATGATAACACTTATAGCCGCTGTGGCTGAAAACAATGCATTGGGCAAAGACAACCAACTGCTTTGGCATTTGCCCGATGATTTCAAAAGATTCAAAACCCTGACATCCGGTCATTACATTATTATGGGTAGAAAAACTTTTGAAAGTTTTCCAAAGCCGTTACCCAATAGAACTCATGTAATTATTTCCCGCCAAAAAGATTTTCAGCCCGAAGGTTGCATTGTAGTTGATTCCTTGGAGAAAGCCATTGATATTTGCCCCAAAGAGGAAGACATTTTTGTCATTGGCGGAGGCCAAATTTACAAACAATCCATCGCTATAGCGGATAAAGTTGATATCACTCGTGTGCATCACTCCTTTGACGCAGATACTTATTTTCCGGAGATTGATTTGAACCAATGGCAATTGGTTTTTGAAGAATTCCATCCCAAAGACGAACGGCATGAATTTGATTTTACGTTTCAAACCTTTATCCGAAAATAATAATTCGCTCCACAATTCTTAAAGAAAATCATAAGCCTTATCGCAATTAAAATATTGGCTTATATTTGTCGAAAATTCGAGCATGTCAAAGCAAATTACACCTTACAAAGAATCCACTTTAGGCAAAAAAGAACAAGTCACCCAAATGTTTGATACCATTTCGGGAGAATATGACGGTTTGAACAGAGTCATTTCGATGGGGATTGATGTCAAATGGAGAAAGAAGGTAATCGAATTGGTCAAAGCCAAAAATCCTGAAAACGCACTTGACATTGCCACCGGAACAGGAGATTTAGCTATCATGATGGCCGAATCCACAGCAGCAAAGAAAATTATAGGATTGGATTTATCGGTTGGAATGCTCGAAGTAGGCAAGAAAAAAATTCTGGATAAAAACTTAGCCGATAAAATAGAAATGGTAGTTGGTGACAGCGAAAATATCCCATATCCCGACAACTATTTTGACGCGATTACCGTTTCGTTTGGCATCAGAAACTTTGAAACTTTGGAAAAAGGTTTGGCCGAAATCTATCGCGTATTAAAACCCAACGGTATTTTTGTAATTTTAGAGACTTCGGTTCCTACGAAATTTCCTTTCAAGCAAGGTTATGGTTTTTACACCAAATTCATTCTGCCACTAATCGGAAAACTATTTTCTAAAGATAATAGCGCTTATGGTTACTTGTCAGAATCAGCGGCTAATTTTCCTTTTGGTGAAGCTTTGAACAATATTTTGCGAAAAGTTTCGTTTATAGAATGTAAAGCAATGCCGCAAACTTTTGGAGTAGCTACCATTTATACTGCTACAAAAAAATAAAAACTGTATTCTCTGCCTGAGCATGAAAAAAATAATTGTCTTTTTTACCTTCTTTACTCTCAGTGTGCAAGCACAATTTGGGACAAGTATCTTCTCTAAAGATCCCATTGTCAATTTGGAAAACTTTGATAAACAAAGAGTCTATTGGGGTTATTTTTTAGGTTTTAGTTCTTTTGATTTCAAAACCGATTACAAAGTCCCAGGACAAGACATTAATGTAAAAGGAAATAGCGGTTTTAATGTAGGCTTGGTTGGCGTTTTAAGATTGCACGAATATGTAGAATTGCGTTTCGAACCCGGATTGTATTATGCCAGCAGAACGTTAACCTATCCCGGATTTACCAATGAACGCGATGCTTTGAGAGAAGTAAAAGCGACTTATATTGACTTTCCGTTAATGCTGAAATTTTCTTCGCTTCGTACCGGAAATGTGAGACCTTATTTATTAGGCGGTGTTGGAACCACACTCAACTTATCGAGTAATTCTAAATCAAAAGACGACAACTCGGAACAAAAATTCAGAGTCAAACCTTGGACACAGAATTATACTTTTGGTTTTGGGATAGATTTATATTTTGAATACTTCAAGTTTTCACCTTCCATCAGAGGTGTTTTCGGATTTAATGACGAGTTAATCCGCGATGATGACCCAAACAGCCCTTGGACAGGTAACATTGAATCATTGAAAACCCGTGCAGTTTTAATCAACTTTACTTTCCACTAGAAATTTCTTCTAAACTCACTTAAACATATTGCAGTGGCTGTAGCTACATTGAGGCTTTCGGTTTGTTGAATATCGCCAAATCTGGGAATCGCAATTCTGTTTTTGATGATTTTTTCTACCGAAGTTGAAATTCCATTGGCTTCGTTGCCAAAAATTAAAACACCCTCTGTTGGCAACACTTCTTTATAAATATTTTTGCCATCCATAAAAGTCCCGAAAACCGGAAGTGACGTTTGGGCAATAAAATCCTGTATATCCAGATAAACCAAATTCACTCTGGTTATAGAACCCATCGTAGCCTGAATTACTTTTGGATTATACACATCGACCGTTTCCTTGGAACAAACCAATTGTTTCACACCAAACCAATCGCAAAGTCGTATAATGGTTCCCAAATTACCCGGGTCGCGAATGTCATCGAGCACAACTATCAAACCTTTGTCCTCTATGATTTTGGCTTTTGGTATTTTGAAAATGGCCAAACACGAACTTGGAGAAGTCAAGACCGAAATTCGCTTCATATCGACTTCTTTTATCAATGTTTTTTGGGACGGAAGAACACTTTCAAAAATACTTTCAGTCTCAAATAAATGTTCGAGCACAATATTTGATTGTAACAATTCCTGTATTACTTTTACACCTTCGGCTATAAACAACTGATGCTCGTTTCGGTATTTTTTATGTTGAAGACTGGTAATTAATTTTATTTGGTTTTTACTAACCATAAAATACTGTATTTTTGAATTAAATATTTCGCACCACTTGAAAAAGAGTATCACAAAAATATCATTATTTATTCTAACCGGACTAATTATCTTTGGTTGTAATACAACAAAAAGAGTTCCTGACGGGAAAAGACTACTCACTAAAAATGATATCTATGTTGATGATCAAAAAAATAATTTAGAAGAAGTCACCAACCAACTCTATCAAAAACAAAACAGTGCTATTTTAGGGTATCGTTTAAGATTGAACCTTTACAATTTGGCAAAGCCGAAATCAGACTCGTTGTTCAAAGCCAAAATGATTAAAAACCCCAAACGTTATTACCATAAAGCCAATTGGCTTTCTAAAAAACAAGTCAAGCGATTGGGAGAATCTTTTCTTTATTCGGGTCTTGATAATTTCTTGAGAAAAACAGGCGAAGCTCCGGTTATATTGGATACGGCAAGCACCAAAAAATCATTGCGCCGTTTAAAATCCTATTATTACAATCGTGGTTATTTTGATGTCACTACAAAATATAAAATAGACACTATCGACAAGAAAAAAGTCAAACTCCGATACGACATCAATACCGGAAAACCCTATATTATTGACAGCCTTAACGCCTACATTGCTAGTGCTCCTTTGGATTCAATTTATCAATTGAGAAAAAAAAGCTCCTTAATCAAAACCGGTCAACGTTATGAAACCAGCATCTTTATCGAAGAAAAAAAGCGCATCACCGAGGATTTCAGAAACAATGGTGCTTTTCGTTTCCAACAAAATTATGTGAGCTTTGATATTGACACCATCAATAAAAAACACAGACCCAATGTAAACTTGGTCATCGAAAATGAAATCATTCGAACTGAAGACAGTGTACAAACAAAACCATTTGAATTGTACAAAATCAGTAAAGTAAATATTTACACCGATCACAGTCCGACCAATCCCAATGCAACTGTTAAAGATAGCGCGACTTACAACGACTTTACACTTTACAGTACCGACAAATTAAAATACCGACCTAAAGCCATAACCGATGGAATTTTTGTAACCAAAGGCAATTATTTTTCAGACTTCAGAACCTCGGTTACTTCCCGATACTTGAGCAATCTCAAAGTATTCAATTATCCGCTGATTCAATATGTGGAAGATAAATCCCAAAAGAACAGTTTGATTGCCAATGTGTATTTGACCCCGAGAAAGAAATATACTTTCGGGTTTTCTACTGACTTTACCCACTCCAATATTCAGGATTTCGGGATAACCGGAAACACTTTCTTAAGTATCAGAAACGTATTTAATGGTGCGGAAACTTTTGAAATTGGTTTCAGAGGTAACATCGGTTCGTCAAAAGATTTGAGTAATCCTAACAATACTTTCTTTAATATTTCAGAAATTGGGGTTGATGCCAAGTTGAATTTTCCCCGCATCTTTTTGCCTTTCAAAACAGACAAAATCATTCCGAAAACTATGATTCCTTACACTACTTTGAGTGTAGGTTATTCTAAACAAACCAATATCGGGTTAGACAAACAAAATTTTACCAGTTCACTGACTTACAATTGGACTCCGAAAAGAAACACGAGTTTTAAATTTGATTTAATCAACATCCAGTTTGTAAAAAACCTGAATCCTTCGAACTACTTTAATATTTATAAGTCGTCTTATAACACGGTAAATGAAATTGCGCAAAGTTATCCTAATGTCAATCCGGCTTATTTTGATGATGGTAATTTGAGGATTGAAGATGGTGTTTTGGCATTTTTTAATGATGTGAGTAATGGACTTGTGCCTGTAACTTTACCCGATGCGAAATCACTCTTGAGTATCGCTGAAAGAAGAGCAAGATTAATTGAAAACAACTTGATTTTTGCCTCTAACATTACCTTTACTAAAACCTCAAAAAAAGATTTTTTTGACAATGATTTTTTTGCCATTAAAGCCAAAGTAGAATCGGCAGGAAACCTGCTTTCCCTTTTAGCCAGAGCTTCCAAACAATTACAAAATCAAAACGGCGCCAATACTTTCTTAGATGTAGAATTTTCACAATACATCAAAACCGAATTCGAATACATCAAACATTGGGATTTAAGCCGTAAAAAAGTTTTGGCCGTCAAAGCTTTTGGAGGTATCGCCATTCCGTATGGCAATTCTGAAGACGTTCCTTTTTCGCGTAGTTATTTTGCCGGAGGAACCAATGACAATCGCGCTTGGCAATCCTATAGTTTAGGTCCGGGCGCGAGCGGTAGTTTTTTAGATTTTAATGAAGCCAATATGAAGCTGACCTTTAGTGCCGAGTTTCGTTTTAATATTTTCCAACAATTAAATGGCGCGTTTTTTACAGATGTGGGTAATATTTGGAATGTATTAGACAATACTGAAGACGAAGATTATATTTTTAACGGATTACAATCACTTGAAAATATCGCTGTCGGTTCAGGGTTCGGGTTCAGATATGATTTTAATTTCTTTATTGTTCGCTTGGATTTAGGATTCAAGACCTATAATCCGGCTTTGGAAGAAAACGAAAGATGGTTCAGAGAAATGCGCTTCAATAAATCCGTTTTAAATATTGGAATAAATTATCCTTTCTAAAATCAGAAATTATTATTTTTGTAGCCCGTTCCGAAGTTTCGGAATTGGAATTAACTTAAAAACAACATAAAACAATGGCTCATAATATCAAACCGGGAGTTGCTACCGGAGATGAAGTACAAGCAATTTTTAATTACGCTAAAGAAAAAGGATTTGCACTTCCTGCTGTAAATGTTATCGGTTCAAGTACTATTAATGGTGTTTTGGAAACCGCTGCCAAACTAAATGCACCGGTAATTATACAATTCTCCAACGGTGGTGCTCAGTTTAATGCAGGAAAAGGACTTTCAAATGCAGGAGAAAAAGCAGCCATAGCCGGTGGTATAGCCGGAGCCAAACACATTCATACTTTAGCAGAAGCTTACGGTGCTACAGTGATTTTACATACCGATCACTGTGCCAAAAAATTATTGCCTTGGATTGATGGTTTGTTAGACGCTTCTGAAAAACATTTCGCAGAAACCGGAAAACCGTTATTCTCTTCACATATGATTGACTTGTCAGAAGAGCCTATCGAAGAGAATATTGAAATTTGCAAAGAATACCTAGCTCGTATGAGCAAAATGGGAATGACTTTAGAAATCGAATTGGGTATTACCGGAGGTGAAGAAGACGGTGTTGACAATTCTGATGTTGATAGTTCAAAATTATACACCCAACCCGAAGAAGTAGCTTATGCTTACGAGGAGTTGATGAAAATTTCTCCAAAATTTACTATAGCTGCGGCATTTGGAAACGTTCACGGGGTTTACAAACCGGGCAACGTAAAATTGACTCCGAAAATCTTGAAAAATTCTCAAGATTATGTTCAAAACAAATTCAATACCGGTGCAAATCCTGTAGATTTTGTTTTCCACGGAGGTTCAGGTTCTACTCTGGAAGAAATCAGAGAAGCGATTTCTTATGGGGTTATTAAAATGAATATTGATACCGACTTACAATTTGCTTTCACCGAAGGCATCAGAGATTATATGACCTCCAAAATTGATTATTTAAGAACTCAAATCGGAAGTCCGGAAGGCGCTGATTCACCAAATAAAAAGCACTATGATCCAAGAAAATGGATTCGCGAAGGTGAAGTCACTTTCAACACCAGATTAGAGCAAGCATTTGCCGACTTGAATAACGTAAACACATTATAAAGTACAAAGTACAAAGTACAAAGTACGAAGTTGAAATAAATTAATATTAATAAAATAGTGTTGGAACAGAAGATAAAACTTCTAACCTCCAACTTCTAACTTCTAACTTAATTATGGCTTGGTTTAAAAGAACAGAAAAAGGAATTCAAACCGCTACGGAAGATAAAAAAGACGTTCCTAAAGGACTTTGGTACAAATCGCCCACCGGAAAAATTATTGACCAAGATGAATTGGCCAGAAATCTTTGGGTTAGTCCGGAAGATGATTTTCACGTAAGAATTGGCAGCAAAGAATACTTTGAAATCTTGTTTGACAACAATGAATTCATAGAGTTAGATGCCAAAATGACCTCTAAAGATCCTTTGAACTTTGTAGATACTAAAAAATATTCCGACCGTTTAAAAGACGCTATCGACAAAACAGGATTAAAAGATGCTGTTCGAACAGGTGTTGGAAAATCAAAAGGAAAAGACTTGGTGGTTTGCTGTATGGACTTTGCTTTTATTGGTGGTTCAATGGGCGCTGTTGTAGGTGAAAAAATTGCCCGTGGTATCGATTATTCCATCAAAAACAAAATCCCTTTTGTAATGATTTCAAAATCGGGTGGAGCTCGTATGATGGAAGCGGCTTATTCCTTGATGCAGTTGGCCAAAACCTCTGCAAAATTAGCCCAATTGGCAGAAGCTAAAATTCCATATATTTCATTATGTACTGATCCGACTACCGGAGGAACCACAGCTTCTTACGCCATGTTAGGAGATATTAACATCTCTGAACCGGGCGCTTTGATTGGATTTGCCGGACCACGCGTAGTTCGTGACACTACAGGAAAAGATTTACCGGAAGGTTTCCAAACGGCCGAATTCGTTTTAGACCATGGTTTCCTTGATTTTATTGCACCAAGAAAAGAACTGAAAGACAAAATCAACTTGTACATTGATTTGATTTTGAATCAGGATGTGAGATAATTTAACCACATAAGAGACATAGTATATAAAGACACAAAGTTTATGCTTTGTGTTTTTTTATATCTGACTGTACAGTCAAAAAATGTCTTGTCTGCTTGAGACTACATTCCGCTTCTTATGGCTTCCACAGGATCTAGTTTAGACGCAGAGATAGCCGGTAATATTCCGGAAACCAATCCAACAAACACCGATAATCCGGTTCCGATAATAATATTGCCCAAACCTAGGACAAATTCAAAATCCAATACGTTGGTCAACAACATGGCCAGCAACCAAACAATTACCAAGCCAATCAAACCACCAATCAAACAAAGAATGATAGCTTCAAACAAAAATTGCAGGAGGATAAATTTATTTTTAGCGCCCAAAGATTTTTGAATTCCGATAAGGCTGGTTCTTTCTTTTACCGAGACAAACATAATATTGGCTATCCCAAATCCGCCCACCAAAAATGAAAAGAAACTGATTATAATACCTCCGACACGCAAACTTCCCAAGAGACCATCAATCATATCGGTAAGACCTGATAAAATGTTAATGAAAAAGTTATCAATATCACCTTGCTTTACCCCTCTGAAATTGCGAAGTTTTTGAGAAATATCTCCTTTCAAAGCATCAATATCAGTTCCCTTTTCGGGTTTTATTACAATTACCGGTAATACTTGAGGATTGTTATCTCCATAAATTCTTCTCAAAAAAGTGGAAGGAAAAAAAGCCGAAGTATCATCTCCACCACCAATGTCAATTCCGGAACTTCCTTTCTTTTTGGTGACTCCAATGACGGTAAATCTTTGTCCGTACATTCGAACAGTCTTTCCTATCGGGTCATTTCCTTCAAAAAGATTTTGAGCAATATCATAACCCAAAACCACAACTTGTTTTCCGGAATAGGATTCCGCATCATTAAAAAATCGACCTTGAGAAAACTCCATCCGTTGTACATCGACAAACTCTGCAGTTACCGCGACCATATTTACCGCTTCAGAGGTAATGGATTCATAAGTAATATTTTGATTGACCGTGAAATACTGAAAACAAGAATTTTCGACATGTTTCAAAGCGGTCTTCATATATTGGTACTCGTCAAAAGTCACATTCGGAAATTGCTCTCTTTTCCATCTCGGGATGTCTGTTGGGCCAAAAGACTGGCTGGTCAAATAAATTGTATTCTTATCCAGCGAACTCAGGTCGTTTTTTATTTTTCGATCTAAAGAATCGACCGCTGCCAAAACCGCTATGATAGAAAAAATACCAATAGTTACACCTAATAGCGAGAGCATTGTACGCAATTTATTGTTGCGCAAAGCATTCATGGCAAAGGCAAAACTTTCTTTTAGCAGTCTTAAGTAGAGTAACATTTATGGCTGATTTTGTTTAAGGCAAATTTCCATAAAAATAATGAAAATGCCGATTCTTTTGTATGTTGCCTTATTTGTGTCAAAAAACAAAATATTGTTACAATTCCCACTTGAATTTTGGCATTAAAAAAGCTACTTTTGTCCCCTTAAAACTATCTGTCCTTAGACATACACAACACACAGAACATGAGCACACCAAAAACAATCCAATCAGCCTTAATTTCGGTCTTTTCTAAAGACGGTTTAGAACCTATTGTTCGTCAACTACACGAACAAAATGTAACGCTTTATTCAACGGGCGGAACCGAAGAATTCATTAAAAACTTAGGAATTCCGGTAGTTCCCGTAGAAGAAATTACTTCTTTCCCTGAAATTCTTGGCGGAAGAGTAAAAACATTACACCCAAAGATTTTTGGCGGCATCTTAAATCGTCAGGACAATTCTTCGGATGTGGCACAGATGAAGGAATTCGACATTCCTCAAATTGATTTGGTGATTGTTGATTTATACCCATTCGAAAAAACAGTAGCTTCAGGTGCAAGCGAAGCGGATATTATAGAAAAAATTGACATCGGCGGTATCTCATTGATTCGCGCTGCGGCTAAAAATTTTAAGGATACCGTAATCGTGGCTTCGGTTAATGAATATAAGCTTTTGTTGGATTTGATTTCGACCCAAAACGGCGCCACTACCTTGGAACAAAGAAAAATAATGGCCGCCAAAGCTTTTCATGTTTCTTCCAATTACGACAGTGCTATTTTTAATTATTTTAATACTGATGAAACTATTTTCAAAGTAAGTATTGACAACGGACAAGTGTTGCGTTACGGAGAAAACCCGCATCAAAAAGGATTCTTTTTTGGCGAATTCGACAAAATGTTTACCAAATTGCACGGTAAAGAATTGTCATACAACAATTTGTTAGACGTTGATGCTGCCGTAAACTTGATTTTAGAATTCAAAGAAAACGACCCAACTTTCGCCATCTTAAAACACAATAACGCTTGCGGTTTAGCTACGAGAAGCAATATGAAAGAGGCTTACTTAGCGGCTTTAGCCGGTGATCCGACTTCTGCTTTTGGCGGTGTTTTAATTGCTAATGGCAACATTGATGAAGCTACTGCCAACGAAATCAACAACTTGTTCTGTGAAGTGGTTATTGCGCCAAGTTATGATGAAAAAGCCATTGCGATTTTATCTGAAAAGAAAAACAGAATTATTTTAGTACAACATGAGGTTGAATTGCCTCAAAGACAAGTCAGAACCTGTTTAAACGGATTGTTGGTACAAGATAAAAATAACATCACAGACAATAAATCACACCTAACTTACGTTACTAATACTAAGCCAAGCGATCAAGAGATTGAAGATTTATTATTTGCTTCAAAAATTTGTAAAAATACTAAATCAAATACGATAGTATTCGCAAAAAACAGTACATTAGTAGCATCGGGAACCGGACAAACTTCGCGAGTAGATGCCTTGAAACAAGCGGTTGAAAAAGCCCATAGTTTTGGTTTTGACTTGAACGGAGCAGTAATGGCCAGTGATGCTTTTTTCCCTTTCCCGGATTGTGTGGAATTGGCTCACAACGCAGGAATTACAGCAGTTATTCAGCCCGGTGGCTCGATAAAAGATGAATTAAGTATTAATTTTTGTAACGAAAATAAAGTTGCAATGGTATTTACAGGAACGCGTCATTTCAAACATTAATTTGTTTAACTTTGTGCGTTAAAAATTATATAAACGTTTAAACCCTTAAAAGACTTATGGGATTTTTTGATTTCATGACCGAGGATATAGCCATTGACCTTGGTACAGCCAACACTCTGATTATTCACAATGACAAAGTTGTAATTGACAGCCCTTCAATTGTAGCCCGTGATCGAATATCAGGCAAAATCATAGCGGTAGGAAAAGAAGCCAATATGATGCAGGGTAAAACTCATGAAAACATTAAAACCATTCGTCCTTTGAAAGACGGGGTAATTGCCGATTTTGATGCCTCTGAAAAAATGATTTCGATGTTTATCAAAAGCATACCGGCTTTAAAGAAAAAAATGTTTACTCCTGCCCTTCGCATGGTAGTTTGTATTCCTTCCGGAATTACTGAAGTAGAAATGCGTGCGGTAAAAGAATCGTGTGAGCGTGTAAACGGAAAAGAAGTTTACTTAATCCACGAACCAATGGCTGCGGCAATTGGTATTGGTATCGATATTATGCAGCCAAAAGGAAACATGATTGTAGATATCGGTGGTGGAACAACAGAAATTGCAGTTATCGCTTTGGGTGGAATTGTTTGTGACAAATCGGTTAAAATTGCCGGTGATGTTTTCACGAATGATATCGTTTACTACATGAGAACGCAACACAATTTATTCGTCGGAGAAAGCACCGCTGAGAAAATCAAAATCACTATCGGAGCAGCTACTGATGATTTAGAAACACCACCGGATGATATGTCGGTACAAGGTAGAGATTTATTGACCGGAAAACCAAAACAAGTAGAAGTATCCTATAGAGAAATTGCCAAAGCTTTAGACAAATCTATCCAACGTATCGAAGATGCGATTATGGAAACTTTATCACAAACACCGCCTGAATTAGCAGCTGATATTTACAATACAGGAATCTATCTTGCCGGTGGAGGTTCAATGTTGAGAGGTTTAGACAAACGTATTTCTCAAAAAACAGATTTACCGGTTTATATTGCTGAAGATCCATTAAGAGCCGTAGTTCGCGGTACCGGAATGGCGCTTAAAAATATTCCGAAATTCAGAAGTATTTTAATTAAATAATTAGCCGTTAAGACTATTTATTTTTTACCTTTATTTCGGCCATATTTATAACAATCAATATACAGTTTAAAAATGCAGCAAATTTTTAATTTTATACTAAAAAACAGTAATCGCTTACTGTTTTTGCTGCTTTTGGTCATATCCCTTTCTTTAACGGTTCAATCCCATTCCTATCACAAAAGTAAAATGATTAGCTCTGCTAATTTCTTTACCGGCGGCATTTATGAAAAGATTAATAATATTGATGAGTATTTTCATTTAAAATCACAAAATGAAGAACTAGCCCAAGAAAATGCCCGATTAAAATCGCTTTTATTCAATCAAAAAGACACTACGAAATTACCTCAAATTGATTCAATAAAAGGTGTTAAAAAAACCGACATCATTGTATCTAAAGTGATTCGCAATTCATACAGTGTTCACGAAAACTATTTGACCATCGATAATGGCTCGGCTTCGGGAATAAAACCCAATATGGGAGTCATTAACAGTGCCGGAATTGTTGGGATAGTTGAAAATACTTCTAAAAATTACGCTACTATCATCAGTATACTGAATATTAAATCCCAGATTAATGCTAAAATCAAAAAGTCAAACCACTTTGGCTCTTTAGTTTGGAACGGTAAAAGTACCGGATTTGTGCAGTTAATTGATGTACCGCGATTGGCCGGTGTCAGAAAAGGCGATACCATTGTAACCGGAGGACAATCGATAATTTTCCCCGAAAATATTGGGATTGGTACTATTGAAAAAGTTTACATTGACAATGTAACCAACTATTATACCCTCGATATTAAACTGTTTAATGACATGACCAACTTAGGCCATGTATATATTATTAAGAACAAAGACGCAGAAGAAATCTCTAATTTAGAAAATCAAAACAAGAAAAATGAATAGTGCATTATTAGGAAATATAGCCCGATTCATCTTGTTGCTAGCTGCACAAGTTTTGATATTCAACCGAATTGACTTGTTTGGGTTTATCAATCCGTTTCCTTATATCTTGTTCATCATTCTTTTTCCGGTTAACGGAAACAAAACCGGATTATTGGTAGCGAGTTTCTTTTTAGGACTATTGATGGATATGTTTTGCAATTCGGGTGGCGTTCATGCTGCCGCTTGTATTATTTTGGCTTATTTCAGACCGGCTATATTTAAGTTTTCTTTCGGTTTGAGTTACGAATATCAGACTGTAAAGTTGAATGATGTATTAACCCCTGAGCGATTCTCATTTATATTGATTGCCGTTGTACTGCATCACATAGTATTGTTTGTGTTGGAAGTCTTTAAATTGACTTTCCTTTGGGACATTTTATTGCGTACTATTTTAAGTACCTTATTTACTATTATCACTTGTATTATTATCATTTATATCATTAAGCCTAGTAAACGATGAGAAAAGTTTTGTTGCCCACAATTATTTTCGTTGTAACTATTTTACTTGTAACACGCCTATTCTATTTACAAGTAATTGATGATTCATTAAAACTAAAATCGGATAATAATGCGATAAAAATTAAGTATGACTATCCGGAAAGAGGTTATATTTACGACAGATATGGCAAACTTCTGGTAGCCAACCAACCTTCTTATGACATCATGGTAATTCCCAAAGATGTCAAAGATTTAGACACTACAGAGTTTTGTACTTTACTCAACATTACCAAAGAAGAATTTCTTAAAAAAATTGCCAAAGCTAAGGTTTACAGTCCTCGACTTCCTTCCGTTTTTTTGGCGCAGCTCAACAAAAAAGAATATGCTGCTTTTCAGGAAATTCAGAGAAAATTTAATGGCTTTTACATTCAAAAACGTTCCTTAAGAGATTATCAGGTCGCTTTTGGCGCCAATGTTTTCGGATTTATCACCCAAGTAAATGAGAGTATCATTGAAAAAAACAAATATTACAACAGCGGAGATTTAATTGGTAAACAAGGTGTTGAAGAAAGTTACGAGGAAATTTTACGCGGGATTAAAGGAGTAAAATATATCCAAAAAGACAAATACAACAGAGATATTGGTTCTTATAAAGAAGGTCGTTTTGATACAATTGCCGTTCAGGGAAAAGACATCAACCTAACCTTGGACGCTGAACTCCAAAAATACGGAGAAGAATTAATGATTAACAAACGAGGCGGAATAGTAGCGATTGAGCCCAGTACCGGTGAAATTTTGGCTTTGGTAACAGCGCCATCTTATGATCCTGCCATTTTAGTAGGAAGACAGCGGTCTAAAAACTATACCATGTTGTACCATGATTCTATTGCAAAACCCTTATACGATCGTGGGCTTTTAGCCGAATACACTCCGGGTTCACCCTTTAAAATCCTGACCGGTTTGGTAGCCTTGCAAGAAGGAGTGATTGATGAAACCACCAGTTTTGTTTGTCACCACGGTTTTAGCTATGCTCCCGGACGCTTTATGAGATGTCACGATTCGGGGGTCTCTGTTTTGCACAATGGTATTTACAACTCTTGTAACACTTACTTTGCCAGTGTTTACATGAAAACAATCAACAAATACCCAAAAGCGCCTATAGGTGTTGATGTTTGGAGCAACCATTTAAAAAGTTTCGGCTTAGGACAGTTTATGGGTTATGATTTACCTACCGGCAAAAAAGGAAGTCTTCCTACTTCAAAAACCTATAAAAGAATGTATCCCGGATGGGGTTGGTCAAGCAAAACCATTGTTTCTAATGCAATTGGTCAAGGAGAAGTTTTGATGACGCCAATTCAATTGGCCAATATGATTGCTACGGTTGCCAACAGAGGTTTTTATTATACGCCTCACATCATAAAGAAAATTAAAAACGGACAAATCGACAAAAAGTTCACCACCAAACACGTTACTACCATTGACAAAAAGTATTTTGAGCCTATGATTAACGGGTTGTTTGATGTTTACAATCTTGGTACCGCACACGGCTTGAATGTAGAAGGGATTGATATTTGCGGAAAAACAGGAACCGCTGAGAACTATACCAAAATAAACGGTAAAAGGGTAAAACTTCAAGACCATTCAATATTTGTGGCTTTTGCGCCTAAGGACAATCCCAAAATAGCCATAGCCGTTTTTGTTGAAAACGGGTATTGGGGTTCTCGTTGGGCCGGACCGATAACCAGTTTAATGATTGAAAAATACATCAAGAGAAAAATCACTCGTAAAGACTTAGAAAAGCGAATGTTAGAAGGAAGTCTTCAGGCCGAATACAATAAATACATTACAAATCCTATTCAGGATACTTTGATTAACAAAATGATAAAAACGCCGGTAAAACCTGCTGCAAAAGACACCAACGGAATTAAAAAGAGCACTGCTCCACAAAATTAATTTCAGCCAGGATGAAAAACCAAAGTGTAACAAATAACTTAGATTGGATTAGTGTAGTTATCTATATCATTTTAGTGATATTGGGTTGGCTCAACATTTATTCTTCCTCCTTATCTTCTATTGAAGAAGAAACTTCGATTTTTGATTTCAGTCAAATTTACGGAAAGCAGTTTTTGTTTATCCTTTTTTCTATTCCGATAATCTTTGTTGTGCTCTCTATTGACGCCAAGTTTTACGAAAAGTACTCCAGTATTATTTTTGCCATTGCTTTAGTATCTTTGGCCGGTTTATTTGTTTTTGGTAAAACCATAGCCGGACAGCGATGTTGGTATGGCATAGGTAGTTTTACCTTGCAGCCCTCGGAGTTTGCTAAGGCGGCGACTTCATTGGCTTTAGCCAAATATTTAAGCGATGTACAAGTCAATTTAAAAGACTTCAACAGGCAAGTACAGGCCATGATTATCATCTTCCTACCGGTGATGTTGATTTTACCACAACCCGATCCCGGTAGTGCTTTGATTTATAGTGTTTTTATTTTGGTTCTTTACAGAGAAGGTTTGCCTTCTTGGTATGTGTGGACCGGGTTTGTCGCCATTGTTTTATTTGTTTTGGCTCTAATTATAAAACCTTTAGCGCTAATCGGAATAGCCTTAGCAGTTATTCTTTTTATTTATTACAGAAGTCGTATCATAGATCGAAATTGGATATTGAGCAGCATCATTTTGGTTCTTATCTCGGGCTATGTTTTTTCGGTAGACTATGTTTTCGAAAATGTATTCAAGCAACACCATCGCGACCGTTTTAATATTCTTTTAGGCAAAGAAGTTGACATGAAAGGTGTTGGTTATAACACCAATCAATCTGAAATTGCCATTGGATCCGGAGGATGGTTTGGAAAAGGCTATCTCGAAGGCACACAAACTAAAGGCGGATTCGTACCCGAACAACACACCGATTATATTTTTACCACTGTTGGTGAAGAATGGGGATTCATTGGTTCGTTGTTTGTGATTGCCTTATTTGTTATTTTAATTATTCGAATCATCTACCTTGCCGAGCGACAGAAAACCAAATTCAGTCGGGTTTACGGTTATTGCGTTGCGGGGATTTTGTTTATACACTTCTTTGTAAATATAGCTATGGTTGTTGGTGTTTTCCCAACAATCGGAGTACCGCTTCCTTTCTTTTCTTACGGTGGTTCGGGTCTTTGGGGATTTACCATCTTGCTTTTTATTTTCCTTAAAATGGATGCAAATAAGGTTAATGAATGGTAATTTAGGAATGGTTTTTGTAACTTTGGGATTACACTAAAAAATTCCAAGTCATGAAAACAAAATTTTCTTTTTTAATTGCAATCGCTTTTAGTAGCTTATCAATGAATGCGCAAGTGGTAAAAGATACTGTTGCAACACCTACAGACTCCATTGCTTTAAAACAAGTTGAGCTTCAAAAAGCCAAAGAAAAAGCAGAAACTTTATCGCCTGAGCAAGCCGCAGCCATACAAAAAGCTGCAACTCAAAAACAAAAAGAAGCTGAAAAAATGAAAAAGGCAGCCGAAAAACAAGCCAAGGCCTTAGATAAAGAACAAAGAAAACTGGAGAAAGAACAGAAGCAGTTTGCCAAAGAACAAAAGAAAATAGCTTCAGGAGAAAAAGACTTAATCAAAATCAAAGAAAAGCTTGAAGACGAAAAAAAAGATCTCGAAAAAATGAAGGCTAAACTTGAAAAAAGCAAAAGAAAAGGAAAGCTCAGTGACATTGAAATTGAAAAAGAAAACATCAAAATCAGCAAGCAACAAATCAGAATTCAAGAGTTACAAGAAGATCTCGATAAAACTGAAAAGAAACTGAATAAACTAAGACGCTAAAAAAAAGCCATCTCTTAAATGAGATGGCTTTTTTGTTGTTGTAATATGCTATTAAGACTTTACCACTTTATCTTTCTTCAATTTATTAGACAAGCCTTTGTTGTTTTCCGTTTGCAAATCGTTTAAGATGTGTATTGCTTCTTCGATATAAATATCTTTTGATAAGCTTTCATGCCATCTTTCGCGTTTTTCCTTAAGCACCGGATCATTCTTCATGCTTTCTACTTCATAAGGAAGCGATTTAAAGTCGAAAGCATTCTTGTAATCAGTAATAGGTTTGTATTTTTTATTTTTCTCATCCAAAGCTTTTTGCTCTGCTTTGAATTTGTCGATATTCAAACTGTAAACATTCTCCTTATTTCGCTCATCTAACCATTTGGCATTGTCATCAATCAACTGCAATTGCGGATTGTTCTGCATTCTGGTTTTGCTTTTGGAAATGGTCAAATCAAAGTTGTTTTGTTTGTCCCAAATTTTATAATCGGCAGCATCAATTTTGTCCCAAGGCATCGCATTTTCTATATCGCGCTCACCCATTTTTAAATAAGCATACTTGTCCGGTATAGCAATATCGCTTTTTACGCCTTCTAGTTGTGTAGAACCACCGTTAATTCTATAGAACTTTTGAGTAGTCGTTTTTAAAGCACCTAAATCTCCGTAAGTACTGCCGCGAACAAATTGGTTTAAATCGATTACATTTTGCACTGTTCCTTTGCCATAAGATTGTTTACTTCCAATCACAACACCACGTTTGTAATCTTGAATGGCTGCAGCTAAAATTTCCGAAGCCGAAGCTGAAAACTCGTTAATCATGACTACTAATGGTCCGTCCCATTGCACTTTGGCATCACGGTCATACAACACTTCTTTTTTACCGGCAGCCGATTTGATTTGTACAATCGGGCCTTGTTCTATAAATAATCCGGCAATATCTACTACTGTTTTCAAAGAACCTCCTCCATTATCTCTCACATCCATCACGATTCCTTGAACACCTTCTTTTTTCAATCTTTCCACTTCAATCGCTACGTCTTTTCCGGCATCGCGACTATTTTGGTCTTCAAAATCTATATAGAATTTTGGCAAATAAATGATGCCGTATTTGAAACCGTCTTTCTCTACTACACTCGACTTTACATAGGTTTCCTCAATTTCTACTTCATCTCTGATGATAGTAATTACCTTAATGGTTCCGTCCGTTTTCTTAACTGTCAAGCGAACTTCGGTTCCTTTTGGTCCTTTTATTTTTTTCACGACATCATCCAAACGCATTCCAACTACATCCACCGGTTCGCCATCAGCTTGTGCTACCTTCAAAATAACATCGCCTGACTCTAACTGTTTTCCTCTCCAAGCCGGACCGCCGGAAATCAATTCAGAAATCTCGGTAAAGTCATTTTTCTTTTGCAAACGAGCTCCGATTCCTTCCAGTTTTCCGCTCATGCTCAAATCAAAACGCTCTTTTTCATTGGGAGCAAAATAAGAAGTGTGTGGATCAAAACGAGAAGATATCGCATTTACATAAATCGAAAACCAGTCTTCACGGTCTAAATCTTTAATAAAGTTGAAGTTGTCATTTAGAGAACTTAAAGTGCTTTCGCGGGTTTCTTTCTCTAATTGTTCGAATGTTTTAGGCTCTGATTTTTTGGCCAAATCTTTATTGTTTTTCTTGTCTTCTTCTAATTTTTGTTTTTCAACCAAAGACGATAAAGCCGATAGCTTCACTTGTAAACGCCATCTTTCTTTTAACTCTTTAACCGATTTACAGTAAGGTAATTTTTCATAATCAGCATTAAAAGTTTCGTCCTTTTTATAATCAAAAGGATTGGCTAAAGCTTCTTTATAATAACTTTTGCTTTCCTCCATACGCTTCATCAAACGAGTGTAGGTCAAGTCAAAGAAAGACAATTCTTTATTTAAAATTTGGTCGTCAATTTGCATCTCATACTCGGCAAACTCATCTATATCTGATTGCAAAAAGAAACGTTTTGACGGATCCAAAGCATTCAGATAATCTTTGTAAACTCCTTTAGAAAAATTGTCATCGATAGCGGCCGGGCTGTAGTGCCCTTTTTCGATGACAAAAGTTAACAACTCTATCAGCAATTTATCTTTCTCAGGATCTGATGCTTTCTTACTTGGGAACAAACTAAATCCCAACAAGGCCACTGATAGTGTCAAAACTACCAACAGTGCTTTATAATTTCTTTTCATAAACTGCATTATAACATTCATTAATTATTGGTCTAAATTAAACAAAAAACCATGCCAAGATTTTCCTTGTCAGATAAAATTTTGTTAAAATGATTTCATTCGTTCCTCTCGGAACCGCAATTGCTTCAAAGTTATAAAAAATTGTAGCGTGGTAAAGCCTTAAAATGGTTAATTTTGCATGCACCGTAAGTCGTTAAAATAACTTACTTTGTTACAGAATTAAAAAAAAATGATGACCAAACCCACTATTTTAGTTACCAATGACGATGGCATCAATGCGCCGGGAATCAGAGCTTTAATTGACGTCATGGCCGAAATTGGTGATGTAATAGTTGTCGCGCCCGACAGTCCGCAAAGCGCCATGGGACATGCGATTACAATCAACAGCACTTTATATTTGAATAAAGTTTCTGCCGAAAATGCAGTCATTACAGAATACGCATGCTCCGGAACTCCGGTAGATTGTGTGAAATTGGCGGTGAATGAAATTTTGAAAAAGAAGCCCGACTTGTGTGTATCCGGTGTCAATCACGGTTCAAATTCTTCGATTAATGTGATTTATTCGGGCACGATGAGTGCCGCGGTTGAAGCCGGCATTGAAGGTATTCCTGCAATTGGTTTTTCCTTGTTGGATTATGCTTGGAATGCTGATTTTGACACCATAAAACCATTTATCAAAAAAATAACTTTAGAAGTTTTGACCAAAAAATTACCTGAAGGAACTGTTTTGAATGTTAACTTTCCCAAGTTAAAGCATGACGATATCAAAGGCATTAAAATTTGTCGTCAGGCAAAAGCCATTTGGATGGAGAAATTTGACAAACGCCAAACACCCTACGGCAAAGATTATTATTGGTTAACGGGCGAATTTGTTAACCAAGACAAAGGCGAAGACACCGATGAATGGGCTTTGGCTCATGGTTATATTTCAGTAGTTCCGGTTCAATTTGATTTGACGGCACATCATGCGATTCAACAATTAAATTCATGGGATTTATAACATTTGACGAATGACACGAGCGTAGCGACTGCATTTTATTCAAATAACAAATATGCAAGTATAAAATGAAATACTACATCATTGCCGGGGAAGCTTCGGGCGATTTACATGGTTCCAATTTAATGAAAGCACTTTATAAAGAAGATGCTACTGCTGACATCCGTTTTTGGGGTGGCGATTTGATGCAAAGTGTTGGTGGTACTTTGGTAAAACATTACCGTGAGTTGGCTTTTATGGGATTTGCCGAAGTGGTGATGAATTTAAAAACCATCCTAAACAACATCAAATTTTGCAAATCCGATATTGAAAAATTCAACCCCGATGTGATTATTTTTATTGACTATCCCGGTTTCAATATGCGTATTGCCAAATGGGCGAAAGCTCGCGGTATCAAAACCCATTATTATATTGCGCCCCAAATTTGGGCTTGGAAAGAAAACCGAATCAAAGCCGTCAAAAGAGATTTCGACAAATTGTTTGTAATCCTGCCGTTTGAAAAAGATTTCTTTGAAGTCAAGCATCATTTTAAAGTTGATTTTGTTGGCCATCCGTTGATAGACGCGATTCACAATCGAGAGAACACCGATGAAGCTACCTTTAGAAAAGAGAACCATTTAGACAACAAACCCATAATTGCCATTCTTCCCGGAAGCCGAAAACAGGAGATTTCTAAAATGCTGAGTGTGATGCTTAGCATTGTTGATGATTTCAGCGATTACCAATTTGTAATTGCGGGTGCGCCAAGTCAGGACTATCATTTTTACGAACAATTTTTGTCCAATAAGAATGTCAAGTTCATTTCGAACAAAACGTATGATTTATTGAGTGTGGCCAAAGCCGCTCTGGTAACTTCAGGTACGGCTACTTTGGAGACTGCTTTGTTTAAAGTGCCTGAAGTGGTTTGCTATAAAGGCGGTTTTATTTCGTACCAAATTGCCAAAAGAATCATTACCCTAAAATACATTTCACTGGTCAATTTAATTATGGATGAAGAAGTGGTAACCGAATTGATTCAAGACAAATTCAACACTAAAAACCTAAAAAAAGAGCTTTCAAAATTGCTTGATGAAAATCACAGAAAAGTTCTTTTAGAAAAATACAACCAATTGGAAACCAAACTTGGAGGCATTGGCGCCAGCGAAAAAACTGCTAAATTTATCATAAATGACCTAAAGTAGTTTTGATTACAAACACTAATTTTTACCTTTGTAAAAAATAATTTTTATTGAAAAACATCGCTTACATATCACTTTTTTTATTGCTGTTTACCGCCTGTAAACCAACTTCGAGCATCGTCACTTCAAAAGAAGTTGCTGTAAAAAAAGGAATGTATGCCGAACCCAAAGCAGTTGCTACAACTCCCGTAAAAGTAACAGAAAAGAAAAAGAAAAGTCAAAATAAAGAGTTAATACAAACCCAAGTTACGGAACCTAATGTCACCAAAAAAGTGGCCAAAGTCAACAACCAAAATGACGACGACATTGTTATAGAAAATGAGGATGCCAGTTATTTAATCAAACAATTAATTAATAGCGCTTCCGATAATTTAGGTGTAGGTTATCGCGGTGGCGGTACTACAAAAGCCGGTTTTGATTGTTCGGGTTTAATTTATTCTACCTTCAAAAAATTCGATATTACTTTACCGCGTTCTTCTCACGAAATGGCAACAGTAGGTACCAAAATTGATTTGTCTAACGCCAAAAAAGGCGACTTAATTTTCTTCATCAACCGCGGTCAAAGAAGAATCAATCACGTTGGAATGGTGGTTGAAGTTACAGATGACGAAGTAAAATTCATTCACTCTTCTACCCAAAGCGGCGTTATCATTTCTTCTACCAAAGAATCTTATTACAATAGAACTTTCGCACAAATAAATCGTGTTTTAGAGTAATTTTCTTTCATTATGTTAAGATTTTGTGTAATTTAGTTACATGAAAATCTTACAATTTCCATTAGCCAGAATTACTTTTGCCTTTATATTGGGGATAATTTTATACCAAAAAGCCCAACCCGATTTAAATTTCGTTTTCGGAAGTATTATTGTGGGATTGGTTTTAATGACGGTTTTGCACTTTGGGAGCTATAGAAAACCAATCTATAAATTGATTTTTGGAGCACTTACTTTAGGGATTTCTTTCTTTTTCGGATTGGCAACTTCAGTTTTTCACAATGAAAGCTTACGCCAAAATCATTATCTCAATCAACTAGCGGAAGAATCATCACATCAAATCTCACTTCAGGTACATGAAAAACTAAAAAACTCTGCAAAAAATTTTCGTTATGTGGCCAACATCCAATATATTGACCATCATAAAAGTTTTGGTAAAGTCATCCTCAACATCAGACAGTCCAATAAAATTCAAGATTTGCCCATTGGCAGTCAAGTAACGCTTTTTGGTACTATTTATAAAAATAAAAATCCCTTCAATCCGAATCAATTTGACTATGGAAAATATTTGGAAAACCAACAGATATACGGTCAAATTTATACCGATGAAAAGCAAATAGTCATTGGTAAAACCGAGGCTACACTTTGGTCGCGCTTTTCCAATTTCAGAACTGAAATCATACAAAACTTATCGCTTTCACAGTTCAAAAAAGAAGAACTAAACATCATGATTGCTTTATTACTGGGGCAACAACAAGATATTTCACCTGAAACGCTAAAGGATTATCAATTGGCCGGTGCGGTTCACATTTTATCCGTTTCGGGCTTGCATGTTGGGTTCATTTTACTATTCGTTACTTTTCTTTTAAAGCCAATGCCTAATACTAAAAGGAATGCTGCTATCAAACTTCTAATCATTCTTTTATCATTATGGAGTTACGGAATTTTGGCGGGATTGGCGCCATCTGTTGTGCGTTCGGTAACCATGTTTTCGTTTGTAGCCGTTGGAAACCACTTGCGAAGAACGGTGAATGTTTTTCACACCTTATTGGTTTCTATGCTTTTAATCCTGCTATGGAAACCTTCATTCTTATTTGATGTTGGATTTCAGTTGAGTTATTTGGCCTTGTTTTTTATACTTTGGTTACAACCGTTATTGGCTGAAATTTGGCATCCGAAATACAAAGTCACTCAATACATTTGGGATATCTTAACCGTTTCTTTTGCGGCTCAAATAGGCACTTTGCCCTTAAGCATTTATTATTTTCACCAATTTCCGGGGTTGTTTTTTGTGACCAATGTTATAGTGTTGCCACTACTCGGAATTATAATGATAGTGGGAGTGATTGCCATTGTTGTGGCTTGCTTTGGAAAAGTTCCTCTTGTTGTGACAAAACCATTAGAATTTCTAATTGAACTGCAAAACAACATGATTGCTTGGATTGCTTCTTATGAAGATTTTGTTTTCAAAAATATATCGTTCACAAGTGTTATGCTTTGGGCTTCCTACTTGGTTATTATAATGATTATTATTTGGTTCCAAAAACCCAATTTCAAGCGATTTACAATCGCATTATTATCTATCATAACTTTGCAAAGCTTATATATTAGCACCAAACTCGAAACCTACAACACAGAAGAGTTTATTATTTTCAATGCGAGAAAAAGCAGCATTATTACCCAAAGAAAAAACGAATCTGTAACCGTTTACAGCAATGATAGTATTTTGAATTCATTAGAAAACAACACCACAATTCAAGCTTATTTGGTTGGTAATTTTTGTCAGGCCCAAGAGAAAAAGAATCTTCAAAATCTATTTTATTTTAAGGATAAAAAGATATTATTGATTGACAGTTTGGCCATTTATTCCACAAAAATAAAACCCGACATATTGATTATTACCAATTCCCCAAAACTGAATATGGAACGTTTGCTTAAGGTTTATAAACCCCAACAAATTGTAGTGGACGCTTCCAATTATAAAAGCTATGTTAAACTATGGGAATCCACTTGTGATAAAGCAAAAATCCCTTTTCACTATACCAGTGAAAAGGGATTTTATAAGATTTAATTCGGTTGAATTATGATTTTTTGGGTGCTAAAATTTTATTGGCTCCATCTAACCATGGTGTTGGACCACCGGCAACATAACCTGTGCTTCCCAATTGCTCTAAGTTGATTTTACCATCTTTTTTAGTAGCATTCACAAACCATACGGTAGGATAACCTCTAACGCCTAAAGCTTGTTGTAATTCCATGTTTTGTTTTTGAATTTCCGGTTGTTGTGCAGTTCTTCTCGGGAAATCTAATTCGACTAAAACCACGTTATCCTTCGCCCATTTCGCAAACTCAGGCGTTTTTAAAACTTCCTTTTGCAAACGGATACACCAACCACACCAGTCGCTTCCGGTGAAAAATAACATTAAAGGCTTTTTAGATTTTTTAGAAATTTCCATGGCTTTGTTGATATCAGTTTGCCAAGTTAATTCTTGTGCATGTATCGTTAGAGATCCTAAAACCAGGAATAACATAAGGATTAATTTTTTCATGTGATCTTATTTTTTTTTTACAAATATATACAAAAACAGTACCAATTGCTGTCGGCTATTTTACATCCTGCATTAATTTTTTGACCAATGGTGAAATCAAAATAAGGACAACTCCGGCAATCAAAGCGTAAATAGCCAATTGCTGATAACCATCGGCATAAGTATTAAGTTTTTCCAAATTGGTAGCATTCTCAGAAGCCTCAGCTATGTTGGCGCCAAGTAAACCGGCAAAATACTGACCATAGGCACTGGCTAAAAACCACATTCCCATGATGACTGCTTGTGTTTTTTGCGGTGACAATTTAGTCATCGCACTCATTCCGATTGGAGACAAACAAAGCTCACCGAATGTTATGATAAACCACCCGAAAGTAAAAATGCCCAAAGAGGTTCTTCCATCAGAATCGGCAAAGAATTTTGTATAGTAGAAAATCCAAAAACCGGCCGCTAAAAATATAAAGGCTAACCCGAATTTTATCACGGTATTGGGTTCGATTTTTCTTTTGGCCATCCACAGCCAAACCAAACCAACCAATGCGGCAAATCCGATAACAAAAAATGAATTGGCAGAATTGTTAACTCCATTCGGGCTCAATTGTACTCCTAAAATTTCATTGTTCAGATTGTTTGCTGCGTACAAACTTAAAGAACCACCACTTTGCTCAAAAAACGCCCAAAAGAAAATGGAAAAAATGATAAAAACTAATGCGGCTAACAACTTTTTATTTTCTACAGAGGAGAAGTTCTTCATTTCATAAAACAAATACAAAATTGAAGCAGGTCCGATAAACATCATAAAGTAATCCGTATACACCGTGTTGGCAACCATTATTATAATAACAGGAACAATCGCCAAAGAGCCCACAAAAGTTAGAATCTCATACAACTTTCTTTTAGAATCTTCTAAATTCATTAATGGTGACAAACCAATATCTCCAAGGCTTTTTTGTGTTTGGGTAAATGTCAGTAAGCTAATAACCATCACGATAGCTGCAAATCCGAAACCTACATTCCATCTTAAATTTTCGGGAACCAATGATTGCCACAATGAACCTTCAGCAACAGCAATACAAATATAACCGCCAATCAATGCTCCCAAATTCACTCCCATATAAAAGAATGAAAATCCGGCATCGCGTCTGGGATCACCGTCTTTATACAATTGACCAACCATTGAAGAGATGTTCGGTTTAAAAAAACCGGTTCCCACTATAGTAAACCCTAATCCGATAAAAAAGAAATTTTTAGGGTCTATAGCCAAAATGACACTTCCGATAATCATCAAAATTCCACCCCAAAAAAGCGATTTTCTGAGTCCTAAAATCTTGTCAGCAAATAATCCGCCAATAAAGGTAAAAGCATAAACCCAAGCTTGTGTAGCTCCATATTGTAAATTGGCTACTTTTTCATTCATGGCCAAATGTTGCACCATAAAAACTACCAGCATGCCACGCATTCCGTAGAAACAAAAACGTTCCCACATTTCGCTGAAAAATAAATACCAAAGTTGTTTTGGGTATTTGCCTTTAAAATCCTGAATTTGTGCTACAGTTTGATTGGTTTCCATTAGTTTATTCCTTTTTCTTTCATTACTTTATTTAATTGTTTCAGTAAGGCAAACATCAGTAAAGTGGCAAACATCAGTAAGGCAAAATTCACCCAAAAGAAATTGGCTTTGTCATCATAAGTATCCCACAAACTGGCCAAAACGCCCGACATTTTATTCCCGATAGAAGTGGATAAAAACCAACCGCCCATCATTAAAGAAGTGATGTTCTTTGGCGAAAGCTTGGAAACTACAGACAATCCCATCGGACTGAGGAATAATTCTCCTATGGTAATGACGCCATAATTGGCTACTAACCACCAAACTGAAACTTTCTCGCTTCCATTGTTACCAATGTGAACTGCTGCAACCATTACCAAAACAGATAACGCTGAAATTAATAATCCGAAAGCAATCTTTGTTGGTGTACTTGGTTCTTTCTTTCTACTGCGTAAAAAAGTAAAAAAGGCAACCACCAAAGGCGTTAAAATAATTACCCAACCCGGATTGATAGACTGACTCAAATTAGTGGCCCAAATACTGATTTTACTTCCTTCTTCGGGTTTCTTTTCCTCTTTTACATTTCTGAAATAGATAGGATAATCCACCACTTTTTTGACTTCTCCATTTTCTTTTTGAAGGCGAAATCCGGCGTCGTATAGTTCTGTTGAATCTTTTTTGTATTCTATTTCTTTGGCCAATTTCAAACCATTGAAAACTGTTTGGGTTGTGCCGGTAATTTCTCTGTCGGTGTAACGGTCGGCCCAAGTATTCAAGGCAGATCCGTTGAGTTTAAATACAGCCCAAAATAAAATGACCACGGCAAAAATGGCCAGTAAAGCTCCGATAGGTCTTTTGTCCTCGGTTTTGGCTTTGAAGTACAAACTTCCGTAAAAGAAAATTACCGGAATACAAGCGAAAATAAAAGCATCAGTACTGTCAGAACCGAAAATGTAACTGTTCAAATTTGTCTCAGATTGCACGCCTTTAATTAACCAACCGATAACTCCGAAAATTACAGAAGGCAATAGGATAAACAATACAATTTTATAAAAAGGCATATCGCCTTCTTGTACGCCTTTTTTCTCGGTTTTATCGCCATAGTGTTTGGTTCCCATCAAGAAGACAATTACTCCGATGAACATTCCGACACCCGCAGCCATAAAGGCGTATTGCCAACCTAATAATATTTGTAATGCTGCTCCGAAAAAATTACAGATGAATGCCCCAACATTAATTCCCATATAGAAAATGTTGTAACCCTCGTCTTTTTTGTCTTTGTATTGCTCGTCATTATAGAAATTCCCAAGGAGCGTAGAAATATTGGGTTTAAAGAATCCGTTCCCCAGAATGACCAAGGTCATCGCCACATACAGCATTGTAATATCGTGAATTCCCATCAGCATATATCCTGCTCCCATCATCAATCCACCAATGACAATTGATTTTTTATAGCCAAAATACCTATCCGCAACCAAGCCACCAATAAATGGTGTTAAGAATACCAAAGCTATAAAAGTCCCGTACAAATCGGACGCTTCTTTCTCGGTCATGGCGAATCCGGCCTCAACATCTTTGAGGTATAAAGTAAAAATACCAATCATTAAATAGTAACCGAATCGTTCCCACATTTCGGATAAAAACAAATAAGGCAGTGCTTTAGGATGACTTTTCCACATAATTTTTTGATTTTAAAAAACAAAACCTCCAAGAATCTTGGAGGTTTGAAAGATATAAAAATATTTTTAATCTGTGATGCTACGTTATACCGTTCATCATTTTCTTTAATCTTGGCGACAACAAGGCTAATATGATAGCCGCAATACCACAAAGCACCACGAAAACCATGAAGAACTCATACAAGTTGTGAATTTCAAATCCGGCAAAGGAAGTATTCTCCAAAGGCAATTGCTCTTTTTCAAACAATGCTACTTGCTCAGGAGTTAAAGTAACTTTTTTGTCCAAAACGTCTTGTAAATTGACCCCTATTTTTTCTGCTTTGGCAAATTTGTCTCCGGTTGCAGGAATAATAGCTCCCAAAGAGCCCGCTAAAGCATAACCGGCTGCATTGGAAATAAAGAACACCCCATACAACAAAGATGCAAATCTTTTTGGCGCTAATTTACCCACCAATGACAAACCAATCGGCGATAAACAAAGCTCTCCCAAGGTTTGGATAAAGTACAACAACATTAACCATTTGATGGCCAATAAACCTGAGTTCCCTAAATCTTTTACATTGTGGGCAATGATGAAATAACTTAAAGCAATCAAGGCTAAACCTATGGCTTGTTTTAAAGGTGAAACCGGTTCTTTTCCGTTGGCTCTCAATTTATCCCATAACAAACTGAAAGGCAAAGCCATCATTACCACAAAGATTCCGTTGAAAATTTGAACCATTGAAGGCGGCATGTTCCAACCGAAAATATTTCTGTCTGTCTGATTATCCGCAATAAAAGTTAAGGAAGAACCTGCTTGTTCAAAAGCAGCCCAAAAGAAAATGATAAAGAAAGACACAATGTAGATAACCCAAATTCTTTGTCTTTCAATTTTAGTTTCCGCTGAGCTCATGATTAAATAAGCTAATGAAATACCGGCAGAATAAATAAACGGATAAATAATTCCTTTGATTAATTGTCCCATTTCTACCGAAGTGAATCCAAATTCTCCCACCAAAATATATCTGAAAACAAAAAACAAAGCCGTAAATAACACAAAAGCAATACCTATAGCTTTACTGCTGAATTGAGCCGTTTGTGTTTCTCCTTCTTCATAATCGTCCGCTGCATTATTTTTTGGCAATCCTCCAATAGGTCTGCCTTCCGGAGTAACTACATATTTGTTTTTCAACAAAAAGAAAGTTATAGTTCCGATTACCATAGCAATAGAAGCAGCCAAGAAACCCCATTTGAAAGCAAAAATATCACGAACTCCGGTTTCAGCATCTTTAACATCTCCAACCCATGGACAAATAAACTGTCCTAAAAAGGCTCCGATATTAATTCCCATGTAGAAAATCGTAAAGGCGGAATCCAATTTATTTTTTTCTTGTTTGGGATACAAACTTCCTACCATAGAAGAAATGTTTGGTTTAAAAAACCCATTTCCAAAAATGATGATAAACAAGGCTACCCACATGAATAACTTAGCACTACCAATACTGGAATCGAAAGTAGAAGCACTGATAAACAACAAAAATTGTCCGATTGCCATCAAAGTTCCACCTAACATAATGCTGTATCTGTTGCCTATGTATTTGTCAGAAATGAAGCCTCCTAACAGCGGAGTGAGATAACAAAGCGCTAAAAATCCTCCGTAAATGATAGCTGCATCTGCCTCTTTAATCAGTAATGAATTTACCATAAACAAGGTTAGAATCGCTCGCATTCCGTAGAAGTTGAATCGTTCCCACATCTCGGTTCCGAATAGCACCCAAAGTCCCTTTGGATGTCCTGTTTTTACTGTAGTTTCGCTCATAAAATTGGTTTTAGTTTATTGGTTGATTATAAATTCTCTTTAATGAAATTGGTCATTTTATTGTACAATTGGATTCGGGTTTTGCCTCCGTAAATTCCATGGTTTTTGTCGGGATAAATGGCCCAATCAAACTGTTTGTTGGCTTGTACCAAAGCTTCTACCATTTGCATCGTGTTTTGAACGTGTACATTATCATCAGCCGTTCCGTGAATTAAAAGAAAATTTCCTTTCAACTTACTCACGTGATTGATTGGTGAATTGTCGTCATATCCGCTTGCATTTTCCTGAGGTGTTTGCATATATCTTTCGGTGTAAATACTATCGTAGAAACGCCAATTGGTCACCGGCGCAACAGCAATAGCCATTTTAAATACATCAGCACCTTTGAAAAGACAATTACTGCTCATGAATCCGCCATAAGACCAACCGAAAATACCGATTCTGGTTTTGTCAACATAAGCATAATTTCCAATGACTTTTGCAGCATCTATTTGGTCTTCTACTTCGTATTTTCCTAATTCTTTTTGGGTACATTTCTTGAAAGCCGCACCTTTAAATCCTGTTCCTCTTCCGTCTACACAAGCTACTATATAACCTTGTTGTGCCAACATCATAAACCACATGTCATTAGAATCCAACCAATTATTGGCTACTTCTTGCGAACCCGGCCCGGAGTATTGGAACATGAAAACCGGATACTTTTTAGTAGCGTCAAAATCTTTGGGTTTAATCATCCATGCATTGAGTTTGTGCCCTTTTTCGGTAGTTAATTCGAAGAATTCTTTAACTGGTAAATCGTATTTTTTGATTTTTTCTGCCAAAGCTTTGTTGTCTACAATAGACTGGATTTGTTTTCCGTCTTTGGCACTGTTTAAAGTATAAACAGTTGGCTGGGTAGCGCTGGAATATCGGTTGATAAAATATTCGAAATTCGGACTCAAGGTCGCGCCATTGGTACCGACTTGTTTTGACAATTTAATTTTATTTTTTCCGTCTAAACCTATGCGGTAAACATCTCTTACTATTGAACCATTCTCAACTGATTGATAGAAAATAGTTTTGTTTTTTTCATCAAAACCGTAGTAAGCGGTCACTTCCCAATTGCCTTTGGTTACTTGGTTTTTTAACTTTCCGGTTTTGTCGTATAAATAGATGTGATTGTAACCGTCTTTTTCTGAAGTCCAAATAAAACTATTGTCTTTTAAAAATGTCAGGTTGTCGGTTACATCAACATAAGCTTTGTCTTTTTCGTTCAAAACCACTTTTGCCGTTCCGGTTGTACTATCAATAAACAACAAATCTAAATTGTCTTGATGGCGATTTAAGACTTGAGCTGAAAGCACATTAGCGTCATTAGTCCATTCCATTCTCGCGATGTAGAAATCATTGTAATTCCCTAAGTTGATGACTTTAGCGGTGGCCGAAGTCACATCGTAAACATGCAAAGAAACCAAAGCATTTTTTTCACCTGCCTTTGGGTATTTGAACGTTTCCACTGTTGGATATAAGTTTTTCTTGAAAACATTCATAGAAAACTCAGGCACTTCACTTTCGTCAAAACGAATATAAGCCAACTTTTTACTATCGGCACTCCAATCATAAGCTCTGACAAAGGCAAACTCTTCTTCATAAACCCAGTCGGTTATCCCGTTGATGATGCTGTTTTTCTTTCCGTCTGAAGTTACCTGAGTCACTTTTGCGGAAGCAACATCATAAACAAAAAGATTGTTGGCTTTGGCAAAACCTATTTTAGAACCATCGGGAGAAAAGGTTGGTTCTTGCACTTGTTCCAATACTTTGGTTAGTTTTTTGGTGGTCAAATTGTAAAGGAAGTAATCGGCGGTAAACGAGTGTCGAAATATCGGATTGGAATTATTGGCTATCAACAATTGTTTTTCATCTTTACTGAAAACATAACTGTCAATACCGTCAGCCAATTCAGGAAAACTCTTAGTGTCTATTAAGGTGCTGACTTTTTTTAGCGTGGCAAAATCATACAAATCGATTTGCATGGATCTTGATGTTCGATCAAAATTGAGCACAGTGTATTGATTGGTATTCTTCATGGCGATCAATTCGTCCATGGCTTCAGGTCTGAAAGCTCCTGAATATATTTCTTCAACGCTTAATTTTTGCTGTGCTGTTAAAGAAAAACAAGATAAAAGGAACAGTACGACTGTTTGTTTTAATTTCATTGTAAAGAGGTGTTATAAAAGAGGTCAATTTTAGTGAAAAAATTAGAAACCACCACACATTTTTGTGTTAAATGCATTTTCAACAGGGATTTTAGGCTTCAGAATTTCCCGAAAAACAAAAAACCCCGATAATTTCTTATCGAGGTTTTGTGGTGGTATCTCCAGCCCCGAAGCTTCGGGGGAACCAGGGACACATAGACTAAAAATTATTTTTTAAAATAATATCTGCTAAAATTTCGGGATTAGCAATGGCCTTTTCGATGAATACTTTACTTTTCATTCTCTTTATAAACTTCTCAAGTCGAACAGCTTGATCTTTAGAGATACATTCGAATAACAAAATAACTTTCCAATCTTCGGCAATCTTAGTAAAAGAGCCTTCATATAAATGTTTGTTATGCTTCAATAATCTCTTATCCATTTCGTCTGTTTCACCGACATAGAATTTATTGACTGACGAAGAATAAATAATATACAAGAAATGCATATTGTAAAAATAACAAAAAACCCCGACAATTTCTTATCGAGGTTTTGTGGTGGTATCTCCAGGAATCGAACCAGGGACACATGGATTTTCAGTCCATTGCTCTACCAACTGAGCTAAGATACCTTGCGTTGTTGCGGGTGCAAATATAGAACGATTTTTAATTTATCCAAAACAAATAATAAAAAAAATCTATTCGTAACTTAGCCTCATTAAAAACCTTACCATGCTTTTAGCCATTGATGTTGGGAATACCCGAATTAAAAGCGCTGTTTTTGAACACAATACTCTTTTGGAGCTGTTTGTTTTTGAACACAAAGAAGTCATCGAAAAAATAAATTTTATTTTAAAACAGTATCCCAAAATAGCGACATTGGTTGTTTCGTCGGTGGGAAATTTGGATAAAAACACCTTCGATTACTTTAAAGAACGCGTCAAAGTTTATCCGATTTCACGTGAAAGTGATTTTCCGTTTCAAAATTTATACTCCTCTCCGGAAACCTTAGGAATAGACCGGATGGTATTGGCCAGTGCCGCCACTTTGCAATTCCCCAATCAAAACCGATTGATTATTGATGCCGGCACCTGTGTTACTTATGACTTTGTAAATCAAAATGACCAATACCTTGGCGGTGCTATTTCTCCCGGAATTCGAATGCGCTATGAAGCCTTACATCATTTCACAGCCAAACTTCCCCTTTTAGGTTGTTCAAATCCTGAAAATTTCATTGGAAATACTACCCAAGAATCAATACATTCGGGTGTGGTTAATGGGATTACTCTTGAAATTGACGGCTTTATTGAACAGTATAAAGCCCAATACGCTAAATTTATCATAATTTTAACGGGTGGCGATGCAGAATTTTTGGCTAAACGATTAAAAAATACCATATTTGCCAATTCAAATTTTCTGCTGGAAGGTTTGAACCAAACATTTCAATACAATCAAAAATGATTAAAAAAATTATAGTAAGCCTTGGTTTACTTTTTTCATTCTCTGCCTTAGCCCAAGAAGGAACTTCTTCCCCTTATTCTTATTACGGAATTGGTGATATTAAATTTAAAGGAACTGCCGAAACACGCTCTATGGGCGGCCTGACTATTTTTCCGGACAGTATTCACCTAAACCTTCAAAATCCGGCGCACTTGGCGAGTTTGAAACTTACCGCATTCGCTATCGGAGGTACTTACGCCAATACCAAATCAAAAACCGAAACCCAAGAAGAAAAAGCCAGAAGAACTGCGCTTGATTATCTTGCAGTTGGAGTGCCTATCGGCAAATTAGGCTTGGGATTTGGACTTATTCCCTATTCTTCGGTTGGCTATAAAATTCAAAGTGTTTCCACAGACGAAGTGCCTATTTATTCCAGATACAGTGGTGTTGGCGGTGTCAACAAAGTGTTTTTCGGAATGGGTTACCAATTGACCAAAAAAATCAACATCGGAGCGGATATTCAATATAATTTTGGAACAGTAGAAACCACTAACTTAAGATACCAAAACGAAATTCAATACGGAACCCGTGAAGGAAATGAATCTACTCTTCAAGGATTTAATGTTGATTTTGGCGCTACTTATCAAACAAAAATTAAAAACAAACTCAACTTCTTCAGCAGTTTAACCTATTCTCCTGAATCAAAAATAGAACTCAATAACTTACGCTACATTGAACTTATTCAATTTTTAAGTACCGGTGGCATATCCACTATTCAAAGTGAAGATGTAACGGTTGCAGATACCAGTATCAAATTGCCATCAAAATTCTCTTTTGGTTCCGGTTTGGGTGTTGTAAAAAAATGGTTGGTTGGTGCTGAAGTTACCCTTATCAACAACAGCGTAATGTCTAATCGTTTTAACGACATTAACGGTGCTACTTTTGAAAACTCTGTTCGTTATAGTCTAGGTGGTTATTATATTCCTAATTTCAACTCCTACGCTAACTATTTCAAAAAAATAACTTACCGCGCCGGAATAAGGTATGAAAATACCGGATTGGTTATTCAAAACAAATCGATTACTGATTTTGGAGCCAATGTTGGTTTTGGTCTTCCGTTGGGCGGAACTTTTTCTAAAATCAATATTAATTTCGAAATGGGTAAAAGAGGGACAAAATATTATAACTTAGTCGAAGAAAACTATTTCAACATTAGTGTTGGTTTATCGCTAAGCGACAGATGGTTTGTAAAACGTAAATATGACTAAAACTTTTTCACTATGAAAGCCATTTTTTCTCTGATTGCTATTTTATTTATTACCAGTATCAACGCTCAAAAGTTTGACTGTTCATCAAAAATGACAGCTTACCAAGATTCGTTTAAAGCAAAAAATATTGAAGCCGCTTTTGAAACTTGGAACGAAGTCAAAAAAAATTGCCCCAAACAAAGTGAATTAGTTTACACTGACGGACTTAGTATTCTTCAATATAAAGTAGACAATGCTTCTAATGCTGAAGACAAAGAAAAACTGGTTCGTGAAATTATAGCCCTTTATGACCAATTCCATAAAAACTACCCTGAAAAAACAGCCGATTTTGAAGTAAGCAAAGCCATGGCTTTACACGACAACAAGATTGAGGCTAAAGAAGAAATTTTCAACTTGTTGGAAAGCGGTTTTTCTAAAGCTTCGGGTAGTATAACTAATGCCAATGCCATTTATACTTATTTTAGTCTTTGTTATGAAAAATACAAAGCCGGCGATAAAAAATACACGGCTGATTTGGTATTAGACAAATATACTTTGGTGAATTACATGCTTACCCAATTGCAAAATACCCAAACAGAGAAATTAGACCAATACAAAACGGCGCAACGCGGTATCAATGCTCTGTCGAAAGACTTAGTTAACTGCGACAATTTGGCTTCTTATTACGAGAAAAACTTCACGCAAAACAAAGAAAACAGCGAATGGATAATTACCGCATTGACCAATCTTTCGGCTAAATGCAGTTCCAAACCGATTTTTGCAACTATGGCAGAAAAATTATACGCTGCAAAAGCTACTTCACAATCGGCTTATTTTATGGCTTTGGCTAATTTGAGACAAAGAAAATTCACCGAAGCCATCCAATTTTACAACCAAGCAGCCGATTTAGAAACCAATCCTCAGGAAAAAGCTAAAATTTATTACACGCTGGCCACAGGATTATTGGCAAATGACATGACCAAATCTAAAGAAACTTTGAACAAAGCTTTACAAGCTGATCCTAAAATGGGAAGAGCGTATTTGTTTTTGGCCCAATTGTACTCTTATGCGCCGGAAGAATGTGGTAAAACCGAGTTTGAAAAGAAAGCCATTTTTTATTTGGCCGTAGAAACTGCCAAAAAAGCCGGTATTGCCGATCCTAAATTAAAAACGGCCGCCGATAAAATGGCAGAAGATTTTGTTCCAAAAGCTTTAACGAAAAGCGAAATCAATGCCGCTAAAATGAATGGTAAATCATTCACAATTGAATGCTGGATTAACGAAACCATTACCTTTCCGGCCAAATAATGACTGCTTTTTTCAAAAATAGTCTCCTTGTTTTATTTGTACCGACTTGTTTGACGGTTGCTTCTTGTGAGAGCAATTTTAAAGAAGTTCAAAAAATGGGCATATCCGAATTTACCCCAAGCGGTGATGCCGATTCCATCAACCTCAAGTACACTGATTCGGGCAGAATTACCGCCAATTTAGTCAGTCCAAAAATGCTGGATTACGCCACGGTTGAATTTCCTTTTACCGAATTCCCGAAAGGCATGCATTTGACTTTATACGACAAAAACGGAAAGCAAACCTACATTGATGCTGATTATGCCGTTAGATACAAAATCACTGATATGATTGACCTACAAGGTCATGTAAAAATTTCAAACCAAAACGGGGAACAACTAGAAACCGAGCAATTGTATTACGATCAAAAAAACGAATGGTTTTTTACCGAAAAAAAGTTTAAATTTACTTCTCCAAAAGGTGTTTCTTATGGCGAAGGAATTGATTTCAGTAAAGATTTCAAAAAAGTAAATTCTCAAAAAGTATCCGGACTAGTCCAATCATCAGAATAACTATGAATTATTTAAAATTTACCCAATACGCCTATCTTATTGCTGCCGTCTTATTTGCTATTGAAGCCTTTAACCAATACAAAGCCGGAGAAACAAACAAAGCCATTCTTTTGGTTCTGTTTACATTCGTAGGTATTTTTATGTTTTTCTTTCGCAGGAATTTTGCCAAAAAATTTGAAGAGCGCAACAAAAAACCTTAAAGCATGGAAGTCGGAATTATTATCTTGTGTTTGATACTTTCCGCCTTTTTTTCCGGAATGGAGATTGCCTTTATTTCTTCCAACAAAATTTATCTTGAAATTGAAAAAAAACAAGATGATTTTATTTCCAAAATACTAACCAAGCTTACCGAAAAACCATCGAAATTTATTGCCACTATGCTGGTTGGCAACAATGTAGCGATGGTTGTTTACGGTTTTTTCATGGGCGATTTGCTGATGGAATGGTTTGTCCGTTTAGGATATCAATTTACTGATTTATCCAATTTATTGTTGCAAACCGCAATCTCCACTTTGATCGTTTTGATGACTTCGGAATTTTTGCCCAAAGTATTTTTTCAGATTTATGCCAATAGTTTTCTGAAGTTTTTTGCATTGCCGGCTTACTTTTTTTACAAACTCTTTTACTACATTTCTTCTTTTATGATTTGGATTTCCGATTTCATCTTGAAGAAATTCTTTAAAACCGAAGGTGACCAAATTACCCTTTCTTTCAGTAAAGTAGAATTGGGCAATTACATAACAGAGCAAATGAACGCGGTGCAAGACCATGAAACTGTTGACTCTGAAATTCAAATTTTTCAAAATGCACTCGAATTTTCCGGGGTAAAAGCCAGAGACATTATGACGCCGAGAACCGAATTAGTAGCGATTGACCTATACAGTTCTGTGGCCGAGTTGAGACAACTGTTTATTAAAACCGGTTATTCTAAAATTTTGGTGTACCTCAATACGATGGATGATATTGTAGGCTACGTACATTCGTTTGAACTTTTCAAAAAACCCAGAACCATCAAATCGGTGATGATACCCGTAGAATTTGTTCCCGAAACTATTTACATCAAAGACATGATGAATTTGCTGACCAAAAAGCGAAAAAGTGTGGCGGTAGTTTTAGATGAATACGGCGGCACTTCAGGAATTGTCACCATCGAAGACATAGTAGAGGAATTGTTTGGTGAAATAGAAGACGAACACGATTCAGACGAAGCTTTCACTGAAAAACAACTCGACGAGACTACTTACCTGTTTTCCACAAGATTAGAAGTTGAATACTTAAATGAAACTTATAAATTAAATATCCCCGAAGCCGATTCTTACGGAACTTTAGGCGGATTTATCGTAGATTTCTTCAAAGAAATTCCCCAAAAAGGAGATCAAATTACCATTGAAAACTTTCAATTCACCATTGAAGAAGCCACAAATAAGAAAATCGAATTGGTCAAAATGACACTAATCGATTAGTTTCTGTAAAAAAATTAAAAAATAGATGAAATTATAACTAAGTGAGTATTATTATTTCACAGATAATTGTATTTTCGCAAACTGAATTAAAAATTAACAAGATTAGAAATGGCAATTTTATCAAAAATTAGAAATCGCTCAGGCTTACTTTTAATACTTATAGGTTTTGCATTATTGGCTTTTGTCGTGCAAGATTTATTTAGCAACGGCTTTAAAAGCATCTCAACTGACGTAGGAAGTGTTAACGGAAAAGATATTTCTTTTGAAGACTTTAGAATTAAAGTAGCAAACGTTGAAAAAAACGGACAAAATGGTCAACCCATGACTTCTATGCAAGCTTCCAACCAAGTTTGGAACCAAGAAGTAAGTGTGGCTTTGTTGACAGCTGAATTCGAAAAATTAGGTTTGCGCGTTGGCGAAAAGCACATAGTTGAAGTATTTAAAGCTGATCCTAACATTGGACAAAACCAAATGTTTATGAACGCTGCCGGAAAATTTGACGTAACCAAATTTAAAGACTACTTCAAATCGAATCCGGAAGGAATTCAAATCTTAAAAGAAAGAGAAAAAGACGCTGAATTGAATGCTAAATACCAAATTTACAATTCATTGGTAAAAGGCGCCATGTATACCACAGAGACTGAAGGTAAATTTAAATATGAAGCCGAAATGAACAAAGTAACTTTTGACTTTGTATCAGTGCCTTACTCAAGTATTAAAGACAGTGATGTTAAAATCAGCGACGATGAAATTATCGCCTACATGAAAACCAAAGAGAAAAAATTCAAATCTGAAGAATCTCGTGAATTGGACTATGTATTGATAGAAGAAAAACCATCAGCGCAAGACGAAGCCGAAGTTAAAAACAAAATCAACTCGTTATTGACTTCACGTGTTGAATTTAAAGACGGTAAAAACGATACCATTCCAAGTTTCCAATCGGCAACCAACATAGCCGAATTTGTAAACCAAAATTCAGACATTCCTTTTGACTCAACTTATATTGCTAAACAAGATTTGCCGGCTGAACATGCTGAACAATTGTTTGGATTGGCAACCGGTCAAATTTACGGACCTTACATGTTTAGCAACTACTATTGCATTTCAAAAGCTTTAGGAAGAAAAGCAGGCGCCAAATCAAAAGCCAGTCATATCTTAATTAGTTGGGAAGGCACTCAAGTTCCTAATAAAAAAGAAAAAAGAACTAAAGAACAAGCCAAAGCCAAAGCGGAAGGTTTATTAGCCCAAGCTTTAGCCAATCCATCAATGTTTATGATTTTGGCGATGTCTAACTCTGATGACTCCTCAGCACAACAAGGTGGTGATTTGGGTTATTTCGGTCCGGGCCAAATGGTAAAACCGTTTAATGATTTTGTATTCAATAATCCGGTTGGAAAAATTGGTTTAGTAGAAACTGAATTCGGTTACCACATCATCAATGTAACGGATAAGCAAGACGCAATCAAATTGGCTACCATTGCTGAAAAAATTGAACCATCAGAAGCTACTAACGATAAAATCTACACCCAAGCTACTAAATTCGAAATGGATGCTACTGCCGGTAAAGATTTTGCTGCTTTGACTAAAGAAGCTAAATTGACTGTTAATCCTTCGGTAAGAGTTAAAGCTGTTGACGAAAGTTTTGGTACCGTTAGCAATCAAAGACAAATCGTAAAATGGGCATTTGCTGACGACACTAACATTGGTGACGTAAAACGTTTTGAAGTAGTTAATATTGGGCATGTGATTGTTAAATTGAAAAAAGTAAACGAAAAAGGCTTAATGGCTGTTGAAGAAGCCAGACCTCAAGTTGAAGGACTTTTGAAAAACAAAAAGAAAGCTGAAATGATCAAAGCTAAAATGACCGGAAGTTCATTAGCGGCTATCGCTTCTGCCAATAAAGTTACCGTAGTTAACGCTGTTGATTTAACTCTTGAAAGTCCGGCTGTTCCGGGTGCGGGATTTGAGCCAAAAGTGGTTGGAACTGCCTTCTCTTCAAAAGCAGGACAAGTTTCTAAAGCTATTGATGGTAATTCAGGTGTATATGTATTGGTAACTAAAACTGTTACAAAAGCACCGGCGCTTCCAAAATATACTGATTACGTTAATAAATTAAAACCACAAGCTACCGGTAATGCCGGAAGATTTATGCAAGCGTTGAAAAACGAAGCAGACATCCAAGACAACAGAGCTGATTTCTATTAATCGTAAATCACCATAAATAATAAAAACCCCGAATTGACTTCGGGGTTTTTTATTATAAGATCATTTCTTGGTACGGTATGACAACATCAAATCCTTTTGCTTTAAAATAATCCGTTGGATTTTCTTTGGAGATACTCAGCACAAAATCGCCCCCCCAAGCGCCGAGACTTTTTATCACGCCGTCAAAATCATGAAATAGCGTTTCTTTAACCGTCGGTAATTCTAAAATATTGCTCAAGGCTATCTCGTGTTGGGCCAAAGCCAATGCGAATGTTTTTGGTTCTTCGGCATCAATCACTGTTTTAGTAATTTCATTTATCACCGGAATTGTTTTACGAATGTCAACTTGATTACTATAGTATGACGCTATTGCATTTCTGCTATTCTGCTTTTTATTCAAATAAACAAAGAAAATTTTACCCGTAAAATCAGGTTTGAAATCTACTATCTCTACCAAAGGTTTTTCATCAACAATTTGGTATAAAATCCCCGAATCATTTTGGGCGCAAGCAATATCGTAGCCACTCCCGCCAAAACTTCTTTTAAGCAGCTCATAGGCATCAATTTGCAACCACTGAGCCACATTGTTGATTAGTGTAGAAGAAGTTCCTAAACCCCATGATTTTGGAAAAGTCAATTCGGTCGTGATTTTGTATCCTTTTGAAGTCGAAATAAAATCGGAATTCATCAAATACGCTTCGTGTAAAATTTCGATTAAAGTATTTTTAATGCTTTTAGTATCTTCATGGCGTTGCTTTCTGACTATGGCGTCAAACGAAATAGTATCTTCAAACCAAACACTACCATCGCTGTCAAAACTTGTCCATTGAATGGTATTGCTTTCACCGGCTTCAATAGTTAAATTTTGACCGTATTTGGTAGGCAATGCAAAAGCTTTAGCACCGTCGAGAACCAAATATTCTCCGGTGATTAGCAATTTCCCGTTACTATAAAAAGTT
This sequence comes from Flavobacterium sp. IMCC34852, assembly GCF_030643905.1. Lineage (NCBI taxonomy): Bacteria > Pseudomonadati > Bacteroidota > Flavobacteriia > Flavobacteriales > Flavobacteriaceae > Flavobacterium > Flavobacterium rivulicola. The sequence goes on along the minus strand of NZ_CP121446.1, from coordinate 981,106 downwards.
TGTTTCATTTTTGCTCAACCTGACAATATTATTTTCTTAAATGCTCAATCATCTCCACCACAGAGGCATGAGTAACCGTATTCTTTTCGAAATGTTTGGCAATTACTTTTCGCTCTTCGGCAGTTGCTTGGTATTGATTGAGAATATTGTTTAAGTGCATTTTCATGTGACCTTCTTGAATTCCGGTTGTGGTAAGCGAACGCAAAGCCGCAAAATTTTGTGCCAATCCTGTAACGGCGACAACTTGCATCAATTCTTGTGCAGAAGGTTTGCCTAAGATTTCCAGAGCCATTTTAACCAACGGATGTAAGGAAGTCAATCCGCCAACGGTTCCTAAAGCCAAAGGAATTTCCATCCAAAAAGTGAAAATACCGTTTTCAATTTGAGCATGAGACAAGCTCGAATATTGTCCGTTGCGGGAAGCATAGGCATGTACTCCGGCTTCTACGGCGCGGAAATCATTTCCGGTGGCCAAGACTACGGCATCAACACCATTCATGATGCCTTTGTTGTGCGTAACGGCACGGAAAGGTTCAATTTCGGCGATACGAACAGCTTGCACAAACTTCTCGGCAAACTCTTGTGGGTTTTCGATTTTCTTTTCGGCTAATTCTTCTACCGGGCAAGAAACTTCGGCACGTACTATACAATTCGGAACATAGTTTGACAAGATACTCATGACAACCGTAATGTTCTTTTCTGCTTCGTTAAAGTCGGCATGGTTTTGTGCTGCTTCTTTTAACGTTTTAGCCAATTGCTCCAAACACGAATTGATGAAATTCGCTCCCATACTGTCTTTGGTTTCAAAGGTGGCATGGAGTTGGTAATAATTGTCTAACTCGGAAGTTTTATCTCGAAGTTCCAATCCTAAAATACCACCGCCACGCTTTTGCATGTTCTTGGTAATACTTTCGGTCGAATCGATTAATGTAGGCTTTACAGCATTAAAAAAGGCTTTCAGTTTAGCCGTTTCGCCCGGGAACAAAAAGTGAACTTGTCCAATCTTCTCCGTATTCAAAACGGTGGCTTTGAATCCGCCGCGTGTGCTCCAAAACTTAGCCGATTTGGCTGCCGCAGCTACAACAGAACTTTCCTCAATGACCATTGGCACCGAATAATATTTTCCGTTGATGAGGAAATTGGGAGCAATACCCATCGGCAAATAGAAATTGGTAATAGTGTTTTCTATGAATTCGTCATGCAATTGTTGCAATTGGGCATCGTTGTTCCAATATTGTTTGATGGTAGTAATCGCTTCTGTCGGATTACTGAAATACTCTTGGGCAATCCAATTGATTTTTTCTTCTTTGGACAATTTGGAAAAACCGGCAACTGCATTATTCATAGACAATAAAAGTTTGTTGGCTACAAAGATAAGTTATAGCGTTTGAATTTTTTTCAGAAAAACTATGGTAAATTACAACGGTTTAGGCTCGGCTGAAATGGGTTGCGGTACTTCGCCTTCGTATTCGGTTTCTTGTAAGTCTTCGGTTTGTTTGCCCAATTTCACTTTGGGTTCATCTTGCGTTCCGGTCACTTTAATCGGAATACCGATGATGCCGAATGGCGGTAAACCCAAACGCATTTTGATATTCAACTTCCCGTCAAAACTGGTTTGTCCTTCAATTCTCGGACGAAAACCCGCGACTTTGAACTTGAAACGCTCAATATTGATGATGTTATTTTTAATGGTGGTTTTGATATCCACTTGAGTAACATCGGGGTTTTTGATGGCGTCTTTGCCTGTCTTTTTGCTTACGGCGCCAAACATTTTAAAGCCTTTCATTTTGACTTTCTTTACAGACAAGGTTCCTTTTCCGGTTAGAGATGGATAAATAGGTGCCATATTCGCATCGAGAATTCCGGCTACTTTATAGTCTAAGGAAACGATTCCTTCGGCACTTTCGGCTGCAGTAGCCATTTCGCGGAACATTTTTACTTCGTTGTAAGCGCGTTTGATGTCAAATTCTTTGGCGAGGATTTTAAAGTCGAAAAAGGCTTTTTCTGTGGATTGACTACCGTAAACCAAATCCATTTTAACATTGGAACCAATCAAATCAAAACCGGATTGTTTGAGTTCCAATTGGCCTTGGTTGATTTTCATGTTGCCTTTGAGATTGTCAATCGCCAAACCATCCAAATTGATTTTATTCGCCGTGGCATTGAACTGCAAATCGAAATTAGACGGAATAACGACTACGCCTGAAGCTACAGTTGGTTCTGCGGTTTTGATAGTATCAGAAACCGTTGTCGCTTTGGTTTGTGTCATGAATTCATCGACATTGATATAATCCGAATGCAATTGGAAATTGCCTTTCAGTATGGCTTTATTGGTTAGCACAAAATCGATTACATTTTGCAAATAGCCATTCATTTTAAAATCGGATTGACCATAGGTCGCTATAAAATCATTAAAGTTCATTTTGTCTTGGTTAAACACAAATGTCCCGTCTTTGATTACAAATGGTTTGGGTAAATATTCCGAAGTGGTTTTAATATTTCTCAGCTTCAGTGTTCCGCTGTTTTGCAACTTGTCATATCTTCCGTTCATGGCGTCATCTTGCGCACCTTTGAAGGCAACATCGGCGTTGACATAACCTTCAAGGTCTAATCCTTTTTGGGAAAAGACTTTATAGATTTTGCCTAAATCTAATTCGCCTTTGGCTTTGATATCGTACTTGATATTTTCGAAATTCTGTAACTTGGCATTGACAAAAATCGGTTTGCCCTCGAACTCAAAAGAAGCCGGCGTAATATTGATTTTCAAGTCATCGAGAGAGCCTTTTTGGTCTAAAACCGTCGCGACGACATTGATGTTCTGAATCGGATTCGGATAATAATCGGTTTTTACGTAACCGTTTTTGAAATTGATTTTCCCATTGGTTACCGGAATCTTACCGTTTTTTTGGTCGTAAACACCATTCGATTTAATATCCATATTCAAAACACCGCGTAAATCCATGTTTTGCAACCCCAGTGCTTTGTCCATTTGGGCTAAATCGATTTTGGAGTTGATTCTGGCAGAGATATTCGGCGTTGACAAACCTTCCGATTTAATAATGGCTTTGACGTAATCTTTATCGACATTGAAGAAAATCGAATCGATGTTGACTCTTAATTTCTCGGTATCTAATGACGGTAATTTGGTGTCGAAATTCAGGAAGATATTGGATACCGGAAACGGTGCATCTTTGTATTCAATCAAACCGTCACGAATTTTCATATTGAAAGCCACATCGGGTTTTTGATTTTTAGAAGCGATGTATTTTCCTTTTAACGTAAAGGACAAATCGGTACTGCCTTTGACTTTGGTTTTATCGAGCCAAGTGACATACGCCGGAGGCAAAGCAGTAAAGAAATCGTTGAGTTTGCTGTCTTCCGATTTGATATTGAAATCCATATCGTAGCCATTGCTTAGGAAGTCGAATTTCCCGTTGAATTCTACCGGAAGTTTGTTAATTTTTAAATTGTTTTGTTGGAAGACAAACGCCAGGGAATTGGTGTTGATTTTGGTGATCAAATCGGCTTTTACTTTTTTGTTTTTGAGGTATTGTTGCCCATCATAAGCAAAATCAAAGTCTTCGATTTCAGCTTCGGTATAAATATCGAAAATGGCTTGGTCTAAGTCGCCGTTTCCTATATAATTAAAGCCATTGGCATCAATTAAAATTTTAGTCGATTGATCGTTGTAAACCAAATGACTGTCTTCGATGGCAATTTTATCCAAACGAAGCGAAGTGTTCCCGGTGGTATCTTTTTTAGTGGTTTCTTCTTCGGAAATATAGACGTTATAGTTGGCTTCTCCTTTGGCATTGACTTTTACATTGATTAAAGCATTGGAGACGTAAATCTTATCAATGGTGACACTTTTGTCAAAAATAAGAGACCCTAAATCGATTCCGAATGCCACTTCATTGGCGGAAACTAAGGTTTCTTTTTGGTAAGGCGCTGAACCTTTTAGGGAGAAATCCGTAAGGGTTAAAGTCAATGACGGAAAGTGGTTGAAGAAAGAAAGATTGGCTTCTTTGAAGTCTAATTCACCATTCAGCTTTTTGTTGGCGAAAGCTTTTACTTCTTCGGCAATTTTTCCGGGAAAAAGAATTGGCATCAAAAACATCAGCAGGATAATTGACCCGAAAGTAATTCCTGTAATCTTTAAAATCCTGACTATTATTGACTTTGACGGTTTTTTCATAGTTCAAAAGTACAATTCCGCTGAAAGAGAAAAAAATTTAAGGGGAAAAATTTTATAAAAAACAGTAGCCACGTTTAAAAAACGTGGCTACTGCAAAATAATTATATAACTAATCTAACCTTATTGTTTGATCAATTTCATAGTAGATGAATTATTATTGGCATCGATAGCTTTGACTAAATAAACGCCGCTGTTTAATTCATTGATATCAAATTGATAGTCTTCAGAGGAAATATTTTCAAAAGATTTAACTCTTTGTCCGGTGATGGAATAGATTTCCACTTTGGCTACTTGTCCTTTGATATTGAAAGTTCCTGAAGTTGGATTTGGATACAAACTCACTTGATTTGCAACTTCAAAATCATTAGCTGCCAAAGCAACCGGTTGATTACCATATACTCTGAAACCTCCCGGCGGCAAGTTGATTGTTGCCGTGGTGTTGGTCACATTATATGGAGTATTATCCATTAGGTTATACCAATTTCCGGTGTACGGGAAACTTGGATTAATGTTTTGAGCAGCCACCGACATATTGGCAATAATGACTACATTTTTCAATTGCGTTGACGGTAAAGAATTGTCATAAACATAAATTCTTTGTCTGATGTTATTTCCGTCAGGGCTAATGGCGTAATCACCTTCAAAGACTTGTTCTTCGATTTTCATTTGGATTAACCTTTTCCAATCGTTGTACACTTGTTGTCTGTTAGGGGTAGTCATTGTCAACCAATTGTTTACCCATTGAGGTTGTGGTTTGGTGGCTAATTTACAATCTCCTGTAGTGACATCGCTCTCCGAATTTACAGTTCCGTTTTCACAGGTGTAAATAGAATTATTCATGCCTAATTCTGCGAAATGCCAAATCATTTTTGGTCCCGGAACTAAAATAGATAATGCACCAATGGCTGACATTCTGGCCACTGCATTATTCAAATTGTTTAGTGGTGGTGCTGTTCCGCCTCCGTTTCCGAAGGTAACTGCTTCATAAACCAATCTGTCTTTGTCATGACTTTCAGGGTAACCCAACAAACGTTTGCCTGAAAATCCTCTGCTCACGTGACCCATTCTTGTAATATCGGCATTAGTGGAGTAACCCATGGTAAGTTGTTTGTAGGCTTCGTGTAATTCGCCCCACATCATGATTCCTTTACTTGGTGTTTCACCTATACGGTAATTGGCCCATTGTTGTTCTTCACTGTCACCTCCTAAATGTTCAAAAATAGCATAGTGAGTTGGGTCTAATAGCCAAGAGTAATCAGCATATTCTTTAAGAACAGCGACACGGTCAGCTTGATAGGCGTTAGTACATGTATCATCACCACCGGAACAAGCTTGGGTAAATCCTTTGGTTAAATCCCAACGGAAACCATCAATTTTAAATTCTTGTATCCATTGTTTAATGACTCTTTTGGTATAATATTTCGTTCTTGCTGAAGCGTGATTGAAATCGGAGCCAACACTATAACTATGTTTGGCAAACTCATTAAAATAAGGATTATCGGCAGCCGGATCACCCCAGCCGTCACCATCAGCATCTTTCATCCACATTCTAACCATAGGATTTCTTCCGAAAGCATGATTTAAAGCTAAATCCAGAATAACTGCTATACCGTTTTGGTGGCATAAATCGATAAACTCTTTAAACTTATCAGCGTTACCATAGAATTTATCCAAAGCCAAATGGAAAGAGGTATTGTATCCCCAGCTTTCATTTCCCTCGAATTCCATTACCGGCATCAATTGGATAGCATTGACTTTTAGATTTTTGAAATAGTCAATTTTATCGATTAAATCTTGGTAATTTCTATCGGCATCAAAATCTCTTACTAAAACTTCATAAACCACTAAATCTTCTTTTTTTGGTTTTACGAAATTGATAGTGGCTGAGCTCCAGTTGTAAGGTGTTTGACCGGTTTGCAAAACAGTAACTTCTCTTGATTGTCCGGCCGGATAAGTTGGCAAGTTAGGATAAGAAGTCGCCGGAATATAGGGGTCATCAAAAGGAGATAATACTAAAGTTGAATAAGGGTCAGCTGTTTTTACAACTGCCGGTGAATTGGTTGTTGGTGTAGCATCCACTACCCAATATTGATAAGTATATTGTTGACCCGAGGTTAATCCGGTTAATTCTAACCAAAACTTTCCTGTTCCGGGGTCTTTTTTCATCAAATAATTAGTTCCCGGTTGCCAGTTGTTAAAACTTCCGGCTAGGTAAACAAAATCTTTCCCCGGTGCGTCCAGAACAAGTGTAGCTTTAGTGGCGTCGGATGAATTATAATTGATTCCATCCTCGAGACCGGACGCCATTGTTTCATTGGTAGTTCCTGCGTTTACAATAACGCCGAAAGTTTTTGAAAAGAAGGTAGCGCCTTGTGTAATTTGCAGTTCATAAGTTTTGTTAGCCGTAATATTTGGATCGGTATAATTATAGCTTGTTCCTGAAAAAGTATGGATACTAACTCCATTCGCCAACAAGTTATAATTAGCCGTACCATTTGTATTATTAGCTGTTATAGTCAAACTTTGACCACTATTAATAATAGTATTACTATTTTCAACCGGAGTTACTAAAGCCGCCTGAAAAGCACCTACATCCAAAGTCAAATCTACCGTTTGTGCATTACCGGCTGCATTTCTGAAAACCATATTAACCTTGGTCACCGAACCGGATGTTACATTGTAATACTGAAGTATTGTTGGAGTTAAGTCTAATTTATAAATATTACCCGAAACCAAAGTCAGCGCCGGTTGTGTAGTATTATTACCCCAAGACCCTTTTACATTTTGCCAAGGAGTTCCGTTTACCGTTAACCCTGTGTGGGCGTATATTGTTCCGGTGTAAGTAGCTAAACCTGTACCTGTTTTATCGAACAGTATGGTAGCTGCAGCTGTTGCATCGGGATTGGAACCACCTTGCCAAGAAACTTGGGCAAAAGATGAATTTCCAACAAGGACAGCAAAAAGAAATAAAATAAAGTTTTTCATAGCTTAAAATTTAAAAAAAGGGTCTCTAAAAGAAACCCTTTTTTAGTTATTCTTAATTTACTTATTGAAGTGTCACAGAATAGGTATATTGTCTTGGATTACTTAAATCTAAAACAACATTGTAGGTACCGTCAGCATCAACAGTTAAATCCGGTCCACCATAGTTCATTGAACCATCTAAATCTGAGTCTGCACCTAAGTTAATATCCCAAGCATTATTAGCTCTGAACTTGTAAGCTCCGGCAGTCATAACAATTGTTCCTTCCCATTTCTTGGTAGTTGCATTGTAAGTCAAAGGTGTACTATTATCCCAACCTCCAGCGGTTGCAGCTCCTACAATTCCCCAATTGGTTGGTACAATATTGTATAATAAAGTAGTGGTATTAGCAGTTACTCTGTAATAACCTGCAGTAGCAGTGATATCTGATTCTCCTGATTCTGCAAGCACACCTGAGAAAGAACCATCATCACCCCAATCCGTATTACCCCAAGCAAAGGCACCGGCTGCATTAGGTCCAACAAATTTAAATGCTCCATCTAACCAAACATATCCTTCGTAATCAGTTTCTCCAAATCCTGAAGAAGCAATTCTTGGAGCTGTCGGAGGATCCCAACCTTGGTGATTACCCGGAACTGCCAATTTAGGCAACTCAGTAGTGTAGGCTGTTACTGTTATGGTAATAACATTAGAAAAACTCTCCATTTCAGCATTAGCGCCTAAAGTTCCTCTTACTCTAACATCTAAATTTCCCGGAGTGTATGGTGTCAAACCTGCATCTATAGCCACTTGATTTAAAGCAGCAACTGACCAAGTAAAAAATCTGTTAGTGGTAGTTCCACCAGAGATAACTTCAGCGAAGTCTGTTCCGGCTAACGCTACTTGAACTTCATAATTTACTTCTGTTTGAACATCATAATCGGCATGATTCCAAACTAAAGTTGTAGCTTCGTTGGTTTCATTGGCCGGAGACAATTCATACTCTGTTCCTGAAGCCGGAGTAATTAATTCTGGCCCACCTACAGCCTGAGCTATTGTTTGATCATCATTTTCACAAGCAACTCCTGCTATTAACAAGAAAGCTAAACTAGATATTTTTAATATTTTTTTCATTTTTAAATATATTTTTTATTAATAACCTGGGTTCTGAGTTAAATTTGGATTGGCTTCTAAAGCTTGTTGAGGGATAGGGAAAAGTTTGTAAGTAGTAGAAATTGAAGCACCATTTAAAGTGTTTCCTTTCCATGGCCACAAATAACTACCTCCTGTAAATTTATCAAAACGAATAAGATCCGTTCTTCTGTGTCCTTCAAACATCAATTCTCTTCCTCTTTCGTCTAAAATAAAATCTAAGGTCAAATCTCCTGCGCTAATGGTATTAGCACCGGCTCTTGTTCTAACTTGATTCACATAGTCAACGGCTTGAGAAATTGATCCTCCTCCTGCTCCTCTAACAACACATTCAGCATACATTAAATAAGCATCTGCTAATCTGTATAAAGGGAAATCAGTGCTTGAAAAAGAAGTTGGTGAAGAACTAGAGAAAAAGTTAGAGTTTCTAAATTTAGTCGAAGGATATCCATTCTCCCATTCTCTGTAATCAGTCATTTCATAAGTATGTCCGGATGTCCAAAACAAATGTGCTCTTTGGTCAGGAGAAGAAGCTAATTCACCAGCGCTAGCACCAAATAAACCATACCAAGCTTTTGTAGCTCTGTGACCACCCCATCCGTCAGTTGCTCCGTAATCAGACAAAGTCATTGTAGCAGAGTTCAAACTTCCATTTACCAAATAAGTAGTATTACCATAACTTTGACTCACTAAAGCGTCAGCAATTAAAGGGTAAATAATTTCAGGCGAAGTATTGTTATCTCCTGAAAAAATGTGTTGAAAATTTGGATCCAAAGTATAGCCTCCTTCATTGATCACTTTAGAGATGAAGGTAAGAGCTTCAGTGTATTTAGGCGTACCTGTATAAACTTCTGCATTAATGTACAATTTTGACAATAACATTCTACCCACTGCTTTATTAGCTCTACCATACTCATTGGTAGTTGGCAAAGTATTCTCAATGGCCAACAATTCTGACTCAACAAAGTTGAACAACTCTTGTCTTGATGATTGAGGCAATGGTGTTCCGCTACCTAAGTTGTCCTCGGTTAATAAAACCCCTTTCCCAAAACAGTCAATCAAATAAAAATAAGCTAAACTTCTTAAAAATCTAACTTCACTTACAACAGCTTCTTTGTTAGGAACATCAACACTGGACAACACCGCTAATAAGTTATTACATTGCGGAATAGTGTAGAAAGCTCTGTTATATAAGTATCTGAAAAACTTGTTATTGGCATCCCAATTAGATGTTGTGGTTAACTGATCTAATCCATCGTCACCCCATCTGTTTTTCATTCCGTCTGCAGTAAATTCCTGAAGATTGATAATTCCTCTCAAAAAAGGCGATTCTCCTGCGTCATCACTGATATCTGAACTTCCCGGGCCATTAGCCCCTGAAAGTGCAAATGAACCATACAGTTTTGACATAATACCCGTAATAGCGTTTGGATCTTCTTGCAACAACTGTTGAAGCGATAATTCTACTAAAGGTTCTGTATTTAAATCTTCGGTACATGACAATGTCCCAAAGAAGAGAATACAGATGCTAAACAATTTTAATTTTTTCATTTTTTTCATAGTTTTTTAATTAAAAATCTAAACTCAAACCAAAGGTGTACATTCTAGGTCTTGGGTAGAAATTATTGTCAATTGAATTGAAATTCTCAGGATCCTGACCTTTGTACTTGGTGATGATAAAAGGATTATTTAAAGCTCCATACAATCTTAATGATGAAGATTTAATAAACTTGTTGAATCTATAGCCTACTACGATATTTTCACAACGTAAAAAAGTAGCGTCTTCTAAATAGTAATCTGATAAAGGTACGTTTCCTTGAATGTTTTGGATTGAAGAATCAGCTTCTCCGCCATAAAAATTAAGTACGTTTGTTAAACTATTAGTGTTTATAGGTAAGGCTGCATCAACCCATCCCAAACTCATTTTTCTTTGATTATAAGTTTGACCGCCGATTTGTCCTCTGAAATTAGAACTTAAATCCCAGTTTTTGTAATTGAAATTAAATCCGAATCCAAAAGTCCAATTAGGACGTAATGCTTTATAATATCTATCATCATTAGTAATCACACCATCATCATTTCTATCCACAAAAGCACCGGGAATCAATGATCCATCAGGTGAATATAATTGTTGGAACACCCAAGCAGAATAAGGTTGGAATCCTACAGCATGACGTGCTAAAAACACTCCAGTTTGTGTACCAATACCCGACTCAAAAGCTGTAATTTGAGTTACATCATTTAAATCAGTTACTTCTGTGTAGTTATAAGCTAAGTTTGATGTAATCTCGAAACTTGTATTATCTGTTTTGAAAGGTTTGATGTTTAAATTCAACTCAAATCCTTTTCCTTCTGTTGCACCAACATTTTTCACGAATGAATCGGAAAGTCCTTGTCCCGGTGGTAAAGCAACTCTGGCAAGCAAATCGGTTGTTTTTCTCTGGTAGATATCAAAACTTCCTGACAAGAAACTGTTTTTAAACAAATCGAAATCAATTCCTAAATTGTAAGTAGTTGTTTTCTCCCAAGTCAAATCAGGATTGAAAGCAATAGCAGAATACAAATTAGTACCTGATAAATACTGACTAGAGTTACTTCCGATAGCAAATAAAGGAGTAGAAGGATAAAAACCTACCGCATCTGTAATATTTTGTTGTCCGGTTTTACCGTAGCCAATTCTGATTTTGGCATCATTTACCATACTTACATTTTTCAAGAAGCTTTCTTCTTTAAGTTTCCATGCCAATGCTGCTGCAGGGAAATAACCCCATCTTTTATCTTCTCTGAATAATGAAGAACCATCAGCTCTGAAGGAAACCGTAAGTAAATATTTATTAGCAAAATCAATGTTAGTTCTACCGAAATACGATTGTAAGTTTAGAACATTGAAATATCTGTTATTCGGATTATTAGGGTTGATTACTAACTCTCTGATACCGGTATCATTGTTATATTGGTAAAATTCTCTGTGGCCGTCATTTTTGAAGTTTTGATAAGAGTAACCTCCTTGTAAATCAAACTTGTTAACAAATCCTTTTAATTCTTTAGCATACAAGAAATAAGAATCCCAAGTGGTGTTAGTAATTCTTTGTGCTTCATAATAATTTCTGCCCGGGTTAAACACATAATTCGTGTTAGGATCCGTTCCTTGGTTAAATCGGTAAGTCGCAATAGAGTTGTCAGAATACTTTTCTTCAATAACAGCTCTTGAACCATCCAAACCAAAATTGTTTACAAAATGTAAGTCCGGTAAAAAGTGGAATTTATAGTCAAACTCAACGTTTCCTAAAAATCGGTACACTCTTTCCGGTCTGTCTCTTTGCTCTAATATGGCCAACGGGTTCCATGCTCCGTCCAAAATATAACGTCCTCCGTTTAATCTGGTATTTTGATAATAGCCGCCAAATCTGTTATCCGGAGAATTGTCATAAACAGGTTTTGTTGGATCCATGTAAACTGCGCTACCTAAAGCACCGCCTTCATCAACCGCATTTTTCTTACTTGAAATACCCTTAGCGTTTATGTCTACTTTTAGATGTTTATTAAAATATGACGGAGTCAATTTAAGTGACATAGTCGTTCTTTGGTAATCATTTGTTTTGATTAACCCTTCGGTTTTATTGAATCCCAATGAAGCTCTGAAAGGCACATCCCCAAAAATATTAGCTCTGGCACTGAAAGCATGATCCGTAGAGAAAGAGTTTCTGAAAATTTGATCTTGCCAATCTGTATTTGAAAGTATTCTACCTTCAATTTCAGGTGTACCTAAATCATCAGATAAAGAACTGTTCGGATCATCTATACCTAATAAGTTTGTGTAAGTTGGATGGTATTCCTGAATGAACTTCACAAAAGTAGTTCCATCCATAATTCCAATTTTTTTACCTACTTTACCGCCTGTGAAATTAGCTGAGTAATTGAATTTAATATCGCCGGTAGTTCCTTTTTTAGTGGTGATGATAATTACACCATTGGATGCTCTTGATCCGTAAATTGCCGTTGCACTAGCATCTTTCAATACTGTAAAACTTTCAATATCATTTGGATTAATAAGCGAAAAAGGGTTACTAACTCCGGCAGGACTATTACTGTCGATTGGAATTCCGTCAATCACAATCAAAGGATTGTTACTGGCGCTAAGAGAAGCTCCTCCTCTAATTCTAATGTTTGGTGCAGAATCAGGCTGACCACCATTGGTGGTAATTCTAACACCTGCTACTTTACCGGTTAACAATTGGTCAGCAGACACAATCGCACCTTTATTAAAGTCTTTTGCAGTTACTGTAGTCACAGAACCCGTTGCGTCTTTTTTCTTAACGGTTCCGTAACCCACCTGAACTACAACCTCTTGTAATTGGTTGGCACTTTCATCTAAGCTGATGCTTACCGATTTCTGACCTGAAAAAGTAACCGTTTTAGAGTCATAACCGATAAACGAAAAGACTAATTTGTCTCCGTTTTTCAGACCTCCTAACTGGAATTTTCCGTCAAAATCTGTTGTGGTGCTGTTGTTGGCACCTTGAACAATTACATTTACTCCCGGCAAGGGTTGGTTTGACTTGCTGTCAATCACAACGCCACTCAAAGTGCTCTGTGCAAGAGCGCCAAAAGGCAGCAGCAAGAATAAAAATAACAACTTTTTGTAAATTGTTTTCATACGTTTTGTTTAGGTTAAAAAATTTAATTTTGTGCTTGTATTTATACTTCGAATGTTAAATTTATGCAAAATTTTCAATCTCAAGAACAAACAAGCGTTAAATGTCTGCCGAAAACGTTTTCGTGTTGAAAACTTTTCCATAATTTCATTATTTTAAGCCTAAAATTGACAGAATAAAAAATATCCTATATCTTTATTCAGAAAACAATATTCACCTTCTCAAACTATGAAAAGAAAAGTCACTTTAAAGCAAATCGCCAAAGAATTGGACGTATCGATATCTACTGTATCCAAATCACTTCGAAATAGTTTGGAAATCAGCGAAGATACCCGTCAAAAAGTACAGGCTTTTGCCAAATTATACAACTACAAACCCAACAATATTGCCCTCAGTTTAAAAAACAAAAAAACCAAAACCATTTGTATTATTATTCCTGAAATTATCCATCATTTTTTCGCCACTGTCATCAGTGGTGTGGAACATGTAGCCAATGAAAACGGTTATAACGTATTGGTGTGTTTGTCTGATGAATCATTTGACAAAGAGGTAATTAACATGGAAATGTTAGCTAACGGAAGTATTGACGGATTCATCATGTCGCTTTCCAAGGAAACCCAACAAAAAAAAGATTTTCACCATATCGTAGAAGTCATTAATCAAGGAATGCCGGTTGTAATGTTTGACCGTGTAACCAATGAAATTCTCTGCGATAAAGTAATCATCGATGACAATCTCGCCGCTTTTAATGCAACCCAGCATTTAATAGACAAAGGCTTTAAAAAAATCGCCCTAATTTCAACGGTTGATTATGTAAGTGTTGGAAAATTAAGAACGGAAGGCTACATCAAAGCCTTAAAAAACAACGATATTAAAATAGACGAAAATCTGATTTTAAAAATAGAAGACACCGAAAACTTCGAAGAAGCTATTGCCGGTTTATTAGCTAATAATGATATCGACGCCATTTTTGCCGTTAATGAACTTTTTGCAGTAACCGCCATCAAAGAGGCTAACAAATTAGGTAAAAAAGTGCCTGAGGACATTTCGATTATAGGATTTACCGATGGGATTATTTCCAAATATTCTTCTCCAAGTATCACTACCGTTAGTCAAAACGGTGTGAAAATGGGTGGCAAAGCCGCCAAAATGCTGATAGAAAGACTGGAAGCCGAAGAAGAAGACGAAGAACAATACAGAACGGAAGTAATCGAAACCGAATTGGTCGAAAGAGAGTCCACCAAATAACGGTGTTTTTATCAACAAAAAACGTTTGCGTAACTTGTCAATGTCATTTTTTTTAAAGAGAATCATCACAATATAAATTCTTTATTATCTTTACCCTAATTATCAAAGCTTGTACTTTACTTCGAAAATAGATTAAAGTTTTGATAAGCAAAGCGCTTATCGTTTTATAAATCAATACATTACGATAATGGAAAAGCGTAAGTTAGGTTTCTGGGAAATCTGGAACATGAGTTTCGGTTTCTTAGGGATACAATTTGGTTTTGCCCTGCAAAACGCAAACACTTCAAGAATTTTTGACACCTTAGGCGCCGAAGTTGATAAAATAGGACTTTATTGGCTTGCCGCTCCGTTAACCGGTTTAATCATCCAACCAATTGTTGGCTATTTTTCAGATAGAACTTGGACTCGATTAGGCAGAAGAAGACCTTATTTTTTGGCCGGTGCCATTTTATCTTCCATCGCACTGATTTTTATGCCCAATTCACCAACCCTTTGGATTGCCATTGGAACCTTGTGGATTATGGATTCTTCTATCAACATTTCGATGGAACCTTTCAGAGCTTTTGTAGGAGATAATTTATCCGAGAAACAACGTACACTGGGTTTTGCCATGCAAAGTTTCTTTATCGGACTTGGTGCAGTTGTTGGTTCGGCCTTACCTTACGTTTTTACCAATTGGTTTGACATCAAAAATACTGCACCGGAGGGAATTGTCCCACCGTCAGTAAAATGGTCGTTTTATGTTGGCGGAATTGTTTTCTTTTTAGCGGTTTTATGGACTGTTATGAAATCCAAAGAATATTCTCCCGAAGAATTAGAGGCTTTCGAAAACGCCAAAAAAGACACTCAAAAAGCAAATGAAAACGACACTGAAACAGGTTGTACCGAAAAAAGACAATTTAACATCGGTGTGATTTTATCCGTTATCGGATTGATATTGTCTTATTTTGTTCATGACATGAATGCCAAAAGTGAAAACAGCCACAAAGAATTATACATTCTTTCCATTGGAATTCTCGTGGCAGGTGTTTTGTTCGCTCTGGTCTCCCTACTGAGAAAAAACAAAGTCCGCAACGGTTTTACCATTATCATTACTGATTTATTAAACATGCCAAAAACTATGAAACAATTGGCTTGGGTACAATTTTTCTCGTGGTTTGCTTTATTTGCCATGTGGATTTATACTACCAAAGCCGTTACCGGCCATGTTTTTGGAACCAATGACACCACCTCAAAAGTTTACAATGACGCTGCCGACTGGGTTTCCGTGATGTTCACTGTTTACAATGGCGTGGCTGCTGCTGTCGCTTTCTTATTACCTGTTTTAGCCAAAAGAACAAGCAACAAATTCACTCACATGCTGGCTTTAATTGCCGGAGGATTAGGGTTGATTTCTGTTTATTTTTTGTCGGACAAAGTTGGTTTATTATTAGCCATGGTTGGAGTTGGTATTGCTTGGGCAAGTATCTTATCCATTCCTTATGCTATGCTTTCGGGTTCTTTACCTTCAAGCAAAATGGGATACTATATGGGAGTTTTCAACTTCTTTATTGTAATCCCGCAAATTGTGGCCGGAACCATTTTAGGCTTCTTGGTCAACACATTTTTTAATGACAAACCCATTTATGCCCTCATAATTGGCGGAATCTCTATGATATTGGCAGGTTTATTAACCCTGACCGTATCGACAAACAAAAAGATTGATATTAATGAGTAAAAAAGCATTCATTTTCGACCTTGACGGAGTTATTGTTGACACAGCCAAATACCATTTTTTGGCGTGGCAAAAATTAGCTCAGGAACTGGGAATCGAATTTACCCCGGAACACAACGAGGAATTAAAAGGCGTTAGCCGCGTTCGTTCTCTTGACATTATTTTAGCCTTGGGCAACGTCCAAGCTTCACAAGAAGACAAAAACAAGTGGCTAATCAAAAAAAACGAAGAGTATTTATCCTATTTGGTAGATATGGACGAAAGCGAATTATTACCGGGAGTAATCAACGTTCTTCAATTTATTAAAGAAAAAAAACAACTGATTGCCTTAGGTTCGGCCAGTAAAAACGCCCGACCTATTTTAGAAAAAACCGGAATTTTGCACTTTTTTGATGCCATCGTTGATGGTAATGATGTAGCCAATGCCAAACCCGATCCGGAAGTTTTTCTGAGAGCCGCCAAGTTGGTAAAAGCCAACAATAAAAACTGTATCGTTTTTGAAGACAGTGTTGCCGGAATTCAAGCCGCCAATGTGGCCAACATGATAAGCGTCGGTATTGGTGATGCCGAAATATTACACGAAGCAAAATACAATTTTAAAGATTTTACGTTTATGGATCTTTCTTTTATAGAAGCGCTCCTCGACTAAAATTGAATGATAAAAGGACAATAAAAAAATTACAATGAACCAAGATTATATAAAACCGGACAACTGGTCGATTATTGAAGAAGGATTTGATTTAGAAAGAGTGAAATCCTCCGAAAGTTTATTCAGCATCGGAAACGGTGCCATGGGTCAACGCGCCAATTTTGAAGAATTCTATTCCGGAAATACTTTCCAAGGAAGTTACATCGCCGGGATTTATTATCCGGACAAAACCAAAGTAGGTTGGTGGAAAAACGGCTATCCGGAATATTTCGCCAAAGTGCTGAACGCACCGGTTTGGATTGGCATTTTAATTGAAATCAATGGCGAAACATTGGATTTAGCAGCTTGTAAAGTGACTAATTTCAAACGCGAATTGAACATGAAAGAAGGTTGGTATAATCGCTCTTTCTCCGCCACATTGTATAACGGAATAGAAATTGATGTCAACGTTAGAAGATTCTTGTCTTTGGATTTAGATGAATTGGGCGTAATCAAATACGAAATCACGCCAAAAAATCATGACGCGACTATCGTTTTCAAACCTTATTTGGATGCCGGAGTACACAACGAGGACGCCAATTGGGAAGAAAAATTTTGGGAACCCTTAGAAACCCAACATCAAAACAACGAAGCTTTTGTCGTAGCGCGTACTTTCAAAACCCATTTTGAAGTAGCAACTTATATGCACAACAGCATTTTTATCAATAACGAAAATCAAAACGCCAACCCAACCTTCGTTGATACTACTTCTGACAAAGTAATTTTTACCTACGAACAATTGGTTTCCAAAAGCCAAACGGTTGCGTTCCAAAAATTAGGTGGCTACACCGTTTCGATGAATCATGCTGCTGCCGAATTGATTCCGGCAGCACAAAAAGTTATCCAACAAGGATTGGCTTTAGGCTATGATACTTTATTACAAAATCAAATCGACGCCTGGGCTAAAATCTGGGAAATGAGCGATATTACCATTGATGGCGATGTCAAAGCGCAACAGGGAATTCGTTTCAACATTTTCCAATTGAACCAAACGTATTTAGGCAAAGATTCCCGCTTAAATATTGGTCCGAAAGGATTTACAGGAGAAAAATACGGCGGTTCTACTTATTGGGATACTGAAGCCTACTGTATTCCTTTTTACATGGCCACTAAAGACCAACAAGTAGCGCGAAATCTTTTAGCTTACCGCTATAACCAATTGGACAAAGCCATCGAAAATGCCGAAAAATTAGGTTTCAAAAACGGTGCAGCTTTGTACCCAATGGTAACCATGAACGGGGAAGAATGTCACAACGAATGGGAAATCACTTTCGAAGAAATCCACCGAAACGGAGCTATCGCTTTCGCCATTTTCAACTACTACCGATTCACCGGAGATTATAGCTATATTCCTGAAAAAGGATTAGAAGTCTTAATCGGCATTGCCCGTTTTTGGCACCAAAGAGCGACATTCTCAACTTACAGAAATCAGTACGTAATTTTAGGCGTAACCGGTCCGAATGAATACGAAAACAACGTCAACAATAACTTCTATACCAATTATATTGCCAAATGGTGTATCGATTATACCATCGAGCAAATCGAAAAAGTAAAACAAGAATACGCTTCTGATTTCTCCAGAATTATGAGCAAAGTAAGTTTGGAAGAAACTGAAATCCTTCACTGGAAAAAAGTAGCTGATCACATGTATTTCCCCTATTCTGAAGAACACGGCGTGTATTTACAACAAGACGGTTTCTTAGACAAAGAATTGGTCAAAGTACATGATTTAGACAAAAGCCAAAGACCAATCAACCAAAAATGGTCTTGGGACAGAATCCTGCGTTCGCCTTATATCAAACAGGCCGACACTTTACAAGGTTTCTATTTCTTTGAAGACCATTTCAGCAGAGAACAATTAGAAAAACATTTCGACTTTTACGAACCGTTTACCGTTCATGAAAGTTCATTATCACCTTGTGTTCACTCGATTCAAGCCGCTGTTTTAGGCCGAATGGAACAAGCCTATACTTTCTATTTGAGAACGTCACGTTTGGACTTAGATGATTACAACAAAGAAGTCGAAGAAGGTTTACACATCACGTCAATGGCCGGAACTTGGATGAGTATCGTTGAAGGTTTTGGTGGAATGAGAGTAAAAAACGACACTTTGCACTTCGAACCAAGAATTCCTAAAGACTGGAACGGCTATTCATTCAAAATCAATTTCAGAAACCAAATTTTAAAAGTTGCTGTTCACCAAAACGAAACCAACTTTACCCTGGAAGGCGAAACAGCGATTTCTGTTTTCGTCAACGGCAAAGAGGTTTTGGTAGAGCCGAATAGCCTGGTAACGGTATAATTCAAACAATCAAAACCCTTTCGGATAAAACTCTGAGAGGGTTTTTTATTTAACAAACAACATGAAAAAACTACTCTTCTCTCTCTTGATTTCTGTTTCGGCTTTCGCCCAAGTAGACAAAGTTGAGCCACCATTTTGGTGGAATGACATGACACTTTCCGATGTACAGATTATGTTCTACGGCAAAAATATTGCCCAAAACGAAGTCACTGTTTCCAACGGCATCATTATCAAAGGCATTCAAAAAACCGAAAACCCAAATTATCTTTTTGTAACCATTGAAACGAAAAACAGTCCGGCTCAGGATTTTGTCTTTACTTTCAAAAATGGCAAAAAATCTTTTACTCAAAATTATTCGCTTAAAGCCAGAAGAGAAAATTCACGCTTCCGCAAAAGTTACGACAGTTCAGATGTAATCTATCTTTTAATGCCGGACCGATTTGCCAACGGAAACCCAAACAACGACAATAATGTAGCCTTGACCGAAAAAATGGATCGTTCCAAAGACAACGGCAGACACGGTGGCGATATCGAAGGCATCATCAAAAACTTAGATTATATCCAATCGCTTGGTGCGACAGCCGTTTGGCCAACACCACTTTGCGAAGACAACGACGAAAGAGGTTCGTATCACACTTATGGTCAATCCGACGTTTATAAAATCGACGCACGCTTCGGAACTAATGAAGACTATGTTCGTATGAGCGCCGAATTGCACAAACGCGGCATGAAAAACATCATGGATTATGTAACCAATCATTGGGGTTGGCAACACTGGATGTATAAAGATTTACCTACACACGATTGGGTTCACCAATTCCCGGAATTTACAAATTCTAATTACAGAATGACGACGCAATTCGACCCGAATGCTTCCGAACGCGATGCTCAATATTGTATGGACGGTTGGTTTGTCAAATCGATGCCCGATTTGAATCAGTCGAATCCTTTAGTCTTAAATTACCTGACGCAAAACGCCATTTGGTGGATAGAATACGCCGATCTAGATGGTTTCCGCGTGGATACTTATTCGTATAATGATAAAGTTGGTATCGCCAAATGGACCAAAGCCATCACCGATGAATACCCGCATTTCAATATTGTAGGTGAAGTTTGGATGCAAGACCAAGCGCAAATGGCCTATTGGCAAAAAGACAGTAAAATTGGCGCCATTCAAAGTTACAATTCCTATTTGCCAAGCGTAATGGATTTCACTTTATACAATGCTTTGGAAAAAGTGTTCAACGAAGACAAAGGCGAATGGGACAAAGGAATGATTAGAGTCTATGACAATTTAGCCAATGACTTTTTGTATCCCAACATCAACAACATCCTAATTTTTGCCGAAAACCACGACACCAATCGTATCAATCAAGCTTATAAAAACGATTTCAAAAAATACCAAATGGCCATGACTATTTTGGCAACCATGAGAGGAATTCCGCAATTGTATTACGGCTCCGAAATTGCGATGGCAGGTGACAAAGGCAAAGGCGATGGCGATATTCGTCACGATTTTCCGGGCGGATGGAATAGCGATACCAATAATGCCTTCACCAAAGCCGGTCGAACCGAAGAGCAAAACAAATTCTACGATTTCACGGCGAAAATATTCAATTGGAGAAAAACCAAAGACGTTATTCATTTCGGAAAAACAACGCATTATGTTCCGGAAAACAACGTCTATGTTTATTTCCGCTATAACGAAAAAGAAAGCGTAATGGTCGTGGTTAACAACAGTAATGAAAAACAAACTTTCAAAACCAATAGATTTCAAGAAAATCTAAAAAATTACAAATCAGGAAAAGATGTGTTAAGCGATGTTTCTTTTGATTTGAAAAATGACATTTCGATTGAAGGAAAATCAGTTTTAGTCTTAGAATTAAAATAACACAATGAAATCGAAGATTCACGAATACCAGAAAAACAATATTTTAGGCATGAGTAAAAAAATACTTTTTCTTTTACTTGTCTCTTCTCTTGCATTCGCCCAAAACGCGAATAGAAATTACCTTTCCCACAGCTGGAAAAACAACCAGTTGGAAATAAAAACCAGTGACGGAACTTATCGCATAAAACCTTATTCCGATAAAATTATTGAAACATCATTTGTCCCGAATGGAGAATTATTTAATCCGAATTCGCATGCGGTAATCAAAACACCCGAAAAGGTAAAAACCACTGTTTCCAAAACAGCCAATTCCGTTTCGCTATTTACTAATAATATCACTGTTGTCATCAACAAATCGCCATTCAGAATTACATATTCCAATAACGGAAAAGTTCTATTGTCCGAGAAAAATGGCTACATCAAAAAAGACAGCACCGAAGTTTTACAGTTCAACTTAGACAATTCAGAAATTTTATTTGGCGGTGGCGCAAGAGCTTTGGGCATGAACCGTCGTGGGAATCGCTTGGCCTTGTACAATAGAGCGCATTATGGCTATGAAACTAAAGCCGAATTGATGAACTTCTGTATTCCACTGGTTTTGTCTTCTAAATTGTACGCCGTACATTTCGACAACGCCGCGATTGGCCATTTGGATTTAGACAGTAAAAAGAACAATACGTTAGAATACGAAACCATTTCGGGCCGAAAAACATACCAAGTTATTGTAGGCGATACTTGGGAAGATTTGGTAACCAACTACACCGATTTAACCGGAAAACAACCGATGCCGGCACGCTGGACTTTGGGGAATTTCTCAAGCCGATTTGGATACCACACCCAAGAAGAAGTGGAAAAAACCATCAATCGATTTAATGCTGACGGAATTCCCGTGGACGCGATTATCCTCGACTTGTATTGGTTTGGCAAAACCGTTCAAGGCACGATGGGCAATCTCGAATGGGACAAGGACCAATTCCCGAATCCCGAGAAAATGATAGCCGATTTGAAGGCCAAAGGCGTTAAAACCATTTTAATAACCGAACCTTTCATCCTGACAACCTCATCGAAGTGGCAAGAAGCCGTCGATAAAAAAATATTGGTCACCGATAAAACCGGAAAACCCGCCACTTGGGATTTCTATTTCGGAAACACTAGCGTTGTCGACATCTTCAACCCCGAAGGCAATCAATGGTTTTGGAATGTTTACAAACGCTTAATCAACCAAGGAGTTGGCGGCATGTGGGGCGATTTGGGCGAACCGGAAGTTTTCCCTTCCAAAGCCATGACAGCTGCCGGAAAAGCGGATGAAGTGCATAATATTTACGGTCACAATTGGGCCAAATTAATCGCCGATGGTTACCAAAGAGATTTTCCTAACCAAAGACCATTTATCCTAATGCGTGCCGGCTATTCGGGTTCGCAACGTTTTGGGATGATGCCTTGGAGCGGCGACGTTTCAAGAAGTTGGGGAGGTTTACAATCCCAGATGGAAATCGCGATGCAAATGGGAATGCAAGGTATGGCGTATATGCATTCTGATCTTGGCGGATTTGCCGGAGATTATTTCGACAACGAATTGTATTTGCGTTGGTTACAATACGGTGTTTTCAACCCGATTTTCCGTCCGCATGCGCAAGAAGACGTGGCTTCGGAAGTCACTTATAAAGATGTTCACACCAAAGCCAAAGCCAAAAAAGCTGTGGAGTTACGCTACCAATTGATGCCTTATAATTACACTTTGGCTTTCGATAACAACCAAAAAGGAACACCATTAATGCGACCTTTATTCTTTGAAGAGCCAACGAATGAAAAATTGCTCAACGAAAAGGAAAGCTATCTATGGGGAAATGCGTTTTTGGTAAAACCAATCACTAATTCGATTGGACCAGAACCAACTTATCATGAAATTTATTTCCCCAAAAGCAACAATTGGTTTGATTTTTACACTGGTGAAAAACATTTTGGAGGAAAATCTGATTTTGTAAAAATAGAGGAAGACCATATTCCGACATTTGTTCGCGGTGGCAGTTTCGTCCCAATGATTGAAACGATTCAAAACACTTCAAAATATTCGTTAGAAAACTTCAATTTGCATTTCTATTTTGACGAAACGGTTAAATCTTCCACCGGAAAATTGTACAACGACAACGGGGAAACCCCGCAAGCTTTTGAAAAAGGACAATATGAAATGCTCAATTTCAATAGCAACAACAATGGCAAAGAATTGGTTATAAAACTAACTTCAACCGTTGGAAAAAACTATACCGCAACCGACAAAACTGTTTCGGTATTGATTCACAATTGTAAAGCCAAACGCATTTTTGTCAACAGCCAAGAAATGGTTTTCAAAACTTTTAACGAACCTTTACAAATTCCGATAACCTGGAAAAAAGGAACAACTCCTGAAATTAAAATTGAATACTAACATGAAAAACATACTGCTTACTTTATCCGCTTCACTCCTATTGTTTGGTTGTAATTGTACCAAAGAAGCGGCAACAAAATCACATGTGTCAACTCAAACCCCATTCGTTTGGGAAAGTGCCAACGTCTATTTCCTTTTAATCGATAGGTTCCAAAACGGAAATCCGGCCAACGATAAAATCATCAACCGCAACAAACCCACCGGAATTTTACGCGGATTTGAAGGCGGTGATATCCGTGGCGTAATTCAGAAATTGGATGAAGGATATTTTACCAATCTCGGCATCAACGCCATTTGGATGACGCCGGTTGTTGAGCAAATTCATGGCTCTGTCGATGAAGGAACAGGAAATACTTATGGTTTTCATGGGTATTGGACCAAAGATTGGACTGCGGTTGACCCAAGTTATGGTACTCGCGAAGATTTAAAAGAATTAGTCGAAAAAGCACACGCCAAAGGCATTCGCATCATGTTGGACGCCGTAATCAATCACACCGGACCGGTAACAGATATTGACCCTGTTTATCCAAGTGATTGGGTTCGAACTTCGCCAAAATGTACTTACCAATCTTACGACACTTATATCAATTGTACGCTGGTAGAAAATCTTCCTGACGTCAAAACGGAAAGTAATGCCAATGTGGCTTTGCCGCCAATGTTAGCCGAAAAGTGGAAAAAAGAAGGTCGATACGACCAAGAAGTAGCCGAATTGGATGCCTTTTTCAAAAAAACCGGCTATCCGAGAGCACCGAAATATTACATCATGAAATGGCTTTCGGATTATATTACCGATTATGGTATTGATGGATACAGAGTCGATACCGCCAAACACACCACCGAAGATGTTTGGGCCGATTTCAAAAAAGTTTGTGACCAAGCTTTCGCTGATTTCAAGAAAAACAACCCATCAAAAGTGATGGACAACAATGGTTTCTTTACCGTGGGAGAAGTGTATGGTTATAATATCGGTGCCAAAAGACAATATGATTTCGGAGACAAAAAAGTAGATTATTACGCCAATGGTTTCACGGGATTAATCAATTTCGATTTCAGAAATGAAGCCAAAATGAACTATGAAGAATTGTTCTCTAAATATTCAAAAATCTTGCAAAACGACTTAAAAGGCAACACCGTAATGAACTACGTAACGTCACATGATGACGGTTATCCATTTGATAAAAAACGGGAAAAAACCTTTGAATCGGGAACCAAATTGTTATTAGCACCCGGAATTTCACAAGTCTATTACGGAGACGAAACTGCTCGTAATTTGGAAATCGAAGGCAGTCAAGGCGATGCTACTTTGCGTTCGTTTATGAATTGGGACGATTTAAAAACGGACAGAATCAAAAACCAATTATTGGTGCATTATCAACTTTTGGGAACATTCCGAAAAAACCATCCTGCCGTTGGTGGCGGAGTTCATCAAATGATTTCGCAATCTCCGTATGTCTTCAGTAGAAGTTACAGTAACGGTAATTATACCGATCAAGTAGTCGTTGGTTTGGATTTACCTATAGGCAAAAAAGAAATCTCGGTCGGAACTGTTTTTGCCAATGGCACTAAAGTGAAAGATGCTTATTCTAATGTAACAACTGTGGTAGAAAATGGCAAAGTAACTATAGACACTAATGCTACGATAGTTTTATTGGAAAAATTATAACCATGCTCAAAATCGGTCATCGCGGTGCGAAAGGTCATGCTGCCGAAAACACTTTAGCTTCCTTCCAAAAAGCCATTGCTTTAGGCGTTGACATGATTGAACTCGATGTACAATTGAGTTTGGATAAAGTGCCGATAGTCATACACGATGAAACCATTGACCGTACGACTTCGAGCGTGGGCTTGGTTACCGATTATTCCGCTAAAGAATTGCAAAAGTTAGGTATTCCGACTTTACGCGATGTATTCGAACAAGTGGACAATCGCTGCGAAATCAATGTAGAAATCAAAACGTTTTCGGCCACCCAAGCTGTTTTGGATTTGATAGATAAAAACAAAATCGACAAAACTAAAATCCTGATTTCGAGTTTCGATTGGAATGCGTTACAGGAAGTTCGTTTTCGCGATGAGGAAATCCGAATTGGCGTTTTGACAGAAACCGATTTAGACTTGGCTTTGGCTTTCGCCAAATTCATCAAAGCCGAGGCTATTCATCCATACTTTCATTTACTAACTGCTGAAAATGTTTTGAAAATCAAAGAAAAAGGTTTTAAAATTTTCCCGTGGACCATAAATGAGCCGGAAGATATTACCTTTGTGACATCGTTAAACGTTGACGGTATCATTACTGATTTTCCCGAGCGACTATGAACTCAAACTATGACATCATCATTGTAGGCGGCGGTGCGGCAGGTTTTTTTACGGCCATTAACATCGTTGAGAGCAATCCGAAACTTAAAGTCGCCATTTTAGAACGCGGGAAAACCGTGTTGGAGAAAGTGCGGATTTCCGGCGGCGGCCGTTGTAATGTTACTCATGCATGTTTTGTGCCGAATGATTTGGTCAAATTCTATCCGCGTGGCGAAAAGGAATTACGCGGTCCGTTTCACCAATTTTGCTCAGGCGATACAATTGAATGGTTTGAAAAGCACGACGTCGAATTGAAAATCGAAGACGATGGGAGAATGTTTCCCACTACGGATTCCTCACAAACCATCATCGATTGTTTTTTGGGCTTGACCCAGAAACTAAAAATTGAGGTCTTGACAGGGCAAAGTGTACAATCGCTTTTTCATGGCGACAATTACTGGAAAGTAGAAACCAATCACGAGACATTTTCATGTCAAAAACTGGTCATGACCACCGGTAGCAATCCCAAGATTTGGGAACTGTTGGAAAACATGAATCACACGATTATTCCACCGGTTCCTTCGCTATTTACTTTTAATATCAAAGACACCCGAATCAAAGATTTGATGGGCGTTTCGGCTTTCGCCCATGTGAAAGTCAAAGGCACCAAACTGGAAGCTTCCGGACCATTATTGATTACGCATTGGGGCATGAGCGGCCCGGGAATTTTAAGACTGTCGGCTTGGGGCGCCAGAATTTTGGCAGAGAAAAAATACCAATTTGTGTTAGAAGTCAACTGGCTCAACGACATCACTTTTGACGAAGCCATGGAAAGTTTGAAAGAACTCAAACAAGAACACGCGAAGAAAATAGTGAGTAAAAAATCTCCTTTTGAATTCCCTAACAGACTTTGGGAAAGTTTGGTTTTAGCTTCCGCAATAGATACCGAAACCAAATGGGCTGATTTGACTAAAATGCAACTGACGAATTTGGCGAACCAACTCACCAATGGCCAATTTCAGGTGAATGGCAAAAGTACTTTTAAGGAAGAGTTTGTTACCGCGGGAGGCGTCGACTTAAGAGAAATCAACTTTAAAACGATGGAAAGCAAGTTGCATGAAAATTTATTTTTTGCCGGAGAGATTGTTAATATCGATGCGATTACGGGCGGATTTAACTTTCAAAACGCCTGGACCAGCGGGTTTATTGTGGCTAATTCAATTACAACATCATGAAAAAAATCATTCTTTTATTGACCCTTATTGCATGTTCGATAGTAGTAATCAGTTGTGGCATATCAAAATCAAACGACTATCAACTGACCAAAAACTATACACCGGACAATCCTGAATTGTTTAAAGCCATAGCTGAACAAGACAGTATTTTCTTTGACGCTTACAATCATTGTGATACAAAATTTGAAACCTATGCTAATTTCTATGCAGAGGACATCGAATTTTATCATGACCATGGCGGATTGTCTAATTCGAAAAAAGACATCCTCGAAGGCACCAAGAAAAATATCTGCGGTAAAGTCACGCGAACACTGGTTCAGGGCAGTATTGAAGTCTATCCGATCAAAGATTATGGCGCGATTGAAATTGGGTTACATTCTTTCAGTAACAATACCAATCCACCAGATGAACCTAAAAAAATAAGTCGGTTTACCATCTTTTGGAAAAAAATAAATGACCAATGGAAAATTGCTAAAGTGATAAGTTTGCATTAAAAAAATTCTTATGATTTTACAGTAGTTGATTCAAAATCAGTTAACTTTGGGTTGCAAAATTACTGACCTATGAAAAAACTACTACTTCTTTTGTCTTTAATGTTGAGTATAAATTCTGTTTCTGCCCAATTTTACGAAGGCTTTGAAAACACCAACGGTCCCGATCCTTTACCCTCAACCAACTGGACATTGGACAGTGGAAATTGGGCGGTATTTGATAATGGTGTCGGACAAGTCTATCACTGGGAAATAAATAATAGTGTATCCGTTCCTCCAACGCCACCATTTGTGTATGCAGGCGCAAATTCTGCTTATATCAACCGGGAAAACATAGGCCAAGGAAATGTTTCCGAGGATTATTTAGCCACTCCGGCAATTACCGTTCCGGGTAATGGTGTGCTGGCTTTTTATAACAGAAGCTACACTTCAGGTGATCAAGGTACGTTATACCAAATAAAAATTGCTCCGGCATCAGCGCAACAAAATGATCCAAATGCTTATACTTTATGGATACAATTTACAGAAGATGAGCTCAATACATCTTTTAACATCTATGAGCAAAAATTTGTTGACTTATCGGCCTATGCTGGCACAAGTATTTATATTGCTTTTGTTAGAAAGTATACTCAAACCTCTGGCTCGTTAGATGGGGATCGATGGTTAATCGACGAAGTTACTGTCCAGGAAAACAGCAATTGCCTTATTAATAACAGTTGTTCCAACATTATTGTTTTATCCGCTTTTATAGACAGCAACAACAATGGCATTAGAAATACTGGTGAACTTCCTTTCAATCAAGGTAATTTTGTTTATCAGGTCAATGATTCAGGGACGAATTTAAACGCTAATTCAAATTATGGCGATTTTTACATTTACAATCCTATCCTAACCGATTCTTACGATTTTAGCTATGAGGTAAATAGCAATTATAGTCCCTATTTTAGCAGTAATACTACTTACACAGATTTTACAGGCAATAATAATATTTCTTTCCTCTATTTTCCTATTATTCTAACCAATCCTTATATAGACACAGAAGTTCGTTTTATCACTGAGATCCCACCAAGACCGGGTTTCAATTATCGTGTCAGGATTTATTACCAAAATACCGGAACTACTGTTATTTCAAATGGAACTTTAACTTATGTTAAAGACCCTAACTTAACCATTAGTTCTATATCTCAATTGGGAACAGTAGCTACTCCTACGGGATTTACCTATGATTTTACGAATTTGGGAGCTTATCATGCTGGTTTTATTGATGTTTATTATTTAATCCCAACAATACCAACTGTTTCTATTGGACAATTGGTTAATCATCAGGTATCTATTCAAGTTTCAGGTGACATTCTAATTAGTAATAATAGCGATCTGTTAACACAAGTAATTGTGGCTTCTTGGGATCCGAATGACATAACCGAATCGCATGGTGAAAGAATTGTTTTCGCTGATTTTGGTGCCAATGATTATCTGAATTATACCATTCGCTTTGAAAATACCGGTACGGCTCCGGCGGAGTTTATAAGAGTCATCAATCAATTAGACAATCAATTAGATGAAAGCACTTTTGAGTTAATCGGATCAAGTCATAATGTTGACGCTTTAAGAAATGGAACCCAGCTGGTTTTTAATTTCAATCAAATCAACTTACCGCCAAGCAGTATCAATATTGATGATGGTCATGGTTATGTGCAGTACCGAATCAAACCAAAACCAGGTTATGCTATTGGCGATATAATCCCGAATACCGCTTCAATTTACTTTGATTTTAATCCGGCCATAGTTACCAATACTTTCAACACAGAGTTTGTGGAGAATTTGGGAACTGACACTTTTGAAGCCGATTCCGTAAGATTATATCCTAATCCTGCGCAGGAGCATGTCACCATAACTAATACAAACGGAACAATCACCGCGGTAAACATTTTTGAAGTTTCAGGAAAAAGAATTTACAGTCTTGCTGAAAACCTGACGGCCGAAATGAATATCAACACTTCAGCCTTTGCCAAAGGCCTGTACCTGATAGAAATTACTACACAAGATAACCACAAATTCAACAAGAAGCTAATTATTAAGTAGATAACTGTAAAACTAAAAACAAAATCTATTATATTTGGTTGTCAAAACCAACCAATAATGAAAACAAAACTACTTTTTAGTCTTTGGACTATATTCTTTACATCCATTTTAAGTTCTTATGCTCAAAATTTCCCTTCGTGCGGAGGAACGTTTACAGATCCGGCAGGACCTAATGCCAATTATGCCAGCAATACTGATAGTACCGTAACCATTTGCCCGGACAATACAGGCGACAATGTTACCGTAACCTTCACCGCTTTCGATGTTGAAGCCACTTGGGATGCCCTTTACGTTTTTAACGGTGACTCCACCTCAGCTACTCAAATTGCAAGTACTAACGGAGCTGCCAATGTACCAGGAGGATTGGCCGGAGGATTTTGGGGAACAACATTACCGGGACCATTTACCTCTTCGAACGCCAGCGGTTGTCTCACCTTCAGATTTAGGAGTGACAATGCCGTAAACCGTGCGGGATGGGTAGCCAACGTAACTTGTACATCGCCACCAGCTTGTCCTCAACCTTTTTCATTAGCTTTAACAAATGTTACCCCTTCGGGTACAACTTTAACTTGGACAGAAGCGGGCGCAGCTACCGAATGGCAAGTCATTGCTTTACCTTGTGGGTCAGCTCCACCAACGGCTAATACTTCCGGAACAAACGTAACAACAAACTCTTATTCATTTACAAGTTTGAGCTCTTCTACTTGCTATAATACTTATGTGAGAGCTATGTGCAACGCAACCGAAGTGAGTGATTGGTCAGGACCTTTAACTTTTACAACATTAATGGAACCTGTAGTTTGCGGCGGTTTATTTGTTGACAATGGCGGTTCAAATGCAAACTATTTAAATAGTTCAGATGTGACAACAACTATTTGCCCAAATAATCCGGGTGATTTAGTGACAGTAACTTTTACAGCCTTTAACACTGAGGCGACTTGGGATGCTTTATATGTTTATAACGGAAATTCTATTGCTGCATCTCAAATAACAAGTACAAATCCTGCAGGAAATGTTCCTGGAGGTTTGCCCGGTGGATTTTGGGGAACTGCGATTCCCGGTCCTTTTACTTCTTCAAGTCAAGATGGCTGTTTGACATTCCGTTTTAGAAGTGACAATACTGTCAATCGACCAGGGTGGATAGCCAATGTGACTTGTGCTCCACCACCAACATGCCCAAGACCAACAGCCCTAACTATTTCCGGAATTACAAATACCTCGCTTACTGTAGGCTGGAATGAAATTGGTTCAGCTACCAATTGGGATATAATCGTCCTTCCAACAGGCAGTCCGGCACCTAATGCTAATTCAACCGGATTTATAGCAACTACTGTAAATCCTTTCGTTATCACAGGACTTTCTCCCAACACCTGTTACACCATTTATGCCAGAGCAGTATGTTCTGCTAGTGATTTAAGTGATTGGAGTGTAGGTGTTTCTGCCTGTACCCAACCTTTGCCTCCTATTTGTGGCGGTCAATTTGTTGATAATGGTGGTCCTAATGCCAATTACGCTAATAGTTCTGATAACACATATACTATTTGTCCAACTATTCCCGGAGAACTTGTAACGGTGGTGTTTACCTCTTTTGATACTGAAGCCACTTGGGATGCTTTATACGTTTTTGATGGAAATTCAATTAACGCGCCACAAATTCCAAGTTCAAATGCAGCTGCCAATGTTCCGGGCGGTTTACCCGGCGGATATTGGGGAACAACAATTCCCGGTCCATTTACTTCTTCAAGTCCTGATGGTTGTTTGACCTTCCGATTCAGAAGTGACAATACTGTCAATCGACCGGGGTGGATAGCCAATGTTACCTGCGCTCCCGATGCAGACAAAATAGTTTTAGTAGCCTTTGTCGATGACAATAACAATGGTATTAGAGATACCGGCGAAACACTTTTTCCTAATGGGTCATTTATCTACCAACAAAATGATTCAGGAACCAACATCAGCGGTTATTCTCCAACAGGTCAGTATGCCTTATATGACACTAATCCTAACAATACTTATGATTTCAGTTATGAATTGTTACCAGAATACACAACCTATTACGCAACAACCGGAATAACCTATAATGATATGAGTATCGCTGTAGGAAGCGGAACTCAGTTCTTGTATTTCCCGGTGACATTAACCCAAACTTATGCTGATTTAAGCATTTCAATAGCGCCTTTGAGTCCGCCAAGACCTGCCTTAACTTATCAAAACAGAATTATTTATAAAAATATTGGACTAGCGGCTTCAGACGGCACAGTTACTTTTGTAAAACCTTCTCAGGTAACGATTAACACTGTAAGTCAGGCAGGAGTTGTAAACAATGCAAATGGATTCACCTATAACTTTACCAATCTTCAGCCAAATGAAACCCGAATTATCACGGTTACTATGACTGTTCCTCCTAGCCCGACAGTAAATTTAAACGATTTATTAACCGCAACTGCTACCATTACAGCTATCGCTAGTGATATTAATTTGGTTAATAATACCAATACCAATTCACAGATTGTGGTGAATTCATGGGATCCTAATGATAAAATGGAAGCGCATGGCGATAAAATTCGCATTAATGAGTTTACCGCTGACGATTATTTGTATTATACTATAAGATTCCAAAACAACGGCACCGCCAGCGCTATAGATGTACATATTGAAGATTTATTGGATTCGCAACTAAATGAAGAAAGTGTTAGAATGGTTAGTGCCAGCCACAACTATACCATGACCAGAAACGGCAATCATTTGGAATGGGAATTCAAAAACATCTATCTTCCTTCCTCTTTAGTAAATGTGAACGGAAGCATGGGATTTGTTCAATTTAAAATCAAAGCCAATCCGGGATTTCAAGTGGGTGATATCATCCCGAACAATGCCTCGATTATTTTTGATTCTAATCCGGCTATTGTTACCAATACCTTCAACACCAAATTCTTGAACGCGTTGAGCAATACCACTTTTGCCGATGGCAATTTGGTTTTATATCCTAATCCGGCAACCAACAATGTTCAAATCAGTTTAACAAATACTACTGAAACTATTGATACTATTGTACTTTATAATCTTCTAGGAAAAACCGTTAAAACCGTTCAGGCACAATCAAACGAGCTTATCAATTTAAATGTAAGCGACTTATCCAAAGGCGTTTATTTGGTAGAAATTAATACTGAAAACCATTTAAAAACCATTAAAAAACTAGTCATTCAATAATTAAAATAGAATTATAAAAAAATCCCGTCTCATCCAGACGGGATTTTTTTTATTTATTCAACCACCAAATACTCGCATTGAGAACCGTGGCAAAACTGACCCATGCCAAATACGGAATAAACAACATACCGGCCACTTTGTCTATTTTCTTAAACTGTGTGTAAGTCTCAAATATCATCAACCACAACAAAACAATTTCGATTAAAGCCAATAACGGATTTTGCAATCCAAAAAACAAATAAGACCAAAGCGCATTCAAAGCCAATTGGTATATAAAAAACTTAAAAGCCTTCTTAACATTCTCTTCATCAGTATCAATTCGATTCCAAATCATACCGCCGGCAACACCCATCATTACATAAAGCATGGTCCAAACCGGTGCAAAAATCCAATTCGGTGGATTAAAAACAGGCTTAATTAATGTCGGATACCAAGTCGTAATACTCTCGCGAGTAACGATACCCGACAAATAACCGATAGTCAAACAAGTGAACACCACCAATATTATTCTTAAAATCCTTTGCATATTATTTTTGTTTAAATATTGTTCAAATATACTAAACAAAATAATGTTCTTTTTATAAAAAATGTATCTTTGTCTAAATTTCAAATCTATGCTTTCCGAAAAGGATTTTATTTCAAAACCATTTTCAACAGTAATCGAAAACGGAAGTTTTCAATGGAGCGCACCCAGCAATATCGCTTTAGTCAAATATTGGGGTAAAAAAGAGCACCAAATTCCGGCCAATCCCTCTATCAGTTTTACTTTGAACAATTGTAAAACGATTACGAAATTGGCTTTCGCCAAAAAACAAAACGACAGTAATTTCTCCTTCGATTTGCTGTTCGAAGGCCAACCCAAAGAAGATTTCAAACCGAAAATCCAAAAGTTCTTAGAACGCATCGAAATCTATTGTCCTTATTTAAAAGACTATCATTTCACTATCGACACCGAAAACAGTTTTCCGCACAGTTCCGGAATTGCTTCCTCAGCCTCGGGAATGGCGGCTTTAGCAATGAATATTATGAGTTTGGAAAGAAAGTTGTATCCTGAAATGACCCAAAATTTCTTCAACCTAAAAGCTTCTTTCTTAGCCCGATTAGGTTCAGGTAGCGCTTGCCGAAGCGTAAAAGGAAATATAGTAGTTTGGGGAAATCACGCCGAAATTGAAGGCAGTTCCGACTTATTCGGAGTAGAATTTCCGGCTAAGATTCACGACAATTTCAAAAATTACCAAGATACCATTCTGTTAGTTGACAAAGGCGAAAAACAAGTTTCGAGCACAGTCGGACACGATTTAATGCACCATCATCCGTTTGCCCAACAAAGATTCGCACAAGCGCATGAGAATTTATCGGCCATTAAAAAAGTTTTAGAAAAAGGCGATTTAACCGAGTTTATCAAGATAGTAGAAAGTGAAGCTTTGACTTTACATTCAATGATGATGACCTCGATTCCTTATTTTATCCTAATGAAACCCAACACCTTGGAAATCATTAATAAAATTTGGCAATTCAGAAACGAAACGAAAATTCCTATATGTTTTACCCTCGATGCCGGTGCCAACGTACATGTTTTGTACCCCGAAAACGTTAGAGTCGAGGCGATGCAATTTATTACAACAGAATTAGTTGGCTATTGTCAAAATGGTAACTATATTTGTGATCAAGTTGGCGATGGAGCCATAAACTTTAGTATATAAAAATATGAAAGGACCATTATTTTACTCAAAAATTCTTCTCTTCGGAGAATACGGAATTATAAAGGATTCTAAAGGTTTATCCATTCCTTACAACTTTTACAACGGCGCTTTGAAAGTGGACGAAAACCCATCTGAAGAAGCGATTAAATCTAATGCGAGTTTACGTCGTTTTGTAACCTATTTGGAGCAACTCCAAAAAGACCAACCCGAATTGGTGACTTTCAACTTGGACGCTTTAAAAACCGATGTGGAGCGCGGCATGTATTTCGATTCCAGTATTCCGCAAGGATATGGTGTTGGGAGCAGTGGTGCTTTGGTTGCCGCTATTTATGACAAATACGCTAACGACAAAATCACGGTCTTAGAAAATCTAACCCGCGAAAAATTATTGCAACTCAAAACGATTTTTTCTCAAATGGAGTCTTTCTTCCACGGAAAAAGTTCCGGTCTTGACCCGTTAAACAGCTATTTGAGCATTCCGATTCTCATCAATTCCAAAGACAATATCGAAGCCACCGGCATTCCGTCACAAAGCGCGACAGGAAAAGGTGCCGTATTTTTATTAGACTCAGGAATCGTAGGCGAAACCGCTCCGATGGTCAATATTTTTATGGAAAATCTTAAAGAAGAAGGATTCCGTAAAATGCTCAAATCACAATTCATCAAATATACCGACGCTTGTGTGGAAAATTTCCTCGGCGGCGATATGAAATCTTTATTTGCCAATACCAAACAATTGTCGAAAGTAGTCTTAAACCATTTCAAACCCATGATACCGGAACAGTTTCACGGCGTATGGCAACAAGGCATTGACACCAATGACTACTACCTAAAACTTTGCGGTTCCGGTGGTGGCGGTTATATTCTGGGCTTTACCGAAGATTTAGAAAAGGCAAAACAATCCCTGAAAGATTACAAATTGGAAGTGGTTTACCAGTTTTAATCGCTCCTAAATGTTAAGCCGAAAATCCAAACACACCTTACTTAAAATCATCAGTATGTTTTCGGTGGTTCGCGGGTATAATATTCCCGTAATTGCCTTAGCCCAATATTTATCGGCCATATTCATTTTGGCTCCCGAAAAAAGAGCCCTCGATGTCCTACTCGATTTTA
Source organism: Flavobacterium sp. IMCC34852 (assembly GCF_030643905.1). Lineage (NCBI taxonomy): Bacteria > Pseudomonadati > Bacteroidota > Flavobacteriia > Flavobacteriales > Flavobacteriaceae > Flavobacterium > Flavobacterium rivulicola. Next base: position 945,748 of record NZ_CP121446.1, on the reverse strand, counting down.
ACTTGTTTGTCATTGTCATCGTTTCCGGATTAACCATCGCTTCGGGTTATATCATCAATAATTTTTACGACAGTAAAAAAGACTTAATCAATCGCCCCAACAAATCTCAATTGGATCGACTGGTCAGCCAAAAAACCAAACTACAAGTTTATTTTACTGTCAATTTCATTGTCTTTTTGTTGGCTTTCTTGGTGTCGCTTCGTGCCGTTTTATTTTTTTCCGTTTACATTTTCCTCATTTGGTTCTATTCTCATAAACTCAAAAAAATAGTAGTCATCGGAAACCTAACCGCCTCATTCTTGGCCGTCTTACCATTCTTTGCCATTCTGCTGTACTATAAAAATCTTTACCCGCAAATCTTTGCCCACGCTACCTTTTTATACCTGCTCATTCTCATCCGAGAAATGATTAAGGATTTAGAAAACCTAAAAGGCGATATTGCCAACGATTACCAGACTGTTCCGGTGCTTTTTGGCGAAGCTTTTTCTAAAAAAATCATTACACTATTAACGATTTCTACCGTTATACCGATTTATTTTTTAATCGAAATCTTTGAAGTCGGCTACATGGACATCTATTTCTATCTCAGTATGATTGTCCTCATTTTCTTCCTGCAAAAACTCTGGAAATCCAATTCCAAACCCGATTACCTGAAACTGCACAACATCCTTAAATTTCTGGTAGTTTCAGGCGTATTTTGCATTGTACTCATCAATCCGTCAGTCTTAATTCACGGCAAGAAAATAGTAGAAACGATTGTTCGTTAGGAGCGAAAGTGATGGGCAATTGCTAAACCATTTTCCCGCCATCCGCATTACATGGTAATTGACTCCTGTCGGGGCTAATTTCAATCCATGGTTTTGTAGCCTTTAAAACCGTATCTTTGCAACCACCTAAGACCAAAATGGTCGAATGGAAAGAAGTTAAATACAGCATTTATGAACAAGAAGGAAGGCAATAACAAAAGAGGCGGTTCACGACCAAACAGCTCGCGACCAAGCTCCAATAAGCCTAAACCAGCCATGCCGAAAAGAGCGCAAGGTCCGAAAAAGGCTAAGCCGTCAACCGATGGAGCCGCACCCAAAAAAACAGCTAAACCGGTTAACAATATCCCGAAACCTTTAAAATCAGACGACATTCGTTTGAACAAATACATTTCCAACTCGGGTGTTTGCTCGCGTCGCGATGCCGATATTTACATCCAATCGGGCAATGTAAAAGTCAATGGTGAAGTCATTACCGAAATGGGATACAAAGTAAAACCGGGCGATGTAGTTAACTTTGACGGCTCTGTTTTAACCCCGGAACGCAAAGAATACATCTTGCTCAACAAACCTAAAAACTTCACGACTTCCAACGAAGACGATGCCGATCACCGCAATGTATTGGAATTGGTTAGAGCAGCCACAAAAGCTAAAATCCAACCGATTGGCCGTATGGATAAAAATACTACCGGTTTATTGGTTTTTACCAACGATACCGATATGGTTCGAAAATTCAGTTTGCCGAATCAAAAATCCACCAAGATTTACCAAGTTACTTTAGACAAAAACCTGAAGTTTGAAGATTTAGAAAAAATTGCCGGCGGTGTAACACTTGACGGACACAAATTATATGTTGATGAAATCTCCTATATCGAAGGCGAAGCCAAAACAGAAATAGGACTCAAACTCAGAACACCCAATGTAAAAGTAGTTCGCGCCATTTTTGAAAGCTTCAAATACGATGTTTTAAAAATTGACCGCGTTGCTTTTGCCGGTTTGACCAAAAAGAATTTACCTCGCGGCAATTGGCGCTTCCTGACCGAACAGGAAATTATCAATTTGAAAAACGTATAAAAAATTATCATACATTTACCATGATAAAAGCCTCAATTAATTGAGGCTTTTTATTTCTAACATTATGTCAGCAGAAAAAAACTTATCCATTGCCCATCTTTGGTTTGAAGCGTTCAACGCCCACAACCTTGAAAAATTATTGTCGCTTTATGACGATGAAGCCGAACACTTTAGTCCAAAGCTAAAAATCCGCCATCCGGAAACCAATGGTTTAGTCACCGGTAAAGATGCCTTACGCGCTTGGTGGCAAGACGCTTTTGACCGATTGCCAACCTTGCATTACAAAGTCACTTCGCTAACTTCAAACGCAGACCGCGTTTTTATGGAATACATTCGCACCGTTGCCAACGAACCCGATATGTTAGTAGCCGAAGTCCTTGAAATTAAGGAAAACTGTATCATCGCTTCTCGAGTATACCACGGATAATTTATCATTCTGTTAACAATTCTATTACCCAAAAACTTATAGTTTTATACCAACTAAACCATTAACCATGAGAAACTTATATTTGTTTTCTGCACTGATTATCACTTCATTGCTTTTAGTAAACTGCAAATCGGAAGAAAAAGCAGGTGACATCAACACTATTGTCAAGTCGTATTTTAACGATAAAAATGCGCTAAACCCTTTGGAAGCCACCTTAAACGGTCAAACGGAATTCAATGACCAACTGGCTTTTGAAATGACCGATTCACATCGCAACAAGCAAGCTGTTTTTTATGATAAATATGAAAAAGAGTTGGCAACCGTTGATACAACAGCATTGTCTGAAGAGCAAAAAAACAGCTTTGACATTATTGCTTGGGAAGTTTCAATAGGGAAAGATTTACTAAAACAAAATGCTAATTTAATGCCGATTCATCAGTTTTGGGGAACGCATTTAACTATGGGACAATTTGCCAGCGGAGAAAGTGCGCAACCATTCAAAACGGTAAAGGATTATCAGAATTTCCTAAAGAGAATGGACAACTATTCCGTTTGGATTGACTCAGCCATGGTCTACATGAAAAAAGGAATTCAGGAAAAAGTAGTCTTGCCAAAAGCATTGGCCGAAAGAATTGTACCGCAGTTTCAAGAGGTAATTACACCCAAAACTGAAGACCATTTATTCTTTTCGAGTTGCAAAAAGTTTCCGGCAGATTTCTCTCCAATGCAAAAAAACAAATTATCAAAGGCTTATGCCAAGGTGATCAATACCAAACTAAATCCGCAATTCGAAAAATTCATAGCCTTTATGAAATCAGAATACATTCCGGCTTGCCGAACTACCAGCGGTATTGGCAGTATTAAAGGCGGAAATGAATTGTACAAAGTATATGTAAAACAATGGACAACAACCGATAAAACACCTGAAGAAATCCACGAGTTGGGTTTAAAAGAAGTCGCACGTATCAAAGCCGAGATGGAAAAAGTAAAAACCCAAGTCGGTTTTAAAGGCACTATCATTGAGTTCTTTGACCATGTAAGAAACAAACCCGAACTAAAACCGTTTAAAACACCGGAAGAGGTGATTGCCAATTTTGAACGTATCCATAAAATCATCGAGCCTAATGTGAACAAATTTTTCTCTTTACAACCGAAAACTGCTTTCCGAGTTAAAAGAACAGAAGCGTTCAGAGAAAAAACCGCCAGTGCAGAATATGTTCAAGGTTCGGCCGACGGTTCGAGACCGGGAACCTTTTATGTTCCAATTCCGGATGTAGCCAATTACAATTATTATGGTGATGAAGATTTATTTTTACATGAAGCCATTCCGGGACATCATTTTCAAATTTCACTCCAACAGGAAAATACCCAATTGCCCGATTTCAGAAAGTTCAACTGGTTTGGGGCTTATGGCGAAGGCTGGGCTTTATACACTGAAAGTTTGGGGAAAGAATTGGGCTTATACAAAGATCCGTACCAATATTTTGGAATGTTAGGCAACGAAATGCACCGCGCGATTCGATTGGTAGTAGATACCGGCATTCATGCTAAAGGTTGGACACGTGAGCAAGCCATCCAATATTCATTAGACAACGAAGCCGAAAGCGAAGCCAGTATCATAGCTGAAATCGAACGCTATATGGCCATTCCCGGACAAGCGTTATCTTATAAAATAGGTCAGATAAAAATTTTAGAATTACGCCAGCAAGCGCAAGATAAAATGGGAAGCCAATTTGATATCAAAGTTTTCCATCAAAAAGTTTTAGAATCCGGCGTAATGCCTTTAGCCTTGCTGGAAAAGAAAATCAACTCTTGGATTACCTCCGGAAAATAATCCTAAAAAAACCTCTCCAAATGGAGAGGTTTTTTTATTAATTGCTGATACTCTTTTCGAGATTATTAAAATCAATGGTATTGCCGTTGACATCAAAAAATTCGTAATTGTATTTTAATTTACCGTCAACTTCTTCAATCTTGATAAACATTTGGTAAAAACCTTGACTCCATTCTACCACCAAATGATATTCGTAATCTGCAACACCGAAACTTCCCGGTAGATTGCTCGTGTAGAGCAATTTTTTGGACTTTAAATTAAGGGTGTTGATTTCAATATTTTCATACTCACCCATTTCCTCATCATTTACTTTTTTGCCCAAATAATCAAAACTGGCTACTGCTTTAGCCATTTTCTTTTTCTCCTTGCCTTTGTTGTAATCATCCTTGATAGAAAAGATGACGTCTTTCAGGGCGCTTTTTCCGGCATTGACTAAAGAAAATTTGATTTGGTGATGGTACATTAATTTGTGTACTTTTTTGTTCCCTTCTTCGGTTGGAGTTCCCTCACTTAAATCGTTATCTACTATTTCAATGATGGGAATATTTTGTCCGGGAGCCAAAGTAAAAACATCAAACTTATGGCTTTTTAACTTTTGTTCCGTTTCATCCACAATCTTGTCTTTCTCAACTATTTCCGCATTTAAAACCTCGATTTGTTTGATGGCTTCATCCAATTGCTTTTGCTTTTCCGCTGAAATGGAATTGGAACTGTTTCTATACAGCAAAAAACCTGACACTGCTAATAAAACAAATCCAAAAATTCCCAGTACCACAGTTATCATAAGCTTTTTCCCTTTCATTAGAATAAAAGATTTTTACCTCAAATTAATATTGATGGTGTAAAAATAATCGAATTTTCAAAAATTAAAACACTCTAAAACAACAAACTGTGAACATATTATTAACCAATACTACCAATAAAAAAGCCCTAACTTTCGTTAGAGCTTTTTTGTGCGGGTAATAGGACTCGAACCTACACGCCTTGCGGCACCAGATCCTAAGTCTGGCACGTCTACCAATTTCGCCATACCCGCAAAATGGTGAGTGCAAATATAATCATAACTTCAAACTTTCAAAGGAAAATTATTAAAAAAAATAACCGTCATTTTTGTACTTTTGAAGCACAACAAATTTAAACCCATGGACAACATCAAAAACTACGTTCAACAAAATAAACAACGTTTTATAGACGAACTTATTGAACTTTTAAAAATCCCTTCAGTAAGTGCTGACAGTGCTTATGCTCAAGATGTGATTAACACTGCAGATGCGGTAAAAGCCAGTTTGGAAAAAGCCGGTTGTAACTTTGTCGAAATATGCGAAACGCCGGGTTATCCTATCGTTTTCGGGGAACATATCATCGACAAGAACTTGCCAACCGTTTTGGTTTACGGTCATTACGATGTGCAACCGCCGGATCCGATGGATTTATGGACTTCGCCACCATTTGAACCCGTAATCAAAACCACCGAAATCCATCCTGAAGGTGCCATTTTTGCCCGTGGTGCTTGTGATGACAAAGGTCAGATGTACATGCATGTGAAAGCTTTTGAATACATGATTGTCAATAATTGTTTGCCTTGCAACGTGAAATTTATGATTGAAGGTGAAGAAGAAGTTGGGTCAAAAAGTTTAGGCTGGTTCGTAGAAAGAAACCAAGAGAAACTGATCTGCGACGTAATTTTAATTTCCGATACGGGAATGATTTCTAATCAACAACCGAGTATCACAACCGGTTTGCGTGGTTTGAGCTATGTAGAAGTGGAAGTTACCGGACCCAATCGCGACTTACACTCAGGTTTATACGGTGGCGCAGTGGCCAATCCAATTAATGTGTTGACCAAGATGATTGCTTCGTTGCATGACGAAAACAACCACATTACTATTCCGGGATTTTATGACAAAGTAGAAGAGCTTTCGGCTGCCGAAAGAGCAGAAATGGCCAAAGCACCATTCTCTTTAGAGAAATACAAACAAGCTTTGGATATCGCCGATATTTATGGGGAAACGGGTTATGTAACCAATGAAAGAAACTCTATTCGCCCAACCTTAGACGTGAACGGAATTTGGGGCGGATACACCGGTGAAGGGGCAAAAACAGTTATCGCCAGTAAAGCTTACGCTAAAATTTCTATGCGTTTAGTACCAAACCAAGACTGGGAAGAAATTACCGAATTGTTTAAAAACCACTTCGAAAGTATTGCCCCAAAAGCAGTAAAAGTAAAAGTAACACCACATCACGGTGGTCAAGGTTATGTTACGCCAATAGACAGCATTGGTTATAAAGCCGCAAATAAAGCTTATACTGAAACCTTCGGTGTACAAGCCATTCCGGTACGCTCCGGCGGCAGTATTCCAATTGTGGCTTTGTTTGAAAAAGAGTTAAAATCAAAAACAATCCTAATGGGATTTGGTTTAGACAGTGACGCGATTCACTCGCCTAACGAACATTTCGGGGTTTTCAATTACTTAAAAGGGATTGAGACGATACCGTTATTTTATAAATATTTTGTGGAGTTATCTAAATAACAAGACAATAAAACCATGTGAAATCCGTTTAGTAATAGACGGATTTTTTTTAGGCTTATGAATTTAAAACGACTCTTACTGCTTTTAACTTGTACTTTGACTTTTGCACTTTACAGTTGTAAAACCAACAAAACCATTAATCATCATCGGGAAGGCAAATGGGTTTACAAAGACACCGTCAACGGCGTACTTTACAAATCAAAAGGCCGATATAAAAAGAGTATAGAAATCAAAACTTGGAAATATTTCGAAAACCGAAAACTGGTCAAAACCGAAAAGTACAAAGACGGCATTTGTCACATCACCACCTTTGACCTCAAAGGCCGAATCACCTCAACCGGTCAATCGATGATGGTGGAAGAAAATGATGAAACGCATTGGTATATAATTGGTGAATGGACTTTTTTTGACCAAAACGGTAAAGTTATCGGAATTAAAAAATTTGAAAAAGGCGAGCTGATTTCAGAAACAAAAGTAAATTAAAAAAGGCGACTAAATGGTCGCCTTTTTACTTCTATTTACTCAGTTCGTGTATCAATTTATAAATGTAATCGCTGTGTCTTCCGTCGTCATATTTATTTCTTTTATCCCAAAAGGCTTTCCGTTTGGCATCATCATTCCAAGTTGCTCTGAACAATTCTCTGTTTTTCTCCAAAGCTTTTTCTAAATCGGCCAAAGTTTCCACCACATACACTTCGGTAAACTCCGTATTGTCTGCACCCCAAGCATGACGGTTGGGATAATAAGCTTTAATCAAATCGTTTTTATTAATTACGGCATCGAAATATTGTTTGCTCAACTCGGTAAATTCTTTTTCGGTTCCGTCTTTGGGATAGGCAAAATGACTTACCCTTACATAATACAACATGTCTTTGTCAAAATTAGCTTTGGGTAATTTGGCTCCGGGAATGGTGGCATAAATTTCATCTGAATGATGGTGCGCATAGTATAGTGCTTTCTTTTCAAAAAATGCTTTTCGGGCTTTTTCATCAGGCCAAGCGGCTTTGACCAACTCATCATCACGATTACCTGCTTTTTCTACAGCTGACCAATTTTCATAAGTGGTGACCAATAAAATTTCGGTATTGTCCGGCGTAAAATGATGCATTAAAAACTCTTGTCCTAGTATGAATTCATTTTTTTTAACGACTTTGTCTAAGTATTCTTTCTCTGTTGCCTTCCATTCATCCATAGAAAAATTTTCCAACTCCATATTCCAATGCAGTTTAGTTACCGTAATTAAGTAACTTTTCTCTTCCTGAGCGAAACTAGTGTTGCTCATTAGCAGCCCGAAGATGACTACTAAAAAAATGCTTTTCATTGTTTTCATAATTTCAAAATTTGTTGTTTATAATTGGTTTACAGTTACAAATTTGAAACTTGGGACAGAAAAAGACTTGAGGGGGAAATTTTTGAGGAGCACTAATTTACAAAATTTTATTGAATGTATCTATTTGATAATAAAATATTTACAGTTTTTAATTTTAAAAGCAAAAAAACAGCCCCTAAACCGCGCTCCATTAAAAAAAGATAAAAGAATAACAACACTTTGTAATTTTTGGCATCAAATTGGTACTAACAGCTAATCATCAACCTGACCCGAAACTTTCGGGTTTCAAAACCAATCATCATGTTAAAACGCTTTTTTCTCCTTTGTTCCGGTGTCGATAGCGACATTGTGAACTCTTGTTCCAATGGTGAACAAAACAAATACGCAGGTATTGGCGCCACCGTATTTTTTACCGCAGTTATGGCTTTTATAGCCGGTAGTTATGCTCTTTACACGGTTTTTGACAATCTCTACACAGCTATTTTCTTTGGACTGATTTGGGGATTTTTAATTTTCAATCTCGATAGATTTATTGTCTCCACCATCAAAAAAAGAGATAGTTTTTTAGATGAATTCATCCAAGCTTCCCCGAGAATTGTGTTAGCTATTATTATTGCTATAGTGATTTCGAAACCGTTGGAAATCAAAATTTTTGAAAAAGAAATCAATACCGTTTTATTGAAGGAGAAAAACGAATTGGCTATAGCCAATAAAAATCAGGTGACCAATTATTTCAAAGGCGATGTCACTAAAAACCAAGCTGAAATCGACAGCTTAAAATCATCCATTGCCAAAAAAGAAAAAGAAGTTTCCGCTTTATACAATTCGTACATCACCGAAGCCGAAGGTTCAGCAGGAACCAAAAAAATGGGGAAAGGCCCAATTTACAAAGAAAAACGCGCTGCTCATGATTTAGCCGCCAAACAATTGGATTCCTTGAAAATTTCCAATGCCAAAATCATCGCCGATAAAGAAACCAGAGCCAAAACACTACAGACTGATTTAGACAAAAAAGTTACCGAAGGCCAACCCATCATTGACAGTTTTGATGGTTTAATGGCACGAATTAATGCTTTGGGGAAATTGCCTTGGATGCCTTCTTTCTTTATCATGCTACTATTTTTAGCGATTGAAACGTCGCCTATTTTTGCCAAATTATTATCGCCCAAAGGCGAATACGATTTGAAACAAGAAGACCAAGAAATGGGCATCAAAAGTGTACTCTCGCAAAATCGTTACCAAAGCGAACTGCAGAAGAAAACCGATGCAGAAATCTATGATAAAGTCTATGCCGATATCAGAGATGACAAAGAAATCTACAATTACAAGAAAAAAGGCGCTATCGAATTACTCAAACTCCAAGCCGATGGTTTTGTAGATAAGCAGAAGAAATCGATGTAGAAAAAGGGATAAGGGAAAGCAAAAAGGGAATAGTTAAAAATATAATTAACTATTCCCTTTTTGCTTCGCTCAATTCGGCTTCGCCTCGGGTCATTACTAATTCCCTAAATTACATATGGCTTAGGATTTCTTTCTTTAAAGCATCGTATTCACCTTGCAGAATCAAACCATTATCTAATAATTTTTTGTAGTTCTGTAATTTTTCGAACAATTCATCCTGTGATAATTCGGCCAAACCAGATCTATCATCCGGAAATTGCTTTTCATCACGATACCCTGATTGCTCTACCGGAATGATTTCGGCAAAACTAGTCACTTCTTCTGTGGCTACTTCTTCTATAATTTCGGCTTCTGCAACTATAGGCGTTTCTGCATCTTCAAACGGTTTGGGTTGCTCAGCAACCGGTGTTTCAACCTTCGGATGCTTGAGTAAATCCAATTGCTCTTTGGCAAAAGTATATAATTTTCGCGCTTGATTTTTAGGCAAATAATCTACGGTATGCGTTAAATCTGATTTGGTTGAAAACGTAAAATCGGCTCCTAAAATTCCTTCCTTTACAAAACTAGCTTCAATATCATCCCAATCATAATCAATGAATTCCATCGACAAACCCAAATTTTTAGGCTTGCAAAGGATGATTCTTTTATTGGTCACGACTATGCTGTCGGGAAAAATGTTTACCGCCGGTTTTTTCTGTACCGCGATGTAACCCACTTCTTCATTAGACATCAATAAATTATCCAACTTAGCGGTGATTTTCTCAATCGCTTTTGGGTCTTGGTCTTCGTTTAATATCTTTTTTAAATTGTCTAACATGGTTTGTGTTTTAATTTGATGCAATATTTTTAGCAAAAGTAATGCCTAATTCTCATTTTGAAGAATTTCGTTTTGAGTTTTTTTAGTCAAACTTTTGAAAACCAATTCATAGGAATGATTAATCAGTTCACACATCATTTTATCGGTAACATCATTGTTAAAACTTATGGTATTCCAATGGATTTTGCTCATGTGATAACCGGGTTGTATCGCCTCGAATTCAGCCCGAAGTTCTTCAGCGCGTTCCGGGTCACATTTTAAATTGAGTGAAGGTGTATTTTTTTCCCATTCTTTTAAAGAAGTGAGGCAAAACATTTTACTACCGACTTTAAACACCAAAGTATCTTCGTCGAACGGAAAGTGCTCGGTAACGCCTTTTTTGGAAAGACAGAATTCGTAAAGCTGTTGGACGTTCATTTTTTAGTGTTCAATTCTATACAAAACCGGTTTGCTTGGCGAAGCATCATTTTCAAACGAAGCAATTTGTAAATTCAGAATATAACTTCCGTCTTTAACATCGTCTTCCACATAAATCATTTCGGTAATCGTGCAGTTTAATCGTGCGTCAGCATTAAGATTGTTGATATCCTTTACATTCCAAAAGGCCTTGTGTGCCAATAACTTGCCTTCATCTTCTTCCCTATCCACGCTTGGCAAATCAATGAGTAAATGTTGGATACCGCTTTCGCGAATAAAAATCGCTGCGTCTTCGGCTAAATACGGCGGATTGGTATGAGAGTAATTTTTGTGCTTTTTCGCTTCCAGATTTGGTAAAGTCCTGATAATTAAAGCTTCTTTTGGAACGCCATTCTTTAGTGTCACATCGAGCGCAGTCGAGATACTTTCCAAAGTAATAACGAAATCATTATTCATTTCTTTTGGTACAATCGAAATCAATTCGGCAGTAAAGAAAAACTGTTTCAAACATTGATTAATACTGTAAAATTCTTTGGTAATATGTCCGAGACATTCCGTGTGCGTGCCATGTCCGTGTGGATTGAAGAAAATATTATTAAAATTGGTCGAACTGCCTTCGGATACTTTTCCAACCCAATCTCCGAATTTTACCGGTTTGATTTCGGGTTTGTCAATATACCACGCAATCGGATTGGCCTCAGTATTTGATAATGGAAGGGAAATATCAATGGGTTTAGATAAGTCGATTTGGAATTTATTGTCGATTAATGCTTTCAATGGATTTGATTTTACTCCAAATTTAGCAAAAATAAATCGGACGCAATTCCGTCTCCCAAAAACTTCCCGCTTTTGGTGGTTCGCAAAATATTGTCATCAATAAAAAGCAAATGGTCTTCGATGTATTTGGCCGATTGTTGGTTCAAATAGTCAATATATTTTGGCCCAAACTCAGTCTCGATTCTATCTAAAGAAACACCCCAAATGGTGCGCAAACCCGTCATAATGTATTCGTTGTAACGGTCGGTTTTGGTTAAGGTTTCGGTTTCGATCGGGACTTTATTTTCGGCTAAAGATTTCAAATAAAGTGAATTATTAGACACATTCCAACCTCGTTTTTCGCCATCATAACTGTGTGCTGACGGACCAATTCCGATATACTTTTTGCCCAACCAATAACTCGAATTGTTTTTGGAAAAATAATTTTCTTTGCCAAAATTGGACAACTCATAATGAATGAATCCGTTGGCTTCTAATTTGTCTACCAAAAGGTGAAAATGTTCTTGCGCCAATTCATCATCGAGTGGCGGAATGATACCTTGCTTAATAAACCTGTGCAAAGCCGTTTTCGGCTCAACAGTGAGCGCATAACTCGAAATGTGCGGAATATTATAAGACAAAGCCGTTTCGATGTTCTGTAGCCATTTTTCGTTACTCATATTGGGCATGCCGTAAATCAAATCGATGGTGATATTATCGAAATATTGGGTGGCGATCTCCAAACATTTTTTGGCTTCCTCGACATTGTGTGCGCGATTCATCAGTTTCAAATCGTCTTCAAAAAAAGATTGGATTCCGATGCTTAAGCGGTTAATTCGGTTATTCGCCAATTCGGTTATTCGGGTTTCTGTAAGGTCATCCGGATTGGCTTCGACGGTAATTTCTGGATTATCGATTACATTATAATTCTGAAACACCTCATCAATCAACAATCTTAAATCTGCAATCTCTAATATACTCGGAGTTCCGCCACCGAAGTAAATAGTTTCAACTGTTTCATCTTTAAACTCGTCTTTTCGCAAGTCAATTTCTTTGGCCAATGCCAAAACCATTTCGTCCTTTTTCTTTAATGAAGTCGAAAAATGGAAGTCACAATAATGACAAGCTTGTTTGCAAAAGGGAATATGGATGTAAATGCCGCTCATTTTAGTGATCAGTGGTCAGTGGTCAGTGGTCAGAACTGCATACTGAACACTGTGCGCCGAACACTATTTTTTTATTCGTTCTTCATTCTGTTTTACAAAAGCGTCCCAACCGCTGTAGCTTTTTCCGGCGGTGACTTTTCCGGTATTAAAGAAATGACAAACCGCTGCGGCCAAACCGTCTGTTGAGTCCAGATTTTTAGGTAATTCTTTTAAGCTTAAAAGTTGTTGGAGCATTTTGGCTACTTGTTCTTTGCTGGCATTTCCGTTACCGGTGATGGCCATTTTGATTTTTTTAGGTTCGTATTCGGTAATGGGAATTTGGCGCGATAACCCGGCTGCCATTGCCACGCCTTGTGCTCTGCCCAACTTCAGCATCGATTGTACATTTTTGCCAAAAAACGGAGCTTCAATCGCAATTTCATCCGGATGATGGGTTTCGATGAGCTCTATAGTACGTTCAAAAATGACTTTCAGCTTGGTATAATGGTCATCGTATTTGCTCAAAATGAGTTCGTTCAATTGAAGGAATTCCATTTTCTTGTTGACCACTTTAATCAATCCAAATCCCATGATGGTTGTTCCGGGGTCGATTCCTAATATGATGCGTTCGTTGGCCAAAATACGATGATTTATTTCGGTAAAAATAGGAAACAATAATGGATAATATAAAAAAAGGCCGTTTAAAAAACGACCTTTCCATAATTAAGTTTTTACCAATTATTGCTTGATGAATTTTTTAGTAATTTCATTTTTACCGTCTTTTACTTTTACTAAATAAACGCCGGACTGTAAATTGTTTAATTGAATATTTTCGTTAAAGAAGCCATTATTGGCATAAGTATTCAAATAAATTTGTCTTCCTCTAACGTCATATATTGAAAGTTCAATTTTTTCAGATGAAGTTGAGTTGAATTGAATGTTGAAATCTCCGTTGTTTGGATTTGGATACAAACTAAAATCTTTAATAGTATTTTCATCAACCCCAAGCGGAACTGCAACAGTACTGCACAATCTCAAACTCCAACTGTTGATGGCACCACCATCTTGGTTAAACGAATCTAAAACTCTAAGAGTCCAAACACCGTTCATCGTCTGACCATTGAAAGCGGTTAACGATTGAACCGGTTGAATAGTTCCTGAAATTGCCGGATTAACTTGACATACTAAAGGAATTCCCGAATCGTCAAAAGTGGCGTTAATATTTAACAAACTATCACTAACACAAGGTTGGGCAACTAATTGCACTTGAGTTCCTGTTGGGCTTATTAATGTAATGGTCATATCGTTTACCCAAGTATGAGCAATATTCATGGTTACATTTACATCAGAAATAACATTGGTTGAAGCAACGTTAAGTGTCGAATTAACTGTTACGTTTGCTGTAGTTGGAATGTTTATAGGTACGTTAGTTGAACTAAAAACAGTACAATCTGGCTGTCCTGTTTTAAACAGATTAGCGGCGCTATAATTACCCACACAAGAATTGTTCTTTGGTAAAACTCTCCATACATATTGCGTTGAATCTGATAATCCTGTCACATTATATGAGTTGGTTGTAACGGTAGCAGAAGCCACTATATTGCTGAAGTTATCATCGGTGGCTACTTGTACATCGTAAGCCGTCGCATTTGAATTGGCCGGCCAAGTCAACGTAATTGTAGTTGGAATTCCAATTTGTAAATGTGCCGGATAAGTTAAAGTTTGAGTTGGAAAATTAGAATTAAACAACTCTAAATAAAAAGGTACAGTTCTGGAGGTAGCACCTGAAGTTGCCGTTACCACAATGGAATAGAATCCCGGGGCAGCTGCATCTGTATTGCTTAAGGTTAAAGTAACTTCTCCGTTGGCCGAAAGACTATTTGGCGTTAAGGTTGCGGTTACTCCTGCCGGCTGACCGGTAACTGTGAAATTAGTGGCATCACTGAAACCGCCATAAGTTGTATATGGAATAATATATGACACTATGCTTCCGGTACAAATTTGCTTGTTTTGTTGCTCAGCTATTCGATTAAAACTCACCCCGAATGTTGTTGTCGGAGCCGTTATGGTGAAGTTGGCATTAGAAATGTCATAAAAAATATGACGATATCCTCTAACCATTACCCTATTGGTTGTACCCACATTATTAGGTACGGTTATCGTTTCCGAACCATCATTAGGTACTTTACTGGCTAATAATATCGGATAAGTATTTCCTCCATCAGTAGAAAGGTAAATATCAACATATTGAGCGTTTACGCCATTTGCTGTAGTTCCGGCCACAGCCCAAGTTACGTTTTGATTGGTTCCAACTGTCCAGCTAACTACCGTATTGGGTTCTGAAACTAAAAATGGTCCGGCTGTCCCGTTTACGGTTACTGTCATCCCATCAGAAGCAGTCTGACCGGCTCCGGCATAATTATCTCTGGCAGTAAAAACAAAGTTTAATGTTCTGGCTACCGAACTCAATGCTTCCACAACAATATCAGTTCCTTGAGTTGTAGATTGATTAGCGATTACTCTTGCCAAAGGAGGAAAATAACGGCTTGGTGAAGTACTCGGATTGTATGAACGCCAGTTTGGTCCGGCTGTTTTAGTAGCTGACGCAGCACTGGCTGCACCGGTTTGATTGGTAGCAGAATCATTTTGTTCCCAACAGTAAGTCATTGCATCTCCATTGGCATCAGTGGCTGTTCCTGTTAAGATAAAAGGCGTACTTTTTGGAATAGTATAATCTAAACCTGCACTTACTATAGGCGCAATATTGGTCAAAGTAATTCTGGTTGGGCAAGTTTTACCAACCATGTTATCTTCAATTTGTTTGATAGATGCATACACAAAATAAGCATCGGAATTAGGCTGAACATCTTGTCCTGTAATACCGGCATATCCCATGATGGTTGATCCAGAACCTACTTCAACATTGACTCCACTACCTTCCACATTATGAGAAAAAGTATGATTCCCGCCAAACTGATGTCCCAATTCGTGAGCTACATAATCAATATCAAAAGTGTCACCCATTGGTACCCCATTTGAAGGTGACGTAATTCCCCTTCCTTTGATTCCGTCAACACATACACAACCGATACATCCGGCATTTCCTCCACCACCGGTGGAACCAAACATGTGTCCAACATCATAATTATCTTCCCCGATTATATTGGTCAAAGTTGTTTGCAATTGGTTATTCCAATTGTTCATAGTGGTATAAGGATCAGTACCTGCATTAGTATAGATTACAAGCGCATTGTTATCAATCAAGTTCATGTGAATAGACAGATCTTTTTCAAATACACCGTTTACTCTTGTCATAGTTGCATTCATTGCTGCTAAAGCATTGGCTACTGTACCACCAAAAAAGGCAGTATATTCACCATTACAAGACAAAGCCAATCTGAAAATAAGCAACTCACCCGAATTTGAGTTGGGTGATAATGAATTTTGTCTTTGCAAACTGTTAGAAAGTCTTACATCGTCTGTTGAACAAGTAAACGGCAAGCCGCCATTTTCTCTACTCGATTGATATACCGCGTAAACAGTACCGTCTGTAGAATAAGGTTCGATAAACTCGTTTCTTCTACCTGTTCTGAAAATCATAGCTTGCATACCGCTATCATCCATACTAAGTCGGATTTGCGCTTTATTATCATCTATTCCCACTCCGATATACGAACGAATATTCGGAAATTGCATTTGGAGTCCGGGAGAAAAATTAGAAAATTCAAACATTTGAAAACGTTCTGTAATCCCGTCTACATTGGGCACCGAAATCACTACATTAGATTGTTTTGCAGTCAGTCTGTTTGGTGCAGTTCGCAATGCTGCTTTAACATCAGTTAGATTCGCATCATAAAGTTTGAATTCTCTTGGGAAATTTGAACGTTGAACCTGCGTTAAAGGTTGAATGTTCTGGCGTGAGGTGATTTCCCAAGCTTTTGACTTTTGAGAATATCCACTGAAACCCACCAAAACAAGAAGCAAAATTGTAATTTTTTTCATCATTAATTTTTAGTTTTCTGTGTTATTTTAGTAGTTTTTTGAAGAATTTTTTAAATAAAGGCGTAAAAATATGATTTTTTTTCAAGAAAACAATTTTTCAAGCTTAAGATTATGGAGAACAGATATTTTAGGTTTCAAAGCAGGATATCCTTTACTTTGCGGTATGAAAAATCTTCTCCGAAACCGATACTTTCTTTTTGCTGTAAAACTCACTATTGTTTTACTGTCTTTTTATTTTATCTACGGAGAATTAAAAAACAATAACCAACTGGATTGGCCAAAATTCTATCTTTTGCTCTCTGAAAAATGGTCTGTTTTGGGCATGTTTTTTTTGCTTTCGTTTAGTTTTGCCAATCGCTTTTTGGAAATTTTGAAGTGGCAAAATTTGGTACTGTTTATTAAACCAATTTCTGTTGGCGAATCGACAAAACAAGTGCTCGGCGCTCTCACGGCGAGTATTTTTACACCTAACGGCTTGGGAGAATACGCAGGGAAAGCATTGTTTTTTGATAAAAAAAAGACCAAAAAAATCATTTTTCTCAACTTGATTTGCAACGGCATTCAAATGATTTTAACGGTACTTTTCGGCACAATCGGATTATGGATTCTGGGTTTCAAGTTTTGGGTTCTTGCTATTGTCGGTATTTGCTTTTTACTTTTTGGCATTTCTTTTTTATCAAAATCTATCAAAATCAAAGGCTATTCTATTGAAAAACTTTTAGCCAAACTCAACGAAATTCCAAAAACCATTCATCGTAAAAACATCTTCTTGGCCATTGGTCGTTATTTGGTTTTTTCTCACCAATACTATTTTTTATTTCTGGCTTTTGGTGTAGATTTACCTTATCTAACTTTGATGGCTTCTATTGCGGCTGTTTATTTTTTGGCTTCTTGTTTGCCTAGTTTTCAGTTTTTGGATTTTGCTATCAAAGGAAGTGTGGCACTTTTTTTCTTCGAAAAATTAGGTGTCAACGAATGGATTGTAGTTTTTATTTCCACGCTGATGTGGTTTTTGAACGTAGTGTTGCCGGTGGTTATCGGAAGTTATTTTGTCTTAAAATTTAAACCCAAATGGAATTGATTACAATAGCACTTTCCCTGATTTTATTAGTTTATGTTGCACTAATGGTTCAATTGATTTTGGGCTATGACAAAGTCAAAACTTTCAAAAGAACGGCTGTTGAACCTAAAACAGCTTTTTCTATCATCGTTCCGTTTCGCAATGAGGAAAAAAATTTACCGAGACTATTGCAGTCATTTTCTAAACTGAATTATCCTTATAAGTTAATCGAAATTGTGATGGTGGATGACTTTTCTACCGACCTTTCCGAACGCGTTTGTATCAAATGGCGATTGGACCATGAATTTTTGGACACAACACTTTTGGAGAATTTACGCTTATCAAATTCGCCTAAAAAAGACGCTATCGGACGAGCGGTTCCCATCATCAAACACGATTGGATTATTACTACGGATGCGGATTGTACTGTTCCTGAAAATTGGTTGCTGACTTTGGACAATTACATTCAAAAACACCAACCGGAAATGATCGTCGGAGCGGTAAAATACAAAACCAAAAACAATTGGTTTCACAAGTTCCAACAACTGGATTTGTTGAGTTTACAAGGCACAACTATAGGCAGTTTTGGGATTAGAAAACCGTTTATGTGTAACGGTGCCAATTTTGCTTATACCAAAAAACTCTTTAAAGAAATTGGTGGTTTTGAAGGCGTTTCCAAAAATGCCAGCGGCGATGATGTTTTCTTGTTACAGAAGGCGACAAAGAATCACTTAGACAAAATTCATTACTTAAAAAACACGGAAAGCATCGTTAAAACAAAACCCGAAAATGATTTGTTTGATTTCTTTATGCAACGGGTTCGTTGGGCAAGTAAAACAAGCGGTTATCAAAGCAGTTACGCGAAGTTCTTAGCGGTTATAGTGTTGTTGATGAACCTTGGGTTGGTTATCTGTTGTCTGTTGTCTGTTGTGGGGAACTTTGACTGGAGTATTTTGCTTGGGGTTTTTTCGGCTAAATATTTGGTGGATTACTGGTTGTTACATAAAACCAACAAATACTTACTCAAAGGCCAATGGATTTTACCTCTTACAACAAGCATCATTTATCCTTTTTACTCGAGTTTGGTTGGCGTTTATTCTTTGTTTGGCAACTTTTCTTGGAAAGGCAGACAATTTTCTAAATAGCCCATTTGAGATTAAGAGGAGGAAGCCCAGTAGGCTTCAGGTATTTTTGCATAGCAAAGTCTAGCCCGGATAGTAGTGGAAATCCTTTTTATGGTTTGAAAAAAGCCCTTCGTCTGCGCTCAGGGTGACAAACCATAAAAAGATTGGAACGCATAGCCGAAAAGAGCTTCTGAAATAAATTCAGAATAAATCCTAAAAAAATTATTCTTGCTTAATAATCACCGGAAGCACAAACTGCGTTTTTACCGGAATACCTCTTTTTAAAGCCGGATTTACTTTGGGAAAACCAATCAAACGTGCTCTGAGAATGCTGTCGATTTTGATAGTATCGTAGGCTACGGAATCTTTAGGGAATTCGGGATTAAACTCTAAAGTCGCATCGGGTAAAATGGTTACTCTGACTTCTATGGTGTCTAATTTCGGGAACATGGTAGCCAACGTATCGATGGCTAATTTTTGTTCAATAGTAGCGGTTAAAAAGTCGAAAAAGCATTGTTTGCGTTGGGCCGCATCCGTCAGTTTTTCACAATCGGCTACTGATGGATATTCGTCGACTTCTTTCCAATTGATTTCCTTTATTTGTTGGTTGAGCAACTCCTGTTCGGAAGGTGCTTTCTTCTCCAAGTATTGGCAGGAAAAACTAAAGGTTAGTAACAATAAAGCGAGTGCTTTTTTCATGTATGGTTTCCATCGGATTAACAGTTTCAAAAATAAGAAATTATATTCACCAAGCTACGGTTTGCCTAAAAAAGAAAAGCCTTCTCGAAAGAAGGCTTTGTGGTTTTAAACTTTGTATTTATTCTACAATTAACTTTTTCACTACTTTTAGGTTTGAATCAGTTGTTACTTCTAAAAGATACATGCCTTTGGAAACCGAAGACAAATCGAGTGTTTGTATTGATAACGCATGGGTTGGTTTTTGGGCCATAATCATTTTGCCTGACACATCGTAAACGGCTATGTTGGCAATGGTTCCTTCGTTTTTCACTTGAATCGTCACAATATCGGAAACCGGATTCGGGAAGAAAACAAAATCGGCATTCTCAAATTCGCCTACGCCTAA
The DNA here is from genome assembly GCF_030643905.1 of Flavobacterium sp. IMCC34852. Classification (NCBI taxonomy): domain Bacteria; kingdom Pseudomonadati; phylum Bacteroidota; class Flavobacteriia; order Flavobacteriales; family Flavobacteriaceae; genus Flavobacterium; species Flavobacterium rivulicola. Next base: position 925,982 of record NZ_CP121446.1, on the reverse strand, counting down.
CTGTTGTACAAACTCTGTATTGAAAGTATTGGTAATAATAGGCGGATTGAAATCGAAATAAATAGAAGCTGTATTTGGAATAATATCGCCTACGGCATAACCCGACATAGGTTTTATTTGGAACGTTATGTATCCTTTTCCAATATTGGTATTCGCTACAGACGGCGGCAACATGATATTGTCAAAAAGCCAATTAATATTGTTTCCTATTCTGTCCATAATGTATGGATGACTTGCACTTACCATTCGAATTGAACTTGAGTCCAGTTGAGAATTCAAGACATCATTTACCCTAACATTGATGGCACTGGCTGTTCCCGTATTTTCAAAACGGATGGTATAAGTTAAATAATCGTTAGCGGTGAATGTTGAATGCAAAATTTGTTCTCCATGAGCTTCCATTTTGTCATTCGGGTCATAAGCTCCGATAATAATTTGGGTATTGGTAGCCGAATTATTGGCCGGAACCACATCACCGGTAAGCGGAATTATTGAAGCTGTATTGGTTAATAATCCGCCAATGTTTACCGTTGGAAGGGTTGGTACCTGCATTGTTACCATAATTTGTCTGGACTCAAAAGGCAATAAGTTGGTAAAATTATGAGTAAAACCATTAGTAATTGGTGTTGTCCCCGATTGTGTATTACCCACTATTGAAACCAAAGGATCATGATTAAAAGTCACCGTTCCTGAGGCTATGGTTTGGTTACCATTATTGGTATACACTATTTTATTCATATAAGTAAAACCAGGTCTCGGTGCATTTACAGGGACAATATTTACGGCCAAGTCATTGTAGGTTTGCGTTACGGTAATCGGGAAATTATAAGTTTGCATTCCGCCACCGATTACTACATTCACATTGCTATAGGAAGCCGTGGTTATGGCGTAAGAAGCAGCATAATTGGGGTCAATGGTATAACTCAAATCATATGAATTAGATCCATTAGTATCATAAATATTATAAACTCCGGTTGGAGAAATTATGTTGTGCACATTCCCGTTGTTGTTGATTTCATAGGTGAATTGTCCTAATGGGAAATTTTGTTCACCGGTGTCTTGTGTTCCATTACTGTTAACATCTAAAAAGGCATTTAAACGCAATCCGGAACAGTCAATAGCTCCTGTATTGGAGGTATTTGCTTCTGTGATGGTGATTAATCCCGGGTTGTTGCTAAAGTTAGTTACCATCAATAAATAATATTGACCCGGTAATGCGTTTGGAATAAACGGATATTCCACTGCCGCAGCAGAGTAGCTACAAGACACTACATTACTTAGTAACATACTTTGATTTCCGCAAGCTACGGTAGGTGATGTAAAAGGACCATACATAATGTAATCAACATCCAAAGGTTGTCCGTTATTAGATACTTGATTTACTTGAAAAGTAATATTGCCCGCCTGACTCACCGGTAAGAAAAACCATGTAGGGTTTGGTGTAGTTCCCAAACAATTAGCAGAACCGCTTCCGTTAACATTGACAGTGTTTGCAAACGGAACTCCTAAGGCATTACACAACGAATTGGCTTGTGAACATGTGTAAGCCAAATTACAGTTAGGATACGCCAACAACTCAAAGCTGTAAATTTGGTCACAACCGTTTTGAATAATTTCACGGGCAAAAACCATAGTTACCATGTTCTGAGTACTTAAGTTAAGTTGAGATGGATTGGCAAAAGGCACTACTTGATTTTGAGCGTTGGACAAACTCGGATAGTATACCACAACATTATTTGAGTTTAACGCGGCTTCAATACTGGTTAAATCAAAAGTGACAAAACCGTCATTATTGTCATCACATTGTTGCAATGAAGGTAATGACATAGTTCCGGGGAAAAAATTATCTACAATCAAAGCGAAAGCGAAGAACTGATATTCTTGAGTCGCATTATTTTCTAAACGAGCGTAAATTACTGCTCCATGTTGGGCACAATAATTCGCCGGAGTTGTAATTACGGCCACATCATTTTCCGCATCTGGTTGTGTAATATGGTAAGTGATTGTATATTCTGATGGATTTAAGTTACCAATGATATAAAAATCATTTTCAGTCAAATCAAAACATGCTTGAGAATCATCACCACATTCATTAAGATTTATAGGCTGTCCGGGTTGCGGATTACACGCGGATGTAGTGTAAGTAATCCAATTTGACGCTGCGCTCATGCCATTACTGCCACAATTAGCACTAACCGAGAAAACATAATTGGAATCACAAAGCAAGTTAGGAATAGTAACGGAACTCACCATTTGAGTAATAAGTGTCATAAAAGGTCCACCATTAACCGAATAGGTTATGGTATATGAGGTTGCTCCTGCACTCTGTGCCCAATCAAGGGTTATAGAGTCTGAAGTTGCACTATCAATGATAAATTGTGCCGGTGCGGGACAATTTGGGTTTTCACAAGTAATAGTAATCAATTCAACTATACCGATAGCAAAACATCCGGTATTCGGAAATTCAACTCTGTAAAAAATCGGTGGCTGAGTCGGAGCGCCAACAGCGCTTATGTAACAATTCGGGTTGGCAATTTGATTAATATTAGCTTGTGCATCAAACTGAGTCATAAAAAAGGAAACCAATAAACTTGGATTACCATTAAGAATTTGCGGAACAACAGTTGTCAAATCCCAACAAGGAAAACTAGTGATAAGACTGGCACAATTAGTTACTGTAACAGTCGGAGCTTCCGGTGTTGGATTAACCGTTAAATTATAGGTCAAAATCGTAACTTCATTGGTGGCTACGGTTACTATTCTAACAAAAATAGTTTGGTTAAAAGGATTAATATTTAAATACGGACTTGATAATGCGTTGGCACCTGTGGCCGCATCTGTCTGAGTTTCGTGATGGGTTATCACATAATCCTGAGCATTTAAATTTCCTAAGATTTCAAAGGATATTTCTCCCAACCAGAAGGCTGCAATACCATCATTATCATCATCACACACATTATTAAATTGTGAAGGCTGATTAAAATTTTGGGCTACTAAAATGGAGGTTGAAAAAAATAAAATAAGTACAAGTAATAGTTTTTTCATGTTTTGAATTGGTTTGGTTGATTGACAATTGGCAATATTTTAAAATAAAGCAACGCAAGTTACAAATTTTCAATGAATTATAACACAAAAAAACCAAACCTCTGTAAAGCAAAAAAGCCATCCCTAAAAAAGGGAAAGCTTTTCATTGGTCTAACTACTAAACCTTGATACGAGTTACAAATTCGTATCGAAACAACACAACTAATCTTAGATACTTTATTGGAACCTAAACAAGTTTTTTAAAAACCTATTTTGGGCAAAAAAGGTTTTCGTTTCCGAAAACCTTTCCCAATTTTAGCGGTCTGGACGGGACTCGAACCCGCGACCCCATGCGTGACAGGCATGTATTCTAACCAACTGAACTACCAAACCATCGCTTAATTGCGGTTGCAAATATACAACTGATTTTCAATTCTGCAACATTTTTTATCTAAAAAAACGAAAATGATTTTGACGGACTAACCAAACATTTGTTTTTCAACCAAGTATGTCGTTAAAATTTTTTCAAAAGAATCCTCTACAGCCACCGGGACATACTTAATTTTGTTTTGAGCACAAGTCATAGCTAAGGTTTTGAAATACTCATTAACCTTTTCTTCGTAGACGTCTTTGATGGAATCTGCAAAAATATTAATCTGTTCTCCTGTCTCTAAATCGATAAATTTTCGCGGTGCATTGTCGAAATTGAAATTGATTTCGGTTTTTTTATCGATGACATGAAACACTACTACTTTATGTTTGTTGTGTTTTAGATGTTGTAAAGCATTAAACAACGCTTCACTATTTCCCGTTTGAAACATATCGGTAAAGAGAATAATCATCGAACGACGGTGAATTTTTTCGGCTATTTGATGTAGAAATGTTACGGTGTCTGTATTTTTAGACACTTTGGGATTTTCTAAAAGGTCTTCGAGCTTATTCAAAATCATTCGGTGGTGACGGTCGCTTCCTTTTTCCGGTGCGTAATATTCGTAAGCATCTGAATAGACACTCAAACCTACAGCATCGCGTTGCTTCTTTAACAAATTCATTAAAACGGCGGAAGCCAATACGGAAAAACCTATTTTATTGTGGTAAAATGGTTCGTTGCTTTTTAGTTTGGGATAATGCATCGACGAGGAGTTGTCTATAATCAAATGACAACGGAGATTGGTTTCTTCTTCGAATTTTTTGGTGTAAAGCCGGTCGGTTTTGGCAAACAATTTCCAATCGATGTGCTTAGTGCTTTCGCCTGAATTGTAAACTTTATGTTCCGCAAACTCGGCGGAAAACCCATGAAAAGGCGATTTATGCATCCCCGAAATAAAGCCTTCGACCACTTGATTGGCCAATAATTCCAAATGCTTAAAACCGGAGACGAGTTCTTTTTGTTCTTCAATCTTCATTCTTCAAATATACTATGAAAAACAAATTATCGAACTCCTCTTAACATAAAAATATGCCATTCACTATTCTTCATAAGTAACCAGAACACGAATTGGTTTGGATAAAATATTGGCTGAATTCGCCGTTTTATTCCAAACCACCACACTGGTGCCTGAAATATAATAATCGTACTCATAACCAGCAGAACCCGTATAAGAAGGCGGTACAGAATTCCCCGTACTGTATTCCACCAAGACACTCGCTGATAAAATTTTTGAACTGGTTAATCCGTGAACTAGTTGAACAAAGCCTCCTTGAGTATTACTAGTTGTACCTGTTAGCTTAATCATTTTCACGGCTGGTGCTGTAGTCCCCATTTTGGTAAAGCCGTTAACCTCCAATTCTGCCGTTGGAGTACTAGTTCCAATACCAACTTCACCACTTCCTTTAACACGCATCGTCTCAGTGAAAGCAGCACTGCTGCCATAACCAAAAGCAATATCATCACTAACTCCAGCTGAATGTATTTGCATTAAGAAACCTTGAATCCCAAATCCATAATGGGCTCCAGCACTACCCCATAAGGAAATTTTATCTCCAACAGTTGACGGAAAATGCAAAGGATAATCTGGTGTGAAGTTTCCTATAGCCACATTTCCAGTTGAACCGATAACCATTCTGTTAGTATTCCCACCTGTTCTTAGCAAGAGACTATTAGGATAGGTAGGAGAATTGTAAATCACACCTCCATTATTGGAAGCGCCACTAGCGCCAAACAAGACACCCGTTTCCTGGGTAGAGAGCACATTCACGTAAGCATTTGTACCGCTAGTTTCAGCGGTTATCATCGCACTTCCGTTGGCCGTAATTGCTGAAGATCCATTTTGAACATGCAATCTTGAGGAAGGTGTTGAAGTTCCAATACCAACATTTCCGGTCCCCTTAATCCGCATCCTTTCAGTAAAAGCGCTACTATTTCCATAACCAAATGCAATATCGCTGAAATCGTAATCGGCGTGAATTTGAAGCAACATGTTTTGAATGCCGAAGCCATAATGATTACTGATTGTGCTTCCCCATAATGACACCTTATCTCCATATCCATCATTGAAATGTAATGGAAACTGAGGTGTGAAATTACCTAATGCAACATTACCCGTATCCGAAATAATCATTCGATTCACATTTCCATTCGTTCTTAAAGCCATACTCTTTGGATAAGTAGGAGACCCATATATAATTCCCCCATCAGTGGAAACACTGTCGCTCCCAAATAATATACCTGAATCTGTTGGAGATAATAAATGCAAAAAAGTATTATCATTATTTTCAACCGTCAGCAATGCGCTTGCATTAGGTGTCATACCAGAGTCATTATACTTGACATGCAATCTTGTAGAAGGCGTAGGCGTACCTATTCCAACATTCCCTGTACCTTTAATTCGCATTCTTTCGGTTAAAGCATCTGTTGTTCCATATCCAAATGCGATATCGTTGTTGACTGCGGGAGTATACATTTGCAACAATGATGATTGTATACCAAAACCATACATATTACCGGTTTGTCCAAAGAGACAAATTTTTTCACCGTGCACATTGTCAAACTCTAATTGCACCGTTGGGACGTAATTTCCTAATGCCACTTTTCCGGTTGGACCAATAACCACCCTATTAATATTACCATTTGTTCTCAGCAGCATGCTATTTGCCAAACCAGAAGGATTATAAATGATTCCTCCATTGGTGGCATTTGAATTAGCCCCAAATAATACGCCTGACTCACCTCCTGAAAGTAAATTGAAATAAGTACCGTTACTACTTTCAATAGTTGCCACTGCCGTTGGATTTGGCGTTAAACCTGAATCACTATTTTTGACATGTAATTTAGATAACGGATTAGCCAATCCAATCCCAACATTGGCCATGTGATACATATCATCAGTATTTGATGGTGTAAGCGTTGTCCCAGCTTTATACCAATCTTTATCTCCATTAGCTGTCGAGGAAATACCTATCCAACTAGTAGTAAGGTTATCCCAATAATAAAGACCAGGCGGATTTACTCCTGAGGTTACCATCAAATAAACCATCATGCCTTGTTGAGCAGCGGTTGGGTTAGTAGCCGGAAAATCATCTACCCGTGGAATTAACAATCCATCTTTATTGGTAGGACTGGTTTGACTGCTGGCTTTAATATCAAGTTGTGCATCGGGTGCAGTAGTATTAATCCCAACTTGCGCCTGCATTTGAAAAAAGCAAAATATAAATACTAATCTGAGAACCGTTTTCATTCCAAAATCTTTTTATTGCCAAAATTCAAAATTTAAACCACACTAAATCTGACATTTATACCAACGACATTTATTTTATACGAATGACATATTTTAACATTTTTCATTATTTTTGAAAGATAAAGTGGGTAAAAAATGAAACATTGGAATTGTTTAATTGTGGATGATGAAGATATCGATCGTTTGATGACTTTGTCGTTTGCAAAAAAGTTTCCGCAGCTCAACATTATTAGCACTTGCGCTTCTGCAGAAGAAGCAATCTCTATTTTAGATAAAACTTCCTTAGATATTCTTTTCTTGGACATTGATATGCCCGGTTTAAGCGGCGTTGAACTTCGAAAAAAAGCTATGGAAGTTCCGGTCTGCATTTTTATCACCGGTCATCCGGAATATGCTGTAGAAAGCTTCGAATTGGAGACGCTCGACTTTATTGTAAAACCCTTACGCTACGAGAGATTTGAAAAAGCAATGCAGCGTGTAGATCAGTTTTTGGAGATCAAGGAAAAGGCTTCTCTCTTTGAATTAAGTATAGGAGATGATGTCATTTACATCAAGGAAGGCAACGAAAAATCCAAAATTAAACTGTTTGATATTTTATATTTGGAAGCTTTAAAAGATTATACCCTTTTGGTTACCGAACAAAAAAAACACTGCATTTGGTCGAATATCGGCTCGCTTTTGAAACAAGACCCTTTTCAGTCTTTTACCCGAATTCACCGAAGTTTTGCCATTCAAAAACAATTTGTAAAAAAAATTTCGGCACAAGAAATCATGTTGAGCAATAATGCCTTAATTCCTGTTGGGAGAAGCTACAAAGAAAGTGTAAAAATGTTGTTATGAAAAAAAGTTGTTTTCTTGTACTTCTTTTTATTCCGGTCTTTTTGTTTTCGCAAAAAAAATCTACTGTTGAAGAAAAGTTGCGTTATCTGGAAAGCATGAAAGAGGACACTTCGAAAGTAAATCAACTCAATAAAACCGCGCTCTATTTTAGTAATTCTGACACTGCAAAAGCTTTCTTCTACAACAAAAAGGCGATACAACTCGCCAAGAAACTCGATTGGAAAGAGGGAATGGCCTCCTCTAACTATTGTCTTGGAACGATTTACAATGCACAATTTAACTATAATAAAGCACTGTATTTCTTTAATCAATCATTACAAACTTCTATTCAAAAAAATCGAAGTAAAGCATTGCAAAGCATTGGGGAAGTGTATCTCCTTACCAGCAATTTTTCTAAAGCATTAGAATATTCCTATCAAGCACTCAAAATTGACGAAGCCATTGGAAACAAAAAAGGGATTGCAAAGATTTATGCCAATTTGGGCTCTATAAATTATGGTTTTCAACAATATTCTAAAGCTTTAAACTATTACAATAAAGCAGCAAAATTGTATGGAGAATTTGAAAACAATAAAGAATTAGCGATTGTCAATAGAAACATAGCCGGCGTATATAATAGTTTGACGCAATATGACAAAGCACTGCTATACTATGACAAAGCATTTATTTTATGCAAAAAGGCGGGCGACAAATCTTTGCAAACTCGCCTACTGTCAGACATTTCTCTTGTTCACTTTTATCTCAAGAACTACGATAAAGCGCTTGATTATTGTTATATGTCTTTGAATTCCATTCCAAAAGGAACCCAAGACAAACAAACTGCTGCTTTTTCGCATGGTGTTTTAGGAGATACATATATTGAAAAAGCAAAATCCAAGAATAACAATAGGGTTTTATTGGATAGTGCCATTTATAATTTAAACAAAGCGGTCAAACTTCACCAAGAACTTAATAATAGTCGTGATTTGGCATATGACTTTTCAAGCATTACCCAAGTCTATAAACTAAAAGGCGATTTCAAAAAAGCATTAGAATCTTATGAAATCGCTATGGTTTATGAAGATTCGGTTTTTAATTTTAACAATAAGGAAACCATCAAAAACCTGGAAGACCAAAGAACCATTGAACTTCGCAATCGGGAAATCAAAATCAAAAAACTACAACTCGATGCTAAAGAAAAACAAAAATGGATGCTGATTTCAGGATTGGTCTTACTGGGTGTAATCGGAGGATTGCTTTTTTATCAAAGTTCTAATCGAAGAAAAGTTAATAAAAAGCTGCAATCCTTAAATCTCGATTTAGAAAAAAAGAATACAGAACTAGACGAAGCCAACAAAATAAAAGCGCGTTTTTTTAGTATCCTCAACCATGATTTACGAAGTCCTGTTTACAACTTAATTCATTTTCTTCATTTGCAAAAAGAGAATCCCGAATTATTGGACGAGGAAATGAAAAGTACTATTGAAAAGAAAACCGTTTCCTCGGCAGAAAACTTGCTAACCTCTATGGAAGATATGCTATTGTGGAGCAAAAGCCAAATGGAAAACTTCAAACCTCAGCCTAAAAAGATTCTAATCAGTACTCTATTTGAAGATACCGCAAAACACTTCGCCGGTGAAGAAAAAATTAAACTCACTTTTGAAAACCCAGACAATATCGAAATCACAACCGATGAAGATTACCTGAAAACTATCATTAGAAACCTCACCGGAAATGCCTTAAAAGCTTTAGACAAAACCGAAAACCCGAGTATTGTTTGGAAAGCCTGGAAGCAAAACAACATAACCTATTTATCTGTTACCGACAATGGTCCGGGAGCTAGTCAGGAGAAACTTAAAGCACTTTATGATGACAAAGAAGTTGTTGGAATAAAAACCGGTTTAGGATTGCATTTAATTCGGGATTTAGCCAAAGCAATTTATTGCACTATTACTGTAGACAGCAAAATTGATATTGGCACTACTTTTACTTTAACCATTCCATAAAAAAAGGCCTAACTCACGTTAGACCTTAGTTTCTTTTTCATGGTATATTACAATAATGCATCGATAGCATCAGTATAGGTTTTTTTAGGAGCAACGCCTACTTGACGACCTACTACTTCCCCATTTTGGAAGACCAAAACGGTAGGTATATTACGAACGCCGTATTTGGCCGCAAACTCTTGGTTAGCGTCAACGTCCACTTTTCCAACGACTGCTTTGCCTTCGTATTCTGAGGATATTTCGTCGATAACCGGACCAACCATACGACACGGACCGCACCAAGCTGCCCAAAAATCGACTACAACCGGTTTATCTGATTTTAATACTACTTCGTCAAAAGTAGCATCGGTAATTGCTAAAGCCATATTCTGTATTTTTAAAATTATTGTATTTATTTGAAGACAAAATTAGACATTTTATTTGGTATTTCTTTACTAAAAAAATTAGATTTGACTATGACTGCATTTGAAAAGCTGATTAAAGCTTAAATTTTCATTCAGCCTTTGTAGGCTTATATTTTAAGTTATATTTGTTTCTACTATCTTACTTTTTATGACCGACAAAGACTATCTCAAACTTATCATAGGCCATGTAGGCATAGGCGTTTTAATTTCGATTTTCCCTTTTTTGGCCAAAATTTATGCTTTACTGATTTTGATAATCGGATTGTATTTTGTCATCAAAAACAAAAACAAAAATCATGAAGTTCTCTATATAGCAGCTTATTTGGTTGGCAGCGAAGTTTTTTTGAGAACAACTCAGGGCAATCCTTTTCACGAATACGGCCGGTATTTTGTGATATTTTTTATGCTTTTGGGATTGTATTACAGCGATTTTTCTAAAAAAGCTTATCCGTATTGGGCTTTCTTATTGTGCTTGATTCCCGGTATTTTCATTGCCGTAAACAATTTGGATTCTGATGTGAGAAAAAAAATATTTTTCGACATTTTAGGACCGGTTTGCTTGGGAATTTGCGCGCTCTACACTTACAGAAGAGCCATTTCCCGCAGAGAAATTGACAACATTTTGCTCAGCATTGGCTTGCCTGTTTTGGCTTGTTGTACTTTTTTATTTTTGAAATATCCTTTAAGTGAAGCCGTGATTAAAAATACCGAATCCCAAGTTTTTCTCTCCGGTGATTATGCGCCAAATCAGATGGCAACGACTTTAGGATTGGGCATGTTTGTTTTCTTTTTACGGTTCTTTTTGTCATCCGCTTCGGTTGGAATGCTGCTGCTGAACGGATTACTTTTCTGCTTTATTTACTACAGAGGTTTATTGACTTTCTCCAGAGGCGGCATGATCACAGCGATGGCTATGGTAGTCATTTTAGTGATTTTCATTTTGATAAATTATAAGAAACACATTCCGGTTAAATTGAAACTTGTGTTCGTATCGTTAGCTTTTCCCTTGATATTTGTTTTGGGTTCATGTCAAACCAATGGACTTTTGTTTAAGCGATACAACAATCAAAATCCTTCAGGTTTGTACAAATCTTATGAAACCGAAGGCAGAAATGATATTGCTTTGGATGAAATAAAGCAATTCCAAAAAAATCCAATTGTGGGTGTTGGTGTAGGAAAAACTAAAGAAACTCGGAGCTTGAAACAAGGCTCCAGTATTTCAACGCACAACGAAATAACCAGAATGTTAGCCGAACACGGACTGTTTGGAATAGCCGGTATTTTGATCCTGCTTTTCACACCGCTGTTTCTTTTTTTAAAGGATAAAAAAAACGTTTATTTGCTCTGCCTTTTTGCCTTTTGGCTACTAACCATAAACCATACCGGAATGCGGGTTGCTGCACCTTCCTTTATCTATGCCTTGGCGCTTTTGAGTCTCAAAAAAAACCCTGAAATTAATTCAGTTTAAAGCTCAATCCCATCTTTTCTAATTCTTGGAGTAATTCGGTTGAGATTTTGATTTTCAGTTTTCTGCTTGGCAGTGTAACCTTGGTGATTACCTGAATTTCTTCTTCTATCGTTGGCAATTCTATTTCGATATTTTCAAGGTTTTCAGCCTCTAAATTGGCCTCATCCTCTACCACAATTTTGGTTACTGCTTCTACAACCTTTTTAACTTTTTCTTGCTCGATGATTTCAAAAGTAACCGTATTATCGCCTTTATTGGACGTAAATATATGATTCAATTGTTGGATGAAATTTTGATGCAAATCATTAATATCCATTTGAATACTCAACTTTTTGGCAAACTGTGGCAACACATCCTGAAGCTGTTTGACATCAGCAAATTGGATTCTTGGTTCCGATTTCTTCCCGGTTTCGCGGTTGACCCAACCGTCTTTAACGGTAACTTTGAAATAGACGAATTGATTATTAACCAAGAAATGACGAAACTTGAGATACTCTTCATCGAAAATTCGGAACTCATGGCTTTCATCATAGCCTTCTAAGGTAAACATCGCCCAGTCTTTTCCGTTCTTGGCGGTTTTGTATTGCACATTGGTTACAATGCCGGCAAAAGTTAAAGTCTTCCCGACATAGCTGTTCAAATTTTTCAAATGCTCTAATTTGCTGCTGCAGAAGTATTTCATTTCAAATTTAAAATCGTCCAAAGGATGACCCGAAATATAAATCCCCACCACTTCTTTTTCTTTGGCTAATTTCTCCATCGTACTCCAATCCTCACACGGCGGCACTGTTGGTTCGGCAATTTGAACATCACTCGCATCACCAAACAAACTTACTTGGGAGGAGTTTTCATTTTCCTGAAACTTCGCCCCATAGCGAATGGCTTTCTCGTAAAATGTGATGTTATCGCCATCGGTATGGAAATATTGCGCTCGGTGGGTGTCCGAAAAACAGTCAAAACCACCTGCTAAAGCCAGGTTTTCGAAAGCTTTCTTATTCGCTGCGCGTAAATCTATTCGCTTGGCCAAATCAAAAATCGATTTGTATTTACCTTCTTTTCGGTTCTCTACTATGGTTTGTACTGCGCCCATTCCAACGCCTTTGATAGCGCCCATTCCGAATCGAACGGCATAGTTTTCATTGACGGTAAATTTGTAATAACTCTCATTTACATCCGGCCCTAAAACTTGCAAGCCCATGCGTTTACATTCTTCCATAAAGAACGACACTTGCTTGATGTCGTTCATGTTGTTCGAAAGTACCGCTGCCATGTATTCAGCCGGATAATGCGCTTTAAGATAAGCCGTTTGGTAGGCAATCCAAGCATAGCAAGTGGAGTGTGATTTGTTAAAAGCATACTGAGCAAAAGCTTCCCAGTCTTTCCAGATTTTTTCTAACTTTTCGGCATCATGGCCATTAGCCACGGCTTGGTCGATGAACTTGGATTTCATTTTGTCCAAAACATCTTTTTGCTTTTTCCCCATCGCTTTACGTAAAACGTCGGCGTCACCTTTGGAGAAACTGGCTAATTTCTGGGACAAAAGCATTACTTGCTCTTGGTAAACAGTAATCCCGTAAGTATCTTTTAAATATTCTTCGCAAGCTTCTAAATCATATACTATTTCTTCTTCGCCGTTTTTACGTCGCACGAAGGACGGAATATATTCTAACGGACCGGGACGATAAAGCGCGTTCATTGCAATCAAATCACCGAAAACCGTTGGCTTTAAATCTTTCAAATACTTTTGCATTCCGGGCGACTCGTATTGGAAAATCCCAACCGTTTCACCTCTTTGGAACAATTCATAAGTCTTTACATCATCTATTGGAAATTCATCCGGATTGAGTTCGATTCCGGTTCGGTATTTAACCAACTTAACTGTATCCTTAATCAATGTTAGGGTTTTCAACCCCAAGAAGTCCATTTTGAGCAAACCGGCACTTTCTACGACTGAGTTGTCAAACTGAGTCACATACAAATCGGAATCTTTGGCCGTGGCTACGGGAACAAAATTGGTTATGTCATCGGGCGTAATAATCACACCGCAGGCATGAATTCCGGTGTTTCTGAGATTTCCTTCTAATATTTTGGCTTGCTGAATGGTTTCACTACCTAAATCATTCCCATTGGCTAACTCGATTAATTCTTTGACTTTATCAAATTCCTCGGCTCTCAGAGCCGCTTTTAATTTGTCATTATCTAGAGTAAAAATTTTGGCCAAATTTAAAGTCGTCGGAATCAACTTGGCAATTTTATCGGCTTCGAATAGCGGCAAATCTAAAACTCTCGCAGTATCACGAACGGATGATTTAGCGGCCATAGTACCGTAAGTAATAATTTGGGCCACTTGCTTCGAGCCGTATTTATTGATTACATAATCCATTACGCGGCTTCGGCCTTCGTCATCAAAATCGATATCAATATCGGGCATCGACACACGATCGGGATTTAAGAAACGCTCAAAAAGCAAATCATATAATAATGGGTCGATATTGGTAATCCCCAGACAATAAGCTACTACTGAACCCGCGGCCGAACCACGGCCGGGACCAACGGAAACATCCATTCTTCGGGCAGCGGCGATGAAATCCTGTACAATCAAAAAGTAACCGGGATAACCGGTGTTTTCGATGGTTTTTAATTCAAAGTCTAACCGTTCCTGAATTTCCGGAGTAATTTCTCCGTAACGTCTTTTGGCACCTTCAAAAGTTAAGTGCGCTAAGTATTTATTCTCACCTCGTTTGCCGCCATCGGTTTCATCTTCTGGTACTAAAAACTCTTCGGGTATGTCAAATTTCGGAAGTAATACTTCACGAGACAAATCGTAAATTTCTATTTTATTGACAATCTCTTCTGTGGTAGTAATGGCTTCGGGCAAATCGTGAAACAACTTTTTCATTTCGTCACCCGATTTAAAATAGTATTCCTGATTGTTAAATCCGTAGCGATAACCACGACCGCGACCTATGGGTGTAGATTGTTTTTCGCCATCGCGAACACACAACAGAATATCGTGTGCGTTGGCGTCTTCTTTATTGATATAGAAAACATTATTGGTCGCAACGGTTTTTACATGATGCTTTTTGGCCAAGGAAATCAAGGAAGCATTCACGCGATTTTCATCTTCCTGATTGTGCCGCATCAACTCGATGTAAAAATCATCGCCAAATTCCTGTTTCCACCAAAGCAAGGCTTCTTCCGCTTGGTTTTCGCCTATATTCAACACCTTACTTGGAATTTCTCCGTAGAGATTTCCAGACAACACAATGATATCTTCTTTGTATTGTTGGATGACTTTTTTGTCAATTCTTGGCACATAATAAAACCCTTCGGTGTAAGCAATAGAGGATAACTTTGCCAAATTGTGGTAGCCTTTTTTGGTTTTGGCCAAAAAGACAATTTGGTAACCGTTGTCTTTACGCGACTTGTCTTTCAGATCATCACAAACATAAAACTCGCAGCCTACAATAGGTTTTACGATGGTTTCTGTTGGTGCTTCGCCGTTTTCTTCTGCTTGCTTGTTTTTGGCTTGAACCGATTTATTGTGGTATAAAATATCTCTAACAAAATGAAAGGCACCCATCAAGTTGGCGTGATCGGTCATGGCCACTGCCGGCATTTGGTTTTGCACCGCAGCAGTCACTAAATCTTTGACACTGATGGTTGATTGCAGTACAGAGAATTGGGTATGATTGTGAAGATGAACAAACTGAACAGCTGCAGTATCGTGATGAATTTGTTTTTCATCATGGGTTGGCGTGGCTACTTCTTGCGGTTGAAATTGTTTTCTGATTTCTTCCGAAGCTTGTTTGAGATTGATGTGCTGTAATCCGATTAATTGAATTTCTTTCGGATTATTTTCGCCAAATTCTTTAAAATATCCGGCCGGAACATCGAGCTCTTCTTTGGTAAAAATTTCTCTTCTGATTAACTCCAGAAAACAACGTGTTGTGGCTTCAACGTCGGCTGTCGCATTGTGTGCTTCGGCAAACGGAACACCAAACAAATATCCGTGTAATTCCGTTAGCGTTGGCAATTTAAACTTTCCGCCACGTCCGCCGGGCAACTTTAAAAGTTCGGCGGTAACTTCTGTACAAGTATCTAAAACCGGCATGGCTGCCATTGGAGAGTTTACGCCTAAGCGGTAAAATTCACATCCCATAATATTGACATCAAAGCCAACATTTTGCCCGACTATGAATTTGGCTTTGGCCAAAGCAGCATTGAACTTTTCTAAAACTTCTGCTAAAGAAACGCCTTGCTCTTGTGCCAATTCGGTAGAAATACCATGAATTCTTTCGGCATCATACGGAATGTTAAAACCTTCGGGCTTTACCAAATAATCCTGATGTTCCATAAGATTTCCCATTGCATCATGTAACTGCCAGGCAATTTGGATACAGCGTGGCCAATTGTTAGTGTCTGAAATGGGGGCTGCCCAATTTCGGGGCAAACCGGTTGTTTCGGTATCAAAAATTAAATACATAGGTGTAAAATCCCAAAATTAAAATTCCAAATTCCGATTGGTATTTGGACAAAAGAATAACCATCGGAACAGTTTCAAAAATACGTTTTCAGGCTTAGGAAATCAATTTTAGTTATCAACAAAAAAAAGCCAACTCAAATGAGCTGGCTTTTAAAGTATCTGTATAGAAAAGAATTAGTATCTTCCTCTGTTTCCACCACCGTTATAACCACCACCTGAACGGTTGTTGTTAAAACTTCTTCTTTCACCTTCCGGTTTTGGTTCTGATTTATTTACCACAATGGTACGGCCTTCAACAGTTGCACCGTTTAATTCGTCGATTGCTTTTTGAGCCTCAGCGTCATTTTCCATTTCAACAAAACCGAATCCTTTACTTCTTCCGGTAAATTTATCAGTAATAATTTTTACGGAATTAACCGTTCCATAGACCTCAAAAGAATCTCTTAAATCTGCTTCGTCTATACTAAACGGAAGACTTCCAACAAAAATGTTCATATTGTATATTTAAAATTCAGCCACAAAGGTAACCTAAATAAACCGTAAACCGCTATAAATTTGGATTTATTACCATTTTAATAAAAAAAGCCATCCGAAGATGGCTTGTATTGTTTAAAGTAAATTGACAATTATAAAGACGGATAAATCGGAATTCTGTAGAATTCTCCGTATTGGAAATTCATAATAGGACCTCCAAAAGGACTGTTATTAACATTAGCCGCATTGAACTTAAATTTTCCGGAAATGGTCATATTCACATTATCGTACTCGGTAATTTGAATTTCACCATTACTATTCTGTACGTTTTGAATTCTGAAAGTACAATTAACATTACCTCCTGACACCGTGATTAAATCTCCGGCCATATAGGCGTTACCTCTTGAGGCAAGGGTTAATCCTGTCACTACTCCTGAACTATTAGCCGTAACATTAACTAACAATCCGCTTCCCGTTCCGCCGGTTGTTGGCACAGAAGAACCACTGGTATATCCTGTTCCGCCTGAAACTATTGTAAAAGTTGAAACCGGTCCCGGCACCATCGTTGTAGCATATTCTAAATTTATGCCATCCAAACTTGAAGTATAACTCGCAGCATTATTGGTATTGGTTGTACCTAAAATATAAGTACCTAAGTTGGCATTGGTAGTACTCAAAGTAACTTGCTCATACTCGGTTAAAGCTTCTATTGTAAGTCGGCCTGCCGATGACAAGTAGGCTCTTGCGTCATTGGCTCTCCAATAAACATCATCCTTCAACCCCTGAAAACCCGGGTCGTTGGATTTCAAGTCTTCTTGACAAGAAGTCATTGCTGCCGCAACTAAAATAAGGGACAAAATTCTTTTCATTTTTTCAATGTATTTCTCCACAAAAATAACTTTTTAATATAAAAATGCTAATTAAATTTTAAAAAAATAACGTTAAAGTTAGATAAGACAAGAACTTAAGTCTAAAAATATAACTTTCAATTAGTTTGTTTCCAAAAAATAACTATCTTTGCGCCCTTAAATAACCGAGGTCGAGTACCTCAAATTAATCAAAAAGATTATGTCAGTAAAAATTAGATTACAAAGACACGGAAAAAAAGGGAAACCTTTTTATTGGATCGTAGCTGCTGATGCTCGTTCAAAAAGAGATGGTAAATTCTTAGAAAAATTAGGCGTTTACAATCCAAACACTAACCCTGCAACTATTGATTTAAACCTTGACCAAGCGGTTCAATGGTTACACAATGGTGCTCAACCAACCGATACTGCCAGAGCTATCCTTTCTTACAAAGGTGCTTTGATGAAACACCACCTTGATGGCGGCGTTCGCAAAGGTGCTTTAACGCAAGAACAAGCTGATGCTAAGTTGGCTAAATGGTTAGAAGACAAAGCCGGTAAAGTAACCGCTAAAAAAGAAGGTTTATCAAAAGCACAAGAAGCTGCCAAAGCCAAAGCTTTAAAAGCAGAAAAAGAAGCTAATGACAAACGTGCTGCTGCCGCTTTAGAAGCTGCAAAAGTAGAAGAGGAAGTAGCGGAAGAAGTTGCCGTTGAAGAAACTGTAGCAGAAGAGACTGCTGAAGTTGTTGCTGAAGTAGCGGTTGAGGAAACTCCTGCTGCGGAAGAAGCTCCAGAAGTGGTAGCTGAAGAAGCTCCTGCTGTTGAAGAAGCTCCTGCTGCTGAAGAAACAAGCGAAGAAACAGAAGCTTAACATTTTAGGCAATCATGCGTAAAGAAGATTGTTTCTATTTAGGTAAAATTGCCAAAAAATTTAGTTTCAAAGGGGAAGTTCTCATCTATTTAGATACCGACGAACCCGAATTATATGAAGATATGGAATCAGTATTTGTTGAATTCAACAAAGATCTGATTCCATTTTTTATTGAAAACAGTAACCTGCACAAAAACGATTTCCTTCGCGTAAAGTTTGAAGATGTCGATACTGAGGAAGAAGCCGACAAAATGATTGGCTGTGAAATTTATCTTCCCCTAAACATGTTGCCCAAACTGGAAGGCAACCAATTCTATTTCCACGAAGTCATTGGTTTTGAGATTGAAGATAAGCGTTTGGGCGTTTTTGGAAAAATAGTTTCCATTAATGACTCATCTGCCCAACCACTTTTTGAAGTGGTTAACGGCGCTGTAGAAATTCTTGTCCCAATGATTGACCAATTTCTGGTAAAAATCGATAGAGAAAACAAAAAGGTCGTGATGGATTTACCGGAAGGCTTAATCGAAATGTACTTGTAAAAGTTAATTCGGTTATTCGTTCATTTGGTTATTTGTAAAACCCCAAACACCTCTATGTTTCAATTCAAAAAATTTACCGTTAACCAAGACCGTTGCGCTATGAAAGTCGGCACCGACGGCGTTTTGCTTGGCGCTTGGGCTCCGATTGACCATCGTCCGTTTTCGGTATTGGATATTGGCGCCGGAACCGGAATTTTGGCTTTGATGCTGGCTCAAAGAAGTCATGCCGAGCAAATCGATGCCATCGAAGTTGACGAAAATGCCTTTGAACAATGCGTAGAAAACTTTGAAAATTCGCCATGGAATGACCGCTTGTTCTGTTTTCACGCTTCACTCGACGATTTTATGGAAGACTTGGAAGACGAAGAATATGATTTAATTGTTTCCAATCCGCCATTCTATAGCGAAGATTACAAAACCGAAAGTGAACAAAGAGATTTGGCGCGATTTCAAGACGCTTTGCCATTTGAAGATTTGATGGAAGCCGCTTCGGTTTTACTTTCTGAACATGGTATACTCGCTGTGATTATTCCTTATAAAGAAGAAGCCAGATTCATCTCCTTAGCCCAAGAATGCAACTTGTTTCCGTTAAAAATTACCCGAGTTAAAGGTACACCGACTTCCGAAACCAAAAGAAGCTTACTCGCATTTTCCTTTGCCGAAAAAACCAATTTCCCTATCGATGAACTCATCATTGAAACAGCTCGTCATCAATACACGGAAGGCTATATTACCTTGACTAAAGATTTTTATTTGAAACTGTAAATCAGTCCGAAACCAGCAGTTCAACATTTAAAGAATAACTCTTGCTTCTTTTCCATTCTTCTTGAAAATACCAACTGTCCGTAAATTCATTTGTGACATCAATCGAAATTAACGGCTCATAAAAAAAGCCGTTAGGGTGACTATTATCTTTACTGTAGTTTTTATTCTGTTCCAACAACGGATGCTGAATAATGATAAAAATTCCGTTGGCCGGATATTCAATATTTAAGGCGTTCAAATCGGCCTCAACTGTATGCGTTCCTTTTTTAAGTTTGTAAATAAGAGTCTCCTTATTCAGTATCTCGTTTGGCTTCCCATCATCGCCAACCGAATACACCATCACACTGATTAATCGGTTTTTAGAAGTTGCTGTGGCAAAAAACTTGGCTTTACTGAGATACTTTCCTTTGATTCCGTTATTGGGAAAATATTTGGCGGTCATCGCCATTTTGGTGTCCCATTGAACACCATAATGATTGTCGCCTCTTTTGGCTTTGCCCAGTTTTAGTGTTTTCTCGAATTTGCGTTGGACCAACTTTACTTCAGCTAAGTCAATTTTATTAGGGCGAAGCAATATTTCGGGGGTAATCTCGGCAATTGTATCGTGATAACCGACACAAGTGATTTTAAAAAAGTTAGTCTTATCATTGTCATCAACACTAAAAACACCCGTAGAGTCGGCAGTTCGATAAAGTGATTCGGCTTTCCAGATATTGGCATAAGCTACCGGCATTTTGGTCTCTTTGTCTTTTAAATGCACTGCCGTTTGCGCCTGAAATAAAGTACACACCAAACAAAACAACACCGTTATTTCTTTTCTCATAAGATTAATTAAAAGGAGTTCCAAGATACCTTTTTTAAGTTTAACTTTTTGTACTATAATTTTTAACAAATTCTTCGGAATATGCACTGACCGCTTTGTCTAATTTAGTATTGACAGTTTTCAATTCAAAGTCTATGGTGAAAATTACTTTTGGGTTCTTTCTTTTCTTTTCCATTTTGGGTTTTTCGCAAAGCGGAAAGCTACTTCAAGGCAAAGTGTTGTCAGAGGGGAAAGTTGTTGGTCTGGTTGATGTGGTCAATATGAATTCGAAGAAAAGCAGCACTAGTGATGGCGAGGGAAACTTTAGTCTTTGGGTTACAGCCGGTGACGAACTTTATTTTCTTACTAAAGACTACGCCGATTTAAAAATGGTGATCACGCCAACTGATTTAAACCAAAATCCTCTGGTTATCAGTTTAAACAAGAAACCTGTTGAACTGGAAGATGTTGAAATCGTCAAAAAGTCGAGCCTAAAAGTGCAAATCACTCAAGGTGATATTGATGCCATCAAATTATCCAAACAAGCCAATGCCCTTAAGGTCACTAATGTTTATGACGGCACTATTGAAAACGGGGTCGACTTTGTGAGAATGTTTAAAGGCATCGCGAATTGGTTCAAAAACAAAGACAAAGAAAAACCCGAAAAACCACTACCGCCGATTACTTTTAAAGACTATCTAGCCGGGCATTTTGACGAAGCTTTTTACCTTACAAAACTCCAACTTAAACCCGAAGAAATTGCCTTATTCATTGCTTATTGCGAAGCGGATTCAAGAGCTAAACCTTTGGCTGAACGACAAGACCTATTGGAAATGGCCGACTTTTTATTTGAAAAAAATAAAGAATTTAAGAAACTCGAGCGTTAATTTAAAGCCGACTACCCTAGCCCAGATGGAAGCGGCATCCTTTTTCTTTTTTATTTAAAAAAGAAAAAGATATAGTGGACAGCTGGACCCGAGCTCCTGACAAGGAGTGAACTGGCGAAGCAAAAAGCTTCAAAAAATTATAACAATTGTTGATTGAGATTTTAAGTAAGATTATGTAGCTTTGCAAACGATTTCGTAACTGGTTTTGGCTAATTACTAATCACTAATTACTAATCACTTTTAGAAAATGAAACCAGATTTATTTCAAGCTCCCGATTACTATAATTTAGATGATTTATTAACGGAAGAACACAAATTAGTGCGTGATTCTGCTCGTGCGTGGGTGAAGCGTGAAGTTTCTCCTATCATTGAAGACTATGCACAACGTGCCGAATTTCCTAAGCAAATCATTAAAGGTTTGGGAGAAATTGGTGGTTTTGGACCATACATTCCGGAAGAATACGGCGGTGCCGGTTTAGACCAAATTTCGTATGGTTTGATCATGCAGGAAATTGAAAGAGGCGACTCGGGTGTGCGTTCTACCTCATCGGTACAATCATCTTTAGTGATGTATCCGATTTGGAAATTCGGAACCGAAGAACAACGTCAAAAATATTTACCCAAATTAGCCACCGGAGAATTCATGGGTTGTTTCGGATTGACCGAACCTGATCACGGTTCAAATCCGAGTGGCATGACCACCAACTTCAAAGATATGGGCGACCATTATTTGTTAAACGGTGCTAAAATGTGGATTTCAAATGCACCTTTTGCTGACATCGCCGTAGTTTGGGCCAAAAATGAAGAAGGCAGAATTCACGGCTTAATCGTAGAGCGAGGTATGGAAGGCTTTACTACTCCTGAAACGCACAACAAATGGTCACTTCGTGCTTCGGCCACCGGTGAATTGATTTTTGACAACGTAAAAGTACCGAAAGAAAACTTAATGCCCGGAAAATCAGGTCTTGGCGCACCAATGATGTGTTTGGATTCTGCTCGTTACGGAATTGCCTGGGGGGCGATTGGTGCTGCAATGGATTGTTATGATACGGCTTTGCGTTATGCAAAAGAAAGAATACAATTTGACAAACCTATTGCCGGAACCCAATTGCAACAAAAGAAATTGGCAGAAATGATTACCGAAATCACCAAAGCACAATTGTTGACTTGGCGTTTAGGTGTTTTGAGAAACGAAGGCAAAGCGACAACCGCTCAAATCTCTATGGCAAAAAGAAACAATGTAGATATGGCAATTAACATTGCTCGTGAAGCCCGTCAAATTTTGGGTGGTATGGGAATCACCGGTGAATATTCTATCATGCGTCATAGTATGAATTTAGAAAGTGTAATTACTTATGAAGGCACACACGACATTCACTTACTGATTACCGGTGCCGATATTACCGGTATTCCGGCCTTTAAATAAAAGATTAAACAATCAATAAAATTGATACAAAATGCTTCTCTTTTCGGAGAAGCATTTTTATTTTTGTTATGTGAAACCCGATGCGTTTCGGTTACGTAAATTCTATAAAAAAAGCTATGACTATTTCTATTATTAACGAAAAAATACACCCGCAGAAAAACAGTTTACTGCAACATCCGCTTTATGAAAAAGTAAAAACCATAGACGACTTGCATAAATTCCTCGAAAGTCATGTATATGCGGTTTGGGACTTTATGTCGCTTTTGAAAGCCTTGCAAAGCAAATTGACCTGTACCACAACGCCATGGTTTGCCTCGGAGAATCCGGAGACTCGGTATTTGATTAACGAAATTGTTTTGGCAGAAGAAAGCGATTTGACCATTGACGGCAAACGCTTAAGTCATTTCGAAATGTATGTCGAAGCCATGCAAAGTTGCGGCGCTTGTACCCAAGAATTAGAGGCCTTTTTGCAAAAGGTAATTGATACAAAAAATGTCTTCATCGCTATCAAACAAAGTGATTTACATCCTGAGGTGAAAGCGTTTCTCGACTTTACTTTCCGCGTAATCGAAGAAGGTAAAGTACATAAAATTGCGGCGGCGTTTACATTTGGCCGAGAAGATTTGATTCCGAATATGTTTACCGAAATCTTGAAAAACTTCCAACAAAACTTCCCGGATGTTGATTTGTCTAAATTGATTTACTACTTCGAAAGACACATCGAATTAGACGCCGATGAGCACGGACCAATGGCGATGCAAATGATTACTGAACTTTGTCAAGACAACGCTCAAAAGTGGAAAGAAGTGGAAGAAGTTTCAATTATGGCTTTGGAGAAAAGAATCGGACTTTGGAATGCTATCGAAGAAAAAATAGCGTCAAGCTTGGCATTGGTTTAAACCATCGCAGTGGCTTTACCGTAATTGTATTGAAATCATCCTTATGAAATACTCGGCTAAAATATTCTTTTCGTTTTTACTTTGTTTATCATTGATGGGCTGCAGTTCTGATGAAGACAATACCACTACTGAAGTTGTTCCGGTACAGTA
Source organism: Flavobacterium sp. IMCC34852 (assembly GCF_030643905.1). Taxonomy (NCBI): domain Bacteria; kingdom Pseudomonadati; phylum Bacteroidota; class Flavobacteriia; order Flavobacteriales; family Flavobacteriaceae; genus Flavobacterium; species Flavobacterium rivulicola. The sequence goes on along the minus strand of NZ_CP121446.1, from coordinate 902,440 downwards.
TAAATACTTGGCTTTAGGCGATAGTTATACTTTTGGTCAGAGCGTTTGCGAAACTTGTCGGTTTCCCGAACAGTTAAAAGACAGCCTTGAGCAATTCTTAAACCCGGAAGATACCTTTAACATCAAACTCATCGCCCAAACAGGTTGGACAACTACAAATTTGAAAACGGCCATTGCCAATGAAAATCTTCAGAATACTTATGATTTGGTTACACTTTTAATTGGTGTCAACAATCAGTACCAAAACAGACCTTTTAGCTTATACGAACAAGAGTTTCCTGAATTGGTTAACATTGCCATTACCAAAGCCGGAGGAGATATAAACAAACTGATAGTAGTTTCGATTCCTGATTATGCTTATACGCCTTTTGGACAAGGTTCAATAGCCATTTCGGAAGGGGTTTATCAATACAATGCTTTTGCAAAAAATTATTGCGAAACTAACAACATTACTTTTGTAAATATTACTGATATCACGCGATTGGGATTGGCACAACCCGAATTAGTAGCCAATGATGGTTTACATCCCTCAACTATTGCCTATTCTAAATTTGTAGAAAGGATTTTGCCTGAGGCGAAAATTAAATTAGGACTTTAATTAAGCTTCCGGAGCCAATTCTATTTCTAATCCGTCAAGGTCTTCAGTGATGTGGATTTGACAACCCAAGCGGCTGTTTTCTTTCACATTGAAAGCTTCCCAAAGCATGGCTTGCTCATCGTCACTTTTCTCAGGCAAAGGGAAATCATTTAATACATAACACTGGCAAGAAGCACACATCGCCATGCCGCCACAAATTCCGATAGTGCCTTCGGGTGCTAATTCATAGGCGCGAACGAGTTCCATGATGTTCATGTTCATGTCGGTTGGTGCTTGCACTTCGTGACTGATGCCTTCTCTGTCGGTTATGGTTATGGTTACGTCGTTTGCCATCTTATTCTATCGATTTTACTACCGCTTTTTCTGCTTCTTTACGAGTACCGTCAAATCCGTCAACGCCGGAAACTGTAGTGTATTTTAAGACATATTTCTTGCCCGGATTCAATCGTTGGTAAACACTTTGGCACATCAATGTCGCTTCGTGGAAACCACAAAGAATCAATTTTAATTTGCCCGGATAAATATTCACATCACCGATGGCGTAAATGCCTTCAATGTTGGTTTGATAATCTAAAGCGTTGTTAACTTTAATCGCATTCTTTTCAATTTCCAATCCCCAATTGGCGATAGGTCCCAATTTTGGTGTCAAGCCAAATAGCGGAATAAAATAATCGGTTACCACATTCATACGAGCACCGTTGACTTCAATGTCCACGGATTCTATTCGTTCCGAACCTTTAAAGCCTATAACTTCTCCCGGAGTGATTAACTTAATTTTTCCTGCCGATTTCAATTCCTGTACTTTTTCAACAGAATCTAAAGCGCCACGGAATTCATTTCTGCGGTGTACCAAAGTTACTGAAGCGGCCACATCAGAAAGGAAAATACTCCAATCCAAAGCAGAATCACCACCACCGGAAATCACTATGTTTTTGCCTCGGTATTTTTCGGGATCTTTGACGAAGTAATCTACGCCTCTATCTTCTTTTTCGTAAAACTCTATGTCTTTTAAGATAGGTTTTCTTGGCTCGAATGTTCCTAAACCACCGGCAATTGCTATGGCTTTGGCCAAGTGTTTTGTGCCTTCATTCGTAGTTACAATAAAACTACCGTCTTCCAGTTTTTCAATGGTTTCGGCGGTTTCTCCTAAGGTAAATCCGGGTTGGAATTGTTTGATTTGCTCCATCAAATTGGTCACCAAATCACCAGCCAACACTTCGGGATAACCGGGAATATCGTAGATAGGTTTTTTGGGATACAATTCTGCTAGTTGTCCACCGGGTTGCGGCAAAGCATCTATAATGTGGCATTTTAATTTTAATAATCCGGCTTCGAATACGGCGAACAATCCGGTTGGTCCGGCACCGATAATCAATATATCTGTTTCAATCATTTTTTGAGGTTCTGAGGTTCTGAGGTTCTGAGGCGCTAAGGTCTTTAAACCGGAACTTTTATTTTATGATTTTTGTCATGCTTAGCAAAGTATGCGTTAGGGATGGGAGCAAGTACCGTGTACTGCGGACAGCCCGACCCGTTTTTTCAACGGGTAACGCCCAACTATGCTACGTTCTCAACAGTTTCTATCTGTGGCGCGTATTTTTTAATTGTTGTTTCCACACCGGCTTTCATTGTGCTGATGCTTAAACTGCAAGAAGTACAAGCTCCTTGAAGACGCACTTTTACGTGCTTTTCATCCTCTATAGAAACCAAACTGATATCGCCGCCATCGGAATTCAGAAATGGTCTGATTTCGTTGAGTGCTTTTTCGATGTTTAAAATCAATTCTTCGTTAGTCATAATTTTGACATTTTAGATGGTTAGATTGTTAGACCTTTTAGATTTTTAGATACTTCATTTTCTGAGTAGTCTAATAATCTAAGAAGTCTAACCGGTCTATTTTTTTACAGCAGAACAACCTGCCATGGTAGTTATTTTGATTGCTTCGGTTGGTGGTAAATCATTGTTTCTGTTTACCGTTTCCTGCACAACATTTCTGGTGATTTCTTCGAAAACCCTTTCGATTACCGAAGCCGTTTGCAACGCTGCCGGACGACCGTAATCGCCAGCTTCGCGAATGCTTTGTACCAATGGCACTTCACCTAAAAACGGCACTTGTAAATCTTCCGCCAGGTTTTTGGCACCTTCTTTTCCGAAGATGTAATATTTGTTATTTGGCAATTCTTCAGGAGTGAAATAAGCCATATTTTCTATGATTCCTAAAACCGGAACATTGATACTGTCTGATAAAAACATCGATACTCCTTTTTTGGCATCCGCCAAAGCTACTGCTTGTGGTGTACTTACTACAACAGCGCCGGTAATTGGCAACGATTGCATAATCGATAAGTGAATATCACCTGTTCCCGGTGGCAAATCAATTAGCATGAAATCTAATTCGCCCCAAGCGGCATCGAATATCATTTGGTTCAAAGCTTTGGAAGCCATTGGACCACGCCAAATTACAGCCTGACTCGGAGCAGTAAAGAATCCGATAGAGAGCAATTTGATTTCGTAGCTTTCAACCGGTTTCATTTTGGATTTTCCGTTAACTTCAACAGAGATTGGTTTTTCGTTTTCCACGTCGAACATAATTGGCATAGAAGGTCCGTAAATGTCCGCGTCCAGGATTCCGACTTTGAAACCCATTTTAGCTAAAGTCACGGCTAAGTTTGCGGTCACGGTAGATTTTCCAACGCCGCCTTTTCCTGAAGCAACCGCAATAATATTGCTGATACCCGGAATGGCTTTGCCTTTGATTTCGTTCGGATTTTGGGTTGGTGTTTCTACTTTGATGTTGACTTTAACCTCAGCATCCGCAGAGAATTTTTCGTGGATTAATTTTTTGATATCGTCTTCCGCACGTTTTTTTATATGCATCGCCGGTGTGGTGATTACTAAATCGACTACGACTTCATTGCCGAAGGTCAGTACGTTTTTTACGGCACCGCTTTCGACCATATTTTTTCCTTCGCCTGCGATAGTAATGGTTTCTAAAGCTGCTAAGATTTCTTTTCTATCTAGTTTCATTTCGAATGATAATTAAGCTTTTCAGTTTCTTTTATTTAAACTGAATTTAGATTGCAAAGATAGTTTGAAAATAGTTAAAAGGGAAAAGGGAAAAGGGAAAAGTTTTTGATGGTTGGATAATTACAATCTATCGACAAAAAACAGCTTGCCAACTGATTACCAACACTACCTACTGCTCACTAATTTCCGGTTGCCAAAAGTGCTTTTCGAAATCTACAATCTGATTATCGATGACTTCAATGCCTTCGTTTTCAAGGAGTTGTTGCATTAAATTGGTTCCGTCAAAATGGTGTTTCCCGGAAAGCACACCTATTCTATTCACCACTCTATGTGCAGGAATATCCTCTCTGCCATGACTGGCATTCATGGCCCAACCTACCATTCGGGCTGAACGAGCTGTGCCTAATGCTTTGGCAATAGCGCCATACGAAGTCACTTTTCCTTCGGGAATTTGTCGGGCAATGGCGTAAACTCTTTCAAAAAAATTATCTTCCATTTTAGCCGTAAAGTAATTTAATCAAAGTAACCACTGCCATAAATGTCGTCACCGAACCTATGACAATATTGATGTTTTGCATTAGGAATTCGGTCTTTTTTTCAATTTTTTTGAAGGCAACAATATAAAGGTAAAAAACACTGAAAGAACCTAAAACCACTCCTATTACAAAAGAATAAACCGGAATTTTATCAAAGCTGAAATAACCGGCGGCAGCCAAACCCATACTCGCAAACACATAGAACGGAATGGGTAACAAATTGAGCATTGACAACAACATGCCAAAAAAGAAACGGTTCGATTTTCCTTTGACGATTCGGTCGGCTTTCAGTTTTTTGGGTTTTTTGGCAATCCAGAAAAAATAGACGCTTAATCCGGTAAAAATAAAAATGCCTATTTCTTGTAAAGTCGCCACAATTTCGTCATGATTACTGATGAATCGGGCAAACATTACGGCGATGAAAGTTTGAAAAAAAACAATCGTAGCCGCGCCGGCAGCAAAGCTTATCGCTTCATTTTTACTCTCTTGCAAACTGATTTTAGCAGCCGTCATATTGATTAAACCCGGAAGAATAACCGCCAAAAACGCAATGCTGAACCCTAAGACAAGAGGCAAAATGTAAGACATCTATTTGATTTTGAAACGAATATACGTAATTGCTTTGTTGATTTCCAAATATTGTTTTTCATAAAACGTTTGGATGCCAATTACTTCCTCGGGCGCTCCTTCATTTTTGTAAACATGATGGTTGGCATACAAAACTTCGTGTCCTTCGCCATGTAATAAGCCTAAAGTATAACCGTGCATAAATTCGCTGTCGGTTTTCAAGTTCACCACACCATCCGGTTTTAAAATTTTTTTGTACAATTTCAAAAACTCGCTATTGGTCATTCGGTGTTTGGTTCTTTTGTATTTGATTTGCGGATCGGGGAAAGTAATCCAAATTTCGGATACTTCTTGTGCGTCAAAAACACCTTCGATTAATTCGATTTGGGTACGAACAAAAGCCACATTGTGCATGCCTTCCTCTACCGCGGTTTTTGCACCACGCCAAAATCTTGCCCCTTTAATATCAATTCCAATAAAGTTTTTATCCGGATATCTTTCGGCTAAGCCTACGGAATATTCGCCTTTACCACAACCTAATTCGATGATGATGGGATTATTGTTTTTGAAAAAATCGCTATTCCATTTGCCTTTCAACGGAAATTCACCGCCTACTACTTCTTCTCGTGTTGGTTGGAAAACATTTTGAAAAGTTTCGTTTTCCTTAAATCGTTTTAATTTATTCTTACTGCCCACAAACTTAAATTTTCGGTAAAATTAAGGAAATAAAAGTCAGTACAAATAAAGTTTTGATAATGTTTAAGTAACCTAATTGTTTCGGGAAAATACTTTCTTTGATAAACTGATTTATTTTGAAAAAAAGAAAAGTAGAAGTTGTGGTTATATCCGATGTTCATTTGGGAACATATGGTTGTCACGCCAGAGAATTATTGAATTATTTGTCTTCCGTTAAACCGAAAACTTTAATTCTGAACGGAGACATCATCGACATTTGGCAATTCAGAAAATCTTACTTTCCGGCTTCGCATTTGAAAGTGATTAAGAAAATTATTTCCCTGAGTTCCAAAGGTACAAAAGTGTATTACTTAACCGGAAACCATGATGAATTCCTGAGAAAGTTCACCGATTTGCATTTGGGCAATTTGAGTTTACTCAACAAATTGGTCTTAGATTTAGATGGCAAAAAGGCCTGGATTTTTCACGGTGATGTATTTGATGCTTCGATAAATCATGCTAAATGGTTAGCTAAATTAGGCGGTTGGGGTTATGATTTGCTGATTGTAATCAATCGCTTTTTGAATTGGGTTTTGGCCAAAATGAACAAAGAACCTTACTCCTTATCTAAAAAGATCAAGGACAACGTAAAATCGGCCATAAAATTTATCACTAATTTTGAAAATGTTTGTACCGAATTGGCCATAGAAAACCATTACGATTACGTAATTTGCGGACACATTCACGAGCCGAAAATTAGTGTAGTGGAAACCGAAAAAGGAACGACAACCTATTTAAATTCGGGGGATTGGGTTGAAAATTTAACCGCTTTGGAATACAACAATAAAAAGTGGAAATTGTACAAGCACAATCTGAATGATTCGTTTTTGGAAGACGAACCACATTTTGAATATGAAGACAAATTGGCTGAGCAATTCATCAGCGCTTTGAACAAATAAAAACAATGTCAAAAAACATACTTGTTGCCCCTTTAAATTGGGGTTTAGGACACGCCACTCGCTGTATTCCGATTATTAGGGAATTAGAGTCGTTTGGTTTTACCCCACTCATAGCTTCGGATGGCATTGCACTTCAAATTTTGCAAAAAGAATTTCCGCATTTAGAATCATTGGAATTACCGTCTTACGAAATTGAATACGCCAAAGACGGTGCCGATTTCAAATGGAAACTGATTAAAAACAGTCCGAAAATGATTCAGGCTATTTTTGAAGAAAAAAAATTGGTCAAGACATTGGTCAAAAAATACGAGTTGAAAGGCATTATCTCCGACAATCGTTTAGGTGTTTACAGCAAAAAAGTGCCCAGCATTTTTATCACGCACCAACTGAATGTTTTGTCGGGCAAAACCACTTGGATTTCGAGCAAATTGCATCAGTATTTTATAGGCAAATTTACAGAATGTTGGATTCCTGATATGAAGGAACAACCAAACTTAACCGGGAAATTAGGGCATTTGAAAAACAGTGATTTGTCATTGAAATATTTGGGTCCGTTAAGTCGTTTGGAGAAAAAAGATTTGGAAACCAAATATGAATTAATGGTCATTCTTTCCGGTCCGGAACCTCAGCGAACGATGTTGGAAGAAAAACTAGTGGATGAACTTCAAAACTTCAACGGAGACGTGATTTTTATCAAAGGTAAAGTCGAATCGGAACAAAAAACGGAAACCTTCAAAAACATCACTTATTACAATTTTATGACCTCAAACGAAATTGAAACGGCTTTTAACGAAAGTGAAATGGTACTCTGTCGTTCTGGTTACACAACAGTAATGGATTTGGCTAAATTAGAAAAGAAAGCATTCTTTATCCCAACTCCGGGACAATTTGAGCAGGAATATTTGGCCAAAAGATTCAAAAGAAACGGGATTGCGCCTTATGCCAAACAAGACGAATTCAGAATAGAAAATTTATTGGAAATTCCGTTATATAAAGGATTACCTTACCTGAAGGAAGCCGTCAACTGGAAGCAATTATTTATACTTTTCGAGGGTGAATGAGAATTCGGAACCTTTGCCAAATTCGCTTTCTACATAGATTTTTTCGCCATGCGCTTCAATGATGTGTTTGACGATTGACAAGCCTAATCCCGAACCGCCTTCGCTTCTGGCGCCGCTTTTATCAACCCTGAAAAAACGTTCAAACAATCGCGGAATGAACTGCTTTTCGATACCTTCGCCATTGTCTCTGAAACGGACTATAATTTTGTCATTGACTAAATCTTCAATCGTCACTTCAGTTGTGCCGTTTTCTTTACCGTATTTGATAGAATTCATGACCAAATTGGTCACTACTTGTTGGATTTTTTCTCGGTCGGCGAAAACCTTAATCGGTTTGCTGTACTTTCGGTCAAACATTAAGATGATGTTCTTTTTATCGGCTTTCATTTCCAATAAATCGAAGACATTTTGAATTAATTCGACAATGTTAAACTTAGACAACTCGAGATTCAAATCTCCCATTTCGAGTTTGGAAATCATGTCTAAATCTTCTACAATGTAGATTAATCTTTCTACACCTTTTTCGGCACGTTCCAAGTATTTTTTGCGAACGTTTTTATCATTCATAGCGCCATCTAACAAAGTAGAAAGATAACCTTGAACGGTAAACAAAGGGGTTTTCAATTCGTGCGAAACATTGCCCAAGAACTCTCTTCGGTATTCTTCCCGGACTTTGAGTGTTTCGATTTCCATTTTCTTATCGGTGGCAAACTTTTTTACCTGTTTGGTTAAAGTAGCCATATCGGTTGTAATGGGTTGGCTTCTAAAAGAAGTGGACTCTAGAAGGGAAACATCGTCGTATATTTTTTTTACCCTTCGGTATATAAAATGCTCTACACGGTATTGGATAACAAAAAAAGAGAAAGTTGCTATCGAAACAGCAAATACTATAATAATCAGCCAAGAAAACTCGTGAAAAAACCACAATAAAATCGCAAGAAAACCGGTTGAAAAAGCAGTGATATAAAGCGTTGAAATTAAGGCAAACGCATAGGTTTTCTTGAAATTTACAGCCATTTATACTTCTAATTTATAGCCAACTCCTTTGATGGTTTTGAACAAATCTTCGCCTATTTTTTCGCGAAGTTTTCTAATGTGAACATCGATGGTTCTTCCGCCTACGATGACTTCATTGCCCCAAACTTTATCCAGAATTTCTTCGCGCTTGAATACTTTTCCGGGTTTAGACGCCAATAAATAGAACAATTCAAATTCTTTTCTTGGCAGAACAATTTCTTTGCCTTCTTTGATGATTTTGTATTCTTCGCGGTTGATTTCTATGCCGCCAACGTTAAGTGTTTCCGTATTTTGTTCTTCGTTTTTCAAACGACGCAACAAAGCTTTTACTTTGCTGACCAATAATTTGGGTTTGATAGGTTTGGTGATATAATCATCGGCACCGGCATCAAAACCGGCCACTTGAGAATAATCTTCGCTTCGGGCAGTTAAAAAGGTGATGATTACATTACTCAATTCGGGTAATTTTCTAATATTTTCACAAGCTTCCATACCGTCCATTTCGGGCATCATCACATCCATAATGATGAGTTGCGGCAATTCTTTTTTAGCTTTCGTAATGGCTTCTTTTCCATTGGTAGCGGTTACGATTTGATATCCTTCTTGGGAAAGATTGTAGCCTACAATTTCCAGGATATCCTGCTCATCATCTACTAATAAAATCTTAATGTCTTTTTTTTTCATACGGACACAATTGTTTTTTGTCGATGTAAATGTAAAGATAATACAAAATGATTACATACGCCAGAGTTTGAGTTAACCGTAATTTAATCTATTAACAATTTGGTAATAGTAAAGGAACAAAAAGGTAATAATGAACTAACACGACCTTTACAATGCGGTGGTTTCTTTGCACCAAAATTAAACAAGACAAAAATGAAACTTAAATTTATTGTTACTTTTTTATTAATCAGTGTTATAGGATTTGCGCAAGGCAAAGGAACCATCACGGGTACATTAACCGATAAAGATTTAAACAACGAACCTTTACCTTTTGCTAATGTAGTGATTAAAGGAACCACTACCGGGGTAACCACAGACGAAACCGGTAAATATACTATAGCAGTTGAAGCCGGGATTTACACTATACAATTCAGCTTTTTAGGATACGAAACTATAGAAGAAAAAATTGAAGTAAAAGCCGGAGAAACCCTTACCATTAACAAAGCATTAGGTTCAGGAAGTTACCAATTGCAAGATGTGGTTATCCAAAACACGGTGAGTCGTGAAAAAGAAACTGCGTTATTACTGGAACAGAAAAAATCGGTAGAAATCAAACAAAGCATTGGTGCCCAAGAAATGTCGAGAAAAGGCGTGTCTACAGTAGAAGAAGGATTAACTAAAATAACCGGTATTTCTAAAGTAGAATCAAAAGGATTGTTTATCCGCGGATTGGAAGACCGTTACAACAGTTTACTATTGAATGGCTTAGCTGTTCCGTCAAATAGTCCATTCAAAAAAATCATTCCATTAGACCAATTCCCAACCGATGTTGTGGGTTATATGGATGTGTTCAAGACGTTCAATCCGGATATCTATGGTGATTTTGCCGGCGCAACGATTGATGTAATCACGAGTCAAACCCAAGAAAGTCAAACCAAGTTAAGTTATGGTGTTGGTTATACAACAAACAATAACGGCAGCGATTTTTTACTATCTACCGATGCGGATAATACCAAAAGCTTTTTTGGATTTGGCGGACAAGAGCGACAATTGCCTTCAGGTTACGGCGCTATTCCTAACGGAAGAATTGAAAACGACTATAAATCAAGTTGGGATGTAAACAAAACCACTTCACCTTTAAATACTAGCTTTGGAGTTAGTCATTCGGGGAAATTCTATTTAGGAAAAGAAAAAAATAAGTTGAATTATGTATTCGCTACCAATTTTGACAACACTTATCAAATCAGAAAAGGTGTTGACAGAACGTTTTCGCAAGGACAAGGAATTTACGACAATAATTTGGTTAAAGAAGAATACAAGTTTCAAACACAATCATCAGTGTTGGTTGGTTTACAGTACAAAACAGACCGTATGAAATTGTTGTACAATACATTATACCTAAAGTCAACAGAGAATTTGATTCAAGATCAAGTAGGTTACACCCGAACTGCCGTTGATAATCCAAACGAGTTTATTCGATTGAACCAATATGAGCAATCGGATTATTTATCCCATCAATTTTTTGGAAACTACAAGATTACGAGTGACGACAAGCATTCGGTAAAAGGAGGTTTATCGTATACCCGAACCCAATACAGCCAACCGGACAGAAAATTTATCACCGGAACCAGAATTAGTGATACCGAAATCAATACCCAATATGGCAGCAACAACTTATTGCGTCAGTTTTTTAACATTGACAATAACTTCCATCTTTCGGGGAATTTGGAATACAACTATAAGTTTGGTAAAAACGAAGACAAGAAACACAAATTCTCTTTCGGATATAATGGTTTTGCTGAATATATGGTTTCAAAATTCCGATTTACTTTTGGAGTACCTAATTCGGGAGCAGCACCATACAACGTAGTGGTAAATGAAATCGACCAAGCCATTCAGGATGATATCGCGAGTAACTTCCTATCATTCACAGAACAATCTTCTGCGGAATGGAAAACCAAAGTAGCCCAAAGAGCCGATGCTTTGTACACCAAATTGCTATTCAACTTCACTGAAAAATTAGAGTTGAATGTTGGACTTAGAGCCGAAAACACCATTCGTGAATACAAATACAAATCGATTGTTGACCCAATCAACAATCCGTACCGAAAGAAAAACAATGAAAACTTGTATATCTTACCTTCAGTCAATGTTAAGTATGCTGTGAATGATAAGAGCAACCTTCGTTTAGCCGCTTCAAAAACCTATACCAAACCGGTTCTTTTTGAAAGTTTAGACATCAACTTAATCAACGCTGACGGCACAACGGAAAGAGGGAATTCGGATATTGAGAACAGTGAAAATTATAATATCGACTTGAAATTTGAAATGTTTCCCACCAAAAACGAATTGTTCGCCGCGACTTTGTTTACTAAATACATCGACAATCCGATTGAAAGAACAGTTCAGGCCAGTGCTACAGGAAGTGGACAAACCATTACTTATTTCAATAACAAAAGCGCTACCCTTTTTGGTGCCGAGTTTGAATTTATTGTTCAGTTAAGCCGTTTACATAAAAGTCTTGAAGGATTTTCATTCGGAACCAATACATCATTAATGATAACGGAAGCCACCGTTAATAAAAATCGCGATGGTTATTTTGACACTTTTGAGAAAAGAAAACTGCAAGGTGCGTCAGGTTGGTTAGTGAATTCCGATTTAAAATATGAATTTGAGTTGAATTCCAAATGGAAAAACACAACCTCTCTAGTATATAATGTATATGGTGAAAGAATTTACGCTGTTGGGGTTGCCGGAAATGATCACATCTACGAAAAACCATTCCACAAATTGGATTTTGTTTGGGGAAGTAATATCAATAAAAAGTGGGATATTAAATTTTCTATAGACAATATTTTGAATCCGACTTACAAAAGAGTATTGGGTGACAATAGCGAGATCAGCATCAACGAATCTTCCCTTCTTTTGGAAAGCTATAAAAAAGGTGTCGGATTTTCAACCAGTTTATCTTATACCTTCTAAAAACAAAAAGAACTCTCCGGAGTTCTTTTTTGTTCATACTAAGGAAACATTCGATTTACAATTAAATAATTTACCGATAACTTTTATATAATGATAACCAAACATTTAAAAAACAACCCTGAGTTAGTTTTGTCAAAACAATTTAAAACACAATTTACAATGAAAAAATTACTTTTAAGTCTTACTATTTTATCTGCATTATTTGTTGGTTGTTCGACAGATGATGATGAAGGAACTGTTCAACCGGTAGAAGGAGAATTAACCGGATCCATCACAACGAATCAAACCTATGCTTTTGGTAATTATACCTTGAATGGAATTGTAACCATTGAAAACGGAGTAACCGTAACTTTTGATGCAGGTTCTACTATCACTGCTAATGCTGCCAATGGTGTAGATGCAATTGTAGTAAAAAATGGCGGGAAATTAATCATGAACGGAACAGCTGCTCAACCAATTGTATTAACTGAGCCTTCAGCAACGCCGGGTTCTTGGGGTGGGATTATCATTTATGGTGATGCGCCAATCAACGGTGCCGGTGGTGTAACTACCAAAACTTCTGAAGACGGATTGAACCTTACTTACGGCGGAACCAATGCAGCACACAATGGCGGTACTTTGCGTTATGTTAGAGTAGAATATGCCGGAAAGAAAATTACTGACGGAACCAGCGAAATGAATGGATTTTCATTTTATTCTGTTGGAACCGGAACTACTTTAGACCACTTAGTATCCTACAAAGGTGCTGATGACGGATTTGAATTTTATGGCGGAACTGTTAGCGCTACCAATTTAGTTTCTTACGGAAACTACGATGATTCATTCGACTGGCAAGATGGTTGGAAAGGACAAAACAATTCTAACTGGTACGCTTACCAAGTAGGCACCGGAAACTTCGGAATGGAAATTGAAGCTTCAAATAACAACAACGCTTTTTGGCCGGTAATTTCAAATATCACTTTGATAAGAGCTGCCGGAACAGTAACTGAAGGTGGATCATCGGCTGCAGAGTATGATGCTATCCAATTCAAAAAACAAGGAAATGGCGATTTCACTAATGTTGTAATTTCAGGATATACTACTGCCAATTCAACAGCCGTTAGAATTCAAGACGCTGCTACCAATACAGACCAAGTAAACGGGAACAAAATAAAGTTGACTTCGGTAAAAATCAATGACGGAACTTCACAGTTTGCAGGTGCCGGAACTTTAAGCGTTGCTTTTCCATCAGGACAATACACAACTAGCGAGAGTGCTACAGGAGCCAGCATAACAGCAGGTATTTGGGCAACAGTTAACGGAACAACTTTGATTCCTTAATTACTAAAAAAAATCTAATTAATCCCTCAATAACAATTGAGGGATTTTTTTGGTATAATATTTGAAATAATTTTATATATTTGTAATAACCAAATTAGAGTCATGGCTAGAAACTACTTTTTAACAACTTTATCTTTCTTTTTGTTCTCACTTGTGTCCATGGCACAAGACGGAAAACAACAAGGGGAAACGCTTGGTTTTTATCCAAATCCTGTTAGTAACGGCAAGATTTACATTACCTCTAAAACGTCTCTTGATAAAGAGATACTTATCTTTGATGTCTTAGGGAAAAAAGTATTGCAAACCACTATCTCTTCTAAGGAATTAAACATTACTTCTATACCTCCGGGTGTCTATATCATCAAAATTACCGAAGGCGAAACTACTACAACTAGAAAACTAATTGTCAGATAGTTAAAATTTAGTTTTTTAAGCTTTATTTAATCATTTTTTTACATTCTTTTTTTTTGGCTAACAAATATTGTCATTATATTTGTAGGCTAATTAAATTTAAAAAAATGAAAAAAATCTACTCTTTATTATTTCTTGTTATGACTTCTTTGTCCTTCGGACAAGCTTCTGACCTTTATTTCAGCAAGTATGGAGAAGGTTCAAGTAACAACAAATTCCTTGAAATTTACAATGGAACTAGCGCTCCTGTTGATTTGGCAGATTACACTGTTGAATTGTATGCCAATGGTGCTACAACTGCAACGAACACTCAAACATTTACAGCTGGAACTATTATAGCTGCTGGTGATGTTTATGTTTTAAGAAACGGGTCTGCTGCTAATGCAACTATTATTGCTGCAGCTGATGCCACATCTTCAACATGTAACTTTAATGGTGATGATGCCATTGTTCTGAAAAAACTTGGAAATATACTTGACGTTATCGGTCAGGTTGGAGTAGATCCGGGAACTTCTTGGCCAGTTGGTTCGACAGCAGCCGGAACTCTTGATCACACTTTAATCAGAAAACTAACTGTTTGTTCGCCAAACGCAACTAACTTAGCTTCTTTCGGAACTGACGACGCTACTTCAGAATGGACTGTTTACGGAATTGACGCTGAACTTGGCCAATTAGGAGCTCATGTGGGTTGTTCTACTAGCCCAAGCTTACTAATTTCTGCTCCTGCTAACAATACTGTATTTTCTCCTGAAACTACAAGTGTTAACATTAGCGTTGCTGTAAATAATTTTGCTGTGGCAAACGGAACAGGTGACGGTCACATACATTATACAATTAACGGCGGTGCAGAAATCATGAAATATGATACAACACCAATTGCATTACCAACTACTCCCGGAACTACCTATGTAGTATATATGGAATTAGTTGACAATGCTCACAATCCAATTACTCCTGCCGTAAATGCTACAACTACGTTTACGGTTGCTGCGTACAATGTAGTTGCCAATTTGGCCGCTTTAAGAGCTGATGTTATTGCAAATGGCGCCGGAAGATACTACCAAGTAACCAGTAATCCTGTAATTACTTATGCCAGAACAACCAGAAATCAAAAATACATTCAAGACGATACTGCTGCTGTTTTGATAGACGATAACACAACTGTTATTACAACAACAATGGTTGCCGGTGATGCTATCTCAGGATTAAAAGGACAAACTTCTTTGTTTAGCGGTGTATTACAATTATTACCTATTGTAAACGCAACTGTTGCTTCATCAGGGAACGTTGTAACACCACAGACCGTAACGGTTGCTGACCTTCTCGCTAATGTAGAAGCTTACGAAAGCGAGTTAGTTCAATTGAGCAATGCTTCTTTCACTACCGCTGATGGTACTTTAGCTTTTACTACCAGCACCAACTTTAACTTAAACGATGGTAGTGGTGATGTTGCTTTCAGAACTCTTTTTGCTGAAGCCAATTACATCGGTCAAGTTGTTCCTTCAGGGCCAAATAATATGGCTGTTTTAGTAGCAGAATTCAACACTGCTGTACAAGTGGTAGCTCGTTCTTTATCTGACTTAACTTTAGCTTCTGAAAGCTTTGAAATTACAGGTTTAAAAGTATACCCTAACCCGGTAACTAACGGAACTTTATTCATCGAAACGGCTGCTAATGCTGAGAAAACAGTAACTGTTTTTGACGTATTAGGAAAACAAGTTTTAAGCACTACAACTTCTGAAAATACTATCAATGTAAGCAACCTTAATGCCGGTGTTTATGTTGTTAGAATTACCGAAGAAGGTAAAACTGCTTCAAGAAAATTAGTAATTGAATAATTAGTATTCTTTATACCAAAAAGCCCTGACGAAAGTTAGGGCTTTTTTTATTTTCCTTACTTTTGCATCGCCGAAACAATATTATCTTTGATCAATCCACACGACATATTCACCATTTCTTCCCAAAAGCAATTTGAAAAAATGGCGCTAAAGGTTTTTCGTTACCAACACGAAAACAACTTGGTCTATCGTGAGTTTTGTGATTTCTTGAATACTGATGTCCAAAAAGTAAAATCATTACAACAAATTCCTTTTCTTCCGATTCAGTTTTTTAAAAGCCATAACGTGGTTTCTAATACTGATGTGATTCAGGAAACTTTCACCAGCAGCGGAACGACCGGAGTGGTCACCAGCAAGCATTTAGTAACCGATGTTTCGCTATACGAGCAAAGTTATCGCTTAGCGTTCTCCGAATTCTACGGAAACATCGAAGACTACGCGGTTTTGGCCTTGCTTCCATCCTATTTAGAACGCAGCGGTTCGTCTTTGATTTATATGGTCAAGGATTTAATCGAATTGTCCAACAACGAGCATAGCGGTTTTTATCTCAACAATTATGACGAATTAATTTCGAAACTGATTGAATTGGATAATTCAGGGCAAAATGTAATCCTAATTGGCGTCACTTATGCTTTATTGGATTTAATCGAAAAGCAAAATTTTCAGCTCAAAAACACCATCATCATGGAAACCGGCGGCATGAAAGGCAAACGCAAAGAAATCATCCGAGAAGAATTGCACGAAATATTGTGTAAAGGTTTTGGAGTTTCCAACATCCATTCTGAATATGGTATGACCGAATTATTATCGCAAGCGTATTCTTTAGGCAACGGTATTTTCGAATGCCCAAGCTGGATGCAAATTTTAATCCGCGATACCGAAGACGCTTTAACTTACATAGATTCAGGTAAAACCGGTGGTGTGAATGTGATTGACTTGGCCAATATCAATTCGTGCTCCTTTATCGCTACGCAAGATTTGGGCAAAAAACAGCCCAATAATGCTGTAGAAATATTGGGCCGCTTTGATAATTCTGATATTCGAGGTTGTAATCTGATGGTGCTATAATAAAATTCGTTTTTTTGCGTTTCTATAAAAATCAAAGCCATGAAATTCATTATTTGCTTCCTTTTTTCGATTACCGCATTTACCCAAACCAAACCGATTGAATTGAAAATCGATTCTATAAATTCTACTGAAACTGAGGATGGCAGAAGAGAATTCAAATTGCAATACCATATTACTAATCTGAGTGACAAAGCTATTTCCTTTATTTTAAACACCAAGTCATTGATTCCTATTGGAGCCGGTTCGTTAAATCCTGCTGTATATTATAAGCTTTATGAGAATGAGAATTCAATTGACGTTAGCGGAATCTTTACTGGTGAAAGAAAAATACGTTCTTTCAAAAACGAAACTGAATTGAAAAAATACACAGATTCATTGATGAATTATATGAAAAGTCGAACACCAGAACAATTGTCTCAAATTAGAAAAGAAGGCTTCTTAGAAAATATTCAAAAATTGGCTCCCAAAGAAACCAAATATTTAACGGCAATATTTGCTTGGGACAAAAAACGATATCATAAAAACGATGTAATCGAATACTATATTGAAGAAAAAGAAAAACACTTTTTCGAACTCCATATCAATCTGATGGCCGAAGAACTACTCATGAATTTTTCTGAAGAAGAAAAAAAAGAACTATTAAAAGACAAAGTCCTAACTAAAGGCTGGTTTACTTCCAACAAAATGGAAATCGATTTAAGCGAATAAAAAAGGAACCAAATTGGTTCCTTTTTTATTATATCACTTTGATCAAATAGTAATTCTTCTTTCCTTTTTGCAACATCAAAAACTGACCGTTGATTAAGTCTTTTTCTGTGATTAAATAATCTGCCGCCACTTTTTCTTTGTTCAGCGAAATCGAATTCTGTTGCAACTCGCGACGCGCATCACTATTCGAAGCCAAGAAACCGGTCTTAGCCGAAAGCGCTGCAATCATATCCAAACCATTTGCTAAATCTGACTTCGCTACTTCCGCTTGCGGAACGCCTTCAAAAACTTCTAAGAAAGTCTTGGTGTCCAGTTTTTTCAAATCATCCATAGTCGGACTAAAAAAAGCTCCCGAAGCAAAAACCGCTTTCTCCAATTCTTCTTTCCCGTGAACAAAAGTAGTTACTTCTTCCGCCAAACGTTTCTGCAACACACGCAAATGCGGTGCCGTTTGGTGCTCAGCAATCAAAGCATCAATGGTTTCTTTATCTAAAAACGTAAAAATCTTAATGTATTTCTCCGCATCAACATCGGTAGTGTTCAACCAAAATTGGTAGAACTTGTACACCGAAGTCTTATCAGCCGTCAGCCAAACATTCCCGCCTTCAGATTTCCCAAACTTAGAACCGTCAGCTTTCGTGATTAACGGACAAGTCATCGCGTAAGCTTTCGCACCTTCGCCATTCATTCTGCGGACTAATTCCGTTCCCGTGGTAATATTTCCCCATTGGTCTGAACCACCCATTTGCAACAAACAGTGGTGGGTTTTGTATAAGTGATGGAAATCGTACCCTTGAATCAATTGGTACGTAAACTCAGTAAAACTCATGCCTTCACCGCTTTCTCCGCTCAAACGTTTCTTCACCGAATCCTTCGCCATCATGTAGTTCACGGTAATTCTTTTACCTACATCACGCGCAAAATTGATAAACGAAAAATCCTTCATCCAATCATAGTTGTTCACTAAAATCGGAGCATTAGCAGCAGTCGAATTAAAATCTAAAAATCGAGACAACACCGCTTTGATTCCGGCCACATTTTTCTCCAAAGTCGCTTCATCCAACAAGTTTCGCTCATCCGATTTCCCCGATGGATCGCCAATCATACCCGTAGCACCACCAACCAAAGCAATCGGCTTGTGCCCAAATTTTTCTAAGTGAACCAACAAAATAATCGGCACCAAACTCCCAATATGCAACGAATCACTGGTTGGGTCAAACCCAATATAAGTCGTGGTCATTTCCTTTAAAAGTTGCTCCTCAGTTCCGGGCATCATATCGTGAACCAAGCCACGCCATTGCAATTCTGCTACTAAATTTCTCATTGTGTAATCAAATTTGCGCAAATATAATGAGAATTGATTATTTAGGAGCGAAAGGCTCGGGATTTATCAGTAATCCGTGTTCCTGCTTTCCGCACTACGCGGTAGTCGCTACAATCAGGGCTAAAAGAAAGTCTTTCCGCTTGCTTAGAAGCACAAAATAATTCATAATTCGTAATTTGTAATTCGTAATTTAGCGACATGATTTTAGTCACAGGCGGAACAGGTTTAGTTGGCTCACATTTGCTGCTGCAATTAGCAGAAAGTGAAGCAAAAATTCGTGCCATTTATCGAAATCAAAAAAACATTGACAAAACCAAATCGCTTTTCCGACTGTACCAAAAAGAAGCTTTATTCAATAAAATCGAATGGGTTGAAGCCGATATCATCGACATTCCGTCCTTAGAAATTGCCTTTCAAAATATAGAGTGCGTTTACCACTGCGCCGCTTTGATTTCGTACGACCCTAAAGACGAAGACCGCCTACGAAAAACCAACATCGAAGGCACGGCTAACATTGTTAATTTTTGTTTGGCTTATAACATCAAAAAACTTTGTCATGTGAGTTCGATTGCCGCTTTGGGCGACTTAAAACCTCACGAAAAACAAATCACCGAAGAAACAGAATGGAATCCCGAAGCGCCACACAGCGATTACGCCATCTCAAAATACGGTGCCGAAATGGAAATTTGGCGCGGGCAACAAGAAGGTTTGCAAGTCGTTATTGTCAATCCGGGCGTGATTTTCGGAACAGGCTTTTGGGGACAAGGAAGCAGTGTTTTCTTTTCTGCTGTTAAAAAAGGATTCCCGTTTTACACCAAGGGTTCCACCGGCTACGTTGGCGTTACCGATGTTGTGAAAATCATGATTGCTTTAATGCAAAGCAATATTTCAGGCGAAAGATTCTCCATCATTGCCGAAAACCTGACTTTCAAAGAGGTAATTTATACCATAGCCGAAAAACTAAAGGCCAAAAAACCAAAAACAGAAGCCAAACCTTGGATGCTGGCCATAGCCTGGCGTTTGGATTGGTTCGTCGCGACGGTTTTCAGAACCAAAAGACAACTGTCTAAATATAGTGTTAACGCCATATTATCTGATGATATTATCTCCAATGACAAAATAAAAAATGCTCTGAATTTTGAGTTTCAAAGCATTGATTCGGTGGTTCAGGAAGTAACCGATTTCCGTTAAGATTATTGAATTTGGGGAGTGTCTGCATTTGGCGGTCCGTTAGTCGGTGCCGGATTAGCTCCCGGTTCTTGGGTTTGTTTTGCTAACCTGCTTTTTACTTCTTCAAACATTTTTTTGTACTCTTCCACATCGGCTGCATAATATTTGTTGTTTTGAACCAATTGAATACTGTCGATTTTATATTTCTTATAGAGATAGTCATTGGCACTTTCATTGCTGATACCACCATTAATATTTTGAGATTTGATGGCTTCCAACAAAGAGAGATCATACAAAATATCGACCATCTTGTCTTTCTCAATTAGTTTTTCAGGCTTCTCCACGGTGCTTTTACAACTGATTAGCGAAAACAATAAACAAAACAATATACTCTTTTTCATATTTTCTCTTTTATCTGTCAAACAACAATCGTTTTCCGACCGGATTTTCAGTTACTTTAAAGTTCTTGTAAACCAATTCCCCGTTCACAAAAGTATGGGTAATTCTCGATTTAAAAGTATAACCTTCAAAGGGCGACCAACCACATTGGGCCAAAATATTTTCTTTCTTCACATTCCAAGGCAAAGCGGTATTGACTAAAACCAAATCGGCATAATAGCCTTCTTTGATAAAACCGCGTTTCTCTATTTTAAATATCTTCGCCGGATTGTGACACATTTTCTCTACGATTTTTTCAATCGAAATCTTGCCTTGGTGATGCGCTTCAAACATGGCAACTACTGCATGTTGTACCAATGGCCCTCCCGATGGCGCTTTGGTATAGCTTTGGCTTTTTTCTTCTAAAGTATGCGGCGCATGATCGGTAGCAATCACATCGATTCTGTCATCCAGTAAAGCTTTCCACAACGCGTCTCTGTCGGTAGCCGTTTTTACCGCCGGATTCCATTTGATGAAATTGCCTTTGGTTTTGTAATCTTCATTTGAAAACCATAAGTGATGTATGCAAACTTCGGCTGTAATTTGTTTTTCTTCCAACGGGATTTTATTGGTAAACAAATCCATTTCTTTTGCCGTTGACAAATGAAAAACATGCAATCTCGCTCCGGTTTTCTTAGCCAAGGCAATCGCTTTTGAGGAAGACAAATAACAAGCTTCTTCACTGCGAATTAAGTGATGACATTCCACCGGAATATCTTCCCCAAACTGCAATTTATACCGTTCCAAATTGGTTTTAATGGTTGCTTCATCTTCACAGTGAACCGCAATCAGCATTTTGGTCGATGAAAATATTTTTTCTAAAGTTTCCTCATTATCCACCAACATATTTCCCGTTGATGAACCTAGAAACAACTTGATTCCGGCTACATTTTTCGGGTTGGTTTTCAATACTTCTTCCAAATTATCATTGGTACCGCCCATCATAAACGAATAATTCGCATAGGATGTTTTAGAAGCAATTTGGTATTTATCTTCCAGAAGTTCTTGAGTAACGGCATTCGGAACCGTGTTGGGTTGCTCAATAAATGAAGTGATTCCTCCGGCAACGGCGGCCCGACTTTCTGAAGCAATATTACCCTTATGGGTTAATCCCGGTTCGCGAAAATGCACTTGGTCGTCAATGGCTCCCGGGATTAAATATTGCCCTTCAGCGTCGATGATTTTACAATTCACCGCCTTTGGACTGATACTTTCGGCTATTTCGACTATAAATTCGTTTTCAATCAAAACATCGCCTTCTACAATCTTTCCTTCATTTACAATTTTGGCATTCTTAATTAAAACGGTATTCATTTTAGAGTATTTTTATAATCGGTTTAAAAACTTTCTGAATCTCAGCGAAATTACGCCAAAGATGGCTTCTTTGATAATGGCACCACTCATTTTAGATTGTCCTTTAGTTCTGTCGGTAAAAATAACCGGTACTTCCTGGATGTTGAAATTTTTGGCAAAAGCCCGATATTTCATTTCTATTTGGAAAGCGTAACCAATGAATTTTATGGCATCTAAATTTACTTTTTCTAACACTTCGCGTCGGTAACAAATAAATCCGGCGGTCGCATCCATGATTTTCATTCCGGTAATCATTCTAACATAAACCGAAGCAAAATAAGACAACAATACACGACTCAACGGCCAATTCACTACATTAACTCCGGTAACATATCGCGAACCAATAGCCAAATCGGCTCCGTGATTATGACAGGCATCGTATAATTTTTCCAAGTCATTTGGGTTATGCGAGAAATCGGCGTCCATTTCAAAAATATACTTATAGTCATTTTGCAATGCCCATTTAAATCCGTGTACATAAGCTGTTCCTAATCCGGCTTTTTTCTTTCTTAAGGCCAAAAACAATTGATTGGGAAACTCCTTTTGCAATTCGGTTACTTTGTCGGCCGTTTTATCGGGTGAATTATCATCCACAATTAAAATGTGAAAAGTCTTCGGCAAGGCAAAAACCGCACGAATAATACTTTCGATGTTTTCAATTTCGTTATAGGTAGGAATAATTACAATGCCGTCGCTCATATAGATACAGTGATACTTCGTTGCAAAAATAAACTTTTTATCAGCGCATAATCTTAATAATTATATAATAATTTAACAAATAAAAAATTAGTAATTTTGTCGGAATTATGATTGAAACCGTTTTATCGCCGAGAGTTTTAGAAGCTAAAGATTGGGCTACCTTTCTTTTTGTTTTTTCATTTGCTTTGATTGCCATTACGCGAACCGCTTTTGAAACCAGGTTCAATGATTTTCTGAAGATTTTAGTTTCGGACAAGTACATCAAAATGTACAAAGACACTTCTCACTTGATGAGTGGATTTACTATTCTTTTGTTTATTGTTCAAGTAATTTCCTTTTCGTTTTTTATTCAGCTGGTGTTGAGTCATTTTGGCTATGTTTCTAAAACAGATTGGGTTCTTTTTATTCGAATTTTTACTTTCTTCGGCGTGTTTGTTCTTTCTAAATTTTTGATTGAAAAGATAATTGCTACGGTATTTAACATCGAAGAATTTACCGAACAGCTCAATTTACAGAAAGTAAGCTACCGAACCTTTATCGGATTGCTACTGTTACCGGTAAACATCTACCTGTTTTATAACGATACTTCATCAAATGTTTTAGTTTTTTGCATTATTGGTGTCATTTTAATAATAAACTTGTATTCTTATTTGGTTTCTTTGAAGATTTATCAAAACTTAATTATCGGGAAGTTGTTTTATTTTATTTTGTATCTTTGCGCACTTGAAATAGCACCGTACTATTTTATATATTATTTGATTACAAAAAATTTAGCGCATTAAAATGTCAAATTTGAAAGTGAAAACAATTCTGGTATCGCAACCGGAACCCAAGGTAGAGAATTCACCTTATTTTGATTTGCAACAAAAACACAAAGTAAAAGTTGATTTCCGCTCGTTTATACATGTAGAAGGTGTTAGTGCGAAAGACGTTAGAGCTCAGAAAATTGACCTCAACAACTATACGGCCATAATCTTGACCAGCAGAAATTCGGTAGATCATTTCTTTAGAGTGGCGGAAGAAATGCGTTATAAAGTACCCGAAGATTTAAAATATTTTTGTCAATCCGAAGCGATTGCTTTTTACTTACAGAAATATGTAGTGTACAGAAAACGCAAGATTTATGTGGGTCAAAAAGACTTTGTTGATTTATCTCCATTGATCAAAAAATACAAAGAAGAGAAATTCTTGTTGCCGGCTTCTGACCAATTGAATTATGACGTGCCGCAAACGCTAAACAATTTAAAAGTAGATTGGACTCAAGCTACTTTTTACAAAACCGTGATGAGCGACTTGTCTGATCTAGCCGATGTATATTATGATGTTTTGGCTTTCTTTAGTCCAACCGGAATCAAATCCCTATTCAAAAACTTCCCCGACTTTAAGCAAAACAACACCCGTATTGCAGTTTTTGGAAGTACAACTCAGAAAGAAGCTTTAGAACATGGTTTGCGAATTGACATCCTAGCACCAACTCCGGAGACACCTTCGATGACTATGGCTTTGGAAAAATATATCGCTGACGCCAATAAAGGAAAATAGATTTTAAAAATATTTACCCTAAGTCCTGTTAAGTTTATTAGCAGGACTTTTTTTATACCAATAATGTTTACTTTTGAAAGACAAACAGCAAAATTATGGGCGATAATCAAATTGAGAAATTATACTTCGGGTTTTTATTGTTATTGCCTATAGTCTTTTCTACATCCATTATTGATCCTGTTTTGATTCCGAGACAAATTTTGCTAACCTTTTTTCTTTTGGCAATAATTATGGTCTTGATTTGGCAAAAGAAAGCAATATTGTTTCCTTTCAAAACGCCACTTTTCTTGGCGATTACCGTTTTTTTGACGCTTAATTTTATAGCGCTCTTTACTTCCAATATAGCCGGCGAAAGCCATGCTGTTTTGTCAAAATTAGCGGTGTTGTTTACCTTCTTTTTACTCACCACGCTTTTGCTTTATAACAACCTGATCAGACTAAACCAACTCATCGTAGCAGTCATTGTTTTCGGTGTAATTTCATTGTTTTTCTCCTTTTTTGACATTATCAATAAGGCGCAACAAGGGCAACATTTACTCCGAAAAATTGAGGTTATCAAAGGAACTTCAGCTAATAAGAATTTGCTTTCTTCTATACTGTTCCTCTGTCTGCCTTTTTATTTTACAGGATTACAACAAGGTAAAACAATGCGTTTCTTGTCAATTGGCGCGATACTTTCAACTCTGTTTGTTTTGATAACCGTAAGAACCAGAGTTGTTTTGTTGGCTTGTTTTATTTTCTTCACCCTGCTGATTTGTTACAAAATCAAAGAGCACTTCACGATTAAAAAGCGTTATTTTTTGATTTCCGGTATAAGTGTATTGCTGCTTTTATTCGGGTCTTATAAATTCTACTTAGAAAACAAAATTGCCAATCTGAAATCCTCATCCACCGATATAACCCAACAATATCTTTACCGCTTATCGGATTCAAAAACACTCGAGAGCCGAATCTTATTTTGGGAAAACTCCATGCAAATGGCAAAAGAAAATCCCTTATTAGGCGTCGGCTTAGGCAATTGGCAAATTCTTTTTCCGAAATATGGCTTGAATCGCTTTGATGATTACGCCACAGCAAACGGTGAAAGCACTCTACAAAGACCTCATAATGATTTTATTTGGATACTTTGCGAAACGGGAATTTTGGGATTACTGGCTTACTTAATGATTTTTGGGGCGATTTTTTACCAATTGTATTCGCTCATCAAAAGCACAACCGACTCCAAAGAAAAATGGAAATTCTTCTTTATTCTCAGTACTTTGATTGGCTATTTAGTGATTGCTTTTTTCGATTTTCCTTACGAAAGAATCGAACACCAAGTCATAGTTATGCTGCTTTTGGCCATTGTTGCTTCGGCTTATTGCAAATCTGTTGCTTATACGACAAAGAATTACAAATCATGGCTTTGGTTGTTGTTGGTTCCTATTGGCTATTCTTTTTTAGTCTCATTTTACCGATTCAACGGCGAACAACACGCAGTAAAAATGTATGCTGCCAGAGCCAACAAAAACTGGAGTGAAACCATTTATGAAACCCAAAAGGCCAACCATTATTTTTATCCTCTTGACAACACTTCTATGCCTTTAACATGGTATGAAGGTATTGCGCATTTTAATGAAAACCGCATTGTGGAAAGTCAAATTTGCTTTGAAAAAGCTTACCAATTAACGCCATACAATATTCAAGTAATAACCAATTTAGCCAGTACTTATCAAGCCAATGGGAAAATAGAGGAAGCCGTTGCCTTGTATAATGATGCCTTGAAAATTTCTAAGGAGTTTGATGAGGCCAAACTCAATTTAGCAGCGCTATACTACAATAAAAAAGAATTTGACAAAGCTTATGCTTTGATTAATGAGATTAAAGTCACTTCTAAAAACCCAAAGTATAAACTCTACTTGGTACCTATTCTAAACCACAAAATCAATGCTTACTTGAAAACAGCGACTGATAAAGTTGTGATTGAAAATTTGGTCAAAAATGTAACCACAAAAGAAGCTTTATTGCAACTGTTTTTTGACGCCAAAAAGAAAAATATGGCTTTTGAAACTTATTTGGCGCAGGCAAAATTTAAATAAAAAAACCGTCTCGCAAAAACAAGACGGAATTTTCAACTGGTTAGGTTTAGTTAGTTTGTTATACCTGTGGCCCGGCTTTTACCAAGCTTTGCCCTTGCTCATTATCGGTATATTGAGCGAAATTTTTAATGAATCTTGACGCTAAATCGGTTGCTTTTTCGTTCCAATCTGCGGTATCTGTATAAGTATCTCTCGGATCTAAAATCGCCGGATTCACATCGTGTAAAGCTGTTGGCACAGTCAAATTGAATACCGGAATCGTTTTAGTTTCCGCTTTTTCAATCGAACCATCTAAAATAGCATCAATAATCGCACGAGTATCTTTTATAGAAATGCGTTTTCCGGTTCCGTTCCAACCGGTATTTACCATGTAAGCCGTCGCATTATTTTCTTCCATTTTCTTAACTAATTCTTCTCCGTATTTCGTAGGATGCAAAGTTAAAAAAGCTTTACCAAAACACGCTGAGAAGGTTGGCTCAGGTTGTGTAACTCCTCTTTCAGTTCCGGCTAATTTAGCGGTAAATCCTGAAAGAAAATAGTACTGTGTTTGCTCCGGTGTTAATTTAGAAACCGGTGGCATTACACCGAAAGCATCTGCGGTTAAGAAGATTACTTTAGTCGCATGACCGGCTTTAGAAACCGGTTTTACAATATTGTGAATATGATAAATCGGATAAGAAACACGGGTGTTTTGCGTCACCGAACCATCTTTGAAATCGATAATTCCATCAGCATCAACGGTTACGTTTTCTAACAACGCATCTCTTTTGATAGCGCCGTAAATATCAGGTTCATTTTCTTTGCTTAAGTCAATGGTTTTGGCATAACATCCGCCTTCAAAATTGAAAACGCCTTCATTATCCCAACCGTGTTCATCGTCACCGATTAATTCGCGTTTTGGGTCGGTAGACAAAGTGGTTTTTCCTGTTCCCGACAATCCGAAGAAAACTGCAACATCACCGTCTTTTCCTTTGTTGGCCGAACAGTGCATTGACGCAATTCCTTGTAATGGCAAATAGTAGTTCATCATAGCGAACATCCCTTTTTTCATCTCGCCACCGTACCAAGTACCGCCAATCAACTGCATTTTTTCGGTTAAATTGAACGCTACGTAAACCTCAGAATTCAAACCGTGAGCAGCGTAATCTTTAAACGAAGTCTTAGAACCATTCATTACAATAAAATCCGGTTCACCAAAATTTGCCAATTCTTCTTCCGTCGGACGGATAAACATATTGGTTACAAAATGCGCTTGCCAAGCCACTTCCATGATGAAGCGTACTTTTAATCTGGTATTTTCATTGGCACCGCAAAAAGCATCTACCACATATAATTTTTTTCCTGAAAGTTGGTCAACTGTAGTTTCTTTTAAAGCTTCCCAAGTATTTTGCGTAATCGGTTTGTTGTCGTTTACTGCTTTTTCTGAAGTCCACCAAATCGTATTTTCGGTGATATTGTCTTTAACGATGTATTTGTCTTTTGGTGATCTTCCGGTAAAAACTCCGGTCATTACATTTACCGCTCCAAGTTCTGTAAGTTGCCCTTTTTCGTAACCTTCTAAGTTCGGATTCAACTCGTCATTGTATAATTTTTCGAAGGAAGGATTGTGGATGATTTCGTTAACGTTTTTGATTCCGTATTGTTCTAACGAAATCGATTTCGTAATTTGAGCGTAGTTCTCCATAAAATTTAGTTTGTGTTGTATTATGAATCAGACGACAAAGGTAAAAATTAAAATTTAGAAACTATTTTTTTTATTAAAATATTATCTTTTATCTTTTAAAATCTGCCACAACAAAACCGCCCAGCCCAATATTAACAAGGTTCCGCCGATAGGCGTTACAATTCCCAAAGGTTTAAAATCAATTCCGGTTATGGTTTTGGTAGCCAATAAGTAAATGGAACCTGAGAAGAAAATTACGCCAAAAAGAACCAATTGAAAGATGGTTTTTTTACTTTTTTCCGTGACCAAAGTAGTGAGTCCCAAAAACAACAAAAACAGCGCATGATACATTTGGTATTTGACACCGGTTTCAAAAGTTACGAGTTCTTCAACTGTCAAATGTTTTTTCAAAGCGTGAGCCCCAAAAGCACCTAAAATGATGGCCGTCATTCCCAACAAGACCGCAGTAACCGTTATTTTTCTTTCCATTTTTTTTTTTGAATTGAATACTTATCGGCAAATTTATCCGTTATCTGATTAGAAATAAAGAAATTTCACTTTTCTTTTGGTTACAACTTTTTTTTAAACTTTATATTTGCACCTTAAATTTCCATCATGAAGAAATTACTTTATATACTGACCGTCATTTTTATCTTTAGTTCAGCTTACAGTCAAACCATCAAATCGGGTGAAAAACTAGTTTTCGCCGGCTCTTACAATATGAGTGGATTAATGACGCAATTGGCGCAAGTCACCATGAGTACCGAAACTGTTTCAACGTCCAAAAACTCCTATCTGCATTTGAATTGTGAATTATCCACTTACAGCAAATGGGATTCTTTTTTCAAAATCAGAGATATTTATGAGTCTTATGTCAACCCGGTGAATTTGAAACCGAGTTTGTACAAAAGAAGCATAGACGAAGGCGGTTATACCAAAAAAGAAAAATACACTTTTAAAGGCAATACTGTAAACAGTACAGTCAAAAGAAAAAACAAACCCGAAACCCAAAAAACCTTTACCATAGGTGGTTCTACACAAGATGTAGTTTCGCTTTTGTACAAAGTCCGAACCATGGATTTCAGCAAATTTAAAGTCGGGCAAACACAATCGTTAATGATTGTCTTCGATGAAAAACAAATCCCGGTTACTTTAAAATACATGGGGAAAGAAACCATTAACTGTGGTAATTTAGGCAAAAAGGAATGCTACAAACTTTCGATTGGTGCTAAAACCGATGCTTTACGGGGAAAAGACAAAAACTTAATTTGGCTGACAGCCGATTCAAAAAAAGTACCGGCTTTGCTTAAATTCAGCATTCCTGTCGGCACCGGGCAATTGGCTTTAACCTCAGCAACGGGAATTTAATTTAGTAAAACCATGAGAAAACTATTTTTAATTTTAACCGTTATTTTTAGCGCATTGGGAATAGCCTTTACCATTTTGCCAATGGATACACTTGCTTTTCTTCCCATTGGTTTAGCTTTAATTTTTGGGCTACTGACCTTGAAAAAATCAGAAGAAAGCGAAAAAAAATTCCCCAAAATATTACTTGTCATTGGCGCTTTATGTTCTTTAGTAGTTATAGGCAAAACTTTACTTATTGAAGATGAAATAGCGACTGATACTCAATTTGAACAACAAAAAATTGAGACCAAACAAGAAGCCCAAAAAGAACTCGAAGAATTGGAAGGTTTAGAATAATAAAAAGCTCATCACTACGATGGGCTTTTTTGTTTGAATCAAATATTCATACCTTTGTAGAAGAACAAACAAACGAATGAGAAATATACTAATCATAGGCGCCGGACGCTCGGCCTCATCACTTATAAAGTACCTTTTAAGAAAATCTCCTCAAGAAAACTTAAATGTGACCATAGCCGATTTATCTATAGAATTGGCCCGAAGAAAAACCTATAATCACCCAAATGCAACGCCTATTGCTTTAGACATCAACAATGTTGAACAACGCCAAGCCGAAATCCAAAAAGCCGATATTGTAGTCTCCATGTTGCCGGCTCATATGCATATTGAAGTGGCTAAAGACTGTATAACCTTCAAAAAAAATATGGTAACCGCTTCCTATATTTCAGAGGAAATGCAAAGCTTAGACGAAGCGGTAAAAGCCAACGGACTAATTTTCATGAACGAAGTCGGACTCGACCCCGGAATAGACCACATGAGTGCGATGAAGGTGATTGATGAAATCAAAGCCAAAGGAGGCAACATGATTTTATTCGAATCGTTTTGCGGTGGTTTGATTGCCCCCGAATCCGATGACAATCTTTGGAATTACAAATTCACTTGGGCACCAAGAAACGTAGTGTTGGCGGGTCAAGGCGGCGCAGCTAAATTTATCCAAGAAGGCAAATACAAATACATACCATACCACAAATTATTCCGTAGAACCGAATTCTTCCACGTAGAAGGTTACGGCAAATTTGAAGGCTATGCCAACCGAGATTCTCTGAAATACCGAAGCATTTACGGGTTAGACGATATCTTAACTTTGTACCGAGGTACGATTCGAAGAGTTGGGTTTTCCAAAGCTTGGAACATGTTTGTGCAACTGGGCATGACCGATGATTCTTATGTGATGGAAAATTCCGAAAGCATGAGTTACCGTGATTTTATCAACTCGTTTTTGCCATTTCACGCTTCAGATTCAGTAGAGTTAAAAACCCGAATGGCATTAGGCATCGAGCAAGACGACATCATGTGGGACAAATTAATGGAACTCGATATTTTCAACGCCAATAAAATTGTCGGGCTCAAAAATGCCACACCGGCCCAAATTTTAGAGCGCATCCTAAACGACAAATGGACGCTGCAACCTGAAGACAAGGACATGATTGTCATGTACCACAAATTCGGCTATGAACTCAACGGTGAACGCAAACAAATCGATTCCAAAATGGTTTGCATCGGCGATGATCAAATTTACACCGCGATGGCCAAAACCGTAGGTTTACCGGTAGCCATGGCGACCATCCAAATCCTAAACGGCAACATCAAAACGCCCGGCGTACAATTGCCTATCAAAAAAGAAGTCTACGACCCGATTTTGAAAGAATTGGCGCTGCACGGCATCGTTTTCCACGAAACCGAAATGCCTTATGTAGGTTATAATCCTGATAAGTTATTAGGGAATTAGTTGTGGAGAGACTGAGTTATTGGGAGCGAAAGGTTCAGGCATTTTTGGTATGGTAATTCCTGCTGTCCATTGCAATCTCTACGAGGATTTCCATTCCCATCAGGGCTAAACAGGATTCTATTTTCTTTTCAGTAAACGTCAATATAAAACCAAAATCTTAATCGATTTTGGTTTTCTTGTTTAAAATCTAAAGTAAATCACTATTTTTACTTTAAATTTATTAACCATGAAGATAAATCAACTACAAATAGAAATTGACGGCATCGACAAAGAAATCCTTCGCGACTTGATGGAAGATGCCCGAAAACCCATTTTACAAATCGCCAACAAAATCGGAATTTCCGGTGCGGCCATTCACCAACGGTTGCGTAAACTCGAGGAGGCCGGCGTGATTTCGGGTTCCAAATTTATCATTGATAACAAAGTTTTGGGATACAAAACCATGGCGTTTATTGGGGTTTACTTAGAAAAAGCGTCGAGCAACTCCGATGCGGTAAAAGAACTGAAAAAAATTCCCGAAGTGTTAGAATGTCATTATACCACAGGAAACTGGAGCATTCTTATCAAAATCATTTGCCGCGATAACGAACACTTGATGCAATTGCTCAACAAAAAAATCCAACCCATTGAAGGCGTTTCGAGAACAGAAACGTTTATTTCTTTGGAACAACAGATTGAAAGACAGATACAGTTGTGATTGAGTTGGGAGTTTAAAAAAGGAAACTATGCGAAAAGAAATTAAATGGATTTTGTTTTACATTATTTATGTAATTATAATGCTTATTACCGATAAAATGGCTCCGAGTGGTCCGTGTACACCGGGACCGGGATTTTTCCTATTCCTTTTATTGATTCCTATCAGTGTTATTTTATTGCTGAAAGATTTGTATAAATATTATCGCGAGCCGGAAAAATCAAGATTGTATTGTATCCTTATTCACCCTATCGTTTGGGTGCTTATTTTATCTTTTTATAGTTAAATGGTTAACTCTTTAGCCCCGATTGAAGAGGTTACCGCGTAACCCGAAAAGCGGGAATTACCCCCGAAGCTTCGGGGCTGAAACTGCCCGAGCCAATCGTTCCCAAATAAAAAACCCGCTACTTTCATAACGGGTTTTGTTTTATTTATTCGTCTCTGGAACCTCCGAAGACTTGCAAAGCCCAATATAAGAGCGAAGCCAAAGCGCCAATCGCGGCGACTACATAAGTTCGGGCGGCCCATTTCAGCGCGTCTTCGGCACCGGCGTATTCTTGTTGGCTGACCATGTTTTTATTTTTTAACCAGGCCAAAGCGCGGTTACTGGCGTCGTATTCTACCGGAAGTGTAATGAAGGCAAAGGAAGTGGCAATCGCCATTAGCACCAACCCTATTACAGCGATGTAAAATCCTAAACCCAATCCGGAGGCGGCACCCAAAATCAGTCCGCCAAAGATTAACCATTGGGATAAAGTAGAAGAAACATTCACTATGGGTACCAGTTGCGAACGCAATTGCAACATATTGTAAGCCGTGGCGTGTTGGACAGCGTGACCACATTCGTGTGCGGCAACTGCTGCGGCAGCGGCGTTTCTTTGGTTGTAAACGCCTTCGCTTAAGTTTACCGTTTTGTCAGCTGGATTGTAATGGTCAGTCAATTGTCCGGGTGTGGAAATGACTTTGACATCATAAATCCCGTGGTCTTGTAGCATTTGGGTGGCAATTTCGGCACCGCTCATCCCATTGCGCAAATGCAGATGAGAGTATTCTGCGAATTTGCTCTTAAGTTTCGAGCTTACGGCAAAACTGACTAAGGCAATCAAGCCGATTAAAATATAATATCCTAACATGATTTGTAAATTTTAGTTTCTGAAACTGCATCAAATTACACGCCAAAGGATTGACAATGACAGCTTGTCACTTACAGCAGTGTAATTCCAAACACAAAGCGATTGTTCCCGGATTCGTTTACGTTGTTTAAAATACTTCCGAATTCGGATTGGTATCTTCCGCGGGTTAAGCCCAACTCATAACCGGCATTGACTTTCACTTGGAAACTCGATTTTTTAAACAAATACATAGAAACCGATGGTCCGAAATACAGCATTTGGTTGGTAATGTTTACATGCCCGCTGTTGTTATTGGGTTCCAAATCGTTTAAATCGATGGTGTTATTTTTGGAGTAAATATCGTATTGGTTGCCTAAATAAGCCAAGGAAAGACCGGCAGTGAAGGCAAATTTCTCTTGGTTTACTACATTATAATGAACGCGCATTCTGGTGTTGAAACCACGGTATTTCATTTCGTTATTGCCTTCCGCAGGTTTGGCAAACAAAAATCCAAACTCAATATCGCCGGAATACTTTTGGCCAAAATAATTCAAACCAAAAGTCAGCTCTGGCACAAAACTGTCTAATTCCGGAAGATTGGCATTGCTGAGTTTTTTGTTGAGATTGGTTTTGTCATTGATATTCCCGTTGAATCCAAAATAACCGTCGATTTTGAAACTTTTAGTTTTAATTGAATCTGTTGGTTTTTCTTGGCTGTAGCCGATAAAAGCCGTAAGTAATAGTAAGTAAAGGATTTTGTTTTTCATGATGATTGATTTAATGTTTGAATCAAAAATAAACAGAGAAAATGGCTATAAAGAATGGTTTAACTTTTTATTTGCAAATGGTGAAGGGAAAAGTAAAAAGTAAAAAGGGATGAGGGAAAAGTAAACCAACTTATCCCTTATCCCTTTAGGCTTATCCCTTTAAACGCTCTGTGTTTTTATCCCACTAAGTTAATCACTTTACCTGGTACGATAATCACTTTATTAGGCGTTCTTCCTTCTAGTTGTTTAATGGTTCTTTCATCGGCCATTACGATTTCCTGTATTTGGGCTACGGTTAAATCCAAAGGTAATTTGATGGTGAAACGCATTTTACCGTTAAACGAAACCGGGTACTCTTTTTCGGATTCGACTAAGTATTTTTCGTTAACTAATGGAAATTCGACTGTTGAGATTGACCCTTCGTGTCCTAATTGACTCCATAATTCCTCAGCGATGTGCGGTGCATAAGGCGAAATTACTACAGCTAATGGTTCTAAAATCGCTCGGTGGTGACATTTCATCGAAGCCAATTCGTTCACACAAATCATAAACTGCGATACCGACGTGTTGAACGAGAAGTTCTCGATATCCTCAGTCACTTTTTTGATGGTTTTGTGGAGCGATTTGTACATTTCTGCCGTTGGTTCCTCGTTGGTCACAATCAAACCGTTGTCGTCAAAATACAAACGCCATAGTTTTTTTAAGAAACCTGACACTCCGGTGATTCCGGCGGTATTCCAAGGCTTGGCTTGTTCTAATGGACCAAGGAACATTTCGTATAAACGTAATGTATCTGCGCCGTAGTCTTCAC
Organism: Flavobacterium sp. IMCC34852; assembly: GCF_030643905.1. NCBI lineage: Bacteria > Pseudomonadati > Bacteroidota > Flavobacteriia > Flavobacteriales > Flavobacteriaceae > Flavobacterium > Flavobacterium rivulicola. The sequence continues at coordinate 868,205 of NZ_CP121446.1, read as the reverse complement.
AAATATCATCCGGATTGACCACATTGTATTTGGATTTGGACATTTTTTCGACTTCGCGACCTACGATGTATTTGCCGTTTTCTAAAATAAATTCGGCGTCTTTGTAATCTGAATATAACGGATGATTTTTGAAGGCTTCGATATCTAACTCGTTGGTGATGTCGTTGATAACGGCTAGGTCAACATGGATTGGATGCACTTTTTCACCCGCAATTAATCCTTTTGAATATAGTTTTTTGGAATCTTCAGAACGATATACAAACGCACTCATCCCCAAAATCATTCCCTGATTGATCAACTTTTTGAACGGTTCTTCCGTTGGCGCGAAGCCTTTGTCTTTTAAGAATTTGTTCCAAAAACGAGAGTACAACAAATGGCCGGTGGCGTGTTCGCTTCCACCTATGTATAAATCTACGTTTTCCCAGTATTTTAGGGCATCAGCTGAGGCGAATTCGGCGTCGTTGTGTGCGTCCATATAACGCATCCAATACCACGAACTTCCGGCCCAACCCGGCATAGTGTTGAGTTCTAGAGGAAATATCGTTTTGTGGTCAATCAACTGGTTACTGACTACTGAACACTGAACACTATCCCACGCCCAATCCGTAGCGTTTCCTAATGGCGGTTGGCCGTCTTCGGTGGGTAAATATTTTTCTACTTCGGGTAAAACGATTGGCAAGTGTTTAGGGTCAATCATTTGCGGTAATCCGTTTACGTAATATACCGGGAACGGTTCACCCCAATATCTTTGGCGAGAAAACACGGCGTCGCGCAAACGGTAATTGGTTTTGCCTTTTCCTTGTCCGATTCTCTCAAGCTCTTCGATGATTTTTTTGGTGCCGTCTTTGTAACCCAAACCGTTTAGGAAATCGGAGTTGACTAACTCAAATCCTGATTTTTCGCCATAAGCGGCTTCTGATATATCTTGGTTGAAAATATTTTTGATTTCGGGCATGCCTTGTTGGCCTTTGAAAAAATTGGCAAACGCATAATCTCTTTCGTCGCCACAAGGAACAGCCATTACAGCTCCGGTTCCGTAACCTGCTAACACATAATCGCCTATCCAAACCGGAATCGGTTCTTTGGTGAACGGATGTTCGACATAAGCGCCGGTGAAAACACCTGAGATGGTTTTTACATCAGCCATTCTTTCACGTTCTGAACGTTTGGCAGTGGCTTCCACATAAGCTTCTACGGCTGCTTTTTGTTCCTGTGTTGTGATTTGGGCCACCAATTCATGTTCGGGTGCCAAAGTCATAAACGTCACTCCGAAAATGGTATCAGGACGTGTCGTGAAAACCTCAATTTCGTACTTCGTACTTTGTACTTTGAACTTTACGGATGCGCCAACCGATTTTCCAATCCAGTTTCTTTGGCTTTCTTTGATGGATTCGCTCCAGTCGATGGTGTCTAACCCTTGTAGTAATCTTTCGGCGTAGGCTGAGATTCTCATGGACCATTGCGTCATTTTTTTGCGGATGACCGGATGACCGCCGCGTTCGGAAACCCCATTTACGATTTCGTCATTGGCCAATACTGTTCCGAGTGCCGGACACCAATTGACTTCGGTTTCGGCCAAATAGGTTAATCGGTATTGCAATAGTATTCTTTGTTGTTCGTCGGAAGAAAAAGCGTTCCATTCTGCGGCTGAAAATGGCATGATGTTGTCATCGCAAACTGCGTTTACAGTCGCGTTTCCTTCTTTTGAAAATATAGAAACTAAAGTCGAAATGTCTTCTGCTTTGTTGCTATCGTTGTTGTACCACGAGTTAAATAATTGGATAAAAATCCACTGCGTGTGTTTGTAATAATCGGCGTTGGAAGTGCGCACTTCTCTACTCCAATCGAAAGAAAAACCGATTTTGTCTAATTGCTCGCGGTAACGGGCAATGTTTTCGCGAGTGGTTTTCTCCGGATGTTGACCGGTTTGGATGGCGTATTGTTCTGCCGGCAATCCGAAAGAATCATAGCCTTGCGGATGCAACACATTGAAGCCTTTATGGCGTTTGAAACGCGCCACGATATCGGAAGCGATATAACCCAGCGGATGCCCAACGTGTAAGCCGGCTCCGGATGGATAAGGAAACATGTCGAGTACGTAATACTTAGGCTTGTTGGAATTATTGGTGGCAGCAAAAGTTTGGTTTTGTGCCCAATACTGTTGCCATTTGGCTTCGATTTTTTCGTGATGGTATTTCATTCTCAGTGTTTGTTGTTTTCTACACCTGGCAGGTTTTAAAAACCTTTCAGGTGTTATTGCGTTTACTTTTTAGCCCTGATTGGAGAGGTTACCGTGTAACCCGGAAAGCGGGAATACGGATGGCAGAAATTGCCCGTACCATTCGCTCCTAAAAAATTTTAAGCTGCAAATTTACATTTAATATAATAAAGTTAAAAGTTTGTACGTTATAAAGGGGAAAAACAATTTTCTTTATTATTTTTACCCCATAAAATACAGTCTATGTCATCATCATTTGAAAAGTTTCAGAAGCGCAGAGTGATTACCTCCTATTTTTCGGTAGTGTTGAGTATCTTTTTGGTGTTGTTTTTATTGGGCACTTTGGGTCTTTTTGTGATTAATTCCAAGCGATTGTCAGACAATTTCAAGGAAGAAATTGCGATGACGGTTTTCTTTAAAAATGAAGCCAACGACTCAGTGATGAAAGCTTTTACCGAAGAAATGAAGACGGCCAAGTTTGCCAAATCTTTTGAATATGTTTCTAAAGAACAGGCGGCTGCACAGCACAAGGAAGTGATTGGCGAAGATTTTATGCAATTTTTAGGCGTGAATCCGTTGCAGAATTCGTTTGACATTCACTTGAAAGCCGATTTTGTAACCAATCCTGAAATAGCTAAAATTGAGAACCGTTTGCGCAAAAACGAAATGGTGGCGGATATTGTTTACGACAAACAATTGGTGACTTTGGTCAACGATAATGTAAAAAATATCAGCATGTGGATTTTGATTGTTACCGGTGTATTTGCGTTTGTTTCGGTGTTGCTGATTAACAGTTCGCTACGACTATCCATTTACGCCAACCGATTTATCATTAAAACGATGCAAATGGTGGGTGCCACCAAATCATTTATTAGAAAACCATTCATCAAAACCAGTGTAATTCTTGGCTTTATTGGAGCTGTTTTGGCTATTTTAGCTTTGATTGGTTTGCTGGTTTACATACAGTTCAACTTCCCTAATTTAGGCATTATGGAAGACCAATTGGCTATTAGCGTAGTGTTATTGGGTGTTTTAGTGATGGGTATTGTGATTACTTGGATCAGTACTTATTTTGCGACGCAGCGATTTTTGAATTTGAGAACGGACGATTTGTACTAGTGTTCAGTGCTCAGAAGGCAGTGTTCAGTTAAAAAAATAAAAATATTCAGCTAAATGAAAAACAACGAGCAAAAACCTGATTTTCTTTTTGATAAGGTTAATTATAAAATATTATTAATTGGTATCGCCGTGATTGCTCTTGGTTTTATACTGATGAGTGGCGGCGGAAGCGACGACCCGAAGGTATGGAACGATGCGGTTTTTAATTTCCAAAGAATTCGTCTGGCACCGACTGTTGTTTTGATAGGTTTCGGGATTACGATTTATTCCATTTTTAAAAAATCTAAATAGATTTTCAGACTACTTAGACTGCTTAGATTGTTAGACAATTTAGAAGTAGCTATCTAAGAAGTCTAACAATCTAATAATCTAACAATCTAACCATGGATTACATTCAAGCCATTCTAATTGCCATCGTAGAAGGTTTAACCGAATACTTACCGGTTTCTTCGACGGCTCACATGATTTTTACCAGTTCGTTTTTTGGAATACAGGAAGATGATTTTGTGAAATTGTTTCAGGTTTCAATTCAGTTTGGGGCGATTTTGGCCGTAGTGGTTTTGTATTGGAAGAAGTTTTTTGATTTCCGAAAGCTTAACTTTTATGTCAAATTGGCTTGTGCTGTCATTCCGGCTTTGGTTTTAGGAAAAATATTTGACGATAAGATTGATGCCGTGCTAGGAAATCCTATTCCTATAGCGATTGTATTGATTATTGGCGGTATCGTTTTACTGTTTATTGACGGTCGCTTCAATCATCCTACCATTGCTCACGAAGAAGATATTACCATCAAAAAAGCAGTCACTATCGGCTTCTGGCAATGTTTGGCTATGATGCCGGGTACGAGTCGTTCTGCGGCTTCTATAATTGGCGGTATGCAACAAGGCTTGACTCGAGAAACGGCGGCGGAGTTCTCTTTCTTTTTAGCAGTTCCGACGATGTTGGCGGTTACTACTTATTCGTTGTTTTTGAAGACTTATGAAGTTTCTCAGCTCAAAGGGTATGAGTTGCTGACGCAGTCTTCTGATAACTTGAAAATGTTTTTAGTGGGTAATATTGTGGCTTTTGTTGTGTCTGTAATTGCGATTAAATTCTTTATCGGCATTATCAAAAAATACGGTTTCAAGCCTTGGGGTTATTACCGAATTGTAGCCGGCGTGATTTTGCTGGTGTATTTCTCTTTAAACAAATAGATTTTGAAAACGGCTGAAGATTTTTTAGAAGGTCAAATACTATTGATAGACAAACCACTGACATGGTCTTCGTTTCAAGCGGTGAATAAATTGAAGTATATTCTAAAAAGAAAATACAATCTTCCGAAGAAATTTAAAATTGGTCACGCAGGAACATTAGACCCTTTGGCAACCGGCTTACTGATTGTTTGCACCGGAAAGTTTACCAAAAAAATCACCGAAATTCAAGGGCAAGCCAAAGAATACACCGGAACGATTACTGTTGGTGCCACAACGCCATCTTATGATATGGAAACCGAAGTGAATGCTACTTTTCCAACGGAACATATAACGGCTGAATTAATTCAGCAAACTATTCCACAATTCCTTGGCGAAATCGACCAAAAGCCACCGGTTTTTTCGGCTATCAAAAAAGATGGTATTCGTTTGTATGAACATGCGCGTGCCGGAGAAGAGGTTGAAATTCAAGCCCGAAAAACAACCATTCATGAATTTGAAATCACTAAATTTGTGTTACCCGAAATAGAGTTCCGGGTGGTTTGCAGCAAAGGCACTTATATTCGTTCCTTGGCTTATGACTTTGGAAAGGCACTGAATTCAGGCGCTTATTTATCCGTTTTACGTCGAACTAAAATTGGTGATTATGAGATTGTTAACGCAATTACCCCGCAAACTTTCGAACAAAGTCTTCACCAAACCGAAAGCTAAACTTTTACTAATCCTACTGCTTATCAGCTCAATCGGTTTTTCTCAAGAAAATCGCGACACGCTTACTGTTGCCAAAAAGAAACGATACACTTATACCAAATTTGAATTTGCTGTTCCCATCAGAGTCAATCAATACGCCGGAGAAATTGACGAATACGGCGAAGATGAACCTTGGTTTCTACCTGATGGCGTTATCGGAAGGTTTGGAATGGGCATCCAAATCAATAAATTCATTTGGGTTGGCGGCAATATTGGCGTTGATTGGAAAGCCAAGGAATGTTTGGTGGTTGCGCCATTATTCGGCACGATTAAGATAAACTCCAAAGTGAGTAAAGATTTCAGAATGTATGTTGAGCCCGGTTTTGGACGAGCCATGGCTATTGGTCGCAATGATTTGTCCGGCTACTTCAAAAAAATAAGCCTTGGATTTGAAGATGCCAATGGTGGTCTCGGTATATATCTGGAAGTTTGCCAATATGGTTTTAGTAAAAATTCGGAGAAAAGAATTGGTAGTTTTTGCATCGGCTTGGCCTACACTATGAATTGATTACTCCAACGCAGCCATAATTTCCATGATTTCTTGTTGTGTTGACAACCCTTTATCGTGTAAATACCACAATTGTAAATTGGTTTTAGCGGTTTCATCAATCACACCATGTTCGGCCTTGTAATCTAGAATTAATTGTTTTGCTCCTTGTGGTCTTGGTCCGAAATCGCCTAAAACTTCCAAAGTATTTTTGTCTAAAATAATCAGCTTAGGAATGCTTCTTGCACCATTGGTGAGAAACAAATTCATCAAATCGTCATGGTCATCACGAAGGGCAATTTTCAAATCAATCTTGGATGAAAGCTCTGCCATTTTGTGAAAGATGGGAACCAACTGCGCAGCATCGCCACACCAGCCTTCAGAAATCACTAACCAAATGTATTCCCGTTTTAATTGCTTTAATTGTTCGGTAAAGTCTTCAGTGATTTTAATGGTTTTCTCCAAACGATTCATGCGGGTTTCGTTCAATTCGGAATAATGTGTCAATGCTTCGGATTGTTCGTTTCCGGTTGATTTACCTTCTTTTAAAAGCGAAGTAACTTTGTTTCTGTATTCGGTATAAGAAAGACTATCGGCTAAACTATTTTGGATAATGGATTTCATGTAAATTTGATTTTGGTGCTGCAAAACTACAAAACCACCAACGATAAAAAAGTGATAAATGTTACTTAACATTATTTTTAACGAATACGATACAAAAAGAGAATATGTTTATATTTGCAACCATTAAACAACATAACTAATGACTCGAGCTCGAAGAGCGACAGCATGACTCCAAACTAAACAAATATAAACTGGAATGAAATACAAAAGAATTCTTCTAAAACTAAGTGGTGAAGCGCTGATGGGCGATAAACAATATGGAATCGACCCAAAACGTCTTGGCGAATATGCTGATGAAATTAAAGAGATTCACGACAAAGGAGTTGAAATCGCAATCGTAATTGGTGGTGGAAACATTTTTAGAGGAGTTGCCGGAGCCAGCAATGGTATGGACAGAGTGCAAGGCGATTATATGGGCATGTTGGCCACTGTAATTAACGGAATGGCTTTGCAAGGTGCTTTGGAAGACAAAGGCATGTTGACTCGTTTGCAAACCGCTTTAAAAATTGAAGCGATTGCCGAGCCATACATCAAAAGAAGAGCGGTTCGTCATTTAGAAAAAGGCAGAATTGTAATCTTCGGTGCCGGAACCGGAAATCCGTATTTCACTACTGATACTGCAGCCGTTTTACGTGGTGTGGAAGTACATGCCGATGTGATTTTAAAAGGCACTCGAGTAGATGGTGTATACGATGCCGATCCGGAGAAAAACCCAAATGCTGTAAAATTTGATTCTATTTCTTTTGAAGACGTATTGAAAAAAGGATTGAATGTAATGGATACCACTGCTTTCACTTTAAGTCAGGAAAATGAATTGCCGATAGTAGTATTCGACATGAACAAAAAAGGGAATCTCTTAAAAATTTGCGAAGGCGAAAATATAGGAACTGTAGTTAAAATATAGACTACTTAGACTGACTTAGATTATTAGACTACTTAGAAAAAGTCTAAAAATCTAATCGTCTAACAATCTAACAATCTAATTAGAAAATGGAAGAAATTGAATTTATTTTAGACAGCACAAAAGAATCAATGAACGGTTCAATTGCGCATTTAGAAAAAGAATTTTTAAACATTCGTGCCGGAAAGGCTTCACCTCAAATGTTGGGTGGTGTTTTTGTGGATTATTACGGTTCACAAACCCCTTTATCTCAAGTTGCCAATATCAATGTACCCGATGCGAGAACCATTACCATAACGCCTTGGGAAAAAAGTATGTTGCATCCGATTGAAAAAGCCATTATGATTGCCAATCTTGGGTTTAACCCCATGAACAATGGTGACAACATCATTATCAACGTGCCGGCTTTGACCGAAGAAAGAAGACGCGATTTGGTAAAACAAGCCAAAGCGGAAGCTGAAGACGCTAAAATTGGCATTAGAAATGCTCGTAAAGACGCCAATACCGATATCAAAAAATTAGAAAAAGAAGGCACTTCGGAAGACATTTGTAAAACGGCCGAAGACGATGTTCAAAAATTAACCGACGCTTATATCAAAAAAGTCGAAGAACATTTGGCCATCAAAGAAGCCGAAATTATGAAAGTGTAACTTTTGTTAATTCCATACTAAAATCCGTCTCGTACGGATTTTTTTATTCCTATTTTTGTAGCTCATTTGAGCCAATCTCTTTCTAATGAAGCTACTACTGTTTTTATTGCTTTTCTTCTCCTTGTCGCTTCAGGCCCAATTTCAAATCAATGGTGTCATCAAAGATGCCGAAACCAAAAAAGCCCTGCCGTTTGCCACAATAACAACCGAGACCGGAGTGGCTACCATTACTGATGTAGACGGAAAATTCCACTTAATTTTAGCAACACAACCCGAGGCTTTGACCGTTTCCTATGTTGGCTATACCACGCAAACCCTTTCGCTTTTTGAGCAAAAAAACTTTTTTACCATTTGGCTTTCGCCCAAAACTGATCTGCTGAAAGAAGTGGTTATCTCTAATGAAAATCCGGCCAATGCTATAATCACAAAAGTCATCCGACAAAAAGAGGCCAATAATCCGCTCAAAAAACTCAAAACCTTTCAATATAAAACCTATAACAAGCTTTTGGTAACTGCCAATCCCGATTCTATTTCGGGGAAAATTGACACCCTTTTTGTAGATGCAGTAACCAAAGACAAGATTGCCAAAATCGATTCCTCTGATTACAAATTCAAAAAGCTTATTGCCAAGCAACATTTATTTCTAACCGAAAAAGTGTCCCAGTTTCAATACGAAAAACCCATTCTTAAAGAAACCATTTTGGGCACCAAAATGGCGGGATTTAAAGAACCTATCTATGAATTACTGGGTTTTAGTTTGCAATCTTCCTCTGTATACGACGACAAATATGAACTGTTTGAAACCAAGTACAAAAGCCCGATTTCGGACAATGCACTCAAAGAATATCGGTACAAAATTTTAGACACCGCAACTATCGACAAACGCGAGGTTATTGTCATTTATTTCAAAAATAAAATCAGCCGCAAAGGCTTGGAAGGATTGCTTTATGTGGATAAAGAAAACTTTGCCATCGCCAAAGCCATAATGCGTATTCGCGGTGTTCTCAATATCACAGGCATTCATGAATTCAATTATTTAGCTGAAGAACAACTTTGGTTTCCCAATAAGAAAAACTTTAAAATCATCAAAGGGAAAAGCAAAGAACCGACCGCTGTTTTGGGTGGCCGAATAGAATTTGCCGCAGAAAATGATGAAAGCACTGCTAAGAAAGATGCTTCTGACTTCACCTATCTTTCTTCGGAAATGCAAGTCTATGATTTGAAAGTCAACACCGATTTAAAAATCAAAAAATCAGCCATCGCCATTGACGTTAAACCCAACGCCAACAACAAAGACGACTCTTTTTGGAATGAAAACCGAAAAGACAGTTTGGACCTCCGCAGCGAAAGAACTTACGTGGTTTTAGACAGTGTGGTGACCAAAGAAAACATTGAAAAGAAAATCAAATTCGGGCGTAAAATCATCAACGGGTATTTGCCTTTCGGTCCGTTTGATTTTGATTTACGCTATTTGCTGAGTTATAACAATTACGAAGGTTTCCGTTTTGGACTTGGTGGTGTAACCAACGAGCGTTTCTCAAAAAAATTCCGTTTGGAAGGTTATACTGCTTATGGTTTGAAGGACGAAAAAAGCAAATACCATTTGGGCGGAGCCATTAGAATAGGGAATTTTTCCAACTCCTGGATTGGCGGTTCGTTTACCGATGATGTTCGGGAGATTGCGAGTACCAATTTTGCCATTGACAAACGCGTTTTCAAGCTTTATGATCCGCGACCGATTAACATTAGTACCTTTTACAATCACCAAACTTGGCGGGCTTTTATGGAAACCAAAATCATCCCGAAAACCGAAAGCATTTGGCAAATTACCCACAGCGACGTAACGCCTTTGTTTGATTACACCTTTGTTTACGAAGACAAATTATACCGAAAGTTTGCCATGACTTCCGCTATGGTTTCGATTCATTGGAATCCGTTTAGCGATTATATGCAAACGCCGAACGGAAAAATCGAATTTGAAAAACGTTATCCTAAATTTACGTTGCAATTTACCAAATCACTATCTAACCTTTTTAACAACGACTTTGAATTCGGCAAAATTGACGCCCGAATCGAGTATGAAAAAAAATACCTCAACGGACAAAAATCGGCAGTATTGGTCCAAGCCGGCTATGTTTTTGGCGACTTGCCTTTGACCCATTTGTACAATACTTCGCCGAATAATTTAACCAAAGACAATCTCTTGCAAAGAATCACCATTGCCGGTAAAAACAGTTTTGAGACGATGTATTTCAATGAATTTTTCTCGAGCGAATTTGTGATGCTGCAATTCAAGCACGGTTTCAAACGCGTGGAATTATTCAAAAAAGTAAAGCCTTCTTTAGTATTGGTTACCCGAATGGCTTGGGGAAATCTAAAAAATACTGACGATCATATCGGAATAGAATTCAAAACCCTTGACCAAGGTTTCTTCGAGTCGGGTATCGAATTGAACCAAATTTACAAAGGTTTCGGCTTAACCGGATTTTACCGTTACGGTCCAAACCAACTGTCCCGATTGGAAGACAATATAGCAATTAAGTTGAGTTTTGTTTTGGATTTAGGATTTTAATCTAAGGCTTCACAATCAACACCGAAGGAATATCTTGCAACCAAGAAACCTCATCGTCTACTAATTTCTTCCATGTTTCCAAACTGAAAATCACCAAATCCTGTTCGGCTAAAAACGGCTTGTTGATTTGTTTAGGTTGGAAAACATCAAATTTATCACCATGTTTTTGTTCCAAAGCTTCCAAAGAATTCTGGATTAGGAAATTATTTTTGGTATGGTCATTATTGTCCAAAATAGTGACTTGAGCATTATTGTTTTGCATTAATCGTTGGGCATAATCAATCAGGAAAACATCGCCAACGCTATAAATTCCGAGGAATACTTTGCTGACTTGCTGTAAATCTTTATCGATTAAAATCCCCAGCGGTGTTTTAGTTTTAGAGATGATTAAACGCGTTCTGTCATCAAAAGGGGAATTTTCAAACAAACCTTCTTTCCCTTTGAACTTGTCTAACAATCGGTCGGGATTGATGATGCGAGAAGTAAATCCGAGTACTTTACCCAAAATTGTACCTTCAAAAATAGATTTTCCTAAACCTACCAAAACCAAATCGTATTTTCCTTCCAAAGCTACATCAGCTATATCGGTTTCAATATCTCCGGTGGCTTTGAAAATGGTCGTGATTTCTTGGTTGAGTTTTTTCGATTCTTTGACTATCGGTTCAAAGGTTTCTTTTTCGTATTCTTCGATATTAAAAGCATGCATGTCATCACTCATCGTTAAGTGCATGGCGGTGATATTTGACGCTTCCGGTTGGCCTTTGACCAAACTATTGGCGAGGCGCAAGAGTGATTTCCCTTTTTCGTTGTTACCAAAAGAAATCAGGATTTTGAACTTTGAATTCTTCTTTACTTCAGACGGAATGATAATATCTTTGGTTTTGAAAACAAAGTTGATAATATCCAAAGCCGGACCGGTCATAAACGTTGTCACCAAAGCCATAATCACCATCATAGTAAAAACTTGCGGCGAAAGTACGCCCAATTCGTAACCAATATTCAATACCACCAATTCCATTAACCCTCGGGTATTCATCAATGCGCCTATGGTTAAACTGTCGCGCCAATTTTGTCCGACAAATCGAGCCGCCAAAGCACTGCCGAAAAATTTTCCGACTACGGCAACAGCAATGATACAGCCGGTAACCTTCCATAAATAAGGTTCATTAATCAACCCTATTTCAGTACGCAAACCGGTGAAGACAAAGAACAACGGCAATAATAAAATCACGGAAACGTCTTCTACTTTTTCGATAAAAACATTTCGAAACTTACTGATGTCCGGCATAATCGCGCCCATCATAAAAGCACCAAATAAGGCGTGAATCCCAATGATTTCGGTAATATAGGCCGAAACAATCAACATCAAAAGAAAAATAGCGACTACCGATTTTTTGATATTGTCTTTTTTGCCATATAAATCACCTATTCGTTTTAGAAATGGCTTTACCACGAAAAGCATCGCCAAAACATACAAAAACGCTAATCCTATAATGTACAACGAGCTGACAAAACTACCGGCTTTTACAATGGCAATAACCGCAGCCAAGATACACCAAGCCGTGATATCATCGGCTGCCGCACAAGTAATGACAATGGTTCCCAATCGGGTTTTGTGAATGCCGCGTTCCTGAACAATACGTGCCAAAACCGGGAAAGCCGTAATACTCATGGCAATTCCCATAAACAATCCGAAAGACAAAAACTCAACACCGGCTGGGGCAAATTGGTGGTAAATAAAATAAGACAATCCAATTCCCAAGGCAAACGGAATAACGATACTTGCATGGCTAATTACAACCGCATCATTGGCTTTGTTTTTAAGGACTTTTAAATCGAGTTCCATTCCAATGACAAACATGAAAAGTATTAAACCGACTTGACTCAACATTTGAAGATTTCCTAAGGAAGCAACCGGGAATAAAGCTTCTTTCATTTCCGGAAAATACAATCCGAACAACGATGGGCCGAGGACAATTCCGGCTATGATTTCACCAATTACGGATGGTTGGCCGATCTTTCTGAAAATCCAGCCAAAAATTCGGGCGACTAAAACAATGGTGATAATTTGGAAAAGCAACAACGCTAACGGATGCTGAAGATTGTGGAATAACGAACTTAAGAACTGAATCCACTGGCTGTCTGCTGAAGAAGGGGAAACAATTTTTCGGCCGACTTCCAGCAATTTTCCTTGCTCAATAATCCAATACATCAAGTAGCCAAAACCACCGGTTACAAATAAATAAAATAAAGTGTTTTTTAAATTCCTCATTCCGTTGTACTGTACATGTGCCTACAAAGATGCTAAAAAGCCGCCTATTTTTTTTGATTTTTTTCAGCTAATAACAATAATTTAAAATGCATCTGCAAATCGACGTTAAATTAAATAAATCTTTGCTGAAATCAACCTGAAAATTTTAAGGTTTTGATTACCTTTGCAACCCATTTTAGGTTTTATGAAAAAGTTGTTAGGCATTGGTTTTTGGGAATTTATCGCCCGAATTATTTTGAGAAGCAGAATTGTCATTTTGGGCTGCATCATTTTAATTACCGTCCTATTGGCTTTTCAATGGAAAAACATCCGATTTACCCAAACCGAAGCCAACTTAATCCCGGCCGATGACAAAGTAAATGTTGACTACAATAAATTCCTGAATCATTTTGGCGAAGAAGGCAATCTGATTGTCATTGCTACCAAAGACAAAAAGCTGTTTACCCCAAAAGTCTACCAAGCTTGGAGCGAACTGATGACCGAAATCAAATCGCACAAACAAGTTACTTTGGTAGTTTCGGTAGACAATTTGCAAAAACTTATCAAAAATGATTCGCTGGAAACTTTCGAACTAAAGCCTTTGGTGGATGAAAGTAAAGTTCAAAATGAACAATATCTCAAAGAAATTCAAACCGAATTATTCACCAAATTGCCTTTTTACGAAGGATTGTTATACAACAAAAAAACCGGCGCTATTCGTTCTGCCATTTATTTAGATAAAAAAATTGTTAATACCAAAGCCCGAAAAGATTACGTTTTAAACGATTTGATTCCGGCCATAGAAAAGTTTAAAAAAGCAACCAATATAGACCTTCACACTTCGGGCATGCCTTATATCCGAACGTTGAATGCCAAGACGATTATTGACGAAATCGGTTTGTTTATTGGCGCCGCTTTGTTGATTACGTCACTTATTTTTTTCTATTTTTTCCGTTCGTTCCGCGCGACAATGATTTCACTGATTGTGGTGATTATCGGTGTTATGTGGTCTTTCGGGATTATGGGTGCTTTGGGTTATGAAATCACGGTTTTAACGGCATTGGTGCCAACCTTAGTCATCGTAATCGGGATTCCGAATTGTATTTTCTTCATCAACAAATACCATCAGGAATACCACAAACATGCTAACAAAGCCAAAGCTTTACAACGCGTAATCACCAAAACCGGAACAGCGACTTTGATGACTAATATCACAACAGCCGTTGGTTTTGCGACTTTTATTGCCACGAATAATGTTTTGCTGAGAGAATTTGGCGTAGTGACTACGATTAATATTTTGGCGATTTACACTTTGAGTTTGTTGCTGATTCCAATATTTTTCAGTTATATTCCGCCACCCATTTCTAGACATTTAGGGCATTTGGAAAGAGAATCGCTGACTTCGTTCTTACAATGGATAATCCGCACGGTAAAATACAATCGTTTGGGCGTTTACATCACTTCCATTTGTTTGTTGGTCTTCGGAATTATTGGCATTGGTAAAATTAAAGTTTCGGGCAGCATCATTGAAGACATGCCTAAAAATACCGCTTTCTATGATGATATTCGTTTCTTTGAAAAAGAGTTTGACGGTGTGATGCCTTTGGAAATCATGATTGATACCAAAAAGAAAAACGGCGCTATGAAACTCACCAACCTGAGAAGAATGGAAGATTTGGAGCAAACCATTATTGATATTCCGGAGCTTTCTAAACCTTTATCAATTGTCAATATTGCCAAAAGTTTTAACCAAGCTTACTATAACGGCAATCCCGATTTTTATACTCTGCCTTCGCCCAATGAGGAAATGTTTTTATTACCGTATATCAAAAACTCGATTAAGAAATCAAAAGACAATCAACTCAAAAGTTATATTTCATCGGATGGAAGCGTAGCCAGAATTACCACTTTTATCAAAGACGAAAACGGGGAAAGAATGGAAGCCATCGAAGCCCACATTAGGAATAAAGTCAATAAGATTTTCCCCGAACCCAGATACGAAGTCATCATCACCGGAAAGCCATCGGTGTTCCAAAAAGGGACGAAATATTTATTAGACAACTTGCTTTCGTCATTGCTATTCGCTTTCTTCCTAACCGGCGGATTGGTTGCCATAATGTTCCGTTCATTCAAAATGGTGTTGGTTTCGATTATCCCAAATTTGTTACCATTGTTAATGACCGCAGGATTGATGGGCTTTTTAGGTATTCCTTTAAAACCATCGACTTTATTGGTCTTCGGAATTGCTTTCGGAATGTCGGTTGATGATACCTTGCGATTTTTAGCGCAATACCGATTGGAATTATCGCGAAACGACTGGAAAATAAAGAAATCCGTATTTGCCACTTTTGACGATGCCGGCATCAGCATGTTCTACACTTCGATAGTGTTGTTCTTCGGATTTTCGGTTTTCATGTTGTCTAGTTTTGGCGGAACCGTAGCATTGGGCGGATTGGTTGCCTTAACACTATCGTTCGGAATGTTGTCGAATTTGGTTTTGCTACCTTCGTTGGTATTAACGCTAAATAAAACTTTGGCCAACCAACAAGAGTTACCGGAACCAACCATCGACATCTTAGAACATACCGATGAAGAAATCGACGAGTTAGAAAAAAACAATAAATAATTTATATTTGCGTTTAGATTCAATAGAGTCTAACGATTTAAAATTTAATATCTGATATTTAAATGAAACATTCAAAAGTTAAAGACTTACTAAGCAGCGAGAAAACGAACTATGAAGTAACCGTAAAAGGTTGGGTAAGAACTTTTAGAAACAACCAATTTATCGCGTTGAACGATGGTTCAACTATCCATAATTTGCAATGTGTAGTCGATTTCGAAAACACACCGGAAGAAATTTTGAAAAGAATTAATACCGGAACCGCTGTAGCTTTGACCGGGAAATTGGTAGAAAGTCAAGGTGCCGGACAGAAATATGAAATTCAAGTAGCGCAATTGGAAATCTTAGGTGATTGTGACGCGGAGAAATTCCCAATGCAACCTAAGAAACACTCTTTGGAATTCCTCAGAGAAAATGCGCATTTAAGAGTTCGCACCAATGCTTTCGGAGCAATTATGCGAGTGCGTTCGGTTTTGGCGCATGCGGTACATACTTATTTTCAGGAAAGAGGATTTGTTTATGTGAACACACCCGTAATTACCGGAGCTGATGCCGAAGGCGCTGGCGAAATGTTCCAAGTAACTTCATTGCCTTTGGATAGTTTGCCAAGAACCGAAGACGGTCAAATTGATTACAAAAAAGATTTCTTCGGAAAACACACCAACCTTACCGTTTCCGGACAATTAGAAGGTGAAACTTTTGCGATGGCTTTGGGTCAGATTTATACTTTCGGACCAACCTTCCGCGCAGAAAACTCCAACACTTCGCGTCACTTAGCTGAATTTTGGATGATTGAGCCGGAAGTGGCTTTCAACGATTTAATTGACAACATGGATTTGGCAGAAGATTTCATCAAATTTGTCATCAACTATGCTGTAGAAAAATGTGCCGATGATTTGAAATTCTTAGAAGGTCGCTTGTTAGACGAAGAAAAACAAAAACCACAAGCAGAACGCAGCGAAATGGCTTTGTTAGAGAAATTAAAGTTTGTGTTGAACAATGACTTTAAACGCGTATCTTACACCGAAGCGATTGATATTTTAAGAGATTCTACTCCGAATAAAAAGAAGAAATTCCAATACCTAATCGAAGAATGGGGCGCCGATTTACAATCTGAGCACGAACGTTTCTTAGTAGAAAAACACTTTAAATGTCCGGTTATTTTATTCGATTATCCGGCCAAAATCAAAGCGTTTTACATGCGCTTGAATGACAATACCGAACCGGGTAAAGAAACCGTTCGCGCTATGGATATTTTATTCCCGGGCATCGGAGAAATTGTTGGCGGTTCGCAAAGAGAAGAACGTTACGATGTTTTGGTAGAAAAAATGAAAGCCATTGGCATCGATGAAGAAGAACTATGGTGGTATTTAGACACGCGTAGATTTGGTTCGGCCGTTCACTCCGGATTCGGATTAGGATTTGAAAGATTGGTGCTTTTCGTAACGGGAATGACCAACATTAGAGATGTAATTCCGTTTCCGAGAACGCCACAGAATGCAGAATTTTAAAAAAGTTAATTTGTGGATTTGGTTATTTGTGGATTCGAATAACCAAATAACCGAATAACCAAATAACCATAAAAATGTTAAAGCAGTTCCTAAATCTAAAACTCTCTCAAAAATTATCTCCACAGCAGATTCAGCTGATGAAGTTAATTCAATTGCCTACGCAAGCTTTTGAACAAAGGCTCAAAGAGGAATTGGTCGAAAATCCGGCTTTGGAAAGTGGGAAAGACGAAGAAGAATTGTATGAGAAAGATGAGTTTGACAACAATGAAGATTATGATGAATATGAAGATAATGACAGTATTGGTGCAGACGAGATCAACATTGACGAATACTTAAGTGACGACGAAACACCCGATTACAAATTACAATCCAACAATTATAGTGACGACGATGATGACCGCGAAATGCCCTTTGCAGCTCCGGTCAGTTTTCATCAGGATTTAATCAACCAGTTGAATACTTTTATTTTAACCGATGAGCAACGTGAGATTGCTGAATTTTTGGTGGGAAGCATAGACGATGACGGTTATTTACGCAGAAGTATTCCCGATATGGTGGATGATATGGCTTTTACCCAAGGTATTTATACCGATGAAAAAGTGGTGGAAAAAATCCTTCATATTATACACGAATTGGAACCGGCCGGAGTTGGTGCGCGTGACTTACAGGAATGTTTATTGTTGCAATTAAAACACAAAACACCCACAGAGTATGTCGATTTAGCGATTGACATTATCGAAAACCAATTTGACGCTTTTACCAAAAAACACTACGAAAAGTTACTACAGAAATACGAGATTACACAAGACCGCTTAAAAAAAGCCATTGAAGAAATCGAAAAACTAAACCCAAAACCGGGCGGTTCTTTTGACAGTAGCAGTCGGGTTGTTGAGCAAATTGTGCCTGATTTTGCCATCCGAATTGTAGACGGTGAATTGGAACTGACTTTAAACGGCAGAAATGCGCCAACGTTACACGTTTCCAAAGATTATCAGGAAATGTTACAAACCTATAAAGACTCGCGTGACAAATCACATCAGCAAAAAGATGCAGTACAGTTTATCAAGCAGAAATTGGATTCGGCGAAATGGTTTATTGATGCGATTCGCCAACGTCAGGAAACCCTTTTTGTGACGATGAATGCGATTATGCATTTCCAACAGGAATACTTTTTAGACGGTGAAGAAACCAAACTGAAACCGATGATTCTAAAAGACATCGCGGATATGGTTGGGTTGGATATTTCTACCGTTTCTCGTGTGGCCAATAGTAAATATGTTGATACGCCTTATGGTACAAAACTAATCAAAGAATTCTTCTCGGAAGCGATGAAAAACGACCAAGGTGAAGATGTTTCTACACTCGAAATCAAAAAAATTCTGAAAACCGTTATCGAAGAAGAAGACAAATCAAAACCACTTCCGGACGATCAATTGGCTGAAATTCTAAAAGAAAAAGGCTATCCGATTGCGCGAAGAACGATTGCCAAATACCGAGAGTTATTAGATATTCCTGTGGCTAGGATGAGGAAGAAGATTTAAAACTTAATCCTTTGAAAAAATTCCTTCCCTTTTTTTCGTATGCCTTCCATCCTATTTTCGTTCCGTTATTGGGAACTATTTTTTATGTTTTATTGGATGCCAAATATTTTACGGTAGCACAATACCTGATTTTATTTCTGCAAATCATTATCATTACTTTTTTGTTGCCGATTGCTTTCTTCTATTTGCTGAGAACTTTCGGAAAAATAGACAGTATTATGCTTTCAGACATTTCACATCGCAAGATTCCTTTGATCCTTCATATTGCTTTACTTTCTATTTTGATTCAAAAAAGCATTACTATTGATCGATTTCCGTCATTGTACTTTTTCTTTTTAGGGGGTATCATGAGTGCTGTTTTTGCATTTTTATTATTGTATGCCAAAATAAAAGCCAGTATTCACATGATTGGCATCAGTGCATTGACCGCTTTCATCTTTGGCTTGAGCCTAAAAAATGAAATCAATACTATCAATCTAATGGCGCTTTTTGTGGTGCTCAACGGTTTGGTAGCTTCCTCAAGATTGGTTATGAAAGCCCATACCCATAGAGAATTGTTAATCGGCTTTTTATGTGGCCTACTGCCACAAATAGGATTGCTTTACGTTTGGTTATAGAATATAGAACATGATGCCAAAGTTGGCCGTATTCATATCTATCGATTGCCCGTCAATTTTAGCGGAAGATTTAAACAGCGAATTTAAACCGTAGTAAGCATACAAATTCCAAGTATTCCATCCTGTAGTGAGGTAAACCCCGTAATGCAAATCATTTAAATCGGCCAAATTAGTATGGCTACTGTTCCCTTGTGAAGATTCTAATTTGTATTGGTCATAAAAAAGGTAACCCAACTTAACTCCCAAATGAACCCGCCAAAACTTGTGACTATCAGGCGTTGAATTGCGCCATCTGAATTCGATTGGCACTTCAACATAATGCAAAGCCAATTTATTTTTTGAAAAAGCAATGTTTTCGGTATCCAAAATACTGTAGGTAGTTTCGTTTCCGGCAGCAATAATCCCTAAGTTTTGGTTGTAAATCGCCAAAGAGTATCCTAATCCGGCGGCTAAAGCAACTGTGCGCTTTTTATTCAAAGGCATATCTCGCAAAAAACCCAGAGCCAAACCCGGTGAAAGCTTATTTTGTTTTAAGCCATCTGGGCGTTTTTGCAGCGTGTTATAAGTAATGTTTAGATAAAATTGGTCTTCCCTGTAAAGTGAATCCGGTGCATCAAAATCTTTAGCAACATCCTGAGCAAAGCCACCCAAGGTGATAAAAAAAACCGAAAAGAGAAGTTTGATTCGCATAATTAATTTATCCTTCAAGCGAAAGTACGCCTTTTCAGCTGAAAAAACAAAAGGGATTCACGCTGTTGATTTTATTTTAAGACAAAGGGGAAAAATAGATTATTGTATTTTTTTAACTGAAAAAAAATGCTGTTATTTGCATCCGCAAAACTCTAGAGAGGTGTCCGAGTGGTTGAAGGAGCAAGCCTGGAAAGTTTGTATGTGGGCAACTGCATCGAGGGTTCGAATCCCTTCCTCTCTGCTAAAAAAGCCGAAGTAATACTTCGGCTTTTTTATTTAAATTTAGGAACCCTAAGTTTTGTCTCAAGTCATTGGATTAAATCTGTAATCCTATCAGATCATTTCACCACGCAATGACGTTTCAAAAATAGTCTTGAAAACTGTTGGCGCCACATTTTGCCCAATCAGGTACATTAACTTGGTAATAGCAGCTTCTGTGGTGATGTCTTTTCCGGAAATGACTCCAATTTTCTTGAGTTGTGTGCTGGTTTCATACTGACCCATATTGACACTGCCACCCGAACACTGAGTAACATTTACCACATGCAACCCATTTTTGATGGCCTTTTTCAAAATTTGGATAAACCAATCTTCGGTTGGTGCATTCCCCGAACCATAAGTTTCTAAAACAATTCCTTTTAAGTTCGGAATAGCCACTATAGCCGATAAAACTGATTCGCTGATTCCTGGAAACATTTTTACAATGACTACATTGTCATCGAGTTCTTTGTGAACCGCTAATTTTTTAGTCGATTGCTTTTGCAAAACCGCATTCGGATTGATAGTCAAATGCACACCCGATTCTGCCAAAGGCGCATAATTAGGCGAAGTAAAAGCATTAAAATGTTCGGCATTGATTTTTGTAGTGCGATTGCCGCGGTATAATTTATATTCAAAATAAAGACCAACTTCTTGAATAATCGGTTTGCCTTTTTGTTGTAAAGACGCTATTTGAATGGCCGTAATCAAATTTTCTTTGGCATCTGTTCTCAAATCTCCAATAGGCAATTGTGAACCGGTAAAAACAACAGGCTTGCTAAGATTCTCCAGCATGAAACTCAAAGCTGAAGCTGAATACGACATGGTATCCGAACCGTGAAGCACCACAAAACCGTCAAAAGCATGGTAATTTTCCTCAATGATTGAGGCAATTTTAACCCATTTTTGCGGATTCATATTCGAAGAATCTATGGGTTTTTCGAAAGAAACTGTTTCGATATTACAATCTAATTGCTTTAACTCCGGAATTTTTTGCAACAACTTTTTAAAGTTGAAAGCCTTCAACGCACCGGTTTCAAAGTCTTTCATCATACCAATGGTGCCACCGGTATAAATGAGCAATATATTAGGTTTAGATTGCATTCTGATACTTGGATTTATTCACCACCGGATTGGCATACATCGCTAAGAAACTTTCCACCATTTGCGAATTGTTTTCGTCAATTCTCATTTCCAATCTTCTTTCGAAAAGCGATTTTTCGTTTTCAGTGTAAAAAGCTTTGTATTGGTCGGTTTTGTATAACAAATCGTAAGCAATATAATTCGTTGGCCACAACATATAACTCTGTAAAATAGAATCGTCTATGGCTTGTGCCAAAGCTTGAATTTGCTTGTTATTGTTGTCAAATTCGGCCGCAATAGCCTCTATTTCTTTGTCTAAAATATCGCCGATATGAATGTGAATTCTTTTCTTTTGACCAATGATACCGCTTAAAAGCGTTATAAAGTCTTCGTTTTTTTCTTTGATGTATTTTTCGGCATTGGCTTCCGCGATTAACTGTGGCATTTTCAAAGCATCGGTTGGATCATATTCATAAGAAATGGAAACCGGAACAATTTTGATTTTTTTGAAATAATCCAACATTTTAGGCTCATCCGAACCCATAGCCAACATTTTCAACACTCCGGAATGCGTGGCATCATTACCATCTTTGGTTCTGCCTTCTCGTTGGGCAATCCATACCGACCGGTTTTCGCGCAGCAATAATTGGGCAATGTATTCCGACATCAATTTAGAACTTTCTAACAATTCTCTTGGCGGTAAACCGCGTTGTACCAAAAAGTTTCTATTGAGTTTAGACAACGTTTTCAAAAAAGATTTTTGGACCAAATTATCACCTATAGCCGAAGCTGTCATTACTAAACCATGGTCAAATAAAGCCACGTTCAACAATGAAGTATCGAGGATAATATCTCTGTGATTGGAAATAAAAAGATAAGAAGTATTCGGTTCTAATTTTTCAAAACCGGAAGTGGTTAATCCTTCAGAGCTTTTTTTGAGTACTTTTTGTACAGCCTGATAGATAAAATTGCATTGAAAATCGCGGATAGAATGGGTTTTTCTGAGTTGGTTTTTCCAAACTTCTTCGTCTACCTCCGGAAAGGTGAAACCCATTAAAGCCTTCATCATTGGGTGATTGACTGCAGATTGAATGGCTTCATTCACTTCAGTATCATAAAACGGACGAATAGAATCGAATTTCTGCATTGAATCTTTCAATTTTGAGGAACAAAAGAACAAAAAAAAAGTCAACTTTTAACGTTTTCTTCCTTAAATCCCAAAAACAGCTTTAGAATTTTCTGTCGTTATTCGAGCGATTTCTTCTAACGGAAGTTGGTAAATCAGGGCTAATTTTTCGGCCACCAATTTAGTATAACTGCTTTCGTTTCGCTTGCCGCGGAAAGGCACCGGCGCCAAATAAGGCGAATCGGTTTCAAGAACTATATGTTGCAAATCAATTTCATGGAGAAATTGATCAATCTTCCCGTTTTTGAAAGTAGCCACACCGCCGATTCCGAGTCTCATGTTCAAGCCGATGGCTCTTTGGGCTTGACCCAAATCACCTGTAAAACAATGAAAAATGCCAAACAAATCCTCTGAACGTTCAGTTTCCAACACTTCAAAAACCTCATCAAAAGCGTCGCGACAGTGAATATTAATGGCTAACTTATATTTTTTAGCCAATTGAATTTGGCGCTGAAACGCTTCTTGTTGAATCGCCAAAGTGGTTTTGTCCCAATACAAATCGATACCGATTTCGCCAACGGTATAGAATTTTCTTTTGGCCAATTCAGTTTCCACATGCTCCAATTCTTGCTGATAAGTTTCGGGTTTAACATAACACGGATGCAAGCCCATCATTAAAAAAATGTTGTCGGGAAATTGGGTTTCCAAATCGTACATTTTTTGGGTGTAAGTCGAATCAATGGACGGCACAAAAAATCTTGAAACTCCAACATCTATAGCACGTTGAATCATTTCGGTGCGGTCGTTTTGAAATTCTTCGGAATAAAGATGCGTGTGGGTATCGGTTAAAATCATTGGGTTTTAAGGCACTAAGGTTCTGAGGCGCTAAGGTACTAAGTTTATATAGATTTTTGAATTACATTTGAACATCAATAAAGCGTTATGAAAAACCTGCAAGACGTACTGAAAAAAGAAAAGTATAAGAAAATCAATTTCAAAGTTTCTAAAACCCAGCATTTACTGATTAAAGCCACTATCAATGGGGTTTCGGGAAACTTTATTTTAGATACAGGCGCTTCAAACAGTTGTGTGGGTTTTGACAGTATTGAAAAATTCAACCTAAAAGCCGGAAGATCAAAAACCAAAGCTTCGGGCGCAGGCGGAACCGGGATGATGACCAAGATTGCCAAGAACAATGCTTTAAAAATTGGTCGCTGGAAAACGGAAGAACTCCATTTAATTATTTTTGACATGAGCCACGTAAATGAAGCGTTGACACAATATAAAGCCAAGCCGGTTGACGGTATAATTGGCGCTGATGTTTTGTTGGAAGGCAAAGCAATTATTGATTACTACAATCATTGTTTGTATTTAAAATAAGATAATTCAGATTTAACATTTCTTACAATTTTATTTTATACATTTGATACTTAAACTTTTACTCATGGGGAAAAAATACACTTATTTACTGCTGCTTTTTGTTTTCGGATTGTTTTTTAGTCAATCTTCTTATGGTCAAATGTTGGCCAACAATGATCAAGGAAGCGTTACTTATTCAAATACTGTACAAATTGCCATTCAAAATGTTTTGGGAAACGACACTTTAAATGGAATTCCTGTTACGTTATCAGATGTAACTTTCTCCCAAATTTCTTCAACAACTCATGTTACATTACAGCCTAATGGTTCTGTAGTTGTAAATGCAGGAGCACCGACTGGCTATTATGAAATCTTCTATGATGTATGTCAAATTGGCAATCCGGGAAACTGCGATTATGCTTTCGCCTATGTGACAGTAAATCCGGTGCCGATTGTCGCTAACAGTGATGCGGTGACGATTTCAACTGGATTAGTTGTTCCTCAAATTATTTTAGAAAATGTATTGTCTAACGATACGTTAGGAGGCATTCCGATAAGCATTAGTGATGCTTATATTCAACAAATATCTTCTACGGCATCTACTTATTTTTCAATTGATTACAGTACTGCCAATGTGTTAGTGATTAGTAATCCGCCACCTGGGATTTATACTTTAGAGTATTACTATTGTATCAACAGTTGTACTAATGCTTTTGCAACCATCACAGTAGTGAATTCCTTATTGACAACTATTAATAGCACTTATCAAGATTTTAACGGTGATGGCATAACCAATGTTGGAGATGTAGTCAATTACACCTATTCGATTACCAATATCGGCAATACGGCTGTCTCCAATATATCCATTACCAGCTCGGAAGTCAATATCAATGGCGGTCCGCCGATTCCGCTTTTGAATCCGAGTGCGAATAACAATACTACTTATACCGGCGTTCATGTCATTACCCAAGAAGACATCAATAATGGTTCGGTAGTCGTTGGGGTTCAAACCAACGGAACTTTATCCGGAAATCCGATTAGTGTAACCACTACGGATACCCAAAGCTTAAACATCGCCAATGGTGTCCAATTGAACGCCTTCATAGATTACAACGGCAATGGTACTCAGGAAAATGGAGAACCCAATTTTCTGTATGGTTCCTTCCAATACCAATTGAATGATAATGGTACTGTTCACAATATTATTTCCTCCAACGGCATACATTATTTATATGAAACCAATCCGACTAACAGTTATGATTTTGGATTTACTATCAATCCGGCTTATACGTCACAATATTCGGTAGCTCCGGCTTCTTATGCTAATGTAACGGTGGCTAACGGTTCGGGGATAGTGACTTATAATTTTGCCGTAACTCAAATTCCTTACAGTGATTTAGGTATTAACGTTTACGGTTGGATTCCACCAAGACCCGGATTCGATTATGAAAATTACGTCACTTATTTCAACTACGGCAATCAAACCATTGCTAGCGGAACGGTTACTTTTACTAAAGGCAGTAACGTAAGTATTCTTTCTGTTTCACCGTCAGGCTCAACCCCAACAGCGGGTGGATTTACGTATAATTTCACCAATTTATTACCGGGAGAATCGCGAACTTTTGCTGTTATGATGCAAGTACCAACTATCCCAACAGTAAATTTAGGTGATTTGGTTACCAATACGGCTTCTATTTCTATTCCTTCTAATGATATTAATGTCAATAACAACAGCAGCAGTTTAACACAAACCATAGTAGGTTCTTATGACCCGAATGATAAAGCCGAAAGTCATGGCCCGCAAATACAACATTCTACTTTCAGTACCAATGATTATTTAACCTACACCATTCGATTTGAAAATACAGGAACAGCCGAAGCTATCAACATTAGAGTTAACGATGTTTTAGATGCCGACCTTGATGAAACCACAGTTAGAATGGTTACCGCCAGTCATCCTTATGTCTTAGACCGTGTGGGAAGCAATTTGACTTGGCGTTTTGACGGTGTGAATTTAGAGCCGTCTATTCCAGGGAATTCAGTGATTGGTCATGGTTATATCGTGTTCCAAGTCAAGCCAAAACCGGGTTATATCATTGGAGATGTGATACCGAATACCGCCAATATTTATTTCGATTTCAATCCGGCGATTGTGACCAACACTTGGACCACCGAGTTTGTCTTACAGTTGAGCAACCCTGATTTTACGGCAATGGACTTTGAGTATTATCCTAATCCTGTTAAAAACAGTTTGACCCTTTCAAGTGAGACCATTATAAACAACATTGAAATCTATTCTGTTCTGGGACAAAAAGTGAAATCATTCAAAGTAGACGGCATCCAAACCGAAATCAACTTATCAGAATTGAACCAAGGCTTGTACTTTATTAAAGTAACCAGTGCAGGTCAGGAAAAAACAGTAAAAATTATTAAAGAATAAATTTTAAAATCTGAAAATGAAAGTCCCAAATGCCTTACGGTGTTTGGGATTTTTTCTTTAAAGAATAATAAGCAATCAAGGTACTAATCAGCATGAGGAAACTACCCAAAATAAACGGCGCTCCGGGCAACTGAAATGGCGCTTCATCATGGGTAAAAAAGTAAAAAGTATTGGTCATCATTGGCGGACCAATAATAGCCGAGGCACTCATCAAACTCGCCAAAGTGCCTTGAATTTCTCCCTGCTCATTTGCCGGAACTTTCCCCGAAACTTCTGACTGCAATGCCGGACCGGCAATTCCTCCGAGACAATACGGAACCAAAAAAGCAAACATCATCCAACTCTCGGTAGCGAAAGCAAACAATAACATACCGACCGTATATAATGATAATCCAAGGTAAATACTTTTGGTATTGCCCAATCTCGGACTCGTCCAACGAATCAATCCGCCTTGAACTAAGCCAACTAAAAGCCCAACAACGCCCAGTGAAATTCCCACCATTTTTTCATCCCAATCAAATCGGTACATGGTAAAGAAACTCCAATTACTATGAACGGCATGCGAACCCACATACAAAAGAAAAATAGCCAAGATGAGTCCAATTAAAGAAGGATGTTTTTTCAGATTCAGTAAAGCACCTATAGGATTGGCGCGTTTCCATTCAAATTCGCGACGGTTCTTTTTAGGTAAAGATTCGGGCAAAATAAAATAACCGTATAAAAAGTTAAGCATACACAAAACAGCTGCAGCATAAAAGGGCACTCTCGAACCAAATTGCCCTAGCAATCCGCCAATCACCGGACCAATAATAAAGCCTAATCCAAAAGCAGCACCAATCATCCCAAAGTTTTTCGCACGGTTTTCAGGAGTACTCACATCGGCGATATAAGCGGAAGCTGTCGTAATACTCGCACCCGTCAAACCTGCAATAATTCTTCCCACAAAAAGCCAAGTGATTGTTGGGGCAAAAGCCAACAACAAATAGTCTAAGGAAAAGGCAAAAAGCGAAATTAAAATAATCGGTCTTCGGCCAAATTTATCACTCAGATTCCCAATCAAAGGCGCACAAACAAACTGCGTTATCGCGTAAGCAAAAGTCAGCCAACCGCCATATTTTGCTGCTTCACTGATATCGGCTTGAATGAGTTCGGAAATTAATTTAGGGATTACCGGAATGATAATGCCCCAGCCCGTAATATCAATCAGCATCGTAATAAAAATAAATCCTATCGCCGCTTCTTTTTGGTTTTTCTTCATAGCGTATTTTTTGGGCGTGTCCCTTTGGGCCGTGCTTTCCGCAGTACATGGTACTTGCTCCAATCACTCACGCAGTATGCAAATAAACGAAAAATCCCGTTCAGAAAACCAAACGGGATTTAATATATAGGCGCCTCATCCGAGGCAGGTAGAAACCCTAAAGCTCTAAAGCTTTCTTAGGGTTGTTATTCATCAAAATTTCCACCGGATTTTCTAACGCTTCTTTTACCGCTACTAAGAATCCAACCGACTCACGTCCGTCAATGATTCTGTGGTCATACGATAAAGCCACATACATTACCGGAGCGATAACGATTTGTCCGTTTCTAACGATAGGTCTTTCCACTACATTGTGCATTCCTAAGATCCCCGATTGTGGCGGATTGATAATTGGCGTGCTCAACATACTTCCGAAAACGCCACCATTAGAAATAGTGAATGTTCCTCCGGTCATTTCGTCAACCGTGATTTGTCCGTCACGAGCGCGAATCGCTAATCTTTTGATTTCGGCTTCCACACCTCTGAAAGATAGTGTTTCAGCGTTTCTCATTACGGGAACCATCAAACCTTTAGGCCCTGATACCGCTACGGAGATATCACAGAAATCGTAAGCAATTTTCTCTTGACCGTCAATCATCGAATTTACATCCGGGTATAATTGTAAAGCGCGGGTTACGGCTTTAGTAAAGAATGACATAAAGCCCAATCCTAAGCCGTGTTTCGCTTTAAACTCTTCTTTGTATTGCTCACGCAACGCGTAGATGTTGGTCATATCCACCTCGTTGAACGTAGTCAACATGGCGGTTTCGTTTTTCGCAGAAACCAATCTTTCCGCTACTTTACGACGCAACATGGATAATTTAGTTCTTTCTGAACCACGATTGCCTCCTGTTGGAGTTCCCATTGAAGGCACAGCGTTTACCGCATCTTCTTTGGTGATTCTGCCGTCTTTTCCTGTTCCAACGATGTCTGAAGGTTGGATATTTTTTTCGTCTAATATTTTACGAGCTGCCGGAGATGGTGTTTGGGCTGCATAAGTAGCTGCTGCCACTGGTGCTGCTTTTGGCGCTTCTGCTTTTTTCTCTTCTACTTTTGGTGCTTCAGCTTTAACTTCTGCCGCTGGAGCCGGAGCAGAACCGCTTGGTTTAGCTGCGCTAGTATCGATTAAACAAACCACTGCACCAACCGCTACTGCGTCACCTTCTTCGGCTTTTAGCGTGATGATTCCGCTGGCTTCTGCCGGTAACTCTAAAGTGGCTTTATCAGAATCCACCTCAGCAATGGCTTGGTCTTTTTCTACATAATCGCCGTCTTTTACCAGCCAAGTGGCAATTTCTACTTCTTTAATCGATTCGCCCGGTGAAGGCACTTTCATTTCTAAAATCATGTCTGTAATTTTATAGTGTTGTTTTGTTCTTTATTTTTTAGCCCCGACCTGCCTGCCGGCAGGCAGGTTGCAGCGGGATTAAGCTCCTAAATTATCTAAATAAATTCTTGTCAAATACCATTCTGATGGCATCGGCATGTCTTCTTCTGTCTCGTGTGTGACTTCCGGCGGCCGGAGCTGCATAAGCTTTTAAAGAAGCCAATCGCCATGGCACCAAGTCGAAATTCATTAGCATATAGCTGTAAGCACCCATGTTTTTTGGTTCTTCCTGTGCCCAAACGAAATCGTCGGTATTCGGATAACTCGCAATCACCGCTTTCAATTGCTCTGTTGGTAACGGGAACAACTGCTCGATACGTACCAAAGCTACGTCATTTCTGCCTAAGTTTTCTCTTTCGGCTAAAATATCGTAGTAGAATTTTCCGGTACAGAACACTACGGTTTTTACTTTTTTCTTGTCGATAGAAGCATCATCGATTACTTCTTGGAATTGACCGTTGTACAATGCTTCACGAGTAGACACACACAATGGGTGACGCAACAAACTCTTAGGTGAGAATACTACCAATGGTTTGCGGAATTTGGTTTTCATT
Organism: Flavobacterium sp. IMCC34852; assembly: GCF_030643905.1. Classification (NCBI taxonomy): domain Bacteria; kingdom Pseudomonadati; phylum Bacteroidota; class Flavobacteriia; order Flavobacteriales; family Flavobacteriaceae; genus Flavobacterium; species Flavobacterium rivulicola. The sequence goes on along the minus strand of NZ_CP121446.1, from coordinate 838,957 downwards.
TGGCGACGCAGCAAGTGGAAGAAATTCGCCGGCGTAGTACAATCGGCTACATACATATTGTGTTTGGCACACAACTGTAAATATCGTTCCATACGCGCAGACGAGTGTTCAGCACCTTGACCTTCGTATCCGTGAGGCAACAATAAAACAATTCCGTTTTGGTTGTTCCATTTGTCTTCCCCACACGAAATGTATTGGTCGATCATGATTTGGGCACCGTTGGAAAAATCTCCGAATTGGGCTTCCCAAATGGTTAAGGCGTTTGGATTGGCTAAAGCATAACCGTAGTCAAACCCTAAAACCCCATATTCGGAAAGGAACGAATTGAACACGTTGAACTTTCCTTTTTTATCTTTTAAAGCGTTTAATAAAATTACTTCTTCTTCGCTGTCTTCTACCTTCACTACGGCGTGACGGTGGGAGAAAGTTCCTCGCTCTACGTCTTGTCCCGACAAGCGAATATCGTAACCTTCGGTAAGTAACGAACCATAAGCTAAAGCCTCGGCAGTGCCCCAATCGATAGTGTTGTTATCGTACATGGCTTTTCTATCGGTAACGATTTTAGTAATCTTACTGATGAATTTTTTGTCGGCCGGTAACGTCGAAATGGTTTCTAAGATGGCATCTAATTTCTTTTTATCAAAAGTAGTGTCGACTTTTTGCAACATTTCATCATCGGAAACCTGTACAAAACCTTTCCATTCATCTTGCATAAAAGGTTTGATGATGGTCAAATCTTTTTTACGGGAAGCTTGCAGATTTTCATCCAGCTTGGCTTTGTATTCGTTTTCTATTTTGGTCACATACGCGGCATCAACGATTCCGGCGGTGATTAATTTTTCGGAGTAAATGTCTCTTGGGTTTTTGTGACGGGCAATTAATTTGTACAATAACGGTTGGGTAAAACGAGGTTCATCGCCTTCGTTGTGGCCATATTTTCTGTAGCCTAACAAATCGATGAAAACGTCTCTTCCGAATTGCATTCTGAAGTCTAACGCGAATAACATGGCGTGAACTACCGCTTCCGCATCGTCTGAATTTACGTGAAGTATTGGCGACAAAGTCACTTTGGCCACATCGGTACAATACGTTGACGAACGGGCATCTAAATAATTGGTCGTAAATCCTACTTGGTTATTGATGACAATATGAATGGTTCCTCCGGTTTTGTAACCGTCTAATTGGGCCATTTGAACGATCTCGTACACGATTCCTTGTCCGGCCACAGCCGCATCACCGTGAACGGCGATTGGCAATACTTTAGAGAAATCTTCCGGGAAATATTTGTCTTGTTTGGCACGGGTAATTCCCTCAATCACGGCACCAACCGTTTCCAAGTGAGATGGATTGGGAGCCAAATTGATATTGATTTTTTTACCCGATTGGGTTTTTCTTTCTGACGTTAACCCTAAGTGGTACTTTACGTCACCGTCAAAATATTCTTTATCATAATCTTTTCCGTCAAATTCGGAGAAGATGTCTTGTGTGGCTTTGCCGAAAATGTTAGCTAAGGTATTTAATCTCCCTCTATGGGCCATTCCCATAACGAAATGCTCAACGCCTTTTTCAGCTGCCGATTCAATTAATGCGTCTAATGCCGGAATGATACTTTCACCACCTTCCAACGAGAATCGTTTTTGCCCAACATACTTTGTATGCAAAAAATTCTCGAAAGAAACCGCTTCATTTAGTTTGCCTAAGATGTGTTTCTTTTGTTCGGCGTTGAAATCAGGTTGGTTGTCGTTTTTATTTAATCTTTCTTGAACCCAATTCACAAAAATCGGATTTTCCATGTGCATGTATTCGATCCCAATGTGTTGGCAATACATACTCTTCAAATGAGCAAGAATTTGTTTTAAAGTAGAGGGTTGTTTTCCTAAAATTTTGGCGGCATCAAATACGGTATCCAAATCGGCTGAAGTCAGACCGAAATTTTCGATATCTAAATTCGGCTCATATACTCTACGGTCACGAACCGGATTGGTTTGGGTAAATAAGTGACCGCGTGTTCTGTAGCCGTCAATCAACTTTAGTACATTGAATTCTTTTTGCAATTTATCAGAAACCTGTCCGTTCTGAGGAACACTGGCAGCATAGTGCGCCAATTCCTGTACGGCATTCTCTTCGTTATAGGTTGCCATTCCAAAGTCGAAACCTTGAAAAAAAGCGCGCCAACTTGGCTCTACGCTATCGGGATTTTGAAGGTATTGTTCGTATAAATGGGCAAAAAATTCGGTGTGTGCTGCGTTTAAAAAGGAAAACCTATCCATGATTTTAGCTGTAAATAATCTTAGTGTTAGAAAATCAGCTGCAAAAGTATGACATTTGTAATAATCTTTCAATCATTTTAGTATATTTATAACGCTAAATAAATATATACAATGCTATGAAAAAGAATACCTTCTGCACCTTGGCAAAGTCGGCTCTATTAACCCTGATTTTACTCTTTTCCTTCAGTGGATTTTCACAAGAGTCATCGGGTGGCAAATCTGATACAGGGGATTTTTGGGACAAAGTACAATTTGGGGGCGGATTTGGCTTGGCCATAGGCAATGGTTTTACTGATATTACCATTGCTCCGAGTGCGATTTACAATTTCAATGAGCACTTTGCGTTGGGTACAGGATTGCAATACAGCCGCTTGAAGCAGAAAAATTTTTACGATTCGAATGTGGTTGGTGCGACGCTTATTGGACTATTCAATCCGATAGAGGAAATTCAGCTTTCTTTAGAATTGGAGCAAGTTCATGTGAACACTAGTTACACCGATTTGTACAACAATGTAAAAAGAAGTTTTTGGAACACCGGCCTATACGTTGGCGGCGGTTATCGTGCTGACAATGTTACGATTGGCGCGCGATTCAATTTATTATTTGACAAGGACAAAGATTTGTATGGTGATGCGTTTATGCCGTTTGTAAGGGTTTATTTTTAATATTTGAGTTAAAAAAAAAACACTCTCAAGTGTGTGTTTTTGTGAATATTTTTTTAATTCTCGAAGGTGTTAACTTAGTTGAACCTATGATTCCTAAATACTGTAGCTAATTAATTTTAATTATTCATTATCATTCTTCAAAATAAGTGTAATTTTCAATTATTATTTCTTTTAAAGTTATCTTATTTTTTTTAATCTCTTTTTTATCTATTAAAAATAGTTTCTTTTTCCAGATTAAAAAAAAGGTTTCTTTAAATCCATATTCAATAAAAAAATTAATATCTAAAATTAATTTCTTTTTTTCTTTTAAAAAACATTTATCAACAATCTTTTTAGAAGCCTCTATTTTTTTATCATAATTATTATAATCATGATATAGTCCGGACTTAAAAAAAATACTATTGTAATTATCAGAACTAAATCTGTAAATCTTTAGCTTTAGAACATCATTAATATTTTCTTTCAAATATATATCTTGGCACTTACCATAATCAAAGTATATATACAAAGTATCTGAAGACCTGATAGAGTCTAATGTTTGTGACCAAGAGGAATTAAAAAAAAAGTATATTGATATTATTAAACTTATTTTCATAATTAATGACATTCTTTTGTTACCATGTTAAACAAGGACGAATAAAATAAATATTTAGAATATTTTATGCTATCAGATTGAATATTAGTTTGAAAAGAACTTGTGTTATTGAGACCACTTAAGCTAAGGTTATAAAAAAAATCATTCCAATTAAAAGGCTCACTTAAATTAGAATTTGGATAATAATAAATTTGATTGTTTAATTGTTGAATATGATTTTGACTAATCAATAACCCCTTCACTTCATTTAATATATTCATAAAAGTTGGAGTTAAATAATCAAACATAAAAACATGTTGACTTTGCGGTGCTCCATTTACATCAATATGACAATTAAAATTTTGATAGAATAATGAAATAAGTTCCTGTAAATCTAAATTATTTAACTCAGGTATGGTTGACCCTAAATTACAATTCATTCTTTTGATATTTAAATAGGCATGAATACATTCATGTAAAATTGTTTTTGCTACAATTATATTAGATATAGTTCCATCTAATAAATTTGAATTTATTTTAATTAAATTATTGTAACTCCCGTCAGGTGCTACTGTCATTTCACAACTACCATTTCGTCCTGGTGGAAGTTCGGAACTAATCTCAAATTTAACATTAATTCTATTATTTTCATCGAAAGTATCTTTAAATAGTTTTTTAAAAGTTTCGGTTTGCATCAATTTTTCATAAACACATCTAAATTTTCTGGCAGTAGCAGTTGTGTCTTGAACTTGAGTCAAATCAATGTTAGCGGGGGATTTGATTGAAGTTTCAAAATCAAAATTCAAATCAGGATTTAAAATAGTTTGAGTAATAAATTGATTGGTAAACTCCTCGTTTTCCTCTGAAAACTCATTAAAACTAAAAAAATATCTGATTTGGTGTTTTATATTATTTGAAGCAGGTTGATTATTCCACCATTCTAATTGAGTTGGCTCTAAAATACTGATAATATTAGCTTCTATTTCTTCTAAGTTAAGAACTGGTGTTGTTATAACTGGGTTATCATTCGTTCCAGTTGATGGTGAACCAACGCCAATTCCTCCTTCTGAATTACCTCCTGTAGAACCTGAACCGGTATCACCGGCATCACCGGTAAATGAAGAACCAAAAGTTCCTCCATATTGATTCAAACAGCCTGAACTTATTGAAACTACAACATAGGTTTCTATATGTGAAGGTATTGGACAATCACCTAAATTCCCTTGAGAAACAAATAAATTCCCTTCATTATCTTTACAATAAGTGGTGGTTATTGATACAATTGAGACACATTCACTGTTTACAACAACGCGTTCACTACTTTCTAGTTTTGTAATTGCATCAGGATTTTTTTCAATTTCATTATATTGACCTTGAGAAATTAGATATAATTCTGTTTGAGAAAGAACATACTCTGTAACAAATGCTTCATAATCTCCATTCTCCTTAGATTGAAGCACTAAATTTTCAATTTTATTATTTACTTCTTGATTTGTAATTCTGAATGTAATTGAATGTTTATCAAAGTCTTCAATTACTCTGATATCCGTGGTATCTACATATACACCAAACTCCTCAAAATAAACACCTCTATTATGAATGTTTGGGTATTTTTTAATTATACTTTCTCCAAGCTTATTTAATGCTTTTCTATTTTGCTTGAAATCCTTAAAACTTATTTTCTTAACTTTATAATGATCCGATTCATTTTTAATTGCATCATCATATAAATCTTTTTCACAACTTAAATAAAAAGAACATATAATTATTGTGAAAAACAATGATAAAATTTTAGGCTTCTTCATAATAGATTAATTTTTAAGTAATTAAAATCTATCAAATAGATAAAACGGAATTAAAAACAGTAGTATATTCCTATTTTTATTTTAAATTATTATAAAGCTAAGTTCCTTTTAAATAGGTCTGAATATTATTTAAAAACCATGAAATGAGTTTTTTATATGATTTGCATTTTTTAAAATCACATTTTTTATAAATGTCAATTAATGCTAAAAATTAAAGAATCATTGAAATGTTTGATCTAAATAAAAGACTAATAGCGATTCCTAAACCAAACCTTCATCCATTCTCTTTTCAAAACCAAAAAGGCGATTTGTTCGGCGAGTTCAACTGTGTCGCTGCCATCTAATTGTTTGATATTTTCTTCGGGCACATCGATGATGTAAAGCAAATTGAGTAATTCGGCGTATTTGTATTGGATTAAGCGGTAAATCTTTTCGTGGAGTTGCACTTTCAATTCATAAGGCGAAGTACTTTGCGGAAAATCAACTGCTTCATTGGCAAAGTTGAAATCCTTGTTGAGTTGTTCAATAAGTTTGGCGTACAGGCTTTCTTTCTCGGCTTCCGAAAGTAATTGGTCTGTTGATATAGGCGAAACGAAATTAGACATTTCTGCTCATCAATTTATCCCCGAAAGCTCTTAAAACTGTTTTCTTGTCCTCGCTGATATTCATTTTATCTAAAGTCTCAAACGCTTTTAATGTGTAATCCTGAATAGCACTTTGCGTGGCATCACTGGCTCCGGTTTGGTTAAAAATTTGCTTTACCGAATTGATTTTATCCGTGTTGTCACTTGGCTGGATAGAGAACAAATGCAACAATTGCTCTTTTTCTTCCGGTTTTGAATATTCTAAAGCTTTGAGATAAAGATACGTTTTTTTATTCTCAATAATATCGCCGCCCACTTGTTTCCCAAAGGTTTCCGGATTGCCAAACGCGTCTAAGTAATCATCTTGCAATTGGAACGCAATCCCTAAATTTAATCCGAAATCGTAAATCGCATTGGTGTTTTCAGTAGAAGTTTCGGCCACAATCGCACCCATTTTCATGGCGGCTCCAACCAAAACAGCCGTTTTGTATTCAATCATTTTGAGGTATTCCGGAATAGTCACATCATCACGGGTTTCGAAATCCACATCGTATTGTTGGCCTTCACAAACTTCCAAAGCGGTTTTGCTGAACAATTTTGCCAATTCTCTGAAGACATTTGGTTCGTAAGTTTCGAAAAATTGGTACGCTAAAATCAGCATCGCATCTCCCGAAAGAATTCCGGTATTGAGATTCCATTTTTCGTGTACGGTTTCGTTTCCTCTTCGCAATGGCGCATCATCCATAATGTCATCGTGAATCAACGAAAAATTATGAAAAACCTCCACGGCAGTTGCGGCTTGGATGGCTTTTTGGCAATCGGTATCAAAAACTTCAGCTGCCATTAAGGTCAAAATCGGACGCAGTCTTTTTCCGCCCAATGAAAGGATATATCGAATTGGCTCGTATAAATTATTAGGCTCTTTTTCCAGAGTCAACGTCTTAAAATGGGCAACAATAATGTCTTGGTATTCTGAAATGGCGCGCATGAAAAAATATTTTCGGCTAATTTAGGCTATTCTCATCGCTTTACAAAAAGCTACTTTTTCAACCAATGTTAAATTTACGTTAATACTTTGGAAACTATTTTAGTGTTAAAAGTTTCCATTATACATTTGCGGCATAATTTTAACATTGTCATGAAAGAAAAAATCATCAAAAAAGCAACGGATATGTTTTTGAAGCTGGGATTCAAGAGTGTTACCATGGATGATATTGCGTGTGAAATGTGCATTTCTAAAAAAACGATTTACAAATATTTCAGTAACAAAGAAAAGCTAATCGAAGAAGGCACTGAAGTAGTACATCAAAAAATTCATTCCATGATGGATGAAGTAATGGCTCAAAACCACAATGCAATTGCCGAAAATTTTCAAATCAGAGAAATGTTTAAAGAAATGTTTCAATCCTTTGATCAATCTCCGGCTTACCAACTCAAAAAACATTACCCGGAAATTTATGAGAAAATGATGGCCAACGAAATTGAAGATTGCAGTCACATGTTCCGTCAAAATATCGAAAAAGGAATTAAAGAAGGTTTATACCGCAAGGAAACGGACATTGAAGCAGCTGTAAAATTCTATTACACGCTTATTTTTTCCATCAATGAAAACACCATGTTGGAAAAAGAAGCTTACGAACTCGAGGCCAAAGCACTAGAATATCACACCCGAGCTATCGCTACAGCTGAAGGAATTATTGAACTCGAAAAACATTTAAAAACCAATATATAATCATCAATCTATGAAAAACAAGTTAATATTAATTTTATTCTTGATTGTAAGCAATTTACAAGCCCAAGAACAAAAACAAAGCTATTCTTTCAGCTTGCAACAAGCCGTTGAACATGCGTTGAAAAACAACTATTCGGCTATCAATGCCAATAGAGACATCGACGCTGCCAAGCAGAAGAAATGGGAAACCACGGCCGCCGGTTTGCCACAAATAAATGGAAGTGTAACTTATTTAAACAACTTCGATTTTACTTTACAAGGTATTTCCGGAAATGCTTTTAATCCCGCGGCAGATCCTAACGATATCAGCTTAGTGGCTTTCGGAACCAAACAATCAATGACTTCCGGCTTAACCTTGAGCCAATTGATTTTTGACGGTTCTTATATAGTAGCACTTCAAGCTTCAAAAACATACTTGAAATACTATGAAAATGCCAAACAAAAAAACAATACCGAAGTCAGAGAAATGGTAATCAATGCTTATGGCAATGTATTATTGGCACAAGAAAGCATTACTATTTTAGAGAAAAACAAAAGCACTTTGTCAAAAACACTTGCAGACACTCAGGAAACCTTTAAAAATGGTTTGATTGAAGAGGAAAATGTAGAGCAATTGCAAATCACGTTATCCTCTATCGAAAGTAATTTGAACAACACCAAAAGGCTTTTAGATGTTGCCCAAAAAATGTTGAAATTCACTTTGGGCATGAATATCGAAGACGAATTAATACTAACGGATAAATTGGACAGTCTTTCGACCTCTAATTTAGCTTTGGCTTTCAGTCAGGACGGATTTGTAGTAAACAACAACATTAATTATCAAATGGCTTCCAATTTTCAGGAGCAAAGAGCATTAGAATTAAAATTGCAAAGAAGCAAAGCTTTACCAACGCTGGCTGCTGCTGTTAACTTTGGTTACAACTCGTTTGCCAATGATTTTTCATTCGCAGACGGCGACCAAAAATGGAATAAGTTTTCCAATTTGGGTGTAAGTTTAAGTGTGCCGATTTTTAGCAGTTTTGGTAGAAGTGCCAAAACCCAACAAGCCAGAATTGCTTTAGACCAAGCTAAAACCCAACTAACACAAACTGAACAACAGTTAAAATTAGAATACGAAAAAGCCAAAAGCGAATACGAATTCAGTATTGAAGAATATGCTACCGCAAAAAACAATTTGAATTTGGCCGAACGCATCGAAAGAAAACAACAAATCAAGTTTACCGAAGGTTTGTCCTCGAGTTTTGACTTCAGCGAAGCCCAAAGACAATTATATACCGCACAACAAAACTACCTACAATCGATGGTAAACATCATCAACAAAAAAGCAACTTTAGAAAAAATCATCAATAAAAACTAATCTATACAAAATGAAGAAGACAATTATACTTTCCCTTTTAGCCGTTGTACTTTACGCTTGTGGAAACAAAGAGAACACACAATCATTAGACAAAATGATTGAAAAGAAAGACGTGGCCGGATTGCAAGCCAAAAAAACCGCTTTGCAAGCTGAAATTGCCAAAATTGAAGAAGCATTAGCCACTTTAGACGTTAAAAAAGAAGAAGCCTTGGTTTCGGTATTGACTGTAAAAGACACGGTTTTCAATCATTACATTGACATCCAAGGAAGTGTTGATACTAAAGAAAACATCTTAGTACAACCGGAATTCAGCGGAACATTGACTTCGCTAACCGTAAAAGCCGGACAGAAAGTTTCTAAAGGACAAATCTTAGGTCGTGTAGATGACGCCGGAATGAGCCAACAATTGGCCAGTGCCGAAAACCAATACAATTTGGCCAAAACCACTTACGACAGACAAAAAAATCTTTGGGACAAAAAAATCGGTTCTGAAATTCAGTACTTGCAAGCGCAAACCCAAATGGTTTCTGCTCAAAAAGCCGTAGCCCAAATCAAAGCCCAATTGGCTAAAACTATCATCCGCGCTCCATTTACCGGAACCATAGACGAAGTTTTTGTGGAAAAAGGAGAAGTTGTTGCGCCAAGTCCGCAAGGTTTAATGCGAATCGTAAATCTAAGCAATATGTACGTTTCCACCACGATTCCTGAAACCTATATAGGGAAATTGAAAATCGGTACTGAAGTGGATGTATTCTTGACTTCTTTGGGTAAAACTTATAAAGGTAAAGTACGTCAAATTGGGAACTTCATCAATCCAAGCAACAGAAGTTTCGGGATTGAAGTAAGCGTGCCTAATCCGGAAAACTTATTGCGCCCTAACCAAGTAGCCAAACTAAAAATTACCGACTATGTCAATAAAAATGCAATTGTTGTCCCAACCAATGTGGTTCAGGAAGATGGCACCGGAGATAAATTTATTTACATCGTCGAAGGAAGTAACGGCAAAACCGGTAAAGCCAAAAAAGTGATTGTTACTGTTGGAAAATCATCTAATAATGTTACAGAAATCCTAAGCGGTTTATCGGCTAATGATATTATTGTTACCGAAGGGGTAAACAATATTTCTGAAGGAATGAAACTTAATTTCTAAAAAACTGTTGTCTGTTATTGGTTGTCTGTTAAATCTTGACAACTGACAACAGAGAACCGACAACTAAAAACTATTATATGTCACATCAAAATAAAGAATTCGGTATATCGAGTTGGGCAGTCGACAACAGAGTCACTGTATATATCTTCACTTTTCTGATTGTTGTTACGGGTTTAATTGCCTACATAACCATGCCTCGTGAAGATTTCCCGGAAATCATCGAAAATAAAGTGTACGTTTCCTCTGTTTTCCCCGGGAATTCAGCTGAAGACGTTGAAAAACTAATCATCAAACCACTGGAAAAGGAATTCAAAAACATCAGTGGAATCGAAAAAATAACGGCCAGTTCCTTCCAAGATTATGGGATGATTATTGTTGAATTTGGCGATAAAATTGGTATCGAAGAAGCCAAAACCAAAATAAAAGATAAAGTTGATATCGTAAAAGCCGATACCGATTGGCCCAACTTAGACAACGGCAGTAAAGTAGAACCGAGTGTTTTCGAATTAAACATTTCGGAAGAAGTGCCAATTTTGAACATCAACTTAAAAGGAAATTACACCACGCAACAGCTCAAAAAGTATGGCGAATTGCTTCAGGATGATATTGAAGAAATTGCCGAAGTGAAAAAAGTAGACATTCTTGGAGTGGATGACAAAGAAGTTGAAATTGCTGTGGATATCTTCAAAATGACAGCCGCTCAAGTTTCTTTTGACGACATTCAAAATGCTGTGAAATATGAAAACATGACGCTTTCGGGTGGAAATCTAACTTCTCAAGGTTCTCGAAACAATATCAGAATTGTGGGTGAAATTAAAGACCCGAAAGAACTTGAGAATGTTATCGTCAAATCATTTGGCGGAAGCGTTTACCTAAAAGACATTGCTACGGTAAGTTTTAAAGAAAAAGAAAAAACGACTTATGCCCGTGAAAAAGGCAAAGAAGTAGTGATGTTGAACGTCAAAAAACGTTCGGGTCAAAACATGATTTCGGCTATTGAGCAAGTCAAGGAAAGAATCGAATTGGCCAAAGAAAACTATTTGCCCAAAGATTTAAAAATCGACTTAACCAACGACCAATCTTCGCGCGTTGAACACCAAGTAGACGAATTGTCTAACCACATCATTTTTGGGATTATACTGGTAATGATTGTATTGATGTTTACCATGGGATTAAGAAACTCTTTATTCGTTGGTGCCGCGATTCCTTTGTCGATGTTGATGGCCTTTAGTATTCTTTCTGCCTTCGGGATGACCTTGAATACCATGGTGTTATTCGGTTTGGTAATGGGATTGGGAATGTTGGTAGATGACGGAATTGTAGTGGTTGATAACGTATTTGCCAATATGAAAAAAGGCATGCCGCGTATCCAAGCTTCTAAAATCGGGATTGGCGAAATCGCTTGGCCGGTAATCTCCTCAACGGCAACCACTTTGATGGCGTTTTTACCGTTCGCATTGTGGCCGGGAACTATGGGTAAATTTATGATTTACTTTCCGCTGACACTTTCGGTTACTTTGGGCGCTTCCTTATTTGTGGCGATGATTGTAAATGCTGCCATGACCGGAGGTTCGATGGATATTGAAGACCGAAATGTAACCAACCGTTCGGCCAAAACTTACTCGATTATTTTCGGAATTATTGCTGTTATTTTTGTGGTCATCGGAAATGTATACGATTCTAAATTAGGTAGAGGAATTGGACACTTAGCTCTGATTTCATTAGGCTTAATGTGGTTGTACAAAATCAAATTGTACCAATGGACCCAAGATTTTCAACACAATTTCTTTCCGAGAATGGAAGAAAAGTACAAACGCTTTTTGGCCAAAATCCTAACCGGAAGAAATGCTTGGATTGCGTTAGGAAGCATCATCGGAATGTTGTTTTTGTCCTTTATCCTCTTAGGTATATTCCCGAGAAAAGTATTATTCTTCCCGGATAATATTCCGAACCAGGCAATTGTTTATATCGAATATCCTCAAGGAACTGATATTGAAAAAACCAACAAAGCTACTTTATATGTAGAAAAACAGGTAATCAATATCTTAAGTAAATACATTGACCCGAAAACCAACGAAAATTTCTTAGCGGAAAGTATTGTTTCGCAAGTAGGTGTTGGTGCCGGAAATCCGAATGTAGACGCCGGTTCGGCTTCGGAAACTCCTTTTAAAGGAAAAGTAACGGTGAACTTCTCGGAGTTTAAATTCCGTCAAGGCATCAATACTTCCGACGTTTTAGAAGAAATACGCGGCAAAGTTAAAGGTATCGCCGGAGCTATTGTTACTGTCGAAAAAGATGCTAATGGTCCACCGGCAGGTTATCCGATTTCTGTACAATTAACCGGTTCTGATTATGACGAAATGATTGCGCAAGCGGATAAAATGATTGCATTTATCAACAGTAAAAACATTCCGGGTATCGAAAAACTAAGTGTTGATGTTAATAAACAAAGCCCGGAGTTAGAAGTAACTGTGGATCGAGTAAATGCAGGAAGTGCCGGAGTGTCAACAGGTCAGTTGGGATTCAATTTACGTCGTTCGGTTTACGGACAAGAGATTTCGACTTATAAAGAAGGTGACGACGACTACAATATAGTAGTGCGCATGCAGGAAGACCAACGCAAGAATGAAAATATTTTGTTCAATCAATCGTTGACTTTCAGAAATCAAAACAATGGTCAAATTGTACAAGTACCGATCTCGGCTGTTTCTGAAACTGAGAAAGCATATACTTATAACCAAATCAAAAGAAAAGGGTACAAACGCATCATGACGATTTACTCTAACGTTTTGACCGGTTATAATGGAGATGAAATTACCAAACAAATTGCGACCGAATTGAAAGGATATGAATTACCGAAAGGCATCTCTTATTCTTTCTCGGGTGTACAAGAAGAACAAGGGAAAAACCAAAGTTTCTTGATGTATGCCTTGTTCTTAGCCATGGCGGGAATTACCATCATCATTGTGTTGCAATTCAACTCGGTTTCTAAAACCATTGTCATTTTGTTTACGGTATTATTGAGTTTTAGTGGTGTGTTCTATGGTTATGTGATTGCCAATATGGATTTTGTAATCCTGATGACCATGATGGGAATTATTTCCTTGGCGGGAATTGTGGTGAAGAACGGTATTGTATTGATGGACTTCTTCGTCTTATTATTAGATAAAAAAGTAGCCGATAAAGCAGTAGAAAGCCACGATGATTTGTCATTAGAAGAAATTAAAGAAGTAATTATCGAAAGTGGTAAATCGCGTTTGCGTCCGGTATTGTTAACCGCTTTAACAGCTGTATTAGGTTTGATTCCGTTAGCTATCGGTTTGAACTTTGACTTCTTCGGATTGATTACCGATTTGAATCCTCACTTGTATATGGGTGGAGACAACGTAATTTTCTGGGGACCATTGGCTTGGACGATTATCTTCGGATTAACTTATGCCACCATCTTAACCTTAGTCATGGTTCCGGTAATGTTCTTCTTGGTGAAACGAACTAAGTACTGGTTACGTGATCGAAGAGAGAGAAGAAATGCCGTCGAAGCTTAATGCTATAAAATGCCCAACAAAAAAAGGAACTCAAATTGAGTTCCTTTTTTTTTGTTATGATAATTAGCTATTATTTATTTACAATGGCTTGTTGTGTCCATGTTTTAACTGTAGCTATTCGGCTATTAGAGTAATCCACTTCACTTAACACTTTGTCATTCCAAAATAACCATTTTCCGGTTTTTTCTCCGTTAGCATATTCTCCGACAGATTTTTTATTACCGTTTTCATCATAAGCTACCCATTGACCGGTAATTTTCCCGTCTTTAAAATAACCTTGTTGTTGCACTTTACCATTTTCATAGTAATAGGTGGCTTTTACTAAATCTCCTTCTTGCTCTAAAAACGGTTTAGTGCTTTGAGCAAAACCAAATCCTGAGATTAAAAATGCTCCTAAAATCAATATCTTTTTCATAATCGTAGGTTTAAGTTGTTCGTATTCACATAACAAAGCTACTATTTAATTTACAATAAAAAAACTTTTACTTAACAATTTGGTAACATTGGATAAAAACTTAACATTGGAATTTATTTTTAAGCAAAAAAAAACCGCCTAAAAAGGCGGCTTAAGTATTGGTTTTACTGAGGTTTAGTTCAATAATTTATTCAATTGTTCTTGTAGTCTCGGATCGGACGGTCTTTTGGCATCAGCGTCAACTACAATCCCTTTAGGATCAATTAATATGAATCTTGGAATAGAATTTACTTCAAACGCTTTTACAAATTCCGTTTGATTGGCTTTAGCAGCATACAATTGTGTTCCGGTCAATGCTTTTTCAGTAACAAAGGTTTTCCATTTCTCATAATCTTTTTCTGCATCAATAGAAATGCTGACGAACTCTATATTCTTTCCGTGAAAAGTTTCTTCCATTTTCTTTAAAGAAGGAATCTCAGCACGACAAGGTCCGCACCATGTTGCCCATAAATCAACATATACATATTTTCCTTTCAAACTTTCCAAAGTGGTTTTTCCTCCTTTGTGATTTTCAAAATCAAAATTGGGTGCCGCTACATTATTCATTTTCTTCTTGGTTAATGACATGGTGTAATATTGTTGCAGCTGTCCAATATTAGCTTCCGTTCCTTTCTTCAACATATCAATCAAATTAGCATCAATTTTGGAAGCTTCCAAACTGGCAATTTGAGTGGCTTTCAATTCTTCTGTAGCTTTTTTGAAACCTTCAGCATCTAATTCCAGCATTCCTTGAAAATCTATTTTACTCTCTTCCAAAGTTCGATTTGCCAAAAAATTGTTCTCCGCAGAACCATTTCCCGAAAATGAAATGCTCTCGTCAAATTTAGTAGCATCCATAGTCATTTTTAGATTGTATCCGTTTTTCAAGAACAAATTGGCATATTCTACCCCATCAAACAACTGATACAAACCTTCTTTAATGGGAAAAGTGGCCTTAAAATTTCCCTTTTCATCTGCCTCGATTTTTTGAACCGTTTCTCTTCCGCTTTTAATGGAAAGTGTGTTTCCGTTTTTGTTGGCAATTTCTGCCTGAAAAGTCATGGTTTCCTGAGCAATGGTCAGAGAGGAAATCAATACCGTTAAAAAAAAGCTGACTATTTTTTTCATAAGTTATGTGTGTTTAATTTTTAAGAAATCAAATATACTTGTTTTGTTCATTCAAAAATTAAAGATTAACTTAAATTTGATTCGAGACTTCACCCGTTTAATTGGCATAAGTTTTTTACTTTTGCACAAAATTTTATTCTAATATTTGAAATTAAAAGGAAGAAGCCCGGCGGGATTCAGGTATTTTCGCTTTAGCGAAAAACATTAAAACATAAAAAACAGTATTTTACAATGTACAGAAGTCATAATTGTGGCCAATTAAACGCCACTCATATTAATAGAGAAGTTACGCTTGCCGGTTGGGTCCAAAAATCGCGTGATAAAGGTTTTATGATTTGGGTTGATTTGCGCGACCGTTACGGAATCACGCAATTAATCTTTGACGAACAAAGAACTGATAAAACTGTTTTTGAAAATGCCAAATCGCTGGGAAGAGAATTTGTCATTCAGGTAAAAGGAACCGTTATTGAACGAGAATCAAAAAATCCTAATATGGCTACCGGTGACATTGAAATCTTGGTTTCTGAACTGACTTTATTGAATGCCTCTAACCTTCCGCCATTCACTATTGAAGATGAAACTGATGGTGGTGAAGACATTCGAATGAAATACCGCTACTTGGATATCCGAAGAAATCCGGTAAAAAACTCCTTGCTTTTCCGTCACAAAGTGGCTATGGAAGTGCGCAAATATTTATCTGATTTGGATTTCTGTGAAGTGGAAACTCCTTATTTAATCAAATCGACTCCGGAAGGCGCGAGAGATTTTGTGGTTCCAAGTCGAATGAACGAAGGACAATTTTACGCCTTACCGCAATCGCCTCAAACCTTCAAACAATTGTTGATGGTAGGCGGCATGGATAAATATTTCCAAATCGTAAAATGTTTCCGCGACGAAGATTTGCGTGCCGACAGACAACCCGAATTCACCCAAATCGATTGTGAAATGGCCTTTGTTGAACAAGAAGATATCCTAAATGTTTTCGAAGGCTTGACCCGTCATTTATTAAAAGAAATCAAAGGCATCGACGTAGCAGAATTCCCAAGAATCACCTACGATTACGCTATGAAAACCTACGGAAACGACAAACCGGATATTCGTTTCGAAATGAAATTCGGAGAATTAAACGCCGTGGCCCAACATAAAGATTTTCCTGTATTTAATTCGGCCGAACTAGTTGTCGGAATTGCCGCTCCGGGTTGTGCATCTTACACTCGTAAAGAAATTGACGCCCTTATTGACTGGGTGAAACGCCCGCAAGTAGGCGCCTCAGGAATGGTTTACGTGAAATGCGAAGAAGACGGAACATTCAAATCTTCAGTAGATAAATTCTACGACCAAGAAGATTTGAAAAAATGGGCAGAAGTAACCAATGCCAAAGCAGGCGACTTAATTTTAGTACTTTCGGGTAACGCTGATAAAACCAGAACACAACTTTCTGCTTTACGCATGGAAGTGGCGACTCGTTTAGGATTGAGAAAACCGGACGAGTTTGCACCGCTATGGGTAGTTGATTTTCCTTTATTAGAATGGGACGAAGAAAGCAGTCGTTATCACGCGATGCACCATCCGTTCACTTCACCAAAACCGGAAGACATGAAACTTATTGAAACCGAACCGGGTAAAGTCCGCGCCAATGCCTATGATATGGTATTGAACGGAAATGAAATCGGCGGTGGTTCAATTCGTATTCACGATAAAGATTTACAAAGCCGAATGTTCAGTTTGTTAGGTTTCACTCCGGAACAAGCCCAAGACCAATTCGGATTCTTGATGAATGCCTTCCAATTCGGCGCTCCGCCACATGGTGGATTGGCTTTTGGATTAGACCGATTGGTGGCCATTTTGGGCGGACAAGAAACCATTCGCGATTTTATTGCTTTCCCTAAAAACAATTCGGGACGCGATGTCATGATTGATGCGCCTTCTGCTATTGATGAAGCGCAATTAAAAGAATTATACATTAAATTAGACTTACCGCAATAAATATCAAATTCGCATTTTCTGAGAAAGCAATTATTTAAAAATTTATAAATAATTGCTTTTTTTATTGCCGTTTTTAGAATAATTCAAATATGACACTGAAAATCATTCAATTATATTTTAAAAATATTGAAAAAAAATTAAGTTTTTATTTGATTTTTGTTGGCTATGTCGCAAATAAGTATATCTTTGGGCATTATTAATTATTTTATATTACAAAATGCGCACAGGTAAAGTTAAATTCTTCAATGAATCAAAAGGTTACGGTTTTATTACTGACGATGAGACAGGAAAAGACATTTTCGTACATGCTACCGGAATTAAATCAGAAGGTTTAAATGAAGGAGACAAAGTATCTTACGAAGAAGAAGAAGGAAGAAAAGGTAAAGTAGCGGCTCAAGTAGTGGCTATCGAAGACTAATATATATTATTTTTTGATTACCTAGAATGACTCAACGTCCCGAAAATTTCGGGACGTTTTTTTATGGATTAATTCTCTTATTTAAAATCAGTTTAAATAAACGTTTTTAGGGTAATAAATGCCAAAGGTTTAGCCCTGATTTTTGCGAATTAAATAATGCGATGTATATTTGTGGCTATTTTAATTTACTTCTAATTTTGAGCGTTATGCAGTCTAATCAATTAGATTATTTACCAATCCTGATGCAAGCAGGTTTAGCGGTAGGATTTGTGGTCTTAACCATTATCGGCTCTAGCTTTTTAGGCCCGAAAAGACATTCCAAAAGCAAAGACAAAAACTTTGAGTGTGGTATCGAATCAGTAGGAAATGCCAGAATTCCTTTTTCAGTAAAATATTTCTTGGTAGCAATCCTTTTTGTCCTTTTTGACGTAGAGGTAATTTTCCTATACCCTTGGGCCATTAATTTCAAAGCTTTAGGCATCGAAGGAATGATTAAAATGGTTATTTTCATGTCACTTTTATTGGTAGGCTTCTTCTACATTATCAAGAAGAAAGCTTTAGAATGGGAATAAAAAAACAATTGCTATGAGTACTACAAAACCAAATATGGTCGCTCCGCCGGAAGGAGTTGTTGGTGAAGGTTTCTTCGCTACCAAATTAAACGATGTTGTCGGATTGGCAAGAGCCAACTCGCTTTGGCCATTACCGTTCGCGACATCTTGTTGCGGAATTGAATTTATGGCCACCATGGCTTCTCATTACGATTTAGCGCGTTTTGGTTCGGAAAGAGTAAGTTTCTCTCCGCGTCAAGCCGACATGCTGATGGTCATGGGAACCATTTCCAAAAAAATGGCACCGATTTTACGTCAGGTTTACGAACAAATGTCAGAACCGCGTTGGGTTATCGCCGTTGGCGCTTGTGCCTCTTCAGGTGGTGTATTTGACACATACTCCGTTTTACAAGGTATTGACAAAGTGATTCCCGTTGACGTATATGTGCCGGGTTGTCCGCCAAGACCGGAACAAATTGTAGACGGCGTAATGCAATTGCAAGAATTGGTGAAAAACGAATCGGTTCGCCGCAGAAATTCACCGGAATACAAAGAATTATTAGCTTCTTACAACCTATAATATGGCTTTAGAAACAGCTTATATACAAGATAAATTGGCTCAGACATTCGGCAACAATGTGCTGAATTTTGAAATGAAAAGAGATATTTTCACTTTCGAAGCCACACCCAATACCATTCACGAAGTGATTCGCTTTTTGAAAGAACAAGAAGATTTAAACTTCCACTTCCTAACAGATTTAGCCGGTATTCATTTTCCGGACAATGATGAAACACACCAATTTGCTGTGACTTATCAATTGCACAATTGGATTGAAAACGTGAGAATTCGAGTAAAAACTTATTTGCCCGATCCGGCAGAGGTTGATACGGTAACCGACTTATTTCTATGCGCCAATTGGATGGAAAGAGAAGCTTGGGATTTCTTCGGAATCAATTTCAAAGGACATCCGCAGCTGAAACGCATTTTGAATATGGAAGAGATGGTTTCTCACCCGATGCGAAAAGAATTCCCGATGGAAGACAGCGGAAGAACCGATAAAGACGACCGCTTCTTCGGAAGAACACCAGTTAATAATTAAATAATTCAACATTCTCAATGTCAGATTTATTATTATCACCAGAGCATCGATATGCTAAAGTTATAGAAAAAACCCGCAACGAAGACGGAAGCGAACTCTCTATATTAAACTTAGGACCAACGCACCCGGCTACGCACGGGATTTTCCAAAACATCTTATTGATGGACGGAGAAAGAATCCTGGATGCCGAGCCAACCGTTGGTTATATTCACCGTGCCTTCGAAAAAATTGCAGAAAACCGTCCGTTTTACCAAATCAACGTGTTGACCGACCGTATGAACTATTGTTCGTCGCCTATCAACAACATGGCTTGGTGGATGACCGTAGAGAAATTATTGAATATTGAAGTACCGAAACGTGCCCAATATTTAAGAGTAATCGTAATGGAGTTGGCCAGAATTACAGACCACTTGATTTGTAATTCGATTTTGGGGGTTGATACCGGCGCTTATACCGGATTCCTTTATGTATTCCAATTCAGAGAAAAAGTATACGAGATTTACGAAGAAATTTGCGGCGCTCGTTTGACTACCAATATGGGAAGAATAGGCGGATTCGAAAGAGAATGGTCCGACGAAGCCTTCAAAAAATTAAATACTTTCTTAGAAGAATTTCCGGTAGCCTGGAAAGAATTCGAAAACCTATTTGAAAGAAACAGAATTTTCATTGACCGTACCGTTAATGTTGGTCCGATTTCAGCTGAAAAAGCAATGCAATACGGATTAACCGGCCCAAATTTACGTGCCGCCGGAATTGATTACGACGTTCGTAAAGCCGCCCCGTATTCCTCATACGAAGATTTTGAATTCGATATTCCTGTTGGAAAATCAGGCGATACTTATGACCGTTTTTGCGTGCGTAATGCCGAGGTTTGGGAAAGTTTAAGCATCATCAAACAAGCCTTGGCGAAATTACCCGAAGGACCAATCCACGCTGATGTTCCCGATTATTATTTACCTCCGAAAGAAGACGTTTACACCAATATGGAAAGCTTAATCTACCACTTCAAAATTGTGATGGGTGAAGTACCGGTTCCGGTGGATGAAATTTATCATGCGGTTGAAGGCGGAAACGGTGAATTAGGATTTTATTTAATTACCGACGGAAGCCGAACACCATACCGTTTAAAATTCAGAAGACCTTGTTATATCTATTACCAAGCCTATACTGAAATGATTAAAGGCGGAATGCTATCTGACGCTATCGTTATTTTATCAAGTTTAAATGTAATTGCCGGCGAATTAGACGCTTAAGAATTATGGAAAGATCACATATCAAACAAGAGATAAACATTACTGAACCGTTGATGGCTCGCATCAATGAGTTAATCAGTCATTATCCTGCCGATAAAAAGAAATCAGCTTTATTGCCGGTTTTGCACGAAGTTCAAGACGCTCACGACAATTGGTTGAGTATCGAGTTGCAAAACAAGGTAGCCGAGATTCTAGAAATATTGCCTATCGAAGTATACGAAGTAGTTACTTTTTACACGATGTTCAATCAAAGACCCATCGGAAAATACATGTTCGAATTCTGTCAAACGGCTGCTTGTTGTCAAAACGGCGTGGAAGATTTGATGGATTATACTTGTGCAAAATTGGGCGTAGGGATTGGCGAGCCCACCGCTGACGGCCTTTTCGAAGTACGCGGCGTAGAATGTTTGGGCGCTTGTGGTTACGCGCCAATGATGCAGTTGGGTGATTTCTACCAAGAACATTTGACCAAAGAAAAAGTAGACCAATTGATTCAAGATTGCAAAGACGGAAAAATCACTTTACACGATAAATAATATCATGGGAAGAAAAATATTATTAGACAAAATCAACGTTCCGGGCATCAAAACCTATGAAGTATATCGTCGTGAAGGCGGTTACGCTTCAGTAGAAAAAGCCTTGAAAAAAATGACTCCGGATGAAGTAGTCGAAGAAGTAAAAACTTCAGGATTACGCGGTCGTGGTGGCGCGGGTTTCCCGGCCGGAATGAAATGGAGTTTTATCGACAAAAAATCGGGCAATCCAAGACACTTGGTGTGCAACGCCGATGAGTCGGAACCGGGCACTTTCAAAGACCGTTACTTAATGGAATACATTCCGCATCTTTTGATTGAAGGAATGATTACGTCAAGTTATGCTTTGGGTGCCAACCTATCCTACATCTACATCCGAGGAGAATACATGTGGGTATACAAAATTTTAGAAAGAGCCATTGCCGAAGCGAAAGCGGCCGGTTGGTTAGGCAAAAATATATTAGGCTCAGGCTACGATTTGGAATTATTTGTCCAAATTGGTGGTGGTGCTTACATCTGCGGAGAAGAAACTGCGCTTATCGAAAGCTTGGAAGGGAATCGAGGAAATCCTCGTTTGAAACCACCATTCCCCGCGGTGAAAGGTTTGTGGCAAAATCCAACCGTAGTAAACAACGTAGAAACCATTTCGGCGGTGCCATGGATTATCAATAATTCAGGCGCTGATTATGCCGGAATCGGAATTGGTCGTTCTACGGGAACCAAATTAATTTCGGCTTCCGGAAACATCAAAAACCAAGGCGTTTACGAAATCGAATTAGGATTATCAGTATACGAATTCATGAATTCCGACGAATATTGTGGCGGAATGCAAACCGACAGACCATTAAAGGCTTTAGTTCCGGGAGGTTCTTCGGTGCCGATTTTACCCGCGAATTTAATTTACAAAACCGCTGCCGGCGAAGACCGTTTGATGACTTATGAAAGTTTATCTGATGGTGGGTTTGCTACCGGTTCGATGTTAGGTTCAGGTGGATTTATCGTGTATGATGATAGAGCTTGTATCGTTCGAAACACTTGGAATTTTTCTCGTTTCTATCACCACGAATCTTGCGGTCAATGTACACCATGTCGTGAAGGAACCGGTTGGTTAGAAAAAGTATTGTGGAGAATCGAAAACGGACAAGGACGCGAAGAAGACATCGAATTGTTATGGAGCATCCAATCTAAAATTGAAGGAAATACGATTTGTCCTTTAGGTGACGCGGCTTCATGGCCGGTAGCTGCGGCGATTCGTCACTTCAGAGACGAGTTTGAATACCATATTCGTTTCCCTGAAAAAGTAAAAAACAGAGATCACTTTGTGCATGAGCCTTTTGAAAAAGTAAAACATTTAATCGCAAAGCAAGAAGTTTAAAATAAATTAGGAGCGAATGGCTCGGGCATTTTTTGCCATCCATTTTCCCGCTTTACGTTGCAAGTCCCAATAAATTGGGAGCTTTCCACTACAATCGGGGCTAAATTATAAACATTAGTAATAAAAATACTCCGTAGGAGTTAAATATTGGTAAATGAAAGTAACCATAGACGGTCAAGAAATTGAAGTAGCACCGGGAACAACTATCCTGCAGGCTGCTCGTATGATTGGTGGAGAATCAGTTCCGCCGGCCATGTGCTATTATTCTAAATTAAAAGGAACCGGCGGAAAATGCCGTTGTTGTTTGGTAGACGTTACTAAAGGCAGCGAAGCCGACCCAAGACCAATGCCTAAACTCGTTGCGTCATGCGTAACCGGTTGTCAGGACGGAATGGAAGTAGCGAGCAAAAAATCGGACAGAGTAGCCGAAGCGCGCAAAGCCGTAACCGAATTCCTTTTGATCAATCACCCACTCGATTGTCCGGTTTGTGATCAGGCAGGCGAGTGTGATTTGCAAAATTTAAGTTTCGAACACGGAAAATTACAACAGCGTTTCATTGAAGAAAAAAGAACTTTCGAACCGGAAGACATCGGCGACAAAATTCAATTGCACATGAACCGTTGCATTGTTTGTCAACGTTGTGTGGAAGTAGCCGATCAATTAACCGACAAACGTGTTCATGGCGTTTTAAATCGTGGTGACCATTCCCAAATTTCCACTTGTGTTTCGGCTGCTATCGACAATGAATTCTCCGGAAACATGATTGATGTTTGTCCGGTGGGTGCTTTGACTGACAAGACTTTCCGATTCAAATCGAGAGTTTGGTTCAACAAACCTTTCAATGCCCACAGAGAATGTACTACGCCGGGTTGTTGCGGAAAAACCACTTTATGGATGTTCGGTAACGAAATTCAAAGAGTAACGGCTCGCAAAGATGAATACCATGAAGTAGAAGATTTCATCTGTAACACTTGTCGTTTCGACAAAAAAGACGTGGCGGATTGGGTTATCGAAGGACCGAGAAAATTCGAAAAAGATTCGGTAATCAACCAAAACAAACATTTCGGCAAAACCGAAAAAGTAGTCATCGAAACCGAAAAAGGCATCCTTCAAGGTAGAGACATCGACCGCAAAAAAATCAGTATGGCCGAAATTGATTACAACGAAAAAATAGACGGTAACCCAGTAAACGGAAAGCAAAATGGATAGTGCCTTTATCATAGAAAAAAGTGTGGTGATCGTAACCGTATTTGCTATCACCATGATTATGGCGATGTATTCCACTTGGGCAGAGCGTAAAGTGGCTGCCTTTTTACAAGACCGTGTTGGACCAAACCGCGCCGGTTGGGGTGGATTATTACAACCTTTGGCCGATGGTATGAAATTGTTCGCCAAAGAAGAATTCGAACCCAATACGCCTAACAAATTTTTATTTTTTGTCGGACCCGCGATTGCGATGAGTACGGCCTTAATGACCAGTGCGGTAATTCCGTGGGGTGACCAATTGGAAGTCTTCGGAAGAACCGTACAATTACAAGCTACCGATATTGATGTCGCTTTATTGTACATCTTCGGGGTAGTTTCTGTTGGGGTTTACGGTATCATGATTGGAGGTTGGGCTTCTAACAATAAGTTCTCGTTAATGGGTGCGGTTCGTGCCGCTTCGCAAATGGTTTCTTATGAAGTGGCCATGGGATTATCGATGATTGCTTTGTTGATGATGACCGGAACCTTGAGCTTAAAAGAAATCTCCGAACAACAAGCCGGAATGAACTGGAACGTATTCTACCAACCGGTAGGATTCTTAATCTTCTTGATTTGTGCTTTTGCGGAAACCAACCGTACGCCTTTCGACTTAGCCGAATGTGAATCGGAATTGATTGGTGGTTACCACACCGAATATTCTTCCATGAAAATGGGATTCTATTTGTTCGCCGAGTACGCTAATATGTTTATCTCATCGGCCATCTTAGCCATCTTGTATTTCGGAGGTTACAACTATCCGGGCATGCAATGGATGATAGATAATGTTGGTGCCAATACGGCTAATGTTATCGGAATCGGGGTTTTATTTGCTAAAATCTGTTTCTTCATCTTCTTCTATATGTGGGTTCGTTGGACGATACCGCGTTTCAGATACGATCAATTGATGAACTTAGGCTGGAAGATTTTAATTCCGCTTTCTATCATCAACATTATAATAACCGGAATTTGCATTTTAGCTTTTAAATAAGAAACTATGTCAACAGCAATTCAAAGTATATCGCTTTCAGGTAAAAAGAAACAAGTTTCCAATAAGGAAATGACGTTCCTAGAGCGCCTTTATTTAGTAGCCATCATTAAAGGGTTACTCATTACCATCAAACACTTTTTCAGAAAAAAAGCTACGATTCATTATCCCGAGCAAGTACGTGCTTTTAGTCCGGTGTACCGTGGTCGTCACATGTTGAAACGCGACGAGCAAGGTCGTGAAAACTGTACGGCTTGCGGATTGTGTGCTTTATCTTGTCCGGCCGAAGCCATTACTATGAAGGCTGCCGAACGCAAAAAAGGCGAAGAGCATTTGTACCGTGAAGAAAAGTATGCCGAAATCTACGAAATCAACATGTTGCGTTGTATTTTCTGCGGCTTGTGTGAAGAAGCTTGTCCGAAAGACGCTATTTACTTAACTATTTCTAAAGAATTGGTACCGGCTCAATATGACCGTGAAGATTTTATTTTCGGAAAAGACAAATTGGTGATGCCTTTAGAAATGGCTATAAAAAATACTCAACTTAAAAACGCTAACTAATGTCGCCTATCTTAATTACCTTCTACTTTTTAGCAGCCATTACGTTGGCCACGGCATTTTTGACGATTTACAGTAAAAACCCGATTCACAGTGCTATTTATTTAGTGCTTTGTTTCTTTTCTATTGCTGGTCACTACTTGTTATTCAACGCACAGTTTTTGGCCATAGTACATATTATAGTGTATTCGGGAGCGATTATGGTACTCTTCCTGTTTACCATCATGTTGATGAATTTGAATAAGGAAAATGAAGTCCACAAACCTCGTATTACCAGACTTGGTGCTATCGTTGTTTTTATTCTAATGAGTATCGTTTTGGTAACCATCTTTATCAATTCGAAAACCATTATGGGCGATTATGATACGTCGGGCGAAGATTTCCAATCGATTAAAACCCTTGGAAAAATATTACTGAACGAATATATGGTACCATTCGAATTTGCTTCCATCTTATTATTGGCAGCGATGATTGGTGTGGTTTTATTGTCTAAAAAAGAAAAAACGGAGAAAAAATAATGAACAATATTTTAAATGAAATAGGGATAGAAAACTACATTTTCCTTTCGGTACTCTTATTCTGTATCGGAGTTTTCGGAGTGTTGTACCGCAGAAATGCCATCATCGTTTTCATGTCGATTGAAATCATGTTGAATGCGGTGAACTTATTGTTTGTAGCTTTTTCAACGTACCACCAAGACGCCGAAGGGCAAGTGTTTGTATTCTTCTCCATGGCGGTTGCCGCAGCGGAAGTGGCCGTAGGATTGGCGATTCTGGTTTCTGTATTCAGAAACTTAGGCTCAATCGATATTGATAATTTAAAGAATTTAAAAGGATAATCTGAGATGGAAACAAATTTAGCTTTAGTATTACTCTTATCTCCATTTGTTGGATTTCTTTTCAATATTTTCTTTGGAAAAAAAGTAAGCCGAAATGTATCCGGCGCTATCGGAACGTTGACTGTAGTGGTTTCGTTCTTGTTGACCCTTTGCTTTTTTGCCCAATTGAACCAAAACGGAAAACCATTCGAAATTTCTTTGTTTGATTGGATTCAAGTGAGTAATTTCAAATTAGACTTCGGCATTTTATTAGACCAATTGTCTTTATTGTGGTTGTTATTCGTCACCGGAATTGGTTCGTTGATTCACCTCTACTCTATCAGCTACATGCACGACGACGAGAATATGCATAAGTTCTTTGCGTATTTGAATTTGTTTGTGTTCTTCATGATAACCTTGGTAGTTGGAAGCAACTTATTAGTAATGTTCATCGGTTGGGAAGGTGTTGGATTGTGTTCGTATTTGTTAATCGGTTTCTGGTATAAAAACCAACCTTATAACGACGCCGCTAAGAAAGCTTTCATCATGAACCGTATCGGGGATTTAGGTTTCTTAATCGGAATGTTTATTATTGGAGCGATGTTCTCCTCTTTAAATTATAACGAAATTAAAACAGCGCTTACTGCAGGAAATGCTGATTCAGCCCTATTAGGTTTAGCCGCTTTATGTTTATTCATCGGAGCTTGTGGTAAATCAGCACAATTACCTTTATACACTTGGTTACCCGATGCGATGGCCGGTCCGACGCCGGTTTCTGCCTTAATCCACGCCGCTACAATGGTTACTGCCGGTATCTTTATGGTAACACGCATGAATTTCTTATTCGATTTAACTCCGGATATTCAACAAATTATCGCTATTGTTGGAGCAGCGACTGCTTTGGTAGCCGCCTCGATTGGCTTGTTACAAAACGATATTAAAAAAGTTTTGGCCTACTCTACCGTTTCCCAATTGGGATTAATGTTCTTGGCTTTAGGGCTTGGCGCCTATACGGTAGCGGTTTTCCACGTAATCACACACGCGTTCTTCAAGGCTTGTTTGTTCTTGGGTTCGGGTTCAGTAATTCACGGATTACACGGTGAACAAGACATGAGAAAAATGGGTGGTTTACGCAAAGCAATGCCAATTACCTTCTGGACAATGATGATTTCTACCTTAGCGATTGCGGGTATTTTCCCGTTCGCCGGTTTCTGGTCGAAAGACGAAATCTTAATGGTCGCTTTTGAACACAATAAAGTATTATGGGTAGTGGCTTCGATTGCTTCGATTATGACCGCGTTCTATATGTTCCGTTTGATGTACTTGACTTTCTTCAAAGAATTCAGAGGCACTGAAGAACAAAAACACCACTTACACGAAAGTCCGAGTTTAATCACCATTCCATTGGTAATCTTAGCGGTTTTAGCGGTTATTGGTGGCGCGATTAACCTACCGGGTAGCATGTGGTTAAACCATTTCTTGGAACCGATTTTAGCGGGCAAACACGAAGCGCATCATTTAGGTACGCAAGAATTTATGTTGATGGGTATAGCTTTAGCCGGTGCTATCGTTGGGATTATTTGGGCGAATGCCAAATACATCAAAGGTGGCTTTGTACCGAAAGAAGATGCTGAAATCAGCGGCTTTAACAAAACAGTTTACAACAAATATTATGTGGACGAATTTTATACGTTCTTGATTGTAAAACCGATTAACGGTTTGGCTAATTTCTTCCGTACGACTTTAGAACCCGCTTTAGGCAAAGTGGTTTTCAGTTTCGGAACTTTGGCCAACGGCATCGGAACACAAGGAAAAAAATTGCACAACGGAAATATCGGTTTGTACCTTTTTGTTTTTGTAATTGGTATTTGTGCCATCATTACTTATTTATTTATCGCTCAATAATTTTACATAATGGATGTAACTACTATATTATTATTACTGCTGATTGGTTCGATTGCTACGTTTTTCGCCGGAGATAAATTAGCTTCTAAAGTTGCCTTGGTCTTCAGTTTGGCTGCTTTAGGTTTGTCATTGTATTTGCTAAACTTAATGAACCAAGGTGCCAACATCAGTTATATTGGCAAATGGATGACCAATCCGAAAATAACTTTGGCCTTTAAAGCCGATGGCTTATCCATGGCGATGGTTTTACTAACGACTGCACTAACACCATTGATTGTATTTTCCTCTTTTGGAAACCATTTCAACAACAGCAAAAACTTCTATGCTTTAGTATTGTTCATGTCTTTTGCCATGGTCGGTACTTTCTTAGCCGTAGACGGGTTGCTGTACTACATCTTCTGGGAATTGGCTTTGATTCCGATTTACTTCATCGCTTTGATTTGGGGTAACGGCGATGCCGAAGAACGCAAAAAAGCCGTGGTGAAATTTTTCATCTATACCCTTGGAGGTTCTTTGTTTATGTTGATTGCTTTTGCTTACTTATACTCTAAAGCCGGTAGTTTCTTGATTGGTGATTTATACCAATTGGAGTTAACCGCTACGGAAGAGTGTTGGATTTTCTTTGCTTTCTTCTTGGCTTATGCTATCAAAATTCCGATTATTCCTTTCCACACTTGGCAGGCTAAAGTATACCAAAAAGCACCAACCGTTGGAACGATGCTTTTATCGGGTATTATGTTAAAAATGGGATTGTACAGTGTAATTCGTTGGCAATTACCAATCGCGCCCAATGCTGCAAAAACTTACATGCCTATCCTAATCGGATTGAGTATTGCGGGTGTGATTTACGGTTCTATAGTAGCTTTGCGTCAGAAGGATTTGAAAAAATTATTGGCCTATTCATCTTTAGCACACGTTGGTTTGATTGCCGCCGGATGTTATACGTTAACTCTTGACGGATTAAGCGGTGCTGTTTTCCAAATGATTGCCCACGGTTTTGTAATTGTTGGATTATTCTTCGCTGCTGAAATTATTTTCAGAAGATATGAAACGAGAAATATAGCCGATTTAGGCGGTATCAGAAGCCAAACCCCTAAGTTCACTTCGATGTTTATGATATTGGTTTTGGCCTCTGTGGCTTTACCGGGAACCTTTAACTTCGTGGGAGAATTTACCGTATTGTACAGTTTGAGTCAAGTAAATATATGGTTTGCTGTTTTAGGCGGAACAACCATTATTTTAGGCGCTTATTATATGTTGAAGATGTTCCAAAACGTAATGTTGGGTGAAACCAACACCAAAGTATTTGCTGAAGTTACCACCAACGAAGCCATTACTTTTGTAGCGATGATAGCGTTCTTATTGTTCTTCGGTTTGTATCCGAAACCGATAGTAGATTTGGTAACGCCGAGTTTGAATGAAATTTTAGCCGTAATTAATAAATAATAAAATGCAAGTATTAATAACAATAGTATCATTAGGTGTTTTTTGTCTGTTGGCAGAAATCTTCAATTTAAGAAAACTACTGGTTCCGGTTACTGTCATAGGTTTACTTGCCATTTTAGGAATCTCTTTGAATCTTTGGGCCATCGATCCGAGTATTGATGCCAACTATGTGAGCATGATTGCGGTCGATAAATTCTCGAATGCTTTCTCTTCTTTATTTATAGTGCTGACTATTTTCTTAATCGCCATTAGTGGTGATTTCTACAAAGAACATCAAAGCAAAATATCCGACTTTATTGCTATCAAAATATTCCTTTTGGCCGGAGCCGTTGCGATGGTTTCGTTTACCAATTTATCGATGTTCTTTTTAGGCATCGAAGTTTTATCGATTTCATTATACATCTTGGCTGCCAGCAAAAGATTAGACATTAAAAGCAACGAAGCCGGAATGAAGTACTTCTTGTTAGGTTCTTTTGCTTCCGGAATTATCTTATTCGGTATCTGTTTGATTTACGGTGCTACCGGTTATTTTGACATTACAGAAATCAAAGACTTGTCTTCCGGCGCCGGAATTCCGGTTTGGTTTCCTATCGGGATTGTATTGATGATTATCGGTATGTTGTTTAAAATTGCCGCTGCGCCTTTCCATTTTTGGGCTCCGGATGTTTACGAAGGTTCACCATCAATAACAACGGCTACCATGAGTACGTTAGCCAAAGTCGTAGCCATGGCCACACTATACAAAATCCTAAGTGGTTTAACCTCATCGTTAATGCCGACTTTTGAAATGGTAATCGTAGTGGTTTCCATATTATCAATGACTATTGGAAATATCATGGCTTTGCGTCAGGACAATGTAAAACGTATGTTGGCTTTCTCCGGAATTTCACACGCCGGATTTATGTTGATGGCCATTTTAAGTTTGTCCACCGCAGCCGGAACATTGTTATATTATACGGCAGCCTATGCTTTAGCCGGTATCGCCTCATTTGCAGTAATCATTGCGGTAACGCGTGACAAAGGGAACGAATTAACTGCCAACTTCAACGGTTTAGGTAAAACCAATCCGTTACTGGCCGCTGTTTTAACCGCTTCTTTATTGTCTATGGCGGGCATTCCGATTTTCTCCGGATTCTTTGCCAAGTTCATGTTGTTCAGCGACACCATTAAATCAGGTTATTTATACTTGGTTATTGTGGGTGTAATCAACTCCATCATTAGTGTTGGCTATTATTTTAAATTGATTTTGGCCATGTACACCAAAGAAGCTACAGCCGAAAAACAAGCCGTACCGATTGTGTATTACCTTGTAGCCGTAAGTGCTATTGTATTAAACATTGCTATCGGATTGTATCCGTCTTTGGTTAGCCATCTATTGAACTAAAAAATCTTACTCACTATACGAGAAACCATCAAGAGCGATTTTGATGGTTTTTTTGTACATATTGGTCTTGATTAAAATACTATATTTGGTTACTAACGAAATCTGCATGGAAAATTCGAGTATATCCTCAGTCCTTAAAAAACTACCTTACGACATTATTGTCTTCTTTCTTTTTTGCATGGCCATCAGTCTATTTAGTTTTTATCTGAATTTGAACATCAATAAAGAACTGAAATCCTCCTTAATGCCTTATACCGGTTGGGGTTTTGGCAGAGGCTATATGACAGCGATGCTTTTCATTTTGATTGGGTTGATGTCTGCTAAAGGTTCCACAAGCAAAACCATTCAAGTTTTGAGAATCTTGGTCATTGTATTAATGTCTGTCAATGTATATGACGGCGTACAAAATTGGCTTCTAATTACTCCCGAAGATTACACCAATCCCAATCCGTATTTACGATACGATACTTTAACGCCAATTTACACCATCTTCACACCATTATTTTGGATTATTGTGATGCTAATAGCTTTAGTTTGGAATTACTTCAAAAATAAAAAGCAACAAGCCAAATCATGAGCTGAATCTTACACCATCAAAAACGATACTGATGGTTTTTTATTATCAACAATCGGCAAAATTAACTTTTGTTCCACTACAAAATCCTTAATTTTATACCATGTATGCTTTAGTCGATTGTAATAATTTCTATGCTTCTTGCGAGAGAGTTTTTCAGCCGCATTTGGTTGGAAAACCTATAGTGATTTTGTCTAACAACGACGGTTGTATCATATCCCGAAGCGATGAAGCCAAGGCGCTAGGCATTGCGATGGGCGCGCCCGAATTCAAAGTGCGACAAGAACTCAAAGACAAAAACATACAGGTCTTTTCCTCTAATTATCCTTTGTATGGCGATATGAGTCATCGCGTCATGAAAATATTGGAAGGCTTTACGCCACACGTAGAACCGTATAGCATAGACGAAGCGTTTATGAATTTTGACGGTGTTGCAGTGACCAATTTTCACGACTACGGGTTACAAATGAAAAGTCGCATTATGAAATGGCTGAGCATTCCCGTATCAGTGGGTTTTGCCGAAACCAAAGCACTTTCCAAAGTTGCCAATAAAATCGCCCGTAAGTTCCCCGAAAGAACCCAAGGCGTCTATATAATTGACTCGGAAGAAAAACGCTTAAAAGCGCTGAAATGGACCAAAATTGAAGACGTTTGGGGTATTGGGTTTCGCCTGACCAAAAAGATGAAAACAAGAAACATCAATACGGCTTACGATTTTACTTTACCACAACATGAAGGCTATATCAAAAGTACGATGGGCGTAGTGGGTTTGCGGTTGAAATATGAACTCGAAGGCCAATCGGTACTAGAACTGGAAGAACCCAAAGATAAAAAAAATATTGCCATCACCCGAAGCTTTGCCGGTAACATCAGTACGCTCGATGCCATGAAAGAACGCGTCTCGACCTTTGCCATGGTTTGTGCCGAAAAGCTCCGCAAACAAAATTCGTGTTGCCATGGTGTGATATTGTATTTAAGAAAAGACAAGTACAAGGTAGACCGACCGCGCTACAACTTCTACAAAATGGAAACGTTGCCGTTTGCCAGCAACTCTTCTATCACAATAAGTAATTTGGCAATAAAAATGCTGAAAGAAGTTTTTGAAGAAGGCGAAATTTATAAAAAAGCAGGCGTGATTGTAACCAATATCATTCCCGAAAACCAAAAGCAGTTCCATTTGTTTGAGGAAGAAAATCCGAAGCACATTAAAATTATGGAAATCATGGATGCTTATCATAAAAAAACCGGCGAGCGCAAAATCAAACTCGCCAGTCAAAACTTGGAACGTACTTGGACCATGAAGCAAGAGCATTTGTCCAAAAAATACACCACCGATTTTCGTGAAATCTTGACCATAAAATGCCAATGAAAAGTCCGTTAACCTTTTTCAAACCCGATTTCGAAAACCCGACAACGCTCCTCTATTTTGAAGGCGGTATCAAAGCGGGATTTCCATCACCGGCGGCCGATTTTGAAGGCACCCAAATTAGTTTAGACAAAGTATTGGTCCGAAACTTCGAAGCTACTTTTTACGCCAAAGCCGATGGCACTTCTATGATAGGCGCCGGTATAGACGATGGCGATATTATGGTCATCGACCGCAGCTTGGAACCTTCCGACGGAAAAATTGCCGTTTGCCACATAGACGGAGAATTCACGGTGAAGCGAATCAAAGTAAAGAAAGACTCCCTCTACCTAATGCCCGAAAACAAGACCTTTCAACCGATTAGAGTAACCGATGACAACAAACTAGTGGTTTGGGGTATTGTGACTTATGTGATTAAGGCTGTATAGAAAACCTTTAATAAAAAAAGAGAGGCCATAAAGGCCTCTCTTAGGAAGTAAAAATTCAATACAAATAATTAATCCTTAACTAATTTTTTAACTATAGTTTCTCCATTCGATGAACTATAAACTTGTACAAAATAGATACCACTGGCCAATGAAGATACATCTTCATTAATCAAGTTGTTTCCTTGTGTCAATTTTATGTTTTTAGTTCTTATCAAACTTCCGTTTAGGTTATAAATTGTCATTGACATTTCACCTGCTTGAGAAGAAGTTAATTCTAATGTAAAATAATCTTTAGCCGGATTTGGATAAATCGAAACTTCCGAAGTAACCCCTGAGGCATCCATTCTTGCCGGACAAGCGGTACTTGTTAAGTTAATTGTTTTAACCGCACTATTAACGCCACAAGCATTGCTGGCAAGAACTGTTAATTTCGTTAACGTTACTGATTCTAAAACCGCTGAGAAATCAACCTCAATAGTAGTAGTTCCTTGTCCACTCACGATAATCGCTCCATTGGCAGATGTCCAAGTATAACTTGTTGCACCTTCAACAGCTGGAACAGTAAACGTTTGATTAGCACATCTGGTAAATGTTGTTATACCGGCTGAACCTGTAGCAATTCCTACCGCTTTTAGTGCCGTTGAAATAGTAAGTGTTTTTACTTTAGTTCCAGTTCCAATACCATTTACAGAAGCAATCACAATTGATTTATTTGCAGTAGTAGTTAAAGTATTAACAACAAATCCAATTGGATAAGTTACTGAGAAAGTCAAATCAGTAGTTGATAAAACATTAGAAGCATTTGATGGATTACCAGCTGAAGTTACTGTTGATCCTGCCGGAGCAGTGATTAAATAAGAACTAGCAAAAGGCGAAGGCTTCGTAATGGTATACGAATAAGTACTTCCACCACAAACTCCTGTTAATTGACCCGTTACAGTAGAAACTGCAGCAGGAAGCGTAGCTTTTAACGTCAACAATTTAGCTGTTGAAGTAGTAGTAGGATTAATAAGTGCTGTATTATTAGTAGTAGAATCCCCAACACCATTTCTAGATTTCACTCCAATTCTTAAAATATGAGTCAAAACCGGAACCGTTGCAGTTGTGTAATAACTAAAAGTATTAGCACTTGTAACTCCAGAGAAGTTAACTGTAATTTCATTTGAAGTACCACCACTCAATTGAACAACTCCTGTAGGAAGTTCCCAAACATATGAAGTTGCTGTAGAAGCCGGTGGCGCTGTTAATCTTAAAACTCTGTTTGTTCCCATAAATTGACCAAAAGTTGTAATTGGTAATTGAAGTCCGGTTGTTGCAGAGTAAGTAGGGAATGCATCATCATACATTTTGATACCTGCAGGTGCTGTTGGTAATGCTTTGGTTAACGCTAATGTTTTAGCAACACTAGGACAACCGTTAGAATTTACCGCTCTTACAGAAAGATTTCCTATTGAACCGGCACCAGCTGATACATTTAAGAAATTAACCGTAATGCTTGTTCCGTCATTAGCTCCAACAATATTAACTCCAGCCGGAACTGTCCATTGATAAGACACGGCCCCAACAACAGGAGCAATAGAATACGTTGCTAATGTTGAAGTTCCAACTAATGGTCCTTGAGCGACTGTTCCTGAAATAATACCAGGCGTAGCAGGAATAGCAAGTACGTTAACGGTTATGTTTGCTTTTGGACTTTCACTTCCATCAGATAAAACCTGAGATACTGCATATTTTTTAGATGGAGATGCAACTGTAGTTGTTGCAGGAGTTGGTGCTCCGCCAGTTAAAAGTGTATAGGTTGGTGTGGTAGTACCTCCAACAAGATACCATTTCAATGCATTACCTGCAAAACCGGTAGCTGTTAGTGGAGTGGCTACTGCTCCTTTACAATAGTCAATTACAGCTGTTGTAGTTGGAGCTATTGCACGAGAGGTAGGTCTAGTAAAGTAAATATTATCTAAATAAACAACACTTCCTGATGGTAAACCAACAAACTTAAATTGTTGAACTTCAGTTAATGCTAATGTGTTATAAGATGACATTGGAATATCAATACTATTCCATCCACTTTGTGTAGGAGATACTGAAACCGCTTGCTCTGCAGGTGGAACACCAACCGGAGCTGAATCTATTAAATAGAAATCAAATGTTGTACAATTTGGTGTCCAAATGTCCAAATGTAAGGTAGTCATAGTTGAAACATCTATTGTACCTGCTAATTGAACTCCTTGATAAGTTAAATTATCTAATTTTAATGTATTGCTGCTTGGAGATCCTACCGGAACTACTGCAGGAGCAATATAACCTCCCGGTTGTCCCCAGTATGGATAAGAAGCACCACCTTCATTTGTATAAGCGTCACTAAAGATAGATAAAACTCTATCTGCAGGAACTGTTGGGGTTGGTGCAGCAGTAGCTGGTGGAGGGAATGAAACCACAAAAGAAGCTGTAATACTTCCTGGACCAAAACCACCTGCAGCTTCTTGAGTAGCAGTAATAATAGTACTACCACCGCCTAAAATGGTAACCGTGTTTCCGCTTATAGAAGCCACACCTGGCGCACCTGTTACTGTATAAGTAAATGCACCGGTACTATTACTAGTTGGAGCAGTTAATTGGAATGGTCCATCACCAATAACTTTACTTGGAACGGTAAAGTTAGTTATCGTAGGAGATGGTTGAGAGGTTGCTGGTCTATAGAAATAAAGGTTATCAACATACACTGTAGATCCACCTAATTGTGGGTCCAATAAAATCTGTGTAATTTTAGATTTATTTACTGATCCCCCAAATTGAGTCATTGGAATATCTACACTTCTCCAAGTACCAGTTACAACTGGATCTTCTACAATAGTAAGTCCTTCTGTTACACCATCAATGGTGTTCACAATTTTGGCTATCATAACTTTATTATCGGGAGTCCAATAATCGATATGCATAGTGGTCATTTGAGTTAAATTGATACCATTCTCATAATTGGTAACCATACCTAAAAATTCACCTCCAAATTTCCATGTAGCATTTCCGCCAATAGATTCAACCGAGAAAGGTTCAATTGCCAATTGTGACCATGAAGTAGGAAGTTCATTTAAAGTTACATTAGTATAAGCGCCACTAAAGATAGATACCACATCCCATGCATTTCTCGCTGGAGGTGTTGGTGCAGGTATAGTAGGAGGAAAACCTTCGTCAATTATTCCATCACAATCGTTATCAACTGTATCGGCAACCTCAGTTGCACCAGGATTAATGGCAGCATTAGTAGGGGCACAATCCGTATTGTTTACAGAATATCCAGCCGGTGCTTCTGGTTCAGTCAATAAAACTGCCGGACCTGCACCATAACCATCATTATCTGTATCTGCATAATAGGTGAAAGTTCCTGCCGGAGCTTTCCAAAAATAAAGATTGTCTAAATAAACAGTTCCGTTACCTACAAATTTAAACTGACCAATATTAGCCGGATTTACAGTATTGTATGATGATAAAGGAATATCATAAGTATTCCATCCTGAAAAAGTTGGCGTTAAAGTAATTCCTTGTTCTCCAATTCCTTGATTAATTAAGAATACTTGAAAAGAAGCACAATCTGCAGTCCATATATTCAAATGCAAGTTTTGCATAGTCGAAGCATCAATCGGAGTAGCCAATTGAATTCCTTGATAATTTAAATTCGAATATCTTAAGGTTGGGTTTCCAGCTGCACTATACTGAGCATATTGAGTGGTTTGTCCCCAGTTTGGATAGAATTCAGTTCCGGCAACATTAGTATAAGCACCGCTAAATACAGAAATTACATCAACTGCAGCTTGTGTTGGAGCAGGAGCAGCAACAGCAGGAGCAGGAGGAGGACAAGGTGAACAACTTCCACCACAATCTACACCGGTTTCAGTCCCATCTTGTATTCCGTTTGTACAGTTACTTGGTGGAGGTGATACTCCAGGACCACTTATATTATCAATAAAAAAGGATCTTGCACTAGGCGATCCTGAAAAAACAGTCTGACCTGCAGTCCAAAATGGGTGTAATACCATATTGTTATAAACACCATTTGCAGTGACAGCCTTACCATCCAATGAAGTATTGAATGTAAAAGAAATTGTCTGCCATGTTCCATCACCATTGTGTGAAGCTTGAGCCGCAGCCTCCGGGGCACCGGCTACTCCTGCATTTACCTTTAATAAAAAGGTAATTGGTGTAGATGAAAGAACATCAATAGTCATTGTTTTAGTTGCTATTAACTCAACAGGTGAAGTTAATACAAAATTACAGCCTTGCCAGATTTGACCTGTCGGATTAGCTGTAACGCTGAGAACTGAAGAGGTATTAGAACCTGTTCCAGTTACTACTGTAGGAAGATCCATGCCTCCGAATTGTCCGAAAGCATTTCCGGATTCTCCAGGTTCAAAACCCAGCCTAAGGGTTTGCGATTGTCCCAATGAAATAGTCATCAGGAATAATAGTAATAATAATTTTTTCATTGAATATGTTTTTAGTTGAGTTGTAAACTTATAATATTAGACAACACTACCGAAAACGATTGCGTATATAAAAACTATACACTTTTCAAAAAATAAAATCCCCACTAAAACGAGTGTTTATGCAGACTTCAGGCAAATATTGCCAAATCAGATTTTTCTGAAATCGTTGTTAATGATAAGTTAATGTAGAGGTAATTTAAGATTAGCATCGAACTTTGACAACCACTTGAACTAATGAAAAATGGATTTTTATAACTAATTTTTTATTAATACAATAAAATTTATGTAAAAAAAATTTAATATCATCAATTTAGATTAACCCTATCCTATTTTAACGCTCTCCCTTTTTTTAAAACAAAATAACCCAACATCACTGTTGGGTTATTTAATAAAAAGGTATTATATATGAAAACTATTGATACACTCTTACATAATCCACTTCCATGGCACTTTGAGTAAAAAGCGGGTCAATAGCAGGTTGCATAGCCACATTTAGTAAAATATACTGATCGGAATCAAACGGCCATGTATTAGCATCTTTAACGGTCGGATTATAAACATAATGTATTAAGCCATCTACACTAAATGTCATCCTTTCAGAAGTCCATTCAAGGGTATAAATATGAAATTGAGTGGAAGCGGTTGACACAATTTGTCCACCAATATTAACCGTTCCGCCAAAACTTGAAGGCGTATGCATGGCGCTTTGAACATAATTCTGATTATTACCCCAATGCTCCATAATATCTACTTCTCCACAAGCCGGCCAAAAAGTTGTTCCGTGAGTGCTTGACCAATAGGCTCCCGGTTCAATAATATTTTTCCCCAACATCCAAATAGCAGGCCATGTTCCCGCTCCTGTTGGCAACTTGGCACGTACCTCAACTCGCCCATATTTAAAGGCAAATTTCGAATTCAATCTGGCCGAAGTATATTGCTTA
Organism: Flavobacterium sp. IMCC34852; assembly: GCF_030643905.1. Lineage (NCBI taxonomy): Bacteria > Pseudomonadati > Bacteroidota > Flavobacteriia > Flavobacteriales > Flavobacteriaceae > Flavobacterium > Flavobacterium rivulicola. The sequence continues at coordinate 800,346 of NZ_CP121446.1, read as the reverse complement.
GTCTGTCCTTGATCAGTAAAAGTCTCCTTTTTGGCCACTATGCTTAAAACCCCGTTATTAACATTTGAATTAACTTGACGATTGGTATAATGCTGCACTTCACCATTGTACCAACTATTTCCATTGGGAAGCTGGGTCTGATGGTGCCAATTAGTTGCGCTTACCGCGCCATTAGTGTTAAACTCGTCTGACCACACCAAATTAGTAAAAACATTACACGAATTGAAAACATATTCTCCACCACAATAAGAAACTATTTGACCTATCTCACCACTCGTGCCAAAAGGAACATTAATCCACTCACAAGAAACCGGACCGGTATAAAATTCTACGGTAAGGTAGTGATTGCCTTGAGCCCAATTGATTTGAGAAAAATTACCCAATTCTGCAACACCTGTTCCAACAGCCACCACAACATTTCCTTGATTATCCGTTAGCGGATGTTGCATCTCTCTGTAAACGGTAGTCCCGGTGGCCGAACCCAACTTGATATTAAATCTCAAAGAAATTATTTTGTTAACAACCAATTGACCATCACTGTATTTTACGGTTGAGGTATAATTGAATTGAGCACCGGCCGCTATCGAAAAAAACAACAGGAAGGTTACTATAAGCTTTTTCATCTTAATTGATTTTTGATTTGTTAAATACAAATAAACCAAAGATTTGCGGTAACAGGGTATTGTATTTGTATATAAAAACTATACAGTTTTAAAAAAAAGAGTCATTTTCAAGGCTAAACATGCCCGAAAACTAAGATTTTCAATCCCTTAAAATTTACGATGATTATAAGCAGCTGGTTTGGATGATAGTAATGTATGGATTAAAGATTCTTTTGAAAACAAAAAAGCCCGATACTTTCGTATCAGGCTTTTGTTTTGCTCCCCCTCTTGGGCTCGAACCAAGGACCCTCTGATTAACAGTCAGATGCTCTAACCAACTGAGCTAAGGAGGAAGATGTTATATCTTTTAAGCGGTTGCAAAGATAGAACGAATTTTATTTTTTGCAAATAAAAACGAATAAAATTTCAAAAAATATTACTTCCCTACAATTGCCTTGTAAATATCATTTCCATTGGCAAACAACAACAGCGAAATAAGTAGTACAAAGCCAACCAATTGCGCCTTCTCCAGGAACTTGTCACTTGGTTTTTTTCCCGATATCATTTCGTATAATAAAAACATTACATGACCTCCATCAAGCGCAGGAATCGGCAATAAATTCATTACCCCTAACATAATTGACAATAAAGCGGTAATACTCCAAAAAGCTTCCCAACTCCAACTATCCGGAAATACATTATAAATTGCAGCAAATCCACCTACTCCTTTATAAGCTCCCGTACTTGGATTAAAGATAAGCTTCAATTGTCTCCAGTAATTACCCAATTGGGTAAAACCCTTATCAATCCCTACCGGAATGGATTCAAAGAACCCAAAAGTCTCTGTGCTAAATTTATAATATCCTAATTTTTCCAGGTTATCTTCTTTAATAGAGCCAAGTGCTACGCCTAATTTCCCTTGTTTATTTACCGTAACTGTAATTGCGGTTTCTTTTTGGTCTCTCAACACAACCGCCGGTAATTGCTTTCCTTTATTAGCAGTAAGTATTGGCTCCACCTGATCAAAATACCTAGTTGGTTGACCGTTTATAGAAACAAAAATATCTTTAGCTTTCAACTCTTTGTTGGGAGAATCATCCTGTAAACCCCCAACCACAAAAGGCATTCTAAGTGCAATCAATCCCTTTTTGTCTTGATCTATAAACTTTCCTATGAAGTTATTCGGAAGTGTAATGGTCTTCTCTTCCCCGTTGCGGCTGACCAAAACAGTTTTAGCCATTAAAACATCCATATTAATAGATGGCTCAAACTTTACAATTTCCTTGCCGTCAATGGCTACTAATTTATCTCCCGTTTTGATTCCGGCTTTTTCCAATTCTGTATTCTGCACCCAAACACCATCTTTCACTTCACTATTAGTGATGTACTTTTCTCCATAAAAAAAAGTCATTCCAATGTAAATGATAAAAGCCAAAATGAAATTTACAGTCACACCACCTAACATGATAATCAAACGCTGCCAGGCCGGTTTAGAACGAAATTCCCAAGGTTGTGGTTCTTGCGCCATTTGCTCGGTATCCATACTTTCATCAATCATTCCGGAAATTTTTACATAACCGCCTAAGGGCAACCAACCGATTCCATATTCCGTCTCGCCGATTTTCTTTTTCAATAAGGAGTATTTGATGTCAAAAAACAAATAAAACTTCTCTACTCTGGTTTTGAATAATTTGGCAGGAATAAAGTGTCCTAATTCGTGAAGTATAATTAGTATTGATAAGCTCAGCAAAAACTGAGAAAGTTTGATTGCAATTTCCATTTTTTAATGTTTCATTTCTTTTAAACGCACAAAAGTAAGGTTTTCACCTTACTCCTGCATACAATATTTGTCTTTGATTATTTTTTTATGAATTTTTTATGATACGTCCCTTCAGATGTTTGAATTTCCACATAATGAACTCCAGCCGATAAGTGGCTTACTTCTAAATCTAAGGTGTTGTTTTCAAGTACTTTTTGCCCTAAACTGTTATAAATCAAAACCTTTTCCAAAACCAAACTATCTGGCATTTGAATATGCAATTCGCTGCTACTCGGGTTAGGGTACAAGACCACGGCATTTTCTAAAACAAACGTTTCATTTCCTAAAGTGATATTAGAATTTTTGGAAATCAAATGCACTTCTGGATCAAATTGAACACCGGTGATGGTAAAAGGTACATTCATTATAAAAACCTGTCCGTTGGTTGTATTGTCTAATACTAAATCGGCCGTTTCTCCATTGGCTCCAAGAACTCTAACCGGAACCGGCATCTCAAAATAAGTTACCGAAGGATCTGATTGGGTTTGGTTCACCACAAATCGAGCCTGACCTGAACCCCAATTTTGAGCAGTAATCGTGTAGGTAGGATATCCTTGATTGTATACCCAATCATTAAAAAACTCTGTTAAACTCTGACCGTAAACCGTTTCCAAATGCGCTTTTAAATCGGTCGTCACAGCGTAATCGTAAGCCAAATTTGTGTCGGCTAAATAATTTCTCAATGCCTGAAAAAAAGCAACGTCACCCATTTTAAAACGCAACATCTCTAAAACCATGGCGCCTTTATTATAACTCAATCGGCTATTGAAAATTCTTCCTACATCGGTGATTTGTGCGTCGGTCAAATAAAGATTACCGGCCGGACTCGAAGTAATAAAATTAACCATTCCTCCTTTTTGGGTGACAAAAGCAGCAAGTCCGTCCAAATGTTCAATAACCAAAGCCGATAAGTACGTTGCAAATCCTTCATTCAACCAAATATCTTTCCAAGTACCGCAAGTAATTTTGTCGCCAAACCATTGGTGCGCCAATTCGTGTGCAATTAAACCCCGACTGAAATTGCCCATAAAAGAAACCGTGGTGTGCTCCATGCCTCCGCCCCAACCAAATTGTGCATGTCCGTATTTTTCATTTCGAAACGGATACGGTTCAAAGGTGGTTTCAAAAAAATTCATTATCGGCAACGTTTGGGCCAATGCACTTACGGCAGAAGTATAGCTTTCAGGATAAATATAATTAACTATCGGAAATGTATTGGGAGCAGTTCCTGCAGTTTGGGTATAAACCTGATAATTGGTGACCGCAAAAGCTATCAAATAAGCGGGTATCGGATAACCGTGATGGAAATGTGTTGTTTTTGTTCCGTTCCCATTGACTACTTGGGATTGCTCCATCCCGTTAGCCACACTTACATACTGACTTGGCGCTGTTATATAAACATCGATAGTGCTGATTTTATCATTTAAATCTTGTTTGCAAGGCCACCAATCACGTGCACCGTAAGGTTCCGAAAGTGTCCACATTCCGGCAGCACCCGAATGGACATTAATAGCAAAAGCTTCAAAAGCATTCTGCGGTGGTTCGCCCGAATAGATAATTTCTAAAGTAGCCGAATTCCCGGTGGTTAACGTAGCAGGCAACGTAACGACCAACTCATTATTTCCGTTTTGGGTATAACTCAAATTTGTAGTGTTCTGTTTTACAGAAGTTACCGCCAGCTCATTCGCCAAATCAAACGTCACAGTACCCATATTCTCCAAAGCAGTAAACGAAGTAGTCACTTTTCCGGCAATAAAATAAACCGAAGGATTTACTGTCAATTCAAGCTTGTGATAAGTAACGTCGTAATTAGAGGTATTAGGATTGACTTGAAAATTCATGACCTGTGAAGCCGATTTCATTTCCGACTCAGCTATCCGAACGATTTCCGCAACATTCTCTTGGGAAAAAACAAGTGAAATTGTAAAATAAAATAATAAAAAGTAATACTTTTTCATAAACAGCAATTGATTTTTTTGCGAATATAACAATTATTGAAGTATCTGAATGTCAAAATAATGATAAATAAAAGACATACCGTTGATTGTAATTCTTTTAAGACAAGGAAGTTTTTCGGCATCCGAAAGGTTTTATCAAACATTTCATTAAATTTGCGTGCTTATAAAGAAAACAGTCATGTTACAAATTAGTTACATCAGAGAAAACAAGGAAAAAGTGCTTGCCGCTTTGGCCAAAAGAAATATGGACGCTACAACAATTGTTGAAGAAGCCATTCAATTAGACGAAAACAGAAGAAGCACACAAGTAGCTCTTGACAACACTTTGGCGGAAGCCAACAAACTATCCTCAGCCATTGGCGAAATGATGAAAAACGGTGAAAAAGCCAAAGCCGAAATCCTAAAACAAAAAACAAGTCAGCTCAAAGAAACCAGCAAAGAATTAGCAGAGAAATTAGATATTTTTACCTCCGAGCTAACCCAAAAAATGTATTTGCTACCCAATACCCCGGCCGACATCGTTCCGCCCGGAAAATCAGCCGATGACAATATTAATGTGTTTCAAGAAGGCGCTATTCCGGTATTGCATGAAGGTGCCTTACCGCATTGGGATTTGATAAAAAAATACGACATCATCGATTTCGAATTGGGCACCAAAATTACGGCTCCCGGTTTCCCGGTCTATAAAGGTAAAGGAGCTAAATTGCAACGCGCATTAATCTCTTATTTTTTAGATAAAAATACCGACGCCGGTTACCAAGAATTTCAAGTGCCGCACATGGTAAATGAAGCCTCAGCATACGGAACCGGACAATTACCGGATAAAGAAGGCCAAATGTACCACGATGATAAAGACGATTTGTATTTAATTCCTACGGCCGAAGTTCCGGTGACTAATATTTACCGCGATGTAATCCTTCAGGAAAAAGATTTGCCTATTTTGGCCACAGGTTATACCCCTTGTTTCAGAAGAGAAGCAGGTTCTTGGGGCGCACACGTTCGCGGCTTGAACCGTTTACACCAATTTGACAAAGTAGAAATCGTGCGAATAGAACATCCTGACAAATCACATGAAGCGCTTGACGGCATGGTAGAACATGTGAAAAACATTTTGCAAGAATTGAAATTACCTTACAGAATATTACGCCTGTGTGGCGGTGACATGGGATTTGCTTCTGCTTTGACCTACGATTTTGAAGTGTTTTCTACAGCTCAAGACCGTTGGTTAGAAATCTCTTCTGTTTCCAATTTTGAAACCTATCAGGCCAACCGTTTGAAATTGCGTTTCAAAGGAAAAGACGGCAAAACCCAATTAGCGCATACTTTGAACGGAAGTTCACTAGCCTTGCCAAGAGTCTTAGCCGGAATCCTTGAAAATTACCAAACGCCGGAAGGTATCGTAATCCCTGAAGTATTGCGTCCTTACACCGGTTTTGATATCATTAACTAAATAAGTTAATCTTTAGTAAACAATGTACTAACGGAGCACAAAAAGTGTTACTTTAGTACATTGTTCGTTTAATCAGAAACATGAAAAAAATTCTCTCCATAGCTTTCTTATTCCTCTCGCTTTGGGCTTCGGCGCAAAACGAGCAGTTGGCCAACAATTATTTTGACCGAGGCGAATTTGAAAAAGCCTTAGTCAGCTATGAAGAATTGCTCAAAACCCAAGCCGGCAACTCGAATTATTTTCAAAGAGTTATTGAGTGTTACCAACAGTTGCAACAATTTGACAAAGCCGAAAAAGCTATAGAGGAAAGACTAAATAAATACCGTCAAAGTAGTCTTTTGATTGATTTAGGTTATAATTACCAATTGCAAAAAAACCAAGACAAAGCCAATAAGTATTACAATCAGGCGATTGACAAAATCAAAAAACACGCTCCTGAAGCTTATGGTATTGCCTATACTTTCGAAAGAAAGGCTTTGTTTGATTTTGCGCTTTTGGCCTATAAAACCGCTATTGAAACCGATCCTAAATTGAGTTTTAATTTCCAAATGGCCATGCTCTACGGTCAAAAAGGCGAAACCGATTTGATGATAGAAACCTATTTATTAGAAGCCTATCAAAATCCGCAAAACTTGCCTATTATTCAAAACCAACTCTCGCGATTCATGACCGAAGACGGTGATGAAAATTTTAATGACACTTTAAAAAAAGCCTTACTTATCAGAACCCAAAAAACCCAAGATGTCTTTTGGAATGATTTTCTGAGTTGGTATTTTGTGCAGCTCAAAGAATACGGCAAGGCTTTCGTGCAACAAAAAGCCATTTACAAAAGAAATCCGGAATCCTTTGGCAACATTGTCAATTTGGGTGAAATGGCCATAGCCGATAACGACCAAGATTCGGCTAAAGAAATCTTGACTTTTGTTTTAGAAAATACCAACGATTTAGAGCTGTTAATTCAGGCGCATTCCTATTTGATGGAAATGAAAATTGATCATGCCACCGATAAAGATTATGTAGCTATCACTGCCGAACTGGATAAACTTATCAAAGAATTCGGCGTTAGTCCGTACACTTTATCACTGCTCGAGTTGGAAGCCGATTTCACGGCCTTTCACTTGAACAATCCCGAAAAAGCCAAAGTGATTTTGAAAAATGCCATGGAAATGCCTATCAACCGTTACCAATTGGCCGAACTCAAAATGCAACTCGCCGATATCCTCTTATTGGAAGAAAAATACAACCAAGCCTTAATTTATTATTCTCAAGTAGGAGAAGACATGACAGGCGATATCACCGGTCAGGAAGCACAGTTAAAAACCGCCAAAACCAGTTACTACAAAGGCGATTTTGAATGGGCAACACATCAACTGAAAGTACTAAAATCGGCGGCATCCCAACTGATTGCCAATGATGCTTTGGATTTGTTTTTATTAATCAGTGACAATACCGTAGAAGATTCGACCCAAGTGGCATTGAAGAAGTTTGCCCGCGCTGATTTTTTGTTATACCAAAATAAAAAAGTGGCGTCTTTGGAGCAATTCCAACTCATTTTAAAAGAACACAAAGGCGAAGAAATTGAAGCGGTAACGCTATTGCGCATTGGTAAAACCTATGAAAAAATGGGAGATTACACCAAAGCTTTAGAGTATTACAACAATATCATCACCAATCACAAAGAAAGTATTTATGTAGATGAAGCATTGTATTATTCGGCCGAAATATATAATCTCCATTTAAGCGATGTTGAAAAAGCCAAACCGCTTTATGAAGAAATCATCTTCAAACACGAAGACAGTATTTACTTCGTAGACTCGCGGAATAAATACCGAAAATTAAGAGGCGATACTAATCTTTAAAACCTCAAATCACCAAATAACCAGATTAACAAATCCCTTTGACATGATTTTATACAACGTTACCATCAACATACACGAAAGCGTTCACGACCAATGGATGCGTTGGATGCAGGAAAAACATATTAACGATGTCTTAGCTACCGGAAAATTTTCTTCGGCACGAATGGTTAAAGTTTTGATCGAAGAAGAAATGGGCGGAACCACTTATTCTATTCAATATTGTACCGATTCGAAAGAAACCTTACAGAAATATTACGAGGAAGATGCCCCAAGATTACGCGAAGAAGGAAACCGGCTTTTTGGAGACAAAATGCTGGCTTTCAGAACGGAATTAGAATTGATTTCTGATCATTAACAGACTAATTTAGACTTCTTAGACTAGCTTAGACTTCTTAGAAAAGAGTCTAATAATCTAACAATCTAACAATCTAACAATCTAAATGAACCAAGTAAAAGCCAAAAAACACCTGGGGCAACATTTCTTAACCGATGAAAGCATCGCCAAAGACATCGCCGACACGCTCAGTCTTGAAGGTTATGACAACGTATTGGAAATCGGTCCGGGAATGGGCGTACTGACCAAATATCTTTTGGAGAAACCCACCACAACTTATGTGATTGAAATTGACACCGAATCGGTGGAATATTTGAATGCGCATTACCCAAAGTTGCACGGGAAAATCATTTCTAAAGATTTTTTAAAGTACGACATCAACGAGGTTTTTAAAGGCCAACCTTTTGCCATCACCGGAAACTTTCCTTATAATATTTCGTCTCAAATTGTGTTCAAATGTTTGGACTTGCGCGAACAAGTTCCTGAGTTTTCGGGTATGTTCCAAAAAGAAGTCGCCGAAAGAATTTGTTCCAAAAAAGGCAGCAAAGTCTATGGCATTCTATCGGTTTTAGTGCAAGCTTTTTATGAGGCTGAGTATTTGTTTACCGTGCACGAACATGTTTTCAATCCGCCACCCAAAGTAAAATCGGGTGTGTTGCGCTTACGCCGAAAAGCGGATTTTCATTTGCCTTGTAATGAAAAATTATTCTTTACTGTGGTTAAGACCGGTTTTCAACAACGTCGAAAAACGTTGCGGAACAGTCTAAAATCGTTTAACCTGTCGGATAATTTAAAAGAAGATACTATCTTTGACCTCCGTCCCGAACAATTAACTGTGGAGCAGTTCATCGAACTCACCCAAAAAATAGAAGCCCATGCAGTTTAAAATCAGCAAAGAACTCTTAGCGCAAATCGAGCAACTCATTCACGACAAAAATGACCAAGAATTGGAAGTGTTGTTGAATGACATGCACCATGCCGATATCGCGGAGATTTTTGAGGAATTGGAAACGGCTGAAGCCACCTATATTTTTAAAATCCTGGACAGTGAAATTACCGCTGAAATTCTTCCCGAGTTGGAAGATGATTTGCGTGAAAAAATCCTCCAAGGGCTTTCGGCCAAAGAAATTGCGGAAGAGCTTGACGAATTAGACACCGATGACGCAGCCGACATTATTGCCGAACTTTCACAAAGCAAAAAAGAAGAAGTAATCTCCGAATTAGAAGACGTTGAACACGCCAAAGACATTGTCGATTTGTTGCGTTACGACGAAGACACTGCCGGAGGTTTGATGGGAAAAGAGTTGGTGAAAGTCAATGAAAATTGGAATGTGCTAACTTGCGTAAAAGAAATGCGAATTCAAGCGGAAAATGTCACTCGCGTGCATTCGATTTATGTGGTAGATGACGAAAACCGTTTAAAAGGAAGATTGTCTTTAAAAGATTTATTGACCACTTCCACCAAAACGCCTATCAGCCAAGTGTATATCAAAAAAGTAGATTATGTTCGAGTAGACATGCCCAACACCGATGTCGCTCGCATCATGCAAAAATATGACTTAGAAGCCATTCCCGTAGTAGATGAAATGGGACGCTTAGTTGGTAGAATCACCATTGACGATATCGTAGACGTAATTAAGGAAGAAGCCGATAAAGATTACCAATTAGCGGCCGGTATCTCGCAAGACGTAGAGGCCGATGACAGCATCCTCGACTTAACCCGAGCGCGTTTGCCTTGGTTGGTTTTGGCCCTTTGTGGCGGATTTATCAGTGTTAGAGTCTTGGGGTTGTTTGGCGGTGCGATGAACAATCACGGAAACTTATTTTTCTTCACACCACTAATTGCGGCGATGGCCGGAAATGTTGGGGTACAATCTTCTGCGATTATCGTACAAGGTTTGGCCAATCAATCCATCAGCGGCTCGTTATGGAATCGTTTGATCAAAGAAGTGTCGTTGAGTTTGCTTAACGGAATCATATTGGCCTCGATACTATTTGTCGGAAGTCATTTCCTTTTAAATGTGGAATTAATCATCGGAGAGATTGTAACCATAGCGCTGATTTCGGTAATTATCATTGCTTCACTTATCGGAACTTTTGTGCCGTTATTACTGCACCGATTCAATATTGACCCGGCCTTGGCAACAGGACCATTCATCACCACCAGCAATGACATTTGCGGGATATTAATTTACTTCTCGATTGCCAAATTGATTTTAGGGTTTTAGGAGCAGATGCTTCCTGCTTCATTACACTTATCTTCCCGCTATTCGCGCTACACGGTAGCTCGCTGCTATCGGGGCTATTTAGAAAATATTTCTTTCTTATAACCAAAAATACCACTGCTTCCCGATTACGTTTTTTAGTTTTTGGCTTCCAGTTTCTCCAAACGTTCAATAAGATTATTGATGATTTGTTCTTGCGATTGCAACTTCAGTTCCAATTCGCGGTTTTTATTTTCAGCAGCTTGATTTTTTAAATGCAGCTCTTTGAAAGCATTCGTGTAAGCTACTAAAATAGGATGTAAATCAAAATTCAAATAGCCATCAGCGTCGGTTCCAACTGCTTCCGGAAAAATTTGTTGTACTTCTTGTGCCAAAAAACCATAAGCTTCTTTTTCCAAAACTTTGGGATCAAAACTTTTTTTATCAGTGTTTTTATAATGATATTGAATGGGTTTCAACTGCAGAATTTCTGTTAATCCTTTTTGATAAATGCCGTCCACATTTTTTAATCTTGCATCAGACGGAATGGTCCAAGTATTAGAAGTTGGTTTTCTGCCTTCGTTTAAAGAAAGTTCCAATTGTCCGCCCGGAGCTGTAGTACCAATACCAACGCGCCCGGCAGCAGTCAAACGCATTCGCTCTGTACTGGCCGTATTAAATACAACATCTCTACCGGCTGAATTGTGACCAATCTGCAACCCAACATCATTCAATTCAAAAGTAGCTGTATAACCGCTTGTGCTATTGGCTCTAAAAACATAACTCCCATTAGTATGATTCATCCTAACCTGACTACCCGGAACATTAAAATCAATACCACCGGCATTACCTCCGGCTGTATTGGTACTGCCAAAAAGCGCCATAGCTGCACCGTTTGCACTACTCCCTGATTGAGGTCCGAGGAACATATAATCTGTATTATTTCTGTAAATTAAAGCGGCATTATCGGCAGAAAAACCATCTGTTAAAAATGCTTTTCCGGCGACGTGTAATCTTTCCTGTGGTGTGGTAGTCCCGATACCTACATTAACAGTTGCTGTTGCACCATTGACACCATTTACGCTTCCTAAAACTAAACTATTATCCACACTAACTGAAGCTCTTGCACCTATTGCAGTGGCATTGTTTAAAGATGAACTTATATTAGCAAATGATCCAATGGCGGTATTGTTTGAGCCTGTCGTTAAAGAAGAAAATGCAGAAGTCCCAATAGCAGTATTTCCCGTTCCTGAAGTTATATTTAATAAACTATTGACGCCAAATGAAGTATTTGAACTATTTAATCTACCAGATAATGCACCGTTCCTTCTAAACACAACATCTTGATTGTCTAGAGTTCCCATAAAATTGGTTGAAGAATTCGTACCTGAATTCCCGTTTATACTCCAAAACTGATTGGTAACCGGAGGTGTAATAGGTGTTACAATTCCTCCACCACCTTCGGGATCAATTACACTCAAAACCCTATGTGAATTTAAGGTAAGTGAGGAGCTTGGTATAGAGATTGGGGTTGTAATATTAGCCGCAATACTAGTACTACTAGCCCAATTAATAGAGATGGTTTGTGTCACAAAAGGAGTAACTGTTACTGGGTATAAAATATTAGTGTCCCAAGTGGTTCTGCCCACAGATTCGTCGGTATTTACCTCTGATGTTTGAAATCCTTTAACCAATGATCCATTCAACAACAAATCAAAGAAAACAACTGATTGAAAATCAGAAAAAGTGCCTGGAGAAGTATTGTTTCCTGAAGCTGAAAAACTCACTAAAACCACACTAGACTTTGGAGTAAAAGTAATTTGCATTTGTGACATTGGTGTTTTTGCAGAACCTACTCCTACTATACTGGAAGTTCCAATGGCTGTATAATATTTGGTTTTCCCATTATTCTCCTCCAATTTTACCCATTTAGTTCCATCCCAATAATGAAAACCAGGGGTGACTTCATTAGCTCCTGCCCCAGCAGTAGCAGTATTATATACTAATGTACTTTCCGGTAAAGCTCCTCCATTTGGATTAATTATTGGACTGGCAACATTGGCTGAGGTCAAAGATACTCTGGGCACCATGACACCTTTATTGTTTGAAGCTACATCTAGTAAGGCATTTGGTGTAGATGTTCCAATACCGGTGCTTCCATTTTTCAAAACCACCATCGCATCGCTTCTTTCAGCCAAATCTACGGTATTGTCATTATCGGCATCAATGGCATTCCCAATTACAAATAATCTGTCAGTGGCATTAGCAGCTCTAAATTGTGTGGCGCCATTTGTTGATGGGGTGTAAGTGGTGGCGCCGATTCCTAAAACAGTTTCACCATAACTGAAAGCCGTATTATTTCTACCAAATGCTGTAGCAATATTTCCACTGGCAACATTAGAGTTCCCAAAAGCCGTTGCTGTTCCTCCACTTGCTGTTGAATTTTCTCCAAAAACAGTTGAACTGGAACCACTAGCTGTATTAACACTCCCAAATGCAACAGATCTTGATGAAGATGTTGTACAAAAAAATCCGGCCGCTATCGAATCTACACTATTGACAACGGTTCCTTGACCGAAGGCAACAGAACTTTGTCCGTTTGCTGTGCCTCCTGCTCCTGCAAAGGAATTAGTTGCTGAAGCTGTTGATCCTGCTCCTGCAAAGGAACTAGATCCTGAAGCTGTTCCTCCGGAAAAAGCAACAGAACCACTGCCAATATTGGCATCATCCCATTGCGTTCCACTAACACCACCAGCTCTAAAAGCAGCTTTCCTCGGATTCCAAACCATTCTGGTTCCGGCTCCTGAAGGTGCCAGAGCACCACTTCCAGAAATTCCTGTTGAAACCAAACCGTCTGTTCCGGCTATGGTGACTGCGCCCGCATCAGCGGTTATGGTTCTTCCGTTTCCGGCTCCGCCAAAATCGTAGGCTTGGTCTAGTGTTCCGCCATCAGTTCCTTTTACAGGAAGCCAAGCTGTTGTTGGGTTGTTCCAAAAATAAAACCCAGGTGTGTTGGCACCCACTGTAGTAGTTAAATACACTAACATTCCTTGTTGGTCAGCCGTTGGGTTCGTCACCGGAAAGGCATTTATTTTTGGGATTAACAAACCATCGTTATTGGCCGGCGTGGCTTCGTTGGAGGATTTGATTTCGAGTTGGGCTTTGGGCGTTGTAGTGTTGATCCCAACTTGTGCTTTGCTTTCGAATCCTGAAAGAATTATTAACGACAGTAGTATTTTTTTTATCATGGTGATGAACTTTTAGCAGATTGCTTTTCAAACAGTTACCAATTAACTGTAGAAAAAGATGCCTAAAATTCATTCATTAAATCAACATTCACAATACGATATTTGTCATACTAAACTTTATCAAAAAAGACCCTAAACACTCTAAAACAGGGGAATTCCGAATTCGATTAAAAATAAAAAATACGCCAAAAGGCGTATCTAAACTTAATGACGACCATTACCACTTTGTTTATTTTAACGGAATATTGATGGTTACTTGGAGTCCGGCTTGCTGGTCAAAGATTACCTTTCCGCCTAATAATTCTACTCTCTTTTTAACGTTGGTGATTCCGTTACCAAACTGGTTTTCTTTGTTCATTCCTTGACCGTTATCGCGGACCATTATCTCCAAAACATTTTTATCCTTGGCATTAATCGCTACCTCAATTTGGGTAGCCTTGGCGTGTTTGACGGCATTATTAAGCAACTCTTTGACACACATGAACAAATGTTTTCTTTGGTTGCCGTTAATAACCATAGTCTCTTTTGACGCAATATTGGTGGTGAATTCAAATTCGATATCGGTACTTTCCAATAAATTCATTCCGTATTGTTTTACGTATTCCGCAAAACTTTGCAAACCATTATTGTCATTATTCAAAGACCAAATAAAAGTGTTAAGCTGTTGGGAAATTTCTTTACCGGTTTGAACAATTTTATTGGCCAAAACCTTTTGTTTTTCTTCGGCATTTTTGTCCTTGAGCAGCAAGTCAGCATGAATTAAAATACTGCTCAAGCCGCTTCCTATATCGTCATGCAAATCTTTGCTGATGTCATTTTTTTGGTTCAATAAGGTTTGTTGCACTTTATTTTTTCTTCGAATAATAATAATGAATAAAACCGACAACAAAACACCCAAAAGTGCCGCTATCAATTGCAAAAAGGTGTATCTTCTTTCTTGGGTCAGTTCATCTATTTGAAGATTGAGAAGTTTGTTTTCATTCTGGGCATATTGCGTGGTAATGTCTTGTATGAAAAAGTTTCCTTTTAATCGAGTTTCATCATCAATGGCTATGATTTTATCTTGCACATAGGCCGCTTTTTCGACTTGGTTATTGGCTTTAAAAACCGATAAGGCTATGTTGTAAAAATACCTTTGAAAAGCGATGTTTACGATTCTTTGCTTCATTAAATCGGTTCCTTTGGTAAACCACGAATCGCTCAATGCAGGGTTTCCCTGATAGCATTCCATCAAATAAGCGTAGTTTAATAAAACGATATCATAGTAAACACTTTTTTGGGCGGATTGTACGCTTTTTTGGAAATAATAAATCGCGCTGTCTTTTTGCTTTTTGGTGTAGTAAATCTGACCGAAAGTTTGCTCTGCATTCGGGATTCCACGCTTACTGTTGTTTTGTAGAGCCATTTGGTAGGCTTTTTTGTTGTACCAAAAAGCAGAATCTAATTCACGGGTTTTGAATTTCAATTGGGCAATATTATTGTAGATATGCTCGTTTTGGATGCAACTTCTGATGTACTTTTTGGCCCATTGCTTCGGATAAAAATTTCTCGATTGCCAAAGCGACTGATGGGCTTCTTTAAAAGCATTAATTTCCATTTGGTTAATTCCCAGAAAGAAATAGGAATCTGCTATAAGTGTACTGTCATTGAGTTGCTTGGCTTTTTCGATTCCTTTCTTGGCTTCGTAAGTCCCAAACTGAAACAATCCCATGTAGTAAAACAATTCCGACTGCAGACTGTGAATAAAAACAGTTGTGGTATCAGTAACCTTTGGCGATACTAAATCTTTGGTTTTTTGCAACCATTTTTGAGAAGATTCGATGTCATCAGTTTCCAAAAAATGCTCGGCCATAAGAAAAGTCCTTTTCACCTTACAAGGATTATCTTGACAAGCTTTTAGTTGATTCAACTTCTTTTTCTCCATCGGACTTTGAGCTGCCAAATTCAGGCACAACAAGAGAACAAATAGTTGAACATAAGATTTCATAAGCGATAAATTATCGTTTTAAATAAAGGTTTACCGCTTCTACACGAGTATTTACATGTAGTTTTTCATAAATATTCTGGATGTGTTTGCGCACAGTCCCGGTACTGATATCGAGCTGATTGGCGACTTCTTTGTTCATTTGGCCTTTGGCCAACAACTCCAATATTTCTTTTTCACGAGCAGTGAGCGTCTCCGTCAGACGGTTTTGGGATTCCATTTTAGAAAAACTGGCGACCACTTTTCGAGCAATGCTACTGCTCATTGGACTTCCGCCTTCAAACAATTCATCTAAAGCATTGATAATCTTGGCCGGACCTTCGGTTTTTAGTATATAGCCACTGGCACCCACTTCCAAGCTTTTGAAAATTTTTTCATCATCTTCATATGAAGTACACATTAAAACCAAATAATCGGGATTGATATTTTTGAGTTTGGTAACGCATTGTATGCCGTTTTCACCGGGCAAATTGATATCCATTAATATGGCGTCCGGTTCGGTTTCGGGCAAAAACTGAAGTGCTTTTTCAGCATTTTCAAAACTTCCGGCGAGTTCATAATGTTCGGTAAACTGAATCATCATGCACAAAGCTTCTCTTAAGTCTCTGTCGTCTTCTACTATGCAAATGCGCTTTTTCATCTTGGCTTGATTTACCTCAGCAAGATAAAAATAGTAATTTTATGTTGAAATACGTAAATAGGCGTAGAAAAGAAAAAAACCTCCCATTACTGAGAGGTTTTTCTTTTTGTACCCGGAGTGGGAACCTGCCTGCCGGCAGGCAGGTCGAACCTTTTATCCTCTCTGTTCACGTATCTGCTTCAGCTTTTCTTTTCCAATTCCTGATTTATAATATTTTTCACGGATTCTTGCCTCCACTCTGGTTTCGAATTCTTCTGTGTAAATTACTTGAAATGGTAAATAAGGTTTTGTTGTTTTATTTTTTCCTGAATTATGTTCCATAAATCTCCTTTCTATATTGTCAGTTAACCCAACATAAATATAATTTCTATTCAAACTTGATATGGCATATATATAAAACATAATCAAATTTAAACAAAAAAACCTCCCATTACTGAGAGGTTTTTCATTTGTACCCGGAGTGGGAATCGAACCCACACTCCTAAGAACACGAGTTTGAGTCGTGCGCGTCTACCAATTCCGCCATCCGGGCATTAAGGCATTTGTGTTTTGTGGGTGCAAATGTAAATAAATTTTTGTCATACCATCAAAAAAATAGCTAAAAAAATACTTTCAGAGTCGGATTTAATTTCTAAATTTGCACCGCGTTAAAGCAACACACAACTAACTAACTACTTCCGAGGCAATTATATGCTGAAAGCTTCAGACTACGGTCAAAGCCAAATTGTATAGGCGCGGCGGAATAACAACAAGAATTACAATGTCGCATTTAGAGCCCGAAGCAAAGATATTTGCCTGTTCACAAAGCGTCCACTTAGCCGAACAAATAGCTGAAAACTATGGCATTCCGCTAGGTAAAGTTACGTTCTCAAGATATAGTGATGGCGAGTTTCAGCCTTCGTTTGAAGAATCCATTAGAGGATTACGCGTTTTTATTGTCTGTTCTACTTTTCCTAGTGCCGATAATTTAATGGAGCTATTGTTAATGATTGATGCTGCGAAAAGAGCGTCAGCCCGACACATTACTCCGGTAATTCCTTACTTTGGTTGGGCCAGACAAGACCGTAAAGACAAACCAAGAGTGCCGATTGGAGCCAAATTAGTAGCCAAATTATTGGAAACTGCCGGCGCCACTCGAATCATGACGATGGATTTACATGCCGATCAGATTCAAGGTTTCTTTGAAAAACCGGTGGACCATTTGTTTGCTTCGACTATCTTTTTACCTTATGTAAAGAGCTTGCAGTTAGAAAATTTAACAATTGCTTCTCCGGACATGGGCGGTTCAAAAAGAGCTTACGCTTACTCTAAGTTTTTAGAATCAGACGTGGTAATTTGTTACAAACAAAGAAAAGCAGCCAACGTAATTGATACGATGGAATTGATTGGGGAAGTAAAAGGCAGAAACGTGATTTTGGTAGACGATATGATCGACACCGGAGGAACACTGGCTAAAGCCGCCGATTTGATGATGGAGAAAGGCGCCATAAGTGTTAGAGCGATATGTACTCACGCCATCCTTTCGGGAGAAGCGTATGAGAAAATAGAAAACTCTAAATTATTAGAATTAATAGTAACCGATTCTATTCCGTTAAAGAAAGAATCGAACAAAATAAAAGTGGTGAGTTGTGCACCGCTCTTCGCTGAAGTAATGCACATGGTGCAACACAACAATTCCATCAGTGGGAAGTTTTTGATGTAGCGGTCAGCTTTCACCGGTTAGCAATTAGCTGACTTGATGTAAAAAAAGATTGCGTTAAGGATTGGAGCAAGTACCCTGTACTGCGGAAAGCCTGACCCGAAGGGGAACGCCAAAAAAAAGCTAACAGCCAATAGCGGTCAGCTCAAAAAAGTATTTTATTTATTAACTATATATTTTTACAATGAAATCGATTACGATTAAAGGACAAGAAAGAGAAAGCGTAGGCAAAAAAGCTACTAAAGCCTTACGTGATGCTGGAATGGTCCCTTGCGTTATTTACGGAGGAACTACACCACAGCATTTTGCAGCAGAAGAAAAAGCATTCAAAGGCTTGGTTTACACTCCAAACGCACACACAGTTGTGGTTGATTTGGCTGGAAAAACTACCAATGTTATTCTTCAAGACATTCAGTTTCACCCGGTGTCTGACAAAATTTTACACATTGATTTCTTTCAATTAAACGAAAGCAAAGAAATCACTATGGAGGTTCCTGTGAAAATTACAGGTACTTCACCAGGGGTTTTGTTAGGTGGTGATTTGCGTTTGAACCAAAGAAGATTAAAAGTAAAAGCTTTACCAAAAAATCTTCCGGATTATGTTGAAGCTAACATCTCTGAATTGCAAATGGGTAACAAATTATACGTTACCAAATTGGAGACTAACAACTTCAAATTGATGCACCCGGACAACACCGTGGTTTGTCAAGTGAAGATTTCACGTGCCGCTATGAAAGCCGCTCAAGAAGCAGCCAAAGCAGCCAAAGCTCCGGCAAAAGGAAAGAAAAAATAATTCATTTCCAATTTATACCGAAAGCCTCGTTGAAAAACGGGGCTTTTTTATTGAGGAGCGAAAGGCTCGGGCATTCTTACCCCGAAGCTTCGGGGCCATATTCCCGCTTTTCGCGCTACGTGGTAGCCGCTGCAATCGGGGCTAAATGATAAGCAAAAGGCGCTTTATAAACTTTGGGAAACAAATTTTCAAATTAACTTATTTCCAAATTAGCTACTTTTGTCTCATGAAATGGTTGACCCAATTATTTACTACTACTACAACTTCTGAAAACATACCGGAAATGAAGAAATACCTTATCGTCGGACTGGGCAACATCGGTGCCGAATATGTCAATACCCGCCACAACATTGGTTTTAAAGTCTTAGATTACGTGGCACAAAAAGAAAACTTGTCTTTTGAAACGGCCAAACTGGGAACGATAACAGAATACAACATCAAAGGTAGAAAGCTAATCCTTTTGAAACCCAACACTTACATGAATTTAAGTGGTAAAGCGGTGCAATATTGGATGGAAAAAGAAAACATCGCCAAAGAAAACGTTTTGGTGATTACCGATGATTTGAATTTGCCTTTTGGCACCATACGCATCAAAGCCAAAGGTAGCGACGGCGGACACAACGGTTTAAAAAACATCCAACTCGTTTTAAACTCTTCCGAATACCCGCGTTTTCGTTTTGGCATCAGTGACGAATTCAAAAAAGGACAACAAGTAGATTACGTTTTAGGCGAGTGGACCGAAGAAGAAAAAAACAAACTACCGGAACGCTACGAAAAAGCCAAAGAAATCATAGAATCTTTTGCCTTAGCCGGTTTAAACAACACCATGAATAATTTTAACGGGAAGTAGCTCAAAACGAATACGCTACAAGAAATCAATCCTTAAAATACGCCGCAATAATCTTATCCGAAAACTCCTCCCGTTTCAATTTTGTGGTAAAATAATGGCTAAATTTTATTTTTCCGTAAATTATTACGAATTAAAAGAACAAAGTTGCTGGGTTTAAACAATTTTTAATGGTTTTTTTTCGTTCAAGAATCTTTTTTTTTTACTTTTATCGGCTATTTACAACATCTTATTACTCAATAAACTAAAAATCATGAAAAAAATTACAATGATGTCTTTGTTTCTGCTGTTTTCCCTAGCTATAGGATACAGTCAAGAAGCAAAACAAAAAACCGTTTTTGGAAAACCGGCCACCAATGTTTCTCCGCAAGGATTGATTCGTTGTGCGTCAACAGAATATGAGCATTTCCTTCAGGAGAATGATCCGAAAAGAATGTCAGATGCTGAATTTGAAGCTTGGCTATCTCCGCTAGTTGAACGATACAAAAACAGTCCGGAATTCCGTTCTGAATCAGGTGGTATTATCACTATTCCTGTAGTAGTTCACGTTATCCACAGCGGTCAAGCTCTTGGTACTGCTCCTAACATCCAAGATGGTCAAGTAGAGTCGCAAATCACCGTAATGAATCAAGATTTCAGACGTTTGTCAGGAACTCCGGGTTTTAACTCTAATGCGGTTGGAGCAGACACTATGGTTCAATTTGCTTTGGCTAAAGTAGATCCTAACGGAAACCCAACTAACGGAATTGTAAGACACAATCTTTGTGAAGCTTCTTGGTCAACTGCAGCCATCAACAGCACAGTGAAACCAAGTACGATTTGGGACCCAACTCAATATATGAACATGTGGAGTGTACAATTCTCTGACGGTTCACTTTTAGGATATGCTCAATTCCCAAGCAACTCAACACTAACCGGTTTAAATACTAATGGCGGATCAGCCAATACTGATGGTGTTGTGGCTAATTATTCTTATTTCGGTTCAAGAAATATTTTCCCAACCGGACTTTACGGCGACACTTCTTTTGATAAAGGTCGTACCATGACACACGAAGTAGGCCACTTTTTAGGATTGCGTCACATTTGGGCTGAAGACGGAACAGCCTGTGTTGCCGATGATTATTGTAATGATACTCCCAGAGCTGCTGCTCCCAACTATGGTTGCCCTACAGGAACTAACTCATGTACCACACAACCGGGTAATGACATGATTGAAAACTATATGGATTACACTGATGATGCTTGTATGAACATCTTTACTGTAGACCAAAAAGCCAGAATTACAACCGTAATGAACAACGCAACCCGAAGACTTACGTTAAAAACATCAACAAGAGACCAAGCCATTCCTCTATTCACTAACGATGCTGAATTGAAATTGGAAAACGTTTGTGCTTCAGCCGGTGGCGCTTGTGGTGGCGGTAGTTCACCAACCATAAAAGTTACCATCTACAACCGAGGAACAGCTAATTTAACTTCAGCCGTTATTTCTTATAACATTAATGGCGGAACTAACTATACTTACCCTTGGACAGGAAATTTAGCACCAAACAAATTTGCTACTTTTGACATGCCGGTAACTAACGGAACTAACGGAACATTTAATGGTACTATTACAACCGCTAATGGTGTAACTGACCAAAGAGCTTCAAACAACAGCGTTTCAGCAGCTTATACTGTTCCTGCCGGACCAACGAACTACACTATCAATAATTATGTATTTAGATTACAAAGAGATTTGTATGGTTCAGAAACTACTTGGAACTTAAAAAATCAAGCCGGAACTATTTTATACAGTGGCGGTCCGTATACAGATACAGCAGCACTTCCTGCCATCTTTACCCAAAACTGGACATTGGCTAACAACAATTGTTATACCTTTACCATTAACGATTCTTATGGTGACGGAATTTGTTGTAACTATGGTAGTGGTTATTATGACATCAAATCAACTGATGGTACAATTGTAGTGGCTAACGGTGCATCATTTACCAGTACAGATAGCAAAGTATTTACAGTTAACGTGTTAAGCAACGAAACTTTCGAAACCTTAAACGATATTTATGTTTACCCTAACCCAACTAAAAGTGTATTAAACATTGCGGTACCTACCGGAGTTGAATTGGTTAAAAACGTTACTGTTTACAATTATTTAGGTCAAACAATCACCCAAAAAAATATAACAACTGCTGACGATTTATCTATTGATACTACAAATTACAGCAGCGGTGTTTATTTAATCACTGTTTCTAACGGTACACAAAGCAAAACATTGCGTTTTATTAAAGAATAATTAATAGCCGCAAAACTAAAAAAGAGGATTGAATTCATTTTCAATCCTCTTTTCTTTTAAAATAAAATTTACTTTTGTAAAAAATCAACGGTTGAAAACACATCATTCTATTCATTCCTTCAAACCCAACGGCCAAACTATCGTTACCATTGGTACATTTGACGGTGTGCACCTTGGCCACCAAAAAATATTGGACCAAATTATCACTTCGGCAAAAATAAATGAGTGTGAAAGTTTAGTGCTGACTTTTTTTCCGCATCCAAGAATGGTTCTCCAAGAAGGAACCGAGATGAAACAACTCAACACCTTAAATGAAAAAATAGCCTTATTAGCCAACTTAGGCGTTGACCATTTGGTAGTACATCCTTTTGATAAAGAGTTTTCGAGACTAACTGCCGAAGATTTTGTCAAACAGGTTTTAGTCGATACTTTTAAACTAAAGAAAATCATTATAGGTTATGACCATCGTTTCGGAAGAAACCGAACGGCCGACATTAATGACCTGATTGAATTTGGCCAAACCTACGGCTTTGAAGTGGAACAAATTTCAGTACAAGAAATCAATGCTGTTTCCGTGAGTTCCACCAAAATCAGAACCGCTTTAAGCGAAGGTCAAATTGAATTGGCCAACGAGTATTTGGGCTATGATTATTCATTGACCGGAATCGTAACCAAAGGCCAACAACTGGGCAGAACCATCGGTTACCCAACAGCCAACATTACCATCGAAGAAGACTATAAACTCATCCCTAAAAACGGAGTTTATGTAGCCAAATGCCAACACAACCAACAAACAGTTTACGGCATGATGAATATCGGAAATCGGCCTACGGTGAACGGCACTACCCAAACCATTGAAATCAATTTATTCGATTTTAACGAAGACCTTTATGGTCAAACCATCACTGTTTCACTACTGAAAAGAATGCGTGATGAACAAAAATTTGACTCTTTAGACGCGCTGAAAAGCCAGTTGGCTCTTGACAAACTGACCGCACAAGAACACATCAGCCGACTATAAATAATTTAATATTTATTTGATTTTACTGAATCTAAACTTTCTTTTCTGTTAAATAATTAAATTTTTACAGATAATTTCTTAATTTTGATAGACTTGTTTAATTATCCCTTTAAACCCTATCAAGATGAAACTACCTAAAGAAATAGTCAACGGAATCCTGATCTTTGCCGGAATTGCCCTTTATTTTTTAATTATGGAGTTCTTCGGTTTGTCTAAAGTCATTTACCTCAGAATGCTCAACGCTGCCTTTGTTTACTATGGCGTAAGCAGAACACTACAATCCAACTTCAAAGAAGGCAAAACCGGTTATGTTTCTAATTTGCTTTCGGCAGGCACAACCGCTATTACGGGTGTTTTACTCAGCGTTATCGGTTTGCTGACTTATATTTATGCCCGAGGCGGAAATGAGTATGTCAGCAATCTTTCAGGAGAATTTCTTTTCGGCGGAAGCCCAACAGCCAACGAATACGCTATTGGTCTATTGTTTGAAGGAATTGCTTCAGGCGTAATTGTCGTTTTTGTAGCCATGCAACTTTTCAGAAGCAAAACGGCTGCACAGGATTAATCAGCGTCTTTTATTGTTTTTCAAATTGTAACTTAATTACAAATTGACTACTTTTGGGGCAACATAAAATGTTACCTATGAGCATTACTAAACACAATTGGACCAAAGAAGAAATCATCGCCATATACAACAAACCCTTAATGGATTTGCTTTACGAAGCTGCTTCTGTACACCGTGAACATCACGATCCTAATGTAGTTCAGGTTTCCACTTTACTCTCTATCAAAACCGGCGGTTGTCCCGAAGATTGTGGTTATTGTCCGCAAGCTGCTCGCTATCATACCGATATTCAAGGCAACGATTTGATGACCGTGAGCCAAGTTAAAGCACAAGCGCTTAGAGCCAAATCTAACGGTTCTTCGAGAGTTTGTATGGGTGCTGCTTGGCGCAATGTTAAAGACGGTGAAGAGTTTGACCAAGTATTGGAAATGGTGAGAACCATCAACAAACTGGATATGGAAGTATGCTGTACTCTCGGAATGTTAACCGAAAATCAAGCACAACGATTAGCCGAAGCCGGTTTATATGCTTACAACCACAACCTGGATACCTCTGAAGATTATTATAAAGAAGTGATTTCAACCCGCGGTTTTGAAGACCGTTTGCAAACCATAGAAAACGTCCGCAAAACCAATGTTACGGTATGCAGTGGCGGTATTATCGGAATGGGCGAAAGCATCGAAGACAGAGCCGGAATGTTAGTAGCATTGTCTACTTTAAATCCGCAACCGGAATCCGTGCCGATTAATGCCTTAGTAGCCGTTGAAGGCACACCGATGGAAAACGAAAAACCGGTTGAAATTTGGGAAATGATTCGAATGGTAGCCACTACCCGTATCGTAATGCCCGAAACCCAAGTACGCCTTTCTGCCGGAAGAACCGAAATGTCTCGCGAAGGTCAAGCTATGTGTTTCTTTGCCGGTGCGAATTCGATTTTTGCAGGCGATAAATTATTGACCACACCAAACCCTGATGTGAATGAAGACATGAAAATGTTTGAAACTCTTGGTTTGCTTCCGCAAAAACCCTTCATCAAAATCATGCAACCTAAAACCGTTGAAGCCGAAGATTCGCAGTTTCAATCCTTGGGAGAAAAACCAAAATGGACGCGTCCGGGTCACCAAATTGAACGCAATTTAGAAGCTTCTAACAAAGGAAAATAAGTTAACTTTTTCTAAAAAAAGAATAGTTTTTAAAGCTTTTTATAACTTTGCTCTCATCATGTTTTGATGGGAGCTTTTTTTATATTTTACCAAACAGTCTATGTCACTAGCACTTACAGAAATTGAACGCGTAAAAACTATTTCAAAAGAAGATTTTTACAATCACTATGTAAAAAAACAAAAGCCGTTGGTTATTGAGCAACTCACTGCCGATTGGCCGGCCTATGAAAAGTGGAATTTAGCCTACATTAAAGAAGTTGCCGGCGATAAAATTGTGCCGCTTTATGATGACCGCCCGGTTTCGCACAAAGATGGATTTAACGAAGCTCATGCCCAAATGAAAATGAGTGATTATATCGATTTACTCAATGCCAAGCCAACCAATTATCGCATCTTTTTATACAATTTGATGAAAGAAGTTCCGGTACTGAAAAATGATTTTGTTTGGCCGGATATCGGACTAAAATTAGTCAAACAATTGCCGATGCTTTTCTTTGGAGGCGAAAACTCAAAAGTGTTTATGCATTATGATATTGATTATTCTAACATCCTGCATTTTCACTTTCATGGTCAAAAAAGATGTGTGCTTTTTGCACCTGATCAAACGCCGTATTTATACAAAGTCCCTCACGCTCTCATCTCTAGAGAAGACATCGATTTTGATAATCCCGACTTTGACAAATGGCCGGCTTTGAAAAAAGCCAAAGGCTTAGTCACTGATTTAAAACACGGCGAAATGCTTTACATGCCCGAAGGGTATTGGCATTATATGAAGTATGTCACGCCCGGATTCTCAATGAGTTTAAGAGCTTTTCCGAGAAGCCTCACCAATCTGTCAAAAGCAGCCTACAACGTATTTATCATGCGTAACTTTGACAATCTCATGCGCCAATGGAAAGGTCAAAAATGGATTGATTATAAAAACAACCAAGCTATAGTCAACACTAATAAATAGGTTAAAAAAAGCGGCTCATTTCTGAGCCGCTTTTTTTAATTCATTAGTATCTTTTTGGTAATCACTGTACCGCTTTCGAGCTTGATTTTTACGATTAATGATTGTTGGCTCAACGTGATGTTGTTGGCTACAAAATCATTAGCACCAATACCTTTGGCTTGGTACAATTGTCTTCCTAACACATCGTAAACAATCACTTCGTTTATAGTTTGCAAATACGACTTTATCATTAATTCTCCTTGATTGGCCGCCACCACAACACTGTTGTTTAACGTATCAAAATCAGGGTTGTCTAAGGCAGAACCATTGGTATAACGCAACAAGAATCGGTTGTCAAACTTACCGTTTACTGTGGTAAAAGTATAAGGTGCCGCTTTTAAATCGTGTATAATATTCAAGGCTAAATCTTCTATATATATATTAGTGGCCTCGCTGTTGAAAACGCCTTCTTGTTGGTCAATGCTAATGCTGAACTCACCGTCAACCGAACTAAAATACCCAATCGGAACAATATCAGACTCCACAAAATTAGATCTGGCCTGAATTTTATACTTCTCATTATTCCCTAAAGTATAGAAACTCAAATAATTGTTGCTTTGGTTTACTCTAGCATCATAAGCCCAATCAAAGTCTAGTGTAGATTGTGGCAAATAAGCCACCAACAATTGACCAAACATTCCATCTCCATTTCTCAAATTCAACCACAATCTGTCTTTTTCCGCTGCTTGAGGTTGCGCCGTTCTGAAAAACTGGTCATTGTCATAATCTTTATCTCTCATGGCGTTGTTAAACGTCAGAGTATTGTTGCCTTGTGCTTCTACAAAGAATCCCTGAGCCGAAGCAATATAACCCGTTGGCACCGCGCTACCGGTAAAACTGGCTCGCGTTCCTCCCGACAAATTGTAAACCGCATAATCATCAGTGATAAAGTTATACAAACTTGGTCCCGGATTAGAAACCGAAACATCATCCACATGCGTCCAGAAATACAAACTTCCCGAAGTTTTGGTTCCGTTGGTCGTAATAAAATCATCCGCAAAAATAGCCGAAGCGTATGGATTTCCTATCAAGTTAAAATCATCTGCCGTGTTCGCCGCATTACCGCTTTCCACAATTGGAATCTGAATAACTCCATTGTTTACCGGTCCGGAAAAAGTCACCGTAGTAGTAGCACTCGGCGCAAAAGCCAATCCGGTTGGTCCCATAATGGCATAGCCTTTTCCGTTGGTCATGTTTCCGGTGTAAGGCAACCATGCCCATGGTGCGAAATCGTCAAAACTGTCCGGCACTCCGGCAGCCGTTACGGTTCCGTAATAATCTATGGTATTCAAATCAGAATAATTGGCTGCATTAAACTCAAAAGAATAATCAGTTCTCCAACCTATAAATGTACTGGTGATATTGGCACCGTTTACCGGTGAAGACCAATATGTATAATCATATAATTCGAATGGCGCAGTAGTTCTGATTACGTTGGTGGTTCCGTTATTGGTTACTACTCCTGCATCGTCAATCATGACTAACGAACCGTTATTTTGTACCAATAAAGTTCCCGTAGCATTCACGTATAAATTATTTTGAATGGCCACATGGTCATTCGGATTGATGTCTAAAGTCACCGCAGGATTAATGGTTACACTACAAGCTTCAAAACTGCCGTCGGTGGCTGTATCATAATTTCCGGCAATCACTACTCCTGTTGTTAAATCAGGTGCACCGTTACTCCATGCTGTTCCGCTCCAAACGGTAGCATCGACCATCAACTGCGCTGCATCTGAAGCCACATTACAAGTCGTATTTTGGGTTACCTGACAGTAAAACTGATACCCGCTAAAAGCACCTATTGCTCCGGTAAGCGTTAAAGTATTGGTGTTAAAATTCGTTGCCGCAACACCGGTTAAGGAACTAGCCGCAACAGCCGTCCATCCCGAAGCGGTACCCGAGTTATAGTACCATTGGTAACTCAAAGTCCCGGCACCTGGCCCCGCAGTAGCGCCAGCGGTAAAGGTTGCCGTAGTATTACAAGTCGTCACATCTACAGGATCAGTAGTTACAGTTGGTACTGTAGAAAGTGGTCCGGTGTAAACAAACGTGCCCAAATCGGCTAAAGTTTCAGTAGTAGTATGTGTCCAATCACTTGGCGTGCTGCTGGTGTTTGGTCCTGCCGTATTAGTATTTCTTTTGGCAGTATAACCAATCGTATTGTTAGGCACTATATAAACATCCACCAAAGTCGTTCCTTGGTACAAATGAAAAATATCATCTCCGTTAATCCCCGCAAACCCGGGTGTGCTGTAATCAAAATCGGGTGAAGCCGTATTGGCATCATTACTGATTCTACCATATTTTACTTCTCCGTTAGCAATAGAAGTGATGCTTGGTGCAAAAGCGTAATCGGTATAACTATTGGCTATTAAAGCTGCATTATCCGCATATCTTCTGATGAAATAGGAGGTCAAATCTATGGTAGCTCCGGTACCATTATACACTTCAATATAACCTAAACTTCCGCCATCCTGATCATAGATTTCGGTCATGATTAAATTGGTCAAACCGGCACAAACTCCGGTAATATTGGTTACTGTATAAGCAGAAGATAGTATACAACCTGTGGCAGTTTTGGTAATATTAATGTTGCCTGTTATAGCACCCGCAGGCACTGTAACCACTAATTGAGTGGCTGAACTTGATATTATTGTTGCCGGAATACTATTAAAAGCAACTGTAGTTCCGGTTAAATCTCCCGAACTTGCTGTGATGGTAACATTCGTTCCAACCGGTCCAGAGGCCGGCGTTACGGTACTAATGGTCGCAAAAGCCGTACAAGTTCCTGTTCCGCTGATGTTGAAGGTATAGCTTGGCTCATCAGGATCATTACTGGCAATGGTTACCGTTGCCGTTCTGGTGCCTGAAAAAGTTGGCGTAAAAGTAATAGTAAAAGTGGTCGAAGAACCTACACCCACACTATTAGAAGGCACAGCCACTATTGCAAAATCGCTCGGATTAGCACCACCTAAAGTCACATACGGACTCAAGCCTGACAAATTCAATCCGGCAGTTCCTAAGTTTTGTATCGTAAAAGTATTGGCGGCTGACGTTGAGCCTATCGCCTGCGCGGCAAATAAGGTATTGTCTGTTCCTACCGGCGTATTGCCCGGCGCAATATTGTTGCCCAAT
This sequence comes from Flavobacterium sp. IMCC34852, assembly GCF_030643905.1. Taxonomy (NCBI): domain Bacteria; kingdom Pseudomonadati; phylum Bacteroidota; class Flavobacteriia; order Flavobacteriales; family Flavobacteriaceae; genus Flavobacterium; species Flavobacterium rivulicola. The sequence goes on along the minus strand of NZ_CP121446.1, from coordinate 771,735 downwards.
CCCTGAAGATTGATATCCGGCTGTGGCAATTGTCCCACTCCGGTGAAGTTGATTACATACGGATTCTCATTCGAATCATTGTTAATGATGGTTGCACTTCCGGTAAATGTACCTGCTGCAGTTGGTGCAAAACGAATGGTAAATGTTCTCGTGCCCGGCGTAGTTCCGCTGATAATTGGCACTGTAGCTCCCGAATAATTAGCAAATACCGAATAAGGAGGATTACCCGAAATCGTTGGGGCAGGATTGGTTAGCGTGATGGTTTGTTGTCCTAAGTTTTGAATGGTAAACACCACATCTAAAGTAGCACTTGTCAATACTGTTCCAAAATCATAAGTGCTTCCGTTTAAATAATTGGTTGCTACTTGTACTACATTAATCTCGCGGTCTCTGGCACCGGCAGTTAAATGATTGGTCGCCGGGAAAGTATTGCAAGTAATGCTCATGGTATTGGTGGTAACCGGTGCTCCACCATTGGTCCAGCTCGCGCCGTTCCATTGGTTGGATTGACAAGTCGCTTCTGTTCCTACTACATCTACCGGCAAGTAAGTTCCCGTAACGGCATAAGTGGTTGGTGCGATTCCCGAAGTAGTCACTTTCCAATAACGTGTGATATAATGGGTTGAAGCATCTAAATTGGGTTCTTTAATATCATTTACGGCAAATCCGGCATAACCGCCATAAGTTCCACCGGAGAAAACCACGGTTACCGGTGAATATTGCATACCGTCTGCCGAAGCAGCACTATCGCCTATAGGGAAAGTAAAGGTTCCGGCCGCTGATAAAGTTTTGCGCAAAGCAACACTCGCTCCATTCGCCACATCGGCTATGATAAAGTTACTCGAAGAAGCACCGGTAATCGTTCCCGAAGCGCCGATGGTCATTGGGTTATTCCCTAAATCAACAATACCATTGGTCAAGGCCAAAGATGTATTGACTGCTAAAGGCGACCCCAACACACAAGCCACAGCGCCCGAAGTTCTGTTTACGGTAAAGGTGCCCAAGTTTTGGAAACCGGTCGTAAAATAGACTGTTCCAATACTGCCCGTTCCTAATAATGTTAGGTTAGAAGTCGTACTTCCTTTGAAAGTTCCGGTTCCTACGATGACATTGGCTACGGAGGCTGTTCCTATGGTTAAGGTATTTCCGTTAAGATCAATCACATCCGAAGCGCTGCCAAAAACAACCGCATTTCCGGTTAAAGCTGCCGATACTACGACATTGGTTCCGGCGGTGAATTGCACCGTTGTTCCGCTACCGGCGGTGCGCAAATACGGAATGGTTATTCCTGCTGCCGATGTAACAATTTGGGTTCCGGTTCGGTTAAAATAAACCGCTCTGTTGCTGCCGTTGAAAGTCCCGGTATTGGTTAAGTTTCCGGTTACTCGCAAATCATCGCCTACGGCAAATCCTAAAGTTAGGGTTCCGGCATTGGTTATATTTCCGGCTACTACTAATTCGCCTCCGGCCGACACACTGCCATAATCCATGTGTAAAGCACTACCGGCATCGATAGTCAAATTACCGGCTATGGCTTTAGACCCTACAGCACCCGAAGCCGCACCGTTGATATAATTAATCGTAGTATTGTTGCTGATTTGTACATGATTCGGATACCCCGGCGTAGTGCCGATAGTACCTACTCCGGCTGCATTCCACTCTAAACCGCGACCATAAGTGCCTCCGGTATTGTAAAGCAAAGTCGAGGCATTACCGTAAATTGGCATAGCACCTGCGTTCAAATACCCTCCGGCATCCAAACGCAAAGTTCCGTTAACGGTAATGGTTGGATTGGTGGTCAAAGTTAAAGCACCGGCTATGCTCAACACACCACCGGTACTAATGGCACGGTAAGCATTGATAGCCATTACCACCGTAGTGCCCGAAGCAATGTTTACATTCTTTGGAGCACCAACAGCAGCCGGCCAATAAGTATGCGTATTCGCAACGTTGTAAGTCCAGCCCGTATTAAAGTTGAGTGTCCCATTGGTCCCATAAGACAAATTAGTCCCATCAGCGTAACCACCGGCATTGATTTGAAACGTTCCGTTGATGGTAGCGATTCCGTTATTGGTAAAAGTTAAGTTCGTGGCCAATGTACCACCGGCATCAACAGTAGTATTGGCATTTCTAATGTTATAAGTGGCGCTGTCCATGGTTACTACGTGACCGTTTTGAATGATAGCATTTTCACTGGGATCAGGCACATTGCCTCCGGTCCAAGTGGCAGGGTCACTCCAGTTTCCTGAAGCGATACTCACAATTCCGGCTACCGTTCCTGTTAAAACTACGTCGTCAATTCTGTATTGAGTCGCAGTAGCAGTTTGTCTAAATCTAATTCTTAAATTCGTCGTTGAAGGAATAGTTCCGGTTGGAGTAACCAAAGCCCAAACAGCAGTTCCTGTACCAGTTGCTCTTGTATAAGTTAGTGCTGTATACGTTGTTCCATCTGAACTAACTTCAACTAAAAGATCTGAACCTGTACTCCCTGTTGTACTCTTATGCTGCCCAAAAGATAAAGACAAAGATGTATAACCAGAGGTATTAATACCGGAAATCTGGAAAGAATTTCCTATAGTGCTTGTTATAAACACATTTCCATTTCCAGACGCACCCGCATAACCAGTAGAAGGTGTAGAAGTTCTCACATCTGTTGTTCCAACTCCTGTATAAGTTAAAGTAGATACGTTTTGGAAAGTTGCCGGAGCTGTTCCACCGACATAAGTAGCAATTGCTGTGTTTGCTGATGGCGTTCCCATGTTTTCTGAAAAGATGGTAACCTGCCCATAAGAACTAACCGAATTAAGTACTAAAGCAAAAAAAGTAACCAGTAATAATTTAAATTTCATACAATTATAAAATATAGTTTCATAGTCATCTGTTAAATTTTGGGCACGTCAAATCACAATTTTTGGCGCACAAAAAAAGGCCAAGAAATGACAGATAGAAAAGGGGCTACAAAACTACATCTAAATTACTAAAAAACAAGGGGTTTGGTTTAAGAAATGATTAAGTAATCAACATTTTTTTTAACAATTTGGGGTATTGCTTTCAAATTGAAACGGTTGTAGGCTAAAATATCGGTTAAATCTTATGATAGCCTAGGTTGGAGTAGTGTTTTGGCTTACGCTTTTTTGTAGGCCTTTGAATGATAGTTGGAGTGGTCAGTATTCAGTGGTCAGTGTTTAGTAAAAAAGGTAAGCGAGAAGAGATTACTACAGACCTAACCCAATCTGAAACACCGGTTTTCTAACTTGGGAAAGCACAATCCCAACCCGAAACAGTAAAATCCCAACCCGGAGCATCACGATTCCAACTCAGAACAGCACTATCCCAACTTGGAGCAGCACAATCCTAAATCAGAGTAGCACAATCCCAACCCAGAGCAGACTTTCCTCCCCGGGAAACAACTATCCTAACTTGGAGCAGCACAATCCTAAAGCAGAGCAGCACGATTCCAACTTGGAGTGGTCAGTGGTCAGTGGTCAGTGTTTAGTGGTCAGTTGGCAGTGAAAAAGTGTAACAAGATAAACTGCTACAAAAAACTTCCCTTATCCCTTTTCCCTTTCCCCTTTCCCCTTTCCCCAAAATTCCCTACTTTTACGCCTACTACCAAAACCCATGACCGAAAAACTTACCCTTTCCGAAGCCACGCTTAAATTGGAATATTACTGTTCCTACCAAGAGCGTTGTCATAGTGAAGTAGTGGATAAGTTGTACCTATTGGGTATGAAAAGCGAGGAGATTGATGTGATAGTGGTGCATTTGCTGCAACACAATTTCCTCAACGAAGAGCGCTTCGCCCGAAGTTTCGCCCGTGGCAAACACCGCATTAAATCTTGGGGTAAAACGCGCATCATCAACGAACTCAAGCAGCGACACATTTCCGCACCCAATATCAAAGCCGCGTTAACCGAAATCTCCGAAGAAGAATACCAAGCCACATTTGACGCATTAGCCGAGCGCCATTGGCACAGCCTAACTGAAAGAAAAGGTCAAAAAAAGAACAAGAAGTTTTGTGATTACTTATTGCGCAGAGGTTGGGAAAGTCATCTCGTTTACGAGAAAATGAAAGAGTTTGGGTCTTCGACAGGCTCAGACTGACAACTGTATAATCAATTGTTTATTCGTAAAAGAAGACAAATTGCATATCTTACACTAAATCCAATCGTCTGCACTTTGTCACCCTGAGCTTGTCGAAGGGCTACTCTTTTGAAACCAACACACTCACCGCATTCCCTCCGAAACCAACAGCGTTAATCAATACTTTTCGTATCGCTTTGCGCGGATTCGGTTCTTCTATATACGGAATTCCGATAAACGTTTGGTGTTGCAGCATGAGCAAAGCCAATTCGATATTCAGCATACCTGAGGCACCGAAAGTGTGGCCTATTTTCCATTTGTTGGTAGTGAGCATGGGTAAGTTATTCCCGAAGACTTTTTGTATCGCTTTGTATTCGGAAGTATCGCCTTTAAGCGTTCCCGGTGCGTGCATCACAATCGCATCGACTTCCTCCAAAGGTGTATTTTGCAACGCCATCGCCATCGATTTTTGGAAACATTGAGCGTCTTCCGAGATGGAAATGTTGTGTTGTAAATCGTCAGTAGCATAGCCTATTCCGGTTATATAGCCTAAGGCTTTTGGGCTTTCGCCCAATTCTAAACAAGCCACCGAAGCTGCTTCGCCTAAGACCATGGAATTTTTGGTTTTGGTCAAGTCGAAGGCGCGACAAGGAAACAGTTGTTCTTCATTCGCATAAATCTTTAACGCTTGCATTTGGGCCAAAGTAAAAGCGGTTAAAGGAGCTTCACTGCCGCCCACCAAAAACTTAGTCGCCAAGCCCGATTGCAGCCAAGCCACGGCATTCAAAACCGCATGCAAAGCTGTTGAACAAGTTATAGAATGCGAGATTTCGGGTCCGGCACTTTTTAAATCATGCGCTACCCAAGAAGAAATATTGCCCAGGGTTGTGGTTGGAGAAGTCAGCGTGGCCGTTTTTCCGGTTTCGATAAATTCTTGATGGTATTTTTCAAACAATTGTGTGGCACCGCGTGAGGAACCAATGTTAATTCCGAAGTCGGCACCTTGTTGCCAACCTGCCTTTTTAATGGCTTGGCGCGATGCTAATATGGCTAACAAAACTGTTTCGTCTAAGGCTTTGTATTTGATGTCTTCTTTGCGCAAAGCGTCCATTTCCTTTCTGATGTCAACAGGAATTGTTGCCACGAACTGACTTTTGCCATTAAAATCTTTGGTAGTAATTAAAGTCTTTGGCGAAAGATAATTGGCCCAAATCTCCTCCGGGTTTTTTCCCAAAGGCGAAATCGAGGCGAGAGAAGTAATGGCAATTTTGGTTTTCAACATGGTGGTGTATTGTGCGGCAAAGGTAGTTATTCTTTGAAAAAGTCTAGCCTATTCTCAAAATTTAAGAACACAGATGAAACAGATACTACGGACAAACACAGATAAAAAAATCCGTGAAAATCTGTTTAATCCGAGGCATCTGTGTGCTAAGATTTATACCATTTCCACCACTTGTTCAAAGAAAAGGTCTTCGACAGGCTCAGACTGACAAGTGTATAATCAATTGTTTATTCATAAAAGAAGATAAATTGCGTTACTTACACTAAACCCAATCGACTGTACTTTGTCACCCTGAGCTTGTCGAAGGGCTAAACCATTTCCACCGCTTGTTCAACTATACTGTAAACCTTTTCCAGTTGTTCCGTTGAAATAATATACGGCGGTAAAATGTAAACGATATTGCCGACCGGTCGCAGAATCACACCATTTTGGATAAAGAAGTTATAGAGTTTCATTCGCATGTTTCCGTAATAACTTTCGGCGCTGTCGGTTTTGATTTCTAAGGCAAAAATTACACCGAGTACGCGAGTGGTTTTGACTTTAGGATGGTCTTTCATTTTTTGGGCGAAAGCCAAATGTTGGGCATGAATTCTTGAAATATTATCTTGCATCTGCTGAGTTTCCAGCAAACCTATACTCGCCAAAGCGGCGGCGCAACCCGTAGGATTAGCGGTAAAGGTATGACCGTGAAACAAAGCTTTATTGACATCATCATTATAAAAACCATCGAAGATTTCTTGGGCAAAAGTGGTAATTGCCATAGGAATCGTGCCACCGGTTAAGGCTTTAGACAAACACATCATATCGGGTTTGTTTACTAAATAATCGGAAGCGAAGGTTTTCCCGGTTTTACCAAAGCCTGTCATGACTTCATCGGCTATGGTAAAGACTTTATTTTGTTGGCAAACAGCGATTAATTTATCAAGTATTTCCGCTTCATACATGACCATGCCGGCGGCACCTTGCACCAAAGGTTCAAAGATAAAGGCAGCGTATTCTTGGGTAGCCACCAAATCGGTTAAAGCTTTCAAACTTTGTTCTTCCTTCCCTTTTACAGGCACCGGAATGCGTGCGACTTCTAACATAGAACCTTGAAACGCTTCGGTATAAAAAGTAATCCCGCTGGCGGCCATGGCGCCAAAAGTATCACCGTGAAAAGCGTCTTCAAAAGCAATGATTTTGGTGCGTTTTTGGCCTTGGTTGTAATAATATTGCAAAGCGCCTTTGAGTGCCACTTCAACAGCGGTTGAACCGTTATCGGAATAAAAAAATTTCTTTTGGTTAGTAGGCAAAATGGAGAGCAGTTTCTCCGACAATTCTACTGCTTTGTTATGGGTAAACCCGCCGAATAAAACGTGTTCTAAGGTCGTTAACTGTTGGTAAATGGCATCTGCTATCACTCGGTTAGAATGGCCAAACGGATTGACCCACCAAGAGGCAATAGCATCGATAAATTCTTTGCCGTTTTCATCCCAAAGCAAAGCGCCTTCGCCTTTGACAATGGCAGGCAATAGGCCGGTGGTTTTGTGTTGGGTGTAAGGATGCCAGTTGTATAGTTGGTCTTTTTCGGATAGGTTCATGCCGTTAAAGATTTAAAAGATTATCCCGAAATTTATCAGCGTAATAAGCAATCACATTCGCATCGAAATACGGTTCATTGTCAATTCGACCAATACATTTTACGCCGGTTTTATTTAAAATAATGTCTTCGGTCGCTTTGTTTTCATCTCCGGAGAAAATGATTCCGGCCACTTTTATTTTTCGGTTTTGTAGTGCTTCAATAGTTAGTAACGTATGATTGATACTGCCTAAATAGTGTCGGGAAACGACGATGACTTTGTAATCGGGCTGTATTAAATCGATGACACAATCTTGGTCATTTAACGGGACGAAAACACCCCCGGCGCCTTCTACCACCAAATGATTGTTGGTTTTAGGTTCTGTGATTTTTTTTAAATCGATAACAATGCCGTCTAACGCAGCAGCCAAATGCGGACTGGCCGGAGTGTTGAGCGCATAAGCATTCTGATGGAATTGGGAATTGGGATTTGAGATTTTCGCTTTGACTTTATGCGTATCCGAAAGTGCTAAATCGCCGGCTTGTACGGGTTTCCAATAATCGGCTTCCAAGGCTTCGGTTACTATAGCTGACGCTACAGTTTTGCCGACATCGGTACCGATTCCTGTGATAAAAATTTTCATAGATTTTTATTTGAACACAAAAGTAGCTAACAATTCCAAGACATTCAAGATTTCGGTTTCAGAATTGTAACTGTGCAAGCAAAAGCGCAGGCGTTCTTGTCCTTCGGGAACGGTTGGGGATAAGATGGGTTTTACGTCAAACCCGTTTTGCTGCAATTGGGTAGCGATGCTTTTTACTTTGTCATTCCCCGGAATGATAGCGCATTGTATGGCCGATTTACTGTAAACGAACATGGGTTTTAATCCTATGCGGAGTTTTTCTTGGTTGAAGAATAGTATGTTATTTCTTAACGCTTGTAGTGCGGTTTTCTCTGAGGCCAAATGTTGGTACGCGACTAAAATGGCAGCTACCGAATGTGGCGACAAACCGGTGGTGTAAATAAAACTTCGGGCGAAGTTGACCAAATAGCTTTTGAGTTCGGCACTGCCTAAAATGGCTGCACCGTGACAACCTAATCCTTTTCCGAAAGTCATGATTCGAGCGAAGACTTTGTCTTGTAACCCTAAACTTTGAATTACACCTTCTCCTTGTTGGCCGAAAACACCTAGCGCATGAGCTTCATCAATCACTAAATAGGCGTTGTATTTTTCCGCCAGTTGAACGAGTTCTTCCAGGTTAGGGCAATCACCGTCCATGGAGAAGACGGATTCGGTGACAAGGTAGATTGTTGTCGGTTGTTGGTTGTCGGTTGTCGGTTGAAATCTGCTGAGAAGTTCTTCTAGATCTACTACATCATTGTGTTGAAATTTATAGGCTTTAGCATTACTCATTTGGATACCGTCGCGGATGGAAGCGTGGCAAAGTTCGTCGTACAGAATAATGTCGTTGCGTTGCGGCACGGCGCTGAAAAATCCAACATTGGCATCGTAGCCTGAGTTGAAAATTAAAGCGGTTTCGGCTTGGTGAAAGTGGGCGATGACACTTTCTGTTGTTTCATACAGATTATGGTTTCCTGAGATTAATCGGGAACCGGTGGCGCCGTTTACTTTTATATTATGGTCTGCAAGGTATTGATGGGTTTGATTGAAAATACTTTCGCTATGGGCAAACCCGATGTAATCATTGGAGGCAAAATCTACCAAATCTTTGGCTGTAGGCAATTGGCGCAAAGCGTTGTTGGCTTGGCGTTGCTCGAGTTTGGTTTGTAGTGATTTTGGGAGTTTCATGAGTCAAAGATAGTAAAATAGCCCATTTGAAATTAAAAGGAGGACAGCCAGTGGCTGTCAGGTATTTTCTTTAACAAAAATAGTATAGTAACCGAATGTCCACTGGACATTCTCCTCTTAATATCAAATCGTGTAGCGCGTAAAGCCGGAAATAGCTCCTGAAACAAAAAGATTTCAGCTTAAATAAAAAAGCCCAACATTACTGTCGGGCTTCTTCTTTTATACAAAATCGGATTAGTCGGCTAATACGATTACTTTGTTGTCTTTCATTTCAATAGTTCCTGAATTGATTTCCAAAGTGTAGTTTTGGTCGTTTACTTTGGTAAACTTTTCAGCTACTTCTTTGCCCAATTTAAAACTATCGGCAGTGATTTTCACGGTACCTTGTTTTAAAGTAGAAACTATTGGTGCGTGGTTGTTCAAGATTTGGAACGAACCATCAACACCCGGTAAAGAAACCGAGGTTACTTCACCTTTGAATAAAGTAGCTTCGGGTGATACTATTTCTAAAATCATTTTTTTTAGTGATTAGTGATTAGTAATTAGTAATTAGCACCAACTGAACACTGCCAACTACTAACTGCCAACTGATTACGCTTCTGCTAACATTTTTTGTCCTGCTTCGATAGCATCTTCAATGGTTCCTTTAAGGTTGAAGGCTGCTTCCGGCAAGTGATCTAATTCACCGTCGATGATCATGTTGAATCCTTTGATGGTGTCTTTGATATCAACCAATACTCCAGGGATACCGGTAAACTGCTCGGCTACGTGGAAAGGTTGAGACAAGAAACGTTGTACACGACGTGCTCTTGATACCGCTAATTTATCTTCTTCAGACAACTCTTCCATCCCTAAGATGGCGATGATGTCTTGTAATTGTTTGTATTTCTGTAAAATCTCTTTTACTCTTTGGGCACAGTTGTAGTGTTCGTCACCTAAGATTTGAGCCGTAAGGATTCTTGAAGTAGAATCTAACGGGTCAACCGCCGGATAAATACCTAACTCAGCAATTTTACGAGACAATACTGTTGTAGCATCTAAGTGCGCGAAAGTTGTTGCCGGTGCCGGGTCAGTTAAGTCATCCGCAGGTACGTATACCGCTTGTACTGAAGTAATAGATCCTTTATTGGTTGAAGTAATACGCTCTTGCATTGCACCCATTTCAGTAGCCAATGTTGGTTGGTAACCTACCGCAGACGGCATACGACCTAATAACGCTGATACCTCAGAACCTGCTTGGGTAAAACGGAAGATATTGTCAACGAAGAACAATACGTCTTTTCCTTGGTCAGAACCTGCTCCATCACGGAAATACTCAGCGATAGATAATCCTGATAAAGCTACACGAGCACGAGCTCCTGGTGGCTCATTCATTTGACCGAACACGAAAGTAGCTTTTGACTCTCTCATACCCACTTTGTCAACTTTGGATAAATCCCATCCTCCATTTTCCATAGAGTGCATGAAATCTTCTCCGTATTTGATAATGCCTGACTCTAACATCTCACGAAGCAAGTCATTTCCTTCACGGGTTCTTTCTCCTACTCCTGCGAATACAGAAAGACCTCCGTGACCTTTAGCGATATTGTTAATCAATTCCTGAATCAATACAGTTTTACCTACTCCGGCACCACCGAATAATCCAATTTTACCACCTTTTGCATAAGGCTCAATTAAGTCGATTACTTTGATTCCGGTGAATAAAACTTCTGTAGAGGTTGATAAATCTTCAAATTTCGGAGCCGGACGGTGGATTGAGATCCCGTCTTTACCTTCTTTTGGCAAATCTCCTAAACCGTCGATAGCATCTCCGATTACATTGAACAAACGTCCGTAAACATCTGCCCCGATTGGCATTTGAATTGGAGCACCGGTGGCGTTAACCTCTGTTCCTCTGCTCAAACCGTCGGTTGAGTCCATGGAGATGGTACGCACTGTGTTTTCACCAATGTGAGATTGAACTTCAAGAACTAATTTTGAACCATTTGCGTTAATGATTTCTAATGAGTCGTAAATTTTTGGCAACTCAACATCTTTAGTATCAAATACTACGTCAACTACCGGACCGATGATTTGCGAAACTTTTCCTATTGCTTTAGACATTGTTTATGTATTTATTAAATAGCTGTTTAGGTTTGAAAAAAACACCTCTTTTTTCAGAGCGCAAAGGTAAAATTTCTATTTCGAAAAATCAATATTTGAAGTGAGTTTTTTTCTTTATTTTTTGATGAATCGTCAATTAAAAGCAAACTATGGCCAATGTGAAACAAAAAACCACCTGATTTCTCAGGTGGTTTTGGGAATATATAAATTTGGTTTGTTTAGAAATTAAGCGGATCCATTGGGTATAAGATTCGGTATAAACCAACATTAACGCCTTTGAAGTTTGACCCGTAAGTGGCGTTGATAGCTTCCAAAAATTTATTAGCAATTAAGGCGTATCCTCTTGGGCTTGGGTGAACACCATCAAGAGAGAAACCGCCTCCGGTTACATAAGCCGAAGTAATGGTGAAATTATTAGCTGTTATTCCGCCGTTAGCAATTTGCGTCTGAAGGGCATTGGCATTTACAAAAGCAAGACCTTTGGCATTAGCAATTGATTCAATAGTAGCATTGTAAGCATCGGTCGCCACTCTAACTTCTTGAATTTCGTCTTTTGTCAAAACCCAATTGTCCGCTAAAGGAACCGATACACCATTCACTTGAGCAGGGTTTCCGCCTACTGTGGTACCGATAAAGGATCTGGCCGGCAATACAATTAAATCTTCGCTGGTCGCTTGTCTCAGAGATGGAATTCCGAAAGAAGTTAAGTTCGTTAAATAACTATCTGTTATCAATAAAGCATTTGTACTTGAAGCAGAGAATGTAATGGTTCTTCTGGCCACTTCTGCCGCAGTTAATAAACCGTTTGACTGTGCGAATAACAAACCATTGTTGTAGGCCGCAAAACCGGCATTTAATTGGCCTGCTGTAGCGGCGTCAAGCGGTACCGGATTATATGGTACTGTTGTAAAATAAGGAATAGTAGTTACATAAGGAAGATTGGCTACAACACCTTTAGCGCCGTTAGCGGTTAATTGATCTACCAAAGTATTATACACGTTGGCAAACACATTAGGATCTGTAATATCATTAGGCCCATAAGTTGCCGGGTTTAAATTTCCGGTTTGATTGGTTCCCGAACCTCCCGACGTGGCGTAAGCCAAGACGTCATTGTTTCCTATCCAAAGTGAGAAGAAGGTTGGGTTCTGTGCCAATGCATCTGCTAAAACAGTCGTACTCGGACTGGAAGCAAAACGCACGAAATAAGGATTGGCTTGACCGCTTAAAACCCCGGCTACATTACCATATCCGGGTGCTAGTAAGTGAAAACTTTTGGCTCCCGGAACACCCATATTGTTGAATGGTCCTGAAAGCACATTGGTTATATCAGTAGTAGGCGTCCCCGGTACCGGAACCGGTCCTGTTCCGTTAAAGTATAATCTTGTTCCGGCAATTTGAGTTCCGCCAAGCAACAAACCTCCTGTATTGTCAGACATGTAGGGAATTGTAAATTCACCACCGCCAACTAATGCAAATTGACTGGCTAAAATGTTCGGATAAGAACTGTCTTGCCCTGCATAAAACAAAGCGTTGTCAGAGTAACCGGCTGTTAAAGAGTTTCCTAGGGAAACGTATTTAGAAAAATCGGCTGTTCCTGCAGTGAGCGGTGTTCCGTCTGTTGAATTAGGATCAACAAAAGGCTCTTCATCACTGTTACATGCTACAAAGGTTAGAGAAACCAACAGTAGCCATTTGAAATTTTTTATCATAACTATTATAATTTAATAATTGGGTTTGAATTATGGATTGATTGTTAATGACACAAAGTATTGTTGACCAATAGCTCCGGCACCTAAAACTTGTTTGTATTCTTTTCCTCCTAAATTAGTAGCTCCTAATTTGAAAGTTGATTTCAAGCTTGGGATTCCGTAGCTGATTTGAGCATCAATAACCGTTGCTTCTTCAATAATACCGTCTGCGAATGTAGATTGCCATAAATACTCATCTGACCATCTTCCGCTGATATTAAACCCAAAGTTTTTGAATAATTTGTCATTGCTTAAAGTGGCTTTGACTCTGTGTTTCGGTGTATTGAAACCGGCTTCAAAACTTGGGTCTTTGGCTTGATCAAAATCAAACTCAGCATAATTATAGTTGGCTCCTAATTCAAAGTCTTTAAATACTTTTTTAGACACGCCTACCCCAAAACCAATAGATTTGATTTCAATATCGGTATTGGTATACAATTGGTAGTTTCTGGTATTTCCGTTAGTTAAAGCGTGTAACGTTTGGAAGCCCGGATCTGTTGGCCCTGCTGTAAAGCTTGGTGAATCTTGAGCGGTTCCGTAGAACGGAGAAACAACTGTAATATTTCCGATAAAATCATTGTAGATATTATAGTATCCGTTGATGTCATAAGAGAATCCTTTTACTTCACCTCGGTATCCTAATTCAAATGCTTTTACGGTTTCCGGTTTAACCAAGTCCACATTTGTTCTTCTTAACAAAGCTGCAGCCGCTACAGGATCTGTTCCTGCCAAAGCTGAAAATTGCAATACTGAAGAAGAAGTATAAGAGTTGTAATAAGCATCTTCACCATTCATCACCGTGGTAGCACCACCGGCAAATGCCTGACCTGCAACAGTATTAACAGGAAGTGTTTCAGAATATCTTAACAAGTTATCAGGAGCAGAACCAATAAGTACTGCGTTACCTACGTTAAACCCAATGTATTGATCTTGTGTAGTTGGATTACGGAAACCTGTTTGGAATGATCCTCTGAAAATGTGGTTTTTATTTTGACCGGCGCTGTATACTAAGGAAACTCTTGGCGAGTAGCTACCGTCAAAGTTTTGACTCTTATCATAACGGATTGATCCGGTAAATTTCAAACGGTCATCCATGAATTTTTTCATCACTTGAGTGTAAGCTCCGTACTCATCATAATCAATCCCTCCGAATTCTTCTGTATCTGTATAGATTCTTCCGAATGAGTTCAAATCATACAATCTGTAAGAACCTCCAACTTGAATTTCAGCAAATTTTACTAAATCTTTAAAGTTGTAGTTACCATCAGAATGATAAATTTTAGAATTATCAACTAATTTAGACCCTGATAACACATCCGGATTTGCAATCACCGAATTGAATGCGCTTTGGAATTCCGGTGTTCCCGGGATTAATCTTCCGGTATCAGCAGCACCTCTTGCAAGACCATGTGCTTGGGTTGGAGTAGCACCACCTAAAGTAGATTGTACATAAGTAGCCGCATATTGTCCGAACCAAGTTGCATCCGGCTTCCAGGCTCTATTCACATTAATTCCTGTAAATCTCATGTCATAAGACTGACCGCCGTGCTCGGTAGTGAAGTAACCTCTCAAGAAGAAGTTTTTACCCGCCAACTCTAATTTGTGTTGTTGCATAAAGAAGCCGTTTAAGTAATACCTGTTGGCTCCTTGGTAAACGGTATTTCCGAATCCGAATTTACTTTGCCAGATTACTTCCAATTTTTCGTTTCCGAAAGGTCTTAAGTGCAATGAGAAATCAATTTTAGCATTTCTCACTTCGTTGTCTGTTAAGTCAACTTCATTGTATCCTGTTCTTGATACATTTTCATTAGGCAAAATAGCATTGAAAACGGTATACTGTGCCGGAGTAATAACCCCTGCATTTAACATTCCTAAAGCTACCCCTCTGATGTTAGTAGAAACCTCATCACCATAAACATTCAAACCGTTATAATTGTGATGGCTTCTGTCTCTGCCCGGCGCACCGTAATCTTCATAATCAGTAGCATACCATTCTGTACCTTTCATGTAAGTGAAATTGGCTTTGGCAGCGAAATAGTCGTTGAACTTATGGGCCGCTCTAATTCCGTAATCTCTGTAGTCATTAGAACCGGCTGCTCTTTGATTGGTTGAACCATATTTAACATAAGCCGAAATCCCTTGGTATTTGAATGGATTTTTACTGTTCATAAATAGAATTCCATTGAATGCATTCGCACCATATAATGCGGAAGAAGCTCCGGGAAGAAGCTCCACATTGGCCACATCAATTTCTGATACTCCAATAAGGTTTCCTAAAACAAAATTTAACAATGGTGAAGAATTATCCATACCATCTACCAATTGCATGAAACGATTGTTAGAAACCGTGGCAAATCCACGAGTATTGATAGATTTAAACGACATACTACTGGTATTCATATGAACCTCTTTCAGATTTTCCAAACCGTCATAAAAAGTCGGAGAAGCTGATTTTTTAATGTCTCTGATAGTCATTCTCTCAATAGTCACGGGAGATTCTCTGACTTTCTCCGGAGCTCTTGAAGCTGATACCACTATCTCGTCTAATTGTGTTTCTTGTTCTGTTAAAGAAACGGTTACATTTTGGTTGTTAGAAGTAACACTTACCGTTGACGAACCATAACCTACGCTTGACACTTCAAGATCAAAAGGTGGTTTTTTGGTAGTCGTCAAAGTGAAATTTCCATTACTGTCTGTAACGGTTCCGGCACTTTCTCCAGCCACTTTAACGTTGGCTCCCGGAATGGGTTGGTCTTTACTGTCTTTTACCGAACCGGAAATTGAAGTTTGCGAATAACTAAGGCCGCAAAAAAACAATGAAAGGATAAATAAATAAATCTTCATTTGGTTTTATATTTTGTTGGTTTATGCAACCAATGTACAAATATTTTTTTTACATTATCAAAAAAACCTCTTTGATTTTGGCAATAATTGATTATTTGGTTTGAATATTAACAATTCAGCAAAACAAGGCTTTTTTAAGCTTTTATTAACTTTTTGACACTATTGCTAAAAAAAATACTATGCATACATACAAAATGAAGATTTCATTAAATAAATCACAAATTATTAGCAAAAAAAAAGCGAGAATAAATCTCGCTTTTAAGTGTATTTTGTAGTAAAAAATTTATTCTACTGTTACTGATTTTGCCAAATTTCTGGGTTGATCAACATTGCAACCTCTTAATACAGCGATGTGATAAGACAATAATTGTAATGGTATTGTGGTAATTAATGGCGATAACGCATCAGAGGTTTCCGGAATTTCGATTACGTGATCGGCTAATTCTTTTACTTGGGTATCTCCTTTAGTCACTACGGCGATAATTTTGCCGCTTCTGGACTTAATTTCCTGAATATTACTAACCACTTTGTCATAATGACCTTGTTTAGGCGCAATAACCACAACCGGCATTTGTTCATCAATTAGTGCAATCGGTCCGTGTTTCATTTCGGCTGCAGGATACCCTTCAGCATGAATGTATGATATCTCTTTTAATTTTAGAGCGCCTTCTAAAGCTACCGGAAAATTGTATCCTCTTCCTAAGTAAAGACAATTGGGCGCATCTTTAAACTTGATGGCTATTTCTTTGGCTTTGTCGTTGGTTTCCAAGGCTTCTTTTACTTTTTCAGGAATTACTTCTAATTCTTGTAAATAGCGATGGAAATCAGAATTGGTCAACGTTCCTTTGGCTTTAGCCAAACGAAGCGCAATCATGGTTAAGACTGTAATTTGCGTGGTAAAAGCCTTGGTTGAAGCTACTCCTATTTCCGGACCGGCATGCGTGTAAGCTCCGGCATGCGTTTCTCTGGAAATGGAAGAACCTACTACATTACAAACTCCAAAAACAAAAGCCCCTTTTTCTTTGGCCAACTTGATAGCGGCTAAAGTATCGGCTGTTTCACCCGATTGCGAAATGGCAATCACTACATCGTTAGCATTGATTATCGGGTTTCTGTATCTAAACTCCGAAGCATATTCTACTTCTACCGGAATTCTCGTAAATTCTTCAAAAATATACTCAGCTACCAAACCGGCGTGCCATGAAGTTCCGCAGGCTACAATCAATATTCTTTGTGCATGCAAGAATTTTTCAATATTATCTTCTACACCGGCCATTTGGATAATTCCTTGATTGGCCAATAGTCTTCCGCGGTAGGTATCTTTAATAACATTAGGTTGCTCATAAATTTCTTTGAGCATAAAATGGTCATAACCCCCTTTTTCAATTTGCTCCAAATTCATTTGAAGCTCTTGTATATAAGGATCAACTAATGTATCATCTTTAATTTTTCTGATTTTAAGTGGCTTGTGTAACCGTACGATTGCCATCTCTTCGTCTTCTAAATAAATTGCATTCGAGGTGTATTCTATAAAAGGAGAAGCATCGGAAGCAATAAAAAACTCATCTTGTCCAACACCTATAGCCAATGGACTTCCCAATCGAGCCACCACAATCTCATCCGGTTTTTCTTTATCAAAAACACAAATCGCATAAGCTCCGACTACTTGATTTAGGGCGACTTGCACCGCTTTGCCTAACTTTAGGTTTTCCTTTTTCTTAACTTCTTCAATTAAGTTGATTAAAACTTCGGTATCTGTATCTGAAGTAAAAGTGTAGCCTCTTTTAAGCAATTCCTTTTTCAAAGGCTCATAGTTTTCTATGATTCCGTTGTGGATAATTACTAAATTTCCTGAATTAGAAACATGAGGATGTGAGTTAACATCATTGGGAACACCGTGAGTGGCCCAACGCGTATGTCCCATACCAATAGTAGCTTTGGAAGAAGCTAAATCTTTTGATTTCTCTTCAAGGTCTGATACTTTTCCTTTGGTTTTGGCAATATGGAGCTCATTCCCATCGCAAAGCATAATTCCGGCGCTGTCATAACCTCTGTACTCTAATCTTTTTAGCCCTTTAATTACTATTGGATACGCTTCTCTGTAACCAATATAGCCTACAATTCCACACATAACTTTACGTATTAATCAGGTTTGGTGTAATAAATTTCAAGTTTTAATCTTTTATCATCCGGTACGGCCGGATTGGTTCCGTATAATACAGTTCCCAGCGGACTCAATACCGACATACTCGGAGCGCTATCTGTATTGCTGTTAGCGGTTTTCAATTTAGAAAATCCAACATTATTAATACTTTCTGTGACAGAAAGTCCCAGTCTTACATTCGTCGAGTCATTTGAAACCAAATTTCTGACGTGGTTGGTGATTCTGATTTTGTATTTAATTCCTCTACCGTTTTCAACGTCTTCTACCTCTAAAATCCCGCCGTGTACATATTTGTTGTATTTAGGACTTGAACTTGTACTAAAATCGTAAGTATGGTCAATTAAAATACTTTTATTATTCAAATCATACAAAAAGATACGGGTTGGCTCAATGGTTTTTGGGTCAGACATCGCGGTTCTGTCCACATAGAAAGTCAGATTAGCTTCGTTGATTAACCAACCATTAGCCTTAATGACTTCTATCTCATCGGCTATACCGTTGTTATCGGCATCCGGACCAAAAACGTCAATCACTGCAATTGATCCTTGTCCGCCTTTTACGTATAACTTAGAAGCTTCAGCTGTGGTGTTGGCTGTAGCCGATAAATAATCGGCATTTTCGTTGGAATTGTTGAGTAAACTAACCGTATTTCCGGTCATGCTCATCTTGAGTGTTTTAAACTCTCTTTCATAAGTGGTTACGCCATTGGTGGTAGTCTCTTTATCTTCATTGTAATAAACTGTGATTTTTCCACCCAAAAAATTAATCATGGCCATATGACCCGGGTTTCCGTTTTCTACCTTAAAATAAAGTCCTCTGAAATAATTTTTAAAAACACTATTGTTGACCAATTGTCCGCTTGGTGCATTTAAAAGCAAATTCGTGAAAACCGCTTTGCTCAAATGCAGCCTCATAGAAGGCGCAAATCGGGTCTCAACTTCTTCACCGTCATCATTTAAAGCAGTTGTTCTGTGTTCCCTTTTGTCAAAATAAAATTGGGTGTTTTCATGACCATCTTCATTGTTGTCAACAAGCGGTGCGTCATTCAACAAAACCGGAATTTTATACCCATCTATCTCCGCATCTTTATCATTGTAGAACAATTGTGTTGCTGCAAATGATTGATTAGGGTCTAAATCCCTCAAAAAATAATTCGATTGATAAATGCTCAATTTGAATTTTGAAGTAACATCACCGTAAATAGAATCTAACTCGTATGTTTTGTGATCATTTTCATCAGTACTTTTTAAGGTGCTGAAATAAGGAATATCTAAAATCACACTGTCAATTACTGTTGGATTTACATCATAATCATCGGGATCAACATTGTTAAAAGTAGGATTCTCAGAATCTAATTCAACCTGAGTCACAAAATTGGCTTGGGTAGTCCCAAAAGCCGGATTCGTATAAAACCCTAAAGGATTAATGGGTAAATTATTAGATGATATCGGTCCTAATTTTTGATTGTAAGCTTTGATAGTAGCCCCGGTATATCTTTCAAAACCAAAATGGTCATCTCCAACAATATCAGTACCTAATTCATTGAAATCTTTGTCACATGCGGCGAATAAGGAAAGGGCAATCAGCCCAAATAAAATCTTTTGTACGTACGCTTTTTTAAACATAAATCTGAATAATTATTTTTTAAGGAAGCATTTCCTTGTAGAAGTTGGTGTATGCTTCTGAAAATTTATCTTTCGAGGCGAAAGGTAAAAAAGGTTTTCCTGAAGACTCTATAAATTTTGTTAAACTTGATGACAGGTTTTCTGAAGCAATAATTACCGCGTCCGAATGCTGAATAGAGGACTTGATAAGGTTTTCATAATTAGGTAATTCTAAATCCTGAATGGCTTCCTGCGGGATGTTATCAAACTTGATTTTGTTGATCATTTCAGCATTCAAAGTGCCATCAAAAGACTGACTGTAAACCGAAGTCACAATTTTAGTGTCCGAAAACAAAGCTTCGTCTTTGTAGTAATGCTTCATATAAACAGGCAACAAACCGGCCATCCAACCGTGAACGTGAATGATATCGGGAACCCAATTCAGTTTTTTTACTGTTTCTACTACGCCTTTGGCAAAGAAAATAGCTCTCTCATCATTATCCGGGTACATCACGCCTTCTTCATCGCTGAAAGTGGCTTTGCGTTTGAAATATTCGTCATTATCGATAAAGTAAACTTGGATTCTTTCTTTGGGGATAGAAGCCACTTTGATAATCAAAGGCATGTCTAAATCATTGACCACTAAATTCATTCCCGATAATCGAATTACCTCATGCAATTGATGCCTTCTTTCATTGATATTTCCGTATCTCGGCATAAAAATTCTTATCTGTCCTCCTTGGTCATTAACCATTTTCGGAACATCATATGACATTAAAGAAACCTCATTCTCAGCCAGATAAGGCACCACTTCAGATGATACATACAATATCCTCTTATCTTCCATAATCTATTTTACTTTATTTATTGGCAATAAAAAACAGGCAAAAGTACAAAAATTTATGCAGTTATTTATGAAAATAGTAAGTTTGCAACTCATTTACCGAAAGCCAATGCTTCTTTTTAACACTCAGAATGAATTAGTTTCTTACCTAACAACTGTTTCTAACGATGCAACGGCCATTGGTTTTGTGCCCACTATGGGTGCGCTTCATCAAGGACACTTATCTCTTTTAGCTGAAGCGTTGAAGCATAATGCCGTCGTGGTGATGAGTATTTTTGTCAATCCGACTCAGTTCAATAATGCCGAAGATTTAGCCAAATATCCGCGAACATTGGAAGCCGATATCGAAAAAATAAAATCGGTTTCCGATAAAATTATCGTTTATGCACCCAGCGTAGACGATATTTACAATGGCAATACGGTTTCACAACATTTTGATTTTGACGGTTTGGAAAACCAAATGGAAGGCCAATTCCGTCCCGGTCATTTTGATGGCGTCGGAACCATAGTCAAAAGACTTTTTGAAATTGTAAAACCAACCCACGCTTACTTCGGTGAAAAGGATTTTCAGCAATTACAGATTGTTAAAAAAATGGTCGAAAAAGAACAACTGCCCGTCAAAGTCATCGGTTGTCCCATTTACAGAGAATCTAACGGTTTGGCCATGAGTTCTCGCAACGAAAGACTCTCCGAAACCGAAAAAAAAGAAGCAGCCATCATTTACAAAACCATTGTGCAAGCTAAAAAACGCTTTAAAACAAAATCTGCAACTGAGGTGACCAATTGGGTAAAAAAGACTTTTGAAAAAAACAAAAACTTTACCCTGGAGTATTTCCAAATTGCCGATGAAGCTACTTTGCTGCCTTGTCTAAGAAAAAGTAAAACCAAAACATACCGCGCGTTTATCGCCGTTTTTGTCAACAATATTCGATTGATTGACACTATTTCACTAAAATAATTTACCTTTGCCCCATGCAAATTCAAGTAGTAAAATCTAAAATTCATCGTGTAAAAGTAACCGGTGCCGATTTAAATTATATTGGCAGCATTACCATTGACGAAACCTTAATGGAAGCCGCAAACCTCATTGAAGGCGAAAAAGTTTTCATTGTAAATGTAAATAACGGAGAGCGTTTTGAAACCTATGTGATCAAAGGCATCAGAAACTCCGGAGAAATAACCCTCAATGGTCCGGCCGCTCGAAAAGTGCAAAAAGATGACATCATCATCATCATGTCTTATGCCGTTATGGATTTCGAAAAAGCCAAAACATTTAAGCCTTGGATGGTTTTTCCTAATGAAAAAGATAATTCTTTGACCTAATCACTTGAAAAAACAAATTAGCAAATGGCTGACTATTCTTATTCCTCTTTGTATAGGAATTAGCATCATTTACTACCAATACACTACGCTAAAACCCGATGAAATTCTCAAAATAAAAAACAGCTTTCAAAAGGCAAATTATTCTTATATCCTTTTGTCGCTCGTTATCGCTTGTATAGGCTATTGGTCAAGAGCTTATCGCTGGAAATTTGCACTGAATCACTTGGGTTACCAAACCAAATTTTACAACAATTTCTTTACCGTAAGTGTATCCTATCTGGTCAATTTGACCGTACCGCGTTCCGGCGAAATTTCACGCGCAGCCTTGTTGAAAAAATATGAAGATGTGCCTTTCGACAAAGCTTTCGGTACTATAGTAGCCGAGAGAATTGTGGATTTACTAATCTTCTTGCTCTTTGTTCTCATCGGCTTCGTCTCCCAGTTTGACGCCATATACCAATTCTTGTTGAGCAAGAATGTTTCTTTACAATACTTAATTTATTACGGCATTGCGACCGTAATCATGGGCGTGATTTTTTTGTTGATTTGGATTTATGCCGAATGGCCGATTATTTTAAAATTAAAGAAAAAACTATCCGGACTGATTGAAGGCATGATGACCGTTTTAAAAATGAAAACAAAATGGAAATACCTTTTTCATTCTTTTTTCATCTGGGTTTCTTACCTCAGCATGTTCTATGTAGCCATTTTTGCTTTGCCCGAAACAGCAGAAATCAGCTTTGACATCATCATTATGGGCTTTATTTTCGGGAGTTTAGCAGTAGGATTTTCCAACGGAGGTTTGGGCGCTTACCCTTTTTCTATCGCTTTGATATTCTCACTTTACGGTATTTCAAACGACATCGGTATTGCCTTTGGGTGGTTGGTTTGGACATCTCAAACCATCTTGGCCATTCTTCTCGGCTTGATTTCCTATGTTTTACTTCCGGTGTTAAATAGCAATAAATAATTTACTATCTTGCTAATCATTTTAGCAACAACTCTATTTAACCCAAAAACATTTTCCATGAGACAACTGTTTTTACTATTACTGCTGGTTAGTTCCGGCAATTTATTGGCTCAAAGAACCATTACTGATACCATAACTTCTCAAAAGCTCAACGAAGACCGCGAAATCAAAATCGGACTTCCGCCATCCTACGATAAAAATAAATCCCAAAAATATCCTTTGTTGGTTCTTTTTGACGGTGATTTTCTTTTCGATGCTTTTCAAGGCGCTTTGAGTTACGGTTACTATTGGGATGATTTACCCGAAGTGATTGTAGTAGCCATTAGTCAAAACAAAAACAACGAACGCGAAAGCGATTGTACTTTCGATGAAACCACCGGTTTGCCTTCGGAAAAAGGAGCCGATTTCTTCGAATTTGTGGGGATGGAATTGATTCCGAGTATCCAAAAAAACTTTCGTGTAGCACCATTCAGAATGGTCGCCGGATTAGATACAACCGCCGCCTTTTTGAACTGCTATTTGTACAAAGACCAACCCATATTCAACGCTTACATTTCTATGAGTCCCGAACTTCCGGAAGGCATGGAAGAGCAAATTCCGGAAAGATTGGCCGCTATGCAACAAACCACTTTCTATTATCATTGTACAGCGGAAGGCGATATGAAAAAAATGAAAACCCGCATTCAAGCCTTAGATGCCGCAGCTAAAAATGTAAAAAATCCAAAACTCAACTATTTATACGAAGAGTTCAAAGGCGCCTCGCATTATTCGCTAGTATTGCATGCAATACCGAGTGCTTTGTACCAAATTTTCTCGGTTTACCAACCCATTTCTACCGTTGAGTTCCAAGAAAAAATTGCTGTCTTGCCTTCAGGGTATGTGAAGTATTTAGTCGATAAATATGCGGTGCTCGAAAACTCTTTGGGACTAAAATTACAAATCAGAATCAATGATTTCAAAGCCATTGAAGCAGCCATTTTGAAAAATAAAGCCTATGTAGAATTCGATGAATTATCTCAATTGGCGCGAAAAAACTATCCAAAATCTATGTTAGCCGATTATCATTTGGGACAGATGTATGAAAAAACAGGCGACACCAAAAGAGCCATCAAAAGTTATCAAACCGCTTTCCAAAAAGAAGAGATTGGTGATTTGACCAAAGACATGATGCTGGAAAGAGCCGATGCCTTGAAAGGAGAACTCAAAAACAAAAAAGAGGAAGTGATTGAGGAAACACCACCTACTGAAGAAGTTCCCACAGACACGCCACCATCAGAAACCCCAACCGAAGAAAAAAAATCAGAATAAATATACCCTAAATGTCGAAACTCAAAACTGCTTTTTTTTGTCAAAATTGTGGTACCCAATACGCCAAATGGCAAGGCCAATGCAATGCCTGTAAAGAATGGAATACCATAGCCGAAGAGATCATCCAAAAAGAAGAAAAGCAAAGCTGGAAACCGGATGCTGCTGATACCAAAAGAGTTTCAAAACCCCTCAAAATAAAAGAAATTGATTCGACCCAAGAGGTGCGAATGGACACCACCGACGGCGAATTAAATCGTGTACTCGGTGGCGGCATTGTGCCCGGTTCGTTAATCTTATTGGGCGGTGAACCCGGAATCGGAAAAAGTACATTATTACTCCAAATCTCTTTAAAATTACCTTATAAAACTTTATATGTTTCGGGCGAGGAAAGTCAGAAGCAAATCAAAATGCGTGCGGAAAGAATCAATCCGAACAGCGACAATTGTTACATCTTAACCGAAACCAAAACCCAAAATATCTTCCGACACATCGTAGAAACCGAACCCGATATTGTCATCATCGATTCGATTCAAACCTTACATACGGATTACATTGAATCCACTGCCGGAAGTATTTCTCAAATCCGAGAAACCACCGCTGAACTGATCAAATTTGCCAAAGAAACCAACATTCCGGTAATACTTATTGGTCACATTACCAAAGACGGCAACATCGCCGGGCCAAAGATTTTGGAACACATGGTTGATACCGTTTTACAATTTGAAGGCGATAGAAATCACGTGTATCGGATTCTGCGCTCACTCAAAAACCGTTTTGGTTCTACCGCCGAATTGGGTATTTATGAAATGCAAGGTTCAGGTTTAAGAGAAGTGTCCAATCCTTCCGAAATATTGATTTCACACCGCGAAGAAGAACTATCCGGAACCGCCATCGCCTCGACTTTAGAAGGCATGCGACCATTGATGATAGAAATTCAAGCCTTGGTTTCGACTGCCGTTTACGGTACGCCGCAGCGTAGTACAACCGGTTACAACGCCAAAAGATTAAACATGATTTTAGCCGTGTTGGAAAAACGTGCCGGTTTCCGATTAGGAACTAAAGATGTTTTTCTCAATGTCACCGGCGGAATTTCAGTAGATGATCCGGCTATTGATTTAGCGGTTGTGGCAGCGATTTTGTCTTCCAATGAAGATATTGCTGTGGGCAAAGATGTCTGCTTTGCCGGCGAAGTCGGATTGTCGGGCGAAATCCGTCCCGTGAACCGTGTTGAGCAACGCATTCAAGAAGCAGAAAAGCTTGGTTTTTCAACCATTTTTGTCTCTAAATACAACAAGATTGCCATCAAAAACCCATTGATCAAAATCGTTTTGGTCTCGAAAATTGAAGAAGTAGTTGAACAGTTGTTTGGGTAAACCAAGTTCCCAAATCCTATAAATTATTCTTTAAATTATATAAATTAAAAACCAGTCGCTACAATTACTTTTGATTAAACAATAAAAGCTGAAAAACAGCGTTTTAGATAAATAATAACATCCTATTAATGAAAACAAAAATACTTTTCTTTACCTTTTTCATAATTATTTTTATCTCCTGCAACAGCAAGACTGTTTTCTCTGATACCAAAGAAGGATTTACCGCCAATCAATGGCCCAAAAAAGAAGCCCAATCCTTTACATTTGCCATCAATGATGATAGTAAAAACTACGACTTTACCCTAACCATAAGCCATGTTTACGACTATCAATTTGAAAGTGTTCCGATGGAAGTTGGTATCACAAATCCAAAAGGCGAAACAGAAATTCTACTCTTTGACTTGCTCATAAAAGACGCCAAAGGAAAAGACAAAGGCGATTGTTTGGGCGATCTATGTGATTTAAAACAAACCTTCAAAAAAAACGTCAAACTATCAAAAGGAACTTATACGGTACATATTTCCCATCGATTCAACTATGATTATTTACCAAATATCACCAGTTTAGGATTGCAAGTTGACAAAACAGAATAAATTAAAGGTTAAAATCATGAAAAAATTATTTCTTTCACTGCTATTATTTACAATGCCTTTTGTGGTTTTTTCTCAAAAAATTTCGAAAGAAGACTTTGAAACAAAATATACTCTTTTATTGGAAAATCTAACTTCCGAAAAGTGGAAAGAAGCTGAAAAAACAACCTCAGAATTACTCAAAAAAATAGAAAACGACACCTTGTTTTCTCATGAGAATAAAGTGTTGCGCTACATTTTTATTTACACCAATGCCGGCCTTTTAAATCAAAAAGTTATTTCAAAAGAAGAAGCTTACGAAAAAATTAAATGGTTAAAAGGAAAAGAACTGATTATGCCTGCTCATCCATTCAGTTCGGATTCTTACATCAATGTCACGAGTTTAGCTGAAAACAACAAAAGTACCTTTATATCAATGGTCAATAATGCCAATGGAACCCAACTTTTTTCCTTTGAATATGTTACCATAGAAGATGGAATAAAGGAAACTGCCGCCGAACTAAATGGCAAACTAATTGTATTGTCTGGAACTTTGGAAGAAATTTCAGTTGAAGGAAATATGTTGCCTCGTTATAAATTGATTTTTAAAAAAGGCTCTTATGAAATAATAGAAAACTGATTTAAGATGAGAACCAAAAAACAAAAAGTATTCCTTCTCCTTAAAATAAGCAGCATCATTTTACTGCTTGGAATAGTATTGCTTTTTGCTTTTCGAAATACCATTCTTGAAAAAGTCATTCATCGCATTGATGCCAAAATGGAGCGCGATTACCAATGCCGTTTGACCATTGCTAAAGCTGAATTTCAGGGCTTAACCGGTCTTGAATTCCAACAAATTACTTTAGTCCCAAAAAATGCTGACACTTTGGTGCGCATTGACGAATTGAAAACCAAGGTGAGTTTTTGGAAACTCTTAGTGGGTGATATTCAACTCGGCAAACTCGAAATTAATAAGGGTTATATCCAATTGGTAAAAAACAAAAACGGAAGTAACTTCGACGCTTTTCTGCGTTCCAAAAAAGAGAAAACAGACAATACTGAAGTGAATTATGCCAAACTTTTAAATCGTTTGAGTTCCAATCTTTTGGATTTAGTACCGACAGACATGCATGTCAAAGGTTTTGCTTTTAAGATTAATGACCAAGGCAATAAAGTAGTTTTTGATTTTACTAAATTGGCTTTAGCCGATAAAAAACTGAACACTTTGATTCAAGTCACCTCGGATGGTTTTTCTCAAGAATGGGCGATTAACGGTTTTGCCGATCCCAGAGACAGAAAAGCCGATTTGGAATTTTTCAACCCCAAAAGCGATACAATTCAACTTCCTTATTTGGATAAAAAATTCAACCTGAAAACCGGTTTTCAATCGATTCATTTCAATTTGGAAAACCTTTCGATGGATAGTGGCGATTTGCATATCGACGGTTATTCATCCATTCAGAATTTAATGGTCAATCACCCCAAAATTGCGAGCAAAGACGTAGTAATTAAAAACGCCCGATTTGATTACCGATGGATTGTCGGACCAAGATTTATGGCATTAGACAGTACGTCAACCGTGCAATTGAACAATATTAAGTGCCAGCCGTATGTTTCTTATACCCATGAAACCGATAAAATTTATGCGCTCAAATTAGCCATTCCGAAAATGACCGCCAACGATTTTATCACGTCATTGCCAACCGGTTTGTTCCGCCATTTTGAAGGGATGGAAGCGAAAGGGAATTTCAGTTATGCGCTGCATTTTGAATACAATGACCATAAACCAAACGACATCATTTTTGAGAGTAAATTAAATCCCGAAGGCTTGAAAATTACCAAGTATGGAGAAGCCGATTTGAACAAAATCAACGGAGAATTTATTTATCGGGCCATCGACAATGGTGTAGCACAACGACCTATCGTAGTGGGTGCATCAAACCCGAATTTTACGCCTTTAGATCAGATTTCGCCCTACTTGCAAAAATGTGTTTTAACCAGCGAAGACCCGTCATTTTTTACCCATCGCGGCTTTATTAATTCGGCCTTCAAACAGTCGATTGTCAAAAATATCAAGACCAAGAAATTTGCCCGGGGTGCGAGTACCATCAGCATGCAATTGGTCAAAAATGTATTCTTAACCCGGGAAAAAACTTTATCGCGAAAACTCGAAGAAATCCTATTGGTTTACATTTTAGAAAACAACCGCATCAGCTCCAAAGAACGCATGCTCGAAGTGTATTTCAACATTATAGAATGGGGTCCGAATGTATACGGCATAGGCGAAGCATCACGTTTTTATTTCAACAAAATTCCGCAAGATTTAAACGTAAATCAATGCTTGTTTTTGGCCGGAATTATCCCAAAACCCAAAGGCTTTATGTCGCGTTTGGAGAATAGTGAAACATTCAAACCTTATGCCCAACAGCACAATGATTTCTTAATGCGCTTAATGTTTAAAAGAAATCTTATCACGGAAACCGATACCATAGGCAATTTTGCTTTGGATATTTCAGGTCCGGCCAAAATGTACCTTAAACAAAAGCCTGTCAACACTACAACAAATGATAGTTTGAGTTTGGAGGAGTTTGATTTTTAATAAATTTCATACTAATTCCAACCTTTTTGCGTTATAACTACTCTCTGTAGTATGACCTTAACTTAATTATCATGAAAAGACTCTTCTTATTAGCCTTTTGGGTTACTGCCATTGGCTTTGCCCAAAAACCTATTTTTACCACCGCCAAAATCAAAGCCGCAACCGTTTACTTCAGTGCCGCCGAATTATCCCAAACCACTTCTGTCAATTTGCCGGTGGGAACCAGTGAAATTGTGATAAAAAATGTAGCCGATTACCTGAATGAAAGTACGGTTCAAATTGGCGCTCCGAGTTCGGTGACCGTTTTATCAGTGCAATTTACCCAGAATTACATTTCAGAATACGAAATTGACGAAACCAATCCCGTGATTAAAAAAGTGCGCGACAGCATTACTTTAGTAAACAAAGAAATCAAAAAAATCCAAATTGAAACCTACTCCAACCAACAAGCCATAGCGCTTTTGGATGCCAATCAAAATGTTGGTGGTGCCAATACCGGTTTAAACGTAACCGAATTAATGAAATTGGTTGACTACTACAAAGCCAAACGAATGGAAATGGACAATGTTATTGTAGCTTTAGGAGAAAAGGAAACCAAACTCAAAGCCAAACTCAAAAACCTCAACGATAAACTCGAAATTAACACCCAAAAAGAAGACAAAAATTCCAGAGGTAAATTGATTGTTCAAGTCATGAATGACATTGCCGGTGCCGTAAACTTAGACATCAATTACATCACCAATTCGGCTTCTTGGTCGCCTTTTTACGATTTGCGTGCTGAGAATATTACTTCACCTATTAACATGATGTACAAAGCACAAGTAGTGCAAAACACCGGCATCGACTGGAAAAAAGTAAAGCTGACTTTGTCTTCGGGCAACCCCAATCAGAACAATCAAGCACCATTGTTGAGTGCGTGGTTTTTGAGATACCAAAAATCAGTGAATTATGAGGCCTTTGGGTATTTAAGCGGTAGTGGAAATGCTAATGTAATCCAAAATACAGTTCCCGGAATGAAAGTAGACAAAGAAAATTTCAGAGATGGCGATCTAAGATTTGACACTTTGTCTAATGGAAAAAAATTTTCCAGAGACATTGGCAATTACACCAACATCAACGAAAACCAACTCAATGTTTCCTTCGACATCGACATTCCCTATGATATTCTGTCTAATAACAAACCCCACAGCGTAGCTTTAAAAGACATCCAATTACCGGCGACTTATAAATATTATGCCGTGCCAAGGGTAGAAAAAGAAGCGTTTCTTTTGGCAGAAATCAGCGATTATTCCAAATACAATTTGTTACCGGGCGAAGCCAATATAATCTTCGAAGGTTTGTATGTTGGCAAAACATCTATTAATCCTAACCAAACTTCCGACACTTTGAATTTGAGCATGGGAAGAGACAAAAAGATTTCAATCAAGCGCGAAAAAGTGGTCGACAAATCGGGAACGCGTTTCTTGTCTTCCAAAAAAGAACAAACCTTTACTTTCGATGTCACCGTTAGAAACAACAAAAAAGAAGCCGCAGACTTGTTGTTAAAAGACCAATATCCGTTGAGTCCGGACAAAGACATTGAAATTGAATTGACCGAAAGCAGCGGTGCCAAAATCAACACCGAAACCGGCATCCTGACATGGGATTTGAAATTACAACCTAACGAAACCAAGAAAGTCCGCATCAGTTACAAAGTCAAATATCCTAAAGACAAAATCATTGATAATTTATAACTATGAAAAACACCATTCTTATAGTTCTTTTGGTTTGCGGTTGGGCACAATTCGCAACGGCTCAAAACCAAAAAGAAACCGTACTTTTTGACTATGACCAATTCGTTTTGACCGCTAATGCCAAGGCAAAACTGGAAGAAGTAGTGTCGAAATTAGACTTGGCTCAATTGCAAACCGTTGTGCTCAACGGCAATACTGATGCCGACGGCGATTCGAAATACAACATCACTTTGTCTAAAAACAGGGCTAACGAAGTATTGAATTATTTGGTAGCCAAAGGCATTTCGGCGGAGAAAATTGAATTGAAATTTGAAGGTGAAAACAAACCGGTAGCTGAAAACGCCAGCGATAAAGGCAAACAACAAAACCGAAGAGTGGAAATTACTTTTGTCTTCGCTGAAAAAGAATACACCAATACAATTTTTAATCTACTAAAAAAAGAAAGCCAGTTTTTCACCGGAAAATCCAATGAGGTCATTACAATCACCGGAAAAGAAGGCACTAAAATTACCATCCCTAAAAATTCCTTGATGAAACCCAATGGCAAATATGCGATTGGTAAAATTGATATTGAGCTGCAAGAATTCTACCAAAAGTCGGATGCTGTGGCTGCCAATTTACATACCATGTCCGATGGAATAATGCTCGAAAGCGGCGGAATGATTTATATCAAAGCCACTTCAAAAGGCGAGGAATTGCAATTGAAAAAAGGCGCTGAAATGACTATCGAAATGGCCTCAAAAAACAACCCGAGTGACATGCAAACTTTTTATGGTTATCCCAAAAAAGACAAAACGGTTGATTGGAGTACTGATGACAATTATATAGTGACCGAACAAGAAAACTGGACTACCTATGCTGTTTTTTATTGGGACGGAAAAGAACAAAGAGATACCATTTACAACGGAAAAAGCACAAAAAAATCCTTTAAAAGAGCGACTACTGATGCTGAGAAAGTGAGTGCCATAAACACCACTATTCTGCAATCAACAAAGTTGGGCTGGATAAATTGCGATCGTTTCTACGAAATAAAAGACAAAACCGATTTATTTGTCGACGTTAATCTGAAATACAAACCCGAAATCAGATTGGTTTTCAAAGATATCAATTCGATTATGTCGGGGCATATCGATAAAAACAACAAACTGGTTTTAGGCGGAATTCCCTTAGGCAGAACAGCGACGTTGATGGCTTTTAGTTGTGTTGACAATGAAGTTTATTTTGCCGTCAAAGAAATAGTAATTAACAAAAACGCAAGTGTTGGTTTAGACCTCCGAAAAACATCAGTGGCCGAATTTAAAACGGCCTTGCAGCAACTGAATTGATGTTACTCATTTAAAAAACGCTATGTTTACCGATGGCGTTTTTTTATAACCCTTTGATTGTAATGGTTTTATTTTTAACTTTACCAAAAACCTATTAGCTATGAAAAAAATAATACCATTCATTTTTGGCCTTTTAACTATTCCCGCTTTTGCACAAACCATCGGGTTACAAAGTTTTGCTACCGGATTTTCCTCTCCTGTTGAAATAGCCCATCCGGCTAATGATGCCCGTTTGTTTGTGGTGCAACAAGGCGGCTTAATCCGAATTGTTAATGCCAATGGCACAGTTAATACGACGCCTTTCATAAATTTAAGTACTGTTATAGTCTCCGGTGGCGAAAGAGGTTTGTTGGGCTTGGCCTTTCACCCCAATTATGCTACCAATGGTTATTTCTATGTCAATTATACGCGTGCCGGTGATGGCGCTACCGTAATTGCCCGCTATACAGTTTCCTCAGACCCGAATGTAGCCGATGCTTCAAGCGGAACAGTTTTATTGACGGTTGCCCAACCTTTCAGCAATCACAACGGCGGCTCTATCAAATTTGGTCCGGATGGCTATTTATACATAGGTATGGGTGATGGCGGCAGCGGTGGTGATCCCGGAAACCGTGCGCAAAATATCAATGATAATTTGGGTAAAATGCTGCGTATTGATGTGGATTCAGCTTCGCCTTACGGTATTCCGCCAACCAATCCTTATGTGGGTGTTGCCGGTAATGATGAGATTTGGGCGATTGGTTTACGAAACCCATGGAAATTTTCTTTTAACCGTTTGAATGGCGATTTGTGGATTGCTGATGTAGGTCAGAATGCCATAGAAGAAGTAAATAAAACAGCCAATCCATTGCCAAATACGGGATTAAATTTTGGTTGGCGATGCTACGAAGGCAACGTGGCTTATGACAATTCGGGCGGTTGTCCGACTTATGCCAATACCGTGGCACCCATTTCGGTTTATACCCATGGCTCAACAGGAAGATGTTCTATTACCGGTGGTTATTTTTATACCGGAACTGCTTTCCCAAATTTTACCAATAAGTACATTTTTGCCGACTATTGCACCGCAGAAATCGGATGGATTGATACTTTAGGTAACATTACTTGGGGTTACAATGCCACAGGCGTAATAACCACATTCGGAGAAGACAAAGACGGCGAATTGTATGTGTTTAATGGTGGCAGCCTTTTCAAATTAATCGATACGTCACTAACCACTGATGATTTCAGCCAAAACGGGTTGAGTCTTTATCCTAATCCGGCAAACGATCAGTTTTTCCTCAAAAACAGTTCTGCAGTCGAACTATCTTCTTTAAAGATTATCGATCTTACCGGAAAAACTATCCACACACAAAAACTCACTGAAACTGAAGTTAACACTATAAATATTTCGGGTGTTGCCCGAGGCATTTATTCGGTAACCATAGAAACCCAAACCGGAAAATTATTTCAATCTAAATTAGCGGTGAAATAATTTTGCGTATGAAGAAAATAATGTTGGGCTGTTTTACCCTAACGGTCTTCTTTTTCGGTTATCAATTTATTTCCAAAAAACCATTCAAAACCCACTCTATTGCGGTGACATCAGAAGATACTATCAACCGGAGACTACAACAACAGGCTGAAAGTCTCAAAACATTTATCAAAAAAAACAGCGAATACAACAGTGACCTCGTTTTTTTAATTGATATGAAAATAAAATCGGGTGAAAATCGCTTTTTTGTTTACGATTTAAAAGAACATAAAATTAAAGACCAAGGTTTAGTGGCACATGGTTCGGGTTCGGAAACCGGTAGTGAAAACCAATTGAAATTCAGCAATATTCCCAATTCAAACACGACTTCTTTGGGTAAATATGCTATCGGGCATCATTATGTGGGCAAATTTGGAAAAGCCTATAAATTGTATGGTTTAGACAAAACCAACGACAAAGCTTTTGAGCGTTTCATCGTCTTGCATTACTATGATAAAGTGCCTTACGAACAACAATCAGAACCCATTTGCAATAGTTTAGGCTGTCCGATGGTCAATGAAAAATTCTTCAACAGACTCGAAAAAATATTGGATAATGCGGAGAAGAAAATCCTTCTGAACATTTACTATTAAGGCGCCGGATCAGGAAATACCGATTGGATTTTATTAATTTCGGCAATGACTTCGGGCGATAATTGCACTTCAAAGGCCGCAATGTTTTCTTGTAGTTGTTCCATTTTAGTCGCACCGATAATAGTTGACATCACAAAATCTTGTTGGTTTACAAAAGCTAAAGCCATTTGGGTTAAAGTCAATCCGTTGTCTTGCGCCAATTCTTGATACAGTTTGGTGGCTTTCCAACAATTTTCACCGGCATATCGGGTAAACTGAGGAAACAATCCCAAACGAGAATCCGGTTGCAGACCGTTCAAATGCTTCCCGGTTAAAAAACTAAACGCCAGTGGAGAATAAGCCATCAAACCCACATTTTCGCGCATACAAATCTCCGACAAACCTACTTCAAACAAGCGATTCAATAAAGAATACGGATTTTGAATCGTGGCAATTCTGGGCAAATTATGCTTTTCGCTTTCGTTTAAAAACTTCATCACGCCATACGGATTTTCGTTAGAAACACCAATGTGTCTTAGCTTCCCTTCTTTAATCAAACCGTCATAAACGCTTAAGACTTCAAAAAAATTATCTTGCCATTGAGTATCAATTTTGGAAACACCACGTTGTCCGAACATGTTCATCACGCGTTCCGGCCAATGCATTTGGTACAAATCGATATAATCGGTTTGGAGATTTTTTAAACTCAGTTCTACCGCTTCGTGTATGCTTTTCTTAGAGAAATTCAAAGGCTGGCGAATGTATTCCATCCCGCGATTCGGTCCTGCGATTTTAGTAGCGATAACCAAGTTGTCTCGGTTTCCGGTTTTCTTTAACCAACTCCCAATATACTTTTCCGTAGAACCTAAAGTAGCTTGTCGTGCCGCAATCGGGTACATTTCGGCAGTGTCTATAAAGTTAATTCCTTTTTCAATCGCGTAATCCAATTGGGCATGCGCATCGCTTTCAGTATTTTGTTCGCCAAAAGTCATCGTGCCCAAACAGACTTTGCTGACTTTGATATCGGTATTGGGTAAAGTAGTGTAGTTCATTAGTGTTGTTTTTCGCTGCGCAAAAGTAAAATATTGTACCCGTTAATTTTAACCGATTAACACATTTTTTGGAATCGTTTGTTACAAAAAAAGGTTCTAAGCAAAAACTTAGAACCTTAGTTACTTAGAACCTCAGTACCTATCTCTTAAAACTCATTCAACATCTTTGAAATCTCATCCAATTTCGGAGTCAAAATAATTTCAATCCTGCGGTTTTTGGCTTTGCCCTCTTGCGTATCGTTACTCATTAGCGGTGCGTATTCTCCTCTACCGGCTGCGGTTAAATTTTTCTTTTGAATTCCGGCATTTTCTCCCAAAATATTCACTATCGCTGTGGCTCTTTTGGTCGATAAATCCCAGTTGTTCTCTACACCGCCGCCAATAGCGCCGTAAATTTTGTCGTTGTCGGTATGCCCTTCAATTAAAACCGTAATGTCAGGATTCTGAGCCAATACTTTCCCCACTTCTACTACCGCTTTTCTACCTTCTGAACCTACAGCCCAACTTCCGGTTTGAAACAACAATTTGTTTTCCATGGAAACGTATACTTTGCCATTTTTTTGTTCTACGGTCAGTCCTTTTCCTTCAAAGGCATTCAGCGCTTTTGACAACGTTTCCTTTAATCGTTTCATGCTTGCATCTTTGGCGGCAATCATGCTTTCCAATTCGTTTAATCTTTTGGTGCTCGAAGCCAATTCATCTCTCAATTTATTCAATCGATCTTGTTCTGCAGCCATGGCTTTTTCTTTGGCTTCTAACTGAGCCAATAACTCACGGTTTTTGTTCATATTGGTTTCCAAAGCATCGTTGCTATTTTTCTCCAAAGCCGCATACGATTCTTGTAGAGCCTTTAAATTATTGGTCGTTGCCGTACAATCGGCTTGGAGTTTGTCGCGGTCAGCTTTGAGTTTTGACAATTCTGCCATTAATGATTTGTTAACCGAATCAAACTCGGCATTCGCTTTGTGCAATTCATCTACTTCATCCGACAACGAACGATTTTCTTTTTTTAAATCGGTGTACTTATTCTCTAAATCATTGTAGATTTTTTTAGACACACAAGAAGACATTACAGTCAATGCTACTACTCCTAAAACTATTCTTTTTATCATAAGTTATTTTGTTTTATTTTATTTGTACATATCGGGAGTCACCACATATTCGGTTACGTGTTCTCCATTTTTATCTGAGTAATTATACTTGATGGTGACTTCCTTATCTCGAAAGGATTGAGCATCCGGATTTTCCTTTGCATTTTTCAAAAGATTCGGAAAAATATATTTCTTTACCGTATCTAAATTGATTTCGGCTTTTGTGATATCGTTCAATTTGTAGTTGTACTGAATAGTTTTGTTGGGCATTGCCTTAACATTTACCAACACTGTTATTTCATCTACCTGAAAAGGACAACCTCTATTCATGTTTTCTGCCACATTGGCCAATTCTGCATCAATTTTCGGATTTAAATCTTCAACTGAAGGTTTTAGCGAATCTAATGACGGTTTTAGTAAAGTGTATATTCCAAAAAAAGCAGCCCAAAAACAAACTACAAAAATTACCAATAGTAGGGGATGCATTTTTTTCTTTGGTTTATACCCAAAGGCTAACGCTTCTGTCTTTTCCACTTCCTTGACCACTAACAAATGCCCGCAATCCAAACAATATTTTGTCTCATGATTATGCGCTGTTTGACAATTTGAACAAATAGTTTCCATGCTTATTGTTTTAATCAATTTCCACCAAAACCGGACAATGGTCGGAATGCTTGGCTTCGGGCAAAATCACGGCTCTTTTCAATCGGTTTCTCAACGGTTCGCTGGCCAAACAATAATCAATCCTCCAACCTTTGTTATTGGCTCTGGCATTGGCGCGATAACTCCACCAACTGTAATGATGCGGTTCTTTGTTAAAGAATCTGAAAGTATCGATAAAACCGCTTTTCATGAATTTATCCAACCAGGCGCGTTCTTCGGGTAAAAATCCTGAGACCGTTTTGTTTCTAATTGGATCGTGAATATCAATCGCTTCGTGACAAATATTATAATCGCCACAGATAATCAAATTCGGGATTTCTTTTTTTAATTCGTTGATATAATTTTGGAAGTCATCCATGTACATGAATTTGTGGTCCAATCGTTCAATATTTGTCCCTGAAGGCAAATACAAACTCATCACTGAAAAATCATCAAAATCTACGCGAAGATTTCTGCCTTCAAAATCCATATGGTCAATTCCGGTTCCGAAAACCACATTATTGGGTTTTATTTTGGATAAAATAGCCACTCCGCTGTAGCCTTTCTTAGTAGCCGGAAACCAATAATGATAAGGATAGCCGGAGAGTTCAACGTCTAATAACGGGATTTGATCTTCGGTCGCTTTGATTTCTTGGAGACAAATAACATCGGGGTTGGCTTGTTGCAACCAAGTCAAAAACCCTTTGGATATGGCCGCACGAATGCCATTTACATTATAAGAGATAATTCGCATTAAGCTTTACATTAGTTTTTAACTCCGTTACTTCGACCGAATGGCCTTGGGTCAAAAATAGGTAAAAACCCAAACATTTGAAACCCAAAAACCTTAATAAAAAATTAAAGTTTCAACGGTGTTTTCCACATTTTCTCAAGGCTATTTGAGTAGAATTACTATCTTTGTTTCTTACTCAAAAACGAACGGTATACATGGGTTTAGTTACTGCTAAAGAAGTTGCAAAAGCAATAAATGCTGATAAATA
This sequence comes from Flavobacterium sp. IMCC34852, assembly GCF_030643905.1. Taxonomy (NCBI): domain Bacteria; kingdom Pseudomonadati; phylum Bacteroidota; class Flavobacteriia; order Flavobacteriales; family Flavobacteriaceae; genus Flavobacterium; species Flavobacterium rivulicola. The sequence goes on along the minus strand of NZ_CP121446.1, from coordinate 734,623 downwards.
CGGGGTTTTCGGTACTTTTTGCGGCTGGCTATTAATGAAAGCTTTAAAGATTTCAACCTTAAACAAAATCTACGACCGCAACAAACATTTGAGCGAAGTAGAATTCCTGAATGCGATTTTGGATGAGTTTCAAATTAAATTTGAAATTCCGGAAGACGATTTAAAACGATTACCCAAAGATGGCGCTTATATTACCATTTCCAACCATCCGCTTGGTGGGATTGACGGTATTTTATTATTGAAATTAATGCTCGAAAGAGAACCGAATTTCAAAATCATCGCCAATTTCCTGTTGCATCGCATCGAACCGATGAAACCATACATCATGCCGGTCAATCCTTTTGAGAATCACAAAGATGCCAAATCGAGTGTGATCGGAATTAAAGAAACTTTACGCCATTTGAGTGACGGCAAACCTTTGGGCATGTTTCCCGCCGGAGAAGTATCCACTTATAAAGACGGCCAATTGGTAGTAGACAAAGCCTGGGAAGAAGGCGCCATTAAAGTAATCCGTAAAGCCCAAGTCCCGGTGGTTCCGATTTATTTTCACGCCAAAAATAGTCGCTTTTTTTACTTTTTATCAAAAATCAACCCAACGCTTCGCACTGCGAAATTGCCTTCGGAATTGTTGACCCAAAAAGACCGAGTAATTAAAGTGCGTATCGGGAAACCCATTTCAGTAGCCGAACAAAACGAACACAAAACCATAGAAGAATACTCGGAGTTTTTGCGTCGTAAGACTTATATGTTGGCCAATTCTTTCAACGAAGAATCCAAATTATTGAGTTCGCAAAACCTGAACCTCAACTTGAATTTAAAAACCCCTAAGAGTCCGAAACAAATTGTAAAACCGGCCAACCACGACAAAATTTTAGAAGAAGTAGAAGTGTTGAAAGAGGGTGATTACCGCTTGTTGCAAAGTAAAAACTACATTGTCTTTTTGGTGACTGCCGATAAGATTCCGAATATTTTACACGAAATAGGTCGTTTGCGCGAAATTACCTTTAGAGCCGTTGGCGAAGGAACCAACGAGTCTATCGACTTAGACCAATACGACAATTATTACCATCATATGTTTCTTTGGGACGATGAAAACCAACAAATTGCCGGTGCTTACCGCATGGGATTGGGCGCGGAGATTTTTCCTAAATACGGTATAGAAGGTTTTTATTTGCAGGATTTATTCCGTTTTGAACCCGAATTGTATGGCATGATGTCGCAATCCATAGAAATGGGAAGAGCGTTTATTGTGAATGAATACCAACAAAAACCAATGCCTTTATTCTTGCTTTGGAAAGGCATTGTGCATACCACTTTGCGTTATCCGGAACATAAATATTTGATTGGCGGCGTGAGCATCAGTAACCAATTTACAGAATTCTCTAAATCGTTGATGATAGAATTTATGAAGTCGCATTATTACGATCCGTATGTGGCACAATACATTCACCCGAAAAAAGAATTCAAAGTAAAACTAAAAGATGCCGATAAAGATTTCGTTTTCAATGAAACGGAAGCCGATTTAAATAAATTCGATAAAATTATAGACGAAGTAGAACCGGGCAGTTTGAGACTTCCTGTTTTAATCAAAAAATACATCAAACAAAATGCACGCGTAGTAGCGTTTAATGTTGATCCGTTATTTAATAACGCTGTCGATGGTTTGATGTACATCAGAATCGCCGATTTACCGGAAAGCACGGTAAAACCGGTGATGGAAGAATTCCAAGCCGAACTCGAACGAAAAGAAAAGAATTATAAATAGACAAAAAAGGCAACTCAATGAGTTGCCTTTTTTGTCTATTCTTCCTTAATTCTATCCTGAAAAGCTTTCCAGTCTTTATCCGAAAGTGTGGCTTTACTTTTTAGTTTTTTGCCTTTGATATACTCTAAAATATATTGGGCTCGTTCTTCTGATTCCGGGTGATCGGAAATCCAATACATGGCATCACTCATATTGCTGTCCTGAGCCATTTGGTACATAAAATCGGCCATAGGTTTTGGATCTATTTTGGCGGCTATCAAATAATCAACACTGGTAATATCAGCTTCTTTCTCTAATGTTCTGTCGTAGGCTGAAGAAGTCAACGATTGTAAAACCTCTCTCGCCAATCTGCCGCCACCATTACCGGTCGCCTGAATTAAAACACTATATCCTAACTCTTTGGACAATTTTTTCATCACGTGATTTTTCTCGATATGGGCAATTTCGTGTCCCAAAACACCTTGCAAAGCTTCTTGTCTTTTACAATCTTCTATCAATCCGGTGTAAACAACCAAGTGATTATTGGGCAAAGCAAAAGCATTAATTTCATCTTTAATTATGATATGTACTTTTAAAGAATCGCGTTCTATGCCATTGGCTTTACAAATCGGATTAATCAAACTGTCTAATGTTTTGGTAAGCGTATCGTTGCTGACAAGGTCTTCAGTTCTGGAGATTTCATCCCAAATCATTTCGCCCAATTCATTTTCAAGTTCATGGGTTCTTGCCTCTACTTTGAAAAATTTCATGAAATCCAATTGGGAAAAACCAAACCAGACAGCGCCAAAGGTCATTACTATAATCAATCCCTGAAAAATGGTTCTTTGTATCATTATGGTTTACAGATTAAGTTAGTAACATTACCGAAAAATAAAAACTGTACATGTTTCCCTTTTCGGGTTTGTACAGCGGCATAAATGGTAGAAAAAATTTCAAATACGTTGAATATAATTACCGTAAAAATGTAAGCGAAATATTCATTGCTCACTTTTTCATCCGAGAACAAAATGGAAACCGTCCACCAAAAGCTGGCGCTGTTAATTCCCAATAAAGCTAACTGTGACAACAAAGCTTGTGTACAATGCCATCGTACAAAGTAAGTCCCTTTTCTATTGGCCAAAAAGAAAAAGAAAGTGGCCAACAAGTTAATAATCGGTAAAGGCAATCCGGCAATCAAGGCTACCAAGGACATCAAATAACTATTGGATGACTTTTCGCATTCGTGTTCACCGGGTTTGTAGACAAAAGTGGTTTCTTGTATCATAGATTTTTATATAAGTTCCAAATCCAATTGAGCAACACTAACAGAATTAAAACAATGGCAATCCATGGCTTTCTCATAATAGCTTCTGCTCTTTTGTAAGCTAAAAAAAAGGTTTCTTTTTTTAAAACAATATCGGTCAAAACCCAAATCGGGAAAACAGTCATGATGACCGCAACAATTATTCCAAAAGGATTCAGCCTCAATGAGTCGATTATTCTGCCTTCCGAAATCAAAGTTACAGCCCTAGTAGTGCCACAAGACGGACAAGCATAACCGGTCACATTTTTGATGGGACATAAACTGATGTTCTTTGTTCCGGTGTTAAAAAAATGATTTAAAAAAAGGTAAATAAACCCTGCTAAACAAGCGATGAGTAACAAGGAATATAACTTCTTTCGCGTCATTTATTAATAGAAGGTGTTTTGGAAAGTTTCCATGTTCTTTTCACGAGTCGCGCCCATGATTAAAAACCAATCAATAATAGCCCAAACACCAAAGCCACCACAGGTTAATAGCTTTCCAACTCCCATTCCGGTATCTCCAATCATAAAGCGGTCAATTCCTAATTGGCCACCCATTAACGATACAATCAATGAAGTGCTTGGCTCTTTAAACTGAAGTGTAACTACCAATCCCCATTTACTTTCGTCAAGGCTTAATAATTTTTCTCTAACAGCGTTTAAATGATGACTTTCAAAATACTTGGCGTTAATCATCATAAACAAGTCTACTTTCTGTGAATCCATAATACTATTTTATTGGTTTTTGTTAAGATAGGCTAATATATAAAATTCTTATAAAAAACAAAGCCTCGTGAAAAAGTATTATGGTTGTGCTTCCCTTTTATAAAATACCGTTACCGCTAACAAAAGCAAGATACCTTCAATAGTAAAGAAAAACAAATGATTGAATACGTCTTGAGCAATATAACTACATCCCAAACCGAAAGCCAATAATCCGATACTCATATACAATACCTGCAAACGCGCAACATGTTTGCCTTCTTTTATGGGTTTAGCCAAAAAGAACAACCAAATACTCGACAGCAACATCATAATCGAAGAATACAGCCAAATCATCTGCATGCCTTGTGCCGCAACCGGCTGAATTTCTCCTTTTTTAATGTGTTCTAAAACCGCGGGCATGCCCATAAACGCATGAGGAAAAAACTGAAGGAAAGTTAGGATTCCCACAATTACCACTAAATAATAACTCACTTTATTCATAATCAAAAGGGTTTAGTTCATATTCAAAAACAATTTGTAATTCGTAATTGAACAATTTTATCCACGATAGTCTGTGCCAATTTTTCATGGCTTTCAAACGTCCAACCGGCGATATGTGGCGTTAATAAAACATTCTCTGCTTGGAGTAAATACTCAAAAGCTTTGGGTTTTTCGCTATCGATAAAAAGATTTTCAAAAGACAATTTTTCATATTCCAAAACATCCAATCCGGCGCCAAGAATTTTACCCGATTCCAAAGCAGCAACCAAATCATCAGTTACTACATTTTTCCCACGGGAAGTATTGACAAACCAAAACGGCTTAGCAAAAGCATTGATAAATTCAGTAGTAACCATTTTATCCGTTTCGGGCGTCCACGGAATGTGCAAACTCAACACATCGGCTTGGGCTTGTAATTCGGTAAGGGAAACTTGCTTCGCATTGGCATCGCCCACATTAGGAAGAATATCATAACACAAAACGGTTACATCAAATCCGCGTAATTTTTTGGCAAATGCTTTTCCCATATTGCCATAACCGATAAGTCCCACCGTTTTGCCTTCTAACTCATACCCTCGATTGCCTTCTCTTATCCATTTGCCTTCACGCACTAATCTATCAGCGCGATTCAGTTTGTTCATTATAGATAAAAGCATGCCCAAAGCATGTTCCCCAACCGCATTCCGATTCCCTTCAGGAGCAGCGATAAGATGAATGCCTTTGGTCTCAGCATACTCACAATCAATGCTTTCCAATCCGGCACCAACTCTGGCAATGAATTTCAGATTCGTGGCTTTGTCTAAAAAATCTTTGTCAATTTTAAACCGACTGCGAATAACCACACCGTGATAGTTATGAATTTTGGCTTCTATTTCAGTTTTAGAAGAAGAAAAATCGGCTTCATTCTGAAAACCGGCTTGCTCCAATTGTTCCCACAATAAAGGATGATTGCTGTCGATATGGAGAATCTTAATATCTTGGTTAGGCATGATGGTAAATTGAATAGTAAAGATAGTATTTATTAGAACATTTTTTTGATAGCAATTTTATTTCTCCTCTATGCGTATTAATCGTGTCTAACCTTTGCTCACATCTTTACAAGCTTGTTAAAATGCCTTGCTGCAGATTTTCTGTTGCCCGGTGTTTTTCCATAATCTTAGCTTCAATAAGGAAAAAACCTAAGAATTACAAAAACATCTTCCATAATTGTATAACGCCTTTTTTTCTTGAAATCTTAATTTTATAAATCGAAGTTGTCGGAAAAAGTTTCTCCCCAACTATGATTCTAATCATAAAATTAACAATCGTTTAATGTCGAAATTTGTTTAAGAAATTTTAATACATCCAATCATGAAAAAATTATTTTTAACTGCTCTTGCTTTTTCTCTGTTAATCGCTTGTGGTAAAAAGGAAAAAGAAACCGAAGAGTATAATCCTGCGGCTGACCCAAGTGCAACAGAAACAACGGCTACTGACCCATCTTCTTATGACCCAAAAAGAGGTGAAGGTAAATTTACAACTGTAGAACTAGGCGCTGCTTTAGACCAAGCCATGGCAACTAAAGGCGAAGAAGTTTCCGGAGTAAAATGTACCTCTTGCCACAAAATGACCGATGAAAAATTAGTCGGACCGGGATGGAAAGGCGTAACCGAAAGAAGAAAACCGGAATGGATTATGAACTTCATCACTAATCCTGACCCAATGATTGACAAAGATCCTGAAGTTCAAGCGCAATTAGAGATTTGTTTGGTTCGTATGCCAAATCAAGGTCTTAGCGACGACGATGCCAGACACATCTTGGAATATATGCGTAAAAACGACGGTGTAAAATAAACCAAAACCAGAGATTGGTTAACCCGCGAAAGTGCTGACCAATCTTATTTAAAATCAATTATAATGAAAAATAAGTTTGTTAAAGCAATTTTTGCGATTGCTCTTGGGAGTGCTTTGTTCACTTCTTGTAAGCCAAAAAACTCCGGAGATGCCGTGAGTGGTGACGCCGCTCAAAAAGCCTATGTTGCTCCGGGAAAATATGATGAGTTTTATAACTTCGTGTCTGGTGGTTTCAGTGGACAACTGAGCGTTTACGGTCTTCCAAGTGGAAGATTGTTCAGAGTAATTCCGGTGTTCTCCGTTGACCCTGAAAAAGGTTGGGGATACAGTGAGGAAACCAAACCCATGTTAAATACCTCCAATGGGTTTGTGCCTTGGGATGATTTACACCATACCGAAATGTCACAAACCAATGGTGAAGTAGATGGTCGTTGGGTTTTTGGTAATGCCAATAACACGCCGCGTATCGCTCGTATCGATTTGAAAACTTTCAAAACTGCGGAAATAATCGAGCTGCCTAACAGTGGCGGAAATCACTCTTCTCCGTTCATTACCGAAAACACCGAATATGTAGTAGCAGGAACACGTTTTAGTGTACCAGCCGATTATGCTAACGGAGATGTAGCTATCAATACTTATAAAGAAAACTTCAAAGGCCACATCAGTTTTGTAAAAGTGGGGAAAGAAGGGGAAATGGACTTAGCGTTCCAAATTGTAACGCCGGGTGTTAACTTCGACCTTTCTCACGCCGGAAAAGGAAAATCACACGGTTGGTTCTTCTTCTCCTGCTACAACACCGAACAAGCCAATACGTTGTTGGAAGTAAATGCTTCTCAACGCGACAAAGATTTTATCATGGCCGTAAACTGGAAAAAAGCCGAAGAATACATCAAAGCCGGAAAAGGTAAAAAACAAACAGTTAAATACGCTCACAACAAATGGAATGAGAAAACACATACTGCTACTTCTGAAATCAAAAACGAAGTATTGGTCTTAGATGCTGCTGCTTTAAAAGACATTTGTTATATGATTCCTTGCCCGAAATCACCTCACGGTTGTGACGTGGATCCAACAGGAGAATACATCGTAGGTTCAGGTAAATTGGCTGCTTTGATTCCGGTATTTAGTTTTGACAAATTAATGGGTGCTATCAAAAACAAAAAATTTGAAGGTGACTACGGCGGAATCAATGTAGTTAAATACGAAGCTGCTTTACACGGTGAAGTTCAAAAACCGGGCTTAGGACCATTACACACCGAGTTCGACGGTAGAGGAAATGCTTATACCACTTTCTTCGTATCTTCTGAAGTAGTAAAATGGGATATCAAATCTTTGAAAGTATTGGATAGAGTACCAACATATTATTCTGTAGGTCACTTGTGTATTCCCGGCGGTGACAGTAAAAAACCATTCGGTAAATACTTAATCGCTTACAACAAAATCACAAAAGACCGCTATTTACCAACCGGTCCTGAGTTAGCACAATCTGCCCAAATATTTGATATCAGCGGAGATAAAATGGAATTAGTACTTGACTTCCCAACCATTGGTGAGCCACACTACGCCCAAGCCGCACCGGCCGATTTAATCCGAAACAACGGTCAGTTGAAATTCTATAAAATTGCCGACAACAACCACCCATTTGTGGCCAAAGGGGAAAAAGAAGCCAAAGTCACTCGCAAAGGAAACCGCGTAGATGTTTACATGACTTCTATCCGTTCTCACTTTGCTCCGGACAATATTGAAGGAATTAAAGTAGGTGATGAAGTATATTTCCACGTAACCAACTTAGAACAAGACTGGGATGTACCACACGGATTTGCCATCAAAGGCGCCGACAACGGAGAGTTGTTAATCATGCCTGGTGAAACCGCAACCTTAAAATGGGTTCCGAAAAAAACCGGTATCTGGCCAATGTATTGTACCGATTTCTGTAGTGCGCTACACCAAGAAATGCAAGGCTATGTCAGAGTATCACCGGCCGGAAGCAGTGTTCCGCTCTCTTGGAGCGTGGGAACCAACTTGCCGAAGGCCACCAAATAAAATTAACCAAAGGGAACAGATTTTATTTGTTCCCTTTTTTTCTCCTACAAAATGAAAAATATAAAAATTTCAAGTTTGTCAAAAGTATTGCTGGTCATCACAGGACTCTTATTTTTCGGTGCGTTATTTGTCCCAATGTGGCAAATCCAACTCGAAGCACCTCAGTACCCCGAAGGACTCGTACTTAGATTACATGCCAATAAAATAGGCGGTGACGTGGAAATCATCAACGGATTAAATCACTACATCGGTATGGCCACATTGCACACCGAAAACTTTTTTGAGTTCAAAGTTTTGCCTTATGTCTTTGGCACTTTTGCCCTAATCGCCATCTTATTAGTTTTTGTGGCCAAAAGAAAAGCAGTGCTGGCTTTCCTAATCACTTATGTGGTTTTTATCGCCTTAGCTGCAGTAGATTTCTACCGTTGGAATTATGAATACGGACACAACCTCGACCCTAATGCCGCCATCAGAGTACCGGGAATGGCTTATCAACCACCACTTATTGGTTACAAACAATTGCTAAACTTTGGCGCCTATTCCATTCCGGATACCGGAGGTTGGATGCTAACCGCTGCCGGTATTTTATTATTTTTAATCGTCCTAAAAGAATATAAGTTTAACAAAAACAATTAGTCATGAGAACGATCGCCCTTACTTGCATCGCATTGCTAACCCTAATTTCATGTGGTTCCAATGAGCCAAAACCCATCAAAATCAATACAGATTCCTGCGATTTCTGCAAGATGACGATTGCCAATGGCCAATTCGGAGCCGAATTAATCACCAAAAAAGGACGCTATTACAAGTTTGATGACTTGGCCTGCATGGTACAATTTGCCAAATCGAATACTGTGGTGCCTTACCAATCATTCTTTGTCAATGACTATCTGAAAGACAACACGCTAATTCCGGCCGAAACGGCTCATTTTATCAAAGGCGGTAAAATCAATTCGCCTATGAGAGGTAATTTGGCGGCCTTCAGTTCTGCTAAAGAACAAGCCGAATTTGGCCAAAAACTTGAAGCCCAACCCACAACTTGGTCCGAAGTTTACAATGCTTACAAATGAAAAATCTAGTTTATATACTCTTCTTTTTTTGCCTGATTAGTAATGCCAAAACCATTACTGTGGGTAAATCCTATCCGGTCAAAACCATCAAACAAGCTTTGGCGATGGCAACCGATGGCGATACTATTATCGTTACCAAAGGAATTTATAAAGAAGGGAATATTATCATCGATAAAAAAATTGCCTTTTTGGGCAAACAGTATCCAATACTCGACGGTCAAAACAAAGCCGAAGTGCTTTCTATTGCTGCCGACAGCGTGGTGGTAAAAGGGTTCAAAATCATCAACTCAGGCCACGCCGCTTTGGATGATCCTTGCGGAATCAAAGTGTATGACCGAAGTTTTGTCAGCATTGAAAACAATATCCTCGACAATAACTTCTTTGGCATTTACCTGCAAAACTGTAAAAACAGCTTGGTCAAAAACAATTCGATTAAAGCCTACGGCAAGCAGGAACAACTCATCGGAAACGGCATTCATTGCTGGAAAAGTGAGCAACTGCAAATCATTGGCAACCGAATCTCGGGCCATCGCGACGGGATTTACTTCGAATTTGTAACCCAATCGGTGATTTGGAGAAACATTTCCAACCACAATATCCGCTACGGTTTGCATTTTATGTTTTCCAATGACGATTCTTATATCACCAATGTTTTCAAAGGAAACGGCGCCGGTGTTGCAGTAATGTTTACCAAAAACGTAAAAATGTTCAATAATTATTTTGAGGAAAACTGGGGCGATTCGGCTTATGGCTTATTGCTCAAAGAGATTGCCGACAGTTATATTTTCAACAACCGTTTTGCCCGAAACACTTCCGGCATTTATATGGAAGGCACCTCCCGAATTAAAGTCGAGAAAAACGTCTTTGAAGCCAACGGCTGGGGCATGAAAATCCAAGCCAGTTGCATGGAAAATGAAATCGTCAACAACAATTACGTTGGAAACACTTTTGACATCAGTACCAATGGAAGTTTAGTGCTCAATACCTTCAACAGCAATTATTGGGACAAATATGAAGGCTATGATTTAAACAAAGACGGTATTGGCGATGTGCCTTATCATCCGCTGAGTTTGTTTGCCGTTTTGACCGAAAACAATCCGTCGGCCATGATTTTGTTCCGAAGTTTTATGATTACGCTTTTAGACAAATCAGAAAAAGTATTACCCAGTATTACGCCTGACAATTTTATAGACAATACGCCCCTAATGAAGTCGCTGCCATTATGATTGACATACAAAATATTACTAAAAAGTTCGGCAAGTTAGCCGTGCTCCAAGACATCAACCTTTCGTTTCAAAAAGGCCAATGCATTGCGCTCATCGGCCCGAATGGTTGCGGAAAAACAACCTTAATCAAATCCATTTTAGGAATGGTCTTACCCGATAGCGGTTCGATAACCGTCAACGGAAAATCAATCCTCGGTGAATATTTGTACCGAAACAATATCGGCTACATGCCGCAAATCGGACGTTACCCCGACAATATGACTATCGGTCAGATTATCGAGATGATTAAAAAAGTACGAAACAGCAACACCGCATTGGACGAAGATTTGATCCATGCTTTTGAATTGGAAAAAATGTTCGACAAACAAATGCGCACGCTTTCGGGCGGAACGACACAAAAAGTTAGCGCAGTGTTGGCATTCTTATTCAATCCTGAAGTGTTGATTTTAGACGAACCCACAGCCGGTTTAGACCCATTGGCTTCCGAAATTCTGAAAGAAAAAATCATCCGCGAAAAAGAAAAAGGAAAATTGATTCTCATCACGTCGCACCTGCTTAGCGAACTGGACGATTTGATTACCGAAATCATTTTTATGCAGGAAGGAAGAGTCCATTTCCACCAAAAAATAGAAGACTTAAAGGCATCCACCCAAGAGGCTAAAATCTCGAAAGCGATTGCCAAAATCTTAAAAAACAACCGCCATGAACCGCATCATTAAAATCATCTTACTCGACATCCTCAAAAACAAAATCGTCTTGGCTTACACCGTGATTTTGGCCGCACTGTCGTGGAGTTCTTTTGCCCTGGAAGACAATGCTGCCAAAGGTTTATTGACCATACTCAATGTCATTTTATTCACGGTGCCGTTGGTTTCCATTTTGTTTTCCACCATTTACTTGTACAACAGTTCCGAGTTTATCGAATTGCTATTGAGCCAACCCATCAAACGCCGAAAAATTTGGACGAGTTTGTTTCTGGGTTTGTCCCTTTCCATGGTGTTGGCTTTTGTTGTCGGAGCCGGAATTCCGTTGTTGGTCAATGCGCCCGACAGTGTAGGATTCATGATGATTGCCATTGGTTGTTTGATCTCGGTCATCTTTGTGGCTTTGGCGTTTTTGAGTTCGATACTCACCCGCGACAAAGCGAAAGGCATCGGGATTGCGATTATGACCTGGCTGTTTTTTGCCTTGCTTTTTGACGGCATCGTGTTGTTTTTGTTGTTCCAATTGGCCGATTATCCTATCGAAAATGCGATGGTAGGCATCACCGCTTTGAGTCCGATTGACTTGGCCCGAATTCAAATTTTGATGCACTTGGATGTATCGGCAATGATGGGTTACACCGGCGCTATTTTCAAAGACTTTTTCGGAACTTCTATCGGTTTGATCGTGTCTTTCTTATTGCTTTGTTTGTGGGCTATGGTTCCGTTTTTTATTTCGCTTAAAAAATTCAACCAAAAAGATTTGTAACATGAAAACCGATATCAGAAATAGAAAAGACATCGAAAAACTGGTCAATACTTTTTACGACAAAGTAAAAACCGACGAGGTTATTGGCTATTTGTTTACCGAAATTGCTCAAGTGAATTGGGAAACTCATTTGCCTAAAATGTATAATTTTTGGGAAAACATTCTTTTCTTTACCGGAAATTATGAAGGCAATCCCATGGCAAGACACAAAGAATTGCACGAGAAAAGCCCGATGAATCCGACGCACTTTGGCCATTGGAACAAACTCTTCACTGAAACGGTGGACAAACTTTTCGAAGGTCCAAAAGCGGAAGAAATCAAAAACCGCGCACTGAACATTTCAGCCGCTATGATGTATAAAACCTTGAGCCAATGACACACCAAATTATCTTAATATTCCATTTATTGGCCGCGACCGTTTGGGTGGGCGGTCATCTCTTTTTATCCATTCGCTATTTGCCTGAAGCGTTGCAAAAGAAAGACGCTTCGATTCTAATTAATTTCAAAGACAAATTCGAACCGGTAGGTTTGCCGTCTTTACTGACTTTGCTCATAACCGGAATCTTGATGGCGTACCATTATGATGTGACATTTACCCAATGGTTTTCGTTTTCCAATGGCATAGAAAAAATTGTGTCAATCAAACTAATATTGCTTTTTATCTCCGTCGGAATGGCCATTAATGCCCAGCTCTTCGTCTTCCCCAAAGTCAAATCGGAAAATTTACGCCCGGTTGCTTTTCAAATTATAACGATTACCCTTATTGGTGTAGCGATGCTGGTTTTGGGCAGTTGGGTCAGAATTGGAGGTTTATAGTTTTCCCTTCTTTATAAAAACTTCCTTTGTTTTGGGTTCGCTTGAGTGAATAAGCCACTATCGGAATACTGACTTCTATACTGTTTTTCAGTTCCAAAAAGGCTTTGGTAACTGCATATTCCCGTTCCATTTCTCGGCAATCATTTTTCCAAACTTGCAATTGCTTTAAAGTGTTTTTCAAATCGGTGTCATTCCGAACAATCCCGGCATTTTGCTGCATGATGGATTGTAATTTTTCTTTTAAAGTCGATACCCATTCGGCAGCAATTGGATTGCCTTTCCGCTTGAAATCATATTTTACCGATTTGATTTCCGAATCCGTTTGGCTTAAAAATTTAAAAATCTGATGCGCATAAACCAACGCTTCCAACAACGAATTCGACGCCAATCGGTTCGCGCCATGCAAACCGGTTCGGGAACACTCGCCGCAAGCCAATAATCGGTTTATCGAAGTTACCCCGTTTAAATCCACCGCAATGCCACCGCACAAATAATGTTGGGTCGGAATCACCGGAATCCAATTTTGGGCGATATCAATGCCTTCCAACGCGCAATTCTGATAAATGGTGGGGAAATGCTTTTGGAATTCGATTATATCCAAATGCGTACAATCTAAATAAACACAATCATCACCCGAATTCTTCAACTCGGTTTCAATACTTCTCGAGACAATATCGCGCGAGGCCAATTCGCCTCTAACATCATAATCCAACATAAACCGATGGCCGTTCTTGGTTTTTAAATACGCGCCAAAACCACGAACTGCCTCAGAAATTAAAAAAGTAGAAGCCGAATGTGGCGCATACAAAGCCGTCGGATGAAATTGGATAAATTCCATGTCACTGATTTTGGCCTTCGCCCGAATAGCCATCGCAATACCATCGCCGGTCGCAATTTTCGGATTGGTGGTTTGTTGGTAAACCTGACCGATGCCACCGGTGGCTAAAATGGTGAAACGCGAATGTATCGTTATGATTTCGTTGCTTTTTTCATCCAAAACAAAAACGCCGTGACAAATATTGTTTTCTGTAATCAAATCAATGGCAAAATGGAAGTCGAGGATTTCAATATTGGGTTGCTGATGGGCTTTGGTCAAAATAGCGCGTTCAATTTCGCGTCCGGTTTGGTCTTTAAAATGCACCACCCGATTGTTGGAATGTCCGCCTTCTTTACCCAAATCAAGTGTTCCGTCAGCAGCCGTATCAAAATGCGTTCCCCATTGGATGAGTTCCGCTAAGCGCTTTGGTCCTTCTTTGATTACCATTTCCACCACCTCTCGGACGCACAAACCATCACCACAAAGTAAAGTATCGTTAATGTGTTTTTCAAAATCATCCGTCACGCCATCCATCACAACAGCTATACCGCCTTGGGCGTATTTGGTATTCGATTCGTCTTCGTTAGATTTGGTGACCACCAACACTTTTCGGTCAGGGAACTGCTGTGCCAATTTGATGGCGACGGTCAATCCGGCTATACCCGAACCTAAGATTAAATAATAGGTTTGCCTATTCATCATTTCGATAATTCAAGCATTCGTTGTATTGGAATAATCGCTTTGTCGGCAATCTTTTTCGGTACTTTTATTTCAGGAGATTCATGGAGCAAACAATCGTAAACTTTGCGCAGCGTATTGAGTTTCATATAGGCACATTCGCTGCAGGCACAAGTGTTGTCTTCCAGAGCCGGTGCGGGAATCAGAATTTTATCGGGTACGGCTTCTTGCATTTTGTATAAAATTCCGGCTTCGGTAGCTACGATAAATTTGGTTTTCGGACTTCGTTTTACATAGTCAATCATCCCGGAAGTAGAACCGATATAACTCGCGGTTTCCAAAATGTGGTTCTCAGATTCAGGATGTGCAATGATGCCGGCGTCGGGATGTTCTTTGTATAATGCAATTAATTTCTCCAAAGAAAAAGCCTCGTGAACTACACAACTACCGTCCCAAAGGAGCATTTTTCTTCCTGTTTTTTGATTGATATAATTTCCTAAATTTTTATCAGGCGCAAAGATTATCGGAATGTTTTCGGGAACAGAGTTTACTATTTTTTCTGCATTGGATGACGTACAAACAATGTGACTCAAGGCTTTGATTTCGGCTGAACAATTCACATAAGTAATCACGATATGATGGGGATGCGCGTCAATGAATTTTTTAAAAATATCCGGCGGACAAGATTCGGCCAAAGAACAACCGGCTTCCAAATCGGGCAACAAAACCTTTTTCTTGGGATTGAGTAGTTTGGCGGTTTCGGCCATAAAATGCACTCCGGCAAAAACAATAATATCAGCATTCACTTTTTTGGCTTCCTGCGACAATCCTAAACTGTCGCCCACATAATCGGCAATTTCCTGTATTTCTGGTTGCTGGTAATAATGGGCCAAAATCACGGCATTTTTCTCTTTTTTCAGTTGGAGAATCTTCTCTTTTAAACTTTCCATGCGTTTTATTTAAGTGACCACAAAATAAGGACTGAAAAAGTCAATTTTCTATGACTTTAATCATATATCTGTACCCACTTATGGGCTTAATTTTGAGAAACATTAATATTTAAAATTTAATTTAAAAACATAACTATTATGAATGCATTAGAACAAATAACTGTCGGAGAATTGGTGGCAGGTGATTTCAGAACCGCTGCCGTTTTTTCAAAATATGGTATAGATTTTTGCTGCAAAGGAAACCGAACATTAGAGGAAGTTTGCGAAAAAAAAGGATTGGACAGTAACGCGATAGAAGACGAATTAATTGCTGTCTTAGAATCGAAATCAGACAGTAGCATTGATTTCAAATCTTGGCCAACCGATTTACTGATTGACTATATCGAAAAAACGCACCACCGTTATGTGGAAGAAAAATCGATAGCCTTATTGTTTTACCTCGACAAACTTTGTAAAGTACACGGACAAAGACATCCGGAACTGTTTGAAATTGCGCTTCATTTTAAAATTTGTGCCGGCGAATTGGCCCAACACATGAAAAAAGAAGAATTAATACTGTTTCCATTCGTCAAAAAAATGTACTACGCGCTGAGAGATAACACCAACATCGAACAACCGCATTTCGGAACCGTAGACAATCCGATTGCCATGATGCAGGACGAACACGAAAATGAAGGAGAACGCTTCCGCAAAATTGCACAGTTGACTAATGATTACAATCCGCCGGCAGATGCTTGTGAAACTTACAAAGTCACCTTTGCAATGCTGAAAGAATTCGAACAGGACTTACACAAACACATCCACTTGGAAAACAATATCGTGTTTCCAAAAGCGAAAGCCATGGAAGCCAAATTCAACCTTTTATAATCAATGCTAACCTAAAAACCACGCTCATCATGGAAAAATATGTCATCAAAAGAAACGGAGATTATAAACCTTTTGAACCTTTTAAGATAAAGGATGCGATAGTCAAGAGCTTTACCAGCGTTTCGCTTCCGTTTGATGAGCGTGTTTTTGAAAAAGTAAGCGCTGCGATTGCTGCTAAAGATACTTGGGCGGTCGAAGAAATTCAGGACATCATTGAGCAAACGCTTTTTGAAAACCAATATTTCACGGTCATGCGTTCGTTTATGTTGTATAGGCATACGCGAAAGCTACAACGCGAACACATTCAAGGGTTAAATGACGACACGACTTATGTAGACAGCACCCAAACCATCGAAGAATACATTTCCCAAACCGATTGGCGCATCAATGCCAATGCCAATACTTCTTATTCCAATGCGGGTTTAGTCAACAATGTGGCCGGAAAAATCATTGCCAATTATTGGTTGGATAAAGTCTATTCTAAGGAAGAAGGTTACGCCCACCGCAACGGCGATATTCATATCCACGATTTAGATTGTCTAACCGGCTATTGTGCGGGTTGGAGTTTAAGGGTGTTGCTCAATGACGGTTTCAACGGCGTTCGTGGGCGTGTGGAAAGCAAAGCACCATCGCATTTCCGAGAAGCTTTGGGACAAATGGCCAACTTCCTCGGGATATTGCAAAGCGAATGGGCCGGTGCTCAAGCGTTTAGTTCGTTTGACACCTATTTGGCGCCGTATGTTTTCAAAGACAATTTGTCTTTTGACGAGGTGCTCAAAGCAGTTCGCAGTTTTGTTTACAACTTAAATGTACCGGCGCGTTGGGGACAATCGCCTTTTACCAACATTACCTTAGACTGGGTAGTGCCTTCCGATTTAAAGGAACAAATTCCGACCAAGAATGACCACCATTTATTTGGAACCATATCCGATGAAAACATTTTGGCACGCGCCAAAGAACGTGGCGTAGATTCCTTGATTGAAATGCGCTACGAACACTTCCAACCCGAAATGAACCTCATCAACAAAGCCTATTATACCGTGATGACTGAAGGTGATGCCAATGGGCAACCGTTTACCTTCCCAATTCCGACTGTAAACATCACCGAAGATTTTGATTGGGATGGCGAAAACACCGAATTGCTGTTTGAAAACACCGCTAAGATTGGCTCGTCATATTTCCAGAATTTTATCGGAAGCCAATATCTTTTAGATGAAAACGGGAATAAAATCGAAAACCCTAATGCTTACAAACCCAATGCTGTGCGCAGCATGTGTTGCCGTTTGCAACTCGATTTAAGAGAATTGTTAAAACGCGGCAACGGTTTATTCGGCAGCGCAGAAATGACCGGAAGCATTGGCGTGGTCACCATCAACATGGCGCGTTTGGGCCATCTTTACGAAGGCAATAAAGAAGAGTTGTTCCATCAACTAGACCGATTGATGGAACTGTCAAAATCAACTTTAGAGAAGAAGCGAAAGTTCATCCAAGAGATGTATGACCGCGGTTTGTATCCTTATACCAAAAGATATTTACCGCATTTCAGAAATCACTTTTCGACCATTGGAGTTAATGGTATGAATGAAATGGTGCGCAATTTTACTGAAGACAAGGAAGACATTACGACGCGTTTCGGACATGAATTTTCTATCGAAATTTTGGAATACATCCGCAACCGCATGAAAGAATTTCAGGAAGCCACCGGAAATCTCTACAACCTCGAAGCCACTCCGGCCGAAGGCACGACCTATCGCTTTGCTAAAGAAGACAAAAAGCGTTACCCGAACATTCTGCAAGCCGGCATGGAAGAGAACATTTATTACACCAACAGCTCGCAAATCCCGGTTGATTTTACCCAAGACCCGTTTGAAGCACTCTTAATGCAAGACGAATTGCAATGTAAATACACCGGCGGAACCGTACTGCATTTGTACATGAATGAAAGAATCAGCACACCTGTTGCCTGTAAAAACTTTGTCAAAACCGTCTTGTCCAAATTCAAATTGCCCTATATCACTGTAACACCTGTCTTTAGTGTTTGTCCGGTTCACGGTTACCTCAACGGCGAACACGAGTACTGTCCGAAATGTGACGATGCCTTATTAGAAAAACTAAACCAAAACACCTATGAAAACCAAGACCAATGAACTGTTGGAACAACACCAACAATCCAGAACAAAATGCCTCGTATACACCAGAGTAATGGGGTACCATCGACCGGTGGAAAGCTTTAACATCGGAAAAAAAGGCGAACACAAGCAGCGGCTCCATTTTAAAGAATGTCCAAATGGTTAAATCAGTCAGCAATATAACCCCGTTTACCCTATTGGACTATCCGGACAAATCTGCTTGTATCCTGTGGTATGCCGGATGCAATATGCGGTGTTTGTATTGCTATAATCCTGAGATTGTTTTCGGGAAAGGCAAATTTACCTTTTCCGAAATGATCTCTTTTTTGGAAACCCGAAGAGGTTTGCTGGATGCGGTAGTCTTTAGCGGTGGTGAATGCTTAATTCACAAAGACATTATAGAACAAATACGCTTGGTAAAAGCCATGGGATTTTTAGTAAAAGTAGACACCAACGGTTCTAAACCCGACGTTTTACAATCGCTCATAGAACAAAAGTTGCTAGATTATGTAGCGCTGGATTTTAAATCTACCCGAGAATCTTTCCTGTCAATTACCCAAACGGATTTGTATGACCAATTTGAGCAATCCGTACAGTTGCTCTTCAAAACGAATATTCCTTTTGAAATTCGCACCACTTACCATTCTGAACTGCTGGCCAAAGAGGAAGTCAAAGACATGATTGATTACCTAAAATTCAATGAATATACCGGAACCTATTACATCCAACATTTCAAAAACAATGTAGAAACCATCGGAAAATTGCCCAATTCACACACCCGTTTAGAGAACCATTTGCCGGTCAACACGGCTGTGAAAATTGTGCTTCGGTAAATCATACGGCTTCCAAAACAGGCAAAGTAATCCCGTTGACTTCTGACTTGTAAAACTGTAACTGTTGCTCAATAACCGTTTTTTCCTTGCTGAAAAAATCGGTGTTGACAAACAAATCCGAGTAATACTCAATTCCCGAAAGCAAATTGCTTTTAAAAGCATTCCATTTTTTAAGTTGTGCTGTCGTAAAATCATCGGTAAACTGGTCCAATTCATTTTTCAAATAATCAACATACATTTTCAACTCATTGACAAACATATTCGGTCGCTTCAAATCAGGCATTACATTGGCGTTGCCGTAAATGTGTTTCACCATATCGGCCAAAGAAACGACGCGGTCAAAATACGCCAAATTCGGTCCGGGACAAATCACCACACCTTGCTGTTGTCCTTTGACTTCGAGATTGTTTTCCATGTAAGAAGCATTGGCCAAACCGACGCACAGACACGATTTTTCAAATATCTTGTGCTGTTTTTTCTCAATTTCTAATTCAGTTAATCGGTCTTTTTGCGCTTCTAATTCAGCCAATTTAATATCCTGGTATTTTTTAGAAGCAGTACAAATGCCTTGCGGATCGTATTCTTTGCTTAGTGCTAATAGTTTTTTCGGGCATGAACTTCCGGCTTTGTTTTCGTCAATGCGTTTTTGTTTCCAAAGATCATTACTCATCCCTTTTACGGAATTAAACGGAACTCCCAGCGGCGAGATGTCACTCAGGTAAAAATCTTTTTCTTGGGCTTTCGCCAAAAGCGTTCTGGTTTCTTCATCTACCGATGTCGCTTCGGGAACCAATAAAAAAGGCGAACCCCAGCCTACAGCATTCATTTCAAAATGAGTCAACAAAAACTCGTGCTCTTCAGCCGTTCCAACTCCGCCTTGGGCTGTAATTTTTAAGTCGAAGGGCTGCGCCGGAACAGGAAGGTTTTTAGCGGCCAAAGCCTTCACCATCAACTCATGAGCGGATTGGATTAATTGGTCTTTCTTGGTTTTGAATTCTTCCATAATCGGTCCCATTAAAAAACCATCGGTAGCAAACGCATGTCCGCCGCAATTCAAGCCGGATTCAATACGGTATTCCGAAACCCAAAGCCCTTTTTTGGCCAAGAAATTCCCTTGAATCATCGCCGAACGAAAGTCGCTTACTTTCAATATTATTTTCTTTGGTAATTGTCCGTGAGCATCAGGATAAAACACCGGAAACTGCTCAAAATAGCTGTACAATCTCGGATTCATGCCCGCCGAAAGAACCACTGAAGAGTTCAAATCGCTCTCGGCAAAACCGCGCAAAGAAGCATGAGCATCGTTAAATTCAACCGGCAATTGCTCGTTTTTATCAAAATTATCCTTATCCACTTTGGTCATGATATTCACATCTATCTCACCGGGCGAAAAGTGTTCGGCCAAGTAATTCTTCACCGATTCTTTTATCAACAACCCTTCATCGATGAACTTTTGCAGTCCCTTTTTCAATTCGGATTTATTGGGCAATAAGGCAATGTAGTTTTCCAAAGCGGTTTTGTTTTCCGCCAACTCGTTTTTAAAACTTTCAAACTTATCTTTGACGATTTTATCCACCATGTTCAAATAGTGCTTGATGCGTTCCGCCCGATAGTCATGGCATTTTTGAGTAATTTCCTGGTAAGGCAAGCTAAATTTTTTACTGTAAAAAGCACGCATCTTTTCTATCAGTTCATCATCGGTGATGGAGATTACAGAGGAAATTCCGTATTGTGCTACGCGAATCGGGCTGTCAATGGTATAAGCCAAACCCATTACGGGTATGTGGAAAGTATGGATGTTTTTCGTAGTAGTCATGTGGTAACGTTTTAAATAAGGGGCGAATTTTGCAAAATCATTCCGGATAAAGTATGATATATGTCATCTCGGCAATGAAACGAGTTGTTTTTTAATATTTTTCAGCAGTTCAAAGACAATCAGATACAATCCTGCCAAAATTCCCAAACCGAAAAGCACAAAAAGCACATAAAACCAATGCATTCCTTCTTGAAATTGGGCAAAGGAAAGTACTTGATTAAAATGGGTCCAATACGCTTTTTTAACCCCCATCAACAATAAACTAATCCAGAAAAGTAAAAACGAAATATGGAAAAAGCGAATCCCGATTTGAATTCTTCTTACGGCACCCAAACCCTTATTTGATTCCAAAATATAAGTGACCGAAGACAGCAATATCAAAGTGTTAATTCCAATGGTGGTTCCCATCGAATGCGCCACTGTAATATGCGTGCCATGCGTGAATAAATTAATGGCCGGTATAGAAATCACAAGGGCTAAAATAATGTTTAAAAACACCCAGAAATCAGCCAAAAGCATGAATTGATATGCCAAAGGAAATGCCGTTTTTGTTTCCTTCCCCAAATTTTTTTTCCAGTCGTAAACAATTGAAAACAATATAATCCATTCGGTCATGCTGATGCCGTAAGCGAGATAGCGAATCCATGGCGCTGTAGGAACAATATAAACGTGATGCGCCCAGCCAAACATCAAGTTGGTCAATCCTAAAAAGTAAAAGAAAAACGCCTTCCCTGATTTAGCATAGCGGTCATCATTCCCTATTTTAGCCATAATATAGATTGCCGTACCATAAACCAGCATATTCCAAGAACCTACATACGAACCGCCGGCTTTCCATTGCAGGGCCACATTTTGCACAAAATGTTCTTTAAAATAAGGCAGCAACCACAAATGGGCTTCGGTGAAATGGTAAACCATCAAGACGATGCCTGTTGCCCACATCCAGTAGTAAACCGGCCAACTCTTGAAAGAAACCGCTAAATTTTTGAAGTAGGTAATACCGAATAAAATCCAGCCCAACACAATCGGGAAATAGAAATAGCTTGGGAATTCGAGGTATTCTTTTCCGGCAAAATTTTGAAACAAATAAGATACTGCAATGCCGAATCCGGTAAGGATAAACAACCAAAAGTGACTCTTGATCAGCTTTTGATTGAGTGCTTTTGCGGGATTATTTTGGCCCAAATAATAATAAGCACCTCCAATGGCCGTGAGCAAAACCCATGAAACCACAAACAAAGTATGCAATGGTCGAAGTGCGTTGAACG
Source organism: Flavobacterium sp. IMCC34852 (assembly GCF_030643905.1). NCBI lineage: Bacteria > Pseudomonadati > Bacteroidota > Flavobacteriia > Flavobacteriales > Flavobacteriaceae > Flavobacterium > Flavobacterium rivulicola. The sequence continues at coordinate 712,552 of NZ_CP121446.1, read as the reverse complement.
GTAGCGTTTCTTTGATAAATTCGGGAATGACATATTGGAAACCGGCGAGCAATCCGCACAGCAAACCCAACAGCAAAGAAAGCAATCCGGCAGCAATAAAGTAAAAAGGATAACGGGTATTATTCATGCGTTTTATTTTGGTTTTCAATTTTGACCCAACCGTCAGCTTCAATTTGAGCTTTGGTATTCGGATACTGTCCCGTTTGGTCTATTTCGATTAAAAATTGCAGCAATTCTTCTTTTTCTGTTTCATTAAAATCAAATTGCGGCATGGCTTTGATACCACTGTTGAACATTGATTTCAAAAACTTATCATCCCGCTTTCTAAAGGAATAGACATTGGTCAAATCGGGACCGAGATAACCGCCCAAGCCGTAAATTTGGTGACAGGAATGGCAATTGTTATCCAGCCAAAGTTTCTCGCCCTGAACTGCTTTTCCCGACAATCGAACCGCACCATAAGCCGAGGTATCGGTATAAATAATGTAATTGTAACTTGAAAACAAAGCCAGCAACAGCAGTATTAAGAATAGGTATTTTCTCGGTGGAGTCATAGCCGAAAGACATTGAATTGGTAGTGCAAAGAGAAGCAAACAAAAAGCGATTGCTTATGATTTTAATCACAAAAAAGGCGTGAATGACAACTTTCACGCCTTTTCCCTTTCAAAAAAGAAAAACAAGATTTGAATTAATAATTATCCTATTTTGGAAGTAAGACGTCTCCAATCACGTGAATAATCCCGTTGGAGGTTTCGATAGAAGCGACTATTTCAGAACCGTTGACAAAGGTTTTTTCGCCTTGCTTGGTAATTTTCACTTTACCGCCATACACCATGTCAAACTCCTGTCCGTCTTGCATGTATTCAACTTTCAAAGTGCCTACATAAGTGTGGTAGCCTAAAACGTTTTGCAAATCGGCTTTTTTCTCGGGTTTTAACAAACCGTCAACCGTTCCGGCCGGTAATTTATCAAAAGCAGCATTGGTTGGTGCAAAAACGGTAAATGGTCCGGCATTACTTAAAGAAGTAACCAATTCGGCCGCTTTAACAGCCGCTACTAAGGTTGTGTGGTCTTTACTTCCCGAAGCCACCTGAACGATATTAGGATTAGACGTTTCATCTTTTACACCTTCTTGTCCCACATTTTGGGCCGGTGCGCTTTCGGTAGATTCTGTTGGGGTTTCACTGCTTTGTTTGCAACCTACAGCAGCAAAAAAGCAAGCTAAGAGCAAAATTTTAATGGAATTTTTCATAATAATAAATACTTGGTTTATACACACAAAGTACCTAACTATGAAACAGTTATTTTATGATTGAACTCATAAAACTGCGGGAATTTCAACTTTTTTTATCGAATAAAAAGCAGTGATAGCAATCCCCGAAACCATCAAGGCTGAAATCACAAAAAGCGATTCGTTGACCCAAGGAATTAAGGTATAACTAAACGAAGCAACGCCTTGAACAGCCAATACCAACTCGTTTAAAAAAACACCCACAGAAAAAAGGGTAATTCCGAATTTAATGGATTTACGGATAAAGAAGAAATGATTGATGTAAATGTAAAACAACAAAAACAAACTGATAACTGCCAATAACACCAAGTGCAAATAGGCTATCACTATAGGTCGGAAACCAAAAGCCAACTGACTGAGCGCCGGGACAGTCGAACCCAATTGCAACAACAATTTCACACTAAAAGCCAAAGCCACAAACACGATAATGTAACGCAGAAAGAACGGATAGTTTTCAAAAACGGTTTTTTTAGTTTTGATAACCCTGAGCAAAAACAGAAACCAGGCAAACACTTGAAGGAAAGCAGCCATTACGGTTAGAATATAAATCCACAACGGCAAATCCAACCACAGCGTCGATAAAAAATATGCCGGAATACAAGCGATAAAAAACAGCCAAAACACTTTGGTATACAAAGGCGAATCGGTGGCTTTTAAATCGAGAAAATACACCAACAATCCCATACAGGCAAAGAAAAACCAACCGTTATATTGAAAATGCAAATAGTAATAAATAGATGCCAAATATTCATTTTGATGGAGGTTTTGGGTCGCCATCATATACGCCAAAGCAAAAGTGCCCAAAGAAGAAATCACATTGAAAAAAATCGCGCCTTTAAACCAAGGAATCGAAAACGAAGTAGCGTCAACCAGCTTCAAATCTTTCCAATACCGGTATCCAAAAACATAAGATACCACTATCGAAGCGGTAGAAAATGCTATCGAAAAAGCGCCATAACCCTGAACAATAAAGAAAACCAACATCCCATAGGCACAAATTAAATTGGCCAATAGAATCTTATTATAATTTGTCCACCTTATCCCTTTTCCCTTTTCCCTTTTCCCTTTCTTCTCCAAAAACCCCACCATCAACACCATCAACGTATGGCTGATCCAACCGGCAAATGCAAAATGAGAATGGGAATGCTGTAAGTTCTTTTGGTTCAAAAAAGGAAATTCAAAACCTATTTTATACCGCATCAAAAGCCCTAATAATGCTACAATCAACAAATTGAGTAGGGAAAATTTCAACCAGAACTTGGCATTAAAGGTCATTAGTAATATATTTTATGATTGATAATGTCGACTTTCTTAGCTTTCGCCATTTTAGACAAAGCCCGGATAACCGTCTCCACTCTCAAACCGGTGAAATTGGCAATCTCCTGACGCGTAAAAGGCACTTGCTCTTTTTCAGCCGAATCTTTACCTTTCTTGTTGGCATTCAAAAAAGCCAATATCCTAAACTCAGGCTTTTGGTTGATGATGTCTTTGGACGTCATCGACTTCGAATGAATGCGCCGTGACATCAAGTTTAAAAACTGTTTCTGAATCGACGGATATTCATCCAAAATTTTCAAAAACTTTTCCTTTGACAATTTAACCACCACGCTGTCCTGAAAAGCCACTGCGGTAGAAGGATACATTTCATTTATAAATAAAGGCGGTTCCCCAAAACTCTGCCCCGCCAAAAAGTACCCTTGGGTAAACTCTTTGCCTTCGTCATTGGAATTGTACATTCGAACACTGCCTTCAATAATTTGGAAATAAAAATTAGCCATTTCATCCTCACAAAAAATCATTTCGCCTTTTTTATATTCCTTAGCTATAGCGCCCCAAGTAAAGAGTAAATCTAAGTCTATTTGCATTTTGATTTTGAGTGTTTTAAGTCGAAAACGCTTATTTTACAAGCCCTCCCAACGAATGGTTACAAATTTAATTCGAATAAAATTACAAAAAATATGACCATAGTCATATAAAAAGGTGTTTTTTCCGTCCTAAATTTGTCTCGTGAAAAAGTTAGTAATCATAGTCGCAATTGTAATGTTCCTCAAACCGATACTTCCGGTGGCAGATTACATCATTAATTATGATTACATTTCAAAAGTACTTTGTGAAAACAAAGCCAAACCCGAATTACAGTGTAACGGAAAGTGTCAGTTAATGAAAGAACTCGCCAAAGCTTCCGAACAGGAAAAACCCATTTCTCCCAACAAAAAAATACAACTCCAAGAAACTGAAGTCTTGTTCTTTCAGGAAATAAAACCAATGCTTCCCGAACAATCTTATTTTCAACATAAAAATGTTATTGGCAACCACTATACCAATCTATACTTTCACTTAAACAGTGGTGCCGTTTTCCATCCGCCTACCTTTTCTTCTTAAACACTAAACTTTAATCAATCTCATCCAGGTTGACCGGACGATGCATGTCCAAAATCTATTGGAAACTGTTCCAATGAAATCCTTATGATCTAAAATGTACAAAAATGAAAACCTTATTAAAATATACGCTTGCCTTATTTTTATTGGCCTCAACCCTTATTTCTTGTTCTTCTGACGACAACAATACTACCACAGATGAATTAGCCAATCTTACTAAATTCAAAGAAATTACTAACGACACGCATACCATCGAATTGTATTCGCCCATCGGAAGTTTGGAACAAGGTTATAACGAAATCTCCATCCGAATCAAAGACAACATTACCGATGAGTATGTTACCAATGCAGAAGTGACTTGGACACCCATCATGCACATGGCGATGATGAACCATTCTTGTCCAAAATCAACTGTGGAAAAAGCAACCCCTAACGGAACTTTATACGAAGGGTACATTGTCTTCCAAATGGCTCAAAATGCAACCGAATATTGGGATTTAAAAGTCGATTATACCCTCAACGGAACAGCCTATTCCGCCACTTCTGTGATTGATGTTCCCGCTTCAGCCAAAAGAAGAGTGAATACTTTTACCGGTACCGATGGTGCCAAATACATCGTAGCTTACGCCGAACCGCATCACCCAAAAGTAGCGATTAACGATATCGTTTTGGGCGTTTGGAAAATGCAAGACATGATGAACTTTCCGGTGGTTGACGGTTACACCGTAAAAATCGACCCGAGAATGCCAAGCATGGGCAACCACAGTTCTCCCAATAATGTTGATGCTACGCAAAAAGCAAACGGCGGCTTATACGAAGGAAAACTATCCCTAACCATGACCGGTTATTGGAAAATCAACCTACAATTGTTGAATGCCGAAGCCACTGTTTTAAAAGGCGAAGCCATTACCGACACCGTGTTGGAAAGCAGCATTTTCTTCGAACTCGAATTCTAAATCCACTTCAAAAAGGTCTTGCTTTAAGACTGGTGAGACCTTTTTAAATCTGACTGTGATGAAAAATACAATCCTGTTGCTATTGTTCAGTAGCTTCTTTTCGTATGCCCAAGAAGTAAAAGATTCTTTGGTGCCCAAAGATTTAAAAGAAGTCATTGTCATTGGCAAAAAAACACAAATCCACGAAAAACTAACCAAATCTCTAGCTTCCATCGATGAGTTTCTCGACAAAGGAAGCAAAGTCGATTTGGTCAAACGTGGCGCTTACGCATGGGAACCCATACTCAACAGCATGGCGACCGAAAGAACCTTAATCACCATCGACGGTATGCGCATCTTTGGTGCTTGTACCGATAAAATGGACCCGATTACTTCCTATATCGAAGTGTCTAATCTTTCGGAAGCCACAGTCAATTCAGGCCAACAAGGCAGTTGCTTTGGGTCCACCATTGGCGGCGCGATTGATTTGAAACGCACGCAAAGCAAATTCGGCCAACCTCTTTGGAGCTTTGGTCTCAACACCGGTTTTGAATCCAACAACCGCCAAAAAATAATTGGTTCGTCAATCAATTATGCAGACAGCACTTATTACATTGATACCGATGTGATGTTTCGCGAAGCCGATAATTATGCCGCCGGAAATGACAAAGAAATCCTTTATTCCCAATTCCGAAAACTCAATTTCTCCGCCACTTCGGGTTTTAAATTCAGCCAAAATAAACTCCTCGAAGCTTCCGTGATTTACGATAAAGCTACTGATGTGGGTTATCCGGCTTTGCCTATGGACGTGTCTTTGGCGAAAGCCTTAATCACTTCAGTCAAATATGTAGTGCTCCCAAAATCGCCTTGGCTAAAAGACTGGGAAACCAAAATCTATTTCAACACCATCACCCACCGTATGGATGACACGACTCGTCCATCGGTTCCGATTCACATGGACATGCCGGGTTGGAGCAAAACTTTCGGACTGTATTCTAAAATCAGCGGCGTGAAAAACAACCACCATTTTTTGGCGAATCTGAATTCGTTTTACAACCAATCCGTAGCTGAAATGACCATGTATCCGAACAATCCGGATGAAAACAGCATGTTCATGTACACTTGGCCCGATGTCCGCACTTTCTACACCGGTTGGTTTGTAGAAGACCATTGGGTATTCAATTGCCATTCGGGGTTGAAAATGTCGGTGTCCTTCGGCAATCATACCAATAAGGTGGCGAGTGATTTCGGCCTGCAAAGTCTGCAGATTTTTTACCCCGAAATGCAAGCCCAAAAATCGCGTTTCCTAAAAAGTCTGGCGGCCAATTACAACTTCACCAAAAACGGTTGGGAATACGGCTTGGGGTTAGGTTATGGCGAAAGAGCACCATCAGTGTCTGAAGGATATGGTTTCTATCTGTTCAACAGCTCCGACCGTTTTGACTATGTGGGCAACCCGAATTTAAAAAATGAAAAATCTTGGGAAAGCAATGCATTCATTGGGTACAAAAAAGAACAAATCAAGGCCAAAATCACAGCCTCTTATTTCCACATCAACAATTATATCATTGGCACCCCTGTGGAATCATTAGTACCAATGACCATTGGAGCCAATGGGGTGAAATTGTACACAGCTTTGAATTATGCGACGATTTTTAATGTCGATTTTAATTCGGAATGGACCCTAAACCAACACTGGAAATGGAATATAAACTTGTTGTACAGTTTGGGAAAAGACAGCAACCACGATAATTTACCACTCATCAACCCGTTGAGTTACCGAACCGCTTTGACTTTTACCCAAAACCGTTTCAATGCCAATTTAGAAGGCGTGGGCCATGCGACTCAAACCCGATTTGGCTCAGCCTATGGAGAAACCAAAACACCCGATTTTGCTTTACTCAACGCTAATTTCGGTTATAAATTTGTATTGCCGGGAAGTCTGCTATATACCAAGTTGGGGATTGAAAACCTGCTGGATGCCTTCTACACCACCTATGCCGATTGGAACAAAATCCCACGCATGGGAAGAAATATTTTCCTCAACCTCAACTACAGCTTTTAACACCATAACCTAATATTTTTAATTACTTTAGCGTCCTAATCATCAAACTAAAATTATGAGGAATGCAAAAATCACTTTGCTACTGGCTTCTGTCTTACTAACAGCTTGTAGCCAAAAAGAACTCACTTCGGGTATCACTAAAAAAAATATGGATACGCTGGTAAAACCCGGCGATAACTTTGCCGCTTATGTCAACGGCGCTTGGATGAAAACCGCCAAGATTCCGGCAGACAAAGCCTCTTATGGGGCTTTTGATATGCTGTACGACCAATCGCAAAAAGACGTCAAAGCCATCATCGAAGAAGCCGCCAAAGGCAGTAATGCCGAAGGTTCCGACGAACAAAAAATAGGTGACTACTACGCTTCGTTTATGGACCGAAAAGGTCGTGATGCCAAAGGCGTAGCGCCTATCCAACCGGAATTAAACGCTATCGATGCCATTGCTTCTTACGATGACTTGGCCGCCTATTTCGGAAAAGCCAACCGAAAAGGCGTGGCTATTCCGTTTAATGTTTCGGTCTATACCGACTTTAAAGATCCTACAAAATACACTTTAATCACTTGGCAAGGTGGTTTAGGTATGCCGGAAAGAGAATACTATTTGGCTACCGATGCCAAGATGACCGACATCCGCAAAAAATATGTAGCACACATTGAAAAGATGTTCCAATTGGCCAACCTGCCTAATGGGGCTCAAAGTGCTGCCACCATCATGGCTTTGGAAACCACTTTGGCTTCTAACCACATGAAAAAAGAAGACACGCGCGACATTGTAAAATTGTACAATGCTTACGCCGTAAAAGATTTAAAAACCCTAATGCCCGATTTCAACTGGAATGCCATGTTAAAAAATGCGGGGGTTGACCAAGAGAAAAAACTAGTAGTGACTCAGGTAGAATACACCAAAAGCCTGAACAACATCATCAAAAGCACCCCAATTGACACTTGGAAAACCTATTTAAAATGGGGTGTGATTAACAAATCAGCCGGAAGTTTGACCACCGCTTTAGACAATCAAAACTTTGAATTTTACGGCAAAACCTTATACGGTACCGAGAAACAACAGGAAGATTGGAAACGCGCTGTCGAAACGGTAAACGGAGGTTTAGGAGAAATCGTGGGGAAAGTGTATGTCAAAAAACACTTTTCGCCAGAAGCCAAAGAGCGCATGACCGGTATGGTAAAAAACCTCTTGAAAGCCTATGCCGAAAGCATCAAAACCTTAGATTGGATGAGTGAAGCGACGAAGAAAGAAGCCTTGAAAAAAGTGGACAATTTTATGATTAAAATTGGCTACCCTGACAAATGGAGAGACTACTCAGCCCTTAAAATAGCCAAAAACGATTTCTACGGTAACGGTGTACGTGCCGCCGAATTTGAATACAACCGACAATTGGCCAAACTGGGCAAACCGGTAGACCGTTCCGAATGGGGAATGAACCCGCAAACGGTAAACGCGTACTACAACCCTTCGTTAAACGAGATTGTATTCCCGGCCGCGATTTTAAAACCGCCTTTCTTTGACTTGAATGCCGATGATGCCGTAAACTATGGCGGCATCGGAGCGGTAATCGGTCACGAAATAGGCCACGGTTTTGACGACCAAGGCAGTGCTTTTGACGGCAAAGGCGTGATGAAAAACTGGTGGACACCACAAGATTTAGCCGCTTTCAAAAAGAAAACGGCCGCTTTGGTTGACCAATACAGCAGCTTCAAAGCCTTCCCTGATTTGAATGTCAACGGTGCCTTTACCTTAGGGGAAAACATAGGCGACCTAGGCGGATTAAGCATTTCCATCAAAGCCTACAAAGCCAGTTTAAACGGCAAAGAAGCACCGGTAATGGATGGCTTCACCGGCATGCAACGCGTATTCCTGGGTTGGGGACAAGTATGGTTAGAAAAATCCCGTGCCGAAGCCTTGCGCAGTCAAATTGCCTCCGACCCACACTCACCAGCCTTATTCAGAGTCAACGGAACCGTGCGCAACATTCCGGAGTTCTACGAAGCGTTTAATATTAAACCAACCGATTCGTTGTACTTAGCGCCTGAAAAGCGTGTGAAGATTTGGTAAGAGATAATTTTAATAATATAGAAACCCTGACGGAGCCGTTGGGGTTTTTTGTTTTGCACATTTTGTCACCCTGAGCGCAGTCGAAGGGCAGCCGTCACTTCGAGTGTTTCTAATCGTTCGCGAACGATATGAAATTTATCGAGAAGCCTTCGCGTTGTCATTCCTATAGGCAAAACCATTGTTCATAAATTATACTACTTGTGCTAATAATTGTAGACTTATAAATCACCTCATTTTCTTAAATTAGTAATCAAAAACAAAGCTATGCAAGAACAAAAAAACAACTCAGGATTTGAATATTGGGACTTCATCGAAAAACATTATCCACTTTATGACAGCTGCGATGACGTCCTACTTAGCGATATCTTAACTCGAAAACTAAACGGTCAAGAAATCTGTAAAGAAGATGAGGAATACATTGAGGGATGGAATGTGAAAGAAGAACTTTTGAAATTGGATACGGAATTGTTTAGAAGGGCTTTGGAGAATTATTTTTACGTAAATCCGTAAAACAGTCCCAAATTTCTTTTTTAAATTTGATTTTTACTATTTTTAAATTCAGATGTGATCTCTTACCTATTGATTAATAATTTATATTTGTTGAAAATCAAATTTTAATTACCTTGAACAATAAATCAGACAACTTAACAGTAATCGATTTCTTTTGCGGTGCAGGCGGATTTTCTGAAGGTTTCAGACAAATGGGCTTTGAAATCAAATATGGTTACGACTATTGGAAACCCGCTGTTGATACATTCAATCATAATTTCAATCTAGAATGTGAGGTAAAAAATATCTTAGATTTTAAAACCTCTATTGAAGAAATTGATAACCTTCCTAATACAGATGTTATTATTGGCAGCCCTCCTTGTGTAAGTTTTTCAAGTTCTAATAAATCAGGAACGGCAGACAAATCTCTAGGGGTAGATTTAACAGAAACTTTTTTAAGAGTAGTTGCAGTGAAAAAACATCAGCCAAATTCTACATTGAAAGCTTGGTTTATGGAAAATGTGGTCAATTCAAAAAGATATTTACAAACAACATACACTTTCAAAGATTTAGGGTTAGAGGAATGGGCGAAAAAACACAAAATTGGAGCTAATAATGTAGCTATTGATTTATATGACAACACTACAATAATCAATTCAGCAGATTATGGTTCAATACAATCCAGAAAAAGAGTTATCTCTGGTGAAATAATAAAAAAGAAAAAACTTGTTATTCCTAAGCCAACGCATCAACAAAAAGAATCTCAATTAAGTTTGCCTCTTTATAATTCCATTAGCTTAATAAAAGGAAATTTTCCTTCTCCTTTTGAAAAAAAGAGTACTGCTAAAATTAAAGATATTCAATATAAAATTGAAATAGAGAAAGATAAAATTACAGACCATTTTTATGATACAGGCGTTTATGAAATTGAATGGAAATTTTCTAAATATTGGAAAACAAACCACCCATTCATGGGTAAAATGTCATTCCCAGAAAACGAAAACAAACCCAGCCGAACAATTACAGCTACTAAGATTGCCAATTCAAGAGAGTCCATAATCTATAAATCAGAAGTAAAAAGAAAAGGCGATGGAGAATTCAGACTTCCAACCGTTAGAGAAGCTGCTATCATCATGGGATTCCCAATAACTTATCAATTTATAGGAGGCGAAAATAATAAATGGAGGTTAGTTGGAAACGCTGTTTGTTGTTCTGTGAGTAGAGCTTTTGCCAAGATAGTACTTGATGAATTAAAAATAAAACATGAAGATGAATTACAAGTAGCAACAGAACCAAATTTAAAAGGGGTACTAAACCTAAATAATTATTCTTTAAAAACATTTAACAATCCTCCTATTAAAAATAAAGGGTCCCGATTTAGAAGACACCCTATTAAAGAGGGAAATCTAACCGTTACACTATCAAACTATGATATTGAAAAAGGCGGAAAGGCAACTGGAAAATGGCTAACTTCCATACAATATGGAACCGGTAAAGGCTTCCCTATACAACACATAGAAGATGGATATTATAAAACTTTAGAGTCAATTATTTCTAAATACCCATCGGGAAAACTGTTTATTAAAATTATTAATAATGGCTTTTCAGAAAAGATTGGCAATGCTACTCAACTTCAAGAAATGTATGAAGTTCAAAAATCAAATAACACAATTCTGGAACCCACTGAATTAGTGGATGAAGTAAAACGAATCATTGACAAAATTGATATCGAAGAGCCTCAGTTTATCCAAAACGGAACTATTGTTTTTGAAAGCAAAAAAATCATACCTACCAAGCAACTTTTCGCTTTATATGCGATAAATAAAATTTCTTCAACAGCAAATTCTAATTAGATTATGAATAGAGAGACAAGAATATTAAAAATCCAAGATATCGAAAAAACCGATAAGCCAATTGGAAAAATTGAAATTCCTTGGAAAGATAGATTAGAGCCAATGGATGTTTATGAAATACCTTTAAGATTCTTGGTATATAATAAATATAATGGTAGAATTTTAAGTCGAACAAAATCATATGAAAACCAACGTCAATTAATTGATGCAGAATCTACTGAAGGTAAAGAATTAATAGAAAAATTATTATGGGACTCAAAACCTTCAAAAAATAAAGAGACTCTTGAGAGTTTAAAAAAACTTAAACAAGAAAAAGTTGGAATTATAACAAAGGACGGAATCATTATTGATGGCAATAGAAGAGCTATGCTGTTGAATAAGATTGACGAAATTGATTATTTTAAAGCAGTTATACTTCCTGTTGAATATGCCGGAAATCCTATTGAAATTGAAAAATTTGAAACTAAGTATCAATTAGGCGAGGAAAGAAAGTTGGATTATAATCCAATTGAAATTTATTTAAAAATTCAACGCCTATACCAACAATTAAGTGAAAGTAATTATCCTAACGAAGGAGACAAAAAAAAAGGAGTTAGAGTTGACAAAAAAGCTATTGATTTAATTTATAATTGGATTGGAAATTATAAAAACATAAATAGTGCAAATGACATTGAGTATAGTCTTCAAGTCATGAATCTAATGGATGAGTATTTAGAATATCAAGATTATAATGGTATATATACTGCATTAGATGAAAGAGAAGAGCAATTCAGAGGTTTGACAAATTGGTTGAATACATTTTATGGTGAGACTTCTGCAAAAGCATTTGATGGTTATAAAAATAGCGATGTAGATGAATTGAAGTCGGTTGCTTTTGATTTAATCCGAATGAAATTTAAAAATGAGAAATTTAGGTATCTTGCTCAAGGTCAAAAACAAAATCATTTTTTTGGTACTCGTGAAATTTGGTCAAGTTTCTTAAGTAACCATGAAAAGATAATTTCAAGCTTCAAAGAAGAACAAATAGATTTTAATATTAATAATTTAGAAGCTCATTTAAACAGTCGTGACACTAATCTTAAAAATAATATTGGTGACTTAATTGATGAGAATGTTGATATTCATTATCAGAAATTAAGGAATAAACAATCACAAGATGAGCCGGTTAAGCTTTTAAACAAAGCAATTGACAGTCTAGAGTCAATTAATATTAATAGTAAAAATTTCTCAAAACCAGACTCTTTGGCACTTACAGAAAAGTTGGCTGACTTAGTTAATAATACTCTCCAAAAAAAATCTCCAAAAAGATTATTATCTCACATTGTAAAATTATTGGAAGAAATTGACACAGAGAAGATTCCTGAACAAGAAAAAGAGGGAGCTAAATTATTAACAAAAACCATCCAAAGTTTGGGATATCAAATTCATAAAAATCTATAGTGATAAAATTAAGCATTGATATAACTTCTAATAATGGTTCAGAATATTTTAATATCTCTGGAGAAATACAAGATATACGCAATAATAAAAGAATTTTAATATCTTTAAAAAGGTTAGGTTATATTGATAAAGAAGAATCAATTTTAATTCCTTTCAGATTAGAAGATCAAATTAGTACTCTTCAAGAGATTCAAGATTTATTCCAAAAATATGATTTTGAATTTGATTACTCTCGAAACATAGAAGATGATATCCAGAATTTTCATAGAGAAGAATTAAATTTTGAAAACTTTTCACTGAAAGCATATTCTATAAGAAATGATGAGTTTAAAAAACATCCTGAATTAGTTAGTGAATTTGATAATTTCCAGAAAATATTACAAGAAGAACTAAAAAGAACGCTATATCCACTTCAATTACTATCTGCTTTTCATTTAGCTTTTTCTCAAAACGCATGCAATTTTGCAGTCCCTGGTGCTGGCAAAACTTCAATCGTTTACGGTGCTTATGCTTATTTAAAAAGCTTACCAAAAAATGACCCAAAACACGTCGACAGATTAATTGTCATAGGTCCAATATCTTCATTTGCTCCTTGGGAAAATGAATATGCTGAGTGCTTCGGAAAAAAAATTAATTCTCAAAGATTATCGGGTGATATAAACATTTCTAAAAAGGAAAAATTAGAATACTTTTATTCATCCAATCCGGCTGAAGTAGGATTAATTTTTCATGGCGGGGTAAGTTCGTTTCAAAATGAAATTATTGATTTCTTGAAAAAGCATAAAACAATGGTAGTGGTTGATGAAGCCCATCGAATTAAAAACCCTAATAGAATATGGGGTTCAAGTGTTACTGAAATTTCTAAAGAAGCAACTGCAAGAGTGATTTTAACTGGTACTCCTTTACCCAATGGATATGAGGACATTTACAATCTATACAAGTTTATCTATCCATTTAAATATAAAGAAATATTAGGGTATCATTATCAAAATTTACAAGATTTAACTTTAAATAATGAACCAGATAGTGATAGAGTAAATATACTTAAAGAAAACATTTCTCCTTTTTTTATTCGAATAAAAAAGAAAGATTTAAATCTTCCTAAAATAAATGAAAAGATAGTTTATGTTGATATGGAATCATATCAACAAGAAATTTATAATTTTATAGAAGATGAATATCTTCCGTCTTTAAGAAATAATCCTTCAGGAAGTGTTAAAGATGTGCTTAACAGAGCCAAATTAATAAGACTCAGACAAGCTTCAACCAATCCATCACTTTTAGCAAAAACACTAAAAAATTCACTTGAACAAGGAAATGAAGAATGGGACGCCGACCCAAACATTCAATTTTTAACATTAAGTGATGAATTTATTGATGACTCAGAGTTCTTCAATAAAATATGCAACTATTCAAAATTTGAAATTCCAGTAAAATTTACCGAAATCTTCAAAATCATTAAAAATGAAATATTTCCAAAAAATGGTAAAGTGATAATTTGGACTATTTTTATACAAAACGCAAAAGAGTTGCAGTCATTTTTAATTAAGAATGAAATTAAAAGTAAACTTCTAATTGGAGAAATCCCTCAAGAAGAAAGAGAAACAACCATAAAACTATTTAATGACTCAACAAATTTTGATTTTTCAGTAATTATTGCCAACCCATTTTCAGTAGCTGAATCAATATCATTACACAAAGGGTGTCATAATGCAATCTACCTTGAGCGTGATTATAATGCTTCAAATTTCATTCAATCTAAAGATAGAATTCATCGTGTGGGCTTACCCGAAAATACAATTACTAATTACTACTACATAGTCTCCAAGAACTCTATTGACACGGTAATTAATAATAGACTTAATGAAAAAGTCAAACGAATGGAAAAAATTATAGATGATGAAATCCCTCTATTCTCTAGAATTGATAATAACGATGAAACCGACATTATAGTTGACTTGCTAAAAAATTATGCTGAAAGATCTAAGAAAATATAATAATCTTGGAACACCATCATATTATTATTACTTACTTGATACAATAAAAAAGAGTAATAATTTTGATTGGAAAATTAATGATATACGTCAACTGACATATAACAAAATGTTTGATAATCGTTCCATTTTCGATGGTTGTATTCCTTTAGCATTACATATTGAAATTTTGATTTTAAAAAATGATTTTGTTAGCGTTAATGATAAAATTTTAGACTCATTAAATAGCCATAAGCAAATGATTGATAAATTCAATGAATTTCTCTTTTTAACTCTAAAAAATGATGAAGAATTATTTAATATTTTTAATTCCGAACATCTCAATTATGACATTATATACAAGTCTCTTCAAATAAGTAATTCAGCATTTGGATTTAAATTCTCAAGTTTTAAACAGCTTCTCTTAGATTTTGAAATTATCCAAAGACATCCAACTTTAGAATTAAATACTTATATCGTAAACAATAGATATAAAAAATTATTTGATAAAACTGTTTTACCTGAAATAAGGAAAAGAAAAATAGGAGTTGATGCACTGGAAAAACAAATGCAACAACAACAAATCTATGGAGAAGAGGCTGAATTATATGTGCTAAACTTTGAAAAAAAGCGATTAAACAACAAAGAAGTTAATTGGATTGCAGAATATGTTGCTAATGAAGGCTACGATATTGCTTCATTTAATAATCATTATGATACAGAATATAATAGATTCATTGAGGTAAAATCATATCAAGGGAAAACACCATATTTTTACTGGTCAAGAAACGAATTTCAAGTTGCTAAATATAAGCATGAGAATTACTGGATTTATTTGGTAAATAGAGATTCAATAAATGATAAAAACTATATACCAGTCATGATTCAGAACCC
The DNA here is from genome assembly GCF_030643905.1 of Flavobacterium sp. IMCC34852. Taxonomy (NCBI): domain Bacteria; kingdom Pseudomonadati; phylum Bacteroidota; class Flavobacteriia; order Flavobacteriales; family Flavobacteriaceae; genus Flavobacterium; species Flavobacterium rivulicola. Next base: position 697,162 of record NZ_CP121446.1, on the reverse strand, counting down.
ATTTACTAATATCCTTGACAGTGATAAATGGACTAAAGAAACTGATAAACTGAAAATTACAGCTAATTTTAACATATAAGTATTGTTAAAACCTAATAAGTTTAATTTATGATTTGGTTAGAACTCCGTGCAAATAACACAATATTCGATAAAGGTTGGAACTTTAAAGAAAGTGTTTGGGCGCCAACCAAAAAAGCTGATGGTGCTAATTGGCCTTTTTGGAACTTAGTTAATGATGTAACTAAAGGTGATTTAATATTCCATATTAAAGAAAATAATGGGATTAAATATTTTGTTGGATACTCAATTGCTGCTACTGATGGTTATTTGACAAAATTCACTTCAAGTAAAAATCATATTTGGAGTTATACAGATGAATTTTACAAAGTAGATCTTTCTGATTTTGAAGAGTTAAATCCAATTATTCCATTAAATGACTTTTTCACAAATTATAATCAAGAATTAAGAAATTATTTTTTAGAAAATAAAAAGCTATCAAAGGCTCAAAAAAAGAGATTATTTTATGTCATACAAAGAGACAAGCTTCAATGTTTGAATGGAGCTTATTTCTCTGAATTTGATAGTTTTTTAGCTTCTAAAATTTCAGATGAATTATTAGAAGTTAGGAAAACAATAAAAAATACAGCAAAAACAGATGTTGTTGTTAAAGAATTAGAACAAAGAATAGGTCACCAAGAGTTTTCAGAAAATGTCAAAAGCAATTTTAATTATAAATGTTGTTACCCAGGATGTAATGTTGAGGGCAAAGGATTTTTAATTAGTGGGCATATTACGAGATGGGCTGACAATAAAGATTTAAGAGGTAATACCGATAATGGATTATGTCTTTGCTTAATGCACGACAAAGCATTTGAAAAAGGTTTTTTTACTTTAGATAATAATTATAAAGTAATTCTAATTAGAAATAAGTTTGAAAATAAGAAGTGGCTCCTTGATTATTTAGAACAAGGAGAAAATATTGAAATTAAAACTCGTCAAATAAACCCTTCTCTTGAAGCTTTAAAAAACCATTGGATTAGAATTGGTAACAAAACTTAAATTTACCAACAGCAAGTATTAAATACCTACTTCATCCGTTAACGCGGATTTACAATCCAATCCCCCAAACTATCCAACCCACCAAAAATCCCTGACAATCAGTCCCATCCGTGTCATCTGTGTTCCAATTCTTCCCTAAAACAGTCAATCCTACACCGCAAACGGGACCTACATCCTTAGTTAATACTATTATCCTTTATATGCTGTGTGTATTTTGTTTTAAAACTATTTTTTCACACGAATCGGTGTGAATTCGTTTTTCAAATTACTTTTTCACACGGTACGGTGTGAATTTTGTTTTCAAATTCCTTTTTCACACAAATCAGTGTCAATTTTGTTTTCAAATTATTTTTTGACACAATAAGCGTGTCAATTTTATTTTTCATTTCATTTTTGTCACAACCTATATTATCTTTTCTACTAACTTTACCTCACTAAACCAATCCCTTACCCTATGAAATCAAAAAACTCATTTTTCAGTTTCATCCTAGTCAGCCTATTCCCTCTATTCAGCTTCTCCCAAATCACCCTCACCAATACCGCCGAAGTAACCAAAATCAAACAAGGCACTACTTACTTCGCTATGAAAGATCCGGCTTCGCCTGCGGCAGCGGGGTATGTGGCGGCTATTAAAAAAGCTTGGACACTCGGTAAAGTCGAATGCATCAAATACACCGAGGTAGAAAAAAACATCGCACCCAACAATAGCTTCGTAACCATCGGGGCCAATATGACGACTTCCAACAGCGCCTTGGCATCCACCGAAACCCGCATTTATTTAGAGCTTTGGACCACCAACGGCAAATACACCTACGACCCCAAAAAACGCCGGCACTTCAATCAGCAAGATAAAATCGTAGTGGCTACCGTAGAACTCTTCGCCGATTTCTTCGCCCAAAACAACCCAAGCGCTTTATACAAAATGGACTATGATGCGGCCGGTCATTTCAAAAACTGGGGTACCGGGGTGTTGAGCAATTATATACAACAGCTTTGTACTTTATTAGAAAAAGGAACCGAGTGTGCCGCGAAAACCGAAATCGCCAACACTGGTGAGCTACAAAAACTGGCTTCGGCAACACTATTCATCCCCGATTATGTGATGATTAAGTTCCCCAAAAACGCCGACGACGAAAGCAAAAAGTACACCGACAAAGAAATCTTCGACGACTTTACCCAAGCCTATAAAGTCTTGCCCACAGCAGAACTCAACGATAAAATCCTAACCAACGCCACGCCGTTCTATTACTTACTATTCATCAAAACACCCACCGAGAAATTTGTAACGGTAACCAACTCCCAAACCGGGGAAATCATTTACTCAGCCTATACCGGCTCAGCCACCAATTTCAAATCAAGTGATTTAAAAGAATTACAAAAAGCCACACTGAAAAAGTAAGAACCGTCAGTTCGAGTGTTTTTAGCTTTGCAATAAATGTAGCCTATCAAAAGGTCGTCAGTTCGAGTGTTTTGTTGCGCTTCCGGATAATCCCGATTAATCTAGCGACTCAAAGTGGCGAAACAAAATGTATCGAGAACCCTTACACTTAACAACGGTTCTCGATACTCGCCTTGCAGGCGAACTCGAACTGACGACTGCTCTATGAATGCAACAAAAGGGGTTTGTGGCTTTTGTTTTATAACCTAACTTATGCTTTTCTCAAAAACAAAGTGGTTATTTTCCAAATCCTCAAAAACAATTCAATTTCATTAAAATTTACACAAAAATTAATTTACACCCCCTCAATTTTGTAATTTGTAATTCATAATTCGTAATTATTTATAACTTTGCCTATGTAAATTTAGGGGTAGTTATAAAAATTGTTATTTATGAAAATCGAAAAACGTTGGATAGTTTCTTTTCTCATCATTACTTTAGTCGCCATCTCAGGCTTATTTTGGCCCGAAAAACTAGCCGAAAACAACGACGCATTCAATGCCGTTGACACCATCAGCTTTGCCGATGTGGCTTGGTTACTTACCGCTTCTTGTTTGGTTTTATTAATGACGCCTGGCTTAGCATTTTTTTACGGCGGTATGGTCGGGAAAAAGAATGTCATTTCCACCATGCTCAAAAGTTTTATCTGTTTGGGTGTAATCAGTTTGCTTTGGGTTACGGTTGGTTTTTCGCTTTCTTTTGGCGCCCCGATTGGCCCAACCATCAACGGCGTTCACTATGGCATCATTGGCAACCCATTTGATTTTGCTTTCTTTAGCTATGTCGAAATGCACCCGCACAAAACCATGGCTTCTTCGATACCTTTTATTTTGTTTGCTTTGTTCCAAATGAAATTTGCTGTCATAACACCGGCCATCATCACCGGCGCCCTCGCGGAACGCATCCGTTTCATCTCCTTTTTGCTCTTTATTTGTTTGTTTACCCTTTGTATCTATACGCCTTTATGCCACATGATTTGGCACCCAAACGGTCTCTTGGGAAGCTTTTTCGGCGTAAAGGACTTTGCAGGTGGAACAGTCGTTCACATGAGTGCGGGTTTTGCAGCTTTGGCTGGTGTTTTAGTTTTAGGCAAAAGAAAAAACAGCGAGCACATTCCCACCAACATTCCGTTTGTCTTATTAGGCACAGGAATGCTGTGGTTCGGTTGGTTCGGCTTTAATGCCGGTTCGGCTTTGGCGGCTAATGCTACAGCGGCCATGGCTTTTGCCACTACCACAATTTGTTCGGCTTCCGCTATGTTATCGTGGGTATTCTTTGATCGAATGAACGGACGTAAAGTATCAGCCCTCGGTGCTTGTATCGGCGCTGTGGTTGGATTGGTAGTCATTACACCTTCGGCAGGTTATGTAACCATTCCGCAAAGTATTTTCTTCGGTTTCATCGGCGCCATAGTCTCCAACAAAATGGTCTACTGGAAAAAGTTAAAACAAATAGACGACACTTTAGACGTATTCGCTTGTCACGGCGTAGGCGGCATTATGGGAATGATCCTAACGGCCATCTTTGCCAAAGGAGAAAACGCAAGCTTGTTATACGGCGGCTGGAACATCTTCGGGCATCACATGTTGGCTTTGGTTTTGGTTTCGGTATTTACCTTTGGTGGTGCTTATTTGTTGTTCAAACTAACCAATATCATCATCCCAATACGCGTTTCAGAAGAATCAGAAAATATGGGCTTAGACTTATCCCAACACGGCGAGGCTTTTTAAACAAACTTCAGAAGCCCTTCGACAAGCTTAGGTTGACAACAGTATAATCAATTGGTTTTTGTTGAATAAAGTAAATCTTCTGTAAAAACTAAAAACAATACAAACGCAAGCTGTCACCCTGAGCCTGTCGAAGGGCTTTTCTCTTATCCCTTTTTACTTTTCCCTAATCCCTTATTCCTCCAACAACAAATTCGCCAAAGCATTATCTCGGTCGTAAATGTCTTTATGGAAATTAATCGTTCCTTCATCGTCCACCCAAGCGGTAAAATACCCAATATAAACCGGTATTTTATTCTTCAAAGTATACCATTTTTCCTTGCCTCCGTTCATGGCAGCCTCTATCTTTTCGGGGGTCCAATTCGGGTCGTCTTGTAATATCAATTTGGCCAACTCCTTAGGCTTTTCCACCCGAATACAACCATGACTAAACGCTCTTTTCTCCTGACTGAATAAACTCTTTGAAGGCGTATCATGCAAATAAATATTATTAGAATTTGGGAATAAAAACTTTACCAAGCCCAGCGAATTGTTCGGCCCCGGTTTCTGACGAATCATGCTGCCTTTCCACTCCATGTTGTGTTTGGCCAAATAGTTTTTATTCTTTTTAATCGCCGGAAGGATTTCTTTGTCGCGGATACTTTTCGGCACATTCCAATACGGACTGAATACAATATAACTCATCATTCCACTAAAAATCACCGTTTCATTGAGAGCCGTTCCCACCACCACATTAGAAATCAAGGCGGCTTTCCCTTCTTTAAAATAAGTTAGTCGATAAGACGGAATGTTAACCACAATAAACTCCTTAGCCTTGGTCAAATCAGTCGATATCCAACGACAGCGCTCCATATTCACCATAATGGTTTTGATGCGGTCACTAATCGGCACGTTCATTTCATCGATATGTTTAGTGGTGATGTTTTTATCTTCCGAAAAACCATTGCGCTTTTTGTACCTCAAAACGGCTTCTTGCAACGACTCATCATATATATTGCTTTTCGAATCCGACGCTATGTCATTGGTCAAAAACAATCGCTTTCTAATTTGTGTCACCAACTGCGAACTATCCCCCGGTTTAAGCTGCTTGAAATCAGTCGGTACCAAAATCGCTTCCCAACCACCGCTTTTTTCAATCTCACGGTATTTTTGCAAAACCGCTTTAAGCTTGTAGTACTGTCCGATTAATTGTTCTTTGTTGTCGATGAGTTTAGGGTCAATCAAAATAGAATCGAGGTATTGCCCGTAAGACAATTTCTTTCTCGGTAAGTACCAACCTAATTCTTCGGTCTTAGTGCTGTCAATCCCTTGCAGCACTTTATTGGTGTAATAGAAATAGTAATTGGTCAAAAACAACTCAACCTCAAGGTTAGGTTTGGAAGCTGTTTTTTGAAACATGCCGTCCAATATTTCTTTGTAAGGAACTTTGGCCAAAAGACCATCCTCAAACAAATTGTTCAATTTGTTGTAGATGACCTCGGCGGTTTCTTTTCGCCCTTTTTTGTCATACCAAAGGTAATTGTATTGGTTTTTTCGATACAAATCAACCGCTTGTTTTTGGTACAAAACCAACTTCGGATATTTGGCATAAAAAGTCGCAACTTGAGTACTGTCAAACGACAAAGCAATATCTTCCGAACGAAACTTACTATTCAGAGCAGTTGTTGACCCTTTTTTTGTGTCTTCTTTTTTGGCACAATACCAACCGGTCAAGGAGAAGCCCAAGACCATTATCAAAAGAATTCCTCCAAACCATTGCTTGTTTCTCATACCAACTTTGAAATTATTTTCATAAAAATACAAAAACTAATGGCTTAAAACTAACGGCAAGTATTATATTTACTTCACTAAAAAAACAACCACTAAACAACATAATATCATGAAAAAAACAGTATTCCTATTGATAGCATTAATCACAACTACCATTATAACCGCTCAAGTCAAAGCCAAAACTCCGGTAGTTGACCCTAAAGAACAAATCAACAAAACGCTCGATGCTTGGCACAAAGACGCTGCCGAAGCCAACTTTAAAAACTACTTCGACGCAATGACCGACGATTCTATTTTTATAGGAACTGATGCGACCGAACATTGGGATAAAACCGCTTTTCAAGCTTTTGCCAAACCTTATTTCGACAAAGGAAAGGCTTGGAACTTTACCTCTTTAGAGAGACATATTTACTTCAGCAGTGATAAAAAAGTCGCTTGGTTTGATGAATTACTCGATACCCAAATGAAAATCTGTCGCGGTTCGGGTGTGATGGTTTTAGTCAAAGGAAAGTGGAAAATAAAACACTATGTCCTTTCGATGACAATCCCTAACGACAATATTGACGAAGTCATTGAAGTCAAAGCACCTATCGAAGACGAACTAATCACTACGTTAAAAGACAAAAAGGAATAAACTTTTCCTCTTTTCCAAATCCATAGCCATTCTTTTCTCGTACATGAGAACAAGAACCCCAAATCTATGACTATGGACATCAATAAAAAAATCAACATGCTTTTTGGAGCCGTGGCTATGCTAACCATGGTCCTGTTAGTTTTTTTAGCCTCCTACTTAGCCCTGTTTGCTCCAGTTTAAAAAATCAGCTTGCAAACCAAGCCAAAGGCATCAACCTATACTAATACCATGTTAGTTTTGTTTTTGTTTAAAGAAAAGCGCTGCTTCTATGGTGGCGCTTTTTGATTTTAGCCCTAATTCTCCTGTCGTATTGTAGTTTTTTTGTTTTTGCAAAAACCAAAAATCATTTCCGCTCGTAAATGAGGAAAACACAAAAACAATTTACCATGAGAATTAACAAAACCGTTAAAAAAATAGTATTGAGTATACTAGGAGTAGTACTCTTGCTGTTTGGCATATTGGTTTACCATATTGCCAATGCCAGACCGGTTGGATCGGTTGAAAATGCCACCATTCAAATCAGTCGCATCGATTTTGACCAACCTTTTGATTCCCTCAGCGCTGTTGCAATCAAAAAGAACCTGCACAGCATTCCGGGTGTGAAAAGCGATATCATTGTCAAAAGAAATGTAGTGGTCTACTTCCATGACAACACCATAGCCGACTCCAAAAAAATATACGACGAATTAATGACCAAAGGCAATTACAAAGCCGAACGCTTTTTATTACCACCAAGCTTAGCCGCTAAACAAGTTTGTCCTGTCATGAAAAAAGACAGTTTCAAGTACAAGTTCAGCAAATTCATCCAAGGAATTTTTAATTAATCCTCTAAATATAACGTTATGAAAAAGTTTTCAAAATTAGCACTCAGTGCTTTAGTCTTCGGAGCAATAATCTTCACTTCTTGTAGCAGTGACGATGATTCTAATCCCCCCGCAACACCTTCTATCTATGAAAGATTAGGCGGAACAACCATGGTAGCCGACCCTGACAATCCGGGTCAAATGATTGAACAAGGTCGTTTGAGTTACCGCAAAGTAGTCAACTCCACGGTAGGTTTAATCGTGGCCGACATTCAAGCCAATGCTTCAGGAAATCTAGGCGCGCACTTTGCTCCGATTTTAGGAGAAGTGGGTGCCGGAAACACCACTAATTTAGCCATCTTGGTAGACAATCTTACCGACTTCTTCTCGTTCAACACCGGCGGAACCAATGCAGTAAATACTTATTCAGGCTTGGATATGGTAACGGCACACAATCCGGCTTTGAACCCAAGAATGGGCACGACTTCCTCTGATGCCAACTATACTAAATTTGTAGGCTATGTTGGAGCAGCAGCCCAACAAAACGGAGTAGCGGCCAACACGCAATTGTATACTGATATCGTTGCAGTTTTAGAATCTTTAAGAGATCCGATTGTTCAATAAAAATCAAATACCACTTTATCAAACAAAAAAACGCTACTCAAAAAAGTAGCGTTTTTTTATTATTTAAGATTTTCTAACATCTCAACCGTCATAGAAGCTAAGTCAAATTTGTGCTTCCAATTCCAATCCTTCTGTGCCGCACTGTCATCTATAGAAGCCGGCCAACTGTCGGCAATCTTCTGACGGAAATCGGGTTTATAAGAAATGGTAAAATCCGGAATGTGGTTTTTGATTTCGGCTGCAATTTCTTTGGGCGTAAAACTCACTCCGGCCAAGTTATAAGAAGAACGAATTTTGATGTTCTCACTCGGTGCCTGCATGATTTCTACTGTCGCGTTAATCGCATCATCCATATACATCATTGGCAGCGCTGTATCTTCCGAAAGGAAACATTCATACTTGCCGTCTTTCAAAGCTTTGTGGTAAATGTCTACCGCATAATCTGTAGTTCCTCCACCCGGTTCGGTCGACCAACTGATTAAGCCCGGATAACGAATACTTCGTACATCAACACCATAAATATTATGATAGTATTCACACCATCTTTCACCGGTTTGTTTGCTGATGCCGTATACCGTAGTCGGTTCCATAATGGTATATTGCGGTGTGTTGATTCTTGGGGTTGTGGGCCCGAAAACCGCGATACTCGAAGGCCAGAATATCTTTTTTATTTTGCCGGCTTTCGCCAAATTCAATACGTGAAATAAAGAGTTCATATTCAAATCCCAAGCAAAGGCAGGATTCTTTTCAGCCGTTGCCGATAGCAAAGCTGCCATCAAATACACATCGGTGATTTCGTATTGTTCTATTAAATGTTCAATCTGATTGTAATCTAAAGCATTGACTACTTCAAAAATGCCTTCGTTAACAATGTCAATATTCAACTTTCGGATGTCGGAAGCCACTACATTGTCAACGCCGTAAATGCTTCTTAGTTTTTTGGTTAGCTCGGTTCCGATTTGTCCGCAAGCACCAATAATTAGAATTTTTGTACTCATTTAGTTTGTGTGTTTTATTCCACTTCGTTCCATGCAGTTGCTATGTTCGAGTGTCCTGCAAAGATACAGTTTTAAGAAATGTTTCATTACCTAAAAGCGGCCTTCTTTTTTAACAAAATTATAATCCGTTTAACTACCTCATTCTGAAGTTTCCTTTTACCTTTGTACCTTTACGACTTAAATTGATTTCAATGAAAATACGTTTTTCTGTTTTGGTTTTAATGCTGCTGTGTTTGGCTTCCTGTCAGGAAGACCCAAAAATCCGTCTCTTAGAACAAGCGAAAGAAGCCAAGAAACAAGAAGTGATTTTTAACAACATCAATAGAGGTTGGAACTTCAACAGTCGTCCCGTTAATCTAACCGCGAGCTCACTGACCAACAATTGGACAGAGTGGCGCTTGTTTTTAAACGAATTAGGACAAAAACCCAAAAGCAGTATCGGTGCTTTCAAACAAAAAGCCAAAACACTTTCTAAAAAAGCGGCTGATTTAAATAACAATATCCCGGGACAATTTGCCGTTCCCGAAGTAAAAAGCCGAATTGCTGCCATTAACACTAAGATTAATTCCATCAATCTTTACATTAATTTGCAACAAATTCCCGATTCACAAATTGTAAAATTGGTACAAGAAATCAACACTGAAGTGGCTTCTTTGCAGTTCCAACTCGATGAAATCACCCGCAAAAGCAACATCAAAATTGAAGAAGGAGAAAGTGATATGTTGCGCATGTTAGACACCACGCGTGCTATTCCAAACAAACCTAAAGTTCTAAATTCCGTTAAGTAAGCTTTGAGCCAAAACTCTTTATACAACAGTTACTTTCACTCGGCGAAAGTTAAGCAAATAGCCGAAAGTCTTGAAAATCCTTTGGCTAAAATTCAGTTAAAAGGACTTCTGGGTTCGTCGCTTTCATTTGTCTTTCAGGCTGTTTTTAAAAAAAGTGAAAAACCTTTTCTTCTAATTTTAAACGAAAAAGAAGAAGCTGCTTATTACTTAAACGATTTGGAACAAATGATTGGCGCCAATGACGTGCTGTTTTACCCAAGTTCGTATCGCCGTCCGTACCAAATTGAAGAAACCGATAACGCCAATGTATTATTGCGTTCCGAAGTTTTAAACCGAATCAATTCTCGCAAAAAACCGGCAGTCATTGTTACTTATCCAGAAGCGCTTTTTGAAAAAGTCGTGACGCGAAAAGAACTCGACAAAAACACTTTAAAAGTAGCGGTTGGCGATAATGTTTCCATCGATTTTATCAACGAGGTTTTATTTGAATACGAATTCAAAAGAGTAGATTTTATTACTGAACCCGGCGAATTCTCTGTTCGTGGCGGCATCTTGGATGTGTTTTCGTTTTCCAATGACAATCCGTATCGTATAGAATTTTTTGGCAATGAAGTCGATAGCATTCGAACGTTTGATGTGGCAACCCAACTCTCAGTAGAAAAGCAAACCAAGATTACCATCATCCCGAATTTAGAAAATAAATTCATCAAAGAAAACCGCGAAAGCTTCCTCGATTACATCAGCGATAAAACTGTATTGTGTATTGAAAATACTGAGTTTCTGACATCGCAATTGGACAAACTTTTTGGCAAAGCCATCGAAACATTTGACAAACTTTCTAAAGACGTTAAACACGCTTCTCCGGAGCATTTATTCTTAAACCAAGAAGGCTTTTTGCGCAAAGCGTTGGATTTTTCCATCGTAGAATTGTCCAACAAACCATTATTCAAAACGACTAAAACTTTCGAGTTTCACATACAACCTCAACCTTCGTTTAACAAGCAATTTGACTTGCTGTTGAACAATTTGAGCGATAATCATTTCAACGGCTACACCAATTATTTGTACTGTGCCAATGAAGGTCAGGCCAACCGTTTTCACGATATTTTCGAAAGTTTAGATGAAGAAAACCACGAGAACATCCGCAAGCAATACCACACGATAGTTTCCTCTTTGTACCAAGGTTTCATCGATGAAGAAAACCAAATCGCCTGTTATACCGACCATCAGATTTTTGAGCGTTACCATAAATTCAGCATCAAAAACGGGTATTCTAAAAAGCAAACACTGACGTTGAAAGAACTCAATTCCTTATCCGTAGGCGATTATGTAACACATATCGATCACGGTATCGGGAAGTTTGGCGGTTTGCAAAAAATTCAAGTCGAAGGCAAAACGCAAGAAGCGATTAAACTCGTTTATGCCGATAACGACATTGTTTACGTAAGCATTCATTCGCTGCATAAAATCTCCAAATACAACGGCAAAGACGGCACACCACCGAAGATTTACAAACTCGGCTCGAATGCCTGGAAAGTTTTAAAACAAAAAACCAAAGCGCGTGTCAAACACATTGCCTTCAACTTAATTCAATTATACGCCAAGCGAAGACTGGAAAAAGGATTCCAATTTGCCCCCGACAGTTATTTGCAAAAAGAATTAGAAAGTTCGTTCATTTATGAAGATACGCCCGACCAAATCACCGCCACGCAAGATGTCAAGGCCGATATGGAAAAAGACCGTCCAATGGACCGATTGGTTTGTGGTGACGTAGGTTTCGGGAAAACGGAAGTCGCTATTCGTGCGGCTTTCAAAGCAGTGGACAACAGCAAGCAAGTCGCTGTTTTGGTACCAACGACCATTTTGGCCTACCAACATTACCGAACTTTTTCTGAACGTTTGAAAGATATGCCGGTGAAAGTCGGTTATTTAAATAGATTCCGAACCGCTAAACAGAAAGCGCAAACTTTGGAAGAATTGGCTTCCGGAAAATTGGATATTATCATTGGTACGCACCAATTGGTGAACAAAAATGTACAGTTTAAAGATTTAGGTTTGCTGATTGTAGACGAAGAACAAAAGTTTGGCGTCAACGTCAAAGACAAACTCAAAACCATTGCGGCCAATGTAGACACCTTGACTTTAACCGCAACGCCTATTCCGAGAACCTTACAGTTTTCCTTGATGGCAGCTCGAGATTTATCCGTTATTACAACGCCGCCACCCAATCGTTATCCTATCGAATCGCAAGTCGTTGGCTTTAATGAAGAGTTGATTCGCGATGCGATTTCGTATGAAATTCAAAGAAACGGACAAGTATTTTTTATCAATAATAGAATCGAGAATATCAAGGAAATTGCCGGTATGATTCAGCGATTGGTGCCCGATGCCAGAGTCGGCATTGGTCACGGGCAAATGGAAGGCACGAAATTGGAAGAACTGATGCTCGGTTTTATGAATGGTGATTTTGATGTTTTAGTCGCCACCACCATTATCGAAAGCGGTTTGGATGTGCCGAATGCCAATACGATTTTCATCAACAACGCCAATAATTTCGGCTTGTCAGATTTACATCAAATGCGAGGAAGAGTTGGTCGAAGCAATAAAAAAGCATTTTGTTATTTCATTTGTCCGCCCTATTCTGCGATGACGGAAGACGCTCGAAAACGCATTCAGGCCTTAGAACAATTCAGCGAATTAGGCAGTGGTTTCAATATTGCCATGAAAGATTTAGAGATTCGCGGTGCCGGAGATTTATTAGGTGGTGAGCAAAGTGGTTTCATCAACGAAATCGGTTTTGAAACGTATCAAAAAATCATGAACGAAGCCATCGAAGAGTTGAAAGAAAATGAATTCAAAGAATTATACGAATCAGATACTGACATTGACACCAAAGAATATGTCAAGGATTTACAAATCGACACCGACTTTGAATTGCTCTTTCCGGATGAATACATCAACAACATTTCGGAGCGTTTGAATTTGTACAATGAATTGGGGAATATCAAAAATGAAGAAGAATTAATTGCCTACGAAAACAAACTGATTGACCGATTTGGTCCGTTACCGAAAGAAGCGAAAGCACTACTCAACAGCATCCGTATCAAATGGATTGCGACACAAGTCGGTATTGAAAAAATTGTGATGAAACAAGGCAAACTAATTGGGTATTTTGTCTCCGACCAACAATCGGAGTATTATAATTCGAAGCAATTCCGACACATGCTACAGTTTGTGCAACAGCATGGCAATATTTGTAAAATGAAAGAGAAAGAAACCAAAAACGGTTTGCGTTTGCTGCTTACATTCGAAAACGTAAAATCCATTTCCCGAGCTTTGGAGTATATGGAATTGATGAAAAAATAAAAAAGCCACTCGAATTGAGTGGCTTTTCATTTGTATGTAATTGTGGTAACTACATTTTCAAAACTTTGAAATTGGCTTCCACACCATTGATTTTTAACTTAAAGAAATAAGTTCCGCCGGCAAAAGAAGACATATCAACATTGGTGGTCATTTCATTCATTTTTTGGATGAATAACAATTGCCCTTGAACATTGTACACGGTAACTTCTGATATTGGATCTTTAGAGTTGATGGTTAAATTTCCATTCGTCGGATTAGGATAATAAGAGTAATCAATATAATTGCTGTCAGCTGTGCCTAGTGATTGCAAACAAGAAATATTGGCGACCCAACCCGAAGCAGTAATGTATTGATCCGAGAAAAATTTAAAAGTTAAAGAACCATCAGGAGCCGATGAAGTAATAGTTCCCGGAGAATTCGTTCCGGTGTAACCACCGGGAAAAAATTCAGGATAAGTCTCATTTGGTCCGTCATAAATGTATAAATAATCATAATCCAACTCTAATTCGAAGGCATTGAAAACCGCTCTCAACATTTGGTTGGGTTGGTTAGGAATCATAGTTCTGGTAAATGACTCCATATTAGAATGCTCATCAAACTGTCCTCCGGAATCCGTAAACAACATACCACCGCAATAATTTCCTGCAGTAGCAAAAATTGTTCTTTCAAAAACCGGTGTGATTCCCGTACAAATAGGTCTTACTCTAAAATCATAATAAGTGTTAGGTGCCAAATTAGTCACTGTGTAACTATTGGTATTTACCGTTTGCCAAGAAGACGCAGCACCCAACAATGTTACAGATATTTGCCAAGACGTTTGTCCGGTATTCAAATCATTCCAAGTGATAACCGCTGATGTTTCTGTAACATTATCTACAAAAACTTGAGCCACCGTATTGATACAAGTATTGATACAATCGGTACTCAAACAACTTTTTCCGTTAACGGTATTGGTAATTAAAGTTGTCGGTTGTGGCCCGAATCCGTTGGCAAAGCTAATTCCTACTCCTGAAACCAAATGACAATAACTCATAATGGTTCCTTTTACCGTACTGGTAGGAATTGGTCCTTGAGCACAAGTTCCTTCGCTGTAACCGGCTTGTTGCCCGCAACCGTCAATGGCGGTGTTGCTTCCGTTCCAATAACAGCCGTGTGTGTGTGGTGACCCGAGGGAATGACCAAACTCATGGGTCATTACTTGTACCGTCCAAGAATAAGTTGGTACAGTAGCATAGCTGAAATTTACGTCCGAATAAGCATAATTTGATTGACCGCAAACAGAATTTAAATAGGCAACGCCGCCCAATCCGCCCGGATCAATTCCAACCAACATACCAACATCACCATTAAAAACCGGTCTGTTTTGCGCAAAAGTACCCAAATAATCTCCCGAAGTTGAGCCCGAAGGCATAGCGCTGTAAGGATCAGAAGTCGTCCAAACAAAAATAGATTTTAAGGCGGTGGTTATTCCGTCGTTAGTAAACAAAGTTTGCACATTATTGTAAACCGAAGTCATCCAATTGGTTGTGGTGGTAACATTACTGCCGTTTTGAACATACAAAGTAAAATCGACTTCAAAATAAAACGTAACACATTTTGCGGTATTCACATCTCTGGCAGTAGTGCTTGACTCACTTGGTTCAAATCCTTCTTCTTTAACATGACAATCCCAATCGTTTGCGACTCTCATGTTCGCATCAGAATATACTATATATTCTGTTTGATTATTAGGTTTGTCCAATTTTCCAACTACAATATTTCCCAATTCGGAACTCGAAAAAATACCGTTAAACTCGCCGTTAAAAAAATTGAAAGAAGCCACTGAGTTTATATTGCCGTTGATTATTCCTCTGTAGTGCACACCCTTTTGGTATTGAAAATTTTTCTGTTTATCGGTATCTACCTGAAATCCTTCAGCCATTAAATTAACTTTATACAACAATATTGAATGCTGTGTTCCTTGGTAAGGAATGGTTAATGCAATAGTTTCATATTGATTGGCCACAACTTCATTCACTTTGGCCATATCTAAAGTTGCCAAAGTTGCTTCTTCAACTACTTTATTTATTTCAGCATTAGTGTTGTTTTGTGAAGGCGAAAGCACAGAAACAGGTTTAAAATCGGTGTTTATTTCTTGCATTTCTCCGATTTTTTGAGCTATTTTATTTTGAGCGCCAACTGCGGTCACTATTAAAAAAACAGCTAAAAGTAAAACTTTCTTCATATTATAGAGGTTGTTAATTTTTTGATGGGGCTAAAGTTATTGAAATTCACTTAATAATTACTTAATCTTTAATGTTTTAAGAATTTCTTTTTTAAAAATAATAAAAAGCATCTTCTATGTGCTCAATTTTATAATTATTTTCTTGTTTATGTATGGCGACAATGTCAAATCGAACCTCAATATCTAAATCATTCGAAACCACATATTCATTTACGGCTTTAACTAACAATTGGATTTTCTTGGGCTTTACAAAATCTTGCGGCAAACCAAACTCAATACTGGAACGCGTTTTAACTTCAACAACTGCTAAGATGTTCTCTTTTTGGGCAATGATGTCAATTTCGGCTTTTTGAAAAGTCCAATTGGTTTCCAAAACAGTATAGCCGTTCTTTTGCAGAAAATCTACAGCTAATTCTTCACCTAATTTGCCAAGTTCGTTGTGCTTTGCCATTTTTTAGATTGCTGCGCCAGTTCGCTGACGCTCGTGTGTTAGATTTTTAGTAAGTTAGACTTCGATTTTATCTAAAAATCTAACCTTCTAAGTAGTCTAAAATGTCTATTCAAAAACCACTTTGCTCTTTTCTGCCGTTACTTCCATCGAAATTTGTCTGCCGAAAATCAAAGCGCGATTGTCTCTGATATGCCCGGCCGGAAAATTATAAATGATAGGAATATTTAATCCTTTAGTCGTGTCTTCAATAATTTCCAATGCATTTCTTCCCCATGGAATTTCGTTGTCTTTCATCTCAGTCATCCCACCTACAATAATCCCTTTCAAACTACTCAAACAACCGTTGCGTTTTAGGTTCATCATCATGCGGTCTATATGGTATAAATATTCGTCTAAATCTTCAATAAAAAGTATTTTATCATTACAATCAATCGCGGATTCTGAACCCAACAAACTGTATAAAATCGAAAGGTTTCCGCCTACCAATTCGCCTTTGGCTTTGCCAATATGATTTAAAGCATCACAATCTAAAGTGTATTGCAATTTTTCGCCAAACAATGCGGTGCAAAGTGAATTTTTCGCTTCATCAGTGGCTCTTGCTACGCTGACCGGCATAATCGCATGTAAAGACTCAAAACCCATTCGATTCAAATGACTGTGCAAAACGGTTACATCGCTAAAACCGATTATCCATTTCGGGTTTTTTTTGAATTGAGTAAAATCGAGTTTATCAATAATCTTTACGGTACCGTAACCGCCGCGAACACACCAAATCGCTTTGATATTCGGATTGTCCATTTGCTCCTGAAAATCAGCTGCACGCTGGTCATCTGTTCCGGCCAATTGGTAATAATCTAAACCGATAGTATTGCCTATTTTGACTTTCAAACCCCAACCTTCGAGCATATCGATGGTAGGTTTTAAATTGTCGTCTATATTTTTTCGAGCGGTGGAAACAATGGCAACAGTGTCGCCTTTTTGCAAATACGGAGGTGTAATCATCTTTTTTTGGGCGTAAGAAGAAAAAGTAATTAGTGAAACAAAGATTAAAAGGATTCGCATGAATCAAAAATGATTGTAAATTGGCTGTACCAAATGTAAACAAATCCCAAAATTAATTCGGGATTTCGGGGCTAAAAAGTTATTTTTGCACTCTATTTATCTGAATATGTTAGAAAATCCAAAAAGATATACCATTACGGCAGCTTTGCCCTATACTAATGGTCCCATTCACATCGGACATTTGGCCGGAGTTTATGTACCATCTGATATTTATGCGCGCTATTTAAGATTACAAGGGAAAGACGTGGCTTTTATTTGCGGAAGCGATGAACACGGCGTGGCCATTTCGATGAAAGCCAAAAAAGAAGGCATTACACCACAACAAGTCATCGACAAATATGACGGTATCATCCGAAAATCATTTATCGATTTCGGTATTTCTTTCGACAACTATTCGAGAACGTCTTCCCAAATCCACCACGATACCGCTTCTGAATTTTTTAGAAAGTTATATGACAAAGGCGACTTTATTGAAGAAGTAACCGAACAATTGTACGATGCCAAAGCCGAACAGTTTTTAGCCGACCGTTTCGTTACCGGAACATGTCCGAAATGCGAAAATCCGGAAGCTTACGGCGACCAATGTGAACGTTGCGGTTCTACTTTAAACGCGACGGATTTGATTAATCCAAAATCAACCATCACGGGAGAAACGCCCATTATCAAAGCAACCAAACACTGGTTTTTACCTTTGGATCGATACCAGGATTTTTTACAGAAATGGATTTTGGAAGACCATGCCAAAGACTGGAAAACCAACGTACTGGGTCAAGTAAAATCATGGTTAGACGATGGTTTGAAACCACGTGCGGTAACTCGTGACCTAGATTGGGGAATCGATGTTCCCGTTGAAGGAGCTGAAGGCAAAAAATTATACGTTTGGTTTGACGCACCGATTGGCTACATTTCTTCTACTAAAGAATGGGCCGCTCGCGAAGGTAAAAACTGGGAAGATTACTGGAAGACAGAAGATACCAAATTGGTTCATTTCATCGGGAAAGACAATATAGTTTTCCACTGTATCATTTTCCCTGCCATGTTGAAAGCGGAAGGCAGTTTTATTTTACCCGATAATGTTCCTGCCAATGAGTTTTTAAATTTGGAAGGAAATAAACTATCGACTTCTAAAAACTGGGCCGTTTGGTTGCACGAATACCTAATCGATTTCCCTGAAAAGCAAGATGTTTTGCGTTATGCTTTAACCGCGAATGCTCCGGAAACCAAAGACAACGACTTTACTTGGAAAGATTTTCAGGCGAGGAATAACAACGAACTAGCGGCGATTTTTGGCAACTTCATCAATCGTGTAGTCGTGTTGACCAATAAATATTACAACGGTGTTGTTCCGTCACCAAATGAATTCAGCGAAGTAGACGAACAAACTTTAGCCGAATTAAAAGCCTATCCTGCGGTGATTTCGAGTTCGATTGAGCGTTACCGTTTCAGAGAAGCGCAAGGCGAATTGATGAATGTAGCGCGACTCGGAAACAAATATTTAGCCGATGAAGAACCTTGGAAAATGGTGAAAACCAATCCGGAAAGAGTTCAGACGCAAATGTATGTGGCGTTGCAAATTGCGGCCGCTTTACAGGTTTTGGCCGAACCTTTTTTACCGTTTACTTCCGCTAAACTTTCGAAGATTTTAAAATTGGATAACCTAAGTTGGAATTCGGTTACCGAAACCTCTGAATTAATTGTGGCCGGTCACCAAATTGGCGAAGCCGAAATACTTTTTGCCCAAATTGAAGATGCCGAAATCCAAAAACAAATAGACAAACTTGAAGCCACTAAAAAAGCCAATGTCATGGAAAACCAAGTAACTGAACCACAAAAACCAACGTCAACCTTTGAAGATTTCTCCAAATTAGATTTGCGTGTCGGAACGATATTGGAAGCGGAAAAAATGCCGAAAGCCAATAAATTATTGGTATTAAAAGTTGATACCGGCATTGACGTTCGTACGATTGTTTCCGGAATTGCCGAGCATTTTTCACCGGAAGAAGTCGTTGGAAAACGCGTTACCGTTTTAGTGAATTTGGCGCCAAGAGCTTTGCGCGGTGTGGAAAGTCAGGGTATGATTTTGATGACCAACAACAAAGAAGGCCAACTGGTTTTTGTCAACCCGGATGCGGAAGGTGTGGATAATGGTGCTTTGATTAGTTAAATTAAAAACAATGAACTTAAAAGTAATCGCTTTCGATGCCGATGACACTTTGTTTGTCAACGAACCTTATTTTCAGGAAACGGAAGAAAAGTTTTGTGCTTTGATGAGCGATTATTTGTCGCATCAAGGTTTGTCGCAGGAATTGTTTAAAACCGAGATTGCCAATTTAGAATTATACGGGTACGGAATCAAAGGTTATATTCTTTCGATGATAGAAGCAGCAATGAAAATTTCGAACAACACCATTTCCATTGAAACCATTGAAAAGATTACTGAATACGGCAAAGAACTGCTTCAAAAACCCATCGAATTATTAGATGGTGTAGAAGAAACTTTAGCAGCATTGAACGGAAAATACAAATTAGTTGTGGCCACTAAAGGCGATTTATTGGACCAACGCAGAAAACTGCACAATTCGGGTTTAGGCCATTATTTTCACCATATTGAAGTGATGTCGGACAAAAAAGAAAAAGATTATGAAGATTTGCTGAAGCGTTTGGAAATCAAAGCGGAAGAATTTTTTATGATTGGCAATTCTTTAAAATCCGATGTATTACCGGTGTTGAACATTGGTGGTCATGCGGTACATATTCCTTTTCATACGACTTGGGAGCACGAAAAAATCAGTCACAAAGTAGAACATCCTAACTTCAAAGCTTTGGAAAAAATCACCGAAGTTTTACCTATTTTACTATAAAAAAGTGAAGCATAAATTAGATTTGGACACTTGGAACAGAAAGGAACATTTCCTGTTTTTCAAGCAAATGGAAGAGCCGTTTTTTGGTATTACTGCCCGAGTAGATTGTAGCAAAGCTTATGCAAAATCGAAAGAATTGGGCGTTTCATTTTTTACTTATTATTTACACAAAACCTTAACGGCAGTCAATGCCGTGGAGAATTTTCGTTACCGAATAATTGATGATGAAGTGTATGTTTTTGACCAAATTGACGCCTCGGCTACTATTTTACGTGAGGACAAAACTTTTGGTTTTTCTTTGATGGAATACGACCAAGATTTGGCTGTCTTTGCTGAAATCACACGAAAAGAAATTGCTCGAATACAAAATACTTCCGGGTTAATTACTCGAGATTTCGAAATCAATTTGATTCATTTTTCAGCAGTACCATGGGTAGATTTTTCGTCTTATTCGCATGCAAGAAGTTTTAGCTGGCCGGATAGTTGTCCGAAAATATCTTATGGCAAAATGGTTGAAGAAAACGGTAAAAAAACCATGGCCATTTCAGTTCATGTACATCACGGATTGGTTGACGGCTATCATGTTAGCCAATTTTTAACTTTACTGCAAGAGTTGTTAAACGAATAATTTTTTAACTTTACTAAAAAAAGAAATTTATGTTACAATCAAATATCGAAAAAGCTTTAAACAATCAAATTCGCATTGAAGCGGAGTCTTCTCAAATTTATTTATCAATGGCTTGTTGGGCAGAAGTACAAGGGTTGGAAGGTGTAGCGCAATTCATGTTTGCCCAATCGGATGAGGAACGCCAACACATGTTAAAACTCGTTAAATACGTTAACGAAAGAGGTTCGCATGCCGAAATCACCGAACTAAAAGCGCCAAAAACAAAATTCGGAACCTTCAAAGAAATGTTTGAAGAATTGTACCAACATGAATTGTTTGTGTCTAATTCTATCAACGAATTGGTTCATATAACATTGGGTGAAAAAGATTATGCTACCCACAATTTCTTGCAATGGTATGTAGCCGAACAAATAGAAGAAGAAGCGCAGGCTAAGACTATCTTAGACAAAATCAATTTGATTGGAGAAGACCGTGGTGGTTTGTATTTGTTTGACCGTGACATTCAGCAATTGGTGGTTACCAGCTCAGTTTCATTGAACACCAAACCATAAATAGGTTTGACACGTACTTATTGTAAATGCTGCCAGGGTGAGTAAGAAAGAAAAAAATAAGACCAAAGACAAGGAAAAAAAGCATAAAAAACTGCTCCTTAAAACACATAAACTTGCCGAAAATTGTAAGTCGGAGTGTTGTGAAAAATACAAAAAATCAGAGGACAAACGATGTAAAAAATGTCCGATGTTTGATTTGTTTAAAAAACTGAATAAACTAAAAAGCCTTCAACATTGAGGGCTTTTTTGTTTAGTCAAAGTAGGTCCAATTCGAACCATCACTGACTACAATGACACTTCTTCTGTTTCCTTCATACATATATATTTGGGTGCTTCCGGTAGTAGACCCTTTCGGAAACAACAAGCCTGCTGTAGTTGTAAGTTTGGCTGTAATACTATTTTGTATGTTTCTGATGATGTAAATTCTACCGGGAAAACTAATCGGGCTAGGCAATCTGAATTCTTGATCAGTGGCTTGCGGCACTATAGAAATATAAACGCCGTCATTGATTAATGTTGCCGAACCGCTTCCGGTAAGCGTAACGGTTTTAACCGATAAATTACCATTTATATCTAAAGTGCTTAATGGCGTTGTTGTGTTAATTCCAACTTGGCTAAAACCAAAATTGACCGCAAATAAAGACGGTATTAAAATCAATATTAATTTTAATTTGTTCATTTCTAGGTTTATTTGACAGATTAACCGAAATAAATGTAGTTAAATTAATGGGGAAATAGTACAATCTTATTTTTAAATCGTCACCGAAAACGTTTTCGTGTTAACAACTTTCTATTTATTGAGTTAATATATTACGAAATTCAAAATAAAAAACGGCAAAAGTATAACCTTTGCCGTTTGGTTAACCTAACATTTCGATTCTCTATAGGGCATTCAATACTGCCAAAATATCTTCTCCGTATTTCTCTGCTCTTATTTTACCAAAACCGGAAACGCCTTCCAAATCTTCCAAAGTCTGCGGATTAGATTTAGCCACCGCAATCAAATGTGAATTATGACAAATAGTATACGAAGGCCTATCTAACTTTTGGGCCAAATCGTTTCGCCAGACACGCAAAGCGTTAAAAATTTCATTTTCCTTAGAGGAAAGTTCTCCCGCTAAAGTTGGCTTATCCGGTTTTGTACTTTTAACTTTCTTGGGCAAATAAAACACTGTTGCCGACCAAAAGTCAACCGAACCGGTAGTGACAAAATTGGCCGAGGCTAGTTTAACCTCAACACTGTCTAAAAACGCATTCATCTTGGCTTGATCTTCTTGAAAGAATTCTTTGGCCAATCGTATGTTAAACACTTTGATGTTCATTACTGTTTTTTTAGTTGGCTTAAAAACCCTTTAAAATTCCCCATTCACAAAAACGAAACGGGGAATTCTTCGGGAATGCATTTTATTTACCTAACAACAAAATGTCATTGACAACCACTTCAGTCACGTAACGTTTAGTACCGTCTTTATCGTCGTAACTTCTGTGGGTTAATTTACCATCTATGGCAATCTCTTTGCCTTTGGTGACATACTTTTCAATGATTTCTGCCGTTTTTCCCCAAGCAACAACTTTGTGCCATTCGGTATTTTCAACTTTTTCACCTTTATCGTTGGTGTAATAATCGTTAGTAGCGATGGTGATATTGGCTACTTTTTTCCCTCCGTCAAAGGCTTTTACTTCCGGCTCTTGGCCAACGTGTCCGATTAATTGTACTCTGTTTTTCATGGCATTCATGGCGTTTAAAATTAAAATGTTATTGTTATTAATGTGTAACTCTGTCGGCTGACCTTCCTGGTTTTCGACAAAGCAAAGTTGTGGAAATTAAAAAATAATAGTCGGTTTCTTACCGTTTACTTTCGGTTGTAATTATTTGTACCCGTTTGTAAATAGAAAACTTTTCTTATATTTGATTGAAATTTAAGCGTCCAGAACAAAAAAATCTTTCCCAGAGTTTCGGGATAGCCCTGATTGCAGTGGCATCCTTTTATGCCTGTCAGGCATAAAAGATAGAACGGAAAGCAGGAACATGGATGCCAAGAACGCCCAAACTTTCTGCTCCGAATTTTCAACTGCTTTTAGGAAAATGTATAATTTGTAATAAGAACAGTATGGACAAAGCTTGTTTAGAATGTGGCGACAAAATTGTTGGTCGTGAGGACAAAAAGTTCTGTAGCGATGGTTGCCGCAACTCCTTTAACAACAAAATCAACAAAGACACTACTAATTATATGCGCAATACTAATAATAAGTTGCGCAAAAATTACCGCATTCTCTCGGAATTAAATGGGGAAGGAAAAACAAAAACGACCAAAATTAAGCTATTGAGCAAGGGATTTGATTTTGACTATATCACCAATTTAATGCATACCAAAACGGGGAATACTTATTATTTTGTTTACGATCAAGGGTATATGGTTTTGGACCATGATTTTTATGTGTTGGTTAAAAAAGATATTTAGTAAATTTACAGAGTTCTTTGGTCGTTTCTGCAAAGAACAACCAACCAACAATGAAAAACAACCAACCATCACTATTAAGTTTTTTGTTTGTCGTAGCCATCATATCGGGTGTGTTTTATTTTATGATGCCCCAAAGTTACGACCAAACCGAAGCGCCACTTTCTGAGTTCTCTACCCAAAGAGCATTGCAGACAGTCAAAGCTATGTCGGCCAAACCACATTATGTTGGCTCCAAAAATCACGAAGTTGTGGGCCAATATTTGCAAAAAGAGTTGCGAAATTTAGGGTTACAAACTTCAGTTCAGGAAGGTTTTACAATGACTGAAAAAGGAACTTTGGTTAAATCAAAAAACATTTTGGCCAAAATAAAAGGCTCTGCCAATTCTAAATCACTTTTACTGCTTTCTCATTACGACAGTGCTCCGCATTCGTTTTCACATGGCGCCAGCGATGATGCTACGGGTGTGGCAACCATAATAGAAAGTGTTCGCGCTTTTTTACACAACAAAACAACACCTAAAAACGACATCATCATCCTTTTTAGCGATGCGGAAGAATTGGGACTGAATGGTGCCGCTCTTTTTGTAACCCAACACCAATGGGCTAAAGAAGTGGGTTTAGTCTTAAATTTTGAAGCCAGAGGAAGTTCGGGACCGAGTTATATGCTAATGGAAACCAATGACGGTAATGCCAAAATGGTGGAAGCTTTCGAAGATGGCGGCGCAACCTATCCGGCGTCCAATTCGTTGATGTACAGCATTTATAAAATGTTGCCCAATGATACCGACTTGACTGTTTTTAGAGAAGAAGGAAAAATTCAAGGCTTTAATTTTGCTTTTATTGACGGACATTATGACTATCATACTGCGCAAGATAAATTTGAGCATTTAGACCCGAAAACTTTAGCACATCAAGGTACTTATTTGTATCCGTTGCTGAATCATTTTGCGAATGCTGATTTGAAAAACTTAAATTCAACTGATGACAAAGTCTATTTTAGTATTCCTTTTGGGTTTTTGAGTTATCCTTTTGGTTGGATTATGCCGATGGTGATTATCGGGTTTGGCTTGGTTTTATTGTTTATGTTTATTGGCATGGGCAAACACGTTTTGAGGATTGATGAAATCATAAAAGGATTTATTCCGCTTTTGGCTTCCCTGATTACTGTTGGTTTGTTGACCTATGTTGGTTGGAAATTATTCCTCAATTTTTATCCCGAATACCAAGATATTCTTCAAGGATTTACTTATAACGGTCATGATTATATTTACGCTTTTGTAAGTTTGGCTTTGGCTGTTTGTTTTTTATTTTATCACAACAACGGCAAACGCAATCCCGAAATGAACCAAATGATTGCGCCATTATTTGTTTGGCTTTTAATCAATATCGGGATCGCTCTACGATTACCCGGAGCCGGATTCCTGATAATTCCGGTGCTTTCGAGCGCTTTGATGTTGGGTGTTTTTGTGTTGACACAAAAATCTAATTGGTTTCTCAATGTGGTTTTGGCTATTCCAACATTACTCATTGTTGTGCCGTTTATCCAAATGTTTCCAATTGGGTTAGGACTCAAAATTCTCTTTGGCAGTGCTATTTTAACTGTGCTAACTTTTACTTTGTTGTTGCCTATTTTTGGTTCGTTTCCACGAAAAAGACTCTGGTCTCTGGCTTTCTTTTTATTGTCAGTCGGATTGTTTATAAAAGCCCATCAAGGTTCGGGTTATACTTATGGCAAAGCCAAACCCAACAGCTTGGTTTATATTTTAGATGCTGATCAAAACAAAGCACATTGGGCTACTTATGATGTCAATTTAGACGAATGGACCAAAGGTTATTTAGGGGATAACCCTAAAAGCGGCGCACCGTTAAACATCAATAAAATGTATAGCAAATACGGTTCTGTATTTACTTTTTCGGCAACCGCACCGGTGAAAAATATTGCCAAACCGACTATTGACTTTTTGGTCGATTCCGTTAGAGGAAACCAACATTTGTATCACATTAAAATCACGCCGAACCGGAAAGTAAATCGCTATGACCTTTTCAATAATAAAAACATTGCTATAGCTAATTTCAAAGCCAATGGCGTAAAATCAATTGATTTCAATAGTAACATTTCGGGTAAATCCGGTGGCAAACTATTGACTTATTATGTAGTAGATAATACCCCTTTAGAATTAGAATTTTCCATTCCTGCCAATCAAAAATTAGATTTGAATTTGGTGGAAAGTTCCTTTGATTTGATGACCAATCCGTTGTTTTCCATGGCCAAGAGAAAAACTTGGATGATTCCTACGCCTTTTGTGTTGAATGATGCGGTAATTATAAGACAAAAAGTGAAAGCTTCGGTTGCAGAAGGCCAAACACCAATTTTTCCAAGCGGCCTGACTAAGGAAAAAGATAGTTTGACCGTGGCTGTTGACAGTTTAAGCCGATGAAAAATATCAGTATTTTAGGTTGTGGTTGGCTGGGATTGCCTTTGGCCAAATCGTTGATAGCAAAAGGATTTTCGGTAAAAGGTTCGACTACTTCTTTGGAGAAAATTTCGCTCTTGCAAAATGCCGGGATTAACCCTTTCCTGTTGACTTTATCAGAAGAGGAAATTAGCGGCAATATGGATTCTTTTCTATCCGATTCTGATATTTTAATCATTGATATTCCGCCTAAACTGAGGGGAAATTCCGGTGAAAATTTCGTGGCCAAAATTGAACAGATTATTCCGTTTATAGAAAAATCAACCGTGAATAAAGTCCTTTTTGTGAGTTCGACTTCGGTCTATGCCGATGACAATTCCGTCATCACTGAAGCAACTCAACCTCAGCCCGATACCGAGAGTGGTAAACAAATAAAGGAAGCGGAACAACTTTTGCAAAGCAATGCCAACTTCAAAACCACTGTGATTCGCTTTGGTGGATTGATTGGGGAAGACCGACATCCTATTCGTTTTTTGGCCGGAAGACAGCAATTAGAAAATCCCGATGGCCCGATTAACTTGATTCATCAAACGGATTGTATCGGAATTATTGACCGTATCATTGCACGAGACTGTTTTGGAGAAACCTTTAATGCGGTTGCCCCATTTCATCCGACCAGAAAAAACTATTATACTCAAAAAGCAAAAGCATTAGGGTTATCCTTGCCGGAGTTTGACCATAGCAAAACTTCGGTTGGTAAAACGATTTTGAGTGATAAGATTGAAACTTTTTTAGGCTACGAATTTCAAAACAAAATTTTATGAATACCAATGACCTCATCGGAACCATCGGAGTCGGATTAATCCTTCTCGCCTACTTTTTAAATATCTTTTCCTGGATTAAAAAAGAAGGGGTTTTGTTTTATGTTATGAATATCGTTGGTGCAAGTATTGCTTGTTTTGCTTCTATCCTGATAAGCTTTTGGCCCTTCATCATTCTCGAAGGGACTTGGGCAATTGTTAGTGTTATCGGCTTGATGAAAAGCATAAAAAAACCCCAAGCTTAACTTGAGGTTTTAATTATTATTACCAGATTTTCACCCTTTTATTCGGCTCGAGGTACATTCCGTCTCCGGGTTTGATGTTGAATGCTTTGTGAAAGGTTTCTAAATTTAATAACGGAACGTAAGCTCTGTACATTCCCGGTGTATGTGGGTCCGTTTTTACTTGATTTTTAATGGCTTCGTCACGCATTTTACTTCTCCAAATGGTAGCCCAAGAGATAAACAAACGTTGTTCGGGTGTATAACCGTCAATCAAACCTGGATTGCCATGATCTTTTAAATACAATTGCAATCCATCGTAAGCGGCATTGATTCCGCCTAAATCTCCGATATTTTCACCCAAGGTAAATTTTCCGTCCACTTTAATACCCGGCAATGGTTCCAAAGCAGAATATTGATTGGCTAAGTCGGTTCCCAATTCGGTAAACTGCTTCAAATCTTCCTCTGTCCACCAGTTCACTAAATTTCCTTGAGCATTGTATCTCGAGCCCGAATCGTCAAAACCGTGTGAAATTTCATGACCGATAACCGCTCCGATACCACCGTAATTAACCGCTTCATCCGCTTTGTAATCATAAAACGGCGGTTGCAATATTCCTGCCGGAAAAACAATCTCATTATTAGACGGATTGTAATAAGCATTGACTGTTTGAGGCGACATGCTCCATTCAACTTTATCTACCGGTTTACCTAATTTATCTATATTTCTTTTGAAATTCCAATTGGAAATACTCATGGCATTGTCAAAATAAGTTCCGCCTTCTGCCGGACTTTTGATGGTTAAAGCCGAATAATCTTTCCACTTATCCGGATAACCAATTTTAATGGTCATGCTGTTTAATTTTTCAATAGCTTTATCTTTGGTTTCAGGTGACATCCAAACTAAGTTGTTGATGCGCTTTTCGTATGCCATAATCACGTATTTGATCATCTCCGTGGCTTTTTGCTTGGCTTCTTCCGGGAACATTTTTTCTACATACAATTTCCCTAAGGCTTCTCCGGTAGCGCCATTAATTACCTGAAGAGCTCTTTCATTCAAAGGTCTTTGTTTGATAGCACCGCTCAAAGTTTTGCTGTAAAACTCCCAATTGGCTTTTTCAATCGTGGGTGATAATTTATTGGCCGCATCATTTAACAATGTCCAGCGCATGTAAGCTTTCCAATCTTCTACTTTGTTTTGGGTAAAAATCCCTTGCAGAGCTTCCATATATCTTGGTTGGGACACAATAACAGAATCTACTTTCGGCAAACCAATTCCGGTAATGTAAGCTTCCCAATTGATGGCCGGTGTTAACTTTTGCAAATCGGCAACCGTCATTGGATTGTATGTTTTTCTGCGGTCTCTTCTTTCTACTCGGTCTAACCTAGGTTTTGACATGTCTATTTCCAATTCCAATATTCTTTTGGCATTTTCTTTAGCTGCTTCAGGTTTTTCACCCAAGAAAGTTAGCATTCGAGCGACATGACCAACATATTTCTCTCTTTTTTCTCTAGAATCTTTATCATCGGACACATAATAATCTCTGTCGGGCAATCCCAAAGAACCCGGAACAACATTCACCACATTTCTGTTGCTGTTTTTAGCATCAGTTCCTACACCTACGCCAAAAAAACCTATACCGCCTTTCGACGACATTTCAATCATTAATTTCTGTAAATCGGCTACCGTTTTAACTTTGTTGATTTTCTCTAAATAAGGCTTCAGTGGTGCAATTCCGGCTTTGTCTCGAGCAACGGTATCCATAATTGTCTTATAAAGATTGATGGCTTTCCCTTGGTCTGTATTGGATTTGTATGCAGGATTTTGGGAAGCTTCATTAAGAATAGCCAAAGCATCGGTATCGGTTTTTTGACGCAATTCATCAAAACTTCCCCAACGGGTTCTATCGGCAGGAATTTCGGTATTTTTAACCCAAGTTCCGTTTACAAAATTGAAGAAATTATCATTGGGCCTGACCGTTTTATCCATTAATGACAGGTCAATTCCGGGTTTTTTTTGTGCCTGCATTTGAAAGGCTCCTGCCAGCAAGAAGAATGACAAGCAAGCTTTTGAAAGTGTGTTTATTTTCATAGAATTTAAGTTTTAGTTCGTAAAAGCAAATTTATTTATAATCGCAATGGAGATTTAATTTTTAACAAAAATATAAGTCTTGATTACCATTAAAAATTACCTTGGTTGGATTAGCTTTTGTACTTTTGGAAAAAAAATCAGCATGCTGGCTTTACTCAAAAAATACAGAATCTTTATTGGCACTTTCCTTCTTTTTTCTGTCATCACAGTTTCTTTATTTTACAATGTTTTGAAACCGGGGAAAACGCTTCCGATATACAATCCGGCTGATGTCAATCCGGAATTGGTAGACAGTACGGTGCAATATATTGAAAAATATCATACCATAGCCGACTTTTCGTTTACCAATCAAAACGGCAAAACCATTACCCAAAAAGATTATGAAGGCAAAATTTACGTCGCCGATTTTTTCTTTACCACTTGTGGTTCCATTTGTCCGGTAATGAGCAAAAATATGATTGACGTACAAAACGCCTTTTTAAGCAATCCTAAGGTAATGATATTGTCCCATACAGTAACCCCTGAAATTGACAGTGTTCCGGTTTTGAAAAAATATGCGCTGAAAGAAGGTGTAATTGACACCAAATGGAACTTGGTTACCGGAGACAAAAAAGACATTTACCGCATGGCCCGAAAGTCGTATTTGGCGGTAAAATTGGGCAAACCTGAAGAACTATATGACATGGTGCATACCGAAAACTTTGTTCTGGTGGACGCCGACAAACATGTACGCGGTTTTTATGACGGCACCAAAAAAGAAGAAGTCCAAAAACTTATCGAGGACATTAAGTGGTTGTTAACAGAAGATAAAAATTAGTTAAACTGATAATTATCATTCGATTTTCTTTTTTTATCCCTACTTTTGTAATCTTAATTCAATCTAAATAAGCATTGAAAACTACCGTTGATTTATTAAAAATTGGAGACAAAGCCGTAATCACTCATGTTGATTTGGATAAAATTCCGCTCAAACTTTTAGAAATGGGTTGTTTACCTAACAATGATTTAGAGATTGTTCAAATTGCACCGCTTGGTGATCCTATTTATTTGAATGTAAACAATGGTTCTCATTTGGCCATCAGAAAAGAAACGGCTCATGAAATTGAAGTCGAAATCCGTGAGAAATAATCAAAAATGAGCATCCAAAACATCACCGTAGCGCTTATTGGAAACCCTAACACCGGAAAAACTTCGGTGTTCAATCAGCTCACCGGATTGAACCAACAGGTTGGAAATTATCCCGGCATTACGGTTGAAAAAAAACTCGGTTTCTGTAAATTGGCCAATAACATCAAGGCCAACATTCTTGATTTACCGGGAACTTACAGTTTGAATGCCAGTTCGATTGATGAGAATGTAGTTATTGAATTATTGCTCAACAAAAACGACAAACTTTTCCCTGATGTTGTAGTAGTAGTTACTGATGTGGAAAACTTAAAGCGAAACCTTTTGCTTTTCACCCAAATCAAAGATCTTGAAATTCCAACCATTTTGGTCATCAATATGTCTGACCGAATGAAAGCAAAAGGCATCACGCTCGACTTGCCTTATCTGGAAGAACAATTAAAAACCAAAATCGTTTTGGTCAGCACCCGAAAAGGCATTGGCATAGACGAACTGAAAAATACCATCGTTGAGTATAAAAATCTTTCTACTGAGCCTTGTTTGAACGCTTCTAGTATTGATGTTGAGTACTTTGACAAACTCAGAAATGCTTTCCCCAATCAGTTGTTGTACAAACTTTGGTTGGTGATTACCCAGGATGTGAATTTCTTAAATTTGGAACGAAAAGAAATCCAAAGTTCCTTTGCCAAATCGCATTCCGATTTAAAACGATTACAGCAAAAAGAGACCATCAAACGCTATCAGTTTATCAATGACACCCTGAAAATAGGCCAACATATTGATACCGCAAATGCTTCTGATTTGCGATCTAAGTTGGATAAAGTTTTAACCCACAAGATTTTTGGTTACGCCATTTTCTTTGGGATTTTATTGCTCATTTTCCAATCGATTTTTGATTGGTCGAGTATTCCGATGGAGTTTATAGACAGCACTTTTGCCAATTTGGCCAACTATGCTAAAAACCATTTGCCTGCCGGAGAATTAACCAATTTAATCAGCGAAGGAATTATACCCGGCATTGGCGGTATCGTAATTTTTATTCCGCAAATTGCTTTTTTGTTTCTTTTTATTTCCATGCTGGAAGAAAGCGGTTATATGAGCCGAGTGGTTTTTTTAATGGACAAAATCATGCGTCGTTACGGTCTTTCCGGAAAAAGCGTTGTGCCTTTAATTTCGGGAACGGCTTGTGCGATACCGGCGATTATGAGTGCTCGAAATATTGAAAACTGGAAAGAGCGATTGATTACTATACTGGTTACGCCATTTATCACTTGTTCGGCTCGTTTACCGGTTTATGCCATATTAATCTCCCTAATCATTCCCGAAAAAAGATTGCTTGGTGTTTTCAGTTTACAAGGTTTAACCTTGATGACCTTGTATCTTTTAGGTTTTGGAATGGCCATTTTCTCAGCTTATCTTTTGAATACCATTTTAAAGCTAAAAACCAAATCTTATTTTGTGGTAGAAATGCCCAATTACAAACTACCGCTTTTCAAAAATGTAGCCATTAATGTAATTGAAAAAACCAAATCGTTTGTCTTTGGTGCCGGAAAAATCATTTTAGCTTTGTCTGTTATTCTTTGGTTTTTAGGTTCACACGGACCGGCAAAAGGATTTGATAATGCCGAAAGCATCGTCATCAAAAAAGTAAAAATGGAAAATCGTTTGGATGATGCCGATTATGTCAATGACCAAATCAGTTCTCATAAATTGGAAAACTCTTACATTGGAATTATGGGGAAATCTATCGAACCGATAATACAACCTTTAGGTTACGATTGGAAAATAGGCATTGCCGTGGTGAGTTCGTTTGCCGCTCGTGAAGTTTTTGTGGGAACTTTGGCAACAATTTACAGTGTAGGAAGCCACAGCGAGGAAGAAACCACAATTAAAAACCGCATGGCTGCTGAAGTTCACCCTGATGGTAAAAAGGTTTTTAATTTTGCTACCGGTGTTTCGCTATTGTTGTTTTATGCTTTCGCGATGCAATGTATCAGTACTTTGGCGATTGTAAAAAAAGAAACCAACAGCTGGAAATGGCCTTTAGTGCAATTGGTTTTTATGAGTGGATTTGCTTATTTGTCTGCCTTGATTGCTTACCAACTTTTAAAATAAATTTCGGTTTGATTTTTGTGGCTGACGAGAAAAACCCAACCCAATGAAACAAATTGTTTGTCTATGCCTATGGTTATTAGGTAGTACTGTAGCCTTGAGTCAATCCAAAGTATCTCAATCTAAAAGCGAATTAAACTCTGGCTCGAGTAATTCAGGCAACTCAGGAAGTTCAAGCGGTTCAAGTTCAAACCGTGCTAATGATGACGATGACGAGGTTAATATTTGGGTTGAAATCACTTGGGGCATTTTTAAATACGGTTTTATTGGCGACTATAAAAATGAAGACCATTTGTACAATAGGTTAAGCGATTATCCTTATCACAATAAAGAATCGGGCAACTATGGAAATTATGGGGTGCAAGTGGCTAAAGACTCTAAAAACAACTTTAGATTTGATTTGCAAAATATGCTGCTTTACAGTGATAAAGATTTATATGCCAATCATTTAAAGTTAAAAATAAGACCATTCCAATATTTTTACATACAGACTGATTTTAGGCAAATCCTCGAAAAAAACAAGGCTACTACTGCAACCGATAGGCTTTCCTTGTTTCATTTTAATTTAGGATATGACAGGATTCGATTGGAAAATTTTAACTTAGGATGGACTATTGGTACAACTTATGTCGGGAATGAAGTAAAAAAAGCAGGATTTTCTTTTGGCCTTAATACCGAAATTTTCATGGGTAACAACCTCAGTTTATCGGCGGCAGCCAAATGGAGCGCAATTAATAGTCAACCCGTGCATGCCTATGAATTTGAAGCCAAATACCATGTCAAAAGATGGTTTGCTTTGCTGGGTTATGAACATTTAAAAATTGCTTCTCCAACGTATAATTTTATTTCGTTAGGTGGCGGAATTTATTTGAATTAATTATGGAACTACAAGAAATACTGGTCTACTTGGCTTTGGGAATTGCCATAGGCTTTTTGGCCCAAAAATTTATCGGTAAAAAAAAATCTAAAAAAAATTGTGACAAAGGCGACTGTGGTTGTCATTAACCCAAAGCCACATCCAAAGTCATCATCACTATAAATCCTCCAATGAATCCCAGGGTGGCAATATCTGTATTTTTATCTTGCTGCGTTTCAGGAATTACTTCTTCCACCACCACAAATATCATCGCTCCGGCAGCAAAAGCCAAAGCATAAGGCAATAAAGGCGTAAAAAAAGTTACCGCAACCGCGCCCAAAACGCCGGCAATGGGTTCCACAATGGCCGATGATTGTCCGTACATAAAACTCTTCCATCGGCTCATGCCCATTCGGCGTAAAGGCATAGAAACCGCAATTCCTTCCGGGAAATTTTGAATGCCGATACCAATCGCTAAAGTAACCGCTCCGGCTATTGACGCTTCCGGAATGCCCGCTGCTACGCCTCCAAAAAGTACTCCTACCGCTAAACCTTCAGGAATATTGTGCAAGGTTATCGCCAACACCAACAAAGTTGTTCGTTGCCAGGGTGATTTGATACCTTCAGTTTCTTTAAAATTGATGTGCAAATGTGGTAAAATTTTGTCCAAGCCAAAAATGAAGATTGCGCCTAACAAAAATCCGACCGCTGCCGGAATCACCTTCACAAAACCTTCCCCTTCACTCATTTCAATGGCCGGCGCCAACAAACTCCAAAAACTCGCCGCCACCATCACACCACCGGTAAAACCAAGCATTCCATCAAGCACTACGCGATTCATGTTCTTAAAAAAGAATACAAACGAAGCACCAAGCGCCGTTAAAAACCATGTAAACATTGTGGCATAAAAAGCCGCCAAAATAGGATCAATGCTTTCAAAATAATTGATTACTGATTCAAACATAATTATTGAACGTATAAGTTATTAGCAATTTTATTTGAGATAATTTTCTCATGTGAATTGACTTCAACCGTCAAAGTATCATCAAAACTCTCTTTTTCTATCACTTTAAAAGTAGAACCTAAAGCAATTTTTTGTTTGTCTAAATATTTTAAAAACTCCGAAGAAGAGTCTTTTACTCCTATGCAATAATATTCTTGGTTCAATTCGGCTTCCGAAAGCAATAATTTATTGACCTTTTGAATCACACCTTTTTCATTCGGAATGGGATCACCATGCGGGTCAAACGCCGGAAATCCTAAAAAAGCATCTAATTTATTAATCAAAGCTTCCGACTTGATGTGTTCCAATTCTTCGGCAATTTCATGCACTTCATCCCAATTGAAAGCCAATTTCTCCACCAAAAAAACTTCCCACAAACGATGCTTTCTCACAATCATTTTGGCCGAAAGCAATCCGTTTTCAGTCAAACTCACACCTTGGTATTTTTGGTACGAAACCAAATCTTTCTCCGAAAGTTTCTTCAACATATCCGTCACCGAAGACGCTTTGGTTTCTAACATGCCCGCAATAGCGTTAGTATTTACGCCTTTTGGAGAAACCAACGATAGATGATAAATAACCTTAATGTAATTTTCTTCGGAAATGGTCATAAGTCTAAATGCTATTGGACAAAATTAAATATAAATTTGATTCAAATGAAATTTTTTTTTTAGATTTGTCTAAAATATATTTTCATGAAAACAAAATTACTATTGCCTCTTATACTAATTACAAGTCTCGGCTTTGCTCAAGATACAGAACCTATTCAAACCGACAGACCGGATCAAACAGAAACTCCTGCCCTAACACCAAAAGGCATGTTTCAAGTTGAAACGGGATTTTCCTTCCAAAAAAACGATGAAGTAAGTAAAACCAATATATTGCCTTCAACCCTTTGGAAATATGGTGTCAATGACAATTTCGAGTTGCGATTGATTACTGAATTTGTTTCAGAAAAATTTGGTAGCGAAACGACTTCCGGTTTGAATCCGATTTTAATTGGTTGCAAAATTAAAATTACAGAAGAGATAGGATTTTGGCCTAAAACTTCTTTCATTGGTCACATTTCTTTACCAAATGCGGCTTCAACTGACTTCAAAACCGAATTCCATGCCCCGGAATTCCGCTTTGTGATGCAACACACTTTGTCAAAAAGAATGTCATTCAGTTATAATCTAGGCGCCGAATGGGATGGCTTTTCCGCGGAACCTACATTCATTTATACCGTAGCATCTGGCTTGTCAATCACTGAAAAAATTGGTTCTTATATTGAATTTTTTGGTTTTGCGCCTCAAAATGATACCGCTAACCACAGTTTTGACGGCGGTATAACCTATTTGATTAACAACAATTTTATGCTAGATTTGTCTTCGGGAATCGGAATTACCGATAATGCCCCTGAACATTACGTAGCCGTGGGCTTCTCATTCCGAATCTAAATGAAACACTACCATTACATTTTTACCGGCACAGGTTTATCCGCATTAATGACGGTTTATGAAATGGTTCTTTCCGGCAAATTCAAAGACAAATCCATTCTACTAATTGACGAGAATTCAAAAAAAACCAACGACCGAACTTGGTGTTTTTGGGATGATAAAGGGTTGTATGACGATCTGGCTTCCGCCCAATGGAACTCCGCATGGTTTAAAAATGAAACTTTTGAAAGACAACTAAATCTAAATCCGTACCAATACAAAATGGTCAAAGGATTGGATTTTTACAATCGGGTTTTTGAGCTGATTTCTAAAGAAGAGAACATCACTTTTCTCAACCAAAAAGTAATCGATTTTCAAGAATTGGGACATCATTGCGTCGTCAAAACCGAACAGGAAAGTTTTACTTGTAACCAAATTTTCAATTCCATTTTCAACCCGGAATTGGTTAAAACTCAAACCAAATATCCTTTTCTGCACCAACATTTTATCGGCTGGTTTATCAAAAGCAAAGAACCGGTTTTCAATCCCGATTGTGCGACTTTCATGGATTTTTCGGTGGAGCAAAAAGGCAACACGCGATTTATGTATGTGCTGCCAACTTCAACAACCGAAGCTTTATTAGAATATACTTTGTTCTCCAAAGATTTATTAGCCAAGGAAGAATACGAAACCGAAATCAAAAACTACATCAATAAATTGGGAATTACGAATTACGAATTAGTAGAAAAAGAACAAGGTAATATTCCGATGACGTGTTATCCGTTTTGGCAACACAATTCGAAAAACATATTAAACATTGGCTCTGCCGGCGGTTGGACGAAAGCCAGTACCGGTTATACTTTTAAAAATACGGTCAAAAAATCACAAGTTTTGGTTCAATTTTTATCCAAAGAAAACGACTTGACTAAATTTCACAAAGCCGATAAATTTTGGTTTTATGATTTGCTTCTATTGGATATTTTAGACCAAAAAAATCATCTGGGTTCAACCATATTTTCATCGATGTTTGAAAAAGGAAATGCTACCGTAATCTTCAAGTTTTTGGACGAAGAAACCTCTTTTGGGGAAGATTTACAGGTCATTTGGAAATGCCCGAAAATGCTTTTCATTAAAGCCTTATTCCGCAGAATTATTCGGTAATCTCTCAACTGAACAAATGTTAAACTTTATAAAAAACATCGCAGGTTCCAAAAGTTCTCTTTAGTTTTGTCCCATCAAAATAAAACCATGAACACGATTATTACACAATTACATCATCATCATTCTTGCAACCAGGCGAGTTAATGATGTATTGTAGCTAATCCAAAAACATAATTAAAAACCCGTCTGAGTATATCAAGACGGGTTTTTTGTATTTATACACTTCGCGATATACTCAGATTTTATTCCCCATTAAAAAATGAGTACTTTAAAAATTGCGATTCAAAAAAGTGGCCGACTGAGTGAAAAGTCGCTTCAATTACTAGAAGAATGTGGCATCAAAATTTCCAATGGCGAACGCAAACTCAAAGCCGTTGCCCAAAATTTCCCGGTCGAAATCCTATTCCTGCGCGATGATGACATTCCGCAATACGTAGAACAAGGTGTTGCCGATATCGGTATCTTGGGCGAAAATGAAGTCTGGGAAAAAGGCAAAGAAGTAAAAGTGATTCAACAATTGGGTTTCGCAGGATGCCGAATGTCATTGGCCATTCCGAAAGACGAAATCTATGCCGACTTAAGTTATTTTGAAGGCAAACGAATCGCTACCAGTTATCCTAAAATCTTAATTGATTTTTTCGCCCAAAAGAACATCAATGTTTTCATCGAAGAAATCAGCGGCAGTGTTGAAATCGCCACCAGCATTGGTTTAGCCGATGCCGTATTCGACATTGTCAGCACCGGAAGTACACTTTTAATGAATGGTTTAAAAGAAGTTGAAACCGTTACTAAAAGCGAAGCCGTTTTAATTGCCCATCCCAATCTGACACCAGAAACCCAAGCCATTCTCAACAAATTGCTATTCCGAATCCAATCGGTTCGCGAAGGCAAACAGAATAAATATATTTTGCTAAATGCGCCCAATTCCACCATCAACAACATCTGCTCTTTGCTTCCCGGAATGAAATCGCCCACCATTTTGCCTTTGGTCAACAAAGATTGGAGCAGTTTGCATTCGGTTATTCGAGAAGACGATTATTGGGAGATCATAGAACAACTCAAAAATCTAGGTGCCGAAGGCATTCTCATCATTCCGATAGAAAAAATGATTCGATAATTCAATTCAAAACACATGAAAACTTATATAAATCCAACTCCCGAACAATGGTCAGCATTGGCCACTCGCCAAACTGTAGCCTCAGCCGATTTAAACGAAACCGTAAAATCCATTTTTAATGACATCCAAAAAAACGGTTCTACTGCCGTAAAAAAATACACCAATTATTTCGATGGTATATCGATTGAAAATGTAGCCGTTTCAACAGCTGAAATCGAAAAAGCTGTGGCCGAAATTCCATCTGATTTAAAAAATGCTATCCAAATCGCCGCCGAAAACATCAAACGTTTTCACCAATCGCAAAAAGAAATCCCTACCAAAATCGAGACCACTTCGGGCGTATTTTGTTGGAGAGAAAGTCGCGCCATAGAAACGGTAGGCATCTACATTCCGGGCGGAACAGCACCGCTTTTTTCTACGGTTTTAATGTTGGCGATTCCGGCTAAAATTGCAGGCTGTAAAAATATTATTTTGTGTTCACCACCGGATAAAAACGGTAATATCAATCCGGCGATTTTGTATGCGGCACAATTAACCGGTGTAACTCAAATGTACAAAGTGGGTGGCATTCAAGCTATTGCCGCTATGACCTTTGGAACTGATGAAATTCCGAAAGTCGATAAGCTTTTCGGTCCGGGAAATCAATATGTCACAGCGGCCAAGCAATACGCACAACAATTAGGCTTAGCCATCGATTTGCCGGCCGGACCAAGTGAGTTATTGGTCATTGCCGATGACACTTGCGACCCTGAATTTGTGGCTTCCGATTTGCTTTCGCAAGCCGAGCATGGTGGTGACAGTCAGGTGATTTTGGTCACCAATTCAGAGGAAATTGTTTCGAAAGTGGCAACAGCCATCGAAAAACAAAAAGCCCTTTTAGCACGACAATCGGTTGTAGAAAAAGCTTTGGAAAATAGTCGGGCCTTAGTTTTTCAAAGTATCCAAACCGGAATCGAATTCAGTAACTTTTACGCACCGGAACATTTGATTTTAGCCCTGGAAGATGCCGAAAACAAAATCACTTTAATCGAAAATGCCGGTTCGGTTTTTATTGGCAATTACAGTTGCGAAAGCGCCGGAGATTACGCCAGCGGAACCAATCATACGTTACCGACAAACGGTTATGCCAAGAATTACAGCGGTGTTTCATTAGACAGTTTTGTCAAGAAAATTACGTTTCAAAAATTGACTTCCAAAGGTCTACAAAACCTTGGGCCAACTATTGAACTCATGGCTGCGGCCGAACAATTAGACGCCCACAAAAACGCGGTTTCCATCCGATTAAAAAAATTACAAAATGGATAATATCAACTATTTAATTCGGAAAAACATTCTTTCGCTCACGCCATATTCGAGTGCGAGAGACGAATACAAAAGCAATCAAGGTATCTTTTTGGATGCCAATGAAAATCCGTATGGCAACTTAAACCGCTATCCCGATCCGTACCAATGGCGCTTGAAACAAATTTTGAGCAGTCAGAAGAAAGTCGGCCTTGAAAACATTTTAATCGGAAACGGAAGTGACGAAATCATTGATTTAGTGCAACGGGTATTTTGCGAACCTTCAGCCGATAAAATCATCATCTGTCCGCCAACGTATGGGATGTATAAAGTCTATGCGAATATCAATAATTTGGAAATCATTTCGATTCCGCTTACCGAAGATTTTCAGTTGAATACCGAAGCTATTTTGATGCAAAAGGCAAAAGTTCTGTATTTGTGTTCGCCCAACAATCCAACCGGAAATGCCTTGAAAAATCTCGAATACATTATTGAATATTTCAACGGAATAGTATTTCTGGATGAAGCCTACATCGACTTTAGTGATCAACCTTCATTGGTTTCCAAAATCAATCAATATCCCAATTTGATTGTGTCACAAACCTTTAGCAAAGCACGAGGTCTAGCTGCTGTTCGTGTCGGAATTGCTTACGCGAATGAAGACATAATTTCGGTGATGAATAAAGTAAAACCGCCTTACAATGTGAGTCAGTTGAACCAAGAAGCTGCTGTAAAATCAATGGCTGATGAGGCTACTTTCAAATCGAATGTACAACTCATAAAATCAGAACGTGAGTTGCTCAAAGAATCACTTTTGGCTTTGGAATTTGTAACCAAAATTTATCCATCAGATGCCAATTTTTTATTAGTCGAAATGGAAAATGCCACCGCCATTTACAACCAT
The DNA here is from genome assembly GCF_030643905.1 of Flavobacterium sp. IMCC34852. NCBI lineage: Bacteria > Pseudomonadati > Bacteroidota > Flavobacteriia > Flavobacteriales > Flavobacteriaceae > Flavobacterium > Flavobacterium rivulicola. The sequence goes on along the minus strand of NZ_CP121446.1, from coordinate 657,191 downwards.
TTAATCGAACAACAAATCATCACGCGCAACCGAAGTTCGGTGGTTCAAAACACTATTCGAATTACCATTGGAACGCCAAGAGAAAACCAACAATTACTATATGCTTTACAACTAATAACCGTATGAAAAAAGTATTATTTATAGACCGAGACGGCACGTTAATCCTCGAGCCGCCGATTGATTTTCAAATCGATTCTTTGGAAAAATTGGAGTTTTATCCGCAAGTTTTTCAATACTTGTCAAGAATCGCTAAAGAATTGGATTATGAGTTGGTCATGGTCACCAATCAAGACGGTATGGGAACGGATTCATTTCCCGAAAACACCTTTTGGCCGGCTCATAATAAAATGATGAAAGCGTTTGAAAACGAAGGGATTCGATTTTCTGATGTCATTATTGATGTTTCCTTTCCGGAGCAAAATTTACCCACGCGAAAACCCGGAACAGCATTGTTACAACAATATGTAAAAGGCAATTATGACTTGAAGAACTCATTTGTCATAGGCGATAGAATCACCGATATCCAATTGGCCCAAAATTTAGGCAGTCAAGCTATTTATATTTCGGCTGAAGCCAATGAACAAGCGGTTTTGACTACTACTTCTTGGGAAACCATTTACCAATTTTTAAAATTACAACCTCGAACAGCACAACTTATTCGAACCACAAAAGAAACCGAAATTTCAGTCGAAATCAATTTGGACGGCAACGGAAAAAGCAACATCAATACCGGCTTAGGCTTCTTTGACCACATGCTCGACCAAATAGCCAAACACGGAAATATCGATTTGAATATTTCGGTCAAAGGTGATTTATATGTCGACGAACACCACACGATTGAAGATGTCGGGATTGCTTTGGGTGATGTTTTTGCCCAGGCTTTGGGTTCCAAAAAAGGAATCAATCGCTATGGCTTTTTGTTGCCCATGGACGATTGTTTGTCGCAAGTGGCTTTGGATTTTGGCGGTCGCCCTTGGTTAGTTTGGGAGGCAAAATTCAACAGAGAAAAAATTGGGGAAATGCCTACCGAAATGTTTGCTCACTTTTTCAAATCATTTTGCGATGGCGCCAAATGCAATCTAAACATCAAAGCAGAAGGCGAAAACGAGCACCACAAAATAGAATCTATTTTCAAAGCATTCGCCAAAGCCATAAAAATGGCAGTTCAAAAAGACGGCACAAACAACATCCCAAGCACCAAAGGAATCTTATGATAGCGATAGTAAAATACAATGCCGGCAACATCACTTCGGTGAAAAATGCGGTGGAACGATTGGGTTATTCGTGTGTTGTTACGGATGATAAAAACCTTTTACAACAAGCAAAAAAAGTAATTTTCCCAGGTGTTGGCGAAGCAAGTTCCGCGATGAAATACTTAAGAGAAAAAGGACTGGACGAAGTCATCAAAAACCTCAAACAACCTGTTTTAGGCATTTGCCTCGGGCAACAATTATTGTGTCAATTTTCGGAAGAAGGCGATACAGAATGTTTAGGAGTTTTTGAGGCGACGGTAAAGAAATTCGAACCTAAATTAAAAGTGCCGCACATGGGCTGGAACAATATTTCGGGTTTAAATTCAATATTGTATGATGGAATTTCTACCGAAGAAAACTTCTATTTCGTTCACAGTTATTATGCTGAAATCAGCCAAGAAAGCACAGCCGTCTGCGATTACATTGTTCCATTTAGTGCTTCGATGCAAAAGGATAATTTTCATGCAACCCAATTCCACCCCGAAAAATCTTCGAGTGTAGGCGAACAGTTATTACTAAACTTTTTGAAATTATGAGAATCATACCGGCCATAGACCTAATCAACAGCAAATGTGTCCGTTTGACCAAAGGCGATTATGCGACGCAAAAAATCTATAACGAAAATCCGTTGGAAGTCGCTAAATATTTTGAAGACAATGGGATTCAATATTTGCATCTAGTGGATTTAGACGGCGCAAAGTCCAGCCAAATTATCAACCACAAAGTGCTTTATGAAATCGCTACAAAAACGAATTTAAAAATAGATTTCGGCGGCGGATTAAAACAACGAAAAGACCTCGAAATTGCTTTTGAAAACGGCGCTAATCAAGTCACCGGCGGAAGTATTGCAGCCAAAAATCCAATGGAATTTTTAAGTTGGTTAAGCGAATTCGGAAACGATAAAATCATTTTGGGAGCCGATTGTTTGAATCGAAAAATTGCGACTCAGGGTTGGCTGGAAACGTCTGAACTGGATGTTATAGAATACATTTTTAACTATGTTTCCAGAGGAATTTCGTCAGTGATTTGTACCGATATTTCAAAAGACGGTATGCTTCAAGGCGCATCCAATGAATTGTATATCGATATTTTATCGAAGACGAAAGTGAATCTGATTGCCAGCGGCGGCGTAACCACTTTAGCCGATTTAGAATTGCTGAAAACCATGGGTTGCGAAGGCGCCATCATTGGTAAAGCATTATACGAAGGCACTATTAAAATCGAAAACTTACGCGAATTATGTTAAAGAAAAGAATCATTCCGTGTTTGGATATCAAAGACGGACGTGTCGTGAAAGGCATTCAATTTTTGGAACTGAAAGACGCCGGCAATCCGGTGGAATTGGCTTCTTTTTATTCGAAAAACGGTGCCGACGAATTGGTGTTTTTAGACATCAGCGCGACTTTGGAAAAAAGAAAAACCTTGGCCGAAATGGTAACCCAATTGGCTAAAGAAATCAATATTCCCTTCACCGTTGGCGGCGGCATTCAATCCGTGGAAGACGCTAAATTGTTATTGCAATCCGGTGCGGATAAAGTCAGTATCAACTCGGCTGCCGTTTTAAATCCGAGTTTGATTACTCAAATATCAAATGAATTCGGAAGCCAAAGTTTAGTCGTCGCCATTGATATTAAAAAAATCGAAAATGACTGGTTTGTTTTTATCAAAGGTGGCACGGAATCGACCGGAATTCCAGCGGTTGATTGGGCCAAAAAGGCAGAAGCACTCGGTGCCGGAGAGTTATTAATAACCTCAATGAACAATGATGGTTCGAAAAACGGCTTTGCTCTGGAAATTACAAATGCCATCAGTAAAGCGGTTTCTATTCCGGTGATTGCTTCCGGTGGCGCAGGAAATGCAGAAGACTTTATCGATTTATTCACCAAAACCGAAGTCAGCGCCGGATTAGCCGCGAGTATTTTTCACTTTAATGAAGTCCCGATTGCTACTTTAAAAAACATTTTAAAAACCCAAAACATACCCATCAGATGACCTTAGATTTCTCCAAAAACAACGGATTGATACCAACGATTATTCAAGACAACCAATCGCAACAAGTGTTGATGCTAGGTTACATGAACGAAGAAGCATTCCAAAAAACACAAGAAGAAAAAATTGTGACATTCTTCAGCCGAAGTAAAAACAGGTTGTGGACCAAAGGCGAAACTTCGGGAAATTTTCTAAAAGTTGTTTCCATCAAAGAAGATTGCGACCAAGATGCGTTGCTGATTAAAGTACTTCCAAACGGACCAACGTGTCACAACGGAACAACTTCTTGTTTTGACAATGAACCTCAATTTTCATTTTTAAATGAGTTGGAAAAAGTCATTGAAGAACGCATTTCAAACCCAAGTTCAGACTCTTACGTTGCCTCACTTTTTCAAAAAGGCCTCAATAAAATAGCCCAAAAAGTGGGCGAAGAAGCGGTGGAATTGGTCATAGAAGCCAAAGATGATAATGCGGATTTGTTCTTGAATGAAGCAGCGGATTTGTTGTTTCACTATTTAGTTTTACTGAAAGCAAAAGGGTTTAACTTAGAAAATGTTGAAATGATTTTAAAAGACAGGATGAAGAATAAATAAAAGCAGTTTTCAGACTATCAAACAATAACAAATCTTTATCATTTCTTTAAAAATTACCTTTAGAATTCTCATTATCTTTGCAAGAGATTTCAAAATCTAAAATTTACTAATATTTAAAATAAAAAAATATGTATCCAGAAGAAATGGTATTGCCAATGCGCGCTGAACTTTCAGAAGCTGGCTTTCAAGAATTATATACAGCAGCCGACGTAAAAAATGCAATCAAAGCAGAAGGAACCACTTTGGTAGTGGTAAATTCAGTTTGCGGTTGTGCGGCCAGAAATGCTCGTCCGGGTGCAAAAATGAGTTTGGATGGTGCTAAAAAACCGGACCATTTAATCACTGTTTTTGCCGGTGTTGACAAAGAAGCCGTTGACGCTGCCAGAGAAGAAATGTTTCCTTTTCCACCATCATCACCAAGTATGGCGTTGTTCAAAAACGGTGAATTGGTACACATGTTGGAACGTCACCACATCGAAGGTCGTCCGGCGGAATTAATAGCAGAAAACCTAAAAGATGCTTACGCAGAATTCTGCTAAAAAATATTTTTTTAAAACATCACGCAACCTTTTCCATTGAATCACGTCTATCTTTCAAGATGCCATGCTAAATGGGAGAAATGCTATGAAAAAGAAACCCAATCGTTTATTCGGTTGGGTTTTTTATTTTAAAAATGTACCTTTGCTCCGAATTCTTCCATTTAGAATTCACAACATATTTCTCACTTAAACGTTTATAGCATGCAACTGTATAACACCTTAAGCGCAGAAGAAAGAGCCGAGCTGATTGACCAAGCCGGACAACAACGCCTTACGTTGTCTTTCTATGCGTACGCCAAAATTGAAGATCCTAAAAAATTTAGAGACGAATTGTTTATCGCCTGGAATGCACTCGATGCACTTGGTCGAATTTACGTAGCCCACGAAGGTATCAATGCTCAAATGAGTGTGCCGGCCGAAAACTTTGAAGCCTTCCGCGACACTCTGGAAGCGTACGATTTTATGCAAGGCATTCGCCTCAATGTAGCCGTAGAACACGATGACCATTCGTTTTTAAAACTCACCATAAAAGTCCGACACAAAATTGTAGCCGATGGTTTAAACGACGACACTTTTGACGTAACCAACAAAGGCGTGCATTTAGGCGCAGCAGAATTCAACCAAATTTTAGATGACCCAAACACTATAGTAGTGGATTTCAGAAATCACTACGAAAGTGAAGTCGGTCATTTTAAAAACGCCATTACACCCGATGTGGAAACTTTCCGCGAAAGCTTGCCGATTATCAATGAACAATTGAAAGATTTCAAAGAAGACAAAAACTTGGTGATGTATTGTACCGGAGGGATACGTTGCGAGAAAGCTTCGGCTTACTTCAAACACCAAGGTTTTAAAAATGTATTTCAACTTGAAGGCGGCATCATCAATTATGCGCGTCAAATTAAAGAGCAAAACCTCGAGAGCAAATTCATCGGGAAAAACTTTGTGTTTGATAACAGATTAGGGGAAAGAATCACCGACGATATCGTTTCACAATGTCACCAATGCGGCAAACCTTGTGACAATCACACCAATTGCGCCAACGACGGTTGTCATTTGTTATTTATTCAATGTGATGATTGTATGGCTTTGATGGAAAATTGTTGCTCTACCGAATGCTTAGAAACCACACACCTTCCATTAGCCGAACAAGTAAAATTACGCCGCGGGAAACAAGTAGGCAACAAAATCTTCCGCAAAGGCCGTTCCGAGAATTTGCGTTTCAAACATTCAGGTGACTTACCGAATGTTCCTTTGGCGAAAGCGCAAGAAACTAAAGACATTCGTCAAAAAATCAAGATCAAAAAAGTGTTAGTAGCCAAAGCCGAACATTACTATACTAAAGCGGGCATAGGTTTATTCTTGATGGAAAACCACGAATTGAACCTTGGTGATAAAATTTTAATCAGCGGACCAACCACCGGAAACCAAGAATTGGTTTTAGAAAAAATGATGGTCAACGGCCAAGCAAGCACTCTAGCCAAAACAGGCGATAAAGTTACTTTCGAAGTGCCTTTCCGCATCCGTTTATCCGATAAATTATTCAAGATAGTAACATAAAAATACCCCAAATAGTTAGATGCTATTTGGGGTAGTCTAAAACTCGGTTTTTATTTTTTAGTTTTTTGTTAAAACTATAACAACTGTTTCATCATCACCGTCATCATCAAAATCAGAAATCGTTTTTACTTTTAAAGTTGTTGCTGAAAGCTCAGTTATTGGAACAATATCAGTTACGCCATCAGAAGTAATCGAAAGATTGTTGCCTGATTTAGTATATGTAAAAGGGGCGATGTCCAACTCACAATTCCAAACATCTACATTGGCTCCTGAGCCATCTGCATTGAATTGAATATAATCTCTACCACATTCTTCATGGTCATCATAAGGAATAGTCTGTCCTTGTACTTTGTACTCTTTAAAATACCATTTGCCTAAGATATCTCCGGAAGTAGTCGGACTATCATCAGAGGAACATGAAATCGCAAAACTTGACAAAATTGCCAAAGAGAATAAGCTTAATTTTTTCATTAGGATATAATTTATTTTATTAGAAAGGCGAAAATAGATAAATTATCTTATAAAAAAACAAAATCAAATATTATCCGAAAGAATTTTAAAAACTTTAAAAAATACTATCTTTACACTTTTAACGTTTATGATAAGTAGTCTTGTTTGAAAAATAAGATGCCCAACATACAGATCTCCAAATTATGGCTTGTACAAGTTGTTCAACTTCCGATGGCGGTGCGCCAAAAGGATGCAAAAATAATGGGACTTGCGGCACCGATAGCTGCAACAAACTAACCGTTTTCGATTGGCTGGCTAATATGAGTTTGCCCAATGGCGAAGCGCCTTTCGATTGTGTGGAAGTGCGATTCAAGAACGGCAGAAAAGAATTTTTTCGCAATACCGAAAAACTAACCCTAAGCATTGGGGATGTAGTGGCTACCGAAGCTTCTCCCGGACATGATGTTGGGATTGTTACCCTAACCGGCGAATTGGTAAAAATTCAAATGAAGAAAAAAGGTGTCAATCACACCAGCACAGAAATCCCGAAAGTATACCGAAAAGCGTCTCAAAAAGACATTGATATTTGGAGTGATGCTCGTGACAAAGAAGAGCCGATGAAAGTTAAAGCGCGTGAATTGGCGATTGCTCACAAATTAGAAATGAAAATTTCAGATATCGAATTCCAAGGCGATGGCTCTAAGGTTACTTTCTATTACACTGCAAATGATCGCGTCGATTTCAGAATGTTGATTAAAGATTACGCTCGCGAATTCAGCACCCGAATTGAGATGAAACAAGTGGGTTTTCGTCAGGAAGCTTCTCGTTTGGGCGGAATCGGTTCTTGCGGAAGAGAATTGTGTTGCTCCACTTGGTTAACCGATTTCAGAAGTGTCAATACCTCTGCAGCGCGTTACCAACAGTTGTCTTTGAACCCTCAAAAATTAGCCGGACAATGCGGCAAACTGAAATGTTGTCTAAACTATGAATTAGACACTTACATGGATGCACTAAAAGATTTTCCCGAATTTGAAACCAAATTAAAAACCGAAAAAGGCGATGCTGTTTGCCAAAAACAAGACATCTTCAAAGGATTGATGTGGTTTGCTTATTTTGACAATTTTGCCAATTGGCACGTGTTAAACATCGAGCAAGTCAAAGAAATCGTTGCCCAAAACAAGCAAGGTAAAAAAGTAAGTTCATTGGAAGATTTTGCTGTTGAAATTGTAGCCGAACCGGAAAAAGATTTCAATAACGCCATGGGACAAGAAAGTTTAACTCGTTTTGACCAACCAAGAAGAAGCAAAAACAAAAACAAAAACCGAAACCGAAATAAAGCGAAAACTTCCGATGTTGCGTCAAATTCTACATCAAACGAAGGACAAAAACAAAAGCAAAAACCGCAAGGAAAAAAACCTATTATAATTCAGAAAAAGAATGAAGATAAAAAGTAGCATCCTCTTTATTTTAGTCTTTTTTTCGCTTATCTCCTGCGACGAAAAAAGAGTTTTTGACGAATACCAATCGGTCGGAAAGGAATGGCACAAAGACAGTATTATAACTTTTGAGTTGCCGCAATTAGACGTCAAAAAAGTGTATAATTTATTTGTGAATGTCAGAGACAATGATGATTATCCATTTAATAATTTGTTCTTAATTGTTTCCTTGGAACAACCTAACCGACAAGTAAAAGTGGATACTTTAGAATACCAAATGACTAATCCCGATGGCACGCTTCTTGGAGAAGGCTTTACCGATATTAAAGAAAACAAATTGTTTTACAAAGACAAGGTAAGTTTTACTCAAAAAGGCGTTTATAAAATTCACATCAAACATGCAGTAAGACAAACCGGTAAAATTGAAGGCGTTCCTTCATTGGCCGGAATTACCGATGTTGGTTTCAGAATAGAATCTACAGAATAAAAATATGGCACAAAAAAATAATACCGCAACAGTCAAAGACATCAAATACTACCAAAAGAAATTTTGGAAGTTGTTCGCTTACGGACTTGGAATCATGGTCTTGTTTTTCTTCTTAGCTTCATGGGGATTTTTTGGCAGTATGCCTTCCTTTGAAGACTTAGAAAACCCCGAATCCAATTTGGCCACCGAAATCATCTCTTCTGATGGCGTTACCATTGGAAAGTTTTATAACGAAAACCGAACGCCAATCAAATACGAAGACTTGCCGCCACATTTGGTAAAAGCCCTAGTAGCTACCGAAGACGAGCGCTTCTACGAACACTCCGGAATCGATGCCAGAAGAACTTTTGGAGCCGCACTCAAATTGGGTGCTGATGGCGGCGCCAGTACTTTGACCCAACAGTTGGCCAAACTACTTTTTCATGGAGAAGGTTCCAGTTTTAAACCTTTTCGTATCATTCAAAAAGTAAAAGAATGGATTATCGCAGTAAAATTGGAACGCCAATACACGAAAAACGAAATCATCGCCATGTACTTAAACAAAGCCGATTTTGTGAATACAGCCGTAGGAATTCGTTCAGCTTCTAAAGTTTATTTCGGAAAAGAACCTCGCGATTTAACTATCGATGAAGCTGCTATGTTTGTCGGAATGCTTAAAAATCCTTCGCTCTACAATCCGTTGCGCCGTTTGGAAAAAGTGAAAAACAGAAGAAACACGGTTTTAGACCAAATGGTGAGAAACAAAGTTTTAGCCAAAGAATCCCGCGATACTTTAGCCGTAAAACCGATTGTTTTAAACTTCCATCCGGAAAGTCACAAAGAAGGAACGGCGACTTATTTTCGTGAATTCCTTCGCGAATACATGAAAAATTGGGCCAAAGAAAACAAAAGATCTGACGGCAGTGATTGGGATATTTACAGCGATGGTCTGAAAATTTACACCACCATCGATTCCAAAATTCAGGAACATGCCGAAGAGGCCGTTCAGGCTCACATGAAAAACTTGCAACAAGAGTTTTTTGCGCAACAAAAAGATAATAAAAACGCTCCTTTTGTCAACATTACTCCTGAAGAAACCAAAAGAATCATCAGCCAAGCCATGAAAAATTCGGAACGTTGGCGCGTGATGAAAGAAATGGACAAAACCGAAGACGAAATCATCGCTTCTTTCGACATCAAAACCAAAATGAAAATCTTCTCTTGGAAAGGGGAAATCGATACGTTAATGACGCCTATGGATTCCATTCGTTATTACAAACACTTTCTGCAAGCTGGATTAATGTCGATGGAACCGCAAACCGGACATATCAAGGCTTGGGTTGGCGGCATCGATTACAAATACTTCCAATACGACCACGTAGGGCAAGGCGCTCGACAAGTAGGCTCGACTTTCAAACCATTCGTTTACGCCACAGCTATTGAGCAACTCGGCATGTCGCCTTGTGATTCTATTATCGACAGTCCGTTTATGATTCACAAAGGCAGACACAATGTAACCGAAGATTGGGAACCTAAAAACTCCGACCACCAATACCGAGGCATGGTCACTTTAAAACGCGCTTTGGCTTTATCCATCAATACCGTTTCGGCCAAATTAATTGACAAAACCGGTCCGGAATCTGTTGCGGCATTGACCAAAAAATTGGGCGTAAAAGCCGATATTCCCAATCAACCATCGATAGCTTTGGGCGCTGTGGAGATCACGGTAGAAGACATGGTTGCCGCTTACAGTACTTTCGCCAATCAAGGGGTTTACATCAAACCGCAATTCATCAGTAGAATCGAAGATAAAAACGGTGTCGTCCTTTACGAACCGGTTCCTGATACACACGACGTATTAAACAAAGACATTGCTTATGCCGTAATCAAATTGCTCGAAGGCGTTACCGAAAGCGGTTCCGGTGTGCGCTTGCGTACCCAAGGTGGCGGAAGCGGTGACAACCGTTGGACCGGCTATCCGTACATGTTTACCAATCCGATTGCCGGTAAAACAGGAACTTCCCAAAACCAATCTGACGGCTGGTTTATCGGTATGGTACCAAATCTAGTTACCGGAGTTTGGGTAGGTTGTGAAGACCGTTCGGCCCGTTTCAAAGGCATTACTTATGGTCAAGGTGCTACGGCTGCTTTACCTATTTGGGGTTATATGATGAAGAAATGTTACGAAGACAAAGACCTGCAAATTTCCAAAGATCCGTTCCAAAGACCGGACAATCTTTCCATCAAAGTAGATTGCTGGGCACCGCCAAAAGTCGAAACCGATTCAACCGCGGTTGACAATCCCGAAGAAGAACAAAACACCGATGAATTCGGATTATAATTTTTAGGAGCCCTGCCTGCCGGCAAGCAGGTATTTCCCGCTTTACGTTGCAATCTCTTCGAGGATTTCCCCCGAAGTTTCGGGGCAATCGGGGCTAAAAAACCTCATTTGCCAAGAAACAAATGAGGTTTTTTTATTTTCCCAATTCGCTATTAAATTCCTAAATTTACGCCACAAACAAAACAACACTAATCAATCATGATTAATAAAAAAGTAAACTCTGTACAAGAAGCACTGCAAGGTATCGAAGACGGTATGACCATCATGCTCGGCGGCTTCGGACTTTGCGGTATACCCGAAAACAGCATCGCCGAACTAGTACAAAAAGGAACCACAGGTTTGACTTGTATTTCCAACAATGCCGGTGTAGATGATTTCGGATTGGGTTTGTTGCTCCAAAAACGTCAAATCAAAAAAATGATTTCTTCCTACGTAGGAGAAAATGCCGAATTCGAACGCCAAATGCTTTCAGGTGAATTGGATGTTGAACTAACACCACAAGGCACTTTGGCTGAAAAATGTCGTGCTGCACAAGCCGGAATTCCTGCGTTCTTTACCCCTGCCGGTTACGGAACTGAAGTTGCTGAAGGCAAAGAAGTCCGCGAATTCAATGGCAAAATGCACATCATGGAACTAGCCTACAAAGCTGATTTTTCAATCGTAAAAGCTTGGAAAGGCGACGAAGCCGGAAACTTAATTTTCAAAGGAACCGCTCGTAACTTTAATGCTCCTATGGCGGGTGCTGCTAAAATCACCATTGCCGAAGTAGAAGAATTGGTACCGGTTGGCACACTCGACCCTAACCAAATTCACATCCCAGGCATCATGGTGCAACGCATCTTCAAAGGCGAGAAATTTGAGAAGAGAATTGAGCAACGTACAACCCGTAAAAGAGACTAATCATGGCTTTAGATAAAAACGATATCGCAAAAAGAATTGCCCAAGAAGTTAAGGATAAGTATTTCGTTAACTTGGGTATCGGAATTCCGACTTTGGTAGCCAACTATGTTCGTACGGATATATCGGTGGAATTTCAATCTGAAAATGGCGTGTTGGGTATGGGTCCATTTCCCTTTGAAGGCGAAGAAGATGCCGATGTCATCAACGCCGGAAAACAAACTATCACGACCTTACCGGGAGCGAGTTTTTTTGATTCGGCTTTTAGTTTCGGAATGATCAGAAGTCAGAAAGTAGATTTAACGATTCTCGGCGCTATGGAAGTGGCCGAAAATGGCGATATAGCCAACTGGAAAATCCCGGGGAAAATGGTCAAAGGAATGGGCGGCGCTATGGATTTAGTAGCCTCAGCCGAAAACATTATCGTTGCCATGATGCACGTTAACAAAGCCGGAGAAAGTAAGATTTTGAAAAAATGTACTTTACCTTTAACAGGCGTTGGCTGCGTGAAAAAAGTGGTAACCGAATTGGCCGTAATGGAAATTACCCCAAAAGGGTTCAAACTATTAGAACGTGCCCCTGGTGTATCAGTAGAACACATTATCGCCTCAACCGAAGCCGAATTAATCATTGAAGGCGATATTCCTGAAATGGTGATTTAATCAAACTCATTATAAAAACAAAAACCACAAAACTCCATTGAATTTTGTGGTTTTTTTATGCTTAAATATTTCTTTATTTTTTGTTGTCCAAATACTCTAACAGTATTGGTGACGCATTACCAAAGGTTGGTGGTTGTTCGGTAATACTGACCGTTTTTTTCTTGTTGAGTTTATAAACCAAATCAAATTCAGTAGTAAATAAAATAACTGAAGAAAACGGATTATTAATGAAGGACAACAATCTGTCGAAAGCAGCATCTATCGTATGAAACTCCACGATTTCTTCTTGCTGGAATTTGAACTTGAGTTCCAATTGTAAATCCTCCGCTTCTACTATCGGACGGATATAAATGTTCATCAATTGGGTATTCCCAATGGTTTTGGCAAAAGTCAATTTGGCAAACGTTCCGTCGGCCAAACTTTCTTTTACTTTGCTGTAAAACTCGCTAAAGGTTTCTGTAAATAGCATCATTATAAATTAGCGAAGAAATCATTCCCTTTATCATCCGTTATAATAAAAGCCGGGAAATCTTTTACAGTGATTTTGCGAACCGCTTCCATGCCTAATTCTTCAAAATCGACTACTTCTACTTTCAATATATTTTCTTTGGCCAAAATAGCCGCAGGTCCGCCAACAGAACCCAAATAGAATCCGCCATATTTGTTACAAGCGTTCATCACGTCTTTACTTCGGTTTCCTTTGGCTAACATGACCATACTTCCACCGTGGCTTTGGAATTCGTCTACATAAACATCCATTCTTCCGGCAGTCGTTGGCCCAAAACTTCCCGATGGCATGCCTTCCGGGGTTTTGGCCGGTCCGGCATAATACACCGGATGGTTTTTGAAATACTCCGGCATTGGTTTTCCGGCATCGAGTAATTCTTTGATTTTGGCGTGGGCAATATCACGGGCTACGATTACCGTTCCGTTGAGTTTCAATCGGGTTTTGATTGGGTATTTAGTCAACTCGGCTAAAATTTCGCTCATCGGTCGGTTCAAATCAATTTCAACCGGTGCTTCTAAATGTGGAGGTACTTCCGGTAAAAACTGTTTCGGATTGGTTTCTAATTGTTCCAAGAAAATACCGTCTTTGGTAATTTTGGCTTTAATATTTCTATCGGCCGAACAAGAAACGCCCAAGCCAACCGGACAAGAAGCGGCGTGTCTCGGCAAACGAATAACGCGTACATCATGAGCAAAATACTTTCCTCCAAATTGAGCACCAATGGCACTTTCTTGGCAAATTTGCAGTACCTTTTTTTCCCATTCTAAATCGCGGAATGCTTGTCCCGACATGTTTCCGGAAGTCGGTAAATTATCGTAATAACCGGCTGAGGCTTTTTTCACTGCGGCTAAATTAGCTTCCGCAGAAGTTCCGCCAATGACTAAAGCCAAGTGATATGGCGGACAAGCAGATGTTCCTAAATCTTTTATCTTCTCACGGATGAATTCGTCTAAGGATTTTTCGTTTAAAAGGGATTTTGTTTTTTGGTACAAGAACGTTTTATTCGCGCTTCCGCCACCTTTGGCCAAAAATAAAAACTCATAGCTCGAACCTTTTTTGGCATAAATATCAATCTGAGCCGGCAAATTAGAACCTGAGTTTTTTTCTTCAAACATCGAAATCGGAACAATTTGGGAATAACGCAGGTTTTTGATTTGGTACGAATTGAAAATTCCTTTCGACAACCATTCGGCATCATCCACTCCGGTATACACATTCTCTCCTTTTTTCGCCATCACGATGGCTGTTCCGGTATCTTGGCAAGAAGGCAATTCTCCTTCGACAGCCACAGCGGCATTTTGCAATAAATTATAAGCTACGAATCGGTCGTTGTCCGTGGCTTCCGGATCGTTTAAGATGTTTTGCAATTTTTGTAAATGAGCCTTTCGCAACATAAACGAAACATCAATCATCGCTTCTTGGGCCAAAAGTTCTAAACCTTTAGGATCGACAGTGAGAATTTCTCTATCGCCTAATTGTTCGACTTTTACATAATCGGAAGTGAGTTTTTTGTATTGCGTATCGTCTTTAAGAATGGGATACGGATCTTGGTATATAAAGTCCATTTTGCTGTGTTATTTTAAGTGGCAAAGTTAAGCAAAGTGCTCGATTGCTGAAATGAAATAGTTGCTAAATTAATGTACACCAAATCATTTCCTAAAAAAACCAACTCGCCACAAAAATCGCCGTAATCACACAGATTAAATCTACCAAAAGCATAGTGCCGAGTGTGTATCTAGTGTTTTTCACATTAATACTTCCAAAGTAAACTGCTATCACATAAAAAGTGGTTTCGGCGCTGCATTGGAAAATACAACTAAGTCTGCCGGTGAAAGAATCAGGACCGAAGTTACGCATAGAATCAATCATAAATCCGCGTGAACCGCCTGAACTAAATGGTCTAAGCATAGCAACCGGCAAAGAATCGGTGACTTGTTTGCTTACACCGATATTCGAAAACGCGAATGAAATCCAATTGCTGATGATTTCAAACAAGCCGCTGTTTCTAAAAAAAGAAATGGCGACTAACATTCCCATTACATAAGGGAAAATCTTTACGCCGGTTTGCAGACCATTGTTGGCTCCGGTTACAAAAGTATCAAAAATGGTAGTGTCTTTGGCTACAAATTTTTTCTCATTGATAAAAGAAAAGATTAGGGTAAAGGCGATTATGGCCACCAACATCAATCCGGAAAGATTAGCTGTAAAAGCATTCTTTCCGATTAAATCCAAGCCATTTACATAAAACAACAATCCAACGATAGCGCCAATAACAGTCATCAATGCCACCAACAATGACGCGCTTCTGAAATTGATTTTTTGGCGAATGCCTACTATTAAAAAGGCTGCAATGGTTCCTATAAAAGATGTGATAATACAAGGCAACATTACATCAGCCGGATTGGCGGCATTTTCGGCGGCACGATATCCTATGATGGAAGTTGGAATCAAAGTTAATCCGGCGGCGTGCAAACACATGAACATGATTTGAGCATCACTGGCTTTGTCTTTTTCGGGATTGATTTCCTGTAAACTTTGCATGGCTTTCAATCCGAAAGGTGTTGCGGCAGAGTCTAACCCTAAAAAGTTAGCGGCAAAATTCAACGTCATATAAGATATCGACTCATGGTTTTTAGGAATAGACGGGAAAACTTTGGCAAACATTGGACTGAGTCTTCTGGCTAATTTCTCGGCGGCACCTGAGATAATTAATAGTTCCATCAACCCGCAAAAGAAAGCCAAATAAGCAATTAACGGGAGTATCAAATCGAGTAAACTGTTTTTACAAGTGGGTAATAAACCATCTGATTTTTGTACACCGCTGTATATTTTAACTGTTTTACTCTTGTAAACATAAGTAGTGTCGGCATTAAGAGTATCGCGATCAACTACCATTGTTTGCTCAGGAGCTTTTTCAATACTATCCATGACAAACTTCGGCACTTGATTAAGGTATTTTTCCGAAATTAAAATGGGATCATCTTTTTTTCCGTTCAAAATAAAATCCACCGAATAGCTGTTTGACGTAACTAAACTAAACACTACAAAGACAATAGATGAAATAAAAATAGCGAGCCAAAATCTACTTAAAACCATAATCTGTTTTTTGGTAAATATACTATTTCTCAAATTTGGACAGAAATAATTTTTTGGCTTAGGTTTGAAATAAATTTTCTATAAAAAAGCTTTAATAATTGTAATCCTTTTTGACTTGTATTGAATAATTATCAAAAAATAATGATTATTTGACAATAAAACAACCATCATAAGTTAAGATTTATATATTTGCAAAATTGTAAACAACACACTAATTATTCTTCAAAAAAAATTATGAAAAAGAACTATTTACAGCTGGTTTTAATCATTTTTGTTTCCTGTTCCGTATTTGGTCAGTCACAAGAAGAGATTAAAAAAATCACGGCTGATTATGATATGGTAAAACTCCAAGAAAGAGAAGCTTTTTACCGAAATAAAGCCAAAGCCGAAAAACAAAAAGCAGTGGCAGTTGCCTTAACAAAAGGATGGCCGGTTTTTGTAGAAAAAGAAGATGGTTCCATCTTAGAGTTAATGAAGCTAACCCCGGATGGTTTTCCTATTTATTATTCCAATCAAAACGTGAATGCTTCACGTTCTACCCGAGCCAGTTTTTTAAACAGTACCGGTTCCATGGGATTAAATCTTAACGGTCAAGGAATGACCGTAAGAGTTTGGGACGGAGGAAATGTAAGAGCGAGTCATACGGCCTTTGGCGGTAGGGTAACTGTTGCCGACAACAGTAGTACCGGAACAGTTCTTCACGCAACGCATGTCGCCGGAACTATGGTGGCAAGTGCCAACCCTGCGGCTGTTAAAGGAATGGCACCGGAAGCTCTTGCGCGTACTTTTGATTGGAATGAAGATTTAGGAGAAGCCATTTCTGAGGCCCAAATGGGGATGTTAATTTCTAACCATTCTTATGGGACACCCATTACCAGTGGTACAAATGTATTGCCGTCTTGGTATATTGGCGCATATACTTACGGCGCCTATGAATGGGATGAAGCCGCATACAATGCGCCTTATTATTTGGCGGTAATGTCTGCCGGTAACGAAGGTGGTAATAATGATAATGATGACCCGATTGCTTTTGGATTTGATAAACTTGTAGGAGATAAAACCGCCAAAAACAACTTGGTTGTGGCCAATTGTACTGATGTTTCTGTCGGTGCAGACGGAGCTGTAACAGGCACTATAACTATTAATACCTCCAGTAGTCAAGGTCCTACCGATGACTTACGCATTAAGCCGGACATCACCGGAAACGGAACCAATTTAACTTCAACCAGTAACTCCAGCAATACCGGTACGGCAACTTTAACCGGAACTTCAATGGCTTCTCCAAACGTAGCCGGAACATTAATTTTATTACAACAACACTACAGAAATCTCACTACTAACTTTTTGCGTGCCGCTACCCTAAAAGGTTTGGCTTGTCACACTGCAGATGATGCCGGATTGATAGGACCTGATGCAAAATTTGGCTGGGGATTATTAAATGCAAAAAGAGCCGCTGAAACGATAACTAATAACGGCTTAACCTCTTGGGTATCTGAAGAGAACATCAACAACAATCAAAGCTTTACGATGACTGTTAACTCTAATGGTACTACCCCATTAATGGCTTCAATAACCTGGACTGATTTACCCGGAATAGTGAATTCAGGCAATAATGGCCCGAATGATAGCACACCGGTACTAGTTAATGATTTAGACATTAGAATTACTCGAAACGGAAACACTTATTTCCCTTGGAAATTGACAAGTAGTCCTGATGCTCCGGCCATCAGAACCGGTGACAATAATGTGGATAATGTGGAACTCATCAAAATTGATGCCCCTACTGCAGGTGATTACACTATTACTGTAACCCACAAAGGATCATTGGTTACGGGAAGTCAAAAATTCTCTTTGGTGGTTACCGGTATCAATTCCGCCTTTTCGTTAAACCCAAGTTCAGCTGATGTCACCTTGTGTTCAACACAAAATGCTACTTATACTTTTAATTATGCTCAATCGGGTTCAGGGACAACTACTTTTTCCGCTTTAGGATTACCTCCGGGTGCCAATGCAACCTTCACTCCGAGTTCTTTGAGCGCCAACGGTACTGTAACCATGACTGTCACTGGATTGTCTAACGTGGCGGCCGGCGAATACTTTATTGGTGTACTTGCTTCAAACGAAATTGAGACAGAAACCCGATACAAAACGCTTCGTGTTTATAATGGTAATTTTCAACCTATTGCCATTCAATCGCCTACCGACGGACAAACCGGTTTGTCTACAACTGTAACTTTAAATTGGACTGCTCAAGCCAATGCTTTGACTTATCAAATTCAAATTTCAAGATTCAGTGATTTTTCCAGCTTATTAACTGATGACTATGTAAGTGCTAATACCTATACTATTTCAGGATTAAGTGAAGCTACTCGTTACTATTGGAGAGTCATTCCTATGAATAATTGTGGTACGGTTGCTATCACCTCGGCGACGGTTTACAATTTTGCCACCGGTAACTTGATTTGTGATGCCAATTTCCCGGCAACAAATTACAGCAATGCGGTTATCGCCAGTGTTGCTAACTCTGAAGCTTCGGTACCGGTAACTATCACCGGTGGTTATACTATTGGGGACATTAATGTAAACCTTACCCTATCACATACTTGGGTTCAAGATATGACAATTACTTTAGAAGGTCCGGCGTCTATTGGTAGTCCGATAATTATTTTACAAGAAGAGGCCTGTACCGGAGAAGACAACATTAATTGTACTTATGACGATTCGGGAAGCTTTCCAAGTTGTGTAGGTAATCCGGCTATTAGCGGCGCTATTGCTCCGGTAACTAGTTTAAGTGTACTTAATAATTTACCTGCAGACGGTGTTTGGACATTGAGAGTTATTGATCCTTATAATGAAGATGGTGGTGCCATCAACAATTTCAGTATTGACATTTGTAGAGTTGTTCCTGCCTTGTTGACGGTTGCAGAAAATCCGATTCAGAACAGTAGCGTATATCCTAACCCTACAAAAGGAATAGTAAACATTGCCATTCCGGAAATGAGTGACAAAGCAACCATCACTTTGTATGATTTACAAGGAAGAGCTATTATAACTAAAGAAACTAATCAGGTACACACTTCTCTTAGCATAGAAAACCTTCAAGACGGTGTTTACTTAGTCAATATTGCTAATCAACAAGCTTCAGTAACCAAGAAAATTATTTTGAAAAGAAACTAATATCATTAAAAGTATAGCAAATAAAAAAGAGGTCAGCTGACCTCTTTTTTATACATGCAAAATTTCATCTTCTATCAAAAGCTCTTCTCTCCGCAGTCGAAGAAAAATTTGGGCTACAGCAATTACGTCTTTCTCGCAATAGGTTACAATTCGGTCAATGTCTTTTTCAACGTAAAAAACATGGGCTACCTGACTTCCGTCGATATCGCCTTTTGGAGATGGAATGCCAAGTATTTTAGTCAGTAATTTTAAAGAAGTAAAATGCTTATAGTCGCCAAACTTCCACAATTCCAAGGTGTCTAAATGCGGAATTTCCCATGGTTTTTTGCCAAATAAATTGAGTTTACTCGGAATAGCAATTTGGTTGATAATCATTCTGCGGGCTATGAATGGAAAGTCGAATTCTTTGGCATTATGACCACAAAGTAAGTGTTGCGCTCCATTGAAATGTGTCTCTAACAAATTGGCGAAATCTTTTAAAATCTTTTGCTCTTCACCAAAAAAGGAAGTTACCCTAAAATTTCTAATGTCGCTTTTGTTGGCAAAATAACCGACAGATATACAAACGATTTTACCAAACTCGGCCCAAATCCCGGCGCGGTCATAAAATTCTTCCGGCGTGTATTCGTCTTTTCTTTGGTATTGTGTTTTTTGTTCCCAAAGGGATTTCATTTCGGCATCTAAAGCGTTGAAGTTGTTTTCTTCAGGAACGGTTTCTATATCGAGAAAGAGAATATTATTGAGTGGGATTTTTTCAATCATGGTAATAAAATTAAGAAATAACCGACTTAAAAGTAATCATTTATTTTAAATATGAAAGAAAAATAGCTAAAAAAGTGATTGCTGTGTTGATGGGCTTTCGTGTTCCAATAGCCATTTTTTTCTCCAAAGTCCGCCGGCGTAACCGGTTAATGAACCATCGGTCCCAATAACGCGATGACACGGAACGACTATCCATAATGGGTTTTTACCATTGGCGGAAGCTACGGCACGAATGGCCTTAACATCGCCTAACTTTTTGGATAAATCAAGATATGACATGGTTTTGCCAAATGGAATATTTAGTAATTCTTGCCAAACTCGCTGTTGGAATTCGGTGCCTTGCGGATTGATTTTAAAATTGAAATCGGCTCGTTTATCTTGGAAATAATCTTGGAGTTGATGGACTGCTTCTTTTAAAACTTCCGGAATGGCATTGGTGATTTCGCCTTCTTCTAAAATAGAAATTATCGAAATGCCTTTCTCATCGCCAACGATTTTAGCAACGCCTAAAGGGGTTTTGATGAATGCGGTTTCCATGAGATAAAGATAACAAATGTTCTCGATACATCCCGATTAAAATCGGGACACTCGAACTGACGAACTACTTATTTTGAAAAGCTGTAGATATACTCTTCCAAAGCTTTGAGTTCTTCATCGCTCATTTTTTTGGTGATGGCGAAATTGGTTTTCATGGTTTCGTACTGACTTGGGTCAACAATTGGGTCGGCTTCTTCTTTGAGGAAAGAAACAATGCTGCCTTTCTTTTCTTTGTAGATTTTGGCAATCTCTGTGATGCTTGGCCCGATTACTTTTTGGTCGGGTAAATGGCATGCGGTGCACGTTCCTTTGCCTTCAAATAATTCCTGACCGGAAATAGCTACTGCGGTATTATCTTGTTTGGGTTGACCGTAGTTGTCTTCGGTTTCTTTTTTACAAGACGTGAAGGTTATGATAAAAGTGAATAAAATAATTTTTTTCATAGTGTACAAAAATTCAATACAAATCCTAATTAGCCCCGATGGGAGTATTTACCGTGTAGTGCGGACAGCGGGAATATGGATAACTGATAAATCCCGAGCCTTTCGCTCCTTCCTTCGACAAGCTCAGGATGACATTATTTATTCAATAAAATCGCCGCTTCTTTGGCAAAATAAGTCGAAATCAAACTCGCGCCGGCTCTTTTAATACACATCAATTGTTCCATCATGATTTTGTCGTGGTCGAGCCAACCTCTTTCGGAAGCGGCTTTGATCATGGCATATTCGCCCGACACGTGGAAAACCGTTACCGGAACATTCACGGCGTTTTTGACTTCGCGAACAATATCCAAATACGCAATTCCGGGTTTGACCATGACCATATCGGCGCCTTCTTCAACATCCATTAAGGCTTCTTTGATGGCTTCGATGCGGTTGGCGTAATCCATTTGATAGGTTTTTTTGTCTTTGGGAACGACTACATCGGCTTCTCTTGGCGCACTGTCTAAGGCATCGCGAAACGGGCCGTAGAAGGCCGAAGCATATTTGGCCGAGTAACTCATAATGCCTACATTTTGAAAACCAGCGGCATCTAAACCTTGACGTAATCTTAAAACTCTTCCGTCCATCATGTCGCTTGGTGCTACGAAATCGGCTCCGGCTTGCGCATGGGAAACCGCCATTTTTACCAGAGCTTCGTTGGTAGCATCGTTAGCAATATCTCCGTTTTCGATGATACCATCGTGGCCGTAAATCGAATATGGGTCGAGCGCCACATCGGGCATGACAATCATTTCCGGACAAGCGGTTTTGATGGCGCGAATGGCGCGTTGCATCAATCCATTGGGATTCCACGCTTCTTTTCCGGTGTTGTCTTTTAGACTTTCGTCCACTTTTACATAAATATTGACGGCACGAATTCCTAAAGCGAAAAGTTCTTTGACTTCTTCTACCGTTAAATCGATTGAACGACGAAAAATACCCGGCATAGAGGCAATCTCTGATTGGTAGTTTTCACCTTCTGCTATGAACATGGGAAACATAAAGTCGGCCGGACTTAATGTGGTTTCGCGAACTAAAGAACGAATGCTTTCGTTGACGCGTAATCTTCTGCCTCTTTGTAGTGGGAACATATTTTTAGCTTTTAGCTGTTAGCGATTAGCTTTCAGCGTTATTTAATTTTATTATTAATCCGTTGAGCATTTTTTTGACTTCTTCTATTTGTTTCAAAAGGATTTGGCCTTGCTCATTTTCTAGAAAATTTAATTCGATACTCAAAAATATTTGATATTCTAATTCATTGGCTGAACCGAACGAAATGTATAGAAATCGACAAAAATCTTTATCAGAATTTCTGCCACAACCTTCTGCAATATTGGTTGGGATAGATGAAGAAGATCTTTTGATTTGACTCGTCAAACCAAACATTTCGTCTTTCGGAAAAGTTGGCAACATTTTATAAACATCTAAAGTTAATTGATGTGATTTCTCCCAAACTAAAAATTTCTTATAATCTCTCATTTTTTAGCTGTTAGCTATAAGCTGTATTTTTGTTTTCTAAGTATTTAAAGCCTTCAAGTAGCTAAATGCTAACCGCTGATAGCTGATAGCCATTCTATAGGATTTTCTAGTACCTTAATCAATTTCTCTTCTTCGCTTCCGGCTTCCGGATGATGGTCATACACCCATTGCACGTGCGGTGGTAAACTCATCAAGATACTTTCAATTCTGCCGTTGGTTTTTAGGCCGAATAACGTGCCTTTGTCGTGTACCAAATTGAATTCGACATACCGACCACGACGGATTTCTTGCCAGTTGCGTTGGACTTCGGTATATGGTAAATCCTTTCTTTTTTCCACAATCGGAACATAAGCTTCGCAAAAACTATTGCCGACTTCAGTTACGAAATGGTACCAATCTTCCATAGATATTTCTTCCGTTGCTTTGCAATAATCGAAGAACAAACCGCCGATTCCTCGGGCTTCATTTCTATGGGCATTCCAAAAATAAGCGTCGCATTGTTTTTTGTATTTCGGATAAAAATCGGGATTGTGTTTGTCGCAAGCGGTTTTGCAGGTTTGGTGAAAATGACGTGCATCTTCTTCGAACAAATAATAAGGCGTTAAATCTTGTCCGCCACCGAACCAAGAATTAATCACGCTGCCATTATCATCGTACATTTCGAAGTAGCGCCAGTTGGCATGTACTGTAGGTACCATCGGACTTTTTGGATGAATGACCAAACTCAATCCGCAAGCGAAAAAATCAGCTTCGCCAACGCCGAACATTTTTTGCATGGTATCCGGCAATTTGCCGTGAACAGCTGAAATGTTGACACCACCTTTTTCAAAAACTTTTCCGTTTTCGATAACACGTGTTCTTCCGCCGCCGCCTTCCGGTCGTTGCCAAAGGTCCTCGCGGAATTTAGCCTCGCCATCGACTGCTTCTAAAGCTGAAGTGATTTGGTCTTGGAGTTGAAGTATGTATTGATAGAATTTGTCTTTCATTTTGTTAGCTTTTAGCTAAAAGCTGTCAGCCGACAGCTATTTATATTCTTTCACCGCTTCTACAAAAGCTTTAGCGTGATCAACCGGAATGTTAGGTAAAATGCCGTGACCTAAATTTACAATGTAATTGTCTTTACCGAATTCGTCTATCATTTCGTGCACCATTTTTTTGATGGTTGGTATAGGCGATAACAATCGGCTTGGGTCGAAATTTCCTTGTAAAGTGATTTTTCCTCCTGTTAAATAGCGGGCATTTCTTGGCGAGCAAGTCCAGTCAACTCCCAATGCTGAAGCTTTGGATTTCGCCATGTCATTAAGTGCAAACCAACAGCCTTTTCCGAATACAATTACTTTGGTGTCTTCGGCTAGAGCTTCAACGATTTGGTTGATGTATTTCCACGAGAACTCTTGATAATCTACCGGTGATAACATGCCGCCCCAAGAATCAAAAATCTGAATGGCGTTACAACCCGCTTTTACTTTTTCTTTTAAATATAAAATCGTGGTGTCTGTGATTTTTTGTAATAAAGTATGTGCTGCAACCGGGTTGGAGAAACAAAAACCTTTAGCCGTATCAAAACTTTTCGAGCCTTTTCCTTCTACCGCGTAACAGAAAATCGTCCATGGAGAACCGGCAAAACCGATCAATGGCACCTCATCGTTTAGCATTTCTTTGGTGAGTTTTACGGCATCCATCACGTAACCCAAGGTTTCATGGATGTTCGGCACAAAAACCTGATTGACTTGTTCCATCGTACGAATCGGGTTGGGAATGATTGGTCCCAAATTGTCTTTCAATTCCACATGAATTCCCATCGCTCTGGGCACTACCAAAATATCCGAGAACAAAATCGCGGCATCCGGTTTTACAATTCTGATAGGTTGAACCGTGATTTCGGCCGCTAATTCCGGGGTTTCACAACGGGTAAAGAAATCGTATTTGTCGCGTAAAGCTCTGAACTCAGGCAAATATCTTCCGGCTTGTCTCATCATCCAAACCGGTGGACGTTCTACAGTTTCATTGTTTAGAGCGCGAAGGAATAAATCGTTTTTAATCATAATGGTTGTTTGGTTTTGGCGGTGGCCAAATTATATTTTGTTAAAAAATTCTATGCTTTTAATAATGGTACTTTCAATATTGGGCTGATTGGCTATGATTACTTTATTGGTAATTCCTCTCAAAGCCTTGGCTGTGGTACCACCGATACTAAAGCAAACTTCATCTCGGATGGTATTGGTTTTCAAAAAACTTTGCACTCCCGACGGACTGAAAAATAAAATTCCGTTCAAATCATCGGCGGCTTTGTGTGGCGTTAGAACGGTTTCATAAACTTCAATTTCTTCAAAAACCACTTCGGCCAATTGTAAGGAATCGGGTAAAATATCCCTTCTCAAATTCCCGCAAAAGAACGTAAAACTGCTTTTTAAATATTGGTTACAAATGATTGAAGCCAATTCCGAAGCATAATCTGAACTTACGATTACTTCAAAACCGTTTTGTTCCAACAATGCTCTGGTTTTTTCGCCTACACAGAAACACTTTCGGGTCTTGATTTCGGCTATCCTTTCATTCTCTAAAACACTTTCTACCGCATTCTGACTGGTAAAAATTAAATAGTCATTGATGTCTTTTAAATGGAAAGATTTGTTCACCACCTTGATAAAATCAGCTTCTTCAACTGCGAAATTCGCACTCAACAACAATTGCTTTTGGTTATCCGAAAGCTTTTTGGTTGACAATAGGCGAATTTGAGTTTCCATCTTTTATGCTTTAGGTTTGAGCTGTTTTTTGATTTCCGCCATCAATGCACTTCCTCCGTTTTCCAGTATTTCTTGGGCCGAATGAAAGCCTAATTTTTTCCATTCCGAAATGTCCACTGCTTTTTTGATTTCAAATTTTTGTTTTCCATCCAGTGAAAGCAAACATCCGTGAAATGTTATCGTATCATCATGCTGATTGTATTGGGCCAAAGCGCCTATAGGTGCGGTACATCCGCCTTCCAAGGTTCTTAAAAACTGTCTTTCTATATAAGTACAAATTTCGGTTTCAATATCATTTAATTGTGAAACGGCATCAATGGTAAAATTGTCATTCCCCATAGCAACCACAACCATTGCCCCTTGCGCCGGAGCCGGAATCATCCAGTCGAGATTGATAAACGTATCCGGTTTTAGATTGATTCTTTCTAAACCAGCCGCCGCGAAAACCGCTCCACTCCAATCATTATCCTGCAGCTTTTGCATACGCGTATTCACATTACCGCGTAAATCTACTACGGTATGATTGGGATATTTATTTAACCATTGCGCTTGTCGGCGTAAACTTCCGGTGGCAATGGTGGCTTTTTCGTTTAAAAAATCGAGTTGGCCTTTGTGCACCAAAATATCCAAGACATTGGCTCTTTCTAAAACGGCAGCTTGTACAATTCCGGTTGGCAAAGCCGTTGGTACATCTTTCATCGAATGAACGGCTATATCTACATCGCCGTTAATCATGGCGATGTCAAGGGTTTTGGTAAAAATGCCGGTGATTCCTAATTCGTAAAGCGGTTTGTCTAAAATGATGTCTCCTTGTGATTTTACCGCTATAATTTCGGTTTTATACCCTAAATCGTTGAGTTTTTTTTGAACGGTGTGGGCTTGCCAAAGGGCGAGTTCGCTGTCGCGAGTTCCTATTCTGATTGTTTTGGCCATTTTATTTAGAAGAGGTTTCTATCTGAAAAATTTTCTCAATCCATTCAATACTTTCATCTACCATGGTGTTGTCATCTTTTAAATGATTGGCAAAATGATTGGTGATTTTTTGGATGATACGGGCGCTGATTAATTCAGCTTGTTCTTCGTCGAAGTTGGCTATTTTTTTGCGCTGTACATTCAACTCTCCGTCTTTGATAGAATTGAGTTTTTCCTTTAAAGCATGTATGGTTGGAGCAAACTTACGTTGCTTGGTCCAGGCGATGAACTCCTCTTTGATTTCCTCAATGATGGCTTCGGCAGCCGGAATGTGTTTTTTACGGTTTTCCAACGTTTCATCGGTCATTTGCGATAAATGATCCATGTGGACTAAGCTAACGCCTTGAACATTCTGAACATTTTCGTTGACGTTTTTCGGGATGGACAAATCCAAAATCAACAAGGGTTTTTTCAAATTCAAAATCGCTTTGTCTACCGTTGGATTTTGTGCGCCGGTGGCTACGACTAACACATCGGCTTTTTGGATTTCTAACTGTAAATCGACGTAATCTTTCACAATTACATCTAACTTTCTCGCCAATCGTTCGGCTTTGTCTTTGGTACGATTGATTAAAGTAATTTGCTCGTGCTTGGTATGTTTGACCAAATTTTCACAAGTATTTCTACCGATTTTTCCAGTGCCAAAAAGCAGAATATTTTTGTTGGCGATGTCTTCTACATTATTAAAAATGTAACGCACGGCTGCAAAAGAGACCGAAGTGGCACCTGAAGAAATTTCAGTTTCATTCTTGATGCGTTTGCTGGCCTGAATCACAGCATTCACCAATCGCTCCATAAAAGCGTTAGCCAAATGACGGTTTTTGCTTTCTACAAAAGCCGATTTGATTTGACTGATGATCTCAAAATCACCTAAAATCTGACTGTCTAAACCGGTTCCAACACGAAACATATGGGAAACGGCTTCTTGATTTTTATAAACATAAGCGACCTTTTGGAAATCTTCTACGGTGCCTTGACTGTTTTCACAAAGTAATTTGATAAGTTGGAAAGGATGTTGGGCGAAACCGTAAATTTCGGTACGGTTGCACGTTGAAGTTACAATGAGTGCTTCAATACCTTCGGTTTGCGCTTGGCTTAAAACGTTACTTTTGGCGTTATCATCTAAGCTGAATTTACCTCTCATTTCGGCATCGGCTTTTTTATAACTTAAGCCTACCGCGTAAAAAGTACTGTGCTTGGATATGTTTCCGTGTTCCATAAATTGCTCTTTCCCTAAAAGTGAAACAAAGTTATTGCTATCGATTTTATAAAAGTAACGCTAAAAGAACTTTTTATGTCGCTCAATGTTATTTTTAAACTCATTTGTCTTTTTATCGTTATTTCTTTTAAATTTGTAGTGAAATCAAGTGCTCAGAACTGCTTTATGTAGACTCATTCTAAATAACATTTTGATTTCGCTTCCAAAACATATACGAAAAAATATCGCTATGGGTTCTAAAGAAGAAATAAAAATTGACGACGAGTTCATTTTGATTCGTTTTCAAAACGACACCGAGGAAATCACAACCTTTGAAAGGCCTGTGACCATGGGCTTAATTCAATTTCATTTTGGGTTAAAAGGCAGCGCGAAATTTATTTTCAACAAAGGCAATTATACGCTCGATTTGAAAGAGGAAAAATGTTTGCTTTTTTACAATCCGGAGAAAGAGTTGCCGTTGCATGTGGAAATCGAACCCAAATCGTGGTTGATTACGATTTTAGTTTCCATCAAAAAATTCCACGGTCTGTTTACCGATGACGCGGAACACATTCCTTTTTTAAGTAAAGAAAACAAAGACCGCAAATATTATAATGAAAGTGATATCAGTCCGTCAATGGCGATTGTATTGAACCAAATGTTCCATTACAATTTAAATCCGTCCATTAAAAATCTATATTATAAAGGAAAAGGCTATGAATTGTTGAGTTTGTTTTTTAACCGCAATGACGATCCGAATGCTGAGCAATGTCCGTTTTTAATCGATGAAGAAAACGTCTTGAAAATCAAAAAGGCCAAAGAAATCATCATTGCCAATATGGCCGAACCACCGAGTTTAGATGAATTGGCGAATCAAGTAGGTTTAACATTAAAAAAACTCAAAATGGGTTTCAAGCAAATTTACGGCGATACGGTTTACGGGTTTTTATTCGATTACAAAATGGATTATGCTCGTCAGTTACTGGATTCCGGTTCTTATAATGTAAATGAAGTCGGGCTCAAAATCGGCTACAGTACCGGCAGTCATTTCATCGCGGCTTTTAAAAAGAAATTTGCCACTACGCCCAAAAAATATTTAATGAGTTTACAAGCCAATACCTAATCGGATTGATTTCGTATATCTCATTATCGATAAAGAATTTAACAACCCAAAGTCAAAAAAAGAAGTTTCATTACTTTTATAAAAAAAATAAAATTGCCAAAATGAAAGGAGTATTATTAGTCAACCTAGGATCACCGGAAAGTCCAACCCCAAAAGATGTAAAGCCTTATTTAGATGAATTTTTAATGGATAAATACGTGATTGATGTGCCGTATTTGTTAAGAGCGCTTTTGGTTCGCGGCATTATTTTACAAACCCGACCGAAAAAATCGGCGGAAGCTTACAGCCAGATATGGACCGATGAAGGTTCGCCGCTGATTGTGATTTCTAAAAAAATGCACCAAAAAGTATCAAAATTAGTTGATGTTCCCGTGGCTTTGGCCATGCGTTACGGTTCTATGACGATTCAAAAAGGCTTGCAAGAGTTAAAGGACAAAGGCGTAACCGAAGTAATGTTGTTGGCTTTGTATCCGCAATATGCGATGGCTTCGACTACAACCATTTGGGCTTTAGCCGATGAATTGCAACAAAAGCATTTCCCGGAAATGACCATCACCAAAGTGCCTGCTTTTTACAACAAACCCGATTTTATCCAAGCTTTAGCCAACTCGATTAAGAAACATTTGGAAGGCTTTGAATATGATCATTTATTGTTTTCTTACCACGGGATTCCGAAACGTCATATTCGCAAGACTGATGTAACCAAATCCCATTGTACTATCGATAATAAATGCTGCATAACACCATCGCCGGCGCATGAATTTTGCTATCGCCACCAATGTTATGAAACGACTCGACAAGTGGTTGAATTACTCGGAATTCCGGAAGATAAATACAGCCAAACCTTTCAATCCCGTTTGGCCGGTGACAAATGGTTAACGCCTTATACCGATGTTGAAATCAATAAAATGCCAAAGAAAGGAATCAAAAAATTAGCGGTTGTAACACCGGCATTCGTCTCCGATTGTTTAGAAACTTTGGAAGAAATAGCCATGCGTGCCCATGAAGAATTCAAAGAAAACGGAGGAGAAGAATTCTTTGCCGTGCCATGTTTGAATGATGAAGATGAATGGTGTCAAGTCGTGGCGAATTGGGTAAAAGATTGGAGTAAATAATTGTTTACATGGAACTCTACAATTACATTAAATCATTACACCTCATCTTTGTGATCACTTGGTTTGCAGGTTTGTTTTACATTGTTCGCTTGTTTGTGTACCAAATTGAAGCCAACGACAAGCCTTCTCCCGAGCGGGAAATCTTACTCAAGCAATACAAAATTATGACCTATCGCCTTTGGTATATCATCACTTGGCCGAGTGCAGTTTTGGCAACAATTTTTGCTTTGTGGTTGTTACATTTAATGCCTGAATGGATACAGATGCCTTGGATGCAAGTCAAATTGGGTTTTGTGGTTTTATTGTTTGCCTATCATTTCAAATGCCATCAAATTTATAATCAGTTACAAAATAACGAATTCAAATACAACTCCAACTTTATGCGACTGTGGAATGAAGGCGCTACTATTATCCTTTTTGCGGTAGTTTTTTTAGTAATTTTAAAAAACGCTTTCAACTGGATTTACGGCGTGGTCGGTATCGTTTTATTTTCGGTGCTGATTATGCTGGGCTTTAAATTTTATAAAAGAATAAGAGAAAAAAAGTAATTAGTGACTAGTAATTAGTGATTGGCTCAAAGAATGCTTTTACTAATTACTAATCTCTAATTACCAATCACTGAATCAATGCTAAACATCAAACTATCAATGCTTTCCCTTCGCACCAGGATTTTCCTGTCGATGATTATATTGATATTGATTGCCTCGATTTTGATGGCTTCTATTTCGATTATTCAATTTAAGAATGAAGCCAAAGATTACCATCAAGAGCGTTTAGACCGAAAAGAGTTTGCCATCAAAGAACATATCAATTATGTCCTTTCCACTACAACTTATCCGTTGACGCCCGAAAATTTGAAGTTGATTTTTAAAGACAAAATTCACGAGCTTTCGGATATTCACAATTTGGAAATCAATATTTATTCACTCGAAGGAAAATTGGTTAAATCTTCCAAATCTTCTTTTTCCGTTGACAAAGTAGCACCGCCTATTCCGAATTACATTCTCAAACTCGTTCAGTCTTCTGTCGACAAAAGATATGTGGATATCAAGAACATTGACGGTGTAAAAAACCGTTCTTCTTATAGTCAAATCAAAGACGATAAATTCAAACCACTCGGTATTTTGAATATTCCTTATGTAGAAGACGATGGGTTTTATGAAACCGAATTGCGCGAATTTTTATTGCGATTGAGTCAGGTGTATTCCTTTATGTTAGTCATTGCGTTTGCTTTGGCTTATTTCTTGGCGAGTTACATTACCAAATCGCTGAAAACCATCTCAGATAAAATCAACGAAACGAGTTTGAACCAAAAGAACGAGAAAATCGTCATTGAAGCCAACAGCAAGGAAATCAACTCTTTGATTAATGCTTATAATCAAATGGTAGACAAATTAGAAGAAAGTGCCAGCATGTTGGCCCAAAGTGAACGTGAACAGGCTTGGCGTGAAATGGCGAAACAAGTGGCACACGAAATCAAAAACCCGTTGACGCCAATGCGTTTGACGGTACAAAGTTTCCAGCGAAAATTTGACCCGAATGACCCGGAGTTAAAACAAAAACTGAATGACTATTCCAAAACACTGATTCAGCAGATTGATACCATGAGTGCTGTGGCTTCGGCATTTTCTAACTTTGCTTCTATGCCGGCGCAGCAAAATGAGACCTTGAATGTGGTAGAAGTGGTAGAATTTTCATTAGATATTTTTAATGAAGATTTTATTGCCTTCGAAAGCAATTCCGAAGAAATTATTACTGTAATGGATAGAACCCAACTTATCCGTATTATCACTAATTTGGTCAAAAATGCCATTCAGGCCATACCGGAAGAGCAAGCAGAAAAAGCTATTTTGGTTTCTGTTAATGAAGAAGAAGACAACGTAATCATTTCGGTTAAAGACAATGGAATCGGTATTGATGCCGATAACACAGAACATATTTTTGAACCTAAATTCACCACCAAAACAAGCGGTATGGGATTGGGATTGGGAATTATCAAAAACATCATCGAAAATTACAAAGGAACTATTACTTTTGAAACCGAACCGGAAAAAGGCTCAACTTTTATGGTGTCGCTTCCTATTGTTAAATAAAATACACAACCTATGAACTTTGAAAACATAATCGTTGCCACAGACAACGGCATCGGACAAATTACTATCAACCGTCCTTCAAAATTAAATGCTTTGAACAAAGCTACTATTCAAGAATTGCATGATGCTTTTGAGGACTTGGAAAACAATTCAGAAGTAAGAGTGATTATCATTACCGGTGAAGGCGAAAAAGCTTTTGTGGCCGGTGCTGATATTTCGGAAT
This sequence comes from Flavobacterium sp. IMCC34852, assembly GCF_030643905.1. Taxonomy (NCBI): domain Bacteria; kingdom Pseudomonadati; phylum Bacteroidota; class Flavobacteriia; order Flavobacteriales; family Flavobacteriaceae; genus Flavobacterium; species Flavobacterium rivulicola. Next base: position 625,493 of record NZ_CP121446.1, on the reverse strand, counting down.
TTGCTAATTTCTCTATTGAAGAAGGTGCGCAATTGGCCGCTCAAGGACAAGAATTATTGTTTGACTTTGTAGAAAAATTGAAAACGCCTGTCATTGCAGCCGTCAATGGTTTTGCGCTTGGTGGCGGATTGGAATTGGCGATGGCTTGTCATTTCAGAGTGGCTTCCGACAATGCCAAAATGGGATTGCCTGAAGTATCATTAGGCGTAATTCCCGGTTATGGCGGAACGCAACGTTTGCCTCAATTGGTTGGAAAAGGACGCGCTATGGAAATGATTATGACTGCTGGAATGATTGATGCAGAAACAGGAAAATCATATGGTTTAGTCAATCACGTTGTCCCTCAAGCCGAATTATTAGAATTCACCAAAGGCATTGCCGGCAAAATAATGCGTAATTCACCGAATGCTATCGGCAAAGCAATCAAAGCGATTAATGCCAATTACAAACACGATGTTGACGGTTATGATGTAGAAATCAGAAATTTTGGTAAATGCTTTGGCACCGAAGATTTTAAAGAAGGCACCACAGCATTTTTAGAAAAGAGAAAGGCTTCATTTACCGGAAAATAATTTTAGTGTTCGGTTTTTTACTGCTTACTAAAAACTGACCACTGACCACTACTTTTCTCCTTCCCATTCGGCATAAAACTGCGACAGGAAGCTTTCCATATATTGGTGTCGGGCTTCCGCTAATTTTTTGCCGGTTGGCGTATTCATTTTGTCTTTCAACAACAATAACTTTTCATAGAAATGATTCAACGTTGGTGAGTCTGAATTCTTGTATTCTTCTTTGGTCATGTTCAGTTTGGGTTGAATCGCCGGATTGTAAAGTGCACGGTTTTTGAATCCTCCATAATTAAAACATCTGGCAATACCTATTGCACCAATCGCATCCAATCTATCAGCATCTTGAACTATTTCGAGTTCAATAGAACAAAATTTCTTTTCGAAGTTTCCGCCTTTAAACGAAATATTTTCGATAATATTTATCACATGAACAATCGTTGCTTCATCAACCTTTTCGGATTCTAAAAAAGTACGAGCGGTTTTCGGACCAACAGTTTCATCTCCATCATGGAATTTACTATCGGCAATATCGTGGAGTAACGCGCCCAGTTTAACTACAGTCAAATCACAAGCCTCTTCTTGGGCAATCCGTAAAGCATTTTTATAAACGCGTTCAATGTGAAACCAGTCATGGCCACCTTCAGCATTTTCAAGTTGTTGCTTTACAAAAAGGATGGTTTTATCAATTACAGACATTTGTTTTTGGAGTTAAAAAAATCCTTTCTTTTCGGAAAGGATTATATTTTATTTATCGGGATAAAGCGGGTTCAACCCATTTGAAAATTTTGGTTTCATCCGGCAACACTAATCTTTCTGAAATCTTGGCCATGCGGTCGGGCAATTTCATCAAATAATCTCTTGCTTTTTCCGCTTCGGCTGTTAGATTAGTAATCTTGTCTATCTCCCATTTTTCGGTTAATTTTCTCAAGATATCCACATAATCTGCTGCTGTGTAGACCCCGATTTTTTGAGCCGAATTAGAAAATTCTTCAAAAGCAGTACTTATTTTTTCTCCTGATTCTCTCAAGAAAACGGCCGGCATGGTGATTTTTTGTTTCATCATGTATTGAAAAGCCAGCATCATTTCACTAGGGTCTACTTTGAAAATTTGGTTTACAAATTCCGAATAAGCATGGTGGTGACGCATTTCGTCTCCGGCAATCATTTTGCACAACTTGGATAATTTTTTGTCGCCGTATTGTTTGGCAATTTGCGAAACGCGATTGTGCGAAATATAAGTTGCCAATTCCTGGAAACTGGTGTAAACAAAGTTCTTATAAGGATCTCTGCCGGTTCCTATGTCAAAACCATCATTGATTAAGTGATGTGTTGTCATTTCCACTTCTCGCATGTTTACTCTTCCGGATAAGTACAAGTATTTATTCAACAAATCACCGTGACGGTTTTCTTCACCGGTCCATTGGCGAACCCATTTTGACCAACCGTTTCTTTCTACATTGTCAACGCCTTCAACATCCATCAACCACGCTTCATAGGTTGGCAATGCTTCTTCGGTAATGGTATCTCCTACCAAAACTACCCAAAAATCATACGGTAAATCTTTAGCTATTTCTCTTAATTCTTTTAATTCATCAAAGAAATGTTCACTTTCTGAATTGGGAAGAAGGTCTGACGGTTGCCATATTTTTTCGACCGGAATTAAGAAATCATCGACAAACTTATCGACATCTTTTTCCAGAAATTGCATCACTTCCAGTCTTACATTTTTTTGAGGCATTGTTTAATTTTTTATAGATTGTATTATTGTTTGTTCTGTTTTTTGCATTAATTCTTCAAATGAAAAATCTTTGACGGCCATGGGTTCATGAATGATAAATTGCAAACTATTCCCTAAACCCATTGGGAAAGCACCAAATTTAACCATTTTCCATGAATTATTAATGGTAATGGGCACAACATAAGCAGACGGAGCGTATTTACATAAGATTTTTAACCCACTTTGAGCAAACTCTTTTGGCTTTCCGTTTTTACTTCGTGTTCCTTCCGGAAAAATAACAGCTGATCTTTTGTGTTTTTCAATATATTCAGATAAGCCTTTGATGACAGGAATAGCTTGTTTCGGATCTTTTCTGTCAATCAAAATAGATCCACCATTTCTTAAATTATAAGAAACACTCGGAATCCCTTTACCTAATTCTTTTTTGCTGACAAACTTGGCATGAAATCTTCTCAGATACCAAATGATTCCGATAATATCAAACAAACTTTGGTGATTGGCTACAAAAATAATCGGAACGCCTTTCGGAATGATTTCTTTGTTTTCAAAAGTATAAGTAGTTCCTAAAATATTGGTGCATTTGGTTAAGAAAAAATTCAAATAGTCTACGCTTTTCTTGTGCGCTTGATAGCCGAAAACATTGAAACAAACCCACTGAATAGGGTGAAAAATGACCAGTGTCAATCCGAAACACAAATAGTAAATCACTGAAATCGGGTACGATATAAGTTTTTCCATACGGTAAAAAATTGTAGACAAAAGTAAGTAAAAATCAAAGCATGAAGCACACTTCAGAATCAAAAACATTATATAATTTTCAGAAAATAGACACTTTTAGTGTACTTGTTAAGTATCAAACTTTTCTACCTTTGAAAACAGAGCATCACAAGAAGCATAATTTGTTCAAAACTCCTCCTTGTTGAATCTTATAACATTAAAAAAAGCGTTATTTTTATGCCACTAAATTTTTAAAAAATGAGTTCAGAAAAAGAAGCCAAATTAAAAGCGTTACAACTAACCCTTGATAAATTAGACAAAGCCTACGGTAAAGGAACCGTGATGAAAATGGGCGATAAAGCGGTTGAAGAAGTTGAAGTTATTCCTTCCGGTTCATTGGGATTGGATTTAGCCTTAGGAGTAAACGGCTATCCGAAAGGAAGAGTCATTGAAATATACGGTCCGGAATCTTCGGGTAAAACAACCCTGACCTTACACGCCATTGCCGAAGCCCAAAAAGCCGGAGGTATTGCGGCATTTATAGATGCAGAACATGCTTTTGACAGACATTATGCAGAAAAGTTAGGGGTTGACATTGAAAACTTAATCATTTCCCAACCCGATAACGGAGAACAAGCCTTAGAAATTGCAGAAAATTTAATTCGCTCCGGAGCTATAGACATTGTGGTAGTTGACTCGGTTGCCGCACTAACTCCGAAAAGTGAAATTGAAGGCGAAATGGGTGATTCTAAAATGGGATTACACGCGCGTTTGATGTCACAAGCTTTGAGAAAATTAACCGGAACCATCAGCAAAACCAACTGTACGGTTTTCTTTATCAACCAGTTGAGAGAGAAAATCGGAGTAATGTTCGGAAATCCGGAAACCACTACCGGTGGAAATGCTTTGAAATTTTATGCTTCCGTTCGTTTGGATATTCGTCGTTCGTCACAAATTAAAGATGGTGAAAACGTAATCGGAAACAGAACCAAAGTCAAAGTGGTTAAAAACAAAGTAGCACCACCTTTCAAAACGGCAGAATTTGATATCATGTACGGAGAAGGCGTTTCTAAAACCGGTGAAATATTAGACTTGGCCGTTGAATTTGAAATCATTAAAAAAGCCGGCTCTTGGTTTAGTTATGGTGATACCAAACTCGGACAAGGTCGAGATGCTGTCAAAGTTTTAATCAAAGACAATCCGGAATTAGCCGATGAATTAGAACAAAAAATCAAAGAAGTCATTAAAGAAAATAATGCCTAAAACAAAAAACGTCTCGATAAAAAACCGAGGCGTTTTTTTATTAATTTAACGCAACCTTTTTAAAGTACATTCATCTTACCCAAAAATTAACTTTATTATGAAAAGAATACTTTTTCTTTTAGTCTCATTTTTTTTATTCAATTCTTGTTCGCCGGAGGATGGTCCTAATTATAGTTATGAGTTAAGACCGATAGTAAGTGTTGATATCCCGAGTGAATTTACATTAGGAGGAGTCTATACTATTACACTGCACTACAATAGGCCTACTACTTGTCATTATTATAATGCAATTTCCTACCACAAATACCTTAACGAAAGAACCATAGCGGTTGAAACCGCCAAAGAAGAAAGAAATGACTGTACAGCAACCCCAAATGATGTTTCAACTTGCTCTTTCGATTTCCAAGTAACCAGTAATGGCTCCTATGTTTTTAAGTTTTGGCAAGGAAAAGACGAACAAGGAAACGATATTTATTTAGAATACGAAATACCGGTACTCGAATAGAACACAACAATCAATTTTTGAAAATTGGATTTAAATCAACTCATAAATGATTGCAAAAACAATGATAGAAAAGCACAAGAACAGTTATATAGAATGTATTCGCCAAAACTGTTTGCTGTATGCTTAAAGTATTCGCGCAATTATACTGAGGCTCAAGACAATTTGCAAGACGGGTTTTTACTGATTTTTAATAAAATTGAACAGTTTTCGTTCAAAGGTTCTTTTGAGGGTTGGCTAAAGCGAATAATGATTAATAACGTGTTACAGCAATACCGAAGCCAAACTTTTTTGAGTTTAGTGAATGAAGATGTAACCGAGGATTTTGAGGTTGAAGTTGAGGACGATTATATTTCTATGGATTATTTGTTAAAAATCATTCAAGAATTGCCCGACAGATACCGATTGGTTTTCAACCTTTATGTAATCGATGGATATTCCCATGCTGATATCGCTGAAATGCTGACCATCAATATCGGTACCTCAAAATCAAACTTGGCACGAGCCAGAATGATTTTAAAAGAAAAAATAGAACAACACAAAAACGAAGAAGCCAAAAAGCTTCCTTCTGCAAAATGAATGATAAAAAGAACATAGACAGACTTTTTCAAGAAAAGTTCAAAGATTATGAAGTCAGCCCTGCTGATGATCTTTGGGGCAATATTGAAGCAAAGCTAGCCGATAAAAAACGCAAAAGAGTAATTCCGTTTTGGTGGAAACTTTCCGGCGTGGCGGTGGCAATCCTCATAGGAATACTACTGACCCAAAACTTTTTTAACAATGATGTTCCCCAAACAAATTCAGTAGTCAATCAAGAGAATTCTAAACAAAATCGTGGGAATAGCGATTTGGAAAAAGGTATTCCAAGCAAAATGGAAAACACTACCGAAGGGGTAACTACTCAAGAAAGTCAAAGCAATCACGTTTTAAAAACAGATAACACTGATGAGGCTCCGACTACCAATTCAAAACAACGAAAATTGGATAGAAACATCTATTCATCGCCTATCGTAAACCATTCAAAAACGACTGTAGCTCAAGGAAAATCAGCTAAAAATAGCGCTTCTAAAAACAAAATAGCTTCAGAAAAAAGCAAGTCTTCAGTTGCAGAGAACATTTTTGTAAAACATGAAACGCCGGTTACGGTGAGCAAAGAGACTTCCAGCCAAACCATTGCTAAAAATGGAATTGCTCAAACTGACAATAATGATTCTAAATCAAAGGAAACCAATACAATTGCAGTTACAAAAGAAATCAATCTTGAAGCGCTAAAAGGTGATAATAATACTATAATCGCTGACAAAGAAGTTGAAAGTAAGGTTAATGACACAACCAATAACAAAAATCAAGAGAATAATCCTTTGGAAGAATTGCTGGCTGAAAAAGAAAAAAAATCTAAACAAGAATCTAAACAAAATAGGTGGCAACTTACCTCAAATGTTGCTCCTATTTTTTTAGGTTCAATTTCAAATGGTTCACCCATTGATTCAACTCTTGTGAACAATTCCAAAACCTATAATACAAGTGTTGGTTTTGGTCTTGGCGTAAGCTACGCCGTCAATTCAAAATTGACTATAAGAACAGGTTTGAACAAATTAAACATGAATTACAACACCAATAATGTATTTTATTATGCCACTATGCAAACGCGATATTTGTCGGGCTTAAGTCCAACCGGTGCCGGTTATACTTTGCAAGTGGAAAGTGCAGTTCCTTCCAATTCTCCGGCAGCTCTTATGCCTTCTGAAAATGATCTTTTGGCATTTGAGGAAGCTATTGTTCACAAAAATGAAGGATACATTCACCAAGAAATGGGCTTTTTAGAAATGCCGTTGGAAATGTCTTATGCCATTGTTGAGAAACGTTTTGGTTTAAAAATTATCAGTGGTTTCAGTACTTTATTTCTACAAGACAATTCCATCTCCATTGTTTCCAACAACCGAACAACTGTTTTGGGTAGAGCCAATAATTTGAATTCGGTTCATTTTAGTACCAATATCGGTTTGGGAATCAAATATGGCTTTATGAAGTCTTTTGAACTTAATGTAGAGCCAACCTTCAAATACCAATTAAATACCTTCCGCGCAGATGACGGAAATTTCAAACCTTACGTGTTTGGCATTTACAGCGGAATAAGTTATAAATTCTAGTTTGTGATTGTTTAAAAATTAGTTAAGTGGTGTTATTGCTTTCGAGTAATAACTAAAAAGAGTTCCGATCCCGAAGCTTCGGGAGGAACTCTTTTTTATTTTAAATCTTCTTCTAAATCTTCTTCTAAATCTTTTAAAAGTAAAGCCCTGACATTGCTTTTTAATGCTTTTTTATAATCTGCCGTTTGATTTTTGGTGTCAAAAAAACGATGCACTTTTGCCCTCATCAATCCGGGACTTCCGCTGAAAAAGGTATAAGAAAAAAGTCTTTTATTATCATAAAAAGTCATAGGAACAATGGGAATTTCGTGTTCAATGGCCAAGCGGAAAGCGCCATCCTTAAATTCATCCAAAACCACACTCTCCTCGGGAACGCCGCCTTCAGGAAAAATGCAAATACTTACGCCTTGATTTAATCTTTTTTGGGCACGCCCAAAAACCGCCATTCTACTTTTAGAACTGCTTCGATCCACCAAAATACAAGTTCTTTTATAGAAAAACCCAAATAACGGAATCTTAGCCAATTCTTTTTTCCCCACAAATACAAAGGGATTTTTAACTATAGAAAGCATCAACATGATATCGGTCATCGAAGTATGATTGGCTACAAACATATAACTTTTACCTTGCTGCGGTTCTTCTTCAAAGGTTACTTTGACCCGAAAACCCATCCCGAAAAGAATAAATTTAGCCCAAATTCTGGCCATCACAAAAAAATACGCATACCATTTTTCCGAAAGAATAGAAACAAACAAAAACGGAAACATGACGATGATGGGAATGGCCATCAAAATGTAAAACCAAATGCGGTAAAGCGTCCAAAAAACAATTTTCAATGCTCTCATGTGGTCAAATGTAATGAAAGGTATGCAATTTTTAATACAAAGGTTTAACTTTGCGATTAGAAAAAAATTAAAGATGTCAAAAATATTAACCGGAATTCAAAGTACAGGAACGCCACATTTGGGAAACCTTTTAGGCGCTATATTACCTGCTATTGAGTTGTCAGAAAACCCAAGCAACGAATCGTTTCTTTTTATTGCCGATTTACATTCGGTGACCCAAATTAAAAATGGTGATGAACTTCGCCAAAACACTTACAGCACAGCAGCTGTATGGCTAGCTTGCGGATTGGATGTGAATAAAGTGATTTTTTACCGTCAAAGCGATGTGCCGCAAACGGCTGAATTGTCTTGGTACTTGAGTTGCTTTTTCCCGTTCCAAAGGTTAACCTTAGCGCATTCTTTTAAAGATAAAGCCGACCGATTGGAAGATGTAAATGCCGGTTTGTTTTCCTATCCGATGTTGATGGCAGCCGATATTTTGTTGTATGATGCCGAATTTGTTCCGGTAGGGAAAGACCAAATGCAGCATATTGAAATTACCCGCGACGTAGCGGCTCGCTTTAACCATCAAATGGGAGAAACTTTTGTTCTTCCGGAAGGCAAAGTTCAAGAAGAAACCATGTATGTTCCGGGAACAGATGGTCATAAAATGAGTAAATCTCGAGGCAATCTCATCAATATATTCCTCGAAGATAAAGCGTTGCGCAAACAAATCATGAGCATCGAAACCGATAGTACGCCATTGGAAGACCCAAAGAATCCGGATACTTGTAAAATATTTGCCCTTTATAAATTGGTAGCCAATGCGGCGCAAATTGCCGAAATGAAAGTAAAGTATGCCAATGCCAATCGTGACTTTGGTTACGGCCATGCCAAACAAGCTTTGTTTGAATTGATCTGTGAACGATTCAAAACCGAAAGAGAAAAATATAACTACTACATGAATAATCAAGCTGAAGTAGATGCTTTACTCAAATTAGGCGCCACTAAAGCCGGGAAAATTGCGGATGGTGTTTTGCAAAAAGTAAGAACCAAACTGGGATTTGAATAACTTAGTCCTCTATCAAACCGCCGTTTTTGTAGTTTAGTTTGACATCGTTTTCAAAAATATGATCTTCTGCTAAAATGGCTTTGGCCCTTGGAGCCAATTCACTGAAACGGTATTCTACAACCGAACCGCCTCTAACAAATAAATGGTTGCTTTCCGTTTGGAAAGTAGCCAATTTTTTTCCCAAATAAACATTAAAAATGGTCTTGGCTTCTTCGCTATTGAAGTTAACATAAAGAAAATCACCTGCTTTTATGTAATGAGCGGTTCGTGGAATTTTGATGCTGTCATATAATACCGCGTTTTCTAATAACAACATGTCATAATCGCTACTGTTTTGTATTCTGATGTTGTTACCGCTTTCGCCTGTGGGCTGGTTTTCGTAGAAGGTTTCAAAAGGGTTTTGCCCGGTTTTAATATCACTGATTTTGGTCAATCGCTTGATTTGATCTTGATTATAATCGACTAAAAAAGTGCGAAAACTGTCAATTTTAAACTTCATGTCAGTATAATAACGGTCTAACTTTCTAGGCTCAGATTCGGTTTCATAATCATCATAATTCTCGTAATCGTCATACTGATTATTCATTTCAGAAATATCGCTGATAAAAAGAGAAACTCTTATCAATATAAACAATCCTACTACGGCATAAATCCAATAATATTTCTTTCGGTTAACCGCAAAAGGTTTGTAATTGATCTCGGCACTTTCTTTTAAGGTTCCTATGTTTTTTGAAAGCTGATCGTCAAGCGCATCATAATTTTTCATTGCGGTAAAAGTCTGCTTTGCCAATTCAGAAGTCTTATCTGCCATATACATATTCATTACCGTGGTAAAAAATAGTTTGATTTTTTCTTCCAACTCTTCGTTTTTTAAACCATTCAGGAAGATAAAGAAATGGGCATCTTTGACGTAAAGTATTTTCGAAAAATCGCCAAATGGTGGCTTTAAAGTCCGATTGGCTAAATCGAGTTTTTCTTTGGCAAAAAAGTAAATTAGATTTGCCATTTCATCCGGCAAGAACTCATGCGCTTCAACCAATAATGCTATCTCCTGAAACTCATTGGCCTGAATTTTATCCAAAACAAACGGATTGAGCTCTTCAATCAAAAATGTTTGAATAAAAGCTTTAATCGCAGTGGTATCTTGCACCTCAACTGCGGTTGGAAACTGTTTTTTGGAATAATTTTTTTGGGCAAAAAAGTTAAACAACGCACGGTTATTCATCACCGCCTGAAATGGTTGAGCATGCTTTTTCAAAGCTTTAAAAAACTGAGCAATGGAGTGGTCCGTCAAATTGGAATGGTTTAGTTTTTCTTGTTCCAATCTGCTTTCCATTTCGGTAAAATCTGCTTTAGTCAATGACCCAAATTGGGTTACATCAACAGACAATAGTGTAGCTATTTGAATAATATTCATAGTTGTTTTTTAAATTGCTTCAAACAATTTTCCGGGCAAAGGTCTTATAATTCCTTTTAATTCCATGGTCAGGAGAATTGAAGAAAGTTTAAAAATAGGAAAATCGCAATCGAGAGCCACAATGTCAAGCAACTGTTTTCCATTTTGCTGCAAGTAATCATAAATTTTTTGTTCCTCAAAATCCAAAGACACAAAAAGTTGTTTTTGAATCACTTTATGGTCTTTTTGTGTCGGCGGATGAATTTCCCAGTTCAAACCGTAAACCAAATCGGCCGCTGACGTAATCAAATTGGCACGCTGGGTTTTGATTAAATCATTGCATCCCTGACTGTATTTATCGGTAGTTCTTCCGGGAACCGCAAATACATCTCGGTTATAATCATTGGCCATATTGGCTGTGATTAGCGAACCTCCTTTTTCGGCACTTTCAATCACAATTGTAGCTTCACTCATACCGGCTACGATTCGATTTCGTTTGACAAAATTTTCTTTATCGGGATTGGAATGGCTCCAAAACTCTGTTAGAAATCCGCCGTTTTGTTCCATTTTTGCGACGTGTTTTTTATGGGTTTTGGGGTAAATTTGGGTCAACCCATGTGCCAAAACACCTATGGTTTGCAAATCGTACTCCATTGCTGCTTGATGCGCTACTATATCTACACCATAAGCAAAACCACTAACAACTACCGGGTTAAAAATGGCTAAATCTTCTATGAGTTTTTTGCAAAATTCTGTCCCGTAAGCCGTAATTTGTCTTGTTCCGACAATGCTAATCATTTTGCGGTTTTGAAAATCAAAATTCCCGGAAGCAAAAAGCAAAACCGGTCCGTCAACGCAATGTTTTAAACGGTCCGGATAATCGTTATCTTGAAAATACAAAACTTTAGTATTTTCGTTTTGGAGGTATGTCAATTCTTGTTCGGCTTTCTCAAAAACAGTTTTGTCTTTTAGGTTTTTAATTAAAACCTCTCCAACGCCGTCAATTGCTTTTAACTCTTTTAGTTTGGCCTTAAAAACATTTTCTGCTGAACCACAGTGATTTATCAGTTTTTTGGCCACAATATCACCTACGCCATCAACGCGTAAAAGAGCCAAAAGGTGAAAAAGTTCGATTGTATTCATATCAATAAATTACTACAAAACTAAATATTTTTCTTTTGGATTGTTAATAAAATTTGTGAATAATTTTTTGATAGTACTATTGTTTCTCTAAATTTGTTGACATGAAGATTGAACCTTACATTTCCCAATTATTATATCGTTATCAGTGCGTTACTGTTCCCGGATTTGGTGCTTTTTTGACCGAATACCAGTCGGCGCAATTGGATGAAAGCGCTCATTCGTTTTATCCGCCAAAAAAAATGATTTCGTTCAATCCATTTATCAAAAACAATGACGGTTTATTGGCCAACCATTTGGCACAAACCGAAAAAATAGCCTATGAAATAGCGGTGAACGTTATTCAAAATGAAGTGTCTGAATGGAAAAACAAAATTCAGGAATTGGGTCGTTTTTCGGTAAAAAATATAGGCGAATTCACCTTGAATGCTGAAAAAAATTTAGTGTTTATTCCGGCTGATCAAGTCAACTACCTTAAAGAATCTTTTGGTTTGAGTTCGTTTGTTTCTCCGGCAGTAAAACGCGAAGAGTACAAACAAGTCATTGAAACCTTAGAAGAAAAAGCACCTATTGCCTTTACTCCGGAAAAGAGAAAAAGCTACAAAGCCTTAAAGTTTGCAGCTGTTTTTACCCTTTCTTTAGGTTTAACCGGCGCTTTAGGTTACAAATTATATGACAATTATTTGACCCAAATCGAGCGAGAAACTTTATTGGTACAATCGAACGTTCAGAAAAAAATCAATCAAAAAATACAAGAAGCGACTTTCTTTATTGAAAATCCGTTACCTAGTGTGACCTTGACCGTACCGAATCAAAAAATGCCCTACCATGTAGTAGCCGGTGTTTTCAGAATCGAAAGCAATGCAGAGAATGCTTACCAATCTTTACTGAAATTAGGTTTTAAAGCCAAAAGACTGCCTGCCAACAAACACGGCATGTTCCCGGTGCTTTACGGAAGTTTTTCCTCCTATACCGATGCGCAGGACACTATGAAAGACATCAAAAAATTAGACAATAAAGACGCTTGGTTGCTGATAGAAGAGTTATAAAAAAGTCCCGAGAAATCGGGATTTTTTGTTTTCAGTAATTACCTTTGCAAAAAAAAACATGACACCTAAACATCCTTCCGATTCCTTAACGGTTTTAACCGATTTAGTGTTGCCTAGCGAAACCAATCCTTTGAATAATCTTTTTGGCGGTGAATTATTGGCTCGTATGGACAGAGCCGCTAGTATAGCAGCCCGCAGACATTCTCGAAGAATTGTGGTAACGGCTTCGGTAAATCACGTGGCATTTAATCGTGCGATTCCTCTAGGAAGTGTTGTTACTGTTGAGGCCAAAGTATCCAGAGCGTTTAATTCATCCATGGAGATTTTTATTGATGTTTGGATTGAAGACAGAGAATCTGGAAACAGAACAAAGGCTAACGAGGCCATTTATACCTTTGTTGCCGTTGATGAAATGGGACATCCGGTGCCCGTACCGCAAATTGAGCCGGAAACAGAGTTGGAAAAATCTAGATTTGATGCAGCTCTTCGCAGAAAACAATTGAGCTTGGTCTTGGCCGGAAAAATGAATCCTCACGACGCCACAGAACTAAAAGCTTTATTTGTTTAACGGTCGTTTTTTATTCAAAAAAGCAGTATATTTCGAAAAATTCCGTACAATGAAAACCTCTCAACTTTGGTTGGGTTTTTTATGCCTTTTTGTGAATACTGTTGTGGCGCAAAAAGGGATTGATCCAACACCTGAAGACATTAGTAAAGCAAAACAATTAAGAGAAAAATATGCTAAAGACGATATTGCTATCCTGGAAAGTAGTGATTTTGTCAGTTTTGATTTGAACAAAAAGGACGGGAAAGTCATTGTCAATCATACGGCACGAGAGAACTTAATGAACATCAACCATCGTGCAGATATTCACAAATATGAGTTTTATGACAGTGAATCGAGCATTCAAACTTTTAGCTTGAAATACCGAAATGATAAGCCGGCACAGTTTAGCGTAACTGATGAATTTTACAAAGACAATGATTTGTTCTATAACGATGCCAAAGTAAAGTATATCGCTGTTGATTTCCCGGTTCAAGGGTACAATTACAAATACGAAATGGAGAAAAAATACGATGACGTAAAATATTTTACGGCCTTGTACTTCAATGATGAATACCCTATTTTAAAGAAAAAAATAGCCTTTGATATTCCGAATTGGCTTGAAGTTGAATTAAGAGAATTCAATTTTGAAGGACATAAAATCACCAAAACATCTACCCAAGAAGGCAATATTACTCACGTTACTTACACCTTTGACGAGGTTCCGGCCATTTATAAAGAAGAAGAAACACCGGGTAGAAGTTACCTCTATCCGCACATTTTAATTTTGGCCAAATCATTTACCAAAGACGGTGTTAAAACGCCTTTGTTCAGAGATTATAACGACTTATACAAATGGTATCGCTCATTGATTTTAATGATGAAAGACGACACCAACGTGCTCAAAGACAAAGTAGCCGAACTGACCGCCAATGCCAAATCCGATGAAGAAAAAATCAAAAATATCTATTATTGGGTTCAAGATAACATTCGATACATTGCCTTTGAAGATGGGATTGCCGGTTTCAAACCCGATGAATCCAACAATGTGTTCACCAAAAGATATGGCGATTGTAAAGGCATGGCCAATTTAATCAAACAAATGCTGAAACTAGCCGGTTTTGATGCGCGACTGACATGGATCGGAACCAAACATATTGCTTATGATTACCGAACGCCTTCTTTGGCAGTAGATAACCACATGATTTGCACTTTATTTCACAAAGGGAAAAAGATTTATCTTGATGGTACAGAAAAATTCAATTCTTTAGGTGACTATGCCGAGCGCATTCAAAACAAAGAAGTCATGATTGAAGACGGCGAAAAATGTATTATTGAAAAAGTACCGGGCGGAACGGCAGAGGCTAATAAAGAGCTCTTCAAAGCTACGCTCAGCATTGAAAATGAAACCATGATCGGCACTTGTAACAAAAGTTTTTTCGGCGAAAGCAAAACCCAATTTTTAAACATTTACAACAGCTTTGAAACCAATAAAAAGAAAGAACGCCTAGACGGATTTTTATCACGTCAAAACAAAAGCATCCAAGTAAAAGAGGTAAAAACCAGTGACTTTAAAGACCGCGATATTCCGTTGACGCTCGACTACGGCATTACCATTTCGAATAAAGTTTCCTCTTTTGACGATGAAATTTATGTCGATTTAGACTTTATGAATGAATATAAAAACTTCGAATTAAAAGACCGAAAAGTGGATTATGAGATGGATTACAAAACCAACTTCAATTCGCTCATAACTTTAAAAATTCCCGACGGTTATAAAGTGACCAAAATTCCTTCTAATCTTGTAATTAAAGAGCCCAATTTTGACATCAACATTAGTTTTGAAAACACCGGAAAGGAAATCGTTTATAAAAAAACATTCCTCTTCAAAAACGGCTGCATCAAGGCCAATGAAATTGAAAAATGGAATGATTTCAACAAAAAACTAATCGAAAATTACAACCAACAAATTACCTTATCCAAATAAAACCAAAGTCAAATGAGAGCCAAACTGTTATTGCTTTTGCTATTAGTTACCACTTCGATAGTAGCACAAGATAAAAAAGAAGTGAAAGAATTTTTTTGGGGCGCCAAAGATGAATTCAAAAAAGCCAATACAGTTCCCGATAAGTGGAAAAATGAATCGGCGGTTATCATTCACAAAAGAGAGCATTACAATTACCATAAGTTTGGTGCCAATGTTACTTACACTTCGGCCATTCGAAAAAGAATTAAGCTTCAAGACCAAGCAGCAGTAACTGAGTTTTCGCAGTTTTCTTATAAAACCAAATTCTATTCCAACAAAGCTTACGGTAGCGGATTTTGGCGCAGAGGAACCAATTTTATTGGTGTAAAAGTGGTTAAACCCGATGGAAAAGAAATTGAAATCGATGCTGAAAAAGAATCAAAGGAAGTTAACGGTGAACAAAAATTAGCCATTTCCAATTTGGAAGTTGGTGACATTATCGATTTTTATTTTTACAGCATTGAACCTTTCAAATCCGTTTATGATTACAGTTTTGAAGCGGTTGAAACACCTTTAGGCGATGTTTATCCAACGATGGATTTAAAGATTACGCTGGAAACCGAAAACGACTTCTTTGTCAACTTCAACACTTATAACGGAGCACCGGAATTGAAGCAAATACCAACCAAAAACAGTGGTGAAAGAAGTTATGAATTGGCCGAGAAAAACATCGAGAAAAATGAATTCCCGCGTTGGTTTTATCCTTTGGCAGAAATGCCTTGTTACAAGTTTCAGGTGATTTTTGCCCGCTCGGGGAAGTTTGAAAAATTAGCAGATGGTTTTTTATCTGAAAGTGAAAAAGAAATCAAGAAAACCGTCGCCAAACAAGACATTTACGACTATTACAACAAAAAGTTTGTCCCTAACGGAAATTTAGACCCTATCAAGGATTTCTTGAAAGGGAAAACATTTACCAGTGACGAAGAAAAGATTCGCGAAGTATATTATTTCTGTCGACACGAATATTATACCCGATATTTGGAAGCCTTTGTTGTTAATGAAGCCAAACTTTTTTATCCGTTTGAATATTACGGCTACAATCCGATATTCTTTAGTAGTGAAGAATCGTTTATCAATTACTTCATGTATTTCCTTAAAAAGAACGAAATTGATTATGACATTATCGTAGCAACGCCAAGATATAATGGTTCTATAGATGATTTGTTAATTCAAGGCAATGTGACCAAATTGATCCGAGTGAATACCAAAAATCCGGTGTATTTACAATATTTTTCGCCTTACACCAGCGCTGATCAAATTGATTATACTGTAGAAAATTCTAAAGCTTATGTGTTGGAAGTTTCTAAAGGGAAAAAAGTAACCGATGCCTCAACAGTTATGCTTCCTTCAAGTACTTATCAGGAAAACAGCTATAAAACCAAAACGACCTTAACGTTGGATAACTTTACCGGTTTTGCTGTAAAAAGAGAATCTTTTTATTTGGGTCATTTGAAAGAAAACGAACAAAAAGACAAGTTCAATTTCTATGATTATGTGTATGAAGATTACAAAAAGTACGGCACAACCCAGCTTTTGGAATACGTTAAAAACAAAAAGAAAAAAGAGCAATACACTAATGAGTTGAACGCTTTGGTCAACAAAATGAAGGACAACCAAAAGGAAGCCTTCGAAAAATCGACCGAAGAAGAATATGAGTTTGACGTTGACGATTACAAGTTTGAAATCAAAAGCACCGGTCGTTACGGCAAAAAATCGGCTTTGGAAACCGAAGAAACTTTTACGGTTAAAAATAATTTAATCAAAAAAGCGGGCGATAAATATTTGATAGAAATTGGCAAAATGTTGACTTCCCAAATTGAAATTGACCAAAAAGAGAAAGACCGAAAAAACAATATTTACATGGTTTATCCGCGTTCTTTTGAGAATGAAATTATTTTGGAAATTCCGGCCGGTTACAGCGTTTCCGGATTGGAAAAACTAAACAAGAAAGTAGAAAATGAAACCGGAGGATTTACGGCTACAGCTGAAGTAAAAGGAAATCAATTGGTCATCAAAACTTTTAAGTACTATAAAAACTACTATGAGACCAATGCCAATTGGAGCAAGATGATTGCTTTCTTAGATGCGGCATATCAATTTACTCAGGAAAAGATTTTATTAAAGAAAAACTAATGCTGAATATCATTCTAAACAAAAAACCGACTTAGTAAATTAAGTCGGTTTTTTTTATCTTGAAGATAACCAAGTGGTCGGATTAAAATAAGTGCTGTTTTGAGAAATCACAAACTTAAGAATGGTGCGTCCATCGGCATCGGTTCTTATCTTTCCGAGTACTTCTTTGGCCGAAACTTTATCTCCGGGTTTAACATTTACCGTGCTTAAATTTTGATAAAGCGTAAAGAAATCACCATGTCTTACCAAAACGGCTTTTTTAAGTGGTGTGACTTGTTGGATTTGAATTACTTCTCCCGAGAATACCGCTCTGGCCGAAGCGCCGCTTTCTGTTGAAATTTCAATACCGCTATTGTGAACTTCGATGGTTTTAAAAACCGGATGTGGTTGATTACCATAACCCAAACTCACAACGCCTTTTTCCACGGGCCAAGGCAATCGCCCTTTGTTGGCTTTAAAATTATCAGAAACTAATTTCCCTTCCGGGGTTAAAACGATATTAGTGGAAGACTCAATCGCTTTTTTCTCGGCGGCTGTAATTTTCGGATTGGCTTTGACATTGGCAGCAGCGGTTTTTTTATTGGCTGCCACAATCGCATCGCGAATCATCTTCTTAATTTGGGCATCTATCTTTTTAGTTTCGGCTTGTTTCTTTTTGATTTCTGCCGTGATTTTACCTTTCTCTTTTTTGATTTGATTGGCAATCTTTTCTTGCTCTTGCTTTTCTTTGACCAATTCCTGCTTTTCCTTTTCGTTCTCGGCTATCAGCTTTTCTTTTTCCGATTTTTGAGCGCCAATTTTTACATTGTAATCTTCGAGCTGTTTGGTTTTGCCTTTAATCTCTTCGCCTTGCATTTTGCGATAGCTTGCATATTGTTTCATATACTGCGCTCTTTTATAAGCCTGAAGGAAGTTTTGAGACGACAATAAGAACATGGCTCTGCTTTGTTCCGAACGGCTCTTATACGACTTTAAAATCATCTCTGCGTAGTCTTTGCGCAGTTGTTCTAAGTCGCGGTTGAGCTGGTTTATTTTGAGTTGGTTGATATAAATATCATTGCTCAACAACTTGGTTTGTTTTTCGGTGGTGCGGATGAGTTTTTCTTTGAGTCCGATTTTCTCTTTTTGAATCAACAACTGACCAACCACTGATTTTTCTTTACTCTTAACCGATTGCAACAACTTTTCTTTCTCCTGAATTTCGAGTTGGATTTTGGCTTTTCTTTGTTCGAGTTCTTCCTGTGTGGGCGGCTGGCTCCACATTGGCATAGCTAAACAAAAGAATAATAAGCAGAAAAGGAATCTTGGCATAGTAAAGTAAATTTTGGCTCGTCTAATTTATAAAAATTCGGTCATATCCATCGGGTACGCTGTAAGGAAATGAAAGTTCTTCGTTAAAAGTAACCGAATTGTAATCAATTGAAATTTCTGTTTTCCCTTTCTTTTGCACCGCATTGATAAACAAACCGGCCGGCAAAATGGCTGAAGTAAACGTCTGAAAATCGGAATAATTCACGGCAAACATTCTTTCTTTTTCGGGTTGAATTACCTCTTGTTTTTTGAGTAGATAATTTTTTGATTCAAAGAAAAAAGTCTTTTCAGTTTTATCTTGAACGCTATTGAGCTTATAAAATTTATCGGTTAATTCTGTAGCGTAGGCTTGTTGGGTCAAATCATCAATGGGTTTCCCTACGAGCATATTTTGAATTTTATTGAAATCCAAATCGGTACCCAACCATTCGCTTAACGAAGCATAATCACCTTCGAAATATGTCCCGTTTATTTTTTCGTAATACTTCACTTCATTGGGTGTTATCAAGGCTTTGGCCATAGTGATTCCCAAAAAACGAATGCTTACTAAAATCTTTTCTCCTTTTTTAATCTTGATTTCGGCAGATACATTTTGAGACTGATTTTCGTCCTTGTATTTGGCACTTGACCTAATGTATAACGTAGAAAAATTGCTTTTATTGTTGTAGTGATTCTCAATGATTTTTTGAGAAGTAAGTTCGTTTTCATTAGTCACCACAACCGGTTTTGCGGAATTAGTATCCACCATTACAGCCTTTGACTTACAAGAAGCAAAAAAAACGACCAACATTATAAAATACCAATACTTCATTATTTCTTTTGTTTGTTAATGAGTTCATTGGCTTTGACAAAATACTTTTCCTTCTTCTTCATATCACCCAAAGCATTATAAGCTTCGCCTAATTGAATGTTGAAATTGATTTCCAAAGCCGTATCATCGATAACAAAATCCAAGCCAGTTTCCAAGATGGAAGCGGCTTTCTTGAAATTTCCGGTTTGATTGTAAGCCAAACCTGCATAATAGTAAAACTGTGGTTGGGTTGGGAACAATTGCGTCAAATCGTCAGCCTTTTTAGACAAGACGTCAAATTGTTGGTTTTCGGTATAAGCCTGAAGCAACAACAAGAGCGTTTCCATGTCTTCAGGATTGCTTTTTAAATGCATCTCAAAATACTTCACCGCTTTGGGCCAAGCGGCTTTTGCGTAATAAAACTTCCCGATTTCTTTGGCGACTTTGACTTCTTTATCGTTGTCAAAATAGGCAATGGCTTTGTCTAAATCGGCTTCGTATTTTGGATTGTTTTTGGCAAAAATCAGAAACTCATTGAGTATTCTGTGTTTGATTTTGGCATCGATTTTTTGACTCGGCAAGACAATATTCATGGCTTTAACCGCATTGTCACCATCATTATTATTTAAGTGAAATTTGAATAAACTCACTTGCGCCCAATCGGAAGTAGGGATTTCTTTCTCTAGTTTTTTAGCAATTTCCAAAGCTTTTTCTTCCTGATTGCTCTGCGAATACATATAAATCAACGCAATATAATTGGATTCTTCTTTGGGGAATTTTTTAATTTGATCTAACAAGTTGTTCTTTTCCGCCGATTGGTATTTGGCGTCTTTGAGAATATCGGCTTTGTACAATTCACGTTTGTCCGACTTTCCGACTTTTTCATTCAGTTCATTAATGAGTTCTAAAGCTTTGTCAAACTGCTGTGTATTCATGTATAGCGAAGTCAAATCTTCTTTGTACTCTGCTTTGAATTCCACTAGTTTTTGCACAATGACAATCGCCTGATTGTAGTCGTGTGTGTCATAACAAACGTCGTACATGCCAACCCAAGCCCAACGATTTTGCGGATCCATTTGGGTTACCTTTTCGAAATTATCGTAGGCGTCTTTGTATTTTTTTTGGGCCAAATAATTTTTCCCCAATTCAAAATAAACCACCGCATTTTCGGGCTGAATTTCTTTGCATCGTTCCAATGACTGAATGGCTTTGTCGTAGTTTTCGATGCTTTTTTGTTTGAGTGCTTCATAGAAATGATCTTGAAATCCATCGTCTATTACGGCAATATTGTTGGGTTCCTCTTGGGCCACAGCAATATTGGGAATGAAGAACATTCCTAGTAACAAACCATAAATTAGAAGTCTTTTCATTTTTTCTTTATTCTAAAACCGAATAATCTCCGATACTTATACTTTTGAATTCACCGTCAAAGGTAGCGTGATTTCCAATCATTGCGTTATCCAATTTAGCATTTTTAATGTGTGCGTGGGTTTGCACCAAACTATTTTGGATTTTGGTATTAGTCACATGAGTTCCTTTGCCTAAAGACACATTGGGTCCAACGATTGAGTTGATGATGGCAACGTCTTCACCGATATAACATGGCGGAATAATGGTAGCATTTTCTAATCGTACTGTTTCGGCAATTAAATTTTCTCCGTCATTGTGCAAAAAGCCTAACATTCTGGAGTTGGTTTCTACCGTAACATCTTTATTTCCGCAGTCCATCCATTCATCCACTTTTCCGGGCACAAATTTCATGCCTTTTGCCATCATTTGTTTGATTCCGTCATTAATTTGGTATTCGCCGCCATGGACAATGTTGTTGTCTAAAACCGATTGGAGTTCGTTTTTCAACACGGCCACGTCTTTAAAATAATAAATCCCGATAACGGCTAAGTCAGAAACAAAATCTTTTGGTTTTTCCACCAATTCGATAATCTCGTTGTTTTCGTTTAAATTGATAACCCCGAAAGCGCTTGGATCTTCTACTTGTTTTACCCAAATCACACTGTCAGCCGTTTTGTCTAAATCAAAATCGGCGCGAATTAAGGTGTCGGCATAAGCAATTACTGCCGGACCGCTCAAAGAATCTTTGGCACACATAATGGCATGTCCGGTTCCTAAAGCTTCGTTTTGGTAGTAAATAGTTCCTCTGGCGCCCAACTTTTTGGCTATCGCTATTAATTCTTCTTCTACTTTTTGGCCAAAACTTTCATGGATGATAAAAGCTACTTCTTCAATTTCCTGGTTTAAAACTCCGGCGATGTCTTCTACCAAACGATGAACGATTGGTTTTCCGGCAACGGGAATTAAGGGTTTCGGAATGGTTAACGTATGTGGACGAAGACGCGAACCGCGACCGGCCATTGGTACTATTATTTTCATTTTTTATTGTATTAAGATTTGAGTATTAAGTATTAAGACTGATTAAATACTCGAATATATTATTTAACTGTTTACTGCCAAAAGAACACTGCTGACTATTTTACGCCTGTACTTCCAAAACCACCTTCGCCCCGGGAAGTTTCGGATAATTCCTGAACTTCAATCCACTCAGCGCGTTCGTGTTTGGCGATGATTAGTTGGGCAATTCTTTCGCCATTTTCAACGACAAAATCTTCTTGGGATAAATTTACTAAAATCACCCCAATCTCTCCGCGATAATCCGCATCTACTGTTCCGGGAGAATTTAAAACGGTGATGCCTTTTTTAGCGGCTAAACCACTTCTTGGTCGAACTTGTGCTTCGTAGCCAATGGGTAATTCTATAAAAAGACCGGTTTTTACAATGGTTCTTTCCAAAGGTTTCAACACGATTGATTCGGTCAAATTGGCTCTTAAATCCATGCCTGCTGAGGCAATGGTTTCATAATTGGGCAATTCGTGTTGGGATTTATTGATGATTTTGATGGTCATTTTATTTGGTTTTTCTTTTGATAATTCGAAGTAAGGTTTCTTTTTCGTTGTGGTAAATAAAGTATAAAAATAACGATAGTAAAATTATTTTTAAAGGATAATTTTCTCTTAAAACCGGAATGTAAAATGAAATCCCCGAAAGCAAGACAGACAATCCGATATAGCCGAAAATCCTTTTAAAGTCATACGGAATCGGATAGTGTTTTTGCCCCAATTGATACGAAATATACATCATACTGCCGTAAGCCGCAATCGTAGCAATGGCCGAACCGTAATAACTCATGGATGGGATTAATAAAAAATTCAATGTCAGTGTTATGGCTGCGCCCACAATGGAAATATAAGCCCCAACTTTAGTCTTGTCCGTTAATTTGTACCAAACGGAAAGATTGGTGTAAATTCCCAAAAAGAAATTAGCAAAGACAATCAGTGGCACGACCTTAATAGCGTCCCAATATTTCGCATCAGGTACAATAGGAAACTTCAACAAATCGACAAAAACAATGACAAACAGGGAAATAAATGACCCGAAAATTACAAAATACTTGGTTATCGTAGCATAGGTTTGCTGTGCATTATCGTTGGCCGCATGGCTAAAAAAGAACGGTTCAATTCCTAAGGTATAAGCGGTTCTGAAAAGTACCATAAACATTCCTATCTTATAACAAGCCGAATAAGCTCCAATGTCAGACATAGGCACCTGCATCCAATCTAAAAGGATTTTGTCAAAGTGTTCGTTGATGGCAAAGGCAATGCCGGCAAATAAAATAGGCAGTCCGTATTTCATCATTTTTTTCCAAAGAACCCTATCAAAATTCCAAGAAATATGAATGTAGTTTGGAATCAAAACCAACAAAGTAAACAAACTGGCCGCAACATTGGCAATAAAAATATACCCTATTGGGAAGTTTTCATAGTAAATCGTGCTTAAAAAACCATTGGGATTATTGGCTACAAGCTTGGGTAAAAAGGCCAAAAAGAAAACGTTTAAGAGTAAGTTTATAGTAACGTTCGCCATTTTAATCACGGCATATTTCATAGGTTTTCGCTCAGCTCTTAATTTAGAAAAGGGAATAATAGCTAAGGCATCAAGTGCTAAAATCCAAATGGTATAGGTAACATATTCTACCCCAATTCCCGACCAACCGGACAATGTTTTTCTAAACAATAAAGCCAAAACCAAAAATCCAATTGAGGACCAAAATAAAGAAATGGTGGCTGTTGAAATGACGCTTTTTTTGTTGTCTTCGCTATTGTAAAATCGGAAGAACGCCGTTTCCATCCCGTAGGACAAGACTACATTGAAAAAAACCAAGTAGGCAAAAATAACCGATACTTCTCCCATATTACTCTTATCGGGCAAATAATAAACAAACAACGGATTCAGAATAAAACTGATAATTCTGGGAAAAACTGTTGCCAGTCCGTATATAAGGGTTTGCTTAAAAAGATTTTTATAGAGACTCAAAGTAATTCGGGTTAGTATAGCAAAAATAGGTTTTTATTGGATTATGAAAATCCATTTTCGTCAATAGTTTTAATAAAATGAAAACCTCTGGGTACATAGCCTAAATTGTAATAGAATTTGTGCGCCGGAAAATTTCCGGTAAACGCATCTAAGACGATACAAGTACACTCTAATTCTTTGGCTTTATTATCGATATAATCAGAAATTATGGTGCCAATACCTTTTTGCCGATGGTCGGGATGCACAATAAAATTATCGATTTCGATGTACTTTCCGGTCCATAATTTCGTGCCAAACCAAAAGCCAGTCAATCCGACACAAACATTGTCTTCGAAAACAGCGGCTTGTTTGTAGCTCTTGGGAATCATATCTTTCAGGAAAGCTTCATAGCGTTCGATGGTCATATTCGGATACAGAAATTGGATGGTGCTGAATTGCTCCAGCATCTCGGGTATGGTGGTGAGTTCTCTGACTTCCATCGGTTAAATTTTATTTTAAAAGTAATAAAAAAGAGCCAATGGTTATTGACTCTTTTGGATTTATGTTGCTATTTTTTATCTACAGAAAAGGAAACCTGCTCTTGGGTGTCTTTGGGTTCCGGAATGTCTTCTTCGGTAAAGGTTTTTAGGGTTTTCTTCGAAATTTTAGTCAACTTAATGATGCGATTGGCCTGATTTTGAACACATTTTTCAAACAAGTTTCGCACTACTCTGGCGTTTCCGAAGCTGTCGTCTTTTTGGTCTACCAAAAGGTCAAATGTGTCTTCCAGTTTTTCTTTGGCACTTTCATCTATGATAAAATCAGATTGCTTGCAGAACGTTTCAAAAATTTGATACAGTTGCTCTGCTGTGAAATGGTCAAAATAAAAAAAGCGGTTAAAACGCGAGCGCAAACCCGGATTTGATTCGACAAATATTTTCATCGGCTCAGTATAACCGGCCACTACCACCGACAAATCATCGCGATGGTCTTCCATTCTTTTCAGCAATGTATTGACTGCCTCGGCTCCGTAGTCATTCCCCATCAGGTTTTGAGTGAGCGCATAAGCTTCGTCTATAAAAAGAACGCCGCCTAGACTTTCCTGAACTACTTTATCCACTTTGGTCGCTGTTTGTCCAACATACCCGGCAATCATTCCTTCACGATCGGTTTCGTAGAGTTGTCCTTTGGATAAAAATCCTAAGTGTTTGTAAATTCGGCTTAACAATCTTGCCACCGAAGTTTTCCCGGTTCCCGGAGGTCCGAGGAATACAGTATGCAAAGTAATATCAATGTTTTTTAATCCTTCGGAATCCCTTCTTTTTTGGATTTCCAAGAGGTTAATTAATTCTTTGACATCGTTTTTAACTTTTTCTAAACCGACTAATTGGTGTAATTCTTCGAGCACTTTTTCGAGCGAATCATTATCGGGAAGATTGTTTACTGCGCTGTTTTTTTCTTTGGATTGGGCAGAGGCCACAATTTGGTCTAAGGCTGCTTTGTCAAAACTGAGGTTAAAAGCCAACGTTGCAAAATTATTCATTGCCTCTAAAGTCTGCTGAAGTTTATCACTCTTGGTTTGTGACAATGCTGTAATCAAAAAACTTTGGTTGCTTTTTTGGTCAATGGAATGCAAAACATTTTGCTTTCTGATATGGTCTAAATTGGCTTTGAAATCAGGATTGGCGACCAACCTATTCAAGGTCTGAATGGCATTAGCATCGGCAAATTGATGGTTTTTCAAAACATCAAAATAATAAGCCAAAACAAACCTTGCCTTTTCATCTTCCTTGGCCGACTGTTGGTTATACACCGTAATTAAATCCGACAGGAAAAAATGTTCGGCTTTGTATTGTATTTCTTTAGTGTTGTTTTGATTAATCAAGGCGTTCAGAGCTTTGATTATTTTTTGATCTGCATTCAGTGTTTCGCACAATGATAAAAGCGAAGTGGTCTCGACTTTTAATTGCAGGATGAATTTTTCATCAAAAAAAGGTTTCTTCGGATTCATTTCTCCTTCCAAGTATTCCTTTATTGATAAAAAAGAATCTTCTAAAAACGATATGGGATTGTTTTTTTTCAAGTGATTTATGCTCTTTTAATTGGCTTAAGAATTCATCATTTGACGCACAATTTCATCATAGAGTTTGTCGTGTTTTTCCCCAACTTCTTTCCATGCCAATCCCATTTCACGTAAATCGTATTTGGCCACTATCGTACCGTAATCTTTCTTTTCTCCATTGATTGTTGGGTGACCAATAACATAAATAGATTGTGCCAATTGCAAAGCCAATTCTATGTCATGCGTGGAAAAAATCACCGTATTGTATTCCGACAAACTGCTTAGCAATTCGAATGATTGTTTAACTTCTTCAATGTTGCCGACATCCAAACCAGAAAATGGTTCGTCGAGCACAATGAATTTATCCGAAGAGAAAAGCTGCTCAATGATGGCCGTTCTCTGACGCTGTCCGCCCGACAATTCATTCGGGTATTTATCGGCGCAGGTTTCTAAACCCCATTGGTGAATGTAATCTTTTATTTTTTTATCTTTTTCAGTTTCTGAAAGTGTGCTTTTTCTCAGGGCAAACCTGAGGGTTTGGGTCACTGTTTTATGTCGGAACAACGTGTATTTTTGGTTTACCAAACCGATGTCACCTTCTTTTACCATTTTGGCGGCTGCCGGATCTTCGCTTTCAAAATCTTTGATTAAAATTTTACCGGTATGCAAAGGCACTAATCCGGTTAAGGCTTTGAAAAAAGTAGATTTGCCTCGGCCTGATCTGCCTACAAAAGCGATTACTTGTCCGGTACAATCCACACCGTTTCTCACAACATCTTTTTCGGTTAGGTTAATATCTTTAATGATTACCGTGTCGTCATAAGCCACGCTTAGATTTTCAACATATAATACTGTTTCTTTAAATGAAAAATCCATAGGTTATATTTTTGAATATCTAAAAAGTGCTTTTCTCAAATAGTTAATGCTCCAATCCAAAAACAATCCAATCAAAAGAATGATAATTTGCAGGGCAATAATTCTGCCGTGGTTCATAAACTTATCCGAGTTTTTGATTAAAAACCCTAAACCTCCTGAAGCCACAACAATTGATTCTACTGTAACCAACATCATCCAAGTAATGGCTAAATTTTGACGGATAGCATCAATTACATAATCGATTCTGCCTAAGACTATGACTTGCCAAAGAACTTCCCATCGGCTGCATTTGAGTGTTTTGGCGTGGTCAAATTCTTCTTCCGGGATATCTTTAATCACAGCAATTAAAGAGGTTGTTAAGAATGTCGTTAAAAAAATAACCATAATCCAGATTTGCATATTTCGGGCATCGTGGATAACCAATGTGATATAGAATGACAAGCCAGTAAAAGGGAGAAATCTAAATTTGGTTACAAATTCCGACACTGGTTTTAATAATGGAATCGGCCAACTGTAAGCAAAAAGCAAAGCAATAGTTATAGCCAAAACAATGGAGATAAAACACAGTTTTAAGGAGTTGAAAATATGCACCACCAATCCTTCGTTATACAATCCTCTGAAACCTTCCAAAACCTGAGAAGGCGAAGGGAAAAGATGTTTTTGCCCAGAAGTTCCTAAGAACCAAATCAGCAGTAAAATAGCAACCCAAACGGCTAGAATGATAGCTTTTTGAGACTTGGCAATTTTTTCAAAAGGCGTGAAGAGTTTTATCATAGTAAGAGATAAAAAGCTGCCATTGCTGACAGCTTTTTGCTTTTTATTATTTCAAGAATGTAATTACTACTCTTCTGTTTTTGGCTTTGCCCGATTCGGTGCTGTTGTCCGCCACCGGTTCGCTGGCGCCTTTTCCGTCGATTAATTGGAAACGACTTTCAGGAATGCCTTTTTGTTTCAAATAATCTACTACAGCTTGCGCTCTGTTTCTGGATAAAGGAATATTTGCCGCATCACCACCAACATTGTCTGTGTGTCCTACTATCGTTAATTTAGAATTTTCGGCTTGTACCAAAAGGTTGTAAATTCTTTCTAAATCTTTGTTAGAATTGCTTTGGATAGACGCGCTACCAGAGCTAAAGTTGATTTTCCATTCTCCGGAAGCCATTACTTCAGTAGCTTGAGCCGTATAGTCCGCTTTGTCAGCTGCAGTTGATTCGATATCGTTGATGTTTTTCATAAAGAAAAGATTCACCGCTTCTTCATAAGGAACCACTCTTCCGACATTTTCGTTGAACCCAAAGGGATTCAATTCGGTTAAATAAGTTCCTACTTGGTTGTATACGGATTTGTATCGGTTAACGCCATCGGTCATTCCGAAGTATTGCATTCCGTCAGCATAGTTAAACACCTTGGAACCACCCATGTTGTAAGTCAAGCCGTTTTTGGTGCCTTGCTGTCCTTGGAACATTTTGTACCAATATTCAGGGCTTTCCATCTTGTAAGTATCTGTAACAGCTTCAGAAGCTCTCACTCTCCAGTCATCGTAGTTTTTCATTTGGTTAGAAGCGGTCAAAGCCGATTTCAAAATGTTTGTCACGATATCCGGATTTTTGGTTGCCCATTCTTTTAAACCAATTAATACCGTTG
Organism: Flavobacterium sp. IMCC34852; assembly: GCF_030643905.1. Classification (NCBI taxonomy): domain Bacteria; kingdom Pseudomonadati; phylum Bacteroidota; class Flavobacteriia; order Flavobacteriales; family Flavobacteriaceae; genus Flavobacterium; species Flavobacterium rivulicola. The sequence goes on along the minus strand of NZ_CP121446.1, from coordinate 597,322 downwards.
GCATTTGGTTGTTGAATTCTTTAGTAGAAACAATGTCTACAAAACCAGAAAGTTTGTCGAAAACTAATTTATCTCCGGGTGTCCAAGTGGCACAACCATCGATTTTTCTGTTTACTGATTTTCCGGTTAGTTTACCGTTTATTACTTCTTTCAAAGACACTGACCAACCGGTAGTTTGAGATTTAATCAACTCTTCCGCTGATTTGATATAATCGTCATTTTCTGAAGGATAGATGTTTACGGCATCAGCATCGTAAGTTGTTGGATCAGGATTCACTTTTAATCCGTTAGCAAAACAGTAGTTCACCGTAGTTACCCAGTCACCATCGCCTAAAACGGCAGAGATAACAGCGCCTTTCATGCTTTTCGGATTTGATTTCCAGCTTGGTGGACCGATTAATTTATCTTCTCCGTAGCTCATTCCGACTGCACCCATTACTTGCAAATGGTATTTGTCTTTCCCGTATTTTTCGTCTAATGCTTTTTGTACCGAGCTGATATAGAATGGCGCTCCGTCACCCATGATCATAACGGCGAAAGCACTTTTATCCGAAGACGGGAATTCTGTTCCGCCATCAAATTCTTCAATAAATTTCATTTGCATGTTGCGCAATTCTGATAACCAGTCTTGACGGATGATTTCAAGATTTACTCCATTTTTTTCCATCAAAGAGCCTTTGGTGGTTTTTGGTCCACCATTAGAAACAATCATTCCCGATTGAGCATTCCAAGCATACCCTGCGATTCTCACTAAAGGTTTATTGGAAACTTCGGTAGAAATTTCTTTAGAAGGCAATGCGATTTTCTCCGCATTGGTTACATTATTTACGTCTTGCGTATTAAGTTCTATTCCATTAAGTTGTTTGGAAACGGCTGTTCTTAATCCGGGAGATAAGAAATAAATTCCCGCCAAGATGCCACCAATTCCGACAACTACGATTAAAAATTCTGATAAAGTTGTTAATTTAGTTGTTCTTAAAATTTTTCCCATTTTTATATAAAATTAGTTTGATTTTCAATTAAAAAATATCTCCGAAACCTCCGGCATTTTGTTTGTCCTCTTTAGTCATTTTGTAATTCGGACTGGTATATTTTGTAGAATCCGGAATGGTGTTGTCACCGGTTTTGATTTCATCTGCCAACGAATCTAAGCGCGAATACAATTCATCATTGTCTACCGAATATTTAGACGTTAACGCATCGATATCAATAAGGTTTTCCGAAGTTCTGGCAATGTCTTGTGCGATAGTTGATGTTACGACTTCTAAAGCGTATTCCAATTCCCAGTCTTTGGTAAACATCATGGCGCTTTTGGCACTTTCGGTAGCGGCTTTGGCATTTTTGGCAAATTCATATTCTTTGCGCAACATGGTAATGGTTGTATCGAAATCGGCAATTTTGATGTCGATAGCAGTTCCGGCAAGGGTTAATTTTCTATCCATTTTACCTAAAACATTGGCTCTTACGCCGTATTTTTGGATAAAGCTTTTGCTTTGCTCGTATTGGTTTGATACTCGTTGGGAATCACTTAATTTTTTGGCCAATTCACTTTGAAGCGCTACATATTCGTCAGTGTCTTTGGCTCCGATTCCGTTGATTTTTACCATTTCATCCATGGCTGATTTCAATTTTTCGGATTGACGTTGCAGACTCAAAACATCTTCTTGGAAGTCTTTGGCTTCTTTTTCAGACTTGGCGGCTTCGATTTCCATTTCGTTTTTCAGGCCTTTTAACTTTGCTTTGGTATTTTTAAAAACCTCGCGATTTTTCAGCATCTTTTCTTTTTGCTCTTCCAATTCATTGAATGGATTGCTTTGAATTAAAGCTTTGTGAAGGTTTTTGGTAGCAAATCGGAGTCCTTTCATAATTACCGGAAACATCAAGACTAAAAAAATCAGGAAAACGGCTGTCGCAGATAAGGCAACCACTTGTCCCAACATGGTGAATAATGGCGGAATGATATACGTCCAAATAAGATAGCCGCCAACTCCCATTAAAGCTAAAGCCAGAGCCCAAAAAAGTCCTTTTTCGCCTTTTTTTAAGGTATTGGTGTTTAAGGCAATTTCGCCTTTGGATTCGTCAAAGTGTTTTAATATCGGTAATTCTAATAGTGTACTTTTTTCCTGTTCGTATTTGTTCATCTTACAAGTATTGATTGATTCCTGTTACCACTAAGTTTATTGAGTCTTGAATTTTTTGTTTGGCCATATTATTAGCCTCTATTTTTAATTGCAATTCTGAGAACTCTTGTGCATTGTCGCTGTCAATTCTGCTCAATTCTATTTTTTTGGCTTCCAATTCTTTTTGCAATTGCGCCAGTTGAGCTTCTAAATCACTGATATTCTTGCTCAGATTTTTCTTTTCTTCATTAATCTTTAAGTTTAAATCCGATTTCTTGGAGTTTCCGGTTATATTGTACTTTTCGTAAACCTTTTCGATTTCTGTGGAATAAAACTTTGCTTTCTCTAAAAGAAATTCCTTTGTCAAATTAGGATTGATGGTTTTACCCATGGTAAAAGCCATTTGATAGCTTTGCGGATTGGTAACCCCAACAGCATTAACCGATTTGTACAATTCGAAAAAATCAAAGCCATCAGCATTTAATCCTTCAAATCCCTTTTGGTAAACTTCTAAAACTTCCCCTAAAAAAGGATTAGCATTAAGGTTTACGGGATTCAAATTTGTTTCAGCGTCAGGAAATTTATTGTTTTGAGGAAACGAAGTTGATTTAACTTCTTCATTTTTTGGTTGATTTGTCTCTTCATTAATAAAAAGACTTTTCCAATTAAAACTTTCTATACCCATGTGGTTGCTTTTTAGTTTGCTACGGTTTTACGTATTAATTTATAAAAAGTTACTATTAGTTTATAAAAATATAAAAATTTCCTTATCGATACTGTTTTAAATTCGATATTTTCCAAATAAAAAAGAGCCGACAATAGTCGGCTCTTTTTAAATTTATTTAATTGAAATTTATCCTTTCAAGGCTTCTGCACCACCAACAATCTCTAAGATTTCGTTAGTAATTGCCGCTTGACGCGCTTTGTTGTAAGTTAATTTCAATTGGTTTCTCAATTCGGTTGCGTTGTCGGTTGCTTTGTGCATTGCCGTCATACGAGCGCCGTGTTCAGCAGCAAATGAATCTCTGATGGATTTGTACAATTGTGTTTTTAATGATTTTGGAATCAAGGTCAACACAATCTCTTCTTTTGAAGGTTCAAAAATGTAATCTCCGGTGGAAACAGGTTTGTCTGATTGTACCGGTGCTAATGGCAAAAATTGTTCGGTTTGAACGATTTGTGTAGCGGCATTTTTGAATTGGTTGTATACGATTTCTATTTTGTCGTATTCTCCGGAAACAAATTTGTGAGTTAATACGTCAGCGATTTCGGCCACATTTTCAAACGTTAAGCTGTCAAATACTTCGCTCTTGTTATCGATTACGGTATTGGTTTTTCTGAAAAAATCATTTCCTTTTTTACCGATGGCGAAGAAGTCAACTTGTTTTCCGGCGTAACCATCAGCTACTACTTTTGCTTGCTTAATTACGTTAGTATTGAAAGCACCACACAAACCACGGTTTGAGGTAATGGCCACAACCAACACTTTGTTTACTTCGCGCTGCGTCGTGTATTGTCCACCGGCATCTCCGTCTAAAGTAGCACTTACACTTTGTAATAATTCCGTTAATTTTTCGGCATAAGGTCGCATAGCTGTGATAGCATCTTGTGCTTTTTTCAACTTTGCGGCAGAAACCATCTTCATCGCCGATGTAATCTGCATCGTCGACTGAACGGAAGTAATTCTATTACGGATTTCCTTTAAGTTTGCCATTTATATTATTTTAAATTATAAATTCTGAATTATAAATTATGGAGACCATTTAAAATTTATAATTCAAAATTTAAAATAATTCTTAGTTATATTTCGCTGAAATTTCTTTAGCTGTTTTCTCTAAAACGTCAGTAATGTTATCATCTAACTTACCGGCTTTTAAAGCGTTTAAAACATCTCTGTGTTTGTTATTCAAGTAATCGATATAATCTCTTTCGAATTCTTTTACTTTGTTTACAGGAACGTTTCTCAACAAGTTTTTAGAACCTGCGTAGATAATCGCTACTTGGTCTTCTACAGTGTAAGGATCGTTTACGGCTTGTTTTAAGATTTCAACGTTTCTTCTACCTTTTTCAATTACGTTTAAAGTAACGGCATCCAAATCAGAACCGAATTTTGCGAACGCTTCCAATTCACGGAATTGCGCTTGGTCTAATTTCAAAGTACCGGCTACTTTTTTCATCGATTTAATTTGAGCGTTACCTCCAACACGTGATACCGAAATACCTACGTTAATTGCCGGACGAACCCCTGAGTTGAATAAATCTCCATCTAAGAAGATCTGTCCGTCAGTAATCGAAATTACATTGGTTGGGATATACGCAGAAACGTCACCCGCTTGAGTTTCAATAATTGGTAAGGCCGTTAATGAACCACCCCCTTTTACGATTGGTTTCAAAGAATCCGGTAAGTCATTCATGTTTTTCGCGATATCGTCATCCGCAATTACTTTACAAGCTCTTTCTAATAAACGGCTGTGTAAGTAGAATACGTCTCCAGGATAAGCTTCACGTCCCGGTGGTCTTCTTAACAACAAAGACACCTCACGGTAAGCCACCGCTTGTTTTGATAAATCATCATAGATAATCAAAGCCGGACGCCCTGAATCTCTGAAATACTCTCCGATAGCAGCACCTGCCATTGGAGCATATACCTGCATTGGCGCAGGATCTGAAGCGTTAGCAGCAACGATTACCGTATAAGCCATAGCGCCTTTTTCTTCTAATGTTTTTGCAATTCCTGCTACTGTAGAAGCTTTTTGCCCAACAGCAACATAAATACAGAATACCGGTTGCCCAGCATCGTAGAATTCTTTTTGGTTCAAGATAGTATCGATACAAACGGTAGTTTTACCGGTTTGACGGTCACCAATTACTAACTCACGTTGACCTCTACCTACAGGAATCATCGCGTCGATTGACTTGATACCTGTTTGTAATGGCTCAGTTACCGGTTGACGGAAAATAACTCCTGGTGCTTTTCTTTCCAATGGCATTTCGTATAAGTCACCACCGATTGGTCCTTTACCATCGATTGGATTACCCAAAGTATCTACAACACGACCTACGATTTGCTCACCTACTTTTAAGGAAGCAATACGTTGTGTTCTTTTTACGGTTGAACCTTCTCTAATTCCGGTAGATGGTCCTAAAAGTACCACACCCACATTGTCTTCTTCTAAGTTCAAAACGATGGCCTCTAACCCGTTATCGAATTGTACTAACTCGCCGTATTGTGCGTTTGACAAACCATAAACACGAGCGATACCATCACCCACTTGAAGAACAGTTCCTACTTCTTCTAACGTAGCACCGGATTGAAATCCTTCTACTTGTTTCTTTAATATTGCTGAAATTTCAGCAGCTTTAATTTCCGCCATTTTGATATATCTTTAATGGTATTAATTACTAAATTCTCTTCTTAATTCTTGCAATCTGTTCGCCACAGAAGCGTTGTATTGTTTGTCTCCTATTCTCAAAATAAATCCGCCAATGATGGATGGATCTACGATGTTTTCAATAGTTATCTTTTTGTCTGAAATGGTCGCAATCTTAGCCAATACTTTGTTTTGTAAATCCGCCGTGATTGGGAAAGCAGTGGTTACTTTGGCTAATTCTACCCCATTCATTTCGTCGAATTGGGCGTTGAATTGCATAGCAACATCAGCTAAAATTTCAAATCTTTTGTTTTCCTGAAGCAATCTGAATAAAGAATTGGTTTCCGACTGAACAGCAGCAAAAACTTCTTTCAAGGCACTCATTTTCACTTCTGAAGAAATGATTGGGCTTGATAGAAATTCGCTTAGTTCAGCGCTTCCGGCCACTGAAGCAACGATAGACGACATGTCGTCATTTACTTTAGCAGCGTTTCCGCTTGAAACGGCAGTTTCTAAAATTGCTTTCGCGTATCTAATCGCAGCTCTTGACATAACGATTAATTTAATTTTACATCACCTAACATTTTCTCTACCAATTTGGTTTGAGCTTCTTTGTTAGATAATTCGTCTTTTAATAATTTTTCAGCAATGTCTAATGACAAAGAAGAAACTTGAGATTTCAATTCAGCTAACGCTGCATTTTTCTCGCTTTCGATAGAAGCTTTAGCTTGCTCAATCATTTTTTGACCGGCCACTTGTGCTTCTGCTTTAGCATCGTTAATCATTTTTTCTTTGATTTCACGAGCTTCTTTCATCATGGTATCACGCTCTAATCTTGCTTCAGCTAATAATTTCTCATTATCTGATTTCAAGTTTTGCATTTCTTTTTTAGCATTTTCAGCTGAAAGCAACGCGTTTCTGATTCCTTCTTCTCTTTCGTTTACGGCATCAAGAATGGGTTTCCAAGCAAATTTTTTCAATAAGAAAATCAATCCTACGAAAATCAAAAATTGCCAGAAGAACAATCCTAATGAAAAATCATTTATTAACTTTTCCATATTATAAAGTAATTATATAGTCTTTTAATTTAATTTTTAAACAAAAGCTACAACCAACCGTTGCAGCTTTTTGTTTTGTTTGAATTATACTGCGAATAAAGCAGCAAATCCGATACCTTCAATAAGCGCAGCAGCAATAAGCATAGCTGTTTGGATTTTACCAGTAGCTTCCGGTTGACGTGCAATAGCGTCCATTGCAGAACCACCAATTCTTCCGATACCGATACCAGCTCCGATTACTACTAATCCAGCTCCAATGATTTTAGGAATTTCCATAAAAATATGTATTAAAAATTAAACATTAATATTAATGGTGAGCTTCATCGTGGTGATGCTCTTCTACAGCCGAACCAAAATAAAGGGCCGACAACATAGTAAATATATAAGCTTGCAATAAAGCAACTAATATTTCAATTAAAGAAATCGCAAACGAAAGGAAGAAAGACAAGCTGCTTCCGATCCAGTTTTTGAAAACAAACATCAACCCTATCAAACTCATCAATACGATGTGACCCGCTACAATGTTTGCATAAAGACGAATCATTAATGAGAATGGTTTGATAATCGTTCCCAACAATTCAATTGGTGCTAAGATAAATTTCATCGGTACAGGAACTCCCGGCATCCAGAAAATGTGACCCCAATAATCTTTTTTAGCGGTAAAAGTTGTGATTAAGTATGTGATTAATGCCAAACAAGCAGTAACGGCAATGTTTCCGGTTACGTTGATTCCAAGTGGTGTTAATCCGAAGATATTTAAGAACCAAATAAAGAAAAATATGGTCAATAAATAACTCATGTATCTTTTATAGTGTTTCTCTCCAATGTTAGGAATAGCAATCTCGTCTCTAACATAAAGAACAATCGGTTCGAAAATACGTCCAACTCCGGAAGCAATTCCGCCGTTTTTAATATATGATTTGGCCAAACTTTTAAACAACAAGAACATGATTAAAGCTACTACAAAAATCATGAATACGTTTTTGGTAATCGAAAAATCAAGCGGCTTTTCATTGGTAGCATGGTGGTGCTCATCCATAGTTACTTCGCCTTGAGCGCTGTCAACTTTATAAATTTTACCGTGGTGCAATTTGTAGAAAGTTCCGTTAACCTCAGCCACTTCATGATCGTTATGGAATTTTGAAGAAGAGAAAACCTTTAAACCATTGTCAACCAAAATTACCGGTAGGGGAAATCCAACATGGTGTTGTTTTCCGGCTTCGTCTTTGTAGCCAAAAATATTAAAGTCATATGAGTCTTTCAAGTGGTGATCTATAAACTCTTTGATTTCGGTTTTGACGTCTTTTGGTTCAGCTGATTCTCCATGAGTAGCTTCCACTGCATGAGTTGCTTCTGTTGAAACATGGGTTGAATCAACTGTAGGGTTTGCCGAACTTACTAATGGTAAAAAAGCTACTAAGGTAGCGATGATAAAACGGAGTGGTTTTTTTGAAAACACCATATCTGATAATTATCTAAATTTTATTTTCTCAAATTTGGTGCAAAAGTACAATATTAATTAATATTAAAAAGTATATGTTTTATTTTTTTTGACAGAATTGTCAATTTAAAACTCTTTTATTGTTTATTATTTAAAATTCTGATAGTTACAAAGGTTTCTATTGCCAAAAAGTAAATAAAAATGATAAAAAAACTCATTTTTTCGGTTGGTGTTTTAGGCAGGTTTCCGGCCAAGATTGGCTTCAAAAAAACAAAAGCGATTCCCATTTTTAAAGTAGTGAGTAATAAAAAGGTGTAACCTACTGAGTTAATGCTCTTTTCTTTAACCTTATCCAAGGCCAAAATCAACATTGCCGAAAAGAAGAAAAAGAACAAATACAATAGTTCAATCGAATAGATAAATCCTGCCTCGTAAGCTTTGGGCACCAAAAAATGAAACAAGATTTTATGAACAATAAAACCGATTATGCCTAAAACTAAAACGGTAAAAATGGATTTGAATTTATCTAAATTCATACTACTGATTATCTGATTTATTAATTTCTTTCAATTGACGATTGAGATTGTAAAAAGCTATAGCGACACCTACCAGGGTTGAGATTTTTACATAAATGTGGTGTGGATTATCATATTTTTCGTCAAGCCATCGACCCAAATAAGCAAACAAAAAAACAATGACACCCATTTTGATGGGAATGTTGATAAGTGTCAGCCACTTGTTACGCGCTCTTTTCTTCTGCGGATTGTCCATTATTGGGAAGGTTTTTCACATGAGGCTTCATTACGCAAGTGGCGCTGAATTCGGCTCCGGGTTCGACGGCTAATTTGCCGCAAATTACTTCTCCTGTAATGTGGGATTTTGATTTTACATTGAGGATTTCCTGGACTTGAATTTTCCCTTCAAAAGTGCCTTCGATATCCGCATTTTTGCAAACAATATCGCCTTTTACACTTCCGGCCGGACCGATGACAATTTTACCTTTCGACTGAAAGTTACCAATCAAATGGCCGTCTAAACGAAAGTCTGCCGGAGAAATAATATCGCCGGTAATGGTTGTACCCTCGACAATTCGGTTGGTTTTCCCTAAAAGATCGGTATATGATTTTTGGCTTTTTTCAAACATGATATTATCCTTTTTTGCCTGACTTTTGTGATTGAGGTGATGGCGGTAAACCAATAGGGCCGCTACTTTCTTCTACTCCTTTGGTTGGGTTTATGGGTTGAGGATTGATTGGGTCTTTAGATTCCTTTGCAGGCTTCTCTTGATTTGGAGCAGGCTGTTCTTGTTGAACCACCGTTTTTTCTATGGTTCCGTCCCAATTGGGTTGGGTTGGGTTATCCGTTAAATTTCCGGCCAAAAACTCGTCAATGTTTTTTTTGATTTGAACAATCGTATAATTTTCAGTAGAGATAATTATCGGTGTGTCTTGTATTTTATAATCTTTGTAATCCTTTAAAATAGAGGTAATTCCAACCGCCAAATCGTTAGAATTCAACCCGTGAATCACCACAAAATTATCGGTCATCGTGTATATGTCTAAGGAAACCGACAACCTGTCTAAGCTTCTGTCCTTGATGAATTTACCGATTTTTTCTCTTAGAATTTTTGTGTTTTTATCTTCAAAATCTTTGGTTCGGTAAAGAATTTTCCAATTTTTAGAATCCAAACTTGACAATTGTAACGCATTTAATTTAGGCATGTCAACCGTTAACATTTTTTCGGCTCTTTTACCTTCTTCTACGTTCGGATAATTGAGTGCTACAAAATTCAGAGCTTTACCATATTCCTCCAATCCGGCTAATTTTCCAATAATATTGGCTTTTAACAATTCTAATTTGGGAACAATCTCATCTCCGGTAAACCTATCAATAGCCGCAGTTGTAGCCATTAAAACCGCTTTATAATCTCCGGCGAGGTATTGTTTGTAAAGACTTTCATAAACAGCTTTAGGAGAATCATCCGATTCGGCAAACTCATTGTTAGGATTGCTTAATATTTGGGCGTATCTCGAATTCGGATACAAGGAAATTATTCTCGCTTTCATGCTTTCGGCTTTGTTCTTATCGATGATTTCGTAGATTTTGAACAAATTGTACATTGAAGGTAAAACCAATCTTTCTTCCGGACTGTTTTTTAACAATTGCTCCAATTTGTTGGCGGCCAATTGGTATTCTTTGAATTTCTCTTTGTAAATAACGCCCAATTGATAGTAGGCAAAGTTTCTCTCTTTGCTCAAACTGTCAATGAGTATTTGGCTTGTCGGCAATTGTTTGATATAAAAATCAGGCGTAAATCGGGCTTCAACAACTTCTTCTTTAGAGTCTTTTGAGGTTTCTTTTTCGGTCAGGTCATCCTCTTCTTTTTCACTGTTTTTACCTGACCCGGATTCAGATTTCCAATTGTCCTGAAGGGTTCTTTTGCCCCAAATTTTTTCAAATTCCTTTTTCCCGTAAGCAACGGTTGTTGGGTTGTAAAAATAAAACGAATTGTCTTTGCCTTCCGTTTTTGATGTAGCGTCGGTTTTCTTGGCATTCGAAGCATCTTTAGAATCGATTTTGCCTTCGTTTCTGTCTTGGTTTTCTTTAATTTGGGCTTCTTTTTCAGCCAACTTTTGAGCGGCTTCTTCTGCTTTTTTTAGTTTCTCTATGTGCTTTTCAAAATAAGCGGTTCGCTCATCACCCGACATAGCATACAAGGCTATAATGCTGTCGTTTCTTTGTGCAATGCCTTCATACTTGATGACATCTTCGAGATTTTCTCTTTTCTTTTTAATCGAATTGAATTCGCGGGTTCTTGGCTTTAATTGCACAAGTGTACTGTCGAAATATTTTCCCGCAGTGACATATTTGGCCGAATTAAAATAAATATCTGCCAGATTTCTGTAATTAGAAGCCGTTAAGTAAGTGTCTTGTGTTTTCTTTTTAAGCGAAAGATTGTAGTGCTTTTTAGCTTGGGAGAAGTTTTTATTTTTATCATAAAACAATGCCACTTGGTGGTGTAAAACGTCTAAGAAAGGACGATTTTCTCTGTCTTCAATTAAATCATTAAATTTTTTCAAAAAGGTAATCGAGTCTCCTTTTTCGTAATCAAACTGACCGGCCTGTTTGGCATGCGCCTGAACGATGTATTGTCGAGATGACTTTCTGTTCATGTCGATGACCTCTTGGTATTTGGCATAAGCACTGTCTTTATAGCCTAATTGTTCGTACAACTGTGCCAATATGAATCGGTATCTTGCTTTTTCCTCGTTGGATTTGGTGAATTCTGTGGCCAATTTGATTTTGGCCACTGCACTGTCTTTTTCTTCTAAATTTAAAAAAGCTTGTGCTAAAGCCGCATTAGCGTCGGCATAAATTTGGTCTTTGAATTTGATTTCTTGTAAAAGTTTGGTCAAATTGTTAACGGCGATGGCATCATTTTCCAAACGCATATTGGTTTTTTCACGCCAAATTTTTACTTCGTAGATTTTGTCACTTTTCGGATATTTATAAAGCACATAATTGAAGGCTTCCAATGCCGGTACAAATCTTTGTTCGTAATATCTTGATTTTCCTAACAGCAAATGTGCTTCGTCCATTTGGGGATTCTTTTCTGAACCCTGAATATTCATGGAGTGTTTTTGAATTGCTTTGGTGGCTTTGGTTTCCGCTCTTTCAAAATTGGCGTTTCGGTTTTCTCCAGGAAGCATTCGGTCTTCTGTGACCTGCATTCTTTCGATAGGCAACATTTCCCAAAAATTGTCTTTGTTTTGCAACTTCACATCCTCAATACCTTTATCTAAAGCCAATTGACCATTATAAAGAATGTTGTATTCAGTACTGAGTGCGTGGGAATTTCTGGAAAGAAAAGTATTTTTCTTGGTAGAACAAGCTATCAAAAAAAAGAGTAATCCGGTGAAAATAAAATATTTAGTAGTATTGGTTTTCAAAACGAAACGTATTTTTATAATAACGTGAAAATGTTATAAATAGTATAACTAACTGGTAAAAATACGTTTCTTTTTGATATGGCAAAAAATTAGACTGCAAAAAATGCCTCTAACTCTTTCAAAGTTTCGGGTGAGGTTTGGATGTCTTTCACAACTTCGCCCAAATGCAAAGCAACAATTCGGTTACAAACCTCAACTGTATGAACTAAATCGTGGCTCGAAACCAAAACTGTTCGGTTAGGATCATCGGCCAATTCTTTGATGATTTTTTTCAATCGATTCACAGTGGTTGGATCTAAATTGGCAAAAGGCTCATCTAAAATAACTACTTCAGGATTACCGATTAAAGCCGCAATAATGCCCACTTTTTTCATGTTTCCTTTAGACAAATCTCGAAGATATTTTCGGCTGTTCAAAATTTCTCCGTTGAAGAATTCTTCATGCTTTTTTAACAAGGCATCTACATCGGCTTTGTTCTGTCCGCGTAAATCTCCTATGAAATAAAAATATTCTTCGGCCGTCAAATAACCAATTAAAAAGCTTTCATCAATAAACGCAGCTGTTAGAGGTTTCCAAGCTTCACTGGTATTTACCTGAATGCCGTTGTTTAAAATAAATCCTGAACTCGGCTGAATCAAATCGAGCAACAAACTGAAAAAAGTGGTTTTTCCGGCGCCGTTGTTTCCGACTAATCCGAAACTTTGTCCTTTTGGAATTTCAAGATGTTCGATATTTAACACGCGAACACCGTTGGCATAGGTTTTTGAAAGATTGGTAACTTGTATCATTTTTCGTGTGATTAGTAATTAGTGAATAGTAATTAGTTTTTTTGCTTGTAAGCTGCGATGGTCTCGTACTTTTGGGTTTTGTATATTTTCTCTATCTGATCGAACACATAATTTCGGAACGCAAAGCCCAAAACACCGGCTGCTGCCACCATAATCAACCCAACGTTTGGTGAAAAAAGATAGTAGCCCAAAGTATACAATCCCATGGGAACCAACATTTTGGGTAACGAAATCAACATGGTTTTAACGTTAAAAGCTTGCTTATCGCCAAAAGCTTGTTTGGAAGTTGTTAAATCGATAGGCGTTTTTACAAAAGCACCGCCAAGCATAACCAAATGCGAATTGACCCCAATATTAAAAATAGCACCAACCACGATAATCAAATAGGTATGCAACCCAAAATACAAATAAAAAGAAGCCAACAATGTTGAAATTACTGTACCAATCACCATCAGCCACCATTTGGAGCTGATGTATTCTCTGTATTGGATATTTTGACTCATCATCAATTGGTAATAGGCGCTGTCCCAACTTGGTACAAACTGCCCGAAAGTGAATAAAAATCCTCCGGAAACAAAAATGCCGGCAAAAACCTTCATCCACGGATTATCGTAAGATTCTATCGATTGGGTAAAGAAAAGCAATCCGTAAAAGATAAATATAAAACTCATTACCAAAGTAGTTCTTGAGCGTTTATTGCGTTTCAACAAGCGAATGTCGTTTTTGAGAAAAGTCCCTAAAGTGCCAAACTGATCCAACCAAGTGAAATTTTCGGTCTTCGCCACATCACTTTTCTTGGCCAATCCATCGTCGAGATTTAGTCTATTTTTAAAATAATTAAATGAACAATAATAAGTTGTGGCCAACAAAGCAATGGCAATAACAAACATATAAACGGTGTCATACATGCCTTGAAAGAAAATCTTTGAGTAAACTGTAAAATCAAAAATCTCATAATATTGCGATGCAGCTAATGTGACCAACAAAGACAAAACCGTGTAAAAAACAACATTTTTACTGTTGACCAAAATATTAAGAAAATTGTTAGCGTATATCAAAGCCGTCATTCCTAAAAACCACAAAAATGCCTGGAAGCCATAACCTTGAACCAATAACACTATGGTAAACGGAATAAAGAAAAAAGCATGCAGCACATTGAAAAAAGAAATGATTGTTTTCCCCAAAGAATAATGGACTATTGTGCTTCTTTTGATAGGCAAAATCAATAGCGGTTTAATATTCGTTACCGGCATTTTTTGAAGAAAATAACGAATGACCAAATCAAAAAGCACATAATAAATCATAAATTTATTAATGGCTGCCAATGGTTCTAATCCTTGGTCTTTCAAAATAAAAAAGACGGCAGTTCCCAAAATGGCAAAGCAAGCCATAAAGTATAAAGCGCCCAATCCCATGATGATTTTCAGCGCAAGATTGGTTCCAAAGGAAGCCGAACGCAAAAAGGATTTCCACTCGAGCCTGATGAAATGTTTGAACATAGTTGGTGGTTTTAGGTTTCGAAATTAGTTCCTAAAGATAGAAAATTGTTACAATTTAATTTACAAATTCATATTCAGGATAAGTTTGTTTGAGAAATGTTTCGGCTTTTGAAGGAATTAAAACCAATATAATATATTCGCATAAAGCCATAAAAATCAACAGAAAACTGAATCCCAATAATGCCCAATCGCTGTAGCTTTCGCTTCTTATATTAAGGGCAAGCTGAATCGGTAAATTCATCAAGCCGGTAAACGAACCATAGCCGAAGATTATCTCTTTAAGCAGCCATTTCTTGCCGGTTTTTTGATGGTTCCTTTTGTTTTTTCCGGAAAGGATAAAAATCCCGACAAAAAAGAAAACTACCAAAGCCAAAAAAACCAATTGTACAATTAACACATCTTCTTGGAAATACTTCAACAAGTAAAAAACGATTCCGATCGTAGCAAAAGTTCCTATGATTTTAGGCAAACGGAAGAAGGATTTCAGTTCATTCCATACCAATTTATTGTACTTCTTGTTAAGGGCAGCTTGCCTTTTTTCAACGACCTCCATGAATCCGAATACACCAAACTTTTTGAATTCCTTTTGCAAAGCTTCTTCAAAAGACAATTTTGGGTTTTGCTGCCATTGTTCTTCGATGGCATTGGCCAAATGGTCGACCAATTCGGTTTGCAAATCGTAGTATTCTACATAATGTTGGCGCGTGAAAGCATAAAGTCTTTCAATTTGTTCGGCGGAGAGTTTCATACTTAATTCGCTAATTTAGGTTGAACCAAAGTTTGCATGTTTCGTATAAAATCTTCCAATTCGGCCAATCTATTCAAAGTTTCTGCCGAACCCTTTTCTGTAAGCTTATAATATTTCCTCAACCGATTGTCTACATGTTCGACTTCTACTTCTAGAACGCCATCGGCTTCGAGTTTATGCAACGCCGGATACAATGCGCCTTCTGTTATTTTTAATTC
Source organism: Flavobacterium sp. IMCC34852 (assembly GCF_030643905.1). Classification (NCBI taxonomy): domain Bacteria; kingdom Pseudomonadati; phylum Bacteroidota; class Flavobacteriia; order Flavobacteriales; family Flavobacteriaceae; genus Flavobacterium; species Flavobacterium rivulicola. The sequence continues at coordinate 582,129 of NZ_CP121446.1, read as the reverse complement.
TCCTTTGGTAATTTCTTTTACTTTTTGGGTAATTTCATACCCATACATTCTGCCGTTTTCTTCTAAAAGTTTCATCACTATGGTGGTTAAACTTCCTTTGTATAATTGCGAATTTTTCATGAGCATTGATTTTTGAAATTCAAATATACATAAGTTTTATATGTATATAAAATTCTTAGGTATAAATTATTATTTTCTCAAAAGTGTAACGTTCGCTACCTTTGCAAAAACAAACTATATGTCTTCATTTTATAAATTACATATCAAAGAAGTTAAGCGCGAAACGCCAAGTGCGATTTCTGTTGCTTTTACCGTTCCGGCCGAATTAAAATCGGCTTATCAATTTACCGCCGGTCAATACGTGAACTTAAAACTAACCCTTGATGGTCAAGAAGTACGCCGCGCATATTCGGTTTGTTCTTCGCCTAGTAGTGGTGAATTGCGCATCGCTATCAAATCGGTAAAAAGTGGTCATTTTTCCAAATTTGCCAATGACAATTTGAAAGTGGGTGATATTTTAGAAGTCAGCCAACCCGAAGGAAGATTTACTTTTGAGCCTTCTTTTTCCAACTTAAAAAACTATGCCGCTTTTGCGGCAGGAAGCGGAATTACACCGGTGATGTCGATCTTAAAATCGGTTTTAGAGAGTGAGCCCAACAGTTCTTTTGTATTGGTTTACGGTAATAAAACGCCGGAAGAAACCATCTTTCACGATGAACTTCACGACTTGCAATTGAAATATGTCGGCCGTTTTTTTGTGCATTTTGTATACAGTCAAGCCAAAGTAGAAAACGAACTTTTTGGTAGAATCGATAAGTCAACCGTAAACTTTGTCTTGAACAACAAACACAAAGAAAAAGAGTTTGACAAGTTTTATTTGTGTGGTCCGGAAGACATGATTAATTTGGTTTCCAATGTATTAAAAGAGCACAACATTCCTGAGAAAAATATCAAATTCGAATTGTTTTCGACCTCGACCGCTGCCGAAAATACAGCCGCAGCTTCTCATGAAGGCCACACGAAAATTACTGTGATGGTAGATGACGAAGAAACCACTTTTGAAATGTCGCAGAAACAAACGGTTTTGGAAGCTGCTTTGAAACAAGGCATTGATGCACCTTATTCTTGTCAAGGTGGAATCTGCAGTTCTTGCTTGGCACGAATTACCAATGGTTCGGCTGAGATGAAAAAGAATTCCATCCTAACAGATGGCGAAGTTGCCGACGGATTAATTCTAACTTGCCAAGCCCATCCGACTTCTTCGGAAATCTATGTAGATTTTGATGATGTATAGTTTTTAAAATTCCAACATAACAATTATAAATTCCAATTTTGTCTAAGCGAGATTGGAATTTATTTTTTCGACTACATTGTCAACAGTAATGGTTCGCATAGCATCTTCGTAACCCGGAATATTTTTATTTCCGTAAACTGAGGTTGGCAATAACGGATACTTTTCTCTATCGGAAACCAAACAGTTTTCCATGGGTTGATTGAATGGTTTGAAACCGGCATAAGGATGTGTGGCACCCCAAAGTGTGATGACCTTTATGCCGAGCATGGCCGCAATATGAGCATTTCCGGAATCCATGGAAAGCATTAAATCGAGATTAGAAATCAAATGAAGTTCTTGAGGTAACTTTAATTTTCCGGCTACTACTATTATATTTTCTTTATTGGCTGCTAAAGTCTTCAGTTGCTCTGTTTCTTTCTGTCCGCCACCGAAAAGGAAAATTTTATTGGCGTTGATATTGGCCAATTCGTTGATCACTTTTTGCATCAAATCGAGAGGATAAACTTTGCTGTCATATTGAGCAAATGGTGCTATACCTATCCATTTTTGATTTTCTTTTTCACCTGAAATTTTTAAAATTTCGGCAGACAAAATGGCTTTTTCCGGAAAAATCGGATTGGATAAATCGACCTGAAAACCCAACTTTTTAAAAGTATCAACATGGCGCTCGACCATTAATTTTAAGGGTTGAAAGATTTTGTTTTTGGCTCGGGTCAAGGCTTTTTTATCGGCTCTGCCCTTGGCTGTGTAAGCTACTTTTTTACCGCTCAAAGCGAATAAATTTCTAATAACTATTGATCGCAAAACGTTGTGCAAATCAGCTATAGCATCAACTTGCAACTTTTTGATATCCGAATACAATCGAAATAAACCCGGAAAACCTTTATGTCTTCCATTGACATCAACAGCAAAAAATTCCACATTCGGAATTCCGACAAAAAAAGGTTGGAAGAACGGTCGAGAAACTACTGTAATTTTCGCGTTCGGATTTTGATTTAGAAAAGCTCGCAAAACAGGAACCGTCATTGCAACATCGCCCATGGCAGACAATCGGATGACGGCTATATGTTGGATTGGATTTGACAAATGCGGCCTATTTATTTTTTATTTTGGTACAACACCGGATTCAAATCGTCATCGTTGTACATTTTCATTTGCTTGTAGACTTTCATGAATTTGTCTCCGTTTTCAATATCGGTCAACAAATCATTAATAGAGATAAACATATCACTTTTTTGGTCTAACAATACATTTAATTTCTCCTGACATTTGGCTCTGTGTTCGGCAGTGGCTTCGGCACGATTGGCTTCTTCACTCATATGGTAAATTTTCAAGGCCAAGATAGACAAACGGTCGATAGCCCAAGCCGGACTTTCAGTATTGATTTTGGCGTTTGGTTTTACTTGAACATCTTTGTGTTTTTGGAGAAAATAGCTGTCGATATACTCTACCATATCGGTACGAACTTGATTGGAAGCATCAATTTTTCTTTTCAAATCTAAGGCTGCTACCGGGTCAATATTAGGATCGCGGATGATGTCTTCATAATGCCATTGTACAGTATCTACCCAGTTTTTGGCATACAATAAATATTCGATAGTTCCTTTAGTATAAGGATTTAACGTAGGTTGATACACATCGTTTATTATATGATAATCATTGATACTTTGCTCAAAAATAGGAAAGGCAAATTCTGAAAACATAGTTGCAGTTTTTATTTTATTTGATACTATTCAACCGAAAGGTCTTGGGTGCAAAGATAGTTTTTATACTTTTACCTCAACATACAAAATTAAAGTCGTCCATGCACATTCATTACATTTCCGAGCAGAATAGTATTCTCAATCATTTTTTGGCACAAATTCGCGATGTTACCATCCAAAAAGACAGTATGCGTTTTCGCAAAAACATTGAACGCATTGGGGAAATTATGGCTTATGAATTGAGTAAAACTTTGGAATATAAAAACATTGATGTACAGACGCCTTTAGGTATCAAACATACTACTACGATTGCTGACCATGTGGTTTTGTGTTCTATACTTCGTGCCGGATTGGCTTTACATACCGGGTTTATGAACATTTTTGACAATGCCGAAAACGGATTTGTTTCTGCCTATCGCCATCATTATGACAACGATGATAAGTTTGAAATTTTAGTCGAATACCAAGCCGCGCCTTCTTTTGAAAATAAAAATCTGATTCTAATTGACCCAATGTTAGCCACCGGACAATCAATAGTAGCGGTTTTGCACAAATTACATTTGGAACAAAAACCCAAAGAAATTCACATTGCGGTAGTAATTGCTGCGCCGGAAGGCATAGCTTATTTACAAGAAAACCTGCCCGAAAACTGTCATCTTTGGGTAGCGGCTTTAGATGATAAACTCAACGAGAAAAACTACATCATTCCGGGTTTAGGTGATGCCGGAGATTTGGCTTATGGTAGTAAATTATAGTTGGGCAAAAAACGCAAAAAAGCTTCCTGTAATCAATAACATTAGTACAATTTCCTGATACATTTGACTCTGGGAATACTCTATATTGTTGGTCGTCATCACTGCTAAAGGGAAAAAAGTAAACAACAACATTGCATTATTTTTATCAGGCGAAAGGATAAAAACAACACTTCCGATTAAAAATCCGAAAATCATTTTCTTATAAGACGCCTGTAGAATCAAAGGTCTGTTGGTTAATGAAATAACCATCGAAAACAGAAAATACAGCGCAACAACCACATAAAATGAAAGCGCGGCATTTTGGTAATTATTGGTAAAATAATCGAGTTCAAAATGGGTTTGGGTTTGGGTCAAAATATGGTCAATCCAAGTCTTGTCAAAATATAATGCAGCTCCCAAAAATACCACGGTTGTAGTCACAAAAGCCACAAAAGGCAACAACCAATTTCTATAATCTCTGGAAACATGAAAGATGATAGAGATGTAAACCAAAACAATAAAAAGAATACACCAAAAGTGAAACAAACTGGCAATGAAAATCCACATCGAAGCGTCAAATATTTTCTCTTTAGGCGCTTTTAAAGTTTGGAGTGAAATTAATCTTCGCATGGCCAGCAGCAGGAAGAAATTGGCAAACAAAAGATTAGTATGACTAAAGACGATAGGGAAAATCATTAAAAACAACAGAAAAAATAAAATGGTGTAACTGCTGTTTTTAGTCAACCCATTTTTTTTAACCATAAAGTTGACCAAAAAAAATGAGCTGAGTAAAAGTGTGATTAATAACAACTTATCCGATAAATCCGTTGGCGTTGAAAGTTGGTTTGACTGACCGCTTTGATGTAAAAAAAAGGCAGCCAATAATAAAATTACCACCAAAGCATAATTAACAATGCTCGATTTTTTAAAAATGCTTGTAATCATACGGATATTTTATACATTTGTGCTGTAAATATAACATTTTATACAATGAGAGCATTTTTTGAAGGTATTCAAACTTTATTTGTAGATTTTCTTTTCAAACCATTAGATTGGTTAAGAGCACTTGAGCTAAATGGTTCCATTGGTTGGTGGTTAGCCAACATCGTTAGCTGGACATTAATCATTGTATGTAGCTATTACATCGTTTACTGGTGTAAAGAATTGAAAAAGCACCAAGACAATAACGAAGAAAACCAAGATACTACGGCACACTCTTTCTTAAGCTAGATCGAATCCGATATCTTTTCTGAAATACATCTTATCAAAATGTAGCTTGTCTATGTTTTGGTAAGATTTTTTTATGGCCTCTTGGAAATTATTGCCATAAGAAGTCACCGCCAATACTCTTCCACCGTTGGTTACAACTTTGCCGTTTTCCAATTTGGTTCCGGCATGAAAAACAATCGAATCTTGCACGTTTTCAATTCCGGTAATCTCAAAACCTTTGTCATACTCTTCAGGATATCCGCCCGAAACCACCATAATGGTTGTGGCACTTCTTGGGTCAATTTCTAAAGTAACTTCGTCTAGTTTTTGATTGGCCACTGCTTGAAACAATTCTACCAAATCGGATTGGATTCTTGGCATCACTACTTCGGTTTCCGGATCGCCCATTCTGACGTTGTATTCAATTACCATCGGTTCGCCTTTGACAATAATAAGTCCGATGAAAACAAAACCTTTGTATTCTATGCCGTCTTTTTGCAAACCTTCAACAGTTGGTTTTACTATGCGGGTTTCTATTTTCTCTAATAAAATTTCGTCGGCAAATGGTACCGGAGAAACGGCTCCCATTCCACCGGTATTCAATCCGGTATCGCCTTCTCCGATTCTTTTATAATCTTTGGCTGTTGGTAACACTTTGTAATTTTTACCGTCAGTCAACACAAAACAACTTAACTCAATACCGTCCAGAAATTCTTCGATAACTACTTTTGAACTGGCGGTTCCGAATTTGGCGTGTACCAACATGTTTCGCAACTCGGTTTTAGCTTCTTCTAAATCATTCAGAATTAAAACGCCTTTTCCGGCAGCCAATCCATCTGCTTTCAGAACGTATGGCGGTTGTAATGTTTCTAAAAATTCACAGCCGTTTTCAACTGTTTCCGAAGTAAAACTGTCGTAAGCCGCGGTTGGTATTTTGTGTTTGATTAGAAATTCTTTGGCAAATTCTTTACTGCCTTCCAATTGGGCGCCCACTTTTGAAGGACCAATAACCGGAATATGATTAAGCGCTGAATCATTCTTGAAGAAATCATAAATGCCATGCACTAAAGGATCTTCCGGACCAACTACTACCATGTCAATATTTTCATTGATTGCAAAAGTTTTGATACTCTCAAAATCTGTCGGACTCATAGAAACATTAGCAGCAATCGCTGCGGTACCGGCATTCCCGGGTGCTACAAATAGCTTTTGACATTTTGAACTTTTCAAAATTTTGTAGGCTAAAGCGTGTTCTCTTCCGCCCGATCCGAGTAATAGGATAGTCATAGTGTTGTATTGTTAGTAGTTGCTGCGCAAAAGTAGTTTGTTTTTGATGGAATTTAAAGTCATTCTTTTAAAAAATTTAGGCACTTAACACTTTGCTTTTCTTATTTTTGAGGAAAATTGATTTTTGTGTTTCCACTATTCCATTTTTCGCTTTGGTTGAAAGGCTTTCCCTTAAAGAAAGCTGCAAATGAATTTGAAAAAATTCAAGCGATATCAGAAGACAACTATCAGAATTATGTTGAAGCAAAAAGAAATGAAATTGTGGCTTTTCATCTCCAATACAATGCTACTTACAAAGCATTAGTTGGAAATAAAAACCCCGACAATTGGGAAGAACTTCCGATAATGACCAAAAAGGATTTTCAAAAGCCATTAGTGGAAAGACTCTCGGAAGGCTATACACCAAAGAATATATATGTCAATAAAACTTCGGGGTCGAGCGGTGATCCTTTTATTTTTGCCAAAGATAAATTTTCGCACGCGCTGACTTGGGTCAATATTTTTGACCGATTCGGATGGTATAATATTAATTTTAATAGTTCTTTACAGGCTCGTTTTTATGGAATTCCATTAGATTTTGTTGGCAATACCAAAGAACGAATCAAAGATTTATTAAGCCATCGGTATCGGTTTCCCATTTTTGATTTATCAGACAAAGTTTTGGAAAGTGTACTGGTAAAATTCGAACAAAAACGATTCGATTATATCAATGGCTATACCAGCTCCATCGTGTTGTTCGCCAAATTTTTACAGCAAAAAAACATTATCTTAAAAACAGTTTGCCCAACGTTGAAATGTTGTGTAGTCACTTCGGAAATGTTATTTGAAGACGATAAAGAACTGCTTGAAAAACAGTTTGGCGTTCCGGTAGTCAATGAATACGGCGCTTCCGAATTGGATTTGATTGCCTTTCAAAATCCTCAAGGTGAATGGCAAGTGAATTCGGAAACCTTATTTGTGGAAATTTTAGACGAGGAAAACAAGGTTTTGCCGTATGGAAAAGAAGGTCGCGTCGTGATTACTTCTCTCTACAACAAAGCCCATCCATTTATTCGCTATGACATTGGCGATGTTGGGATTTTAGATGAAAAAAGCACTTTCAAGAAACCCATACTTAAAAAATTAATCGGAAGAACCAACGATATAGCTATCCTGCCCAGCGGAAAAAAATCACCCGGATTAACCTTTTATTACGTCACCAAAAGTATTATCGAAGACGATGGAAATGTGAAAGAATTTGTCATAAAACAAACCAAAATCGATACTTTTGATATTGAATATGTGAGTCAGCACGAATTGACATTGGGCCAAATTCAAAACATTGAAAAAGCCATTACAACCTATTTAGAAACCGGTTTGACTTTCACATTCACCCGAAAAGAAAAGTTAGAAAGAAGCAAAAGCGGCAAATTGAAGCAATTTGTTTCGTTAGTAAAATAGTCCTATGAAAATCACTATAATAGCGGGTGCCAGACCCAATTTTATCAAAATCGCACCCATCATCAAGGCGATTGAAAAAAAGCAAGCCGAAGGCGCAAACGTTTCTTATAGGTTGGTACATACCGGTCAGCATTATGACAAAAACCTCAGCGATACTTTCTTTGAAGAGTTAAACATTCCGCAACCTCATGCCAATTTAGAAGTCAAAAGTGGTTCACAAGCCGAGCAAACCGCAGCCATTATGATCGCCTTTGAAAAAGAATTAATCCAACATCCTTGTGATTTGGTTTTGGTGGTAGGCGATGTCAATTCGACTATGGCTTGTACGATTGTGGCCAAAAAATTAAATGTAAAAGTAGCGCATGTTGAAGCCGGAATTCGCTCGGGAGATATGACCATGCCTGAGGAAATCAACCGAATTGTTACCGACAGTATCACCGATTATTTCTTTACCACTTCAACAACAGCTTCCGAAAATTTGCTCAAATATGGTGCGGATGAAAAAAATATTCACTTTGTGGGCAATGTGATGATTGACACTTTATACCAAAATTTAGACCGGATTTCAGCTCCGGCTTTTTGGAGCGAATTTGGATTGGAAACCGGAAATTATATCATTCTGACCTTACATCGTCCGGCCAATGTGGATGAAGAAAAATCATTGGTAACATTGCTTCAGGGTATTGATAAAATGGTTGGAGACAAAAAGATAATTTTTCCTATTCATCCGCGAACCAAGGCTATTTTAGGCGAAACTAATTTGGCGTTAAAAAACATACTTTTCGTGGAACCGCAAGGCTATTTGAATTTTATGTTTTTAATTAAAAACAGCTTTGCCGTGATTACGGATTCTGGCGGTATTTCGGAGGAAACTACCGTTTTAAACATTCCGTGTTTTACGATGCGAAATAATACCGAAAGACCTGAAACGCAAACTATTGGAACGAATACTTTGGTTGGAACCTCCATTGAAAATCTGGAGAAAGTGTTTGCGCAATTTCTACAAAATGGTCGCAGAAAATCGGGAATTCCCGAACTTTGGGACGGAAAAGCTTCTGAGCGCATCATTGAGATACTTTTAAAAAAATAATGGAAGAAGTTCTCATCATATCCAATTATTATCCGCCGGAAAAAGGTGCTGCTGCCAATAGAATTGAGCAGTTGGCTTTGAAGTTGCACCAACACAATTACAATGTTAGTGTTGTTTGTCCGCTAGGAAATTACCCTAAAGGCGAATTGTTTCCTGAATACAAAGGTAAATTCTCAGTAACCGAAAACCGAGACAATATTACCGTAAAACGTTTGTGGATTTATCCGAGTGTGAGCAAAAACATTTTAGTTAGAATTGTCTCTATTTTGTCTTTTTCTTTGAGCCTTTTCTTCTATTTATTGTTCAAAAAAACACCCCAAAAAGTAGTGGTGCAATCGCCGCCGTTATTGCTTTCTTTTATCTCCGTTTTGGTGCTTTCGCTTAAAAATAAAAAAATAATTCTCAATGTGTCCGATTTGTGGCCATTAGCAGCAATAGAATTAGAGGCTTTGAAAGAAGGTTCGTTTTCGCATAAAATTTCTTTGTTTTTTGAGCGGTATATCTATCGCAAGGCGAACTTGGTTTTAGGACAATCTAATGAAATTGTTATGCATGTAAAAACCATCACGCCACAAAAAGAGTGTTATTTGTATAGAAATTATCCTGACCATCAAGTGGCTGAAATGGAATTAAAAACCATCGAAAACCAGCCTGTAAAAATCTTTTATGCCGGACTTTTGGGTGTTGCCCAAGGCGTCTTGGAACTCTGCGATAAAATCGATTTAAGCCATTTAAATATCGAATTGCATCTGTTTGGGGACGGTGCAGAGAAAAATCAAATAGAAGCTTTGATTTTAGCCCAAAAAGAGCCGAAAATCTTCTTTCATGGCATGATGGAGCGAAAAGCTTTGCATGATACTTTAAAAACCTTTGACATTGCTATTGTGCCGCTAAAAACGCGAATTTACGGTTCAGTTCCGTCTAAAATTTTTGAATATGGCGCATTGGGTTTTCCTATCCTATATTTTGGTGGTGGTGAAGGAGAAACCATTGTTTCGGAAAACAAATTGGGTTGGGTGGCCAAAGTGGAAGACTTTGCTGATTTGAATGAAAAGCTCAGCGAAATTTCAGAGCTTACCAGATCGGATTTAGCGGTGATGAAACAGCGTGTTTTTGACACAGCTCAAAAAGCATTTGATTTAGATAATCAGGTTAAAGATTTGATTGCCAAAAAAGTTTTTTAATAGGCTTTGTCTTCTCCTTTAAAAATATTGATGACGGTTTGAAAGATGATTTTTAAATCCATAATCATCGACCAATTTTCAATGTAAAAAACATCGAGTTTGATTCGGTTTACCATGTCTTCTTCGGTTTCTATTTCTCCTCTGAATCCTTTGACTTGTGCCAAACCGGTGATGCCGGGTTTTACATAATGACGCACCATGTATTTTTTGATTTTGCTGGCATACGCTTTATTTTGAGACCATAAATGCGGTCTTGGTCCCACAACCGACATATCACCTAACAACACATTGAAAAATTGTGGTAATTCATCAATACTGGTTTTTCTCATGAATTTACCCATTTTGGTAACCCTAGGATCGTTTTTAGAGGCCTCTTTTTCGGTAAAACCATTAACTTGCATGGAACGAAATTTGTAACAGAAGAATTCTTTTTCATCCAATCCGGGTCTGCCTTGTTTAAAAAACACCGGTCCTTTGGATTCAAGCTTTATCAATATAGCCAATAATGGAATGAGCCAGGAGAGCAAAAAAACAATGACAATAAGGGAAAACAAAACATCAAAAGCCCTTTTTATTCCTTTGATAAACGGATTGTGCAATAGGGTCTTTTCTAGGGAAAGTACCGGGAATAGTTCGTAGTAATTGATTTTTAGGCTTTTGGAAAAAATCTCTTTAGTGTCAGGAATAAATTTGATGACTTTTCGGTTATCATCGGCAAACTCAACCAGTTCCTTTAATTTTTCATTAGAGATTTCATTCAATGAACAATAAATCTCATCTATTTTGTTCTCTAAAACATAATTTTTGAGTTCCTCTATTTTTCCTAAAATCTCCGGATTTTGTTTTTTATCCGAAAAATAGCCATAGAAACGATACCCATAATCTTTTCTGTTTTCAAATACTTCTTTTAAACGGATTGCTTCCGGTGTGTATCCAATGATAATGGCGTTGCGATAATTACTTCCGGTGGTTATCCTATATTTTTTGAGATAAATGAAAAGAAAATTTTTAAAGGCAACTATAATGATAAAACTAAATAGTATAAAATAAGTGATCGCTTTTATGCTGAAAACCGCTGTTTTAGCAAACGGGAAAAAAGCGATTACAATCAGCAAAAAAATGCTGAATTGCTTGATGAGTTTTGACAATATTTCTACGGGAGTCGTAAACCGAAAAACTTCATAATACCCAACAATAGCCGCTATCAACAACCAAGTAATAGTTTGATAAATGATATAATAAGCCGCTGATATGTTTAAATCTCTAAAGAAATATAAGCTTAAAAACGTGAGCGTCACTATATCAAAAAATACACTAATTGGCCTGATGTATTTTGAATATCTTCCTGTTTGCTGTGCCACCATAAATACTAATGGATATATCCTTTAAAATCCTTATGCTCTTCTTTTAAAAGCTCTTCGTTGGAAAGCGATTTAAAGTATTCATAAGTTAATTTCATCCCTTCTTCACGCGATACTTTGGCTTCCCATCCCAAAATTTCCTTTGCTTTAGTGGTATCCGGTTGTCGCTGTAACGGATCGTTTACCGGTAACGGATGGTAAACTACTTTTTGATTGGTTCCTGTGAGTTTAATTATTTCGTCAGCAAAATCCTTGATGGTAATTTCGTCAGGGTTTCCGATATTAACCGGATAAACATAATCGGAATGCAATAATCTGAAAATACCTTCTACCTGATCAGTTACATAACAAAAAGAACGGGTTTGACTACCATCTCCAAAAATAGTCAAATCTTCGCCTCTCAAAGCCTGACCGATAAAAGCAGGAATAACGCGACCGTCATTTAGGCGCATTCTTGGTCCATAAGTATTGAAAATCCTAACTATCCTGGTTTCTACACCGTGAAAAGTATGGTAAGCCATAGTTATAGATTCCTGAAAACGTTTGGCTTCATCGTAAACACCTCTTGGCCCTATAGTATTCACATTGCCGAAGTATTCTTCTGTTTGCGGATGCACCAATGGATCGCCATAAACTTCTGATGTTGACGCAATAAGAATCCTGGCTTTTTTTACTCTGGCCAATCCTAAAAGATTGTGGGTTCCCAATGAGCCGACCTTTAAGGTCTGTATCGGGATTTTTAAATAATCTATCGGGCTGGCCGGTGAGGCAAAATGAAGTATGTAGTCTATCTTTCCCGGAACATGAACAAACTTGGTTACATCGTGGTGGTAAAACTCAAAGTTTTTTTCTTTAAATAAATGCTCAATATTTTTTAAATCTCCGGTAATCAGGTTGTCCATTCCTATCACAAAATAGCCTTCTGCTAAAAATCTGTCACATAGATGAGAACCCAAGAAACCGGCTGCTCCGGTAATTAATATTCTTTTCATAAATTTTATTCTGTTTTGGAACTCTGAAAAGCAATTCCTGAATTAAAAAGACAATACATCATTGTGAAATAAACCACTCCTCTTTGTCTCCATAAAAATGATTCGGTCAAAAATAAACTTATCATTAGAAATGCAAAAGCAAAATGAGTAAAATCTTTTGACTGAATTGCTTTTTTTAATGTTAGGGTAATGATGATGATTAAAAGTAGGAACCCAAAAACACCCAATTCGGCAAAATTTTGGATGTATTGATTGTGAAAATTCTTTTTTTGATAGCCTTCCAAAGAGGCATTTCCTTGATACACGTTATAGGTTAATCCTTTCGCTTCAATCTTAGGATAGGAAGCATTGAGTCCGTATCCTTTCCAAAAAATGGCATCATCACGAAGCATTTCCAAAAATATTCTGAACTGATATACCCTGAATGCCGTACCGGGAAAAAAGTCGTTTTCGTTAAAAACCTTTTTAGTCCAAGCCTGTTTGATACTGACATTGAAAAAGGTGCTGTTCTTTTCTTTTGAAATGACATCGTTAACCGTACTGTTAGTCATTATAGTTTCGTATTCTCGGCGCAACTGTTCTTTTATTTCTCCTATGAATCCCAAAGAAACCAACAATACCAACATTACGATTAAATTCTTCAGTCTCATTTGCTTTGAAACTTTGGCATAGAATAAAAAATAAATAATGATTAATCCGAAGAAAGTAATAATGATATTGCCGGAGGAAAGCAAAAGTACCATCAGCAGTAAAATGGTTAACGCAAGATAATCAAGAATTTTTTTAGTGTCTTTGGCTAAAAACCAGAAAAAAGACATTGCCATATAAACTGATACGTGAATGGCATTCACATCTTTAGTCACTAATTCATGATAGAAAAAAACAGCAACATTATCGGTTAAAAAATACCTTACTGTTCCCCTTGACAAATAATACAGCGCGAAAACCAAAATTCCATAACTGTAATATTTGAGCACCAAGGTTTTTCTCGCTTTAGAAATCCCGCCAAAAAGCCAAAAACATACCGGAATAACAAGTAAAGAGAGTTCTTTGGATAAGGCCGGTAATGATAAACTTTTATCTATGCTCCAAAAGAAAGAAAGTACCATTAAAAAATACAATAGAATAGGAAATAAAAGATAATTCCTAAAGCTGATTTGCTCCTTTTTCAGATACAACAGTGTATACAAGCCTAAAGCAGAAACAGCAATTGTACTGACTATGTAAGGAAAAGGAATGCTCAGCAATACCAAAAGCACAAAAAAGGCCTGCTTTTCTCCTTCAAAATCCTGTTTTATTCTTTCGGAAAAATTGATTAAAAATTTGTTCATGCCCTAGTTTCTCTTTTGTGATCTATTTTCAGAAAACATACGCCGTTTTAGTAACAAGGCAATTTAGGGTTTTTATTTTGCAAATTAAATTTTTAGGTAAAAATCTTTGCTTTTGAAGCTGACCTAAAGGTTTTTATTCTTTTAAACAAAAAACCTCAAAACTAATTAGTTTTGAGGTTTACTACTTCTTTTTCTTTGACCTGAGCGTCTATCCACTTGTAGGTCTTTTTCATTCCTTCAAGTAAAGGCATTGACGGAGCCCAGTTTAATTTTTCCAGCAACAACTTATTGTCGGAATTTCTTCCTCTTACCCCTGTTGGTCCTTTGATATTATTTATGGAAAGATTTTTACCTGAAATAGCAATTGCCATATTAGCAAAATCATTGATTGATATCATTTCTTCAGAACCAATATTAACCGGACCTGTAAAGTTTGAATTCATTAATCGGATTACTGCCTCGACACATTCCTCAATGTAAAGGAATGAGCGGGTTTGTTTTCCGTCACCCCAAACTTCAATGGAAGTTCCGTCTTCGGCTTCTGCTGCTTTTCTACACATCGCCGCCGGTGCTTTTTCTTTTCCGCCGGTCCAAGTGCCTTGAGGGCCAAAAATATTATGGAATCTGGCTATTCTAACTTCCATTCCGTAATTTCTGTGGTAGGACAAATAAAGTCTTTCACTGAACAGCTTTTCCCAACCATACTCACTGTCCGGAGCGGCAGGATAAGCAGAATCTTCGGAACATTTAGGGTTATCCGGATCCATTTGGTTGTATTCAGGATACATACAGGCTGAAGAAGAATAGAATATTTTTTTCACACCTTCTTTATGGGCTGCACCTAAAACATTTAGATTGCACAATGCTGAATTGCTCATTACCTCGGCATCGTGGTCTCCGGTAAAAATATATCCGGCTCCACCCATATCGGCTGCCAATTGATATACTTCATCCATTCCTTTAACCGCTTTCTCTGCCACTAAAGGATTCCTTAAGTCGCCCAAAATAAACTCGTCTGAATTAGCATTTCCAAATTCGTTTTCTTTTAAATCAACGCCTCTCACCCAATGCCCATCGGCTTTCAATCTGTTTACCAGATGACCTCCGATAAAACCACCGGCGCCACATACCAATATTTTTTTCATTTTAACGAACTTTGTATTTTTCCTTTATAAAATGCAATTTTATTTTTTTCTAAGGTGCGAATTTATGAATTATTTTCAATAGGAGCTACCTTATTGGATTTATTAACTAAAATCATTCTTAAAAGTTTGAAGCCACTTAGGTATCTTGGTACAAAGACTTTAGGGTTGGAAATACAACGAATTAACCAGCCCATATAAATATAATCAACCCATGTAGGCATGTTGACTTGTCTTCCTGTTTTGAATGCCAAAGCGGCACCGGTACATAAAATGGCCGGTTTGTATGTTAAATTGTTTTTTAAAAAGAGTCCTAATTTTTCCTGCGTTCCACCTCCAATATTGATAAAAATCCATTGGGGTTTTTGTTTTTCAATTAATTCCAACAGCACTTTGTCTTTCACATTTCCTTTATAAAAAGGAGCCGTATAAACATCCTCTTCACGGATATTCAAACCTTTTTCATTTAAAAAATTTCTGTTAATCTTACTGTCGAGCTCAGAAGGATTGACCAAAAAAAACCTGTCTTCTTTAAAAGAATCGATATTGCTAATAAAATAATTGATGAATTCAAGTCCGGATATTTTATTGATACTCGGCTTAGAAAAAATATTCCAAATTAAAATCATATAACCGCTATCGGGAATGACTAGGTCAGATTCTAACAGCGCATCGTAATACTCTTTGTCCTCTGAGATGGTAACCAATGCGGGTGCTGCCGGCACTGTGAGAAGCCCGCCTTTGTTTTTCAATTGCTCGAATACCTCGTTTACTTTACCTTTGAAAAACTGTATCCCTAAAATTTGAATTGTCATCTATCAAAATTTATTGCTAATTAATTTTCCTTCAGCCAAGATGCGGTTATTTTAACTCCCTCTTGCAAAGTATAGGGTAATTCACCGCAAACTTTTTCCAAACTTTTGGTATCATATACCATGTGAGTTATTAAATTATTCAATCTGAAAGTTGTTAAGGGTGGATTTTGCCATCCTGCTTTTTGAAGTAAATCACCAAGTTTTGAAACCATTCTCAAGACAACCATAGGTATCTCTGTCGTTGATTTTATTCCGAATTCTCTTGAAACCATATCTGACCATTCCTTTAAATCAAGTGGAGGATAATCCGTAAGGTAATAAGTCGATTCTAAGTTTTCTCTTGGTTCAAATAAAATTTTTTCCAGTTGAAATACTGTGTTTAAAACAAAACCAAAAGATTTTTTGGGATAATGATTCTTCGGTAAAAAAAACATTTTTTTTCTGACAGTATCAAAGAATGTTCGATATGGTATTTCAAAGTAAGGTCCCCAAATGGAAGTTGGACGAACCATAACATAATCATGTTTTGCGGATGCTTTGACCTTTTTTTCTCCTATCATTTTACTTTCCCCATATAAATTGGGTGGACAATAATCATCAAAGTCTTTAGGAATATAATCAATTCTACAAACCATCCTACTGGAGGCATAAATGGTTCTTTTTATTTTTGGAAATTCATTAATAATTTCAATCATATTTTGAACACCATCCGTATTGGCGGCATAGCCTTTAATGGATTTTTTTTCGTTCAAATCAGTTCTTGCGGCCAAATGAACTACATAATCAGGATCAAAATCACTAAAACAAGAAAAAAGTTGCTCCTTGTTTAAAATATCTCCTTGAACCCAATTTTTGACATACTTTTCATTTTTGGGTGTTTTTATGTCAAAATTGATTACCTCATGGTTTTTTGAACAAAAATATTCAACTAAGTTAGTGCCTATAAAACCTGATCCTCCTGTAATTATAATTCTTGCCATTCTAATTAAAT
This sequence comes from Flavobacterium sp. IMCC34852, assembly GCF_030643905.1. Taxonomy (NCBI): domain Bacteria; kingdom Pseudomonadati; phylum Bacteroidota; class Flavobacteriia; order Flavobacteriales; family Flavobacteriaceae; genus Flavobacterium; species Flavobacterium rivulicola. The sequence goes on along the minus strand of NZ_CP121446.1, from coordinate 565,556 downwards.
CTTTCTTAAACCCTTTTGTAAAGCAAATCGATTTCAATATACTTGTTCTTGGAACCTAAATTGAAATCGAGCATGTCAGAAAGCTCAAACCCTTTACTGTTAAGATAGCTGTTAACCTCAGTAAATGAAGGTTGGTTAACGTATAACTGTTCCAAATTGGCTTCAAGTAAGATATAATCAATATGCTGAAGTGTATTTTCCCCACCTTTCAAAACTTCTAGTTCATACCCTTGTACATCCAATTTTAACAGCGCAATTCCTTTATTGGCTTTTTGGCTAAAAGAGAAAGAATCTAATGTTTTTATTTGAACATCAATTTGATCTAATCCGTTTCCTTTAGGGTAGTGTATGTTTTCGTCACTTATCTCTAATATAGAACTAATGTGTCCAAACTCATTCTGATTGAACTTTATCGTTCCTAATTCATTCCCTAAAGCAATATTGTGTGTGTTTATGTTGGGATTGTTATCAAACATTTTCTTTATTCTTGGAAAAAGATTGGGCAGAGGTTCAAATACATCCATTTTAGCTTTAGGAAAATGGTAACTCGCAACCTTTGAAAATTGACCTGAATTAGCGCCAACATCTATAATGTAATCCAAAACGGGAACTGTTCGCTTTAAATTAGAAACAATCTCAAATGATGAAAAGGAAAATACCTTTCCTCTAATGAAGTAAAAAAACCAATTTGACTTAGCAACAATAAAGATTTGTTTTAAGACTGTTGAATATTTCATTATGGTATTATTTGAAGCTGAATTGTATTTGTTTAAAATCGCTGCAAGATATAATAAAACACCAATATTCTCGCTTTTGTTTCTAATAATTTATCGTCATACAATGCTTTTTGTCATTTACATTTTAGCACCAAAATAAAAACACAGGGCATATTTTAATTTGAAAAAACCGAAAGATGTTTACCGCGTGATGTATAGTGCTGTTTGACATTAAACTCACTCTGTCATCACCTCTTTATAATATTTAAGATTATATTTGTCAATTATCCTCCTATAGAGGAACTGACTAAAACATTATTTAATCTTACCATTTACAAAGAAAAAATCGATGATTCGTAAAATATTTGAGAAGCTGAAGAACAACCATCTTTTAATGAGTGGTCTGTACAAAGGAGTTTCAGGGATTTCATTGTTTGTTTCAATACCCATTTTGATCTATTATCTAGGAGATACTGATTATGGTCTATGGGTTTTAGTGTTTGCTCTTTTTCAATGGATCTTGTTGATGGATTTTGGTTTAGCAAGTGTTTTAAAAACTAAAGTGCCCGTTTTAATTCATGAAAACAGATATGACTTACTTAAGAGTTATTTAAAATCAACCTACAAAATAACCGCTTACATTGCCCTTTTTTTGTTTTTATTTTTTCTGGTTTTGATTTACGGCATTAACCTAAAGCAAATTTTAAAAATTCCCAATCATTCAACAGAATTTATAAAAATCCTTTTTGTAATAAATATGTTCTTTTTTTGCTTGAATTTTTTATTCAATGTTCATAAATCGCTTTTTGTAGCATTTTTAAAAGGAAAGTATGCAGAACAGTCTATTGCTGTTAATCAAATTGTTTTTTTAGTTTCACTCATTATTCTAACAAAAGTAGCGCCTGATGTAAACAACCAAAACAAGCTGTTACTTATAACCTTTTTAAATGGTTTTACTTGTTTTTTAGTGAACTTTGTATACACCTTACTATTCTTTTACAAAGAAAAACTGAACTTAAAAACTACTGTTAAAACACCTACTGAATTTCTGAAAGAAATTATTGTTCTGGGAACAAAATACATGATTATTCAAATCGGTTTGTTGTTTGTTTTTTCTTCTGATAATTATATTCTTTCCAATGTTTTTGGTCCAAAAGATATAGTCCCTTATGAGGTAGTTAATAAGTATTTTCAATTTCCAATAATGATTTTGTTTGCCACACTTTCTCCTTTATGGTCAATGTTTGCCAAAAATTACATTCAGAATAAAAAGGATGTCTTGCTTGATTCTTTTCGAAAATTCAATCTTTTGTTCATCGCAATGTTTTTGTTCATCACTTTCATTTCTGTAGCCTGTCCTTTTGTTATTTCTATTTGGATAAAAGACATTATAACTTTACCCGACGGGTTAATTTTATTTTCAGCCATCGCCACAATATTGAGGGTTTTTGTTACTTTTTATACTTTCTTCTTAAACGGAATCGGTGAATTAAATAAATATATTGTACTCCTGCTTTTAAGCGTGGTTCTAAAAATTCCTTTATCCTATTGTTTCATAAATTTAGGTTGGGGTATTAATAGCGTTGTTATTTCTACAATTATAATTTTACTCATTTGGGTAATTTATATTCCTTCAGAGTGTTATAGAATTGTCAACAAAATAAAATTAAACGAATAATTCCACTTTAGATTAATTAAATGACACATCAACTATCAATCATCATTCCTACTTTTAACGAATGTAAAACCATTCATTTAATTTTAGACAAACTTCAAAAGGTAAAATTACTCGAGGACTTTCAAAAAGAAATTATCATAGTTAATGACTGCTCAGACGATAATACCGAAGAAGTAGTTTTGGCTTATATAAAAAAGAATCCTCTCCTTAACATTCAATATTTCAAACACCCCGTAAACATGGGCAAAGGAGCTGCGCTTCATACCGGAATTCAGAAAGCTACCGGTGAATATTTGATTGTGCAGGATGCTGATTTGGAGTATGATCCTGAGGAGTTTAATTTACTTTTAAAACCATTACTTTCCGGTCATGCTGATGTGGTTTTTGGTTCTCGTTTTATGGGTGGCAAACCTCATCGGGTAATGTTTTTTTGGCACACCGTTGGAAATAAATTCCTGACACTATTATCAAACTTGTTTACCGACTTGAATTTAACAGACATGGAAACCTGTTATAAGATGTTTAAGACTCAAATAATTAAAGGCCTTTCCCTGAGAGAAAAAAGGTTTGGATTTGAACCTGAAGTCACTGCAAAAATTTCTAGAATTCCCAATATAAGGATTTATGAAGTGGGCATATCGTATTATGGCAGAACTTATGATGAAGGCAAAAAAATTGGGTGGAAAGATGGCTTCAGAGCAATATATTGCATTTTAAAATATGGATTGCTTAAATTGTAATCAATCATCTTGACTTTAACAATTTGTGAAGACGGATTTAAGCAATTCTTCCTCTTTTTGGATTGTATTTGTTATTTTTGACCGGCAATTATGATAATAATTTGTTCTTGTGACTATCTCTAAATAAAAATAATTGTTGGCGAGATTATAATTTAATATCTGTCAACATTTAAAGATTAAAACCTAAAATGAAAGCAAAATTTAATTCGTAAGGAATTTAAAATTATGTCCTGATTACCCGACAAAGGTTCATGAAGCAGTTTTTGTCATTTGTTGGCTTAATCAGGAAAAATTAACTTAATACAATAGACGTTTATTTTGAAAATTAACATAAAAAATTACCTTCTCTATTCATCAGTATTTGCCATATTTACTGAAGCTTTTTATTTTAATTTTATAATTGACTGGAAACTACTTTACCTTATCATTTTAGTAAATTACTTTCTTTTGTTTAGGCTAAAACAAGTAGTAATTAACAAACATTTCGCTCTATTACTTTTATTCTTTTTTATCCACGGTTTAATCACTTACACCTTCATTTGGATTCCATATAATTTTATGCTTTCTCAAATAATAGGAATTGGCATAGTTGGAACTTATTATTATAGTTTCACAAAACTATATGAGCCTATTGAAATCATCAAAGTTTATGTAAAGATGAGCTTATATGTGGCCATAATAGGATATCTTTTTTATTTCCTAGGATTCAATTATGCAGATGGAAGGTTAAATAGTATTTTAAAAGAGCCGGCTCATTATGTTATTGTCGTAATTCCGGCCTGTTATTATTATTTTAAGGTCAAAAAATACTTTGAATTTCTAATAATTTTTGGAACCATAATTTTATCTAACTCTTCTCTTGGCTATGTAGGTTGTGGTCTATTGTTAATAATTCCCAATCTAACACTCAGAAGGGTTAAATATTTAGCCAGCTTAATTCCTATTGTCTGCATTGCCTTTTATTTTGCCTATAATGAATTGCCGTTTTTTAAAATGAGAGTTGATGACACCTACAACTCTTTGAATGTAATTAATACAGGAAAATTTAAGGAGGACACTAATTTGAGTTCTTATGTTTTGATTAGCAACCTTTTTATTGCCAAAAAAAATGTAACCGACCATCCTTTAGGCAGTGGTATTGGAAGCCATCACTATATGCATACCAAAAGGTATTTGAAAGAAATGAGACCTCCAAAATATTTAAGAACTCAAGGAAGGCATGTTGACAATTCCTTTGATGCAAATTCACTATTTACCAGATTAGTTTCTGAATTTGGTATTATTGGGTTCTTCCTTGTTTTATATGCCCTTTGGAAAGGAGTCAAATGCTACCAATCTGACAATCTGTTTCTGGCCCAAGGAATTTTTATTTATTTTCTGTTAAAATTATTTCGAGATGGCCATTATTTTCCGCCGGAATTATTCTTTTTTATTTGGTTATTTTACTTTTCCCTCAAAAGACTTAAAACTCAAAATCTAGAATTACATCAGTAATTACTAACTATATTTATAAAAAAAATTGTGAAAAAAATTTATCAAATTGCAGAAAGTGTTACCCTTGAAAGCGGCGGTGTCAGAACAGTATTGGAAAACTTAAATAATTATCTTAATGCCGGCGAAAATTTTTCTTCTTATATTTTGGCAAATCAAATAGAGGTTAATGATCTCCATTATCATTTGCCCTCCGATAAATTTAAGTTTTGGGGCTATTCCTCAGAATTAAAAAGATTTCTCACAGATAATATTAAAACGGACAATCTTGTCCATTTGCATGGAGTATTCATGCATGCACAATATGCGTCGAGTAAATTTGCCAAAAAAAACAATATGCCCTATATCATTACTCCTCATGGAATGTTAGAGCCTTGGCATCTAAAAGACAAGCAACTCAAAAAAAAGATTTATTTGACACTTCTCCTTAATTCTATTTTATCCAATGCCAAAATTATCCATACCATTACCCCTTTTGAAAAAGACAATCTGTACAAACTTACAGGGCATAAAAATATAATTGAAATTCCAAATTTTATAAAATATTCTGACTTACCTAAATTACCTGATTATAATCCAAGTGAAGAATACCTACTGTTTCTAAGTAGATTACATCCCAAAAAAGGATTAGATATTTTAATTGAATCAATGGGTAGAATTCAGAATAAAAAAATAAAACTCAAAATTGTTGGCACTGAAAATAGTTATTCTGACACTTTAAAAAAAGTAATTGCGAGGTCCGGATTAGAAAACCGAATTGAATTTTTAGGCGGTGTTTTTGGCGATAAAAAATTCGAACTTTTTGCTAATGCCAAAGCATTTGTAGCGCCTTCGTATTCAGAAGCTATTGGAATGGTAAATTTGGAAGCTGCCGCTTGTAAAACCCCTGTAATTACTACATTTGAAACGGGTATAAGCTCAAAGTGGAATTCTAATGGCGGTTTAATGATTAACCCCAAAGTAGAAGAATTAACACAAGCCATTAACGCTGTAACAAGTTGGTCTGATGCAGAGAGGTTTTCTCGTGGTGAGAATCTTTCAAATTTTGTATTAATGAATTACAGTTGGGAGAAAAGAGGTGTTTTGTGGGACGAACTCTATTCCTCTTTATAACTATTTTTTAATTAAAACAGCCTCAAGGCTTTCGCTACCCATAATTCTTGGCGGATACTGTTGATCGAACAATAAATTATATCTTAAATTCTTTTCGTCCCAAGTAAAAGCTGTTCCAAAATTAAAAAACTTTAAAAAAGCCATATTCCTACCGTCAACTTCTACTTTTCCATTATTTAAAATAGAGATATTTGTAAGGGTTAAAACCTTTTGTTCTTTGTTAGTGCTCACGTCAATCTGAACATTATCATATCGTTTTCCCATTGGGAATTGTAAATTTATAGTTTGAGAATTCGGTTGTCCTTTCACTAAAAACTTAGTTGGATTATCATAATCCCAATAACCATTTTTCTTAAAAACCAATACTAACTCATCGTCTTTTTCATAAATTGCACTCATAACAATAGAGAAGTTATCGGTTTTTACAACTTCTTCATTAGGTGCATTTACGTCATTCTTCTTCTCTCTTCCGCATGAAGATAAGACCAAAACGAGACCCGAAAACAAAAGAATTAGCTTTTTCATATGACAAAATTTTATTAAGCAAATATATCATATTTTATATTATGTCATATCTTTGATTTTTAAATTTTGTTATCCTTTTGCTGTCTTTTGACTATTCGGTAAGGCCATTGTTTTAATAGCTCTTCTTAACTTCCCTTTCATGATCAACTCCTCATTCTCCTTAAAAACGACTAACATAACATTAAAGCTGTTTCCGGTTTTACTCTCACTTTTATTTGTTTTTCCAATTCTCAAAGAGAATCTGTCCAGTCTCATTGTAATTCTAATTTGCCTTAATACAATTGTTTACAAAATTGCATCCAAAGACTTTGCTTTTGTGAACTTCAAAACATTGCTCCTTACTATTCCTTTTTGGATTATTTTTTGTAATATTTTTTTTTCCAGTGACTATAATATCAGCATTAAACATATACAGCATGCTCTTTTCTTTGTAATCATTCCCATTTTCTTTTCATTAATTCCACCCCAATTTTTTAATAAAAAGTATTTAGATCGATACCTGTTTATTTTAAAAATAACTTGTTTGGTAATTGCAATTACCTACTTATTTTCTTTTTTTTATAATAATTCCATCGAAGAATTTTTCATTGTCTTTCAGCATATTTCTAGCTTTAGAACTTATGTTTATTATCAATTTGACCTCTTTGTAATACATCCCACTTATTATACCACTCTTCTTGTTTTTGGAGCAGCTCATTCGTTTGATTTGGTTCTGAAGCAAAAAAAATACAATGAATTGGTATTCGTGATTAGCTTTATAATTATTTCTTTTCTCTTGTTGACGAGGCTTAATATACTATTACTCATGACAACCTTGATTTTGATGGTTTTTTTAAGAAGCAAACTGAAGTTGCAACAAAGAATTGTTTTATCCTTGAGTATTGTTGGTTTAATTGCTACACTTGCCCTGCTAACTCCGGGAATTAAACATCGTTTTTTTGAACTTGTGCAGAGTTTTAATGTGAAGCCTAAGGATGTTTCTTATGATTCTACCAATATTCGAAGAGCCATTTTTGACTGCTCTGTAGCCATTTCGAAAGAACATTTTTTGTTTGGTGTCGGTTTTGAAAATCTTCAAGCCGAACTAAATGCTTGTTACCACTCAAACTATGACTCCAGTTTTTATGAGAATCATAACTACATGACGCATAATTATTTCTTTTACATTTTGTTGTCTAGCGGTATATTTGGTCTTGCTTTATTTTTGCTTTATCTATTCAAGATTCTAAGAATTGCTTTAAAATCGGGCAATTTCTTATTCAAAGTGTTCCTTTTCAATGTGGTCATGATTTGGTTTATTGAAGACTATTTATACCGTCATTACGGTATTTTATACTTCAATTTACTCTTAATTTGTTTTATACGATATTCAGAAAATCAATCAATTGAAACCAAAACCGAACCTAAAAAAACTTTAGTTTAATGGTTTTAAACTCTCTTCCCAATTTTTTATTGACAACCCGAACACATTCTTGATTTTGCTTTTATCCAAAACACTGTATTGAGGTCTTTTGGCCGGTGTGGGAAAATCTGAAGAACAAATAGGTTGAAGATTAATTGAAATATGGTTAACTCTGAATATCTCTCCGGCAAAATCGTACCAACTACATTGTCCTTCACTACTGTAGTTATATATGCCAAAATTGTTGGTTGTCGGTTGTTGGTTGTTGGTTAAAATAATTTGAAGTAAAGCATCCGCCAAATCAACCGCATGGGTTGGTGAGCCAATTTGGTCATCAACTACCGATAAAGTATCTCTTTCCGATGCCAATCGCAACATCGTTTTCATAAAATTATGCCCAAACGGAGAATAAACCCAAGAAGTTCTCACGATAAAGTTTTTTTCCCAGACTTCTTGAATCGCTATTTCACCTTTTAATTTGGTTTGTCCGTAAACGTTTGTAGGATTGGGCACATCTTCTTCGGTATAGGGCGATTTTTTACTACCGTCAAAAACAAAATCGGTGGAAACATGAAGCAAAACAACGTTGAAAGCCTTACAAAGCTTCGCTAAATTTTGAGCCCCTGTAACATTAATCAAATGCGCCTTTTCAGGTTCACTTTCGGCTTTATCAACTGCTGTATAAGCCGCCGCGTTAATGCAATAATCCGGTTGGTGTTGAGCAAAAACTTGTTGGCACCGCTCAGAATTTGAAATATCTAATACCGCAGAAGAACAAAAAACAAACTGGATTTCAGGATAATTTGACGCAATAAATTGCAAACTAAGACCCAATTGACCGCCGGCTCCTGTAACTAAAACTACCATACTGCTTTGGCGTTTTCCAACGCGGGTTGGATTCTGTCTTTTTCAGAAATGATTAAATTTTCAACAGGAAAACCCCAATCTATATTGATGGTTTTATCATTATAAATCACTCCGGCTTCACTTTCTTTGTTGTAAAAATTATCACATTTATAAAAAAACACAGCCGTATTGCTGGTTACTAAAAATCCGTGAGCAAAACCTCTCGGCACAAAAAACTGTCTTTGGTTTTCTCCGCTTAAAATCACCGACTCATACTGACCGTAAGTAGGAGAATTAGACCTTAAATCGACTGCTACATCCAGTACTTCACCTTGCAAAACCCTTAAAAGTTTGGCTTGAGCATGAACTCCGGTCTGGTAATGTAAGCCGCGTAAAACCCCTTTGGAAGAATAAGATTGGTTGTCTTGCACAAAATGAACTTCCTGTCCGACACCATTTTGAAAGGTTTTTTCATTAAAACTTTCCATAAAATAACCTCTTTCATCGAGAATTATTTTAGGCTCAATAATGAAACATCCTTCAAGTTTTGTGGGAATAAAATTCATTTAAATCAAACTTAACAAATGATTGCCGTAACCACTTTTTAATAACGGTTGGGCTAATTTTTTTAACTGTTCTGCATTGATGAAGCCCATTCGATAAGCCGCTTCTTCAATGGCTCCGATTTTTAATCCTTGTCGTTCTTCTATAACTTGAACAAATTGACTGGCTTGCATCAAAGAATTGAACGTTCCTGTATCTAACCAAGCCGTTCCTCTGTCGAGTATGCTTACTTTGAGTTTTCCTCTGTTTAGGTACTCTTTATTGATATCGGTTATTTCTAATTCACCACGGTGACTAGGTTTGATATTGGAGGCAATTTCAATAACGTCATTATCGTAAAAATAAATGCCGGGAACGGCATAATTTGATTTGGGCTGCTCAGGTTTTTCTTCAATAGATAAAACGTTGCCATCTCCATCAAAATCAACTACACCATAGCGCTCCGGATCTTGCACGTGATAAGCATAAATAATTCCGCCATCGGGATTGTTATTGGCCAAAAGCAGTTCGGAAAGTCCGGTACCGTAAAATATATTGTCCCCTAAAACCAACGCTACTTTATCTTTTCCGATAAATTCTTTACCGATTATAAAGGCTTCTGCTAAACCATTGGGCGCTTCCTGAACCGCATACTCAAATCGACATCCCAAACTCGAACCATCTCCCAGTAATTGTTTAAAAAGCGGCAAATCATTAGGGGTTGAAATAATTAATATTTCTCGTATTCCCGACCATATTAAGGTTGACAAAGGATAATAAATCATCGGTTTGTCATAAATGGGCATTAGTTGCTTGCTGACAGCCAACGTTAGCGGATGAAGTCTGGTTCCGGAGCCGCCGGCTAGAATGATGCCTTTCATAATACTTTATTTTGCAGACAATTTTGCCGCTTGATTTTTGTAAAAACTTCTAAACAAAGTCAATCCAATAAAAACAAAAATAAAAAACATCGGAAGGATAAATTTCATTTTATTGTTAAGCCCTTTTTTGTTTACAACATTCAAGACACTACTGTTTTCCTTAATTACCGAATCAAAACTAACTAAATCCATTTTTTGAGCTCCTATTTCTGCCATCAAGTTATTCTTGGTTTGAATAATATCGTTTAATTGTGTGTTCTCATTGTAATAAACTAACTTATCACTCTTTTGACTGTTTGATGTTGCTGAAGAAAACTGCCCCAGCAAGGTATCTATCTGATTGATGACACCCATATTCTGCTTCATCTTAGATTTGATATTACTGATAAATGTTTTTTGGATATTTTGATAAAATTCATTTTGATTCAAATACTTAAGAATCGGATCTACTGTGCCTTTGTTGGAAATCAAATCCTTTGTTGTGATGCTGATAGTATGACGACCATAATTTTTACTGGTCACCTCGTCACTAATCACTTTGTTGACATCTCCATCTTCAGATAATAACTTAATCAATTCGAAATTCTGTGTGTTTTGAGCATTATTCAAATGGGTTGTGTTACTGGATACAAAATTATAGAGGTCAATTACAGGCTCAACTTCAATTTGTAAAATTGAACTTGGCTTTTTAACCCCTATAGATTTTAGAAACAGTGTATCCCGTTCACGTATTTTTGATTGCAGTAAATCAACTTTAGTGTACAGGTAATCAACACTGCCAAAATTAGGAGAAACTATGATTTTGTTTTCATAGATCTTTCCGGAAATGTCCATGAAATATCCTAAGCCTGCTCCAATCACAAACAATACTGTAAAAATGATTCGTCTTTTTTTAACAAATAAAATCCCTTTGAAAATGGTTGTCGAAATATTATCGAAAAAACTGCCTATTTTCTTAGAAATCTGTGATAAATCAATATCCTGCTTATCAAAATCCTGAGGTGTTGCGCTCATAAAAATTTATTTAACGTTAAAAATTTGTTCTAATATTTTAATGGTAATCAAATAGGTTGGCTTTACTCCTGTGGTACCCAAACCCCCTGAGGCCAATGTGCTTCCGGTTTCCAAAGGATTATCTGACGCATAATAAGCATATCGTACTTTTACATTCGGGTGAATGCTCTTTCTGATTTTAGAAGCCGATTGTATCGCTTTTTGATAATATGCGCCTTCCATCTCCAACCCTATAACTTCCCAAGTGGATTCATGAAAGAATTTTAATAAATCTTTGTTCTGAAGCGATGTTCCCAATACGGTTACCATTGGTCCCGAATAAACCGGAATATCATTTCCGTCAAACATCTTGGCGGTCAATTCATTTTCAAAAGGATAATTGTCTGCTGTGCCTTCATTGATGTGTGCTGACGGAATCATAATATCGCCTTTTCCGCCTTCCAAAATTCCGGCTTTACCCATAATAGATACTGATTCTACTTTTAGGAAGGTTTTATTTTTTCCTTCTTTATAAGGTTTTAATAACTCGTCTATGGTTTCAAAGGCTTGTTCGCCAAAAGCATAATCCATGACGATAAGTACCGGACTTTCTTTCCCGATTTTTGCTTTCGGAAAACTTGATTTAGCCCAGTCTATTTTGGCCGTATCAAAAATCTGGACATCGATGTTTGTTCCTGATTGGTCGGGCAACGAAATCATTCCGTGTTTCAGAGCGAATTCTTCTACTTTATTTCTAACCGAATCAGCGCCGGATTTGCTCAATTCTTCATAAATAAAGAAATCCGATTTGTCTTTGAACTTGGTTTTCAAAACCGTAGTAGCAAAAATAGAATTCATCACACTGTGCATGTTGGCACTGATGATATGAATCGGTCTTTCTAATAAATTATTGGCTTTTAAAGTTTCTTTGATGGTGGTGGCCCAAATTTCACCATGTATATGGTGACCTAATCTTTCTCTTAAAATCGGACTGAAAGTAATGGTTCTTTTATTGTTGTCAACAATTTCCTCGATGGCTAATTTGCCTAACCAATAAATGACGTGTAAAAATCTGTCCGGTTTTTCTTTGGTGCCAAAAGCATCATAAATGTCTAAGACTTCCGAAAAACTTCTGCCCAAAACATTAGCGGCATGTGATATCGCCACTTCCTTTTCTGACTGTGTGAATTTTTTATTTTGTAAAACCGCTTGCTCTAATTTTTGCCAATCTCGGGTCAATTCTACATTGGCTTCATCTAACAAAACGCGGTCTTTGATTTTGTGTGATTCGATAAAAATAAAGGTCAAATGCGTTAAAATATCATAAATGTCTGAGCGTCCACGGGTAATTTCCACGTTCATTTGTTCTTCATCTATGCGATAACAGTTTCTTCTTCTCTTGGGTGGAACTATCGCTTGAAAGTGTGATTTTGAATAGCCTTCATCTGAAGTTAGGTTGATAAAACGACATTCTTCAATGCCTACCGGAAGTCTTTCAATTACATAAAGCAAACCGTTGAGTTCTACTTTTTCTTCGGCGATGCTGCCATAAATTTCCGGTCTTAGAGACAATAAAGCTTCTCTTAAAGTTTCTCCTGAAACACCCATGGGTTTGTAAAAACCTCTGTTGAATAAATGTCTCATGGTAATGTACAATCGTTCGATAGCTGCCGACGATTCTTGCGCTCTGGAGCGCGAAATGTTTTTAATTTCTTTCATTAAATTATTTTTACTAACCTGCAAATATAGGTTTTTTGTCGTTTAGTTGGTCAGTATTAGGTTGATTGCGGGTTCGTAGCCCTTGACTTTCTCGGTTTTTCCGTTAGAAACTGACTCTTGTTTGTGCCATTTTCCGCCCGAAAAAGTGAATAAAGCCTCTCTTTCAACATAGTTGTATAGGATTAAAGGGTAATAAATTTTTTGAACTTGCGCGGTTTGGGTATTCTGATTTATAACGGTTTTTTCCTTCTTGTTTTTTTCTATCATTAATTTTTCAAAACCCACAAATAAACCATTTTTAGGCATGCTTAAATTAAACTCTGACAAGTCAATTTTGTTGAGTTTTGTTCCGGTTTTGACCGAAACGATTAAATCTTTTTGGAGCATTTCTTCCCCGGGAAAGCCATTGGCCTCTGCTTTAAAAAATCGAAGTTTTACGGTTGCGTCTTCTATCCGGCTGTCGGTGTAAAGTATGACCTTTTTAAGGTATTTTGTTTTCTTATAATCCGGTTTGTTGGGGAAATATTTAACGTCCATTCTCGGTCCGTTATCAAACGCTTGGGCAACAGTGTTTTCGGTTAAACCAATAGTAATTTGCTTGGTTCCGATACTGTTGGAAATTATCACTTCCTCTAAATCAAAAGCCTTTGAGCTCAAAAAAACCTCAGCGGTTTGATTGGCTTTGAGTATTTTTTTTTCGTAACCCAAAGCCGAAAAAATAAGATTTTTATCATGTCCGACCGCTATAGAAAAAGTCCCGTCTTCTTCAGAAGTCGTGGCGCTATTTTCATTTTCGACCCAAATATTGACATAGGAAATCGGTTGGCCTGTAAGACTGTCTTTGACTACGCCTTTGACTTGTCCTGAAACCAGTACTATTTTTAGAAAAAAGAAGGTTATAATGAATGTTACTTTCATGCCGTTAGTTTACTGTTTAGCCCTGATGCCGAAATTGTTTGAGCTCGTAACACTGTTGCAGCGAGTTTCGGCAGCAGGAATTACGATTACAAAAATGCCCAAGCGATTCGCTCCTAATCTTTAAAAAAATCTGCAATCTTTCGGTCGTTTGACAATCTTGGCAACTTGTTTTGTCCACCGAGTTTGCCGATGGATTTCATATAGTCTTGGAAACCGTTTTTGGCGACTTTAGTGATGACTACAGTTCGCAACACCTTGCCCACAATTAAATCGTCGTAATAAGTGTTTTGTTGGCGCATGGCTTGGTCGATTTTGAGCGCGAACGCTTCCAAATTTTCCGGTTCTCCCGAGGAATCGGAATCAAATTCAATCAGCCATTCGTGATAAGGCAATCCTTCGTTTGGCGTGATTTGCGGCGCTACGGTAAACTCATTCACCCGAACATTGGTTCCTTGCATGGCTTGTTGTAAAGCGCTTTCAACTTCTTTCCCGATTACATGTTCACCAAAGGCCGAAATGTAATGTTTAATCCTTCCGGAAACAATAACGCGATATGGTTTCAAACTGGTGAACTGAACGGTATCGCCAATGTTGTATGCCCAAAGGCCGGCGTTGGTGGAGATGATTAAAACGTAATTGGTTTCCAATTCCACTTCGCCAATAGTATATCGTTTTGGTTTCTCGGTAAAAAACTCATCGGCTTTGACAAATTCGTAGAAAATTCCTGAGTTCAAAAGCAATAACATTCCTTTTTCAGTTTGCGAATCTTGGTATGCAAAAAAGCCTTCGGAAGCCGGAAACAACTCTATTGAATCTACTTTTCGACCGATAAGATTTTCAAATTTGGCGCGATAAGGTTCATAATTGACACCGCCGTAAATAAATAAATTGAAGTTTTTGAATATCTCGCCTACCGGTTTTCCTCCTTTTTGCTGCAGTTTTTCAAAATACATTTGCACCCAAGACGGAATACCGGAAATGACAGTCATATTTTCGTTGAATGTTTCTTCGACTATGGCATCTACTTTGGTTTCCCAATCTTCGATACAATTGGTTTCCCAACTCGGCATGCGGTTTTTTTGCAAATATTTCGGAACAAAATGTGCTACTATCCCTGAAAGTCGGCCTAGTTTGATACCGTTTTTTTCTTCTAAAATCGGACTGCCTTGGAGGAAAATCATTTTGCCGTCGACAAAATCGGCTTTCCCGGTTTCGTGGATATAACTTAAAATGGCGTTTCTCGCGGCTTCGATATGAAACGGCATCGATTCCTTAGTCAACGGAATATATTTCGCCCCCGAAGTAGTTCCTGAAGTTTTGGCAAAATAAATCGGTTTGCCTTTCCATAAAATATCTTCTTCCCCTTTGACTACGAGGTCAACGTAATTTTTGAGTTGCTCGTAATCTCTAATTGGCACTTTAGCGGCAAAGTCTTCAAAGGTTTTGATGCCGGCAAAATCGTGGTCTTTGCCAAACTGAGTGTGTTTAGCTTGTTCCATCAAGTCACGGAAAACTTTTTCTTGGGTTTCCACGGGTTTTGAGGCCCAAGATTGGACTTTTTGATGAATGCTTTTGGCAAATAATTTGGCGGCGAAAGATTTAATAGACATTGTTAATTGTTTGGGAAATTTTTTCTAATTGCTCTTTCTGTGGTAAAGAATAAATAGGCACAAGCAATAATCAGCAATGACGAACCCAAGCTGACTTGCAAACCATCACTTAGATTTAAAAACACGTTTACAAAGGAAGCTGCCACTAAAACCAAACCGATCTGCAACATTTTAAGGCTCGAATAACGTTGGGAAAAATCCCAAACTTGTTGGTTTTTCATTGATGCTCTGGTTCTGTAACCATATAAATAATTAATTTTCTTGGGTGGAAATCCCAAAGTTATTAATGCCATTACTACAAAAATGACTCCTGTTAAAAAAGGAATACTTAATGTTCTCTCCAAAAGGTAATTTAAAATTGCTTCCATTTTATTCGAAGGCTATAAAAATAGTGGGATCAATGGGGTAGCCGTCTTTCCACAATTCAAAATGCAAATGCACACCGGTTGATTCTTGTCCGGTTGAACCTGCGAGCGCAATTACTTCACCTGTTCTCACCGTGTCACCTTGTTCTTTGGTTAAAGAAGCCGCATGTTTGTAGGCAGAAATGAATCCGTTGTTGTGTCTTATGATGACTACATTTCCGGTGTTTGGCGTCCAATCGGCAAAGATAACTGTCCCGGCCAAAACTGCTTTTATCGGAGTGTCTTTTGCCAAGGCAACATCAACCGCATAATGTTTGTCCTTAGGGTTGAATTTTTCGGTGATCATTCCTTTTGCCGGCGGAAAAAACACTACACTTACTTTAGATTTTGCCTTTTCAAAAAGGTTGTATTTGTCTTCTCGGGCTACTTGTTCTCTCAGCAATAAATCGGCTTCGGTAGGTTGCAAATCTTCTTCCGAAACAGGTTCCAAATTGGTAGCTGTAATCGAATCTTTACTGAACTTGGCATAATCTAAATCACCGGTTAAAATTCGTTTGATAGATGCAATGTAGGCTTCATTTTTCTTTAAGGCATTGCTCAACGAATCGGATTTTAGGGCCAATTCTGTCGCGTCTCTTTTTAATTGGGTTGAAGCATAACCGGGAATATATTCCCGCAAAGGCGTAAAAGCAATGATATAAGTGGTAACAAAAATGATGAGCAACGCACCGATAGTGGCTACCACAAATACGTTCATCAAGGTTAAGCGCAAGGAAAATACTTCTTCAAAGGTTTCTTCATTCAGGATAACCAAACGGTTTTTCGTGAATAGTTTTTTCTTGATGATTTTGCGCTTGAGCCGTTTTTCGGACATTGTATTTTGATTATACTACAAATATAGAAATTATATCTGCTTAAGATTTTATAAAGTTTAACGTTCTTTAAGGGTAAATCAATAGCTGTTATTGATTTATTTTCTACATTTGTCAAATATTTAATCTAATTCATATTATCATGAACTTTTTAACCATATTTCTTGGCACAATTGAATTCCCACAAATGATGTTGATCTTGGCCGTTATTTTATTACTTTTCGGAGGTAAAAAAATTCCGGAATTGATGAAAGGTTTGGGTAGCGGCGTGAAAGAATTCAAAAAAGCGGCTAAAGACGATACAACAGAACCTAAAAAAGAAGAAGAAACTACTACTAAAGAGTAAACTCTTTCAAGTTCCAATATTAAAATCCCAAATTCCAATTAAGTTATTGGAATTTGGGATTTTTTATTTGCTTTCTAAAAAACCATCGTCAACTGAATGCGTTTTCTTTCTTCATCAACCTCAACAACTTTTACCTGAACGTGTTGGTGCAATTTGACTACTTCGTTCACATCGGAAACAAAACCTTCTTTGAGTTGGGAAATGTGAACCAAACCACTTTCTTTGATTCCGATATCGACAAAGCAACCGAACGCTGTAATGTTATTGACAATGCCCGGTAAAATCATTCCGGAGCGAACATCTTTTATGGATTTTACATTAGGGTCAAATTCGAAAACTTTCGCGGCTTTTCTTGGATCGAGTCCGGGTTTTTCGAGTTCTTTTAAAATGTCTTTGATACCTAAAATTCCGATATCAGAAGTGATGTAACTTTCTGGTTTTATCAAACTGATTTTGTCTTTTTTACCGATTAATTCTGCGGTTTTTAACCCTAAATCTTTCGCCATTTTTTCCACTATAGAATAAGCTTCAGGATGTACGGCCGAATTGTCTAACGGATTTTTCCCATCTTTGATTCTAATAAAAGCGGCGGCTTGCTGATACGCTTTATCACCCAAACGCGGTACTTTCTTGAGTTGCTTTCTGTCTTCAAACGGTCCGTTTTCGGAGCGGAAAGCCACAATATTTTCGGCCATTTTTTCACCAATTCCAGAGACATAACTCAGCAATGATTTACTGGCTGTGTTAATATTAATTCCAACCGAATTCACACAGCGAACAACAACCGTATCCAATTCTTCTTTAAGTTTGGTTTGGTCAACATCGTGTTGGTATTGTCCGACGCCTATGGATTTAGCATCAATTTTAACCAATTCCGCCAAAGGATCGGAAAGTCTTCTACCTATCGACACCGACCCGCGAACGGTTACGTCATAATTCGGAAATTCATCACGGGCAATTTTACTGGCGGAGTACACTGAAGCGCCGGCTTCTGAAACCACAAAAACCTGAACCGGCTTATCGAAGGCAATTTTTTTTATAAAGAATTCGGTTTCGCGACTTGCTGTTCCGTTACCTATGGAAATCGCTTCAATATTGTAGGCGTTGACCATCGATTTGATTTTTTTCATCGCCATAGCCGTTTCGTTTTGCGGCTGGTGCGGATAGATGGTTTCGTTGTATAACAAATCGCCTTTTTCATCCAAACAAACCACTTTACAACCACTTCTAAAACCCGGATCAATGGCTAAAATTCGTTTTTCTCCTAATGGTGGCGCTAATAAAAGTTGTCCCAAATTACCGGCAAACACTTCAATCGCTTTGGCATCCGCTTTGGCTTTCGCTTCTTGCAGTGTTTCGTTGGAAATCGCCGGTTCTAATAATCTTTTGTAACTGTCTTTGATGGCTAAGCGCAATTGGTCGGCGGTTTCCCTATTGTTTTTTATGGTATTGTTTTCGATAAATTCGATGGCTTCTTCTTTCTCGATTTCGACGTTTAATTTGACAAAACCTTCGGCTTCGGCACGCAACATGGCCAATAATCTATGAGATGGCGCTTTGGAAATGGGTTCTGCCCAGTCGAAATATTGGGAGAATTTTTGAGCCGCTTCGTCATCTTTTTTGGTTTTCACGACCTTGGTTTCCACAACTGCTTTTCTTTGGAACAAGCGTCGGAGATTTTTTCGAATAAAGATATTTTCGTTGATCCATTCGGCGATAATGTCGCGTGCGCCTTGTAATGCGTCGTCTTCATTTGGTACTTTAGCATTCAAATATTGGGACGCGATAAATTCTATATCATCACTATTTTGCGCCATGATGATTTTGGCCAAAGGTTCTAAACCGTTTTCACGCGCTACATCGGCTCGGGTTTTTTTCTTCTTTTTATAGGGCAAATACAAATCTTCAATCTCTTGTAAATCGAAGCTGTTTTCTATTTTATTTTTTAGTTCTGAGGTCAGTTGGCCTTGTTCCTCGATGGCTTTTAAAACACTGTCTTTTCGTTTTACGATTTCGTCGAACTGTTTGGAGAGTTTAGCGATATTTTCAATAACGACTTCGTCCAAGTTTCCGGTTTGGTCTTTTCGGTAACGGGAAATAAAAGGAATTGTGCAATCTTCGGATAATAATTTTAAAGTGGCTTCGATACTTTTTGGCGAAGCCGTGACTTGGTTTTGAATGAATTGTATGCTGGTCATTTTTGTATATTTGGGCTAAATAAATGCAATGATAAAATATTTTTTCCTGCGGATTCTATTGTTGGTGCTACTTTGTTTGGGAAGTATTATTTTCTTCCTTGATTTTGAAGAGTTTTATCTTGCCTATGCGTTGAGTATTTACACAGGTTTATTTTTTTGGTCAGTTTTTTTATTGGTGGAAAGCTATTTTTTTCACAAAAAGTCTTTAAAACTTAAACGAAATTTTAACCTCTTAGCCGGTATACCGATTTTCCTGTTTATTGTCGTCAGCTTTATCCTATTCTGGAAAGCGCTTCATAGCTAATACATTGTTTTATACTAAATTTTTTGAAAAGCCTTGCCTAAATTATCGATTACATCAGTAATCAACATACTTTCTTCGCTTTGGGTTTCCAGGGTAATATCAGCAGCCAATCCGTGAAAGTAAACCCCGAGAATTGCGGCATTTATAGGTTCGTAATCTTGAGCTAAAAAAGCGGTAATGATTCCGGTCAATGCATCGCCTGAACCTCCTTTGGCTAAACCGGAATTTCCGGTGGTATTTTGAAAGCTTTGTTTGCCATTAGTGATAAAAGTTTTGTGGCTTTTTAAGACTATTATGCAATTCAGTTCGGTGGCTTTCTCAATGGCTTTTTGTTGTCTTTTTTCTGCCGAAAAATGAATACCGAACAATCGGTCAAACTCTTTTTCGTGTGGTGTCAAGATTGATTTTTGGGGAAGTTTTGTAAGCCAATCTTGTTTCATGGCCAATACATTCAAAGCATCGGCATCAAAAACAATAGGGTGTTTTATATTTTGTACAACAAATGCAACTTTTCTTTCCGCTTGTTTATCGGTTCCCAAACCCGGACCAATGGCAAAAGCATTGTATTTGTCCCAATTGTTGTTTTCTTCTCTGAATTCAATCATGGCTTCAGGCAAAGCACTAAAAACGGCTAAGCGTTCTTTTTTGGGGATATTAACCGTAACCAAACCGGCTCCGGCGCGAAGCGCCGATTTTGAAGTGATGATTGCCGCGCCCATTTTTGATTTACATCCGGCTATTATCAAAGCGTGTCCATGATTTCCCTTATGAGAATTGGTTGGTCTTTTTTTGAAAATAGTCTTTATGGTATTTAAATTAAGAATGGTCATGCTAATCTTGAACTATAAAATCTTTTGGATCTTCTTTTTTGAATTCAGGTTGGATATTGATGTGATTGATGTTAAATTTATGAAATAAAACCTGTTCTACTTTATGCAACAATTCATTGAATTCACTCATTTTGATATCTTCCGAACAGTCTAAATGGGCTTCAAGATGCAATTCTTCGTCGTTGAGATGCCAAACATGGATGTGGTGTAATTTATTAACTCCCGGGATTTTGTGTACTTCGCGAACCAATTCTTTGATATCGATAAAATCGGGTGTGAATAACATCAACATTTTGGTAGAAGTAATCAATAATTTGACTCCAACCACGATTAAATAAATAGCAATGGCAATGGTCATAACACTATCGACCCAAAACCAACCATAAAACTTCATCAACAAACCACCTACTAAAACTGCTACAGAAGCCATCATATCTGTTAATAAATGGAGATAAGCCGATTTCATATTGAGATTATGCTCGGCATCTTTTCGGAGAAAAATCACAGAAAGACCATTAACCACAATGCCTAACAACGCCAACCAAATGACTAAACCTGATTCAATAGGATGTGGATTTACAAATCTTTCTACAGCACCATAAATCAAAATAAAAGCAACAATGACTAAGGTAGAAGCATTGATAAAAGCCGCAATTAATTCGGCTCTTTTATAGCCAAAAGTATTATTGATAGACGCTTTTCTTCGGGATAATTTATGAGCAACATAACTAAAAACCAACGATAGCACATCGGAAAAATTATGCAACGCATCAGAAATTAGGGCTAAACTTCCGGAAATGATACCACCCACAACCTGAGCAATCGTAATTAAAAGGTTTAAAAGTATAGACAAGACTAAGTTTTTTCCTTTTACTTCATGTTTATGGATATGTACTTCAGTCATTGACAACTTCTATATGGTTGTAAATCTCAAAACCTAAATCGAGATAAAAAAATCCAATCGGTATGTTTAAGAAGATTAATAAAATAGAAAATAAAATCATTTTTCTATGCTTTCTTTCTTTAATATAAAAATAGAGTAATAGTACTGTAAAAAAGCTATTTAAAATGAAAGCCGTAGTAATGAAAAATAAACCTAAATAAATCACGCCGTGATAATGCGTTAAAAAATAGAGCGCAAGAATTAATGTGCCAATTAAAAAAGAAAGTAAAGCAACTTTTCTACTTGCAACATTAACTTCATTAAAATTATTTAGGTCGGATATCATTAGGATTAATTACAACTTATTTTATCCACTCTCGTGGCGTGTCTTCCGCCTTCGAAAGCAGTATTTAAAAAAGTGTCTACCATATCTACAGCTTGCTGGATAGAAGTGTATCTTGCCGGAATACTAATCACATTAGCATCATTATGTTGACGTGCTAAAGCGGCAATTTCTTTGGTCCAACAAAGTGCGGCGCGGATGCCTTGGTGTTTGTTAGCTGACATGGCTATTCCGTTTCCGGAACCGCAAATTACGATACCAAAATCAGCTTTTTTAGTTTCCACATCAATAGCAACCGGGTGACCAAAATCAGGATAATCCACACTGTCAAAAGTATCAGTTCCGTGGTTAAAAATTTGATAACCTTTTTGTTCTAAAAATGTGACAATGGCTTTTTTGTAATCCGGTCCGGCGTGATCGTTTCCGATAGAAATTTTCATTTTTTTTTATTTGTGTTGTGAGTACAAATTTAAGGAAACAATCGGTTAGATTTTTACTTTATTGTAACTAGTTGATTTTTAAAATCTAAGATTTTTTATTGACTAAACTATTTCTATAACTATTTGAAAATCATTGCGTAAATTTCAATATAAATGTTAAAATTATACCATGTTAATAGCATTTTGCAAATACTTGATAATCAGTTAACTTTAAATTAACATGAATTGTTAACAACTTTGGATAGAAAATCAGAAGTTTTTTGAGAAGGTAAACTTTTTTTTCTAAACAAAAATTGAAACGAGAAAATCAAATTTAGTTTGCGTTTTTTTTGGTAAAATTATCAGCATAAAAAAGTGAGTTTTCAACAAAAATCTATTCTTAAACTTATCAAAAAAAAGGATGTTTTTTTACCTGTTAACAACTGTTGACAACTATCAAAAATTTGCTCATTTTAAGAACTTTATTGAGTTATATGATTGTTAATTTCTCTGTATAAGTTTCGATAACTTTTAAAATACAGTGATTCTAAAAAAGTTATTACAACTATTAACACCCTATAATAACCATCATAAAATTTAAATTTTTAAAAATTCTTTTTTGTTGTTTTTAATAAATGTTGACAACTTTGAAATTTTAAACGATTTTTAAATTATTATTTAGGTCATCTAAAATAGTTTGAACAGTTTCAATATCGTTAGGATGAATTTTTAATTGGATGCCGCCATAAGCCAAACTTGCGAAAGGATCTATCGAAACCAGGTTTTCATTTTGAAACAAATACGGAATACCTTCTCGGTCTAAAATGGTTTTTAAAACCATCACTTCATGAGCGAAATTAAAAGTAGCAATCGTTATAAATTCGGTCATCTTTTATAGTTTTTATAAAGATACAAATTGTTATTTTTTAATTAAAACTAATCACTAATTACTATTTACTAATTACTATTTCGTAATTTTCAGCATTAATTGAAATATAGCTTAACTATTTTAGAAAAGAAATCAATATTTGTATAAGCTATATTCTATGTGTTCCTATGAAAAATATTAACACACACATAAAAAGATACAATGAGTAAGAAACCAAAAAAATTCGGAAAGAATACTAAAACATTTTCTGAAAAGATTTTTAAAATATTATCCAAGAATGCTAATAAACCATTCAACTACAAACAAATAGCTGCAATCCTGGAACTGGATGATACCAAAAGCAGAAATGAAATTATCAAAGATTTAAAGATTTTAGCCGCACAAAAACTGATTATAGAATCCGAACCCGGAAAGTACTTAGTCAAAGCCAGCAGTCAAAAATACTACGAAGGAACGATTGATATGACCTCGCGCAAAACGGCTTATTTTGTTTGTGACGAATTAGAACACGATGTTTTTGTACCATTTGTAAATTTGAATCATGCTTTAGACGGAGATACCGTAAAAGCTTATGTTTACGACAGAAGAAGTTCAAGAAAGCCTGAAGCTGAAGTCTTAGAAATTTTAGAAAGACACAAAGAAGAATTTGTAGGTGTAATTGATATTCAAAAGAATTTTGGTTTTGTAACTACAGCAAATGCTAAAATGTACACGGATATTTTTATCCCAAAAAATAAATTAGGCGAAGCCGAACATGGTGATGTAGTTTTAGTCAAATTAGAAGATTGGCCAACGAAAGCTGATTCGCCTTTTGGTTCTGTGATTAAAGTTTTAGGAAAACCCGGCGAACACAATACTGAAATTCATGCCATTTTAGCCGAATATGGTTTACCGTATGATTTCCCGATTGAAGTAGAAGCTTTTGCTAACAAAATTGATACTTCTATCACTCAGGAAGAAATTGCAAAACGTCGTGACATGCGAAAGGTTTTAACCTTCACCATAGATCCGAAAGACGCTAAAGATTTTGATGATGCTTTGTCGTTTCAGGTTTTAGAAAACGGAAACTATGAAATTGGTGTACATATAGCCGATGTTTCACACTATTTAAAAGAAGGAACTATACTCGATGATGAAGCTTATAAACGAGCTACGTCAGTGTATTTGGTAGATAGAGTAGTTCCTATGTTACCTGAAGTATTGTCAAATTTTGCCTGTTCACTTCGACCTCAAGAAGAAAAGTATACTTTTTCAGCGGTATTCGAATTAACCCCGAAAGCAGAAGTAATAAATCAATGGTTTGGAAGAACCGTAATTTTTTCTGACCAACGCTTTGCTTATGAGGAAGCGCAGCACATTATTGAAACTAAAAGCGATATTATTCCGGCTGAAATTTCTTTAACCGGAAAAGAATACAAAGTACCGGCCGAAATTGTAGCAGCCACTCTAAAACAAGACGAATTAGCTAAAATTTTACGCCGAAAAAGAATGGCCGCCGGAGCTATTTCATTTGACAAAGTAGAAGTTAAATTCAATTTGAATGCCGAGGCAGAACCGGTTGGTGTGTTCTTTAAAATCTCTAAAGATGCTAATCATTTGATTGAAGAATTCATGTTGTTGGCCAACCGAAAAGTAGCGGAATTTATAGGCAAACAAAAGAAAACTTTTGTTTATCGTATTCACGACGAACCCAATGAAGACAAGTTAATTAACCTTCAAACGGTGATTTCAAAATTTGGGTATTCGATTAATATGAAATCCAAACAGGATATTTCTAAATCGTTGAATAATTTATTGAATGAAGTCAATGGAAAAAAAGAACAAAATTTAGTTGATACATTGACGATTCGAAGTATGAGTAAGGCGAAATATTCTACCGAAAATATTGGTCATTATGGATTGGCTTTTGATTTTTACAGTCATTTTACGTCGCCTATTCGTCGTTACCCGGATGTGATGGCACATCGTTTGTTGCAATTTTATCTCGATGGTGGAAAAAGTGTCAGCCAAGAAGAATACGAAGAAAAATGCGCGCATTCCAGCGATATGGAAGGTTTGGCCGCACAAGCCGAAAGAGATTCTGTCAAATATATGCAAGTCAAATACATGCAAGACCATAAAGACCAAGAGTTTTTAGGGGTAATTTCAGGGGTAACCGAATGGGGAATTTACGTAGAAATCATCGAAAATAAATGCGAAGGCATGGTCAGAATTCGTGAAATCAAAGAAGATTATTATGTATTTGATGAAAAGCAATATGCTTTAGTAGGTCAGGTTTCTAAAGCCTTGCTACAGTTAGGCGATGAAGTGTATGTCAAAGTTAAAAATGCCGATTTAGTCAAAAAACAATTGGATTTCCATTTTATCAGAAGAAATGAATAGTATGAAAAGTTTAGTTTACAGTTTTTTAATTTTCAGTTCGATAGCTTTCGGACAAGTAGAAAAAAAAGTAGGTGATTTTACCAAAGTAACTTCTTTTGATCAGATTGATGTTTTGTTAGTAAAAAGCAATGAAAACAAAGTAGTTGTCGATGGGAAAGAAAGTAATGAAGTAGAATTGGTCAATAAAAACGGCGAATTAAAAATCAGAATGCCGTTAAATAAATTATTAGGTGGTGATCATATTTCGGTGACAGTTTATTTCGATAATCTTACTGCTGTTGAAGCCAATGAAGGTTCTCGAATAGCATGTGGTGATCAATTAGAAGCTATTAGTTTTGATATCAATGCTAAAGAAGGTTCACAAGTAAAATTGATTTTAGAAACAAAAAAATTGAACGTTCGCGTAGCCAATGGTTCCAAAATTACTTTAGAAGGAACAGCTGAAAATCAAGATGTTTTAGTGAATTCGGGCGGAATTTATGAAGCGGAAAAATTGAAGACAGAACAAACAACAATTACCGCTAATGCAGGCGGACAAGCAGATATATTTGCTACTGAATTAGTAGAAGCAAAAGTTAGAGCCGGTGGTGATATTACTATTTATGGGAAACCCAAACAAATTAATCAAAAAGTTATTGCCGGCGGAAGTATAGAAGAAGCAAAATAGAAATAGTTTTAAATTGTTAAAATTTAATTCTAACTTGCATTGTCAAAACTCAAACCATGATTTTCCTAAACGATATTTTATCTGCCATTCCGCTTGGATTTTTCTTAAGTTTTATGATTGGACCTGTTTTTTTTGTACTCCTGGAAACCAGTGTAGTCAAAGGATTCAGAGCTGCTGTAGTGTTTGATTTAGGGGTAGTTTTAGCTGATATTATATTTATTCTGATAGCTTTTTTTAGTAGTTATCGTTTGATTCAAAGTATCAAAGATGATCCGGCATTGTTTATTTTTGGTGGTTTAGTTATGTTAACTTATGGTATTATTTCATTCATCAAAAACAAAAAAGAATCTCGTAAAACTATCGATGAAATTGACCCTAAAGAATTAGCAAAAACCAATTACTTTTCGCTATTCATCAAAGGCTTTTTCTTAAACTTCATCAACATTGGTGTCCTCGGATTTTGGTTGGCTATTTTAATTACCATTGGTCCGCAATTGGAATTAAAAGCCTCGAGAATGATTACCTTTTTTGCGACTTTAATCATTGTTTATTTTATTACTGATTTGTTTAAAATAATACTGGCCAAACAATTACGAAGCAAGCTTAATCCAAAGAATATCCTTTTAATTAAGAAAGTAATCAGTATCGCATTAATCATTTGTGGTGTTGTTTTACTATCTCAAGCCTGGTTTCCTAAAGAGCAAAAAATTGTCAATTCTGCTTTTGAAAAGTTGGAAGGAGAGAATTAATGCTTAGTTGTGAGCATGGCTAAACTCCCTGCAATGAAAAAAATTGTATTTATAGTACTTTGTATTTGTTTAATCCAAGTTTGCTTTGGACAAAAGTCTACATCAATTACTGGAAAAGTGATTGACCAAGATTTGAATACTTTGCCTGGTGTAGAGTTGAGAGTTAGTGATTCACTTATTGCAACTACAAATTTAAATGGAGAATTTAAAATTGAACTTGATAGAGAAGTCAAAAAAGTAACTTTTATGTTTGCTGGACTCGAACAAACTCCAATAGTATTTGATTCTGAATGTAAAAAACTGGAAATTGTGATGCTCTATTCGGGAGGTGATTGCTTTGCAACACTCAAAAAAAATGATAAGATGAGAAAGAAGAGATTTGATAAAATCCCATCTATTTACAAACAAGCTTATGAGAAGGGCATTTTTGAATATGATAAGCCTTGTGGAGAAATTCAATTTATTTCTTGGCTAAAATTATAAATAAGCCCAGCCCATAACAGCCGTTTGTAACAAATACTTGGCTAGGGTTTATCCGGAATTTTCCATAATAATTACTTATAAAACCTTCCTTTTTTTTAGAGCTTTATCGCAACCAACGTCCGGATTCGAACATAATCTTTAATTAATCTTTTCTAAAAATTAACCCATAAAAAAACCTCCAAGTTTCCTTAAAGGTTTTAGAGGCACAGTCCGGATTCGAACATAACTTTAATTAATTTTTTCTAAAAATTAAACATAAAAAAGAGCTACTATTTCTAGTAACTCTTTAGAGGCATCGTCCGGATTCGAACCGGAGTATACGGTTTTGCAGACCGGTGCCTAGCCGCTCGGCCACGATGCCAGTTGGACGGCAAATATACTAAAAAAGTTAAAAGGCAAAAGGCAAAAGGCAAAAAGTTTTCTTTTACTACTTTGTACTTCCAACTTTGCAAATCACACTTAACTACGATATTCTTCCATTTCAATGGTAATCGCTTCAACATCACCGCCAATTGGTGGATTAAGCTTGGAAACGGCTAATAGAATTCTTGAAACCGCAGGGATTTCTTTGAAGATTCGTGTTACGATTCTATGCGCAACATGTTCCAATAACTTGGAGCGAATGGCCATTTCTTCTTCTACAATTTTGTTCAAAAGTACATAATCAACCGTGTCTTTGAGGTCATCAGTAATCGAAGATTTTCTCAAATCGGTCTTGATTTCCAAATCAACTCGGTAATCCGAACCAATTCTGCCTTCTTCTTCCAAACAACCGTGAAAGGAAAAAGTTCTGATATTTTGCAATTTAATAGTTCCCATTTTTGAAGTTAATTTCTGGATTTGGTAATTTGTTTATTCGATAAATGTACTAAATATTTACATTTCTCTTTTCAAAATGTCAAATAACCAAATGAACGCATAACCAAATAACCAACAAATTTGATAACTTTGCGACTCAAAATTTTGAATATGTCAACAGAAGAGAAGTCACTTAATTTCCTCGAACAAATTATCGAAGAAGATATGAAAAACGGTTTGTCTAAAGACAAGTTGCGTTTTCGTTTTCCACCGGAACCTAACGGGTATTTACACGTGGGTCATGCCAGTGCGATTTGTTTAAACTTTGGTTTAGGAATTGATTATCAGGCGCCTGTGAATTTGCGTTTTGATGATACCAATCCGGCTAAAGAAGAGCAGGAATACGTTGATGCAATTAAAAAAGACATCGAATGGTTGGGATATCAATGGGATACGGAATGTTATGCTTCGGATTATTTCCAACAATTATATGATTGGGCTGTTGAGTTTATCAAAAAAGGAAAAGCTTATGTGGATAGCCAATCTTCGGAAGAAATGGCCAAGCAAAAAGGAACACCCACACAAGCCGGAACCAATTCACCTTACAGAAACCGTTCTGTAGAGGAGAATTTAGACTTGTTTGAAAGAATGAAAAATGGTGAATTTCCAAATGGAACTCACATTCTTCGCGCCAAAATTGATATGTCACACAACAATATGTTGATGCGTGATCCGATTATGTACCGTATTCTACATTCACATCATCATCGTACCGGAAATGATTGGTGTATTTATCCAATGTACGATTGGGCTCATGGGGAAAGCGATTATTTGGAACAAATATCACACTCGTTTTGTACACTTGAGTTCTTGCCGCACCGTGAATTATACGACTGGTTTTTAGACCAAGTGTATGATTCAACCAAAGTGCGTCCAAAGCAAAGAGAATTTGCTCGCAGAAACTTGTCTCATACCGTAGTTTCTAAACGCAAACTATTACAATTGGTTGAAGAAAAACACGTTACCGGTTGGGATGACCCAAGAATGAGCACGATTTCGGGAATGCGTCGTCGCGGTTATCCGCCAATGGCGATCCGAAATTTTGCCAAGACTATCGGAATTGCTAAGCGTACAAACTTGATTGATGTTTCGCTTTTAGAGTTTTGCGTTCGCGAAGAATTGAATAAAACCACACCTCGTGTAATGGCAGTTTTGAATCCGGTGAAGTTGGTCATTACCAATTATCCTGAAGGTCAGGAAGAATGGTTAGAAGCCGAAAACAACCCGGAAGAGGAAGTAATGACCTATAGAAAAGTGCCTTTTTCTAAAGAATTATACATCGAAAGAGAAGATTTTCAGGAAGAACCAAATAAGAAATTTTTCCGCTTAACTTTAGGAACCGAAGTTCGTTTGAAAAATGCTTACATCATTAAAGGGGAAAGTGTTGTCAAAGATGCCGACGGAAATATCACCGAAATTCATTGTACTTATGACACCGATTCCCGCAGCGGAAGTGGTACTGAAGCTTCTCAACGCAAAGTAAAAGGAACGATTCATTGGGTTTCTATAAATCATGCAATTCCGGCGGAAGTGAGGATATACGACCGTTTATTTTCACATGAAAGTCCGGATGGCAACAAAGAAATCGACTTTAAAGAATTCATCAACCCGAATTCTTTGGAAGTAATTACCGGTTATGTGGAACCAAGTTTGCAATCGGCAAAAAATTTAGACCAATTCCAATTCCAACGGTTAGGATATTTTTGTGTAGACAAAGATTCTTCTCCCGAAAAATTGGTTTTTAATAAAACGGTTGGCTTAAGAGATACTTGGGCCAAAGTAGAAAGCAAAGAATAATTTTCGAATAGATTTTATAAATGGAAAGCCTGTGTAATAGCAGGCTTTTTCTATTATTATTAAAAACTATCATAAGAATAAAATATATAATTTCAACTAATTAAAATCAGCTTTCATAAATTGATTTTGTTGGATTTTTAAAATTTCGGAAGGTCATTTTATGCCGTCTAAAGCGAACCGCTTTTATATCGCTTTAAAATCATTTTTCGTCATTTAACGGCTTATTAACGGCCTTTGGTTAAAATTTTCGTAACTTTAGTAAAATTAAAAACACAAAATTATGTCTGGTAAAAGTAGTGATAGCATTTTGGCTCTTTTAGCCGGTGCTGCGATAGGAGTTGGAATCGGAATTTTATTTGCTCCTGATAAAGGTTCCAAAACAAGAGAAAAAATCAAAGGCAGTTTTGATGATTTGAAAGAGGATGTCAAATCGAAGTTTGGTTCATTTGAAGAAGAAGCCAAAGAAAAATTTTCGCAGTCCAAAGACGAACTGAAAGAAACGGTTGAAAACCTCCTTTCAAAATCGAGTTACAAAGCTGAAGAAGCCATTTCCTTTTTGGAAGAAAAATTGGCCGAGCTAAAAAAACAAAATGCCAAATTGCAGAAATAATGGCTTTTGAAGAAATCAAAGAAAATGTAGAAGACATTCAGGAAAATGCCAAAGCGTATATGGAAAGCAGTATAGCTTACTACAAACTTTGGGGTTTTAAAGTGGCTATGAAGTCAACGACTTTGATGGTCAAGTTTATGCTGATTGCCCTTTGCCTGACGATTGTTTTACTTTTTGTTTCGATAGCCGGAGCATTGGCTTTGGGAAAAATGTTCGATAGTTATCCTTTAGGATTTTTGGCAGTGGCCGGCATTTATTTGGTTTTAGCGATGCTTTTATTTTTAGTCAAAGATAAAATTGTCGAAGGGCCAATTTTAGAGAAATTCTCCGAAATATTTTTTAACGACTAATTATGGAGCCAAAAAAATATTCCTCCTACGCCGAAATCGAGCACGATTTAGAAATTCTGAAACTGGAAAAGGAAATCTATTATCAGAAGATGAAGCTTAGCTTTGATAAAACCAAAGAAAGCATAATTCCTTCTGAACCTTTAGAAGGGTTTTATTCGGTTTACAAAAAAGTTTTTTCCGGGACTTTCGGCATGATTTTAAAGATTTTGATTCCTTATGCCATCAGTTGGTTTATAAACAGAAAAAGAGGCGATTAAGCCTCTTTTATTTTGGTTTTAAATTCTCTTTATACTTCCTCAGTAGGATTAGAAGTATCCGAAGGATTATAATCGGTTGACGTGTGGTCATTTTTCTTTTTAATGCGTTTCGGAGTATTTTTCATGACTTCACCTACTTGATTACTGGCTGTAAAACTTGCCACCATGTTATTCAACATATCGCTTCCGGCTTGAGGTGAATTTGGTAACAAGATTAAATTCGAGTTGGTATCAGCGCCAATAGCTTGTAAAGTATCATAATGTTGCGTAACCACGATTAAAGCGGAAGCTTCCTGTGAATTGATGCCCACATTGTTCAATACTTCCACACTTTCTACCAATCCACGCGCAATTTCTCTTCTTTGGTCGGCGATACCTTGCCCTTGTAAACGTTTGCTTTCGGCTTCGGCTTTGGCTTTGGCCACAATACGGATTCTTTGGGCTTCTGATTCGAATTCGGCGGCAGTTTTTTCTCTATCGGCCGCATTGATTCTGTTCATCGCATTTTTTACTTGAATATCCGGATCAATATCGGTCACCAAAGTGTTGATGATGTCATATCCATAAGCCATCATAGCTTCGTTCAATTCGCGTTTAACGGCAATCGCAATATCGTCTTTTCTTTCAAAAACATCGTCTAATTTAAGTTTAGGCACTTCGGCACGAACTACATCAAACACATAAGCAGTGATTTGATCGTGCGGATATTCTAATTTATAAAATGCTTCGTATACTTTTTCTTGTATCACTTTGAACTGAACTGATACTTTCATTTTTACGAATACGTTGTCTTTAGTTTTGGTTTCGATGATAACATCCAATTGTTGAATTCTTAAATTCACTCGACCGGCAATTCGGTCAATGATAGGAATTTTAAGTTGTAAACCCGAGTTTCGGATGCTTAAAAACTTACCAAAACGTTCAATCACCACAGCGGTTTGTTGCTTTACAGTAAAAAAGCAAGAGAACAATACTAAAAGACCAAAGACTAAAAAGGCAATTAAAAAAACATCCATTGTTTATTATTTAAATTGTTAATACGGTGTTTATACGAAATATATGTATGTTTGTTACAAATTAACTGTCATCATTTCATGAACAAAAATCTTATCATCCTTTTGTTGTTGGCCACAACATTGGGTTATGCACAATACGGCAATAGAGACGGAAATCGTATAGGTATTTCAGCCGGAATTTCACAAACTACTTTATTTACCGATAATTTTAAAGCCAGCCCCGGAATGGGTTTTGCCGGTGGACTTTCTGTTCGAGGGAATTATTATAACAATTGGAGTATGATTTACGGCATGCAGTTTTTCACCAGTAATTTTTCCTTAAAATCCTCTTTTGATCAAGATATCAAATACAATGTTCAAGGTGTTCAAGTGCGTTTATTATTCAGTTATAATGTAGTAGAAGACCATGTTTCGTTAGATTTTGGTCCGGTGTTGCAAATCAACGGTAAGCTCAAAGTAGATCCAACCGATGAAAACCGACTCTTAAAAGGAACTTTGTTGACCGCCAATCAGATTGTAGATATTTCACCCGTAAGCGGTAATTTTTATTTAGGATGTTCTGCCGGAAGCAGAACCATCAGAGCGGTAATTTTTTATGAATACGGCTTTACCAATATTCTAAACAAGCTCAACAAAGACGATGCTTTACAAGCTTTAAATAATGGAGATAAGTTTAAAGGAAACTTGGGAAGTATTAATGGACAAGTGATTATTAATTTATAAAAAGAAAAGTCCCGAGTTAATCGGGACTTTTCTTTTTATAACGTTGCAATCGCTTTCTCCAGTCGCTTGATGGTTTCTTCTTTGCCAATGAGTTCCACTATATCAAACAAATGCGGTCCTTTTAATGCTCCAACCAAACTCAAACGGAAGGGCTGCATCACTTTTCCCATACCGATTTCGTTATTGGTCATCCAATCTTTTACGATAGTTTCAATGTTTGCCGAAGAGAATTCGCCCACATTTTCCAAAACAGAAATCAATTGTTGCATCAAATTCGGCGTGTCTTCTTTCCAATTCTTAGCGGCTTTTTCATCATACGAAGTTGGTGCCACAAAGAAATAATCGGCTAAATCCCAAAATTCTGAAACAAAATTAGCACGTTCTTTTATCGAAGAAACGATTCTAACCAGTTTATTGTTTTCAATTGTGATTCCTTTTTCAAACAAAGTAGGCGCAAAGGCTTTTGCCAAACTTTCATCACTTTGTTTTTGCAAGTATTGGTGGTTGAACCATTTGTTTTTCTCCGGATCAAATTTGGCTCCGGCTTTGTGCACTCGGTTTAAATCGAACTTTTGAGTCAGTTCTTCCAAAGAAAACAGTTCCTGTTCGGTTCCGTCATTCCAGCCTAATAGTGCCAAAAAGTTAACCACAGCTTCCGGGAAAAATCCTTTTTCTCGGTAACCCGAGGAAACGCCTTCTTCACTTTTCCATTCTAATGGAAATACCGGAAAGCCCATTTTATCGCCATCGCGTTTCGATAATTTTCCGTTACCAATTGGTTTTAAAATCAATGGTAAATGTGCAAATTCAGGTGCTTCCCAACCAAAGGCTTTGTATAATAAACTATGCAAAGGCATCGATGGTAACCATTCTTCGCCACGAATTACATGCGAGGTTTCCATCAAATGGTCATCGACAATATTCGCTAAATGATATGTTGGCATTCCGTCTGATTTGAACAAAACTTTGTCGTCTAGCAAATTGGTTTCAAATTTCAAATCACCTCGAATGCTGTCATGCAAATGCAAAGTTTCATTCACAGGCGTTTTAAAACGAATCACATAAGTTTCGCCAGCCGCAATTCTTTTTTCGGTTTCTTCATTTGAAATTACTAAAGAAGTATCCAATTTTTCACGATTATGCCAATTGTAAATAAAGGTTTTACCTTCGGCTTCGTGTTGTTTTCTGTGCGCATCCAAAGCTTCAGCCGAGTCAAAAGCATAGTAAGCCCAACCCGAATTTACTAATTGATCAGCGTATTGTTTGTACAACGGTTTTCTTTCGCTTTGACGGTATGGTCCGAATTTTTCATTCTTTCCAACAGTTTCGCTTGGCGCAATGCCTAACCATTCTAAGGCTTCAAAAATATATTGTTCCGCCCCGGGAACGAAGCGATTTTGGTCGGTATCTTCAATTCTCAAATAGAAAACACCGTTATGTTTTTTGGCAAATAAATAATTGAATAAAGCGGTTCTCACGCCACCAATGTGCAAAGGTCCGGTCGGACTTGGGGCAAAACGAACTCTAACAGGTCTTGACATTTTAGTAAAATTTTGGTGCAAAGATAAAATTTAATTAGCCAAGAAATCACGAATTTTCATTGGCAAATTTTTAACGTTGGTTATTCGCCAAAAATTGTACATTTATCGGTTATAAAAAAGATTGGCTGAAAAGTGGAAAAATCAAACCTTATTTATCAAAAGTTAGAAGACTTTATTCGGAAGTTTTATACCAATGAATTGCTGCGCGGAACCATATTTTTCGTTGGCTTAGGTTTGTTGTATTTTATTTTCACGCTTTTTGTGGAATATTTTCTCTGGTTGAAACCAACGGCGAGAACTATTTTGTTTGCCTTATTCGTTGTTGTGGAATTGTTTCTGCTTTTGCGATTTATTCTTTTCCCGATATTCAAGCTTTTCAAATTGCAAAAAGGAATTGATTACAACCAAGCTTCCAACATTATCGGAAACCATTTTAGTGAAGTAGGCGATAAGTTGACCAACTTTTTACAATTGTCTCAAGACCAAAATAAATCAGAGTTGCTTTTGGCGTCGATTGAACAAAAGGCAAGTACGTTGCAACCCATTCCTTTTGGCAATGCTATTAATTTAAGGAAGAATAAGAAGTACTTACCGTTGGCGGTGATTCCGATTTTATTCTTTTTGTTTTTCCTGATTTCAGGGAAAGGTGATATTTTGTCCCAAAGTTTGAATCGTGTGGTGAATTTTAAACAACAGTTTTTACCGCCGGCGCCCTTCGAATTTGTCTTGGTAAATGACAATTTGCAAACTGAACAAAACAAAGATTTTTTGGTAAAAGTCAAAACCGTTGGTAAAGTTTTTCCGGAGAATGCGATGATTTACATTGGTGAGGAAAGCTATTTTATGGAAAGCAACAAAGCCGGTGAATTTCAATTTGTAATTCCTAAACCATCCGAAGATTTAGAATTTCATATAGAAGCCAATGAGGTTTCTTCCCGTGATTATGAATTGAAAGTGGTAACCGTTCCTTCAATAGCCAATTTCGAAATGGTTTTAAATTTTCCGAGTTATTTGAACAAAAAATCAGAAGTCATTAAAGGAACCGGAAACGCCATAATTCCCGAAGGAACAAAGGTTACTTGGCGAATGAATACGTTGGCGACGCAAAAAGTGGATTGGGTGAATGCCAACAATCGTTTTGCTTTTGCCAAACAAGACAATCTATTTACGTTGTCAAAGAGCATACTTCAAAATGTAGATTATCAAATTTTAACGTCTAACAATAAGGTTCAGAATTACGAGAAACTAAATTATCAGATTTCAGTTATCAAAGACCAGTTCCCAACAATTACCGTAAACAATGCGCCCGATAGTTTAAAGGTGAATAAGAATTATGTTCTGGGTCAAGTTTCAGACGATTACGGACTTTCTAAGCTGCAAATTGTCTATTATCCGAAAGACACGCCAAACAGCCCTAAAAAAGCATTCATAAGCGTTAAGAAAGATGTTTACGATCAGTTTGTGTTTTCGTTCCCGAGTAATCTTCCGGTAGAAGAAGGTGTTTCTTATGAGTACTATTTTGAGATTTTTGACAATGATGCGATTCACGGTTTGAAAAGCACCAAGTCTGCTGTATTCAGCAACCGAATTACCACAGAAACAGAGAAACAAGACGAAATGTTGCAACAGCAAAACGACAACATTAATTCATTGGCTAAATCTTTAAAGGCGCAAGACAAGCAATTATCCGAAATGGAAAAACTGCAAAAAATGGGTAAAGAGAAAGACAACTTGGATTACAAAGAACAACAAAAAGTCAACGATTTTATCCAGCGCCAAAAGCAACAAGACGAATTGATGAAAGAGTTTTCGGAGAAGATGAAAGACAATCTGGAGCAATTCAAAACCGAGAAGAAAGACGAGAAGAAAGAATTGTTGCAAGAACGCTTAGAGAAAACCAAAGAAGAATTAGAGAAAAACCAAAAGCTTTTGGATGAACTTCAAAAACTGAATGATAAAATCAGTAAAGAAGAGCTGTTTGAAAAGATGGAAAAATTCCAACAAGCCAGTAAAAATCAAACCAAGAGTTTAGAGCAATTAGTGGAATTAACCAAGCGTTATTACGTGGAAAAAAAGGCTGAGCAGATTGCAGATAAACTGGACAAACTAGCAGAAAAGCAAGATAAATTGGCCGATAAGAATGAGGAGAACAATGCTGAAAAACAAGAAGACATCAACAAAGAGTTTGACAAACTTCAAGAAGAGTTGAATGAGTTAGACAAAGACAATAAGGAATTGAAATCTCCTATGGATTTACAAAATACGGATGAAAAGGAGAAAAGTATAGACGAAGATTTAAAGAACGCTAAAGATCAATTGCAAAAGCAACAAAAAGACAAAGCAAAGCCAAAGCAAAAAAGCGCTTCCAAAAAGATGAAGCAAATGAGCCAGCAAATGATGGAACAGATGCAATCCGGTGACATGGAGCAAATGGAAGAAGATGTGGCTATGTTACGTCAGATTTTAGATAATCTATTGGCTTATTCATTCTCTCAAGAAGATGTAATGAAACAGTTTAAAAATTTGAAACGCGGTGCGCCATCGTTCAATAAAAACTTAAAAATCCAACAAGATTTAAAACAACAATTCAAACATGTTGACGACAGTTTGTTTGCCATGTCATTACGGAATCCTAAAATAGCGGAAGAAGTCACAAAGGAAATTGGGAACGTTCAGTACAACGTAGATAAAGCCTTAGAGAATTTGGCGGAAGCTAATGTGTCAAAGGGAAATTCACACCAACAATACGCTGTTTCTTCTGCTAATAAATTAGCCGATATGTTAAGTGATATTCTAAATGGCATGCAAATGCAGATGCAAATGCAAGGACAAGGACAAGGCAAACCCAAACCTGGTCAAGGACAAGGTGCCGGCATGCAATTGCCGGATATTATCAAAAAGCAAGATGGTTTAGGGGAGAAGATGAAAAAGGGCATGAAGAAAGGTGAAAAACCGGGCGAAGGTCAAGATGGAAAAGAAGGTGAGAAACCCGGTCAGGGTCAGCAAGGAAGTAAAG
This sequence comes from Flavobacterium sp. IMCC34852, assembly GCF_030643905.1. Taxonomy (NCBI): domain Bacteria; kingdom Pseudomonadati; phylum Bacteroidota; class Flavobacteriia; order Flavobacteriales; family Flavobacteriaceae; genus Flavobacterium; species Flavobacterium rivulicola. The sequence continues at coordinate 528,483 of NZ_CP121446.1, read as the reverse complement.
AAGGTAAAGGCCAACAAGGAGGAAAATCAGGACAAGGCCAAGGGAATGAAAAAGGCGGTGAAGAAGGTCAAGACGGCGAAGGTGATGCTAAAGCCATCATGGAAATTTACAAAGAGCAACAACAATTGCGTGAAGCTTTAGAAAAGGAATTAAAGAAGCAAGGTCTTGGTGGTAACGGTCAAAACACCTTAAATCAAATGAAGCAAATCGAGAAGCAATTACTTAACAAAGGTTTTAATAACGAAACGCTTCAAAAGATTCTTAATGTGAAATACGAGTTGTTAAAATTAGAAAAGGCTTTGCAACAACAAGGCGAAGATAAAAAGCGACAATCGGAAACGAATAAGAAAGAATTTAATAATCAAGCCAATGCTTTGCCAAGCAAGCTTCAAGAATATTTGAATAGTATTGAAATTTTAAATAGACAAAGCTTACCTTTGCGCTCCAATTTTAACCAGAAGGTTCAAGAATATTTTATCAAGAATGATTAGTTTTAATTACGAGTCAAATTTCAATTTAGACAATGAATCGCTTTATGTCGATTGGCTTTCCAAAGTCATTACCTCCGAATTAAAGAACGAAGGCGAGATTAATTACATCTTCTGTGACGATGATTATTTGTTGGAGATAAACCAGCAATACCTGGACCATGATACGTTAACAGACATCATTAGCTTTGATTATTCTGTCGGAAACGAACTACACGGTGATATTTTTATTTCCATAGAAAGAGTTCGAGATAACGCAAAAGATTTCAATGTTTCTTTTGAGGATGAATTAAAGCGCGTAATGGTTCACGGCGTTTTACATTATTGCGGTTACAAAGACAAGTCTGAACAAGACGAACAACTAATGCGTGAAAAGGAAGAGGAGAAAATGAAAATGTTCCACGTGAAACAAAAATAAAAAATGTTTTTAGAAAAATACGATACCATAGTAGTAGGAGCTGGACATGCGGGTTGTGAAGCAGCGGCGGCATCGGCTAATTTAGGTTGTAAAACTTTGTTGGTCACGATGAGTTTGCAGAATATAGCTCAGATGTCGTGTAATCCTGCTATGGGCGGAATAGCCAAAGGACAAATTGTTCGTGAAATAGATGCGCTTGGTGGTTACTCGGGAATTGTTTCTGATAAAACCGCGGTGCAATTTAAAATGTTGAATAAATCAAAAGGTCCGGCCATGTGGTCGCCAAGAGTGCAAAGTGACCGAATGCGTTTTGCAGAAGAGTGGCGATTAATGTTGGAGCGAACAGAAAATCTCGATTTTTACCAGGAGATGGTCAAAGGTCTTTTGATAAAGAATAACAAGATTGAAGGGATTGTCACTTCGTTGGGAATTGAAATTAAAGCTAAAACGGTTGTCTTAACCAATGGTACTTTCTTAAATGGATTGATTCACATTGGAGACAAACAATTTGGTGGAGGAAGAGCGGGCGAAAGTGCTGCTTTTGGCATAACCGAAGATTTAATTAAAGTTGGTTTCGAATCAGGAAGAATGAAAACCGGAACGCCGCCACGAGTTGACGGTCGTTCTTTAGACTATTCAAAAATGCGTGAAGAACCCGGAGATTTGATTCCGGATAAGTTTTCTTATTCTGATGAAACCAAACCTTTGTCGCATCAAATGTTGTGTCACATGACTTATACTTCGAATGAAGTGCATAATATTTTGCGCGAAGGATTTGATCGTTCGCCTATGTTTAACGGCAGAATTAAAAGTATAGGGCCAAGATATTGTCCATCTATTGAAGATAAGATTAACCGTTTTGCCGATAAAGAACGTCACCAGCTTTTTGTTGAACCTGAAGGGTGGAATACCGTTGAAGTTTATGTAAACGGCTTTTCAACTTCATTACCTCAAGATATTCAATTTAAAGCATTGCGCTCAGTAGAAGGTTTTGAGAAAGTTAAGTTTTTCCGTCCCGGTTACGCGATTGAATACGATTATTTTCCGCCAACACAATTAAAACATACTTTAGAAACCAAGTTGGTTGAAGGCTTGTATTTTGCTGGACAAATCAACGGAACAACCGGTTACGAGGAAGCCGCCTCTCAAGGGATGATGGCCGGAATCAATGCGGCATTAAAAGTGAAAGAACAAGAGCCTATGATTCTTCGTCGTGACGAAGCCTATATTGGCGTTCTAATAGATGATTTAATTACCAAAGGCACAGAAGAACCTTACCGCATGTTTACTTCACGAGCGGAATACAGAACACTGTTGCGCCAGGACAATGCAGATTTTAGATTAACACCAAAATCTTTCGAAATTGGTTTGGCGTCTGAAAAGCGAATGCGAAGAATGGAGCACAAGTTCAATGAAAGCGAAAAAATGGTCAACTTCTTCAAAGAAACTAGTATTACACAAGAAGAAGCCAATCCGATTTTAGCCGAAAAAGAAAGTGCGCCAATGACACAATCAGATAAAATGTTTAAAGTATTTTCACGTCCTCAAATTGAATTGGATGATATTTTGAAATTTGATAAAGTTCAAAAATACATACAAGAAAATGATTTGGATAAAGAGATTATTGAGCAAGCTGAAATTCAAGTGAAGTATTCCGGTTATATAGAAAAGGAAAGAAATAATGCCGAAAAGCTTATCCGCTTAGAAGATATTAAGATCCCGGAAAATTTCGATTATCACAAAATCAAATCCATGTCAATAGAAGCCAAACAAAAACTAAGCGCCATTCGCCCGGTAACTATTTCACAAGCTTCGCGAATTAGTGGTGTTTCACCGGCCGACATTTCAGTTTTATTAATTTACATGGGAAGATAAATTTTAAAGTTCAGCCATCAAAAATCAAATATCTAAAATTTAACATCAATTGCGTTCCACGTGAAACGAAGTTGGCCAAGCCTTATCAATAAAGCGTTTATATGAGTTTTCAAAATAATATTTTTTTTCAGAAAGTTAGAGATTATTCGGTTTCTAAAGAAATTTTCGAATTGCATCACAATCCTGAATATGATATCTTAATTACATTTCCAAAACCGAGTTTGGAGAAATTACCGTCTTATTATGAAAGCGACGACTACATTTCACACACCGATGGAAAGCGATCTTTGTTTGAAAGAGCCTATCATTTTGTAAAAGGTATTGCTCTTAAAAACAAACTCAAATTAATCAATGCACAAACTCAAAAAGGAAAACTTTTAGATATTGGCGCCGGAACAGGCGACTTTTTAGTGGTAGCTAAAAATGATGGTTGGCAAATTACGGGTATTGAACCTAGTGCTAAAGCAAAGGGAATAGCTATTCAAAAAGGCGTAACTTTTGCACAGGGTTTAACAGAATTAGAAAGCAATTCGTTTGATGTAATTACCATGTGGCATGTTTTAGAACATGTGCCCAATCTTGAAGAGTATATCTCAGAATTGAAAAGATTAATAAAACCAACCGGGACTATTATTATCGCTGTGCCGAATTTTAAATCGTTTGATGCCAATTTTTACGGAAAATATTGGGCAGCGTTTGATGTGCCAAGACACATATGGCATTTCTCTAAAACGGCTATTGAGAAATTATTTGCTGAGAAGGAAATTAAATTGGTTGAAGTTTTACCTATGAAGTTTGATAGTTTTTATGTCAGCTTGCTTTCAGAAAAATACAGATCAGGTAAAATGAATTTTGTTAGGGCTTTTTTTGTAGGATGGAAGTCAAATTTGAGCGGCAAGAAGACCAATGAATATTCGTCGCACATTTACATTCTAAAAAACAAGTAAAAACCAAATTAAAGACCCAATTTTAACTAAAAAAGCCCCAACCAAGCAAAGCGTTGTCTAAATCACAAATCGCCCTTAAAACGCTTTATTTAAAGCCAAAAATAATAAAAGGTAATTATTGTTTTTGTTTTAATCATAACTAAATTCTATAACAATAAAATTGTTCTACAAGGTCATTTTTTACCGTTAGATTATTGCCTTTTATTTTTATACTTTTGAAACCGAAAATAAATTTATCAAATCACAATAAATAATGAAGAAAACAGTTCTACTTTTTGCATTAGCAATTTCAATTATTTCATGCAATAAAACAACAGAAGCAAAAGAATTTAAAACCGCTTATATTGATACCTCAAAATTAATGGACGAATCTATAGAAGCTAAAGATATTGGAGCAAAATACAAAGACCAATCTAAAGTGATGGAAAGCCAATTAGAAGTTGAATACAATAGTTTGAAATCAGAAGCTGCTAATTTTCAAAAAAATGCTCAAGCTAATGGACAGGTTTGGGCACAACAGAAAGGTGCTGAATTACAAAGACGAGAGCAAGAATTAAGTTATGCGCAACAAGGAATGTTTCAGAAATTGCAACAAGAAAGTGGTGTTGAAATGGATTCGTTGGTTAGCAAATACAGAAAGGTAATTAAAGAATTCGGCAAGGAAAAAGGATATGACTATATTTATGGTACTGGAGATGTTGCCTCAGTTTTGTATGCTAAAGACAGTTATGATATCACCAAAGAAATAATCAAATTGGTAAACGATAATTACAAATCTTCAGATAAGAAAGAAGAAAAAACGGAAACTAAAAAAGAAGAGAAGAAATAAGTTTTTAATTGTAAAAAAAAGCCTGAATCAATTTTGATTCAGGCTTTTTTTGTTTTTTATCAATCGCCTTAACTCAACCACCAAACGGCCAAAACAGAAGGAACAAAGTAGATTGCAATAGTTCTGGCGCCATCGTAATCTTTGGCTAATCTTTGTCCTAACAACAACAATATCAGTGTTATAGAAGAAAAAATTGCCGCATATTTGCCATATGTTTTTCCGCCGTTAACCATTAATTCTACACAACCTACAAGGCTAAAAACACCAGTGATTAGTTCTAATATTAATATTATAAAAAGCGCCATCGGTACATAATTTTTTAGAATGGTTTGGGCAAAATGACCTTTAAGCCATTCTACATTGCCTTTCCATTCAAAGACTTTATCATAGGCGGATTGTATAAAAGTAACCGCTAAAAAAAGCAAAACTAAGATTGAAGCTGTATTGTTCATAGGTTTATTTATTATGGATTAATCGTGTTAATTTTATAGATAAATCAGTCAATATTATTTTGGCATTGCCATTTCGTTCAATGTGGTAAGAAGCGTCTGATAGTTCCTTGAAAATTTCATTGATGTTGTTTCCGGTTACAAAAGGAGCAAATTTTTCTAATTTAAAGCCATCAACCTCTGGATCTAAATATACTAGTTTTTCAGCCTGGTAGTTTAATAAAAGTGCCTGACGGAACATATCAATACAGTAAGCCAAAAACTGTTTCTGTCCTTCTCTGCCAATGCTGGCCACTTCTTCACTCCAAGAAATCAAGTCGTGAATGGCCGCAGCATTTCCTTTGGCTCTGAAGGCCGCTCTGACCCAACCCACAAACCATTCTTCAAAAGGGAAATCTTTGTTATCATTGTTTAAAATATGAATCGCTTTGTTGTAATTTCCTTGTGACAAATGCGCCACTTTTAAAGCAGAAGATTCATCTAAAAAATACCGCTCTCTCATCGCTTTGACTATTACCGTTTCAGGCAATGCGCCAAAATGTAAAGCTTGACAGCGAGAACGAATAGTTTGAATAATATCTTCTTCATTCTCGGCAATTAGTATAAAAAGGGTTTTCTCCGGAGGTTCTTCTAAAAGTTTTAAAAGCTTATTGGATGCTTCAAGATTCATCTTTTCCACCATCCAAACGATCATCACTTTATAACCGCCTTCATAAGATTTTAAAGCTAATGATTTCAGGATATCTTGCGCATCTTCTACACGTATCATGCCTTGCTTTTTTTCAACGCCTAAATGTTTGTACCAATCAAACAAACTCCCGTAAGGGTTTTTTAAGACAAACTCGCGCCAATCACTGATAAAATCTGCGCTTTTAGGCTTTGATTTTACCTCTTCGTTGGCCACATTAGGGTAAATAAAATGCAAATCAGGGTGAGAAAGGGTTTGAAACTTCAAATTACAGCTTTCATTTCCGCCGTTATTTTCAGTGCCGATATTATTACATAAAACAAATTGGGCATAAGCAATCGCCATGGCCAAAGTACCGCTGCCTTCCGGACCAACAAATAACTGCGCATGCGGAATTCTTCCCGACAAAGCGCTCGTTACAAGATGTTTCTTTAGGTAGTCCTGACCCAATATTTCTGAAAACTGCATAGAGCAAATATAGCGCAAATATTTGGCTAAAAGAAAAGCAATCAATAAGGAACCAGTTGAAATTTTAAACGATTGCCATTAGATAAAATTGGAGACAATCATTCACTATTCATTTGAAAACAAATAAATTACACCTTAATTTTTTCTTAAAAATCATCGATAAAAACACAAAATTTACCGATGAAATTAAATTTTATTATATTTGCAAGGAATCATAATCCCTTAAATTTTAGATGAAAACACTTCATGATTTTAATTTCCAAGCCAAAAAAGCGATAATCAGAGTTGATTTTAATGTGCCGTTAGACGAGAATTTTAAGGTTACCGATGCTAACCGAATTGAAGCCGCTAAGCCAACTATAGATAAGATTTTAGCCGATGGAGGAAGTGTAATTTTGATGTCACACTTGGGAAGACCCAAAGGAAAACAAGACCAATATTCATTAAGACATATTGTAGCAAAAACATCAGAAGTTTTAGGCGTTAAGGTTCTTTTTGCGGAAGATTGCAGAGGTGAAATGGCTCAAAATGCAGCGAAAAATTTAAAAACGGGTGAAGTTTTACTGTTAGAAAACCTTCGTTTTTATGCTGAAGAAGAAGCCGGAGATGAAAATTTCGCCAAAGAATTAGCTTCGTTAGGTGATATTTATGTGAATGACGCTTTCGGAACAGCACACAGAGCACACGCTTCAACAACGATAATAGCACAATTTTTTCCAACGCAAAAATGTTTCGGCATGCTTTTGGCCAAAGAAATTGACAGTTTAAATCGCGTGTTGAATAATTCAGTAAAACCGGTAACCGCAGTACTTGGAGGTTCGAAAGTGTCTTCAAAAATTACGGTGATTGAAAATATTTTAGACAAAGTAGACCATATGATAATCGGCGGAGGAATGACGTTTACTTTCGTAAAAGCCTTGGGCGGAAAAATCGGAGATTCGATTTGTGAAGACGATAAACAAGATTTGGCTCTAGAAATTTTGCGTTTGGCCAAAGAAAAAAATGTTCAGATACATATTCCGGTTGATGTAATTGCAGCCGATGCTTTTTCAAATGACGCCAATACTCAAGTAGTTGACGTTCGTGAAATTCCTGACGGATGGCAAGGTTTAGACGCCGGACCAAAATCGTTAGAAAATTTCAAACAAGTAATCATGGAATCAAAAACGATACTTTGGAACGGACCATTAGGCGTTTTTGAAATGGAAAATTTTGCCAAAGGAACCATTACATTAGGAAATTATATTGCTGAGTCAACAGCAAACGGTGCTTTTTCACTCGTTGGTGGTGGAGATTCAGTAGCGGCCGTAAAACAATTCGGCTTAGAAGAAAAAATGAGTTATGTTTCTACCGGCGGAGGTGCGATGTTAGAAATGTTAGAAGGGAGAGTTTTACCCGGAATTGCGGCAATTTTAAATTAACATTTGCAACACAATAAAAGACAATTAATTACGTTGTTAACTTGTTAACAACGCTGAAATAAAATACCACTTATAATATTACAGTATGAATATTAGAAAAATAACAACATTGGCACTCGTCCTGGCATCTTCGGCAATTTTTGCCCAAGATACCATCAAATCATTGCCGACTCAAATTAAGCTACCCAAGAAAGAACTAACCAAAAGAGAAGTCCTTGATTCTATCAAAGCAACTTTTGTACATGATAATATGGCCAAATGTATCGATAGTATGTGGATGAAAGAATTGGCCAGTTTGGATTTGTACAACGAGTTGACATTCGACATTAAAAATATTGATGTTGATCAAAAAGTAGATTACGAATTGCCAACAGCGCTTTTGAAAGAAAGACTAAAAGCTCTAGACGAGAAATCCCCTTTTAACATTGAATACAATCAAGGATTAGAGAATGTAATCAAATCATTTTTAAAGAATAGAAAACGTTCTTTTGAGAGATTGATAGGTATTTCTCAATATTACTTCCCAATGTTTGAAGAGTCTTTGGCGGCGCAAAATATTCCTCTAGAAATTAAGTATTTGTCCGTAGTTGAATCGGCTTTGAACCCAAGAGCGGTTTCCAGAGTTGGTGCCACAGGTTTATGGCAGTTTATGTACCAAACCGGAAAACAATACGGCTTAAAAGTTGATACTTATGTAGACGAAAGAAGTGATCCTTTGAAAGCCAGTAATGCGGCAACACAATACATGAAAAATATGTATGCCATTTTTGGGGATTGGGACTTAGTTTTAGCGTCTTATAATACCGGTCCGGGAAATGTGGCTAAAGCGATTCGTCGTTCAGGCGGAAAACAAAACTATTGGAACATCAGACCTTATTTGCACAAAGAAACGCAAGGTTATGTGCCGGCATTTTTGGCCACCATGTATATTTTTGAATACCATAAAGAACACGGCATTAAACCGGATAGAGCAATTGCCAACCATTTTGCCACCGATACGGTTATGGTAAAAAGAGCATTAACATTCAAACAAATAGCCGATTTATTAGATGTTTCTGTAGCCGAATTGCAATTTTTAAATCCGTCATACAAAAGAGAAGAAGTACCATATATCTCCGGACAAAGTCACTTTTTGAGATTGCCGGTTGACAAAATTGCTGTTTTCACTTCCAACGAAGATAAGATTTACGCTTATGCGGATTACGAATTCAGTAAAAGAGAAAAACCTTTTGAAAGGACTGCTGTAGCCTCAACAGATTACGGAAACGTAAAGTATCATAAAGTAAGAAAAGGCGAAAGCTTGAGTAAAATTTCAGACCGATACGGTGTTACGGTTTCGGAGTTGAAAAAATGGAATCGCTTGAGAAGCAGCAAAGCACCATTGGGCAGAAACCTAAAAATTTACGTAGCCGAAGATAACAATACCGCTATCGCTTCCAACGAAAGCAAACCAACAAAGTCAGCCGATACTACCGTTGTAGCTTCAAACACTAACAAAATTTTTAAAGAAGAAAAAGTGGTTACCTATAAAGACGTTGTGAAATACCACAAAGTTAGAAAAGGTGATAATCTGGGAGAGATTTCAGGAAAATATGGTGTTTCGGTTGCTGAAGTAAAAAAATGGAACAAACTGAAAAGCAATAATATTGCTTTGGGCGCCAATTTAAAAATCATCAAAAACGAAAGAGTAGTTACCACAGTTAGAAAAGAAGTTAAAGCTATCGTTGAAAATAAAGCAGAAACTGCAGTAGCTTCTAATGATAACAATGTTGACACAAACGAAAATTCCAGCGATTATTATGAAGTACAAAGAGGCGATAACTTATTCAGCATTGCCAAAAAATTCAATGTTAGCTTAGAAGATTTAAAAAAGTGGAACAATTTGGATGATTTAAATGTTCAATCGGGTTCTAAATTAGCCTTGGTTAACAAAGATGAAAATGCAGTAACAGAAGAACCAAAAACCGAAACAAAAATTGTAGAGCACAAAGTTAAAAAAGGGGAATATTTGGGTTCAATTGCCAAAAAATACAATGTTACTTTAGCCGAAATCAAAGAATGGAACGGTTTGGAAAGCAACAATGTGAAATTGGGCGAAACTCTAATAGTTTCCAAAAAAGAGGTGGCGGTTAACGAAGCGAAATCTTCTAAAAAAGAGAACATCGCGGCCAATGACAGAAACGAAGTAAAAACATACTACGTGAAAAAAGGGGATTCTTTATTTAGCATCGCTAAAAAATATCCGGGAGTAACCATTTCAGATATCAAAAAATGGAACGGCATTAAAAACGAAAGTTTAAAACCGGGTATGAAGTTAAAAATTAACAACGGTTAATCCGAAAATCTTCTATAAATTTGGGTTTTATTTCAGTTATGAATAAAACCCTTTTTTTATGGCTTTTTGTCGCGTGTATTGCGAGTTCTTGTTCGTTTAAAAAGGACAAGTTTCCCGATGCTTCTTCGGCTGCGATAAATACTATAGCCGTAATTATTGACGACCAACTTTGGAACGGAGAAGTTGGTGACAGTATCAGAAACAAATTTGCTTCACCGGTTTTGGGTTTGCCGCAAGAAGAACCTTTGTTTAACATCAACCAATATCCTGTAAAGCTTTTTGAAGGCTTTTCAACCGATGCCAGAAACATTATCATCGTCAAAAAGGACAATGAAAATAAATTTGAAATCAAGGAAAATGAATTTGCATCGCCACAAAATGCCGTGCACATTTCCGGCAGAAGCACAGCAGAAATATTGGAAATCCTGGAAGAGAATGCTCCGGAGATTATCCAAAAAATGCGCGCGATTGAAATAACACAAAGCCAAAAGATTTTCAAAGATTCATTGTTGGACACCAAAAAAATTCAAAAAAAATTCAATATCGATTTGCTCATACCTTCCAAGTATGAATATGTGATGCGAAGAAAGAATTTTATTTGGCTCAAAAGTGAAATCACCAGCGGCAACACCAGCGTAATTATTTACCAAATTCCCTGGAGCGGTATTCGACCTAACAACGCAGTTAATAATATCGTAAAAATTAGAGATTCAATTGGGCGAAAATATATTCATGGATCAGCCTACAATACTCGAATGGTAACCGAAGAAGCTTATTCGCCTTATTTTTCCAAAACCACTTTGGCCGGTAGAAAAACTTATGAAACCAAAGGCACTTGGCAAATGAAAAACGACTTCATGTCGGGACCATTCATCAACTACGCCATATTTGATAAAGAACACAAAAGAATATTGGTGCTTGAGGGATTTTGTTACGCACCATCTAAAGAAAAACGCGATTTGATGTTTGAATTGGAATCCATCATCAAATCCATACAAATCAAAAAATAAAACGCATGAACTTAGAATGGAAAATAAAGCGATTTGAGGCGCTTTCTACCAAAGAGCTTTATGATTTACTGCAATTGCGCGCGGAGGTCTTTATTGTGGAGCAAAATTGCGTTTATCAGGATATTGACGGAAAAGATGAGAAGGCATTACACTTGATAGGAGAAGACAATGGTGAAATAGTGGCTTACGCCCGATTATTTAAACCACACGATTATTTTGAGCAAGCCTCTATTGGTCGGGTTGTCGTTAAAGAGCATTCGCGTTCCAAAAAATTGGGACACATTTTAATGCGAGAAGCGATTCAGGTAATCAAATCGCATTTCGACCAAAGAAAAATTACGATTTCGGCCCAATTGTATTTGAAGAAATTCTACGAAAGCCACGGTTTTATTCAAACCAGTGAGATGTATTTAGAAGATGACATTCCACACATTGAAATGCGCAAAGAATAATTATACTTTAGAAATCACCAATTCAACCCTGCGATCATATTCGGTACCTTTTCCCAAAGGCACTGTGTTGCCGTAACCTTTGAAAGTCATTCTTTCTTTCGGGATTTTTTTCCAAATTAAATACTTGTAAACCGTTTGAGCTCTGTTGGTAGATAATTGCCGTTTTTTAGTGTCTTTGTCAATCGCTTCTTTTTGATAGGGCGGTGTACAACAAACATGGCCTTGAATTTCAAATTGCAGGTTTTTGTATTTCAATAAGAGTTTGGCAATTTTGTCCAATTCGGTTTTCGATTTGAAAGTCAATTTACTGCTGCCTCTTTCAAACAACACATCGTTGAGGTAAATGTGATCACCAATGATGTGTTTTTTTTGAATCGAATTGTAGTAGCCGGGAATTTCAATTTTAGGTAGTGGTTTTAAATTGAGCACCACATCTACGCGTCTGTTTTTGGAGCGTTTTTCCGGTAGGTTTTCTACAATATCATCATCAATTAGGATTCTTCCCTTTCCCTCTATGGTTACGATGATTTTACTTTTGATCCCGTTTTCAATAAATTTATTCTGAATTTCGTTAGCCCGTTTGGTAGAAAGCTTGAAGTTATAAGCTTCTTTTCCAATGTCGTCGGTATAACCAAAAATCTGAATGGATTCAATTCGGGTGGAATCTGTTTTTTTGATAAAATCTACAACATCTTTGACCTGAACTTCATTCAAAACAAATTTGTCAAAATCAAAATAAACCGAATGAACTACTTCTTCTTGTGCGTGTAAAAACCCAAAGAAAAGTAAGGGCAAATATTTGAGTAGTTTCATGTTAAATTTTTAAAATCTTGTTATATTCAGCCGTATTGTTTAGAATACCGACGGCTTTTTTGATTTCTAAGTTGCTTTTGGCGTAATATTGATATAATCCTTCTTTGTATTGGTAGCGTTTGATGATTTCATCCAAGATTAAATTTTTGATTTCTTTTTGGTTTTTGTCTATCATGGTTTCTTCACTTTTTTGTAAAGCAGTCAATAATTGTTGGTATTCAGCATTAATGGCAGAGTCAACATTTTCTTTTTTGGCTTTTTCCAAAGTGTTTTTCAATGCTACTTCCGTTTCAGTATTGAATTCTATTTTTTCTCTTTTCAAAAAAGCTTTAAAATCCGCAAAATCTGCATCGGTGATGGTTGGAATTTTATCACCAAGATTTGGATTTTTGTAGTAATAGGAAGTTACATAATTGAAAATCCCATCGTTTTTTTGTAAAGCTTCCGCGATGGTACTAGTTTTGGTTTCTTCAATTTCCACATCCGGTAAGACGCCGCCGCCATCATACACGGGTCTGCCTTTTTTGGTTTTGAAAGCATTGTAATTTTTTTCATCCGTACGAGTGGCTTTGCCGCTTTTGTCTTTTTTGTTGTAATTCAATGCTTGAATACATCTGCCGGAAGGCGTGTAATATCTTGAAATGGTTACTTTTACTTGTGTACCGTAAGTCATATCAATCGGACGTTGCACCAATCCTTTTCCGAAACTTCTGCTACCTACAATCACAGCGCGGTCTAAATCTTGTAAAGCACCCGAAACAATTTCCGAAGCCGAAGCACTTTTCCCGTCAACAATTACAACCAACGGAATTTCAGTATCAATAGGTTCGCGAGTGGTTTTATAAGTGTTGTTGTATTTTTCGTTTTTGGATTTAGTGGTTACTATGATTTCTCCTTTGGGCACAAATAAATTGCAAATATTTACTGCTTCGTTGAGTAAGCCGCCCGGATTGCCGCGCAAGTCTAAAATAATTTGGGTTGCGCCGTCATTTTTTAATTTCTCTAAAGCTTCTTTGGTTTCTGAAGACGCTTTTTTGTTGAATTGTGATAAAACAATATAACCGGTTTTATCATCTATTTTACCATAAAAAGGAACTGCTTTGACTTCTACTTCATCCAAAATCAATTGCGCTGTTAAAGGTTTGCCTTGGCGTAAATATTTGATATCGATTTTAGTGTTTTTGGCACCTTTCAACAACTGTGAAGCATCGTCTTTAAAATCAGCCAGCAAGACATCGCCAATTTGAATGATTTCATCTCCGGCTTTCAATCCGGCTTTGTCTGCCGGAAATCCTTTATATGGTTCTTTGATAATTAATTTGTCTTCTTTTCGGGTAATCATCGCGCCAATTCCGGTGTATTCTCCGGTATTGTTGATTTTGAATTTAATCACATCGGCTTCGTTGAAATAATTCGTGTACGGATCCAAATCGGCCAACATGCTTTTAATGGCTTTGTCCATCAATTCGGCCGGATTGGTTTCATCAACATAGTTTTGATTGATGGTTTTAAACAGCGTGGTGAAGATTTCTATTTGCTTAGAAATTTCGAAAAAATCATCTTTGAAACTTACGCCTACAAAAAGGAATCCGCTCAATACCAGCGGCAAAATATATCGTTTTTTGAATTTTGAAAACATGTTATTGGTTTTTTCTTTTAAATCGTTTTCTGATCAGTAAAATCAAGACAACTAAAGTAATAATAATGGGCCAATTTTCGATTATACCGATAAAGAAATTTGAAATTCCGTTAAAGCCCGATGCTATGGCATTCCAGATTCTGCCGCCGTAGGAAACCGTGGCTTTGCTTCCGGCAGCGACCGGTTTGTAAAACTCGATATCCAAAGTACTCATGGATACTTTATTTTGAAGGTAACGCAAACGGCCTTCTTTGGCTTCAATTTCTTCACGTATGTCAGATAGTTGGCTTTCAATTTCGAGCATTTCAGACACTTTATTAGCCTTTTTCAACAGTTCCAAATAGCGTGCCTCTAAGACCTTTTTTGTTTTAATTCGAGAAGCCACATCAATATACTCCTCGGTTACATCTTGAGAGGAGATTTCTTTTTGGTCAAAATATTTTACGCCCTTAGAAATATCGGCTATAAAAGCATCAAAATGCTGGTTTGGGATTCTGATATTGACTGTTCTTGAGAGTGCATAATCATTATTAGTTTGCGAATCATTTTTAATTAAGGCGTTGTATTTTTTTACAGTGCTTTGAATTTGATTGTAAGTAACTTCTAAATCGTCAGATTGAAAGCGAAGATTTCCCGATTTGATGATCTTGGCTTCCAACTCATCAATTCTTGGAGACGGTGATGCCATGTCTTTGGCTTTAGAATCATAATTAGATTCAGAGGCGTAGGCATCATAATCTTCAGCAGCAACAGCAGTAGAGTCAACGGCAACATCGGCCATATCTACCGATGCGATATCGTCGGTTTCGGCCTGTTTGCAAGACGCAAACAACAAGATAAACACAGCACAAATCAGAAGTTTGGTTTTCATAATAAAGAGAGTTAGACTACTAAAACGCAAATAGTGTCTAATTTATTGTGTGTCTTGCAGATAAGTTGTTTATTTCTCTTCGGAAATTGTTTTCGAAAACTTTTCAAAAAGCTGTTTGGTCTTTTGTTCTATTTCTTGGTAGGATAGTTTATCACTGGTTTGATAGAAGAACATAAAGCAGTATTTTTTGTCCAAAGCATCAATTAACTGCGATTTATTAAGGCGATAACACTCGCGCAAAACTCGTTTAAAGTAATTGCGGTCGACCGCCTTTTTAAAATATTTTTTAGAAACAGAAACACCCATTTTCAAAGGAACATCTTCTTCAAAATCACAAGCGACATAAACCAAACGCAACGGATATTTACTCACCGATTTGCCTTCGGAGAATAACAAATCGATAAGGCTTTTGCTTTTGAGTTTTTCAGCCTTCGGATAGGAGAAATCCATTTGGTTTGAGGGTAAATTAATTGGAATTGTATACGTTGTAAACAAATTTTACTTCATTGTAATTGATATAAATTTGCATTCGATTGTTTTCTTTTTTCTTGGTGATGATGAATATATTACAATTGGAATATCGATTGTCAACACACTCAAAAGGCACGATGTTTACCTCTTCATTATCTTCAATTTCGCCGTAAGCTTTGATTTTAAAAGATTGTACTTCGGCTGAATTAATCAAAATTAAATCTTTTTTTGGGTCCAAAGTGATTAAGACATTGGCATCGACAAAATCTGACCATTCATTCCAAGTACCGTCATTTTTTTTTTCAGTAAAACTGACGCTGCTGGATTTGAATCGAATGGGTTGGGCATGACTTTTTTGAAATCCGAACCCAAAAGCCAGGAACAACAATAAAAAGTTTAGGTTTTTCATAGGAAAAAAATTTGGGGTAAATCTACAAATTCTATTCCACAAAAATCAAATTCCAAAACGGAACTCCTTTTGCTTTCTGATAATAAAATGAAAATGTTTTTTTTATAGGTTGGTTTATTTTACTTTCGTGTTCTATTCAAAAAGTATCCGACATGAAGTTAAAACTGTTATTGCTCTTAATGCCTTTCGCGCTTGTGGCTCAAAAAAAAGAAATAGTTTATAAAAAATTAGCCAATTCCACGTGTGAATGCATAAAAACCAAAGAAGTAACCGATATTAATTTAGGGATTTGCATTTTTGACGCTATAAACAAACTGACCGAAAAAGAGCGAAAAACGGTTAATGTTGATATTGATGATAAGATGGCTTCAATTGAAAAAATTGCAGAAAGTGTCGGATTAGAAATGGCAACCATTTGCCCGGATGTTTTTCTTAAAATAGCCAAAGAAAGTGACACGGAAGAAACCTATGTAGCACAGGAAGATGAATTAGATTTGTTTTATACCGGTACTTTTGAGAGCATAGCCGCAGTTGAATTCAATACTATTTACCTGTTAGACGATAAGAATGTTAAGCAAGAGTTTATTTGGTTATTTTCTTTTGATGGGGATAATTTGTTTATAAAAAACAAAATAGTAAAAGGTGATAAATTAGAGATTCACTATCGCCAACAGGAGTTTTTTGATCCTAAGCAAAATAAATACCGAATTTACAACGAGATAACGAGTATTAAATTACTATAAAAAAGGCAACCAATTTGGTTGCCTTTTTTTATTTCACTTCATAAATATTATTTGCTCTATTAACGTCGGCCATTAAACCGCTTGGGTCGAGCATCACTTTTTTGATGGTTTTTGTTGTAGGTAATGAATAGCTGTAGGTTGGAAAAGCCCAAGCCCAATCGGCAATAACAGTTCTTTTGAGATTGGAATAAGGATTCTCTTTTTCAAAACTCATCATGCGCAACGGGATGTAAAAACTCTCACGAGAACCATCGGTATATTCCACTATCATATCAATTGGCATGGGCATTCTGCCGATTCTCTCTAAGGTAATGGTGGTTGAATTTTCTTTCGCACTAACCTCTTTAATTGCATAATCAATCGTGTTAGTAGTTTGTGTCCAATCGTTTAAATACCAATCCAAATTGGCTCCGGAAACTCTTTCCGCTGTTCTTTTGATGTCGTTTGGCGTTGGGTGTTTGAATTTAAAATCGGTATAATAGCGCTTCAAGGTTTTTGATAGATTTTCTCTGCCTAATAAATATATTAATTGGGCCAAAAACACTTCACCTTTGCTATAGGAAGAAGTGCTGTAACATTTGTTGAAATCAAAACGATCTGCATGAGTAGATAAGGGTTGTTCTTTTCCGGAGTTGGCTAAATCAACATAACTTTTATAAGCACCTGAATAAGGATTGGATGATTTTTTAGCGGCCAATTCATTCATCACCGAATCTTCAATAAAAGAAGTAAAACCTTCGTCCATCCAACTGTGTTTGCTTTCATTGTTGGCCAAAACATGTTGGAACCAAGAATGACCAAATTCGTGGGCAATCAAACCTACAAAGCCGTTTAATTCGCCTTCGCCCAAAACTAAAGTACACATGGCATACTCCATTCCCCCGTCGCCACCTTGAATAACAGAATATTGTTGGTACGGATATTTTCCAACCAAGTTATTGTAATACGTTAAGATTTTGGCGGTGAAAGGCTGGGCTTTTTTCCAGGTGTCGATGATTTTCGGATTGTTTTTATAAAGAAAATGTAACAGTACACCTTCGTCTGTCATCAATTTATCATGGATGTATTCTTTATCAGCTGCCCAAGTAAAATCATGTACATTAGGAGCTAAAAAATGCCATGTAAGTGTTTTTTGCTTCTTTGGAACAGAGACTGTAATTCCGTCATCTTGATAACCGTGACCAATTTCATTGGCGTTTTGTAAATAACCTGTTCCGCCCAAAACATAATTTTTATCGATGGTGATTTTGACATCAAAATTACCCCAAACACCGTGAAACTCTCTGCTAATGTATGGATCGGCATGCCAACCTTCAAAATCAAATTCAGCCATTTTAGGATACCATTGCGCCATAGAAAGTTCAACACCTTCTTTATTATTTCTTCCTGAGCGTCTAATTTGCGTAGGAACTTGCCCATTGAAATCTAAGGAGAGTAAAGTAGATTTTCCGGGGAAAAGCGGTTGGATTAAATCGACTTCTAAAATAGTCCCGACTTCCTTTGTTTTAGCCGAAAGACCATCTTGTTTAAAATTTGAAATTCTCAGAAAACCAATTTCATTCGGTTTTAATTTGGCCACTCTGCTTTCATTAATCTCGGTATCATCGCCTGTTTTGATTTTGTCAACCATTCTGGCATCAGGATCCGCAATAGACTGGATTCTGGCATCCATTTCGCTTCCCGGTTGGAACGCATTATTGTACAGATGGTAATAAACGCGTCTTAAAGTATCTTGGGAATTATTAGTGTACAGTAATTCTTGTTTGCCGTTGTATTGATAGGTTTTGACATCCATCGATATTTCCATTTTATAGTCGACTTTTTGTTGCCAATATCCTTCAGATTGAGCGGTGGCTATTGTGGCAAACAATAAAACAGAAATAGAAAAAAGTTTTTTAATCATGTTTTCTAAGAAAAGGGAAGTTTCTATCTTCCCTGTAAAATTATAGTTTTGGTTCTTTTGGTGTTTCCTTTGATAATTCTTCAGCCATTTTTAGAGCGTTGTAAGCATTTACAATTTTACCCGAAACACTCGCTTTTGAGAATGCTCTTTTTTCTTTGTTTTCTCCAACATTCACTTCAAAATCTAAAGGCATTCCCGATTGCATTATAATTTGTTTGACTTGATTGGCTTTTAAATTCGGATAATAAGAACGAATCAAAGCTGCTACTCCCGCAACATTTGGAGACGCCATTGAAGTGCCTTGTTGGTACTTAAAACTATTTCCCGGAACAGTGGCATACACTTTTACGCCCGGGGCAAATACATCTACATTATCGCTTCCAAAGTTAGAGAAGTCAGCCACAATATTTTCACCATAATTGTAATTGATTGCACCTACTTTTATCACATTACTTACCAATTCATTTTTTTTGTCGGCGGTATCTTCCGGATAATTGGGTTCGAAATCAACATCTTTACCATCATTCCCTGCGGCTAAGACAATTAAAACATCTTTGCTTTCGGCATATTTCATGGCATCCCAAACCCATTCTTTGTGAGGAGAATAATCTTTGCCAAAACTTCCGTTGATTACTTTGGCACCATTGTCAACCGCATAGCGAATGGCTAATGCGATATCTTTGTCATATTCATCACCGTTGGGCACAGCTCTAATCGGCATTATCTCTACATTTTCAGCAACACCGTCTCCGCCAATTCCGTTGTTTCTTTTTTGAGCAATTATTCCGGCGACATGGGTTCCGTGTGAAGAGTCTTTTCTTTCTTTAGAATAAACAATATTGTTTCCGTATTTTTTATCCTTAAGGTCTTCAGGATTGTCTCCTACTTGTTTTCTTCCGTCAAATTCTTTATTCAAATTATAGCTTAGCTTGTCGTAAACGTAGTCTTTGAATTCTTCTAGTTCTTCTCTGAAATTAGCACCGGTATCTTCGGCGTAAGCCAACATTATTTTTTTACTTTTATACAAATCATACTTTACAGAAGCTACATTTTTAAGCTCTTCAAGCGTGTAATTTTCTTTTTTTAAATATTCGCGAATAGTTTTATCAGCTTCAACTAACAAATCAACTGTTTCTTTGTAAGGAAAAACTTTTTGGTATTCAGCTTCGTATTCTTTTTGGGCTTTTTTATACATTTCTGAACCATCATCGCCTTTTCTTAAATAGCGAACTAATTCCAGGGTTTCATTATTAGAATTGCCCAAGAAATTCCAACCATGTACATCATCGGTATATCCGTTTTTATCATCGTCTTTGCCGTTGTTGGCAATTTCTTTTTTATTGGTCCAAATTACAGCTTTCAAATCGGGATGATTGATATCAACACCGGAGTCTATTACCCCGACTATAACTTTTTTACCTTTTTTCTTTTTTAAAAGCTCAGCATAGGCTTTGTCCACACTCATGCCCGGAATAGAATCTTTTTCAAGATCCAAATGGCTCCAACGTTGTTGTTGTTGTTCGGTTAAAGCGTTTTTTTTGTACGTTTTCGTTTGTGTTGCTTGTTGCGCTGTCATTGACAGGGTGGTCAATAACACAAACGAATAGGCTAAAACTCTCATTTTTAATTATTTAATATTTATACTGATGTAAAAATAATTTCTTTTACACCAAAAAATAAAGGCCTTAACAATAATTTAGTATCGATTAATGAATCAAATAAAGGGTTTTGGTGCGCCTGTATCTTATCAAAAATAATAAAAGTACTTTGACTAAATTAATTAACACTTTTGATTTTAGTGAATTTCTCAATAACTTCTACTATCATTTATCCTTTTGGATGCTGCTTTTAAAGGAATTAAAGTTGTTCTTTTTCGAATTATTCAATTCCATATTTAGAGTAAGAAATTAGGCCAAAGAAAACATGGTTTTTTCAAAATTAACAATAAGGAAAAATGCGGTCATTTTGAAATAACTTCTTTACATGTAACACTATACGTAAAGCTGGAAAGAATTATTTTTTACAATTGAAGCTGATTTTTTTCAAAACTGTACTGACCATTTCAATTTCTTGTGGCGTTATATTTTCTAAGGCTTTTGCTCTATTTTTCAACACAATTTTATAAACATCATCTAAAATTTTTTGTCCCGAAGTTGTAATTTTTAGGACTGTTTTCCTGCGGTCTTTGGGATTGATTTCCCGATGTAAAAAATCGGCTTTAACCAACAAATCTATAATTCTGGTGATGGAAGCATTGTCTTTGAATACCTTTTCCGCTAATTCAATTTGGGTTGATTTTGGATTTTCTTTCAAGCATTTTAAAACCAACCATTGGTCAATGGTAATCTTCAGTTGATTAATTTTCAGTTGGTTTTGAGCATACATTCTGTAGGTTTTGATGGCTTCCTCAATGTTATAAAATATTACCGAATTCAAATTTTCCATACAGATTCATTTTAAGTTAAACGATTTCTTCTACGCTAAAAACATTTTTCAAACGAATGCCTCTTTCAGTGTTTTCTACCGTGATGATTTGGTTATGCGCATCGTGTTCTAACCACAAATAGTAATTGTTTTCTACTGCGGCATGCAGAAATTTAGATTTTTCAGGCATGGTTAAAAGTGGTCGGGTGTCGTAACCCATTACATAAGGCAAAGGCAAATGTCCCGCTGTTGGAATCAAATCGGCACAGAAAACAATGGTCTTATCATTGTACTGGATATGCGGAATCATCATTTTTTCGGTGTGACCATCAACATAAAAAATCCCGAATCCCATTTCTTCTGAAACGCCAAAATCGCCTTCAGGTCTTTTGATAAAGTTTAATTGTCCGCTTTCCTGCATTGGCAAAATGTTTTCCGAAAGAAAAGAGGCTTTTTCCCTTGCGTTAGGTTTGGTTGCCCATTCCCAATGGTTGTCATTCGTCCAGAATTTCGCATTTTTGAAAGCGACTTCGTAACCGGTTTTGTCTTTGTTCCAATTCACACTGCCGCCACAATGGTCAAAGTGCAAATGCGTCATGAAAACATCGGTTACATCATCGCGATGAAAACCATATTTGGCCAAAGAACCATCCAATGAATGACTTCCCCAAAGCGAATAATATCCAAAAAACTTTTCCGATTGTTTATTGCCCATCCCGGTATCAATCAAAATCAGCCGATTTCCGTCTTCAATTAGCAGGCATCTCGCTGCAATGTCAATCAAATTGTTCTCGTCTGCGGGATTGGTTTTGTTCCAAATGGTTTTAGGAACTACGCCAAACATAGCACCGCCATCGAGTTTAAAATTTCCGGCTTCAATAGGATATAGCTTCATTTGTTGAATTTTCTTCGGTTAATCTTGTAAACGGTTTGCAAATTACTAAAAATCTGTCGCTTTTAATTCCCCAAAATCACTTTTTTCTATTCTTAAATTAGTTATAAAAATGCTTTGAAATGCCGTAAAAAAAGATATTTGTGTTAACTTTGCCCTTTATTTAGACAAAATCAAAATAAACATGATTAAAGTTTCTGATACAGCCAGCAAAAAAATCATCGATATGATGCAGGAAGACGGTTTTGACGCAACCAAAGATTACGTACGAGTAGGCGTAAAAAGTGGTGGTTGCTCGGGTTTGTCGTATGAATTGAAGTTCGATAAAGAACTGGGAGAAAACGACAAGGTTTTTGAAGACAACCATGTAAAAATTGCTGTAGAAAAAAAATCGTTTTTGTACTTGGCCGGAACCGTTTTAGAATTCTCCGGCGGATTGAACGGAAAAGGATTTGTATTCAATAATCCAAATGCATCCAGAACTTGTGGATGTGGCGAAAGTTTTTCGCTCTAAAAATTAACTAACAAAATGGCAAAATATACCGAAGACGATTTAAAAGTCGAACTCGAAAATAAAGAATACGAATACGGTTTCTATACTGATTTAGAATCGGAGACGTTTCCTATTGGGCTCAATGAAGATATCGTTCGCGCTATTTCTTTGAAAAAAGAAGAGCCGCAATGGATGACCGATTGGCGCATAGAAGCATTTCGCGCTTGGCAGGAAATGACCGAACCGGAATGGGCCAACGTACATTACGAAAAACCCGATTTTCAAGCGATTTCTTATTATTCGGCACCCAAAAAAGCTGACCCGAACAAAACCCTAGACGATATAGATCCCGAACTTTTGGCGATGTACAAAAAGTTGGGCATTTCCCTTGACGAACAGAAAAAAATGAACAATATCGCTATGGATATTGTAGTCGATTCGGTTTCTGTAGCAACCACTTTCAAAAAGACTTTAGCCGAAAAAGGCATTATTTTCATGAGTATTTCCGAAGCAATTCGCGAATATCCGGATTTAGTTCAAAAATATTTAGGAACGGTTGTGCCACAAAGAGATAATTTTTATGCTGCTTTAAATTCAGCGGTTTTCTCAGACGGAAGTTTCTGTTACATTCCAAAAGGCGTTCGTTGCCCAATGGAATTATCCACCTATTTCCGTATCAACCAAGCCGGAACCGGACAATTCGAAAGAACGCTGTTAATCGCCGATGAAGACAGTTATGTTTCCTATCTCGAAGGTTGTACTGCGCCAAGTCGGGACGAAAATCAATTGCACGCAGCGGTTGTTGAACTAATTGCTTTAGATGGAGCCGAAATCAAATATTCAACGGTTCAAAATTGGTATCCCGGCAACAAAGAAGGAAAAGGCGGTGTTTTCAACTTTGTAACCAAAAGAGGTTTGTGCGAGAAAAACGCTAAGATCTCTTGGACACAAGTAGAGACAGGTTCTGCCGTGACGTGGAAATATCCGTCATGCGTATTAAAAGGCGATAATTCTATTGGCGAATTTTACTCGATTGCCGTAACCAATAATTTCCAACAAGCCGATACCGGAACCAAGATGATTCATTTGGGTAAAAACACCAAATCGACTATCATTTCTAAAGGGATTTCCGCCGGAAAATCACAAAATAGTTATCGCGGTTTGGTGCAAATTGGTGCCAGAGCAGAAAACGCCCGCAACTTCTCTCAATGTGACTCGCTGTTAATGGGTAACAATTGCGGCGCGCATACTTTTCCGTATATCGAAAGTAAAAATGCTTCGGCTAAAATCGAGCACGAAGCCACCACTTCCAAAATCGGAGAAGATCAAGTATTCTATTGCAACCAACGCGGAATCCCAACCGAAAAAGCCATTGCGTTAATCGTAAACGGTTTCAGTAAAGATGTATTGAACAAGTTGCCGATGGAATTTGCCGTAGAAGCTCAAAAATTACTCGAAATTTCGTTAGAAGGTTCAGTAGGATAATCATAAATCAGAATAAAACACATTTACAAAATGTTACAAATAACAAATTTACACGCAAGTGTTGAAGATAAAGAGATTTTAAAAGGAATCAACCTAACGGTAAATGCCGGAGAAGTACACGCGATTATGGGACCAAACGGTGCCGGAAAAAGTACACTTTCGTCCATCATTGCCGGAAATGAAAACTACGAAGTAACCGAAGGCGAAATCCTTTTGGAAGGCGAAGATATTTCAGAATTAGCTCCCGAAGAAAGAGCTCACAAAGGGGTTTTCTTGTCGTTCCAATATCCGGTAGAAATTCCGGGTGTTTCAGTGACGAATTTTATGAAAACCGCCATCAACGAAAGCCGCAAAGCCAACGGAAAAGAGGAAATGCCGGCGAATGAAATGTTGAAATTGATTCGTGAGAAATCAGAATTATTAGAAATCGACCGCAAGTTCTTATCCCGCTCGCTAAACGAAGGTTTTTCGGGTGGTGAAAAGAAACGTAACGAGATTTTCCAAATGGCCATGTTGGAACCCAAATTAGCCATCCTTGACGAAACCGATTCCGGTTTGGATATCGATGCGCTTCGAATTGTGGCCAACGGCGTAAACAAATTGAAAAACGAAAATAACGCGGTGTTAGTCATTACGCATTACCAACGTTTGTTAGACTATATCATTCCTGATTTCGTTCACGTTTTAATGGACGGAAAAATTGTAAAATCAGGCGACGCTTCATTAGCACTTGAACTTGAGGAAAAAGGATACGATTGGATTAAACAAGAGCAAGAAGCATAATGGAATTGAAAGAAAAATTAATCTCGTCTTTTATGGCTTTCGAAGAACACATTGATGTTCATTCGGAATTGCACGACGTGCGCACTTCTGCCATTAAAAACTTTGAGAACAAAGGTTTCCCCTCCAAAAAAGAGGAAGCCTGGAAATATACTTCGCTGAATGCCATCTTAAAAAATGACTATTCGGTATTCCCGAAACACGACAATGCCATCGAATTTGCTGAGGTAAAAAAATACTTCTTGCACGAAATCGACACACACAAAGTGATTTTTGTGGATGGAAAATTCTCTTCTTTTTTATCAGCAACAACGCATGACGGTTTGGATGTTTGCTTAATGTCTTCGGCTTTAAACAAACCAAAATACAAAATGATTATTGATGAGTATTTCAACAAAATAGCCAGCAAAGACGAAAGTTTGACCAGTTTAAACACGGCTTTCGCCAATGAAGGCGCCTACATCAACATTCCGAAAAGCAAAGTGGTGGAAAAACCCATCGAAATCATTTATTTCTCAACAGGCGTTGAAAGCGCTCTGATGGTTCAACCGAGAAATTTGGTTATCGTAGGCGAAAATGCCCACGTACAAATCATAGAAAGACACCAAAGTTTAAACGAAAACCCGGTGCTTACCAATTCGGTAACCGAGATTTTTGCTCAAAAACGCGCTATCGTGGATTACTATAAAATTCAAAACGACTTGCAATCGGCCAACCTGATTGACAACACTTATATTTCCCAAAAACAGGAAAGTCGCGTTTCGGTACACACGTTTTCTTTTGGTGGCAACATCACCAGAAATAACCTGAATTTCTATCATTTTGGCGAAAGAATCGATTCGACTTTAAAAGGCATTACCATCATTGGCGACAAGCAACACGTTGACCATTACACTTTAGTAAATCACGCGACGCCCAATTGCGAAAGCCACCAGAACTACAAAACCATTTTGGCCGACAGTTCGACAGGCGTTTTCAACGGAAAAATTTTCGTGGAAAAAGAAGCGCAAAAAACCGATGCTTTCCAACAGAACAACAACATCTTATTAGGCGACAAAGCCACCATCAATGCCAAACCGCAATTGGAAATTTTTGCCGATGACGTAAAGTGTTCCCACGGTTGTACCATCGGACAATTAGACGAAACCGCCATGTTCTATATGCAACAACGCGGTATTCCGAAGAAAGAAGCCAAGGCCTTATTGATGTACGCCTTCTCGAATGAAGTGATTGAAAGCATCAAAATCCCGGAATTGAAAAAGCGTATTACCAAAATTATCGCTACGAAATTGGGCGTGAATTTAGGGTTCGATTTGTAGTTAACACTAAAATATTATAAAATCATAAAGAGCGCAAGTATTTACACTTTGCGCTCTTTGCGTATTTCTTCGCGAACTTTGCGGTTAATTATTTTCTCAAACTACCAACAATACCACTTAACAACCCGTTAAAGTCAAATTCTTCGCTCAATCCCATACGTACCACAACCAAGTCGTGACTAGGGAAAATAGCCACCATTTGTCCTTGATATCCGCTGCAGTAAAACATATCTTTTGGTACATCGGGGAACTTTCCGCCGGCGTTTAACCAAAATTGTCCACCGTATTGTCCGTTAGAACCGTTGGTTGGTGTGGCAACATATTTGGCCCAACTCGGATCAAAAATTTGTTCGCCATTCCAGTTTCCTTCGTTTAAATAAAGCAAACCAAACTTCGCCCAATCACGCGTTGTGGCCCAACCATAAGATGAACCCACAAAATTCCCACTTATATCAACTTCGACTAAAGCGGAATTCATCCCGATTTTATCAAACAAACTGCTGTACCAAAAATCTAAGTATTCTTGGTGGGTTTTGAATTGTTTTCGCAAAATCCCGGACAATAAATTGGTCGTTCCTGAAGAATAATTCCAAGTATTGTTTGGTTTGCCCACCAAAGGCTTATCAATTTGAGGTTTGGTCATGTCTTCCGCAATAAAAAGCATTTTAGTTACATCGGAAATTTTGTTATAATCTTCTTCCCATTCCAAGCCGGAATTCATGTGCAACAAATCATTAATGGTGATTTTGGAACGCTCATCGTTTTTCCATTCCGCAATCGGAGCCGGTTTAGTGATGTCGATTTTGCCTTGTTTTTTTAGAATTCCGAAATAAGTTGCCGTTAAACTTTTGGTCATCGACCAACCCAAAATTTTAGATTCTTTGTTGAATCCATCGGCATATTTTTCGGCAATTAATTTGTTTTTATACAAGACTACTACCGAACGTGTGCGTTTGTTTTTCTCGCCTTTTTTATCAAAAGCATCTTCTACCGCTTTCTGCAATTTGGCATAATCAATATCACCAAAAACAGTATCTACAGGATTGTTATTACCAAAAGGATAAGGCAAATTGTTCTTCAAAAAAACTCGTTTCGGAACATTGTATGGCTTAGTTTCATCAAAATCATCGTTGATTAAAGTTGCACCCAAACCTTTACGGTAAATGGCTTTGCGGGTTTTTAAACCATACACTTTGGATACGGCATACTTTCCGTTTTCATCAATTTCATTGCTGGCCCAATCCACTTTGTCAATGTCATTGTCGCCTTTTTGAATGGTTTCCAAACTTCGACCATCAATAAAATGACCCGAAGCCACGCTCTTGGCCGAAAAACCCGATATCAAATCGAGTTGCGGATAAATTTCAATGCGCAGATAAACAAAGACTATCAACAATAAAATGCCAAAGATTTTGAGAAATTTTTTCATGGAGAATAATTTTGAAGCAATTTATAAAAATAAAACATTGTTTGAAGAAGAGTTAACCACAAAAGAAACAAAGAAAACCAAGGCGCAAAACTTTAGTGGCTTTTGAAAATTCTTGTCTCTTTTGTGGTTCAAAATTAATCCCATAACAAATCATAAATATTCGTGAATTCGTGGTTTTTTCCACTTCAATTTTTCTACTTTTGTATTTAGAATTTTTCTAAATAATACCATGTTAGACATCCAAAAAATCAGAGCTGATTTTCCGATACTTTCCCAAAAAGTCAATGGCAAACCACTCGTCTATTTTGATAACGGCGCAACTTCGCAAAAACCACAAGTGGTCATCGACGCGATATCTAAATATTACCAAGAAATTAATGCCAACATTCACCGCGGCGTGCATACTTTGAGCCAATTGGCTACTGATGCGTATGAAGTTTCTCGTGGAAAAATTCAAAATCATATCAATGCCAAACACGCGCACGAAGTGATTTTTACTTCGGGAACCACTCATGGAATTAATGCGGTTGCCAATGGTTTTGCGGCCTTTTTAAAACCCGGTGATGAGGTTATGGTTTCTGCTTTAGAACACCACAGCAACATCGTGCCTTGGCAAATGCTATGTGAGAAAACCGGTGCGGCTTTGAAAGTCATTCCGATGAATGAAAATGGCGAATTGATTATGTCGGAATACGACAAATTGCTTTCGACTAAAACCAAAATCGTAACCGTAAATCATATTTCAAATGCTTTGGGAACGATTAACCCCATCAAGGAAATGATTGATAAAGCGCATGAAGTTGGTGCGGCGATTTTAATCGATGGTGCCCAAGCTACACCGCATTTAAAACCCGATGTTCAAGCTTTGAATTGTGATTTTTATGTGTTTTCGGGGCATAAAATTTGTGGTCCAACCGGAATCGGAATCCTTTACGGAAAAGAAGAATGGTTGCGCAAATTACCACCATACCAAGGCGGCGGTGAAATGATTGCGACGGTGACATTTGAGAAAACAACTTATGCCGACTTGCCACACAAGTTCGAAGCCGGTACGCCCAATATTGCGGATGGAATCGTACTCGGAACAGCTATTGATTATTTGAATGAAATTGGTTTTGACAACATCGCCAAATACGAACATGAATTGTTGGAATATGCTACCGAAAAATTATTGGAAATCGAAGGGTTGAAAATTTTCGGTACCGCAAAAGAAAAAACTTCCGTAATTTCGTTTAACATCAACGGCATTCATCCGTACGACATTGGCACAATTATCGATAAGTTAGGAATAGCGGTGCGCACCGGACATCATTGCGCCCAGCCGATTATGGATTTCTTCCAAATTCCGGGAACGATAAGAGCGAGTTTCGCTTTTTACAATACCAAAGAAGAAATTGACACCATGGTCGAAGCGGTAAAGAAAGCCCAAATGATGTTGAGTTAAAATTTTAAGAAGCTATTTCCGGCTATCCGCTGTATCTTTTTTAGTTTCAACTAAAAAAGGATGTCGCTCCTATCCGGGCTAAAAAACAACAGTATGAAAACAATAACCATGATTTTACTAACGATTTTCCTCGGAAAAAGTTGTACCAATGAAGCACAAAACGACTTGACAAACACCACCATTCAATACACGGCGAATACGCGTGGTTTTTACCAAAAGATTGTCGTTATTAATCAAAAAGCAACGATTTTCAATGACCGAAGCGAAGGCGCTTTACCGGTAGAAGTTAAGATTTCGGATGCCGATTGGAAAGAAATGGTTTCGGCTTTCGCCAAAATTAATTTAGAAGATATTCCAAAGCTAAAAGACCCAACCCAAAAGCGCTTTTATGATGGCGCTGCGATTGCGAATTTCAAAATACGCTATCAAGATAACAATTATGAAACTACCGATTTTGATCACGGTTTTCCACCAAAAGAAATAGAAAAATTAGTCAATAAAATAGTAGCTTTGGCCAAAGAAAAAGAAGAATGAGCATAAAAGAAATACAAGACGAGATTGTAGACGAGTTCTCCATGTTCGACGATTGGATGCAACGCTACGAATATATCATCGAGCTCGGTAAATCACTCCCGCTAATTGAAGAACAATACAAAACGGAAGACAACATTATTACCGGTTGCCAATCGAAAGTTTGGGTTCACGCCGAGCAACTAGGCGATAAAGTAGTCTTCACCGCCGATAGCGATGCGATTTTAACCAAAGGCATTATAGCCATTCTGATTCGGGTATTTTCTAATCAAAAAGCCTCGGCTATTTTAGAAGCCAACACCGATTTTATTGACGAAATCGGTCTTAAAGAACATTTGTCTCCAACAAGAGCCAACGGTTTGGTCTCTATGATTAAAAAACTTAAAATGTATGCTTTGGCATTTAATGCTAAAAATTAAAAAACTATGGAAGAATTTAAAGACGATATCAATTTAGGCGAAAATGTAGTCAAAGTACTCAAAGGTATTTATGACCCGGAAATTCCTGTTGATATTTATGAATTAGGCTTAATCTACGACGTAATGATTAACGAAGACAACGAAGTAAAAGTTTTGATGACACTAACTTCACCTAACTGTCCCGTAGCCGAAACATTACCACGCGAAGTAGAAGAAAAAATCACCAAAATAGAGGCTGTAAAGTCTTGTGAAGTAGAGATTACTTTTGATCCGCCTTGGAGCAAAGATTTAATGAGTGAAGAAGCCAAGTTAGAACTCGGAATGCTTTAAAAATTTGGGTTCAGTAAGCAAGTAGCAGTAGGCAGTTTTTGCTACTGAACACTGAATACTGAACACTGAACACTAAAACCATGGACGAAATCATCAACAGAGTAGCCAACTCAGCCCTCGAAGTGTTCGATTTGGAAGATTATTATCCCAGCGGCATTCGGACACAAATAGACATTTCTCAATGGCTTTTAGAAGGCTTTTTATTGAAAGAAAAAGACTTTCGCGAAGCTTTGAAAAACCACGACTGGACACAATACCAAAATCATTTTGTAGCCATTCATTGTTCAACTGACGCGATAGTGCCGGCTTGGGCTACTATTTTGGTAACCACTTATGTTTCGCCTTTTGCTCAAAAAGTAGTATTGGGCAACATAAACGATTTGAATACGGCTTTATATCAAGAGATTTTGCCAACTCTTGATTATTCCCCATACCAAGACAAACCGGTCATCATCAAAGGTTGTTCTAAAAAACCCGTTCCTGAAAGTGCTTACATCATGGCAGTACAAAAACTCCAACCTTTTGCTAAAAGCATCATGTATGGTGAGGCTTGCTCCGCAGTTCCTTTATTTAAAAAAGCAAAATAGCTTTATAGCTGAAAATCAGTTAATTATCTTTTTATCAGGATTTGTTTAAATCGAATGTATTCTTACCTTTGCATCGAAATTTAAAAAACATTCAAAAAAATGAAAAGAGTTTTATTAGCCACGTGGTTACTTTTATCTGCCAACACTATATTTTCTCAAGTCAGTGAAAAAGAATTACTAAAGAAAACGGAAGAAACAATTGCTAAAATTCAAGAAGAAAAGCCCAACGGTTGGGAGAAGAAAGGCGTTTTTACTTTCTTGGCCAATCAAGCCAGTTTTAACAATTGGTTAGCTGGTGGACAAAGCAGTATTTCCGGAAACATGGGCGTAAAATATGATTTTAATTATAAAAGTGATACTTGGACATGGGACAACAAGTTTTTTGCTAATTATGGGTTGACCAAAATCAAAGACCAAGACCTTCAAAAAACAGATGACAGAATAGAATTCAATTCTTTATTAGGGAAAAAAGCATCAGGCGAATGGTACTATTCTTTCTTTTTTAATTTTAAAACCCAACTTGACTCAGGATTTGATCCTGCCGACAATACGGTTAAAATATCACATTTCTTTTCACCCGCTTACACCCAATTCGGACCGGGTATGATGTGGAAGAAAAGCGATAATTTTAAAATAAATGTCGCGCCTGCTACTTCAAAAGTGATTGTGGTTCACCCTCATTTTACAGAACTTGGTCCAGCTTTTGGGGTGGCTATGGGAGAATCTTCAAGATATGAGTTTGGTGCTGCAGTAAATGCTTATTACAAATTCAATTTGATGGAAAATGTAACCGCCGAAAACATTTTTAATTCTTATACCAATTATCTGGAAGATCCTTATAATATTGATATCGATTATACTTTAAATATTGTAATGAAGGTCAACAAATACTTGACCACCAATTTTGCCTTCCAAACCATTTATGACGATAATGCCTTTGCCGGATTTCAAACCCGTCAGGTTATAGGAATAGGCGTAAATTACGGATTCTGATTTTTTGGTAAATAGCATAAAAAAAGTCCTGAGCATTCAGGACTTTTTTTGTAAACTTTAAATAATGCTTTCATCTTAGCAAGGCTAAGAGGTTACTTTTTAAAAAATTTCTTTGCTTTAGATTGCATGGCATAGCCTTTAGAAGTTGTAGAGTAAGTTTTGGAAGCTGTTTTTGACGACTTTGTTGCTTTGTTTACAAAACAAGTTCTTGACTCACTCCCTTTAGAACTCGCTTCACTAGGTATCTTTGTGAATGAAAAAACCTTTGTGCTGCATAGTATCAGTGCCAAAAGGGAAAGTTTAAAAGCGGTTTTTAGGTTAATTGTTTTCATGGGGCTGGTTTTTAAATTATGTAGTATAAACTTAAATAAAGAATTTTAATAATCGCCAAAACAACATAAATAATCGATAAAATACATATAATAATTAAAAAAACATAATTTTTCTTATAAATACAAACATTTATTTTCGATAGAATTTACAAAAAAGCCGGAAGTTTTCTTCCGGCTTTTTATTATTTCTGAATTACTTTACCTAAAAGCTTGTTCTAAATCAGCCAGCAAATCATCAATGTCTTCCACACCGGTGCTTAAACGTACTAAATCGTCAGTAATCCCAACTTCTTTTCGTTTGTCTTCCGGAATCGAAGCGTGTGTCATTAAAGCAGGATGATTCGCCAAAGATTCAACTCCGCCAAGGGATTCGGCCAAAGTGAATACTTTTAGTTTTTCCAAAAATGAAATCGCATCTTCTTTTTTTCCTGATTTGAAAGTAAACGAAACCATACCGCCAAAGCCACTCATTTGTTTTTTGGCAATGTCATGAAAAGGATGGTCGGGCAATCCGGGATAAAATACCTTGTCTACTTCAGGGTGATTGGCTAAAAATTGGGCCACTTTTTCTCCGTTTTCACAGTGTCTTTGTACTCTTAAATGTAAGGTTTTGATGCCGCGTAAAACCAAGAAACTGTCCATTGGACCCAATGTACCGCCGGTCGCAAATTGTTTAAAATGTAATTCATCGCCCAAAGCTTTATCTTTTATAATCAAAGCACCGGCAATTACATCACTGTGTCCGCCTAAATATTTCGTCGCCGAATGCATTACGATATCAGCACCTAAATCCAATGGTTTTTGCAAATAAGGCGTGGCAAAAGTATTGTCTACCGCAAAAAGGATGTCGTGTTTTTTAGTGACTTTTGCTATTTCGGCAATGTCAGCCAATTTCATCAACGGATTGGTAGGCGTTTCTACCCAAACCAACTTCGTATTTTCATTAATCAATGACTGAAATTTAGCCATATCATTCATGTCCACAAAATGGAATTTAATACCGCTGTTGTTGTACAAGCGGGTAAACAAACGATACGTTCCACCATATAAATCGTCCATCGCAATGATTTCATCTCCGGCTTTGAAAAGACGGAGTAAGCAATCGGTTGCCGCTAATCCTGAGGCGAAAGCTAAGCCGCGTGCACCATTTTCAATACTGGCTAAGGCATCTTCTAAAGCTTGACGGGTTGGATTTGCCGCACGAGAATATTCGTAATCACCAACGGGTTTTCCGGGTGAAACTTGTGCGTATGTTGAGGTTTGAAATACCGGCGGCATTACCGCTCCGGTTACTTCTTCATGGTGTTGATTGCCATGTATGACTTTGGTGTTGAATTTCATTTTGCGTTAAAATTAGGTTACAAAGGTATTAACTTCGGGCGATTTTTTTTAATTTGCGAAGATCAATGATGTTAAATTTTTAGAGCAACTTTCCGGAAAACATCTTTTACACTATTCATGAAAAAAATACTTTTGGTTGAAGACGAAGCCCATGTTGTTTCATTTATTAAAAAAGGACTGTCAGAAGAAGGATTTGAAGTTAGTGTTGCCTTTGATGGCAAGACCGGTTTACAATTGGCCTTAGACAATACTTTTGATTTAATCATTTTGGACATCATGTTGCCCGAAATGAACGGTTTAGAGGTCTGCAAAGCCATTAGAATTGAAAACCAATTTGTACCCATACTTTTTTTAACTGCTTTAGGAACTTCAGAAAATATAGTTTTAGGATTGGAAAATGGTGCGGATGATTATCTGGTAAAACCATTTAAGTTTATCGAATTAGTAGCCCGAATTAAAACACTTATCCGACGCTCCAAAGGCAAATCATTAACTTCTGAAACGGCTGTAAATGATAAAGACACCTATTTTTTTGGAGACTTAACGGTCAATGATTACACTAAAACAGTGATTCGTGCCAACGAGGAAATCTCTTTAACTTCTACAGAATACAAATTGCTGTTGTTTTTTATCAAGAACAAGAAAAAAGTATTGTCGCGACAGGATATTCTGGATGCGGTTTGGGGAATTGATTATGATTTAGGCACCAATGTAGTCGATGTATATGTCAATTATTTACGAAAAAAAGTAGACGCCAAATCTGAAGAGAAAATCATTCATACTATCATTGGAATGGGTTATGTATTGAGAGAAAGTGATAATATTTAAAAAGCAAAGTTTATGCAGATGAAGAGAAGCTCAAGAACCGCGTTGTTGTTTTTAATTCCATTTTTGGTTGTTATATTTCTTTTCAGTTTGTTTATCTATTATTCCGTTTCGAGTTACTCCGAAAACTATTTGTTTAAATTACTCGAAGCCAGAGCCAATAAAGTGGCCCGAGAAAATATTGATGCCAAATCACTTAGTAAAAATTTGTTAATGGATAATGAGGCCACGGAAAAACTACCTCATGAAAAAGATTTTTTTATTCCAATTAACGATAAATTAGACATTAAGGCAGAAGCTAAGAAAGTTGGCATAAGCCAAAGATTTTTTAGCGATGCTGTTAAAAATGGAAGCGCAGAGTTTGTCACTAAGCAATATTTATACAAAGGCATTCGCTATAAATCAAAGGCAGGTGATTTTATTGTGATAACAGCAGCAGAGAATTATTTCGAAATCAATCAGGCTAAAAATCTCATCAATACACTTTTGTTTGCTATGGGAATTGCTTCATTAATTCTGTTATACATCGCTTTTTACTTTTCTAAAAATATTTTCAAGCCAATTTCTGCCATCACCGAAAAGGTAAAAGAAATCAGTTCTGAGAATTTGCATTTGCGACTGAACGAAAACAATACCAACGACGAGCTTAATCAATTGACCATGACTTTTAACAATATGTTAGACAGGATTGAAACGTCATTTGAAACCCAAAACAACTTTATCAGCAATGCTTCACATGAGTTGAGAACGCCATTGACGGCTATTATTGGCGAAACCGATGTGGTTTTGTCAAAGCCAAGACAAGCCGAAGATTACATAGAATCGCTGAAAATCATTTTACAAGAAGCAGAAAAATTGGACAACAAAACCAAAGCGCTATTGTTCTTAGCCCAAACAGGTTTTAACGGGAAAGTTCAAAAATTTGATAAAGTCAGAATCGACCAGCTTTTATGGGATGTGAAAGAAAATCTGGAAAGCATGAACAGCAAGAATAAGATTTATCTCGACATGGAACTGTTACCCGAAAATCCAATGAAGTTAAAGGTAAACGGAAATACGCAACTGTTGCATTTGGCATTCAGTAACATCATTAGTAACGGATGTAAATATTCTGATTTTAATACCGTAACCGTTTCTATAGGCGCTTCGGATGATTTCGTTTATATTGTGATTAATGATTCCGGAATAGGAATTCCCGAAGACGAAATACAATATATTTATGATCCGTTTTTCAGAGCTTCTAATACCAAAAATTATGAAGGCTACGGCATTGGTTTACCCTTAACCAGAAACATCCTTAGAATGCACAATGGTAAAATTTTTGTCAACTCTGTACAAGAACAAGGAACAACGGTTCAAATCACCATACCAACTTGGAAACCCGAAGCCGTATAACACAGTTTTTCAATAAATTAACGAATTATTAAGGTTTTCTAATCTCTTTCTAATCTCATTTGTCCAATTCTAATAACATTCTAATCTGAAATTAAGAGCACTCTAATTTCGCTCCTCTAGCTTTGTATCTGTAAACAATAAAGATTTATAAGCTATGAGAAAAACAATTTTAATTCCGACAGATTTCACCGTAAACTCACTAAATGTTTTAAAGTCGATTTTAGTAAATAACCAAGGAATGCAAACTTTTGATATCCTATTGGTTCACGGTATTAGTTTGAGCGATTCTATTAGAGACTTGCTATTTTATTCTAAAGCCAAACAGATTGAGTCATTAACCAATCCCGAATTTGAAGAAGCTTGTGAAGTAATAAAAAACAAGTTTGATTCTCAAATAAGTTCATTGCGAATAGATTTATTCACTGGTTACAATTTGTCTGCGTTCGAAAATTATTTGGAAGGCAATAAAGTAGAACAAATTTTCACTACAGATAACAAATCGGTTTTAAGCAACAAAAATAGTTTTGATTTGTCGCGTTTTATAGATAAATGCTCAGTTCAAGTAATCAAAATCGACTCAGGGTTCAACACCATCATTCCGGAAAAAGGAAAAATTGCAGAGGTTTTTATGAATCAGATTTCTATGGGATAATTTAAAAATCGCTTTATGAAAATATGGATAAGATACCTAAGCTTTTTTGGTCTCGGTATTTTTCTTTTTATAACACTCATCAGTATGGCCAAAAGTCCCGAGATGATTATAGAAGGTGAATGGAAAGAATTGGCTTGGGAATATGAAAAAGCCGATATAAAAACTTTTTCTTCCAAAGCGAGTGAGGACAATGATTCGAGTTATATAAAAGATATAGCCGGACAAGATTTGGTAATTCACAAAGCTGAAAAATGGATTTTTTGTCCCAATGGGAAACTCATTTTAAAAGGAGAGAATTACACCAAAGAAATTACTTGGAATATTAAAGGAAGAGGAAATATTTTGGAATTAAAATACGACAACAACAACATCGAACATTACAGTCTGACCGAACTTGAAAATGACAAACTCATTTTAAACTTTGATACCAGTGCTCATACTCGAGGAATTGCCCGTTTAACATTTGAAAAAGTAAATTAATATGCTCAGAAAATATAGTAATAGCCGATCACTCTCAGACAATATAAAGCTAGGGACATTATCCGCATTTTCTGCCGGTATGGTTAATATTGGCTCGCTGTTGCTGTTCTTTTCTTTTTCTTCTAACGTAACAGGACATTATGCCATTTTAGCCGCCGAAATTGTCAAAGGAAACTTGTACCAAATTGCAGTCGTTTTTTCCTGGATATTTTTGTTCTTTTTGGGGAGTTTTGTTTCCAATTTATTTGTCATTCACCTCAATCAAAAGAACAGTTATATCGCGCATTCAATTCCGCTTATTTTGGAAATCATTTGTTTGATGATGGTTGGGTTTTATGGAGAATACTTTTATAAAGAAACTTTGGCCGAAACCGAAATATTGTTAGCACTTATGCTTTTCGCCATGGGTTTACAAAACGGTTTAACCGCCAGCATTTCAAATTTCACGGTCAAAACAACCCATTTAACCGGAACAACCACTGATTTAGGTATTCTTTTTTCGATGTTTACCAAAAAAGAATTCCGCAATAATGAAGCCTTAAAAGGAAGAGCCAAATTGTTGCTTTACATCACCGCTTTCTATTTGATTGGTGCGATCACCGCCGGGTTTACTTATGTTTATTTGAACTTCAAAATGTTCTATTTAGTAAGTTTAGTCTTGATTGTAATCATTATTTACGATTTGTCAAAACTCAAACTGAAAATGTATTGGCATCAAAGAAAATTAATACGACTCAATTTTGATAATGTCATCAGAATGGAAAAAGGAAAAGAAGAATCAGTAGCTTCTTAAAGTGTAAAACATCCCAAACGAATAATATGTTTGGGATGTTTTATTTTATATAAATTTTCGAATATTCATCATAAAACCAAAATGCAATCCTTCATGATAATTATTAAATTCTATAGCGTCTTTTATATTGGCCAAATGAAATCCGGTTCCGGTTGTATATTCATTGTAAGTAACAAATTTTCCGGCCGCAAAATCTTCTTTGGTTTGTTCCAAAAGTGAAAAAAGAAGCATTTTCAGCTCGTCTAATTCGGCTTGTGTTGTGGTTCCTGTTGGTTTAGAACCGTTTCTGTACTTTTCATTCATTTCGTCACTAACATTGATTGGCAATCCCGAAAGACGGTAAACCAAACCTTGTTGCGCCACAATGATATGGCCTAAATTCCAAACCAAATTATTGCTGAATCCTTCAGGAATTTTGTTTAGTTGTTCCAAAGAATAGTTGTTGATTAATTTGAGATATAACTGTCGGTTGGTTTCCCAGATTTTGAATGATGCGTCCATAATTTTTTTTGATAAAAATACGAATTTGCCATTCAATAACCGCGTATTTTTGTGAACCGAATAGTTAATCTTTTAATCATGCGAAAAAT
Source organism: Flavobacterium sp. IMCC34852 (assembly GCF_030643905.1). Taxonomy (NCBI): domain Bacteria; kingdom Pseudomonadati; phylum Bacteroidota; class Flavobacteriia; order Flavobacteriales; family Flavobacteriaceae; genus Flavobacterium; species Flavobacterium rivulicola. The sequence continues at coordinate 490,720 of NZ_CP121446.1, read as the reverse complement.
ATACTTTCTCAAAACCTGCAGTACGTGTCAACGCATTTTAAAATCGTTGCCCAATTTAGATTCTTTTCAACTGCAAGACATTAAAACCGAACCGATGACGGTAAAGCAAGTCGATGAAATGGCACAAATGGCGGGCAGTTATGAAGCACTTTTCAGCAAAAGAGCTACGCTTTATAAAGAAATGGGTTTAAAAGAGGAAAAGCTTTCGGAAGTTGATTTCAAGAGATACATTTTGGAACACTATACGTTTTTGTCGCGTCCGGTAATCATTGCCAATGGTAAAATATTTGTGGGCAACAGCCCAAAAGTAGTACAACAAGCCATAGATTTTTTGTCGAATGAGTAAGCGCGATTGGGCCTTATTGGCAGCAACAATGGTTTCGCTGATTTATGGGGTATCGTTTACGATTGCTAAAGATGTTATGCCAACTTACGTAAAACCATACGGGTTTATTTTGCTTAGGGTTTTTGGAGCTACGATTTTATTTTGGCTGGTTTCTTTTTTTGGTCCAAAAGAAAAAATCCAACGACAAGATTTTCCAAGAATTATTGTGGCAGCTTTCTTTGGCGTAGCTTTAAACATGCTCACCTTTTTCAAAGGATTGAGTTATACCTCGCCTATTTCTTCGGCAGTGATTATGGTAACCACACCGATTATTGTTCTGATTTTATCCGCCATCATCATGAAAGAGCGTATGGAAATTCGGAAAATCATAGGGATTCTGCTCGGCCTTTTCGGAACTGCTTTTCTCATTTTATATGGCAAATCAATGGGCAATGCTACGAATGCTTCTTTGGGTAATTTCCTTGTTTTTATTAACGCCGTTTCCTATGGTTTTTACCTGATAATCGTTAAAAAACTAATGGACAAATACAACGCTTTTACCTTTGTCAAATGGATTTACACTTTTGGTTTACTAATGGTCATTCCTTTTGGTTGGAGCGAATATCAGGAAATTCAATGGCAAAGCATTCCTGTAACAATCCTGTGGGAAATTGGTTTTGTAATCGTGTTTACCACATTCTTTACTTACTTGTTCAACTTAGTTTCCATGCGGGAATTGAAGCCGACAACCGTAGCCGTTTTTATTTATCTCCAACCACTTTTTGCAACCATCTTCGCTATGAGTTTAGGCAAAGATCAACTGACTTGGGTTAAATTGGTATCGGCAAGTTTAATATTTGTCGGCGTTTATTTGGTTACCAAAAAAGTAAAGAGCAACTAACGATTAGCGATTATTCTTGTTGAAGATGCTGATTACTAATCACCAATTACTAATTACTTTTATTTATATTTGAAGTCTATTAAATTACACGAATGATACAATCGATGACCGGTTTTGGGAAAGCGACTTTGCAATTACCAACCAAAAAAATTACCGTAGAAATCAAATCGCTAAACAGCAAGGGTTTGGATTTAAACACGCGTATGCCTTCTGTTTTCAGAGAAATGGAACTCGGTTTGCGCAACCAAATTTCACAACGATTAGAACGCGGAAAAATTGATTTTTCACTCTATGTTGAGGTAACCGGCGAAGAAACTTCTTCTAAAATCAATGTGCCGATTGTCAAAGGATATATCAACCAAATGAAAGCCGTAATCCCAAATGCCGATGAGACCGAATTGATGAAAATGGCCGTCAGAATGCCCGATGCCTTGAAAACCGAGCGCGACGAAATTGACGAAAACGAATGGAAGCAAATTCAAACCGTGATTGACGAAGCTTTGGAAAATATTGCTCAGTTTCGCAAGGACGAAGGCGTTTCATTGGAAAAAGAGTTTTTGCATCGCATTGCCAATATCATGACGTTGATGAACAATGCGGTTGCTTATGATGCCGAAAGAGTGGAAACGGTTAAAACAAGATTGAGAACAGCTTTAGATGAATTAAAAGAAAACGTAGACGAGAATCGTTTCGAACAAGAATTGATTTTTTACCTCGAAAAATACGACATCACCGAAGAGAAAGTGCGTTTGGAAAATCACTTAAATTATTTCATAGAAACCTTAGCCGGAACCGAAGCCAACGGAAGAAAATTAGGCTTCATCACTCAGGAAATGGGTAGAGAAATCAACACCATGGGTTCAAAATCAAACCATTCCGAAATGCAGAAATTGGTCGTGATGATGAAAGATGAGTTGGAGAAGATTAAGGAACAGGTTTTAAATGTATTATAAAAAGCTTTAAGCTCTAAGCTGACAGCTAACTGCTAACAACAATGAACAAAGGAAAATTATTAGTATTCTCAGCGCCATCCGGTTCGGGGAAAACCACCATAGTAAGACATTTATTAGCGCAACCGGAGTTGAACTTAGAATTCTCTATTTCGGCTGCAACTCGTGAACCGAGAGGACAGGAAGAACACGGCAAAGATTACTATTTTATGTCGATTGAAGACTTCAAAAAACACATTAAAGCCGAGGATTTTATCGAATGGGAAGAAGTGTATCGCGATAATTTTTACGGCACTTTAAAAAGTGAAGTAGAACGCATTTGGGCCAAAGGCAAAAACGTAATTTTCGACATTGATGTGGCCGGAGGATTGCGTATCAAACACAAGTTTCCCGAAGAAACATTGGCAGTTTTTGTCAAACCGCCCAGTGTTGACGAGCTCAAACGCCGTTTAAAAGAGCGCTCTACCGAAAGCGATGAAAAAATCAATATGCGTATCGCCAAAGCCCACGTAGAATTAGCCACTGCACCACAATTTGATACCATCATCAAAAATTATGATTTGGATGTCGCCAAAGCGGAAGCGTATGAGTTGGTGAAAGAATTTGTAAAATAAGCAACAAGGGATTAGGGAAAAGGGATAAGTAAGTTTCTTATGCCTTATTCCTTATCCCTTATCCCTGTAAAGATGAAAATTGGTTTATATTTCGGCACCTTTAACCCTATCCATGTTGGGCATTTGATTATTGCCAATCATATGGCCGAGCATTCGGATTTGGAGCAAATTTGGATGATAGTAACGCCACACAATCCGTTGAAACAGAAAAACACTTTGTTAGATGATTATCAACGGTTGCATTTGGTAAGATTGGCCACCGAAGACTATCCGAAAATCAAACCTTCCGACATCGAATTTAAATTGCCGCAACCGAATTATACCGTAAATACTTTAGCGCATTTGATGGAAAAATATCCGCAACATGAGTTCTCTTTAATCATGGGCGAAGACAATTTGAAATCCTTTCACAAGTGGAAAAACTACGAGTATATTTTACAACATCACGATATTTATATTTACCCCAGAGTTTCGGAAGAAGTCGAAAATTCAGCTTTAAAAAACCATCCGAGAATTCACAAAATCGATGCGCCGATAGTTGAAATTTCGGCTACGTTTATTCGAGAAGGAATCAAAAACAAAAAAAATATTCGCCCATTATTGCCTCACAATGTTTGGGAATATTTAGACCACAATAACTTTTACCGAAAGTAAACTTAACATAGTTTTACCACTTGTTCGTTTGACGCTTTTGTAAATTTGTACCACTAAAACAAATTACCATGTTAAACTTCGATTTATACAATCCTACCCAATACGTTTTTGGGAAAGGACAAACACAAAAATTAACCACTTTAGTCCCGAAAGAGGCCAAAATTTTACTGGCATACGGCGGCGGCAGCATCTTTAAAAATGGTGTTTATGATCAGGTAAAAGCCGCTTTAGACGGTTTTGAAGTAATCGAATTTGGCGGAATCGAACCCAATCCTAGATTTGAAACCTTGATGAAAGCGGTGGAAATCATCAGAGCAGAAAAGATTACTTTTGTTTTAGCCGTTGGTGGCGGAAGCGTGATAGATGGTGTAAAATTCATATCGGGCGCAGTTAATTATGAAGGCAATCCCATTGAGATTTTAAAGAAAAAAGTACTGTTTACTGATGTAACCAAAGTGATTCCTTTCGGGACAGTATTGACTTTGCCGGCTACGGGAAGTGAAATGAATTCGGGCGCTGTGGTTACCATTGAAGCCACTCAGGAAAAGTTAACTTTAGGAGGCAGTGCTTTGTTCCCGAAATTCTCTATTTGCGATCCAACAGTGATTGCATCTTTACCTAAAAGGCAAATCCAAAACGGAGTTGTCGATGCTTTTACTCACGTGATGGAACAATATTTAACCTATCCGCATGATGCTTTATTACAGGACCGATTCGCAGAGAGCATTTTGCAAACCTTAATTGAAATCGGGCCAAGTGTTGTGGAAAATCCTTCCGACTATAAGTTGGCCTCCAATTATATGTGGTGTGCCACCATGGCCTTGAACGGTTTAATCCAAAAAGGTGTTCCGAGTGATTGGGTAACGCACATGATTGGTCACGAATTAACGGCCTTGTATGAAATCGACCACGCCAGAACGTTGGCTATTATTGGACCCAATTTATACCGCGTTTTATTTGAAACCAAAAAAGAGAAATTGGCGCAGTATGGAGAAAGAGTTTGGAATATCACAGGCAATTCAGTAGAAGACAAAGCGGAGAAAGCCATTGAGAAAACCGTTGATTTTTTCCATCAAATGGGTATGAAAACCAAGCTCTCAGAAAACACAACGAATTATGAAAACACAGCGGATTTTATTGTCAATCGTTTTGATGAAAGAGGTTGGAAAGCGTTAGGCGAAAAACAAAACGTTACTTTGGAAAAAGTTAAGGCTATAGTTGAAATGAGCTATTAATAAAAAAGCCTTCCGAGATTGGAAGGCTTTTAAACAAAGTTAAAGGTTTATAATTATTTAATCAATTCTAATTAGTTGGAACAGTCTGATTGACAAACGTCAAAGAACATTCCCCAGCTCTCTTGGTTAAAACGCACACCTTCTGACCAAGCAGATTCTGTTTGAACCACTGAACCGTTTTGAAGACGATTTACCACTGCAAAAGCTGATATGGTAAAGCATTTTGGCAAACCTGCTCTTGGTAAAGAGTAGATAGCTGCTTCAGTACCACCTTCAAAACTTTCGCTGATTGGGAATAATGACGGATTAGGTGAACCATAACGATTCAAAGGAATCATATTCTGTTTTCCTATGAATAAATGGGTTTCTCTAATTAACCAACTGATGCTGGCTTGGTATTCTACGTAAACATTAGTAGCATCAAAATAAACTTTGATATCTCCGGCATCATAACGTTGATCGGCGATGAGCTCTGTATAAGCGCATGGAGATAGTTCGCTTACATTAACACTGTTGGCTACCGGAGCAATTTGTCTGGAAGCTGTACTTTGATCTGAACTGTTTTCAGTTTCACATGAAGTCAAAGTAATGGTGAATACACCAAGAAATAGGGATAAAATTTTTGTTTTCATAATTTGTAGATTTGGGACTGCTAAAGTATAAAGTTATCTACAAAAAGCACAAAATAATCGATGAAATGCACAAATTAACAATAAAAATAAGAAATATAATACGATAATTAATTTTTTAACCTCTTTTTTTTAACAAGATTATAGATTCAGATTGTTTAAAATTTAGTAGGAATAAATACAAAAGGATGTTTTTTCTTGCTGTTTTTATAGGCTTAAAATTTTAGTTGAGTTGCAGTCGTATTTATGAGGCCAAAAAAAAACCGCCCATTGGACGGTTTTTACAGTTTATTTTTTTTGATTAATTGCCAAAATAATAATCTTCTATGTCAAAGCAATCAGATTGGCAAACAGTAAAGAACGTAGCCCAATTTCTTGGCGTAAATCTTTGACCGGAAGCCCAAGCTGTTTCTGTTTGTACTACCATACCATTTTGCATGCGATATACTTCGGCATGAGCAGCTATTGCAAAACATTCGGGTAAATTTGTTTTAGGAATGGTATAAGTTATGGTTTGCGTTCCGTTAGCATGATTGTTGTTTATAGGAAATTGACCCGGAATTGGATTACCGCTGTTATTTCTGGGAATTAATTGGGTATCGCCTACATATAAATGCGATTTCCTAATAAACCAATTACCGGTTGTCGTATATTCAACATATACATTATCTAAATCAAAGTAGACACTTAAATCACCGGAGTCATAATTCTGACCTGCCATAAGATCGGCAACAGTACACGGAGTTAACTCGACCGTGTTTGCTGTTGTAGGTGTGTTGCCAGCGTTTTTTGATTGATGATCTTCTGTGGTGCTTTCGTTTTCACAGGCTGCAAATGTCAGTGCTAAGGCACCAACAAAAAGGTAAAGTAATTTTGTTTTCATATTATTAAAGATTTGGGACTACTAATCTAGCAACATCATCTGTAAGTCGCAAAAAAAAACGACAAACGGCATAAAAATAGTTTATTAGTAAGAATAATATTTATTTATTATAATTTATCGGGCAATAGCTTTGAGTATTTGTTTGTTTTTCTAATTGAAATAGTTCCGCTTTTATCATTTAAAATTGAGTATTTTTGGGCTTGCTAAAAGTTACTATTCATGAATGAATCTCCAAAATTTGCGGTTATTGGTGGCGGAAGTTGGGCTACAGCCATTGCTAAAATGCTTTGTGTTAATCTAGACGAAATTGCCTGGTACATGCGAAGCCAATCTGCCATTGACCATTTAAAAGCAGAAAGACATAATCCTAATTACTTAAGTTCTGTTGAGTTTGATATCAAAAAACTCAGATTGACCAACGATATTAATGAAGCGATTGCTTACGCAGATTATTTAATTTTTGCTATTCCTTCGGCATTCCTTAGTAAGGAATTGGAGAAACTAACCGTTGATTTAAAAGACAAAGTGATTTTCTCTGCCATTAAAGGAATTGTTCCGGAGACGTTTTTAATTGTAGGGGAACATTTTCACAAAGAGTTTAAAATTCCATATGATAATATTGGGGTGATTACCGGTCCATGTCATGCGGAAGAAGTGGCTTTAGAAAGATTATCTTATTTGACTATCGCCTGTGCAGATCCCCAAAAAGCTAAAGTAGTGGCTAATAACTTGAGCTGTCATTTTATTAAAACCAAAATATCCGATGATATCATTGGAACTGAATATGCCGCGATGCTGAAAAACATCTATGCGATTGCCGCCGGAATTGCCCACGGTTTAGGTTATGGCGATAATTTTCAATCGGTGATTATGAGCAATGCCATTCGCGAGATGAAAAAGTTTATCCGCAAAGTCCATAAGATGAAACGAAACATCAATAACTCGGCTTATTTGGGCGATTTATTGGTAACCGGTTATTCCGTATTTTCCAGAAACCGTATGTTTGGTAACATGATTGGCAAGGGTTATACGGTACAGGCAGCACAGCACGAGATGAGCATGGTAGCCGAAGGCTATTACGCCGTAAAAAGTGCTTATAAATTAAATCAAGAATACAAGGCCAAAACCCCAATTATTGATGCGGTATATGAAGTTTTATACGAAGGCAAAGAAGCCAAAAAAGTATTCAAAAAACTAACCGAAAAATTAGATTAAGATGAGCGAGCGTTGGAAGTACCAATTGAAATACGGTTTGTTTTGGGGAATATTTATGACCGCCTTTATGACTTTGTTTGAGATTAAGGAAAAGCCTTTAGCCGTACAATTTTCTTCAGGAGATTTTTATTTTCGAGCCGCTAGTTTTATAGCTATGGGTATTTTCTTTTTAGGCTATATGGGTTGGAGAGAAAAGATAAAGCGCCAAGGCAAATAATACCTATCTAACGATTACACCATTAACAAACAATATCGGCACTTCTTCGGTGGCGCGTTCGTTAATCATGTTTTTGCGGAAAGTGAATTTTTTGTCGTACAAAGTATTCCCGATAAAATAGGTGACCATAAACTCGTTGTTGAGTTCCAAAACACTTTTTTCCACCATTTCTATTTTTACAGCAGAAACTGATGGCACTTGCATAAATGCGTGGCGCAAGAGCGATGTTTTTTTCATTTCCCCGGCAATGGTACCAAAAGCTTTAGAAACGACCATTACAGAGTCTAAATCGAAGTCGGAGTCGTTAATCAAATACACATACCAAACCTTTTCCATAAAGTCATCGCTCCATTCCTGAACGGCGGCCAGGAATACGTTTTCTACTTTAGGGATGGTGATGTCTGCTTTCATTTTTTAGGGATAAGGGATAAGTAAAAGTTCTTGTGTCTTTTCCCTTATCCCTTTTGACTTTTATTTATATACTCGACTTGAATTGCTCCAAGAAACGAACGTCGTTTTCATAGAACATTCGGATGTCGCCGATTTGGTACAATAACATAGCGATGCGCTCGATTCCCATACCAAAAGCGAAACCATTGTATTCTTCTGGGTTAATACCACAGTTTTTCAAAACGTTCGGGTCAACCATTCCGCAGCCCATGATTTCTAACCAACCGGTTCCTTTGGTAATGCGGTAATCGGTTTCTGTTTTTAATCCCCAATAAATATCAACTTCAGCGCTTGGCTCAGTAAATGGGAAATAACTTGGTCTCAAACGGATTTTCGACTTGCCGAACATTTCTTTGGTGAAATACAAAAGCGTTTGCTTTAAGTCGGCAAACGAAACATCTTTGTCAATATATAAACCTTCAACCTGATGAAATATACAGTGTGAACGCGAAGAAACGGCTTCATTTCTGAAAACTCTTCCCGGGGAAATGGTTCGGATAGGCGGTTTGTTGTTTTCCATATAACGCACCTGAACCGATGAAGTGTGCGTTCTCAACAACACATCGGGATTGGTTTGGATGAAAAAGGTGTCTTGCATATCTCTCGCCGGATGGTATTCCGGAAGGTTCAACGCGGTGAAATTGTGCCAATCGTCTTCGATTTCCGGACCTTCGGAAACGTTGAATCCGATGGTAGAGAAAATATCAATGATTTGGTTTTTTACAATAGATATCGGATGGCGAGAGCCAATAGTAATTGGTTCTGCCGGACGCGTTAAATCGCCATAGAAACCTTTGACTTCTTCTTTGCTTTCCAATTCTTCCTGTATGGCTTTTACTTTTTCTTCCGCAACAGCTTTCAGAGTATTGATGACTTGTCCGAAGTCTTTTTTCTGTTCGTTCGGGATATTTTTGAATTCGGTAAACAGCTCTTTCAACAAGCCTTTGCTGCCCAAATATTTGATACGGAAATTTTCTAAAGCTTCTTTGTTTTTGGTATTGAAGGCTTTAGCTTCTTCTATGTGTTCTTTAATCTTATCTATCATCGGTCGTACTTTGAAGGTGCAAATTTAGGGATTTGTTGCGAGTTTAGAGTTTAAGGTTTAGAGTTTTTTCAACTAATCAATAACTTCTCTCTCCAGAAAATAGTTCACAATCGCTTCTTTCATCAAAACCGATTGTTCTCCTGCTTTTAACGGCGGTAATGCTTCTTTGACATTGTAATGAGGCCAACCTTCTTTGTCAACATAGTCAAATTCGTAGTAACCATAAGGCTCGAGCAAACGACAGATGGCGATGTGCATCAGGTTGAGTTTTTCGTCTTTTTTAAAAGTTTGGTGCACTTTTCCGAGTTCTTGTACTCCGATTAAGTATATAATGGCGTCTAAGTCGAGCAAATCTCCTTCGGCAAATTGATTGGAAAGAATGGTCACGACTTTGTCCCAGCGTTGTTTTAATTGTTCGTCTCTTGACATTTTTTGAGTTATGAATTATGAGTTATGAATTAAAAGCTAATTCAAAACTAGTTTGCAAAGATAAGAAGTTGGTATTTCTTTTATCTTTGATATTTAAATTATAATAACAGTTATGAAAGATTTAAAATGGACTGGAAGATTAACGATAATTGGACTACTTCTCTTGGTAATAAATTTTATGGTAATTGGTGGTGGTCACGGTTATTATGAGTTATTGTTTTTTACTTTTCCTTTTCCGTGCTTAATCTTAAATTTATTTGATGAAATTAATATTCTTGTTATTTTGATATTGTTGATTCAATATCCGCTTTACGGTTTAATATTGGATAAAAATAAAAAAAGCATCAAAAAGGCAGGTTTAATTATTTTAATAACACATATTGTTTTTGCGCTAATTGCTTATCAAAATATGCCAACAGGCTTCAAATAATAACTATTTAATTTCCTTAATCGCACTATCCTCAATCCAACCCGAAGTTTCGTCGGTGAGTTCTACTTTTTTCCAGTTGGCAATGCTTTCTAAGATGTAAACTTTGGTTCCTTCGTGTAACACGGTGGCATCCGGACTGTTCACTTTGGGTTCGTTTTTTAAAGCAGTAGATTCGGCAAAAATGATGGCAGGCTTTTCATTGTCTATTCTGTTTTTTTCATAAAATCCGGATGCTGCGCTAAGCCCGATTCCGGCCAACCAAACAAACATTCCAAAAAAGAAAATGCGTTTTAAGATGGTTTTTTCCGAAAAATAATATCCTGCAAAAAAAGCTAAAAACAAAAATGCAAAAGTTACTGCTATCCATGCCCAAGTATCATAATAATATTTCGAAGTAAAATCGGAAATCAGTTTTTGGAACCCGACTTTCGGAATAACTTTGATATCATCGATGGTCATTTTTCGGGCGAAATCTAAGTTGGTTTTGATTTCTTCGTCATTCGGATTTAATAACAACGCCTTTTCATAATTGTAAATGGCCGGAGCAACTTTATGCAATTTGTAATAAGCATTGCCCAAATTAAAATAAACTTCAGCCGATTCTTTTCCGGATTCTAGTATGCTTTCAAAACTGTTTATGGCAGCTTGATAGTTTTCTTTTTGATAGTATTGATTGCCTTTTTCAAAAGTTGATTGTGACCAAATGATTTGGGTTACGAATAGCAATATAAAGAGTATTTTGTTCATGTTGCTACTTATTTTATTTGTTTTTCTAATGCTGAAATAATACTCACAGCCTTATCATAATCTTGCAGAATAGCTGTTTCCGAAGACGGTGCATATCTGGCAAATTCACAGTTTTCGGTTAAAGCTATAAAGTCAGCAATGGTTTCCGGTTGTGCATTTCTTGAGGTTAGAATTTCGGTTATTTTTTCTTTACTCATATCCGAAGTTTCTATGTTCAATTTGGCTTTTAGGAAATTGTGTAACGCTTTTTCCAAAGCTATATAAAACGGTTCTTTTTGCCCCAAATGTTTTTTGGCATCGCCCAAATATTTCTTAGCCAACGCATTTGATTTTTTGATTTTGTTACCAACCACATCCTTGTCTGATGCTTCTTTTCTTCGTTTGCCGACAATCAATAATGGGATGGCTAAAAAAGGTAAAAACACCAAAGAATAGAACAATCCTGAACCCAAGAAATCTTCTTTTTCCATTGATTTCAAAGTCGTTTTTTGCTTGTTGAAGGCAAATGCTTTGGCGACTTCTACTTTATTTTTGGCGACTTCATTGGCATTGGTTTTTTCACCCGAAGCCACACTTGGTCCATCCATCACATTAATGGTTATAGGTTGGGACGAAAGGGTTTTGTATCTTCCTGAGGCCAAATCAAAATACGTAAACTTAATTGGCTTGATTTGGTAATTGCCTTTGTATTGCGGAATGATAGTGTATTTGTCGGTTATTCTTCCTGTCATTCCGGTTAGTGGTGTGGATACATTTTCATCGTGTACCGGATCATACATTTCCAAGGCTGAAGGCAAAACGGGTTTTGGTAACGAGAATAGTTTTAAGTTTCCTTTTCCAACTACGCTTACCGTTAATTCAAGTGATTCTCCGTTTTTAAGCGTTGTTTTAGAAGGGTTGACTTTAAAATTAAACTGACCCACAGCACCCGAAAAATCTTCCGGTTTTCCGGCTTCGGGCAATGGTTTTACGTTGATGATTTTGCTTCCGGCTGAAACGCGTTTGCTGTCTTCTACCATCAAAGGTTGTCCCCAAAAATTTCTTCGGTTAGTAGGAACCTGGCAATCAATATCCAAGGAAAGCGGTTCAATTTCTAATCTGCCCGATTTTTGCGGGTAAAGTACCGTTTTTCTCAAAACTACATAGCGATAGCGTTCGCCTTTGAACATGCCGTCTTCGGCTTTGAGTTGTTTGATATCGATATTTTGCGACCAAAAATCATTGTATTTGGGTTTGTTCAATTCGCGCCAATTGGAAATCCCTATATTGTAGCTAAAGTACAATTTGTAAACCACCGTAATCGGCTCGTTGAGGTAGGGATTGACTTTAGAAATATCGGCGACCAAGTAAATATTTTCATCCGCGGTTACTGCCGGTGCTTCGTTTGGATCTTTAGGCAATTGTACCGCATTGGTCACATTGATTTTTACGGGTGAAGTTTTATATATCTGTCCGTTAATTTCTATGGAAGCTTGTTTGATGGTCAGATTCCCTTTTTGAGTGGGCAATAAAATGTAGATATACGATTTGTTGAAGGAACTTTTACCATTAACCCAAGACTGACTAACGGATTGACTCGGACCGCCAACTACTCTGAAACCTGAGGATTCAAAAGCCGGTGGTACAAAGTTATCGCCATCAGCATTCATGGTGAATTCAATGCGCAATCTTTCATTGATGCCCAAAGTATTCTTACTCACTTTGGCTTCAAACTGGACTTGAGCCATTAGTGCATTGGTAATTAACAGCAATAGTATTAGAATCCGTTTACTCACAGATGATATTTTTTTGTGTTTGTGAACCTTCGGTTTCATTTTCAAATTTTCAAATTAAATCATTTTCAAATTGATTACCAGTCTTTCTCTGTTTTTTTAGGATTGGCGTGAACTTTTTGTTTGTTGACTTTATCTTGAACCTTTTTCTCTTCGTTGTTCACCGCATCCAGTAAATTTTGTAAGCGCTGTTTTGATACGCCACCGGGTTGTGGTTGCGGTTTTCCTTGGTTTTTGTCTTTGCCGTCTTTTTTGTCTTTATCATTTTGACCTTTTTGGTCTTGGTTTTGGTCTTTGTTTTTATCGTCCTTTTTGTCCTTGTCTTTGTTTTTCTTTTCGTCTTCCTTCTGGTTTTTCTTGTCTTTGCTTTTGTCGTCGTCTTTTTTAGGCGGATTGTCTTTTAGAAATTTTTTGGCCAAAGCATAGTTGTAACGGGTTTGTTCATCAGCCGGATTGTTTCTCAAAGCATTTTCATAAGCTTGAACTGCGCCGGAATAATCTTTATTCTTCATCAAAGTGTTACCGATATTGTGATAAGCCAAGTGCTTTTCGGTTTTAGTTTTGGCATTTTTTAAAGCTTTGGCATAATGATATTTGGCTTCTTCGTTATGATTTTGACGGTAAACGGCATTGCCCAAGTTGTAAGGGGCAATAGCTTTTTTGGGGTATTTGGATGTTGATACTCGGTATTCCGCTTCGGCATCGGCATACTTTTTTTCGAGAAATGCTTCGTTTCCTTTGGGCAAATTACTGTCTTTTTCCTTCTTTTGGGCTTTCGCCAAAAAGGAAATCAGGAGTAAACTATAGAGAACTATTTTTTTCATTTATTCTTTTTCATTAAATAAATTCATCTTCTCAACCCATTTGGTTTTTTTCTCTAACAGGAAAACATCCAAAAACAAAAGGAAAAATCCAAAACCCAAAAACCATTGGAACTGCGATTTGAAATCCGACATTTGGGTACTTTCAAACTCGGTTCTTTGGATATTGTCTAAAGCATTTTTCACATAATCTAAAACAGTTTTGGTTGAATTGCCATCGACATAACCGCCACCGGTTGCTTTGGCAATTTGTTTTAAAACCTCAGGATTTCTTTTGGTGATTACTACTTCGTCATTTTGGTCTCTTTGAAAACTTTGCACGACACCATTTCGTTTCAACGGAATGGGTCCGCCTTTTTCACTTCCGACACCAATAGTAATGATTTTTAAACCTAATTTTTTAGCTTCTTCTGCAGCATCCAAAGAAGCTTCGGAATGGTCTTCACCATCGCTGATGATGATTAAAAGTTTGTTGGTTTTGTCTTTTTTGTCAATGAATGTTGTGGCCAAATTAATCGCTTGGTCAATCGAAGTTCCTTGGGCCGAAATAATACCGGGATTCATGCCTTGCAGGAACATTTTTGCCACACTGTAATCGGTTGTAATCGGTAAAACCGGGAAAGCACTGCCGGAGTAAGCTACAATTCCTATACGGTCACTACCTAAGTTGTTGATGATTTGGGAAACCAGTTGTTTGCTTTTCTCTAATCGGCTTGGCGCTACGTCTTCGGCCAACATACTTTTAGAAACGTCGATGGCGAAAACAATATCGATACCTTCTCTTTTTACGGTTTCTAATTTGGTTCCCATTTTTGGATTGACTAAACCAATAATCAAACAAGTTAAAGCCAAAAGAAACACCACCAATTTCAAAATCGGTTTGAAAACAGATTTCTCCGGACTCAATTTTTTGAGCAAATCCGTATCGCCAAATTCGCGTTGTTTTTTTCTTTTCCAATATTGTACATACAAGAAAAGCATCGCCAATACCGGAATGGCAATCAAGAAATACAAATATCCTTTTTCTTCTAACTCGTACATATTCAATTGTGAATTATGAATTTTAAATTATGAATTAAATTTTTTGACATGATATTCTTTTAATTCGTAATTATATAAAACTTCTATAAACGGTATTTCGCAATCCGAATTCTAACAAGAGCAAGATGCCGGCAATCCAAACAAAAGGTCTGAATTTTTCGTCGTAATCGTAAAATTTCAACTCTTGAATTTCGGTGGTTTCCAGTTTATTGATTTCGTTATAAATGGATTCCAATTTACTGTTGTTGTTGGCTCTGAAATACTTTCCACCGGTATTTTTAGCAATGGTTTGCAACAAGTCAACATCAATTTCTACCGGCATCATTCGGAACAAAAATCCGCCGTTGGGCGCATAAGCATAAGGCGACATCGCATCGCCATTGGTTCCGATTCCGACCGTGTATACTTTGATTCCGTATTCTTTGGCAATTTGCGAAGCGGTTTCGGGTTCAATAAATCCGGAATTATTAACACCATCCGTTAAGAGAATAATCACTTTGCTTTTGGCTTTACTGTCTTTCAAACGATTCACTGCGGTGGTCAATCCCATTCCTATTCCGGTTCCGTCTTGTAACACATTATCGTATCTAATTCCACGAATAGCATCTTGAACGATTCCTTTGTCGCTGGTGACCGGTGTTTTGGTGTAAGCTTCGGCGGCATAAACTACAATTCCGATGCGGTCATTGGGTCTGCCATCGACAAAATTAGCGGCTACTTTTTTCAAAGCTTCCATTCGGTTGGGCTTTAAATCTTTGGCCAACATACTTCCGGAAACGTCAATCGCCATGACAATATCAACGCCTTTGGTCGATTTGGTTTGGCTGCTGATGTCTACTTTTCGTGGTCGTGCCATCGCAATAATCAAAGAACTCAATGCCAATAATCGCAATACAAACAAATATGGTTTGAGTTTAGCCAATAATGATTTTTCAGCTTTAAAACCTCTGACCGAACTGATCTTTAATGTGACTGATTGTTTTCTTTTCCAAAACTGCCAAGCGATGGCTGCCGGAAGTAATAAAAACAACCAGAAAAATTCAGGATTTAAAAAACTCACTTCTTTCATTACTGTGCCGGTGTTTGTAATTCAACCGAATTTAAAACTCTTTCGGTAACTTGTTTGCCATATTTATCGCCTTCTTCATGCATAATCATGATTTGTTGGAAACCTTGACTTTGCGCGAAAATCAATACTTCGTAATACAATTTGGTTGATTTGTCATTGATTTTGTCAACAAAAGTCATTGTTCCGTAGGCTCTTCTGCCCGAAATGCCTTTTTGGGTATCAAAATCATCTGTTTTGACAATAATATTGGTGGCACCTTGTTTTTCTAAAGCTCTTAATGATTCCTCAGCCACTTTGTCTAAATCAGGAGTTGGTATTTCCTGCTTGAATTCGGTTGTACTTACCACAATATAAAAATTGTCAATCATGCTACCGTAAGTAAAGGTGTTCATCTCCTTAACCATATCCGTAGCTTTTTGGGTAAGCCCTTTAGTAACATCAATGCGTTTCAAGACTTTTGGAGTCTCAAGCTTCACTGCCGGATTTCCGTAATCGCTATAAACCCATTCGCCTTCTACCAAATCTTTAGTCGGATGACCAATCAGATTGTCTTTGACATAATCAAATCCTTTGAAATAAATTAAGCCACCAAGAGCAATCAGTATCATTCCTATTACGATTCCTATGGTCGTAATGATTCTGACGCGTTTTTGTTTTTTGAGCTTTTGCAAACGGGCCAATTCTTTTTGTTGTTCGTTCCAAAGCGCCAATTCATCATCTTCTTCAACTACTTCCGGAATCGATTTGTGAATGGTTACTATCGAATTGGAGATGCGTTTTTTATCTTCTTCAATTTCAAAATCAAGCGGTTTTACTTTGGCAAACTTGACCAAATCGGCTTGTTGCAATACTTTCTCGAGGTTTTCAACCGTTTCATTGGAAAGCTTTAGTTTCTTTTGTTTGGCGGCTTTTCGCAATCCTTCAATAAGTTCCGAAGTCGTACTTTCCATAGCCGGAATGTGAATTTCTTCTTCAATATAATTACGCGCAATATCAGTTAGTTCCGAGTAATAGTTTTTGATTTCTCCTTTTTGCCAAAGCCCTTTACTTTCTAATTGTTGTAAAAGTGTTGTGGCTTTTTCGATTGGTGTTTTGAACACAATCACTTCGACTTTTTCTTTGGTTTGAATTTTTTTGATGAATCGGTAAACCAAAAATCCGGCAATGGCAATCAGCAAAGCAATCAAAACGTAAATCCACCAAGTGCCCATCGGACTTTCTACCTTAACGATGTCTTTGATGTCGTACATTTTTTGCTTTAAGGTATCGACCTTGACATCATTCACTACCACTTTAATACTGTCTGAAAAAACCGTTTTGCCGTTGATGATAACGGGTACTTTTGGGATGGTATAGGTTCCGGAATCAAATTTTGTTAGACCGTATTTTTTGATTAACTCGTAGCGAGCGCCTTTTTTTACCGTGTCAATTTTATAGGATTGAATCACTTCCAAAGCACCAAAAAATTTACTTTCCGGGAATTTTACTTTGGACAAAGTATCGACATCGGTTTTTAAGGTAAGTTTAAACTCGGCGCCGATTTTGTTTTTATTCGTATTAACAGCAGTTGTCACCTTGGGTTGTGACCAAAGTACCATCGATAATAAGCTTAAAAACAGTGCAAACTTCCTTTTCATTTTTTCTTATCTCGATTTAAAATAGCCTAATAATTTGGTTACATAACTTTCATCCACTCGCGTATTCACGGTTCCAGAGCCACATTTGGAGAAAATATCTTTAAAATAATTTACTTTGTCTTGGTATTGTTTTTCGTAGCTCAAACGTGCTTTTTTTGAACCGGTATTGACTACCAAAACTTCTCCGGTTTCAGCATCTTCCATTTCCACCATACCAATATTCGGCATTTTTTCTTCGCGAATGTCGTAAACTCTGACGCCCGTGATATCGTGTTTCTTTCCAGCAATTTTAAGTGTTTTTTCGTAATCGTCTTCGACCATAAAATCTGAAATCACAAAAACAATTGCTTTTTTCTTCTGTGTGCTTGATAAAAACTTCAAAGCTTGCGACAAATCGGTTCGTTTGCTTTTTGGTTGGAATTCAATCAGCTCACGAATGATACGCAATACGTGTGATTTTCCTTTTTTGGGCGGAATGTACAATTCGATTTGGTCTGAGAATAAAATCAAACCTATTTTATCGTTGTTTTGCGTCGCAGAAAACGCCATGGTGGCTGCAATTTCGGTTACGATTTCACTTTTCAGTTGGTTTTTGGTTCCAAAACTTTCCGAACCCGAAATGTCTACCATCAACATCATGGTCAATTCGCGTTCTTCCTCAAAAACTTTGACATACGGTTCGTTGTAACGCGCGGTCACATTCCAATCGATGGCACGAATATCATCGCCAAATTGGTACTGACGCACTTCCGAAAACGTCATACCGCGCCCTTTGAATGACGTGTGGTATTCGCCCGAGAAGATATGATCACTCAATCTTCGGGTTTTGATTTCGATTTTACGAACTTTTTTGAGAAGGTCTTTGGTTTCCATTTTTTAACGTTCAGCTATTAGCGTTCAGCCATTAGCGTTCAGTATGGTGCTGACTGCTAAAAGCTAATTGCTAAAAGCTAATTTTAAGGCACTTCAATTTCGTTCACAATTTTGTTGATGATGTCAACGGAAGTAATGTTTTCAGCTTCGGCTTCATAAGTAACCCCTATTCTGTGGCGCAATACATCGTGTACAACCGCGCGAACATCTTCCGGAATTACGTAACCGCGACGCTTGATGAAAGCGTAACATTTGGCAGCAGTCGCCAAGTTGATGCTTCCACGAGGCGAAGCACCGAACCCTATAAGTGGTTTTAGACTTTCCAGTTTGTATTTTTCAGGAGTTCGGGTAGCAAAGATGATATCTAAAATGTATTTTTCGATTTTCTCGTCCATGTACACTTCACGGACCGCTTCTTGGGCACGTAAAATTTGTTCCACCGAAACCACTTGGTTTACTTTTTCATAAGCCCCTTTTAGGTTTTGACGAATGACCATTCGTTCTTCTTCAATTTTTGGGTAATCGATAACGGTTTTTAGCATAAAACGATCGACTTGTGCTTCCGGTAACGGATAAGTTCCTTCCTGTTCGATTGGATTTTGGGTAGCTAAAACTAAAAACGGCTTGTCTAATTTGAAAGTCGTATCGCCAATCGTTACTTGTTTTTCCTGCATCGCTTCTAAAAGAGCCGATTGTACCTTGGCCGGCGCACGGTTAATCTCATCGGCTAACACGAAGTTGGCAAAAATCGGTCCTTTTTTTATAGAAAAATCATTGGCTTTAATATTGTAAATCATGGTTCCAATGACGTCGGCCGGTAATAAATCGGGTGTAAACTGAATACGGCTGAAACTACCGTGAACCGCTTGTGACAAGGTATTGATGGCTAAGGTTTTGGCCAAACCCGGTACACCTTCCAAAAGAATATGCCCTTGTCCTAAAAGACCAATTAACAATCGCTCTACCATGTGCTTTTGACCTACAATGACTTTATTGATTTCCATTGTCAACAATTCGATAAAAGCACTTTCATGTTCTATTTTTGCATTAATTGCTCTGATATCTAAAGCAGTACCATTTTCTTCCATAGTGATTGGTTTATTCTAGTGTGTGTTCGTTATAATTTTAACATTTCAAAAGTGAAAATTTATTAGGTTAGGCGATGTTAATAATGCGTTAAAACTTTAGAAAACATCCCAATTTTAAGGATGATTTATGATTTTCTTTTTATAATTTTAAGACCTAATCTGTTTTCTTGATTTTCGGCGGCAAAATAAGAAAATTTTCCAAAGGACAAAAAGCCAAAAATAGTTTCAATACATCACTTAAAAAAGATAAAAATGCAGACCAAACTTTCACCCATAATTGCCGGAACCATGAATTGGGGTATTTGGGATAAAAAACTCAATACTTCAGAGATGGAACATTTGATACAGCTTTGTATCGAAAACCAAATCACCACTTTTGACCATGCCGATATTTATGGTGACTACACTACAGAGGCTGATTTCGGCAAGGCTTTCGCCCAAAGTAAAATAGACAGAAAAAATTTTCAGTTGATTTCAAAATGCGGCATCCAACATTTGAATGGAAGAAACAACAAAATCAAACACTACGACTATTCCAAAGATTATATCATTTGGTCGGTTGAAAATTCATTGAAAAATCTCCAAACCGATTATTTGGATGTGTTGTTGTTGCATCGTCCTAGTCCGTTAATGGTTGCTGATGAAATTGCGGAAGCCATTGAAAAGCTCAAAAAAGAAGGCAAGATTATCGATTTTGGACTGTCCAATTTCACGGCTTGGCAAACTGAATTGATTCGACAAAAAACGGAAATCAGTTATAATCAAATCCAATTTTCAGCCACACATTACGAAGCGATGTTAGACGGCAGTTTTGATTATATGCAATTGCATAATATTCGTCCGATGAGTTGGAATCCATTGGGAACGGTTTTCCGTGAAGATATTGAACAAACCAGACGCTTGAAAAAACTATTGGCCGAATTGGTAAAGAAATACCATTTTGGTTCGGATACGATTTTATTAGCGTGGATTTTAAAACATCCGGCGAAAGTTATTCCCGTTGCCGGAACAGTCAATGTTGCCCGAATTCAAGCCTTAATGAAAGCCACGGAGTTGCCATTGGAACAAGAAGATTGGTTTGCCATTTGGACCGAAAGTATGGGGAATAAAGTACCTTAAAAATACGAAGTTTGAAGTACGAAGTTTGAAGTAGTTTTACTTTGTACTTCGTACTTTGTAAATCGTACTTAACTATGATCAACAAACGTCTTCTTATCAAAAACCTATTAGCTCACAACGATGAGTGTAGTTTTTATGACAAAAAGCGACAGTTAAATTTGCACACCAAAGAAGGGAAAGCCAAGTTTTTAAAACACATTTGTGCTTTGTCTAATTCCAATCCTTCTAACAATTCATATATCGTGGTTGGAGTTGAAGATCAGGACAATGAAATTCTGGGCGATGATTTTTTTGACGACAGTCGGATTCAGAATTTGGTCAATGCTTATTTGGAAAATCCGCCTAAGATTCAATACGAAAACGTTCCTTTTCCCAATTTACCCAAAGACAAAGTAGTTGGTTTGGTTACGATAAAACCCAAGCATAAAACTTCTTTTTTTAGGAAAAACATTCATACCATTTTGGCCAATACCGTTTTTATTAGAGTCGGAAGTAATTCGATGCCTACCGAAGATAAGGTTCCGTATTCCAAACAAAATATTGAAACAGTTATACGAATAGAAAATAATTCGAGAAACAGTATTGCTCACACTTTAGATGGCGTGATGGATTTTATGAATGTGCGACACGGCGATATGCCTTCTAAATACAGAGTTTTCAAGGAATTGTTTGTGATTTGTTGGGCCGGTATTCCGAAAAAAATCAGAGACACCACTTATCTTTCAAGAGTTGATATTGAACTCATTAATGAACAAATAAAGCTGTTTTATTCGGCATTGGATGTGGTTTCCATTCAGTATGACGACCACAGTTTTACGATTATTGAACACGTACCGCTTGGATTAAACGATAAAACTAGTTTTTATCCTTTGGAACAATTGACGATTCATTTTTTTGACAATGGCTACTACAAAATGGAAACCAAAATGCTCTTTGAACCGCCGGCATACAACAAAAAAATGTTACATCACATTTATAATTCTAATTTAGCATTGATTAATAAATTGCAAAAAAGCATTACTTTGTCGGAGCGAGAAGAAAAAGATTTAGAGTTTTTGTCTTCTACTTTGATGATTTGTTATTTGAATGGTTTTGAGGAAGCCAAACAAAAACTAATCGATGCCAAGCCTTTTTTAAAAGGACAGAAGAAAGCCAATGTTTATCTAAGTTTCAAAGAAGCGATGCGCATTTTAAGAAAAATGAAATACAACCAAGCAAATGGGTAGAATATTAGTAATAGGCGATATTCACGGGGGTTTGAGAGCGCTGCATCAAATTATGGAAAGAGCCAAAGTAACCCAAGAAGACACTTTAATTTTTCTGGGCGATTATGTAGATGGTTGGAGCGAATCACCACAAGTAATTGACTATTTGATGGATTTGCAACAAAAACAAAATTGCTTTTTCATCAAAGGTAATCATGACGAATTGTTGTTGGATTGGTTGGAAGGAAACACTAAGAATTTCGATGAAAAAATGTGGTTCAAACACGGTGGCGAAGCTACAATTTTGGCTTATGAAAAAGTAAGCGAAGCTACCAAAAAACAGCATATCGGTTTTTTGAAATCATTGCTGAATTATTACCACGACGACCAAAATCGCTTGTTTATCCATGCCGGATTTACCAATATGAATGGGATCAATTATGAATATTTCCCCAAATTATTTTATTGGGACAGAACGCTTTGGGAAACTGCTTTGTCGTTGGATGAAACCATTGCAAAAGACAGTTGGCTGTATCCTAGACGGCTGACTTTATATGAAGAGGTTTACATTGGTCACACACCGGTCACGCGAATCGGAGAAACCATTCCGGTGCAAAAAGCTTGTGTTTGGAATGTGGATACCGGTGCAGCATTTAAAGGTCCGTTGACGATTATGGATGTGAATACAAAAGAATTTTGGCAAAGCGAACCTTTAAACGAATTGTATTTTAACGAAAAAGGCAGGAATTGATTTCAAATTAATTCTACAAAATAGTACTTTCTAATGGTTTATATTTGCACTTTAATTTAATTTATTATGAGAAAAATAATCACAATAATAGCTTTGGCTATGGTAAGTTTGGTCAATGCTCAAGCTTTTAAAGGTAAAGGAGATGTTAAAGGTCAAGTAGGCATGACCATTCAAGATGGTGGAACCGGAATTGGTGTTTCGGCAGATTTTGGAATGGGCGAAAATATGTCTTTCGGAATTGTGGCCGGTTATATGCTCAATGCTAATGAAATAGCAGGTTTTAAGCCTCGTTTTGAAGACAGAGCCGATTTGAAAGTGCGTTTCAATGCCAATATTGGTAACGTTTTAAAATTAGATCCGAAAATGGATGTTTATCCGGGATTGAATTTAGGTTTGCGAAATTTTGGTGGGCATCTTGGTGCGAGATACTTTTTTACCAATGGATTCGGGATGTTTGCCGAAGCCAATGTGCCTTTAGCCAGATATGATACCGATGTAAACGGATTTGAAAACTACAACAACCAATTTGTGTTTACTATTGGTGCCTCGTTCAACCTATAATAATTTAAGCCCAACCTAATGAGTATTGTTACAGAAAAAAGATTAAAAGACAGAAGCGGTTCGAAATGTGAAATCAGCGGAAGTGAAGAGAATTTAGTAGTGTATTTGGTAGCACCCAAAACCGAGGATGTTCCTGAAAACTGTATTTTAATCACCAAAAATTTAAAAGACCAAATTGATAATCCTGATACTACCAATCCTAACGATTGGCGCGGTCTGAGTGACAGCATGTGGAATGAAAATTTGCCGGTGCAAATTGTTTCTTGGCGCATGTTAGCCCGATTAAAAAACCACGATTTGCTGGATATGATGTATTTAGATGAAGAGGCATTAGAATGGGCGAAAGCCACAGGTGAAGGGGAAGACGAAGAAGGAAAAATTGTGCATAAAGACAGCAATGGCAATCTATTATTTGATGGCGATTCTGTGGTGTTAATTAAAGATTTGGATGTAAAAGGCGCCAATTTTACCGCAAAACGAGGCGCAGCGGTTCACAATATTAAAGTAGTTTGGGACAACGCCGAACAAATAGAAGGCAGAGTCGAAGGACAACACATAGTGATTTTGACGCAGTATGTGAAGAAAACGAAGTAAATTATTTTTTTAAAATCAAAAAGAGTCCCGAAAATTGGGACTCTTTTTTTATCTATTCAAAGCACTACAGGCTTTGAAGACCAAGAAAACTACAAAAAGAACAAATTTCCAGTTGATTTCTCCATGGTTTGTTCTTTGCGCCCTATAGTTATTTTGTGGCGCATTGTATTGAACAGCTCGTGCCTCAGCTGGGAAATGAACTTCATGCTCTTCGGCATAGAAATCTCCGCACTCATCAAAACCTAAAGTCAATTTTTCTATAGTAGCCCATGCTGTTACTATCTCATGGGCTTCTTTTGAGATGGCTTCATTGTATTTGGCTTTTGCCTGAACAATGGTTTTTATAGCCAATTCGACTTCAAGCGTAGCCAAAGTTTCTACCACTTCGGCAACTTTTTTTCTCAAGGAGAAGATAGCCGCTCTACCTTCGATACATTCATATTCATATTCAGCAACACAGTGGCTCATTTCGTAACCTTCTTCATATAAAGCTTCAGAATTCACCAATTCGATGATGTAGTACTCAATGTTTTTTTCATTTTCAACGGTACTTTTTCTAAAACCTTTTATAGGGCTGGTTGTCCATTCTGCTCTGTTCAAGGCATGCATTCTTTTATAATATTCCGCATGCCAATCGTCAGATTGTTTTACCAAAGCTTCCCAGGTTCTGCCTTTCATAACATAGGTTTTGTCGGCTTCAAATTGTACTTTGATATAAGACAAAACTTCTTGTACTTTAGCATAAGGCAATTCCTCGAACTTAGCAAAAAAGGCGATTACAGTGATCCAAAAATCTTCATTTTCGAAATGTTCGGACAAAGTACTCCAAGCCAAGGTCTCAGCCATCAAATCAGTAGCGCCGTAACCTTTGGTTTGTGCCCATCTTATGGCTCGTTCCACAGTATAACTGGCTGGTGCTTTTTTAAACTCATGAGCCATTTTTTTGGTAAACTTTACCGGGAAACCACTCAAACTCAAAACACTTTCACCTCGACCCAATTGAACATACCACAACATTTGTATTTTATGGTCACCATAGAAAACACTTTCCAAAAACTCAGGCACTTCATATCGCGCAAAGCAATGCTTGATTAAAGCACTGATTTGGTTTTCGGCCACAAAAGACTCTTTTTCCCAAGTGTCGATTTCGCGTACCAGTTTGTTGCCAAAAGCGGCGATGTTAGCCAAAGTAGTAATGTAAACTTCATCTCTCAACAAGGCATAACAACCTTGAGCTTCAAGATGCAACAACATATCGCGAAAAGCGGCTCTTTTCCAGGTGTGTTGCACTTGACTCATTGAGGCAAAACAAGTACCTATCACAGAGGCCAAAGTCCCTTGATTACCGATAGTGTTTGTCTTTTCTGCATACAATCGCTCCACCAACTGCGTAAAAGCAGATTTTGGCTTGGTAGCGGAGTTGTTGATCATTGTTGTTACCGTTGTTTTCATTTCATTGGTTTAACTGAGCTTGTTTCAGTTTGTTGTTTAGTTATTCATTGATTATTTTTTGAGTTTTTTATAAATAAAAAGCCCGATTCTGAATCCAGAATCGGGCATGATAATGCTATACAATACTGCTGTTAAAGCAGTACTTCCGTTTCTGAAAATTTAATTGGTTTAAGAATCATTTGTAATGTTCTTGCGTTAATTGTTTTTATATTTTCCATGATGACATAAAAAAACCCGAACTTTCAGTTTCGGGTTACTATTTATATTGAAATTAGTTTTATCGCTAATTACACTTTATCCAACCCAAAACCCCGACATGGAAAATTACTTCCATCTCCTAGCTGTATGTATGTCGATTTAATAAAATGCATTGTTTTCGTTTTTAAATTCGCAGCAAAAATAGTGCTTTTTGTTAGCCGTCAAAATTTTCAAACTAATTTAGAATAAAACTAAAAAAGCGTCCCGATAAAATCAGAACGCTCTTTTTAAAACAGTTAGATGAATTACAAATCAAATTTAATGCCTTGCGCCAATGGCAAACTAGTCGTATAGTTGATAGTATTGGTTTGTCTTCTCATATACACTTTCCAAGCATCAGAACCTGATTCGCGTCCGCCACCGGTTTCTTTTTCACCACCAAAAGCACCACCGATTTCAGCACCTGAAGTTCCGATGTTTACATTGGCAATTCCACAATCAGAACCTGCTACCGAAAGGAAAGCTTCGGCTTCACGTAAATTGTTGGTCATAATCGCAGAAGATAAACCTTGTGCCACACCATTTTGAATAGCAATAGCATCATGAACATCACCTGAATATTTTAATAAGTATAACACCGGAGCAAAAGTTTCGTGTTGTACAATTTCAAAATGATTTTGAGCTTCGGCAATCGCCGGTTTTACGTAGCAACCGCTTTCGTAACCTTCGCCCGAAAGCACACCGCCGTCTACCAAGATTTTTCCGCCTTCGGCGACTACTTGTTTCAAAGCTTTGTTGTACAATTCAACCGCATGGGTGTCGATTAGAGGTCCAACGTGGTTGTTTTGGTCTAATGGATTTCCAATTCTCAACTGACCATAAGCACCAACAATCGCGTCTCTTACTTTATCATAAATGCTTTCGTGTATGATTAATCTGCGGGTTGAGGTACAACGTTGTCCGGCTGTTCCAACCGCACCGAAAACCGCACCGATAACCGTCATTTTGATATCGGCATCCGGCGTTACGATGATGGCGTTGTTTCCGCCTAATTCTAAAAGGGAATTCCCTAAACGAGCCGCACAAGCTTGTGCTACAATTTTACCCATACGGGTTGAACCGGTAGCAGAAACTAATGGCACACGTTTGTCATGCGTCATCATTTCTCCGACTTTGTAATCACCGTTGATTAAACAAGAAATTCCTTCCGGAAGATTGTTTTCTTTCAATACTTCGGCGATGATGTTTTGACAAGCGATTCCGCATAAAGGGGTTTTTTCAGAGGGTTTCCAAACACAAACGTCTCCGCAAATCCAAGCTAAAGCTGTGTTCCAAGACCAAACGGCTACCGGAAAATTAAACGCTGAAATAATCCCGACGATTCCAAGCGGATGGTATTGTTCATACATGCGGTGACCCGGACGTTCCGAGTGCATGGTTAAACCGTGTAATTGGCGAGATAAACCTACGGCGAAGTCACAGATATCGATCATTTCCTGAACTTCTCCGTAACCTTCTTGTAACGATTTACCCATTTCATAGGAAACCAATTTCCCAAGTGGTTCCTTATATTTTCTTAATTTTTCTCCAAACTGACGCACGATTTCGCCTCGTTTTGGCGCCGGCATTAAACGAAAGGTTTTGAAGGCTTCGCTGGCGGTTTGCATTACTTTTTCGTAATCGGCTGCGGTGGTGGTTTTTACTTTTCCAATTAATTGTCCGTCTACGGGAGAATAACTTTCCAAGATTTCTCCGTTTGAAAAATGGTTATTTCCGGTGGATGTTCCTTCGTTTATGGCTTTTACGCCCAGTATTTCTAAGGCTTCGGTCATGCCGAATTGTTGCGCAATTGTTGACATTGTAATATTAGTTTGTTTTAGTGATTGCAAAAGTAATCGTTTATTTTGAAATTAGCCCGGATAGGAACGACATCCTTTTTATCTCGTTTTTTGAACGGGATAAAAAGATATAGTGGATAGCCGGAATAGCTCCTTAAAATTATTTTGAAGAAAATCTTGAATCGGCTTCCATTACTGTACCACATTTGTCGCAGGTTCTGAGTTTTTCCGAATTGTAAAAATGATTGAAATGTTGTAAAAAGTCTTTTTCGATATCGTTTAGCTCGAAATAAACTTCGTAAAGTTTGTGGTTACAATGGTCGCAAAACCATAGTAAGCCGTCGGGTATGTCTTTTCCGTTTCGTTTGCGTTCTACTACCAATCCAATCGAGTTTTCGGTACGCGATGGTGAGTGCGGTACTTTGGCGGGCAATAAAAACATATCGCCGGCGGAGAGTTTCATGGCTTTCTTTTCTCCTTCCTCTTGGATGTAAACGGTAATTTCGCCTTCGAGTTGGTAGAAGAGTTCTTCGGTTTCGTTGTAGTGGTAATCTTTTCGGGCGTTGGGTCCGGCTACAATCATTACGATATAATCACCTGAATCAACGTATAAATTTTTGTTGCCAACGGGCGGTTTTAACAAATGACGGTTGTCATTTATCCATTGGTTGAGGTTGAAGGGTTTTGCTACAGCCATGAGTGCTTTTCTTGTAAAGTTATCGATATATTAAAATAAAATACCGAATGTCCACCGGACATTCTCCTCTTAATATAAAAGGTAAAGTTATAAAATAAAAAAGTCCCGATTGGCTCGAGACTTTTAAAAAATTATTTTACTTCTTTGATCAGATAGATATAAACCGGGAAGTGGTCGCTGTATCCTATTTCAGTCATGCTGTGACGCAGCGGATAACCTTTGTATTGTCCGGTAGTAGTTATGAGATAAGGTTTGTTGAAAATTCCGGCTTTCCAGTATCGGAAAGACGAATAATCAGGCTTGATTAAAGCTTCTGACACCATAATTTGGTCGAAGATGTCTCCGGCATCACGATAGAATAGCGTGGCATTTCCTTTATAAAACATTTCTTCAAAAGGGTTGTAGATGCCGAATTGTTTTACGTCTTCTTTTTTTCGTTTGGCGCCAATGCCTTCTTTTACGCTTTTGTTGTAACTACCATCATTTAGGTCACCCATGGTGATAATTTTGGCATTGGGGTTGATTTTGAAAATGGAGTCCATGATTTGTCTGTTCAATCTTCCTGCGGCTTCGCGGAAAGGAGCACTTTTCTTTTCACCTCCGGAGCGAGAAGGCCAGTGGTTGACAATGATACTTACTTCTTCACCATCAAGGAAACCGGTTACTAAAAGTTGGTCACGGGTATAAACTCGGTCGTCTTTTCCTGCTTCAGCTTTGTCATCTGTGGTTTCTTCGTTGTCTTTTTTATCTGTTTTTCCTTCTTGGCTTCTGTAAATTAATAAAGGAATATTTTTAAAACTGGTGGGTTTGAAGTGTTTCTTTTGGTATAAAAGGGCTACATCAATTCCTCTTTTATCGGGTGAGTCAAAATGAACGATACCATAGTCTTTATTAATAAGTAACGGTTCTTTGACTAAATCTTCTAAAACACCTCTGTTTTCGATTTCACAACCTCCGATTAAGGTGGGAGAATTGTTTGGATTTTCACCGGTTCCGATTTCGGAAAGTACTTTGGCTAAATTGTGTAATTTTTGCTTGTATTTTTTAGGAGTCCAATTTTGAGCTCCGTTAGGAAGCCATTCTTCGTCGTTATTTGAACCGTTAATGGTGTCAAACAAGTTTTCAAAATTGTAGAAGGCTACGGTGTGAATATTATACTTTTTTGCTTGTGCATTAGCCGCCGAAATTGCGAATAAGGCAAAGAAAAGCGCAATTAAACTTTTAATTCTCATAAAGGGTGTATTAATTTAATATCAAGTTTTTTACAAACTTTGGGCCAAAAGTAGATAATATTATTAAAAGATGTACATTTGTCGGCTGTTAAGTTTTGATTAAGACTTAGCTAAAGAAAAAATTAATTTTATTTTATTTATGAAAAAACTTGTTATTAGTACTTTATTTGTAATGCAAGTGTTTTTTGGTTTTGCGCAAACTACCGCCGGAATTACAGGGAAAGTAGTAGATTCTAAAACACAAAGGCCATTACAAAATGTTGTTGCTTCTATTCAAAACACCAGTCTCACTGTATTGACAGACGTTACCGGTGTTTTTGTATTTAAAGAAGTGCCTAGCGGTAGTCAGTTATTGCAAATTAAAAGCACCGGATTCAAAGACCAATTGTTAACTGTTGAGACAGAAGCCGGAAAAGTGTTAGATTTAGGAATTGTAGTTTTGGAAGAAGATATTACAATTGAACAACAAATTAACTTAATTACCATTTTGGAAAACGACTTGGGAGATGACAACAGCGGTTCTGAAAACACTGCCGGTTTGTTACAAGCTTCCAGAGATACATACCAACAGGCGGCGGCTTTCAATTGGGGTCAGGCTCGTTTTAGAATCAGAGGTTTGGATAATGAATATTCAACTACTATGATTAATGGGGTTTCCATGAACAAGTTATTAGATAACAGACCACAATGGGGAAATTGGGGTGGTTTAAATGATGCCACCAGAAACCAAGAGTTTACCATGGGTTCAGCTCCATCAGATTATACTTTTGGAGGGATTTTAGGAACACAAGAAATCAATACAAGAGCTTCAATTTACAGAAAAGGAACCCGTATTTCTTATGCGGGAACCCAAACCAATTATAATTGGAGAGCTATGGCTACCCATGCTTCAGGGATGAATAAAGACGGTTGGGCTTTTGTAATTTCAGCTTCAAGACGTTGGGCTGTAGAAGGTTATTTTGAAGGTACGGATTATTCTGCAAATTCTGTATTTGCCAGTATTGAGAAGAAGTTTAATGACAAACACAGTTTAAACTTCACTAGTATTTATGCTCAAAACAGAAGAGGGAGAAACTCCTCAAATACCGATGAAATTACCAGTATTGCCGGAATTAAATACAACTCATATTGGGGATGGCAAGATGGGAAAAAGAGAAATTCTCGCGACAGAGAAATAGAAGAACCTATTAATATGTTAACGCATTACTGGAAAATGAGTGATAAAACACAATTAACCACCAATGTAATGTATCAATTTGGCGAAATAGGTAACTCAAGATTAGACTTTGTGAATGCTGCTAATCCGGATCCTACTTATTACCAAAATTTACCCAGCTATTTTTCTTCATTATACAATAATGACCCGGAAACTGTTCCGAGTTCAGCCTATTTACCGGGAGGTTTAGGCGGTGTGTTTACCCCTAACTTGATAGGAGCAATGGATGCGCCGTTTTTAACCCAAAGACAGATTGATTGGAATGCTATGTATAGAGCAAACACCACTCCAATTATTGATGAAAACGGTAATGAAATCGGAAGAGAACCAACCAGAAGTTCTTATGTGCTTTATGAAGACAGAACGGAAGATAAATTATTTGTGGCTAACAGTATCTTAAGTTCGCAATTGTCCGATAATATTGTTATGAATGCAGGCGCTAGCTACAGCCGTTTGAGCTCCAGTAATTTTCAATTATTGACCGATTTACTTGGAGGTTCTTCTTTTTTAGATATTGATACCTTCCAAGAAGGTTCAGCACAACAACCGGATTTAAATAATCCAAATAGAGAAATAGGAGTTGGCGATAAATACGGTTATAATTACAAATTGTATGCTGATCACATTGATGCCTTTTCTCAATTTAAATTTACTTATAAAAAGATTGATTTTTATTTAGGACAATCTTTCAGCAGAAAAACATACCAAAGAGAAGGCTTGTACAGAAACGGAATCTATGCAACTACTTCATTTGGAAAAAGTGAGAAAATTGAATTTGACAATTTTGGATTTAAAGGTGGTTTGACCTATAAAATCTCCGGTAAACAGTTTTTAACTTTTAACGGATTGTACATGTCTAAAGCTCCTTCAATGAGAAATGTATTTTTCAATGCAAGACTTAGCAATACGCCAATCAGAAATTTGAAAAGCGAGACGGTATCTAACCTTGACATGAGTTACGTAATTAAAACACCAACTTTCAAAGCAAGACTTACAGGTTTCTTCGCTAACATTAAAGATGCTACTGAAACCTCATTCTTCTTCGCAGAAGGCGCTTTAGAAGATAATGATGGTGATGGAGGAGATGCTTTTGTGGCTGAGATTGTAACCGGATTAGACAAACTAAACATTGGTGCTGAACTTGGTTTAGAATACCAAATTACTTCTACAATCAAGGCTACTGTTGCCGCTTCTTATGGTCAGTATACTTACAATAATAATCCCAATGTTACTTTAAATGATGATGCAAGAGCCGCAAGAGGTCTTTCCACTTTAGTGAATTTGGGTGAGTCTAAACTTAAAAACTACAGACAACCCGGTATTCCTCAACAAGCTTATGCTTTAGGTCTAGAATACCGTGATCCTAAGTTTTGGTGGGTTGGTGCTAATGTGAATTATTTAGCCGACACTTATTTAGATGTGTCTTCTGTATTGAGAACCAATAGCTTTTTAAGAAATCCTGCAGATGCTAATGGTTTCCAATTTCCTGAAGCTACCCAAAGTCGCGTGGATGAATTGTTAAAACAAGAAAAATTTGATCCTTATACCCTTGTAAATTTAACCGGTGGTAAATCATGGAGAATATCCGGTAAAAATCCGGTAACTTTAGGATTGTTTGCTACATTAAATAATATTTTTGATGTACAATACAAAACCGGAGGATTTGAGCAGGCCAGAAACGCTAATTACAGAGAATTAAACCAAGATGTCTCAAGCGGAACACCAGCCTTTGCGCCACGTTATTTTTACGGTTTCGGAAGATCCTACTTTTTCAACTTCTATATTAATTTCTAAAAAAAATAAAATTACCATATGAAAACAACATTTTTAAAACC
Organism: Flavobacterium sp. IMCC34852; assembly: GCF_030643905.1. Taxonomy (NCBI): domain Bacteria; kingdom Pseudomonadati; phylum Bacteroidota; class Flavobacteriia; order Flavobacteriales; family Flavobacteriaceae; genus Flavobacterium; species Flavobacterium rivulicola. The sequence continues at coordinate 458,997 of NZ_CP121446.1, read as the reverse complement.
AATCCTTGCGCTAGCTTTTGTAGCAAGTTTTTCATCAAGTTGTATTAATGATGATGAATATGATACTCCTCAAGTTGATTGTATTGAAACTACATTACAAAAAACTAAAGAGGTATCTGAAATCAGTGCCAGCTCTACAGTTACTCAGTATTTACAAGATGATGTAATTGAAGCTTATGTGGTTTCTTCTGATAAAGGCGGAAACTTTTTCAAAACGATTTCTTTCCAAACTTTACCAACCCAAACACAACCGCAACCATCAGCTTTTAGTGTTCCGGTTGATGTAACTTCTACTTTTATTTCTTTTGAACCGGGTAGAAAAGTGTTAATCAAAATGAAAGATTTGTACACTGATTTAAGTAACGGAGGAAAAAGAATCGGAGGCATTTTTGTTAGTTCTTCTAATACGCCTTCTGTGGGAAGACTTTCACCGGCTTTATACAGAACTGCGCTTAATAAATCTTGTACTATTGTTCCTGAAGATCAATTAAAAAGAACGTTAACCATTCCGCAATTGTTGAATGATGCTAATATCAATACTTTAGTTGAACTTGAAGGCGTTCAGTTTTCTAACCAAGCCATAACAAGTACTTACTATAATTCAGCCAATGATTTAGGAGGCGCAACAAACCATCTTTTAACGGATTCTGAAGGGAATTCGGTTATTTTCAGAACCAGTAGTTTTGCCAATTTTGCTGCTAAACCGGTAGCTCAGGGTAGAGGTAAAGTTAGAGGAATCTTAACAAAATTTGGTACAGATTATCAATTTTTGGCAAGAACAGAAGATGACATCCAACTTACCGGACCAAGATTAGTGCCAATTTTCTCAGAAAATTTTGAAAGTATTTCAAGTACAGGTAATGGTCAAAATGTAGCTCTACCAGGTTGGTCAAACGTTTCGATGAATGGAGGAAACGAAAAATGGGAAGCCAGAATTTTCAGCAATAATAAATACGCTCAGTTTTCTCCTTTCGGAATTACTCCGGCAGAAAATAATGTAGATACCCGATTAATTACACCGGCCATTAACTTAGATAACACTACAGGTGAATTTTTAAGATTCGGCTCTAAAATTGGTTTTGCTAATGGAGAAGCCGTTACCGTATGGATTTCAACTGACTATAATGGCGCAGGAACTGTTGCCGCTGTAAATGCTGCAACTTGGGTACAATTGAATGCTACTTTTGCTGCTCAAACTGCCAGTTTCCCAACTAACTTTACCAGTTCAGGTAATGTAGATTTATCTTCATATTCCGGAAATGTTTACATTTCTTTCCGTTATGTTGGAGGAACTAATAACATTACATCGACCTATCAAATTGACAATATTGAAGTTTATGCCCAATAAGATGAAAAAGTTACTCACTTTATTATTTCTTCTACCACTGACTTTTGTTTCCTGTGGCGAAGATGAAAAGGATTTTGTAGAACAAAATTACTTGGTCGGAAATTGGGAAATCATCCAGAAAGGGACAAGATCTCCACAAGGAGTTATTTTGTATCAAGACTATTTGAACAATTCAAATTGTAAAGACAATTATATTTTTAATTCCGACTTTACATTTGAAAGCAACGATTACACTACCGAAGAACCTTGCGTAAGCGACAAAATTGAAGGCACTTACGATAGGTTTTCAACCATAGTAACATTAGACTATACCATTCAAGTTGGTGAAACAACACAAGAAGAGTCTAAATCGCTAACGATAGTGTCTCTAACTTATACCGAAGCCATTATCGCTTACACCGATGATTTAGGGGAAGTGGTTTACCTGAAATTACAAAAGGTATAATATTAAATTAAACCTTTACAACAAAGCCATCCTATATAGGGTGGCTTTTTTTATGGATATAATTTACTATTTTTAAGCCTTTAAATAAACAAAAACCACTATGAAAAAAATCTTTTTTATAATCCTCGGTACCATGAGCATAAACGCAACAGCGCAGCAAGTATTGACGCCCGAAACCATGTGGCAACTCGGCAGAGTAACTTCGCTCGGCCTTTCTAAAGACGGCAAATCGGTAGTCTATAAAGTGGCGACGCCATCCGTAGCCGATAATAAATCGAATACCAAATTTTATACTATTCCGGTAACCGGCGGAACACCAACAGAAGTGGCTGACACCAAAGAAATATTGGCAGACAAAAATGTTTCTCCTGATGGTTTATATATTCTTTCTAATCAAGAAGTAAAAACCGAAAATGTATTAGGCAAAGACATTTATTCCGATTTAAGCAAATCAGATGCCCAAGTCTATAACGGTTTAGATTACCGCCATTGGGATACTTGGAACAACGGTTCGCACAACCACGTTTTCTACGCCGAAAACAAAGCTAAAGCCAAAGGCATTGACATCATGCCCAACGAACCTTACGACAGTCCGCAAAAACCTTTCGGTGGCGATGAAGATTACATTTGGTCACCGGACAGCAAAAGCATCATTTACGTTTGCAAAAAGAAAGCAGGAACAGCATACGCCGTTTCAACCAACACCGATTTATACGAATACAATCTCGAAACCAAAACCACCAAAAACCTAACCGAAAATAATCCGGGTTACGATATGAATCCGGTGTTTTCCCCAACCGGAAACTTAACTTGGTTGCAAATGAAACGCGATGGTTACGAAGCCGATAAAAACGATTTAATCGTTCGTTTCAAAGGCATCGATATGAACCTAACCGCCAATTGGGACGGCAGTGTCGATAATTTCATTTGGAGTGCCGATGGTAAAAAAATCTATTTCACCGCAGCGGTTGATGGCGCCAAACATTTATTCGAAGTCAATTTCCCGGGTTTAACCCGAATTGCAGTTACGGTTAGACAAATTACTTCAGGTGATTTTGACGTGAATGATTTAGTAGGTTTCTCAGGCGATAATATCATCGTAACGCGCACCGATATGAACCACGCGGCCGAAATCTATTCGTATAACTTCAAGAAAAAAACCTGGTTGCAACTCACCAAAACCAACGACGAAACCTACGCCAAATTGGCTTTACCCAAATACGAAAGACGTTATGTAACCACCACTGATGGTAAGAAAATGTTGGTTTGGCTAATTCTCCCTCCGAATTTTGATAAAACCAAAAAATACCCAACACTTTTATACTGCCAAGGCGGACCGCAATCACCATTGACGCAAAGCTATTCTTTCCGCTGGAACTTCTCTTTGATGGCTTCACAAGGCTATGTAATCGTGGCGCCAAACCGTCGCGGAATGTATGGTCACGGACAAGCTTGGAACGAACAAATCTCTAAAGATTGGGGCGGGCAAGTAATGGATGACTACCTTTCGGCGATTGATGACGTGGCTAACGAAAGTTATGTTGACAGAGCACGTTTAGGCGCTGTTGGAGCGAGCTACGGCGGGTATTCGGTATTCTACCTGGCCGGAATCCATGGTAATCGTTTTAAAACGTTTATTTCACATTGCGGGGTTTTCAATTTGGAAAGCATGTATGGCACCACCGAAGAAGTGTTCTTCAACAACTGGGATCACGGCGGCGCTTATTGGGAAAAAGACAATGCCGATGCCCAAAAAGCCTATACTGAATTCAACCCAATTAAAATGGTAGACAAATGGAACACGCCTATCCTAATCATCCAAGGCGGAAAAGACTACCGTGTGCCTATCGGACAAGGACAAGAAGCTTTCCAAGCGGCACAATTGCGAGGCATCAAAAGCCGTTTCATGCTCTTCCCCGAAGAAAACCACTGGGTGCTAAAACCACAAAACGCCTTAGTATGGCAACGTGAGTTTTACAAATGGTTGAAAGAAACTTTATAACGTAAGATTCGTTAGTTCGAGTGATTCCGATTTATCGGAATTGTATTGAGAACACTATAGAAAAGCCCAACTTGAGAAAGTTGGGCTTTGTTTTTTTAATCAGGAGCGATTGGTTTGGGCATTCTTGCCGTCCGTGTTCCCGCTTTCCGCGCTACAAGGTAGCCAGCTGCAATCGGGGCTAGAGGATAAACCGTTTTAATTTTTGGAAACTAGTTTTGACATGGTTTGAAAATCCAAATAATCATGTCGTATTAATAAAAATCTACCTAAATAAAATGAGGAGCTTTTTCTATTTTAAACCCGGTAACATTACTTTCTTCTATAGCTACTTTTAACCTTTCCGAAATATATACGTTATTATCAAAAGGCAAAAAAGTAAATAGGTCTAAATTTTTATCGAAAGACTCTGATAAAGCAATCTTATCTATCTCTACACCAAATGAAGCTTCTTTGTCTTTACTTTTCAAATCTTGGTAGTGTTCATAAGAAGTTAACTCGATTCGGTCTTCCCTAAAAGTCCATTCGGTTCTATAGAAAACGGTTTTTTTGTAATCTAATGATTTTGTTAAATCGGGTTCTGATAGATGCAACCAATAATATTCCAATTCATTATTCTTATCAATCACTAAGGATTTAAAATATTGATGTCTCATTATATTAAATTTTTCAAGAATCTCTTTTGTTTTTTTAGTTATTAAAAAACCTGTACCACCACCTATAGTTATATCATTTAACACATCAGTTAAGATAGCCCTTTTCTTCAATTCAAATTTAAGATTTGGCTTAGGATCAAAAAGATGCCATGAAGTAATTAAATGAGCTTGGTGCATGGTTAAACAATCAACTTGAGGATAATCCTTTCCTACGATTTTATCATCCAAATTATTTTTTAAGATATAATACGGTTTCATTTATAATTGATTTTGTATTTCTTTAAATTTGATAGCGTCGATTTGCAACCTGATAGCGCGGATTACAAATCCGTACTAAAACAAATGTAACAAAAAACCCAACTCTCTCAAGTTGGGCTTCCATTTTCTATCTATTCCGGATCGTTCATTTTAAAACTCTCCATAAACTTCGTAGTATAATTTCCGGCAACATAATCCGGCTCGTCCATCAATTGTCTGTGGAACGGAATGGTCGTTTTTACACCTTCAATGTAAAACTCATCCAAAGCGCGTTTCATTTTGTTGATGGCTTCTTCTCTGGTTTGCGCGGTTGTAATCAACTTGGCAATCATCGAGTCATAATTCGGCGGGATCGTATACCCTGCGTAAACGTGTGTATCCAAACGCACTCCGTGTCCACCCGGCGCATGTAAAACGGTAATTTTACCCGGCGAAGGACGGAAGTCATTGTAAGGATCTTCGGCGTTGATACGACATTCAATAGAGTGCAATTGCGGTAAATAGTTTTTACCCGAAATTGGCACACCGGCCGCTACCAATATCTGCTCACGAATCAAATCGTAATCAATAACTTGTTCCGTAATAGGGTGCTCTACTTGGATACGGGTATTCATTTCCATGAAGTAGAAGTTTCGGTGTTTGTCCACCAAGAATTCTACCGTTCCGGCACCTTCGTATTTGATAAATTCGGCTGCTTTTACAGCGGCTTCACCCATTTTAGTTCTCAATTCGTCCGTCATAAACGGAGACGGCGTTTCTTCAGTCAATTTTTGGTGACGACGTTGCACCGAACAATCTCTTTCTGATAAGTGACAAGCTTTTCCATAAGAATCACCCACTACTTGAATCTCAATATGACGAGGTTCTTCGATTAATTTTTCCATATACATCCCGTCATTTCCAAATGCCGCAGCAGATTCCTGACGAGCGCCTTCCCATGCCTTTAATAAATCTTCGGGTTTCCATACGGCACGCATTCCTTTTCCACCACCACCGGCAGTTGCTTTCAACATCACGGGATATCCCATTTCTTTGGCTAATCTTTGTGCTTCTTCAAAAGACTCTAACAAACCGTCAGAACCCGGAACACAAGGAACACCGGCTGCTTTCATGGTCGCTTTCGCCGTAGCTTTGTCACCCATTTTATCAATCATTTCCGGTGAAGCCCCAATAAATTTGATACCATGTTCCTGACAAATTTTAGAAAACTTAGCATTTTCCGAAAGGAATCCGTAACCCGGATGAATGGCATCGGCATTAGTGATTTCGGCCGCCGCAATGATATTCGCCATTTTTAAATAAGACAAATTACTTGGCGGTGGTCCGATACAAACAGCTTCATCTGCAAACTTTACGTGTAAACTTTCCGCATCGGCGGTTGAGTAAACCGCCACGGTCTTGATGCCCATTTCTTTACAGGTTCTGATAACGCGAAGCGCAATTTCCCCTCTATTGGCAATTAATATTTTTTTAAACATCTTTTTTTAATTTAGATTGTTAGACAAATTAGATTTGTTAGACTTCTTAGATTGCTTAGGTTGTAGAAAAAGTTTCTAACTAATGTAGTAATCTAATGATCTAGAGATCTAAATTAAGATGGATCTACCAAGAATAACGGTTGGTCAAACTCTACAGGCGACATATCGTCTACTAAAATTTTAACGATTTTACCGGTAACTTCTGCTTCGATTTCGTTGAACAACTTCATCGCTTCAACCACACAAAGTACGTCACCTTTTTGGATAGTACTTCCCACTTCCACAAATACCGGTTTGTCCGGAGAAGGCTTGCGGTAGAATGTTCCAATCATTGGTGATTTTATAGTAACATATTTTGAATTGTCATCAGCAGCAGGAGCAGCGGCAACCGGTGCGGCAGCTACAGGAGCAGCGGCTACAGGAGCAGCCATAGCTTGTTGCATTGGCGCTTGTTGTACATAAGTAATATCAGGTGTATTTCCTTCAAGAGTTGTTCTGATAGTAATTTTTACATCACCTGTTTCTAACTTTACTTCGGCAACCCCGGAATTGGATACAAATTTGATTAAGTTTTGAATTTCTTTTAAATCCATAATTAGTTAGTTTTAGAATTAGTTTTATTGTTGTTTGTTGTATGCCCATTTTAAATAGATAGAACCCCAAGTGAATCCACCTCCAAATGCTGCAAAAATTAAATTATCTCCTTTTTTAAATTTATTTTCGAAATCGCTCAACAACAAAGGTAAAGTTGCTGAAGTTGTATTTCCGTATTTTTGAATGTTTACCAATACTTTTTCTTCGTCTACACCCATTCTGCTGGCCGTTGCATCAATGATTCTTTTGTTGGCTTGGTGGGCAATTAACCAATTCACATCATCTTTGGTTAAGTTGTTGCGCTCCATGATTTTCTCACTCACATCAGCCATCCCAGATACTGCATATTTAAAAACGGTTTTTCCATCCTGAAATACAAAGTGTTGTCCGTTGGCAACTGTTTCAGCGGTTGGAGGAAGAATTGAACCGCCGGCATCAATTTTAAGGTATTCTCTACCGATTCCGTCGCTTCTTAAAAACTCGTCTTGTAATCCCAAACCTTCATAATTTGGTTCGAATAAAACTGCACCAGCGCCATCTCCAAAGATGATACAAGTCGCTCTGTCGGTGTAGTCAATGATAGAGGACATTTTATCAGCACCAATCAACAACACTTTTTTGTATCTGCCTGATTGGATGTAAGCTGCGGCATTAGACATGCCAAATAAGAAACTCGAACAAGCGGCTTGTAAATCATACGCAAAAGCGTTTACAGCGCCAATTTGAGTAGCGACATAAACACCGGTAGAAGCCACCGGCATATCCGGAGTCGCAGTTGCCATAATGACTAAGTCGATTTCTTCGGGGTTGATGTTGGCTTTGGAAATTAAATCCTGAGCGGCTTTGATAGCCATATACGAAGTGCCTTTACCTTTGTCTTTTAAAAGTCTTCTTTCCTTGATTCCGGTGCGAGTGGTAATCCATTCGTCATTGGTGTCAACCATGGTTTCCAGTACTTGATTTGAGAGTACAAATTCCGGAACATAAGCTCCAACTGCGGTAATTGCGGCTGTAATTGTAGTCATAAAAATGGTATTTTTCCCATCGATTTTTTGAAATCGAAAAGTTGTGGAAATTACAAAAAAAAATTATACCTAAGCGGATTAGGATTGGATATTTTAAAATTAATTAAAACAAAAAACTCCCACATAGTGAGAGTTTGTTTTGTAAAAAAACCTTAATTAAGCAACAGCCACTGATTTATCAATAACTACTTGTCCTCTGTAATACATTTTACCTTCATGCCAGTAAGCTCTGTGGTATAAATGTGCTTCACCTGTTATAGGGCAAGTTGCGATTTGGGCAACAGTTGCTTTATAATGAGTTCTTCTTTTATCTCTTCTTGTTTTCGAGGTTTTTCTCTTAGGATGTGCCATTGTACTATATTATTTATCCGTTAATAGTTGTTTTAATTTGTCCCAACGTGGGTCAATATCATCTTCTTTTTTTACTTCTTTGACGTCTTTAACTTGTAATTCATTTAGTTTTTGCAATGCTTCCGTTTGTAAAGTACCGTCTTTTACGCCGGGGTGAACCCTTTTTTGCGGAATAGACAACACAATCATTTCGTAAATGTATTGTGATAAATCGATTTGATGTTCACCGTGAGGCAATATCAATAATTCATCATTATCGTTGTTGAATTCGTCACCAAACTGGACTACCAATTTGATTTTCCCTTTGATGGGCAAATCAAATGACTCTCCGGTGAGGTCGCACGGAACGTTTACGGTTCCTTTGTGCTTGAAGTTGATTTCCAACAGGGTAGTCTTTTTTTCTAAGACCACACTAGCGGTTATATCACAACTTTCGAATTCATCAAAACTAAATTCGTCAAAGAACTTTTTGTTTATTTTAAATTCAAATTGATGCTTTCCTAATTTTAACCCTACAAAAGGAATTAAATATTCATTTGTACTTTTCATCTAGACAACAATTTGACCCGACATTTCGGGAGTGCAAAGATATAAAATTATTGGAATTCCAATAACCTTATGAACATTTTTTTGTTTATAACTGTTTTTCTTTTGTTTTCAAGGGATTTTTGCTGATTTCCTCAAACTGAAATCTTGAATTATAGATGTCAATGGCAGTATAAACAGCTTCCTTAAACGAATTATAATCGGCAATTCCTTTTCCGGCAATTTCATAAGCTGTCCCGTGATCCGGTGAAGTTCTTATTTTATTTAAACCGGCTGTATAATTTACCCCATTCCCAAAAGACAACGTTTTAAACGGAATTAATCCTTGGTCATGATAAGTAGCCACTACGGCATCATATTTTTCATATTGGTTACTGCCAAAAAAACCATCTGCGGCAAAAGGGCCAAAAACCATAGTGCCTTTATCGAATAATTTTTTGAGTGTTGGCTTGATAATTTCATCGTCTTCTTTACCGATCACACCATTATCTCCTGCGTGAGGATTTAAGGCTAAAACCGCAATTTTAGGTTTGGTAATCCCAAAATCCTGAATTAAAGATTGTTTGATGGTTTCAATTTTCTGAAGGATTAATTTTTCATTTAGGTGTTTGGACACTTCATTTACAGGAACATGGTCTGTTAAAAGTCCGACTCTAAGACTGTCTTGAACCATTAGCATCAATGCGTTGCCTTCCAATTCTTGGTTTAAATAATCAGTATGTCCCGGAAATTTGAAGTCTTCTGATTGGATGTTGTACTTGTTGATTGGGGCAGTGACCAAAACATCAATGTGGTTTTCTTTCAAGGCTTTAGTAGCGGCAATGAATGATTTTATGGCATATTTGCCAACATTCTCATCGTTGTTTCCGAAGTTCAAATCAACTCCTTCGCGCCAAATGTTTAAGACATTTATTTTTCCGATAACCAGCTGCTCTATTTTATCAATACCATGTAATGGCGCCGTTAATTCTAAAGTTTTTTTGATAAACGAAAGCACTTTAACATTAGCGAAAATAACCGGCGTGCAAAGTTCCAGCATTCTGGCATCTTCAAAAGTCTTAAGGATTACTTCGCTTCCAATACCGTTTAAATCTCCTATTGAAATTCCAACGATTATATTTTCTGCTTTTTTCATAAGTAGGACTGGTTATTTATTGCTAATTTTGAAGTGCAAATTTAGTAAAATAAAACCATAATGTTTACAGGAATAATTGAAACCCTCGGAATAATAAAAGAAATAAAAAAAGACTATGACAATATTCATGTTACGGTTTCTTCAAGCCTGACACACGAACTGAAAATAGACCAAAGTGTGGCGCATAATGGGGTTTGCTTAACAGTAGTAGCCATAAATAATGAGGATTATACCGTAACAGCCATAAGAGAAACTATTGAAAAAACAAATTTGGGCGATTGGAAAGCGGGAGATTTAGTTAATTTAGAACGCGCGATGAAATTAGGAGACCGATTAGACGGCCATATTGTTCAAGGTCATGTGGATCAAATAGGAATTTGTAAATCAATTGAAGAAGCCAATGGCAGTTGGTATTTTACTTTTGAATACGACAGCAAATTGAACAACATTACTATTGAAAAAGGATCCATAACGGTAAACGGAGTGAGTTTGACAGTAGTTAATTCTAAAGAGAATGAATTTAGTGTTGCCATTATACCATATACTTACGAACATACTAATTTTAAATCGTTCCAAATTGGAAAAAAAATCAATCTTGAATTCGATGTTGTGGGAAAATACGTTGCCAGATTGTATTCTTTGAAGCAATAATTTTAAAAATGCACGAATTTTTAAAAGAAAAAAGCATCCTTTTCATTAGGATGCTTTTTTTATGTTTGATTGGTAAATTTTATAACAACCGAAGAGTAATGAAAGGGCCATCAATAGTAATAAACCCCCATCCAATGGTAGACCAGGCGGCGGCGGCGGCGTAGATGGCGGTGGTGGTCCAGGTGCCGCAACAACATTTGCTATCGGCAACAAAAACACAGCCAGAACGATAATAATTCTATTCGGGACAATTTTCATAGTGCGTAAAAGTATAAAAAAAATCTAATCACCAAAATAAATTAATTATTAAATCAATCAAGTTAATAGAAATTTAATGTGTAAAAGTATAGATTACAACACAAATTAAAATTTCTATTGTGAAAATTACATTAAAGTCATCTAACTATTAACGGTATTTTTGACTTTTTAGTTTTTTATTAAATAAAAAAACCTCTTAAATAGAGGTTTTTATTTTGTGGTCCCACTTGGGCTCGAACCAAGGACCACCTGATTATGAGTCAGGTGCTCTAACCAACTGAGCTATAGGACCGGTTTACTTCACTGACTTTTATTGGTTTTGGAGTTCAGTGAATAAAGCCATGGCTTTATTTAGAGGTTGCAATATTACTACTATTTTTGTTTCGTTGCAACTATTTTTTAACTGATTTCTTGGCAAAGCTCAACCAAAACACCATTGGTACCTTTTGGGTGAAGAAAGGCGACTAGTTTATTGTCTGCTCCTTTTTTAGGGGTTTCATTTAATACGATGAAACCTTCTTTTTTTAAGCGTTCTATTTCAGAAAGAATATCTTCTACATCAAAAGCAATGTGATGAATGCCTTCGCCTTTCTTTTCCAGGAATTTGGCAATTGGGCTATCGGGATTCGTGGCTTCTAAAAGTTCTATCTTGTTTGGGCCATTCATAAAAAAGGAGGTTTTTACGCCTTCGCTGGCGACTTCTTCTTCTTTGTAAGGCGGATTTCCAAACAGTTTTTCAAAAAGTAGGTTGGAAGTTTCCAAACTTTTTACGGCTATGCCTATATGTTCAATTTTTCTCATGATTGTGGATTGGAATGACAAAGTTAATAAAAATTCAAATGGTTTCTTCTCTAGCCCCGATTCCTTCGGCAGTCGCTTCGCTCGTGTGTAGTGGCACGAAGTAGAGCGAATAGCGGGAAAATGGACGGCTGAAAATGCCAAAACTTTCGCTTCTGGGCGTTATAAAAATTTAAAAGTTGTATTTTTGCCCCATGGAAACGAACAGACAGAAAAAAATTGGCAGTGTATTGCAAAAGGATTTGGTAGATATTCTTCAAGGGGAAGTGCGTAAAAACGGTATTTCTAACTTGGTGATTTCGGTTTCAAAAGTAAGTGTGACTACTGATTTATCGATTGCCAAAGTGTATTTGAGCGTTTTTCCACAAGATAAAGCTAAAGATTTATTGGAAGCCATTAAAACCAATGCGCCTTTGATTAAACATGATTTATCGCAAAGAGTAAAATTACAATTGCGCAAAGTGCCGAATTTGGCTTTTTATATCGACGATTCGTTGGATTATATTGAAAAAATTGACAATGCCTTAGCCGGAAAAGAAAATCCGATTGAAAACCGCGACCTTTTAGACAAACGCAAGAAATTCTAATTTGAACTTTTCGCTTTACATAGCCAAACGATACCTTTTTAGCAAAAGTAAAAACAATGCTATTAATATTATTACCGGTATCGCTTCGGTCGGAATTATTGTAGGCGCCATGGCTTTGTTTGTGGTGCTTTCTGTTTTTAGCGGGTTGCGGGTTTTTAGTTTGTCCTTCTCCAACGACTTTGACCCTGATTTAAAAGTCAATCCCGTTTCCGGAAAATCATTTGTCATTTCACCAGCGCAAGAAGAGCAAGTCAAAACCCTCGAAGGAGTTGCTTCTTACAGTAAAGTTGTTGAAGAGCGTGTACTTTTCTTTTTTGACGGTAAAGAGCAAGTGACTTATTTAAAAGGTGTTGACGCTAATTTTACCAAAACCAACGTAGTAAATCAAAATTTAATCAACGGAAAATGGTTAAATCCCAACACGATTGAAGTGGTAATTGGCTATGGAATTTCCGAAAAATTGTCATTAGGACTTTTTGATTTCAATAATCCGTTTGAAGTTTATGTGCCGAGAAAAGGAAAAGGAGTCATCGAAAGTGAAGCGGAAGCCTTTAACAAAGCCAAGTTAATCCCAACCGGAATCTACGCTGTAAGTGAGGATTTGGACAGTAAATATGTGTTTTGCGACTTGAACTTAGCGCAATATTTATTAGAATTAAAAGCGAATCAGATTTCCGGGCTTGAGATTAAGCTAAAACCAAATGTTGATGAAGCGAAAGTGATAGAAAATGTTCAAACGCTTTTTCAAAATAAAGTAGCGGTAAAAAACAGAGCGCAGCAAAATGCGACTTTGTACAAGATGTTGAACACCGAAAATATTGCGGTGTATTTGATTTTTACTTTGGTCATCATTATTGCGCTTTTCAACTTAATCGGAGCGCTGATTATGATGGTTTTAGATAAAAAATCTAATTTGAAGACACTTTATAATTTGGGTTCTGAAATCAAAGATTTGAAAAAAATATTTTTATTACAAGGCAGTTTACTAAGTGTCTTTGGGGGTATTATCGGGTTACTTTTGGGGATTATTGTTGTGGTAATTCAACAGCAATTTAACTTGGTGATGATCACCGAAACCTTAGCCTATCCGGTGGTTTTTAGTGTTCAGAATGTGGTGATTGTGTTTTTGACGATTGTTTCACTGGGCGTTATTTCCAGTTGGATTGCGAGTAGTCGTGTCAGTAAAAAATTATTGGATTAAATAAACTGGTAGTCGGCATAAGCCTCACGAATTTCCTCAAAAACTTGTAGTAAAGCATTGTGATCATCGGTAGTGACCAATCGCTGTTTGAATTCTTTAAAGCCGTGAATTCCTTTAAAATAATTGGTATAATGACGGCGCATTTCTACAATACCTAAGCGTTCTCCTTTCCATTCCATAGACCAAATTAAATGGTTTCTGGCCGCTTCAATTCGATCATTCATGTTTGGTTGTGCCAAATGTTCTCCGGTATTGAAGTAATGTTTGATTTCGTTAAAAATCCACGGATAACCAATCGCAGCGCGCCCTATCATCATGCCGTCTAAACCGTATTTGTTTTTGTATTCTAAAGCTTTTTCGGGCGAATCAATATCTCCGTTTCCGAAAATCGGCATCGTGATACGCGGATTGTTTTTTACGCGGGCAATGTGTGACCAATCAGAATGGCCTTTGTACATTTGGGCACGAGTACGCGCATGAACGGTCAAAGCTTGCACGCCAATATCCTGCAAACGTTCGGCAACTTCATCGATATTGATAGAATTTTCATCCCAACCCAAACGCGTTTTTACCGTAACCGGAAGATTGGTTCCTTTGATAACGGCTTTGGTCAAGCGCACCATCAAATCGACATCTTTTAAAACGCCGGCACCGGCGCCTTTGCAAACCACTTTTTTCACCGGACAACCAAAATTAATATCTACCAAATCCGGTTGGACCGCATCAACAATTCTGGAAGACATTTCCATGGCTTCTTCATCACCACCAAAAATTTGAATGCCAACCGGACGTTCGTAATCAAAAATATCCAATTTCATTCGGCTTTTCATGGCATCGCGAATCAGTCCTTCGGAAGAGATAAATTCAGAATACATTAAATCGGCACCGTGCAACTTACAAAGTCTGCGAAACGGCGGGTCGCTTACGTCTTCCATAGGCGCAAGTAACAAAGGAAAATCAGGTAATATGATGTTGCCGATTTTGGGCATGGTTTGAATGTAATTTTTTGCAAAGGTAAAAATCTATTGCGAATAACCCTTAAATGATTATTAATCTTCGAGTTGCTGAAAAAATTTACAAAAAAACCAAATGTTATATAAGAAAAACATTAAATTTGATTTCTAGTCAACTTTAAATCAATTCATTAAAAACTATACCATGAAAAAACAATTACTAGTTTTGTTTTTGTCGGTGCTGACTTTGGTTAGCTGTAGTGACGACAACAACAATTCCTCAGGAGAAAAAACAGGAACCTTAACAGGTAAAGTAACCACGATTAATACCCATAAGGCTGTTGGTGGTGCTTTGGTTTTTGCTTTTGACGATGACCATAATATTTATCATACTTACACCAATGCAACCGGTGATTTTGAATTGGATGCACCAATTGGTGACCGAGAAGTATACATCCAAACCGGAGATGGTTCAAATTTCAGAACAAAAATCGATGTGGTTGTTGAAGAAAACCAAACCAAGCAACTAGAAGAATCATTACTCAGATTGGATCAAGTGGCCAGAATTGCTTATGTAAGCGGAAATTATGACAGTATAGAAGACATCATAACTTCCTTAGGATATGTTGCAGAGTCAATAACTTTTAGCCAATTATCAGATTACAATATAGTTTCTGAGTATGATATCATTTTTTTGAATTGTGGATCAATATCAGGGGGTATTTGGAATAATGCAACGGTTACTACTAATTTGGCTAAATTTGTCACCAATGGTGGAAGTTTATATGCTTCTGATTGGGCGGTGGCTTACTTAATAGGAGGAAGCAGATATAGCACTATGTGTGGCGATGCCGGTGGGTTTATTTCTGATGCAACACTTTGCTCAACAAACACCGGCAATATGGGAACCCTTAATGCCTCCATTACCAATACAGCTCTGGCAAACGCTATCGGACTTTCAACATTAGATATCGAATACGATTTGGGTTCTTGGCAAAAAATTATTTCGGTAGATGAAACTTTTTGGGAAGTTTTGGTTAGAGATTCTACAACGAATGAAGCTTTGATGATCAAAACCAATAGTTTTTTTGATTCAAGTTTGGTTGGAAACCCTGTAGGGAATCCTCAAAATTCCGATTGGATAACCATTTGTCATCAACCCGATGAGAATTCATCCACTCCAATAACCATAACTATTGATGCCTCTAGTTGGCCGGCACATCAAGCCCATGGCGACACGCTGGGTTCTTGCACCGGTACCGGTACCGGCGGCACTATTTATTATACCACGTTTCACAATCATGCGAATGAGAATATTGGGAACTCCCAATTAATCCTCGAACATGTGATTTTAAATCTGTAAACAAAATGCTCCTAAATGGAGCATTTTTTATTTGTAAAAGCTTTGCCGATTAGTGTTTAATCAATCCAAAACTTTGACTTATATTTGCGGATTAAATGCGTGAAGGATGGGAGCAAGTACCTAGTACTGCGGACAGCCTGGCCCGAAGG
The DNA here is from genome assembly GCF_030643905.1 of Flavobacterium sp. IMCC34852. NCBI lineage: Bacteria > Pseudomonadati > Bacteroidota > Flavobacteriia > Flavobacteriales > Flavobacteriaceae > Flavobacterium > Flavobacterium rivulicola. Next base: position 443,202 of record NZ_CP121446.1, on the reverse strand, counting down.
GACACGCCCCAAAAAGGACAGATTTACGAAGATGAAATGCGAAGCATTACAGGTTTCCAATAAGGAATATTAAGTTTACATGAAACATATTAGAAATTTTTGCATTATTGCACACATTGACCACGGGAAAAGTACGTTAGCAGACCGATTGCTAGGTGCTACTCAAACTGTTACGGCTCGTGAAGAGAAAGCCCAGTTGTTGGACAATATGGATTTGGAGCGCGAGCGTGGGATAACCATTAAGAGTCACGCCATTCAGATGGAATACAAATACAAAGGTGAAGATTACATCTTGAATTTGATTGATACCCCCGGACACGTAGATTTCTCTTATGAAGTTTCTCGTTCGATTGCTGCTTGTGAAGGAGCGCTTTTGATTGTTGATGCGGCACAAAGTATACAAGCACAAACCATTTCCAATTTGTATTTGGCTTTAGAAAACGATTTGGAGATTATTCCGGTGTTGAATAAAGTAGATTTGCCAAGTGCTAATCCGGAAGAAGTGAGCGATGATATTATTGATTTGTTGGGTTGTAAGTTAGAAGATATTATTCACGCTTCGGGGAAAACCGGTTTTGGGGTGGAAAATATTTTGGCGGCCATTATTGAAAAAATTCCGGCACCCAAAGGCACTAAAGACGAACCGTTGCAAGCGTTGATTTTTGATAGTGTTTACAATCCGTTTCGTGGTATTGAAGTTATTTTCCGTGTGAAAAACGGGGAAATCAAGAAAGGACAAAAAATAAAGTTCATGGCTACCGGAAATGAGTATTTTGCGGATGAAGTGGGAACTTTGAAGTTAAATCAAGTGCCTAAGAATGTCATTTCTACGGGAGATGTTGGGTATTTGATTTCGGGAATTAAAGAGGCGAAAGAAGTAAAAGTTGGGGATACCATTACCGATGCCAAAACGCCAACAACTAATATGATTGTTGGTTTTGAAGATGTAAAACCGATGGTATTTGCCGGGATTTATCCGGTGGATACAGAAGATTACGAAGATTTGCGTTCTTCTATGGAGAAGTTGCAGTTGAATGATGCTTCGTTGGTTTTTGCGCCGGAAAGTTCGGCTGCGTTAGGCTTTGGTTTTCGTTGCGGATTCTTGGGCATGTTGCACTTGGAAATCATTCAAGAGCGATTGGAGCGTGAGTTTGACATGACGGTGATTACTACGGTACCCAACGTTTCGTATTTGGCTTACACCAAAAAAGAACCCGATACGCCAATAGTAGTCAACAATCCTTCGGATTTACCGGAACCTTCAAAATTGGACCGAGTAGAAGAGCCGTTTATCAAAGCAACTATCATTACCAAATCCGATTTTGTGGGTAACGTAATGAGTTTGTGTATTGAAAAACGCGGGATTATTACCAATCAAACTTATTTAACCACTGAGCGTGTAGAATTGAATTTTGACATGCCATTGGCGGAGATTGTCTTCGATTTTTATGACCGTTTGAAAACGGTTTCCAAAGGATATGCGTCATTTGACTATTCGCCTATTGGAATGCGGGCTTCAAAATTAGTTAAACTGGATGTTTTATTAAACGCCAATTCAGTTGATGCTTTATCGGCTTTGATTCACGAAGACAATGCGTACAACATTGGAAAGAAAATGTGTGAGAAATTGCGCGAATTGATTCCGAGACAACAATTTGATATTCCGATTCAGGCTGCTATCGGGGCCAAAATCATCGCTCGTGAAACCATTAAAGCTTTGAGAAAAGACGTTACGGCGAAGTGTTATGGTGGAGATATTTCGCGTAAGCGTAAATTGTTAGAGAAACAGAAAAAGGGGAAAAAGAGAATGCGTCAGGTGGGTAACGTAGAGATTCCGCAGGAAGCTTTTATGGCAGTTTTGAAACTGAATGACTAGAAAATACGAGGTACAAAATACGAAGAGGATAAATACAGAGAAACCCGATGACGAAAGTTATTGGGTTTTTTGTTACTGCATTCCTTCAAACAATTTTTCAGCCTCTTCTTTTTTGAAAAGTTGGGTGCCTTCGTTCATAGTGGCTGCTGTTCCACAGGCAACGCCCCATTGAATCACTTCTTTTAGGGGTTTGTTTTGTGACAATGCCCAGACCATTCCGCCAACCATGCTGTCACCTGCGCCGACAGTACTTTTCTTTGTTACTTTTGGGGCAGCTACGAATTCGGTTTGGTTTTTTGAAACTAAAATGGCGCCTTGTGCTCCAAGCGAGACCACTACAATTTCGGCATTTCCATTATCGATTAAAGTTTTGGCTGCTTTTTCTACTTCGGGTAAGGCTAATCTTTCCGCTCCGATTAATTTGGCCAATTCACCAATATTGGGTTTAATTAGAAAAACACCTTCTTCCAGTACTTTCTGCAAAGCTTCGCCTGAAGTATCAACAATTACTTTTGTTCCGGAAGTTTTTGCGGTTTCAGCGATTGTTTGATAGAAATCGGAGGGTAAGCCTTCATTTAGACTTCCGCTTAGGACTAAATAAGTGGTTTTTATTCTTTTGATGATGTTGATTACGGTTTCTTTTTCATCTTCCGACAGTTCATTTCCGGGAAATCCAAATCGATATTGTGCCTTAGAATTGTTTTCAAAAGCGATGAAATTTTCTCGGGTCCAGTTTTGAGTTAGAATGACTTGGTTTTCAATGTCTTCTTTATTGACTAATTCCTCTAACATTTTTCCTGCCGAACCGCCCGACGTATGAATACAAAGAGAATTGCCGCCTAGTTTAGCAATGGCTTTAGAGACATTTATTCCGCCACCGCCGGCATCGTATCTTGGTTTGTCACAACGAATTTTTTGTTCTGCTATTAATCCCGTAAAACGGGTGCTTTTGTCTAAAGACGGATTTAGGGTAAGGGTTACAATCTGATATGATTTCATGTCAAAAAATTATTTCCATAAAGTTGCAAATAATCAACGAGAATCTGTGCAAACTATGGCTAAAAAACTTTGTAACTTTGCCGTTTAAAATGGAGCAACTATGTTAGAAGATAAAACACCGCAACGCACTTCCTTATCGCAATTGGGCGAATTTGGTTTGATCTCTCATCTGACCAAAAAATTTGATGTAAAACAGTCTTCGACCTTAAAAAGCATAGGTGATGATGGAGCTGTTTTAGATTTTAAAGATAAAAAAGTCGTCGTTTCTACTGATTTGTTGATTGAAGGTGTACATTTTGATTTGTCCTATATGCCTTTGAAGCATTTGGGTTATAAAGCGGTTGTGGTTAATGTTTCCGACATCTGTGCGATGAATGCTAAACCTACACAAATAACCGTTTCTGTAGCGGTTTCTAATCGTTTTCCGTTGGAAGCTTTGGAAGAGTTGTTTGATGGGATTGCTTTGGCGGCCAAATTTTATAATGTGGATGTTATTGGTGGTGATACCACTTCGTCTCAAAAAGGATTGATTATTTCTATTACGGCCATTGGAGAAGCGAATGGCGATGAAATTGTGTATAGAGATGGCGCTAATAATGGCGATTTATTGGTAGTCACAGGCGATTTAGGGTCGGCTTATATGGGCTTGCAGGTTTTGGAGCGTGAAAAGCAAGTGTTTCAGGTCAATCCGAATAACCAACCCGATTTGGATGCGTACACTTATTTAATCGAGAGACAACTTAAACCGGAAGCCAGAACCGATATCAGAGAACTTTTAGAAAAGCTGGAAGTAAAGCCAACGGCGATGATTGACATTTCAGACGGATTGTCTTCGGAGATTATTCATATTTGTAAGCAGAGTAATGTTGGCTGTAATTTGTACGAAGAAAAGATTCCTGTCGACCCACAATTTATCAATGTTTGTGAGGAATTTAATATCGATTCGACAACGGTGGCTATTAATGGCGGTGAAGATTATGAACTACTGTTTACGATTGCTTTAGAAGATTTTGATAAAATTAAAGCCAATCCGAACTTTACGGTGATAGGTCATTTAACCCAAGAAAGTGAAGGGGTGCACTTAATTACCAGAGCGAATACCAAAATTCCTTTGAAAGCTCGCGGTTGGGATGCCATAAGCGAATAAAAAAAGCGATACCCGAAAGTATCGCTTCCCCCTAAGTCTTGTAAATTAAGCAGTAGCTTGAAGTTTTTACTACTTACTTTATTCTACAAATACTAACCCTGAAATCATTCAGCTAAGTTAGTCATTGTTCTTGTTCGAGTTATTACGGTTTCCCGCATATTTGGTTACGGTTTCCCGTAATATCGTTAAATGACACCTTTATTTTTGGCTTCTCTTATCAAATCCACATCGGTTCCTCCACCGACTTCAAGTATTTCTCGGATATTTAATTTTCTTTTCTCAATTGCACTTAAAGAAAGCGGAATATAGGTGGGCAAGTCTTTTGTTTTAACTCCTTTTGATAGGTGAAAAAGGATTTGTTTATCAAATACATCCAATTCTATGTTGTTGTATTGGGCTTGTCCGACTAATTTGATAACGGTTTGGCTGTAGTAGCTTTCATCGTTGATGATTTTATCGAAAGCAAAGAGCAATTCGTCAAAGGTTAAATCATTTTTGATGATTAGACCGCTAGGATTGATGTTTTTGATGATGTTATTAATTTTTAAAAGCTCAGTGTGCATGGTCAAAAGGATGATTTTGCAGGCCGGTATTTCGCTTTTCATCAGCATGGCTAAATCTTCACCGGAATAGATTCCTTTTTCGGCATATTCGGGCATGCTGATGTCAAAAAAGGCGATATCAAATTTTTTCGAAGATTCTACAATATTTTCGTAACCCGATTTACAGTTGTTGGCTTGGGTTACTTCAAATTCGAAGCCATTTTGGCTGTATTTATTGATGGCATTTTTGTAGGCTTCAATTATGAACGGATGGTCATCAACGATTAAAATTTGGATAGGGCTTTTCATTCTTGTGGTATTATTACAGGTTGTTTGGTTTCAATTGGAATAGTGATGACTATTTTGGTGCCTTCGTCTTTTTTAGAGGTAATATCGATAATACCTTTACAATCATGGGTTCTCGAAATCATGTTTTGCATGCCGATTCCTTTGCTTTTTTTGTTGACATCAAATCCAACACCATCATCTTGGATTTTTAAATATACATTTTCTTCGTCTCCTTTGATTTTTACGACAATGTTAGAGGCATTGGCATATTTATTAATATTTTGCAATCCTTCTTGTAGGATACGGTACAAGTTGATTTTAATAGCGTTTCCTATTTTGTCCCAAACTACATTTTCATCAATAGAATAGGTTACATTGGCTTCAAAAGAGTTCTTTTGTTCTTCTAATAAATTATGAACGATAGAGACAAAGTTATTAATTAAAACTTGTTTTTCTCTATTTAGGTCGTGTGATATTTCACGAATGTCTTGTTCGATGGTTTTGAGTTCATTCAACAATTCGAAACGTTTTTGAACGGCATCTTCTTCTGTGCTTGAATTTAGGCTGTCGAGGTTTAAACGCAAACCAAACATTCTGCCCAAAACCCCGTCGTGTAAGTCTTGTGCCAAACGTTTCTTTTCTTTACTTCGGCTTTCGTCAATAATAGCTTGTTGTGACATCATAAGGTTGTAGATGTCTTCATTGGCTTTTTGCTGGGCTTGTTTGTAAAGGAGTTCACGAGTTCTGGCGCGTTGTGCTCTTACGACGAATAGTAACACCACAACAATAAATGTTACTACAAAGAAATATAACAGGTTTCTGTTTGCTTCTGCTAGGCCTTGGTTTTCTTGTTTGATTTCTTCAGTTTCGAGTTCAATACTAGCAAAACGATCCTTAGATTTCCTTTCAATAATTTGAAGGCTATCGCTTAGTTTTACATATTCTTTATTGTAATTTGATGCGTTTGAGATGTCAACATCTGATGCTTGCTGAAGTGATAATAGAATGTCTATAGGTGTTTTTGAAGTTCTTGAAATCTTTAAAGCATTCTTTGCGTATTTTTCAGCGGTTTTTATGTTTCCAATTGAAGCATAGTATTGAGATAAATGTATATTACTTACTATAATATTAGATATTGAATTTAGACTATCTCTTATTTTTAAAGAAGTATAAAACATTTGTGGAAGACCTTCCGTTTTATTTGTTTTTAATTTTGAATATGCTAGATTGTCAAGCAAGTTAGCATACAAATCAGGAAGGTCCTTTCTAATTCCTATGTCTTTCAATCCTAAATTAAAATTCTGAATGGCCTTGTTATAATCGTTAAGTTTTTCATAAACAAACCCAATATTGTTATAACAGATTGCCTCACGATGGGTTTTAGATTCTTTTTCTAATTCTTTTGCTTTTTCTAAAGCTTTAGTGTGGTAAATTAATGATTTGTCAAATTCTTTTAGTTCTTCTGAAACATTTCCTAAGACTATTAATGTTTCAAATAACTTTTGTTGTTCATTTAACTCATTAAATAAATTTTGAGCTCTGGTTAAGGATAATTCAGCACCTAAATTGTTGCCTCCCTTGTATTGTACCATTCCTTTGTTTAGTAATACATTAGCTAGATTGAGACGGTCATTTAGATTTTGATAAAGTTTTTCGGATTTAAAATAATAGTAAAAAGAACTATCTAAAACATTTTTACTTTTAAAATAAAATGCTTTACTTCTATATGCAACCCCTAAATTAATTGAGTCGTTTGTCTTTTTTGAAAGTTTTAATAGATATTTTGAAGTGTTGTTAACACTTTCTAGGTCATTTATATAATAGTATTCAAAAATAATCTTTGATAAGTAATTTCTTGATTGCAAAGAATTATCTCCATTGCTAACTATTTCATAAGCCTTGTCTATTAATTTTTTTTTCTCAAAAAAAGAAGGTTTGCTTTTTGATAGGTTTAAAATTTTTTCAACACTATCATTTCTTTCAATTTTTAAATTAGTATTCTCTTTCTCATTCTTTTTTGAACAAGAAAATAATGAAATTAAAATGATTGAAAAGAAAAGTTTTGTTTTCAAGTATTAGTTAGTTTCTCCAAAACTACAAATTATATCAAAAAAAAACTATCGCTAATGCGATAGTTTTAAATGTTATCTATATGTTTAATTTACATTGAAGGTCTTGGATCTTGTTTTCCGCCAGTTTCGTAAGTAAGCATGGTCGGGGTTGGATCTTGCTTTCCACCAGTTTCGTAAGTAAGCATAGTCGGAGTTGGATCTTGTTTTCCGCCAGTTTCATAAGTAAGCATAGTCGGAGTTGGATCTTGTTTTCCGCCAGTTTCTATTGGCGTAGTAAAAGATGTAACTACAAGCATCAAAGCTAATAGTCCGAATGTTGTTGCTAATTTTTTCATAATTTGAGACTTTTTATTGTTAATGTTTTTGTTTCGTTTTAATAAGTGTGGGCTTTTAATGATTTGAGGGCTTTCACACTTTCACGATGTAAAACTAAAAAGGATGTCTCTGTGAATCCCTATATATATTGGTGTTTATGGTGGAATGACCTCGTTTGTGAGTGAATGATAGTCAAATCCGGGTGGATGATTTTGGCGATTTTCTCCAAAATGTTGATAATTGTGTATAAGTGTTGATAAACTTATTTCACAGCAGTGTCAATTAAGCTTTTTGAAAATAAAAATTCCATAAGGAAAAGGAATAGTCATTATGGCAGTAATCTTTTTAGAAAACGAAAAAAGATTATTCTTCGTCTAGCGGAATGGAGATATTTATTTTAGTGCCGAGGTTGTGTTTTGAAGTAAGGTTAAATTTTCCCTTCATTATTTTTACCCGAAGTTTCATGTTTTTTATACCAATGCCTTTTTGGACAGCACCCTTTTTAAATCCGATTCCATTATCAACAATCAGAAGATAGGCATTTTTATCATCCATTAAAAAGCTAATGGTTGCTTTTTGGGCTTTGGCATATTTAATAATATTGTTGCCGGCTTCCTGAATAATGCGAAGTAAATTCATTCTCTTATTGCTTGAAAGTTTAATCCAATTAAAGTCAGGATTAATTTCCAATTTGAAAAGAGTGATGTTTGTTTGGTTTAGATTGGACAATAAATTATTCAATAAAGGTTCAAAACTGTCTAAATCGTATAGTGAATCCTGGCTCAAATCATGGGCAATGTTTCTGATTTCTTTTTCAATGTTTTGAATGTCGCGTATGTGATTTAAACAATTTTCAATAGTTTGATCATCACGACTAATCGACAACAAGGAAAGATTTAAGCGAGTGCTGGCCAATCTGTTCATAACACCGTCATGTAAATCTCTGCCGATTCGTTTTTTTTCATGTTGTCTTGCTTCTTCTTCTTTGGCTTTTTGAACCAACATTAATTGGAAAATCTCTTCGTTGGCTTTTTGCTCTACTTGTTTTAATATAAGCTCTTTTTGTTTTAGTCTTTGTCGAGAAATGATGAAAATTAAGATGGAAATAATAAGAATTGTGATTGCAATGGCTACAACAATTGCTTTTTGTCTTAAAGCGTCTTCCTTTTGTTGATTGATTTCATTTGTTTCAAATTGCATTTGTGCAAACTTATCCCTGAAACTACGCTCCTTAAGTTGAAGGCTGTCATTTACTTTAATATACTTTAATCCATTTTCATGTGCATTTTTTTTATCTATTTTTATTAATTGAGTTAGGCTGAGCAAGATATCTGTTGGATTTTTATAACTCTCAGATACCATTAAAGCTTTTTTGGCAAAATAAATTGCTTTGGTAGTATCTCCTTTGATACTATACAATTTCGAAAAATTTATCAAATTGTAATTGTATCCATTTAAGCTATTTGTAACCGAAAGTATCGAATCAGCATCTCTTATTAATTCTAAAACTTTAGTACTATTTTTTGATTCAATTTCATTAAATGCAAATAATGATTCAGCAATTGCATATTCATTAGGAAATTTTTTTTTGTTAGACTTTGATGATAAGATTTTTGATAAATAATAAATGGCATTTTGATGTTTTTTTAAATTTATATACTCATGAGCAATATTATTATACAATGTATACCTCTGGCTCTTATTCGAACTATTTTTTTCTGCTTTTAAATAGTATTCTATTGACTTAGAATGCAACTTGAGACCTGATAAATTGTTTGCAATTGTATTGTAGCAGAAGTACTTAATTCTCAAATCTCTTTTTGCTACATTATTTTTTAAAAGCTCAAATGCAGTTTTATTACTTCCTAGATAATCACAAGCATATGATTGAGTTAATAAAATGTCTAATGTTACTCTGTTAACATAACTTTCATTTTTTTGAGAATTGAATATTTTTTTTGCTGTAAAAAGATGTTCTATTGCCTTCTCATTATCAGATTTCCCCATGTAATATAATCCTAGAATTCTATTAGCATATCCCAATCCTGTTGAATCATTCTTTTTTTTTGATAACATTAAAAGAGTTTGTGAAGTTCTTTTTAAACACTTATTTTTATTTAGCTCATAGTATTTATATGAAATGTTGTAAAGGGTTCTTATTTTCAAACTATCATTCCTCTCCAAATCCACAAAACTTAGCGCCTTGTCATTATACTTTATTCTTTTATCAAAAGGCAAAGTATCATTCCCTGCCAAGGCAAGGTATTTTTGAATGGAATCGTTGGCAGGTGAAGTGTTTTTGACTGATGTTGACTGATGGCAACCGCACAGTATTATTAGAAAGAGTAGTGAAAATAAAATGTTTTTATTCATGTAGCCAATTTAGGTAAAAATCCTATTTTTTTTAAAACAGTCCTTAATAACTATTCCATCGCTATACCTACCAATTGTTTTTGCAGTTTTTTTACCGCCGCTATGATTGTTTGTGAAGGAGCAGTGACTGAGCCTGTTATGGTTATTGAAGTATCTGTTGATGTTATAGTGATGCTGATTTCAATAGTTAAATCTTGATCTTTTTCTTTTTTTCCGGGAAGATTCGCTGCCGGAATTTCATCTAATATTTTCATCGAATTTTCCTCAAAATCCTGAACAGAATGAAATTCATAAGTGGTGATATCCTCACCCGATCTGACTTTCAAATAAGTCGATTCACGCTTGTATTTGGCCTGAGCCATTGCTATACTAATGTGTAAGAAAAGAATAATAGTAATAAGAAGAAGTTGCTTCATGACATCAGTTGACTTAAATAAAACAGCCCCGCTTTTAGTCGTCCAAAACGTCAAAGCAAGGGCTGTTAGTGGTTGTTTTTGCATACTCCTGTTTAATAACGAACCCAAAATAAACAGAACAAAATTTCAATTAATTTTCCACCAAATAAAATACCACTTTCATCCGGCTTCTTACTCAAGATGGTAAGTCTTGTTTCTTTACCAATTAAACAACTTGAATTTTTATTGAAGTAAAAGTAAAGGCTTGGAATGACTTTTTGTTACACTAAAAGTGTACATTTTCTGTAATTTGAAGAAAAAGAGGAAAAAGTTTAAATAAATCCCTGTTTTCTGGCTTCTCTGATAATGTCTTCATCGGAGCCTTTTTCTAAATCAAAAAACTCTTTGATAAACACTTTGCGTTTGTCGATAGCACTTTTAGAAAGGTGTAAGTGATCCGGAAGATTTTTTGTTTTGATGCCTTCTGATAAAAGCAAGATGATTTGCTGATTATAACTGTCTAAAACCTTAACCTTCTTTGAAGCTTCATTCATCAGGCCATGAATAGTACTGCTGAAGTAGTTTTCTCCTCTAACTATGACATCAAAGGCAATTATTAATTCTTGGGCTGAAAAATCACTTTTAACCAATAAACCTTCGGGTTTGCATTCCTCCATCAGTTTCAACAATAATAACGATGAAGAATGTGAAGTCATCATCATGATTTTAGCATAAGGCAAATATTGTCTGATTATCGGAACCAAATCAGCGCCCGAATGGATATTTTTTTCCGGAAATGGCGGCATGGTATAATCCATCATCACCACATCAAAAGAAGTTGTAGTCGTTGAAATCAACTCATAAGCCGATTCACAACTAAGCGCAGTTTGAATAGTTAAATTATAACCATAAGGATTGTAAGCCAGTATCGATTTATAGCCTTCAATGATAGGAGAATGATCATCAATGATTAATACGCTTACTTCCATAAAGATATAATTTTAGTAAACGTACTACTTTTCTGCTATATTTCCAAATAATTTCCGCCGGCGATGCGAGTAATAATCAAATCAACATTGTCTTTATAAGATTTGGAGAACGGTAATTTGGTGGTAGAGTTTTTAATATAACAAACCGTATTTCCGGTGTGAATCCTAGAAACCTGGTCGACATTAATAATGTAACTGTTATGAATACGAAGGAATTGGGTTTGCGGTAAAACCGTTTCAAAATGTTTCAAAGTCTTGAACGCCGTAATCATTTCACCATTATTCAAATGTATATCGGTAGAGTTGTTGTCGGCTTCAAAATAAAGCACATCATTGGAGTCAATATAGCGGTAATCGCCATAAGATTTTATACAAATTACCAACGATTGCTGTTTCTGAACGATTACCGGTGTTTCGGCAGTTATAGGTATGGTTTTTACTTCCACATCGTGTTCGGCAGTTTCTAATTCTTCCGTTATGGTTTCATCCAAGACTTCAAAAGTAGCCGCCGGATTTTTGACTTCCATGTGTGGCAAATCAGATTTAATAGCACGGTCGAATTTTAAAATTGCTTTTCTGAAATCATTAATGTCTAATGGTTTTAACAAATAATCAACGACTTCATATTTCAAGGCTTCATAAGCCAAATCCTTTTTGGCCGTAATGATAATGATTTTGGGAACAACACTCAAATAACGATACAATTCATTAATTAAGGCTAAGGATAAATTACTCTTTTTATCCGAAGGGTCAATTTCAAGAAAAACAAGATGAGGTTGGTGTTCTAAGATTAAGTTAACACCTTCGTCATAACTATTGGCCGATGCGACAAATGAGAGGTTACGAAAGCGCTCAGCTATAGCCTGAGTTTTCGTGACATCGTCTTGGTTGTCATCAATAATTATGTAAGTGTGGCTCATTAACGCTTATCCGTGATTTAGGGACAGCATTTTCTGATTAAATTAACAGGTAGTTTTGGGGAAACTTTTTTGTTAAACTAAATATGTTCATTAAAAACAAAACATAAAAATAAAAACGACCAAAAGAGCCGATTTTCGTTGTAACGAAATTATAGTATCAATTTTGGAGAATTTCAAATTGTTGACAGAATCCCTCAATCTGTTAATATGTGAATTTTATTCAGGTATAATTCTCACAAAAACAAAAAATCCCAAATTTCAATATGAGTTTGGGATTTTATTATTGGAATTTAAAGAAGTTTACATTTTCATCAACCAGTTTCTCATAGAAACTTCGTTGCCGATGAGGTTTCTCAATTCGGATATTTTAACGCGGTCTTGCGCCATCGAATCTCTGTGGCGAATGGTTACCGTTTCATCTTCCAAAGTTTGGTGATCCACCGTAATACAGAATGGTGTTCCTAAGGCATCTTGTCTTCTGTAACGACGACCAACCGCATCTTTTTCATCATAAGCCACGTTGAAATCCCATTTCAAATCTTCGATTATTTTTTGAGCCACTTCCGGCAATCCGTCCTTTTTTACTAAGGGTAAAACGGCAGCTTTGGTTGGTGCCAAAACAGATGGCAAACGCAAAACGGTACGTGTTGAACCATCTTCTAAAGTTTCTTCTTTTAAGGAAGTAGCAAAAACCGCCAAGAACATACGGTCTAAACCAACCGAAGTTTCCACTACATAAGGCACATAGTTCGAATTGGTTTCGTTGTCAAAATATTGCAGTTTTTTACCCGAATATTGTTCGTGTGCTTTCAAATCGAAATCGGTTCTTGAGTGAATTCCTTCTAATTCTTTGAAACCAAAAGGGAAATTAAACTCAATATCCGCAGCAGCATTGGCGTAGTGTGCTAATTTTTCGTGGTCGTGGAAACGGTAATTTGCTGCACCTAAACCTAAAGATAAATGCCAGTTCAAACGGGTTTGTTTCCAGTATTCGTACCATTTCATTTCTTCCCCCGGTTTGACGAAAAACTGCATTTCCATTTGTTCAAATTCACGCATGCGGAAAATAAACTGACGCGCTACAATCTCGTTACGGAAGGCTTTCCCGGTTTGGGCAATTCCAAAAGGAATCTTCATTCTTCCGGTTTTTTGTACGTTTAAGAAATTCACAAAAATACCTTGAGCGGTTTCCGGACGCAAGTACAAATCCATGGCGTTTTCAGCTGAAGCTCCGAGTTTGGTGCCAAACATCAAGTTGAACTGCTTCACATCCGTCCAGTTTCTTGAACCGGTTTCCGGATCGGCAATTTCCAGTTCTTCGATTAAGGCTTTTACATCTTCCAAATCTCCGGCACCCAATGAACGACCCATTCTTTCCAGAATTTCACGCTCTTTGGCCAAGTATTCCATCACTCGCGGATTGGTCGTTTTGTATTGCTCTTCGTCAAAAGAAGCACCAAAACGCTCGCGGGCTTTTTCAATTTCTTTTTTGGCTTTCAGGTTTAATTTTTCGGCATAATCCTCAATTAAAACATCGGCTCTGTATCTTTTTTTAGAATCCTTGTTGTCAATCAACGGATCGTTAAACGCATCAACGTGACCCGAAGCTTTCCAAGTGGTCGGATGCATCAAAATCGCGGCGTCTAAACCGACAATGTTTTCATGCATTTGCACCATGGCTTTCCACCAATATTCTCTAATGTTCTTTTTTAATTCGACTCCGTTTTGCGCATAATCATACACTGCGCTCAAACCATCGTATATTTCGCTTGAAGGAAAAATGAATCCATATTCCTTAGCATGCGAAACTACATTCTTAAATAAATCTTCTTGTTTTGCCATAATGCTGCAAAAATATAAAAAGCAGTGGTAAAATAATGTTTTGAAATGGTTTTTTGAAAGGTTTCTCAGTTAGTCCATAACTCAATCAGCTGGTGAAACCAATTGATCTTTAACTCCTGAGGATTATTAATCATAACAGTTCCATCCTAATAGAGAGCCTCCTATTACTTTCTTTATTTTAACTTTTCTTCTTGTAGAATCTTTATTGTCAACTAAATAAACAAGTCTGCTCCTAGTGCTTATTAAATTATCTAAATCGCATGCACAAAATTTATTTAAATATTCTAGGCGTATAATTTTATTATTTTTTTTCAAAAATTTTCTTTTATCCATAGTTAATACAACACTCTCTCTCTGAAAAAAATTAGTAAAATTAACCGATAAGTTACCAAAAGATAATTGATACTCTTGTGAACGAGTATTATTTATTATTTCAATATTTGCAAACTTTTTTTCTTCTTTACTCCTTTCAATATAAATATATAAAGTGTCTAAAGCTTTAACTCGATAAAATTCTTCGTCATAAAAAAAACTTAATAATTGAGAATAACACTCCACAAATATTTTTCTTTTTTCAAAGAACGGAACCTCCTCCCTAATATACGTATCTGGTGCATAACTATATAATACTAGTTTTTTGTTTTTTTTATAAATTTTGATGGTTATTTCACCTCCATCTTCTACTCGAATTCTGCTGCCATTTTTACCTTCTTCAGACTTCAATTCTGGCGGATTTAATTCAGCTAGTTTTTTTATATATACTTTACACAAATTAGACTTAACCATATCTAATTTTATAGTATTTATTAATTTGTTTCCGCATATTACTTTACAAAAAACATTATCATCGATTAAGCAGACATATTTAGAATTGTTTAAATTAACTATTACATCATCTTCTTTTAGATTTAAAATTTTTCTTAAATGTTCTCCCTCTCTATCTAAATCATTTGATTCATATTTTGAAATATCATATAATTTGTCATTTTGACAAAACACGCTGAAACTTATAAATAATAATAAAATAACTGATTTCATAATAATTAATTTAATTGGTAATATTCCAATGACCTCTAGTGATATATTGAATAAAACTTTGCATTAAGGTTTGGTTTACTGTAATTATTGGTGTTGGCACACCATTAACAACTTGAATTGTACCTATTTCATTTTGAAAAAAGGAACAGTTTTGTATTCCATTTAAAGACAAATTATAATAATAATCTGCCCAAACAAATGGTGTTGCTGGAGAATTATCAAAAGGAATATGAACAACTACATCTGTCAACATTAATTGATTATTAGTAGTTGAAACCAAAAAATCTTTTACTTCTGAAAGTATGGTTACCATAGTAGGCACCATATAATTGTAAATAAAGTTATGTTGGTTTTGTCCGGGACTTAAATCATTGTATTCTTGGTTTACAATATCACAAAATTCCATGTTATTAAGGTTAGGAATACTCATCCCTTGACTAGGGTCTAATAATTTTACATTTAAAAAGGCATGAATACATTCGTGAATTATTGTTTTGGCTATTTCCATTTTATTTCCATTCAATAAAAATTGACGTGAAATGGTTATTGTATTTAGTGATGGATTTACAAGGTTAGTATCCGTTACGGTATTTCCATCAGCACCATTGGCTACCGTACCTATTTGGAATTTAACATTAAATCTATCACTATTTTCAAATAAATCTATGAATAGTTCTTTGAATTTAGGGGATTTCAACAATTCTTCATATACCAAATTAAACTTTTGTCCTTCTGGGGTTAAAGTATCTATTGCACTTCTGTCAATATTGGATGGAGATTTTAATGACGCCAAATAATCTAAATTTAAATCAGGGTTTAATTGAGATTGAGTTATAAACTGCTGATTAAAACTTACCGTTTCTGCTGTAGGATTATTAAGTAGATAAATAAATGAATTGTAATGCAATTGATTAATTTCTACAAAAGTAAAATTTGATGGATTGAAGTTCAGTATTGGTGAAATATTATTCAAGACAAAGAAAATCGCATTTTGATTTCTGGGGTTTAATTCGTTACCATTGTTTCTAACAAAATTTATGATATTGGAAAACATCCAAGAATTGTACGTTAATGTTGCTTGAATGTTTGGAAAGTTTTGAGATAATGTATTGGTATAGGCAGCTACTTGGGCAGCTAACATGAACTCGGCATTATTAATATCGGCATCTCCGTTATAGGGATTTGGGATATATATACCCTCCAAAGAGTTTCCGCCTACTCCATCTCCTCCACTTGAACCTCCACCTGAGGTGCCTATTGTTTGATCAATACTTGTAGGAACTTCACAAGAGGCATAGGAAATACTTTCAGTATAACACTCTCCGGTTGGGCAAGCTAAACCATCACAATAGTTTGCATTACAAGGGGCAACTTGCGTGCAGTGGAAACTAACAGTGTAAGTTTGACAAAAATCAGACAATGTTATAGATGAATTGAGTCCTCTATTGTATATCATTTCAGAATAAATAGTTTTAACGTATCTACATTAACGCTATCAATCTCTCTGTTTTTAAAGATAATTTCATTCCATTCGTCACCATATTTTTCATAAACAAGATTGTAATATTCTTTGTCTTCAAGCACTTCATAGATTGGATAAATCTTAAATGAATAGGTGATTTTATTGTTTTGGGTTGTATACCTGTAGATTGTTGTTGTATCTATAACATAACCTTCATCTGTTCCTTCTTCTCTTGCATTGATACTTGTAGATTTTATTGTCTTAAGCAGGTCAAAGTTTTTAATTCCTTTTTCTCTTTTAAATTGCGCAAATGAGATTTTATATTTTTCTTTTAGGGCATTTGAATGTGAGGCACTATTTTCATAAATATCTTCACTACATCCTAAAAAAACAGTTAACAATACAACTAAACATAGTGATACTAATTTGGTTTTCATCTTCATTTTTAATTAATTTTTTAATATTATTTTAATAAAAAGAGATAAGATTCCATTCAAATATAATAATTTTACGTAAGAAAATTACTTTTTTATGTGGAATCACTTGGTCAATTTATTTTTTCCGAAGTCGTGCGCCGGTTGTCACGCTATTTTGCTAAGCGATGAAAAGGTGATTTGTACGCAGTGCCGACACGAAATTCCGCTCACCAACCACCACAATATAAAAGAGAATGAAATTTTCCAAAAGCTCTATGGTAGAATTCCGCTCGAGTTTGGCGCAGCGTTGTTTTATTTCCACAAAAAAGGGATTGTTCAGGAAATGATGCACCAACTAAAATACAAAGGCAATCAAGAAATCGGGACAATCGTAGGCGACTGGTATGCTTCCGAATTAAAAGATTTGCAACCGATGAAAAATATCGACTACATCATTCCGGTTCCGCTGCACAAAAGAAGGTTTCGCGAACGCGGTTACAATCAGGTGACGACTTTCGGCAAATCATTGGCACAAAATTTAAACATTCCTTATGAGGAAAGCGTTTTGCAACGAAAATTGTACACCAAAACCCAAACCAAAAAGTCGCTTTTGGGCAGAGCTGATATCAACAAGACCATATTCGAGGTTACTTTTTCCGAAAACCACCACGACAAACATTTTTTGCTCATAGACGATGTAATGACAACCGGTTCAACCCTAGAAGCTTGCAGTAGAGAATTGCTCAAAATCCCCAATGCCAAAATCAGCATAGTCTGTATGGCGATGGCGCATAGTTAATTTATATAAATTGTAAGAAACACATATATTTTCTTATATTCGTGTCAGATTAACCTTTAAATAAAGTGTTTATGAAAAAAATCTTTTTATTACTCGCTATGCTTGTTTCGTTACAAAGTTGTTTCAGTTATAAAGCAATGGACAATGATCCGTCAAAGATGGAAGTAGGTAAAACCTACAAGATTGAACGGAACCATAAATACGCTAAAGTGGTTTTCCATGGTATCAAAGACAGTACTATACTGGTGAATGAAAAATTTGAGGAAAAACAAGTTCCTATAAAAGACATTACCAACATCAAAAAAAGAAACTTCTCAGTAATTAAGACGATAGTTTATCCTTTATCTGTAATTGCCGTTCTTTCCGGCATGTATATTATAGTGCTGTCAAATTAATTTCAAAGGAAAAGAAATACGATTAGGAACCAATACTATTCAATTTGTTAAGTTTCGGCTAAAACATTTCATTCACACTAAATATAATTGTTATTTTGTGCTTTGAAAAAATGCTTTATGCCAAAATATAACTTCAAATATTTTTCTTTACTGTTGCTACTCGTAATTATTGGTTGTGCCAAACGCGGCTCAATTACCGGCGGCGATAAAGACTCAATTGCACCGGTGTTAAAGTCGAGTTTACCCAAAAATTTCTCGACCAATTTTAACGGCAAGGAAATCAAATTGGTTTTTGACGAATATGTAAAGCTAAAAAACGCCAACAAACAGTTGATTATTTCTCCACCAATGAAAAATCAGCCGGAGATTTTACCTTATACCGCGAGTAAAACACTCACGATTAAAATAAAAGATACGCTGCAGCCCAATACCACTTACAGTTTTAATTTTGGCCAAAGCATAGAAGACAACAACGAAGGCAATCCCTATTCGCAATTCAAATATGTTTTTTCAACCGGAAGTTTTATCGATTCTTTGGCATTAAGTGTTAAGGTAAAAGATGCTTTAGAGAAAAAAACAGACAACTTTGTCTCGGTGATGTTGTATGAAATCAATGAGCAATTTAACGATTCCACCATTTATAAAGAAACACCGAGATACATCACCAATACGTTGGACAGTTTGGAAGTGGTTAAATTGGAAAACTTAAAATCAGGAAAGTATCTTTTGGTCGCCTTGAAAGACAATGGCAATAACAAATACAATCCGAAGTCAGATAAAATAGGTTTTCAAAAGCAATACATCACCATTCCGAATGATACCATTTTTGAAGTCGAATTGTTTAAAGAAGTTTTACCATTTAAAGCTCTTAAACCTTCACTAGCCGCCAAAAGCAGATTGCTAATGGGTTACGAAGGACAACCGAGAAATACCAAAGCAACGCTCAAGAACGGTGCTGAAACCATTCCGACTTTGGTTACCCAAATGCCCAAAAAAGACTCGTTGCAAATTTGGTTCAAACCTGTAAAAGCAGATTCGCTTCAGCTCAATGTTGAGAAAGACAGTTTTAAACAAGATTTTATCGTTAAAATAAACGCAGCCAAAGCCGATACACTTACCATAAATCCGGATTTTAACGGTAGTTTACCCTTACGCGAACGATTTTCGATGAGCAGTTCAATTCCTTTAGTGCAATTTGACCAATCAAAAATAAGCATCATTAATAAAGATTCTGTGGCAGTGGATTTCACGACTGAATATGATGAATTCAATCAAAAGTTTTATTTAGATTTCAAAAAAGAACCTTTGGAAAGATATACCATTAAAGCCATGCCGGGCGCTTTGATTGATTTTTACGATCATAAAAACGATACATTATCTTATAAAATCAACACTAAAAACCTTTCGGATTACGGAAATTTAAGGGTTGTTTTAGAAAATGTCAAGAAGTTTCCGGTAATTGTACAACTGACGGATAAGGAAGGAAAAGTAAAATATTCCGAATTCACGGAAACGGCAACTATTAATTTTGATGCGATAGAACCGGCTTTATACACTTTACGCATTATTTACGACGACAACAAAAACAAGGTTTGGGACACCGGAAGTTATATGGAAAAACGCCAAACCGAAGAAGTCATTTATTTTCCCAAAGAAATTGATGTGCGTGCCAATTGGGATGTCGAACAGCCGTTTAGCCTTTCTGTAATTAAGTAAATCATCGTTGTTGTATAAATGCTTGCGGACCATTTATAGCAATCATAAAAACTACAATAATTAAGATTAAGACGAAAAAAACTACAATGCCTAATCCTACAATGGCTAAAATCCTAACAATTATTGAGCCTGTACTCATTTCGTTATAAACATTCTTGTAAAACCAAAACATCAGTAGCGGTACAAAAAGATACGATACAAACGACAACGAAATAATGGCGCCGGGATCATCTTTTAAAAAATAAAAGATAGGATAAAAAACAAAGATCATTAACAACAGATAGGCCGATTGACCAAAGGTATTCATGATTACATGTTCGTAATAATTATGCTTTTTACTGTTAAAAACCAATTTTGTAAATAACGCTACTATAGGGATAAATAGCATCATTAAGAAAGAATTGTAGTTTGACACAAAGGTCGAATAATCTCTCATGAATTGTTTAGAAGCTTCTGGGTTTGGACTGCTGTAACTACTCATCATAATCTTCTCAAAATCCAAAATCTTTAAAGATATAAACGAAGAGATACCCGCTAATAAAAAAGCTAATAAAATTGGTTTATAATGATTTACCCTGTGACCGTCCAGAAAATCTTTAGCCGTTTTTCCGGGATTTTTTATGATACTTTTAATGGTATATAAAAAACCTTTGTTCACATGAAGAAAGGTATATTGAAGCTCTTCGACAAGATATTTGCTGTCAATTCTTCGGTACTTTTTTTGACCGCATACAGCACAATAATTTTCCACATTTGTGTTCGCACAATTACAACATACATTGTTTTCCATAATCAAAGCTTCTGTTCATAGATTTCCTAAAGTATTTGACTACTTAGTAATCTGTTTTTTACGAAAATAAAAACTTTAGTATAAATATCAAAATCCTACTTTTTACTTTGTGGTGTTATATTAAAAAAATCTCGGTCGTTTAAAAAAGCCAATTTACTTCTGGTTTCGTGTAATTTTTCTTGGTCTAATTCCACTATAAAAACACCATCGGTTTCTTGTGGTTCTACCAAATGATTTCCCAAAAAATCAACGACTTGAGAATGGCCAATGTATTCCAAATTATTGTTGTCCATTCCAATTCTATTCACGCCAATGGCATAACTCATGTTTTCTACGGCTCTGGCTTTAAGTAAAATATTCCAAGCATTAATGCGTGGTTTAGGCCAATTGGCCACATAAATCAGCAAATCATAATTTTCCACATTTCTCGAAAAAACCGGGAAACGCAAATCGTAACAAATCAACGGACAAATCTTAAATCCTTTGTACTCAATGAGTATTTTTTCGGTTCCGGCAGTATACACTTTGTCTTCTCCGGCCAAAGTAAACAAATGTCTTTTGTCATAAGTTTGGAGGTCACCATTCGGAAAAACAAATACCAACCGATTGTAAAAATTACCGTTTTCTGCTATTACTAAACTTCCTGTGATTGCACAGTTTTTGGCTTTCGCCAAATGTTGGAGCCACGATATCGTCTCACCTTGCATCGTTTCTGCAACTATTTTAGGATTCATGGTAAATCCAGATGAAAACATTTCGGGCAGTACAATCAAATCAACCTCTTCCATAAAACCCGTAATTTTTTGGGCCAAATGGCTTCGGTTCTCCGTTGGGTTTTCCCAAGTTAAGTGGGTTTGGATTAGCGCGACTTTCATTTTAAGACATTAGGCAATAGCCATTAGTGATTAATAAAATAATTTTATTTTTAAATTTTAGCTACTTATGGCTATTGCCTTTTGCCTATTTACTTAATGGTGATTTCATCAATAAAGACAAAAGCATCACCATTATAAGGATAACCTAAATGCCATTCCGGGAGTTTGCCGTAATTGTAGGCTTTTACTTTTACATATCGTCCTTTGAGTACTTTTGAAGCAGTTAGGCTGAAATCTTTTATCTGATTGTCATCGGTTTTTGGATCAACGTCGTTATCCACGGTTCCGGCCAAAGTAAAGTTGACATTGTCGGAGGAAACATAGTATTCCACTTTGGTAGGCATCAAAATCCAAGAACGTTGGTCTTGCAGAAAAGTACTGTGAAATTCACTCACGGATTGCTCTTTTTGCATGTCAATCACCGCTTCAAAATCTTGAGTTTGGTAACCTTGCCAATCGCCTTTGCGCCAGTTGGTCGTACCGTTAATCCCATCTAATAAACCATCCGGACCGCCGGCATGGTATTGCGGGTTGTAGGTTGATTTAATGTCGATGGTGTAATTGTTGGGTTTTTTGAAGAAATTGCCCGAAATAATTTGGCTCCTAAAAGGTTTATTGTCAATCATTTCGGCAAATCTTACTTCTACGGTAGCCGTTTCTTTCAAGGTAATTTTTTCTCCTTGGTATTGTTTAAAAGGGACTCCTTTTTCATTATTGTAAACAATTCTATAAGAATAAGCACCAAGATGATCCGGATGCGGATGATCAAAGTCGATGTCTAAAGAATCTTTAAATGACTTGCTTTTCGCCAAAATAATAGGAACTGGAACAATACTCGGACTGCTCAATGGTTTAATCCAATTAGATTTTGTTTGAGTAATTCCCAGCCTTGATTTGTTTGAAGTCTCCGTAAGCATTGCTGAGGTTCCGTCTTCAAAATTGATTTTCACATTGTTGAAAAGAGGTTTGGTTTCATCCCATTTGGCCATCCCCGGCGTAACCGAATACATTCCCATCGAACTCAACACATACCAAGCGCTCATTTGACCGCAATCTTCATTGCCAATCAACCCGTCGGGGGTGTTTTTGTAAAATTCGTTTAGAATATAATGCACTTTGGCTTGGGTTTTTTCAGGTTTACCAATGTAATTGTACAAATAAGTCATGTGATGACTGGGTTCATTTCCATGTGCATATTGACCAATCAAACCGGTAACATCAACTTGCTCTCGACCGGTAGTTTTGCTTTCGCTATTAAACATTTCGTCTAGTTTGGCTTCAAATTTGTCGGCTCCGCCGTAAGCTTCTATCATACCGGGAATATCTTGTGGTACAAAAAACGAATATTGCCAACTGTTGCCCTCAGTGAAATTGTTGTTGATTTCGCGTGGGTCAAAAGGTTTGTCCCAACCGCCGTTTTTCTTAGGTCGCATAAAACCGCTAGTCCAATCGAAGACATTTTTCCAACTTTGGGAACGTTTCATGAAGTAATCGTACTCGTCTTTTTTGTTTAAAATCATCGCCATTTGCGCAATACACCAATCGTCATAGGCATATTCCACGGTTTTGGAAACGCTTTCGTGTTCGTCATCCATCGAAATAAAACCTTGATTTTTATAGGCTGCTAATCCTAGGTGGTCTAACATAGCCGAATGTTTGGCCGCTTCAAAAGCCTTTTCGTAATCAAAACCGGTCAAGCCTTTGGCCATTGCATCAGCCATTACCGAAACAGAATGATATCCAATCATACAATCCGTTTCATTCGACGCCAATTCCCAAACCGGTAATCTGCCGCCTTGCTCGTATTGTTTCAAAAAAGTATTGATGAAATCAACGGTGCGTTTCTTTTCGATTAAAGTATACAAAGGATGCGCGCCGCGGAAGGTATCCCAAAGAGAGAACACCGAATAGTAATCAAACCCTTCGGCTTTATGAATTTGATTGTCGCGACCGCGGTATTTGCCGTCGATGTCTTGCGCGATATTTGGCTGTGCCATCGTATGGTACAAAGCGGTGTAGAAAATGCTCAGCCTGTCTTTATTGGTTTCGGTGATTTCTATTTTGGCTAATTGTTGGTCCCAAAGTTGCTCAGCGGCTTTTTGAACTTTACTAAAATCCCAACCCGGAATTTCGCTCATATTGAGTTTGGCGCCTTCGTAACCCGTTGGTGACAAAGCGACTTTGACCCAAATTTTATCACCTTTACTCACTTTTTTAGAAAAACTTAAGGCCAATTGCGTTCCTTTAAATACTTTGTCAGTAGCAGCAGCTTGAGCTGAGTTATTACTTCTGATTTTATTGATTTGCATCGGTTGGCTGAATTCAATTCGGGCAAAAACGTATTGGTCTTTCGCCCAAGCTTCGCTTCTTCTGAGAATTTCGATGGTTTTCGCATTGATGATTCGCACTTCTCCTTGCAACAATTTATCGCGGTGGTTTAAATCCAAAATGATATTGGCTTGGCCGGCAGTATTGAAAGTATATTGGTGAAAACCAACCCTTGTAGAAGCAGTCAAAGCTACGGCGATGTTGTGTTTGTCGAGTTTAACCGAATAAAATCCGGCCGAAGCTTTTTCGTTGGCGTGTGAAAAGGTGGAGCTGTAGTCTTTTGGGCTCAACATTGGGTTGCCCATGGTTGGCATCAACATGATGTCGCCATAATCAGTGCAACCGGTTCCGTTTAAATGAGTATGTGAAAAACCATAGATAGTAGTGTCGTCGTAATGATAGCCTGAACATCCGTCCCAACTGCCGTCGATTCGGGTATCGGGTGACAATTGCACCATTCCGAATGGTACTGTAGCGCCGGGATACGTATGACCGTGACCACCGGTGCCAATCATGGGATTAACGTGTTGGTGGAGATTTTGTCCTAAAGCGGAAAGCGTAAGCAGTAAAAAAAGATTGGTTAGCTGAAGTCTCATAATGTTTGTTGTTGTTATGCCAAAGATAGAAAATGCTTTGATTAAATTTTAAGTTCAATATAAACCGGTAAATGATCTGAAGGATATTTTAGGTCTTTCGAATCACTCAAAATTCCGTATTTGACAACTTTAAACGGATTGTCTTTGGATAAAAAGATATAATCGATGCGTTTGGTAACGGCTTCGTTGTGTTTGAACCCATTAAATGTACCGCTTGGGCCAAAAGGTTTTTCTTGGGTGATATCTTTACTATCGAGCATTTCTTTTTTCAAGTTGATGATTCGCTCTTCATTAGGTTCCGAATTGAAGTCGCCCATCAAAAACACCGGATAGTTTTTAGGATTTAGTTCTCTGATTTTGGACAGAATTAAAAGAATGGAATTGGTTCTCGCCAATTCGCCCATATGGTCTAAATGGGTATTGAAAACCCAAAAGGTTTGTTTGGTTTTATGGTCTTTGAACAGTGCATAAGTACAAACGCGGTTAAGCGCGGCGTCCCAACCTTTGGAGATTTTATCAGGAGTTTCCGAAAGCCAAAAGGTGTTTTCCTGCAGGACTTTGAATCGGTCTTTTTTATAAAAAATATTGGAAGATTCGCCTTTGCCAATGCCATCTCTGCCGATGCCTACATAATGGTAATCCGGCAATAAGGTTTTGATATCGGTGACTTGATGTGGTAAAGCTTCTTGTATCCCTAAAATATCCGGAGTGTAAAAAGTTACTTGAGATGCCCAATAATCTTTGCGGTTTGGCCAAGCATTTTCACCGTCGGAAGCGATATCTAATCGGATGTTATAAGTCATTAGCTTGAGTTTTTGTGCTGAAATTGTGTTGGCAAAAACAAGCAGCAAAAGCAAGCCGGTTAAATAGGTTTTCATACTAGATATTGTTTGTATCAAATATACATCTTTTCAGCAAAGTTTGCGTTAAGGATGGGAGCAAGTACCGTGTACTGCGGACAGCCTGACCCGAAGGGGAACGCCATAAAAAAACGCATCCAAATCAATGAATGCGTTTCTTATTTTTATATAGTTGAATTACTTCAAACTTGCTTTTAAGTATTCGCGGTTCATGCGAGCAATGTTTTCCAAAGAAATGCCTTTTGGACATTCTACTTCACAAGCACCGGTGTTGGTACAGTTTCCGAATCCTTCTTCGTCCATTTGACGTACCATGTTTAGAACGCGTTGCGTAGCTTCTACTTTTCCTTGCGGTAACAATGCGTATTGCGACACTTTGGCGCCTACAAACAACATGGCCGAACCGTTTTTACAAGTAGCCACACAAGCGCCACAACCGATACAAGCAGCCGCTTCAAAAGCTCTGTCCGCGTCGTGTTTTGGCACCGGAGTTGCGTTAGCGTCAATGGTTCTTCCGGAAGTATTTACCGAAACGAAACCACCGGCTTGTTGGATTCTGTCGAAGGCACTACGATCTACCACTAAATCTTTTACCACCGGGAAAGCTTTACTTCTCCATGGTTCAATGTAAATGGTGTCGCCATCGTTGAATTTACGCATGTGCAACTGACAAGTCGTAGTTCCGGTATCCGGTCCGTGTGCGCGACCGTTGATGTATAAAGAACACATTCCGCAAATACCTTCGCGACAATCATGGTCGAAAGCTACGGGTTCTTTTTTCTCATTGATTAATTGCTCGTTCAATTGGTCTAACATTTCCAAAAATGAACTGGCAGTAGAAACGTTATCTAATTTATAAGTTTCTATTTGACCTTTCGCTTTAGCGTTTTTTTGACGCCAAATTTTAAGGGTTATATTGATGTTTTTTGCTGCAGACATAATGTAATTATTTGTAGTTTCTAGCGGCTATTTTGATAAACTCGTATTTCAATTCTTCTTTGTGAAGGTTTTCTTTGCTGATGTCGTAGCCCATGTATTCCCAAGCACTTACGAAAGCAAAGTTTTCATCATCACGAAGCGTTTCTCCTTCGGCATCTTGGTATTCTTCACGGAAGTGACCACCACAAGATTCTTTACGTTGCAACGCATCCATCGCCATTAATTGTCCTAAATCAATAAAGTCGGCTACGCGAAGTGCTTTCTCTAACTCAGGATTTAATTCGTCTGAACTTCCCGGAACGTAAACGTCTTTGTAGAATTCTTCTTTTAGCGCAGCGATTTCTTCGATGGCTTCTTTCAATCCTTTTTCGTTACGAGCCATACCCACTTTGTTCCACATAATCAACCCTAAACGTTTGTGGAAATGGTCTACTGATTTGGTTCCGTTATTGTTTAAGAATTTATTGATAGCTTCTTTCACACTGTTTTCCGCTTCAGCGAATTCAGGAGACTCGGTTGAAATTTTTCCGGTTCTGATTTCGTCAGCCAAATAGTTAGAAACCGTGTATGGCAATACAAAATAACCATCGGCCAAACCTTGCATCAAGGCAGAAGCCCCTAATCTGTTGGCTCCGTGGTCAGAGAAATTGGCTTCTCCGGCAACGAAACAACCCGGAATGGTGGATTGTAAATTATAATCTACCCAAACACCACCCATAGTGTAGTGAACCGCCGGATAAATTTTCATTGGCGTTTCGTATGGATTTTCGTCGGTGATTTTTTCATACATCGCAAAAAGGTTCCCGTATTTTTCTTCCAACCATTTTTTACCCAGTTTGGTCACTTCTTCCGCTGACGGATTATGGTTTCCTTGAGAGTAAGCCGCTTGGCGACCTTTGGTTTGAATTTCGGTAGAGAAATCCAGATAAACTCCTTCGTTAGTGTCATTGGCTTCAATTCCGAAACCTTCATCACAACGCTCTTTAGCCGCTCTCGAAGCAACGTCACGTGGGACTAAGTTTCCGAAAGCCGGATATCTTCTTTCTAAGAAATAATCTCTGTCTTCTTCTTTCAGTTGGGTTGGTTTTAATTTCCCGGCACGAATCGCTTCGGCATCTTCTTTTTTCTTCGGTACCCAAATTCTACCCGAGTTACGCAACGATTCCGACATCAAAGTCAGTTTCGATTGGTTTACTCCGTGAACCGGAATACAAGTTGGGTGAATTTGCACAAAACAAGGATTGGCGAATAATGCGCCTCTTTTGTGTACTTTCCAACTGGCGGTAACGTTACTTCCCATGGCATTGGTTGACAAGAAATAAACATTTCCATAACCACCTGAAGCTATAATTACGGCATGAGCCGAATGTCTTTCTAATTCTCCGGTAACCAAGTTACGGGCGATGATTCCACGTGCTTTTCCGTCAACTTTTACCAAGTCTAACATTTCATGACGGTTGAACATTTGCACGTTACCAATTCCGATTTGTCTTGACAAAGCTGAATAGGCACCTAAAAGCAATTGTTGTCCGGTTTGTCCGGCTGCATAAAACGTACGTTGCACTTGGGTTCCACCAAAAGAACGGTTGTCTAACATTCCGCCGTAATCGCGGGCAAAAGGAACGCCTTGAGCCACACATTGGTCAATGATATTAGCCGAAACTTCAGCCAAACGGTGAACGTTGGCTTCACGGGCTCTGTAGTCACCACCTTTGATGGTGTCGTAAAATAATCGGTAAGTACTGTCGCCGTCATTTTGGTAATTTTTGGCGGCGTTAATTCCACCTTGAGCGGCAATAGAGTGTGCTCTTCTTGGAGAGTCTTGGAAACAAAATGCTTTTACATTATATCCCATTTCTCCTAATGAAGCGGCAGCAGAAGCACCGGCCAAACCGGTTCCGACAACGATGATATCGATTTTCGGACGGTTATTGGGAGCAACTAGTTTTAAATGATTTTTATGATTAGTCCATTTCTCTGAAATAGAACCTTCTGGTATTTTAGAATCTAACTTCATGATGTATACTGATGTTGATTATTTTAGGAAAAAGTGAATGTAAACCGGAATGGCAGCGAATAATAGCGGAACTATAATGGCAAATGCTTTTCCGAAGCCTTTGATGGCCGGAGTATACTTAGGGTTGTTTAAACCAAGTGATTGGAAAGCACTTTGGAAACCGTGAAGTAAGTGGAAAGCCAAGACAAACATAGCAATTACATAGGCAATGGTGGCAATCAAACCGGTTTTAGGGTCTTTAAAAAAGGCTACCGTGATTTTGTGCAAGTCTTTATAACCATCCCCCATTTTTACATTAGCTACTTTGTTGTAAAACTCTGTTCTGTTTCTGATTTCTAAGCCCATTTGTTTCAATTGGGTTGTGTCAACCGGGAAAAACTTACCGTTATCGGTAGTGATGTAGTAATCCATTTTTTGACCCATTTGATCTACCGTAATGGTTTGCAACGGCATTTTTTCGTCAAAATGCATTACTGCCCAAAAGTTTACCATGTGCGTTACAATAAACACCAAAATCAAAGTTCCCAAAACCGCCATGTTTCTCGAAGAAAAACTACTGTTTTTAGAAGGATTGTTTTTAGCATAACCAATCGGTCGTGCTTTTACGTTTTGATAAGTCAATAAAAACCCATCAACAGCGTGAAAAAGAATGGAAAGGTAAGTGAGATAAGAAAGAATTTTTACTGCCGGATTAGAGGTCATGAACAACGCATACTTATTGAACGCTGATGCATCGCTAAAAATTAATTGAAGATTTCCTGCTAAGTGACCCGCTAAAAACAAGCATAAAAATAAACCTGTAAGAGCCATCCAATATTTTTTTGCCAAGGACGACTTTAAAAGTGCAGATTTTGCCATAATTGTTGTGTATAATTGTTTAAAAAAATCACACAAAAATAAGGCTATTTGGTATTAACTACAACCTTTTCGCTCTAATTTATAATGAATTTAAAGTGAGTTTAACAGTTGTTGATTATCAGTTGTTTAAAAGGCTTTTTTGACTAAAAAAACTTAAACAAAATTATCGAACATAGCTCGGAATCAAACCTCTTAATCCCATGTCAACTACATTTTCTCCGATGGAAGGTTCAAATTTGCCGTCAGCCGTAACTTCTTGCCACTCAAAACTGTTATTCACAGAAAGCGAAAGTGTAATCACAACATCATCCGTTTCATTGCCGTTGATGACCAAATTAGAAGCAAATTTCCCGGTCACTACACAAGTGTTTAAGTTTCTTGGAATAGGAGAAGTCGCCTCAATCGGATTGGGAACTGTTGTTGTTCCGGCAGGCGCTTGTCCGGAAGCGGAATAGGGTTGGTTGTTCAGCCCAAAGGCCCAATAACCCTGCGCTCTGTTGCCATTGACTTGAAAAATATTATTGCCTATGTTAAACTCAGTGATATAAGTATTGAAACCGACAAAACTGGCTAAAGTTCCCGTATAATCCACATTCTGATGGCGAATATTGATTTGGTAATTCTGATAAGATAAAGAAACACGCATCCATTCATAACTTCCCGAAGCCACTTGGCTTAATGGAATTTTCAGAAAAGTTTCGCCTTCGGCTACTATTTTAGATTGGTTAAAATCGATAGCAGTAGTGCCACCAAGATTGGTTTCGGGCGCATGATAAATAATAGTTCCACTGCCCAATTGTGTATTGGCATTCGGAGCCAATTCAATGTAATGAGAAGAGATAGTATTAAAAACCGGAGATTGCGCCGCATTGCCCGTAGCCACAACTGAAGGTTGACCCAAATTATTCAAACGCACCTGATTTTCATCAAATTTGAATTTGATAATCAGCATAGGTTCTTCCGGCGAACCATCGTTGCTACACGAAAAAAACGGAATCGCGGCAACGAGGAAGAGCAAAAGAATATAAACTTTTTTCATTTGATTTTTGATTTTTGCCACGTTCCAAAAAGTTTGACAACGAAGCGGGTGATTGATTTTTGATTGATAATGTTAAGACGTTGTTAATGCGTTTTTGTTACATCTTCATCTATAACGAGAATATAGTCTGCTTTATTGTATTCTTCTGCCGGTATTTTTTCTAAATCTTTTTGCTCAATTGTTGCAATGGTAATTATTTGCAGATTAGGCGAGCTTTTTTTCAAATACCAATTAATCCCTTCAAAGTGGTCGGAATGGTAAGTGCCGTTGTAGTGAATAAAAATCGAATCCGGTTTTAAATGCTTCTGAATAAAATAAGCCATCGTCGCGTCTTTACTGGCTTGCGCTTTAGGCATATTCGGACTCGCATGATCGCCCATCATCTTCATCATATTAACATAACCCGGTAAATTTTCGTCATAAGCAATGGGTAACGGAGCAATCCATGTTTTTTCTTCTGCAGTCAAAGTTTCTAATGCCTCAAATCCTTTTTTGGAAACCATAGAAGCATATCTTCTCGGAATATTGGTGGCAATAAAAGGCAGTTTATTTTCTTTAGCAAAATCAACTAATGGTTTGTAATCGGTTTTGTAATTGGGCCAAAGGCGCGCTGTCGTGTCCAATTGCTTCTGATTGATTTCGCCTTTCAGGTATTGGTCAAGCTGTTTTTGATTATCCGCTTCTAGCATTTCGGCACCAAGAACCAACGGCTTTTTCTCAGCCAAATCTTTCGTGAGTTCCAATTGTAGCCAATGCACTACCGAATTGTTATGGTATTCGCCAAACAAAACCACTTGCGCCTTTTCAGCCGCTTTGAGCAGTTTGCCGTAGGTTACTTTTTTGCCTTTTTTGTCAAATAATTGGTAAGCTTTTTTGTCTTGAGCCGAAACACCAAAACAAACCAATAATGCGAGGAATAATGAAACCTTTTTCATGGGAGGATTTTTGTTTAAAATTATTCATTAATGAGCGAATAAAAAAATGTGACCCAAAAAAGAATATTTTTGTACTGCACTTTATTCATGAAAACATCAATCGACAATACGGCTTTTTTAGAGTATCTGCGTCATTTTATTAATGATTCGGATAAGCATTTGGAACAACAACTTCCCGAAATAGCCAATCGTTTCAAGGTGTTGACTTTAAAAAAGAACCAACTTTTAGTAGATGAAAACCAAGGTTGTCCCTATTTCTGTTATGTCGAAAGCGGCATTTTGCAACACGCCATTTTAGTCGAGGCCGAAGAAAAAACCACCTATTTAGCCTTGCGCAATTCGGTTACCTCGTCTTTAAACAGTTTCCTCAATAAAATTCCGTCCCGGAAAAGTATTAAAGCACTAGTTGACTGCCAACTTTGGGTGATTGATTTGGATAGCTTCAAGGATTTGTTAGCCAATAACGAAGCGTTCCAACAGTTTTACCACAACTTAATCGAAAGACAAATCATGCTAATTGACGATTACCGCATTGATTTACTGACATTAACTCCCGAAGAACGCTATAAAAAACTATTGGCCACCGAACCCAAACTTTTACAAGAAGTGCCATTGCATTACTTGGCGTCTTTCCTCGGCATTTCCAATCGCCACATGAGCCGCATCCGAAAAAATATAGGGTGATAAAAAATAACGCCATTTGGCTACTATTCGCTTTAGACTTATCCGTAATTTTGGTAAACTAAATCTAAGAAGTCTAACAATCTAATAATCTAACATAGTCTAAAAATGAAATACCATCCTATAGACCGCGATTTGTTTGTAAAAAACAGAGCCAAATTCACCGCACAAATGAAGCCAAACAGTGTAGCGGTTTTCAATTCCAATGATATTTATCCGGTTTCGGCCGACAGTACTTTGCCGTTTGCGCAGCACCGTGATATTTTTTACTTATCGGGTGTTGACCAGGAAGAGAGCATTTTATTGCTTTTTCCGGATGCGCCTTATGAGCATTTGAAACAAATTTTATTCTTAAAAGAAACCAACGAACACATTGCCATTTGGGAAGGCGAGAAGCTTACTAAAGACAGAGCATTCGAAGTATCAGGTATCAAATCGGTGATTTGGTTGCAGGATTTTCACAAAACGTTGAAAGAAATCATGGCTTATGCCGATACGATTTACATCAACACCAATGAGCATTACAGAGCTTCCATCGAAACCGAAACCCGTGAAGCGCGTTTTGTCAAATGGTGGAAAGAAAACTATCCGGCGCATAAAGTCGAAAAATCCAACCCAATTTTACAAAGATTGCGTTCGGTAAAAGAAAGCGAAGAATTGGATTTAATCCAAAAAGCCTGTGACATCACCGAAAAAGGATTTCGCAGAGTGCTGAACTTTACCAAACCCAACGTAATGGAATACGAAATCGAAGCCGAATTCGCCCACGAATTCCTAATCAACCGTTCCAAAGGGTTTGCTTACACTCCAATCATCGCTTCGGGAAACAATGCCAATGTGTTGCATTACATTGAAAACAACCAACAATGCAAAACCGGCGATTTATTGCTGTTGGATGTTGGTGCCGAATATGCCAACTATTCCAGCGATATGACCAGAACGATTCCGGTTTCGGGAAAATTTAATGACCGACAAAAAGCAGTTTACAATGCCGTGTTGCGCGTGAAAAACGAAGCGACAAAAATGTTGGTACCCGGAAATTACTGGAAACAATACCACGTTGAGGTGGGCAAAATCATGACCTCGGAATTGTTAGGCTTAGGCCTAATCGACAAAGCCGATGTCCAAAACGAAAACCCGGATTGGCCGGCGTATAAAAAATATTTCATGCACGGAACCTCACACCACATGGGATTAGACACGCATGATTACGGTTTATTGCACGAACCAATGCAAGCCAATATGGTCTTCACCGTTGAACCTGGAATCTACATTCCGGCAGAAGGTTTTGGCATCCGTTTAGAAGATGATGTGGTGATTCAGGAAAAAGGAGAACCATTCAACCTAATGAGAAACATCCCGATAGAAGTGGAGGAAATTGAGAGTTTGATGAATTCCTAATTAAAGGGATAAGGGAAAAGAAATAAGGGATAAGACGGCTCACGAAAGTGGGTCGTTTTGTTTTAAAAAGTAAATTCTTTTTCCCAAGGAGTAATAAGAAAATAGAGCATTAAATTTTCTTTATTTATTTGAATGAATTCTATACGCTTTTCCATTTCTAAACGTACAATTTTATTTTTTTCCATATAGCTGAATAAATTAGCAAGCTTTCTCTTATGATCTTTTAAATCTTTATAAAAAATAATTATCCTACTTCGATTATTAGGATCTTTTTCTAAAAAATCGAATAGAGATTGAATATATTCTCTGTCAGAAGCGTCTAAAGAATGGCCAAAGAAGAAAAAAATATTTTCTATATCATAATTGCAATTGGAAATGTGAATTATTTCAACATTAGATTTTTTTATAATTTTTTGATAGTTCTTTAAGAAATCAAACATTCTATTTTCTTTAAGTTTTTCAGGTAATTCATCCACACCAAGAATAATATTTTGATCATCTTCTTTTAAACTTATTTTCCCATGTATGTAAATGACACCTTCCTTTTTATAGAGTAGCTCCATACTAGGAGTATAGTTGAAGCTGAAAATTTTATCTATACTATCTTTAGGAAAATAAATTTCTCCACAATAATTTTCATAAAATTTGCTAACAATTATCGAAAGATATTTGTTAAAAATAGAAGTGAATTCGGAAAAAGAATTAAACATTAACTCAAGAATTTTTTTTTCTTTAATTCTGTTTTTTCTATGATCAAAAAAATCTGAATTTAATCTAATATAATATGAATTGAAAGTCCAGAAATTGAAGGTTTCAAATCTTTCGTATACATCAGTATCTCGAAGAGAAAAAGAAGATTTGTGTTGTGAATGCTCGGATAATTCAAAAATTAATGAAATTTGTTCTAACACATCAGCTGTTTCTTGTTCAAAGTCAATCCAAGTGTCTAACGTGTTTATCTTTTTGAATAGTTTATACCAATCGTTAGATAAAACACTTTTTATATTGCCAATATCTTTAATAGTAAATAATAAGTTATCCGTTTTGTAATGTTTTTTCAATATTTGATAATCATCAATGAATTGTCTTTTAAATTCTTCTCCAAACAGTTCATCAAAATTTAAGTCTTTTTCAATAGATATATTTTCAATTGTTTCCATGATAGTCATAAAATGACCATACTTGGTTGGTAATCCATGGTATAAATCAAAACCATTACCAGTAATTAGTATTTTTGGCATAATAAAATCCTTTTCTCAAATATAGGAATTTTACGTTTAGTATTGTCATTCCGAGAAAGGAGGAATCTCATCATGTGGATGAGCATACTTCTCTTTTTGTTTCCTTCATACATTCGTCATAGATACGACCTATATATAGCGTATATATAGCGTGTTTATAGCGTATATACGTCTGGTATATCTCGACTCAAACCCATATAAACGCCTGCTTTATCTCATAATTTATCAACAAACATTCGTGCATTGGTGGCTAAACACTATTTTTGAACTGTAAATTTCGATTGTGACTGCGACTAAACACATTACTTACAAAAACACTAAAATCTCTTTTACTGATGAAGGTAAAGGAACAGCAGTGGTGTTATTGCATGGCTTTCTTGAAAACAAAACCATGTGGAACGCTTTTGTGCCGGAATTGACCAAGAAGCACCGCGTCATTACGGTCGATTTACTCGGTCATGGCGATACAGAATGTCTCGGTTATGTGCACGTGATGGAAGACCAAGCCGATATGTTGTTCGCACTATTCTTGCATTTAAAAATTCGGAAAGTAGTGCTCGTTGGACATTCTATGGGCGGTTATGTGGCTTTGGCTTTCGCTGAATTGTATCCCGATCACATGAAAGGCTTGTTCTTATTGAATTCCACTTCTCGAGCGGACAGTGACGAGCGTAAAACCAATCGCGACCGAGCGGTAGTTTGTGTCAAACAAAATTATGGTGCTTTTGTCAGTATGTCCATCGCCAATTTATTTGCCGAAGACAACCGCGAACGCTTAGCCAATGAAATTGAAAAGGTAAAAGAACAAGCGCTAAAAACACCATTGCAAGGTATTGTAGCTGCTTTAGAAGGCATGAAAATCCGCAAAGACCGCGAAGTCATTCTGCATTTTGCGCCTTATCCGATGCAGTTGGTTTTGGGTCAAAAAGACGGCGTATTAAATTACGAAGACTGTCTCGAACAAATTGAAGGCACGAAAGTCGAACTCACCACTTTCCCCGACGGACACATGAGCCACATCGAAAACGAAAAGGAATTGCTGAAAGTGTTGTTGAATTTCTTGAAGAAGGTTTAGTTTACTTTCTCCTCAAAAGGCATTTCCACATTGAAAATGGCCTGAAGCAAAACCACAATCTGCTCTACATAAGCTTCCATAATTTCAGGCGAAACATTATCGGTTACTTCTTTATCTTGCTTAAAATTAAACGGTAAAAACCCCGATTTTAAATTCTTAAACGAAATGATACCGGCTTCAATGTTGCGACCTTTGGCTTGTTCTTCAAACATAAAAGCATAAGCCAAAATCTGAATGATTTTATCATTTTTAATATCTTCGGTTAAGCCGTTCCAGTCTTTTAACGTGACACTTTTTTGTTCAACTTTACCGGTTTTATAATCGATGATTCTGACTCTGCCGTTGCGAAGCTCAATTCGGTCCACGTTTCCGGCAATGGTTACCGGCAATGGTAAATTAGGGTGATTTAGTGTTCTGCTTAGTGGCGCTTCCAAAGCGATGATTTGCACTTCATCTCCTTTTTCTAATAACTCTAATTCGAGCTTAAGAAAATTATAGACATTCCGTTTCGCTACTTCAAAAGCCAATAGGTTTCGGCCTTTTTTGATTTCACCTTCTTTGTAAACTTCTTTGAATTGCGTCAGCACTTCGTCATCTATTTTTTTGAAACAACTTTCGATATCAACTTTCGTTAAAACCCTTCCGATAAATGGTTTGTATAAAGCTTCTAAAGCGCCGTGAATTATCGTTCCCAAAGTGTTGACTGCAATATTTTCTTCCACTTCATCGGTTTCGGAAATGCGCAACACGCGTTGGAAATAAAACTGAATCGGGTTTCTGATATAAGTCGTTAATGACGAAGGTGAAAAACCCTTTTCGGCAATTTCGCGCAAGCGTGTTAAAACACTTTCGGTTTTTGGAACAATTATCGGTTGGTGTGCAATATTCGGCACATTGGGATTAAAATATTGAAAGGTTAAGTTGTGCTTCGGTTGTTTTTCGACTTCCAACTGAGTGATAAAACGACTTTTTTCGCCGGCATCAAAACCATCGCTGTCGGCGTTGTAAATCAGATAAATGTTTTTGGCACGTTGCAATAAATGGTAGAAGTGATACGTATAAATAGCATCTTTTTCTTTGTAAGTGGGCAACTCTAATTCTCGCTTCACATCATACGGAATAAAGGAATTGGTGCTTTTTCCCGCCGGAAATTTGCCTTCATTAACCGATGTGATGATTACGGTTTCAAAATCGAGCACACGGCTTTCTAAAACACCCATGATTTGCAGACCGTCTAAAGGTTCGCCTTCAAAGGAAACTTCAGCCACGTCAATCACTTGTTTGTAAATGGCGTGCAGCGTTTTGATGTCGTCTATGTTTTGGTGTTGGCCAAAATAAGAAGTCATTTTATTAATCACTTTAAAGACGGAATAGACAAAAGCATTGGTGATTTTCTCTTCTTCATTGTCGTAACTCAGGTTGGCTTTGATTTGGAGTAGAATCTGAGACAGATTTTCAAGTACATTTACAGAACTTGTATCCCATTTTCGGAACAACATTCCGAACAAAGCATTCTCCTGAGTATATAATTCTTCAAGCTTTTTATGGGTAATAAAAGTATAATTGTTTTTGTTGATTCGGTTGACCAATTCGCCGGCGTAAACATAAGGTTCAATCAGCGGATGTGTTAAAATGTCGAGCACATCTTTATAATACATTACATAACTGCTCGGATTTCGGGATAATGCATTATAATGTAACTTAAACAATTTAGCGATTAGCAATTGTGCGGGATTGTTTTTACTCGAAAATCCCATGGTTACGTTCAACGCGTTTACGTTATTGGGTAACGAATGTAAAATAGGTAATAACAGATTTTCTTCGCCTAAAACTACGGCAACGTTTTGCAGATTGGTGTCGTTTTCAGCGATATGTTTTTCAATAATACTTCCGGTGATTTTGGCTTGCCCGATAGATTTGGATGTCGCAATGACGTGGATATTTTTGGTTTCCGTAAAGTCGTTGACAATCCATTCGTAAGGATGTGTTTTGTAGTAAATCCATTCCGATTTGAATTTTCTTTGAAACAAACCCGCATCGTGAAAGGAATCGTGAAGCAAAGTCTCGTCGATATCCCAATAGATTTTGGCTTTGTCAAGTGCCAATAAATGTTGGATGATTTTTTCCTCTGCTTGGTTTAATGCGTTGAAACCTGCGAATATAAATTGGTTGGTATTGTTTTCAGAAAAATGATCCAGATTTCCCACGGCTTCGCGATAAATCAAACCTTGGTAACCGACGCCTTTGTTGAGTAGATAATCATAAAGTGATTGATAATATTCCGGGAGTTTTTTCCAAAAGGCGAGATGTTTTTCGACTAATTCAGTTTTGTTTTCTATTTTTTCCCACCAATGTTCAATTTCTTTGATGTTCTCAAGATAATTTAAAACATGATTAGTATCTAGTAAATAACGGTCGATTTCGTTGAAATCCTGAAGTAAGGTTTTGGCCCAATTGGCAAAGGTTTCGAAGGATTCTTGTTGGTCTTTTTCGGTAACCGTAAGATAAACGTCATAGAATTCGAAAAGCAATTCAACACTATCGATTGACCGAATTCCGGCCACATCTTGTATAAAATCTTCGATGCTGATAATTTTGGGGGCAAAGGCATTATTGGCAACAGATTTCTTTAATTCTTCGAGCAAAAATACTTTGGCTCTTTTGTTGGGTAAAATCACCACCAAATCCAATAGAGAATTGGAATGTGTTTTTAGAATTTCTTGTGCGAGTTGGTAAAGAAATGTGGGTTTTGACATTTTATAAAAATAAAAAAACGCCCCGATATTCGGAGCGTTTTTTAGAAATATTTTGGAAAGAAATTATTTTACTAATTTCACTTCAACTCTTCTGTTGTTAGCTTTACCAGCTTTAGTTTTGTTAGTATCGATTGGTTTAGACTCTCCGAAACCAGCTGAAGACAATCTTGAAGCAGCAATACCATTTTCAATTAAATAGTTTTTAACTGCAGCAGCTCTGTTTTCAGATAAGGTTTGGTTAGCAGCATCTTTACCATCGCTATCTGTGTGACCTTCGATTGAGAAGTTAGAGTTTGGATACTCTTTCAAGATAGCTACAATAGCTTGTAATACAGGGTAAGTTTGTTGTTGGAATGAAGCTTTACCGCTATCAAATAAGATAGTTTTAGCATAGTCGTTCAATCTTTTGATAGCTTCTTCAGTTACTTCAGGACAACCATTGTTTGCCACAGTACCAGCTACATCCGGACATCTGTCATCTTTGTCTAATACTTTGTCACCATCTCTATCTGGCCAAGGACATCCGCCATTTTCTTTAGGACCTTTAACGTCTTTACATTTATCTTCTTTGTCTTGAACTCCGTCACCGTCAGTATCAGGACAACCACCGAAAGCAGCTAAACCGGCAACTTCTGGACAAGCATCAACATTGTCAGCGATTTTATCACCGTCAGTATCAGGACAACCGTTATATTCAGCAGGACCGGCAATTTCCGGACAAGCATCTTTACTGTTTTCGATTCCGTCACTGTCAGTATCAGGACAACCGTTGAATTGTTTTAAACCAGCTTCTTCCGGACAAGCATCGTCTTTGTCATAAATACCGTCACCGTCTTTGTCAGAACCTCCAAATTTGAAAGTTAAACCTGCAAAGTGTTGTGAGTGAGAAGGCATGTCAGCGCGTGAATCTTCGAAAGAATGTTTGTATGTTGTACGGTAAGATAAACCAATGTTTTCAGTAAACCAATAAGTTAATCCTAAACCACCATTTAAAGTACCTGCGCTAGATTCGTCACCAAGCCAAGTGTAACCTCCACCAAAATTGATAGATGGATCAAGTTTTTTAGAATTAATTAAATTCATCAAACTGTAGGTGATAACACCATCTAATGCATAATAGTTTAAATCGCCTGGATTAACTACTTCGTAAGGTCCGTTATTAACTCTTGGTAAAACGAACTTAGTGATTTTGTTCATCGAACCTGTAACTCCAAATGTGAAATTACCGCCAATGTGTTTGGATACGCTTACAAATGATACAGTAGGAAGAATATTCCAGTTATCTGTAGCATTAAAATACTGAGAAAATTGATCTTCTAATTTTGATGCAGCACTTACTCTGGTATCTACCGCGTTAACCCCAAACGATACTGCCCAAGGATTGTTGCCGTCTTGAGCTTGAGAGCTTAAACCAGCTAACATTAGCATAGCAACGAATAATTTGTTAAGATGTTTCATACTTAAATTGATTAAATTATAATAATTATAATAGAACAAAAGTAATACCTATTACTATAATATCAAAATCTTATTGTTAAAATATGGAAATTATATAATGAATTCGGTAAATTTTAAAAACCTGATGATAATTATTCAATAAACTTTGCTCTTTTTGTAGAACAATTAACATTGTACCGTAGAACTATCACTACTTCTTTAGATAATACGGAGTTCTTTTGCCACTTCTTCGAAGGCTTTTATAGCTTGATCAAGATGTTCTTTGGTATGTGCAGCAGAAAGTTGGACTCTGATTCGGGCTTTGTCTCTCGGAACAACCGGGAAAAAGAACCCGATTACATAGATGCCTTTTTTCAGTAATTCGTCGGCCATTACTTGAGATAATTTGGCATCATACAGCATAACCGGTACAATCGCTGAATCACCGTCGATGATATCTAAACCTGCTTTTTTCATTCCTTCTTTGAAATAGTTGGTATTCCATTCCAATTTATCTCGAAGTGTGGTGTCTTTTTCCAACAATTCAAAAACCTTGATAGACGCACCAACAATAGCCGGAGCCAATGAGTTGGAGAACAAATACGGACGCGAACGTTGACGCAAAATCTCTATAATTTCTTTTTTCGCAGTGGTATATCCGCCCATGGCGCCGCCTAAAGCTTTTCCGAGTGTTCCCGTAATGATGTCCACTCTACCCATTACGCCTTTGGCTTCCATCGTTCCTTTTCCTGTTGCTCCAATAAAACCGGCCGCATGACATTCGTCGACCATTACTAAAGCATCGTATTTATCGGCTAAGTCACAAATTTTATCTAATGGCGCTACTAATCCGTCCATAGAGAAAACACCATCGGTTACAATTAACTTGAATCGATGTCCGGCCTCTACCGCTTTTTTCAATTGGTTTTCCAAGTCTTCCATATTGGAATTTTCATAGCGGTAACGCGCTGCTTTACACAAACGAACACCGTCAATAATAGAAGCGTGGTTTAAACTGTCTGAAATAATACAATCTTCTTCTCCTAACAATGGTTCAAAAACACCACCGTTTGCATCAAAAGCTGCTGCATATAAAATAGTGTCTTCTGTTCCGTAAAAATCAGCTATCTTTTTTTCTAAAGTTTTGTGAATATCCTGCGTTCCGCAAATGAATCGCACCGAAGACATTCCGAATCCATGAGAATCCAAAGCATCTTTAGCGGCCTGAATCACCTCAGGATGTGAGGACAAACCGAGATAATTATTGGCACAAAAGTTCAAAACTGTTTTGCCGTTGACTGTAATTTCCGCGCCTTGTGGCGAAGTGATGATGCGTTCTCTTTTGAAAATACCGTTTTGTTCAATGGTATTGAGTTCATTTTGTAAGTGTTGTTGAATTTTCCCGTACATGTTGTAGTTTATGAATTTTAGTTTGTGTTTGATGTTTAGCTGTTAGCTGTTAGCTGTTAGCTGTTAGCTGTTAGCTGTAATTGAGATTACAAATTTACTATTTCCAAGCTTTCCCCAATATAAACCAAGGCTTTTTTAGTTACTTTAAAACCCATTTTTTCAATGACGTTCTGATAGTTTTCCAATTGCGTAGTGTATTTGGCCTGGTGTGCTCCGGTTTTGTAATCGAGTAAATAGATTTCTTGGTTCTGATTGATGACCATTCTATCAGGTTTGACCAAGTTGCCTTCTTTTTGAATGATGGTTTTTTCGTTTAGTATTTTGTTGCCGATGGCGAAATAAGAAGATAAATCGGGATGCGTTACGACTTGCTGAATCGTTTGCTCGACTGCTGCTTTTTGGGAAGCGACAATCAATCCGTTTTCGATGGCTTTGGTTAGGGCCAAATCGATGTCGTCTTTGGTTTTGACGAACGATAAAATTTCGTGAAGAATGTTCCCGAATTCAATCGCTTTCTGCTGTTGCGTGTTCCACATCAGACTTTCTTTTTGGGCAATTTTGATGTTTTTCGGATTCAAAGTGGCTGCCAATTGCGGAATGGTTTCGGTTTCGTCTAAAGTATCTTTGGTTTCGGATAGTTTTTTGGCTTCGCCAAATGAATAGTCGAATTTACTTTCGTCAAACCCTTTATCTTCTAAGAATTTGATAAAAAACGTCGCCATATTATTTGGGTATTCTCCAGTAGTTTTGCTTCTGCTTTGCATGCCCGAAATGATATACAACTGTTCTTCGGCACGCGTTAATGCGACATACAACACATTAATATTGTCGAGCAATTCTTCCTGTTTCTTTTGTTGGTAAATTACATTCGCCTCTTCGCCATAACCTTCTACTTTACTGCTTTTATCGACTAATGCTTTGGGTAAACCCGTGATTGCTTCATCGGCGTTGAGCCACATTTTTTCACGTGGTCCTTTGCTGTAATCTTCTTCGGCAAAAGGAAAAATCACCACCGGAAACTCCAAACCTTTCGATTTGTGAATCGTCATAATGCGAACGGCATCATTGCCTTCGGGCGACGGAATGCTGAGTTTCTCGGAATTATTGTCCCAATAAGCAAGAAAATCCGAAATCCCGGCTTGTTTTTTTAAATCGTGTTCCAAAATCAAATCGAGGAAAAACTGAATGTAAGCATTGCGTTTGTGCATCGGAATGACTTTGGCAATGATGATTTCGGTGGCTTCGTAAAGCGATTTTTTACGGATGTTTTGGAAAGAGAAATCAATTTGGAATGTCGTTAACCACTTTTGAAATTCGGGTTCCGACTTTTGTTCCATGCCTTGCGCAATGAAATCGTGAATCGGTAATTGATCTTGTTGCGAAGCCAAATAGTACAGGAAATTCGCTTTCGATTGTAAATCGTTATTGTTTTTCAGATAGCGCAAAATCTGAATGACACCTTGTACTTCCGACGAAGCGCCGAGCAACAAACTTTCAGAAGACAAAATCGGAATGCCGTTTTCGGTTAAATAATTGGCGACTTCTGTTCCGTGAGTTTTTTTTCGGGTTAGGATAACGATGTCTTTGTAGCGGAAACCGTTTTGTTTTACTTTTTCAATCGTGGCTAAAGTGGCTTGTAAATAGAGTTCGTTTTTGGCTACATTTTCTTCTTCATCGAAGTCTGCTTTTTCGACTTTTGGTACAAAAGCAATATTCACATAACCGCCCGTTTTGGTATTGAATTGTTGATGGCTGTGGTTTTGGTACAAATCTTTGTAATCTTCATGGGCAAATTCATTGGATAGAAAACCAAAGAGTTGGTTGTTGAAATCAATGATTTCGGAGTAACTGCGGTAATTGGTTCCCAAAGAAAATAACTGCTTATCCGGATTGACAAAAGGATTTTTGTCTTTACTGAGTTCGATAAATTGTTCGGCTTTTCCGCCGCGCCAACGGTAAATCGACTGTTTCGGATCGCCTACAATCATAAGCGAACCTTGTTCACCGTTCAAATCTTCGCTCGAAAGCGCGTTGTCAATCAGCGGAATCAAATTCTGCCATTGCATTTCGGATGTATCTTGAAATTCGTCGATAAAAAAGTTTCGGTATTTTTCTCCCAAACGCTCGTAAATAAATGGCGCCGGTTGGTTTTGAATTTGCTCGTTGATTAACTTATTGAATTCCGCTATCGAAAG
Source organism: Flavobacterium sp. IMCC34852 (assembly GCF_030643905.1). Taxonomy (NCBI): domain Bacteria; kingdom Pseudomonadati; phylum Bacteroidota; class Flavobacteriia; order Flavobacteriales; family Flavobacteriaceae; genus Flavobacterium; species Flavobacterium rivulicola. Next base: position 400,185 of record NZ_CP121446.1, on the reverse strand, counting down.
TATATTTTGCTCTTTTTGAATTTTGCCCAATTCATTACTTACCGTATTCAGCAACGAAAGCGGCGTGATGTTTTTGAGAAACGCTTCGTAGAAATTTTTCTTTTCGAATTTTATATAAATCGAAGCTAATATTTCGAGTAAATCGGGAATGATGCTTTCGATGATTGTTCGGTCTGAAGCGGTTTTGTTGATGGCAATATCTTCAAATTGATGAAAGGTTTTATTTTTTGGGTTGAATTTTTTGTCAACGATGCTTTTCAAATGGTTTGGAAAAGTTTCTCTAGAAAAAGACTTAATATCGATTCCTTTTTTTTCAATCAACAGCAAAGCTTCCGAAGCCAATGCCACAGTTTCGGTTTCTAATTGCTCACAGAGTTCCTTTAGTTTGTTTTTGATTTCTATAAACTCGGCGATGGTTTTGTTTTGAAAATGGGTGATTTCTTCACGATTGTTTTCGTTTAGAATCAGTTTTCCGGTTTCCATGATTTCGCGTGAAATGTCCCAAGATTTATCGTCATCGGTTTTTTCCATCGTGAAATCGACCAACAAGTTGGTTAAGGTTTCATCGTTTCCGGCTTCGGCTATAATGGCGTCGACGGCTTCGGTCAATAGGTTTTCAGTATCCAATGAGACTTCAAACGTAATCGGCAAATTCAAATCGTGGGCAAAAGCACGAATGACTTTGTGTGTGAATTTGTCAATGGTAGAAATATCAAACGAAGCGTAATTGTGAATCAGGTTTTTGATGATGCTTTTCGCTTTTTCAGTAATGGTGGCCAATGATAAACCAGTTTCCAATTGAATGTCTTGCATTAATTGCAAAGCTTTGTCAGATGGTTTTTCTTTGGCAAACTCCGATAAACTTTCCACAACACGGCTTTTCATTTCGTGAACGGCTTTGTTGGTAAACGTAATAGCCAAAATATTCCGATACGCATCTGGTTTTTTGGATAAGAGAATAATTTTCAAATACTCTTTAACCAAAGTATAAGTTTTGCCCGAACCGGCCGATGCGTCGTAGATAGAGAAAGCAGTTTTCTGCATTAGTTTTTTTGGATTAAATAAACAAAATTCAACTTAGCCTCTTCGCCATAATATTCGACTTCAAATTCATCCACTTTAATGGCACCGATTTTTTCAATGGCTTTTTGCGAGCGAATGTTATGGGCGCCAATATGGAAATACACTTTATTTACCTCCTGAAAAGCATAATCGAGCATGATTTTTTTCAAAGCTTTATTGTAACCGTTGCCCCAAAATTTTCGCCCTATAAAAGTATAGCCGATTAGAATGGAGTTTTCCTTTTCATTAAAGTCATAAAACCGACTGCTGCCAACTGCTTCGTTGGTTTTAGTATCGCGAATTAAAAAGGCGCCTTTGGATAACATTGCGCCTTCAAAATAATTCTGAAAAACTTCTCTTTGGTATCGCAACTTGTTTGGATGTTGCTCCCAAACCAAAGGATCAGAAGCTATGGCATACAATTCCTCAAAATCTGTTTCTTGCAACGGAATCAATTGAATAAGTTCGTTTTTCAGATTTTTGGGTTGTAAATCAAACATGGAAACGATAGTTTTTATTTATGCTACTAATGTAATTAATTAATTCTTTATTAAGAAAAAGGAATTTTTCAATCCGTAATTTTGCGGCATCATTAAAATGTAATGCTTTGAAAAGAAATGAAGTTATTTTGGTAGCACTCATGGCGTTGCTCAATTTTACCCATATACTCGATTTTATGATCATGATGCCTTTGGGGAATATTTTGATGCCCAAATGGAATTTGACGACTTCTGAGTTTTCTATTATTGTTTCTAGTTATTCTTTGGCGGCTTTTGTGAGTGCTTTTTTTGCCATTTTCTTTGCCGATAAATTCGACCGAAAAAAATTGTTGCTTTTTGGGTATTCCGGATTTTTAATCGGAACTTTTGCTTGTGCTTTTGCCTTTGGCACTTATTCGATGATTTTAGCCAGAACCTTTACAGGGCTTTTTGGTGGTTTAATCAGTGCGCAAATCTTAAGTATTATTGCCGATGTTATTCCGTATGAGCGTCGCGGCAGAGCAATGGGCATGTTAATGGGCGGATTTGCTTTGGCTTCCGTAATTGGAGTACCGTTTGGATTATTTTTGGCCAATACGTACGATTGGTATTATCCTTTTTTAGTAGTAGCTATTTTTGGGGTATTGTTGTTGCCGTTTTTATTTCGATTTGTGCCCAATGTCAATGCGCATTTGACCAATCCGGTAAAATTGAAGGAGCGCATCTCCAATTTCTATGCTATTTTTAGCAACCAAGCCCAAATTACCGCTTTAGGCTTTAGTTTTTTATTGATTACGGGTCATTTTATCATAGTGCCGTTAATTAACCCGTATTTGGTTTATAATGTTGGAGTACCTCAAGAATACACGCCTTTGATTTATTTGGTTGGCGGAATTTGTTCGTTGATTTCTGCTCAAATTATAGGGAAATTAGCTGACAGCTACGGGAAAAGAACCGTTTTTGTTTGGGCTGCAGTGATTTCAACCTTTTTTGTGGTACTGATAACTAATATGCCGCATTGGCAACTTTTCATCGTGTTGGGTATTTTTGGATTTTGGTTTAGTTCCTCCACCGGAAGAACCGTTCCCGGACAAGCCATGATTACCCAAGCCGTAACCAGTCAAACCCGAGGCAGTTTTATGAGTTTGAATTCTTGTGTACAATCGTTGGGAACGGGTTTCGCTTCTTTAATGAGCGGTTGGATAACTTACAGCGATGCTAAATTCTCTATTCACAATTACAATTATTTAGGATATATCAGTATTACTTTGATTCTATTATGTGTCTTATTGTCTTACCAATTAGAACGAAAACTGCAATATGTTGAAGTATGATTTTTTGAAATGTTATAAATGATTGTGTGAATTTTATAAGTAAAAACGATTTATAATTTATAAATTTGAACATCAAATATTAATCTTTAAATACAATAACCATGGCTTTTGAATTACCGCAATTACCTTATGCATACGATGCTTTAGAACCACATATTGATGCCAGAACGATGGAAATACACCATTCAAAACATCACAATGCTTACACAACTAATCTAAACGCAGCTATTGCCGGAACAGATTTGGAAGGTTTAACTATTGAAAATATCTTAATCAATTTAGATATGAAAAATGCAGCCGTTAGAAATAACGGTGGCGGATTTTACAACCACAATTTGTTTTGGAGAGTAATGTCGCCAAATGGCGGCGGATTGCCAACAGGCGAATTAGCTGAAGCAATTGAAAGAGATTTTAAATCGTTTGAAGAGTTCAAAGCGCAATTTGCCAAAGCCGGTGCTACACGTTTCGGTTCTGGTTGGGCTTGGCTTTGTGTACACAAAGGAGGAAAGTTGGAAGTATGTTCTACACCAAACCAAGACAATCCTTTGATGCCTGATACAGCTTGTGGCGGATTTCCAATCTTAGGAATGGATGTTTGGGAACACGCTTACTACTTACACTATCAAAACCGTCGTCCAGATTATATTGAAGCTTTCTTTAATGTAATCAACTGGACAGAAGTGGCCAGATTATATGCTACAGAAAAATAAAAAGTAAAAGTTTTTATAAGACAAACCGATTGTGAAAGCAATCGGTTTTTTATTTGGTAATGGTATAAAAAATAAACAGGCGGAATTGCTTCCACCTGTTTGCCCCAAATCTACCATAAACTTAACCTACACTAAATACTATGGTAACGCAAATCTAATAACATCAAATAGAATATCGTGCTTTTTTAATGAAATTATATTGGAATGATAGGCAAATGAGAGTGAAATCTGTTTTTTTAGTGACTTTCAGGCCGGTAGAAAATAAAAAAGGCGAAAATTTCTTTTCGCCCTTTTTGCCCCAAATCTACCATAAACTTAACCTACTAATGCTATGGTACTTCAAATGTATAGGAGAAAGTATGTGTTTTAAAAAAAAAATAGACGAATAGCTATTTTAATCGTTAAAATCCTTTTTTGTTGATTTATCAAAGATTGGTCTTTGGTGTTGGATTTCAAGAGGGTAGAAAATAAAAAAGGTGAAAATTTCTTTTCACCCTTTTTGCCCCAAATCTACCATAAACTTAACCTACTAATGCTATGGTAAAGTCAAATGTAAGTTGATTAACAATTTTAAAACAAAAAATTCAGATGAACTGCATCAAAAATCGTTTAAAGACAAAAAATGTTAAAATTTTAGTAAGCACGTGCATCTTTCCCTTCGTAAAAATTCATAAATGCCTTGTTTACAACACGGTTACCTCCAGCAGTGGGATAGTCACCGGTAAAGTACCAATCCCCTAGATTTTTCGGACAAGCGATATGTAAATTGTCAACGGTTTGGAAAATGATTTTTACTTCGGCATTGATATCGCCCGGATGCAGCAAAGCTGCTATTTTGTTCGAAATTTCGGTATCGCTGAACGGTGCATAGATTTCGTTTACATAATTCACCACATCAGCATCTTTTAATTTTTCTTGTGATTTACATTTTTTGTAAACATCGTCTACAATTTTATAAAGATTTCGCTCTTTTAATAATTCAATTGCCGCTTGGAAAGCAATTAAGCCTTCTAATTTGGCCATGTCAATGCCGTAACAATCCGGATAACGAATTTGCGGTGCAGAAGAAACCACAACAATGCGTTTTGGATTCAATCGATCCATCATTTTTAAAATGCTTTTCTTCAAAGTAGTGCCGCGAACAATGCTGTCATCTATGATGACTAAGTTATCTGTTGGTTTGATTACGCCATAAGTCACATCGTAAACGTGCGCTACCAAATCATCGCGACTGCTGTCTTCGGTGATAAAGGTTCTCAGTTTGGCATCTTTAATGGCAATTTTCTCCGTTCTGATTTTGACCGAAAGGATTTCTTCCAGTTTTTCTTTGGTTAATGTTTTACGGTTGTTCAAAATGAACTGGTTCTTTCTTTGGTTCAAAAAATCATTCGCAGCTTCCACCATTCCGTAGAAAGAAGTTTCAGCAGTATTCGGAATAAATGAGAAAACGGTATTGTCAGTATCATTTTCAATTGATTCTAAAACGGCGGGTAAAATCAATTTTCCTAATTCTTTTCGCTCTTGATAAATTTCGGCATCACTGCCACGAGAAAAATAAATCCGTTCAAACGAACAAGCTTTTTTAATTGTAGGTGTAATGATTTCTTGCTGAGAAACATTCCCGTTTTTCTTGATAATTAAAGCATGACCGGGTTGTAATTCTTGTACTTTTTCGAATGGCACATTGAAAGAAGTTTGAATCACCGGTCTTTCAGAAGCAACGACTACAATTTCATCATCTTCATAAAAATAAGCCGGACGAATTCCTGCAGGATCGCGGAACACAAAACTATCGCCGTGACCTAATAATCCGGCCATGGCATAACCGCCATCCCAACCTTTAGAAGCGCGTTTTAATATTTTAGCAAGGTCTAATTTTTCGGCAATTACCGGAGAGGCTTCTCTTTTAGACAAACCGTTGTTTTTACATTCTTGGTACAAATCGGTTACTTCATCATCGAGGAAATGACCTATTTTTTCCATAACGGTTACTGTATCTGCCATTTCTTTTGGATGTTGGCCTAATTCTACCAAACTATTGAAAAGCTCGGTTACGTTAGTCATATTGAAATTTCCGGCAACAATAAGGTTTCGGTGCATCCAGTTGTTCTGACGTAGAAAAGGGTGAACGCTTTCAAGGCTGTTTTTGCCAAAAGTTCCGTATCGAACATGTCCTAAAAACAATTCGCCTATGTAAGGAATGTGGTCTTTTTGCAATTGAACGTTGTCTTGGTATTCGGGATGCAAAGACAGCTCTTCATTAATTCTTTCGTTGATTTGGGCAAAGATATCCTGAATCGGTTGCGCTTTGTTCGAGCGCACGCGGCTGATGTATCTTTCTCCGGGCTCGACATCAAATTTAATCGAAGCAAAACCGGCGCCATCTTGTCCGCGGTTGTGTTGCTTTTCCATTAACAGATACATTTTTTGTATGCCGTAAAAAGCCGTACCGTACTTTTCTTTGTAGAATGCTAACGGTTTTTTTAATCTTAAAAGGGCGATTCCACATTCGTGTTTAATTGCGTCGCTCATAATTGTTGTTGTGTTGTTGTAAGTTGTTTGTTTCGTGTATTTTATAATAAAAAATGCCCCGAAGTTTCGAGGCATAAAGTTATTGTAATTCTATTTCAAATTGTGTTAAAGCTTTGAATTGTTTCAATCGCTCGTTCACTTCTTCTTTTGTCAGTGAAAGCATTCTCTCAGTCCCGAATTTTTCTACACAAAAAGATGCCAAGTTGGAACCTTGAATGATAGCGGTTTTCATGGTATCAAAAGAAATATCGCCCTGTTGGGTAATAAATCCGGCAAAACCACCTGCAAAAGTATCGCCTGCACCGGTTGGATCATAAACATCAGCCAATGGTAAAGCCGGAGCGAAGAAAATATGCTCATCATGGAAAATCAACGCACCGTGTTCTCCTTTTTTAATTACCACGTATTTTGGTCCCATGGTATGAATTTTGGCTGCCGCTTTAACCAAAGAATATTCTCCGGATAATTGACGCGCTTCTTCATCATTGATAGTAATAACGTCAACACGTTTGATTACGTCTAATAATTCTGGTAAGGCACAATCCATCCAAAAGTTCATAGTGTCTAAAACTACTAATTTTGGTTTTTGGGTCATTTGATTCAAAACTCCCGTTTGTACTACAGGATGCAAGTTGCCCAACATTACTACATCGGCATCTTTAAAATGATTCGGAACAATTGGATTGAAATCAGCCAATACATTCAACTCGGTAGCCAAAGTATCTCTCGAGTTCATGTCGTTGTGATAACGTCCGCTCCAAAAGAACGTTTTGCCGCCTTTTACGATTTCCAAACCTGAAACATCAATGTTTCTAGCTGTTAATAAATCAATATATTCTTGTGGAAAATCGTCACCAACAACGGAAACAATGGCCGATTGTAAGTTAAAATGCGAGGCCGATAAACCAATGAAAGTTCCGGCACCGCCTAATATTTTGTCAGTTTTGCCAAATGGCGTTTCGATAGCGTCAAAAGCAACTGTTCCTACTATAAGTAATTTGTTCATTCTTAGGGATTCAAATTAAAGGTGCAAAGATAGGGTTTTAGTTTAAAAGTTTAAAATGGTTTAAGGTTTAAAGTTTTACAACAATTTTCCTTCTTCTCTTTCATAAAAAGTATCCACAGAGAGTTTCTCCAATCCTGAAGCATAAACCGCCAATTCATCACAACGTTCGTTTTGCGGATGGTTATTGTGGCCTTTAATCCATTTAAAATCGACTTGATGTTGGCGATAAATTTTGAGGAAACGCATCCAAAGATCAGGATTTTTTTTACCGGCGAAGTTTTTCTTTTCCCAACCAAAAACCCATTTTTTCTCGACGGCATCAACAACATATTTCGAATCGGAAATCACCAAGACTTTCATATTAGGGTTTTTGAGTTTTTCTAAACCTACTATAACTGCCAGTAATTCCATTCGGTTGTTGGTCGTATGGCGAAAACCTTCGTAAAACTCTTTTCGATAATTGGTGCCAACCATTTCCATCACTACGCCATAACCACCGTTTCCGGGATTTCCTTTGGCAGCGCCGTCGGTGTAAATATGGACTTGGTGACTCAATTGAAAAGGGATTAGGGATTAGGGATTAGGAGTTTTTCGATAACCTTCGGAAAATGTTGGTGTTCCAGTTCATGAACTTTAACAGCTATTTCTTCCGGAGTTTTGCAATCTTCGATGTTGACCGAAGTTTGAAAAATAAATTCACCTTCGTCATAATGTTCGTTAACGTAATGAATGGTGATTCCGGTTTCTTTTTCTTTATTTTCTAAAATGGCTTGGTGTACATGCATCCCGTACATGCCTTTGCCACCATATTTTGGTAATAAAGCTGGATGGATATTGATGATTTTATGGGGGTATTTTGAGATAATGTGATCAGGGAATTTGAGTAAGAATCCCGCCAAAACGATTAAATCGGGCTGCAATTCGTTTATTTTATCCAAAACAAATCCCTCATTTAGTTCAGATTTATTGAAAACAAAAGTCGGAATGTTGTGCTTTTGTGCTTTCTCTAAAACTTTGGCATGCAGATTGTTAGTAAGCACTCCGACTACAGAAAGCACATTACTGTTTTTGAAATACCAAATAATATTCTCCACATTAGAACCGTTTCCGGAAGCGAACAGCACAATTTTTTTCATTTATTCCGCAAAAATTTAGAGTACAAAAAAAAGGATATTTACGCGATTTTAAATCATAAAAATGTAAGATTTTGAAATTATTTTTTTACTTTCGTAGTCATATTTAGTAACAAAAAGGTTGTTATAAAATAAAGTTTTTTATTTTTGCCAACAATTTAAAATTAAAATTTAGAAATTATGTCAGACATTGCATCAAGAGTTAAAGCGATTATTGTAGACAAATTAGGCGTTGACGAAAACGAAGTTGTAACAGAAGCTAGCTTCACTAACGATTTAGGAGCTGATTCATTAGACACTGTTGAGTTGATTATGGAGTTCGAAAAAGAATTTGATATTCAAATTCCGGACGACCAAGCAGAAAACATTGCTACTGTAGGTCAAGCTATTTCTTACATCGAAGAAGCAAAAAAATAATAAATAAATCACCCGTGAAGAATCTGTAAGTTTTTCACGGGTTTTTATTATTTTTACTGAAAAGAATAAATCTTGATTGATATTCAATCTAAAAATATTGAAATACCCTTGTCTCTTTAATGATTAAATTTGAAGAAAACATGGGTATTATTTGTTTAAATACAATTGTAAAAAACACATTATGTCATTAAAGCGAGTTGTAGTAACAGGTTTAGGAGCATTAACCCCAATAGGGAATTCTATTGAAGAATATTGGGATGCACTGGTAAACGGTAAAAGCGGTGCCGCTCCGATTACCTATTACGATACTGAAAAACACAAAACAAAATTTGCCTGCGAAGTCAAAAACTTCAACATAGAAGATTTTATGGACCGCAAGGAAGCTCGCAGAATGGACAAATTTGCACAATATGCCATTGCTGCTAGTGAAGAAGCCATAAAAGATGCCGGAATTACCAATGACAATGTGAACAAACACAGAGTTGGGGTCATTTGGGGTGCCGGAATTGGCGGATTGGAAACTTTCCAAGAAGAAGTAATGAGCTATGCAGCCGGAGACGGAACGCCAAGATTCAATCCCTTCTTTATTCCTAAAATGATTGCCGATATTGCTCCCGCTCACATTTCGATGCGAAATGGGTTTATGGGACCAAATTATACTACTGTTTCTGCCTGTGCTTCTTCTGCCAATGCTTTGATTGATGCTTTCAATTACATTCGTTTAGGAATGTGTGACGTCATCATTTCAGGTGGTTCAGAAGCGGCTGTTACTATTGCAGGTATGGGCGGATTTAACTCTATGCAAGCTTTATCAACCCGAAATGACAGTCCCGAAACAGCCTCAAGACCATTTGATGCAACCCGTGACGGATTTGTTTTAGGCGAAGGTGCCGGTGCCTTAGTTTTAGAAGAATATGAACACGCCAAAGCACGTGGCGCGAAAATATATTGTGAAATCGGTGGCGGCGGAATGTCATCAGATGCCTATCACTTAACAGCACCACATCCTGAAGGAATTGGCGTAATTGCGGTTATGCAAAATACATTGCGCGATGCCGGAATGAAACCGGAACAAGTAGACCACATCAATACACACGGAACTTCAACACCGCTTGGAGATGTAGCCGAGTTGAAAGCAATTAGTGCCGTTTTTGGTGCTCATGCAAAAAACATCAACATCAATTCAACCAAATCGATGACGGGTCACTTACTGGGAGCAGCCGGTGCGATTGAAGCGATTGCGTCTATTTTAGCCATGAAACACGGTATTGTTCCTCCAACAATTAACCATACAGTGGTTGATGAAAACATTGATCCTTCTTTGAACCTGACTTTAAATAAAGCCCAAAAAAGAGAAGTTAATGTGGCGATGAGTAATACTTTTGGTTTTGGCGGACACAACGCTTGCGTTTTATTCAAAAAAATTGAAGACTAATATTAGATGAAAATTCTAAAAAATATATTTAATAAAAAATCCCGTTCATCAGAGGACGGGATTTTTTTTAATGAAATTCAAAAAGTAATAGGTTTTAAACCCCAATCCATCATTTATTACGAAAAAGCATTCACGCATCGGTCCACTAATCGCATGGATTTGAAAGGCAATCCGATGAATTATGAACGCCTGGAATTCCTTGGTGATGCGATGTTAAGTGCTGTAATTGCAGCTCATTTATACAACGAAGCACCGGCAGGAGATGAAGGTTATTTGACCAAAATGCGTTCTAAAATTGTCAGTAGAGAACATTTAAACGAATTGGGAAGAGACTTAAATCTAATCCGTTTTGTAGAGAGTAAAGTACCGACCCAACATTTCGGTGAAAACATCCATGGGAATATTTTTGAAGCTTTAGTCGGCGCTATTTTCTTGGATAAAGGGTATGAATTTTGTCAAAAATTTATCCAAAGAAGTGTTATTGTTCCCTATGTAGATATTGCCAAATTAGAAGGTAAAGTCATCAGCTACAAAAGTTTACTCATTGAATGGTGTCAAAAAGAAAAGAAAACTTTTCACTATGATGTTTTTGATGACAATGGGAATGACGGTCAAAAATACTTCGGCGTAAAATTGAGTATCGATAATAAAATTGTGGCCAAAGCCAGAGCAACTTCAAAAAAGAAAGCAGAAGAAAAGGCTTCCCAAAGAGCCTATTTTGCATTTCAGGAAAAAATTAACAAAAAATAATACAGATTCTCAAAAAACTACAACGTTTTCGTTCATAAAATAACGTTAACTCAATATTGAGTTGGTTAAAATCTGTGTCAGATATAGTATATTTACAACTTAAATTGCAAAATATGACTGTTCATAAATTGCCTATTGAAGAGTTTGATGAGATAGATTATCAACTGATTGCGATACATTCTCCGTTAGAAGATTATCGGTTAGCTTATTACATCAATCAAAATTTACCCATTAATCTCAAAAAAAGCAGTTGTGATATTCACATCAGCAACAAAGACGGGGAAACCCAATTAACGAGGTTTTTTTTTGAAGATGATAAGGACATAGCCTGGAGTTTGGTTCAAAATCAAAATGATGCTGTAGTTGCAGCGGAAAATAACAATCAAGGATTATTTGCCGAAAGCAGCAACGAATTTACGCCCAAAATCTATCTGATTCCCGAGTTTAAAAAAGTGGATTACTTTTTAAAAATCGAAAATGGCGAAGTAGCAGTTGATATTTCAAAAATAATCAGCAGTGTAAAAAAAATAGTCAGAGTGAGTACGGTTTACGCCGTAGAAGCTGAAAAAATAAAATCAAAAAATAATTTAATTTTTTAAGGATAATGCCAACAAGAAAAAAAACTAAAATTGTAGCCACGCTTGGTCCTGCTTGTAGTTCGAAAGAAGTGATTAAAAAAATGATTGACGCAGGAGTGAACGTATTTCGCATCAATTTCTCCCATGCCGATTATGCCGATGTAAAAGAAAGAATAGATATAATCCGTGAATTGAACGATGAGTTTGGATATACTACGGCTATCTTGGCCGATTTACAAGGTCCGAAACTTCGCGTGGGGGTGATGAAGGAAGATGTAGTAGTAAATCCGGGTGATATCATTACCTTCCAAACGGCCGAAGATGTTCCGGGAAGCAAGGAGCGCGTTTATATGAACTATTTATCTTTCCCTCAAGACGTGAATCCCGGAGAGCGAATTTTGTTAGATGACGGAAAACTCATCTTTGAAGCTTTGGAAACCAACGGTACCACCGAAGTCATTTGTAAAGTAATTCAAGGAGGACCGCTGAAATCCAAAAAAGGAGTAAACTTGCCGCAAACCAAAGTGTCTTTACCGGCATTGACCAAAAAAGACATTAAAGACGCCTTATTTGCTATCGAACAAGAAGTAGATTGGATAGCGCTTTCTTTTGTGAGAACGCCAAAAGATTTAGAAGAATTACAAGATTTGATTGCCAAACATTCTTCTTATAAAATTCCGATTGTGGCCAAAATTGAAAAACCGGAAGCGGTGGAAAATATTGATAAAATCGTAGCCTTTTGTGACGGTTTGATGGTAGCTCGTGGTGACCTTGGAGTAGAAATTCCGGCGCATGAAGTGCCATTGATTCAAAAGAAATTAATTCATAGAGCCAAAACAGCTCGTATTCCGGTAATTGTAGCTACACAAATGATGGAAACAATGATTACCAGTTTAACACCAACACGTGCTGAGGTAAATGACGTTGCGAATTCTGTTATGGATGGTGCCGATGCGGTAATGCTTTCAGGAGAAACGTCAGTAGGGAATTATCCGGTGGAAGTTATCGAAAAAATGACCCAAATCATTGAAGCGGTGGAAGATTCACCATTAATCAATGTGCCGCAAAATCCACCTCACGTTAGAACAAAACGTTTTATTACGAAGTCGATTTGTTATCACGCAGCGATTATGGCGAATGAAATTAAGGCGAAAGCAATTTCTACTTTGACTAATAGTGGTTATACGGCTTTCCAAATTTCGGCCTGGAGACCTAAAGCGCATATCTTAGTGTATACTTCAAATAAAAGAATCTTAACCCAATTGAATTTACTTTGGGGCGTAAATGCATTTTTCTATGACAAATTTGTAAGTACTGATGATACCGTAGGCGATGTTAATGATATTGCCAAAGAAAAGGGCTATGTAAAAAAAGGCGATATGCTCATCAACCTGGCCGCCATGCCGGTAGCCGATAAAGGAATGGTAAATACCTTGAGAGTCTCTGAAATAGAATAATTTTAGTATTTTTAGACTTTAATTTTTTTTAAAAACAAACACTATGAATTCAAATAATCCGTTTTTTAAAAACAAAACTTTTTCAAATACTTCTCGTGCCGATGAAGTAGTGCACGAAGCAAGAATTATTGATTACAGCCAAACCATGACCGTTTCCGGAACGATTAATAAGAGTTTCTTGATGTTGGTTTTATTGGTTGCCAGTGCTGCAATCACATGGATTATGACTTTTAATGGTCAGAATCCAATGATATTAACCATTGGCGGTGCCATTGTTGGATTCGTTTTGGTCTTGATTGCTACTTTCAAGCCACAAGCATCGACTTATTTAGCACCAGGTTATGCCATATTTGAAGGCCTTTTTATTGGAGGGATTTCGGCTATTTTTGAAGTGATGTATCCCGGAATCGTAATTCAAGCCGTGAGTTGTACGTTTGTTACGTTTATGGTTTGTTTCGGATTATACAAATACGGTATCGTAAAAGTGAATGACAAATTCAGATCGGTTGTTTTGGCAGCGACTTTAGCCATTGCGACTTATTATTTGATTTCATGGTTGTTGTCGATGTTTACCAGTTTTACACCGGTTCACCACGGGAATTCTATGATTAGTATCGGAATTAGTGTATTTGTAATTGTAATTGCCGCCTTAAATTTATTTTTAGACTTCGACCAAATCGAAAAAGGTGTTGAACAAAAAATGCCAAAATACATGGAATGGTATGGCGCCATGGGATTGATGATTACCTTAGTTTGGTTGTACATCGAATTCTTGAGATTGTTATCTAAATTGTCGAGTAGAGATTAATGCTCAACTTATATAAAAATAAACCAGCTTTCGGGCTGGTTTTTTTATGGCTTAAAACTCAAACTTCAATTGTACCACAACCGTCTTTTTGATTTCGGTATTTAAATTATTCAAAGAAATGCCAAGCAGTCGTACAGATTCTTTCATTCGTTCCTGAAACAACAGCTCTTTGGCGGTCTCTAACAGCAATCCTTTATCCGAAATAAAGTAAGGCAAAGTCTTACTGCGCGTTTGGGTTGTAAAATCGCTGTATTTGATTTTGAGTGTTACGGTTTTTCCGGAGATGTTGTATTTCTTTAATCGGTTTTCTAGCTCGTTGGCGATGCGTTCTAACTTTTCCACCATAAAGATTTCCGAAGTCAGGTTTTCGTTAAAGGTATGTTCGGCCGCAACTGATTTGGCGATGCGATTGGGTTTCACCGCACTGTTGTGAATGCCGCGAACAATGTTGTAAAAATGCAAACCGCTTTTGCTGAAATGTTCTTCCAGAAATTCGGCTGATTTTGATTTCAAATCCTTTCCTGTAAAAATGCCCAAATGGTACATTCTCTCCGTGGTAACTTTGCCAATGCCGTAGAACTTTTTGATGTCTAAGTTTTCCAAAAAAGATTCCACTTCTTCGGGATTGACCGTTTTTTGCCCGTTGGGTTTGTTGTAATCGCTGGCAATTTTGGCCACAAATTTATTCACCGAAATTCCCGCAGAAGCAGTCAAACCTACTTCTTCAAAAATACGTTGTCTGATTTCCTGAGCAATTAAAGTCGCGCTGGGATTGCCTTTTTTATTTTGGGTTACATCCAAATAAGCTTCGTCTAATGATAGCGGTTCGACCAAATCGGTGTATTCGTGAAAGATTTTCCGAATCTTTTTAGAAATTTCTTTGTAGCGGTCAAATCGGGGTCGGACAAAAATCAAATCGGGGCAATTGCGTTTGGCTTGAATCCCACTCATAGCCGATCGAACGCCAAACTTTCGCGCTTCATAACTCGCCGCTGAAACTACGCCACGAACTTCGCTTCCGCCAACAGCCAATGGTTTTCCTTTGAGTTCAGGATTGTCCATTTGCTCTACAGAAGCATAAAAGGCATCCATATCGATGTGGATAATTTTTCGATAAGTGACTTCGGATTCCATTTTATTTGTCTTTTACCGGAAAGAAAAAAGCAGTCGGACGACTTTTAAAATAAACCCAAGTCGAACTGAATAAAAAGCGCAATTCAGAGAGCGGAATATTTCGAGAACGAAAAGCCAGTCCGAGAGACAAAGAAAAACTGACCGCGAAATTGACAAAACCAATCAGCCCGATTCCGATAATTGCCCAAACAATAGTAGACCAATCCACAAAGAAATCGGCGCCGTACAAACCCAAAGCAAAATTGCCGCTGGCAAAAGTAATGTGGCGAATGTCAATGTTCAATCCGAGAAAAATGCCCAGTGAAGCCGTGCTGCCTAAAAAAACACCAAACCACCCATTGGATACCACACCGGGCCAATGGTTTTCAAACCATTTGGCAATAGCATTGGTTCTGACAATTCCTAAGTTTTGTTTTAAAACCGGATGTTCTTTGATGCGATAATACACTTGATTGTGCTTATTTCTGTTGGAAACATTCCCCGATATAATTCCGGATAAGAATAAAAATACACCTGCAATGGCTGCATGAAACAAAGCCGCAGAATGTATTGGCGACAAATCAAACAGTAGTTTTGAGGACTTTTCAAAAGCAATATTGTAGTCAAAAAAGTAATCAATCAACCAAATGCCCAACATCGAAACGGGGAAAGCCATAAAAACATTGCCTACAAAGGCTATAAATTGGGAACGGAACAAGCGCGCAAAGAGTTGGGCAAAAGAACCGTGTTTGTTTTCGGAGTTGTGGTGCTTTTTCATCCCACTTTCCAAGGCTTTTATTAAGGTTGCTGCGGTCATCGCCGGTTGTTTGGTGGCCAAAGTGTAACCCATCAAATAAATAGCGATAAAACCTAAGGAATAATTCAAGCTGTAGTAAAAAGCATGGCCAAAACCACTGGTTTCAATTTTAGAAAATAATAATTTAATGATGCACAAAATCCCTACTATGAATCCGCCACCAACCGCTGCCTTAAGCATGGCAAAATATTCAGAACGGCTTTCGGTTATGTAATGTTCTCCTGTTTTGGCAGTATGTTGTGTGATTTCATAAGATATCAATTGGGTACTTTCATTGATTAGCTGCCGTACATTGTTTTTCTGACAGTTGTATTTAATCAATCGCAATAACAATAAAATTGAATTGTTTTTTTTATCGGAAGGTTTGTTAACGACCAAAGTGGAAATCAGCACTTTCATTCGGTGTAACTGTTGGCGAATACGAAGCAAACTCTGATTTACTTTTAAAGAGATTCCAAATTTAGAACTGTTGCCAAAGGCTTTATCAACATAATCCTCACACTGTTTGTGAAGAAGCATCAATTGTTTGTAATTCAAATCTTCTGAAGCAATAAAATGATTTTCACCGTTTCTGATTTTGGCCAAAATAAAATTGAGCTCGTTCTCAAAAGCCACAAACGGACTTTCCAAATCGTCGTATTCCGGAACCATTTTGATGACATCGGTTTCCATCGCTCTGCCGCTCATTCTTTGGGAAATTAAACCCATTGCGTTCATAACTTCGGACAATACTGATTGTTCGGCGACCGATTCATAAATGGTTTCTAAACCAATAATATCAAAGAGTTTTTGTAATTCTTCAAACGGAATTCGGGCTATCCATATTGGGTCGGAACTTTTAAAGAATACTTGGTTCAGAACAAATTCCAAAGTGTCTTTTTCCGGTTGGAAAGGGAGTATTTTGGCAAAAAGGCGTTTTTTGACTTCGTAGGTAAAGTCGGAATCTCTTAAAATTCCGGTGTCAGAAAGCATTCTGCCGAATTTTCTTTGCAAAAGCACTTCGGCTAAATACAGTTTCAATTGCTCGGTCATGGCCGGATTCGCTTCTAAATAATCTAAAAGCGATTTTAAGGAAACAATATTTTCTTTCTTAGGATCATTGGGTCGAAAAAACTGCACCAAATCCACCAAAAACAACAAACGATCATTCGATTGATAACCGTTTTGGTCAAAGTACAAGCGAAATAAATCGGCTAAATTATAAATTGGCGTTTTATGGCGGTACAATTTCATTCCCAAAAATTTTGGCGATTAAGATTCTCGTAAAAATACAATTTTCAAGGTATATATTTATTAACTTGCTCCTAAAATATAAGCGAAGAATGATTGAAATAGAGCGTAAATTTTTAGTGCTTTCTAATGATTTTATTAACGAATCTTTTTCGCAAAAGCGAATAGTACAAGGTTATTTGAGTTCCAATCCCGACAGAACCGTTCGTATCCGAATTAAAGGCGATAAAGGGTATTTAACCATCAAAGGAAAAAGCAGCGCCAACGGCATGACGCGTTTGGAATGGGAAAGGGAAATCAGTTTGATAGACGCCGAAGCCTTACTGAAAATCTGTGAAAGCGGTATTATTGACAAAGTCCGTTACGAAGTCAAAGTCGGTCAACATATTTATGAAGTCGATATTTTTTCGGGAGCCAATGAAGGATTGGTTATAGCCGAAATCGAGCTCGAATCGGAATCAGAAACCTTTGAAAAACCAAATTGGTTGGGCCAAGAAGTAACCAATGACGAGCGTTATTATAACGCATATTTGAGCAAAAAACCGTTTGCTGATTGGTAGTTATTTGGGTTCTTCCACCACTTCGATTTTTACGATTACCATCCCTGATTTTTTGTTGCTGGCAATATCCATAAAAGCCCTGCGGCTTAAGTCGATTTCACGTACTTTGGAGAAAGGACCGCGATCGGTAATTTCTACTACAACTGATTTTCCGTTGGCCTCATTAGTTACTTTTACTATGGTGCCGAAAGGTAATTTTTTGTGAGCGGCGGTGTATTTATTGTTGTCAAAACGCTTGCCGCTGGCAGTTCTTCTGCCGTTGAATTTATTGTGATAGTAAGAGGCGTGAGCGTTTTTTTTATAAATTTTTAGTTTTGAATTTGGGTCAATTTGAAGCGTATCGGTTTCTTTAATCACCGGAACTTCTTTTGCCGCAACGGTGTCGGTTTTGATAACCGTTTTGGTTTTGTCTTTATTGTCTTTAACTGTGGTTGTTTTTTCTTTAGGTTTTTCCTGTGGCTTTTCTTTTTGTTGCGGATTTCGAGAAGAAAAGGCTAACAAAAAAAAGGAAGTCATCAAGACAAACAAGAAAGAGGTTATTTTGGTATTCATAAAGAATATTTTGATTAATAAATGGGTTTTTGCAAAAACCATACCTTGATAAAAAAAGTCCTTTTCAGGACTTTAGTTATTTTTTAGAACCACATTTTCCATGGGATTCGACTCAAAATCAAAAGCAATCCAATGCCGTAAAAAACAGCAATCGATTTGAATTTGGCCGTGTTAGTTTCTCCTTTTTTGTGTTTTGACCAACCTATAGTGATTAAAACAATAGCAATGATATTGATTAACGGATGTTCTAAAGAAGTTAATCGAGCAGCTGAATCTTTCATTTCGCCTAATAAAGC
Source organism: Flavobacterium sp. IMCC34852 (assembly GCF_030643905.1). Taxonomy (NCBI): domain Bacteria; kingdom Pseudomonadati; phylum Bacteroidota; class Flavobacteriia; order Flavobacteriales; family Flavobacteriaceae; genus Flavobacterium; species Flavobacterium rivulicola. The sequence continues at coordinate 381,916 of NZ_CP121446.1, read as the reverse complement.
ATGCCCAAGAGGAGAAACAAAATAAAGAATCAATCCAACTAATAATTGTACGTGAGTTGCAATCAAACCAAACAAGGCAATTTTTCGGTCTTTGGCAGTGAACTCTCTTTTTGAGGACATACCCATAAACGAATTAACAACAGCAAAAACTAATAATAACAGCGCTAAATAAGCCCAACCTGAGTGGAATTTTTGAATAAAGTGGTACATAGTTTATTTTTTAGAATAACAAATATAAAGAAAAGGCATAAAAAAACCTCACGAATTAGCGAGGTTTTGGGTTCTGTTTAAGCTATTTATTTTTTAAAAAGTGCTTTAGCAAAAATTCCGTAGAGCTGTCGTGTGGTTTCACCGTTCCGGAATGAATTTCGTCTAAGATAGAATTGGCCAATTGTTTACCCAGTTCAACACCCCATTGGTCATAACTGAAGATGTTCCAAATTACCCCTTGAACAAAGATTTTATGTTCGTAAAGCGCGATTAATGAACCCAATGATTTTGGGGTTAATTTCTCAATCAAAATAGTATTCGTGGGTTTGTTTCCGGCGAAAACTTTAAATGGTAAAAGATAGTCTGCTTTTGCGCCGGTGATATTTTGTTTTTCAAATTCGGCTTTCACTTGGGCTTCGGTTTTACCGTTTAGCAACGCTTCAGTTTGGGCAAAAAAGTTAGACATCAATTTATCGTGATGGTCTTGGTTACCGTATAAAGGTTTTACATAACCAATAAAATCCGTTGGAATCAATTTGGTGCCTTGGTGAATCAACTGGAAGAAAGCGTGTTGAGAATTCGTTCCCGGTTCACCCCAAATAATGGTTCCGGTTTGGTAGTTTACCGGTTTTCCGTCTCGACCGATACTTTTTCCGTTGCTTTCCATGATGCCTTGTTGCAAATAGGGCGCTAACTTTTGTAAATATTGGGTATACGGAATCAAAGCTTCGCTTTCGGCACCAAAAAAGTTATTGTACCAAATGCTTAATAAAGCTAAAACGACCGGAATGTTTTTATCAAAAGATTCAGTTTTGAAATGCTCATCCATTTCGTGAGCACCTTTTAATAAATTGTCAAAATGGTCGAAACCAATGGCTAAGCTGATAGACAACCCAACGGCACTCCAAAGTGAAAAACGACCGCCAACCCAATCCCACATTGGGAAAATGTTATCGGGATTGATGCCGAATTCGGTTACTTTTTGGATATTAGTAGAAACGGCAACGAAATGTTTGGCCACATCTTCTTGTTTCGCTGATTTCAAAAACCAAGCGCGAATGGTTTCAGCATTGGATAGTGTTTCTTGTGTGGTAAACGTTTTAGAAGCAATGACAAAAAGAGTCGTTTCGGGGTTGAGTTTTTTGATGACTTCATTCACGTGATCGCCATCCACATTGGACACAAAATGAACGGTTAATTGCGTTTTGTAAAACTGTAAAGCCTCAACGACCATGGCCGGGCCTAAGTCCGAACCGCCAATTCCGATATTAACCACATCAGTAAAGCCTTTACCGGTAAAGCCTTTTCTTTGTCCCGAAATCACTTCGTTAGAGAAAATTTTGATTTTATTTTTTACCGTATAAATCTCCGGAATAACATTTTCTCCATCGACTAAAACAGTAGCATTTTCGGGAGAACGCAAAGCGGTATGTAAAACGGCTCTATTTTCGGTTTGATTGATGGTATCACCGTTGAAATATTGTGCGATGGCTTCTTCCAAACGGGCTTCTTTGGCTAAGTCTTGGAGCAGATTTAAAGTCTCTGGATTGATGATGTTTTTAGAATAATCGACTAAAAAATCATGCCACTGAATGTTGAATTTTTCCGCTCTTGCAGTGTCATTGACAAACATTTCTTTTAAAGAAACGTGTTTCATTTGAGCGTAATGTTGGTTTAGTTTTTCCCAAGTGTTGGTACTTGTTGGATTGATTTGCGCTAATGCCATTTGTTTACATTTGATAGGCAAATTTACAAATATAGATTGGTAAAAAAACAGACTGTGTTTTACGCTAACGTTGTAGTACGCAAAAAAAATAAAATTATTTTCTGAATTTGGCTTCTGCAGTGCTGTCCAATACTTTTTTGAGTGGCGTAATGACTTCTAAGAATTTTTGTTTGTACTTAGCATCCATAGGTGTTGAAGTTGGTAGTTTTAAGCGCAAAGCATCTACTTGCACGCCGTTTTTCCAGAAGCGATAACATACGTGCGGTCCGGTGGCTAAACCGGTGCTTCCTACTTTACCGATAACTTGTCCTTGGGTAACTCTTTGGCCGCGACGGACCAAGATTTTGGACATGTGTAAGTATTGGGTGGAATAGGTTCGGTCGTGTTTTACTTTGACAAAATTTCCGTTTCCGGTGGTATAACCCGCTTGTTCTACTACGCCGGCAGCGGTTGACATGATTGGTGTTCCGGTTGGCGCTGCATAATCAGTTCCGTTGTGCGCTTTCCATCTTTTTTGTACGGGATGGAATCGGCTGCGGGAATATCTCGAAGTGATATTGACAAATTTTAACGGTGCTTTCAGGAAGAAGTTTTTTAAAGTTTTTCCTTCTTCATCGTAGTATTCTTGTTTTTTCGAATTTTCATTAGGAGAGAAAGGGAAAGCGTAAATTTTTTTGCCTTTGTATTCAAAAAAAGAGGCTTTTAAACTGTCAACGCCATCATAAATAGTATCGTTAATGTAGCGTTCGGTAAAAGTTAAGCCGAATTTATCGCCTTTTTGGAGCTTGAAGAAGTCGATGGACCAGGCGTAAATTTTGGCAATCTTGGAAGCTAATGCCGGATCAACGTTGTCTTTGGCCAAGGTTTCGGATAAAGAACCATTAAGCGCACCAGCGATTGTTCTCGTTTTAAAGGTCAAAGGTCTTGTTTTTTTATGGGCAACAATCGAATCTCTAAAATCGATGATATAATAGTTCATTCTATCCGGTTGGTAGATGAAATACTGTATTTTATTGGTTTTGTTTTTACTGCGAAGAATGGTGTAAGGTTTGCCTATTCTGATGCTTCTGACATCAAATGAGTCTCTTACTTTGGCTACAATGTCATACACTTCGTTGCCGTTTAAGTTTTGTTTTTCGATAAGGCTTCCGAAAGTATCTCCTGATTTTACAGTGTCATTGACCACATTAAAATCGTGCAGATTAAAGCCAAAATCCACCAATTTAGGTTTGGGCTTTTCTGCCATAAATGGTTCTTCTTTTGTTTTATCACAAGAGATTACAAAACAAAGGACAACCAAGGTCGGAAAAAGGATTCGAAAGATTTTTGACATCATACTTGCTTATAGTCCTTCGCCCCAATTTTTTAATTCTTCTTCACTCCACAATTCAGGGAAAAATATGCGGCGTTGGTATTTGGGATGCATGTATTTTTTCCAATCGCTTCCGCCGGTAGCTTCGCCTGAACCTTGACCGCTTTCGATGTATTTTTTGGCGGCGTTTAAATGACCCATTACCCAAGTGATATTTACGGTGTAATCGTAATGGCGCATGGCTTTAACTAATTCTGGATTTTGTTGGTCTTCTGACGGAAGTTGTTTGAATTTTTGCCAAATATTGATGGTGTTGTATTCTTCCATGTATCGAAGAAACTCTTCGCGGTATTTTCTTTCGAATTCTAAAATCAGGTATGATTTTTCACCGGTTTGATAATCTTTTCCGGCGGCTTGCCAATACAAGTGTTCGAAAGCATGAGAATAAGGTGTATTTCGGTCAATAGTTGCTCGGAATCTGTAATCAATTAAGTTGATTAAATCCGTTGAAGAGAATTCTATCAAGCGATATTGTGCACTTTGAAATCCGCTGGCCGGAGTTAAAGTGTTTCTGAATTTCATGTATTGTTCTACTTCCATTCCGTCGCCCATAATATCGAAAGAAGTGGTAAGCATATCAAAATAGCGGCTGATTCTTCGAAGTTTTTCAGTAAAAAAATCAGTTTTTGGTTTTTCGTTGTGACAAAGTTGTTTTATTTCCCATAAAATCATTTTGAATAACAATTCATTGACTTGATGGTACATAACAAAGACCATTTCGTCGGGCAAAACAGTTCTTTGGGTTTGCAGATTCAGAAGCGCATCGGTTTGAATATAATCCCAATAGGTTATGGGTTTAGCCCAAAGCAAACCTTCGAGATGGGTTTCGGTTTTTTGGTTTATGGCCTCAAATTTTTCTTCTAAATCAGTTAGGACTTGGTTGTAGTTTGTTGTTTTGTTGTTCATTATTTTTTTAATTTAACCATAAAAGGATTTTTTAATCCCTTGAAGCCGTCCAAATCAGCTTTGATGGAGCCAACGGCTAAACTGGCTTTGATTCGCAAAGGTATTTTATTTTCGTCATCGGATACCCAAACGGTCAGACTTTCTTCTTCTTTAAATACTCTACCTGATTGTACAAAAGGTCTAAAGATCATTGTTGATGCCGTTCCGAATTTTGTTTTTAATTGCTCTCTGCCGATAAATTTTAATTTGAATTTAAAAATTTCATCATCAAAAAACATATCTACCACGACAGATTCTCCCACTTTAAGCTTATCAATATTGGGATGATTTCTCAAATAATAAAAGGTTGATAAAATGTCTTGCACATTTTCAGTAACGGCAAATGTTTTTTCGGTATTGTTTTTATAGTTTTTAACCAATACTTTGTTAGTGGCCTGATTAAAAAAACCTTCCTGATTTTTAGTATAACCGCCTTCGTCTATTTTTCGGACAAATTGGTAGGGTTTATTGGTGATTTTGTCAAAATAAGTTTCGTAGTTGTCATCTACTTTGAAAAAGAAGCGGGACATTCCTACGGTGTAGCCTTTACCAATAACATGATATACCTTTTTATTTTCTCTAACGGCTTCTTTGATTTCCAGCGTAGCATATCCGGCGTTGATGAATCCGTAGTGGATTCTGAACTTGAACCATTCGCCAACGTCATAGGCCTCCGGTTTTTGAGTATCAAAACTGACAGTGATAAAAAACAAAATTAAAACGATAACTTTTTTCATTGAATTGTGATTTTTTAAAACTGTGATTGCAATATCTGTTCCAAAAGTATTAAAACAAAAAAACCCAATCAAATTAATGACTGAGTTTTTATGCTATTAACCAACCAAAAAACTATAAATTATGAAAATTTATCCAAAAGTTGAGGGAACCACCCCTCTTTTTTGATGCTGCAAAGATAATTCAACCAGTTGCATTATTGCAAGCAAAAAATCAACTTTAACAATAAATTAATAAAACACAGGTATTTTTAAGGCTATTTTTTAAATTATGTTTAACAAATTTTAATTTTTACAATGTTCCTCGCAACATTTGTTCCCTTTCGATAGATTCAAATAAAGCTTTGAAATTTCCTGCGCCAAAACCTCTGGCACCCATTCTTTGAATGATTTCGAAGAATAAGGTTGGTCTGTCTTCAACCGGTCTCGTAAAAATTTGTAATAAGTAACCCTCATCATCTGCATCAATCATAATCCCTAACTTTTGAAGTTCATTGATGTCTTCTTTGAATTTGCTCATATGGTCTTTCAATCTTTCCGGAATCGCATCATAATACGCTTGAGGCGGCGTGGTTAAGAACTCGATTCCTCTGGCACGCATATCGGCAACGGTAGTGATGATATCATCGGTAGCAACTGCTATGTGCTGTACACCGGAACCTTCATAGAAATCTAAATATTCTTCGATTTGTGAACGTTTTTTCCCTTCTGCCGGTTCGTTGATAGGAAATTTTATTCTTCCGTTACCATTGCTCATTACTTTTGACATCAAGGCAGAATATTCGGTAGTAATTTGTTTGTCGTCAAAGGAAAGGAAGTTTACAAATCCCATTACGTCTTCGTACCATTTTACCCAAGTATTCATCTCGTTCCAACCTACGTTACCTACCATGTGGTCTACATATTTTAAACCAACCGGCTTCGGATTGTAATCGGATTTCCATTCTTTGTAGCCCGGTAAGAATGCACCATGGTAATTTTTGCGTTCTACAAACATGTGAACGGTTTCACCATAAGTATAAATTCCGGCGCGAACTACTTCGCCGTGTTCGTCTTTTTCTACGGTGGGTTCCAGGTAAACTCTGGCGCCACGTTTGATGGTTTCTTCAAAGGCTGAGCGAGCATCTTCTACCCATAAAGCAATAATTTTTACGCCGTCTCCATGTTTTTTTACGTGTTCACCAATAGGAGAATCACTATTCAGCGCGGTTGTTAATACCAAACGGATTTTGTCTTGTTTTAAAACGTAAGAAGCGCGATCTCTCATTCCGGTTTCAAGTCCGGCATAAGCGTGTGATTGAAAACCGAAAGCGGTTTTGTAAAAATGGGCAGCTTGTTTGGCGTTACCCACGTAAAACTCTACATAATCGGTTCCTAAAAGCGGCAGAAAATCTTGTGCGCCTTCGAATATTTTTTCTAAACCGTATTCTACGGATTTTATTTCTTTACTCATGGTATTTGTTTTTGTCACGAATGCAAGGTTTTTGTATGCTTATCGTGAAGTTGTTTGTTTACTTTTTTTAGCCCCGATTGCAGCTGGCTACCATGTAGCGCGGAAAGCGGGAAACAGCTCCTAATTATTCTAACCAAGATTGATAATACTTATCGTCGGCAATTTTCATGGCTTCTTCGGTGACCATTAACGGTTTGAACGTGTCTACCATTACGGCCAATTCTTGGGTGTCTTTTTTACCGATACTTCTCTCGGCAGCTCCCGGGTGCGGACCGTGTGGAATTCCGGCCGGGTGAAGTGAAATGTGTCCGGCTTCGATATCGTTACGACTCATAAAATCGCCATCGACATAGTACAATACTTCATCAGAATCGATGTTGCTGTGGTTGTATGGTGCCGGAATGGCATCCGGATGGTAATCGTATAAACGCGGTACGAAAGAGCAAACCACAAATGCATCGGTTTCAAAAGTTTGGTGTACCGGAGGCGGTTGGTGGATTCTTCCGGTTAACGGCTCGAAGTCGTGGATTGAAAACGCATACGGATAATTGTAACCGTCGTAGCCAATAACATCAAAAGGATGTGTGGCATAAACCATATCGAAAATTTCGTCTTTCTTTTTTACTTTGATGACAAATTCTCCCTTTTCGTCATACGTTTCTAATTCGTATGGACGACGGATATCTCGTTCGCAGAACGGGGAATGTTCTAATAACTGTCCGAACCAGTTTCTGTAACGTTTTGGGGTATAAATCGGTCGGTGTGATTCTACGATGAACAAGCGATTGTCTTCGGTATCAAAATCTATTTTGTAAATGATACCTCGTGGGATGATTAGGTAATCTCCGTATTTGAAATCAATATTGCCCAACATGGTTCTCAATTTTCCGGAACCTTTGTGGATGAAAATCATTTCATCGGAATCGGTATTTTTATAGAAATACTCGGTGGTTGATTTTTTAGGTGCGGCCAAAACAATGTGACAATCCGAGTTGGTTAAGACGATTTTTCGGCTTTCCAAAAAGTCGTTTTCAGGATTGACCTGAAACCCGCGAAGGCGATAGGATTGAATGTTATTGGCTTTTGAAATCTTGGGTGCTACGCTGTATTGCCTTCTGATTTCCTTGACTTGTGTTGGACGGTGTTCGTGATAAGAATTGGTAGACATGCCGTCGAAACCAACGGTACCGAACAATTGTTCGTAGTACAAATCTCCGTTAGGTTTGCGGAAGATGGTATGTCTTTTTGGGGGAATATTTCCCAATTTATGATATAGTGGCATAATCTTTTAATTTAGCTTCGCTCAGTTCGGGCATTGCCCTCGAGTGAAAATTTGAAAATGAAATAATTTGAAAATGAATTCAAATTTGTAATTATTCGCATAAAAGAAACTTCGCTCACTCAGGATTTCTCTTGATGAGGAATTTTAAATGCGCCAATAAATCTTGCCAAGCCGAAGTCATGTCTGAGAGATTATTTGTCTTTAAGATTTTTACCTACAATGATTCCCATGCCAAAAGCGGCAATAATGGCCAATAGTATTATCATAACATGATTTTTTGCTATACAAATATCGTAATAATATAAATTCCAAAAATGATAATTATCAAATTTTTAAAAAAACAAAAAAGGATTAAAGCATTTTGAGTGATACTTTAATCCTTTTGAGGTAAATTTTATAATCGAATTATTCTTGATTATTTGGGTTGTTCAGCTTGCTTCTTTTTTTGCTGTAACCAAAGTAAACAATAAAGCCTAGGGCTAACCAACCAAGTAGTCTTAACCAATTGGTCCAACCTAAACCATAAATCATAGCCAAGCAAACTAAAATTCCTAATATTGGTACTAATGGTACCAAAGGTGTTTTGAATTCACGTTTCATATTCGGCTCTGTTTTTCTTAAAACAATTACAGAAACACAAACTAAGATAAAGGCGAATAGGGTTCCAATGCTGGTCATATCACCTACAATATCTCCGGGAACAAAGGCAGCAAAAAGGCCTACAATCACAAGGATAGCTAAGTTGGCTTTGTATGGTGTTTTGTATTTAGGATGTACTTCGCTGAAAGCTTTTGGCAACAATCCGTCATTACCCATAGAATAGAAAACTCTCGATTGGCCTAATAACATTACCAAAATAACAGAAGAGAATCCGGCTAAGATGGCCACAGTAACAAACTGACCTAACCATTCGTAACCCGGCATTGCTGAAGCAATGGCATTGGCAACAGAGGCTTCTTTTCCTCCTGTTCTGAAGAATTCTACTGATTCTAAACCGGTTAAAACGTGTGCAAAAAGAATGTACAAAACGGTACAAATAGCCAATGAGCCTAAAATACCGATTGGCATATCGCGTTTTGGATTTTTGGTTTCCTGAGCGGCTGTACTCACGGCATCAAATCCGATGAAAGCAAAGAATACTGTTCCCGCAGCACCGAGAATTCCTAAAATACCACCATAACTATGTCCGATTCCATGTTCATCAGTAAAAACGCTTGGTTCAGGAATGTAAGGCGTATGATTGGCATCATCAATAAAACTCCAACCAAAAACAATAATCATTACTACAATAGCCACTTTCACAACGACAATGATTCCGTTTACAAAAGCGGATTCTTGTGTTCCTTTGATTAGAAGTAAACTAATGGCTCCAACAATAAATAAAGCCGGTAAATTGATGATTCCGTTAACGCCATCTACAGAAGTTTGGAAAGGGGAATGACAAAACTCATACGGAATTGGGCTCACATGGAGCACATTGACCAGCAGGTTGTTGAGGTATTCACTCCAAGCAATACCTACAGTAGCTGCTCCAACAGCGTATTCTAAAATTAAATCCCAACCGATGATCCACGCCAAGAATTCACCCATAGTGGCATAGGTGTAAGTGTAAGCACTTCCGGCAATGGGAATAGAAGAGGACAATTCGGCATAACATAATCCGGCTAAAGCACAACCGATAGCGGCTACAATAAAACCAATGGTTACTGAAGGTCCGGCATTTTGAGCAGCAGCAGTGGCAGTTCTAACGAATAAACCGGCGCCAATGATAGCTCCGATTCCCAAGGCAACCAAAGACCAAGCGGTTAATGTTCTTTTCAATCCTTTTTCAGATTCTGACGCTTCTGCTAATAATAGCGCCATGGGTTTTCTTTTCCAAATTGACATAAATAGTTCGTTTAGTTAATAGCTTTCAAATATAGTTTTTTATGTTTCACGTATTGCAAAAATATATTTTTTGAGATGGAATTAAAATTTTAGAACCAAAAACCGACGCTGATAAAAGTATAGCCTCGGGTAAGTTCGGGCGACCAAGTATATTTTACTTCTACCGGACCGATGACTGATTCCAAGGCATAGCCAATGGCATAACCGTTGTAGGTGGGTTTGGAAAGCCAATTGCCTGTTCGGAACAAATCATCTTCCACATTGGCAAAATTGGCGGCAAAATTGATGTGGTTTTTTTTGAAAAACTCGTAATCAAAAGTAATACAAGACTTGATATAGCTATCAGCAGCCAAACTCAAAAAATCATAACCATAAAAATGTTTAAAGTTGTTGATTGTGTTGTAGCCATAACCACCAAGCACAAAATCAAAAAAGTGGACACTGTCATTGCCAAAAACAAATCCTAAATCAGATTGTAATTTGACCGTCGCTTTTTTGTAGAATGTTTTCACAATTCCAATTTCTCCTTTGGCGATGGAATACCGATTAAATTCTTGGGTATAATCGGAAGAATAGATAAATGATTGGATATCCCCTGAGAAGAACCATCCCTTTTTGGGGAATAATTTGTTGTCAAAAGAATCATATTTCATATACCCAAAAATGCTGGTGTAATTGCTTTTTTCGAAAGTTGGATTGGTTTCTCCCAGATTTTCGGATCTAATTTTCAGGTGTTTGAATTCCAATCCGGCGCCAATGAGAAACTTTTGTATAAAAACGGTTTGCATATAAGCTTGGTTGGTGAAATCTGAAAAGTCAATATTGATAGAGCTCAAACCCAATTGGCCTAAAACTTCTCCGTCTCTGAAATCGGTTTCTACATTGCGATTGAATTGATTGAATCTGGATTTGAGCCCGAAACTCCAATAAAATCCATTGTCAATATAGTAATCTAAATTGTAGCGAATATTATCGCCAAGTCCAACGTCAAGCGAAACAACATCGTTTTTGAAAAGCGACTTTTTCTGGGTAATGTTGGTCAATAATGCACTTTTATACAAGCCGTCGTAATGCAAACCAAATTTCAAAAAAGTTTTGGTGGTGTTTTCGGTCAGGTTTAATTTCAATTCATCGGCACCTTGATAAGGCTCAATGGTATAACTGATTCGGCTGAAATTTTGGGTTGCATTGATATTATTGATTCCGGTTTTCAAATCTTCGTAACTGATTTTTTTTCCGTTTTTAAAGCGTAGTTTACCCAATACATAAGCTCTGGTGTAATTGTCCAATTTGTTTAAACTGATGCTTTTTATGAATAAGGTGTCGTTATCGGTTAAGTGATTATTGAGTTTGAATTCATTTTCCGGGTTGGACAACTTTTTTATTTTATCTAATTCGAGCAACGCGGCTAATTCCCCTTTTTTGATGATTTCACGTCCTTGATCAAACGAAATCACGCCATAATTGGAAATGTCGGGTTTGATATAAATATCAGTGATTTTCTTTTTATCGTTCATGCTTTTGATCATGTCCAGGTTAGTGATTTGTACTAAAATCCGAGTAGCATCTTTCAACGCGTCACGATCTTTTAAATCATCTTGAACATCAACCCCAATAATAATGTCGGCACCCATTTTACGAACCTCTTCTACCGGATAATTGTTAACCACGCCGCCGTCAATTAAAACCCTGCCGTCAATTTCTACAGGAGAAAATAAGGAGGGAAAAGCAGAACTCGCTAATAAAGCTTGCGCCAAATAACCGTCTTTTAAGATGATGGCTTCTCCGGTTTCTATATCAGTGGCTAGGCATAAAAAAGGAATCGGGAGTTCGTCAAATTTTCTAACATGTCTGACTTTATGCGTTAGTTTTGACAATAAATTATAATTGTACATTCCTTTGGAAAGCGCAATGGGAATGCCGATTTTGAATTTGTGGAAAGGCAATGAGATAGCATACATTTCGTCATTTCGCTTCTCATAAAAATTTTTGGAAGAACGCGGAATGTAATCTTGCAACAATTCGTCAAAGTTAGTGTTGTAAAAAATAGAATCGATTTGAGCCGCGCTGTAACCCGACGCATACAAACCACCAACTACTGCGCCCATACTGGTGCCGCCGATGTAATCTATTTTAACTCCGGATTCTTCTAAAACTTTTAAAACACCAATATGAGCAAACCCTTTGGCACCGCCGCCACTAAGCACCAAACCGATTTTTGGTCTTTTGGCTTTAGTCGAATCTTGTGCCACAACCACTTGAAGAAAAAAGAGTCCAACAAGAAGTAGTATAGTTTTTTTCATAAATTGAGACTAGGATTTACCAATGTTGTAAAATTCGGAAATTTTTTTGGCTTTTGAGGCACCAATAACCTCAGAAATTTCTTTTTCGGTGGCCAATTGCAATCTTTTAACACTTTTAAAATGTTTTATTAAAGCCAACATGGTTTTTTCACCAATTCCCGGGATGGTTTCCATCGAAGTTTGCAAAGCCGATTTGCTGCGTTTGTCCCGATGATGGGTAATTCCGAAACGATGCGCTTCGTTGCGCAAATGTTGGATGATTTTTAAAGTTTCCGATTTTTTGTCCAAATACAAAGGAACTGAATCGCCGGGATAAAATAACTCTTCCAGTCTTTTGGCTATGCCAATGATGGCTATTTTACCACGTAAACCTAAATCGTCAATACTTTTTAATGCTGAAGATAATTGTCCTTTGCCTCCGTCAATAATGATGAGTTGTGGTAGAGGTTGCTTTTCGTCTAACATGCGTTTGTATCTTCGGTAAACGACTTCTTCCATTGAGGCAAAATCATTCGGTCCTTCAACAGTTTTGATATTGAAATGGCGGTAGTCTTTTTTGCTGGGCTTTCCATCTTTAAAAACCACACAAGCCGAAACCGGATTAGTTCCCTGAATGTTTGAATTGTCAAAACATTCAATATGTCGCGGTTCAATTGAAAGCCTTAAATCCTTTTGCATTTGTGCCATAATGCGGTTAGTGTGGCGTTCCGGATCAACGATTTGAATTTGTTTCAATTGTTCCAAACGCTGGTATTTGGCATTGCGCTGCGACAGTTCTAAAATTTGTTTTTTGTCCCCCAATTGTGGTACGGTGACTTTTATTTTGTCGCCAAAATCGAGTTCAAAAGGCAAAATAATTTCTTTAGTCGTCAGGTGAAAGCGTTCTCTTAATTCAACAACCGCTAATTCTAATAACTCTTCATCGGTTTCGTCTAGCTTCTTTTTGATTTCCAAAGTGTGCGAACGGATAATGGCACCGTGAGAAATTTGTAAAAAATTGACATAAGCCATCGTTTCATCAGAAACAATAGAAAACACATCCACATTAGAAATTTTCGGATTCAAAATCGTGGAGCGTGATTGATAGTTTTCTAAAACTTCAATTTTTTCTTTGACTTTTTGGGCAGCTTCGAATTTCATTTCCATGGCCAATTCCTGCATCAGTTTTTTGAAATCGCGCAAACTGTCTTTGAAATTGCCTTTTAGGATTTCGCGAATGGCATCGACTTGTTTTTGGTAATGTTCCAAAGTTTCATAGCCTTCACACGGACCTTTACAGTTGCCGATATGGTATTCCAAACACACTTTGTATTTCCCCGACTTGATATTGGCTTGGCTTAAATCGTAGTTGCAGGTGCGCAACGGATACAGTTCTTTAATTAAATCTAAAATCGTGTTGACTGTTTTGAAATTGGTGTACGGGCCAAAATATTCCGAACCGTCTTTGACCATTCTTCGCGTTGGGAAGATTCTGGAAAACGGTTCTTTTTTGATGCAAATCCAAGGATAGGTTTTGTCGTCTTTGAGCAGTACATTATAACGTGGTTGCAGTTTTTTGATGAGGTTGTTTTCCAACAAAAGCGCATCAGCTTCAGAGGTAACGACTATATGTTTGATTTCCACTATCTTCTTGACCAATACATTCGTTTTGGCATTGTCGTGGAGTTTGTTGAAATAGGAGGAAACCCTTTTTTTTAGGTTTTTGGCTTTGCCCACATATAAAATTTTCCCGTCTTTATCATAATATTGATAAACACCCGGACTATCGGGCAAGGTTTGGAGTTGGAGTTCTATAGATGGGATTTCCATAAAAACAAAGTTAACGGAATTCTACTTAAATACAAGAGGCGTAAAGCCTAACATTTATCATGTTTTTTCCTGGGTCAATCCTTTAGCTTTGCCAAAAAAATAGGGATGAAATTCTGGAAAAAACTGACCAACAACGAAAGAAAAGAGCGCATTGAAAAGGCATTACACAACAATGTCAATTTTTCAAAAGACACTTCCTTGGGTTATCCTGCATCAAAATTAGACAGCAGAGTATTTAACGATGACGCGCCATTTTTAAAAGACGCGCCTATTTTGCAAACATATGTAGCGAATCCGAATAACATTGGCTGTCACACTTTTGGGACTTCAGAGAAAGCCTTTAACGGAACACATGATATAGAACGTGAAGTGCTGAATGTGATAGCCGTGGATATTTTTAAGGCAGAGCCGAATGGTTTTGACGGTTACATTTCACCCGGTGGCACTGAAGCCAATATTCAGGCCATTTGGATGTTCCGCAATTTTTTCATGAATAATTTGGATGCCAAAGGAGAAGAAATTGCCATTGTGGCTTCAGAAGACACGCATTATTCGATTCCGAAAGCGTCTAATTTATTACAACTCGATTGGCTGAAAATTCCGGTTGATTTTGATACGCGTGCAATTGATAAAATCAAGTTGGAAGAAATAATCCTCAAGGCTAAAAACAAAGGCAAAAAGTATTTTATTGTCGTTTCAAATATGGGCACAACGATGTTTGGCTCAGTAGACAATCCGGAAGAATATATCACTGTTTTTGAAAAATACAATTTGCATTTCAAACTTCATATTGACGGTGCTTACGGTGGTTTTGTTTATCCGTTCAGCAACCAGCAATCGGATATTAATTTTAGTAATCCCAAGATTAGTTCCATCACTATTGATGCCCATAAAATGTTGCAAGCGCCTTATGGGACAGGCGTTTTTATTTGCCGAAAAGGCTATATCGAAAACGTGTTAACCAAAGAAGCGGAGTATGTAGAAGGAATGGATTTAACGTTGTGCGGTAGCAGAAGTGGTGCCAATGCCGTGGCGGTTTGGATGATATTATTTACTTACGGACCTAATGGTTGGTTTGAAAAAGTAAGCGTGCTGCAAATGCGAACCCAGTTTTTGTGTAACCAATTGGACGCGATGAATATTCAATATTTCCGCGAGCCGTATATGAATATCGTAACGATTAAAGCCGTATACATTCCGCAGGAAATAGCCGTGAAATACGACTTGGTACCACAGCAACACGACGAAAACAACAAGTGGTACAAAATTGTGTTGATGGATCACGTAGAAGTAGAACATTTGACTACTTTTATAGAAGATTTGATGGCTATCAATTATGCTTAAAAAAGACTTACGAAAAAAATACAAAGAACTAAGACAGCAACTTTCTGAAGAACAAACGGAAGATCAAAGTTTGGCCATCGCCAATCGCTTGTTGCAATTGGATGTTTGGGATAATACCTATTTTCATTTGTTTTTGACCATAGAAGAGCAAAAAGAAGTAGACACCGAGTTTATCCTGCAAATTTTAGCCGGAAAAGACAAAGAAATTGTGGTGGCCAAAAGTAATTTTGACACTCTAGAAATGACTCATTATTTGCTTACGGATAATACCAAGTTTCAAAAAAACGAGTACAATATCTACGAACCCGTAGATGGAATAGAAGTCCCAACTTCAAAAATTGACGTGGTTTTTGTCCCGCTTTTGGCTTATGATACAAAGGGAAATCGAGTGGGTTACGGAAAAGGATTCTACGATAATTTTTTATCGAAATGCAAGGAAGATGTAATCAAAGTTGGATTGTCGTTCTTTGAGCCTGAGGAAAGCATAGAGGATGTTTCAACAACTGATATTCGACTAGACTATTGTGTAACGCCTATGACTCTTTATAGTTTTCGATAGCCGTTCCTTTAGCGAAAGCTTTTTTGTTGAATACAATCAAAATACCAACACCGGTTGATATCGCCACATCAGCTACGTTAAAAATGGCATTGAAGAATTTGAAAGGTTGTCCACCCCAAATAGGCATCCAATCCGGGAAATGACCTTCGAAGATTGGGAAATACAACATGTCTACCACTTTTCCATGAAACCAAGTGCCATAAGGATTCTCTGTAAATAATGTGGCCACCTGATTATAGCTATGGTCAAAATAAACCCCATAAAAAACGGAATCAATAATGTTTCCGGCAGCACCGGCAAATATCAAAGCAATGGCGACCATCAAATATCTTGAGCTGTGCTTTGTACTGGCATCATACAACCAATATCCTATTCCGAAAACTGCCAAAATTCTAAAAAGAGTTAGAAACAGTTTGCCGTTTTCTCCCGGAATTTTAGTTCCCCATGCCATTCCTTCATTTTCTATCAGCAATATTTTAAACCAATTGGCTACGTCAATTTGACCTGCTTCACCATAAACAAAATTGGTTTTAATGTAAATCTTAGTGAATTGGTCCACCAATAAAATAATAGCGATGATTAAAATGGAATTGCGTAATGACATTCTTAGGGTTTTAATGGCGCAAAAATAGCAATATTATTATACAAAAAACATAATATTTTTATAGTTATAATTCTCATTCCATACAATTTACCGCTGATAACAAAAGAATTACTAATTTTACTGATGGAAGCAACCCAAGCGGTTTTTTCACATCCTATGAAACAAACCATAACCAATAAACTATTGACATGAAAAATATTTATTTATTGACCCTTTTTGCATTGTCTTTTTTGTCCTTTTCTTGTGATAATGACGATGCTGATGAGCAGGCTAAATTTGCTGTTCCGGTGATAAAATCATTGACTGAAATCAGAGCTGACATTTCGGTTACTGCTGCCAGACAAACCCAATCGAACGGAAAGATTTATGTGGCGGAAAATTATCTTTTTTACATTGCCCAAGAATCCGGGGTGCATGTTTTTAACAATTCGAATCCGGCGTCGCCTTTGAATATTGCTTTTATCAATTTGGAAGGTGTTCACGATATTTCGGTAAAAGGCAATTACCTTTATGCTGATAACTTTGTAGACTTATTGGTTTTTGATATTTCCGACATTCAGAATATCACCTTGGTCAGAACTATTGAAAATTCTGTAGCTTTTTCTCCGACCTATCCTGAAGATGCAGAGTTTTATGATTACACGGTTTACCCGACAGGAGATGAAATCATAACCGGTTTTTCCATTGAAATGAAAGACCGACCCGAAGGACAAGATCTGATTTTGGCCGGTGATGCCTTAGCTACTTTTGAGAGCTCTAATGCTTCTCAGGTTGGAACAGGCGGTTCTTATGCTCGTTTTCAAATTAATAATGATGCCCTTTACACCATTGATGCTTATAAACTAAATGTTTTCAATATTTCGGATCCGATTAATGCTTTTTTTGATAAAGAAGTGTATATGACCCAATGGTTTGGAGGTGGCGAATTTGAAACCTTATTTATACAGAAAGATATTTTATTCGTAGGTTCTACCACCGGAATGTATACGGTTGATGCTGAAGATGAATTCAACCCCTATTTTGTTTCAGGATTTTCGCACGCTACAGCCTGTGATCCTGTGGTGGTTTATCTAAACACAGCTTATATTACGGTTCGCGGCGGTTCAACTTGTGGCGCTATTGACGACCAAATCAATCTTATCGATGTCACTGATATTGCCAATCCAACTTTGCTTTCCACTTATTTATTGGATGAGCCATATGGGTTAGGGATTAAAAACAACGTATTGTATGTGGGTTGCGGCGCGAATGGATTAAAGATTTTTGACGCAGTCAATAGTGCTAATTTGACTCTGGAAAACACTTATCCCGGAAATGTAAAAGATATTATTCCGTTAGACAGTCACTTGATTGTAGTAGGGGATAATCATATCAAGCAATACAATTACGGTCCGAATTTCACTTTAACACTGATAAGCGAAATAGATTTATAATTAAAAAAGCCTCGAGAAATCGAGGCTTTTTTATACTTAGTAAAGTACAATCGTATCTTATCGTTGTAAATTTTTAGCTTCAATGCTCATCGTGGCGTGAGGAACAATTTTTAGTCTTTCCTTGGAAATTAGTTTGCCGGTTACTTTGCAAACGCCGTAGGTTTTGTTCTCAACACGAAAAAGGGCATTTTTTAAATCGCGGATAAATTTTTCTTGGCGTATAGCTAACTGTGAGTTGGCTTCTTTTGACATGGTTTCGCTTCCTTCTTCAAAAGCTTTAAACGTTGGCGATGTATCATCGGTACCATTGTTTAAATCGTTCATATAGGCGCTTTTTATCAAGTCTAAATCGGCTTTGGCTTTTTCAATTTTTGCTAAAATAATTTCCTTGAACTCTGCTAAATCAGCATCTGAGTATCTTAATTTTTCTTCTACCATAATCTTTCTTAATTATTTAGAAATTAATATTCGTGTTTTTATCTCGTCAAATTCTATTTCAGTACCATTGGAAACTTCGTTGTCTAAAACTAAGGTTTCGGTTAAGGTTTCTGATTTGATATAGTTTTCGTTTTCTTGAATGGCTTTCGCCAAAATGTCATTATGTTGTAACTGAACTTTAATTTTGTCGGTCACTTCAAATCCGCTGTCTTTTCTAAGGTTTTGGATTCGGTTGACCAATTCTCTCGCGATACCTTCGTTTTTCAATTCTTCGGTCAGTGTAATATCTAACGCAACAGTTATACCATTAGCATTGGCTACTAACCAACCCGGAATATCTTGCGAAGAAATCTCAACATCTTCTAAAGATAAAATTATACTTTTTCCCGAAATAACAAGCGTTAGTTCGCCTTTGGCATCTAATTCGTTGATTTGTTCCGGTGTAAAATTTTGTATCTCTTTGGAAATCAAACCCATGTCCTTTCCGAAACGCGGTCCGAGTGCTTTAAAATTCGGTTTAATTTGCTTCACCAAAACCCCGGAAGCATCATCTAAAAGTTCAATTTCTTTGACATTTACTTCGGCTTTTATCAGGTCGGAAACGGCCTCGATTTCAGCACGTTGTTGCTCGTCAAGTATTGGTATCATTACCTTTTGCAAAGGTTGACGCACTTTGATCATCTCCTTTTTGCGGAGCGATAAAACGAGTGACGAAACAGTCTGTGCTTTCATCATTTTACTCTCGAGCGATTTATCAACAAAGTTTTCAACTGAATTTGGAAATTTCGCCAAATGTACTGACTCAAATTCCTCTGTATGTGTTGCCTGCGTTAAGTCTCTGTAAAGTTTGTCCATAAAGAATGGCGCAATTGGCGCAGACAATTTGGCTACGTTTAACAAACAAGTATAAAGGGTTTGATAAGCCGCAATTTTATCGGTGCCGTATTCGCCTTTCCAGAATCTTCTTCGGCACAAACGAACGTACCAATTGCTCAGATTTTCCTGAACGAAATCGGAAATTGCACGAGCAGCTTTGGTTGGTTCGTAATCGGCGTAAGCTTCGTCTACGACTTTAATTAAGGTGTGCAATTCGGATAAAATCCAACGGTCGATTTCAGGTCTTTCGTTTAATGGTACTTCAGCTTCTTCGTATTTGAAACCATCGATGTTAGCATACAAACTAAAGAACGAATAAGTATTATAAAGTGTTCCGAAGAATTTGCGTCGCACTTCGGCTACACCTTCAATGTCAAATTTTAAATTGTCCCAAGGATTCGCATTGGCAATCATGTACCAACGTGTTGCATCCGGACCATATTCTGCCAATGTCGTGAACGGATCCACGGCGTTGCCTAAACGTTTAGACATTTTTTGACCGTTTTTGTCTAAAACTAAACCGTTCGAAACTACATTTTTATAAGCAATTTTATCAAAGACTAAAGTTCCAATGGCGTGTAAAGTATAAAACCAACCACGAGTTTGGTCAACACCTTCGGCTATGAAATCGGCCGGAAAATCTTTATTTTCGTCTATTTTATCTTTATTTTCAAATGGGTAATGCCATTGTGCATAAGGCATTGCGCCACTATCGAACCAAACGTCAATCAAATCGCTTTCGCGTTTCATCGGTTTGCCTGATGGAGAAATCAAGGTGATATTGTCGACCACATTTTTGTGTAAATCCACCAAATCATAATTCTCCTCGCTCATGTTTCCGATTTCGAAACCTTGGAACGGATTTGAGGTTTCTACACCGGCAGCAATGGACTTTTCTATTTCGTTATACAGTTCTTCTACCGAACCTATAATCATTTCTTCTTGTTTGTCTTCTGTTCTCCAAATTGGCAACGGAATACCCCAATATCTGGATCGCGATAAGTTCCAATCGTTGGCATTTTTCAACCAGTTTCCGAAGCGACCTTCGCCGGTGGCTTTTGGCTTCCAGTTGATGGTATCATTCAAATCAAACATTCTGTCTTTGATATCGGTTACTTTGATGAACCAAGAATCTAACGGATAATATAACAATGGTTCATCGGTTCTCCAACTGTGTGGATAACTGTGAACGTATTTTTCAACCTTAAAGGCTTTGTTTTCTTCTTTGAGCTGAATAGCAATTTCTACATCTACAGAACGCTCAGGAGCAGTTCCGGCGTCGTAGTATTCATTCTTTACGTATTTACCAGACAAATCGCCCAAACCTTGGATGAATTTTCCTTGTAAATCTACCAACGGTACCGGATTTCC
The DNA here is from genome assembly GCF_030643905.1 of Flavobacterium sp. IMCC34852. Lineage (NCBI taxonomy): Bacteria > Pseudomonadati > Bacteroidota > Flavobacteriia > Flavobacteriales > Flavobacteriaceae > Flavobacterium > Flavobacterium rivulicola. The sequence goes on along the minus strand of NZ_CP121446.1, from coordinate 361,570 downwards.
GATTTCGTCTAAAACCAACATTGGCGGTACTTCCGGTGTTGCTTCTTTAGCCACTTTGGCATCATCGGCACCAAAAGTCGGCGCAGTGTGTACAATTCCGGTTCCGTCTTCGGTAGTCACGAAATCTCCTGAAATTACCCTAAAGGCATTTTCCGGATTTTGATATGGCAATACCAATGGCATTAGCTGTTCATAACGGATTCCGACTAAGTCAGCACCTTTGGCTTCGGTTAAGATTTGGTATGGAATTTTTTTGTCTTCGGCTTTGTAATTGGTAAAATCGGCCTCGCTTTCTGCTTCGAAATATTTACCGGCAAATTGTTTTCCGACTAAATTTTTGGCCAAAATCACATTAACCGGTTCGAAAGTGTATTGGTTGAAAGTTTTCACCAAAACATAGTCAATTTTTGGCCCGACTGTCAATGCTGTGTTACTTGGCAACGTCCATGGTGTAGTTGTCCAAGCTAATATGTGAATATCACCAAATCCTTGAAGGAAGCTTGGTAATGATTCGTTTTTGGTTTTAAATTGAGCTACAACGGTTGTGTCAGTTACATCTCTATAACTTCCCGGTTGGTTGACTTCGTGTGAAGATAATCCTGTTCCGGCTTTTGGAGAATACGGTTGGATAGTATAGCCTTTGTACAACAAACCTTTGTCATAGATTTGTTTCAATAGCCACCAAACACTTTCCATGTATTTGGATTTGTAAGTCACATACGGATCTTCCATATCTACCCAATACCCCATTTTTTCGGTTAGGTCATTCCATACGTCGGTGTAACGCATTACGGTTCTTTTACACGCTTCGTTGTATTCTTCGATGGAAATGGTTTTTCCGATGTCTTCTTTGGTGATGCCCAATTCTTTCTCGGTGCCTAATTCAACCGGCAAACCGTGGGTATCCCAGCCTGCTTTTCGTTTAACTTGGAACCCTTTTTGGGTTTTATAACGACAAAAAATATCTTTGATGGCGCGTGCCATTACGTGGTGAATTCCGGGTAAACCATTTGCAGACGGCGGACCTTCAAAAAACACATAAGGTGTAGCACCTTCACGAGAAGTTACACTTTGCTCAAAGACGTTATTTTTTTTCCAAAAATCAAGAACTTCCGTGGCCACAGTTGGCAAGTCAAGTCCTTTGTATTCAGTAAACTTAGTACTCATTTTTGTCATTTTCTTAAATCAGGTTGCGAAAGTAAGGAATTTTGAATAAAAGAGAGAAAAGAAGCAAGAAAAAAGAGGGCTGAGACGTGTTTTTTAAGAATAATTAAAAACAGCCTTCGTTTTTGGAAGATTAAGCAAAAACTTCCTTCAAAACTTCCAGCGATTTAGGTTTTTTGAAACCGTCGAGGTGAATGGTGTAGTAGTCTAGTAAGATTTTGAGTAATATTTGGCGTTCGATACCGGCAAAAACCTTTTGGTTGCTGTCGAATTTTAAGGAGATAAGTTTTTTGAACAGATAGGTTTCGTGTTCACTGAGACAGCTTGTGCCTAAAAACGGAGTAAAAATACCGTCATTCATTTCGAAATATTTGCCTTCAATTTCGGATGTATCGGGGTAAAATCCCAAGAATTTGGTGAATTCCAAAAGCAGAATCAGGTGAAAGTTGGCCGTTTCTTCATGATTGTCGAGCCAAAGTAGGGCCGATTCTAAAAATAGAAATAAGTTTTCATTTTTTTCCTCTTCCTGTATGCTGTGGTGGAGCATTTCGGAGAGAAAAATAACGATGGTACTTTTGATGATGTCGGTATTAATAGTTTGATAAGCGTGAGCTAATTTGATTTCTTTGAAATGTTCCAGAGTGCCTTTGTTCTTGTGGTTGGCTTCGATTTCAAGTAGCGTCAACGGTTGGAAATAGGCAATCTTTTGGTTGGATTTTTTGGTCGAAAAAGCACTTTGCACAAAATAACTTTTTAGTCCGTCACTTAGAGTAAAACACTTCACAATCAGACTTTTTTCCTGATATTTTAGAGAAGAAATGACAATCGCCTTGGTTTTGACCAACATTGGAACTTGGGATTTTAAGGTTGGATTTTACCTGATAATCATCACTTTTTTGACTGTGGTTTCTGAGGCATCTTCGGCGGCTATAAAAATCATGTAAACACCGGAAGCGACTTTGTATTTGCCAAAAGCAGTAGTATCCCATTCGATAGTTCCGCCTTCTGAAGTAGTTTCGTAAACCAAATTGCCTTCGATATCGGTGATTTTGATATTCGCATCGGCGATTAAGCCGGCTATTTTGACCGTTCCGACAAATTCAGGGCGTACCGGGTTTGGGTAAACATATACGTTTTTTAAATCGTCTGCCGGTTTGGTAGCAGTGCCTTGAAAAGAGACTAATCCTCTATCGGTAGCAAAGAAAACTTCTCCGGTTTCGGGATTGATATCGATGTCATTGATGACATTGCTGGGTAATGGGGAATTGTCTTTGGTGAAATGATAAATCGTTTCTTGTCCGTTAGGAGAAAAAAGAAAAACACCCGAATCGGCTGTACCAATCCATTTTTCATTTGAGCCGTTGACTACTATATCCGTAATAAATTGTTCGTATAAAAGTTCTTGTGCTAAATCATCTTCCAAAATAATGATGGCGTTGGCGCGCATTTGGGTTGTGCCATTATAACTGCTGGCGCTTGGTAATACGCGTAGCCCTTTGTTGGTACCAATCCAAACTTGATTTCGGTTGTCAATGGCAATGGCTCTTACGTCTTTTGAGGGAAGGTTACCTACTTCAGCACCTTCGGTTATTTTTTTAAAGACATTGGTATTTTCATTGAAGGCAATAACACCATCCAAATAGGAAGCAATCCATTTGGTTCCACTGTTGTCAATGGCTATTTTGTTCAAATGACTAAAACTGAAATTATCCAGGATATCATCCATGTTATAGGATTGCCATTGGCCATTAGTTCGGAGAACATTAAGTTGTTTTTGAACGTTGCTGTTGGTTACCCAAAGGTTTCCTGTTCGGTCAAAAACGGATTCATTTACCCTGATACCGGTTGTGGTTGCATTGTCTAAAGATTGTAATGAGCTGTTGGATGCGTTGTAAAGAGTGGTGGGAATGTCATTGGCAACTTCCAATAAACCATGGTGATAAGAGCCAATAAAGACTTGATTTTCGTTGTTGGGATTTATGGTTACTTTAGTTAAAGATTTAGCGCCTAAAACTTCGCTGTAAGGTATATTAAGCCATCCGGTTTCGGTGTATTTGCTTATTCCGAATGAAGCCAAATCAAAACCAACAAAAGTGTACGGATTATAAAAAATGTTGTAACCACCATATGTTGCCCATAAAGAGGAAGACGAGCTGTCTATGGCAAACATGTAATTTCTGATTGGTCCGTCGGGCATTATGAATTCAAAGTTTGTGGTGTTACTTAATGGTAAAGCCAGCAATCCGTTTTCTAAAGTTCCGATATAAATGGTATTATTGATTACCGTCCCGCAGGTAAATGAGACGGTTGGCGGAGAGATTTGTGCGTTCTGAACGTGAGCTATTTGGATTAAATCGGTATTGTAAACAAATACGTGGTTAGGAGAGGTGATGATTAAATGATTTGGCGTAGCCCTGATATCTAATCCGGGTTGACCTATATCAGTTAATTCCTCAAAAAAAGTGCCGTTGTATTTGTAGGCCTTGTTATTAGCATTTAACCCAATTAATTGGTTGTTGAAGGTAACTAAACCGGTCCAAAATCCACCGTCAAAGACTTGCCATTGTGCGTAATCGTTTAGGTTGGGGTTTGTGATTAAAGCTTTTCTGATACCGTGGTTTTGGGTATCGGCATAAATTTCACCATTGTAAATAGTGGTTTGATAAACTTTTATTTCCTGACCGTTTGGTCCGATAAAATAAGTATCTCCAAATTCTAAGGTAGCCAAATTGTATTGTACGATGCCAAAATCACAAGCAACATAAACAATTCCGTCTAACTCCATAAAATGATTGACTTTTTTAATATTGGCCGGGATGTTTTTATTGATGATATCTACTACATTCAACATTGATCCGTCGGTGTTGTTAATTACAATTATCAATCCGGTTTCATAGCCTACAATGGTTTTGTTAAAAGTGTCACTGTGATAGAGTGCAGAGATGGTTTGTCCCGATAAGCCATCAATAGAGTTTATAGTTTGGAGGTTATTAGTGACTGTGTTCTTAATGAACAGGGCATTTTCGGCAGCGGCATAAACCTTGTTTTCGGATTCGGAGAGATCTTTGATTTGGTTGTATGAAAAATAGCCTTTCCAATTTTGGTTTTGTTGCGCAAACCCAATTTGGAAGACAAGGATCAACAAGCATAACAGGCATTTTTTCATTTGAGAATAATTAGCATACAAATATAGTATAAACGCAAAAACTATCGTTTTGGTATTTAGCCAAAAAAAATGCCCTCATTAAGAGAGCATTTTTAAGTTTTTATTCCGCTGTCGCGCCATGAGGTTCGGCAGCGGTTTTTGGTGGTTGGTTGTATTAAAATTATACTATTCCTTGGGCTAACATAGCATCGGCTACTTTTACGAAACCGGCTACATTGGCTCCTTTTACGTAATCGGTATAACCGTTTGCATCAGTTCCGTATTTCACACAAGCAGCGTGAATGTTGGCCATAATGTCTTTTAATCGTTGATCAACTTCTTCAGAAGTCCAGCTCAAACGCAATGAGTTTTGTGACATTTCAAGACCTGAAGTTGCTACACCTCCGGCGTTAGAAGCTTTCCCGGGAGCAAAAAGAATTTTGGCATTTAAGAACACTTCAATGGCTTCAGGAGTAGAAGGCATATTGGCACCTTCAGCTACACAGATACAACCGTTAGCGACTAATGTTTTTGCTTCTTCACCGTTTAATTCGTTTTGGGTTGCACAAGGTAAAGCGATATCACATTTTACTTCCCACGGACGTTTTCCGGCTACGAATTTAGCGTTTGGATATTTGGCTACGTAATCAGAGATTCTGCCGTAGTTTACGTTTTTGATTTCCATGATGTAGGCCAATTTATCGGCATCAATTCCATCCGCATCAAAAATATAACCTGATGAATCAGAAGCAGTAACTACTTTTCCGCCTAATTGGGTTGCTTTTTGGATAGCGTATTGGGCAACGTTTCCGGAACCCGAAACCACTACTGTTTTTCCGGTGAAACTATCGCCTTTGGTAGCCAACATGTTTTGAGCGAAATAAACATCGCCATAACCCGTAGCTTCAGGACGGATTAATGAACCGCCAAAAGAAATTCCTTTACCGGTTAAAACGCCGGTGAATTCGTTTCTTAATCTTTTGTATTGGCCAAACATATAACCTACTTCTCTTCCGCCAACGCCAATATCACCAGCAGGAACGTCGGTGTCAGCACCGATGTGTTTAGAAAGTTCAGTCATAAAGGCTTGACAGAATTTCATGATTTCGATATCTGATTTTCCTTTCGGATCAAAATCGGAACCACCTTTTCCACCGCCCATTGGTAAAGTAGTCAAACTATTTTTGAAGGTTTGCTCAAAAGCCAGGAATTTTAGGATGCTTAAATTTACGGAAGGATGGAAACGGATTCCGCCTTTGTAAGGACCGATAGCGGAGTTCATTTGGATACGGTAACCACGATTCACTTGAGTGTTTCCGGCATCATCGATCCAAGTCACACGGAACATGATTACTCTTTCAGGCTCCACCATTCTCTCCAAAAGCATTTTGTTTTGGTATTTTTTATTTTGTTCAATAAAAGGAATTACCGTTTCTGCAACTTCCTTTACTGCTTGCATAAATTCAGGCTCATTGGCATTTCTTTTAGCAACCAATTCGATAAATTCGTTAATACTTTGTGACATAAAATATACTGTTTAATTTTTTTAAGAAAACGTTTTCGTAAATTCCGACAAATATACATTTTATTAAAAATATGGCGGAAAGTTTTTTAAAATTCTCAGAACTTTTGCGGTTATGTTAAGAAAATTTAAAGATAGTTGTTATAAATGTTGTCTTTTAAAACTTTTGTTGCTTTTTTTCGTATATAAATGAACAATTTTTTATTTTATTTTATAACTGAATGATGTTTTTATATATTTGTCGAGAATTGAACTTATTAGTATGCAAATGCCCAAAAAATTTATCATAACCACACTGATGTTATTTGCATTTTCAAATAGCATTTTCGCTCAATTTGGTTTTTCACATGAAATAGGAGCTATTGTAGGTCCTGTGGCTTTCCAGTCTGATTATGGAGAGCGACATGATTTCTCTACTAATGCCGGTAATACAGGATATGGAATCGGTATTATTCATTACCTGAACTTTTCATATAGAGCGGAATGTAATTGTTACACTCCCGAAACCTATTTCAATGATCACTTCAAATTGAGAAGTGAATTGTCTTACAATAAAACCGAATTGCAACATTTTGGAAGATGGGTTGATGACAGTAAAACTTCTTTAATAGCCAATCAGTTAAGAGGCATGCGCGGAAGTACTTCAGTTACAAATGTTGGAATGCAATTGGAATATTTTCCTTTAAGTATCAGAGATTTTAGTTCCACAATTGGAGCATGGGCGCCATTTATAAGTTTGGGTGGTCAGTTTAGTTTTTATGATCCCGAGGCTTATTCAACATTAGGAGATTTAAATACTCCAATTTCTACCCCTATAAAATATATGGGCGCTACCACCAACCAGGGTGGAACTGTTTGGTCAATTGTGGGAAGTGTCGGAACACGTTACAAATTAACAGAGCTTTCCGATTTGATGGTAGATTTACGTTGGCAATATTATTTTTCCAATTGGGTTGACGGGTTAAATCCTGACCCGGCTGTTTATTTAGAAAATAGGGCTAATGATTGGAATGTTTGGTTGAATGTAGGTTATATCTATTATTTACAATAGACCTAATCTTCAATTACATCTTTATAGTCTGGATACAAGAATTTATTGTAAGGAAATCTCGTGATGTGAATTTCTCTCACTGCTTCGTATACTTTTTCTCTGAACTCTTCAAAATTTTCTTTGTTAGTGGCAGAAATAAACAATGCATTTTTTTCTCCGACATTACCCATCCATGTCGATTTCCATTCTTCTAAAGTGTAATGTTTGGTAGTTTTTTCTGTAATCAAATCATCCGCCTCGATTTGTAAATGTTGGTAAGCGTCAATTTTGTTGAACACCATAATTGTTGGCTTATTATTGCTTTTGATGTCTTGTAAAATTTGGTTCACCGATTGAATATGTTCTTCAAAATCGGGATGTGAGATATCTACGACGTGTAATAAAAGGTCGGCTTCGCGAACTTCATCTAGAGTACTTTTGAATGATTCAATCAATTGGGTTGGTAATTTTCTAATAAAACCAACCGTGTCTGAAAGTAAAAAGGGTAAGTTTTTGATGACTACTTTACGAACGGTAGTGTCAAGGGTGGCAAATAATTTATTTTCTACAAAAACTTCACTTTTGCTGATTACGTTCATCAAGGTTGATTTTCCGACATTGGTGTAACCGACTAATGCAACACGAACCATAGCGCCACGATTGCTTCTTTGGACAGACATTTGTTTGTCAATTGTTCTGATTTTTTCTTTTAACAAAGCAATTCTGTCGCGAACAATTCGGCGGTCGGTTTCAATTTCAGTTTCACCGGGTCCACGTAGTCCGATACCTCCTTTTTGTCGTTCTAAGTGTGTCCACATTCCGGAGAGGCGCGGCAGTAAGTATTGGCATTGCGCGAGCTCAACTTGAGTTCTTGCATAAGAAGTCTCTGCTCTTTGGGCGAAAATGTCCAAGATTAAATTGGTTCGGTCAAGAATTTTACAATCTAAAATTTTGGAAATATTTTTTTGTTGAGAAGGCGATAATTCATCGTCAAAAATAACGGTTGATATGTTGTTCTCTTTGATGAATAAATGAATCTCCTCTATTTTACCGGTTCCCAAAAATGTCTTAGGATTTGGTTTTTCCAATTTTTGTGAAAATCTTTTAATTACTTCTCCTCCAGCAGTATAAGTTAAAAATTCTAGTTCGTCTAAGTATTCGTTTAACTTTTCTTCGCTTTGATTTTGTGTAATGATTCCAACAATTATGGTTCGCTCAAAATTGATTACTTCTTTTTCTAACATTGTGTCTTATTGAATTACAAAAATAGTGATTAGAAATTTAAGAAGGAATACAATTTGTTTACCAAATAGTAACATAACCTTCAATTATTTTGTCAAAAAAAATATAAATGTTATTTTTTTCATAATTTTTACTAAATTTGGAACTCAAAATCCAAAAAAAACTCAATTAAACAACTAAAATTTTCATTTCATGAAAAAAATTACTTTACTATTGGTGACATTATTTTTTTCTATGGTTGGTTATTCTCAATTAACGCCAGCTGTTGAAGGATTTGAGTCAACCACAGGACCTACTCCGTTACCATCGACTACATGGGCTTTAACAACGGGGAACTGGGCAGTATTTGATAACGGGGTTGGGCTTAACCAACGTTGGGGAATTAACTCCACGGCGGTTACACCACCAACGCCACCACTCGTTTATCAAGGGACAAATTCTGCTTATGTCAATAGAGAAAATATTGGCCAAGGAAACACTTCAGAAGATTATTTGTCAACACCATTGGTTAACATTCCTACCAATGGACAACTTCGTTTCTACACTCGTACTTTTACAACGGGTAATCAAGGGACTTTGTATCAAATAAAGGTAGCTCCATCAACGGCTTCGCAAACCGATCCTGCCGCCTATACTTTGGTACAACAATGGACAGAAGTTGATTTAACGACTACCTACAACATTTATGAAGAAAAATTAGTTGATTTGTCAGCTTATGCGGGTCAACAAGTTTATGTTTCGTTTGTGAAGGTTTATACACAACCCTTGACTGTTTTAGACGGGGATCGTTGGTTAATTGACAATGTTAGTATACTTGAAAGATGCTTAGACCCTATTAACCTTGCGGCTAACGGAATTACGCAAACTTCAGCTAACTTAAGTTGGGGTAATCCAAGCGGAGCGACTTCATGGGAAATTGAAGTTTTGCCTTTAGCTGGTGCTTTTACAGGATCTGGTGTAGTGTATAATGGGCTTTTACCATTTAATGCAACTGCAACTGCAACCGGAACACCTTTTACTCCTTCGACAGATTACAAATATTATGTAAGAGCTCTATGTGCTAACGGTGCGAATAGTGTTTGGGTAGGGCCGTTTAATTTTTCTACCACCTCTCCCGGGTTTAGTTGTGGAGCTCCCATTGTTATCGGATCAGTTCCTTACAGTACAACGGATAACACCGGTAACTATGGTGATACTACAGATGTTGCACAACCTGCGGCATGTGCGGGTACAGCAACCAATTATATGACAGGAAACGATGTGTTTTATTCCTATACTCCAACCACTAGTGGTGCAATTAGTGTGACTATGACGCCTACAGCAAACTGGTCAGGGATATTTGTATATCAGGGATGTCCTAATGTTGGAGTTACTTGTATTGCCGGTGTTGCTAACACTGGTGGTGCACCCAGAGTTATTCCTAGTATAGCGGTTACCGCGGGTCAAGAATATATTATTGTGATTTCGACAAATGCTGCGCCTCAAACTATAGGGTATACTTTGGTAATTCAAACAGTTAATTGTGCTGAACCAACCACATTATCAGTTAGTGGATTGACACAAACATCAGCTAACTTGTCTTGGGCAAATCCTGGAGGAGCTACTTCTTGGGAAGTAGCAGTTCAACCTGCAGGGTCACCTATTCCTTCAGGTCCAGGCGTACAAACAAATACTAATACTGCTTATCCGGTAACTAGTTTGACCGTTAATACTGCTTATCAGTATTATGTAAGAGCAGATTGTAATAATGGAACTTTCAGTGCATGGGCAGGACCTTTCTTATTCAATACTTTGTGTGATGCTTTCCCGGTTCCATTCCAAGAAGGGTTTAATACAGGGTCAACAACTGAAAACTGTTGGACAGTATTAAATTCGAATGGTGATACCGACTTGTGGAACATGAATTACGCAACAACTCCATTTGAAGGGAATCAATGTGCCGCTATTACAACTGACTTTAATGCAGGAGCAAATAACGATTGGTTGATTTCTCCACAAATTATTTTAAATGGTAACCAAAGATTGAAATTCCATTACAGAGTTCAATCTGCTGGTGAGCCAAATGATTTTAGAGTAATGTTGTCTCAAAACGGGACAAGTCCAACCGACTTTACAACAACTTTAATTCCTTTAGCATCTTACAACAATACTACTTACGTTCAAAGAATTCAAACTTTGGCAGGTATCACCGGTCCGGTAAATATTGCTTGGCACATTCCTGCAGGAGGTTTAGACGGGTGGAGATTGTTTATTGATAATGTAATTATTGAAGATATTCCAACTTGTCCAGAACCTACTTTGTTGGTTTCAAGTGGGGTATTGTCAACATCTGCTACTGTATCTTGGACTAATGGAGGTTCTGAAACAGCTTGGCAAGTTTTAGCTCTGCCTTGTGGTTCTCCTGCGCCTACAGCAAGTTCAACAGGATTTATTGATGTTACTTCAGGTCCGCCTTACACTTTGACTGGTTTATCACCAACAACGTGTTATGATGTATATGTAAGAGCGGTATGTTCTCCAACAGATATTAGCCCATGGACCGGACCTGCTTCATTCACTACTCAAGTAGCACCACCGGTTTGTGGAGGTACATTTACTGATCCGGGTGGACCGAATGGAGATTATGCAGGAAGTACAGATTCAACGGTTACTATATGTCCAGTGAATCCGGGCGATGTTGTTACCGTTACTTTTAACTCTTTTGAAACAGAGGCCAATTGGGATGCTTTATATGTTTTCGATGGGAATTCAATCACAGCGCCTCAAATTGCTAGTACTAATGGTGCAGGTAATGTGCCCGGAGGATTAGCAGGAGGATACTGGGGAACAGCTATACCTGGTCCGTTTACATCATCAAGTGCGGACGGATGTTTAACTTTCAGATTTAGAAGTGATACCTCAGTTCAAGATCCAGGATGGGTTGCTAATGTAACTTGTGGTCCTCCTCCAACTTGTAGAAGACCAACCGCAGTTACAACTTCAACAGTTACTTCGAATTCAGTTATATTGAACTGGACACAGCCTACAAACCCTGACAACAGTGTAGCTTCAGCATGGCAAGTTTTGGCTTTACCATGTGGTTCTCCTGCACCGGCAGCAGATGCAACAGGTTTTGTTGATGTGACCGCTGGTCCTCCTTACACCTTAACAGGATTGAATTCTTCAACTTGTTATGATATTTACATAAGAGCAGTTTGTAGTCCTACTGATAGTAGTATTTGGTCTGGTCCATCAACGATAACAACACAAGTAGCGCCTCCGGTTTGTGGCGGTCCATATGTTGACGCTGGTGGTCCTGCAAATTACCCAGGGAATTCAGATTCAACGGTTACTGTTTGTCCGGTAAATTCAGGAGATGTTGTAACTGTGACCTTTACCTCATTCAATACAGAGACCAATTGGGATGCTTTATACGTTTTTGACGGAAATTCAATTACTTCTCCTCAAATTGCCAGTACTAATGGAGCAGGAAACGTTCCTGGAGGTTTAGCAGGAGGATATTGGGGAAATACCATACCAGGTCCGTTCACCTCATCAAGTCCTGACGGGTGTTTGACCTTCAGATTTAGAAGTGATGGTGCTGTCAGCCTTGCCGGTTGGGTTGCTAGTGTAACTTGTGATCCGGCTCCGGAATGTCAAAGACCTAATACATTGACAGCAACAAATATTACTACAACTTCTGCTTATTTAGGATGGTCAGAGCCAAATCCGGCTATTGTACAGTGGGAAGTTATTATTTTACCATTAGGTTCTCCAGTACCATTACCTACTGCCACCGGAACAATTGTTTCAACTAATCCGGCATTGTTTACCGGTTTAGATTCAGGTACACAATACACTTTTTACGTAAGAGGAATTTGTCCGACATCAGGTACAAGTTTGTGGTCGACAGGATTTAATTTTAATACTTTGATTGAAAATGACAATTGTGATGGGGCCATATTTGCTCCGGTAAATTCTGATGCAGTTTGTCAATTAGTTACACCGGGAACTATTACAGGGGCCACGGCTTCGGTTGCACCTGGAATTGTAGCGCCATGTGTTGGAACACCTGATGATGATGTTTGGTTCGAATTTATTGCGACAAATGCTTATCTAAATGTTTCATTGCAAAATGTTGTAGGTTCAACAACCAACTTAAATTTTGCAGTATACTCAGGACAATGTGGAACTTTGACACAAGTATTTTGTAGTACAAATTTAGCGGGCGTATTGAATAACTTAACAGTAGGAGCTACTTATTACATTAGAGTATTCTCTAATTCAGCTACACCACAATCAGCTAATTTTAATTTATGTATCTCTACACCTTCAACATGTGCTACTAGCTCATCAATATGTAGTGAGGATGGTTTAAATTATGGAAATACCACAGGGGTAACAAGTTTGGGACAGATAGGATGTTTATTTACTTCTCCTAACCCAACGTTCTTTACTATTCAAGTGGTTACTTCAGGACCTATAAATTATTTATTGACGCAATCAACAACTCCTGGCGGAACACCTAATTTAGATGTTGATTACGCAGCATGGGGTCCTTTTGCTACTCAAGCTCAAGTTTGTGCGGCAATTGCAGGCGGACAAGCACCTTTAACAGGATTAACAACAGGTTGTAGTTATTCTGCAGCGCCAACAGAAAACTTTAATATACCTAATGCAGTGGCCGGACAGTTTTATGTAATTTTAATTACAAACTTCTCTAACCAACCAGGTTATATTACTTTAACACAAACTAATTTCGGCACTACTTCAGGAGCAACTCTTTGTTGTCCGGAAGCTGATTTTGCGTACTCATCATCTACTTATTGTATCGATCCAAGTATTGCTAATCCGATTCCAACTCTTCCACAAGGTTCAGTAGCCGGGGTATTCTCATTGTTGCCAAATACTCCAACAGGATTGGTATTTGCAAACACTGCAACTGGAGAGATTGATTTACAAAACAGTTTGCCAGGAAATTATGTAATAGTTAACACTTTGGCCGGAGACGTAACTTGTCCGGAAATACAATATACATTCACTTTAAGTCTTGTGCTTCCTGTGTCAGCAACCATTAGTTATAATGAAGCATTCTATTGTGAAACAGACACAATGGTTCACAATGTAAATCAATCCGGTACAACAGGTGGTACCTATTCAGCTTTACCAAACGGAGGTTTGTATATAGATGTTAATACTGGAGCTATCACGCCAAGTTTGAGTTCTCCGGGTATTTATACTGTTTCTTACACTTTGCCTGGTTCAGGTGTTTGTGTTGGGGCCAATCCATCTACTCAAGTAGAGATTGCTCCAATACCAAGTCTTACTCAGCCAGCAGATGTTCAAGCATGTAATAGCTATGCATTGCCGGCTCTATCTGTTGGAAATTATTTTGATGCGCCAGGAGGAACAGGAAATCAACTTAGTGCTGGTCATCAGGTAACGGCTACACAGACCATTTATATTTATGCGGTTAGTACTTTTGGTTGTATCAATGAAGTTTCATTTATAGTAAACATAATTACTACACCAACACCGACCGTAAATGTTACACAAACAACATGTGCTGTTCAAACAGGAACAATTGAAGTGACAAATCCAATAGGAACTAATTATGAGTACAGTATTGATGGTACCAATTATCAAACAGGTACTTCATTTACAGGTCTTATTCCTGGAACCTATAGTGTAACAACTCATGATTTAACATCAGGTTGTTATTCTCCGGCACTTCAAGTTGTAATAAACCCTGCTCCGTTTACACCAACAGTGGTAGATTTTTCATATAATCCAGCTGTAATTTGTCAAAATGCGGCGGCGACTATGTCACCTATTTTACCGACCGGATTTACAACTCCTGGTAGTTTTACCTCTCAACCTGCCGGATTAAATATTAATTCCAGTACAGGGGTAATTACCCTTGGAGTTGGCGGTTCTGCTTCAGTACCGGGTACTTACACGGTTACATACGAAGTATTGCCAAACAACGATATTTGTTTAGCAGGTGGAAGTTTTGACTTTGAAGTAGTTATTAATCCAATAATTACACCGGTAACTACTATAGGGTATGATGCTTTATATTGTTCAGACGGAGAAGATCCGCTACCTAATACAGACATACCAGGATTTACCACTGGTGGGACATTTACAGGAACTAATGGATTGTTGATTAACTCTTCAACAGGTTTAATTGATTTGTCTTCTCCAGCAGGCACTTACACTGTTACGTATACAGTTGACGATGATGCGGATACATGTAGAGTTGAAGGATCAAGTACAGCTCAAGTAGTGATTTCATCCCCAATTCAAATTGTTGCCTCCGGAGATTGTGAAGGAGTTCAATTTGTACTAACGGTATCTCCGGTAGATGGAGGGACTTTTGATTCAGGGGTTACATACAGCTGGGAAGATAGTTCTGGTAATGTTGTAGGAAGTACACAAAGTATTGTGGTTACTGCCTTAGGCACGTACACTGTAACTGTAACTTCTAACGACGGATGTCTTAACTCAGTTTCATTACCGGTTGACGCCATTACTTGTGTGATTCAACAAGGTATTTCTGCTAACGATGATGGCTTTAATGACTATTTTGACCTTAGAGGTTTCAATGTTAAAAAATTGTCTATTTTTAACAGATATGGAATGAAAGTATATTCTAAAGGAAATTATACTGATCAATGGAAAGGTCAATCTGATGATGGAGATGAACTTCCTGACGGAACTTATTATTTCGTAATTGAAAGAGATAATGGTGAGAACAGAACAGGTTGGATTTACATCAACAGAGAACAATAGGACATTATAAATTTGCATTCAAAATAAAACAAAACAAAATGAAGAAACTATATTTCATTGCAGTATTAGCTTTAGCAGTTACAGAGTTAAGAGCACAGCAAGATCCTCATTACACGCAATACATGTACAATATGAGTGTTATGAATCCGGCCTATGCAGGGTCAAAAGAGGCTGTTTCGGGAGGTTTACTATATCGTAAGCAATGGATTGAAATAGAAGACGCACCAACAACCGGAACGTTTTTTATTCATAGTCCGGTAGGAAGAAACGTAGGATTAGGACTTTCTGTTATTTCAGATAAAATTGGTCCGGTAGAAGAAAATAACTTTTACGCCGATTTCTCCTATACATTGAACTTAGGTGGTGAAAAAAGATTGGCTTTTGGTTTAAAAGCCGGTCTTACCATGCACAAAATCGATTTTAACTATATTTTCGAGACTTTACCACAACCTGTTTCGCAAGATCCGTTTAGTGCATCAAATCCTAACAATACCTTCTTAAATGTTGGTTCTGGGGTTTTCTATTACACCGATAAATACTATGTTGCTTTTTCGGTGCCGAATATGTTAAAAACTAAATATTTAGATTTTGACGGAAGACAATACGGAACCGAAGTAATGCACTATTTCTTAACAGGAGGTTATGTATTTGATATTAATCCGAATTTGAAATTCAAACCTTTCGCGATGATTAAATCATCGTTGAATGCGCCAACATCTTTTGATGTATCGACCAATTTTATGCTTTATGATAAGTTAGAATTAGGAGCAACCTATAGAGTAGAAGACTCTTTCGGGGCGATGGTTAACTTTGCAATTACACCTAGCTTAAGAGTTGGGTACGCTTACGACCACATCGTTTCAGATTTAAATACAGTAACGCCTTCTTCACATGAGGTAATGTTGTTGTTCGATTTGAACTTCCCGAAAAAAGTATCACGTTCACCAAGATATTTCTAACCTATAAAGAAACCTAAAAAATGAAAAATCTATATATAGCCTTAAGTTTTGTAGCCTTTAGTTTTACCCTTTCGGCGCAAAATAAAGATACCAAAGCAGCCGATAAATTGTTCGCTCGTTATGAATATGTTGACGCTGCCAAAGCTTATCTGAAACTTGTTGAGAACGATAAAGGGGATGCTTATGTGTATAAGCAATTGGCCGATACTTATTACAACATGTTTAACTCTACTGAAGCCGTTAAATGGTATGCCAAAGCTACTGAAACCAATCAGGACGCTGAGACTTACTATCGTTACGCTCAGATGTTAAAAGCTAATGGTAAATATGAAGAAGCCAACAAGCAAATGCAAAAGTTTGCCGCTGCTGTGCCTAACGATCAACGTGCCAAAGCTTTCAAAGAAAACCCTAATTACGTTCCTAGATTATTAGACAAAACTAAATTGTATAATGTAAACGCATCTGACATTAGTAGTGATAAATCTGATTTTGGGGCCGTACTTTATGACAACAGTTTGTATTTTGCCAGTGCTCGTAACGGTGCCCGCAAAACTTACGGTTGGACAGAAGAGCCTTTCTTAGATATTTACAAAGCTGATTATAACACTGATGGGACGATTACCAATGCAGGTGTTGTAGCTTCTTTAAATTCTAAATGGCATGATGGTCCTGTGACTATCAGTGCTGATGGAAATACGGCTTATTTTGCCAGCGAAAGCTACAAAGAGAAAGACTACGAAAAGGACAAAAAGAACAATGCCCGTTTCAGTCAGGTATATTTGTTTAAAGCTACTAAAAGTGGCGACACTTGGGGAGAGCTAACTGCTTTACCTTTCAATGACAAAACTTATTCAAGCAGCAATCCTTCTCTAAGTAGAGACGGTAAAACTTTATACTTCTCTTCTAACAGACCGGGAAGTTTAGGCGGTGTTGATATTTGGAAAGTAGCTATAAATGCGGATGGTACTTATGGCGAGCCTCAAAACTTAGGCAGCAAAATAAATACTGAAGGCAACGAAAGTTTCCCATTCATAGCCGATGATAATAAAACATTGTATTTCGCTTCAAGTGGCAAACAAGGTTTAGGGGGTTATGATGTTTATCAAGCTGATTTATCAAGCGGTGCTGAGGCTACCAACTTAGGAAAACCGGTTAATACAGAAAAAGACGATTTCGCTTTCTCTTTCAACGGGACTAAAAATGTTGGTTTCTTATCCAGTAACCGTGGCGGAAATGATGATATCTTAGTGGTAAGCCCAATTTGTGGGGTTGATGTAACTATTGTGGTTACTGATGCCAAAACAGGCGCTATTTTGGCTAATGCCAACGTATCAATCTTAGATGATAAGAAGAACGTAATCGCTACAGAAATGTCTAACGCCAGAGGCGAAGTAAAATACAGAGTAGAGTGTGACAAACCATACGTTGTGCAAGCTTCAAAAGACGGTTATGAAGGCAATACTTTTGCTGTTACACCAAGCAAAGGACCAACGGCTAAAGTTGATGCAGCCTTACAACCAATTGACGTAATTGTAACGCCTACAGAGATTATCTTAAAACCAATCTTTTTTGAATACGACAAAAGCAACATCACTCAAGAAGGTGCTTTTGAGCTAGACAAATTGGTTCAGGTGATGAAGAACAACGACAAGTTGGTTATCTTGGCTAAATCACACACTGATAACAGAGGTACTGACCGTTACAACCAAAGATTATCTGAAAGAAGAGCTAAATCAACCGAGCAATACATCATTTCTAAAGGCATTGATGCCAGCAGAATTTCTGCTAAAGGAATGGGTGAGTTAGAGCCTAAAGTGGATTGTGGTAAAGACTGTACTGAAGAGCAACACGCTCAAAACAGACGTTCAGAATTCTTGATTGTGAAGTAATTATTTACTCCTAAAATATAAAAACCCCGAACAGCAATGTTCGGGGTTTTTGTTTTATGCTTTTGCAGGATAAAATACTTATTCTATATTTTCAGCTCTAAAGCTTCCTTCTGTTACGGTAATTGTGCCACCGTTTCCGTCATCGCCTGTAAAAGAAAAAGTACCTCTAATAACGTTTGCATTCACTTCTGTAATAATCATTGTTCCTGTTTCGTTATCAGTGTATATGTCTTGGTTAAAATCACTGAAACTTCCTGCATAGGAATCAACATTAGAGGGTTCGTCAGTAATTGTGTGCGTACCTGTAGGAACATTTAAAGGCGTAAATAAGGTTACAACTTGACCTGTTTCAGAATCGTTTCCTGTGATTGATTTGGCCAAAGAATTGATAACCATAGGATCAGCAAATTCTACCCAAGTTCCGTTTACTTTACATTTTAAGTAAAAGTTTGTAGATGAACTGCTGTCGCTATCAGAACTACAGTTAAATGAAATAGCACCGGCAATTGTCAATACAATCAGCATAGCTGCTTTTTTGAATGTTTTCATAATTTAATTTTTGTTTTTAATAAATTGATTCCAAAAGTATTGGAAATAATCTGAGCCTGAAGAGGAATGTAGATTTATTTATGATATAGTTGTGTTAATTTATTTTGGAAATGGCAATATAGAGTGGCCAAAAGATTTTCAATAGTCAAGAGGTGTCTTTTTACTCATATAATAAGATTACAGATTCTGGAGAAAATAGGGTATTAAAATTCTTGATTTCACAAAAGACAAAACCTAATTAGCCCCGATTGACGCAACTGCCATGCAGTGCAAAAAGCGGGAATAGGGACACCAAGAACACCCAAGCCATTCGCTCCTAAAATTACCCATAAAAAAACCACTCTCAAAAGGAGTGGTTTTTAAACTATTGGCTAATGCCTTATTATTATTGGCTTTATTCTTTAATAAAACGTTTGGTGGTGGTTGAAGTTCCGTTGCTTACTTCGATTAAGTAAGTACCGGCTTTTAGTGAGCCTACGAATACATTGTTGTTTTCGATTTTGCCTTTTCCTAATTCTTGTCCCATTAGGTTGAAAATTCTAAATGACGCTTCACCTTCAAGGTTAGCAACGTTTAAAACATCTCCTTTTACCGGGTTTGGATATAAGTTGAAAGTAACTCTTGTGGTGTTATCTTCTAAACGAGCCGTAGCTGTGATGTTTACCGTGTAGTCTTCTACTTCACCACTTGCGAAAGTTTCACAAGACGTAGGCGAAGCATTGTACTTCATAGAAACACGCATTCTGGTTTGACCTAACAAAGCAGTAGCCGGAACGGTAAAGCTTCCTGAAACAGGAGTGCTTTTGGTTTTAGTTCTGTTGTATACTTGCTCTCCAGAGTCAAGGAAATCACCATCTTGGTTGTAATCAATCCACACTCTGTAAGCTTCGCTATAAACGGTAGCTGTCCAAGCCGGAGTGATGGTAACTGTATTAGCGGTTCCACGAACTAAGTTTGTTGAAATGGCTGTAAAGTTGCCATAACCACCATTGTTACCTGATAGGTTATTGATGGTGCCTAGTTGTACTCGGTTAATGTATTCTCTAGCAGTACTATTTCCTCTTGAAGTACAGTAAGTCACAGATGGTGCAAGCGTGGTTACATTTACTGTGTTACTGGCCGGAGAAGCATTGCCTGCGGCATCTTTAGCAATTACATAGAAAGTATAAGCGGTTGAAGCCGTTAAGCCTGTTGCAGCATAAGTAGTTGCCGCGGTTGAAGCTAAGAACGAACCGTTTCTGTACACATCATAAGAAGTTACTGCTACATCATCTGTTGCGCCTGTCCAAGACAAGTTGGTCGAAGTAGTTGTAGTTCCTGAAGCACTTAAAGTAGCAGCAGTTGGTGCCGTTGTATCAGGCGTAAGTGTAGTTACATTAACGGTGTTGCTATCCGGAGAAACATTTCCTGCCGCATCTTTGGCAACAACATAGAAACTATAAGCGGTTGAAGAAGCCAATCCTGTAGCTGCAAAAGTAGTAGCTGAAGTAGAAGCTCTGAAAACACCATCTTGGTATACATCATATCCTGTTACGCCAATATTATCTGTAGCACCCGACCAAGACAAGTTGGTTGAGTTGGCGGTAGTTCCTGAAGCACTTAAAGTGGCTGCAGTTGGAGCTGTGGTATCCGGAGCCGAATTGGTAATCGTAAAGTTAGTATTAGATACGTCAAAGAAAATATGATTGGTTCCTTTTACCATAATACGGTTAGTAGTTCCGGCAAGATTAGGAATAGTAACGGCCTGAGATCCGTCATTTGGTGTGGCAGCCAATAAAGTGTACGGATAAGTAAATCCGCCGTCAGTTGATAATAAAATATCGACATTGGCACAATTTACATTGTTTGCCGTAGTTCCTGCAACGTTCCAAGTAACCGTTTGAGTACTGTTTCCGGCATAAGTGACAGCTGTGTTTGGCACACTTACTGTAAATGGACCGGCTGTAGCGTTAACGGTAACAATCATGTCATCGCTATTGTTGGCAGCACCACCGGCTCTGTTGTCGCGAACGGTTAATCTGAAATTCATGGTTCTGGCAACAGATGGTAACGCTTCCACTAGGATTTCAGTTCCAGAAGTTGTTGTAGCACCAGTTAAAACCGATTGAATTCTGGGGAAATATCTAATTGGTGAAGTCGATGAATTGTAAGAACGGAAAGTTGGTCCGGTAGTACGAGTTGCACTTGCCGCTGAACTTGCGCCTGTAGCAGTACTAGCCGCGTTGTCAAATTGTTCCCAGTTGTAAGTTATAGCATCTCCGTCAGCATCGCTTCCCGAACCGGTTAGCATAAAAGGTGTACTTTTAGGAATGGTGTAGTCTAAACCGGCATTGGCTGTTGGAATAGCATTTCCGGTTGGGGTATTGGTTTGACAAGTTTTGTTTTTTACGTTATTGGTTATTTGTTGGATACTAACCGCGTGAAAATAAGCATCAGAATTAGGTTGAACATCCTGAGCGGTAATACCGGCATAACCCATAATAGTTGAGCCACTTCCAGGTTCCATATTAACACCTGTACCTTCATTACTCATAGAAAAAGTATGGTTCCCTCCAAATTGGTGTCCAATTTCGTGAGCTACATAATCAATATCGAAGATATCTCCTTGCGGAATCGTTCCGGAAGTAAATCCGCTTCCTTTACCTGAATTACATACACAACCAATACATCCTGCATTTCCGTTATTAGAAGCTCTTACGAATAAATGCCCAACGTCATAATTAGCCTCTCCAATTACTGAAGTTAGCGTGCTTTGAAGTTGACTGTTATAGCTTGTAGTGTAAGGATCGGTAGAAGCATTGGTGTAAATTACTAAGTCGTTATTGGCAATTAAAACCATTCTGATGGCAAAATCATTTTCAAAAACACCATTAACACGGGTCATTGAATTATTCATTGCAGCTAGTGCCAGTGCTTTTGTGCCTCCAAAATAAGCGGCATATTCACCGGTACAAGACAAAGCTAAACGGAAAGTTCTCAAAGTAGCATCATCAGCATTAGGTCTTAAATTAGTACCGTCAGTTTGTGCTACTTCATCAATAACCGAACATTCAAAAGGACTGAGAGACTGTTTTCTATCGGCTTTTCTAAAAACGGTGTAAGTTGTCAAATCTTGAGAAATCGGCTCAATAAATACAGCGGCTTTGTCAGCATTTAAAGTCATCGACTTAAACCCAAGTGGAGTAACACTAAAATAAGCAGTCGATGTAGGGTTGTCAATTCCTATACCAATATAGGATTTGATTTCAGGATAACGAGCAGCCAAAGCCGGGTCTAAAACCGAATTTTGATACACTTTAAATCTTTCCAATTGTCCTTTTTCATTCGGAATAGAAAGGGTAACTTCTGCACCTTTTGCGGGAGCAAATCGTTGTGGGGCATTCGCTAGAGTATTTTTTAATCCCTCGATATTCAGGGTTAAAAGAGTGTTTTCCGGTAATTCCATTCCGCCTTGTAACGGAATCATATCACTTTTTTTGGTGGTTGAATTCCATAACGAGTTTCCCGTTTGCGAAAAAGCTACATTACTGATAATCAACAAAGCAATGGTGAGTAGTTTGTACTTCATAATCATTTAATTGGGTTAAATTACAAAATCAAAATTATAATTATTTTTTGCATTACAATGAATAAAACGGCAAACATGCTAACAAATCGATAAACTACACAATAAGATTATGATGAATGGTCAGAAAAAATATTAAAAACATAAAAAATTCGAAAAAACCGATATAAATTATAGTGGGCAATGATGAAATAAAGTATTTTTAAAAAAAATTAATGATGCATTTTAGTTATTGGGAACTTAAAAATTGGTTTACAAATATCGACTTTGCCATTGTTGGAAGCGGCATTGTTGGACTGCATTGCGCCTTGGCATTGCGTGATAGATTTCCGGACAGTAAAATACTGGTACTCGAAAAAGGTATTTTGCCCCAAGGCGCCAGTACTAAAAACGCAGGTTTCGCTTGTTTCGGCAGTTTGTCTGAGATTCTAGACGATTTAAAATCCCACAGCGAAGAAGAAGTTATTCAGTTAATTCAAAAGCGTTGGAATGGTTTGCAATTGTTGCGTAAAAATTTGGGTGATTCGACTATTGATTTCAAACCTTTTGGTGGCTACGAATTGTTTCTCAATGACGATGAGAGCAGTTATAATGAGTGTTTGCAGAAGTTGCCTTTTGTCAACGAAATTCTAAAACCCGTTTTCAGAAACGATGTTTTTGCCAAAGAAGTAGACCGTTTTGATTTTAAAGGCATACAAGAATATTTGATTTTTAATCCCTTTGAAGCCCAAATCGATACCGGAAAAATGATGCACGCCTTGTTGCAAAAAGCAGTTGCTAACAATATCATGATTCTAAATCAAGTCGAAGTGACTTCGTTTCAAGAGCAAAATAGCAAGGTGGAAATTGCCCTTGGAGATTTTAGTTTCAAGACCAAAAAATTATTGTTTGCGACAAACGGTTTCGCCGGAAAGCTGACTAATAATCAAGTGAAACCCGCTCGAGCACAGGTTTTAATTACCGAACCGATTTCAAATTTAGATATTAAAGGAACGTTTCATCTTGATAAAGGCTATTATTATTTCAGAAATATTGATGACCGAATTCTTTTGGGCGGCGGCCGAAATTTAGACTTTGAAGGCGAAACCACCACCGATTTAAGTCAGACCGATTTAATTCAAAATCGTTTGGAGGAATTGCTAAAAGACGTAATTTTACCCAACACCGATTTCAAAATTGCTCACCGTTGGAGTGGTATCATGGGATTGGGATCGAGCAAAAGACCGATTGTAGAGCAGTTGTCTGAAAATGTCTATTGCGGAGTAAGATTAGGCGGAATGGGTGTCGCCATTGGTAGTTTAATAGGTCAGGAATTAGCAGATTTAGTCAAATAATATGATAAAAAAGATTTTTAGGTGGCTTAAAAAAGCCATGCTTTGGTTCTTGGGACTTTCCATTCTAACGGTAATTATTTTCAAATGGGTGCCCATACCTATCACGCCTTTGATGATTACTCGCGCTATCGAAAACAAAATCGACGGTAATGATGCCGTACTCAGTCATGATTGGGTTTCATTAGACCAGATTTCTCCAAATCTTCAAAAAGCTGTAATTGCCAGCGAAGACGGAAATTTTCTAAAGCATCATGGTTTTGATTTTGCAGCAATGCAAAAAGCCTTCAAGAACAACCAAAAAGGGAAAAGATTAAAAGGTGGCAGTACCATTTCTCAACAAACTGCCAAAAATGTTTTCTTGTGGCAAGGGCGAAGTTATTTGCGCAAAGGATTAGAGGCTTATTTCACCGTGTTAATCGAACTCATTTGGGGCAAAGAGCGCATCATGGAAGTTTATTTAAACAGTATTGAAATGGGTAACGGCGTTTATGGCGCCCAAGAAGCAGCCAGAGTTTGGTACCGAACTTCGGCAGCCAATCTCACCAAAAGAGAAGCTGCAGGGATAGCAGCCATTTTGCCCAATCCGAGAAAATACAAAGCGTCAAATTCGTCATCTTATATCGAACGCAGAAAAGATCGAATCATGCGCAACATGCGACATATCGGTAAAATAGAATATTAAAAAAGCCGTCTTGATAATCAGGACGGCTTTTTCGTTTATATTCAAAATCCTCTAGTAAAAAAGCGGTTTGTATTGTTGCCAATGTTTGTAGATTAAAATACCATTAAACAGTAAAATAACAACAGCAACCGGCAATCCTGAGATGCCTAAAAATAAATGAAACAGTAAAATATTGATGGATATCGGTGCCAATAATATTAAGGCAAAGGCGACCCATTTTTTTAATAAAAGCATGGCACCAATGATTACTTCCAAAACTCCTAATACCGGGAAAATGTATCCGGTGGCATTTAATGAACTCATAAAATCACCCGCTGAACCGGTTGGCGCTTCCATAGGGATAAAATTAATTAACTTGTTAGCTCCAAAAACAACAAGAGTTAATCCTAAAGCGATTCTAACAATTTTAGTAAACATTGAATTCATAAGCAGATAGTTTTGGATTAGTAATATGGTAAAAATAACATTAAAATTTTATAGTTATAGCATTAAAAAATCCAATTTATTAACACATTGTTTGTGTTTGTTAATATTCTTTGAATTTTAATAGATGCTGTAACATTTTTAAAATAATTTTACTAATCAGTACAACTAAAAAAATGACAACCATGCAAGCTCATGAAATAGATTACCATATTTATGGTGAAGAAATGCAATATGTAGAAATAGAACTCGACCCTCAGGAAATTGTCATAGCCGAAGCAGGGAGTTTTATGATGATGGATAACGGCATCAAGATGGAAACTATCTTTGGTGATGGTTCCCAACAACAATCCGGTATATTCGACAAATTATTGTCGGCCGGAAAAAGAGTGCTCACAGGAGAAAGCCTTTTTATGACGGCTTATATCAATCAAAATAATACCAAAAGTAAAGCTTGTTTTGCCTCTCCGTATCCGGGGAAAATTGTTCCGATTGATTTGAGTCAATTTGACGGTAAATTTATTTGTCAAAAAGATGCTTTTCTCTGCGCCGCCAAAGGGGTTTCAGTGGGAATCGAATTCTCCAGAAAATTAGGTCGCGGACTTTTCGGAGGCGAAGGTTTTATTATGCAAAAAATTGAAGGCGATGGAATGGCATTTGTGCATAGCGGAGGAACTTTAGCCAAAAAAGAGTTGGCCTCCGGAGAAATCTTAAAAGTAGATACCGGTTGTATAGTAGGCTTTACCAAGGATGTAGATTACGATATTGAGTTTATCGGCGGAATTAAAAATTCGTTATTCGGTGGAGAAGGATTGTTTTATGCCACACTGCGCGGACCCGGAACAGTTTACGTACAATCATTACCGTTTAGTCGTTTGGCCGACAGAATTATTGCTTCGGCACCCAAAAGCGGCGGAAGCGGCAGAGAAGAAGGAAGTTTATTAGGCGGTTTGGGCCGAATGATTGACGGAGACAATAGATTCTAAAAATAAAAAAGCGGCTCAAGCCGCTTTTTTTAAATCATAAAATTAATCCCTAAAACAATATTCCGACCCATATTAGGAATGCCGTCAGCTTTTAATCGGGACAAATGCGACACATAAGTTTTGTCAAAAACATTATTGGCATTTAAATTTAGGTTGAAATTGGTTTTGCCTAGGAGTATTTTTCCACCCAAACTCAAATTCACTAAAGTGTAATCATTGGTTTTGGTTTCAAAGGCTCCGGTATTATTTTGGTCGAATATACTCTCGATATTTAAAGTAGCAAATCCTTCTTTCCACCAGTTTTTGATTTCAAATTCACCGCGGAAAGTATTATTCCATTTATTGGCCGGAATCAAAGGCAAGTAATCTCTCCCAAAGCTTCGGGATCTTTTTTCGCCAATTACGGTTTCAAAACTACTGTACAAATGCAACCAATCTAAAGGATGCGGATGGAAGTGAATTCCGGCTTCTCCACCATACAATCGAGCATTGGCCTGAACGTAATCGTAAACATTATTGCCGTCAATTACGTTGCCGTTAGGGGAAATGAAGATGTAATCATTAATGTGATTGTAAAACCCGTTAGCAAACAATTCAAAGTGGGAACTTTTGTATTCCAAATTCAAATCGGTTTGCACGTTTTGCTCATTTTTTAAATTGGCATTTCCTATTTCGTAGCGGTTGCTGCCTTCATGCACACCATTGGAAGTCAATTCTGCCAAATTCGGCGCACGGAAACCCGAAGCGATATTCAAGCGCATCGTCAAATCTTTGGCCAAATCAGTTTTGTAACCCAAAGAGGCATTGAAACTGTCGAAGCTTCTTTCAATTCCTTCAAAATAACCTTCTTCGCCAATAATACCGTGATTTTCGGTAGTAATATTTCGGTTGTCAAAACGCAATCCGGCCTGAATCACATTTTTACCCCATTCGTAATTGGCCGTTCCGAAAATCCCAAAATCATTGGTCTTCGCATTCGGAATTAATAACTCGTCGCCAAAATTTTTATTGGTTTGATTCATTCCTTGAATTCCAACAATGGTCTCTATTTTTCCGAATTTGGGCAAATAATACTTCACATCGTAATTAAAGGTAGAAAGTTCCATGTGTAAAATCGCCACATTGCTATCTTCAAATTCGCTACGGTCGTTAAAAATATAACCCAAATCGGCATCTAATTTTGAGTTTTTAAAGTAAAAAGTATTGTGCAAACTCAAGATATGATTGTCAACACCTTGTCGAGGATAAAGAATATCTCTGCTTGTGGATTGTTCCGCTATGCCTTCTTCCGGGATGCCTAAATTCAATTGGTTGAAATTATAACGTAAAACGCTCGAAAAAACCGAATTGTTGTACCCGATTCCCGCTTTGATATCGGTTTCATTAAAACGGGTATTGGTAACGCGATCGCCATCGGCAATTTGATAATCAGCGTGTGAATTGTAACTTCCTCTGGCTAAAAATTTCCAATGTTCCCCCGAAGTTTTTAACCCCAAAGTAGTGTTGCTTCCCAAGGTATTGGAAAAAACTCTTTGGCCAAAATCGGCTTTAAAATCTCCGGCATTGGCAAATTTTTCCGGATTAAAATACAAAACACCGCCCAATGCATCTGAGCCGTAAAGCAATGAAGCCGGACCTTTGATGACTTCTACGCTTTCCACGCCGGCATCGTTTAAGCCTAAACCATGTTCTTCTCCGAATTGTTGGTTTTCTAAGCGAACGCCTTGGGTATAAACTAATACGCGATTACCGCTCAAACCGCGAATCACCGGTTTACCAATAGAAGTTCCGGTGGAAACTTGCGAAACACCCGGAATGGTAGCCAAACCTTCAACTAAGGTCGCAGCACCTTTTTGTTGTAAAGCTTTGATGTTTTGATGTTCCACTTTCATCACATTTTGGGATTGTATTTTGTTGAAAGCTGTAGAAACAATTACTTCATCCATGTGGGTAATGCTTTCTTCTAAAGTGATGTTCTGCGTGATTTCTTGGGTGGAAATAGTAACCGAAACCGTTTTTCTTTCAAAACCTACCAGCGAAAAACTGATTTTGAAATTCCCAACGGGAAGGTTGCTCAGCGTATAATTTCCGCCGTCGTTGGTGATGGTTTCTTTGTGTATTTCGGGAATCGAAACTATAACATTGGCCAAAGGTTTTTGGTCTTTATCGGTTACAGTTCCGCTGATTTTATTTTGTGCCGAAGCAACGAAAGTTAATCCAATGGTTAGGATTAG
This sequence comes from Flavobacterium sp. IMCC34852, assembly GCF_030643905.1. Classification (NCBI taxonomy): domain Bacteria; kingdom Pseudomonadati; phylum Bacteroidota; class Flavobacteriia; order Flavobacteriales; family Flavobacteriaceae; genus Flavobacterium; species Flavobacterium rivulicola. The sequence goes on along the minus strand of NZ_CP121446.1, from coordinate 334,072 downwards.
ATATAATGATTTCATAAATGATATTTTATTGTAAATGAATAACAACCGAAGCTTTTTCGGTTAAGGATTTCAGAAGTAACTGAAACAAATTCGATTTAAACAATAAAAAACGGTGGTGCCCGAAGCGCAAAAAGTGAACCTCGAAACTTCTGAGTAATTTCTTTGGAATAGAAAAAAGTGTATAAAGTGGGAACTTCTTTATTTCTAAAGTCAAAAGGTTTTACAGGTGTCGAAGTATAATTGCTGAAGGCAAATTCACAGACAAAACACTTTTCTAAACCATCATGGCCATGGGTAACTTCGGTTTTGTGTTCGTGGTAAACGTGATGACACTCTTTCTCTGAAAACTGCTTTACCAAATGCTCAAAAGAGTGAATAGACTGAAAGAATATTGCGAACAATATCATCAATCCCATCAATGCATTTGTAAAAAGTAATTTTCTTTTCATGGAAGCAAATGTAGTACATTGATATAAAAAATCCGTCCGATTTTAACAAACTTTAGGATTTGTAAAATCGGACGGACTACATTATTTGTCATTCCCGTCAAGACGAGAATCAATTAAACCAGTTTATTGGCTACTAAATATTCAGCAATCTGAACCGTATTAGTTGCCGCGCCTTTTCTCAAGTTATCGGCTACAATCCACATGTTTAAAGAGTTGGGCTGACTTTCATCACGACGAATTCTACCCACAAACACATCGTCTTTGCCTTGGGCATACAATGGCATAGGATAAGTGTAAGTGTCGTTGTTATCTTGTACGGTTACGCCAGCTGTATGATGCAAAATATTTCTGACTTCGTTTACGTCAAAATCATTAGAAAATTCGACATTGACTGCTTCACTGTGTCCGCCAACAACCGGAATTCTTATAGCAGTTGCGGTAACCGCGATAGATTTGTCTCCGATAATCTTTTGGGTTTCGCGAACCAGTTTCATTTCTTCTTTGGTGTAACCATTGTCTTCAAAACTGTCACATTGTGGAATGGCATTGCGGTGGATTTGGTATTTATATGCCATTTCACCTTGCACGCCGGCATATTCATTTTCCAATTGTTGTACTGCTTTCACACCGGTTCCTGTGATGGATTGATAAGTAGAAACAATCACACGTTTGATGTTGTATTTTTTATGCAATGGTGCTAAAACCATTACCATTTGAATAGTCGAACAGTTTGGATTGGCAATGATTTTATCTTCTTTGGTCAATTCAGAAGCATTGATTTCAGGAACTACTAATTTTTTTGTCGGATCCATTCTCCAAGCGGATGAATTGTCGATTACTGTGGTTCCGGCTTCGGCAAATTTGGGTGCCCAAGCTAAAGAGGTTTCGCCACCGGCAGAAAACAAAGCGATATCGGCTTTCATGTCTACTGCTGTTTGTAAACCTACTACTTTATACTTCTTGCCCTTAAATTCGATTTCCTTTCCCACTGATTTCTCAGAAGCTACGGGAATTAATTCGGTTACGGGAAAATTTCTTTCCGCCAATACTTGAAGCATCACTTCGCCAACCATGCCGGTTGCGCCTACTACAGCAACTTTCATAAAATATAATTTAGATTTAATAAAATTTGAAGTACAAAAGTAATCAGAAAACAAAAGCTCTTTTTGTTTTTGGTATAAAAATTACTGAATTCGAAAAGCACTTCTGTAAAAAAAGAAAAACCGCTCCAATGAAGAAGCGGTTTAGTCCTGAAACCAGTTCAGGATAAATTAGAATATATAATGTAGCGGTACTACTTTTTCAGTAAATCTCTGATTTGAGTAAGCAATTCTTCTTGAGTTGGTCCTGCTGGTGCAGCCGGAGCAGCTTCTTCTTTCTTTTTGGCTTTTTCCGCAGCTCTTAGTACAGTAAAAATAAACAAAGCAATAATAACAAAGTTAATCACAGCTTGGACAAAATTACCATATGTCATTACTGCAGCGCCGGCTTTTTTGGCAGCCTCAAGGTTTTCGTAGCTTTGACCATTCAGAGCAATAAACTTAGTAGTAAAATCGATACCACCTGTAATGACACCTACAATAGGCATAATAATGTCATCAACTGCAGAACCTACAATTTTTCCAAAAGCGCCACCAATAACAACTGCAGTGGCTAAACTTAATACATCGCCTTTCATCAAAGACGCTTTGAAATCGCTAAAAAATCCCATAATTAATTTGTTTTAAATGGTTATAGTGATACTAAAATAGTTAATTTTTTAAATGATTCATATTTTTTTAAAACTATTCTCTGAAAAATACTCTTTTTACACGTTGCGAAATACCGGTCAGAATTTCATACGGAATGGTGTTCAATTGCTTCGCAATATGATTCACGGATGGATTTTCGCCAAAAACAATCACTGCATTGCCTTCTTTGCAATCGATATTTGTTACATCTACCATCAACATGTCCATACAAATACTACCGACAATTTTAGCCGGTTTATTATTGATAACCACATAACCCAAACCATTGCCCCAACTTCTGCGAATGCCATCAGCGTAACCTATAGGAATTGTCGCGATTTTGGTTTCTTTTTCTGCTATAAACCTTCTGCCGTAGCCCACGCTTTCGCCTTGGTCAATCGTTCTTATCTGAGAAATAACAGATTTTAAAGTGCCTACATTTTCCAAATACTTTTGTTCCTCTTCATCGTTGGAAATACCGTATAAACCAATGCCTAAGCGAACCATGTCATATTGCGCATCGGGGTAATTGGAAATGCCGGAAGTGTTTAAAATATGTCGGATCGGTTTTATTTTTAATGCTGATAATAATTGAGTCGACAGTTTTTCAAACAAAGCAATTTGGGATTGGGCAAAAGCATCGTGTTTCAAATCATCACTTGTGGCCATGTGTGATAATACACTTTTAATTTGAACCGTTTCATTGTCTTTTAGTATGGAAATTAATTCGGCTAAATGTTCTTCTTCAAAGCCCAATCGGTGCATTCCGGTGTCTATTTTAAGATGTATCGGGAAGTTTTTGAGTTTCTTTTGTTCGGCAATTTTTAAGAAAGCTTTCAAGCCTTTTATCGAATAGATTTCGGGTTCTAAGTGGTGCTGAATGATAGCCGGGAAACTCGTTGTTTCAGGATTCATCACCATAATCGGAACCGTAATTCCGGCATTTTTCAGTGAAATTCCTTCATCGGCGAAAGCCACACCGAGATAATCAACTTTGTGGTGTTCTAATAATTTCGCAATTTCAAATCCGCCGTTACCATAGCCAAAAGCTTTGACCATGACCATCATTTTAGTCTTCGGAGCCAATTTCGATTTAAAGAAATTCAGATTATGACTAACTGCATTCAGGTTAATTTCTAAAACGGTTTCATGGGTTTTCTCCTCAAGCATGGAGACGATTTCTTCAAAATGAAAATCACGCGCGCCTTTGACTAATATGGTTTCGTTTTCAAAATTCAATCGGTCAAATGACTGAGCAAATTCGACTACATTTTTAAACGTAACACTGTTGATGAACTTGCTTTTGTATTGAGAAATAGTCTCGCCAATGCCAATCACTCGCGATATTTTATTCGAAATAATCAATTGCGAAACTTGAGAATACAACTCTTCATTGTTCAACCCACTTTGAAAAATATCCGAGAGAATAAGCGTTTTCTTTTTGTGCTGTTTTTGGTGTTCCAAAAAGTCTAATGCAATCTTCAGCGACTGAAAATCAGAGCTGTAACTGTCATCGATTATCGTACAATTGTAAATCCCGTTTTTGACTTTCAAACGCATTTCCACCGGATACAATTGCGCCATTCGAGTTTGAATGACTTTGTGATTATAGCCAAAATAAAGCATCACCATCATGCAATGAATCGCATTTTCTACCGAAGCTTGGTCTTGAAACGGAATGACAATAGGGAAAGTATCTTCTTTATAAGTCACTTGCAATTCGGTTAAATCGCCGGTGTTTTTTTTGGTGATATAAACATCCGCACTTTTATCGTCTGAACACCAACTGAAGGTTTTTATTTTTTGGTTTACAAACGCATTAATGGTTTTATTCTTGTTCAAAATCAAAACATTTACCGAAGTAAAAAGTTTTAATTTCTCTTTTATTTTTTCGGCTACGCTGGGAAAACCTTCATCGTGTGCCGAACCGATATTGGACAAAATGCCAATCGTTGGGCGAATGATTTTTTGGAGTTTTTCCATTTCATTCATCGTAGAAATTCCGGCTTCAAAAATTCCGAGGTTGTGTTTTTCATTGATGCCTAAAATCGATAACGGAACACCAACTTGTGAGTTGTAACTTTTTGGGCTTCGGATGATATTGTAATCCGGACTTAAAAGAAAATTCAACCATTCTTTGATAATGGTTTTGCCATTACTTCCGGTAATACCAATAATGGGAAAGTCGAATAAACTTCGGTAATACGAAGCGAATTTCTGCAACGCTTCCAAAGTGTTTTCTACCACCAGAAAATTAGCTTTTCCGCTCACTTTTTCCGGAATGTGTGTCACCACAAAATGCTTTACGCCTTTTTCAATTAGTTCTTCAATATAGGAATGACCGTCATTATTGGGTCCGGAAATGGCAAAAAACAAAGTGTTTTCGCCATTTTGCAACGAGCGACTGTCGATAGAAATCGCGTCAATAACGGCTACATCATTTTGGCCGATCCAATTGGCCTTGATGATGGGAATGATATTTCTAAGGGTTTGTGTCAAGAGGTTATTCTTCTTTAGATAGGTTTTCGGCGTCTTTTACCACCATGTTTTCGCGCATGGCATTAAAATAAGCAGCGCGACTCAAAGGTTCATATTCTTCTGTTTCACCCAGCATGACCAGTTTTTCGTTGTCATTTTTTCGGAAACTGTAATGGGCTAAATTACCTGTTCGGGTACAAACGGCGTGCACTTTGGTTACATATTCGGCAGTCGCCATCAAAGCCGGCATTGGTCCGAAAGGATTGCCTTTAAAATCCATGTCTAATCCGGCAACAATCACTCTGATTCCTGAATTGGCCAAATCATTACAAACCGATATAATTTCGTCATCAAAAAACTGCGCTTCGTCAATGCCAACAACATCACAACCTTGTGCTAAAATTCGAATATTAGCCGCCGCCGGAACCGGAGTGGAACGAATTTCGTTTTTATTGTGGGAAACCACCATTTCCTCATCGTAGCGCGTATCGATGGAAGGTTTGAAAATCTCCACTTTTTGTTTGGCAAATTGAGCCCTTTTCAATCGGCGAATCAGTTCTTCTGTTTTACCCGAAAACATCGATCCGCAGATGACTTCAATCCAACCAAATTGTTCTTTATGATTTACTGTATTTTCGAGAAACATTTTGTATTTTTCTTGCGCTAAAAATGAATAGTTTTTATTACTTTGTAACGAAAACAAACGGACGTCATTTTTTTCTATTTTTACGTCGATTCAAATGTAGAAAAATTTTAATTACCGTTACTTCTTCCCAAGGTTAAATAAATGCAACGGAGGAAAATTTACAGAAAACACTAGCTTGTTCCAAATAATTTCAACACTCATGAAAAAACGATTAGAAGCCGAATTAATCAGCATTGCCCACCGAATTTTGAAACTGAAAAACAAGTCGGAAGTCGATCAATTGTATAAAGAAACCCAAAAATTATATGAAACACTAACCGTTTTAAAGTTTTACCAAGACAATTTTGAATCGGTAAAAGAGGATGTTGAGGTTGCGGTTTTGGAAGAAAAATTAGCGCAACATTCACAGGTTGAAGAAGCCAAAGAAATGGTTTTTGAAGTAAAACCGACAGAAGAACCAACTGTTGAGGAAACACAATCGGAGGTAATTGTTGAGGAAGAAACTTCAGCAGCTGAAGATTCAAACGATAGTGAATCGGAAGAGCAAACGGTAGTTTCGGAAGAAGCCGAAGAAGAAGTGGAACCTGTTTTGGATGAAGAAATGGAGGAAGAAGTTGTAACTGAGACTAAAATTGACGAAGAAGAACCGGTTTTCAAACCCATATTTGAATTGGCGGAAGAAGAGGAAGACCCGAGCGATAGCGAACTGGCAGAGCAAATTGAACCGGCAGAAACGGCTTCAGAAGTAAAACCTGACACCAAGCATGTAGCGTTGGAAGATTTATTGGGAGAAAATTATGTAGATCCTGTTTTTGTAAAACCCAATGAAGTTTCGCTCTTTGCCACAGAAACCAAAGAAGAAACTACCGAAAAACCGGCTGCATTGAACACTGCATTTTCCAAAACCATAGAGATTGGATTGAATGACAGAGTGGCTTTTGTAAACAATCTTTTTGGTGAAAGCAATGAAGATTTTAACCGTGTGATTTCGCAATTAAATACATTCGATACTTTAGAAGAAGCCAAAAATTTCTTGAATGAAATGGTGATTCCCGACTATGATTATTGGGTTGGTAAAGAAGATTATATTGAACGTTTTATGGCGGTTGTGGAGAATAAATTTAAGTAAATGTCCAAACTCTACATTGTTCCAACGCCAATAGGCAACTTAGAAGACATGACTTTCAGAGCGATAAAAGTTTTGAAAGAAGTCGATTTGATTTTGGCCGAAGACACACGCACCAGCGGAAAACTTCTCAAACATTTTGAGATTACCACACACATGCATAGCCATCACATGCATAACGAACATAAAACCGTTGAGAATTTGGTCAAGCGTTTGCAAGCCGGAGAATCAATTGCTTTGATAAGTGATGCCGGAACACCTGCGATTTCTGATCCCGGTTTTTTATTGACGCGCGCTTGTGTGGAAAATAATATTGAAGTCGATTGTTTGCCCGGCGCCACGGCTTTTGTACCGGCTTTGGTCAATAGCGGTTTGCCCAACGATAGATTTGTTTTCGAAGGTTTTCTGCCTGAAAAAAAAGGCCGACAAACTCGTTATTTGGCGCTAGCCGAAGAAAACAGAACCATGATTTTCTATGTTTCACCGCATAAATTGGTCAAAACTTTGGCCGAATTTGTACTGTATTTTGGCACAGACCGACCGGTTTCGGTTTCCAGAGAATTATCAAAACTACACGAAGAAACCATTCGCGGAACAGCCGCTGAGGTTTTAAAACACTTTGAAGCCAAACCACCAAAAGGAGAAATCGTGGCGGTCGTAGGCGGAAAAAATTTAAAGTAATTTCTTTCATCCATTTAAAATATTTTGTAGTATTTTTTATATATTTGTTTGATGATTCGTATTTCGTAATTTTCAATTCGTAATTAAACATGCGCTGGACTTTAAAACCAAAACCTTCTTCTAACAAAGTAAAAGCTTTGGCAACTGAACTCAAGGTTGACGAACTTATCGCGACCCTTTTGGTTCAAAGAGGTATTGAAACTTACGAGGATGCCAGACAGTTTTTTCGACCAAGTTTAGCCGATTTGCACAATCCTTATTTGATGAAAGACATGGATAAAGCCGTGACTCGAATTGAAGCAGCGATTGCAAATGGTGAAAACATTTTGGTTTTTGGAGATTATGATGTCGATGGTACGACGGCGGTTTCATTGGTGTCGAGTTATTTAAAAAGCTATTATCCTAATGTGGCGACTTACATTCCCGATCGTTATAACGAAGGGTATGGCATTTCGTATACAGGAATTGATTTTGCCGACGACAATGGGTTTTCATTGATTATCGCTTTGGATTGCGGCATTAAATCTATCGATCATGTGGCTTACGCTAAAAGTAAAAACATCGATTTTATTATTTGTGATCACCATCGTCCGGGGGAATTTTTGCCCGAAGCCGTAGCGGTTTTAGATCCCAAAAGAGAGGATTGCACTTATCCCTATGATGAATTGTGCGGTTGTGGTGTTGGTTTCAAACTCATTCAAGCCTTGGCCCAAAACAGAAACCAAACCATAGAAAATTTAATTCCTTATTTAGATTTGGTAGCCACAGCAATAGCGGCTGATATTGTTCCGATTACGGGTGAAAACCGGACTTTAGCTAAGTTTGGTTTGGAAGTGATTAATGCTAATCCACGTCCGGGAATTAAAGCATTAATTCAGAATGTAAAGAAAAAAGTGTTGACGATTACCGATGTTGTTTTTATCATTGCGCCAAGAATTAATGCTGCCGGAAGAATCAAACACGGGAATGAAGCCGTGGCTTTGCTCACAGAATACGACTTAGACCAAGCCGAAATTTTCGCTTCCGAAATTGAACAACACAATGCTGATAGAAAGGATTTAGACAAGCAAATTACAGTGGAAGCATTGTCGCAAATAGTCGAAAATGAGGAAACTAAAAAATTCACCACAGTTGTCTATCAAGAAAATTGGCACAAAGGCGTTATAGGTATTGTAGCCTCCAGATTGACGGAAACTTATTATCGTCCGACGATTGTGTTTACCAAAAGCGGTGACAAACTAGCAGCATCTGCCCGTTCGGTGAAAGATTTTGATATTTATAATGCGTTAGAAGCTTGTGCGGAACATTTGGAACAATTTGGCGGACATATGTACGCCGCCGGAATGACTTTGAAAGAAGAAAATTATGCCGCTTTCAAAGAAGCATTTGAAAGAACAGTCGAAGAAACGATTCACCCCGATTTATTAACGCCTGAAATTTCGGTCGATGCCGAAATTAATCTAACTGATATCAACGAGAAATTGATTAGAATTCTAAACCAATTTGAACCATTTGGCCCTCAAAATATGACTCCTGTCTTTATGTCGAAAGGGCTCAGAGATTCGGGTTATGCGAAAGGAATCGGCGCCGATGAAGATCACTTGAAACTATTTGTCAAACAATCCCGAAGTATCGGGAGTAGTCAAGGTTTTGGCGCAATTGGTTTTGGTTTAGGCAAAAAATTGGACTTGGTTAAAAATCAAAATTCGTTTGAGGCAGTGTATTGCATTGATGAAAATGAGTTCAACGGTAAGGTTTCAGTTCAGTTGCGGTTAAAGGATTTGAGGTAGATTAATACTCTTTTAATTCAAAATTTTCACCGTCAAAAACGCCATAAGTAAAATATCCAATCCAGTCACCCAAATTAATGTATTCTGAGTTTTCACCAACTTTGATAACCATCGGTAAGTGTCGATGGCCAAAGATGAGGTAATTATACTGTTTGGTTTCGAGTTTGCGTTTGGCGTATTGTACCAACCATTCGTTTTCTTCTCCTAAGAATTTTACATCGGCTTCGCCTGAAATGAGTTTATTTTTTACCGATAAATATTGTGCTAGTTTTACACCAAGATCGGGATGTAACCAACGAAACAGCCATTTGGAAAACGGATTGGTGAATACCTTCTTCATGCGTTTGTACCCCATATCACCGGGACCTTTGCCATCACCGTGACCAATCAAAAAGGTTTTGCCGTTAAATTCATATTCCTGATTGTCGTGAAACACAGGAATGTTCAATTCTTTTTCAAAATAATCGTTCATCCATAAATCGTGGTTGCCAACAAAAAAGTAAATCGGGATACCGCTGTCGCGAATTTCGGCCAGTTTGCCTAAGACTCTCACGAACCCTTTGGGCACTACGGTTTTGTATTCGAACCAAAAGTCAAACAAATCACCTAACAAAAATATAGCTTCAGCATCTTTTTTGACTTCATCCAACCAAGCCACGAATTTTTGTTCTCGCGGGAAACTCAACTCAGCAGTCGGAGCGCCAAAGTGTTGGTCGGAAGCAAAGTATATTTTTTTGTTAGAAGTTATTTGCATGAAGGTAAATTATAAATTATCCGAAGCATACCATTCGGCAAATGAAGTTTCGGTTTCTTGAAGTTTTAGCGAATGTAAAAGAATGTCTTTAGGCAAACGGCTTTTAATTTTTTGGGCAAAATCAGTGACCATATTTTCGCTGGTAGGTTGGTAACCAACTAAAATTACATGATGTCCGCGATTTTTCAATTCGGCTGCTAGTTCAATATGCGGGGTGTTTTTGTTAAAAACCGTGGCGTGGTCAAAAACATCAACAATTTCTTCTTTGACTATTTTTTTCAAATCAGAAAAGTCAATCACCATCCCAAATTTCACATTAGAAGTATCTGTTATGGGTTTTCCAATCACAGTCACCGACAATTTATAGCTGTGACCGTGTACGTTTTTACATTTGCCGTCATAGCCGTAAAGCGCATGCCCGGTTTCGAAAGAAAATTGTTTGGTGATTCTGATGTTACTCATGAAAGCAGTTTTTACGGTGCAAATTTAGTAAAATATAACTACAGCTCGTCTTGTCTTTTTTTGGCCTTGCGATAAAGTAGCCATGCCAGACCCGTTAAAACGACAAAAGGCAAAATATAGCCAATCCAAACCCCAACTAAATAGCCATTATCGGGGGCATTTTTTATTTTTTCATCGATATTAACTTGTTGAATCAGAGAGATTAAAGTCATAATTTATTTTTTAAATTCGCTTAACGCATTTTTAGTAAAGTCGGAAAGCACTAATTTACCCGAGATAGCGGCTCTTTCGTATAAAAGGGTATCCCAATTTTCGGTGCCTTCCCAGAACACTTTTTTCATTTCGGCTAAAGCATCCGGATTATAACTGGCTAATTTTTTGGCGAAAGCTGAAACAGCTTCGTCTAACTCGCCATAACTGTCAAAGATGTCAGCATAAAGTCCTTTTTCAATAGCCCAATCGGCAGTTTGCCATGTATTAGGTTGTAAAGTGAGTTGCGTCATAGCAGTTTTTCCAATTTTTCTGGAAACGGCAGGTTCAATTACAAAAGGTCCTATACCGATGGCTATTTCAGATAATTTAATCGAAGCATCTTGGTAGGCAAAAGCAAAATCGCAAGCCGAAGCCAAGCCAACACCGCCACCAACCGCTTTCCCTTGAATTTTTCCGAGAATAATTTTGGAACAGTTGCGCATCGCGTTGATTACATTGGCAAAACCGGAGAAGAATTTTTTTCCGGACTCAAAATCGGTAATAGAAAGCAACTCGTCAAAAGAAGCACCGGCACAAAAAGTCTTACCTTCACTTTGAAAGATAACCACATTAACCTCTTTATTGTGGCTCAAAGCATTTAATTCTTCCGTGAGTTTTTGCAATAAATCACCGGGAAAAGAATTACTCGCCGGATGACTGAAAGTTAGGGTTGCGATTTTATTTTCAATTTGGGTTCTAATAAACCCATTGGTGTTTTCGGCAGACATAAAAAAATATTTAGGGTAAATTTACAATAAATCTCAAAAAAGATAGGTGTTGTATTGTTTTTTGTTTGGATAAAATTATATATTTGTCGTCTCAAAAATGGGGATGTAGCTCAGTTGGCTAGAGTGCTTGACTGGCAGTCAAGAGGTCGTGGGTTCGAGCCCCATCTTCTCCACAAAAAAGCCGAAATCATTTGATTTCGGCTTTTTTTATTTTTTACTTTCCGTTTTTTAAATCTTCCGCTACTTTTTCCAATTCAGCATACCAATCTTCTCCGAATTTTCGAATCAAGGCTTCTTTGACAAATTTGTAAACCGGCACTTGGAGTTCTTTTCCTAAGGTACAAGCATCACTACAAATATCCCAACGGTCATAATTGACGGCGGCAAATTCGCTAAAATCTTTTACTCTTATAGGATATAAATGACACGAAACCGGTTTTTTCCAGTTGATGATGCCCTGGTTGTAAGCTTGTTCAATACCACAAAGCGCGGTTTTTCCGTCGAAAATTACGTAAGCACAATCTTTATTGTCAATTAGTGGCGTTTCTAAATCTTGGTCGGTTCCGACCACCCAAGTGCCTAATTTTTCTATGGCTTCTATGCCTTCTTTGCGCAAAAATGGTTTTACTTTCGGATAAATTTCTTCCAAAATTTTAGTTTCTTCTTGACTTAAAGGCGCACCGGCATCTCCATCAACACAGCAAGCACCGTGACAGGCGGAGAGGTTGCACACAAAATCTTTTTCAAGAATATCTTCGGAAACTATGGTTTTGCCTAATTGGAACATACACTAATTTTAAGAATGCAAAAGTACAAATGAAATTTGGCTTACAAGAAGTATTAAAACCTTAATTTTGCAAAAAAATAATTAGGTATGAATTTAGATTTTAGAGAAATAGCAACTACAACGATGGTGCTTTTTGCGGTGATTGATATCGTGGGAAGTATTCCTGTGATTATCGATTTGAGAACAAAATTTGGTCATATTCAATCGGAGAAAGCATCTTTGGTTTCGGCCGGAATCATGATTGCGTTTCTTTTTGTGGGAGAAGAAATTTTGAAATTGATTGGTATCGATGTCAATTCGTTTGCCGTAGCGGGTTCGTTTGTCCTTTTCTTTTTGGCTTTGGAAATGATACTCGGCATTAGATTATACCGCGATGAAGAAGCCAATTCTGCATCTATTGTACCGATTGCTTTTCCCTTGATTGCCGGTGCCGGAACCATGACTACTTTACTTTCTTTGCGTGCCGAATTTCAATCCATCAATATTATTATTGCTATTTTGTTGAACATTTTGCTAGTTTATGCCGTATTGAAATCGTCGTCTAAAATTGAAAAAATGCTCAGCAAAAATGGTTTGAACATCATCCGAAAAGTATTTGGAGTAGTTTTACTGGCAATTGCTGTTAAATTATTTGCCGCTAATGTTAAAGGACTATTTGCATAATCTTAAAAATTAGTATTTTTGTTCCATAAATTTATCTCATGAAAATTTTCACCAACATACTTATATTTCTTGCCGTAGCCTTAATATTGGTTAATATTTATTTACTCGATTTCAACAACCCGTTTGAAGGTGACAGTATGGTGGCTTTAATTGGTATAGCCGCGTCATTTTGTGCGGTCTTAATCCTTTTGATTTTTAGAATGTCAAAGAAAATCGAGGACAAACTTAAAAACTAAGGGTTTCTCAAATTCCAGAGAGGAAAATCAAAATTCAAATGTTTGAGACTTTACATTTAAATTTTGGTCCCGAAGTTTCGGGATTTGGAATTTGTCATTTTATAACTTCTAATTTTCCGGTTTATGTATGATGTTTTGATTATTGGTGGCGGCGTTTCGGGGATGTCTTGTGCTTTGATTTTAGGTTCGGCCCAAAACAAACCTTTTGCAACCGATAAAAAAATAGGCATCATTGCCCATCAAAAAGCTTCTTCACTTCAAGACGCTCTTTTTAATAACGCTTACGGAATTCCAGCCGGAAAATTAGGTTCAGAATTACTTGAGGAAAGCGTTGATCATTTAAACCAATTGTATCATCACATCGAACAAATTTCAGGCGAAAAAGTAATGAAGATTGAAGGCGAAGCCGGAAATTTTAGCGTTATCACCAATAAAACTAGTTATCAAACTAAAATCGTTGTCATCGGAATTGGCGCCGGAAATCCTTTTACCATTGAAGGTTTAGAAGAGTACATAATACCGCATCAAAAAGTGATTCCGGAGAAAAACAGAATCCAACTCAAAAATACCGACCATAAAGTAGCCGAAGGAATATTTGTTATCGGAACTTTAGCCGGATGGCGCAGTCAATTGTCTATAGCCGCCGGGAGTGGCGCAGCCGTAGCAACTGATATTTTGACTTTATGGAATGGTGGAGTTCATGTACAAGTGCACGACAGCATCAGAAAGTAAAACTTACTTCAGCACGGCTTTCAACATCGCGTCATCTTTTAAAATGATTTGATAGTATTGGTCTTCGCCAAAAAGTTGTCGGGCATATTCCGCCGTTAGGAATTTTTTCACCAAAGGTTTATTATTCGCTAATGACATTTCCAAACCGGCCTCTTTTAAATAGCTTTCGAATTTAGAAACCGTGCTTTGGTCGTTTTGCATTTTAGTTAAGAATGCCTCAAATCTTAGCCCTTTAAATGGCGCTCTGTTTTTGTCCAATTGTTCGAAAACAAAATGACTCACTAAACCTGAGCTTAAAATGTAGGCCAAACTTTCCTCGCCTTTTTTTACTTCCAAAGGCACAAAGATATCCGGAACGATACCGCCGCCGCCATAAACGATTCTGCCTTTTTTGGTTTTGAATTTTAAAGAATCCGCCACTTTGATTTTGCTTTTAGCGTATAATTCACCGTTTTCAAATCGGGCTTCGTAATCGTGATTGTATTCTTCGCCTTGTCCTTTGACATAAGGTTTTTGAATCGAGCGACCGCTTGGGGTGTAATATCTTGAAGTCGTTAAACGAACGGCCGAACCGTCTTCAAAGTCCATTTCGCGCTGCACTAAACCTTTCCCGAAAGAACGACGACCTACGATAGTTCCTCGGTCATTATCTTGTATTGCACCGGCTAAAATTTCACTGGCAGAAGCCGAGTTTTCATCGATTAAAACAAAGACTCTTCCGCTTTCAAAAATGCCTTCTTCGGTGGCAAAAGTTTTGTTGATTTCGCCTCTTTTGTTTTTGGTAAAAACGATAAGCTCTTTGTCTTTTAATAACTCATCCGCAATTTCAACGGCTTTTTCCAAATAACCGCCGCCATTGTCTCGCAAATCAATGACTAAGGTTTTCATGCCTTGTTTTTTCAATTGTTCCAATCCTACTCGGAATTCGTCATAAGTGCTTTCGGCAAAGCGATTGATTTTGATATATCCGGTAGTGGCGTTGAGTTTCAAATAGGCGTCAACACTTTTAATCGGAACCACATCGCGAATCACCGGGATTTTTAGTTTTTTATTGCTGCTTTTTCGGTAGATGGTCAATAAAACTTTTGAGCCTTCTTCGCCTTTTAATTTGTTGAACAAACTGTCTGTCGGCAATTTTCTTCCAAAGAGTTTGTCTTTATCCGCGTATAAAATGCGGTCACCGGCTAAGATACCGGCTTTTTCGGCCGGACCGTTTTCCAAAGGTTTTACTATGGTAACGGTGTCATTAAACATATAAAAATTGACACCAATACCGACAAAATCTCCTTTCATCAACTCGGCTTCTGAGGATTGTTCGCTGGGCGGAATGTAAACGGAATGCGGATCTAGATTGGCCAAAATACTGTTCACCGTTAGGTCAACAATTGAATCTGAATTAACGTCATCAACATATTCGTCATTGATAAAATCGATTAGTTTTTCAATTTTGGCTTTGCTGGCGTTTTGTTTGGAAAGAGATCGTTTCGGAAAATTGAGCATACCGCCGATGATTATTCCCAAGGCGACGCAAGAGAACAGCAATAAAGGCAAGTATTTTTCCTTAGATTTCATTTGACCAATATTATTATGAGATTAGTCTAAATTTTCGATTTGAGTTACTTCAATTCCGGCTTTTCTCAGGAAGTCTAAACCGGATTCATCGCGGTAACCGTTTTTAAAAACCACCCGTTTAATGCCCGATTGGTGAATCAATTTGCTGCATTCTTTACAAGGTGAAAGCGTGATATAAAGGGTGGCATTTTCGCAACTTTGAGTAGAACGCGCTACCTTAGAAATCGCATTGGCTTCGGCGTGTAAGACATACCATTTAGTTAAGCCTTCGTCGTCTTCGCAGCAGTTTTCAAAGCCCGATGGCGTTCCGTTATAACCATCGGAGATAATCATTTTATCTCGGACAATAATGGCACCGACTTGTTTGCGTTTGCAATAAGACAATTTGCTCCATTCGGCAGCAATTCTCAAGTAGGCAACGTCGTATTTTTTTTGTTTGGCTTCTTTCATTTATTCTGAATTTGTTTCAGAATCTTGTTCGTGCAACAAGATTACCGATAATCAAATGGTTTTTCCTTTAGCCCCGATTGTAACTAGCTACCATGTAGCGTGGAAAGCGGGAAAACGGATAGCAAATATACCCAAACCTTTCGCTTTAAAACAATTATTTAACCCAAATTTCACTTTGTAAAATCATCGGAATGACGACACCGACGATAAAGGCGGAAATGATTAAAACCCAGTCGCGTTTGGAGAATTTTAAAAGCGTTTGAACTACGTACGCCAAAAGTAAAGCAGCTATTACGACTATGATTTGGGCGACTTCAATCCCAAGCGCAAACTCGAATAACGGTAAAAGTTTGTCTGTTGGTTTACCGGAAAGAATCGTGTTGAAATAATTTGAAAACCCTAAACCATGAATAACCCCAAAGAAAACCGTAACAATGCCAATAAAAGTAATACTGCTATGTTTGCTCGATTTACCCGAAACGACTATGTTATACAAAGCGGCAATCAATATGGTTATCGGAATAAGGAATTCGACGATATCTGACTTGATGGTTATGATATTAAAAACCGAAAGAAATAGTGCTAAAGTGTGTCCTAAAGTAAAAAGCGAGACCAGAATTAAAATTCTTTTCCACGATTTGAATTCGTAAGGAACGGTTAAGGCTAAAAGAAATAAAACATGGTCGTAGGCAAAAATATCAAGCACATGTTTTAATCCGATATTGAAGTATATCCAGAAATCTGACATTGTAGTTTTGGTTGTTTGGAACGTAAACTTACAATTAATTTTTATTGAGCCCTAAAAATAAATCCTAAAATCGATGAAAAACATTTTGGAAATTGGTTTTTCAAAAAAGGAAATTGGCTTATATTTGCAGTATTAAAACCCATAAAATTATGTCAATTTCAGATTTATTTGATAGCGAGTTTAAAAGCAGAAATAAGGGACATTTTTCAGCAATCGTTCGCGTGGCTACAGCCGATGGCGATATGAGTAAAGAAGAGAAAGAATTCTTGGATAAATTGGCCGTTCGCTTAGAAATTTCCGCAGCAGAATACGAAGAGATTTTAGAAAATCCTTTAAAATATCCTATCAATCCACCGTATTTACATGCGCAAAGATTAGAGCGTTTGTATGATTTATCGCGTATGGTTTATGCAGACCACGTTCTAGGACCAAAACAAAAAGAAATCTTAACCAAGTTTGCTTTGGCTTTAGGGTTTACTCCGGGTAATGTGCCTTATATTGTTGACAAAGCATTGTCGCTATTGGTGATGGATGTGGACTCAGATACCTTTGTTTACGAAATGACACACATGAATAAGTAATGAAAGGCCTTGAGAAATCAAGGCTTTTTTTTATGACGAACTAAAGTTCGTGTACCTGACTGCCACCGGCAGTCCTCCTCTTAATATCAAATGTTTACGAAATGACACACATGAATAAATAAAAGGCAAATGGCATTGTCCAAGAGTCAACTTTAATATAAAAAGGCAGAAATGATTTATTTTCCTGCCTTTTTTATTTTTCTAATGCCTAATGCCTTTTGGCTATTGCCTTAGACATACTTCGCCATAAACTCTTCCGCCTTTTCTACCATATTATAACTTCCGCAGAAGAAAGGCACGCGTTGGTGTAATTCTGTGGGTTGAATTTCCATGATTCTTCCAAAACCATCGGAAGCTTTTCCGCCGGCTTGTTCGGCAATGAATGCCATAGGATTGCATTCGTAGAGTAAACGTAATTTTCCGTTAGGCGATTTCATGCTGGTTGGGTAAATGTAAATTCCCCCTTTGATCATGTTGCGGTGAATATCGGAAACCAAACTTCCGATGTAACGAGAAGTATAAGGTCGGTCGCCTTCTTCCAACTGGCAATATTTGATATAATCTTTTACGCCTTGCGGGAAATGCACATAATTGCCTTCGTTGATGGAATAAATGTTACCGTCTTTTGAAAACTGCATATTCGGGTGTGATAAATAAAAGGTTCCAATAGCCGGGTTCAAAGTAAAACCGTTAACGCCGTGACCGGTAGTGTAGACTAACATGGTTGAGGTGCCGTAAATTACATAACCGGCGGCCACTTGCTGGGTTCCGGGTTGCAAAAAATCGGCAGAAGTAACCGGTGTTCCAACCGGCGTTACTCTGCGAAATACCGAAAAAATTGTCCCAACGGAAACATTGACATCTATATTGGAAGAACCGTCAAGCGGATCCATCAAAACAACATATTTATTGCTGTGTGTTTTATCGGAACCGGCAACGGTAATAAAATCGTCATTTTCTTCGGAGGCAATGCCACAAACAATTTCACGGTTGATTAAGGTTTGGATAAAAACTTCATTGGCATACACATCCAGTTTTTGTTGGTCTTCCCCTTGGATATTTTGGTCACCGGCGGCACCAACTATATCGACCAAACCGGCTTTGTTGACTTTGTAATTCACCACTTTGGCGGCCAATCGGATGGAGTTGATAATTCGGGATAATTCTCCGGAGGAATACTTAAATTCTTCTTGTTTTTCGATGATAAATTCACCTAAGGTTTTGTTGCGTTCTTCCATTACGAAATCGTTGTAGTTGTGGGTGCAAATATCGCTAAATTTGCCAAAGAAAAAATGTATTTCGCAAAGAAATTATAAATTGTATTTTTGCAAAAAATTTGTACCAAATGAACATCCGAAAAGGAACTAAAGCCGACATGCAAGCCGTACTGGATTTAATCCGAGAATTGGCCGTTTTTGAAAAAGAACCCGATGCGGTTGTAGTAACCGTGGCCGATTTAGAGCGAGATGGTTTTGGAGAAAATCCTTTGTTTTACACTTTTGTAGCTGAGGTTGAAAACGAGATTGTCGGGATGGCGTTGTATTATTACCGCTATTCCACTTGGAAAGGAAGAACCATTCATTTGGAGGATTTAATTGTCAAAGAAAAAATGCGCGGTACCGGTTTGGGCTCAGCCTTGTACACTAAAATCATGGAACAAGGAAAAGCAGACAACGTTCGAAGAATCGAATGGAATGTCTTAGACTGGAACACGCCGGCAGTAGAATTTTATAAAAAATCGGGGGCGAAAGTCTTAGAAGATTGGGACGTTGTTCAAATGGACGAACAAGGAATAAATGAATATTTAACTAATTTATAATGAGAATTTTCAAATTTGGGGGTGCATCAGTTAAAGATGCTGAAGGTATTAAAAACGTATTTAGTGTATTAGAAAAAGTAGGTCATGAAGACACACTTTTGGTAATTTCCGCGATGGGAAAGACCACGAATGCTTTAGAAGTTGTAATCAAAAATTACTTCGAGAAGTCTAATGAATTGCATTCATCTTTACAAGAAGTCAAGAAGTACCACTACCAAATTTTGATGGATTTATTCGAAGACGAAGAGCACGATGTGTATTTTGCGGTAAACAGTCATTTTGCCGATTTAGAATACTTTATCCGAAGCAATAAATCACCAAATTATAACTTTGTCTATGACCAAGTGGTGAGTTACGGAGAGATTCTTTCGACCACAATTGTTAGCCATTATTTTGCGCAAGCCGGTTTGAAAAATAACTGGATTGATGTTAGGAACTTTATCAAAACCGACAATACTTACCGTGATGCCAATGTCGATTGGGAAAAAACCCAACA
This sequence comes from Flavobacterium sp. IMCC34852, assembly GCF_030643905.1. Lineage (NCBI taxonomy): Bacteria > Pseudomonadati > Bacteroidota > Flavobacteriia > Flavobacteriales > Flavobacteriaceae > Flavobacterium > Flavobacterium rivulicola. Next base: position 314,892 of record NZ_CP121446.1, on the reverse strand, counting down.
GTTTATTTCAAAAGGCGTTAAGAAAAAAGCGTTGAATATCACGCAAGGATTTTTAGGGTCTGACGAAAATAATTTCACCACCACTTTAGGTCGAGAAGGTTCCGATTATACCGCAGCGATTTTTGCGTATTGCTTAAATGCAGAAAGCGTAACCATTTGGAAAGACGTTCCGGGTGTGATGAATGCCGATCCGAGATACTTTGAAAACGCGATTTTGTTAAATCAAATTTCTTATCGTGAAGCCATCGAGTTAGCGTTTTACGGCGCTACGGTTATTCACCCAAAAACCTTGCAACCGCTTCAGAAAAAAGAAATTCCGTTACATGTAAAATCATTTATCAATCCGCTATTACCGGGAACCAGCGTTTCCAAAGGGAAAGATTTAGAGCCGCAAACGCCTTGTTATATTGTCAAAAGAGACCAATTATTGATTTCATTATCGTCTATCGATTTCTCTTTTATTATGGAAGAAAATATCAGCGAAATATTTGCTTTATTCCACCAATACAAAATGAAAGTGAGTTTGATACAAAACTCGGCGATTAGTTTTTCAGTAAGTGTGGAAGATAAATTTGGCAACTTCAATGAATTGAAAGCCATTTTGTCTAAAAAATTCAAAGTAGCCTACAACGAAAACGTGTCTTTGTATACCATTCGCCACTTCAACAAAGAAGCTGCAGAAATGGTAGAAAAAGGCAAAACTGTTTTGCTAAAACAAATTTCGAGAGAAACCATGCAAGTGGTGACTAAAGAATAAGCAAAGAAAGAACAAACAATTAAACCGCGAATGCTCAAAATATAGTGCGTTCGCGGTTTTTTTATATTAAAAAGCCTATTTTTACGTTATAAAGAATATGTTTAAAAAAGGGCTATTATTATTGATACTTCTCGGTTTTTCCGGTCTTTCGGCTCAGGAAATCAAATCGTTGTACCAAACCAAAAAAATAACCGTTTCCAAAGACACTATTGCTATTGAAAAAGTCAGTATCAGCCCGAGTTTCTTTAAACTGTTGAATCGGGAAGGCAAAGAAATCGACACTACTTTCTATAAAGTCGATTTTAAAACCGGGAAACTATTTTTCAAAAACGGCTTTACTGCTTCAGACAGTTTGACCGTTCGTTATTTTAAATTTCCCGAAAATTTAACCAAAACCTACAGTATTTACGACCAAAGTAAAGTGGTGCCCAACGAAGCCGGAAATCTGTATAAAATTGATCGCTCGGTTAAAAAATTCGTTCCGTTTGAAGGTTTGAATACCTCCGGAAGTATCACTCGTGGCGTAACTATTGGCAATAACCAAAATGCTTCAGTAACGTCCAACCTCGATTTACAAATCACCGGAAAAATCTCCGACAAAGTCTCGCTTCGCGCTTCGATACAGGATTCTAATATTCCGTTACAGGACAATGGTTATTCTCAAAAATTGGACGAATTTGACCAAATCTTCATCGAATTATTTACCGACAAATGGAACATTCGCGCCGGCGATTTATTCCTCGAAAACAGGCAATCGCGTTTTCTCAATTTCAATAAAAAAGTACAAGGATTGTCCACGAGATTCACATTTGGCGGCGAAGAAAACAAAACCGAAATCTTTACCGCGGCAGCTTTGGTTCGCGGACAATATGCCAAAAGTGCGTTCACCGGACAAGAAGGCAATCAAGGTCCGTACAAATTAAGAGGCAATAATGGCGAATTGTATGTCTTGGTGATTTCAGGTTCGGAACGCGTTTATGTCAACGGAATTTTAAAAAAACGCGGCGAAAACAACGATTACATCATCGATTACAATGCCGGAGAAATCACGTTTACGTCATTATTTCCGATTACTTCCGAAATGCGAATCGTCATCGAATACCAATATTCCGATAGAAGTTATACCCGATTTGTGACTTATGGCGGTGCCAATTATACTTCGAAGAACTGGAGTTTGGGCGGCTATTTGTATTCCGAAAATGATGTCAAAAATCAACCGCTGCAACAAAGTTTGTCACCCGAACAAGTCGCTGTTTTGGCGAATGCCGGTGACAATGTCAACCTGATGAATGCGCCATCAGCCTATTTGGATACTTATTCTGAGAATAAAATTTTGTACAAAAAAGTCTTCGTTAATGCCGTCGAAGTCTTTGAATATTCTAATAATCCTGATGACGAATTGTACAATGTTAGGTTTACTTTAGTAGGGAATAATCAGGGGAATTATATTTTAACCAACACCGCGGCAATCGGTAAAATTTACCAGTATGTTGAACCGTTAGGCGGCGTCCCGCAAGGGAATTACGAACCAATAACCCGTTTGGTTGCGCCAACTAAAATACAAATTGCAACCGTTTTAGGAAAATACAATCCGAATGAAAAAACGTTGGTAGATTTTGAAATAGGTGTGAGCAATAACGACCAAAATTTGTTTTCGCCTATTGATGATTCTGACAATAAAGGCACCGCCGGAAAACTAAATTTCAAGCAAAGATTATTGAGCAAAAAATGGCAAGTTGATGCTTTTGGAAATTACCAATTTGTACAAGAAGATTTCCGAACCATTGAGCGTTTGTTTAATATAGAGTTCAATCGCGACTGGAATTTGACCACTTTCAAAGGCAATCAAAGTTTAATGGTTAACGGATTAGACTTCACTTTACCCGAAAAAGGGAAACTGACTTACCAGTTCGAAAAGTTGGATTTCTCTAAAAGCTTTTCGGGAAACCGACATTTAATTAATGGCTTTTTCAAACTAAAAGATTGGAATTTGCTCCAAAACACCAGTATTTTAAACAGCGATGGCGATTATGCAAAGTCAACCTTTATCAGAAACCAATCGCAAGCCAGATATCATTTTAAAAAGAATTGGATTGGTGGAACTTTGCGTTTGGAAGACAATAAAGAAAGATTAGCAGCCACGAATCAATTGTCAACTTTGAGCCAACGATTTACCGAATACGGCGCTTTTGTAGGTCGAGGCGATAGTACCAAAGTGTATGTAGAATTGGGTTATTTGCAACGCGTAAATGACAGTTTGCAAAATGGCTTTCTGCAAAAAGTAAACACCTCGCAATCCTATTATTTAAAGTCTAGATTGATTCAAAGCGATAAATCCAATTTGGCTTTGTTTGTCAACTACAGAAATTTAAAATTTGAAGATGATACTCGAGAAAACGAGCCGTCACTCAATTCTCGATTGTTGTACAATGCTCAATTTTTTAAACAATTTGCCCAAGTTACCACAGCCTACGAGACGACTTCGGGCACTATTGCCCAACAGGAATTTACTTACCTCGAAGTAGAACCGGGACAAGGGGTTTATACTTGGAATGATTATAACAACAACGGAATTCAGGAGTTACAAGAGTTCGAAATCGCACCGTTTCCGGATCAAGCGCGGTATGTTCGGATATTTTTGCCCAATCAAATTTTTGTCAAAACCCATCAGAATAAATTTTCGCAATCGCTTACGCTCAATCCGGTTCAATGGCAAAATGCCAAAGGGGTCAAAAAAGTATTGTCTTATTTTTACAACCAAACCTCCTATTTAATAGAGCGAAAAATTCTGCGAAACGGAAATAATTTCGACCTGAATCCGTTTTCAACCCAAGACAATAATTTGTTGGGACTCAATACCAATATTCGGAATAGTTTGTTTTATAACAGGGGAAAGCAAAAGCATTCAACCACTTATACTTTCACCCAAAACAAATTACAAACCTTGCTTTCAGTTGGTTCGCAGGAAAGTGAAAACAAGTCGCATCAATTGCAGTATACGCATTTGGTACAAAAAACTTGGTTGTTTAATTTAGGAACAAAAACAACCAGAACAGCTCTTTTTTCGGAGAATTATGAAGCCAAAAATTTTGAAGTTAAAGGCTATCAAATCAATCCTAAAATATCCTATTTGTTTAACAAGAATACCAGTTGGGATGTTTTTTATGAATACCAAAATAAAGAAAATCAAATCGGGAATAGAGAGCAGTTAAAGCAAAGTCGATTGGGGACTTCCTTTTCTTTGGCCGGTGAAAAGAAGTTTACTATGAATGGGGAATTCTCTTTGTATAACAATAAATTTGTTGGTGATGCCTTGTTACCCGTGGCTTTTCAGATGCTGGAAGGATTGCAGCCGGGCAAAAACTTAACTTGGCGATTGTTGTTGCAAAAGAATTTGACCCAATTTCTAGACATCAATATCAATTACCAAGGCAGAAAAACAGAAACGAGTCAAACCATTCATACCGGTAACGTGCAGTTAAGAGCATATTTTTAAATGGAATGGTTTTTGTTTTAATTTTTTTTGTAATTTTAAATCAATAACTAATAAAGTAAGCATTATGAAAAAAGTAATTTTATTGTGTATGGTGTTCGTTTTTTCAAATACCTTTTTTGCTCAGGAAGTCAAAGTAACCGATGCGGTTAAGAAAACCAAAGCACAAGAGAAAACAACAAAACCAAAAATCACAGAAGCCGTTAAAACAACTAAAACAAAAGAAGCTTCGGGCGTTAAACTAAAAAAAGACGGCACTCCTGATGAACGCTATAAAAAAACAAATGTACCTTTAAAAAAAGACGGCACGCCGGACAAGCGTTTTAAATCAAACAATGCTTCTGAAAGAGGACAAGAGCGTTCAGCCGCCGGAAAAGCCAAAGCCGCTGCCAATAAATCAGAAGCCAAAGCCAAAAAAGAAGTCAAAGAAAGAGTATCCAACGAAAAAGCACCTAAAAAGATTAAAGACAAGGTGACCGGAACTTATAAAGGCAAAAAAGTGTATACCGGGCCAAGAGGAGGAAAGTATTATATCAACTCTAATGGTAATAAAACCTATATTTCGGAAGACAAATAAGAAATAAACGTACACTTTACTAAGAGCGGTTTTTCCAACGGAAAAACCGCTCTTTTTTTAGCGTCGAAAATTAATTTTCAGAAGAGTTCAACTGTTAAAATTTTGCCATCAGTAAATTCTTAACTTCCTTTGTTTTAGGGCTTTTTAACAATTTAAAAAAAAATAAAACACTGAAAATCAAGCAGTTGAAAATTGATTAAAAAAGTTAAACAAAACCTCAGTTTGTTAAAAACTAGAGCGGATTGTGAATAAGTTTGACTTTCATTTTCCGTTTCGTTTGACAATCTTTGTAACAGACAGATTTCGAAAAAAATCTCCCCAATAATTCAAAAAAACAATTCAAAAATGGCAACTATCGAACCAATTTTACAAGAAAACAAAAACCGCTTCGTGATTTTCCCTATCAAACATCATGATATTTGGGATTGGTACAAAAAAATGGAAGCTAGTTTTTGGACTGCCGAAGAAATCGATTTGCACCAAGATTTATCCGATTGGAATAATAAGTTGAATGCCGATGAAAAGTATTTCATCAAACACATATTGGCTTTCTTCGCCGCTTCTGACGGAATTGTAAATGAAAATCTAGCCGAAAATTTCGTCAACGAAGTACAATATCCTGAAGCCAAGTTTTTCTACGGTTTCCAAATCATGATGGAAAACATCCACAGCGAAACCTATTCGTTGCTGATTGATACTTATGTAAAAGATGAAGCCGAAAAAGCACAATTATTCAACGCTATCGAAGTATTTCCTGCTGTAAAGAAAAAAGCCGATTGGGCTTTGAAATGGATTGGTTCCGATTCGTTCGCCGAAAGATTAATCGCTTTTGCCGCCGTGGAAGGAATCTTCTTTTCAGGAGCATTCTGTTCTATTTTTTGGTTGAAAAAACGCGGATTAATGCCGGGCTTGACGTTCTCTAACGAATTAATTTCCCGTGACGAAGGCGTTCACTGCGACTTTGCCGTGCATTTACACAACCACCATTTAGTGCATAAAGTATCCAAAGCCAGAATCACCGAAATCATTACCGACGCTTTGACCATCGAAAGAGAATTCATCACCGAATCACTTCCGGTAAGTTTAATCGGGATGAATGCCAATTTAATGACACAATACCTAGAGTTTGTAGCCGACAGATTACTAGTAGAATTGGGTTGCAAAAGAGTCTACAACTCTAACAATCCTTTCGATTTCATGGATATGATTTCGCTACAAGGAAAGACCAATTTCTTTGAAAAGCGCGTGGCCGAATACCAAAAAGCCGGCGTAATGTCAAAAGATACCGAAGATCAAAAAATCAGCTTCGACGCTGACTTCTAAAATATGCAGTCGCCTAGCCCGGATGGAAGTGGCATCCTTTTTATCTCGTTCTCAAACGAGATAAAAAGATACAGCGGACAGCCGGATTAGCTTCTCATAAAACCGCAGAAGATTCTTCTGCAAGTTAAGGGATTAACAAAACAAAACAAGTAACTCGAAGTAGCGAAGGGATTCTCTATTTCACAAAACAAAACAAGTATGTACGTAGTAAAAAGAGACGGTCACAAAGAACCGGTAATGTTTGACAAAATCACGGATAGAATTAAAAAACTATGCTATGGTTTGAATGAATTGGTAGACGCTGTAAAAGTAGCGATGAAAGTTATCGAAGGATTGTACGACGGAGTAACCACTTCAGAATTAGACAACCTAGCTGCCGAAACCGCAGCCTCCATGACCGTAACCCATCCGGATTATGCCCAATTAGCGGCTCGTATTGCTATTTCCAACTTACATAAAAACACCAACAAATCATTCTCGGAAACGATGAATGAAATGTTCCATTATGTTAATCCAAGAACCAACCAACCCGCACCGTTACTTTCAGAAGAAGTACACCAAGTTATCCAAGAAAATGCCGAGTTCTTAAACTCTCATATCATATACAACCGCGATTTCAATTACGATTATTTCGGTTTCAAAACTTTAGAGCGTTCGTATTTGCTAAAAATCAACGGCAAAATCGTAGAGCGTCCGCAACACATGTTAATGCGTGTTTCTGTTGGGATTCACTTAAACGATTTGGATGCAGTAATTGAAACTTACGACTTAATGTCGAAGAAGTTCTTTACCCATGCCACGCCAACGTTATTCAACGCCGGAACGCCAAAACCGCAAATGTCGTCTTGTTTCTTGTTATCTATGAAAGATGACAGCATCGATGGTATTTACGATACATTAAAAAACACTGCGAAAATCTCGCAATCAGCCGGAGGAATCGGTTTGTCTATTCATAACGTTCGTGCCACCGGTTCTTACATCAGAGGCACAAACGGAACTTCCAACGGTATCGTTCCGATGTTGCGCGTGTTCAACGACACCGCTCGTTACGTAGACCAAGGCGGTGGCAAAAGAAAAGGAAGTTTTGCCATTTACTTAGAAACTTGGCATGCGGATATCTTTGAATTCCTCGACTTGAAAAAGAACACCGGAAAAGAAGAAATGCGTGCACGAGATTTGTTCTTCGCGATGTGGACGTCAGATTTGTTCATGAAACGTGTTGAAGAAGATGCGCATTGGACCTTAATGTGTCCAAACGAATGTCCGGGCTTGTACGACGTTTACGGGGACGAGTTCGAAGCTTTATACACTTCTTACGAAGCACAAGGCAAAGGCAGAAAAACGGTAAAAGCTCGCGAGCTTTGGGAGAAAATCCTAGAGTCGCAAATCGAAACCGGAACACCATACATGTTGTACAAAGATGCCGCGAACCGCAAATCCAACCAAAAGAATTTGGGAACCATTCGCTCGTCTAACTTGTGTACCGAAATCATGGAGTACACTTCCGAGGACGAAATTGCGGTTTGTAACTTGGCTTCTATTTCGTTGCCAATGTTTGTCAACAACAACAAATTCGACCACGAATTGTTATTCAACGTAACCAAACGCGTAACGCGCAACTTAAACAAAGTAATCGACCGCAATTACTATCCGGTTAAAGAAGCTGAAAACTCTAATATGCGTCATCGTCCGGTGGGATTGGGTGTACAAGGTTTGGCCGATGCGTTTATTTTGTTGAGAATGCCATTCACCAGCGATGAAGCCAAACAATTAAACCAAGACATCTTCGAAACCATGTACTTTGCCGCCGTAACCGCGTCGATGGAAATGGCCAAAGAAGAAGGACCATACTCAAGCTTTAAAGGCTCACCAATTTCAGAAGGTTTGTTCCAACACAACCTTTGGAACATCAAAGACGAAGAATTATCCGGTCGTTGGGATTGGGCAAGCTTGCGCAAAGAAGTGGTAAAACACGGGGTGAGAAACTCCTTGTTGATGGCGCCAATGCCAACGGCTTCTACGTCACAAATCCTTGGAAACAACGAAGCTTTCGAACCTTACACTTCCAACATTTACACCCGTCGTGTATTGTCGGGTGAGTTTATCGTGGTGAACAAACACTTGTTGGAAGACCTAGTAAAACGCGGACTTTGGAATGAAGAGTTGAAACAGGAAATCATGCGTCACAACGGTTCCGTACAACACATTGAGCGTATTCCTGCCGACTTAAAAGAACTTTACAAAACCGTTTGGGAAATGTCGATGAAAGACATTATCGATATGTCAAGACACAGAGGATATTTTATCGACCAATCGCAATCGTTAAACTTGTTCATGCAAGATGCCAACTATGCGAAACTAACGTCAATGCACTTCTACGCTTGGAAAAGCGGCTTGAAAACCGGTATGTATTACCTAAGAACCAAAGCAGCAGTAGATGCTATCAAGTTCACTTTGAACAACGATAAAAAAGCCGAACCTATCTTAGCCGAACCGGAAGCAGTAGGCGTTGAAGTAGTGGCACCAACCGAAAACGGAGAAATGACCGCTGAAGATTTTGCCGCTATGGTAGAACGTGCACGCAATGCCGCCGGCAACGGTGGAGACGACTGCGAAATGTGTGGGTCGTAATTAAAACACGGAATAAAGATCAAAGAAAAACAGCTGTCAATTGATAGCTGTTTTTTTAGTATTTTTAGGAGCTGTTTCCCGCTTTCCGCGCTACACGGTAGCCAGCTCCAATCGGGGCTAGCGAATAGTAAAAAGAAGAACTTTCGGTAAAATAAAAAATCATGTCAAAACAAAAAAAAGGAGTTTACACAGGAATCATCCAAAAAGACGAAAACGGCAATTATTTCTGTGGCGAATATTTATTGGATTATCAATACACCGAAGCGAATTTTAAAGTCGGAGACGAAATCAACATCAAATCGGTCATCGCCAATCCAAGCGATAAAAGCTACAACCAATACCCAAAGAAATCCAGAAATTTCTTTTTGGCCAACGAAAAAGAATAACCGTATGGAACAAAATCTACGAAAGCCATACCTGATTTCCGAAGCGCTTTTGGCTTCTCATGGGCAAAGGTTTGTCAATTTGCTAATCGATTCCGTGATGCAATTGCTATTGCTTTTTATCGTTTTGGTTTTTATAGTCGCCGGAATGGAACTCCAAGAAGGCAAAGCTTATCTCGATCATTTTGCCATTGATGTTTGGCAACAATACACCTTTACCGCAAGTGTTACCCTATTTTATTACAATGTCTTCGAAATATTCACCGCCAGAACCGTAGGAAAATGGATTACCCAAACCGTAGTAGTCAACGAAAACGGAGAAAAGCCCAATCACGAAATGATTTTAGTGCGTTCCCTTTGCCGATTGATTCCGCTCAATTGGTTGCCGTTCGTACTATCATTGTTCATGGGTTCGACGGCCAAAGGTTGGCACGACAGTATTTCTAAAACCTATGTAGTCGATAAAAGAGCCTTAGAGCGAGAAAAGCTGGAGTTTTACCAATCCAAATCAAATACTAACGAAGCATAAGATGATTTCAATCGTCAGAACCACTTCCGACAACAAAGATTTTGGAGCTTTAGTCCTCCAACTCGATGCCTATTTGCGAATTCTAGATGGTGATGACCACGAGTTTTATGCCCAATTCAACAAAACCAATCTGCTCAAAAACGCCTTAATTTGTTATGAAAATGAAGTAGCAGTTGGTATCGGCGCCTACAAAGAATATGATTCCGAAACCGCCGAAATCAAACGCATGTACACTTTACCCGAATACCGCGGCAAAGGTATCGCCAAAGCCATTTTAACCGAACTGGAACTTTGGGCCAAAGAAGAAGGCTATAAAACTGCCCTACTCGAAACCGGATACATGCAAAAAGACGCCATTGGTTTATACCAAAAACTCGGCTACGAAATCACCGAAAACTTCGGGCAATACATCGGTGTGGAAAACAGCGTCTGCATGAAGAAAATCATAAAATAAAACTATCTTTAACTTCTGAAACTATAAACTACAAACCACCAACACCATGACCTGGGAACAACTTTTATCTCTAAAACGCCAAGGCGATACCGGCAAAAGATTGCGCATCGAACAAGACGACACGCGTCTCGGCTTTGAGGTTGATTACGATCGTATCATCTTTTCGTCGGCTTTTCGGAGTTTGCAAGATAAAACCCAAGTGATTCCGTTATCTAAAACCGATTTCGTTCATACTAGATTAACCCACAGTTTGGAAGTTTCCGTTGTTGGTCGTTCTATTGGAAGATTGGTCGGCAAAAAAATCATCGAAAAATACCCGTATCTCAAAGAAATCCATGGGTATCACATGAATGATTTCGGGGCAATTGTCGCCGCTGCAGCTTTGGCACACGATATTGGCAATCCGCCATTCGGACATTCAGGCGAAAAAGCCATTGGAGAATATTTTGCGATTGGGAAAGGCCAACAATACAAAGACCAACTGACGCCCAAACAATGGCAAGATTTAGTCGATTTTGAAGGCAACGCCAATGGATTTTCCGTGTTAACGAGTTCGCGTCCGGGAATCGAAGGCAGTTTGCGTTTATCATACGCCACATTGGGTGCTTTTACCAAATATCCGAAGGAAAGTTTACCTAAAAAACCAACCAAAAACATCGCCGATAAAAAATACGGTTTCTTCCAATCCGACGTTGCTTTTTTCAAAGAAGTCGCCGAAGAATTAGGCATGATTTCCAATAAAACCGGAGCAGATGTCGGTTACGAACGCCATCCGTTAGCGTTTTTAGTCGAAGCCGCTGATGATATTTGCTACACCATTATCGACTTTGAAGACGGCATCAACCTCGGTTTGGTTTCCGAAGATTATGCGTTGGAATACTTAATCAAGTTAGTCAAAGACACTATTGACGCGGCGAAATACCAAACTTTAACTACTAAAGAAGACCGAATCAGCTACTTGCGTGCGTTAGCAATTGGCAACTTAATCAACGATGCCGTTCGCGTGTTTATCGAAAACGAAGAAGCGATTTTACAGGGGAAATTCCATTTTGCCTTAACCGACAAAAGCAAGTACAAAGCCCAAATGGACGACATTATCAAGCTAAGTGTGAAGAACATTTACCAAAGCCGAGAAGTCATAGAGAAAGAGCTTTCGGGTTACCAAATCATCAATAATTTGTTGGACAAATTCATCACGGCGTATAACAATACGTATGACGGTAAAGCTACAAATTACGATAAGTTATTAATGAAGATTTTACCCGAAAAACACCATTTGGAAAAAGAAAGTCTCTACGAAAGATTGCTCCACATTTGTCATTTCATCTCGATGCTAACCGATGGAAAAGCGGTGGAGTTGAATAAAATAGTTACGGCTTAATCTTCTTCCTCTTCCTCGAGTAAAGTAGAAAAAAGCGATTTCAAACCATCTACATCAATATTGCAGAATTGTTGTAGCTCGTCCACCGTACCGTGTTCGATAAAATAATCGGGTACACCACAAAGGAAGATTTCGTTGACATAATCATTTTTGGCCGCAAATTCTAAGATAGCACTACCAAACCCGCCGGTTGTTACACCATCTTCCACGGTAATGATAGTGGAGAATTTATCACAGATTTTGTGCAGTTTTTTTTCGTCCAAAGGTTTGATAAACCCAAAATGATAGTGGGCAAAGTGACCATCATCTTCTATATCAGCTAAGGCAGCAGTCACATTATCTGCAATCGTTCCGGTAGTTAAGATGGCTACTTTTTTGCCTTTTTTCAACTTCTGCGCTTTCCGAAGTTCAATTTTTTGAAAATCGCTAGGGAATTTCCAATCCGCATTTTTCCCACGACCACGCGGATAACGAATCGCAATCGGATGTTTTAATCCCAAAGAAGCGGTATACAGTATATTTTGCAAATCGATTTCATCTTTAGGCGCATAAACCATCATATTCGGAATGCAACGCAAATACGCAATATCAAAAACACCGTGATGCGTCGCACCGTCTTCACCCACTAATCCCGCTCGGTCCAAACAAAAGATAACCGGCAGGTTTTGCAAAGCCACATCGTGGATTACCTGGTCATAAGCGCGTTGTAAAAAAGTCGAATAAATGTTGCAAAAAACCACCATGCCTTGCGTCGCCATTCCGGCGGAAAGGGTTACGGCGTGTTGCTCAGCAATTCCCACATCAAAAGCCCGTTTCGGAAAAGCATCCATCATAAATTTCATTGAACTGCCGCTGGGCATAGCAGGCGTGATTCCGATGATTTTCGGGTTGGTTTTCGCCAATTCTACTAAGGTTAGTCCAAATACATCTTGAAATTTCGGCGCCAGATTTTCCGTTGCTGTTTTGTGAATTTCTCCAGTGGTAGCATCAAATTTTCCGGGCGCATGGTATTTCACTTGGTCTTCTTCGGCCTTTTGTAAACCTTTGCCTTTGGTGGTTATGAGGTGTAAAAATTTGGGTCCTTTTACTTTTTTGAGTCGTTCTAATTCGGTAATCAAAGCTGGCAAATCATGACCGTCAATTGGCCCCGAATAATCAATATTCAGCGACTTAATCATGTTGTTCTGCTTAGGGTTTTTGCCTTCTTTAACCGCAGTCAAATAGTTTTTCAATGCACCAACGCTTGGGTCAATTCCGATAGCATTGTCGTTTAAAATCACCAACAAATCTGCATCGGTAACGCCGGCATGATTCAAACCTTCAAACGCCATTCCGCTCGCAATCGAGGCATCGCCTACAACGGCTATATGGTGTTTGTTTTCGCCTTTCAATTGGGACGCAATCGCCATACCCAATGCCGCAGAAATCGCCGTAGAAGAATGGCCTACGCCAAAAGTATCATACACACTTTCGCTGCGTTTCGGAAAACCGGAAAGTCCGCCCAATTGTCTATTAGTATCGAATTTCTTTCTTCTTTCGGTCAAAATTTTATGACCGTAAGCTTGATGCCCAACATCCCAAACCAATAAATCATTGGGCGTATCAAAAACATAATGCAAAGCAATCGTCAATTCGACTACGCCCAAACTCGCACCGAGATGTCCTTCTTTTACCGAAACGATATCAATAATAAACTCGCGCAACTCTTTCGCCAATTCGGGCAATTGAGCCACGTCTAGTTTTCGCAAATCGACTGGATTATTAATATGTTGGAGCAATTTTTTAGACATGCCACAAATGTACGAATTGAAATTGTATTTTTGTTTTATGGAAAACCCTTTCACCGATGAGTATTTTATGAAGAAAGCTTTGCAGGAAGCCGAATTGGCTTTTGACAAAGGCGAAATTCCGGTCGGAGCCGTAATTGTAATCGATAATAAAGTGATTGCCAGAACGCACAATCTCACCGAAATGCTCCATGATGTCACCGCACATGCCGAAATGCAAGCCATCACTTCGGCTGCGAATTTCATCGGTGGAAAATACTTAAAAGGCTGTACTTTATACGTCACTTTAGAACCTTGTCAAATGTGCGCCGGTGCGTTGTACTGGAGCCAAATTTCAAAAGTGGTTTTCGGTGCTTCGGATGAGCAACGCGGTTTTGAAAATCTAGGTACCCAACTTCACCCGAAAACCCAAGTAATTAAAGGGGTTTTGGCCCAAGAAGCTTCCGATTTGATGGTGCGATTTTTTGCTTCTAAGCGCAAATAAAAGTTTAAGAAAAATATTCCTAAAAATATTCTACGACGTAAATAATAATTTAATATTTTTAACGTTATAAAGCTAATTGACAAGCCTGATTTTTTAAGTCCATCTCCTTTGGAGAGGGATTTAGGAGAGGCTCTCAAGGCATAAGTTCTAACAAATAATCTCTTTTTAAACGATGAAAACCAGCAAGATTCTAGGTTTGCTTGTTGCCATGTTACTATGGCAATCCTGTTCTAAAAAATCGGCTTCCGATTTTGATTCAGATCCCTCACTCTACAAAGATTACATTACAGGATTTTCATCGGGCTTCGTCTCGGTCAACTCGGATTTTAGGGTCCAATTGGCCTTCAACAAGAGCGATTGGAAACCCAATCAGGAATTAGACGAAGATTTATTCGACATTTCTCCCAGCGTAAGCGGAAAAGTAGTAGCATTATCTCCCAACACGATTGCCTTTATCCCCAAAGAAAAATTGGAACAAAACACCTTGTACCAAATCACTTTGCATTTATCCGACATCACCAATAAAGTGCCGAAAGAGCTTAAAGATTTTAATTTTTCGGTCAAAACCATCAAGCAGGATTTTATAGTGAATACCCAAGATTTGCAGTCTTACAGCAGGGATTGGTATTACTTGCACGGCAACTTGAAAACGGCTGACAATCTAAGTTTTGAAGAAGCTCAGAAAATTATCGAAGCCACTCAAAACGACAAAAAACTCAAAATCAAATTCGATAAAGCAGTTAGTACGGCAACCGATTTCAAATTCATAATCGATAGTATCCAACGTTTTGAGGACGATGGTGAAATTATCATCAATTGGGATGGAGACGATGTGGATATCGACCAAAAAGGCGTGGCCAAATTCCCTATTCCGGGTAAAAATCAGTTCAAAGTGTTGAAGATTGAAGTAGGCGATGCCAACAACCAATCGGTGCTCATTAATTTTTCCGACCCGCTTAAAAAAGACCAAGATTTTAAAGGTTTGGTAGCGATAGAAAACACCAATAATTTGAAGTTTGCTACCATGGGTAATGTCCTGAAAGTGTTTTACAATAAAGAACCCGAATCCAAAGTTGACCGTGGTGCTGCAACTGAAGCGGTAGCAGTTCAGGAAGTATATGACACAACCGCAGTAGCCATTGATACTGCAGCCGCAGCGGTTGAAGAGATCGTGGAAGCGGTTCAGTCGACTCAAGATGGTTTTTCCGGTAGTAAATTAGTAGAAGTTTTTCAAGGCATTGAAAACATCTACGGCAACAAAATGAAAAATAATTATTCGGAGAAACTGTTGTTCGAACAAGTAAAACCGGGTGTAAAATTGCTTAAGAGCGGTAACATTTTACCCAGTTCTAATAATTTGAAAATCAATTTTGAAGTCGCTAATTTAAATGCCGTTGATGTAAAGGTTTTCAAAATCTACAAAAACAACATCATGCAGTTTTTGCAAAACAATGAGCTCAACGGAACGCGTAATCTGAGACAAGTGGGACAAGCCATTGCCAAGACTAAAATCGAATTAAAACAAAACAATCTAATAGATTACACCAAGTGGAATACTTATGCTTTGGACCTTTCTAAAATCATTAAACCCGAACCGGGCGCAATTTACCGCATAGAGTTCTCGTATAAAAAAGCGTATTCGATGTACAGATGTACTTCTTCGACTACTCCGGATGATGAAGAAGACGAAGAGGGTTATTACAACCGTGAAGATGAAGAAGAGGTTGATGAAAATGATGTGAATTACAGCAACAGTGGCTACGATTACTACTACGAAGAAGACTACGAATGGCGCGAAAGTCAAGATCCGTGTTCCGATTATTATTTTTACAACACCAAAGTCGGGACCAATATTTTAGCCACAGATTTAGGAGTAATTGCCAAGCGCGGTACCGATAAATCGGTTGTGGTTGCCGTGAGTGATATCGTTTCTACCAAAGCGGTTTCGGGCGCCAAAGTGGATTTGTACAATTTCCAACAACAAAAAATAGCTTCTTCTACCACAGACAGCGATGGTATGGCTTCGTTCCGGTTGGAGAAATATGCTTATTTCGCCATTGTCAGCGATGGTGACCAAAGTACTTACGTAAAACTTGATGATGAGTTGTCTTTGTCCGTGAGTAATTTTGATGTTTCCGGCGAAACGTTACAAAAAGGACTAAAAGGTTACATCTACGGAGAACGCGGCGTTTGGCGTCCTGGCGATACGGTGTATTTGTCTTTTATTTTAAATGATAATGCTAATAAACTACCGGCATCGCATCCGATTAAGTTGAAAATGAACGACCCGAACGGCAAAACCGTTTACGAAGCGGTGCAAAAAATGAATGCGCTCAACCATTACAAATTCATCATTCCAACCGAAGCTGAAGACATTACCGGAAATTGGGAAGCAGTAATCAGTATTGGCGGCGCGCGTTTTTACAAAAGCATCAAGATTGAAACCATCAAACCGAATCGTTTGAAAATTAAAAACAGTTTTAATGAAACCATACTTTCGGCCAACAAAGAAAACGTCAATAACATTCAAGTATTGTGGTTGCATGGCGCGGTGGCTAAAGATTTAAAAACCGAAGTACAAGCCAAGTTCTCCCAACAGGTAACGACTTTCAAAGGGTTTTCCAACTATGTTTTTGATGATCCAACTAGAAGTTTCTATACGGAAGAAATCAATATTTTCTCAGGAAAAGTCAATGCTCAAGGTCGAGCTTCTATTCCCATCAAACCAACGATTCAAGGTCAGGCTCCGGGAATGTTGAAAGCCGCGTTTATTACCAAAGTCTATGAAAGCGGCGGCGATGTGAGTACCGATGTGGCATCGACTTCTTATTCGCCTTACCCAACTTATGTCGGCGTAAAATCGCCTGAACCGAATAAATACGGCATGATTGAAACCGGCAGAAACAATCGTTTTGACATCGTAACGGTAAGTGAAACCGGTCGTCCGCGTTCAGTTAAAAATTTGCAAGTTAGCGTTTACCGTTTGCAATCGCGTTGGTGGTGGGATGCTTCGAATGATAATTTGTCCAACTATAATACTTCGAATGCGACCATTGGATACAAAAATTTCTACATTAATACAGATGCGTCCGGTAGAGGAAGTATCTCCTTTTCGGTTCCCGATGAAGATTGGGGCAATTACTTAATCCGAGTAACTGATCCAACTGATGGTCATGCAACCGGAGTTAGAGTTTACATTGATATGCCTTGGTGGTCTGCCAAAAGCAGAAGTACTGATGGAGAGTCAGCAACCATGTTGCGATTCACCACCGATAAAACCAATTATGCCGTTGGCGATAAAGCCAAAATTTTCTTCCCATCGAGTGAAGGCGGAAGAGCAATGATTTCTATTGAAAATGGAACCAAAGTATTGAAAACCATTTGGGCCAAAACCAAAAAAGGGGAAACCACGGTTGAATTGCCTATCACCGGTGACATGGCGCCAAATGTGTACATCAACATTTCCTTATTGCAACCGCACGCTTCTACCAAAAACGATTCGCCTATCAGAATGTACGGCATCGTTCCGATTGAAGTAATCGATAAGAATACAGTATTGGAACCGGTACTTTCTATGCCGGATGTCTTGCGTCCGGAGCAAACCGTTAATGTCAAAGTTTCTGAAAAGAAAGGCAAGAGAATGACTTATACCATCGCCGTAGTCGATGAAGGTTTGTTGGATTTAACCCGTTTTAAAACCCCTAATGCCTGGACGAGTTTCTATACCCGTGAAGCGTTAGGCGTAAGAACTTGGGATATTTATGATGATGTGATTGGCGCTTATGGCGGAAAAGTCAACCAAGTGTTCAGTATTGGTGGAGATGCCGATGCCGGCGGTGGCAAAGCCAAAAAAGCGAATCGTTTCAAACCGGTGGTAATGTACTTTGGACCATTTGAATTGAACGGCGGTTCTAAAATCCACCAAATCAAATTGCCGAAATACATCGGTTCGGTGCGAACTATGGTCGTGGCGGCTGATGCCAAAACCAGCGCTTACGGTATGGCCGAAAAAGCCACGCAAGTCAAAAGTCCGTTGATGATTTTGGCGTCGTTGCCGAGAAAAATTTCACCTTCGGAAAAAGTAACCATTCCGGTAACGCTTTTCGCCACAGAAAAACACATCAAAAATGTAACGCTGCAAATCAAAACCAATAGTAGTGTCAGAGTGGTAGGCAACTCGAGCCAAATCGTAAAATTCACCGAACCGGATGAAAAGATGGCGTATTTCAATTTGGAAGTCGGTGCCACAACCGGCATTGGGAAAATAGACATCATCGCGACTTCGGGTAAAGAAAAATCGACTTACACCGTTGAAATTGATGTGACCAATCCAAATCCGGTGACGAATGCCTTTACCGATATTGTCATTCCGCCTAATAGTTCGAAAACCATTTCATGGAAAACCTTTGGCGTAAGCGGCAGCAACAAAGCGAAGATGGAAGTGTCCTCGGTGCCGACTGTCGATTTCGGCAGAAGATTGGATTATTTGATTCAGTATCCTCACGGTTGCGTGGAGCAAACTACTTCGTCGGTATTCCCGCAATTGTATTTGACGGAGATTATGGATTTGGATGCGACCTACAAACAAAAAATCCAGAAAAATGTCACGGCCGGAATTCAGCGATTGGGGAATTTCCAACAAGCGAATGGCGGTCTTTCTTATTGGCCGGGGAACTCCGATACGGATGATTGGGGAACTTCTTATGCAGGACATTTCCTGATTGAAGCGGAGAAAAAAGGCTATGTGTTGCCTATCAATTTCAAAACCAAATGGATTAGTTACCAACAAAAACAAGCCAAACAATGGCGCTTTGAAAAACAAGAAGGCAATGATTTTGCTCAGGCTTATCGTTTGTACACCTTAGCTTTAGCCGGTTCGGCCGATTTAGCTTCGATGAACCGATTGCGAGAAACTGTTGGTATTTCTAACGAAAGCAAATTGCGTTTGGCCGCGAGTTATGCTTTGGTTAAACAAAATAGTGCGGGCATGTCGTTGCTGAGCAAATCGTTTATTGATGAACAAGTTTCAGACAACAATTATTACCATTATTACTATGGTTCAGCCGATAGAAACCGTGCGATGGCTTTAGAAACCTTGATATTGTTAGGCCAAAAACAAAAAGCGTTTGCCATGGCTACCAAATTGGCCAAAAACCTTTCGAGCCAACAATGGATGAGTACACAAACAACCGCTTACGGATTGTATGCGATGGCCAAATTCGCCAAGTCGAATGGTCCAAAAGGCGTTTCCATTTCGTATACCAATGCCGGAAAACCGGAAGTTATTACAACCGATAAAACTTTGGCACAACGCAACTTGGCAGTTAAAATGGGCAACAATTCGGTGACGATTAAAAACAACAAAAAGAATACGTTGTTTGTTCGAGTCTTGAATAGCGGGATTCTTCCGGTGGGAAGCGAAAAACCAATGCAAAGTAATGTGAGCGCTAATGTGGTGTTCAAAGACCGAAAAGGCAAAGCCATCAGCGTTTCCAAAATTGCGCAAGGAACAGAATTTTATGCTGAAGTGACGTTGACCAACCGCAAAAACGAAAGAGTGGAAAACATTGCTTTGTCGCAAATTCTGCCATCCGGATTTGAAATTGTGAACACGCGCTACACCGATTTTGGTGATGCCACAAGCAATGTAGCCGATTATATCGACATTCGGGATGACCGAGCCAATTACTATTTCAGTTTGAAAGCAGCCGAAACCCGACAGTTCAAAATCTTGTTGAATGCTTCTTATTTGGGTAAATACTATTTGCCTGGATTGCAGTGTGAAGCGATGTACGACAACGAGTTTTTAGCGCGTACTAAAGGACAATGGGTGGAAGTGGTAAAATAAATTTAGGAGCGAAAGGTTCGGGAATTATAGGGAAACCGTGTTCCCGCTCTTCGTTCCAATTTTTGATTTCCACTACGATCGGGGCTATTGAAAAAACCATTTGAATTTTTGCCATCGTGAAAACCAAACTAAAAGCGTTACTGAAACGCTTCACAACTTACATCAAAAGCAATCCAAAGAAATCGGCGGTATTTTTTATACTGTTGTTGGTCTATTACTTTTCATTGCCAAGGGTTTTATTCGAAGAACCTTATGCTACCGTCATCGAAAGCAGTGACGGCGAATTGCTGGCGGCCAAAATCGCCCGTGATGGGCAATGGCGTTTTCCGGCACAAGACAGTGTTCCTGATAAGTTTAAAAAATGTATCGTGTATTTTGAAGACGAACATTTTTATCATCATCCGGGATTCAATCCTGTGGCGATGGTGAAAGCCTTTCAGCAAAACAGAAGCGCAGGGAAAGTCGTTCGCGGCGGTAGTACGTTGACCCAACAAGTCATTCGATTGTCGCGCAAAAACAAAAAGCGAACGTATTTCGAAAAAGGAATCGAAATGATATTGGCCACAAGATTAGAGTTCCGTCATTCGAAAGAAAAAATACTCGAATTGTATGCCGCTCATGCGCCTTATGGTGGTAATGTGGTTGGATTGGAAATGGCTTCTTGGCGGTATTTCGGAGTGCAATCGTATCAATTGTCTTGGGCAGAAAGCGCGACTTTAGCCGTATTACCCAATGCGCCGAGTTTGATTTATCCCGGCAAAAACCAAATTAAGTTGCTGCGAAAACGCAATACGTTGTTGCTCAAACTCTACAACGAAAAAATCATCGACAAGCTGACTTACGAATTGGCGGTTAAAGAACCGTTGCCGCAAAAACCGTATAATTTGCCGCAGATTGCGCCTCATTTGCTACAAAGAATCGCGAAGACCGACGAAGGCAAACGCATCAAAACCACCGTCGATATTTCGTTGCAAAACCGCGTGAACCAAATCGCGCTTCAGTATTACAACCAGTACAAACAAAACGAAGTACACAACTTGGCGATTATGGTCATTGATATTCAAAACCGCAATGTGATTAGTTATGTCGGCAATTCACCCACAGACAAAGACCACGACAAAGATGTAGATATCATAGGCGCTCCGCGAAGTACGGGTAGTATTTTGAAACCGTTGCTATTTGCCTCCATGCTCGATGAAGGCGAATTGTTGCCCAATACCTTGGTGGCCGATATTCCCACGCAAATTTCGGGCTATACACCACAGAATTTTAACCTAACGTTTGACGGAGCTGTTCCGGCGCAAAGAGCTTTATCGCGTTCGTTGAACATTCCATCCGTGTTGATGTTGCAGGAACATGGCGTGCATAATTTTTATGAATTGACCCAGAAATTAAAACTCAAAAACATTAACCAACATCCGGACCATTACGGATTGTCATTGATTTTGGGAGGCGCCGAAAGCAATTTGTGGGATTTGTGTCGCGCCTATGCGAATATGTCTTCCACGATTAATTATTTCAATCAATCGAGCGGAAAATACCGAACCCAAGAATTTACCGAGTTGAATTATGTCAACGGTTTCGAACAAGATTATGGCGAAGACAGTTTTCAGAAAAACATCTTTGGCGCAGGTTCGATTTATTTGACGTATAATGCGATGAAGGAAGTCAACCGACCGGAAGGCGACGAAGCTTGGAAGTTTTACGATTCGTCATTAGAACTCGCTTGGAAAACCGGAACCAGTTTCGGGAACCGCGATGCTTGGGCAATTGGAACGAATTCTCGTTACGTAGTTGGCGTATGGGTTGGCAATGCCAATGGTGAAGGCAGACCTGAATTGACCGGAGTGGGAAGTGCTGCACCGATATTGTTTGATGTCTTTAATTTGTTGCCCAAAAAGAAATGGTTCCAACCGCCGTTGAATGATTTGGAATATGCTGAGGTTTGTTCGCTAAGCGGTCATTTAGCCCAAGACGATTGCCCGAAAACCAAGCAATTAATCACGAGAAGAGGCAAGAAAACAACCGTTTGCCCGTATCACAAATTGGTGCATTTGGATGTTACACAACAATTCAGAGTGAACAGCAGTTGCGAAGATGTGGATAAAATTGTTTCCAAAAAATGGTTTGTGTTGCCGCCGGTGATGGAATGGTATTACAAGAGTTTGCATATTGATTACCAACCGTTGCCACCATTTCGGGAAGATTGTAAGCAAGACCAAAAAGCCGCCATGGATTTTATTTATCCCAAAACCAACAGTAAGATTTATTTGGCCAAGGATTTCAACAGTAATGTGCAGCCCGTGATTTTAAAGGTGGCGCATTCCAACCGAGAAGCCAAGTTGTTTTGGTACGTAGACAACGAATACAAAGGCACGACGCAAACGTTTCATGAAATGCAAATTACTGCCGAAACCGGGATTCATTATATTACGGTGGCGGATGAATTTGGGAATGAGATTAAGAGACGGGTGGAGATTATTAAGGATTAATAATGGTTAACAATCTTTAATAGCTTTTCCATCTTAAAAAGTACACAAAAACTGTAACAGCCAAGGCTTTAATACTTCTATTTTTGCTTTAACAAAATCCCGTTAGGGATTCAATATTGGTAGAATATTAATTAAAATTGATTAAAATCCCGTTAGGGATGATATTAAATGGCCAACACATACACCCAAATTCATATCCAATTTGTTTTCGCTGTAAAATACCGCGACGGATTAATTCATTTATCTTTTAAAGACGAATTATACCAATATATGGCCGGAATAATCAAGCATCACAAACACAAATTACTAGTAATTAACGGAATGCCCGATCACATCCACATATTGGTTGGGATGCGACCAACACAATCGCTGTCGGATTTAATGCAAGATATTAAAGGAAGCTCATCAAAATGGATTAATGAGAGAAAGTTTCTCAAAGTAAAATTTGAATGGCAAGAAGGTTATGGTGCGTTCTCTTATTCTAAATCTCAGGTTAATAATGTGATTAATTATATTAAAAGCCAAGAACAGCATCATGCCAAAAAGTGTTTTAGACAGGAATATTTAGAGTTTTTAGAATTGTTTGAGGTTGTGTATGATGAGCGTTATATTTTTAAAGATCCAATTTGATTATATCATCCCCAACGGGATTTCTTTTAAACACGTTTATTGTTGTTACCCAAATTTAATCCCTAACGGGATTTTTCTGAGATGTTTTATTGTTATAGGTTGAATCTTTTAGTAAGCAGTTTACCCTAGCCCGGATAGCAGTGGAAATCCTTTTTCGTCTTTCGGGTTTATAATTGAGACCCTTTAGTGCTGACGAAAAAGATTGCAACGTATAGCCGGATTAGCTTCTAACAAAAACAAAAAACCGCCAATCGTTATGAAAGGCGGTTTTTGTTTGCTGAATGATTCAGCCTTTATTCTTTAATTTCATTTCCTTGGTTGTCAAAGAAATGGTATTCTAAATACGTGTAAGCGTCACGAGGTATGATTTTCACCCACTTTTTATGTTCAAAAAACCATTTTGAACGTAATGATGGAAAACCTTTTTTAAGGTATGCTGCCACGAATGGGTGAACGTTAAGTTTCACACCGCTGTGGTCTTTGATAATTTTTTCGAGGGAGAAATTAATCTTATCGATAATTTGGATGGGTGCATCTACATCACCGCTCAAATTGTTCGGATTTTCTTCTCGGGTCTCTATATTTACTTCAGGTCTTACGCGTTGGCGAGTGATTTGGACTAATCCGAATTTACTCGGCGGTAAGATCTTGTGTTTGGCTTTGTCGTCGCTCATTTCTTCTCTAAGGAAGTTGAACAACACTTGGCGATTGTCCGGATTTTGCATATCGATAAAATCGACTACAATAATACCACCCATGTCTCGCAGACGCAATTGTCTGGCGATTTCGGCAGCGGCAATCATATTCACTTCGAGTGCGGTATCTTCTTGGTTAGAAGCTTTGTTAGAACGGTTGCCGCTGTTCACGTCGATAACGTGTAAAGCTTCGGTGTGTTCTATAATTAAATAAGCTCCTTTACTCATGGATACCGTGCGCCCAAATGAAGTTTTGATTTGTCGCTCAATATGGTATTTCTCAAACAATGGCACGTCTTTCGACTGGTAAAGCTTCACTATTTTTTGTTTCTCGGGCGCTATTTCGGCTAAATAGTCCTTTGTTTCTTGGTACAACTCTTCATCATCTGTTTGAATACTCGTGAAAGTATCATTGAATACATCTCGCAATATGGAAGACGCTTTGTTCAGCTCTCCCAGTATCTTGGACGGATGATGAGCGGTTGGTAATTTTTTACACATTGCAGTCCATCTATTCATTAAGTTCTGCAAATCTTTTTCTAATTCGGCTATGCTTTTGCCTTCGGCTACTGTTCTCACAATAACCCCGAAACCTCTTTGTTTGATGGATTGCACTAGTTTTTTCAAACGGTCTTTTTCTTCTTTGGATTCTATTTTTTGCGAAATAGAAACGCGGTCAGAAAACGGAACTAAAACTACAAATCTTCCCGCGAATGACAGCTCGGTGCTGATTCTTGGTCCTTTGGTGGAAATAGGTTCTTTGACTACTTGTACTAATACCGATTGATTGGCACTCAGAATGTCTGATATCGTGCCATCTTTATCAATCTCTTTCTCAAACTGGAAGTTTTTTAGGGAGAAATCTTTTAGTTTACCTGCGCTTACAAGTTTTATGAATTTCAAATAAGAAGCCAAGTTTGGACCTAAATCGTGGTAATGTAAAAAGGCATCTTTTTCAAAGCCTACGTTTACAAAAGCAGCATTTAGACCGGCAACTGGTTTTCTGATTTTGGCGATAAAAATATCACCAACCTGAAAGTTGCTTGTGTCTTCCTGTTTGTGTAATTCAATTAGTTTTCCATCTTTTAATAAGGCAAAATCTACAGCATTGTCACCACTACGGATGATTAATTCTTTATTCATGTTGTAAATTTTTATCCCGACAAAAAGCGTTCAGCTTTTGGCTTTTAGCTTTTAGCCCAAAAGGCTAATTACTGAAGGCTGTTTGCTGACGGCTAAAGTAAGGATGGATTAAACATTTAAACAGGTATTGTTTATTACCCGGTGAATTTTAGACGGTTAGATTGTTAGATTGTTAGACTTCTTAGATTATCTAAGTTGTCTAAACTGTCTAAGCAGTCTAAGTTGTCTAATCTTCGATTTCAATGAACTTTTTTTAAAAAAAGAAAAGTAGTTTAGAACTACTTTTTCTTTTTGTGTCGGTTAGCTCTCGCTCTTTTTTTACGTTTGTGCGTCGCTACCTTATGTCTTTTTCTTTTTTTACCACTTGGCATAAGCTTGTGTTTTTGTGATTAATAAATAAGTTTTTATACTGCTACTTCAGTATTGGTTTTTACTGATTCTACAAATACTTTAGCAGGTTTAAATGCCGGAATGTTGTGAGCAGGAATTTTGATAGTAGTATTTTTAGAAATGTTTCTTCCTGTTTTTTCAGCTCTTGTTTTGATGATGAAGCTACCAAAACCTCTTAAATAAACATTGTCACCAGTTTCTAATGAAGTTTTCACTTCTTCCATAAATGCTTCCACTGTTGCTTGAACATCTCCTTTTTCAAGACCTAATTTTTCTGAAATCTTCGCTACGATATCTGCTTTCGTCATTTTCTTTCGTATTTTAATATTATGTGTAATTTTTTGAGGTTGCAAATATATGAATTAAAAAAACAATATTTCAAGCATAATCTATTAAAATTTAATCACATAAAGATTTATTTTTGTAAACCTAAATTCCGCTATGAATTTCTCTAAATCATTAATCCTTTGGTATTTACAAAACAAACGCGATTTGCCTTGGCGAAATACCGTGAATCCGTACTTTATATGGTTGTCCGAAATCATGTTGCAGCAAACCAGAGTTGCGCAAGGATTGCCTTATTTTTTGCGTTTCACCAAAGCGTTCCCAACAGTTTTTGATTTAGCAAATGCTACCGAAGAAGAAGTGCTGAAACTTTGGCAAGGATTAGGATACTATTCTCGGGCTAGAAATTTACACAAAACAGCCCAACAAGTTGCGTTTGAATTCAACGGAGAATTCCCGAGAACGTATGCCGAATTATTAAAACTAAAAGGCATAGGCGAATATACCGCTGCCGCCATTGCTTCGTTCTCCTATAATGAAAGCGTTCCGGTGGTTGACGGAAATGTGTACCGAGTTTTGTCGCGCTACTTCGACGTGGAAACCGATATTGCTTCATCCGGAGCTAAAAAAGAATTTACCAAACTAGCGGCTGAGTTACTACCTCAAGGCGAAGCCAATTTGTTCAACCAAGCCATCATGGAGTTTGGTGCCTTACAATGTGTGCCGAAAAATCCGGATTGCGGAAATTGTATTTTTAGCAATAGTTGCCTCGCTTTGCAAAAGAAGAAAGTAGCGTCGCTTCCGGTGAAATCGAAAAAAACAAAAGTAAGAACACGCTATTTTAATTACTTAGTTTTTTTGGATGAAAACACCAACACTTTATTGCAAAAACGAACTCAAAAGGGCATTTGGTACAACTTATACGAGTTTCCGTTGTTGGAAACCGAAAAGGAATTGACCGAGACAGCGCTGTTGGAATTGATGCAAAACCAACCATTTGTAACCAATAAAGTGCTCAATATCCATTGGTACAATTCGGAAACCACGGTTCATAAATTGACCCACCAACATTTGAATATCAATTTCTGGAAAATAGTTGTGAAAGGAAAGCTTGAAAAAGGAATTGACTGGGAATCAGCTAAAAAAATGCCGTTTCCGATTGTTATTTATAATTTTATTGAAAAAGAAAGGTTTTGATTTTCAAAAAAAATTGTAAATTTGAAGGACTCAAGGTACTTCATGATTCTATGGATTAGAGAGGAATAAAACAAATCGCTGAAAGATGAACGGGACATTAAATAAAGTTATGCTGATAGGTCACTTAGGTGATGAAGTAAAGATGCACTATTTTGAAGGAGGTAATTGTATTGGTCGTTTTCCTTTGGCCACTAACGAGGTTTACATTAACAAGCAAACCAACGAAAAAATTACCTCTACGGAATGGCACAATTTAGTAGTCAGAAACAAAGCCGCCGAAATTTGTGAAAAATATTTATCCAAAGGCGATAAAATTTACATTGAAGGCAGAATCAAGTCGCGCCAATGGCAAGCTGAAGACGGAACTACAAAATATACCACAGAAATACAGGTTACCGAGTTTACTTTTTTAACCACCAAAAAAGAAGTAGATGGTGTAAAACCACCACAAAATTTAGAGCCAAAACCGGCATCGTTTGAAGCACCAAACACAGCAAGTCCCGAAAATGATTTGCCGTTTTGATATTGTTTAACTAACCTTTAAGCCATTGGACCCCGAGCCCAGTTTATCTTTTCTCGATACTTTAGACACTAACCTGCTTTTTGGAAGTTTTGGAATTTTCCTTTTGCTGTTTTGTTCAGCTATGGTTTCGGCATCAGAAGTAGCTTTGTTTTCTCTTTCCCAAAATGACTTGAGTAAGTTAGCAGCCGAAAACCAAAGAAAGGCAAATTTAATCTCCAAACTTTTACAGCGGCCTAAAAAATTATTGGCGACCTTATTATTGGCCAACAACTTTGTCAATATTGGCGTGGTTATTATTTTTTCATTTGTGGGTAATTCGCTTTTTGCTTCTATTCAATCGCCTTTCCTTAAGTTTGGGGTTGAGGTTGTACTGATTACTTTTTTAATCTTGCTTTTCGGGGAAGTGTTGCCCAAAGTTTATGCCAGTCGGAACAATGTGAAATTTGCCATTTGCATGGCGCAACCCTTGTATGTTTTAGACCAATTGCTTTCGCCGGTTAGTTTGCCGATGCGTTCGGTTTCAAATTATTTACACGATAAATTGGGAAGGCAAAAAAGCAATATTTCGGTAGACCAATTGTCACAAGCTTTGGAAATGACTTCTACAGATGACACTACTTCTGACGAACAGAAAATTTTGGAAGGTATTGTTTCTTTCGGAAACACCGATACCAAGCAGGTGATGAGTCCGAGAATTGATATATTTGCACTCGAAATTGAAGAAACCTTTGTTGATATTTATCCTAAAATTGTAGACAAAGGTTATTCTCGAATTCCGATTTACCGAGAAAGCATTGACCAAATTGAAGGCATACTCTTTGTCAAAGATTTGATTCCGCATATTCATAAAAAAGAATTTGATTGGAACCCATTAATGCGCGAACCGTTTTTTGTGCCTGAGAATAAAAAACTCGATGATTTGCTCAAAGATTTCCAACGGATGAAAAGTCATTTAGCGATAGTGGTTGATGAATACGGCGGAACCTCGGGTTTGGTTTCTTTGGAAGATATAATCGAAGAAATTGTCGGCGATATTTCGGATGAATTTGATGATGAAAATATTAATTTTTCCCAAATTGACGACAAGAATTTCCTCTTTGAAGGCAAAATCAATCTCAAAGACTTCTACCGAATTGTAGCCGTAGATGAAGAAGCATTTGAAGAACGAAAAGGTGAAGCAGAAACTTTGGCCGGATTCATCTTAGAAATACTCGGAAATTTTCCGAAAAAAGGGCAAAAAATTCATTTCTCAGGAGTACTATTTACGATAGAAACCGTCGACAAAAAAAGGATTAAACAACTAAAAGTAACGCTTGAATAAATAAATAATGACAAATAAAATAATAGGTTTTTTAACGGTGGTTTTGCTATTGAGTTTTACAGGTTGTAAAGATGATGCGATACCAAAACCGGCCAGCCAATTGCGATTGGATTATCCGGTAGCGCAATATGTCTCATTTAGTAATCATTGTCCGGTTGCTTTTGATATCAATGAGGATGCCATAATCAAAGAAGATAAAAATTGTGGTTTCTCTATCAATTATCCAAAAATGAAAGCAACCATTTATTTGACGTATAAAACGGTAAACGGCGACATCAATAAATTGTTGAGAGATGCGCAAAAATTAACCTATGAACACGTAATCAAAGCCGATGATATTTTGGAACAACCTTATATTAATCCTGATAAGAAAGTATACGGAATGTTTTATCAAGTTAGGGGAAATGCAGCAACCAATGCCCAGTTTTATGCCACGGATAGTACTAAACATTTTGTCACCGGTTCGGTTTATTTTTATGCCAAACCTAATTTTGACTCGATTATGCCGGCGGCAGATTACATCAAAAACGACATGCAGCAATTAATGGAAACCATCCAATGGACCCGAGACCGTTAGGCCAAATAGAGCGAAGCTAAATAAAAAAAGGAACTCAATTGAGTTCCTTTTTAGTATAATTTAATGTGATATTATTTTGCAGCAACTACTTTATAAGTTGTTCCGTCACCGGTAGCTTCTACCGTTGCGAATAATTTTTCCGGAGTTAAAACTGCGGCATCAAATTCGACTGTGGCTTCTTTTTTGTCAAAATCTACCGTTGCTTTTTGTACGCCGTTCATTTCCGCTAATTCTTTTTCAATGGTTTTGGCACAACCCATAGAACAAGTCATTCCTTCTATTTTAAAACTTGCCGTTTCGGGTTTGGCCGCTACTGCAGGAGTTTTTTGTTCGTTTGCCGTAACTTCTTGCTTGTTGTCATCAGTGGCAGGTTTACTTGCGGTATCTTTGCAGCTGAAAAGCATGGTCGAGGCAATACCCAAGGTTACTAATGATTTGGTGAAATTCATGGTGTTTGTATTTTTAATTCTTAATTGCTTGTTTGTGTGGACAAAAATAAATAAAAATTAAAGTTATTATTCTTAAAATAATTACAAAATTTGAAGTCAGATAATTGCATATGAAGTCGCCACAGTTTAAATGGATTATTTTAATTGTACTTGCCCTAATTTGGGGGAGTTCCTTTATTTTGATCAAAAAAGGATTGGTAAGTTTGAATCCGTTTCAGTTGGGTTCGTTGCGAATTATATTCTGCGCTTTGTTTCTTTTGCTGATAGGGTTTAAAAACTTGATGACGATTCCGCTGCACAAGTGGAAATTTATTGCGCTCACGTCACTATTCGGCACTTTTATTCCGGCTTATCTTTTTGCCATAGCGCAAACCCAAATCAGTAGTTCGGTGAGTTCTATACTCAATTCATTGACACCTTTAAACACTTTGATTTTGGGCGCTGTTGTTTTTGGGTTAGATTTTAAACGAACCCAAATCATAGGCGTTGTAATTGGTTTTGCCGGAACGATGTTGCTAATTTTTAATGGCGCTTCGCATCATCCGAATCAGAATTATTGGTATACGATATTGGTGTTGATGGCTTCGATTTGTTATGCTATGAATGTGAATTTCATCAAAAAATATTTATCCGATTTAAAACCTTTGACCATCACGGTCGGGAACTTTTTGGTGATGCTGTTTCCGGCTTTAATTATCTTATCTTTTACTGATTTCTTTTCGGTAGTTTCTTCAAAAGAAGTTCAGCACGCCATGATGTTTGTAGCGGTTTTAGGCATCATCGGAACCGGAATTGCCAATGTGCTTTTTTATAAGCTCATACAGATTTCTTCACCGGTTTTTGCCACTTCGGTTACTTATCTCATTCCGGTAGTGGCGTTCTTTTGGGGATTGTTAGACAATGAAATGCTGACTCCGGTTCAGTTTATTGGTGCCTTTATTATTTTGATTGGGGTTTATCTTTCGAGTAAAAAATAGAAGGCAGAAAGCAAATTTCAAATAACAGATTTTTAATTCATATAATTTTTTTTTTTAGGATTGATATAAAACAAAAAAGACCGCTATTGCTAACGGTCTTTCTCTTAATTTATATAATTTCAATTATTGAAAATCAGCATCTAAAACGCCTTCGTTGATTTTAACTTCAGACATTTTGATGTCTAATTCGAAACCAACATTCATGACAGTATTGAAAGGTACTTTAACTCCTTTTACATCTCTGTAATCGTTGTAAGAAGTTACTCGGGTTACTTTTTGTCCACCTTGTTCTTCTGTAGTAGCTTCAGCTGTTTTTAAACCGGTTTTCACATCAAAATAATGTGTTGTATCACCATCAACAACGGTGTAAGCATCGCTTCCATTCATTGGTTCTATGCCGGTAACTGTTACTCCGGCTTTGGTTGGCAATAATGTTTCGTTGAACATCACGGCACTTTCTTTCATTTTAGCCAAGTCTTCACCTTCTAAAACTTTTTTCTGCCCTTGTTGCATCATGTAGCCAGAATCGCCATTGATAACTTGTTTCATCAATGAACCCATACCGGCCATAGACAACTCAATCATCATTCGGCCTTTTGAATCAATTTTTGAATTATAAGACAAAGGCATTGGCGCTTGAGGAATTTTAGTCGAACCAACAGAAGCTATAGATTTTACCGATTTAACTGCTTTTTCTCCACCAATAGCATTGATGTAAGCATCAACCACTGTTTTTACAGTTACGCCGGCAGGAACCGGTTTTTTCATAGCCGGTTTTTCGGTTGGAACACCAAATTTATCAAAATAGAAGATTGGAATTTTTAAGTTTTCCAATCCCGTTAGTACTTCAGAAGCTTTTCCAACCACCAAAATTCTTAAGTTATCGGCTAAGAAATATTTGTTTGCTACTCTTTGAATATCTTCTGGAGTAACTGCATTAATGTTTTTGATATAGTTTTCATAGAAATCAGCCGGTAAACCTTCTGTTTCGATATTTAAAGCATAACGAGCTACAGTAGCCGGTTTTTCAACTTGCATTACAAAACGACCAACATATCCTGCTTTAACGTTATTTAAAACGTCATCTGCTACTCTTTCAGTTCTTATTTTTTTCAATTCATTTAATGCTTCTACAACAGCACTGTCAGTTACTGCATTTCTAACTTGAGTGTTGGCTTTGAATGTACTGTACATGTTTTTGTCGAAACCAACACTTGAGCGTGCACCGTAAGTCCAGCCGTGTTTTTCTCTCAAATTCATGTTCAAATAACTGTTGAAATCGCCACCAAAAACTTGGTTAGCCAAGATTACCGGGAAAAAATCGGGATCACCCATTTTTAAATTCACAGTATTTAAAATAGTGATTTCAGATTGAACCGCGTTGGGCATATCCACAAAGTTAATTTGAGAATATTGAACATTGGTTGGGTTTGAATATTCTAATCTCGGAGCCATAGCTTTAGTCCAAGAACCGAATAATTTTGTTACCATTTTCTTTACGTCTTTGGTTTTAACATCACCAACTACTACTAGGTAAGCATTTTCAGGAACGAAATAAGTGCTGTAGTTTGCTTTAACGTCAGCTAAAGAAACATTGTTGATGGTTTCTTCAGACAGGTATTCACCGGCAGGATGATTTTTACCATAAGCTAAAACTCTTTCTACTCTTCCGGCTACAGCGGTAACACTTTTTTCTTGGGTTTTTAAGCCTTCGATTAATTTATCTCTTTCTTTGTCAAATTCTTCTTGAGTGAAGTTGGGCATCAAAGCCCCTTCGGCCATCAATTCTAAAATTCTTTTGGAATGTTTTGACAAACCACTGGCAGAAGCTCCGGAAGAAAAGAAGTTAATATTAGCACCAAGAAAATCAATTTCTTCATTAAAAGCATCTTTTGGAGTTTTGGTAGAACCGTTTCCGATTAAGCTGCTGGTTAAATCGTCTACTCCTTTTTTGTTGCCCTCAGCATAAGGAGTGTTGTCGATTGTTAAGTTGAAAGATACTCGAGGTAACTTGTGGTTTTCAACCACCAAAACTTTCAAACCGTTAGGCAAAGAGAAAGTTTCCGGTTTTTTGATGTTGATGGTTGGTGCCGGACCCGGTTTAGGTTGGGTTCTGTCTTGTGCTTGCATAGTTAAAGTTAAAAACAAGCTTGATAATACTATAATTGTTTTTTTCATGATACTTTGAGTCTTAGTTTTGAGCTTTGTCTTTGGCCGGTACATAATCCAAAATCAAACGTTGATTAGGGTTTAAATACTTTTTAGCGGCATCTCTGATTTCTTCACGAGTGATAGTACGGTACATTTCGATTTCGGTGTTAATCAAGTTTACATCGCCATACAACAAATAGTAGGTCGCTAAGTTTTCAGCAACACCTTCAACGCTCGCATTGTTGTCTACATAATTACTTTCGTAAATATTTTGTAGTTTTTGATAGTCTTTCTCGGTGATTAATTCGGTTTGAAGTTTTACAATTTCTTCATCAATTTCACGAATTAAATCAGCTGAAGTATTTTCGCCTTGCGGCATTCCGTATAAAATATACTGACCGTAATCTTCTTGGCTGTAGTTAAAAGCGCCTACTTGTAAGGCCATTTTTTTATCGTCTACAATTTTCTTGTACAATTTTGAACTTTTTCCATTGCTCAAATAAGTAGAAATCATATCCAAAACTCTGGCGTCACGAGTTTTCATAGAAGGTGTTCTGTAAGAAGCCACAACCATTTCTTTTTGGATGTTAGGGTCTTCATATCTTGCCTTAATAGTTTCAGTGATTGGCGCTTCAACAAAAGTTTCTTTTTTGATTTCAACACCTCTTGGGATTGGACCAAAATATTTTTCAATCCATACTTTCGTTTGTGCAATGTCAATTTGACCTGCAACAACTAAAACCGCATTGTTAGGCGTATAGAATTTTTTGTTAAACGCTTGAAATTCTTCTAAAGTAGCAGCGTCTAAATGTGCCATTGAACCGATTGGAGCCCAACGGTATGGGTGAACTTTAAACATGTTTTTTTTCACCTCCGCAATCAATTGACCATAAGGTTGGTTGTCTACGCGAAGTCTTTTTTCTTCTTTTACTACTTCGTTTTGAGTGTCAACGCCAATTTGGTTGATTACCGGATGCATTAATCTTTCCGATTCCATCCACAATCCCAATTCGGTGTTGTTGGAAGGGAAAACTTCGAAGTAATAAGTGCGGTCTTCCGAAGTGTTGGCATTGTTTGTTCCTCCGTTTGAAGTTACAATTTTGAACCATTCGCCTCTTTTGATATTTTCGGTTCCTTCAAATAATAAGTGTTCAAAAAAGTGAGCAAAACCTGTTCTTTCCGGGTTTTCGTCTTTAGAACCTACATGGTACATTACCGAAGTAATAACCACCGGTGCAGATGGATCGTTGTGTAAAATTACATGCAGACCATTAGGTAAATCGTATTCTTCAAAAGCAACCTTTTGAGCATGCGCTGTTCCTCCAAGCATAAGCAATGAACTTAAAGCAATTAATGATTTTTTCATAAAAAATTGAAATTTTTTCGTTGATTGTTCAGTTAGTTAACTAACCTTTAGTTTTGTTACACCAAAAGTACTTTTTTTTATCCGAAAATTTAAGAATAAATCAAATTTATAGCCAGTGATTTAACTCGTTGAAAGATAGGAGTGAACTTTTTTTGTCGGAGTGTTGTGTGTAAAAGAAATAGTCGTATATTTGCGCACTTAAAAATTAATTAAACATCATTGTTATGTACGCAATCGTAGAGATAGCAGGGCAACAATTTAAAGTAAGCAAAGACTTAAAGGTTTATGTTCACCGTTTGGCTAATGAAGAAGGTTCAAAAGTTTCTTTTGACAAAGTTCTTTTATTAGACGATAATGGTAACATTACTTTAGGCGCCCCAGCTATAGAAGGTGCTTCAGTAGAAGCCAAAGTGTTACAACACTTAAAAGGAGACAAAGTAATCGTTTTCAAAAAGAAAAGAAGAAAAGGATTCAAGAAAAGAAACGGACACCGTCAGTATCTTACTCAAATTGTAATTGAAGGAATCAGTGCAACTGGTTCTAAAAAAGCAGCTAAAGCTGCAGAACCAAAAGCTGAAAAAGCAGCAGAGCCAAAAGCTCCGAAAGCAAAAAAAGCGGAAACTACAGAAGAATAATTAACATTTAAAAACTAAAACGTCATGGCTCACAAGAAAGGTGTCGGTAGTTCTAAAAATGGTAGAGAATCAGAATCGAAACGTTTAGGCGTTAAGATTTATGGTGGTCAAGCTGCAATTGCTGGTAATATCATCGTTAGACAAAGAGGTTCAAAACATAATCCGGGTGAAAACGTTTACATGAGTAAAGATCACACTTTACATGCAAAAGTTGACGGAATTGTGAAATTCCAGAAAAAAGGAGACAACAAATCATTTGTGTCTATCCTTCCATTCGAGGCATAAGAACAAACTCTTATCAAAATACAAAACCCGTTCAGCAATGAGCGGGTTTTTTGTTTATGGAGCGAACGGTTCGGGTATATTTGGTTTCCATGTTCCCGCTTTCCGCTATACTTCGCCTGCCTGCCGGCAGGCAGGCGCCGCTCCAATCGGGGCTAATTAGGATTGGTCTTTGTTTCAGCAAATAAAAAAACCCTTGCTTTTCTGCAAGGGTTTTTAAGCTATTAGCTAAAAGCTGTCAGCTATTAATATCTGTAATATTCAGGTTTGAAAGGCCCTTGAACTTCCACGCCAATATACGCAGCTTGTTCTTCGTTTAAAGTTTCCAATTCAACGCCTAATTTAGCCAAGTGTAAAGCTGCTACTTTTTCATCTAAATGTTTAGGTAACATATAAACTTCATTGTTGTAAGCAGCACTGTTAGTCCATAATTCAATTTGAGCCAAAGTTTGGTTGGTGAATGAGTTACTCATTACAAAACTTGGGTGACCTGTAGCACAACCTAAGTTCACCAAACGACCTTCAGCCAAAATTAAAATATCATTCCCGTTTACGTTGTATTTGTCTACTTGAGGTTTGATTTCTACTTTGGTGTTGCCGTGGTTTTGGTTCAACCAAGCCATATCAATTTCGTTGTCAAAGTGACCAATGTTACATACGATTGTTTTGTCTTTCATCGCCTCGAAGTGTCTTCCCACTACGATGTCTTTGTTTCCGGTAGTAGTGATAACAATATCAGCATTGCTTATTACAGTGTCTAATTTTTTCACTTCAAATCCGTCCATAGCAGCTTGTAAAGCACAGATTGGGTCGATTTCTGTAACCGTAACTATAGAACCGGCACCTCTGAAAGAAGCGGCTGTTCCTTTACCAACGTCACCGTAACCACAAACTACTACTCTTTTTCCGGCCAACATGATGTCGGTAGCACGACGAACCGCATCAACTGCTGATTCTTTACAACCGTATTTGTTGTCAAATTTAGATTTGGTAACCGAGTCATTTACGTTGATAGCCGGCATAAATAATGTACCGTTTTTCATTCTTTCGTATAATCTGTGAACACCGGTAGTAGTTTCTTCAGACAAACCTTTTATCCCCGGAATCAACTCAGGGTAACGGTCGAAAACCATATTGGTTAAATCGCCACCGTCATCTAATATCATGTTTAGTGGTTTTCTGTCTTCACCAAAGAATAAAGTCTGCTCAATACACCAGTCAAAAGATTCTTCATCTAAACCTTTCCAAGCATATACTTGAATTCCGGCAGCAGCAATCGCAGCAGCAGCCTGATCCTGTGTGGAGAAAATGTTACAAGAAGACCAAGTAACTTCTGCTCCTAGTGCAATTAAGGTTTCAATCAAAACAGCAGTTTGAATAGTCATATGAAGACATCCTGCAATACGTGCGCCTTTTAAAGGTTGACTCGCACCATATTCCGCACGAAGCGCCATTAATCCCGGCATTTCAGCTTCCGCCAATTCGATTTCTTTTCTTCCCCAAGCTGCCAAGTTGATATCTTTAACTTTGTAAGCTACATAAGGTAATGTTTGTGTACTCATCTATTGTGTATATTTGTTTTTTTAAAATGTTGCGCAAAATTACGGAATAGAAAAGAATTAAAAAAGCCTTTTTTATTTTTTTAGGGTTTGTTTAAGCGCTTAATTTTCTGAAAAACAAAGAGATAATTTAAAAATACCCATGCCGTTACTAAAAATCAAAGCTTTAAACGAAACAACACAACTATACGTTTGGAAAATCACCGAATCCTTCGATGAACTTTTTCGCTCCGTAGTCTTGAAAGATGTTTCGTTGGCCAGGTTAGAAGGGATGAAGGCGGAAAGCCACCAAAAAGGTTTTCTCAGTGTAAGACGATTGTTGATGGAAGCCGGCTACAACGATTTTGATTTGTACTATGACGCATTCGGAAAGCCTCATTTAAAAGACGGCAAACACATTTCCATTTCGCATTCCAATGATTTTTCGGTGATTGTGGTCAGCGATGTTAATGTTGGTGCCGATTTAGAAATCCTAAAAGACAAAACGGTAAAACTCGCCCCGCGATTCATGGATGTTTCGCATTTGAAAAATCTATCAGAAGATGATTTGCTGAGAAAAGCCACCGTAGTTTGGGGAATAAAAGAATCCGTGTTTAAAATTAAAAATGAAATCGGCATCAGTTTCAAAGACCATATCTTTGAAAACGATTTTAACTTAGCCGATAAAAAATGTACTGTCGAATTACGGTTCAATAACAAAGTAGAATGCTTTGACATCCTTTTTGATTTTATTGAAAATTATGTTTTTGTGTGTGCTTTTAACGCCGTTCCGTTCTCCCGAAGCTTCGGGATTGCCTCGGGTGAAAAAAAATAATGAAGAATATTTACCAAGAAATACTCAACTCCAAAAAGAGAAATCAAAAGCTATTAGCCATTCTTTTGGATCCCGATAAATTGACGGTTGACATCCTTATTGGTTTAGTAACCAAAATTAATTCGTCGCCAGCAACGCATGTTTTAGTCGGAGGCAGTTCTTTTGACGGAAATCACTTAGGCCAATTACTGTCTTTACTCAAACAAAAAACAAGTTTGCCCGTTTTACTTTTCCCCGGCAATCCAACCCAAATTTCTGGCGAAGCCGATGGCGTTTTGTTCTTGCAATTGCTCTCCGGCAGAAATCCGGATTATTTAATTGAACATCAAATTGATGCTGTCCCATTGTTGGAAAAAACCAATTTAGAAATCCTATCAACCGGTTATATCCTAATTGAAAGCGGTAGCGAAACCGCCGTAGAAAGAGTTAGCCAAACCAAGCCCTTAGCCCGAAATAATTCTGATTATGTTGCCCAAACCGCCAAAGCCGGAGCATTTATCGGTAATCAATTAATCTACCTTGAAGCCGGAAGCGGTGCACAAAATGCCGTTCCTTTAGAAATGATTTCTACGGTTGCTCAAAGAATTTCAATTCCGCTAATTGTTGGTGGCGGCATTCGTTCGAAAAATGGAATTGAGGAAGCCTTTACCGCCGGAGCCGATATGGTGGTTATTGGCACTGCGTTTGAAAATGACCCAAACTTTTTTGACTGATGCTCGAATTTTTACTTTCCCAATATAAAGACGCTTCCACTACTCAAATGGTGTTGGAGTTTCTGGTATTTGTATTCGGAATCGCCAGTGTTTTTTTGGCCAGAAAAGAAAATATATTGGTTTATCCAACCGGTTTAATAGCTACTGTTATCACAACATATTTGTTATATCAAGCCGGATATTTTGCCGACATGACTATGAATGCCTATTATTCAATTATGAGTCTTTATGGTTGGTATAAATGGACCTCAAAATCTAAAGAACCCAAATTGCAGATTACAAGAACCAATACAAAAGAAAAAATCATTGGTGTCGGATTGTTCTTTTTGACCATGCTAATTACCTTTCTGGTTTACAAGTTTTTTGATTACACACTTGAAATTCCTAATTATATTGATATTTTTACATCCGGTCTTTTTTTTACCGCTATGTGGTATATGGCATTGAAAAAGCTCGAAAACTGGACTTTATGGATTATTGGTGATATTATCGTTGTACCTCTGTTTGCGTACAGAGGATTAGGAATGTTGTCACTTCAATATTTAATTTTTACAATCATTGCCATTTACGGCTATTTAGAATGGAAGAGAATTTTACAGGAAAAGAAAGCTTAGCCAAAAATTTCGGAATAACGGAAACCGACTTTGAGCAAATCAAAGCCAAAGGGATTTCTTTTGATAAAATTGAAGCCGAATTACTATTGTTTAAATCCGGAATTCCTAAAATTTATCTCGAAAGACCGGCAACCATTGGTGACGGAATTCTAAAACTGACAAACGAGAATTTTCAGGAATACGCCAACAGTTTCGATTTAAAAAAAACCAATTTAAAGCTTAAAAAGTTTGTTCCGGCGTCAGGTGCAGCAAGTAGAATGTTCAAATTTTTGAATGAGTTTTTAAGCGATTTCGACCACGAAAACGAAACCATTAATGCCTATATCAACCGTAAAAAAGATAAAAATCTTCCCATTTTCCTGGCCGGTATAGAAAAATTCCCGTTTTATGAAGCCATTAAATCGGTTTTAAAACAACAGTATCCCGAGTATTATTCGCTGGAAAGCCACGAAAAAAGTTATCGTTTTATAAAGCTCATGCTTTCAGAGGACTATTTTGATTTTGCCAACAAACCCAAAGGCGTACTAGATTTTCACAAATACCAAACCCATATCGCTACTCCGGTAGAAGAGCATCTCAACGAATGTGCTTTTTATGCGGCTTCCAATTCGGTTTCGTATTTGCATTTTACGGTTTCAGAAAATCATGAGCAGCTTTTTAAAGAAATTATTGATAAGGTTAAAGATAAAGTCGAAAGTAATTCGGATACCAAAGTCCACGTTAGTTATTCCTACCAAAATAAAAGTACCGACACTATTGCAGTAGATATGAATAACCAACCTTTTCGCAATGAGCAAAACGAATTGGTTTTCCGTCCGGGCGGTCACGGCGCTTTAATTAATAACTTAAACGAGCTCGATGCTGATGTTATTTTCATCAAAAACATCGACAATGTCATACAGAATCACATCAACGAAATCACGCTTTATAAAAAAGGCTTGGCCGGTATTTTATTGGAATTGCAAGAAAAAGTATTTCAGATATTAAACGCCATCGACCAAAATGCAATCAGCAATCAAGACATTCCGGCCATCATTGATTTCATGCAGCAAAAACTCAATATAGATGTGCTAGATGATTTCCAAAAATACACGCTTGATTATAAAATTGATTTCATCAAAAACAAACTCAATCGCCCAATGCGTGTTTGCGGGATGGTAAAAAATGAAGGCGAACCCGGCGGCGGACCGTTTTGGGTAAGAAGTTTTAAAGGCAATGTTTCCCTGCAAATAGTGGAAAGTTCACAGGTTGATACTCATGATCAAGAGCAGAGCACTATTCTGGCCAAAGCGACCCATTTTAATCCGGTTGACTTGGTTTGTGCCACCAAAAATTACCAAGGTCAAAAGTTTGACTTAACTCAGTTTGTTGACCACAGCACGGGTTTCATCGTGCATAAAAACAACAAAGGAAAAGACCTTAAAGGCTATGAGTTACCCGGGCTATGGAATGGCGCTATGGCCAAGTGGATTACGGTTTTTGTAGAAGTGCCGTTGGTCACTTTTAATCCGGTGAAAACCGTAAACGACTTGCTAAAACCTGCTCATCAACCGCAATATGAAAACTGAGATTATACTCACCGAGCTGCAATTTAAAGCCGTCAGAAGTTCGGGCGCAGGCGGGCAAAATGTAAACAAAGTTGCTTCTAAAGTAATGCTGTCTTTTGATGTCAAGAATTCGCAAGGGTTAACCGAAGATGAAAAAACATTACTAATCACCAAATTAGCTACCAAATTAACATCGGAACAAATCTTAATTCTCAATTGCGATGAAGATCGAAGCCAACTCAAAAATAAAACCATCGTTACCAAAAGGTTTTTGACACTTATTGAATCATCTTTAATCGTTCCCAAAAAAAGAAAAGCAACTAAAATTCCACGCGCCGTAATCGAAAAACGAATCAAAGCGAAACGCAATCTCTCTGAAATTAAGCAGAACAGGAGAAAACCAAATTTCTAAAATTCATAATTTGTAATTCACAATTTGTAATTATCTTTGCCTCGTCTCAAAAGGGGTGCTCTAAATAACGAGCTGAGATTATACCCAATGAACTTAGAACAGGTAATGCTGTTTAAGGATTTGACGAAAAACTAAAGTGCACGTTAGTCAGCCGTCAGGAGTATCAATTAAATTTTTAACCAAGAATAATTACCTCTTTTTATTTGTAATCTATTACGAATGAAAACTTTATTCAACACCAGCACGAAGTTAATATTGCTTTCTGCTTTCTGCTTTCTGCCTTCTGCCATCTTTGCACAGGAGAAAACAAAAGACTCGACCAAGGTCAACCAACTCGACGAAGTCACAGTATCGGCGGTCAGAGCCAAAGGCAAAAATCCTATTACTTTCAGTAACCTTTCCAAAAAGGAAATTGCACCCAGAAATTTAGGGCAAGACATCCCGATTTTACTCAATTATTTACCGTCGGTAGTGACTACCACTGATGCCGGTAACGGAGTAGGTTATACTTACATGAGAGTTCGCGGTGCTGATGGTTCCCGAATCAATGTGACTTTAAACGGAATCCCGTTCAATGACAGCGAAAGTCAAGGAACCTTTTTTGTCAATTTGCCCGATTTTGCCTCATCCTTAGAAAGTGTTCAATTGCAACGCGGTGTCGGAATGTCTACCAATGGTGCCGGTGCTTTTGGGGCCAGTTTGAACATGCAAACCAAATCCTATCAAGAAAACGCTTATGCTGAGATTGCTAATTCAGGCGGAAGTTTCGGAACGCGCAAACACACTTTGGCCTTTGGAACCGGGTTGCACAATCATTTTGAAATGAATGTCCGATTTTCCAATATTGCTTCGGATGGCTTTATTGACCGGGCCTCTTCAAACTTGTTCGGCTACTTTTTTAATGCCAATTATGTAACCCAAACTACTTTAGTTAAAGTCCTTGCCTTTGGCGGAAAAGAAAAAACCTATCAAGCTTGGTACGGCATAGAAGATCCTGAGAAATTAGCCAATGATCGAACTTTCAATCCGGCCGGAATGTACTTTGATGACAATGGGAACATGCAATTTTATGATGACGAAACCGATAATTACACCCAAAATCATTTCCAATTGCATTGGTCCGAAAAATGGTCCGAAAAATGGATTTCCAACGCGGCTTTTCATTACACCATCGGGAAAGGTTATTTCGAACAATACCGAGAAGATGAAGTTTTAGCGGATTATAATTTGCCCGATTTTCAAGGCAATACAGTGTCTGATTTAGTTCGAAAAAGATGGTTGGATAACGATTTCTTTGGAGCAGTTTTTTCTTTAAACTACAAAACATCTAAAACCGATGTAATGCTCGGCGGAGCAGCGAATCGCTATTTAGGAGATCATTTCGGAGAAGTAGTTTGGACGCAATATTACATTCCGAATACCAATCGATATTACGACAACATTGGGAATAAAGATGACGTAAATGTTTATGCTAAAGCGGCTCATCAGGTTGGCAAACTCAATGTTTTTGCCGATTTGCAATACCGTATGGTTTTCTACCAAGCTACAAGTTTTCGCTTTAGCGATGTAAACGATTCCTTCCGATTTTTTAATCCAAAATTGGGATTGAATTTTGATTTAAACGATAAAAATTCGTTTTACGGTTATTTCGGAATCGCTAACAAAGAACCACGCCGCGATGATTACGAAAACGGCAGTGTAAAACCTGAGCGGTTGTTTGATTATGAATTAGGCTGGAAATACCAATCGGGAAAAGTAAAAATTACCGCCAATGCTTTTTACATGAATTACCAAAATCAATTGGTGTTAACCGGTGCCTTGAATGATGTAGGTTCGCCTATTTTTACCAATAGCGGAAAAAGTTATCGCGTAGGTTTAGAAGTTGAATCGGTTGTAGCCTTGACAGATAAATTAATTGTAAACCCGAATGTTACTTTCAGTCAAAATAAAAACCAAGATTTCGTATTTCAAAGAGATGGTGTTTTGCAAGATTTAGGCAATACCAACATCGCCTTTTCGCCGG
Source organism: Flavobacterium sp. IMCC34852 (assembly GCF_030643905.1). Lineage (NCBI taxonomy): Bacteria > Pseudomonadati > Bacteroidota > Flavobacteriia > Flavobacteriales > Flavobacteriaceae > Flavobacterium > Flavobacterium rivulicola. The sequence goes on along the minus strand of NZ_CP121446.1, from coordinate 272,450 downwards.
ATTGGGTTTTAGGAAATCGAATTACTTATATGCCTGTAAAAGACATGCAAATTTCTTTATTGTCTAAGTTTGTGAGCGAGCAATTTATGGGCAACATCGATTCTGAGCAGTCTAAACTCGACGCTTATTTTGTAAACGATTTGAATGTTTCATATGAATGGAAAATCAATAAAGGAATTAAGTCGATGGTTTTTTCCGCCTTGGTCAACAACTTGTTTAATTTGGAATACGAATCTAACGGCTATTTTTATACTTATGATGACAATTGGAGTAATCCCGGAAGTGTCACTACTATAGAAGGCGCCGGATTTTATCCGCAAGCAGGCATTAATTTCTTAGCCGGTTTGACCTTAAAACTTTAAAATAAAAAGCCGAACAATTTTTGTTCGGCTTTTTTTAGTTGGTTATGATTAAAGTGCTGCCACTAATATCAACTCGGTATTGTTTCATAGGGTATTGTTGGCCCGGACTTTGACCCGAGAATAAGTTGTAAACCGTATCATCACAATCACAGGTAGCTTCAATGCCGCTGATGGACATTGGCGTGGTACAAGAAGCAAAAGCTTGGTTTGGACAAGCCAAATCAAAAGCTACAAAACCACTACCGTTATTGAATACTACGATGCCTCTGGCGCCTTGAGAATAATCAACTACGTGATTACTGGGAAATTGTAAATTACTGTACCCCGGCAAACTCATGTTGATTTGTAAATAAACCGTATAATTCGGAATGTTGGGATTGCGGTTATTGATGGTTCCGCTATCACAGCCGTAAACAAAAGACAGCAATAACCATAGGGCGATTATCTTTTTCATATAAATTTATTGAATTACTATAGCGAAACAAATTTAATTTAATTAACTTTGACATACGTTAAACAACGTAATAAATTTGAAATAAGTTTAAAATAATATCTTTGCAAAAAGAAATCCCGTTCCGATGGGATTTTTTCTATTTATATAAATGATGAAATTATGAGTACAGTATCTTATTACACCGCTGAAGGACTAAAGAAATTGAAAGACGAATTAGAACAACTTAAAAGTATAGAAAGACCAAAAGCTTCACAAGCCATTGCAGAAGCCAGAGATAAAGGTGACTTGTCTGAGAATGCAGAATACGACGCCGCCAAAGAAGCACAAGGCATGTTGGAGATGAGAATCGCCAAGTTAGAAGAAGTATATGCTAATGCCAGATTGATTGACGAATCACAATTGGACGTTTCCAAAGCATTGGTTTTATCCAATGTGAAAATCAAAAATCAAGCGAATGGCATGGAGATGAAATACACTTTAGTAGCCGAAAGTGAAGCCGATTTAAAGAGCGGTAAAATTTCGGTAAGTTCACCAATCGGGAAGGGTTTATTGGGTAAAAAAGTAGGCGAAATTGCTGAAATCAGTGTGCCAAACGGAAAATTAAATTTTGAAATCTTAGAAATCTCAAGAGACTAATTGATTAGTATTCAGTGTTTAGTTTCTAATGTTCAGTTATTTTTTAAAACGATAGAATGAGTTCTATATTCACCAAAATAGTCAACGGAGAAATTCCGGCCTACAAAATCGCCGAAGACGACCAATATTTGGCTTTTTTAGATGTTAATCCTAATGCCAAAGGTCATACGCTTTGTATACCGAAGCAGGAAATCAATAAGATTTTCGACATGGAAGAAGCGCATTATTTGGGCTTAATGCAATTTGCCCGAAAAGTAGCCAAAGCCGTAGAGAAAACGGTACCGTGTAAAAGAATAGGCGTTGCGGTTGTTGGACTTGAAGTGCCGCATGTACACGTGCATTTGATTCCGCTTCACGATATGGATGATATGCGTTTTCAAAGAAAAGTGAGTTTGACCAAAGAAGAATTTGAAGATTTAGCCAAAGCCATTCAAAAGAATTTATAAAAAATAAAATCCCGAGCCATCGGGATTTTTTTATGCCTTTTTAAAAGTAATCTGCATCGTGGTGCCTTTGTCTATTTCGGAGTGCGCGACTTTAATTTTTCCTTTGTGGTATTCTTCTACGATTCTTTTGGTTAAAGACAAGCCTAATCCCCAACCGCGTTTTTTGGTGGTGAACCCGGGTTCAAAAACCCTTTTGAATTGGTTTTTCGGGATGCCTTTGCCGGTGTCAGCAACCAGAATTTTTACCTCCGTACTATCACTTTCAATGACTACTGATAGTTTGCCTCGTCCTTTCATAGCGTCGATGGCGTTTTTGACTAAGTTTTCTACAGTCCAACTGTGTAAAGCCGGATTTAGTAGAACCATGATGGGTTTTTCAGGTGCTTTAAAAGAGAACTCGACTTGCTTGGAGAATCTCGATTTTAAATAGTCAAAAGACTGTTCGGTTTCTTCAATAATATTTCGTTTTTCGAGTATGGGTTCAGAGCCGATTTTTGAAAATCTATCCGTAATGGTTTGCAATCGGGTGATGTCTTTTTCAATTTCAACTATGGTGGTTTCGGCCACATTATCGGCTTTCATAATTTCGAGCCAACCAATTAGAGACGATAAAGGGGTGCCGATTTGGTGCGCAGTTTCTTTAGCCATTCCGGCCCAAAGTTTGTTTTGAGTCGCCATTTTGGTACTGCGGTAAAAGTTGTACACCAATCCGCCAAAGAGAAAAATAATCAGCAGTAAAGCTACCGGATAGTATTTTAGTTTATTTAACAAAGAAGAGTCGCCATAATATAAACTATGGGTTCGGCCTTCGGAGATTTGCAGGACAATAGGGTCGTTTTGATTTTTCAGTTTTTGTAAAAAACGCTGGAGTTTGGTTTTGTCTTTAAGCACATCCTCATCAATATTTTTGGTGTTGATGATGGAATCCTTTTCGGTAACGATAATGGGAATGCTCGCTGTTTGAATGATTTGTAGTGGTAAGTCTACGTCGGTATATTGATTGGCGTTGATTAAAGTTTCTTGGGATTTGGCCCACAGTTCCATCTTTAAGCGCTCTTCGTTTTTAAAAATTTGGAAAAAAGAATAGGTGTTCCAAAGAATCAATGCCACGATGACAAAGGAAGCCATAATGATAATCCAACGGGTGATGTTTCTTTTTTCGGAAAACTGCATGCTCAAATTTTTTATAAATATAGACAAAAGCGCCAAAAGGGCAAGACGATTTTGGTTTAGCCCTGATAGTAGCGGTTACCGTGTAATAGCGAATAGCAGGAACATGGACAACAAGAATGCCCGAACCACTCGCTCCTGAAATCAATTAAAATTGTATTTTTGAAAAAAATAACAATTATGCTCAGTTTTGAACCACATACGCTTTCGCCGGCGCAATTACAAGGTTATTTGCAAAGTGCGGTAGCGCCAAGGCCGATTGCTTTTGCCAGTACGATAGACGCTAACGGGAAACCTAATTTGTCGCCTTTCAGTTTTTTTAATGTGTTTAGTTCGAATCCGCCAATCTTGGTTTTTTCACCGGCACGACGGGTAAGAAACAATACGACCAAGCACACTTTAGAGAATTGTGAAGCCACGAAACAAGTGGTGATTAATGTGGTAAATTATGATATAGTGCAACAAATGTCACTTTCGAGTACGGAATATCCTGATGGCGTAAACGAATTTATTAAGTCGGGTTTAACGATGTTGCCTTCTGATATGGTGAAACCTTATCGCGTGGCGGAAAGTCCGGTGCAAATGGAATGTAAAGTCAATGAAATTATTGCATTAGGCAATCAAGGCGGTGCAGGGAATTTGATTATTTGTGAAGTGGTGAAAATTCACATCAATGAAAATATTTTGGATGATAAGAATATGATTGATCAGAGTAAAATCGACTTGGTTTCGCGTTTGGGAGGCAATTGGTATTCGCGGTCAAATGTTGGTTTGTTTGAAGTCGAGAAACCCTTGGTAACATTGGGAATAGGCGTGGACGCGATACCGGATTTTATCAAAAAAAGTCCTGTTTTTAACGGGAATGATTTGGGTAAATTAGGAAATGTAGAAGCCTTGCCAACCGAAGAAGAAATTACTATATTTGTACAACAGAATTTTGCCGTAAAGGGTGTTTTGAGTTCGGATGACGAGCAAAAAATTCACCAAAAAGCAAAAGAATATTTGAATAATAATGAAGTACTATCAGCTTGGAAAGTACTTTTAGCAAAACAATAATTATGGAAGTTACCGGAAAAATTAAAGTGATTAATCCTGAGCAACAAGTAAGTGCCAGTTTTAGAAAAAGAGAATTAGTTGTGGCTACAGAAGAGCAATATCCTCAGTTTATCAGCATTAATTTTGTGCAAGATAAATGTGATTTATTGAACAACTATAATGTAGGGGAAGCGGTAAAAGTTTCGATCAACTTAAGAGGAAGAGAATGGGTAAATCCGCAAGGAGAAACCAAATATTTCAACGATATTCAAGGTTGGAGAATTGAAAAAATACAAGCAGAAGCTCCGGCTGCACCGGGAATGGCACCAATGCCACCGGCAGAAGCTTTTGCTCCGGCCACTAACTTTAACGAAGAAGAGCACGACGATTTACCATTCTAGAAATAGAATAAAGAACATAGAATATAGATCATCCTGATAGAAACTTAGTTTAATATCCGGGATGATTTCTTTTTTTACAGTATTGCTATTTTCTTTTTTCTATACTCTATATTCTAAAAAATATGCATTTTTTAACCAAAGATCTATACTTTCCGCCGGTCGAAGAAGCCTCTTATGAAGGCATTTTGGCGATTGGAGGCGATTTGTCTACGGAGCGTTTGCTTTTGGCGTATCGCAATGGTATATTTCCATGGTTCAATGCCGATGAACCCATACTTTGGTGGTCGCCACCGGAACGCATGGTGGTTGTGCCGCAGTTGTATAAAATTTCTAAAAGCATTCGGAATTTGTTGAACCGAAAGCAGTTTGAAGTCACTTTTAACCAAAACTTTGAAGCGGTTATCCGTAATTGTCAACAAGTAGAACGCAAAGGGCAAGACGGCACTTGGATTACGGATGACATCATAGAATCTTATACTAAATTACATGAAATGGGTTTTGTCCAATCGGTAGAAGTGTGGCAAAACGGTGAATTGGTTGGTGGTTTGTATGGCGTTGATTTAGGACACATTTTCTGTGGCGAAAGTATGTTTTCTAAAGTGTCAAATGCGAGTAAGATTGCCTTTGTGACTTTGGTACAATACTTAAAAGAGAATAATTACAAACTCTTAGATTGTCAGTTACATAATGATTATTTAGAGCAATTGGGTGCGTTTGAGATATCGCGGGAGACTTTTATTAGAGTTTTGAAGTCTGCCAACTGACCACTATTTCCTTTTCCAACAATCTTCCACATGATCATTGACCATTCCGGTGGCTTGCATGTGCGCGTAAACTACCGTTGAGCCTACAAACTTAAACCCGCGCTTTTTCAAGTCCTTGCTGATTTCATCTGAAAGTGGCGTGGTGGCTTTGATATCACTCATTTTCTTGATGTTGTTTTCAATGGGTTTTCCGCCGGTGAAATTCCAAATGTATTTGGAGAATGAACCGAATTCTTTCTGTACTTCCATAAATGCGATGGCATTGGCAATTGTGCCTTTGATTTTTAATCCGTTGCGGATGATGCCGGCGTCTTGCATTAGTTCGGCGACTTTATCTTCGTTGTATTGGGCTATTTTTTTGTAATCGAATTGGTCAAATGCTTTTCGGAAGTTGTCCCTTTTTTTTAGAATCGTGTACCAACTTAGCCCGGCTTGGAAAGTTTCCAAGACTAAAAATTCGAATAGTTTATCATCATCATAAACCGGATTTCCCCATTCGTTGTCATGGTAATCGCGGTATAAATCGTCTTTTTCGCACCAAGCGCAGCGGATTTTATTGTCCATCTTTGGCAATGTATTTTTGAATGAAATAATGTCCTAAATAAATAAACGGTGTCATGCCGACGGCAATAATTAATTTAACGGTATAACCGGTTAATCCGGAGATGATATAGGTTTTAGTGTCCATGATACCAGGCAACCAAAAGGCAATCCCTAAAACGATAAAACTGTCAAAAAACTGTGAAATTACGGTTGATCCTGTGCTTCGGAGCCAAATCATTTTATTGCCGGTTCTTCTTTTGACAAAATGAAAGAGGGTAACATCTATCAATTGAGAAGCTAAGAAGGCAATAATGCTTCCGACGATAATCAATTGGCTTTGCCCAAACACGGCATTGAATTGTTCTGAAGAAACCGAGCTGATTCCGGTAGACGGAATTTGCATGGCAAAATACAAGATAAAAAAGGTGTAAGCGATTAATCCGGCGGTGATGAAGGAAAGTCTTCGTACGCCTTTTTCGCCAAAGTATTCGTTGATTAAATCGGTCGTGACAAATACAATTGGCCATGGTAAAATACCGATACTCATTACGGCAGAGCCTACATCAATGAGTTTTCCGCCTATGAGTTCAGCTACTATGGCATTGGTAATGAAGATGCCGGCGAGTACGACATATACCGTATCTTTTTTGGATTTGAACATGGCTAATATTCGTAATTATATTGGTTTTCCCTATTTCTGTTTTTTCTGAAACTGCAGTCAGGATGGTCTTCATTGAGTGTTTCTTTCATTATTGCCGGAATCAATATTTCTACAGTGTTTTCTTCGTCAATTTCTTCTAAGATGGGCGAGTAATAAGCTTTTGGAATAATTTTTCCGTTTTCAATTAAGAAAGCCATTGAATTAAAGGATTTATTGCCTACAGTTTTTCCGTCTTTGGTGTTTTGTGTTTGATAAAAATAGAAAACAGCTTCGTGTTTGCCTTTTTTAATTTTTCTTTTTTCCAGAAATTGTATTTTGGCATTTTCTTTTAACTTGTCAAAATAAGTCATCGCGGCCAGGGCGATTTCATCATCAGTGATATCGTTTAATAATCCGAAATCGTGGTGGTCTTGCAATAGTAGGATGGTGTTGAACTTGGTTTTTGGATTTTCCAGCCTTTTTTTAATACTTTCTTTTGTTGCCGTATTATGTTTTATTTCCAATTTCAAAATTTCAAGCTGGATTTCAGGACTATCCAATTTTTTTATTTTTTCCATTAAATCAGTAACACTGCTGTTTTTTGGCATATAGGAAAGTAATGATAAATAGTTGATCAAGTCACCGTTTGGATTTTCATCTTCATCTTCATAGGCAGCATAATCTATCTCATCTTCGTTTTCCTCGACAGAAGCCTTCTTTTCTTCGCGGTTCAGGATTCTTTTGTATTCCAATTTTGAATGGGTGAGAATCAACTTTTGAAAGGCGGCAATTTTTTTAGGAGACCCTAGTTTTTTATCCAATACCGCATTACAGAATCTTACGATAAGTTCATTATATTCTTCGATACCGTAAAATTGGAAAATATCTGGGAATAATACTTTGCTGGTTTCAATATTTCGATTAAAATTCCAAAATAATTCGTTGAGTTCATAGGTGTCTTCAGAGACAGGAAGGTCAAAATCCATTAGTTTTAAGACCAAGCGATAGGAGGTCTCTGTTTTTTGAGCTGCCAAAGCATTTAATATGGCCAACTGTTCTGTTGTTTTTGTGCCTTGTGCTTTGTATTTGTTTTCGAGATAGGAAGCTACTTTAGGCAGTTTTATGTTCCCTAATTTTTCATATAAAGTTGATTTTCCATCAGAATCACTATCTCTGAATTCAAAGGTATCCAGGAAATTGGTAACTCTTTCAAAATCTGATTCTTTGAGGCTGAGTGTATGAAGATTTTCAAAAGCGATTTTGCGGATAGAATCCGATTCACTACTTGCTTCTTCTATGAACAAGGCAATTTTGTCATCAAGAATACTTTTAGCATCGGTTTTTTCAGGGACAAAAGTTGAAAATGACTTTTCTATGAAGACATCATCATTTTTATAATTGCGGTCAACCAAAGTCTTAAGTGTGATTCTCCGGTTGTTCATGAAAAAAGTTCTTAATTTTAATGCCTGATCGGAATTTTTCACACTAACCAAAGCATCAGCAACATCACAGTCAAGCACATTATTGTGTGTGAAAGTAATTCCCAATACTTCTGTTTTCTCATATTCCTTAAAATAGTTATTCCAAACAGATGTTAAAGGATCAGAATCAACCTGAATATAATTTTTTTTGTCAAGTAAGGTCTTCAAAGATTTGCTGTATTCATTTTTCAAGCTATCCATAGTTGCTACTTGAAAATACCGGTCATAATTGGTGATATCAACAGCTACAGTGTTTCCGGTATGGGATTCAAATTCTTTTGATTCAAATTCATTAGCGCCCATTTTTCCTCTATACATTAGGCCAAGATTGTCATTTTTGATACCGAGGATGGTTTGTTCGTTTATTTTTTTTGGGATTTCGATTTTATATTTGCCAACAGTGTCATTATAAACGGTGCTTTCCGCATTGGAAAATTCTTTAAAAGTGAAAGAGTCAAAAAACTTACTGCTGCTTGGCTCAGAAGCATCGACAGCCCCTAAAAGATAAAATTTGTTTCCCTGAATGATGGATTTCAACTTCACTTTGCGATGTTCATTTTCTGAAGTCGAAGTATATTCTTTGGTAGTTTCGTCAAATTGTGCCGTTTCTTTCATTTCCTGATTCATGTAAAACTCGTTTTGAATCTGTTGGTGCTGGAAGGTTCTATCGTCCATAAACTCCATATCCAAAGACGTATTTTCAATCAGGAAGTAATAACTTTTTTCAATTGGGTCATAGGCCTCAAATGTTACATCGGAAATTGATTTTTCGTTGTTGCCATATTGTACGGCAAATTCCGGCATTAAGATTGAAAATCCACCTTTCAACGGATATATTCTTTCCCAGCTATTTTTGAAGTCTTTTATTTTTAACTTCTCAAAAATAGATTGTTCGTATTGTTTTGCGTAAGTTCCGGAGCCGGAAAAACAGAAACTGACAATCTCCAAAGGTGTTACATAAAAGCGGTAGTGTTGATAATTTCCGGCTTTGCTTTTGTTTTTAACATCATAACCGATATAGGAATCTCCTTTGATTTCTTTTTTTTCTAGGATTTCACCGGGAATGAATTCATAAAGCAAACTATCAATACTTTTATGGTTGAAGTATTCATTTTTCTTTTGCATATAATTGTGTATCGGAACCCTAACCATACTCAACACGCCGCCGTTAGTAAGGTCTAGAGTGCCTTTTATTTTATCAAAACTAAAATCTAGGTCGAAATCAACAGTTTGGATCATTTTATCCGCTGTAGTTTGAGTTTTTGTTTTTGGATTGGGAAAAAACTCTTCAATGGTTTTTTTGTCGGTTTCCCCTTTTTTAGTCAGTGTCCCAATAATCGGAGTGAGTGTATATCCTTTATTAATTAATAGTTGTAAAACCCCTTCTTTTCCGCCTAAATGGGCAGCGCCAACTGCGCTAAATAAGCTTCCTTGATGAGCTAATGAATCAATGCTTTTGACCATGTCATAGTTTCGGTCAACAATCATGACTTTGTGTTTCTCCGGTTTTTCAGATAATTTACTTAAAGAATCCAGCATTACAATATCTTTTTCACGATAAATATCTTTTAAAGTATTATAGATTGATTTGCCTTTCAGTATTTTGGTAAGAAGTGCTTTCTTTTCTTCATCTTCTTCAGTATTCTCCTCTTCCTCATCCAATGTTTGGGCCATGCTTTCCAATTTACGCATGGTGATGAATGACTTTTTTGCATCTTCAAGGCCGATAGCTTTTTTGTTGTATTTTTTGGCAGTTTGGTAAATAAACATGTCCAAAACGGTATTCTCACTATAATCAGCCTGACGGCCTTCGACTCCGGATGACATTTGGTTAAACAAGTTATAATTCATGAACAATGGCATTAAATCTTGTTTTGTTACCGGTTTTAAATAAAAATTTGAATAAAATTTTGGTTTTTTTTGGGGTCTGATATTCATATAAAGATCTAACAATTCACCCCAGGAATCGGGATTACTTTCATTACTTACAATGTCAGCTTCCAATAAATGTTTGTAAAAAGCATCTGTGAGGTGATATGAAATTTTTTCATTTACGTGGAAAGTGCCATATACATACGATTTCTTTTTTAAACCATTTCCGGAAATTTCCCAAAGTAATGTTTTTTCAAACTGGGCATTGGCTTGAAAAGCAATAAGGGCAAAGAGTGCGAGTGAAAGAATTTTTTTCAAGGGATATTGTTTTGATTATAAACAAATATAAACAAAAACGTATGGGAAAATCACTATAACTATTGTTAATTTATTGAGATGTTTTGTTGTCTTTTTCTATTGAAAAGCGTTCGTGTTTTTAGCCCCGATGGGAGCGAGCTACCGTGTAGCGCGGACAGCGGGAAGATAAGTGAAAAGAAAGTAAAACGTGCTGCTCCTAAAAACAAAAAACCTCGATTCAATAAGAACCGAGGTTTTAATATGGTGAATTAATAATTTTAATTCAGGGGATTATCCCAAAGTTACTCTTTTGAAACCTGTAATTTCAACGTTGAATCCTTTAACATAATCACCTACTTTTTTACTGTCATCTTTGATGAAGTTTTGATCCAATAAGGCTTTTTCTTGGTCTAAAGTAGTGTTGTCAGAGATGAAACGTTGTACTTTTCCGGGTAGAATTTTATCCCAAATTTGTTCCGGTTTGCCTTCTGCTTTTAATTCCGCTTTAGCATCTTCTTCCGCTTGTTTTAACACTTCCGGAGTTAATTGAGAGAAAGAGATATATTTAGGAACATTTTTCAAAGTTTTCCCTAGACGTTTTGCTTCTTCATTTTCTTTTTCGATTACCGCAATACGTGCAGCCAATTCAGAGGCAACGAAAGCAGGATCGAAATCTTTGTATGATAACGTGTCAGCGCCCATAGAAGCTACTTGCATAGAGATGTCTTTAGTTAATACATCAGCGTTGGCAATTGGAGCAGAAATAGCTGTTAAGGCAGCAATTTTGTTAACGTGAACATAAGAACCAACAAAAGCACCTTCTAAGATTTCAAAACCACCGATTTCGATTTTTTCACCGATAACACCGGTTTGCTCGATTAGTTTTTCAGCCACAGTAATTCCGTTGAAATCTGAAGCTAAGAATTCTTCTTTAGAAGAGAAGTTGATAGCTTTTTCAACCAATTCTTTAGCTAAAGTTACGAAAGCTTCATTTTTACCTACGAAATCTGTTTCGCAGTTTAAAGTAAGGATGGCTCCTTTGGTATTGTCAGCATTGATAAAAGAAACAGCAGCTCCTTCAGAAGACTCACGGTCAGAACGATTAGCCGCCACTTTTTGTCCTTTTTCTCTAAGGATTTGTATAGCTTTATCGAAATCGCCTTCCGCTTCAACTAAAGCTTTTTTACAGTCCATCATTCCGGCACCTGTAGTTTGTCTTAATTTATTTACGTCTGCAGCAGTAATTGTGATTGTTGACATAATATTTTTTAATTTAAAAGTTTTTTAAAAGTAAATTACGAATTACGAATTTTAAATTACGAGTCAAAATAATCCGTAATTCTTAATTCATAATTCGTAATTATTTTTTTGTTTTATTCTTCAGTTTGAGTTTCTGTAGCTTCTACTTCAGGAGCTGCTTCAACAGCCGGTGCTTCAACAGCAGCCACTACTTCAACAGTTTCTTCAGTGTCAGTTTCAGGAGCAGCATCAGAAGTTCTGTTGGCTAATCCGTCTTTTACAGCGTCAGTTACTAAAGATAAAATTTTATCAATTGATTTTGAAGCATCATCATTGGCTGGGATAACGTAATCTACTTCACGTGGATCAGAGTTAGTATCAACCATTGCAAAAACTGGAATGTTTAATTTTTGTGCTTCTTTGATTGCGATGTGTTCTGCTTTGATATCTACTACGAATAAAGCCGCAGGAAGTCTTGACATATCAGCGATAGAACCTAAGTTCTTCTCTAATTTAGCACGTAGACGATCCACTTGTAATCTTTCTTTTTTAGACAAAGTCATGAAAGTACCATCTTTCTTCATTTTATCAATAGAAGCCATTTTTTTAACGGCTTTACGGATAGTAACGAAGTTGGTTAACATACCACCTGGCCATCTTTCAGTGATGTAAGGCATGTTACAAGCTAATGCTTTTTCAGATACGATATCTTTTGCTTGTTTTTTGGTAGCTACGAAAAGTATTTTTCTACCTGAGGCTGCAATTTTTTTCAAAGCTTCGTTAGCTTCTTCGATTTTCGCAGCTGTTTTATATAGATTGATAATGTGAATTCCATTACGTTCCATATAGATGTAAGGAGCCATGTTTGGATCCCACTTACGAGTCATGTGTCCGAAGTGAACACCTGCTTCTAATAATTCTTTAACGTCAATTTTGTTTGCCATTGTGTAATAGTTTACGTTCCGTGATTAGCAATTTTCAAGTAGTCACTTGCGTTTGTCTTGAAAATTTAGATGCTAAACTAATTCCCTTTTTACAAGGAATATCGACAACTTTGTTTTAAATTCTAATTTAATTGTAAAAAATAATCTGAAAATATATTCCGGTAAATACCGAATATTAACGTTTCGAGAATTGGAATCTCTTTCTCGCTTTTTTCTGACCGAATTTTTTACGTTCTACCATTCTTGGATCTCTTGTTAATAATCCTTCTGGTTTTAGGATGCTTCTGTTTTCAGCTTCCACTTCACACATTGCTCTTGCAATAGCCATTCTCACAGCTTCTGCCTGACCTGTTGAACCACCACCGTACACATTTACTTTTACATCAAAGTTGTCAGCGTTGTTTGTCATAGACATTGGCTGTAATACTTTGTACTGTAAAGTAGCTGTTGGGAAGTAGTTGTTGAATTCTCTTTTGTTAACGGTAATTTTTCCTGTTCCTTCTGAAACATAAACACGTGCTACTGCACATTTTCTTCTACCGATTTTGTGAATAACTCCCATTACTTAAGATCGTTTAGGTTAACTGCTTTAGGTTTTTGAGCCTCATGTTTGTGCTCAGTTCCTACAACAACATTTAAATTTCTGAAAAGCTCTGCTCCTAATTTGTTTTTAGGTAACATTCCTTTCACTGCTTTTTCTACTAGTAAAGCAGGATTTTTTGATTGCAAAACCTTTGCAGTCAAACTTCTTTGTCCTCCCGGGTAGCCTGTGTGTCTGATGTACGTTTTGTCATCCAACTTGTTACCGGTTAGGTTGATTTTCTCTGCGTTGATAACAATTACGTTATCTCCACAGTCGACGTGAGGTGTATAACTCGGCTTGTATTTTCCTCTCAAAAGCATCGCAACTTTTGAAGCAAAACGACCTAAGTTATGACCTTCGGCATCTACAATGATCCACTCTTTTCCAGAAGTGGCCTTGGTCGTAGATTGTGTCTTGTAGCTTAATGCGTCCATAATTTTTTTTTAATTAAACATTCCATTCCCAATAAAGGGAGTGCAAAAGTACAATTATTTATTAATAAAGCAAATACCATTTTTTAAATTTTTTCTCAAAGCCCTCAATTTTGCCTAAAATCCTTTAAATGAATAGCCTTAACCAAGAAAAAGTAACGGTGATTTCAACGAAAAGCTGTTCGTAATTTCGTTCTGTTATCAGCAACTTTCATTCTTGTTGTAGATGTTACAGAAGAAATTTTACTATTTTTACACTTTAACCAAGAAAAAATGAAATCTAAAGCCACCTTAAAACAAATTGCCAAAGAGTTAGGCGTTTCTGTTTCTACCGTTTCCAAAGCTTTGAACGGAAGCCCGGAAATCAGTGAACCTACCAAGCAACGTGTGCAGGAATATGCCAAACTCAAAAATTACAAGCCGAATGTAATTGGTTTGAACCTTAAAAATAGGAGAACCAAGACCATAGCCGTGATTATTCCCAATATCTTGAATTCGTTTTTTGCCAAAGTCTTTAGTGGTATTGAAAAAGTGGCAGATGAAAAAGGCTATAAGGTGATTACTTGTATTTCGAATGAATCTTTGGAAAAAGAAATCAATGCGCTCGAAATGTTAAGCAACGGAACCATTGACGGTTTTATCCTTTCGATATCTGAAGAATCTCAAAAACTACAAAAGTTTGGTCATTTTACTTCTATAATTAATGAGGGAACACCTATCGTAATGTTTGATCGTATTGCCGATGAGGTAAATTGCGACAAAGTAATTGTAGATGATTTTGAATCAGCGGTTAATGCTATGGAGCATTTGATTAAAACCGGTTGTAAAAAAATTGCCTTGCTTTCCGCCATTGACAATTTGAGTGTCGGAAAATTAAGAGCCAAAGGTTTTTACCAAGCCCTAGAAAACCATGGTTTAAAAGTAGATGAGAATTTGGTGATTTTGACTAATAATAACGAAGAATTCAATTCGAAAATAGGAGGTTTTTTTATCAAAAACAAACCAGACGGTGTTTTCGCGGTTGACGAACATGCTTCTGTAACAGCAATGAAACTCGGTATTCAAAACGGTTATAAAATCCCTCAAGATCTATCAATAATAGGTTTTGCCGATGGTGTTTGGTCTAGAAGAATGACGCCAAGTTTGTCAACGGTAAGCCAACACGGACCGGAAATCGGAGAAGTTGCCGCGCAATTGCTAATCGATAAATTAGAAAGTGAAGAAGAAACTTTTACTTACACAACCACAACCATTAAAACGGAACTGCGTCAGAGGGATTCTACCAAAAGACGATAAAGTTAAAATTAATTCATTGATGTAACAATTATTAAATAGTGATGACTATTACTTACAATCATCATCATCACTATCATGCAATCATCACCCAACTGCAAAACTCAAACTGTTTTGAGTCGAGCAAAAAAAATCAAGGTATTAGTTTTACTGGTCTTATCATTTACATCTGTCAGGGCTCAGGAAAAAAAGCCAATTGAGAAGAGAGTCTACACCACCAAGTTTTTAAAAGACACCACAGCACCCGATATTGACGGAAAGCTGAACGATGACGCGTGGAATCTTGTGGAATGGACCGGAGATTTTATAGAAAGAGAACCCGACGAAAATACACCACCAACGGAACAAACTAAGTTCAAAATAGTGTATGACCAAAAATACCTTTATTTTGCTTTCCGATGTTATGACAAAGACCCTAAAAGCATTGTAAAAAGACTTTCTCGTCGAGATGGTTTTGAGGGAGATTGGATAGAAGTCAATATCGATAGTTATAACGATAAAAGAACAGGCTTTTCCTTTACTTCTTCGGTTTCCGGAGTGAAAGGAGATGAATTTATTTCGGAGAATGGCAATAATTGGGATGGAAGTTGGAATCCTATTTGGATTTTAAAAACCCATATTGATGAGGAAGGATGGACAGCCGAAGCCAAAATTCCGCTTAGCCAATTAAAATTTGGCAACGACAAAGAACAAGTTTGGGGATTGCAAGTCCAAAGAAGATTTTTCAGAGCAGAAGAGCGTTCCGTATGGCAAAGAATTACGCAAGATGCACCCGGTTGGGTTAGCGAATTTGGTGAGCTACGAGGACTAGTCAATATTGAACCACAAAAACAATTGGAAATTCAACCTTTTGCAGTCTCCCAATTGAAAACTTATCCCAAAGAAGCAGGAAATCCTTTCAGAGACGGTAATGATACCAAAATCAATGGCGGTTTGGATGCCAAAATAGGAATTACCAACGACTTGACTTTAGACTTAACCATTAATCCCGATTTTGGGCAAGTAGATGCCGATCCTGCTGCGATTGCATTAGACGGGTTTCAAATATTTTTCCAAGAAAGAAGACCGTTTTTTGTTGAAAACAAAAATATTTTCAATTACCAATTTGCAGACGGACAAGACAATTTGTTTTATTCGAGAAGAATAGGAAGACGTCCGCAAGGTTATCCCAACACGAGTAGCGGAGAATATGTTGACATTCCCGATAACACAACCATTCTGGGTGCCGCCAAATTTAGTGGGAAAACGAAAAATGGTTGGTCCATAGGCATTTTAGAAAGTTTAACGGATAAAGAATTTGCCAAGATTGATGACAACACCAATCAAAGAGAAGTCTTGGTGGAACCGATGACCAATTATTTGGTAGCCCGAGCGCAAAAAGATTTTAACAATAGGAACAGCTATATAGGCGGTATTTTTTCGGCCACCAACAGAAATTTGGAAGGCAATCAACTGAATTATTTGAGAAAAGCGGCTTACACTGCGGGATTAGATTTTATGCACAATTGGAAGAATAGAAAGTACTACGTAAGCGGAAATATTGTGGCAAGTCAGGTTAGCGGAAGTAAAGAAGCCATCACCAGAACACAACGCGAATTAACCCACTTGTTTCAAAGGGTTGATGCCGGACATGTAAGTGTAAATGAAAACAGAACTTCCCTAACCGGAACCGGCGGAAAATTGGAAATCGGGAAATCCAGTGTCGGGAATTGGCGCTATTTTGGATTCTTTTCCTGGCGTTCGCCCGAGTTGGAACTTAATGACATCGGCTTTTTAAGACAAGCGGATGATATCAAACAAATAGGAATCCTTACGCACCAAACCTTAAAGCCAAGAGGAGCTTTCAGAAGGATCAATACAAGATTTGAGCAAATGACCACCTATGATTTTGACGGCAATCACAACAGAACACAATATTCATTAAGTTCTAATGCCAATTTAAAAAACAATTGGTTTGTCAGTTACCAACTTGAATATAAGCCAAGAATCTTCACCAATACGGTGTTGCAAGGTGGTCCAAGGTTTAGGTATTCCGAAGAGGTGATTAATTCGTTTAATCTTTCTACCGATTCCAGAAAAAAAATCCGTTTTGATTCGGGTCTGTTTTCGTCCCAAGGAAAAGACAATTCGTTTTCTTATACAGAGTTTAATACCGGAATCGCTTATCGTCCTATCAATGCATTAACCGTTTCTATGTATCCGACGTACTCTATCAGCAAAAGCAAAACACAATATGTAACCCAAACCAATTTTGGCAGTACACCAAGGTATATTATGGCCGATATTGATCAAAGAACATTGAGCGCTTCTGTTAGGGTAGATTTTAACGTCAATCCGAACCTGACGATTCAGTACTATGGTGAACCTTTTATTTCAAGAGGAAGATATAAAGACTTTAATAGGGTTACCAATCCGACCGCTGATTATTTTGGAGACCGAATAGAAGTGTTTAACTCCGGCCAAATTTCATTTGATACCACCAGTGACATTTATTCAGTAGATGAAGATCTTAATGGCGCTACAGATTATACTATTGCGAATCCCAATTTTGCGTACGTTCAATTTAGGTCTAATTTGGTATTGCGTTGGGAATACATTCCCGGGTCCGAAATATTTTTGGTTTGGTCACAAGGAACCACCGGTTTGGGGAATCCAAAAGCCGATTTGTTCAACAGTTTAGACGCTCAAATATTAGGAAGAAAACCCGAAAACATCTTTTTGATTAAAGCGACGTATCGATTTTTACTTTAAATCAAATTATTTTGGAGTAAAAATTCTAATAGGAATAAGGAGCAATTTTAAAAATGGGAGTGAAAATATAAAGTAAGTAAAAAAAAAGCAAGACAAAGACAAAGCCAAAAAAAGTCAATGAGTATGGGTTTTTTTGGTTAAAAATTTTCATGTAAATCGATTAGTGTCTCAAATTTACTTTTAAATTCTTATTTTTAACTCGAATCCATAAATTTTAAGTCCAATTGAAAAAGACACTGGTTGATTTAACTTATTATTCCTTTTCAGAGGCAAATTCTCAGAGTATTATAAGTAAATGTCAGAGCACTATTGGATTTCTTGAAAACCTGACCGGCAAATTTGCAGTTCATTTTGTGGTAAGGTCAAAAAATGAATTTCCATCCTTAGACCAACATTCGGTTCAGTACCATTTTTTTAAAGGAAGAACATTGAACAAATGGCAAATTCCTTTTAGATTCAGTAGTTACATAAAATCATGGCAACCCGATTATATTTTGGTACACGGTTTTGGGGCTGCTCATTACTTGATTTTATTAAAAATAATGTGTCCAAAATCAAAAATACTATTGCAAAGCAATGGATTTTCGCCACCGCCAAAAAGACTAAAGAAATTAGTCTATAAAATCTCAGACTACTTTATCGACGGTTATTTGTTTACCGGTTCCGAAAATGCCGAAGCATGGTATGAGGCCAAAGTGTTCAGGAAAAGCAAAGTCTTTGAAGTGATGGAAGGTTCAACACATTTTAAATTCAACGGAAACACAAACAGAAATCAAAATAGTTTTATTTGGGTTGGGCGATTAGACAAAAATAAAGATCCGATAACCATTTTAAATGCTTTTGATTTATTTTTAGAGGTTGAGTCAACTGCCAAACTCACAATGATTTTTCATGAAGGAGAATTATTAGATGTGGTAACTCAAAGAGTTTCAAATAGCGAAAACTTAAAAAAAGCAGTTGAACTGCGTGGATTTGTTGAACATCAAGAATTAGAAACCATTTACCATAACTATCAATATTTTATTTTGGGTTCGCATTACGAAGGTAGCGGTTACGCCTTGCTTGAAGCCATGGCCTGTGGCTGTGTTCCCATAGTAACCAATATTCCATCGTTCAAATATATGACAGCCAATGGTCGTTGCGGATTCCTATTTTCTCCAAAAAAGGAAGAAGAATTATTAGCACAATTGAAAAAAACTATCGTTATAAATTACAAAGAACACCAACAAAAAGTAATAGATCAGTTTAACGATAAACTGGCATTTCAAGCCATAGCCAACGAAATTGAATTAGTATTTCAGTCTTTGTAGAATGAATTATATATTGTCGAAATGGTATCTTCCATTTTGAAATGCTCTATTCTTTTAGGAATGATGGGATGATTTAAATAAATCGAGATTTTTGCTGTCAACTCTTGTTGGTTAGTGCTAAAATAAAATTGTTCCAAAGTTTCTGTTTTTTCAACCGCAATGGTACTCACCACTTGACAACCCGAATAAAGTGCTTCTTGCAATACTGTTCCGCTGCCTTCCGATTTTGAGGTGTGCAGAAATACTTTAGCGTTGTTCATGTAATTCAATACTTCTTTATGAGACAACGCCCCGGTGAAAAGGATATTATTGGTTAATCCATATTGGTTTGCTTTTGCTTTTAATTTCTCCAACTCTTCGCCTTCGCCAATAATTACCGCATTGAGGTTTTTATTCTCCAATTTGGATAGTATTTCAATAAATAAAGTGTAGTTTTTTAGTGCGCCAAGATTGCCAACACCAAGGATATCTATTTTTCTTTCACCGCTATTAAATTCGGGAAACAAATTTCTACTAATGGCAACATCAGCGATTTTGCCCACTATGATTTTGTGATTTTCATAAAAATGTTCGCTTTGTTGTAATGAAATCATCACTAATTTTTCTTTAGGGATTTTTAATAGTTTGAGATAGGCATTGTCTTTATTAATGTCTTGACCCAACATCCAAACGATAAGTTCTTTTCGGAACAATCCGCTAACTATTTTGCCGACTAATGCGCTTTCTCTGTACCAAAAACAAAGTACGCCGTCATACTCGTTTTTTCGACAAAGTTGTATGCCTTTGTAAATGCCTTTGCATAAAAAAGGAATTTTTCTTATCGATTTTCTAAACCGACTTCCGATAGGATAAACCGTAATGTTATTGATCTTATATGGTTTTGATGAAAAGGGATACATCAAACTGATGACGTCTATGGTTACATTTTTATCTTCACCAAATTGTTGGGTAAAATGAAAAATAAAAGGGACTACCTTATCTTCAGATAAGTCTTGCGGAAAAATAGGCGTTATAAATAGCAATCTTTTACTCATGTTGAATCAGATTTCCGTTTTTCAGAAGAAACTGTTTGTTGCAAAATTCCTTAATCAAATTATCATGGGAAACCGCAATAATGGTCATTATTTTATCGCTTGTCAACTGCTTTAAATAATGTAAAATAGAACTTTCAAGTTCTTTATTCAATTGGTTGGTTGCTTCGTCTAAAAGCAATATTTTGGGTTGTGCATACAAAGCCCGAGCCAAAGCAATCCTTTGTTTTTGACCGCCGGAGAGTTTTTTACTCTCTAATAACATTGGCGTGTGAATACCATCGGGCAAACTGTCAATCCAATCAGAAAGATCCAGAGATTTCAGTATAGTATTGAGTTGTTCAAAATCGATATTCTTTTTTCTCAACATCGTGATGTTTTCTAAAATACTCGCCTGAAATAAAAAAGGCTGTTGCGATACATAGCCTATAAAATCAAACAAATTTTCTTTAGAATCCACTTCTTTTCCATCAAGTGTAAGTTGGCCTTGTGCCGGAGATAAAAGTCCGGCGATTATTTGCAACAAGGTTGTTTTACCATTGCCCGATGAACCGCTTATTACTATAAAATCGCCTTTATTGATTTGTAAATCGATGTGATTTAAAAGAGTTTTATCATTAAAATTAAAAGCCACTTTGGTTAAGGACAAACTGTGCTCAAATTCATACTTTATTTGATGTTTTTCTTTTTCTTCTTTGTAGTTCAAAAGAGTATCCAACACATTGCTGTTGGCTTTGATATCGAGGTAGGCACTTAAGATTTTATTGAATGACGGTATGATTTTGATACAAGCTCCGGCAAAGAAAGACAAAAAAAGCAAATCAACAATCGAATCATTTTTGAAGAGCAAAAACAAAATTCCAAATGACAATCCGATGACAAATATGATTTCAAAATAACGCGCATTGGTTTGCTTGAAAGAGGTTAAAGAAGCCAATTGTTTGTTGTAATGTTGGCTGGAATCTTCAAATTTCTGATTGAAATTCTGCTCTGTTTTAGTGGCTTTGATGTCGATATAACCATAAAAGATATTCAGCAGATTTTTTACATTTTCCTCATATAGTTTGGAAATGGTTGTGTTTAGTTCATCTACTTTTTTCTTTTGAATTTTGATTAAAATAAAACCGATAATCACTAAAAAAATTAAAGCCGAAAGGGTAATCGCAAAATTCAAATAGAGTCCGATACCAATAATAAAAAGCACTATCAGCAATTCCGAAAAAAGGATGTAAAAGGAAAAAAGTACGTTGTTGGAAAACACCACCGGCAACTGAAAAACATCTCTGAAAAAGGCATTTTTATTCACACTGTTGTAATTTCGATAACTTTCATAAAGAAAATCCGAGATGAGCTTTTCGGATATTTTTGTCGAGATGTCGTAGATAAACCGAGATTGTTTTTGTATGATTTTAGATTGGATGTAATTTTTAATGGCATAAAAAAGAACCAATGAAAACAATAAAATTACAATGTATTCGGAGTTTAAATCTTGATGAAAATAGTGTAAGCTAACCGCGTTTAACTTCTCTTTATCCAACAGTAGGAAAACCACCGGAATTAGGTAAACAATCGAAATAAAATCGAGCAAGGTATTAACCAAAGAATACGTCAGGAAAAGCGGGAATTTAGCTTTCTTTTCCTTTGGGATTAACTGCAACGATTTTTGTAAAAGTGTTTTCAATGGTCGACTTTATATAACGGATGATTACTCAATATTCTTGCAATGGCTTCAAAATTATAATAAACCAATTTCAACTGGCCTTTAATTAAAAATATTAAAGACTTTCCAATTAAGGACCAAAGTAAGTAACCCAAATGCACTTTTTGAAATCTTTGGTGTTTGAGCATTATAAAATGCAGGGCATGTATTCGATGTCGATAGGCTTTTTCATTGGGCACTCGATTAATTTTTTCTTCGTGGTGGAGAACTTTTAAAGAAGGAATCACGGTAACCTTGCTATCCATTTCAATCAAAAAATCGTAATTGTCTCCAATACCATTTTCATAAAAAGCACTTTCAAAGCGCACATTCTTTATTTTATCTTTTCTCACCAATGACGCCATCAAGCTATAAACCGGCGTT
The DNA here is from genome assembly GCF_030643905.1 of Flavobacterium sp. IMCC34852. Lineage (NCBI taxonomy): Bacteria > Pseudomonadati > Bacteroidota > Flavobacteriia > Flavobacteriales > Flavobacteriaceae > Flavobacterium > Flavobacterium rivulicola. The sequence continues at coordinate 250,684 of NZ_CP121446.1, read as the reverse complement.
GAAAAAAAAGGGTTTTTATAATCAATGACGATAGGCCAGCCCGATTTTGCAATTCTATTTCCTTTTTTTAGATAATTAGAAATAAAGCGTTGCGTCAAGCGGTTCCGTGAAAAATCATCTTTCTTGATTTCTGACCAAACCGATAAACCAAAAAAGGAGGCATACAGAAGCTTCCAAAAGCTTTTCTTTTTTTCGGCATAATGCCATTGATTGTTTTGTTGCTCGTAAACCAAACCTGAAACCACAATGGTTTTTGGGTGTTTCTCTAAATGAACCAGCAATTCTTCAAGATATTTTTCGGGAAGTTCAATGTCGTCGTCACACAAAAAAACATAATCCGAAGTGCTTTGCTCAATCCCAATATTTCGTTGCAAACAAACGGATGGTTTAGAATGAATGATTTGTATCCGATTTTGAACCGCTAATTGTTCTAAAGTAAGCGGATTGTCGCTAGAATCGACTATGATAATTTCTTTTGGAACATGCGTTTGTTTGGCAATCGACAATAAAACCCTATTGAGCGATTCCAATCGATTCCGTGTTGGAATAATAACACTTATGGAAGAATGACTATTCATGTTTTACAAATAGATTACCGTGTAATTTTTTTGGGTTCAATTGCATGAGAATCGTTTTCATTTCGGTAGCCGAAACCCAATTTTTGAGTTGAAATTTCAAATGCTCATTTAGAATATAATTGAAAGTGGTTTTGTCGTTGGCAAGTCGATCAATTATTTTTAAAGTATCTGCCAAAAACTTCTCCGTAAACTCAAATTCAATCATCGGAATCGTATGATGTAAATGCGACAAAATTTCAAATTCGTAACCTTCTACGTCTATTTTGCAATAATTAGGCTTTCCGTAAGTTGCTATTAAAGTATCCAAAGACTTTACTTCCACCATTTCAAAACCCGACCAATACACATCATCCGTAGTATAATTTTCAATAAACTCATCTGATAGTGTGGCAATTTCGGTGTACTTCGACAAATGCAGTTTTTTGGTTTCGTTTTGGGCACCAACAGCCAACGGATAAAAGTCAAAAGCGGAATATTTTTTTTGTAGTTCGCCCAAATTTTTAGAACAAGAATTTTGTGGTTCGAAAGCAATGACTTTTCCGCCTGCAGCCAACATCAATCGACTTTTCTTGCCTAAATTAGCGCCAATATCAAAACACAAATCTCCTTTCTTTATCAATTTAGCATAAAACAACTGCGCTTTATGGCGATGGATAAAGTTGAAGCTTTGAAGTATATTTTTGATTTTTGTCAACATCATTTATTCCACTTCATTAAACCTGTCGCCAAAATGGATTTGGTTTTCAATTTCAAGGCTTTTAAACTATTCTTCGAGGCTTTATGGAATTCAACTTCATTCACCACTTTACTCACCGCGTATTGATAGTACTTTCTGGAATAAGTACGCTCAAAATCTATATCTCTGTCGGTGGAAGTTTCCCAATCGGGTTGTTGTGTGATTTTGTGTTCAATTTCGTTGTACAAACTCGTTCCTTTGATGGGATAAGCTATGGTAATGGTGTACAAAGTCGGATTGGCTTCTTTCAAATATTGAATCGTTTCCGAAATGTCTTCTTCTGTTTCACCCGGATAACCGAGCATGATAAAGGTTCCGGTTTCTATGCCCATCGCATTCGTATCTTGAATCACTTTTTTGACTTGGTTGACATCAACTCTTCTGTCCATCGCATCGATAATGGTTTGTGAACCGCTTTCGGCGCCAATCCAAATACGGAAACAGCCCACGTCTTTCAGCAATTGTAAAATCTCGTCATTCAATCGTTCCGCTCGAGTAATACATTCAAATGGAATGATTGCGTCTTGTTTTAGTACTTCTTCGCGAAATGCAATCAGCCATTTGTGACTTACGGTAAACACATCATCCACAAACCAAAGCGCGTCGGGCTTGTATTTTTCTTTAAGCATTTTCATTTCTTCCGCCACTTGATTTGCCGGTCGGCGGCGATAACTTTGCCCGTAAACCGCCGTGCTGCACCATTTACAAGTATAAGGACAACCGCGCTGCGTGGAAATCGTCATCGAGCTTTGTCCGTGATTGTTTTTCCAAGTGTCCAAATAGTTTTGCATGTTTATAGCTTCACGATTCGGTAAAGGCAATTCGTCTAGTTCTTTGAATTTCGTTCGTGCTGTAGTTTGAATAATTTGGTCGTTTTCTAAAAATGCGATGCCGTTTACTTGATGAAAATCGCCCTGATTTATAATCGCATTATACAATTCAAAAGTCGTTTCTTCGCCTTCGCCAATGATTAAAAAATCAGCACCGGCTTTGAGATAATTTTCTACATTATAAGTCACATCAGGTCCGCCAAGCGCAATTTTTGGGAAATTATAAGTTTCAGATTTTAAAATCTTAATCAATTTAATAACTTCAATTTTGGTCATCAAATTGGTGTAAATGCAAATGACTTTGGGTTGTTTTTCTAAAATATAATCGAGTTGGGCTGACTGAGACGAAAATGTCGTGTCAAAAACGTCATTGTCAATATGCTTGCTTTTCAAATAGGCCGAAACATAAAGCAACCCTAATGGAGGATAGGGTTTCATGATCTTTTGCTCCTTAGGATCATCCGATAAATAATACGCATGGGTGAATACAATACTCATCGTTTTTGCAAAATTATAAGGTAATGATCGGCGTATTTTGAAAGCCAAGAAATGTTTTTAATGCCTCGTTCCAGTCGGTCAAGAAATCCTAAAAACCCTTTTTTGTTTTTAAAAAATCCATCCAAATATGACGGCGGAATAAAAAATCCAATCGGTTTGACCGCAACCGTTTCAAAATTTGCTTTGGCTAAATTTACGATATCTTTTGGGTTGTAGTAATAAGTGGTGACATTTTCTCCGTCAACATAGGCAATGACGCTTTCTTGTTTTCTTCGGGAAATATTTTTGAATTGGGCTTTCGTCAAAAAATAAAATTGTTCCCAAAGGGTATTTTTTGGCATAATGACCAAAGCCATTTTTCCTTTTTCAGAAAGTATAGAATCGCTATTCGCAAAGAATTTTTCCAATTCCGATTTGGATAAACAATTCAAACCACCGAAGTTGGAAAACAACAAATCGAATGTTGAACCTTCAAAAGTTTTTGTAATCGAATTGATATCAGCAACTTTAAAGTTGAGGTTGGCTTTGCTTTTCGCCACTTCAATCATTTTCGGCGAAATATCGGTAGCGGTTACATTAAAATTTTGTTTCGCAAGCCAAATCGCATCTTCACCGGTGCCGCAATTAATTTCGAGTATATTTTGAACGGAAGTTAAGTGCTTCGAAAGTTCCGCATAAACCAAAGCGCGTTGCATTTTGCCAATGTTGGTATTGGTAAATGTGTCATCATAATTGATGGCGGCTTTGTCAAAACTAGCGTCCATTTTGTTGTAGTTTTTTTAGCGAAAGCGTATCCAAAAACGCACTCGGAATATAATAACCCAATTTGGCAATCGATTTTAAATGAGAGACAGAAACACTTGAAGGTTTTGAAAATACTTGTTTCAAATTATAAAAACCCTGTTGTTTTCTAAATTCTTTGTGAACAAAACGTTGCAGTTTTCTATAATAATTGGAATTATAGGTTCCATGAAACATCATTTCAAAATCATCAGAATCGGTCCAGTTGGCTTTGAGTTTTAAATCGTCTTTGACTTTGTCATAAAACTTGGTTCCGGGCAAAGGATAAGAAACCGAAATTCCAATATTATCCGGCATCAATTCTTTAACCATCGCAATCGTTTTGGCAATGTCTTCTTGGTTTTCGGTTAGATAACCAAATTGTAGAAAGAAAGCCACGCGTATTTTCTTAGCTTTTAGAATCTTAGTCGCTTGATAAATTTGCTCTACCGTTGTGCCTTTGTCCATCGCATCTAGAATTTTTTGTGAAGCGCTTTCGGCACCAACCCAAACTTCTTCCAAGCCTGATTCGGCAAGACAATCAATGGTATCTTCTTTCAATAATAAATCTACGCGGCTTTGGATGTAATAGCTGATTTTTAGGTTTTGTTCTTTTAATTTCGAATTGAATTCCTGAACCCAATTCGGCTTCAAACCAAAAATATCATCACACATCCAAAAACGGGTCACGCCAAAATTATCCTTCAAAAACTGAATTTCATTGGCAATGTATTCCGGAGAATGCGCGTTGTAGCGATTGCCGTAAATCGGTTTCGCACACCAGTTGCATTTGTACGGACAACCGCGAGTCGTTGCGATGTTTAAAGTAAAAGGTTGACCGCTTTGTTTCCAAATGGCTTTATAACTTTCTATATCGACTAAATCCCATGCCGGCAAAGGCAATTCGTCTAAATTTTGTAGGACTTCGCGTTTGGGATTGACTTGAATTTGTGCATTCTTCTTGAAAACAATGCCTTTGATATTGTCAATAGTATTTTCGTTTTCCAGAGCGTTTACTAATTCTAGAAGCGACATTTCGCCTTCGCCTTGCAAAATATAATCGGCACCCATTTTTAGGTAATCTTGATAATGGTCGGTCGAGTCCGAACTGCAAACGATAATGGTACAATTATGAATTTTGCCCAAACGAATCATCTCAAAACAAGCTTCACGCATGTTGGTCAGACACATTTTGGTTAAATAATTAAATCCGTCGTCATAAATTACCAAATAATTGGGTTTTGTTTTTTTCAGAATGGGTTCAATAGAATTTGGACTGTCTAATAAATTGGTGTCATAAAGAGAAACATCAAAACCATTTTTTCGCATTAACGAAGCCGCATAAAGCGTTCCCAAAGGCGGAAAAGGCGTTTTGTTTTTCCATTGCTTTGGGTCGAGTTTGTAATAATAGGAATGTGAAAACAGAATGTTACACATGTTCTTTGGCTAAATTGATGTTGAAGTTATGACCAACTTCGTCAATTCGGTTATTCAAATCCAAAATGACTTTCTTTTGAAAGTGAGACGGATGGTGTTTGGAGATGTTTTTGGTTGATTTCAGTGCAATTTTAAAATCTTCTTCATTCATCATGCTGAACTTGGCTCTCCATTTTTTGAGCGTAATTGTTTTAAAAACATTATCCGCCAAATTTCCAATGGGATTGCCAAAAACAAACTCAACCGACCTAGTCACCAATGGCTTTTTGAAATTGGGCACCGAAGACAAATTGGGCGAAAATTTATTAAAATAGTCATTTACCCATCGGTTTTTTTGGTAAAAATCTTCAAAAACGGTTTTGCCTTGCATCGGAATGAGGGTTTTCATTTCGGTTGCCGTGAACCTGTTTTTTTCTTCGATTTCCAAATGACTGGTTGAAATAAAGTAGTTGATGCAGAAAAATTTACGCGAGTTGAGCAAAAACATTTTTTTGTACAACATCAAAAAGGTTCGGCAAAGCCAAAGTTTATTCGGTTCTGTAATGACAAAAAAGTCGATGTCACTTTCATGGTCGTAATATCCTTTAGAAAGCGAACCCGAAACACCAATGGCTTTCACAAAAGGAAATTTAGCAATAAACTTGGCTTTCTTTTGAGCAATTTTAAGTGCTCTGCCGGCATACATATTGCCGCGAAGTCGTTTGATTACCGAATCCAAATCACTGCCATAGACATAAAAGTCATCGACTTTGATGAGGATTTTATCGGCAATTAACTGTTGCAGTTCTTTTTCAGTGTCGGCAACAGACGCATAGTTGGTATAACTATGGATTTCTTCTATTCTTAACGGATAACGAAAGATAGAAAAATAGAGAATGGTTTTTAATGTTTCCAAAATTCATAGCATTTTTTTGGTTGATTAAAAGTAATCAATTTTTTTAATCTAATGCTTGAAATTCAGAGATGTTTGTCTGTTGATAACCTAAAAATCAACCTTATATCAGGGTTTCTCTGACTTTAGGCTAGTTTTTTTAAGCTTGAACTTAATCGAATAAATTGTATTAATGAGAAAAATTATAAAGCTTAAAATGGTCAAGAAAAATGGAATCAACGAAAAATCAGAGTTCATAAAGCTGAAAAGAGAGTATAGAATTAAGCCAAAATGTATTATGGTGAGCCAATAATTGGTTCTGACTTTAAAAAGACACAAAATGCCATACACCACTAAATAAATCGGATATAAAATAAATTGTAAAAAGTTGAAATTACTTAAATCCCATGCCCAACCTACAGTTTTATTAATTCCCCAAGTACCGGTTCCCATTGCATCTGTATTTAAAAAAATAAACAAAGCGATTACTCCAAAAATGAATGGTATAAGCAAAAGCCAAAAAAAGCGCTGTGTAAAAAGTTTTTTCAACATTATAAAACTGCTAACTGAACACTAATCCTAATGCGCCTCCAGCCAATTCTGACCCGTTCCAAGTTCTACTTCCAACGGAACGGCTAGCTTGAACGCATTTTCCATTTCGTGTTTGATTATGGGTTTGATTTTTTCTAATTCTGAGTTGTGTACGTCAAAAACAAGCTCATCATGGACTTGCAACAACATTTTAGATTGCCATTTTTCAGATGTCAGTTTCTTATGAATATTGATCATGGCGATTTTGATAATGTCGGCAGCACTTCCTTGAATGGGTGCGTTTACTGCGTTTCGTTCTGCTGCTCCGCGAACAATGGCATTGGCGGAATTGATGTCTTTTAAATAACGACGTCTGCCCAAAACGGTTTGTACGTAACCATTTTGTCGGGCAAAATCGACTTGCTCTGACATGTATGATTTTAGTTTCGGATAGGTTTTGTAATAGGCATCGATTAAGGCCGCGCTTTCAGAACGAGACAAAGAAGTTTGATTACTTAAACCAAAAGCAGAAACCCCGTAAATGATTCCGAAGTTTACGGTTTTGGCATTGCTTCGTTGTTCTTTGGTCACTTCCTCTAAAGGCACATTGAATACTTTTGCCGCCGTACTTCGGTGAATGTCTTCGTTATTTTGGAAGGCTTTAATCATATTTTCTTCCCCTGATAAAGCGGCAATAATTCGCAATTCTATCTGAGAATAATCGGCAGAAAGTAAGGTGTAATTTTCGTCACGCGCGATAAAGGCTTTTCGGATTAATCTGCCTCTTTCTGTGCGAATCGGAATGTTTTGTAAATTCGGATTATTGGAACTCAAACGACCGGTTGCGGCCACGGTTTGCATATAATCCGTATGTACTCGCTGAGTTTTGGCATCTACTTGATTCGGCAGCGCATCGATGTAAGTACTTTGCAGTTTCACCATTTGGCGCCAATCTAAAATATCTTTTACAATTTGGTGCTCATTGGCCAAATAACTCAAGACTTCTTCACCGGTGGCGTATTGTCCGGTTTTGGTTTTCTTTTGTTTGGCACCGCCGATTTTCATTTTGTCAAAAAGGACTTCTCCAAGCTGTTTTGGGGAAGCCAAATTGAATTTTTCTCCGGCAGTTTCGTAGATTTTTTGCTCAAATTCGTTGATTTCTTTTTGCATATCGACCGACATGCTTTTTAAGAAATCAACATTCAATCGAATGCCTTCTGCTTCCATATCGGCTAAGACTTGCACCAACGGAATTTCGATTTCATCAAAGAGTTTTTTGGTGCCGACTTTTTCCAAAATCGGTTGGAAATGTTCTTTAAGTTGCAGCGTAATATCAGCATCTTCGGTAGCGTATTCTTTGATGTCTTCCAAAGGCACATCACGCATCGACAATTGACCTTTCCCTTTTTTACCGATTAAGGTTTCGATGGATTTCGGCGAATATTTTAAATATGTTTCACTTAACACATCCATGTTGTGACGCATGTCGGGATTAATGAGGTAATGCGCAATCATGGTGTCAAATAATTTGCCTTTGACGGTGATTCCATAATTGGCCAAAACCTTTAAATCGTATTTCATATTTTGCCCGATTTTTTCAATGTTTTCATTTTCAAAAAACGGTCTGAATTTTTCCACCAAAGCTTGGGCTTGTTGTTGGTTTTCGGGAACAGGCACATAAAAACCTTTGCCTTTTTCAAAAGAGAAAGACAAGCCAACCAATTCAGCGTTTAGCGCATCAATTCCGGTGGTTTCGGTGTCAAAGCACACAGAGGTTTGGTTCATCAAACTTTGCAGCAACAATTTTACCGGCAAATCGCCTTGTGAAATTTGGTAATGATGCGGTGTGTTTTCTAAAGTAGCGTAATACGAATGTTGTTTGGGTTCGCCGGTTTCTTCATCGGAAAAGCCGAATAAATCAAATTGGTCTTCGTTGGTTTTTTTGGCAGGCGTCTTTTTGACAGCTTGAGGTGTTTGTCCGTTGTCGTCGCCATTGGTTTCTATCTCATCATATTCTTTTCCGGTGCCGAAAAGTTTGTCGAATTGGGCTTTCATTTGACGGAATTCTAGTTCTTGGAACAAAGCATCTGTTTTTTCTACATCGGGTTTGGATAATTCGAAATCGGTGGCGTCAAAAGTCACCGGACAATCCAATAGAATTCGGGCCAGTTTTTTAGACAAAATACCGAGTTCTTTGTTGTTTTCGATTTTGTCTTTGAGAGCGCCTTTGAGTTTGTCGGTGTTTTCCAAAAGGTTTTCCATACTGCCGAATTCCTTTAATAATTTTTTGGCAGTCACTTCACCAACGCCCGGAAATCCGGGAATATTATCGGCAGAATCGCCCATCATTCCGAGGAAATCGATAACCTGTTCCGGTCTTTCGATTTCAAATTTTTCCAATACTTCGGGTACGCCCCAAATTTCAATATCATTCCCCATACGGGCCGGTTTGTACATGAAAATATTTTCGGATACCAATTGGGCAAAATCTTTATCGGGCGTCACCATAAAGACTTGAAAGCCTTCTTTTTCGGCTTGCTTGGCCAAAGTACCAATCAAATCATCGGCTTCGAAACCGGCTTTTTCCATTATCGGAATGTGCATCGCTTTTAACAATTCCTGAATGTAGGGAACGGCAATTTTAATGGCTTCGGGAGTTTCGTCACGATGGGCTTTGTATTCTTGATACATTTCAATTCGATAATCACTGCCGCCTTTATCAAAGGCTACGGCTAAATGGTCGGGTTTTTCTCGTTTAATTACATCCATCAAAGAGTTCATAAAACCCATAATAGCTGAAGTATCCATTCCTTTCGAATTGATACGCGGATTTTTGATAAAAGCATAATAACCACGGAAAATTAAGGCATAAGCGTCGAGCAGGAAAAGGCGTTTTTGTTGTGACATTTTCGAATTAATTATAAAATGTAAAGGTAGCGAAACTTTGAATGCTGAAAAAGAGAAATATTTTAGTTAAAATTAGTTAAATCGAGCATGATAATGGGTTGATTCTTCGTTATTTTGCTGAAAATTATCGCTATGTTTCGTTGGATTTTCTTTATCCTGTTTGTTGCCATTATAGAGGTTTATGCTTTTCAAGCTTTTCGAACCATCACTAAATCGAGATGGATTTTAGTAGCTTATCAAGTTATTTCTTTGGCGGCAATTATTTACATATTTTACCAATTGTCACAATTTGACCGCAGGGTTGGGCAAAATACAAAAACACTATTGACATTCGGATTGTTGTTATTGTTGTTTGTTCCGAAAATGATACTTACTTTTTTCATGTTATTGGAGGATGTTTATCGTGTTTTTTCGGGCGTCATTACTCATTTTATGGGAGATAATGATAACGGGACTTTTTTACCAGATCGAAGACGATTTGTTAGTCAATTGGCCTTGGTTATAGCGGCAATTCCTTTTACTTCCCTTTTGTATGGAATGACTAAAGGGAAATACAATTTCAGGGTAATCAAACAAACTTTATTTTTCCCAGATTTACCCGAAGATTTTGACGGTTTTACCATTACTCAAATTTCGGATGTACACAGTGGTAGTTTTGATGATGCCGAAAAAATACAGTATGCCGTTGATTTAATCAATGAGCAAAAAACCGACATGATGCTTTTTACCGGAGATATTGTCAATACGCATGCTACAGAAATGCATCCTTGGATTGAAACTTTCAACAAAATTGACAAGCACGAGTACGGTAAATACGCGGTTTTAGGCAACCACGATTATGGTGAATACATTGATTGGCCATCGCAAGCCGCTAAAGATGAAAATTTTGAAGGCATCAAAAAATTGTATGGTGATATTGGCTTTGATTTGTTGTTGAACCAGCATACCAAAATCAAAAAGGGCGAAAGTGAAATAGCCATTGTGGGCGTGGAGAATTGGGGTAAAAACTTCAAACAAGCCGGCGATTTGCACAAGGCATCGGAAGGTTTGACTGCCGAAGATTTCAAAATTTTGATGAGTCACGATCCAAGCCATTGGGAATATGAGGTAAAAAACCACGACAAGCATTTCCAATTAACCCTTTCGGGTCATACGCACGGGTTGCAATTTGGAATAGAAATTCCGGGAATTATTCAGTGGAGTCCGGTGCAATATGTTTACAAACAATGGGCAGGATTGTATGAAAATGTGGGTCGGTATATTTATGTTAATCGCGGTTTAGGTTTTCATGCGTATCCCGGTAGAGTAGGGATTTGGCCAGAGATAACTGTTTTTGAACTAAAAAAAGGCGAAAAAGTAGCATAATTGGTTAAAAATGCTACATTTGTGGTTTAATATTTCTTTTTCTTCGGTAAAAGAAGGTAAAATTATTTTGGTTTTATGTCAAAATTTGGAGAATTAATCAATGCTCAAGTGCCTGTGTTAATTGACTTTTACACAGAATGGAACGAATCTTCAGTGTCCATGCATCCTGTTATCAGAGATGTTGCAGCTGCGCTTGGTGACAAGGCAAAAGTGATCAAAATTGATGTTGATAAGAATCAAGAGTTGGCCGATGCCTTGCGTATTAAAGGTTTGCCTACCTTGATGATTTACAAAGATGGTCAAATGGTTTGGAGACAATCGGGCGAGTTGGATGCGAATAGCATCATAGCTTTGGTTCAGGACCAACTCTAATCAATCTTTTCACAAACAAATCCTTTTTCTTTTAAGAATGCTAAAGTTTTCGGTAAAGCGTATTCCAGGTTTTTCCAAGCTTTGACGCTATCGTGAAATACGATTATGCTTCCGCTTTCAATATTTTTCAGCACATTGTCCAAACATTTTTCAGGTGAAATGGTTTGGTCAAAATCCATGCTGATAATATCCCACATGATTATTTTGTAGCCCTGTTTTCTTAAAGCTGTAGCCTGAGCAGGTTTTATTTTGCCGTAAGGCGGACGGAAAAGTTGGGAGTGTTCCGTGTTTAGTTGGCAGTTGGTTATAATTTCTGAGCACTTTTTGGTGTTTTCGATATAATCTTCCAACGAAGTTTCCCAACCTTTTAAATGATTGAAAGTATGGTTTCCGATTGAGTGACCATCATCGATTACTGTTTTAAAAATTTCAGGATGTTTTTGAATGTTATGACCGATGCAAAAGAAGGTGGCTTTGGCGTTGTGTTTTTTTAATTGTGCCAAGGTCCATTCGGTGACTTCCGGAATCGGTCCGTCATCAAAAGTGAGGAATACTTTTTTCTCGTGATTGGGAATCTCCCAGATATATTTCGGAAAAACAGTCTTGATAAACCGATTTGTTTTGACCCATAAACTCATAGGCTAAATATAAAAAAAATGCGCCAAAATGAATAATCAGATTGGCACATCTTCAAGTTTTACTTTTTGGTTATTCTAATTCTCTTCCGAAACGGGTGAATCGTTGTGCCAAAGAATTGAAAGCCGGTTTGTTTTTATTATAAAATTCTAAATCTCCGCGATCTTTCATCAGTGTCAATAAACTTCTGTAGCGTTCAATATCGGTGATAATATCAGAAGCGATTCCGTTTTGGATAGAAGGTTGAATCCCGGCGAAATAAGTTAGATTTTGTTTGTATTTAGTGAGTAGCTTTTCGAGAATTTGACGCGCTTTTGCTTTTTCTCCGATAGCGTAGTAACCACCAACAAATGGTTCTACCATAGTATAGTAGCCATAATAATCCATTGGCATTTTGGTCATAGCCATATCCAAAACTTTTTTGGCTTTATCTTTTTTACCTTCATTGATTAATTGTTCCATCAACCTGGCCATATTGGTTCGGTAAGAGATGCTGTTTTTACGGGTTTCCGGGTCGTGGTAGATGTTGGTGCTTTCGCCATTACCCCAATCCCATTTCATTACCAAATTATACATTTTATCGGTATCAATTTGGCCCATTTCATAAGGGTTATCTTTGTCAACAGTCGTTTTAACCGGTACTAATTTATATACCAAACCGTCTAATTGAAGGTAATCCTTCATCCACAAATAATCATCGTCCCCAAAACTTCCGCCGGTGAAATAAATTGGTCGTTTCCAATTGTTATTGGCCAATACATCCAACATCATTAAGCGGTTTTTGTACATTGCGCTTCCTTTGATGTCTAAATCAATATACGGAACAATAGAATCATGGTATTTTGGGTTGACTACATTGTTCTTGATGATAGTGTTTTTATCTACCGGAATTCTGATTTTATTGGTTGGGTAAAAATGGATAGTTTGTCCGTTTTGCAACTCAATGGTAGATTCCGGGTTTTTTATAAAATCAATAAAGCCTTTGATGTCCCAACGAGCATCTGTTTTCGGGATATGGGCAACATAATCTAAATTATCACCAACATATTCGCTGTGTTTGAACGAAATCGGTAAACCTTCGGCGTCGTAGGTTTTGAATTTGGCTTGATCAATATTCCAATCGGTCATGAATAATTGGGTATTGATAATCTTAATGTCCGGTCTTACTCCTTCAATTTCTTGGGCATACCAAAGCGGAAAAGTATCATTATCTCCGATAGTGAAAAGAATAGCATTCTTGTCACAAGAATTGAGGTAATTTTTCGCCATGGCAGTTGCTGTGTAGCGGTTAGAACGGTCGTGGTCATCCCAGTTTTGACTGGCCATCAGTACCGGAGCAGCCAATAGACATGCGCCAATTATTATTGGTCCAACTAATTTTGATTTAACATAATCGGATACAATTTCGTAGATGGCATAGACGCCGAATCCGAGCCAAATGGCAAAAACATAAAAAGAACCTACCAGGGCATAATCTCGTTCTCTTGGTTCAAAAGGTCTTTCGTTCAGGAATATTTTTAACGCAATACTGGTGAATAAAAACAACGCTAATAAAACATAGAAACTCTTTAAATCTCTTTGTGCGTGGTACATCAGTCCTATTAAACCGATGATAAACGGTAAGAAGTAATAAACATTTCTTCCTTTGTTATTTTTTACATCGTCGGGCAAGTTTTCTTGAGTGCCTTTGCCTAAGTGTATTTCGTCTACGAATTTTATACCGCTAATCCAATTGCCGTCTAAGTTGTCATATCTTCCTTGGATATCGTTTTGTCTGCCGACAAAATTCCATAACAAATACCTTCCGTACATGTAACCGAATTGGTACTCAATCATAAAACTGATATTGTCCCAAGTAGAAGGTTTTTCAACGACCAAATAATCGCTGTATTTTTTCAGGAAGGCCACATAGTCTTCGTTGTCAATTTGTTTTTGTTGGTAAGCGGATTTAAATTCATTGATATTCTTTTGCATTTCCTCTTTTAACTGGGCAACAGCCTGCATCACTTGTTCTTCACTTAAACTGTCTAAATCGACACCATATTGAGCCAAATCTTCCTCATAAGGGTAATTTTGATTCAAGGTGAATTTAGGAACGCCGGTAAATTGAATGTAATTTTCGATATGATCAGTACTCCAAAGTCTTGGCAGTACAGCCTTGTGATTGTCATCGGTGTTTTGTTCGGCATTTTTGTAATTGTTTACAATGACATATTTTCCGGTTTTATAATCTCTTTCGTAATTGGGTGCTTTGTCTAAATAAGGTTGGTCTTCATCCAAACCGGCAAAAGTATCGGTGTATTGCGGTCCGTAAAACAACGGATTAACACCATATTGTTCTCTGTTGTAATAGGCTAAAACTTCCGCAGCATCTGAAGGTTTGTTTTCATTAATGACCACATTGGCATTGGCACGAATCGGTAACATCATCCATGTAGAAAAGCCGATTAAGACAAAGAGTATACACAACAAAGCGGTATTGTAAAAAGGATGGCCTTTTTCACGAGTATATTTCAATCCGAAATAGAAAAAAACAACAATCAATAATACGGCAAAGATGGTTCCTGAGTTAAACGGTAAACCAATGCTGTTCACCATGAAAATCTCCATTTTTCCGAAGAAAGCCAGCGTGTAAGGCAACAATAATTTGAAAATAAACAATAATATGGCAACTATAATAATATTGGCCATAATAAAATTTTTAAGTGTGACTGTTTTCCAGTTTTTAAAGTAGTATAAAAACCCTATAGACGGAATAGTCAGCAAGGCCATGAAGTGAACCCCAAAAGAAAGTCCGACAACGAGTGATATTAATAGTAACCAACGATTTCCTTTTGGCGTATGCATGTCTTGTTCCCATCGCAATCCAAGCCAAAACAATAGTGCAATTAATAATGATGCCATGGCATAAACTTCGGCTTCAACCGCACTGGCCCAAAAGCTATCTGAAAAGGTGAAGGCTAAAGAACCTACCAGTGAACTTCCTAAAATAACTACAGATTTGTTTTGGTCTACTTCCGTGTATGAGGAAATAATTTTCTTTAACAAAATAGAAGACGACCAAAACATGAACAAAATGGTGAACGCACTTGAAAACACAGACATCATATTTACCATCAGCGCTATGGTTTCTTTGCTTGTGGCAAACATGGCAAAGAAAGCTCCGAGAATTTGGTAAAGTGGCGCTCCGGGCGGATGACCAACTTCCAATTTGGCGGCTGTAGAGATGTATTCGCCACAGTCCCAGAAACTCATGGTTGGCTCAACAGTTAATGAATAAGTGATTAAAGCAATAGTAAATGTTGTCCATCCTAAAATGGTATTCCACTTGTTGAAGTTAAAATTCATCATATAAGTATGAAATGAAGAAGGTTTATTTTTATGGTTACAAAGAAACTACTTTTTTCAACGCAATTAAACGCCGATTAACAAAATTTTCTCAAACGGATAACGAATTAATTACAAGATTATTATACGCCGACAGTCTGATTTTACCGTAGAAGAATTTAATTTTTTCGGATAATTGTTTGTGTAAAATAAAATTTGTTCTAAATTTGCACTCGCATTGAGCAAAACCCGGTATATGCTGAATAAAGCTTAATGTTGAAAAACTGGTCTATGGTGTAATGGTAACACTACGGTTTTTGGTGCCGTCTTTCTAGGTTCGAGTCCTAGTAGACCAACGATAAATCCCGCAATTCGCGGGATTTTTTGTTTATAGCTTGAACGAGAAGTCTTGAGTTTAACCAACAAAAAAGCCTCTCCATTGGAGAGGCTTTTTTGTTGCTGTAAGTTGACTTTAGATTTTAAAAGTAACTACCGGTCTAAGAGCGTGATTTACTAAATCTTCACTAATACTTCCATTGAAGAAATGCGCTAATCCTTTTCGGCCATGAGTACTCATTCCAATTAAATCGGCATCGATGTTGTTAGTAAAATTCAAAACACCGCTTTCAACATTTACATCATTGTAAATGTGGGTTGAAAACTTATTGATAGTAAAATTAGAAACAAAATCATTCATTATTTCTTGGGCCACGTGAGTAGGTTTGAAACTACTTGGCGTATTGATCATTACCAAGTGTAATTCGGCGTCAAATTTATTAGCAAACTCTACTACCTTGGCAAAAGGTTTTTTGATTTCGTCTGCAAAGTCAGAAGCAAAAACAAATTTATTTACTTCAAAATTACCGGCTTCTTTCTTAATGATTAAGACCGGAATATCAGAATTTCTAACCACCTTTTCAGCATTAGAACCGATAAACATTTCTTTAAAACCGCTGGCGCCGTGTGAACCCATTACAATCAAATCAACATCGTTCTTTTTACTGATATTCATGATGCCGTCGAATGCCAATTCAAATTGAATAATCTCTGAAACTTTTATACCTTCCAAACTCGGGTCGTCCATTAAGTCTTCTAATCGGTTGATGGCGGCATTCTTAAAAAGCATAATTTCCGGTAAATCATGACCGCTTCCAACAGCATCGCTTGCCTGATGTGGTAATTCTAACATGTGAAGCAAAAAGATTTCCCCGTTATTTTTTTTGGCGATTTGAGCCGCAACTTTCAATGCGTATCCGGCGTGTTCTGAAAAGTCTGTTGGGACTAAGATTTTTTTCATAATATAAAAAAGTAAATTTTGGATAGGATATTTTAACACAATAAAGGTATTATTTTTTTTTGATTTGGCAATGGATTTTTGATTTATAAAAAAATAACTATATTTGCAGCGTTATTTACCATTTAAAATTAAATAATGAGGGAAGCACTGCTTCCCTCTTTTTATACAAATATGACATTTAAAGAAAAAGTTACCAATTTATTAGAAGAAGGATTACTAGAAAACCCTTCGTTGTTTCTGGTAGATTTAAGCATTTCAGAGAGTTACAAAATTACCGTAACTTTGGATGGTGATAACGGGGTAACTTTGCAAGATTGTATTGATGTTAGTCGAATGATTGAAAACAATCTGGATCGAGAAGAACAAGATTTTTCTCTTGAAGTAGCTTCGGCAGGAGTTTCAACTCCGTTAAAGTTGGTAAGGCAATATAAAAAAAATATTGGTAGAACTTTAAAAGTAAAAACTGCTACCGAAACTATAGAAGCAAAATTAGAGGCAGCTTCAGAAGAAGGCATTATGCTTTCTTGGACTGCCAGGGAACCCAAAAAAATAGGAAAAGGAAAAGAAACGGTGGAGCACAAACGCGAAATTCCTTATTCAGAAATAAAAGAAGCAATTGTTATAATAATATTTAATTAAAATTTGGCATGGAAAATATTGCATTAATCGAATCATTTTCAGAGTTTAAAGACGATAAACTTATTGATCGAGTAACGCTTATGGCGATTTTGGAGGATGTATTTAGAAACGCATTAAAAAAGAAATACGGTTCTGACGACAATTTTGACATCATTATCAATCCTGATAAAGGAGATATGGAGATTTGGAGAAATCGCGTGGTGGTAGCTGATGGTGAAGTGGAAGATGAAAATCAAGAAATTGAATTGTCTGAAGCCAGAAAAATTGAGCCCGATTTTGAAGTAGGAGAAGATGTTTCAGAAGAAGTAAAATTAATTGACTTAGGAAGAAGAGCGATTTTGGCTTTGCGTCAAAATTTGATTTCTAAAATTCACGAACACGACAATACCAATCTTTACAAACAATTTAAAGATTTAATCGGTGAAATTTATACGGCCGAAGTGCACCATGTTCGCCCAAGAGTTGTAATTTTGGTCGATGATGAAGGAAACGAAATCGTGTTGCCGAAAGAAAAACAAATTCCGTCTGACTTTTTCCGCAAAGGCGATAACGTTCGCGGAATCATTGAAAGCGTCGAATTGAAAGGAAATAAACCACAAATAATCATGTCAAGAACGGCAGATAAATTTTTGGAAAAATTATTCGAACAAGAAATTCCGGAAGTATTTGATGGTTTAATTATGATTAAAAAAGTAGTCAGAATTCCGGGTGAAAAAGCCAAAGTAGCCGTAGATTCTTATGACGACAGAATTGACCCGGTAGGTGCTTGTGTTGGAATGAAAGGTTCTCGTATCCACGGAATTGTTCGTGAATTAGGGAACGAAAATATTGACGTGATTAACTATACCAACAACCTACAGTTGTATATCACAAGAGCTTTAAGCCCTGCGAAAGTTTCTTCTGTTAAAATTGACGAAGAGAAAAAAAGAGCGGAAGTGTTCTTGAAATTAGAAGAAGTTTCCAAAGCGATTGGTCGTGGTGGTCACAATATCAAATTAGCCGGATTATTGACCGGTTATGAATTAGACGTAATCAGAGAAGGAAGTGCTATCGAAGAAGATGATGTGGAATTAACAGAGTTCTCAGATGAAATCGATGGATGGGTAATCGATGAGTTTGCCAAAATCGGATTGGATACTGCCAGAAGCATTCTGAACCAAGATGTGGCCGATTTAGTGAGAAGAACCGATTTAGAAGAAGAAACCATTTTAGAAGTAATAAAAATATTGAAAGAAGAGTTCGAGGACTAATTCTTTCGCCAAAATAGATAACATTAAAAAGATTTTATGTCTGAAGGAAATATTAGAATTAATAAAGTTTTAAGGGAATTAAATATTTCTTTGGAAAGAGCTGTGGATTATCTTAAGGATAAAGGCATTGCTATTGAAGCAAGTCCAAACACAAAAATTTCCGATGATGTATATAATATTCTTTGTGGTCAATTTGCCGGAGACAAAGGAAACAAAGAAGCTTCTAAAGGCGTAAGCGAAGAAATCAGAAAAGAAAAAGAAGCCCTTCGACTTGAAAGAGAAAAAGAAATTGAGGACAAGCGTAAAGCCGATGAAGAGCGTCAACGCTTGGAGTTAATCAAAGCAAAAGCGATTGTGACTGCTCCCAAACAAGTTGGTAAAATCGATTTAGAGCCTAAAGCTCCGATTGCAGCAACTCCGGTTGAAACGCCGAAAATTGCAGCAGAACCTCAAGAAAATGTTATCAAGGCTAAAGAAGTTGTTCCATCACCAGAAGTAAAAGTGGCAACGCCAAAAGCAGAAGTTTCTCCAGATACACCGGTAGATGAAACCATCACTACGCAATACCAAAAATTGTCAGGAGCTACGCTAACAGGTCAAGTGATTGATTTATCTCAATTTAATAAACCTAAAAAGAAAAAAGAGGAATTCAAAAAGGACAACAATAAACCCGCTACTCCGAATGATGCTCAAGGCGCAAATAACAATAACGCCAACAAAAATAAGCGCAAAAGAATAGCGCCAAAACCAGGCGATAAACCTGCGATAACCAGCGGTGGTAATACTCAAGGTGGCGGAAACAAATTTGGCAATAAACCAGGCGGATTCCAAAAAGGAGCTCGTCCGGCTATCGTTCAAAAGGTTGAACCAACGGAAGAAGAGGTTAAAAACCAAATTAAAGAAACCTTGGAGCGTCTTCAAGGGAAAGGAAATAAATCAAAAGCGGCTAAGTACAGAAGAGACAAACGTGATACGCACCGTCAAAGAAATGAAGACGAAATGCAAGCCATTGAAGAAGGAAGTAAAGTTCTAAAAGTAACCGAGTTTGTTACCGTAGGAGAAATTGCTACCATGATGGATGTGCCAATCACTAAAGTAATCGGAACATGTATGTCTTTGGGAATCATGGTAACCATGAACCAACGTTTAGATGCAGAAACACTTTCTATCGTAGCTGATGAGTTTGGTTACGAAGTAGAATTTATTACAACCGATATCGAGGAAAATCTTGAAGTAGTTGCCGATAAAGAAGAAGACTTAGTACACAGAGCTCCGATAGTAACGGTAATGGGTCACGTGGATCACGGTAAAACTTCATTGCTGGATTATATTCGTAAAACAAATGTAATCGCAGGAGAATCAGGAGGAATTACACAGCACATTGGCGCCTACGGAGTAGAATTAGACAATGGTCAAAAAATTGCTTTCTTAGATACACCGGGTCACGAAGCGTTTACCGCCATGCGTGCTCGTGGTGCTCAAGTTACAGACATTGCTATCATTGTGATTGCAGCGGATGATGACATCATGCCACAAACCAAAGAAGCCATCAGTCACGCTCAAGCAGCTGGTGTTCCTATGATATTTGCTATCAATAAAGTCGATAAACCGGCAGCAAATCCGGAAAAAATTAAAGAACAATTGGCCGGTATGAATTTATTGGTGGAAGATTGGGGAGGAAAATACCAATCCCAAGATATCTCTGCCAAAGCCGGAACCGGTGTAAAAGAATTACTTGAAAAAGTGTTATTAGAGGCCGAAATTTTAGAATTAAAAGCGAATCCTAATAAACCCGCTCTTGGAACTGTGGTAGAAGCATTCTTAGATAAAGGTAGAGGTTATGTGTCAACCGTTTTGGTACAAGCCGGAACTTTGCGCGTAGGAGATTATGTTTTGGCCGGAAAAAATCACGGTAAGGTAAAAGCCATGCACGATGAAAGAGGTCATAATATTTTAGTGGCCGGACCATCAACGCCAATTTCCATTTTAGGATTAGATGGTGCACCAACTGCCGGTGATAAGTTCAACGTATTTGAAGACGAAAGAGAAGCCAAACAAATTGCAGCCAAACGTACGCAATTATTACGTGAGCAATCGGTTCGTACCCAAAAACACATTACGTTGGCAGAGATTGGTCGTCGTATTGCTTTGGGCCAATTTAAAGAATTGAACATTATCTTAAAAGGAGACGTTGACGGTTCGGTAGAAGCGTTATCTGATTCCTTCTCTAAATTATCTACAGAAGAAATTCAAATCAGAATCATACACAAAGGAGTTGGTGCTATTACTGAATCTGACGTATTGTTGGCTTCAGCTTCTGATGCGATTATTATCGGATTTAATGTTCGACCTTCCGGAAATGCGAAGCAGTTGGCAGATAAAGAGGAAATCGATATCCGAAACTATTCTATTATCTATGATGCTATCGACGACTTGAAAGACGCGATGGAAGGTATGTTATCTCCGGAGATGAAAGAAGAAATCACCGGTACTGCGGAAATCCGCGAGATTTTCAAAGTATCCAAAGTGGGAACTATTGCAGGTTGTATGGTTACTGATGGTAAAATCTTCAGAAACTCTAAAATCCGCTTGATTCGTGAAGGAGTAGTAATTTACACGGGTGAATTAGCCACCTTAAAACGTTTCAAAGATGATGTGAAAGAAGTGGCTAAAGGCTACGATTGCGGTATGCAAATTAAGAACTACAATGATATTCATGAGTTCGATGTAATCGAAGCATTCCAAGAAGTGGAAGTGAAGAAAAAATTAAAATAATATCCCAAAAAAAAGTCCCGATCAATCGGGACTTTTTTTATTTATTAGGTTTAATCAAAAAAGCATTCGGATACTTTTTCTTTAATTCGTTAAGGTTTTTTTCGGCTTCAATACGAGTTTTAAAATTGCCAACCCAAACCTTGTAAGCCGGGGTGCTGAAAACTATAGTGGCATCAATATTTTTATTTTCCTTTTTAAAATCGATCAATGTTTTTTTAGAGTTTTCACTGTCGCCATTGAAGATTTGAATTTTGTACCGATCATTGATGGTGATAGAACTGTTTATTTTTCTTTTTTCATTTAGCAATTGCTCAAATTTCGGGTCTTGACTTACCACAACTTTTTTATCCTGACTAAAGGTTTTTTGAGATAAAAATAAAACTCCTAAGGCAGTAAAAATAAGCTTCGCTTTGTGGAAATATTTCATAATGATTTGATTTTTATACAAATGTAAAATTTAAAAAATTAAACAAAAGACAATTTGTTATTTAGAATTAATATAAATTGGTATTTAAGATATATTTAAGGTTTTGAGAATAGTTCATAAGTCGTATTTTTGTGCAAGTTTTTAATAAAGCGTCGATTTTTAACTGAAATTGGTTCAGAAAAAATCATGCCAACATTAGTCGATAATCATTATATTATATGAAAAAAATGGGTAACCATAATTCGATTTCAAGGAAAATAGTCTTCAGTTTAGCGCTTATGCTAACATTCTCCTTCACTTCATTTTCACAAGCAACACCGCCGGCAACCGACCCAGCAGCAACAGCTCCTGCAACCGATGCGCCTGCGGCAGCAACTGCAGGAGGTGATCCGGTAGCCGGAAAAGCTTTGTTCAACGCCAATTGTGCAGCATGTCACGCTCTTGATAAAAAGATGACCGGTCCGGCATTGAGAGGTGTTTCTGCTAAGTATGACATGGCTTGGATTTACAAATGGGTAAACAACAGTTCTGCCTTAATCAAATCCGGAGATGCAAAAGCCATCAAAATTTTTGAAGAATACAACAAGTCAGTAATGACTGCTTTTCCTCAATTGTCTACAGCTGATATTGATAATATCATTGCTTACACTAACGAGAAAAAAGCAGAAGCCCCAGCAGGAATGGCCCTTGACAAAGGAGGTTTAAAAGCAGACAATGCTGGTGGGATTTCTAATGATGTTATTCTTGGCGCTTTAGCTTTGGTGATGCTAATGTTGGTTGTTATGTTGTTCTTTGTGAACAATGTGTTGACTAAAGTAGCTAAATCAAACGGGATTGAAGTAGCTCAAAAAGAAGCATCATTACCAATTTGGAAAGCATTTGCTAAAAATCAATTCTTGGTTTTTGTATCAGCGGTATTCTTACTGCTGTCAAGCGGATACTTTGTATACGGCTGGATGATGCAAGTGGGCGTTGACCAAGATTACGCACCAATTCAACCTATTCACTATTCACACAGAATTCACGCCGGAAGTAACGGCATCGATTGTAAATACTGTCACTCTGCAGCCAGAGTTAGTAAAAATGCCGGTATTCCTTCGTTGAATGTTTGTATGAACTGTCATAAAAACATTTCTGAAGTTGCGGATACTACAGCTACTCCGGAACACTCTAAAGCATTCTATGACGGAGAAATCCAAAAGTTATATGATGCTGTAGGTTGGGATAAATCAACTCAAAAATACACCGGAAAAACAAAACCTGTTAAATGGGTTCGTATTCACAACTTGCCGGACTTTGCTTATTTCAATCACTCACAACACGTAACGGTTGCCGGTATTGAATGTCAAAAATGTCACGGTCCTGTTCAAGAGTACGAAATACAAAAACAATTTGCACCATTAACTATGGGTTGGTGTATCAAGTGTCACCGTGAAACTGATGTTAAGATGGAAGGCAATGCTTATTACACTAAAATTCACGAAGAACTTTCTAAAAAATATGGCGTAGAAAAATTGACTGCGGCGCAAATGGGAGGTTTAGAATGTGGTAAGTGCCACTATTAATCAAATTATTAAGAAGCTAATATTTATATACGATGTCATCGAACAAAAAATACTGGAAAAGTGTTGAGGAGCTAAACGAAAATAGTTCTATTGTTGAGGCGCTTAGAAATAATGAATTTGTGGAGCCAATTCCAACAGATGAATTTTTATCAGACAAAGATTCATTATCTTCTTCTTCAACAACTCGTCGTGATTTCTTGAAATACGTTGGATTCAGTACAGCTGCCGCTACTTTGGCTGCTTGTGAGGGTCCGGTACACAAATCTATACCTTACGTTTTACAACCGGAGCAAATTATTCCGGGTGTTGCAGATTATTTTGCAACAACTATGTTTGACGGTTTTGATTTTGCTAATGTGTTGGTAAAATCAAGAGAAGGTCGTCCGATCAAAATTGAAAATAACACTATAGCCGGTGCTAAGTTTACTGCCAATGCCAGAGTTCACGCTTCTGTATTGTCATTATATGACAGCATGCGTCTTAAAGTGACTAAAGTGGGTCAAAAAGATGCTTCATGGAAAGAAGCAGATTCAAAAATAAAAGCAAGTCTGGCAGAAGCTAAAGCTAAAGGCGGACAAGTGGTTTTATTAACAAATACTTTGGCAAGTCCATCAACGGAAAAGTTAATCGCTGAATTTATTGCTCAAAACCCAACGGCTAAACACGTGGTTTACGATGCGGTTTCAGAATCTGCCGCTTTAGATGCTTTTGAAGCGGTTTATGGTGAAAGAGCTTTGGTGGATTACGATTTTTCTAAAGCCAACACTATTGTATCTATTGATGCAGATTTCTTAGGTGATTGGCAAGGTGGAGGATTCGACAGTGGATATGCGCAAGGTAGAATTCCACAAAAAGGAAAAATGTCTAAACACTATCAGTTTGAAGCCAATATGACTTTGTCAGGTGCTGCTGCTGATAAACGTGTACCAATGACGGTAGCTAACCAAAAATTAGCTTTAGTTAAAATATATAACATCGTTACCGGTGCTTCAGTTGGTCTTGGAAAAGTAGCTAATGAAGAAGAAGTGGTTAAAGCAGCTCAACAGTTGAAAGCGGCCGGTTCAAAAGGACTTTTGGTTTCCGGTATTCAAGATAAAAATGCACAGTTATTGGTTTTGGCTATTAACCAAGCTTTATCAAGTGAAGCTTTCTCAACGGTAGGAACACGTCAAATCAGAAAAGGTTCTGATGCTAAAGTAACTCAATTGTTAGCAGATATGAGTGCAGGAAGCGTTCATACTCTAATTATGAGTGGTGTGAATCCGGTTTACACTTTGGCAGGTGGAAAAGCTTTTGCTGAAGCATTGAAAAAAGTTAAATTATCGGTAGCCTTCTCTTTGAAAGAAGACGAAACGGCTTCGCTTACCAATATCGCTGTTCCTGCTCCTCATTATTTGGAGTCTTGGAATGACTTAATGTTGACCAAAGGTACTTATTCATTGGTTCAACCAACGATTCGTCCGTTATTCAGTTCAAAACAATTCCAAGAAGGATTGTTGTCATGGACAGGTAACTCAGCCTCTTATTACGATTACATTAAAGCTAACTCAGCTGCTTACTTAAACGGATTGACTTGGAATAAAGCGGTTCATGACGGTGTTGTTGCAGGTGTAGTTTCTGCTGCCGCAGGTGGTTCAGCAGATTATTCAGCAGCAGCTAATGCTTTGGCACAATCAAAACCGGCTAACGGATTTGAATTGGTATTGTATACTAAAACCGGTATGGGCGATGGCCAACAAGCCAATAACCCTTGGTTACAAGAGTTTCCGGATCCAATTACTAGAGTATCTTGGGATAACTATATTACGGTTTCAAAAGCGGATGCCGACAAAAAAGGACTGGTTAATGAAATCGTAGCTAATGGTGGTTTAAACGGAAGTTATGCTACGGTAAAAGTTGGTGATACTTCTATCACGGCGCCGGTAATTGTTCAGCCGGGTCAAGCCGTTGGGACTATCGGTTTGGCTTTAGGGTACGGTAAAAAAGCCGCTTTAAAAGAAGAAATGCAAGTAGGTGTTAACGCTTACGCTTTATATAATAACTTTAATAATGTACAATCAGCCACTTTAACTAAGGCGGATGGTGAGCATGAATTTGCTTGTGTACAATCGCAAAGAACCTTAATGGGTAGAGGCGATGTTATTAAAGAAACTACTTTAACTGTTTTCACTGCTAAATTTGATGAACCTGAAGTTTGGAATCCAACACCAATGGTTTCATTAGACCACAAAGAGGTGGCGGCAACCTCAGTTGACTTATGGGAATCATTTGATCGTTCGGTAGGACATCACTTTAACTTGTCAATTGATTTGAACGCTTGTACCGGTTGCGGTGCTTGTGTGATTGCTTGTCATGCAGAAAACAATGTTCCGGTGGTTGGAAAATCTGAAGTAAGAAGAAGTCGTGATATGCACTGGTTGCGTATTGACAGATATTATTCTTCTGAAGAAACTTTCGCACAAGACAACGAGAAAAAAGAAAGCTTCAATGGTTTATTTGGAGAAAAAGGATCTTTAGGCGGATTTGGCCAAATGGAAAATCCAAGTGATAATCCACAGGTTGTTTTCCAACCGGTAATGTGCCAACACTGTAACCATGCACCATGTGAGACAGTATGTCCTGTAGCGGCTACTTCTCACGGTCGTCAAGGTCAAAACCAAATGGCATACAACAGATGTGTGGGTACTCGTTACTGTGCTAACAACTGTCCTTACAAAGTGCGTCGTTTCAACTGGTTCTTATACAGCAATAATGAGGAGTTTGATTTCCACATGAATGATGATTTAGGAAGAATGGTTGTGAATCCGGATGTAAACGTTCGTTCTCGTGGAGTTATGGAAAAATGTTCGATGTGTATCCAAAAAACACAATTGACTATACTAACCGCAAAACGTGAAGGCAGAGAAGTAGGTGTGGAAGAATTCCAAACGGCATGTTCTTCTGCTTGTACTACGGGTGCTATGGTATTTGGTGATGTTAACAACAAAGAAAGTAAAGTTGCTAAGTTAGCCGAAGATAATAGAATGTACCACCTATTGGAAAGCGTTGGAACAAAACCAAATGTTTTCTATCACGTAAAAGTTAGAAATACCTAGTATCAAAAAATAATTAATTAAGAAACAATATAAAGGATTATGTCGTCTCACTACGAAGCACCCATTAGAAAACCTTTAGTTATAGGTGATAAATCTTATCACGATGTAACAGTAGATGTCGCTGCGCCTGTAGAAGGTAGAGCCAACAAACAATGGTGGACAGTATTTTCAATAGCATTAGCAGCGTTCCTTTGGGGAATAGGTTGTATAGTCTATACCATCTCTACCGGAATAGGAACATGGGGATTAAACAAAACAGTTGGTTGGGCCTGGGATATCACTAACTTCGTTTGGTGGGTAGGTATCGGTCACGCCGGAACTCTAATCTCTGCGGTATTATTGTTATTCCGTCAAAGATGGAGAATGGCCATCAACCGTTCTGCGGAAGCCATGACCATTTTCTCGGTAATCCAAGCCGGTTTATTCCCAATCATTCACATGGGTCGTCCTTGGTTGGCTTATTGGGTAGTGCCTATTCCAAACCAATTTGGTTCATTGTGGGTTAACTTCAACTCACCGTTACTTTGGGACGTATTTGCGATTTCCACTTATCTTTCAGTATCATTAGTATTCTGGTGGACAGGTTTATTACCGGATTTCGCGATGTTGAGAGACAGAGCCGTAACTCCTTTCACTAAGAAAATTTACTCTATCCTATCTTTCGGATGGAGCGGAAGAGCAAAAGACTGGCAACGTTTTGAAGAGGTTTCTCTTGTATTGGCCGGTTTAGCAACACCATTAGTACTTTCTGTACACACTATTGTATCCTTTGACTTTGCTACTTCGGTAATTCCGGGATGGCATACGACTATCTTCCCTCCGTACTTCGTTGCTGGAGCGGTATTCTCAGGATTTGCGATGGTAAATACTTTACTTATCATCATGAGAAAAGTATCTAACCTTGAAGCTTATATCACCATACAACATATCGAATTGATGAACATTGTAATCATGATTACAGGTTCTATCGTTGGGGTTGCCTATATTACGGAGTTATTTGTAGCTTGGTATTCAGGAGTAGAGTATGAGCAATATGCTTTCTTGAACAGAGCAACCGGTCCTTACTGGTGGGCTTACTGGTCGATGATGACTTGTAACGTATTCTCTCCACAGTTCATGTGGTTCAAGAAATTAAGAACCAGTATTATGTTCTCTTTCATTATCTCGATTGTGGTAAATATCGGTATGTGGTTTGAGCGTTTCGTAATTATCGTAACCTCATTACACAGAGATTATCTGCCATCATCTTGGACGATGTTCCAACCGACATTTGTAGATATCGGAATCTTCATCGGTACGATTGGTTTCTTCTTTGTATTATTCCTTTTATATGCCAGAACATTCCCTGTGATTGCTCAAGCAGAGGTTAAAACAATCTTGAAATCATCAGGAGAGAATTATAAAAAACAGAGAGAATTAGAAGGTCATAATCATTCAGATAAACATTAATATTTGCTATGAGTAGTAATAAAGTTATACACGCAATATACAATGATGATGATGTATTAATGGATGCGGTTCACAAAACCAGAGCAGCTCATCATCATATTGAGGAAATTTTCACTCCTTTTCCGGTTCACGGTTTGGATAAAGCAATGGGATTGGCGCCAACAAGATTGGCTATCTGTGCCTTCATCTACGGATGTATCGGTTTAACCGTGGCAACCACCATGATGAATTATATCATGATTTCCGATTGGCCACAAGACATCGGAGGAAAACCAAGTTTTAGTTATATTCAAAATATGCCGGCTTTCGTTCCGGTAATGTTTGAGATGACCGTATTTTTTGCTGCCCACTTAATGGTAATTACTTTTTACATGAGAAGTAAATTGTGGCCATTTAAACAAGCAGAAAACCCGGATGTAAGAACTACTGATGACCACTTTTTAATGGAAGTGTCTGTTCATGATAATGAAGCAGAATTAGTAAAATTCTTCGAAGGAACAGGAGCAGTTGAAGTAAAAGTAATTGAAAAGCATTAATTTTAGATATGAAAAGTTTACTTAAAATAGCATTTGTGTTTGGTAGCATGGTTTCTTTATCTTCTTGTAAAGATGATTTAAAACCCAACTATCAATACATGCCAAATATGTACGAATCTGTGGCTTATGAAACCTATTCTGAGTCAGATGCTTTCAATTCACCAACTGGTGAAAAAGGAAAGGAAGGACAAATTCCTGCTCAAGGTTCTATCAAAAGAGGATTTGTTCCTTATGAATATCCAAATACTCCGGAAGCCTTAGCCGCTATTAAAGCTTTGAACCCAAAATCACCTCTTGATGCAACTCAAGTGGATATGAAGAAAGGTGAAGAACTATACGGTATCTATTGTGCCATTTGTCATGGTGCTGAAGGAAATGGAAAAGGGAAGTTGGTTACTCAAGAAAAATTCTTAGGGGTTCCAAGTTATGCAGACAGAGTAATCAACGAAGGAAGTGTATTCCACGTAGTGACTTACGGTTTGAACTCAATGGGTTCCCATGCTAACCAATTAAGTCAGGAAGAGCGTTGGTTGGTTGCGGCTTATGTAATGCAACTTAAAAGCAAATTATAATTGTAGAACAAACAGATTCTTATAGATATGTATACATTTTCAAGTAAATTAAAGACCTTTTCCTTTGTCCTAATGATCGTAGGTGTTCTTGGGATTGGTTATGGTTTTTTAACTGCACCTAAAGATATTCAAGAGGTTGAGGCTATTTTGAAAGCTGAAGAAGCTGCACATCACGGTGGTGGACACGGAGCGGCTACTGCTCATGAAGCACCTGCTGAAACGACAACCGAGGCTCATGCTGAACCCGCAAAAAATGAAGCTGAAGCAGCTGTTGCTACAACCGAAGAGGCTCATGCTGAACCTGTAGCTAAAGACTCTGCCACAACATCACATGACACTACTGTTGTAGCAGAAACTCATGCAGCACCTGCAAAAGAAGAAGCTCACACGGAAACTGCTGCTCATGATACCCACGCAACTGCAGGACATGATGACCATAAAGAACACTTAGAACACGTTTTACACCAATTACAAAACAAGCCTTGGGCTGCCTTGTATGTTGCTTGTCTTTTCTTTATGTTGATTGCTCTAGGAGCTTTAGCTTTCTATGCTATCCAACAAGTGGCACAAGCAGGTTGGTCTCCGGTTTTATTCAGAGTAATGCAAGGAATTACAGCTTACCTTTTACCGGGTTCTATTATCTTATTTATCTTATTGTTATTATCAGGTTTACATTTCAACCACTTATTCGTTTGGATGGCTGATGGGGTAACCGATCCGAAAAGCGCTAACTATGACCATTTAATTGCTGGTAAAGCAGGATATTTGAACTTCCCGTTCTGGATTATCAGAGCCGCCATTTTTATCTTCGGATGGAATTTATACAGATACTTATCCAGAAAGAATTGTTTGGCACAAGACGAAGCTACAGACAATTCATTTTACAAGAAGAATTTCAAAATGTCAGCGGCATTCTTAGTATTCTTCATCGTTTCTGAATCTATCATGTCTTGGGATTGGATTATGTCCGTTGACCCACACTGGTTTAGTACTTTATTCGGATGGTATGTGTTTGCCAGCTTCTTTGTAAGCGGTATTACTGCTATCTCAATGGTTACCTTGTATTTAAAATCAAAAGGTTATTTAGAGAATGTTAACTCAAGCCACATCCATGATTTGTCAAAATTCATGTTTGGTATTAGTGTATTCTGGACATACTTATGGTTCTCTCAATTCATGTTGATTTGGTATTCTAATATACCGGAAGAGGTAACATACTTCAAAACCAGAATAGAAGATTTTAACTTGCCGTTTTTCGGAGCAGTTGCTATGAACTTTATTTTTCCATTCTTGGTTTTAATCAATACTGATTTCAAACGTATTTCATGGATTATAGTAATGGCCGGTATCGTTATTTTATTCGGACATTATGTGGATTTCTTCAATATGATTATGCCGGCAACGGTAGGTGACCAATGGTTCATCGGAATCCCGGAAATTTCAGCAATCTTATTCTTCTTTGGATTATTCATCTTTGTAGTATTCAATGCCTTAACTAAAGCACCATTGGTACCAAAACGCAATCCGTTTATCGAAGAAAGTAAACATTTTCATTATTAATATTTAAAGTAAATTACAAATGACAACTCTTTTGGTACTTATAGTTGTAGTTTTATTAGCAGTTGCCTTATGGCAGTTAACAAAAATATTCGACTTAACTCAAGTTGGTGGAAATGTGAATGACACGCAAATAGCAAACGATAACGATAACAAAGTTAACGGTTACTTGATGTTTGCTTTTTTAGGATTTATTTACCTAACCACTATCTACTGTCTTTTAAACTACAGCCACTTTCCATTAATTGGCGACTCAGCTTCGGCACACGGACCTGAAGTTGACAACTTGATGATGATTTCAATGGTTTTAATCTTTTTTGTACAAACCGTTACTCAAGCTTTATTACACTATTTCGCTTTTAAATATAGAGGAAAAGAAGGACAAAAGGCACTTTACTTCGCCGATAACAACAAATTGGAATTTATTTGGAGTATCATCCCTGCAATTGTTTTAGCCGGATTAATTCTATACGGGTTGTATGCTTGGACAAACATTATGTTTGTAGATGAAAAAGACGAAGAAGATGCTATCGTTATCGAACTTTATGCACAACAATTTAAATGGGAAGCCAGATACGCCGGAGCAGATAATGTTTTGGGTAAAGCTAATGTAAGATATATTGAAGGCGTAAATACCTTAGGAGTTGATTTGTCAGATCCAAACGCTCAAGATGATTTTACCTCTGCGGAATTACACATCCCGAAAGGAAAAAGAGTCATCTTCAAAATGCGTTCTCAAGACGTTTTGCACTCCGCTTATATGCCTCACTTTAGAGCTCAAATGAACTGTGTGCCGGGAATGGTAACCGAGTTTTCGTTTATCCCTACTTTGACTACGGCCGAAATGAGAGACAAACCGGCAATGATTGAAAAAGTAGCCAATATCAACTCAATTAGAGCTAAGAAAAGCGAAAAGTTAGTAGCCGAAGGGCAAACAGCATTAGATCCTTATACATTTGATTACTTATTATTATGTAATAAAATTTGTGGAGCTTCTCACTATAACATGCAAATGAAAGTAGTTGTTGATACTCCGGAAGATTATCAAAATTGGTTGAAAGAAAATGCGCCAAAAACTATCGTTCAAGCAGTGAAAACAGCTACAGCAGAAGCTAAAGCTGCCGAAGCTCCGGTACAACCAACTAAAGATTCTACCTCTTCTAACAGCAAAGACACTACTGTAGTGGCTCAAGCAGTAATGAAAAATTAATAAAATTTAAAAGTTTACCTATATGTCAGCAGAAGCTCACAATCACGATCACGGTCACGACGAACACGAACACCACCATAAAGACACGTTCATTACTAAATACATTTTTAGTATTGACCACAAAATGATATCCAAACAGTATTTGATTACCGGTATCATTATGGGTGTAATTGGTGTTGGGATGTCAATGCTTTTCAGAATGCAGTTAGCATGGCCCGAAGAATCTTTTAAAATTTTCAGCTTTTTCCTCGGAGAAAGAATGGCTCCGGGTGGCGTAATGAACAACGAAACCTATTTGGCTTTAGTTACCATTCACGGTACCATCATGGTATTCTTTGTATTAACTGCCGGTTTGAGCGGTACTTTTAGTAACTTGTTGATTCCGTTGCAAATTGGTGCACGAGACATGGCTTCAGGATTCCTAAACATGGTTTCCTACTGGTTATTCTTCTTGTCAAGTGTGGTCATGGTAATTTCCTTATTCGTAGAATCCGGACCGGCATCAGCAGGATGGACGATTTATCCGCCATTAAGTGCCTTGCCTCAAGCCATGTCAGGCTCTGGAGCCGGAATGACTTTATGGTTGGTTTCTATGGCTATTTTCATTGCTTCGTCTTTATTAGGTTCTTTGAACTATATCGTTACGGTAATTAACTTAAGAACCAAAGGAATGTCAATGACAAGATTGCCACTTACCATTTGGGCTTTCTTTATCACAGCTATCATCGGGGTTATTTCTTTCCCGGTATTATTATCAGCTGCCTTGATGTTAATCATGGACAGAAGTTTCGGAACTTCATTCTTCTTGTCTGATATCTACATTGCGGGAGAGGTGTTACATTATCAAGGTGGTTCACCGGTATTGTTCGAGCACTTGTTCTGGTTCTTAGGTCACCCTGAAGTATACATTGTATTATTACCGGCTTTAGGAATTACTTCTGAAATTATTGCCACCAACTCTCGTAAGCCAATCTTTGGTTACAGAGCGATGATTATGTCAATTATTGCCATTGCATTCTTGTCAACCATCGTTTGGGGTCACCACATGTTTATCTCTGGGATGAATCCGTTCTTAGGTTCGGTATTTACCTTCACAACTTTGTTGATTGCAATTCCGTCTGCGGTAAAAGCATTCAACTATATCACAACACTTTGGAAAGGTAACTTACAGTTAAACCCTGCCATGTTGTTCTCTATCGGATTGGTTTCTACCTTCATCACCGGAGGTTTAACCGGAATCATCTTAGGAGACAGTACACTTGATATCAACGTTCACGATACTTACTTTGTTGTAGCTCACTTCCACTTGGTAATGGGTATTTCTGCACTTTACGGAATGTTCGCCGGTATTTACCACTGGTTCCCTAAAATGTTCGGAAGAATGTTGAACAAAAACTTAGGATATGTTCACTTCTGGGTAACTGCAATCTGTGCTTACGGAGTATTCTTCCCAATGCACTTCATCGGAATGGCCGGTTTACCAAGAAGATATTACACCAATACTAACTTCCCGTTGTTCGATGATTTACAAGATGTAAACGTTATCATTACAACGTTTGCCTTAATCGGAGGTGTGTTCCAATTGGTATTCTTATACAACTTCTTCAGTAGCATTTTCTACGGAAAAAGAACGGTTCAAAATCCATGGAAATCAAACACTTTGGAATGGACTGCGCCAATCGAGCACATTCACGGTAACTGGCCTGGTGCCATTCCTGAAGTTCACAGATGGCCTTACGATTACAGCAAACCGGGTCATGATGACGATTTTGTACCGCAAAACGTACCTATGAAACCGGGAGAAGAAGTATTACACCACTAATTCTTACTTAAAATATAGAAAAAGCCTTTCCTGACCGAAAGGCTTTTTTATTAGCAACCAACTTTGTTATATATTTGTGAGATGAATGAAAATTTAGATCCAACCAACCACCGTTTTAACCCGGAAGAAATCGACCTCGAAAAAAAGTTGAGACCGCTTAGTTTTGACGATTTTACCGGTCAAGAACAAGTATTGGAAAATTTAAAAGTGTTCGTAGAAGCTGCAAACCTAAGAGAAGAAGCACTCGACCACACGCTTTTCCACGGACCGCCGGGATTAGGTAAAACCACTTTGGCTAATATTTTAGCCAATGAGTTAGGGGTTGGAATCAAAATCACTTCCGGACCGGTTTTAGACAAACCCGGTGACTTAGCCGGATTACTGACTAATCTCGAAGATAGAGACGTCTTATTCATTGATGAAATTCATCGCTTAAGTCCGGTTGTTGAAGAGTATCTATATTCAGCCATGGAAGATTTCAAAATAGATATCATGATTGAATCCGGTCCCAATGCCCGTAGTGTCCAAATCAATCTCAATCCATTTACTTTAGTTGGTGCCACCACGCGTTCGGGATTACTTACTGCACCCATGCGAGCGCGTTTCGGAATCCAAAGCCGTCTCCAATATTATAATACCGAATTGTTAACCACCATCGTCCAACGTAGTTCAAGCATCCTAAAAATGCCGATTACCATGGAAGCGGCTATCGAAATTGCCGGACGCAGCCGAGGAACACCACGAATTGCCAATGCCTTGTTACGTCGGGTACGCGACTTCGCCCAAATCAAAGGTAACGGTAAAATCGACATTGAAATTGCCCGTTTTTCCCTAAAAGCATTACACGTTGACGCTCACGGTTTAGATGAAATGGACAACAAGATTCTAACCACTATCATCGAAAAATTCAAAGGAGGACCGGTGGGTTTATCTACTTTGGCCACAGCCGTTTCGGAAAGTGGGGAAACCATCGAGGAAGTGTACGAACCATTTTTAATCCAGGAAGGATTCATTATCAGAACGCCGCGAGGAAGAGAAGTAACCGAGAAAGCCTATAAACATTTGGGAAAAATCAATACCAATATTCAAGGCGGACTTTTTTAGGGCATTACCCTTCGGGTCGGGTTTTCCGCACTCGCTTTTTTTGCTGCACAAAAAAGAGCTCAAACAATCGCTCCAACCCCTAATGCAACATGAACGCTAACAAAGAAAAATACACCCAATTCATCAAAGCCGAAGCCAAACGCCTGGGGTTTATGTCTTGCGGAATTTCCAAAGCGGGATTTTTAGAAGAGGAAGCACCAAGATTGGAACAGTGGCTTAACCAAAACCACCACGGCGAAATGAAATATCTCGAGGACCATTTCGACATGCGGTTGAATCCCACTTTACTGGTTGACGGCGCCAAAAGTGTCATTTCTTTGTTGCTCAATTATTATCCGCCCGAAGAACAAATTGTTGGCAGTTACAAAATTTCAAAATACGCCTACGGAAAAGATTACCACAATGTTATCAAGAAAAAACTAAAGAAGTTATTGCGCAGTATTCGAACTGAAATCGGAGAAGTTCCCGGTCGCGCCTTTGTTGATTTTGCCCCCGTAATGGACAAAGCTTGGGCCGCCAAAAGTGGCCTCGGTTGGATGGGTAAAAGTAGTAACTTATTGACCCAACAAGTAGGCTCTTTTTATTTCATAGCCGAACTGATAGTCGATTTAGAATTAGAATACGATAATCCCACAACCAATCATTGCGGTACTTGTACCGCTTGTATAGACGCTTGTCCGACACAGGCCATCATTGCACCATACTTGGTTGACGGCGGCAAATGCATCTCTTACTATACTATTGAACTAAAAGAGCATATTCCTTTAGAAGTAAAAGGGAAATTAGACGATTGGATGTTTGGCTGTGATGTCTGTCAAGACGTTTGTCCGTGGAATAAATTTTCAAAACCACATCAGGAGCCTGCGTTCCAAGCTTATCCTGAATTATTGTCTTATACCAAAAAAGACTGGGAAGAAATCACCGAAGAAACCTTTGCTAAAGTATTCCCCAATTCTCCATTAAAAAGAGCCCAATGGGAAGGCGTCAAAAGGAATATTAATTTTTTGAAGTAGATTCTCTTTCAATAATGTCCGTTTCCAATTCAATAGTTCTGGGTTGAAATGGCAGTAACTCTTTCTTAGTGCTAATCTCCTCCAACAATAATTTAAAGGATTGAACACCCATTTCAAAACTGGGTTGGTCCACAGTGCTCAATTTAGGTGTAATCACTTGCGACATAAACCAGTTACTAAAGCCTATGACTTTTACTTGTTCAGGAACTTTAATGCCAACCTCATTGAAATGGGCCAAAACCCCAACAGCAACCAAATCGGTAATCACAAAGATACCATCCACATCCGGATGGTCGGTCGCAATTTGTTTGGCAAACTCAAGACCTTCTTCAAAAGTCACATTTTTACAAGTGTAAACCAATTTGGAATCGAATGGAATATTGTTTTTTTCCAATGCTTTTTTGTACCCTAAAAAACGATCAATCGCATTTTGAGGATTCACCGGTCCGCGAATATGAGCAATTTTTCGGCAGCCTTTTTGAATCAAATGGTCAACCGCATTAAAAGCAGCTTTCTGGTCATTGATAATCACTTTGGAACATGGAATCAGTTTGGAAATTTTGTCAAACATCACAAAAGGAACTTCTTTGCGAAGTATTTCTTTGATGTGCTCATCATCGTTAGATTCATTTGACAGGGACATGATAATACCGTCCACTCTTTTATTCATCAAAAGCTCCACTTGCTTTTTTTCCAACTCTAAAGATTCATTGGATTGGAGTATAATGACCAAATAACCATTCTTTTCGGCTTCATCGATAATTCCGTTGATAACATTGGAGAAAAAATGATGGACAACCTCTGGGATAATTAACCCAATGGTACGAGATTCTTTGGTTCGTAAATTAACCGCAAAACTGTTAGGAGTGTAACTGAGAGACTGCGCCAAATCTAAAACTGCCTTTCTCGTTTTCGGACTGACATCAGGATAATTTTTCAATGCCTTAGAGACCGTAGTAATAGATATTCCTAAGGTTTCAGCAATTTGTTTCAAAGTAATGTCTCTCATTTAACAAATATCATAAAAAAATCCCAATCTTGTATCGAAAACGTTTTCGGTATTTTCGAAAACGTTTTCGATGACGATTTATTAAAATTTTGTTAACTAAAAATATAATTTCGAAAAATAAACCAACAAAAATTACTAATCAAACAAATTACAAATGATGAAAAAAAGTACTTTATTTTTGAAGAAGATGTTGTTTTTAGTGGCTTTGCTACTATTCAACCTTTCTTTTTCACAAAGCAGTAGCTTGTCAGGAAAAGTTACCGATGCCAAAGGAGAAGCCGTAGTAGGTGCCAACGTGGTATTGAGTAGCGGTTCCAAATCAGCGTCAACCAATGCCGAAGGAATGTATTCCTTTTCGGGATTGACCGATGGTTCGGTTACAGTAACGGTTTCTTACATTGGCTTTGCTACTGAAAAGAAAACCGTGGATGTAAAAGGAAACACCACTATGGATTTCCAACTACAAGATGATTCTAAAGTATTAGAAGAAGTAGTGGTGACCGGTGTGGTTAATCCAAGAGCCAAAATCAAATCAAGTGTTTCCATCACTACTCTAGATGTGAAACAAGTAGAACAATCGGCGCCAAGATCAACAGCCGAAATCTTCAGAACCATTCCGGGGATTCGCTCTGAGTCTTCCGGTGGAGAAGGGAATGCCAACATCTCAGTTCGCGGGGTGCCAATTTCTTCTGGGGGTTCTAAATATTTACAAATTCAAGAAGACGGCTTACCGGTATTATTATACGGTGATATCGCTTTTGCTACAGCAGATATCTTTACCAGATTTGATAGAAATATTGCCAAAATCGAAGCCATTCGTGGAGGCTCTGCTTCTACCTTGTCGTCTAATTCTCCGGGTGGTATCATCAACTTTATCAGCAAAACCGGTAAAACCGAAGGCGGAAGTATGGTAACCAGTTTTGGTTTAGATTACAGCGATTTCAGAACTGATATTGAGTATGGTGCTCGTATCGGAGACGGTTTATATTTCCACGCCGGTGGTTTTTACAGAACCGGTGAAGGGGTTAGAAGTCCGGGCTTCACAGCCAACAACGGGGGACAATTTAAAATGAACATTACTAAAGAATTCGACAACGGTTCAGTTACAGTATATGCTAAATTTTTAAACGACAGAGCAGCGGCTTACATGCCGATGCCAATTAAAGTAACCGGTAGCAATGCCAGCCCGAATTGGAGCAGCATCAGCGGATACGACGCTACTTCAGGAACACAACAGTCACCTTACTTAATGCACAATGTTGGGTTAGACGGCGACGGAAGTTTAAGAAGAGGCAATGTAGCCGATGGAATGCACCCGGTTTCTAAAACCATCGGGGCTTCAGTTAACTTCGAATTAGCCGAGGGTTGGAAAGTTACCAATAACGGTCGATTCTCTTCAAATAGCGGACAATTCATCACGCCATTCCCGGCCGAAGTAGCTTCTGCAGCCACTATTGCTAACTCTTTCGGTGCTGGGTCAACATTGACTTATGCCAATGACGGAACTGCTTTCAACACACCAAATGGTTTAGTGTCAAGAATTCACATGTTTGATGTGGAGTTAAACAATTTCAACAACTTCATGAACGATTTAAGAATTACTAAGAAATTTGATAAAGTTGGGGTAACTGCCGGTTATTTCAAATCGATTCAAAATATCTCAATGTCATGGTTGTGGAACTCTTACTTACAAGAAGTATCGGATAACAATCCGAGATTAATCAATGTAACTGATGCAGGAGGAAATTTACTTTCTACTAACGGATTATACGCTTACGGTGTTCCGGCATGGGGTAACTGTTGTACCAGAAACTATGATACACAATATAATGTTTCTGCACCCTACGCTAACGTGTCTTTTGAGGCTACCGATAAATTGTCGTTAGAAGGAGGAATCCGTTTTGACATGGGACAAGTGAATGGTTCATTTGCTGGTTCTTCACAAACGACTTATGACATCAATAATGACAACGTAATTTCTGCACCGGAAACCAGCGTGTCTGCTATCAATACCGCTAATACTACCGCTGTTGATTACGATTACGATTATGTGTCTTATTCATTAGGAGCTAATTATTTAATCGATGCACGTCAGTCAGTATTCGCTCGTTACAGTAAAGGAGCTTCCGCTAAAGCTGATAGAATTTTATTCTCAGGCTTAGATTATTTGGACGGAGACAAAATCAACTCTTTGGATTATTTAGCGCAAGCGGAATTAGGATACAAAAGAAAATTCGACAAAGGATATGTTTACGCAACATTCTTTAGCTCAACCACTACGGAAGAAGGCGGATTTGAAGCTACTTCTAACAGTATCATCGAAAACGATTACCGTTCGATGGGTCTTGAGTTAGAGTCTTCTTACAATGTAAACAATGATTTGAACTTACGTGGTGGATTTACCTATACTAAAGCTGAAGTTACTTCGGGAGCTAATGACGGTAACGAACCAAGAAGACAACCAAAAATGATGTACAACTTCATCCCAACTTATAAATTCGGAAAAGCCAACAATACTTTTGGATTAAGTTTCATCGGTCAAACCAAAGCGTATGCTCAAGACAACAACGAATTGGTGATGAACGGATTTGTAATCGTAAACGGATTTGTTGAAGTAGGCATCACCAAAGGTTTATCTTTAAACATTGCCGGAAACAATTTATTCAACACTTTGGCCATTACAGAAGCTGAAGAAGGAAGCATAACTGCCAATACCACTAATATCGTTAGAGCAAGACCTTTGCCGGGAAGATCACTTTCTATGGCCTTGTCTTACAAGTTCTAAGCAACCTATTTCATGTTTAATTTGAGTAATTCCTATACCATAGTTTTATGGTATGGGAATTATTTTTAACCAAAGAATTTCTACCTTTAGTAGATTCTTAAAAGTTGTTCCAATGAAAAAGTCAGTCGCTCTTTTGTTCTTTTTGATGTTTTTTGTGAGCAATGGGATATCGGCACAGGAAAGTAAAACCATCATTACAAAATCTGAAAAAACAGTAATGATTGTTTACGGCAGTGACGAATGCCATCATTGTACCGATACCAAAAAATACCTCAAAGAAAACCACATCGAATTCGTTTTCTATGACATCGATAAAAATCAGGAAGCGTTAAAAGAAATGTTGGTCAAACTCAAAAAAGCCAACATCAGTACCAATAACTTGTCAATTCCTGTTATTGATAAACAAGGGGTGATTTTTACCAACAATATTCCGTTTGAAGAATTCCTCAAGAAATTAAATTAGATGATGAGCAAAAAAATAAACCTAAGCTTTTGGCAAATTTGGAACATGAATTTTGGTTTCTTCGGAATCCAATTCAGTTTTGGTTTGCAACAAAGTAACATGAGCGCCATTTATAAATATTTGGGTGCCGATGAAGGAAGTTTACCCATGCTATGGCTTGCCGGCCCAATTACAGGATTGATTGTTCAGCCTATAGTCGGAGCGATAAGTGACGGAACATGGTCTCCCAAATTCGGACGCAGAAAACCCTTTTTCTTAATTGGTGCTTTGCTTTCTAGTATTGCTTTATTATTGATGCCTTATTCGAATACGCTTTTTATGGCGGCCAGCTTACTTTGGATTTTAGATGCTGCCAATAATGTAGCGATGGAACCTTACCGTGCGTTTGTTGCGGATAAATTAAATGACAAACAAATGTCACTAGGTTTCTTAATGCAAAGTTTCTTCACCGGTTTCGGAATCACTTTGGCCAATTTTACGCCTGCCATTTTAGTTTCACTAGGCTTTTTAGCCATCACTGATAAAATGGAAAACGGTATTCCAACCTATACTTATTGGGCCTTTTTTATCGGTGCTTTTGCATCCATTTCCTCCGTGTTATTATCGGTCATGACCACCAAAGAATACCCGCCAACGGAAGAAGAATTGGCGTTAATCCAAGAAAAGAAAAAAGAAAATATTTTTAAAACGGTATTGAATGACATAACAGAAGCCTTCAGAACCATGCCGCTGACGATGAAGCAACTCATACCGGTAAAGTTTTTTACTTGGTATGCCATGTTTTGTTATTGGCAATATATCACGTCTTCGTTGTCACTTTCCTTATTTGGTACAACCGATCAAGCTTCAGCGGAGTTTTCCAAAGCGCAATTATTAACCGGTAGTCTCAACGGAACGTACAATATTATCTGCTTTATGGTCGCCTTTTTATTGGTGCCATTAGCTTTAAAAATTGGGGCCAAAGGGGTTCATTTTATGGCTTTAACTTTGGGTGGAATCGGATTGTTGTCTATTCCGTTGCTCAATAATACCGATGTTTTGTTTGTGATGCACAATCCTTTCGGCGATAACATTCCGGTAACCACTATTTTTCTGTATTCCTTCGGATTAGGGATTTCTTGGGCGTCAACCATGGCCATGCCTTACCAATTGTTAGCCGGTTCGATTCCCAAAGAGAAAACCGGAGTTTACATGGGTATTTTTAATATGTTTATTGTAATTCCAATGGCTATTCAAATCTTAACCATGCAATATTTTGTATATGATTGGTTAGGTAATAATCCAATGAATGTTATAAAATTAGCAGGGTTATTTTTAATCATAGCCGGTGTTTTGACACTCTTCATTACAGTCAAAAATAAAAACCAAATTGTACAAAGTGAATAATATCGCCTACCATAAAGCTGTTGATTTGTTATACGATGTTGCCTCGCCTCATGGTTTTTTGGCCAGTGCCGAAAATACGACCAATTACAAAAGGGTTTGGGCGCGAGACGGCGTGATTTGTGGTTTGGCGGCTTTGGCTTCGGGTGATGAAAAATTGATTGCAACTTTTAAAAGCACTCTAGATACTTTGGCTAAACACCAACATCCCATTGGTACAATTCCTTCCAATGTTTTAATGACTGATGGGAAAAGCGAAGTGAGTTATGGAGGTTTGGCCGGAAGAGTGGATGCGGTAACTTGGTTCATTATTGGGGTTTGTCAATATGCTTATTACAAATGCGATGCTGCTTTCGTATCCCAATACCATTCCGAAATCGAAAAGGGTTTCGGACTTTTAGACGCTTGGGAATTCAATAACAAACACTTAGTTTATGTGCCGCTTTCGGGAAATTGGGCCGATGAATACATCACCGATGGTTATGTTTTATACGATCAATTGTTACGTGTTTGGGCTTTAAAATGCTATAATTATTTTGCCAAAAGCGAAGCTATCAACCAAAAGATTGAAAGGATAATTGCTCAAATAGAAATCAATTTCATGCCCGATACCAAAGGAGAGAAATACCACGAACGAGCGTACCATGAAATCAATTTTCAAGATTATATGCCATGCTCGTTCTCTCCGTCGGGTTATAAAACACAGTTTGATGCTTTTGCCAATTCCTTGGTAGTTTTGTTAAACATAGGTTCAGTAGAATTTCAAAATAAGATTTTAAATTATGCCGATAGTTTAGCTTCACAAACCAAGTTGGGTTTATTGCCGGCTTTTTGGCCACCCATTTTTGATACAGATGAACATTGGCATTTGCTTAAAAACAATTGCAAATACGAGTTTCGAAATTATCCTTACGAATTTCACAACGCGGGCAGTTGGCCCATGGTAAATGGCTTTTATGGTTTAGCTTCGGTAAGTAAAGGAGAAAAGAACAAAACAGCAGTCATTTTAGAAAAAATAAACGAAGCCAATGCCTATAAAGATTTTTCGTTTTATGAAAACTTCAATACCCAAACTACAGCACCTAATGGAGTTTCGTTTTGTGCTTGGAGTGCTGCAGCAACGGTTTTAGTACACCAATCATTACATCATAATTTTAAATTTTTAGTTTAAATTGAAAACCATAGATATCATAAGTATAGGCGAAGTGTTGATAGATTTTATCGGTCATGAAGTCAATACATCCATTAACAGAACCAAAGATTACCACCGCTTTTTAGGTGGTTCACCCACCAATGTCGCGGTAAATGCCTCACGTTTGGGATTAAATGCCGTTCTCGTGGCTTCTTGCGGTCAAGATGGTTTGGGCGATTATGTCATCCGAAAATTGAAAGCCAATCATGTGAATACGAATCATATCGGAAAATCGGAAACGGTTCCGACATCCGTAATTTTTGTCTCAAAATCAACTGAGACGCCCGATTTTATTCCGTACCGTCAAGCTGATTGTGAAATTTTCGAGAGTCAATTACCCGATAACATCATAGCCGAAGCCAAAATATTTCACACCACTTGTTTCGCTTTAAGTAAAAACCCGGCAAGACAAACCATTTTAAATCGGGCCCAAAAAGCCAAAGCCTTAGGATTACAACTTAGCATCGATATCAATTTCTCAGAGCGCATTTGGCCCGACCGAGAAGAAGCTAAAAGTGTGCTCAGGGAATATTTGGCCAACGATCCGCTAGTAAAATTGAGCGAAGACGATTGTTACCGCCTTTTCGCCGCCGTAAAATCGGAAGAGTTTATTTTTGATTATTTCCACAGTTTAGGTGCTTCGACCATTTGTTTGACCAAAGGGAAAAACGGGGTAGTAGTTTCAGATATAAAGCAAGGCTTGTTTTTTCAAAAAGCCATTCCTATCGAAGAAGTCAAGGACACTACCGGCGCAGGGGATGCATTCTGGACCGGATTTTTATATGCCCAATTGCATCATAAAAATATTGAAGAAACCATAACAGTAGCTCAAAAATTAGCGGCGATTAAACTCCAAAATGTAGGTCGATTGCCCGATAATATCAATATCAAGGAATTGATTCAAGAATAATTACCAACCACAAATTTAGTTAGTTAAATTGAGAAAAGGCCGTATCGTAACAGTGCGGCTTTTACTTTTTTAGATTGTTCAAAAAGAAATGGTCAAAAATTTCCTTTTTACACTGATACTTTTACCTTTGTAAGTCAGAACAAAACTAACCTATAATGAACAAATACAGCAAGCGACGAGAAGCACTTTTGTACCATGCCAAACCTACGCCCGGTAAAATTCAAGTAGTGCCTACCAAAAAATACGCAACACAAAGAGATTTGTCCTTGGCTTATTCTCCCGGTGTGGCCGAACCTTGTTTGGAAATTGCAAAAGACGTTAACAATGTATATAAATATACTGCTAAAGGAAATTTAGTAGCCGTAATCAGTAACGGTACCGCTGTTTTAGGTTTAGGTGATATTGGTCCGGAGGCTTCAAAACCGGTCATGGAAGGCAAAGCGTTGCTCTTTAAAATCTTCGCAGGTATAGATGTTTTTGATATTGAAGTCGGGACCAAAGATATAGACGCTTTTATCGAAACCGTAAAAAATATTGCCCCAACTTTCGGAGGGATTAACTTGGAAGACATCAAAGCACCCGAATCTTTTGAAATTGAAAGACGCTTGGTCGAAGAATTAAATATTCCGGTAATGCACGATGACCAACACGGAACGGCCATCATCTCCTCGGCAGCTTTGTTAAATGCGTTAGAGTTGGCCAAAAAGAAAACCACCGATGTCAAAATTGTGGTTTCCGGTGCCGGTTCTGCGGCTTTGGCTTGTGCTAATTTGTATATTTTATTGGGCGTTAAACCCGAAAATATCATCATGTTCGACAAAGACGGTGTGCTTTCACCGGAAAGAACCGATTTGTCAGATTTACAAAAAAGATACACTCATGGTCAAGCCGGAACCACTTTAGCACAAGCTTTGGTTGGGGCCGATGTTTTTTTAGGCTTATCCGCCGGAAATATCATGTCGCCGGAAATGCTTTTAGGGATGGCCAAAAACCCAATTGTTTTTGCCATGGCCAATCCGATTCCGGAAATTGACTATGACCTAGCGGTCAAAACCCGTAAAGACATCATTATGGCTACCGGACGTTCGGATCATCCTAATCAGGTGAATAACGTTTTGGGCTTTCCTTATATCTTCCGCGGTGCTTTAGATGTTCGTGCGACCAAAATTAATGAAGAAATGAAAATGGCAGCGGTACACGCATTGGCCGAATTGGCCAAAGAACCTGTGCCCGAGCAGGTGAATATCGCCTATGGCGAAACCCGTTTGA
This sequence comes from Flavobacterium sp. IMCC34852, assembly GCF_030643905.1. Lineage (NCBI taxonomy): Bacteria > Pseudomonadati > Bacteroidota > Flavobacteriia > Flavobacteriales > Flavobacteriaceae > Flavobacterium > Flavobacterium rivulicola. Next base: position 206,494 of record NZ_CP121446.1, on the reverse strand, counting down.
ACTTTGGGAAAGAGTATATTATTCCAAAACCATTCGACCCAAGATTAATTACACAAGTTGCGCCGGCAGTGGCGAGAGCCGCCATGAATTCGGGTGTGGCTTTAAATCCGATTACCGATTGGGATAAATATGAAGAAGAGTTATTAGAGCGTTTAGGGTCCGATAATAAAATGGTTCGTTTATTAACCAATAGAGCTAAAACCGATCCAAAACGAGTAGTTTTTGCCGAAGCCGATCATTTAGATGTATTAAAAGCGGCCCAAATTGCTTACGAAGAAGGCATAGCTCATCCTATTTTGTTAGGAAACAAAGAATTGATTTTAGAGTTAAAAGAAGAATTGGGTTTTGATGCTGATGTGCCTATTTTTGATCCAAAAACCAAGGAAGAAGACAAGCGCCGAATGAAGTATGCCGATATTTATTGGAAGTCGAGACAACGCCGAGGCATTTCTTTGTTGGATGCTCAAAAATGGATGAGAGAGCGCAATTATTTTGCGGCAATGATGGTTAATGAAGGCGATGCTGATGCCATGGTTTCAGGTTATTCAAGAAGTTATCCTTCTACGGTGAAACCTTTGATGCAATTGATTGGTAAAGCACCCGGAATTACTTTGATTGCGACCACCAATATGATGATGACCAATCGCGGACCGATGTTTTTATCGGATACAGCGATAAACCCAAATCCAACCGCGGATGAATTGGCCAAAATTGCTTTGATGACCGCCAAAACAGTTCGCATGTTTGGGATGGAACCGGTTATTGCCATGGTTTCGTTTTCTAATTTTGGTTCTTCTTCACACGAAAGTGCTACCAAAGTAAGAGAAGCCGTTGCCTATCTGCATAAATACTATCCGGATTTAATTGTTGACGGTGAAATCCAAACCGATTTTGCTTTAAATCCCGAAATGCTCAAAAACAAATTCCCTTTCTCTAAATTGGCCGGTAAAAAAGTGAACACTTTGGTTTTCCCTAATTTGGAAGCGGCTAATATCAATTACAAATTGTTGAAAGAACTCTACAAAGTAGATTCTGTAGGGCCGATTATGTTGGGAATGGAGAAAGCAGTTCATATTTTTCAATTGGGCGCCAGCGTAGAAGAAATGGTAAATATGGTAGCGGTTTCGGTGGTTGACGCTCAGGAAAAAGAGAAGAGAAAAAAAATGACAGCCAAATAGTTTTTGTAATATTGTTCAGATATTGCAAAGAGATGATGTCAGTTGAAGAATTTTGCTATATTTGGAATAGATTTCAATTAAAATGATTGCACATATTCAAGGAAAACTGGTAGAAAAAACACCAACAGAAGTTGTGATTGACTGCAATGGTGTAGGCTATCATATCAATATTTCTCTTCATACGTTTTCTTTGCTTCCTAATACCGACTTTATTAAGCTTTTCACTTATCTCCAAATAAAAGAAGATGCCCATTCGCTATTTGGTTTTGTCGAAAAATCCGAGAGAGAATTATTTAAGTTGCTGTTATCCGTGTCAGGAATAGGCGCGAGTATTGCCCGAACCATGTTATCTTCTTTAGAGCCTAAGCAAATTATCCACGCCATAGGAAGCGCAGATGTGGGAACCATTCAATCCATCAAAGGTATTGGGAATAAAACGGCTCAAAGGGTGATCTTGGATTTGAAAGAAAAAGTGTTAAAAATCTACGACTTAGACGAAATATCCGGAGCACAACACAATATTAACAGAGAAGAATCGTTATCTGCTTTGGAGGTTTTGGGTTATGTTAGGAAAAATGCCGAAAAAGTGGTGGATAAAATCATCAAAGAAAACGCTGAAGCCACCGTTGAAACAATAATTAAACAAGCATTAAAAAATTTATAATTCTTGGAAACAATATACGCTACGAAATCATTCTTTAACTTGAAAAAAATCCTTTTGGGAGTGATTTTGCTTATGGGAGCAACCGGATTTTCTCAAGTTACTCCAACGCCAACTACACCACAAGACAGCACAGGATATTCAACCGGAAGACTTGAAATTAAAAATCCAAACAGTATCGTAAACGCTTATAAATATGACCCGGTGACCAATCGGTATATTTACACCAGTACTTTTGAAGGTTTTAATATCAATTATCCACTCATTTTAACCCCAAAAGAATATCAAGAATTAGTCCTTCGCGAATCCATGCGAGAGTATTTCAAGAAAAAATCAGACGCCATCGACGGTAAAAAAGACGGCAGTGAAGCCGATAAAAAAGATTTATTACCAAGATATTATGTGAATTCAGGGTTTTTTGAAACTATTTTCGGTGGAAATACCATCGACGTAAAACCAACCGGTTCTGTCGAAATGGACCTGGGTGTACGTTATACCAAACAAGACAATCCGGCTTTTTCGCCCAGAAACAGAGCACAAACTACCTTCGATTTCGACCAAAGAATCAGCATGAGTTTGATGGGAAAAGTGGGTACGCGTTTGAATGTAAATGCGAATTACGATACCGAATCGACTTTTGCTTTTCAAAACCTAATCAAATTAGAATACACCCCAACCGAAGACGATATCATTCAGAAAATTGAAGTCGGAAACGTGAGTATGCCGCTGACCAATTCATTAATTCGCGGTGCTCAGAGTTTATTTGGGGTCAAAGCCCAATTGCAATTTGGTAAAACCACTGTAACCGGAGTTTTTTCGGAACAAAAATCACAAACCAAATCGGTTATGGCACAAGGTGGCGGAACCATTCAGGATTTTGAAATCTTCGGATTGGATTATGATTCAGACAGGCACTTTTTCTTGTCGCAATATTTTAGAAATAAGTATGATGAAGCGCTTCAAAATTATCCGTTAATCAGTAGCCGAGTTCAAATTACTCGAATAGAAGTATGGGTAACCAACAGACAAAATCGCGTTAGTACCACAAACAATAACTTAAGAAATATCATTGCGCTTCAGGATTTAGGAGAATCCAGATTGAGCGGTTTTACCGATGACAAAATTGTAGCCGTTGAGCAAAACGAAATTGATAACAACAACTTCTTTTTGAATACAGCTATTGATGCACCTTCAGACAATAAAAACAACAAGTACGACCCGGGATTGATTGTAACCGGTGGTGGTATTCTTAATACGAATATTCGCGACATTGTGACTTCTTCCGAAGGGTTTACTTATGCACCGGTAATTTCGCCAACACCCGAATCTATTGCTGATGAAGGAACCGATTATTCTAAGTTGGAGAATGCCAGAAAATTAGCGCCCAACGAATTTACTTTTCACCCTCAATTGGGTTACATTTCCTTGCAACAACGCTTGGCCAATGACGAGGTTTTAGCAGTGGCTTACCAATATACCATTGGAGATGACGTATACCAAGTAGGAGAATTTGGTACAGACGGAGTTGATGCCACCATAGTCGATGAAACAGACCCGGCCAATCAAACCGTTTCTTCTCAAAGTTTGATTTTAAAAATGTTGAAAAGTAATTTGACCAACGTTCAAAAACCGGTTTGGAACTTGATGATGAAAAACATCTACCAAATTCCCGGAGCTTTTCAATTAGAGCAAGAAGATTTCAGACTGAATATCTTGTATACCGATCCTTCTCCAATCAATTACATTACGCCGGTTCCCGGAACTACTTTTCCTTCAACGACTGACCCTAATATGTTAGTGGCAGAAACGCCGTTGTTAAAAGTCTTCAATATAGACCGACTCAATTACAACAATGATCCGCAAGCCGGAGGTGACGGATTTTTTGATTTTATGCCGGGACTGACTGTTGACCAACAAAACGGACGAATTATCTTTACCACTGTAGAGCCTTTCGGAAAATTGATTTTTGACAAATTAAAAACACCCGGATCCGCCGAAAATTATTATGGCGATCAAAATAGTTCTATTGACTATAATCCGAACCAACAGAAATATGTTTTCAGAAGTATGTACTCAAGTACCCAAGCCGGTGCTTTACAAGATGCAGCTAAGAATAAATTCCAATTAAAAGGAAGATTCAAATCAGCGGGAGGTGATGGTATTCCTATCGGTGCATATAACGTTCCGAGAGGTTCGGTAGTAGTTACTGCGGGCGGAAGAGTTTTACAAGAAGGTATAGATTACAGTGTGAATTACCAAGCCGGTAGAGTTCAAATTTTAGATCCTTCACTACAAGCATCAAATACTCCTATTCAGGTTTCTGTTGAAAATAATGCGACTTTTGGCCAACAAACCAGAAGATTTATGGGGATCAATGTTGAACATAAGTTTTCTGAGAAGTTTTTGGTTGGGGGTACTTTTATTAAAATGACCGAAAGACCATTTACCCAAAAATCAAATTATGGTCAGGAATCTGTTAACAATACTATTTTTGGATTCAATGCCAATTATTCAACAGAGATTCCTTTTTTGACCCGATTGGCCAATAAGTTGCCAAACGTTGATACGGATGTTCCATCCAATTTATCGGTAAGAGGTGAAATCGCCTTTTTACAACCCAATACTCCAAAAGCCGATCAGTTTCAAGGAGAAGCTACTGTTTATGTAGATGATTTTGAAGGCTCTCAGACGACCATTGATATGCGTTCACCTTTGTCGTGGACTTTATCCAGTGTACCGAAATGGCAATCGGGTGTTCAATATCCTGATTTTGGAGCAACGTCAGCGGATTTGGAATATGGATTTAAAAGAGCCAAATTAAATTGGTACACCATTGATCCGACCATTTATGTTCAAACACCCGGTGATATAGGTCAGGACGGAATTTCTTTAAACAGTACCCGAAGAATTTTTAACAGAGAATTATTCCCTAATGAAGAACTCAGTGTAGGTCAAACGACTGTGATTAATACTTTAGATTTAACTTATTACCCACAAGAAAGAGGACCTTATAATTTCAATCCTGAAGCATTGAGTCCGTCAGGTTTTTTAAACCCTGAAAATAATTTTGGGGGTATTACTCGCGCCATAAATTCAACCAATTTTGAGCAAAGCAATGTAGAATACATTCAGTTTTGGGTGATGGATCCATATTACGATCCGGCCAATCCTACAGCTGTTCCGAGCAATACCAACGTGGGTCAAGTTTATTTTAACTTAGGGGAAATATCAGAAGATATATTGAAAGATGAACGCAAGCAGTATGAAAATGGTTTGCCATCCAACGCTACTTCTACGGCATTGACCAGCCCGACAGTTTGGGGTAGAGTTCCTTCTTCACAATCTCTTATTTATGCTTTTGATGTAGATGGTGCCAATAGAGCTGCTCAAGATGTTGGTTTTGACGGGATCAATGATGATGCGGAAAGAAACTTGGATGATATTGGCGGTTATGCAGCCTTGTCGGATCCGGCAGCAGATAATTACCAATACTTTTTAAGCGCACCGGGAACTAGTGTTCAGGAGCGTTACAGGGATTACAATGGTATTGAAGGAAATTCACCGGTGAGTGTTTCGGATACCAACAGAGGTTCAACCACAATTCCGGATGTAGAAGACATCAACCGTGACAACACCATGAATACGGTGAATGCTTATTATGAGTATAAAATTGATATTCAACCCAATATGGTAGTGGGGCAAAATTTCATAACCGATGTAAGAGAAACAGAAATTACTGATTTGCCCAATGGTACAACCACCAGTGCTCGTTGGTACCAATTCAAAATTCCGGTGACACAGCCCGAGAATGTAATTGGTAGTATTTCCGATTTCCGTTCAATCCGATTTATGAGAATGTTTATGACCGGATTTACCGGACCTATAACACTTCGTTTTGGAGCTTTGGATTTAGTGCGTGGGGAATGGAGAAGATATGACCAATCATTCCAACCAACAGATAGTGAACCGGATGACGACAATACTAATTTTGACGTTTTGGCTGTAAATATTCAGGAAAATGCACAACGACTCCCAATTCCTTATGTGTTACCTCCGGGTGTCGTAAGGGAAGAAGTAAATAATAACAATCAAGTAATCAGTCAGAATGAGCAATCATTATCGTTAAGAGCCTCAGGTGACGGATTGGAAGTTGGCGATTCCAGAGCGGTGTTTAAAAATGTACAAGTTGATATGCGTCAGTTCAATAAATTGAGAATGTTTTTGCACGCAGAAGCATTGCCAACAGACGCATCGCCGCTTCAAGACGGACAAATGGCTGCTTTTATCAGATTCGGGAATGACTTTACCAATAACTACTATCAAGTAGAAATTCCGTTGAAGGTTACAGTTCCTTCAGCAGGTTCATCGGATCCCGAATTAATCTGGCCGGAAGAAAACGAAATCAATTTAGCGATGTCTTTATTGACCAAGATGAAAGTACAAGCGTTGAGTTTTGATTTTACCTCTTTACCACCTTCAGCCGATGGAGTGTATTATCCGGATGATAATACTACCGATGGTGACGGTGATGATATTTTAAGATTAGGAATCAAAGGAAATCCAAATTTTGGTTTGGTCAGAACCTTAATGGTTGGGATTAAAAATAATCATACAGACAGGGTTAGAGGAGAAGTTTGGTTCAATGAATTGCGCATAGCCGATATGAACAATGAAGGTGGTATGGCTGCAGTTTTAAATGTGGATTCAAATATGGCAGACTTCGCCACTGTTTCTGCTACCGGTAGAATGAGTACCATAGGTTTCGGAGCTTTAGAGGAAGGACCAAACGAAAGAAGCAGAGAAGATGTACAACAGTATAATATTGTAACCAATTTTAGTTTGGGTAAATTATTACCTAAAAAGTGGGGCATCAATTTGCCTTTCAACTATGCTGTTGGAGAGGAAACCATTACGCCTGAATATGATCCTTTCAACCAAGATATCAGATTAGAACAGTTAATCAACAATACTACTAACGCCGCAGAAAGAGACAATATCAGAAACCGTGCGATTGATTACACCAAAAGAACAAGTATTAACTTTATCGGGGTTAAAAAAGAACGCGCTCCTGAGCAAAAACCACGCATTTATGATCCGGAAAATTTAACGCTTTCTTATTCATACAACGAAGTGGAGAAACACAATTATGAAATTGAAAACTTTATCGACCAACAAGTTAGTACCTCGGTTGATTATACTTATGCCTTCAAACCTAAAACGATTGAACCGTTTAAGAAAAGCAAGTTTTTGAAAAAAAGTGAGTATTGGAAAATGTTGAGTGATTTTAATTTCAACTATCTTCCGGCTAGTATTTCATTCAGTTCCAATATTATAAGACAATACAACAGACAGCAATTCAGACAAGTGGATGTGGAAGGAATTCCGTTAGATCCATTGTTCAGAAGAAACTATATGTTTAATTACCAATATGGTTTTAATTACAATATTACCAAAGCTTTAAAAGTAAACTTCACAGCCGCCTCACACAATATTGTTCGCTCTTATTTAAATGAAGACAATGTGCCGGATAACAGTTATACTATTTGGACCGATTTTTGGAACATCGGTACGCCAAATCAACACAACCAACAGATTGTAGTAAATTATGATCTTCCCATCAATAAACTACCTTTCTTGTCTTTTGTGAAATCCACTTATTCTTATACCGGTGATTACAGTTGGCAACGCTCTTCTTTAGCTTTGGCTTCAGTAAGCTTAGATGGAGTTGACTATAATTTAGGAAATACCATTCAGAATTCAGGGTCACACCGATTGAATACTGCTTTCAATATGGAAACTTTCTATAAGTATATCGGCTTGGGTAAAAAACCGGCTACTGCACCTGCAAGACCTGCTGCTATTCCTAAACCGGGAGAAAAAATCACCAATACCAAAGCACAACCTGCCGGTAATACCAATGTCTTTTTAGACGGATTGAAAGGCGTGCTGACCAGCATCAAGAATGTTCAGATTAACTACACCCGAAATGAAGGAACTATGCTTCCGGGATTCTTACCGAGTTTAGGTTTCTTTGGTTCGGCTAAACCGAGTTTAGGATTCGTCTTTGGAGCTCAAGATGACATTCGTTTTGAAGCGGCCAAAAGAGGTTGGTTAACCACCTATCCCGATTTCAACCAAAATTACACACAAGTAATCACCAAAACCCTAGAAATGACGGCTAATGTGGATTTGTTTCCGGATTTCAAAATCGATTTAACCGCCAACAGAACTTATGCTGAAAACTTCTCCGAACAATATGATGTAGATCCGAATACCGGTTTGTACAATCCTCGTTCCCCGTACAGTTTTGGTAATTTCTCCATCTCAACTATGATGATTGCTACCTCATTCAGTAAAAGTGACGAAAACGGTTCGGCTACGTTTGATGAGTTCAGAAATAACCGTTTGATTATTGCCGACAGATTAGCGGCACAACATTATGGTGGCTTACCGATTCCAAGATATGGTGATGCAATTCCGTTGCCTTCAGATCCTAATTACGATTTTTATGTAGCCAATGCGGATTATCCGATAGGTTTCGGGAAAAATAACCAGGCAGTATTGGTCCCTGCATTTTTAGCGGCTTATACCGGTGCTTCGGCCGATGGTGTCTCTTTGGGAGCATTCCGTAACGTTCCTATTCCAAACTGGAATGTTAAGTACAGCGGATTAATGCGTTATAAATTCTTTAAAGATACTTTCAAACGTTTCTCAATCCAACATGCTTACCGAGCATCTTATACCATAAATTCTTTCCGTTCTAATTTTGATTACAGCGCTACTAATAATGGTCAAGATAATGGCGGAATTGGTAACTTCTACAACAAAACCATTATTGCCAACATCAACTTGGTAGAACAATTCAATCCGTTGGTGCGACTTGATTTTGAAATGAAAAACTCTTTCAAGATTTTGGCGGAAATGAAAAAAGACAGAAGTTTATCAATGAGTTTTGATAACAATTTGTTGACTGAAGTGCAAGGACACGAATACATTCTTGGTTTGGGATACCGATTTAAAGATGTGATTTTCTCTTCTCAATTGGCCGATGACCCATCCGGTATCATCAAAAGTGATATCAATGTAAAAATTGACTTCTCTTATAGAAATAACAAAACCATAGTGCGTTATTTAGATTATGACAATAACCAATTAGGTGGTGGACAAAATATTTGGTCAGCCAAGTTAACTGCCGATTATTCGTTTAGCAAAAACCTGACAGCCATTTTCTTCTATGACCATTCATTCTCTAAACCGGTGATTTCAACGTCGTTCCCGTTAACGAATATCAGAACCGGATTTACTATGCGTTATAATTTTGGAAATTAATAAAGTTTTGAGTCAAAGATTTTAATAATCTCTGTAGAAATTATACTTTTGACGAAATTTAAATACAACACAAACCCGAGGCAAAAGCCTGTACAAGCTAAGCATCGGAATAAAACAAACAAACCAATGAATATACCAAGCAATTTAAAGTATACCAAAGACCACGAATGGGTTTTGATTGATGGCGATGTAGCTACAGTAGGAATTACAGATTTCGCCCAAAAAGAATTAGGTGATATCGTTTATGTTGAGGTGGAAACCTTAGACCAAACCTTAGATAAAGATGAAGTTTTCGGAACGGTTGAAGCAGTAAAAACAGTCTCTGATTTGTTCTTACCACTTACCGGAGAAATAGTCGAGTTTAATGATGACTTAGAAGTAAACCCAGAAAACGTGAATTCAGATCCTTACGGAAAAGGCTGGATGATTAAAGTAAAAATTTCCAATCCGGCAGAAGCTGACGAATTGCTCTCGAGTGATGATTATAAAGCCTTAATCGGTGCTTAAAAAAACAATACTAAGTCTGGCCATTGGCTGGACTTTTTTAATAGCTGTTTTGTGTTTGGTCAAATTTGGTGATTTGCCAAAAATTACAATCTCCGGTTATGACAAGTACGGACATTTTTTCTTTCACTTTGTTTTTACCTTGCTTTGGGGATATTATTTTTTGCTCAAACAACAACAGTTAAGTTTCAGAAATTTGCTCGGCATTGTAATAGTTTCTCTTGCATACGGTATTCTAATCGAGTTTTTACAAGAAAACTTTACCCAAACAAGACAAGCGGATGTGTTGGATGTATTGGCCAATTTTACCGGCGCCGTTACTGCATTGTCAGTTTTTGTTTTTCTGAAAAAAATTAAGAAAGTTTAGAACAGACTCTCTGGATAAAAACCCTAAAAGCCCGTCCCGTTTTTTTAAGAATGAGACGGATTTTTTTTTACTTTTATGGCATGAAATCGCTACTAACAAAAAGTTTGCTGTAAACAATTGAAAAACATCGAACACCAACGATGAATAAAATCAGTGTGAGATAAACATTATAAAAAAGGAGATTTCATATATGACCACTGACAAATAGATTTTCCATAGATGAATATAAAACAGTATCTCGACTCTACTTATTTGAAAACTGCTATTCAAGCAGGTTTGTCGGAAACAGAAAACACGACCATAGTTCGGGGTTTTATCCAAGAAGCTATTGAGGAAGGTTTCAAATTAATCATGGTCAGACCGGATAAAGTTAAGCTGGCTAAAGAAATGATTGTTAAAGCCAATTCTAAATTGCTTATAGGTACTGTTATTTCTTTTCCTGAAGGGACTAATAGCATTGAAGCAAAATTAGCTGAAGCCCAACAGGCCATTCAAGACGGTGTAGATGAAATTGATTATGTTTGTAACTATGAAGCTTTCAAAGTCGGCAATACAGAGTTGGTTAAGTCTGAAGTATTACTCGGGACCAAATTGGCTTTTGAACACCACAAAGTAGCCAAATGGATTATAGAAGTGGCCGCTTTAACAGACGCTCAAATTATCCAGATTTCGGCCTTGATAAAAAATGTAATTATCGCTAATTTCAAAGAAGATTGCTACCCGAATGTTTTTGTAAAATCCTCTACAGGCTTCTATAAAACGGAGAATAATTTGCCCAATGGCGCTACTTTTCCGGCCATTATCATGATGCTTGAAAATGCTTCACCATTACCGGTCAAAGCTGCCGGCGGCGTTCGTACCTATGAAGAAGCGGAAGAGATGATTCGTTTGGGTGTAAAAAGAATTGGCACTTCTGCCGCTAAAACTATTGCTCACGGCGAAACCGCTTCGGGTAATTATTAATAGTATTATTCCATAGATGATGAAAAAGATATTTTCCTTTATATTGCTGTTCTCTTTAGTTTCTAACGCCCAGGTAAGACAAAAAAACACAGAGCGATTTCCGGTATTTCCGGCTTGTGAAGGTATGGAGTTTTCAGCTCTGGAGACTTGTTTTTATAACGAAGTGCAAACTTTTGTTTACAACAAATTCAAGGTACCCGAGCATTTAAACCAGAGCAATTTCAAAGGAAATGTTATCGTACTTTTTGAAGTAACCAATCAAGGTAATTTCAAGGTGATTTATGTTGATGCCGTTGATGAAACTTTGGTTGCCGAAAGTAAAAGGGTTTTTGAGCAACTGCCTAAAATCAGTCCGGCCACTTACAATGGTCAACCAACCTATGCCAAATACACTATTAAAATCGCCATTCCACTTCAAAGCGTGGCAGAAAGTAAAGCATTGAAAGAAGCACAAATAGAAGCAGAAAAAACGTCCTCGGTATATAAACCTAATGATAAGTTTTTAACTGAATTGGATAGTATCAAATATAAAAAATTCGATAATCCTCAGTTTCAAAGTCATCTCAATATCCCCTTTTCACACAGTTATTATGCACAGTTTGATGATGAGATGAATCAAGTTGGCGCCAATAATCATACCGCATCCAAACCTTTTTCTTATGCAGAGGTTTCTAAGTATTATGATTTGGCTGCCGAAAACAAAAAACTGTCTAAAAACAAGCAAGGTTGGTGGGGCAAAAAGTTTTGGAATGAAAATTTGGTTGAAGTGCAAGGCGAAGACTATTGGTTTACTCTAAATCCTATTTTGGATTTACAATTCGGAAAAAGTGACCCAAGCGTATCAAGCTATACTTATGTTAATACCCGCGGAATTCAGTTCAATGGAGGTTTAGGCAAGGAAATCAATTTTACCACTACCGTTTATGAAAGCCAAGGTCGTTTTGCTGATTATTTTAACCGTTATGCTGAATCAATTGCACCGGCAGGCGGAAATCCGGCTATTATTCCTGGAATCGGTATTGCAAAAAGCTTCAAATCGGACGCCTATGATTTTCCTTTGGCCGAAGCTAATTTGGCTTATACACCAAGTAAATTTATCAATATGAATTTGGGTTACGGTCGTAATTTTATAGGTGATGGCTATCGTTCTCTTTTGTTAGGCGATGGTGCGAGTCCGTATCCTTATTTTAAACTGAATACTTCTTTTTGGAAAATAAAATACACCAACATTTACACTTGGCTAAAAGATGTTAGGCCCGAGGTTACGCTTGACAGAACTTACGCAACCAAGTTTGCTGCCAGTCATTATTTGAGTTTAAATGTGACCAAAAGATGGAATATCGGTTTGTTTGAATCGGTGGTTTGGACCAATAAAAATAACCGTGGGTTTGATATGAGTTTCGTCAACCCGATTATTTTTTACCGTTCGGTAGAGTTTGCTTCTTCGGCTAGAAGTGGTAATGCTTTATTGGGTTTGACATCCAAATTAAAATGGAACAATCAAATTCAGTTTTATGGGCAATTCTTGTTGGATGAATTTTCTCTAAGCGATGTCAAAGCCGGGGATAAGAGTTGGAAAAATAAATTCGGGTACCAATTGGGCGCTAAATATTTTAATGCCTTCAACATCAAAAACCTTTTGCTGCAAGCTGAATACAATGTGGTTCGACCTTATGTATATGCGCACAGTGAAGCGATTACCAATTATGGTCATAACAATCAAAGCTTGGGCCACCAATGGGGTGGAAATTTCAGAGAATTGATAGCCATTGCCCGTTACCACAACGGACGCTATTTTGCCGATGCTAAAATTACCGTTGGCAAACGCGGATTAGATTTTAATAACGAAACCAACACTTATAATTACGGCAGTGATATTTACAGAGACTACGATTTAGAAAGACCATATGATACCGGTGTGGTTATTGGTCAAGGAAATAAAACCAATGTTTTCATTGCTGATTTACAAGCCGGATACTTAATCAATCCAAGTACAAATATGAAATTTTATGGTAGTTTAATCTACAGAAATTTTACGCCGTCAACCGAAACAGCTTTAGCGGTTAAAGAAAGCACTACTTGGTTTTCTATTGGATTGAGATGTGATATTTTCAACTGGTATTTTGATTATTAGACCATTTTTTCTTTTAATTACTTCTTGAGGCTTTTTTAAAAGAAGCTTACGCCATTATTTTGTTAAATGCCTAATTGTTAGGCGGTAATTATTTGTTTCCATTATTCAAACGATTGTTAAACTAATGCTAAAGTTGTTTTGGTTTTAATATTTTGTTTAACTTTGAGTCGAAATAATTAAACAAAAAATATTTGTTTTTTATCCCGAATCGATTTCCTACTAGTTTTAAAACCAATATTAATTGGTCATAATTTTTGAAAAAAACAATTTCAATACTAACATTAAAACTATTCACTATGAAAAACAAAAACTTTAAATTAATGGCAACTTTAAAAGCATTTGCATTGGCTGCTTTTATTTCTTTCAGTTTTGCATCTTGTTCTCCGGATGAAAATACTGCGGATGACACAACGGCTTCAAAACTTACCATCAAAGAAACTTTAGATGCGCTGAATCGTGCTCCGGCTCCCGGTCAAGCCTCTATTGCCGGAATAGCTGTTGATGCGGGATTCAACGAATTGGTTTCTGCTTTGGTTTATGTAGATACAGAATTGGATGCCGGATTAGTAAACCTTTTTGCCAACGGAACCGATCAATACACTGTATTTGCGCCAACAGATCAAGCTTTTCAAAATTTGTATGCGGCATTAAATGTTGACAGTATCACTGACTTACCAGCGCCATTGGTACGTGACGTTTTATTGTACCATGTTATAGAAGGTAGACGTGCCGCCAACAGTGTGGTGCCTAAAAGAGGAACACGTGAAATAACAACCCTTTTAGGAAGTTCATTCTCGGTAACACCAAGCGGTGCTATTAATGCCATTGGAAATTCAGCCAATATTACAGCGGCCAATATTTCTGCATCAAACGGAATTATACATGTAATTGACACTGTAATATTACCGATTAATTAAAATTAGGGTTATAATTTAATTTTGAAAAGAGATCAACTACCGTTGGTCTTTTTTTATTTATAAAAGTACAAGAATGGCTTCCCTTATAGCCCCGATGGCAGTGACTACCGCGTAGTGCGGACAGCGGGGAAATGGATAACAGGTACACAATGACCATTCGCTCCCAAACTTAAAAAGCATAAAATATATCTTCAATATTTTTTTGCCAAATCGTTTTCTATAAAGTACCTTTGCAGCAGTTTTACAACGATTGATGAACGCGACTCCAACTACATTTTCTCTTAAACAAATTGCGATTGATTTCAAAGAAATCACTAAAGCAGGTTTAGCTATAAGTGTAGTTTTTTCTTCTATAGCGGGTTATTTGCTTGGCGTTGCTGATTTTCATGATTTGAAAGTATCGACTTTATTGATGTTGGCCGTTGGCGGTTACTGTATGGTTGGTGCCTCTAATGCTTTTAATCAGGTTATCGAAAAAGACTTGGATGCTTTGATGGACCGAACCAAAAACCGTCCGGTCGCGTCGGGCAGAATGTCGCCCAATCACGCTTTGTTTGTGGCTAGTTTGCTGACGATTATCGGTTTGATTTTATTGTACATGATTAACCCGAAATCGGCCATGTTTGGTGCGATTTCTATCTTTTTATATACGAGTATTTATACACCGTTAAAAGTGCATACACCGTTATCGGTTTTTGTGGGTGCTTTTCCGGGAGCGATTCCGTTTATGTTGGGTTGGGTTGCTGCTACAGACCATTTTGGGATTGAGGCGGGAACACTTTTTTTAATCCAGTTTTTTTGGCAATTTCCACATTTTTGGGCCATTGGTTGGTTCTTGTATGAAGATTATGAAAAGGCCGGTTTTTTTATGTTGCCAACCGGTAAAAAAGACCAGTCTACCGCTTTGCAAACCATTTTGTATTCGGTTTGGTTGTTGGTGGCTTCTTTGCTTCCGAGTTTAGGGTATACCGGGCGATTATTTATTTCGCCGATTGCGGCAGGAATTGTATTTTTGCTTGGCATTTGGATGATTTATTATGCGGTAAAATTATACCAACTCAGAACAGCCAAAGCTGCCAGAACACTGATGTTAGTGAGTGTTTCTTATATTACTTTGTTACAAATAGTTTATATTACGGATAAATTTTTAAGATAGTTATGGCTACAACAACGATGTCAGCTGACGAACACAAAGACAGAACGGCGCGTTCCAAAAAATTACTTTTATGGTTTGCCATGGCCAGTATGACCATGATGTTTGCCGGTATTACGAGTGCTTTTGTAGTGAGTAAGTCAAGAGAAGATTGGATGCAGGATTTCCAAATGCCTTCGGCTTTTTACTTTAGTACTTTGGCAATTATTTTATGTAGTGTTACTTTTCATTTGGCTAAAAAAGCCATCGAGAAAGACAATCGCAGTGCTACGGGTAATTTTCTTTTGTTGACTTTAGGTTTGGGAATTGCCTTTGTGGTTTTACAGTTTCAAGGCTTTGAACAATTAATAAAACAAGGATATTATTTCACGGGACCGGAGAGTAACATCGCCACTACTTTTCTCTATGTAATCGCTGTGGTACACTTGGCTCACTTGGCCGGAGGAATGATTTCGCTTTTAATCATAATTTATAATCATTTTAAACAAAAATACAATTCAAGTCAATTGCTTGGAATTGAACTAGGTGCAATGTATTGGCACTTTCTTGATTTCTTGTGGATTTGCTTGTTTTTATTTTTATATTTCTTTAAATAAGAAAAAAAATCTAAATTTGGGAACTTTTTAACTAATAACTTTTATGGGAGCTACAGTTACTACTGCAAACACAAACGAAAATACTTGGGGTGGCGGAAATGAGCCAATGGGTGCCAGTTATGGTAAATTGATGATGTGGTTTTTTATCGTATCGGATGCCTTAACTTTTTCCGGATTCCTTGCCGCATACGGTTTTTCAAGATTTAAATTTATTGATAATTGGCCAATTGCCGACGAAGTGTTTACCCACTTCCCATTCATGCACGGGGTAGATGCGCCGATGTATTATGTGGCCTTGATGACTTTTATCTTGATTTTTTCTTCGGTAACCATGGTATTGGCTGTGGATGCCGGACACCAAATGAAGCAAAAGAAAGTGGCATTTTATATGTTGTTGACTATTGTTGGTGGTTTAATTTTCGTTGGTTCTCAAGCTTGGGAGTGGAAAAACTTCATCAAAGGAGAATTTGGAGCTATTGAAACCAAAGGTGGAAGTATCATCCAATTTGTGGATAAAACCGGTAAAAGAGTAAAATTAGAAGAGTTTGCCGTTGTATTGCCGGAAACCAGAGAACAACACAAACGCAGTAACGGTATTTGGTTTACCGATGAGGCAACGTTACCGACTTATTCTGTAGCCGAAGTTCAAGCCGGTTTCAAAGCGAACCCTGATTTATTAGTAAGAACTGAAAAAATCTACAGAGATACTAAAGAAGACAGAGAAAACAAATCACTGCAACAAGGATTAAATCACAATAAAAAACGTGAAATTTTAACCAGAGAAGCTTCTGAAGCTATGGTGGCCAATGCGCATTTGGTGGTTGAAGGCGCTAACCTGCAAAGAAATGAATACGGAAGTAAATTGTTTGCCGATTTCTTCTTCTTTATTACCGGATTCCACGGATTCCACGTATTCTCGGGAGTAATTATCAATATCATTATTTATTTTAATGTTCTTTTGGGAACTTATGAAAAAAGAAGAAGTTATGAAATGGTCGAGAAAGTGGGTCTTTATTGGCACTTTGTTGACTTGGTTTGGGTATTCGTATTTACATTCTTCTACTTAGTTTAATCGCTGTTAAAAAATTATATTATCATGGGACACGAGCACGTATCAAATACTAAAAGAATCTGGCAAGTTTTCGGAATTCTATCTATAGTAACAATAGTTGAGGTTTATTTAGGAATCTTAAGACCGGATGTTTTGGTCATGAATGATTTCATTTCGATGAACCTTCTGAACTGGATTTTCATTATTTTAACCCTTTACAAAGCTTACAAAATCACCTGGGTTTTCATGCACATGGAAGGTGAAAAAGCTAGTTTGCGTTGGGCTGTTGTAGCCACCGTTATTTTCCTTGTATTATATTTACTTTTTATATTGTTAGTCGAAGCAGATTATATCTACGGGATTTTTAAAAATTCTACTATTAAATGGAATTTTTAACATTATATTAATTCAAAAAAAATCCCGATTCACTCGGGATTTTTTTATTTTTGTACTGCTGATTTTCACAATCCTAATGAAAAAAAATCTTGTCCTTTTCATCTTGTTTATTTTGCCCATTGTAGCTTATCTTTTCTTTGCTTCGGGCGTAAATAGTTTTATTACTTTACCAACCATTACGTCAAATATTCCCAATGTTGATGCCCAATGGAAATCACTAAACGGGGAAAAGGTCACCTTAGACAAAAAGATTACGATCTTGGGTTTTGCAGGCCAGGATATTTTAGCCAATAGCGGTAATTTTTTTACACTCAATCAAAAAATTTACAATAAATACAGAGAGTTCAAAGACTTTCAGTTTGTATTCGTTGCACCTTTAGGAACAGAAGACCAAGCCCAAAGACTTTTAAAAGAATTGGGAAAGATTAGCGATGTATCAGGTTATCATTTTGTTTTTACCACACCGGAATCGATCAAAGCCTATCATGCTAATTTGAAACTACTCGGTAAATTAGACAATCAATACGGAACGCCTTATGTTTATATTGTAGATAAGAAAAGAAGTTTACGCGGCAGAAAAGGCAAAAGTGATAAAGGAAAACCTGAATATAAAGAAGGTTACAACACTACTTCGGCGGCCGATTTACACAATGATATGATGGATGATGTGAAGATTATTTTAGCCGAATACCGATTGGCATTGAAACGAAATAATGCCGACAGACAAATTTAGAGATTACACTCATGAAGAATAAATCATACATAGGTTTATCGTTTATCGTTTTGATTTTCGGGATTATTTTTATTCCGAAAATCATCAGTAGAATCAAGAACGGTACGGTAGTTCAAGGAGAAAGAATTGACGCAGTTTCCAATCACAAAACAGCAGAAAACGGTTTGCTGACTATCGGTCCGGCACCGAGTTTTGAACTGACCAACCAAAACAATAAAAAAGTTTCCAATGAGACTTACAGAGGCAAAGTTTATGTGTTGGAGTTCTTCTTTTCAACTTGCCCTTCTATTTGCCCGGTGATGAATAAAAATATGGTTAGCATACAAAATGAATTTTTTGGAAATCCTAATTTCGGAATTGCCTCCATTACTATTAATCCGGAGTATGATACTGCCGCTGTTTTAAAAGAACATGGCGAACTCATCGGTGTTAAATCTTCCAATTGGCACTTGCTTACCGGAGATAAGGAATACATTTTCAATATTTCCAACAAAGGATTTAATATCTATGCCGGAGAAAACAATAAAGTGGCCGGTGGTTTTGAACATTCAGGACTTTTCGCTTTGATAGACAAAGAAGGCAATATACGTTGCCGAAAAGACAAATTCGGGAATCCTATTTTGTATTATGACGGTTTGGAAAAAGAAGGCGTAAAAGCCATTACAGAAGACATAAAAAAATTATTAAATGAATAATCAAGAGAATCAAACATTAGAGCGAAAATTCAGAGGTTCCATTATTGCCGTTTCTATTATTATTCCGATAGCAGTTGCGGTTTTGTTTTCGGTTAAATTAAAAGACTTCGGAATCGATATTGAACCCTTAAGCTTTTTACCGCCAATTTATGCCTCCATAAATGCAGCAACCGCTTTGCTTTTAATTATGGGTGTAATGGCTATAAAAAACGGCAACAGAAAAGTCCATGAAAGACTAATGACTTTGGCCATTGCGTGTTCGGTAGTTTTTTTGGTGATGTATGTGGCTTATCACATGTCGGCTGATTCTACAAAGTATGGAGATATCAACGCTGACGGACTTTTAGATGACACCGAAATAGCCAATGCCGGTTGGATGCGAAGTGTTTACTTTTTTATTCTGATTTCACATATTGTGTTATCTGTCGCTATTATTCCTATGGTCTTGTTTACTTATGTAAGAGCATTAGCGGAGCGTTTTGATAAACATAAAAAACTAGCTAAAATCACTTTTCCACTTTGGTTGTATGTGGCTGTTACCGGTGTAGTAGTTTACTTGATGATTTCACCTTACTATGCAAACTAAAGTAAAAAGGGATAAGAGAAAAGGGATAAGTCAAAAATTAGTGTGGCTGACTTTTGCCTTATGCTTTATGCCTATGGTCTCTTTTTCGCAATGCGCCATGTGCAGAGCCGCTTTAGAAAGTACAGGAGATAACAGCAAAGTGGAAGCCGTAAATGACGGTATTGTATTCCTAATGGCAATTCCCTATATCATTGTGGCGGGAATCGGTTTTGTGGTTTACAAGATGTATTACAAAAAAAAGTAGATGATCATTTACTATCGATTGGTAACTGAACACTGCCAACCTAACACCGAACACTAAATCTACTCCATGCCGTCAATTTTCACACTCATTTTTCCGGTAGTAGTGATGAAAGCAATGATGGCTTTGTCGGTAACTTCTACTTTTTCAAATTCAAAATCATTCATCGTTCCGTTTACAAAAACACCTTTCATGGGCGAATAATTGCTCAAATAAGGCAATAGACTTTTTTTTCCTTCATCCAAATTCTCTTTGATAGAGTAACGACAGTTTTCCTGAATTTTTCTCAAAATCACGCCTTGCAATAACCAATTGGCGGTTTTGGTCAATAACCCTTTTGAATTCAAAACATAATCCATTTGGTCAAAATAAATTTCTTTGGTAATTGCATTGTAATTCGGAATACCCGATAAATAAATCGACCCGTTGATGCTGCCACTCATGTCTAATTGGATGATAATTTTACCGTCTTTTTGCCACAAGGCTACATTCTCAACGATTATTTTTCTACTACCCGAAGCAAATTCTTTGCCTTTGAAATTAGCCGTAATAATTTGGGAAGCACTTTCATAGGTAGAAATAGCCGCCACATTGGCTGAAACGGTATTCGGAATTTTAGTCACGGCTTTGAATTGAATCGCGTCTCTTTCAAAAGTGTTTTTTGGTTTCAAACCCACCATCGTTTGCATATTGCACTTTAGTCCCAAATCCATTTTGATTTGACTTTTTTCTAAAACCGCATCGGTAACATACACTTCAATCGGAATGAGTTTGAACCAAGTTTGGTATTGCTCGCTAGTGATAAATGGCGTGCTCATATTTTGCAATACATCCAAAACATAAGGCTTAAAATCACAAGAGTTTTCAATAGCTTCGTCGATTTTTTTTGCCACTTTCGATTTAAAAATAGAAAGCGTAGGATTGATGATATAAGTGATGGGCACATATTTTCCGGCAACCAATATTGTCGGACTTTCTGACCATTCGAAATCTTCAATTTTTGACGTAGTGGATAATTTCCAATTCGACAATCGAACATCGCTTATCATGGTAATGGTGCCGTTTAAGTTAATTTCTCGGGTGTCATTTAATCCCATAAAATCAGTCCCGTATTTTATTTTGGCCCAAATTTTCAAAGGCATAACGGTTTCAATTTTACCGTTTTTTTCTGCCAATTTTATAGGCGCGGTTTTCCAAATTTTCATTTCGGTTTTGTCATCGGCCAAATTGGAATCGTCATAAATCTGACCGCTCAAGGTTTTGTTTAGTTGGCTTTCTATTTCCTTCAGAGAAATCTCTAAAGGCATATTGACAAAGGAAGTTTTGGTTTTGTAAACCATCGGCGCATCATTAGAAGGCAAAGGTTTTAAAGCTTCAATTTTTTGAGTAGTAGAACAACTGTTCAAAACCATTGAAAACACAAATAAGAAAAGAATTGATTTTATGGCAGACATAAACAAAATATTTTTTTGTCAAAAATAAATGTAAATATTGTAACCAACTGTAACATTATTAAAAAAAGAGAGTCTAAAACATTGCGTTAGTTTATAAGAATTAAAAGCCAAAAATAATATCTTTGTTTACTCAAGAAATTAAGGTTTTTGCAACCTGCTTTACTATGAAAATACTATTAAAAAAACATTTTTTACTCGCCGCAATATTGTTCTCAGTATTCAGTTCTTTGGCACAAACCAAAAAGTGGACGATACAGGAATGTGTTGAATATGCTTTAAAAAACAATATTTCCATCAAGCAATCTGAGTTAGATATAAGATTGGCTGATATTGATAAAAAAGCGGCTGTGGCCAGTTTCTTCCCGAATCTCAATGCCAGCGGTTCCCATTCTTGGAGTATTGGGGCCAATATTAACCCGGTAACCAATGCGCGTGAAAATCAAACCACCCAATTTACCCAAATGAGTTTGAGCTCAAGCGTTGATCTTTACAATGGGTTGCAAAATCAAAATCGTTTACGAAGAGCTAAGTTAAGCCAATTAGCCGCGCAATACCAACTGACCAAAATGCAGGATGATATTTCGTTATTTGTGGCCAATGCTTATTTGGATATTTTATTCAACCGTGAAAATTTAAAAGTGCAACAAGGGCAATTAGCCAATGACGAAAAACAATTGGTTCGCTCCAAAGAATTAGTAGACGCCGGAATGGTGCCACGCGGTGATTTATTAGACATGAAAGCTACGGTTGCCGCCGATAAACAAAAAGTAGTCGCCGCAGAAAATGCCCTTTTAATTTCCAGATTGAGTTTGGCGCAATTGCTTCGTTTGGAAGATTTTGCCAATTTTGATATAGCCGAGGTTGATATGGAAGCCAAAGCCAGTCCGGTAATGTCTGAAACGCCCGAAGCTATTGTCAGCAAAGCCAATGAAGTTAGGGTAGAAATTAAAATAGCCAAAGCCAATTTGGATTTGGCCGAAAGAGACATCAAAATCGCTAACGGTGCTTTACAACCCAGTGTTTCATTAGGGTATAATTTTGGCACCAATGCCAGTTATTCCGACAGAATAATCGGCGTTGATCCTAATGGTGTACCGATTATAGCCGGACCACTGCCGGTTTTTGACCAGTTCAGCAACAATAAAGGACACAATTTCGGAGTACAATTGAATGTGCCAATCTTCAATGGGTTTTCAGCCAAGAATGCGGTGGCGAGATCCAAGGTTGCTTATGAAAGATCAAAAAATGCTTTTGACCAAGCCAAATTAGATTTGGAAACCAATGTCTACAAAGCCATCACCGATACCAAAGGTGCACTCAACACCTATGAAGCTTCGATTGCCACTTTTGAAGCCCGACAAGAAGCGTTTAATTATGCCAAAGAAAAATTTGCCGTTGGGATGATGAATACCTTCGATTACAATCAAGCACAAACTTTATTTATCAATTCACAATCGGATGTGATCCGTGCCAAATACGATTACATTTTTAAAACCAAAGTGGTTGAACTTTATTTTGGAATCCCAATCATACAAAAACAATAAATCATGTCAAAAAAGAAACTATATTGGTTAGGCGGAATAGTCCTATTGCTGTTAGTAGTGTTAGTTGTTCTAAAGAAAAACGGTGTAATCGGTGCCGATGAAAATATAACCGAAGTTGAAACCGCCAAAGCAGATGAAATTACCATTATCGAAACGGTTTCGGCTACGGGGAAAATCCAACCCGAAATTGAAGTAAAAATCTCCTCGGAAGTTTCGGGAGAAATTATTGACTTGCCGGTTAAAGAAGGCCAAGTAGTAAAAAAAGGACAGCTTTTGGTTAAAATCAATCCCGATTTGTACACTTCTGGATATAACAGAACGATTTCTAATTTGTCGGGAACCAAAGCCGGTTTGAGTCAAGCCGACGCTGCGTTTAAAGAAGCTAAAGCCAGTTACGACAGAAGCAAAACCCTTTTTGACAAAGGTATTATTTCCAAATCGGAATGGGACAAAGCCGTGGCTACTTTTGAAAGTGCCAAAGCCAGTAAAGAATCGGCTTACTACAATGTACAAAGCGCGAATGCTACCGTAAAAGAAGCCAAAGACAACTTGGGCCGAACCACTATTTATTCACCGGCAGACGGAACGATTTCTTCGCTTGGGGTTGAATTGGGTGAAAGAGTTTTGGGAACCCAACAAATGACCGGAACAGAAATCCTTCGCGTAGCCAATTTGGATAACATGGAAGTAGAAGTCGATGTAAATGAAAATGACATCGTAAAAATCAGCATAGGCGACAGTACTAATATTAGTGTTGATGCCTATTTGAAGAAAGAATTTAAAGGCATTGTTACGAGTATTTCTAACTCGGCTAGCACTTCTACTACCGCAGACCAAGTGACCAATTTTAAAGTAAAAGTCAGAATTCTAAAAGAATCTTATCAAGATTTATTAGAAGGAAAACCGGCTAGTTTTTCTCCGTTCAGACCCGGAATGACCGCTACCGTTGATATTATTACCACCCGAAAAGAAAAAGTAATTGGTGTGCCCATTAGTGCTGTTTTGGTAAAATCGGATACGACTGCTACCAAAAGTTATGAAGTGAAAGACGAAAGCGAAGAGAAAAAAGTGACTGCCAAAAGCGATAAAAAATTTGAATGTGTTTTCGTGAAAGAAGGCAACAAAGCCAAAATCAGAGTCATCAAAACCGGTATTCAAGACGACACCAATATTGAAGTGGTTTCGGGCTTGAAGAAAGGCGATGTGGTAATTGTCGGACCTTATACTACAGTAACCAAAGACCTAAATTCGGGTGACAAAGTGAAGCTCAAAAACGCTACCGATAAAAAGAAAGAAGAATAAATTTTGGCTTACATATTAAATATTGAAACGGCTACCAAGAATTGCTCGGTTTCTTTAGCCAAAGACGGGCAAACCGTTTTGTGCAAAGAAATCGCGGATCAAGGGTATTCTCATGCTGAAAAGTTGCATGTTTTTATTGAAGATATTTTAAAGGAAAGTCAGATTGATTTCCGCAAATTAAAAGCCATAGCGGTGAGCAAAGGACCGGGTTCTTATACCGGCTTACGCATAGGTGTTTCTACGGCCAAAGGCTTGTGTTATGCGCTCGGAATTCCGTTGATTGCGGTAGATACTTTAGCCGTTTTGGCCCAAAAAGTAACCCAAAATGATGGTTTGATTGTGCCTATGCTTGATGCTCGAAGAATGGAGGTTTACAGCGCCGTCTTTAATGCCAATCACCAAAAAATCATGGAAGTACAAGCCGAAGTTTTAACCAACGACAGCTATGCTGAAATGACTGAAACCATTTATTTTGTGGGTGATTGCCAAGAGAAATGCCAAACGGTTTTGACCAAAGAGAACTTTGTGTTTTTACCCGAAATTGTATTTCCTTCTGCCAACGAAATGAGTCCGATAAGCTTTGAAAAATTTACCCGGAATGCCTTTGAAGATGTAGCTTATTTTGAGCCTTTTTACTTGAAGGATTTTATGCTGACTAAGAAAAATTAGGCCTTCGAAGATTCTCTCACATAAGGTTGCGTCACTATTCCTGCCGCATCAAAAGCTTCTTTACAATTTTCTAAAACATCTGAAGCCATGGCACCAAAATCGGCATTCTTTGCCCAAGGATTGATGGCTAAAATGATGGCGGAATCAGTCAAACTTTTAACGGCCACGGTAGGTGCCGGATTCTTCAATACTTTCGGATGGTTTTGCATCACTTGCATCACGATGTCTTTAGCAGTTTTGATATTGGTATCATACGAAAGCGAAAAAACCAAATCCGCTCTGCGATTGCCTTGCATCGAATAATTAATGATTACACCATTTGATAAAATCCCGTTGGGCACAAAAATCGTTTGGTTGTTTCCCGTAATTAATTTAGTGACAAAAATTTGAATTTCGAGTACGGTTCCAATAACACCTTGCGCTTCGATGGTATCGCCCACGCGAAAAGGTTTGAACAAAATAATCAGCATGCCGCCGGCAAAATTGGAGAGTGAACCTTGTAAAGACAAACCAATCGCCAAACCGGCCGCACCCAAAATTGCTACAAACGAAGAAGTTTCAATTCCCAATTTGGAAATAAAACTCACAAAGAGTAGCAACCGCAAAGCCCAAAGCAAACTATCGGCCAGGAACTTTGACAGCGTTGGGTCGAGCTCTCTTTTGATCATAATTTTTCTTACCAGGCGATTGATAATGCGAATGGCATACAAACCAACAAATAGAATGATTAGTGCCGAAATAAGTTTCGGAGAATAATCAATTAATAAAGAGGTAAATTGTTCTACGTATTCGGCAAAAGAGCGAATCGAAAGCGAGCTGTTCATAGTCATAGTGTAAAAAAAATCCCGTCCCGAAGTCTCGGGAAAGGATATTATTGGGTGCAAAAATAATAATTTTTAAAATTAATCGGCGTCTTCTTCTATGCGATTTACCGTTTCTTTAACGGTATCTTCTGCTTCTGAAGAGGCATCACCTGTAAAAGAGCTTATTTTTTCTTTTACGGTTTCAGTAGCATTATCAGTGAATTCACTTATTTTTTCTTTAGCACTTTCTACTACATTTTCAATAGTTTCTGTGGCTTGCGGTACATATTCGCTTATTTTTTCTTTGGCGGTTTCTACTAATTCTTCTACTTTATCTACTACCGGTTCGGCCATATCTTTTACTTTTTCAATGGCATCATCCGCAAAATTTTGTGTTTGCTCTCCGGTCTGTGTTTTGGCACCGCCAAATAATTTTTTAAAAAAATCTCCAAATCCCATATCAGTTGTTTTTATTGGTTAATAATAACAATATTACGATTTTTTCTAAGAATTTAGTGTTATTTCTTTGATAATTTCTTGTAAATCAGTGGTTGGCAAATCGCAACTTTTGTTTTGACACAAATACAATAAGCTTTGATTTTTTACAAAACGATGCTCTAAAAAAGGAAGTTTAGAATCAGCAACAGTTCCTGCTGTAACAATATTCGGCAAATATTGTTGGTTGATTTGGGCTAAATAATCAAAAGCTTTTTCACCACAAATGGCCAATTCTTTATTTTGTTCCGAATAATTTAAGAGCAGGTTCAACCAGTTCGAAAAGGCCGAAGGATAATCAATGGTTGGGATGATATTTTGCACCATTTTTTCCGCTATCGATTCGTAATAACTGTGATTGAAATAAATACTTAATCGAAATAAATTACTTCCCATTACAGAGTTTGCGGCAGGAATCACATTGTCTTCCACTTCAAAATACGCGGTGATTAGCGCTTCGTCTGTTTTGGATGTAAACGAAAAGAATTCGGCGTTGGAGTCATAGAAATTATCAAAGCTATAATCTGTTAACTGTTTGGCATTTTGCAACCAATGTTCGTCTAAAGTTGCTTCGTATAAAGTTATAAACCCTTGAATCACATGAGCATAATCTTCTAAATAAGCATTGATGGTAGCTTTTCCATTTTTATAAGTTCGGAATAAATGGCCTTCTGAACTCCAGAGATTCTTGGTGATGAAATGGGCATTTTGTAAAGCAATGTCTAAATATTTTGGGTCGCCCAATGCTTTGTATGCTTCGACAAAACCTTTGCCCATAATGGCGTTCCAAGAAGTCAGGCATTTGTCGTCCAGTCTTGGTTTGCTGCGTTTTTCTCTTTCCGTATAAAGTTTTTGTTCCCAATTTTTTTTCTTTTGTGCCAATGTTTCTAAAGGCATATTTTGCTTTTCGGCGATTTGTGCCAATGTTTGATTTTGAATCAAAACATAATTGCCATGTTCCCAATGCCCGAATTCATTGATATTGAAAACTTCCGAAAACAAGTCGAAATCTGCTCCGAGTAATTCTTGTAATTCTTCTTTGTTCCAAACATAAAACGCGCCTTCTTCCAAATGATTTTCGGCATTTAAACTGTCGGCATCGAGTGCGGAATAGAAACTTCCTTCAGTCGTCAGCCATTCTTTTTCGACGAAGGTCAAAGTCTTTTCGATGACTTCTTTATAGAGTGGATTTTGGGTTAGTTTATAAGCATTGGCATAAAGCGAAACCAATTGGCCATTGTCGTACAACATTTTTTCAAAATGCGGCACATGCCATTTCATGTCAACGGAATAGCGTGAAAATCCACCATCAACGGTGTCGAATAAACCGCCATAAGCCATTTTGGTTAAGGTTAGGTTGACAAAATCCAGTAAGTTTTGGTTTTGGGTTTGATAGGCGTAACGCAACAGGAATTCGTAATTGGTGGGCATCATGAATTTGGGCGCACGAGCCATACCGCCGAAGTCCCAATCGAAACTTTTTTGCCATTTTTGGAGTAAGGTTTTAAGGATGTCAAAATTAAAATCGGAAGGTGATTCGGTTTTCGGAATGACGCTTATGGATTGCAGTCCTTCATGGAGTTGTTGCGCATAATCGTATATGGTTTCCGGATTTTGGGTGTAAATTTCCTGAAGTTTTTCGAGCGAATTGATCCAATCATTTTTTCTGAAATAAGTTCCGCCCCAAATAGGTCTGCCATCGGGTAAGGCCACCACGTTCATAGGCCAACCACCGCGACCGGTCATGACTTGTACAGCTTTCATATAGACAGCATCGATATCCGGACGTTCTTCTCGGTCGATTTTGATATTGATAAAATGTGCATTCATCACCTTGGCCACGTCTTCGTCTTCAAAACTTTCGTGTTCCATGACGTGGCACCAATGACAAGCGGAATAGCCAATGCTGATTAGGATGAGTTTATTTTCTTTTTGGGCTTGAGCCAAAGCGGTTTCGTTCCAGGCTTTCCAATGCACGGGATTGTTGGCGTGTTGTAAAAGATATGGACTGGTTTCCAGATGTAGTTCGTTCATAGCAGTTATTTTAGCCCGGATTGGAACGGCATCCTTTTGCGCAGCAAAAGATACAGAAGAAAGCCGGATTAGCTTCAAAAATTAATAAAAAAAGCGCCCAATTTGGACGCTTAAAGTTAGTTTTTTATTTTGAATAAATACTTATCCGTTAAGTGCTTCGACCACAATGTCTTTGTCGTTGAGCATGTCTTTGAGCATGTTTTCGATTCCGTTTTTAAGGGTGAAAGTCGAGGAAGGGCAACCGTTGCACGAACCTTGGAGTACTACTTTTACGCGTTTGTCAGTTTCGTCATAGGAATCAAAAAGAATGTTTCCGCCATCGGCAGCTACAGCCGGTTTTACGTATTCTTCTAAAATATTGATGATTTGTTGGGAAGTCACATCGAGGTGGTCGAAGTTTTTGATTTGTTGTTTTTCTTGTTTGGTGTCATTAACGGCTACTGTTTCGTCGATAACCGTTCCGCCGTTTTCAATGAATTGTTTGATGAAAGTGCGCAATTCTAAGGTGATTTCGTCCCAAGAAGTACTGTCGTATTTGGTTACCGAGATGTAATTTTCGGTAATAAAAATTTCTTTGACATAATGAAATTTGAACAATTCCTGTGCTAGTGGAGAAGCTTGAGCTTCATCGATATTTTTGAATTCGAAGGTCGATTTGGTTAGGCCTTTATTGACCACAAATTTCAGCGAAGCCGGATTGGGCGTGGTTTCGCCGTAGACTGTGATGGCCTGTTTTTTGGTTTTATTTTCGTTGGGCAACACGATAACACCACCTTTGTTGACGAAATCTTCAATTTGTTCGGCTACGGCATCTTGAACATCTGACCAATCGACGATGCTGAATCTTTCGATGGCGATAAAATTTCCGGAGATGTAAACGGTTTTTACAAAAGGTAGGTAAAAAAGTTGTTGGGCCAATGGAGAATTTTTGGCTTCGTCTATGTTTTTAAATTCGAAGTTTTCATTTTGAGTAATAAAATCAGGGAATTCAAATTTAATTATTGTTGGGTTTTGAGTTTCTTTTATGGCGATTTTCATTGAAATAGTGTATTTTTCTGCAAATTTAACAAAGTTATTTTCTGTGAATACTTATATTTGGAGATTTAAACAATAAATTAACATTAAGTGTTGTTCTTCATGGAGGAGAATGCTTTTAAATTTCGTCTACATGAAACGAATTTTATTATTTATTCCGATTTTCTTATTGACATTCAAATCGTTATCTCAACCGATAACAGTCGACAATTCTACCTATACAGTTCCGCAATTGGTTCAGGATGTTTTATTTGCTTCCGGATCTGTTGGTTCTTCTTGTGTAGGAACAATCAGTAATATTACTTGGAGTACCGGAAGTGGTGCCAGTAATGGAACTAGTTTTGGGTCTTCAAACGGGATAGGTTATTTTCAGAATACCAATCCTAATTTTCCTTTGACTTCGGGAGTTATTTTGAGTACCGGTAATGCCATGAGTGCACCGGGACCGAACACCACAACATTGAGTGACGGTTCAAATGCTTGGCCAGGAGATACTACTTTGTTTAATTACATCACCGGTTTGGGGATAGATCCCGGATTGACAGATTATAATAACGCAACGGTTTTAGAGTTTGATTTTACACCGTTGACCAATCAGATGAGTTTTGATTTCCTCTTTGCTTCTGAGGAATATGGGACGTTTCAATGTGCCTATTCAGATTCATTTGCCTTCTTTTTGACCAATGTTACAGCAGGAACGGCCACTACAAATTTGGCATTAGTACCCAGTACCACGACACCTATTTCTGTAGTAACCATCCGCGATGATGCGCACAATGGAAATTGTGCTTCTGCCAATCCAAGTTATTTCGCAACTTTTAACGGTGGTGCTAATGCAGCCAATTCTGCAACTAATTTTAATGGTGAAACGGTACTTATGACAGCTACTTCTGTGGTTATTCCTAATAATGTTTATCACATAAAATTAGTGATTGCCGATAGAAATGACAATTCATACGATTCAGCGGTTTTTCTTGGTGGCGGTAGTTTTGATATTGGTTCAGCCAGTTTGGCCGGAATAGATGAGTTTGACGGGATTGATGATTTTACAGGTCCAAATGCTATTTGTGGTTCGGAAACATTAACGATTCAAGCAGGAGCCACTTCCATAGTTGGAGCTACTTATGCTTGGACATTTGGAGGGAATCCGATTCCGGGAGCAAATTCTTTTACTTACACTATTACCCAAGAGGGAGATTATTGTGTTACAATCACTTATCCTAGTGGTTGTGAACAAACAGATTGTTTGGTTGTAGAATATATTCCTTCTTTGGCAATTGGTACTCCTAATGATTTGACTGTTTGTGTGCCGCCTTTTAATTTAGAGGATAATACGCCGGTAATCGTGAATGGATTGAGTAATACTGTAACATATCACCATTCTCTATTTGATGCCCAGCAATTGGCTTCACCAATAACCAATACGACAAGTTATAATGGATATAACGGTGAAATAATTTATGCCGCTCTTGAAGATGATATGACAGGTTGTATCACAACAACGCAATTTACTCTTTATATCTCACCTGCTTTGTGTGCAGAGCCTAATCCTTTTACGCCGCCTAATTTAACTTTGTGCGAAAGCAGTTTCGGAAGCGGTACGGCAATTTTTGATTTTACACCACAGACACCATTGGTATTAGGTTCAACTTACAATGCGGCCGATTACACGGTGACTTATCATTTGAATCAAACGGATGCAGACAACGATGCAGCAGCAATTAGCCCGATAAATGCTTTTAGTGGAACCAATGGCCAAACAATTTTTGTGAGATTAGAAGAAAATGCAGATCCAACCAGTTTTGGGACTACTAGTTTTCAATTGTTTGTTAATCCATTACCAACAGCAACCATATCAGGTTCTACGGCAATTTGTTATGGTACTTCGACAGGCATTACTTTTAACGGTACGCCAAATACTATTGTGACTTATAATATCGACTCTAATCCTAATCAAACAGTCACTTTAAATGGTTCCGGTACTGCTTCGGTAGTTACGCCTAATCTTACTGCCAGCTCGACTTATACCTTAGTAAGTGTTTTGAATCCTGCAACGAATTGTTCTCAATTGATAACCGGTTCAGCAACTGTAACCATAAATCCTTTACCAACGGTGACCATTTCAGGAACAACTTCGATTTGTTCAGGAACAACTTCGGTTATTTCTTTTAATGGTACACCAAATGCAATTGTTACTTACAATTCGGATTCCAATCCAAGTCAAACCATAACTTTAAATGCAGCAGGTAATGCATCAGTGACCACTCCGATTTTAACGGTTTCTTCGACCTATAATTTGATTAGTGTTCAAAATCCGACAACAAACTGTGCCCAGCCACAGTCCGGATCCGCAGTAGTTACAGTGAATCCATTGCCAACAGCTACGATATCCGGAACAGCTACAGTATGTTCAGGGGATACAGTTACTATTTCATTTAGTGGTACACCAAATGCTGTTGTGACTTACAATGTCAACTCGGGCACAAATCAAACTATTGCCTTGAATGGTAACGGGAATGCTGTCTTTACTTCGGCACCTTTGTCAGCGTCAACAACTTATAATTTAGTTAGTGTTACAAATCCCTCAACTACTTGTTCTCAAACACAAACCGTTTCTGCGGTGATTACTGTAAACACAGCGCCGGTAATCAATACTCCGGCTGATTACGTGGTTTGTGATGATAGTAACAACAATGATGGTTTTAATTGTAATTTCGATTTGAATACTATAATCAACCAAGTGAATGGGGGAAATCCTAATATTGTAGTTACTTTCCATGAAACGTTGACCAATTCACAAACCGGTGCTAATCCATTGGTTAGTCCGTATTGTAATATTGATCCGGGATTGCAAACTATTTATGTAAGAGCTTACAATAACGGTTCGCCGGCATGTTATAGTAATACCACATTTAATTTAATTGTCAACCCACTACCATTAGCCAATCCG
Source organism: Flavobacterium sp. IMCC34852 (assembly GCF_030643905.1). NCBI lineage: Bacteria > Pseudomonadati > Bacteroidota > Flavobacteriia > Flavobacteriales > Flavobacteriaceae > Flavobacterium > Flavobacterium rivulicola. The sequence goes on along the minus strand of NZ_CP121446.1, from coordinate 174,704 downwards.
GTGATTACGGATTATGAGTTGTGTGATTACGCCAATCCGGGCGATGGTATTGAAGTGTTTACTTTGAATAGTAAAGATGCAGAGATTGCCAATGGTCAGACCAATGTTACCATAGGATATTATTTGACTCAGAGTGATGCTCAGACTCAAACGAGTCCGCTACCGAACTTGTACACTAACATTAGTAATCCGCAAGAGATTTGGATAAACATCAGTAATAATACCACAGGGTGTAGTTCGGTGAGTTCGTTTAATTTGGTGGTAAATCCTTTGCCATCGGCGACTACACCGGATCCTATCTTCCAATGTAGTAACGGAGCCACGACACAGGCTTTGTTTGATTTGACCATAAATGAAGGCGTTGTTACAGCAGGGAATACTTCACTAGTTAGTGTTACGTATTATAACTCTTTGCTTGCGGCCCAAAATGAGTCAAGTCCGATAGTTACCCCAAGTACATATACCGGAACAGATAACGAGATAGTTTATATCAGAGTAGAGGATAATGTTACGGGTTGTTATTCAACCACTACGCAATTATTAAGAGTAACCCAAGGCCCTATTGCCGTTACTCCACAAGCGTTGCATTATTGTGATCCTAATAATGACGGATTTGGCGTGTTTGATTTAGCCTCAGCCACTGCAGAAATAGCCGGAGGCGTTTGGCCACTAACGGGAGTTTCGATAAGTTATTACGAAACCCAGACCGATGCTTTGATAGGCGCAGTACCATCACTTGCGAGTCCTTATGACAATATCAATCCATGGACACAGACGATTTATGTCAGAGTGTTTTATACCTTGACCGGTTGTGCCAATTATGTTGAATTACAATTAATAGTTGACCCAACCCCTGAGGCGACTGAGCCGGATGATTATGCGCTTTGTGATTACACAGGCCAGACTGGTTTTGAGAGTTTTGATTTAACTACAACGATACCACAGGTTTTAGGGTCTATTGATCCTACTACGGTTACGGTTACTTTCCATACGACTTTTGCCAATGCGCAAGACGATGCTAATGCTATTGGCGGTGTGACGAATTACATCAACCAAACGCAGTGGAACCAAACAGTGTATGTTAGAGTAGAATTTAATACCACAGGTTGTTATGACATAGTGGAGTTAGACTTGATAGTGAATCCGCTACCGAATGCTACCCAGCCTAATTATGCTCAATACACTTTGTGTGATTACAATGGCTCGATAGGTTTTGAGACTTTTGATTTGGCTTCTCAAGTAGCTGCTGTTTTATTAGGTCAGACGGGAATGTCGGTAACTTTCTATCCGAGTTTGACAGATGCAGAGAATGATACCAATGCGATCAATGTTTCTCATCCTGATTTACAGTATCCGAACCAAATTATTTATGTACAGACTTTAGGTATTCGTATCACCAATAGCATCACCGGATGTTACAGCATCTCTACGATGGATATCAGAGTAGTTCCATTGCCAACACCAATTCCGCCAACAGCGCCTTTCACGATTTGTGATGAGAATCAAGATGGCTTTTCCGGATTTGATTTGACGAGCTTAACAACGGACATTTTACAAGGTGCACCCTATATTTTGACTTTCCATGAGACCTTAACCGATGCACAACAGGGTAATACCCCAATTGACACGAGTGTTCTTTATAACAATATCAATCCTTTTGTACAAATATTATACGTAAGAGCAGTTGATCCTTTAACGGGATGTTGGAGCGTTATTCCAATAGAACTAAACGTTAACCCAAGTCCAATAGCCCCGGTTGATTTAGATGACATTGTAGTTTGTGATGATGATAACAATACCCAAGATGCCATTACCAGTATTGATTTGACTGTCAATACAGCTAGTATCTTGGCCCAACAACCTTTGGCTGCAAGTAATTATACTGTTGAGTATTACACCTCTCAAACGGCTGCTCAGGATGGAATTGCCCCGATTATGAATGTGACCAATTATACGGCTATGAACAACCAAACTATTTGGGTTAGAGTAGAAGATAATACCACGGGTTGTTTCAATATAGGTTCATTTGATGTTATCATCAATATTCCATTGTTACTAACCACACCTGCACCACTGAGTGTTTGTGATAATGATACCGATCCGAATAATCAATACCACAGTTTTGATTTAACGGTAAAAGATGCTGAGATCACCCAAGGATTATCAGGTTATACAGTAACGTATTACCCATCATTATCAGAAGCCCAAGCCGGAGGAGCAACCACCATAACAGATTTTACGGCTTATACCAATATATTTCCGGCGGTTCAAACCTTAGGCGTTTTGGTAACCAGCGCAGCGGGTTGTCAAAGCATTACGACTTTAGACATTAGAGTATTACCGGTACCAACACCGAACACCGACCCGAATCCTTTAGCACCACTATGTGATGACAACAATCCGGGAGATATGGTTGAAGTTTTTGATGTAACGGTAAATGCGGCTTATATCATTAACGGCGCCACGAATGTTACCTTGACTTACTATACCAATGAGGCAGATGCTCATGCTGCTCAGTTCCCGATAGCCGACCCGACTCAGGCTTTGGTAGGCGATAATGTTTGGATTAGAGTAGAGAACAACCAAGTGGATTATTTGGGTAATAACTGTTATGTATTGGTGGAACAACCCTTAACGGTTAATCCTTTACCTGAAGTCATCCAACCTTTGGCACCATACAGAATGTGTGATGACAATACCGACGGTATTGCACAGTTTGATTTGACCAACCCAATCTTGGCCACCGCCATTTTGGGTGCGAACCAAAGCCCGGCTGATTTTACCATTACGTATTACCTCACGGCAGCAGGAGCCAATCCGTTTACCAATACGGGAGAGACACCACTGGTGTCACCATATACTAATATTACGGCAGATGCTCAAGATATTTACATCAGAGTAGTGAACAATGCTACAGGTTGTGTTAATGCAACGGGAGTACTGACTTTGGCAGTGGAGGAATATGCTACGGCAACAGGAGCGCAAGAGTTTTCACAATGTGATGATTACAACGACCCATATGATGGGGTATTCCAATTGGATTTAACGCAATTCAACACGGCTATTCTCAACGGACAAGACCCGGCTGTTTTCTTGATTAGTTACTACCACAGTCAGGCTGATGCAGAGGCAGGGATTAATGCTATCCCACTGGCGGAAGCACAAGCTTATATTACCCAACCCGATACGGATCAGATTTGGGTTAAGGTAGAGAACAGCAGCAATAGCATTGTACCATTCTGTTATGCACTGACCACTATTGATATAGAGATAGAGCGTTACCCTAATCCGGTTATTGATACCCAGAATGATGTCACTACGATATGTGTTGACTTCACCACGGGAGAAGTGGTAAGACCACTGGTTTTAGAGAGTGGTATTGTCAACGCTTCGGATTATACTTTTGAGTGGTATGAGGATGGCAACTTAATTGTAGGTGCTACGGGTTCAACGTATACGGTAAACACTTCTTCACCAACGGGTGCTACCAGAAACTACCATGTACGAGTGATAAGCAATAGTGATTTATTGTGTGAGACTACCTCGGCAGACTTCCCGGTGATACAATCAGGACAGGCGGTTATAGCGTCAGGGACAGTAGGTTATACGGTAACCAATGCCTTTACGGATAGTCAAATTATTACGGTTACTGTTGAAGGTTGGGGAACGTATGAATACAGTTTGGATGACGGCCCAAGACAATCGAGCAATATCTTTGAAGGGGTTTCTTTAGGTGAGCATGTGATACATGTTTGGGATACCGAAGGAGGAGTAGCGTTTAGTTGTGAAGAGCTGACAATAATGGATGTTCAGGTAATTGATTATCCGCTTTATTTTACACCAAACGGAGACGGTATCCACGATACATGGAATATTGTTGGGTTGGATGGACAACCTAACGCAAAAATTTATATATTTGACCGCTATGGAAAATTACTGAAACAAATTAGTTCAGATGGAGACGGTTGGGACGGAACCTACAACGGAAAACCCTTACCATCAACTGATTACTGGTTTAGTGTGGAATATTTAGAACAAACCGCAGCCAAACAATTTAGAGCCCATTTCTCATTAAAAAGATAGTTTACAATGAATTTTAGAAGATTTTGTTTATTAGCATTACTTTTTTTATCACAAATTTCAATTTCTCAAGAAGGATTACCTGTTTATTCTGATTATTTATCAGACAACTATTACTTACTTCATCCTTCGATGGCAGGAGCTTCCAATTGTGCAAAATTAAGATTGACCGCCAGACAACAATGGTTTGGACAAGAAGATGCACCGGCGTTACAAACATTGAGTTTCAACGGTTCATTAGGAGAAAGATCTGGAGGAGGAATTATTGTTTTTAATGATAAAAACGGGTATCACTCTCAAACCGGGATGAAATTAACCTATGCCCACCATTTAATGTTTTCTCGTGACAGGGTTGACTTAAACCAACTATCATTTGGGATGAGTGCCGGTTTTGTACAGAGTAATTTAGATCAAAGTACTTTTTATACGAATGACCCAACTTATGATCCGTTAATTTTCCCATCAATGCAGAGAGCTTCTTATTTTAACGTTGACATTGGAGCTTCTTATAATTTCCTTGATTTTTATGTTCATGCAACGGTAAAAAATGCTTTGGCCAGTGATAGAAAATTATACTCTGACAGAGAACCTGTTAATCTTAGACGATTTATTTTGAATTCGGGTTATACTTTTGGTGATGAGGAAACTATTCTTTGGGAACCTTCTTTTATGTTCCAATTGGTTACCCAAACTCAAGAGAAAACCATTGATTTAAATATCAAGGCTTACAAAGAATTAGATTTTGGGCGATTATGGGGCGGCATATCTTATAGAAGAAGCCTTGACGGAGCACAATTCGTTGAGGGAAATGCGGTGTCTGATCAAAAAATGCAATATGTGACTCCTATTATTGGAGTTAATTTTAAGAATTATGTATTCTCCTATACTTACTCTCATTTATTGGGTAACGTAAATTTTGATACCGGAGGTTTTCACCAAATTACTTTAGGAATTAATTTATTCTGTAAAGCGGAGAAATACCACTGTAATTGTCCGGCAATTAATTAATTTAAATATACGTCCCGATTTATCGGGACTTTTTTTATGGTCATAAAATCTGTTAAAGGTAAGCATCCACAAATTCCAAAGGATTGTTATGTAGCTGAAAATGCCACCATTGTTGGGGATGTTATTTTGGGTAGTTCTTGTAGTGTTTGGTTCAATGCCGTCATTCGCGGGGATGTTCATTTTATAAAAATTGGCAATAAAGTCAATATTCAGGATGGTGCTATCATTCATTGTACTTATCAAAAACATCCGACGATTATTGGTAATAATGTTTCAATTGGGCACAATGCGATTGTTCATGGTTGTACTATACACGATAATGTATTGATTGGTATGGGTGCTATTGTGATGGACAATTGTGTGGTGGAAAGTAATTCGATAATTGCTGCCGGCGCTGTGGTTACTCAAAATACCGTGGTGGAATCGGGGACGATTTATGCCGGTGTTCCGGCTAAGAAGGTAAAAGATATTAATCAGTCTGACTTTGCCGGAGAGATTGAGCGTATTTCTAACAATTACGTGATGTATTCGAGTTGGTTTAAAGACGAATAAAAGAAGCCTGCCGTTTGATTTTAGCCCCGATTGGCGCGACTACCTTGTAGTGCAGAAAGCGGGAAAATGGTTTAAACGATTCCCGAGTGATTGGCTCCTAGAAATCTTTCCTTATTACTTCGTATTTATTTTGGAGAATATCATCCAAAACTTTTGGATTTGAATTAGAATAGAAAAGAGCTTTCCCTTTTTTAGATTTATCACTTAATCCGACACTTTCTATTAAAACTTTTTTAGTTTGGCGGGCTACTGCTTCCCCTGAATCAATGATTTTAATGTGATTTGGGAGTATTTTTTTGATTTGTGGGATAAGATAAGGGTAATGGCTGCATCCTAAGACGAGATAGTCGATATTGGCTTCAATCATAGGCTCTAAATAAGTATGCAATAGGTGATTCATTTCAGGGGAATTGATTTCCCCATTTTCTATAAGACCAACTAAGCCGTGGCCGATTTGCTCAATGATTTTGGTGTTTTGATATTTTTCGGCAGTTTGGTGGAATAATTCACTGTTTAAAGTACCTTGAGTGGCTAAAATTCCGATGATATGTTTTTCTGAATTGAGAGCTGCGGGTTTGATGGCCGGTTCTATTCCGATAAAGGGAACATCATATTTGGCACGTAATTCTTTGATGGCGTTGGTGGTTGCGGTGTTGCAAGCTACCACAATAATTTTGGCATTTTGGTTGAGAAGAAACTCGGTATTTTTTATGCTTAATTGGATGATTTCTTCTTTTGATTTTTGGCCATAGGGTGCATTTTTACTGTCGGCCAGATAAATAGTGTCTTCGTTTGGTAGTACATCATAGATTTCTTTCCAAATGGATGTGCCACCAATTCCGGAGTCAAAAAGGCCTATGGGGTTGTTGTTAGTCATAATAACAAAAGTAAAAAAAAACTGCTCAATCCCGAAGTCTCAGGTGAGCAGTTTTATAAAAGTATTTTTGATTTTAGAAACCTAAGTCTTTTTTAACATCGGCAGTTAAATCCGGACCGTCAGCTAGTAATAAATCAGCTAAGTTTAAAACGTATTGGTATCCTTTGGCTTTACCTACTTTAGTAATAGAAGCTTTGATTTTATCCATCAAAGGTTTTACCAGATCAGATTCTTTCTTTTGCAACTCTTTTTGAGCGTTATCTCTGTAATCAGTGATTCTTTTTACTAAATCTTGTACTTCCGCTTGACGGGTTTGATTCACAGCATCTCCTACAGTACCGGCTTCTTTTTCGTATTTATCAACTTTGGTTTGATATTCCTGAGCCATAGTTTTGTATTCCGCATCATAAGTGGCGCTCAATTTTTCCAATTGCTTTTGGGCATCTAACATCGCCGGCATTTTAGAAATAATTTCATTTACATCTACATGTGCAGTTTTAGCTTGAGCACTGATGGTTTGGCTTGTTCCTAAAAACAATACAGTAGCTATTAGTAATGATTTCAATCGTTTCATTTTAAAAAGTATTAATTATTTATTTATTATTATTTATTCTTCTTTTTTCGGTTCCCCGGTTTTTTCTTCTTTGGTTTTTTTTGCAGCTTCTCTATCGGCTAATATTTTTTTCTTTTTTTCTTCTAAAGCTTTCTTCTTGTCTTCTACAAGTTTTGCTCTGGCGGCAGCCTTTGCTTCTTTTGAGTTAGGGTCAACCGTTGTTGAATCTGAAGTTTTTTTATTGGTTTCAGGCGCAACTGTTTTATCACTTGTTGTTTTATCGTTAGCAGGAACCGTGCCACTTTTTTTGGCTTCTCGAGCTTCTGCGGCTGCTTTTCTTTTATCGTCTTGTTCTTTTTTCTTGGCCTCGGCAGCTAATTTTCTGTCTTCCATCAACTTATCTCTGGCCGCTTTTTTTTCTTCCAAGGCTTTTTTTCGAGCAGCCAATGCCGGATTTTCGTCTTCAACATCTTCCATGTATTCTTTCTTTTCCTGCTCTTTTAATTCTTTTTTAGAGAGTTGTTCTCTTCTTTCGGCTCTGGTGATACTTCTAACTACTTGGTCACTGATATCGTGTCTTTTGGCAGAAAACAACATGGTTAAATCAGAAGATTTGTCAAAGATAAAATCATACTTTTTTAGCTCGGCGATGTCTTGCACAGCATTGAAAACTTGGTCTTGAATAGGTTTTACCAAAACGGCTTTTTGGGTCATTAAATCACCATTAGGGCCGAATTTTTTTTGTTGAAAATCTAAAAGTTCATCTTCTTGAAACTTGATTTCTTCCTCACGCTCTTCTATTAATTCTTTAGTCAATAGTGCTTTTTCAGTTTTTAAAGCATCTTTTAATTTTGCAATTTCAATTTTTTTAGTTTCAATATCTTGCTTCCATTTTTGAGCTTTTTGCTCTAATTGGTTATTGGCTTCAGTATAATCGGGAACATTTTGCAGAATATATTCCATGTCAATGTAGCCAATTTTCACGCCTCTTGATTGAGCTTTTGCTTCAAAAACAAGGGATAAAAGTAATATTGATATTGCAAAATATTTTTTCATACTATTATGATTTATAAATATGTACCAAATATAATTAAAATTGTTGACCAATTATAAAATGTGTTTCCCATCCATTCTTTTGATTAGAACCCGAATTCGGAATTGCATCGAAACCGTGAGCAAAGTCTATACCTAACAAACCAAAGGCAGGCATGAATATTCTGATTCCGAAACCGGCAGAACGTTGCAATACGAATGGATTGTATTCTTTAAACGTATTGTAAGACGAACCGGCTTCTAAGAAAGTCAAAGCATAAATAGAAGCAGCTGCTTTTAAGGTTAAAGGATATCTTAGCTCTAAAGAGAATTTATTGTAAACGGTTGCACCGTCTGTGTTTGACAAGGATTGGTTAGGATATCCTCTTAACTGAATTACTTCGCGGCCATCTAAGGAGAAGTTGGCCAAACCATCCCCACCCAAGAAGAACCTTTCAAAAGGTACTAAACCGCGGCTATTGTTGTAAGCCCCTAGATAACCAAATTCGCCCAATGCTCTTAAGACCAGTGCTTTTGATTGAGAGCCGGCTAACCTGGTGTACCAATCGGCTTTGAATTTCAATTTGTAATACTCTAACCAATTAAATTTTTCTTGGTCAACTTTTGCTTTGTCTGCGGAAGCTTGAGTATAGTCGGCTCCCACTGTTTGGTATATATTTGAGCCTTCAGAAGTTTCAGCCAAGTAATCACCTACGGCCGGAATTTGTCCGGTAGCGGTTTCTACATAATTGATGCCTGCATTTTCACGGTATCTTAATTTGTAGGCTTTTTGATTTTCTAAATCGCCATAGTCTATGCCATTGAATAATGAATAAGGTAAAGTGAATTTAGCAGACACACTGAATTCAGAACCCGAAGTAGGGTAGATTGGATTTACGCCTTTGTTATTTCTACTCAAACCAAGGGTAAAAGCTAAATTACGTGAGGCACCATCTCCAAAAGTAAACAAACCGGTGTTGTAATTATTCAAATCATAGTATTGAAAACTTATGGAATTTGAAAACACAAAGAAATCATCCGGAACAGTTAATCGTTTGGCATATCCTACAGATAATGAGGTAATATTAAAACTTTTGCTTCGGTCTACATTGGTCGATCTTCCGGAGTATAAAAACTGTTTACTGTGCGACAATGAAGTCGAAAACTGAATTGGTTTTTTCCCACCTAACCAAGGTTCAGAGAACGACAAGCTGTAGGTTTGGAAAAACGAACTGGCTTGCAAACGCAAGGCTACTTTTTGTCCGTCACCCATAGGTAATGGTTTGTAGGCTTCTTTTTTAAACATATTTCTGGCGGAGAAATTGTTAAAAGACAAACCTAAGGTTCCGATGAAACCGCCGCCGCCGTAACCACCTTGTAACTCAATTTGGCTCGAGCCTTTTTCTACTACATTGTACTCAATGTCAACTGTTCCGGCAGCCGGATCTACATTTTTAAATTTGGGATCAATAGCTTCCGGGTCAAAGAACCCTAATTGTCCGATTTCACGAATGGTTCTAACTAAGTCTTCTTTGCTGTATTTTTGCCCGGGTTGGGTTCTTAATTCTCTGTAAATTACGCGGTCGTTGGTTTTGTCGTTTCCTACTACAGTAATGTTGTTGAAATAAGCAATCGGACCTTCCAAAACCCTGATTTCAAAATCGATTGTATCATTGGCTGTTTTAACTTCTACGGCATTAATGTTAGAGAATAAATAACCGCTGTTTTGGTACAAGTTGGTGATGTCATCACCATCAGGTTTTGATTTGTCAGCGATGCGTTTTTCCAATAAAACACCGTTGTAAGTGTCGCCTTTTTTAATACCCAAGATTCTACCCAATAATTGGTCTGAATATACCGAGTTTCCTAAGAATTTAATATTACCAAAATAGTATTTTCTACCTTCTTCTACTTTAATATTGATGGCCAGTTTCGATTTTTTGGCATTTAAAAACACCGAATCTTTGGTTACTCGAGCATCTCGGTATCCTTTTTCTTTGTATTTTTCTACTATGGAAGTTAAATCTTCTTGGTATTTTTCCTTAATGAATTTGGAAGCTTTAAATATTCTGATTGGATTGATTTGCTTGGTATTTTTCATGGCTTTTCTCAGTTTTTTGTCTGAGAATTTTTCATTGCCGTCAAAATTGATTTTTGTAATTTTCAATTTATCACCTTTATCAATATTAACCAACATTTTAACTTGGTTTCCTTCAGTGGTGTCGCGAGTAGTTGTAATGAAGACTTTGGTTTTGTAGTAACCGTCTTTTTTGTATTTGTTTTCGATGTAGTTCTTGGTTGTGGTAATCAAGTTTTCATTAACAATTTTCCCTTTTGTCAATTCATTTTCTTTGATTAAATCTTCCGCTTTTGCTTTTTTTAAGCCTTGAATTTTTACTTCACTCAATTTAGGAAGTTCGGCTATGTCTAAGTCAAGCCAAATGCTGTCACCTTCTGTTTTATTTACATAAAAATCAATGTCGCTGAATAACCCCAGTTTTCCTAATTTTTTGATGGCATTACTGATTTCTTCTCCGGGAACAGTCAATTGCTGCCCTTTTTCCAAACCGGAAAATGTTACTACGGTTTGCTCGTTGTAACTGATTTTCCCATTTACCTTAACATTCGCTAAAATATATTTTTTTCCTTGTTCAAAAGGGATTCTGTCTTGGGCTTGTAATTGAAAAATACTTCCAAAAAATAAGATAATTAGAAATATTTTTGAGGTTTTAATATGCACTGAAATTTTATTTAACTTGTTCACTTGTTTTTCCAAATCTTCGTTCTCTTTTTTGATAGCTGATGATGGCTTCATATAAATCGTCTTCTTTAAAATCGGGCCACAGTACGTCTGTAAAATAAAATTCTGCATAAGCAATTTGCCAAAGCAGAAAGTTACTGATCCTGTGCTCGCCACTGGTCCTAATTACCAAATCTACATCAGGTAGATTGTGCGTGTAAAGATGCTGATTAATAATTGATTCATCAAGACTGTCTATCGAAATTATATTATTTTTAACTTTATCACTGATAATTTTAACAGCATTTAACAATTCCTCCCTCGAGCCGTAGCTTAACGCCAATGTCAGCGTCATTCGGGTGTTATTTTTTGTTTTTTCTATTACGGATAAAAGTTCTTTTTTGGCTGATGAAGGAAGCATGTCAATGTTTCCTATACAGTTTAATCGGATGTTATTTTTTTGTAGGGTTTCTAACTCTTTCTTTAAAGAAGAAATCAAGAGTTTCATTAAAGTATCTACTTCCAATTTAGGGCGGTTCCAATTTTCGGTAGAAAATGCGTAAAGCGTCAAGTTTTCAACGCCTAATTTGGCGCATGTTTCTACTGTTACTCGAACAGATTTGGTCCCGTTTTCATGACCAAATGCTCTCAATAAACCTTTTTGTTTTGCCCAACGACCGTTCCCGTCCATAATGATGGCCAAGTGTTTGGGTAAATTCTCTTTGTTTATTTTGTCTAGTAAATTCATGCTTTATTCTGCGCAATAACATGGTTTTTCGGTGAAGGTGTACGTTAGTGTAAACCCTGTGAAAACATACCAATCTTTGCTGTTTATGTTGCCAAATTGCAATGGCGCTAAATTTTTATTCTTGGGTAAACTTCCATCCAAATTATCAGTAAAAGTGTACCGAGCACCGACTTCAAGTCCCAGCACAAGATGATTTGAAATATTGGTTTTGACGCCAACAATCATCGGAATGGCCAAAGTGCTTTCTGTATAATCTTTTTTGGTTTCTCCATTAACTACATACAACTCGTCGTAAGCAAAATAAGAAAGACCGCTAAAAACATACGGCGTAAATTTTCTTTTTAATAATTCATGCAGGTTGAAATCAAAAAAATTGAATTCCATACCGGCAGTGAACTCTTTAATGTTATTTTTAAATTTATAACCTCTTAAATTCCTGCCCGGAATTTCTGAGTCTAAATCGTTTGCTGTTATAGCCGACTGCATATAGGAAAATCTATATGAATGTCTAGGGCTTTTGTTCCATTTGTATACAATTCCGAAAGCCGGCTCATTTGGTGAGATGTAATTTGTTTTACCTACATCACCAATGAAGTTACTCCCGCCAAGAAAAACGCCAATCTCATTGATTTGCGCCCTCAAATTATTTTGGAAAACCAAACAAAAAAATAATACTAAAATCTTTTTCATTAAATTGAAAATAGCGTGCAAATATAACAATTCTCAGTACTTATATAGCATGAATTTCGGATTTCTGCCAAATAAAATAAAGCACTGATAATTACCAATGTTAGCAAGGTTCTATTCTAAAACGATTTTTTTAGAATTGTAGTATAAATAGGGGTGGATTTTTTCTAGTTTCTCTTGTCTTCTCCCCAAAGTAATTTGGTCCGTAGTGTCTTAAAAAAAGTCTCTTCCGGAATTTCCACCATGTTAATGTTGAAAGGAGTTTTCTTAATTTTGATAATCGAATGGTTATCCATCGAAGTAATTCGAGAGTCAAGCGAAACCAAATATTGTGCTTCTCTTCCCGAAACTTTCAGCGTGATTTCGGTCTCGTCCGGAATGACGAGCGGTCTGGCGTTCAAATTGTGTGGTGCAATGGGCGTAATAACCAAGCCCTTGACATCCGGGGTTAAAATGGGTCCGCCACAACTCAAAGAATAGCCGGTTGACCCTGTTGGTGTAGCAATAATTAATCCGTCAGCCCAATAAGAATTCAAATATTCGCCGTTCAAGGAAGTCTCAATTGTAATCATCGAAGTAGTATCTTTTCGACTCACAGCCACTTCGTTCATGGCAAAATTAATGTCGATTTCAGCATTGTTAGGGAAACAATCAATGGTGAGTAGTGTTCTTTGTGAGATGGTGTATTTTTTTTCTAAAACAATTTGCAAAAAAGATTCAATATTTTCTTTTTGTACTTTGGCCAAAAAACCCAATCTTCCGGCATTAACGCCCAAAATTGGTATCCCCGAATCCCGCACAAAAGTAGCGGCTCTTAAAATGGTTCCGTCACCACCAATACTAATCAAAATATCAAAGCCTTTATCTAAATCCTTGTGCGAAGAAAAAGTATTATATTGTTTTTCGACAATTTTTTCTTCATACAATATCTTCAAAAATCTTTCTTCAATAACCAATTCCACATTGTTTCTGTTGAAAAAAACAAAAATATCTTTGATAATCGGTCGCGTGTCGTTTTGATAATATTGTCCGAAGATGGCAACTTTCATAGGGTTTAGATTTTACTTTGTACCTTGTATTTCTAACTTCGTACTCAAGATTACATGTTTAAATATTTGTCCAAATACTCCGAACGCTCCTTCAGTGTATTCAAATAGTCATCTTCGTGGTGTTCGGAAATGATTTCGTAATTGTAGCGTCTGAACGATTGGATGATTTCATTAATACTGCCCAAAGTAATTTTTACCGTGACTTGTACTTTTTCTGCATTGGCTTCTGAAACAAAAAGGCCTAGAAGCTTACCGTTATTGCTTTCTACAATTTGGGCAATCTGACTCATCGAGTAATCAGAGACCGGTTTTTCAACCACAATAATGCCACCGGTTTCTTTTAAGAAAGGCGTTTCGTTTAAAAACTTGATCACATCGGTAATATCGTAGTAGCCGACATATTTGTTGTTTTCATCCAAAATCGGAACCACATTCGCATTGTTTCGGGCAAAAATCTCCAAAACATCCAACCAAATCATCGTAGTCCTGACAAAAAATCCCTCTAAAGCATAGCGGTAATCGGTGATGTCTTTTTGCATTTCAAAAGTTTCCGCATCAACAGCTGAGATACAACCTAAGTAAACACCATTGTCCAAAACCGGAAAATGAGAATATGTACTTTCGGCAAAAAAATCCTGAATATCGGCTACCGTTTCTCGACTGGAAAAAGGTTTAAAATCGTTGTTAATGTATTCTGAAAGTTCTCTCATGTATTCTTTTCTTTAGCGACTGCAAAATAATCAAATTTTGGGACATGCGTACTTGGTTTTACTTTGTATTTTTGTAATCACCCGAGGACGGTAGTCCGAACTGTATGAAATAAAATTTGTAAACGATATGCTTTATCAAAAATTGCTATGACAAAATTAAGTGTAAACATCAATAAAATAGCCACTTTGCGAAATGCCCGAGGTGGCAATGTCCCCGATTTATTACAAGTAGCCAAAGACATTCAGCATTTCGGTGCGCAAGGTATTACCATTCATCCCCGTCCCGACGAAAGACACATTCGCTACCAAGATGCGCGCGATTTAAGGCCAATTGTCTACACCGAATTCAACATCGAAGGCAATCCGCAACACAATTTTATCGATTTGGTTTTAGAATGTAAACCAGAACAAGTGACTTTGGTGCCTGATGCCATTGGTGCGATTACGTCATCAGCCGGTTGGGATACCATAAAGTTTCAGGATTATTTAACCGATGTCATAGCCGAATTCAAAAGAAACAACATTAGAACATCCATCTTTGTCGATCCAATTTCAGCGATGATTGAAGGCGCCAAAAAAACCGGAACCGACCGAATCGAATTGTACACCGAAGCATTCGCCCACCAATACAGTTTAGGCAACAAAGCCGGAATCGAACCGTATGTAAAAGCCGCCGTTTTGGCGAATGAATTGGATTTAGGGATTAATGCCGGACACGATTTGAGCTTAGACAACATCCAGTTCTTCAAACAAAATATTCCCGGATTATTGGAAGTTTCCATCGGTCACGCCCTAATTTCCGAGGCTTTGTATCTCGGCTTGGATAATGTTGTGAATATGTATTTGCAAAAATTAAAATAGATGTTACACTCCAGAATCGAAGGCGAAGGAAAGCCACTACTCATCATCCACGGATTTCTCGGTATGTCTGATAATTGGAAATCCTTTGGCTCACTCTATGCCGCCGAAGGTTTTCAAGTGCATATGCTTGATTTGCGCAATCACGGCAGAAGTTTTCATTCCGAGGAATTTAGTTATACGATTATGGCCAATGACGTTTTAGAGTATTGTCAGCACCATCAATTAACTAACATAAATGTGATTGGTCATTCCATGGGCGGCAAAGTAGCCATGCTTTTGGCCACAACACATCCGGAATTAGTAGAAAAATTAATCGTAGCCGACATCGGTCCGAAATACTATGCGCCGCACCATCAAGACATTTTAGCCGGATTGAATGCGGTAGATTTTTCGGAGAAACCCGATAGGAATCAGGTAGAAGAAACCTTGTATCCGTTTATTCCTGATTTTGGCACGCGCCAATTCCTAATGAAAAACCTCTATTGGATAGAACCGGGTCAACTGGCTTTTCGATTCAATTTGCCGGTTTTTAATGCCAAAATTGAAACAATCGGTGAAGCTTTGCCTAGTCAAAATCATTTTGACAAACCCACTATGTTCATCCGTGGCGGCAACTCAAAATACATTTTAGACAACGACGTACCCGAAATTCAAAAACATTTTCCTAATTTTAAATTAGTAACCATTCCCAACGTCGGCCATTGGCTGCATGCCGAAAATCCAAAGTTGTTTTTCGAAGAGACTATTAAATTTTTAAAATAAAACTATGAAACTACTTTTCAGAATACTAATTACCGCCATATTAGCCTTGGTCATATCCAAACTAATGAAAGGCGTAATCATCGACGAGTTCACTACCGCTTTAACCGTTGCCATCGTTTTAGGGTTGCTCAACTTTTTTGTAAAACCTATTTTGGTGCTCTTTACTTTGCCGGTCACTTTCTTTACACTTGGGTTGTTTTTATTGGTAATCAATGCTGTCATCATCCTACTTTGCGATGAATTTGTCGAAGGCTTTGAGGTCAGTTCTTTCTGGACAGCCATGCTCTTCAGCATCATCTTATCGCTTTCGCAATCTTTGGTTTACCAAATCACAGGCGATACAAAATAAGACCGTTAAAATCAACAAAATAAACTTGGTTGGGTTGCAGAAATGTTATACTTTTGCAACCCAATTTTAGTATGTAAAAAACACAAGAAATGAACATCACAAGAAATAATGTAGACGCATTAAATGCTGTAGTTACTGTTGAAGTATCAAAATCGGATTACGCAGAAAAAGTAGAAAAAGTATTAGCAGATTACCGAAAAAATGCTGCTATTCCCGGATTCAGAAAAGGTGCCGTGCCGATGAGTTTAATCCAAAAACAATACGGAAAAGCCGTGTTGTTAGACGAAGTAAACAAATTGTTGCAAGAAAACTTGAACAACTATTTAGTTGAAGAAAAATTAGACATCTTAGGGAATCCGCTACCTAAAGTAACTGAAGATTTCAATTGGGATGTGGAAGATTATAAATTCGAATTCGAATTGGGTTTAGCACCGGAATTCAATGTAGATTTAACAGCTAAAAACAATGTAGTGCAGTACAAAATCGTAGCCGACGATAAAATGTTAAACGACCAAGTGGCACGCATCCAAAAACAATACGGAAAACTAATCTCTAAAGATACTGTTGAAGCCGGTGATGATGTTTCAGGTATTTTTGCCAACGAAGAAAAAGGCATCAACAACAGAACAACTTTGTCTTTAGACGTTTTCGCAGATAAGAAAACCGCAAAAGCCTTCATCGGTAAAAAAGTAGGCGATGTAGTAACCTTAAAAACCAAAGGCCTATTCGATGACGATCACAAATTAATGGATTATTTGGCCGTGGGTCACGATGATGTTCACGGTTTAGATATCGAAGTAACGTTCACCATCGATGAAGTAAATACACACGAACCGGCTACTTTAGACCAAGAATTGTTCGACAAATTATTCGGACCTAAAGTGGTAACGTCTGTAGACGAGTTGAAAGCCAAAATCAAAGAAGACGCCGAAAAACAATTCGCCCAACAAGCCGATCAAAAATTCTTAAACGATGTAACCGAGTTCTTAATCGCCAACACCAAGTTCGATTTACCGGCCGAGTTTTTGAAAAAATGGATCCAGTCTGCCGGTGAAAATCCGTTAACTGCGGAAGAAGCTGAAGCGGAATACACCAAGTCTGAAAACGGTTTGCGTTACCAATTGATCGAAGGCAAAATCATCACCGAAAACGGTTTGCAAATCACTTTCGACGATTTAAAAGCCTACACTACTGAGCTAATCAAAAAACAAATGGCACAGTTCGGTCAAATGAACCCAACCGACGAAGATGTGCAAGGTATCGTAGCCCGCGTCATGTCAAACCAAGACGAAGTACGTCGTTTGTCAGAGCAAGTAATGAACGAAAAAATGCTAAACTTGTTCAAAGACAAAGTTAAAGCCAAAACCAAAGAAGTCAACTACGACGAGTTCATCAAAGCAATGTACGGTGAATTAAAACACTAAAAGATTATTTACTATATTTGAGCGTCAAAGTAATTTGGCGCTTTTTTATTGGAAGCTAATCCGGCTATCCGCGCTACACGGTAGCTTGCTCCTATCCGGGCTAGGGCATTGTAGTCAGACACAATGTCATCTTTTAAAAAAGGCACAACCTTTGACTGAATCAAAAGCATAGGAAGTTTACGGTGTACTACTTTAAACTTTTAAACTCATAAACTTTTAAACCAAAATCTAAAATGGACTACGGAAAAGAATTTAAAAAGTTTGCGACCAAAAAACATGGCGTAAACAGTCTGTATTACGATAAAATCGTAGGAAGCATGACCCCTTACATCATTGAAGAGCGTCAATTAAACATTTCGCAACTCGACGTGTTTTCACGTTTGATGATGGACAGAATCATCTTCATGGGAACGGGTGTCGACGATTATATGGCCAACATCATCCAAGCGCAATTGTTGTTCTTAGAAAGTGTTGACGCTTCTAAAGACATCCAAATTTACATCAACTCTCCGGGTGGCAGCGTGTATGCCGGACTCGGAATTTACGATACCATGCAGTACATCAAACCCGATGTAGCGACCATTTGTACGGGTATGGCAGCCTCAATGGGCGCCGTATTATTGTGTGCTGGAGCGGCCGGAAAACGTTCAGCCTTACCGCATTCCAGAGTCATGATTCACCAACCATCTGGCGGCGCCTCAGGTGTAGCTTCGGATATGGAAATCAACTTAAAAGAAATGTTGAAACTGAAAGACGAATTGTACCAAATCATTTCTCAACACTCAGGACAACCATTCGATAAAGTGTACAAAGACTCAGAACGCGACTATTGGATGATCGCCGATGAAGCCAAAGAGTACGGAATGATTGATGAAGTGTTAAGAAGATAAAAAAGGTGTCAGTTGTCGGTTGTCGGTTGAAAGCTAAATGCTGACAACCAACAACCGACAACCGATAACCGACAACAAAAAAAATGGCAAAACAAGTTTTAGAATGTTCCTTTTGCGGGAGGAAAAAACCGGAGACCAATTTATTAATCGCCGGGATTAATGCGCATGTCTGTGATCGTTGCATCGAGCAAGCACACGGTATCGTCATGGAGGAATTAAAAGGAAATGCCGTAAAACAATCGGCCGATTTGGTGTTGAAAAAACCCAAAGAAATTCGAGCGTTTCTCGACCAATACGTAATCGGACAAGACCAAACCAAAAAAGTCATGTCGGTAGCCGTATACAACCACTACAAGCGTTTAATGCAGTTGCAACACGAAGAAGATGTAGAGATTGAAAAATCCAACATCATCATGGTAGGCCAAACCGGAACTGGAAAAACCTTAGTAGCCAAAACCATCGCGCGAATGTTAGATGTTCCGTTGGCGATTGTGGATGCCACCGTTTTAACCGAAGCCGGTTATGTGGGTGAAGACGTGGAAAGTATTTTAACCCGTTTGCTGCAAGCCGCCGATTACGACGTGGCCAAAGCGGAAAGAGGGATTGTATTTATTGACGAAATAGATAAAATTGCCCGCAAGAGCGATAATCCATCCATAACCCGAGATGTTTCGGGTGAAGGTGTGCAACAAGCTTTACTGAAATTATTGGAAGGAACCATGGTCAATGTGCCGCCTAAAGGTGGGAGAAAACATCCCGACCAAAAATTCGTAGAAGTCAACACCAAAGATATTCTGTTCATAGCCGGTGGTGCTTTTGACGGAGTAGAGAGAATCATTTCCAAAAGATTAAACCGTCAAGCGGTTGGGTACAGCACATCTAAAAATGCAGAAGGGATTGACAAAGACAATTTGTTGCAATACATCATCCCGAAAGACATTAAAGATTTTGGATTAATTCCCGAAATCATTGGTCGTTTGCCGGTGTTGACCCACATGGATCCGTTAGATAAAGCCACCTTACGCGCCATACTAACCGAACCCAAAAACGCTCTAATCAAACAATACGAAAAGTTATTCGCCATGGATGAAGTGAAGTTCACCATCACTGATGAAGCTTTGGATTATATAGTAGAAAAAGCGTTGGAGTACAAACTCGGTGCCCGCGGATTGCGTTCGTTGTGCGAAGCCATTTTAACCGATGCGATGTACGACTTACCAAGTTCGGACGAAAAACAACTCCACATCGATTTGGATTATACCCACGATGCGTTGACCAAAAACTTATTGAAACGTTTAGAAATAGCGTCCTAAAAAAAATCCCTCGACTGAGGGATTTTTTTATTTATCAATCTTACTGTTTGCCGGATTCTAAAACCAGTTTCGCAATATTTTGCACAAGCTGGGTAGGTGAAATACAATCGCAATTGGTAAATCCAACAACATAAATATCTTCATTAGGCAAGTAAACCCCCATCGATTTATAGCCAAAAATACTACCGCCGTGTTCGCGAGACATACTGTCGTTAATTTTTCTGAGATGCCAACCATAACCGTAGTTTATAGTTTCACCATTGTTTAGTGAATAGGGTTGGAATAGTTTTTTGGTGTTTTCCTTGTTCAATAATGTGTTGTTGTTTAAGGCTATTTGCCATTTCAACATATCTTTTAAGGAAGACATAATCGCTCCGGAAGCAAAAGGAACACTATAGTTGATCACGGTTTTGTTGACATAACCGGATTCTTTTTTGTGATAACCGTAAGCTCTTCTGCTAATGATTTGTCTGTCGGTTGCATAACCGGATTGCGTCATGTCGATTTTATTAAAAATATGGTTTTCAATAAAATCTTCATAAGTCTCCCCGGAAACTAACTCAATGATATAACCTAAAATCACATAACCCGAGTTGTTGTAGTCAAACTTTTGTCCGGGAGAAAAATCAACCGGTTCATTTTTAAAAAAGTCAACCATCATTTTGGGTGTCATTTCTTTCTGAGCAATGTCTTTAATAGATTTCATTTTGGTAAAATCTTTGATGCCCGAAGTATGCGTCAACAAATGATGAATGGTAATTTTATCACCGGCAGGAAAATCAGGAACATACTTTGATAACAAATCATTGGTGTTTAGTTTGCCCTGCTCTTGTAACATCAAAATTGAAACGGCTGTAAACTGTTTTGTCATCGAGCCAACTTGGAAAACATAATCGGTAGTAAGGTTAACCTCTAACTCAATATTGGCTTTTCCAAAAGCATTTTGATAGATGATTTCCCCTTTTTTCGCGACCATGAAAACACCTCCGGGACCATTCTTGTCTTTGATTTCAGGTTGAATTAAAGCTTCAATTTTTTCCGAAAGACTCTGAGCAAAAATCGGATTAGGAATTGCAGTAGCAAGCACAGACAGTAAAGCTATAAAGGCACTTTTAAAATGGTATTTCTTCATTTTTTTTCGAATTTTAAAAGTTCTTTATTTCATAAAACCACCGCCTGAACGGTTTTTTTCAATATTAATTTCTGTATTTTCTTTTTTCAAACTTAAATCACCAAAATTATAAGTCAATGATATTCTGAAAGTTCTCGAATCTTGTTTTTGGTAAAACTTGGTTTGTAAATTGGTCGAAGAAACCAAGGCATTTACCTCATTACTATTGAAAACATCAAAACAATGCAAACCGATTTTCAGGTTTTTGTTTAGGAAATCTTTGTTGAAAGAAATGTCAAATTGTTGTATAGGTTTGGTGATTTGATAGATTTCCCAAGTGCCTTTCGGTAAAATAAAGTAGGACATGGTATTCTTAATTTCCCAAGGCAAAATAAATTGCGCTTGCGCAGAATAGTTCCAAATGGGTTTATTCTCAAATGAGAAAGTATAACCTTCCGTAGTGGTTTTGATGTAATTCACATTGAAGAAAATGTAATTCATCTTGTCCATATTGTTCATGCGCTTTTCAAACTCTTCTTTTCCTTTAAAAAAGTAATCCAACGGAACCGGAAAGGAAGCAAACAAACTCATTGTTTTAACTTTATCAAACTGTTGGAAGGTTTGGTTACTAACCAGTTCTCCGGGTTCGGCAGTGAAAATAAAATTATTTCTGTCGCGCGCAATGGTATAATTTCCACCCAAACTCACAAACTGAAACGCCGTCAGTTTTAATTCGAAGTTGTCAAAAAATGCCGGATCTAAAAACGGATTTCCCTGAGAAGTATTGTACTGGTCAAAGTTGGCAAAATTGTTCGGATCTAAGACATTATAATCCGCTTGGAAAATTTTCTTAGAGTAAGAAGCCGACAAATTCATGTTTTCGCTAAACTCATACAAAGCACTGGCATTGGGGAAAAAGTTGGAATTGGTGAAATCAACTTCTGTCTCAGTACCATCCTGAATCGCCAAACGATCTACCTTGTAATCTTCAAAACGCAATCCGGCAGTCAAACTCAGTTTTTTGATTTTTTTGCGAACTTCTGCATAAAAGGCTAAGTTGGTTTCGGTATAATCAAAATCGATTATGCTGTTGGTTGGCGTATTTAGGTTGTAAATTCCCTTGTCATTTACTTTAAGGATATTGTATTTTCCACCGGTGTTGAGCGATAAATCCAATTTTTTAAACGGAATAGCAAAGTCGTATTTCAAATAATAATTGGCCAAATTAAAATCGATTTTTCCATTGTAGTAAGTCGACTCTCCATTGTTTTGACCATTAGAAGTTGTGTTTGGATTTCTGTTGAAAAAATTACTGTAAGCAATAATATCCAAAGTCCTGCCAATAGTATCCAATTTGGTTTTGTATTGCAAACTCAACTCGTTAACGCTGTTTTTCATTTTTGACAAACCATTGTTGGAAAAGTCAATTCCGGTGCCGACTGTGCTGGCTTCATTGGTAATTCTATCGTTGCCTAAATTCAAATTGTAATTCAATAACAAATTCGATTTTTCGTTCAATTTATAGTTCGTACCGGTTCTGAAATAGAAATTACGATTGGTAAACTGAGCAAAATTCTTTTGGAATAATCTTTCATTTGGGGAAAAAGAGGTGAAGGTTTGGTCATTGCGGTTGTTACTTTCGCTGTCCATATAATTGTAGCCAATCATGGTTTGCCAACTCAATTCTTTTACTTTTCCGTTTAGTAAAATTTGCGGACTCGGTTTTTGATATTGGTTAAAATTATAGTTGATATTGAAACTAGCATTCAATCCTTTTTTGCGTTTCGTACTGGTGACAATATTGATAATCGAACCGCTCGCATCAGCATCAAAGGAAGCGCCGGGATTGTAAATCAGTTCGACTTTTTCAATAGCGTTAGCGGGTAAAGTTGATAGGTAATTTTGTAAATCATTGCCGCTTAACGAACTCGGAGCGCCATCAATATAAATGGTAACCCCTTTGCTGTTTAAAGTAATCGTTCCTGTGGGTGAAGTAATTACACCCGGAATTTTTTTTACGGCTTCGAGACTGCTCCCGCTGTTGAGCATCGCATTGTCGCGGACGCTGATGGTGGTTTTGTCGGATTCGACTTTTAGGTACTGTTTTTTGTTCCCGTAAATCGTAACCTCTTTTAATTCATTCGGATTTTCTGAAGTTTTTTTTTCTTCTGTTTTTGGTGCTTCTTGCGCAAAAGTAAAAGCAGTCGCAAGTAGGCACAAGGCGATACTTAGTGATTTCATTGGTGATTGATTTATTGAACATCAGTAAACTGATATTCGATTGATTGATGATTGTCTGTAAGACTTTCATGAAAACCAAATGTTACACTTCCAATGAAATTTTTTAGCAAATATTTTTTAATGGAACAATGTCGAGCGTTGGTTTTTCGATATCACATCGACTTGGACCACAGCCCAATCTTCTTGGTCCACAAGAAGTTAGAAAGCAAAAGAGTAGTAGTAAAACAAGGATTTTTTTCATTTGAAATTTTCTTGAAATTTTAAGATTTAGAATTTACAGAATGTTGCATCTGCATCAACTGTTCCAAATAATCCCTTTGGTTTGACAGTCTCGGTATTTTATGTTGACCGCCCAGTTTGTCATTTTCCTTGAGCCAATCATAGAATAAGTTCTCTCGAGCCACATTGATTTTGAGTTCGTTCAAAGTCATGTTGTTGTAGCGTTTGGCTTCGTAATCGGAGTTGACAGACTGAATATTTTCGTCCAATACTTTTTGGAACAAAGCGATATCTTCCGGGTGTTTTTTAAACTCTATCATCCATTCGTGCGCGCCTTTTTCTTTACCTTCCATAAAAATCGGAGCCACAGTATAATCAATCACTTCGCAATGAAGCGCCGAACAAGTTTTCGCCAAAGCCAAATCGGTGTTTTCTATCATTAACTCTTCGCCAAAAACATTGATATGGTGTTTCGTTCTTCCGGAAACTCTGATTCTGTATGGATTTAAAGAAGTAAAACGAACGGTATCGCCAATCATATAACGCCAAAGTCCGGCATTGGTGGTAATCACTATTGCATAATTTTTGAACAATTCCACATCAGCTAAACGAACAATTTTTTGATTTGGTGTGCCAAAAGTATCCATCGGAATGAACTCGTAGAAAATCCCGTAATCCAACATCAACAACAAATCATTAGAATAATTCAAATCCTGAATGGCGAAAAAGCCTTCGGAAGCGTTGTAAATTTCGTAGTATTTAAAATCCGATTTCGGCAAAATCTTCTTGTATTGCTCGCGATAAGGTTCAAAACTCACGCCGCCGTGGAAATACACTTCCAAATTCGGCCATAGCTCAAACATATTTTCTTTTCCGGATTCGGTTAAAATTCGGTTTAGCAATACCAACATCCAAGACGGCACACCGGCAAAACTCGTTACGTTTTCGGTCTTCGTTTCGTTGATGATGGCGGTGAGTTTGCTTTCCCATTCGCTCATCAAAGAAACTTTATTGCTTGGCGTACTGCTGAATTCCGCCCACATCGGCATATTTTCAATCAAAATCGCTGATAAATCGCCGAAGAAAGTATTGTTGTTTTCGTAAATCTGAGAACTGCCGCCTAGGCGCAAACTTTTGCCCAAAAACATCTCGGAATTCTCATTATTGTTCAAATACATGCACAACAAATCTTTGCTGGCTTTGTAATGACAATCTTCTAAGGCTTCGTTACTTACTGGGATAAATTTGCTTTTGGCGTTGGTGGTTCCGCTCGATTTGGCGAACCATTTAATGGGTGTGTTCCAAAAAATATTCTGATAGCCTTTGCGCGTTTCTTCAATCATCGGCTCCAAATCTTCATAAGAAGAAACCGGTATTCGCTCGGCAAAAGTTTCGTAAGATTTGATGCTGTCGAAATCGTATTTTTTGCCCAAAACCGTTTCGTCACAATTCCGAATCAAATTCATCAACAACTCATTCTGCACTTCATGCGGGTATTTTAAAAACAACTCAATCTGGTGAATGCGCTGTTTCAAAACCCAAGTGGCGATAGAATTGATGATTGGAAATGGCATAAAATAGAATTATAAATTATGAATTACGAATTATGACTTGAGTGCGCAGCGCGAATTATATGTAGCGAAGCGAAATAAGTTATAACTTTACCAAATATAGAAAATAATTTTAAGAATAAAAGATGACTTACGAAGGGGTTTTAACCAAAATGCAAACCGAATTCTCCAATCCAATCCAATATTATTTGGTGTTTGAGAACAGTTTTTTAAGCCTGAACCAATTGTTAGACAAATCTTTGGAAATTAATTTTGTGGGTTACCAATGTTTGAATTGCGGTAAAAAGAAGAAGATTTTCCGTCAGGGATTTTGTTATGATTGCTTTATGAGCTCAGCCGCTGCCGGCGATTGGATTATGAAACCGGAGTTAAGTACAGCACATTTAGACATCGAAGATCGTGATTTAGAATATGAGAAAAAAGTGCAATTGCAACCGCATATTGTTTACTTGGCTTTATCGAGTGAAGTGAAAGTCGGCGTAACCCGAAAAACCCAAGTGCCAACACGTTGGATTGACCAAGGTGCAGTCCAAGCCGTTCCGATTGTAGAAGTACCAAATCGCTATTTGGCCGGAATAACCGAAGTCGCTTTGAAAAACCATTATGCCGATAAAACCAATTGGCAAAAAATGTTGAAGAATGATGTGCCCGAAGTAGATTTGATGGCAGAAAGATTAAAATTGGAAAATCTGATTCCAACAGAAGTGCAAGAATTTTTCAACCCGAATAAAGAAGATTTATACCAATTACATTATCCGGTGCTACAGTATCCAGGTAAAGTGAATAGTTTGAGTTTAGACAAATCACCGAATTTTTCCGGAAAACTCACCGGAGTCAAGGGACAATACCTCATGTTTGAAGACGGAACCGTTTTTAACGTTCGAACCTTTGAAGGCTATGTGGTGAAAATCAGTATTTAAATAAAAACCCTTTCCGTTGAGAAAGGGTTTACTTCGTTCGTGTCTTTATTTTATTTAGTTGGCGTCGGTGTTGTTTCCGTTTTTGGCGCTTCTTTTTTCTTTTTGTTGAATAAATCTTTAATTAAACTGTTCGCTTTGGTTTGAACGTCCTTCTTGACATCGGTTTTGGTGGTGTCGGTTTTGGGTTTGGTCGCGTTAGAAATGATAGAATTGACTGCGTCTTTTCCGCCGGAAACTAACTTGTCTTTTTGTTGTTTCACCAAATTGTTGACTAATGATGTGGTGGCTTGTTTGACATCGGTAGTTACTTTCGGATTGGAAAAACTGCCGCCCAAAATAGCGTTAATCGGCACATTCTCTACTTTTTTGGCATCGGCCGGAGACAATTTGGCAATCAGATTATTGGCTTCGGTTCCTAAATATTTCGCCGGAACATCGAGCTTTAAATTGTAGTTCATGTTTTGGTCAAAACCATGCGTGCCGCCGATGGTTGCTTTAATGTCTTGGTATTTTAAATCGAAAGGTTTTACGTTCACTTTTCCGTCTTTAAAAGTAATGGCAGCTTTCAAATCGTTGAGGTTTAGTTTTTTCAAATCCACAAAACCTAGCTTGCTGTCTAAGGCAGTCAACAAAGTAGAATTACTTGAGTTTACAGTTGTCGAAAGCAATTGTCCCAATAAATCTCCCGAGAGACTTTTTAAATCGGGGGTCATTTCTTTGGCGTCTAAATTTCCGGACAATTTAATTTTGGAATTTAGTTTTCCGTTGATCACTCCGGCAATCGGGGCTATTTTTTTCATCATTTCCAATTGGGTGAAAGTCTGCATGATGTCAACCCCATTTAAACCTAAATCCATGTTGAATTTCGGGGTTTTTTCTTTAGTCGAAACATCGCCGTTAAACGCGATCGAACCACCGAAAATATCGGTTTTTCCGTTTTCTAAAGTAGCTTTTTGGTCTTTAATAATCACTTTCCCCGAAACATTTTTCAAAACCAAGTTGTCGTACAAAACGGTGTTGGCTTTGGCGGTTAAAGAGCAGTTTAAGAAAGCCGGAATCTTCATAGGTTCGCTGGCTTTGGCTTCTTTAGCAGTTTCGGTTCCGGTAGTCATGAAATCATTTACCGCTAACTGATTAGATTGCAGATTGAAATTGCCTTTCAACTCTTGGTTTTTGAATACAAAACCGTAGAAGTTTTCCAACACACCATTTACAGCCAAATCAGTTTTGCCGGTTGTCGCATTGAATTGTTTTAAATTCACCCGACTTGGATCAAAAGAAACCAAAGCACGACTGATTTTCATCGTTTTGCCATTTTCATCCGTATAATTGAAACCCGTTAAGTCAATCGTTCCCGCATTTTTAATTCGGGCATAATCGCTTTTTTCTACCGATTGCATATCAAATTCCGTAGTCACATCGGCTTTTAAAACTCCGGTTAACGGTTTGTCTAATTTTACAGGATAAGCTTTGGTTAAGTTTCCTAAGTTGATTGTTCCTTTTAAAGCGGCATTCACCAAAGCATTTTCGGCTATATTTTTAATATTGGCTTTCGCATTAAATACATCTTGGTCGATTTGGAACGAGAGTTTGTCTAAATTGACATAAGTATCATTCATCAAACCGGTTTCGTTGATGATTTTAGTATCGATGATAATATTTTGAACCGATTTCGGCAAATTCGGATATTGGAACGAAGCGTTATTCGAAGCAATATCGATATTGAATTTCGGAACAGTCGTGTCGGTTAATTTTCCTTTGGCAAAACCTTTTACGGTAAAATCGCCACTGGTTTTCACGTCTTTCAAATTGCTCGAATATTGCGCCGGAATTAAGCCCAGAAAGTTTTTAAAGGAAGAAGTCGGCGTTTGAAAAGTCAAATCATACACTTGTCCGTCATCCGCCATTTGGATAAAACCGTCAAATTTAAGAGGCAATTCGTTGATTTTAGCTTCGTTTTTCTTGAAGGTATATTTACTTTGGTCTAAGTCGATGCCGAGTACAGCATCTAAAGATATCGCTACGTTTTTCATGTAGTTGACTTTATCCATATCAAGCGAAACTTTTGTAGTAGTTTTGGTAACCAAATCCAATTTGGAAGCAGCAAAATCTCCGGTTCCTTCGTGGTTGATACTGTCTAAAACCATTTTGATTTTAGAACGTTCATCGTAGTATTGGAACTTGAAATTTTCTACCGAGTATTCTTTTATAGATAAGGAAAGCGGTTTGCTTTTACTATCGTCTGCTTTCTTTTCTTCTTTTAAAGCGATGTCGAAATTACCAAGGCCGTCTTTGTTAAAAATGATATTAATCAGTCCGTTTTTAGAATCGATTCCGTCAATTTGCATCGGTTCATCATCGCTATTGAACAATTGTCCGATGGACATTTTCAAATTCAATTCTTCAAAAGCCACTAAAGTATCGCCTTCAAACGGCGCTTTGTTGATGATAGAGAGTTTTTCAATATTGACACTCGCATTCGGGAAGTTTTTGAACAAACTCAAATCGGCATCTGCGAAAGCCACTTTGGCATCGACTTTTTCATTGATGGCTTTTTCGATTTTGGCTTTGATTTGGTCTTTAAAGAAATACGGAATCGCAAAAGCGGAAACTACTAAAAGCAACAAAACAATTCCGACTATTTTTAGGATTTTCTTTAACATGATGTGATAGATTTAGTTACGCATTGGCTAAACAAAAATAATGCCTTTTCCATACAAAGTGGTTACTATTTATAGAAGTTTTATGATTTAGGGCCAAATGAATTGTTGAGAAATTGTTATTAATAGTCGGGCTGTTTTTGCCGTTATTCTGAAATAGTTTTAGTTAATTTGTGCATCTATGAATAAGCAGCATCAAGTCATTTTATCTTTAGGCACCAATCAAGGCAATCGTCTCGAAAATATTGAGCGTTGTATTGATGATTTGCACAAAGAAGTTGGCACTATCATCAAAGTTTCTAAACTATATGAAACACCATCTTGGGGTTTTGAAAGTCACTCGTTTTACAATTGTGCTTTGGTAATGAACACGAACAAATCGGCACACCAAATCTTGGAAGAAGTTTTGTTGCTCGAAGAAGCTTTAGGCAGAGTTCGTGAAGATGTAGTCGGTTATCAAGCTCGAATGATTGATATTGATGTAATTGCTTTTGATGAAGAAATTATCGCCTCTGAAAAGTTACAAGTGCCGCATCCGGAAATGCAGAACCGCTTGTTTGTGTTGTTGCCGATGCGCGATTTAAACCTCGATTGGCGTCATCCGATTTTACAAAAATATTTGCATGAATTGTTAGTCTTGTCAGAAGATAAAAGCAACTGCAAAGTGGTTCAGAATTTAGAAATTCCAATTGCCAAAATCAAACTAGATCATTTCAACTATATTGCCATCGAAGGAAATATTGGCGCCGGGAAAACCACATTGACCAATAAATTAGCCGAAGATTTTAATGCGAAAACCGTGTTGGAACGATTTGCAGACAATCCTTTTTTGCCGAAGTTTTATGAAGATCAAAATCGGTATGCATTTCCGTTGGAGATGTCTTTTTTGGCCGACAGGTATCAGCAAATTTCCGATGATTTGGCGCAATTTGATTTGTTCAAGGATTTTATCGTGGCGGATTATCATATTTTTAAATCGTTGATTTTTGCCAAAGTAACTTTAGCCGAAGATGAGTTTCGTTTGTACAAAACGATGTTTGATATCATCTACAAAGAAATGCCTAAACCCGATTTGTATATTTATTTGTACCAAAGCACCGAAAGACTTTTGGCGAATATCAAAACCCGAGGCAGAAGCTACGAACAAGAAATTCCGGCGGAGTATTTAGAAAAAATCAATAATGGTTATTTGGATTACATCAAATCTCAAAAGGATTTGAACGTCTTAATTATAGATGTAACCAATAGGGATTTTCTAAACAACCAAGACGATTATGTTTTTGTTTTGGAAGAAATTCGAAATAAGATACAATAATATTATCGCATCATCGCAAAGTGACCTTTGATTTCAGGCGTAGAGTCGTTTATTTTAGCCACAAACCAATAATCGGTAGAAGGCAAAAGCGCCCCGTTATAAGTGCCGTCCCAAAAAGGGTTATAACGATTTAAAACGGTTATTAATTTTCCGAATCGATCAAAAATCCTTACTTCTGCATTCGAGAAGAAACTCGCACCTTTGATAGACCAAGTATCATTAACGTTATCCCCGTTAGGGGTGAAAAAAGCAGGAACAGAAATGACGATAAAAGTTTTTTGATCAAAGCCACATTGGTTTCTTTCTCTCACATAGCCTATATACATTCCGCCTTCATTTACCGTAAAAACATTCGAACTTTGGTATATAATACCATCCAGTGAGTATTCAAAATCACCGCTTTGAGTGGTGTTGATAGTTACTATTAAACCATTGGTTTCTATAGATGAAATTACCGGTTGTGCATGATAAGTAATACTGAAATTTTTTGTTTTAGAACAGTTTTCCGGGGCCGGTGTTGTTACTATTACAGAATAATTAGTCAAGCCATTACTGACAATAGTTTGTGTGGTTGCTCCGGTCGACCAAAGATAGTTCATGTTTGGATTGCCGGCACTGAGTACAATGGTTTCGCCTTCGCAAAGGTCTATAAATTCATCGGCTACAACAGGAGATGCAAAAACCTGAACTTCAACCATTTCTCTATCAGAAAGACAGCCATTGTTATTGGCTTCAGCGTAAAAAAAAGTATCTTGTTGGATGTTAGGAACAACAAATTGAGTTCCGGTAAAAATAGGGGTTGTACTGTTTGGGCTGTCATACCAAAAAAGAGTTCCGATTGTGGTTGCCAAAGCAATGGTTGTATTGCTACCAGTACATAATGAATAAGGTGAGTTAACGGTCAAAACAGGCTTTGGCGTAACTGAGGCCGTCACCGGAACTCTCAAATCATCAGGACAACTGCCTGAGTGGGCTGCGGCATAAAATAGGGTAGTTGAGGTTATATTGGGTGTATTAAAAGTATTGCCCGTGGCTATAGGTGTTCCGCCTGTAGGTTGTGAATACCAATTGACTGTGCCTGTATTTGAAACCGCTTGTAACGTAACCGAACCTGATCCGCATCTGGAACCATTTGTGGTAGCAGTTATTGAACCGATAGTCAGTGTTGTGCTCGTTGCGATATTTAAGATAGGATCTCCGGGAGTTCCGCCATATTCCACTATATATCCTTTGGGTTGGTAATTGCCACTGGTTTCGCCTGTATTCGACAAATCATTCCACGAACCGGGAATTCCTACTCCCGGAGCCGTGATGTGAGCATAATCTTCATCTCCCGCATTATTGGGTTCACCGGTATTCCAAAAGGCAAAATTATTGGTAAAACCGGAAAAGGTTCCATTCCAAAAAACGGTACCGATTTCAGGACCGGTCATCCACCTCCAAATGCCTTCTGTTTGCTCATCACTGCCGCCAATCCATCCGGCGCCGGTGGTTTGCTCTCCCGAAATTTGGGCTTCCTCGGCGGAGGTTATGGTGGCCAAATAGCCTTGTAACCCGTAATAAGTACTGCTTTGAGCAGCAGCTCTGGCTGCCGTCCAAGTGATTCCTAAATTGGGGATATAAAGATAGTAATGACCGTTTGACGGAAGGTAATTCGCTTGTCCGATGGTAATAGAAAAGTTTCGAGTACCTGTTGGATTGGCGGCGCTTGTGGAAAATTCGATATCTTTTATGGCGGCTACTAATTCGACATAAGTGGGTTGTCCGCTGACACCGGTTAATGTTAATGTGCCTGTAGTAGCATTCCAGACCGTATTGATGTTAGGGTGGTTTCCGGTCAATGTCAGGGAATCATCGCCTAAATCATAACCTGATGAAATCTGGATGTATATGGCATCAATTCCCGTGTCATCAGGATCAGTGATGGTCATATCTGTAACGATTTTCATCGATGTTCCCGGACAATAAATTTGATTTCCTACTGCAATTAAAGTTGGAGCGATATTAGTAGCTTGCATTTTGCCTAATGAGACAGATGCACTTCCATAAATGAAGGGTGAAGTGCAAAACAATATCACTAGCAATACAAGGTAATTCTTTTTCATGGCCATAAAAATAATCAAAAACGGCCCTTTTGTATTATAAAATTATCTTAAAAAGTAAGGAAGAGATTTAAAATGTCATCTTTTGGAATAAATCCCAAACAACAATTCCGGCACTAACGGATATGTTTAGAGAATGTTTGGTGCCAATTTGGGGAATCTCAATGCAACCATCGCAAAGTTCGATGGCTTTTTGGGAAACGCCGTAAACTTCATTCCCAAAAACTAAAGCGTATCTTTCGGTTTTCTCTATTTTGAAATTCTGAAGAAATACAGCCTTGTCTACTTGTTCAATGGCAAAAACTTTAATATCTTCTTCTTTAAGGCTTTCAATTACCTCAGTCACTTCTTTTTGGTATTCCCAAGCGACGGTTTCGGTGGCGCCTAAGGCTGTTTTGTGAATTTCTTTGTTCGGCGGAATTGCTGTAATGCCGCACAAGTATATTTTTTCAATCAAAAAAGCATCAGCGGTTCTGAATACAGAACCAATATTATGCAAACTTCTGATGTCATCAAGGATGATAATAATGGGCGTTTTTTCAGCTTCTTTGAAATCAGCTATTGATTTTCGGTCTAATTCTTTATTTTCAAGCTTTCGCATTGCTTTATTTTTATTTTATGGAATTCTCCCTTTGGGTTTGTGTGGCAAAGATATTCAAAAAAAAAGTCCCGATTAAATCAGGACTTTTTCGAATTTATAATTAAGTTCAATTAGCTTTTTGTAGGCTCAACTTTAGTTTCAGCCGGTAAAACGTTTCCTTTAATAGTAAGTACTTTGTTTTCTTGACCTACTGCATTTGATTTTACAGTAACTGTTTTTTGGAAAGATTGCCCTGCTCTTGAAGTGTCATATTTCACTCCGATTACACCTCTTTCTCCCGGTTGGATTGGTTTTTCCGGTTTAGAAGGAACGGTACATCCGCAAGAACCTTGTGTGCTTTCGATAATTAATGGTTTTGTTCCGTTATTTACGAATACAAATTCTCTTTTTCCGTCAGAATTAGCAGGAATTGTTCCGTAATCGATAGTTTCGTTTTCGAATAACATTCCCGGTCCGTCCACTTTAGGAGTTTCCACTTTTGCAGCAGCTTTTGTAGCTACTTTTTTTGCTGTTTGAGCGTTTGAATTTGTAACGCCAAAAGCAACTAAGGCAGCAAGTAAAATTATTTTTTTCATCGTATAATGTTTTTAAGTTTCTGTAGCAAATCTATCTAAAATTTAAAACCGAGTCTTTTTTTTTACCTTAATATTAAATTAATTTTTTTTGCATCAGCTATTCGACCTAAAATATTTAAATTCGCTTTCTTATTCAATTTAAATCGAAATCCATTGTCAGCCAAAGAAACCAAAGCCAAGGAAACGCCTTTAATGAAGCAATACAACGAGATTAAAAATAAATATCCCGATGCTTGTTTGTTATTCAGAGTTGGCGATTTTTATGAAACTTTTGGAGAAGATGCCATTCGAGCTTCTAAAATTCTCGGCATAGTTTTGACCAAACGTGGCGCCGGTTCAGAAACCGAAACCGCTTTGGCCGGGTTTCCACATCATTCCTTAAATACGTATTTGCCTAAATTAGTCAAAGCCGGATTGCGTGTGGCGATTTGTGACCAATTGGAAGATCCTAAAATGACCAAAACCATTGTAAAACGTGGTGTAACCGAATTGGTAACACCGGGTGTTTCGATGAATGATGAGGTTTTGCATTCTAAATCCAATAATTTTTTGGCTTCTGTTTACTTTAGCAAGCGACAACTCGGTGTGGCTTTTTTGGATGTTTCCACCGGGGAATTTTTAACCGCGCAAGGTAATGAAGAATACATAGATAAGTTGTTGCAGAATTTTAGTCCGAGTGAGATTTTAATTCAAAAAAACAACAAAGCCCAATTCAAAGAAGTTTTCGGAGAAGATTTTAATGTTTTTTATCTGGAAGATTGGGTTTATAAAGAAGATTATGCAATTGAGACTTTGCAAAATCATTTCCAAACCAATTCCTTAAAAGGTTTTGGGATTGAAGAATTGCAAGATGGGATTATTGCATCAGGGGCGATTCTTTATTACTTATCTGAAACACAACATAACAAAGTTCAGCACATCACCAATATCCAACGCATAGCGGAAGACGCTTATGTTTGGATGGATCGATTTACGATTCGCAATTTGGAATTGTACCACAGTCATTCTCAAAATGCCGTAACGCTTTTGGATGTGATTGATAGGACGCTTTCGCCAATGGGTTCAAGGTTACTAAAACGTTGGTTGGCTTTGCCTTTGAAAGACATTAATAAAATCAGAAGCCGTCATGAAGTGGTTACTTATTTGAAAGACAATCAGGAAATCCTTCAAAAAATTCAATACCAAATTAAACAGATCTCCGATTTGGAACGTTTGATTTCGAAAGTAGCCACCGGTAAAATTTCGCCCCGTGAAGTGATTTATCTCAAAGAATCTTTAGATGCGATTATTCCAATAAAGACGATTGCATTGGAAAGCAAACAAGAAGCGGTTCGTGTCATTGGCGACAATTTGCATGCTTGTGATTTGCTTCGCGAAAAAATAAAAACGACGATCAATCAAGATTCACCGGTTTCGATTGCCAAAGGAAATGCCATCGCTACTGGAGTTCATGCCGAATTGGATGAACTGAGAAGTATTGCATTTTCAGGTAAGGAATATTTGGAAGGAATTGAAACTCGTGAGTCTGAGCGCACCGGAATATCTTCACTTAAAATCTCTTTCAATAATGTGTTCGGTTACTATATTGAAGTTAGAAATACCCACAAAGACAAAGTGCCGGCGGAATGGATCAGAAAGCAAACTTTAGTCAACGCCGAAAGATACATTACTGAAGAATTAAAAGAATACGAAACTAAAATTCTCGGCGCCGAAGAAAAAATTCATCAAATCGAAAGCCATTTGTTTGAGCAATTGGTGATTTGGATTGGGACTTACATCAAACAAGTTCAATTGAACGCTAATTTGGTAGCCCAATTGGATTGCTTAACTTCTTTTGCGCAATTGGCAATAGAAAATGATTATGTGTGTCCGATTTTGGATGATACTTTTGAATTGGAAATTACCAATGGTCGTCATCCTGTGATTGAGAAACAATTACCGGTCGGTGTTCCTTATGTGGCCAATGATGTTTTCTTAGACAGAGAAACCCAACAATTAATCATGATTACCGGACCGAACATGTCGGGTAAGTCGGCGATTTTAAGACAAACCGCTTTAATTGTATTGCTGGCGCAAATGGGAAGCTTTGTTCCGGCAGAAAAAGTCAGAATGGGCGTAGTCGATAAAATCTTTACTCGAGTAGGCGCCAGCGATAACATTTCGATGGGTGAATCGACTTTTATGGTCGAGATGAATGAAACAGCTTCTATTTTGAATAATATTTCAGACAGAAGTTTGGTCTTGTTAGATGAAATCGGTCGAGGAACCAGTACTTATGACGGAATTTCGATAGCTTGGGCGATTGCCGAGTTTATACACGAAAATCCGGCAAGACCAAAAACTTTATTTGCAACGCATTATCACGAACTAAATGAAATGAGTGAATTGTTGCCGAGAATTCAGAATTATAATGTTTCGGTAAAAGAGTTAAAAGACAATGTCCTTTTTATTCGAAAGTTGGTTAAAGGCGGCAGCGCACACAGTTTCGGAATTCATGTAGCCAAAATGGCCGGAATGCCGCAAATGGTAATTCAAAAAGCCCAAAAGCTTTTAAAGAAATTAGAGAAGAATCATTCCAGTGATGCATTAAACACTATCAAATCGGCTAAAGATGAAATGCAACTCAATATTTTCAGTATGGATGATCCTTTGTTGGAAGAAATCAGAGAAGACATCCTCAATTTAGATATCAATACTTTGACACCGGTGGAAGCTTTAATGAAGCTAAATGAGCTAAAAAGAATGTTGTTAAAAAAATAACACAATCGGTTGATTTTGCTAATCAGCGAATTAGATTTTCAAAAAGTTTTTTTCTAAAAAAAGGTTTGTATAATTCAATTTTAGTGTTACATTTGCATCCGCAATACAGCACAAGTATTGTGTTCTTATAAAATTTGAAATGCGAAAATAGCTCAGTTGGTAGAGCGCGACCTTGCCAAGGTCGAGGTCGCGGGTTCGAGCCCCGTTTTTCGCTCAACATCTATACGCTCGGATGGTGAAATTGGTAGACACGCTGGACTTAAAATCCAGTGAACAGCAATGTTCGTGCGGGTTCAAGTCCCGCTCTGAGTACAAAAGCCTCTAACTTTGTTAGGGGCTTTTTTTATGTTTTTCACTTTGATTTTTTAATTAAGACTATGGCTTTTACGAATCCAACTTCGTAACTTCGAAGCTAATTTGAAAGCAAAAGCCTCTAACTAACATTAGGGACTTTTTTATTTTATTATCTTTAGATTTCTATGGGCACTTTTGTAATTAGCAAACGATTGAATGATTTCTACAAATTTGAGTTTGTCTCCAGAAAGGGGAAGACTATTTTTACCGGCAATGATTATGAGCTTCGATTTGAATGCGAGGAAGCTATTGAGGATTTAAAAGCTTCAATAGATGCTTGTCAGTTTCTGAGATTTAAAACCGCTAAAGGAAAATGTTTTTTTAAGTTGATGAAAGCCGAAACGGTATTGGCTACCAGCAGAAAATATTCTACAGAATTGATGATGCAGAAAGGGATAGCTGAGATTGTAAAATATGGTTCGGCAGCTGAAATTCTGGATTTCTCTACCGGAGATTCTATATTTTCTGAACTCTAACTATTACTTAAAAGTTTTTCAATATTAATTTAAAAAAGAAAGCCACGCATTGCGTGGCTTAATTTCTTACTGTAATTTAAAATTACTTAGCAGCTGGAGCTTCAGCAGCTGGAGTTTCAACAGCTGGAGAGTCAACCGCTGGAGAGTCAACAGCAACTTCTGGAGTTTCAACAGCTGGAGAATCAACCGCTACTGAATCAGTAGTAGCAGCAGCTTCAGTCTCAGCTTGTTTACAAGATACTACAGTTAATGCAGCAACAACAGCTAAACTTAAAAATACTTTTTTCATCTTACTTAATTATAAAAGGTTAATTATTAATTCGGAGCAAAGATATAAATTTTTTCATTTGGAAAAACTTTTATTTTAACTTTTTTTAAAATCTCTATTTTGCTTCGCTTTTTTACTTAACAATAATCGTGCCAAAACTTAAGAATTGCTTAATTTCTTCTATTTTTTCTTTGGAGCAATAATTTTCATTTCTT
Organism: Flavobacterium sp. IMCC34852; assembly: GCF_030643905.1. NCBI lineage: Bacteria > Pseudomonadati > Bacteroidota > Flavobacteriia > Flavobacteriales > Flavobacteriaceae > Flavobacterium > Flavobacterium rivulicola. The sequence continues at coordinate 137,681 of NZ_CP121446.1, read as the reverse complement.
TAATCAAATTTTCTGCGCCGGCAAATTTATCTATCACAAACAATACATAACGGATGTCAACCATAATGTTTCGGCATATTTCAGGAGAGTAATAAATGTCGCTCATCGTTCCTTCCCAAACCCTGTCAAAATTCAGGCCAATTAAATTTCCGTTGGCATCCAAGGCCGGACTTCCAGAGTTTCCTCCGGTGGTGTGATTAGTAGCAATAAAAGCTACCGGCATTTTGCCTTTTACACCGTAATTTCCGTAATCTTTAGTGTTGTATAAATCAATTAGTTTTTTGGGAACATCAAATTCGTAATCGCCGGGAATGTATTTTTCAATTACACCGTCTAAGTAAGTAAATGGTTCATAAACTACAGCATCATTAGGCTTGTAGCCTTTGATTTTTCCGTAAGTTACTCTAAAAGTACTGTTGGCATCCGGGAAAATGCGATCTGATTTTTGGCTCAATTCTAAGATGGCTTTCATATAGGTTCGTTGCGTAGCCACATTTCTCAAATTGATTTCATCGTATTTGGGCGCCACATTTTTCAAATATCCATCAGCCATAGCTTTAATTACTTGGAATCCTTTGTCTTTATTTAAGTTTTCTAAAACGGTTTTGCTGTCGCCGGTTAGTAGTACTTTTATTTTGTCGTAACTTACCAATTGGGATTGGGAAAAAACTTCAGCGGTCAAACTCGGAACATTGATATTTTCAAACGCACTCGGCAAAAATTGTTTCGGATATTTCTTTGCATAAATTTCTATCAATTTCTCGAATACTTTTTCGTCAACCTGCGCATTAAAATCTTTGTAAAAATCTCCCAAACCGTTGATTAAATTGTTTCTTCTGTCGTTGAAAGATTGTTCTCCTTTGGTATTGTAAATTTGTTCTAATTGGTACAATTTATAACCCAAACTCAGGATTTCAGTATTGCGCAAAGCCACTTCTGTAAATACATCTCTGGCCAAAGCATAGTCTCTGATCTCAGCATAATTTTTTTCAAAATCAGCTAACAAATTGCCATATTCTGCTTGCTTTCCGGCAGTAATAACCTTTTGTTGGAACTTGACTTCAAATTCTTTTTTGATGCCAATCGCATTTGATTTTTTTAATCCTTTGGTTTCGCCCATCCATTTTTTCCATGAATTGGCAATGCTGGCATTTTTTGAAGCGTATTGAATTTTAATCGCATTGTCTTTTCGCATGAATTCATTTTGCACTTTTAAGGCGGCATCGCGAATGTCAACTTTAGCCGGATTCAAAGTGTTTACTATTTGTTCAACGGCAACTGCGGGCAAGTATTCTTGCGTTCTTCCGGGATAACCCATGACCATAGTGAAATCATTTTCTTTTAAGCCTTTGATGGAAATAGGGAAGAAATATTTGGGTTTGTAAGGTACATTTTCTGTAGAGTAAGCAGCCGGGCGATTGTTTTTATCGGCATAAATTCGGAACAATGAAAAATCGCCGGTATGTCTTGGCCAAACCCAGTTATCTGTATCCGAACCAAATTTTCCAATCGAACTTGGTGGTGCGCCAACCAAACGAACATCGCGGAAAGTTTCGGTTACAAATAAAAGGTATTGATTGCCGTCATAAAAAGTACGAATGCTGTTTTCCTGCCAAGATTCTTTAGGCAATGTTCGGCTCAAAACCCCAATGTTCTCCTGAATTTTTTTCTGCTTTTCCGTTTCAGAGGCTAAAGTGGTTACGCCTTCCAGAACTTTTGTGGTAACATCTTCAATTCGAATGATGAAGGTTACAAATAAGTCTTTGTTGGGCAATTCATCTTCCATTTTGTAAGCCCAAAAACCATTGGTCAAGTAATCGTGTTCAACGGTAGAGTGACTTTGAATGTTGTCATAACCACAGTGGTGATTGGTTAAGATTAACCCTTTGTCTGAAATCACTTCGGCCGTACAACCACCATCAAAATGCGGTACAGCATCTTTCAAACTGGATTTGTTGATGGAATAAATATCATCGGCACTGATTTTCATGCCTAAATTTTTCATTTCGCTTTCGTTCATCCCTTTTAATAAAGAAGGAATCCACATACCGCCTTGTTGCGCTTGGGTTTGAACGAAAACAAATAAGAGAAGCAGTCTTAAAAATTTCATGAGTTTGTTTTATTTGTTAAGTTTATTTGTTTGTTTTTAGTTTGATTTGTTACCAATGTGTCTCAAAATTACATCGGTAGCACCAATGTTCATTTGGACAAATGTTTCGCAAATATGTCCTTTTTCATGTCGAATATCTTCGTTTGAAATTAAATTATCAAAAGCATCATTGAGTTCGCTTTGAGTTGAAATCGAAATACAACCTTCCATATTAACCAAGGCCGTAGCTTCTGCAAAGTGCGAATAATTAGGGCCAACCACAATCGGAATTCCAAAAGTTGCCGGTTCCAAAATGTTATGAACGCCCGGATTACCGAAGCCGCCACCAACATAAGCGATATCGGCATAACTGTAAATTTTGGTCAAAATACCGATGGTATCAATGATGAAAACTTGAAATTCGGTCAAATTACGGGTTTCCTTTTCCGATAATAAAATGGTTGACTTTGTGATTTGAGATTGAAGATTCGAAATTTGTTCCGATTTAATGTTGTGCGGCGCAATGATGAATTTTACCTTGTGATTGCTTTCATTGATGAAATTCACCAACAAACTTTCGTCTTTGGGCCAAGAACTTCCAATGACAATCGTTGTAGTGTTGTTTTTAAATTGATTGATAAAATTTAAAGTGTTGTCTCGGTACAAAATAGAAACTACGCGGTCAAATCGGGTGTCGCCCGATATTTTGACGTTATGGTAGCCTAAAGATTGTAACAGCTTTTTCGAACTTTCATTTTGCACAAAAAAGTAGTCAAAGGTTTTCAGTGCGTTACGATAAAATCCGCCATACCATTTAAAGAATGCTTGCTTTTCTCTGAAAATCCCCGAAATCAAATAAGTTTTGATCCCTACGCTTAGGGACGCTTTCTTCAATTCATTCAAATAATTCGGCCAATATTCATATTTGATAAAAAACACCAAGTCGGGATGAACCCATTTCAGAAATTCTCGAGCGTTCGATTTGGTGTCTAATGGCAAGTAAACCGTCACATCCGCAATTGGATTGTTTTTGCGAACTTCATAACCCGAAGGCGAAAAAAAAGTGAGTACAATTTTATGATTCGGAAATTCTTGTTTGATGCGTTCCATCACCGGCAACCCTTGTTCGTATTCGCCTAAAGAAGCGGCGTGGAACCAAATGGTTTGGTCTTCGGGATTAATTTTGGCCTCTAAAGTTTCAAAAACCGACTTTCTGCCGTTGACAAACAGTTTTATTTTGGGACTGAAAAGCGCCAATACTTTCACAAGTTGTGAAGCCAAAACCAGTAAAATATTGTATAAAAAAAACATCCCTAAAATTTTGATGCGCTAAAATACGTTTCTTTTACGGAACATGGAATTCTACTTCAGAATTTCTTACTTTTGCTACTCATAATTTTTTAGAACATGAGAAAAATTCAGATGGTTGACTTAAAAAGTCAATACGAAAAAATAAAAGATACTGTTAACGCTTCGATTCAGGAGGTTTTAGATACCACAACTTACATTAACGGACCATTGGTTCACGAATTTCAGAAAAATTTAGAGGAATATTTAAACGTGAAACACGTGATTCCTTGCGCCAACGGAACTGATGCTTTGCAAATTGCCATGATGGGCTTGGATTTAAAACCCGGCGATGAGGTAATTACAGCCGATTTTACGTTTGCCGCAACCGTTGAAGTAATCGCTTTGCTACAATTGACGCCGGTTTTAGTCGATGTTGATATAGTGAATATGAACATTTCTATCGAGGCAATTAAGAAAGCGATTACGCCTAAAACCAAAGCCATTGTACCGGTGCATTTGTTTGGTCGCGCTGCGAATATGGAAGCGATTATGGCGATTGCCAAGGAACACAATTTATACGTAATTGAAGACAATGCCCAAGCGATTGGTGCCAATTGTAAATTTTCTGACGGAACTAAAAAGAAAGCGGGAACTATTGGTCACGTATCTTCAACCTCATTTTTTCCTTCTAAAAACTTAGGTTGTTACGGTGATGGTGGTGCGATTTTTACCAACGACGATGCTTTGGCACACAAAATCAGAGGAATCGTAAATCATGGAATGTACGTGCGTTACCATCATGATGTGGTAGGCGTAAATTCCCGATTGGATAGTATTCAAGCCGGTGTTTTGAATGCTAAATTGCCTTTCTTGGATGCTTACGGAAGAGCGCGTCAAGATGCGGCTCGTAAATATTCGGCAGCTTTTGAAGGGCATAAAAATATTATTGCTCCGAGTATTTGTGATATTTGTGATTGCCACGTTTTTCATCAATATACTCTAAGAATTATTGATGCCGACAGAAATGGGTTGATGGAACATTTATTAGCGAAAGGGATTCCGTGCGCTATTTATTATCCGATTCCGTTACACAGTCAGAAAGCTTACGCCGATTCTCGTTACAAGGAAGAAGATTTTCCGGTAACGAATCAATTGGTGAAAGAAGTAATTTCATTGCCAATGCACACCGAATTAGATGACGAGCAAATTAAGTTCATCACCGACAGCGTTTTAGAGTTTTTAAAATAGTTGATGGTTTATGGTTGATAGTTGAAGGTTTTTCATCTAACAACCAACAACCAACAACAGACAACTTAATTTATGAAAGTAGTAGTAACAGGCGGTTTAGGATTTATAGGGTCACATACCGTGGTTGAATTACAAAACCAAGGTTTTGAAGTTATAGCCATTGATAATTTATCGAATTCTTCCATTACAGTTTTAGACGGCATTGAAAAAATAACCGGTAAAAAACCGCTTTTTGAAAACATCGATTTAAGAGAAAAATCGGCAGTTCAAAATTTCTTCCAAAAACACCCTGATGTTGTTGGGATAATACATTTTGCTGCGTCAAAAGCTGTTGGAGAAAGTGTAGAGAATCCATTGTTATATTACGAAAATAACATCAATGCTTTGGTGTATGTTTTACAAGAATTGACCCAGTTAACTCAAGCCAACTTTATCTTCAGTTCATCTTGTACGGTTTATGGTCAAGCCGAAAAAATGCCGATTACCGAAGACGCTTCAGTGCAACCGGCCATTTCGCCTTATGGCAATACCAAGCAAATTGGAGAAGAAATCATCAAAGATGCTGCTAAAGTTACCAAAATCAACGCTGTTTTATTACGCTATTTTAATCCGATTGGAGCGCATCCGACGGCCGAAATAGGGGAATTGCCTTTGGGTGTACCACAAAATTTAGTACCGTTTATTACCCAAACCGCCATGGGATTGCGTCAGGAATTATCGGTTTTCGGCAATGATTATCCAACTCCTGACGGAACTGCTGTTCGTGATTATATTCATGTAGTCGATTTGGCCAAAGCCCACGTCATTGCTTTACAAAGGTTGTTAAACCAACAAAATGCTGAAAAAGTAGAAACTTTCAATCTTGGAACCGGAAAAGGAAGTTCTGTTTTGGAAGTCATCAATGCCTTCGAAAAAGTATCCGGACAAAAATTACCTTATAAAATGGTAGCCCGAAGAGAAGGCGATATTACATCGGCTTATGCTAATACCGATAAAGCCCGAGAAATTCTAGGCTGGCAAACCGAATTGTCTTTAGAAGAGGCTTTGGCTTCCGCCTGGAAATGGGAGCAAAAAATTAGAAGCTAAGACGCCAAAAACCGCAACTTAAGTGTCGCAAATCTCTTTTTTACATGAATGAAAAACCCGATTTCAAATTACTATTCTGTCTATTTATAGTAGCGGTAGTTTGGGGCACCACTTATTTGGGCATTCGCGTAGCAGTAGAAACCATGCAACCTTGGTACATCACTTCTACTCGACAAGGATTAGCCGCCTTAATCGTTTTGGTTATTTTACTTTACAAAAAACAATTGGCTTGGATTGGTTGGGAAAACTTAAAATTACAATTCATACCGGCAATCTTAATGATTGTTTTGGCCAATGGTTTTACCACGATTGCTGAACAAAGCGTTCCGAGTGGCTTGACTTCCATCTTGAGTGCACTTTCGCCTTTGGTGGTTTTCTTAGGCGGAACCATGATTGGACAGCAAAAGATCTCACTCAAAGGTTTTATAGGGGTTATGGTAGGTTTCTTGGGAGTTGTTTTTATTTTCAGGGATGGTTTGGGGGATATTTTAGATCCCAATTACAAAACCGGAATCTTTTTCTTGAGTATAGCTATTTTATCTTGGTCGGTCGGAACGATTTATACCAAAATGCACACGCATAAGTCGAACAATATTGCGCTGAATTTGTTTTACCAATTTTCTATTGCGGCCATTATCCAGTTTGTTTTAGCCTTGATAATAAATCCCGATGTCGACTTTAATACTTGGAGTTTGAGAAGTATTTTAGCGACATTATACCTTTCCGTTTTTGGCTCGGTGATTGCTTTTTTTGCTTATCATTACGCTTTGAAAAGAGTAACCGCTACACAAATTACGGTGCTGAATTACATCAATACCATTATCGCCGTTTTCTTGGGCTGGTTGCTTTTGGATGAAAAAATCACCTTCGACTTCGTGATTGCCACCGCCTTGATTATTTTGGGCGTATTCATCACTAATTATAAGCGGACCCGAGGCAAAGCCGAACAGAGCGAAGCTAAATAAAAAAAATCCCCACTTTTGATGGGGATTTATTATTTTCTATTTAGCCGATTCTTTTAACTTTTTGGCGGCTTCTTCCAGTTTGTTAGCGCTTTTGATTTTGGCGCTGTCAATTTCGGCTTTGGTCTTTTCTTTTAAAGAATCTAACTTACTTTCTGCTTTAACTTTAGCCGAATCAATTTTTTCTTTTACTTCTTCGGTTACAGCGTCTTGTGCAGCATCTAACTTTTCTTTGGTTTCGTCTTTGCAAGAAGCTAATAAAGCTACTATGGCAAAGGATAAAATTAACTTCTTCATGATAATTATGATTTAATTTTTAATAACAAATTCGGGTCAGGACAATTCCGCAAATAGAATGCCAAGGTTTTTGAGCTGCAAACACCGGGATAATCACCGATTTTATTTTCCATGTCGGTGATGATTTGAAAATGTAAATGTGGTGCATAATCTCCGTTAATCGGTGGCAAGCCCAAGGTTGCTATTTGTTCACCTTTCCCAACAAAGTCTCCAACTTTTTTCCCGTTTAAACTATCCAAACTCAAATGACCGTACAAGGTGTGAAAAGTGCAGCCCTCAATTTCATGTTTTAAAATGATTGTCGGACCATAATCGCCCAAAGCAGTATTATTTTGGAAACTATGAATTTTGCCATCCAAAGCGGCGTAAATCGGAGCCGGTTCGTTTATCCATAAATCTAAACCAATGTGAATATTGCGTTCGTCTGAATTTTGGTCATTGAAAACCGTACTTCTTTGGTACAAATTGCGATGTTCGATGTAACCGCCGAAAGCGATTTTGGCCTTATTTCGATTTAAATAATCCTGAATGTATTCCTCGTAATCTTTCGCGGTAGTCAAATGTTGAGCAGCCAACTTTTCATTGGTCACCGACAAATCCAAAGCCACATAATCCGCATAATCAATATCATTTGAAATGACTTTCGACGATTCGGTTTTACTTAAGATTTCGAGTAAGTTTTTCATTAAGCCGAGATCGTTTCTACTTCTCTGTCGATTTTATTCACTAAGCCAACCAATACTTTTCCCGGGCCAACTTCTGTAAAATTGGTCGCACCGTCTTTAATCATTTGCTGCACCGATTGTGTCCACCTTACCGGAGCGGTTAATTGAATGATTAAGTTTTTCTTGATTTCATTAGCGTCAGATACAGCGCTTGCCGTTACGTTTTGGTATACCGGACAACTCGGAGTATTAAAAGTAGTGGCCTCAATAGCAGCTGCCAATTCTTCACGAGCCGGTTCCATCATAGGTGAGTGAAATGCACCACCAACAGGCAACAACAAAGCTCTTTTGGCACCGGCTTCTTTCATCGCTTCACAAGCTTTTTCTACTGCTGAGAATTCGCCTGAAATGACCAATTGTCCGGGACAGTTATAATTTGCCGCCACCACAACGCCGTCAATCGAAGCACAAACATCTTCTACGATTTTATCTTCTAAACCTAAAACAGCTGCCATGGTTGAAGGCGTAATTTCGCAAGCCTTCTGCATCGCTATTGCGCGTTGGGAAACCAATTTCAGTCCGTCTTCAAACGACAAAGTGCCATTGGCTACCAAAGCTGAAAATTCGCCAAGCGAGTGACCGGCAACCATATCAGGATTGAAGTTTTCTAAAGTTTTGGCTAAGATTACCGAGTGCAAAAACACCGCCGGTTGGGTTACTTTGGTTTCTTTCAATGCTTCAGCAGAGCCTTCAAACATAATGTCGGTGATGCGGAAACCTAATATTTCATTGGCTTTTTCGAATAGCGTTTTGGCTATGGTTGAGTTTTCATATAAGTCTTTGCCCATTCCGGTGAATTGAGCGCCTTGACCGGGAAATATGTATGCTTTCATTTGGATAAAATTAGAGCACAAAAATAAGGATAACTATTAAATAAAGAACATCTCATTTGAAATTGTAACTTTTAATGCAATTCTTACGTCAAATGGGTAACCTTTAATCAAAAAAAATATGAAAAAGAACTTACTTTTTGTGATTCTCCTTTTTTTAGTGATTTATTTAACAATGCCGGTGCTCAATTATGGTTTCTATAGCATTGGTGTCTTGATTTTATTGTTGTTGTTTTTCTTGTTTTTCTTTTCACTCGGCATTACAACGGATGCTGCCCATAAGAAATTTATTGTCAAGAATAAGCCTAAAAAGTGGCTGCTTTGGTCGATGGTAGTGGTATTGGTTTATTTAACGGTTATTCCTTTATTCACTTCAGCTACTTTTCTCTACACTTCACAGTACCAAAAAATGATTGGTGAGGTTAAGAAAGGAAATGAAATTGCCAAGCACATTGCGCCAATCTCTATGGATAAAATTAGGGTCGTTGATCAGGATTTAGCTTATTTGTTGGGTGAAAAAGTGATTGGTTCACAACCGGCTTTGGGAAGTCAAATCCAATTAGGGAAATTTTCCATTCAAAAAGTCAATAACGAATTGTTTTGGATAGCGCCTTTGTTGCATTCCGGTTTTTTCAAATGGTTCAATAACATGGATGGAACTCCGGGCTATGTAATGGTTTCGGCAACCAATGAGCGAGATGTGCGATTGGTTGAATCAGTAAATGGTAAGCCGGTTCGAATTAAATACCAACCTTCAGCTTATTTCCAAAGCGATATTCACAGACATGTTTATTTTAACGGATATGCTACTGTTGGTTTAGAAGATTTTGTATTCGAAATTGACGAAGCCGGAAATCCATATTGGGTAATTTCTACTTACAAAAAGGAAATTGGTTTTTCAGGCAAAAATGCCACGGGTGTAATTGTAGTTGATGCGCAAAGCGGAGCCATTAATGAATATACTATTGCGGATACTCCGGCGTGGATAGATCGTATACAACCGGCTGTAATTATAGAAGAACAATTAAACGATTGGGGCGAATTAATCAATGGGTATTGGAACTTTTCCAACCGAGATAAGTTGCAAATTACGGAAGGGTTGACTTTAGTTTACGGTAAAAATGACCGCTCGTATTGGTACACCGGATTAACTTCTGTAGGTAGTGATGAAAGTGCAGTCGGATTTGTTTTGGTGGATACCCGAACCAAAGAAACTACCTTCTACAAGCAAAGTGGTGCTACCGAATATGCTGCTCAACAATCGGCTGAAGGTAAAGTACAGGAAAAAGGATATAAGACTTCTTTGCCAATTCCGTACAATATCAACAACATTCCAACATACGTAATGACACTCAAAGACGACGGCGGATTGGTAAAAATGTATGCCATGGTCGCTATTAACGATTACACTATTGTTGGAGTAGGAAACTCCATGAGAGAAACGTTGACTGCTTTCAAGAGTGCCTATAATTCTTCGGGGAATAAAATTAATCCGGGCGCTTCTGAGGCGAAGAAAAGTGTAAAATCTATTATCACCCGAATCCAAAATGATGTGAAGAACGGCAACAGCTTTTATTATTTTACCATCAAAGATTACCCGAGTATTTTTGTGGGTTCAACACAGGTTTCTGGAGAATTGCCAATTACTGTTGTGGGGGACAGTGTGGAGATTTCGTTTGATATTGATGAAGAAAAAATTATTGATGTCACGAGATTTGATAATAAAGCCTATAAATAGCCAAAAGCCCTAACGATGAGTTAGGGCTTTTTTTATAAACTAATGGCAGCTATTAAATATTTCAAATCACTGTCGAGTATTTCATTGGTGATTTTTCCGTCTTTGAAATTGTCATAAAAACTGGGTAAAGAAAAACTACCTTTTACTTCTGCACCTTGAAACGGGAATCTTTTAGTGGCAATATCCAAAACACTTCCGCCACCGCGTGCTCCGGGTGAAGTAGCCAATAACAACATCGGTTTTTGTTGAAAGGTTTTAGCGTCGATTCGCGAAGCCCAATCTAAAGTGTTTTTGAAGGCTGAAGAGTAAGCGCCATTGTGCTCTGCCAAAGAAAGTACGATAAAATCAGCGCTGCCTATTTTGGCATAAAAATCTTGTGCCAAAGGATGAATACCGTTCTCTTTTTCACGATCAACGGAAAAAACTGGCATGTCATAATCGTTTAAATCTAAAACTTCAATGTCAACATTTTGAAACAAATTAGCCGCATAAACTGCCAATTGCTTATTAATAGAGTTCTTGCTCGACGAACCGCCAAAAGCTATAATTTTCTTCATTTTTCGTTGTTTAAATAATAAGTCAAGGCACCCGACGGACACTTTTTGACCGTCTCAATTATCTTCTCTGTGGTGGAACCTTCAGGGGTAATCCACGGTTTTTCTTTAGGCTTGAAGACATCAGGATTGTTGCGGACGCAATTGGCAGAATGCGTACATTTTCCCGATTGCCACACTATGGTTACCTCGCCATTAGTGTATTCTTTAGTTAGGTCTTTTGGATCCATAATTTTATATTTTGGTGTTAATTTGTATCTGGTTTTTTAGGATTTTTGACACCGGACATTTTTCAGCAATGAGTAACAAACGTTCTTTTATTTCGGGTGAAACCTCATTAGAAAAAGAAATATCGCGAGTGACAGTTGTGGTCAATTCTCCATTAATTTCTTGGGATAAATTTAGTGAAATATTGATTTCCGGAATGTCCCAACCTTTGCGGTCAATGTACATTCTCAAAGTCGATAAAGTACAACCGGCTAGTGAGGCTAAGAATGTTGAAAACGGGTCGGGCCCAATATTTTGTCCGCCTACATTTTCGGGTTCGTCCATCAGTAAAGTGCCGTTGCGCCAAGAAATGGTGCACAAGTATTTTTGGGTTCCGATGGTTCCTTCTACGTTATTTTCTAAAAGATTCGCCATGACTGTGGTATTATAAAACGTCTCTAAACTCGGTAACTTTATCAAAAACGCTTTTCGCAAACGGACAAAGCGGAATGATTTTGATGCCGTTTTCACGAGCATATTCTACGGCTTTGGTGACCATTTTTTTGCCGAAACCTTTGCCTTCATTTCCCGGTTTTACTTCGGTGTGGTCAATAATAATTTGTTTTTCGCCAGCAAAGACAAAAGTCATCATCGCTTCGTGTTTACCATCAACATCAATGTAAAAAAAACCTTTATTTCCATCGATTTTAAGTTGTACTTCTGTGCTCATAATTTTTTAATTTAAAGAAAGGCAAACTTCAGTCTAAATCCGCAGTCTGCCTTCTTGTATTTATTGAATCATTGGAACTTCCATTAAAAGAATTTCAGCATCGGTTGTAGCTTCGAACGTTACTTTTTCGAAATCAGTTATACCCAAGCCGTCGCGTTGTTCTAATTCCTGACCGTTTACTTTTACGTTTCCTTTGATTACGAATACGTAAAGTCCGTTGCCTTCTTTTTTGCGGTTGTAGTCCAAAGCAATTCCTTTGTCCAAATTACCCATGTGAAACCAAGCGTCTTGGTGAATCCAAACCCCGGCATCATCTGCATTAGGCGAAAGAATTTGTTGTAATTTATTGTGACGATCGGTAGTGTCTAGAGTTATTTGTTGGTAACGCGGTTCTACATTTCTGTATTTCGGAAACAGCCAAATTTGTAATAAATTGGTTTGTTTGTCCGCATTCGGATTGAACTCAGAGTGTTGGATTCCGGTTCCGGCACTCATCACTTGAACGTCGCCAAATTTGATTACTTCGGTATTGCCCATGCTGTCTTTGTGCGCCAAATCGCCTTCCAACGGAATGGTGATAATTTCCATGTTATCGTGAGGATGCGTTCCGAAGCCCATGCCGCCGGCAACAATATCATCGTTTAAAACTCTTAAGACACCAAACTGAACTCTATCGGGATTATAATAGCTTGCAAAACTAAAAGTATGATGGGCATTTAACCAACCGTGATTGGCATGTCCTCTTGTATTGGCTTTGTGCAAAATTGTATTTTTCATAATGTATAAATTTACTAATTATTATGATACAAATTTACAACCGCTAAGTGACGTAAGCACTTAATGTAGATTAAGAAAGAAGTTTTCAGTCCCGAAGCTTCAGGACAGTTGGTAGTGTTCAGAATGAAATAAGATTACTTTTTCAACATTCGCGCTTTCATCTTACTAAAGAATTCAGGCGTTACGCCAATAAAGGAAGCGATTTGTTTTTGAGGCACTTTTTGAATAAGTGTTGGGTATTTTTTGCAGAATTTATCAAAGCGTTCTTCGGCTGATAAGCTCAAATTGTCCATCAATCTTTCTTGGTAAGCCACCAAGGAGTTTTCGACTATGATTCTGAAAAAACGTTCCAGTTTTGGGATTAAGTGGTAGAGTTCTTCTTGGTTTTCTTTGGAGAGTAAAACCACTTCGGCATCTTCTAAAACTTCGATAAAAAGATTGCCGGGTTTTTGGGAAAGCAAGCTGTACATGTCACCAATCCACCAACCTTCGCAGGCAAAACTCAAAACGTGTTCAACAATATTATCATTGATGGTAAAGCTTCTGAGTAAACCGGAGTTGACGAAATAAGAATGTTTACAGACTTCACCTGCATTGAGAAGAATGGATTTGGCTTTGAAGTGTTTGATTTCGATTTTAGATAAAAAAAGCAACTCTTCCTCGGGAGAAAGAGTTACTATTTTTGAAATATTATCAAGGATTTGCGCCAAGAGTTAGTTTTTATTTTCTCGGAAGTAATTTGAATTCTGTTACCACAAATACATTGTTTTTTAATTCCCCAACTACTTCAGCTTTTCTTACCGCTGAACAAAATCCGTCAGCAGCATGGGCATCGCCGTGGTCATCTAATTTTGTGCCTTCCACAAAGTAAGGTTTGCCGTCAACCATGGCGGCCAAATCACATCCTTTTTTGATTTCTTTCATGCCAAACATACATTGTCCGCAAGCCACTTCTACAATTACGGGTTCTTTGGCTGCAGCTTTTTTCTCTTGAGCATTCATGCTGGTTGCGCCCAACATAAAAGCAAGAATTAAAAATACTTTTTTCATTTTTTACAGGTTTATGGTTATTAATTTTGCGACTTCTTTGGCCTTTTCGGTTACTGTTTCGATGTTGGTTCCCAATGAATCATGGGTCAAAACAACACCCATTCTGCGATAAGGTCTTGAAGTTGGTTTTCCAAAGATACGAAAATCTGTTTTAGGTAATGCGGCTACCGCTGAAATTCCGGAATAGGTTGGATTGTTGGAGTTGCCATGGGCCAAAATTACCGCACTAGCGCCTGCTTTTTCCAAAGTAATTTCGAAAATAGGTAAACTTAAAACTGCACGCAAATGCAATTCAAATTCGTTAAAGTTTTGCGTTCCGGCTAAAGTAACCATTCCCGTATCGTGTGGTCTTGGCGATAATTCTGAGAAATAAACGCCTTCATCCGTCAGGAAAAATTCTACACCAAAAAGTCCTGCGCCACCGAGTGCTTCGGTTACTTTTCTCGCCATTTCTTGGGCTTCGGCTATGTCTTTGTCAGATACGATGGCGGGTTGCCAACTTTCTTGATAATCGCCGCGTTCTTGTCGGTGACCAATAGGTGCACAGAACAACGTTGGATTATTATTTTGTGTTACTGTAAGCAAAGTAATTTCGGAATTGAAATTGACGAAGGCTTCTACAATGACTTCCACGATATCGCCACGCGAACCTTCCTCGGCGTATTGCCAAGCTTTTTCGATATCGGTTTCGGTTTTGATGGTTGATTGTCCTTTGCCGGAAGAACTCATTAGGGGTTTTACCACACACGGAATGCCAACTTCAGCCACTGCTTTTTGCAGTTCTTCTGCAGAAGTTGCGTAGCGATAATTGGCTGTTCTAAGACCTAATTCTTTAGCTGCTAAATCTCGTATGGCTTTACGGTTCATGGTGAAATTGGCCGCTTTCGCCGATGGCACAACCGTAATGCCTTGCTTTTCATAATCGTAAAAACGTTCGGTGCGAATGGCTTCAATTTCGGGAACGATGAAATCGGGTTGGTGTTTAGCAACGATGCGGTCCAATTCGGCACCATCGAGCATGTTGATGACTTCGAATCCGTGGGCAACTTGCATGGCCGGAGCGTTTTCATAACTGTCGACAGCAATCACGGTTTGCCCTATTCTTTGGGCAGCGATTACGAATTCTTTTCCTAATTCGCCCGAACCTAATAAGAGTATTTTTGACATTCTATTTAATTTTGTAGTGTTGTCTAATGGTTTTATGCGTTAGGGATTGCAGTGGAAATCCTTTAGTTTTTAAACTAAAGATTGCAACGAAAAGCCCGACCTGAAAGGGAACGCCCTATTGTTTATTAAAAAGCCCCAAGTTTCCTTGAGGCATAATATCTTAAGTCAGTGCTTCTTTGATTCTTTTGAACGCTTCGGATAGTAAGGCTTCACTGGTGGCGTAAGACAAACGAATGCAGTTTGGATTTCCGAAAGCGTCTCCGGTTACGGTCGCAACATTGGCTTCGGAAAGCAAATACATCGAGAAGTCATCGGCGTTGGCGATTAGTTTGCCGCGTAAGGTTTGGCCGAAATAAGCTGAAACATCCGGGAACAAATAGAAAGCACCTTCGGGCACGTTGATTTTGAATCCTGGAATTTCTTTGGCTAATTCTACTACCAAGTTTCTACGGTTTTTGAAGGCGGTTACCATTTCGTTTAAAACACTTGGGTCAGCATCAACAGCGGTAATTGTGGCTCTTTGCGCAATGGAGTTGGCACCCGAAGTTACTTGGCCTTGCATTTTGGTACAAGCTTTGGCAATAAATTCCGGAGCACCAATGTAACCGATTCTCCAACCGGTCATGGCAAAAGCTTTGGCTACACCATTTACGGTAATCGTTCTGTCGAACAAGCCCGGAATGGTTCCGATGCTGCAGAAAGTTCCGGAGAAATTGATGTGTTCATAGATTTCGTCAGAAACGATATAAATGTTTGGGTGTTTTTCTAAAACTTTACCAATGGCTTCAAGCTCTTCACGGTTATAAACCGAACCGCTAGGGTTGCATGGTGAACTGAACCACATCATTTTGGTTTTAGGGGTGATGGCTTTTTCCAGTTCTGCTGCGGTCATTTTGAAATCGCTTTCCACAGAAGTCGGCACTTCCACCGGAACACCGCCTGACAATTTGATAATTTCGTAATAAGAAACCCAGTATGGAGCGGGAAGAATTACTTCATCGCCGTCGTTCAACATAACTTGCGCTACGTTGTATAAAGATTGTTTGGCACCGGTTGAAACTACAATATTGGCCGGTTTGTAATCAAGATTATTATCTCTTTTGAATTTTCGGCAAATGGCGTCTTTCAATTCGGCATAACCGTCAACCGGAGTGTAAGTACTGTAATTTTCGTCAATAGCTTTTTTGGCAGCTTCTTTAATAAAATCGGGAGTGTTGAAATCGGGTTCGCCTAAACTTAGGCTGATAATATCTTTTCCTTGGGCTTTTAATTCTCTGGCCAAAGCCGCCATGGCTAATGTTTGTGAAGTAGATAAATTGTTAATTCTGTCCGATAAAATGCTCATTGTGTTGTTGTATAGGATGTTAAATAAAGAGACGCCAATAAAGGCGTCCCGTTTTGTTATGCTAATTGAGGTTGTCTTCCCAGTTCTTTTAAGTGCTTGAAATGCGAGGCAATAGCAGCACGTGTAGTTTTGAACTCGTAGTAAGGCAGTTCACATTCTTTGGCGGTTTGCTTTACAATTTCGGCAATTTTGCCATAATGAACGTGGCTGATATTCGGGAAAATGTGGTGTTCAATTTGGTGATTTAAGCCACCGGTATAATAATTTACCAGCCAATTTTTAGGCGCAAAGTTGGCAGTGGTGAATAATTGGTGGATGGCCCAAGTGTTTTCTATTTCGCCGTTTTCATCCGGAATAGGGTTGTGGGTTTCTTCTACTACGTGCGCCAATTGGAAAACCACACTTAGGATAACTCCGGCGGTGTAATGCATTACTAAAAAGCCTAAAACTACTTTCCACCAAGTGATCCCCATGACCATTGGAATGACCAACCATATAGAGAAATAAATGATTTTGGTAATGATTAAAGTAGTCCAACGAATCACCGGTTTTTTGAATTCGCCATAAGAAAGGTTTCTTTTCAGATAGCGTTTCATTTGAAGGAAATCGGTAGTGATGGCCCAGTTGAACGTTAATAATCCATATAAAAATACAGAGTAATAGTGTTGGAATTTATGGAATTTATACCATTTGGCTTCTTTGGTAAAACGCATGATTCTTCCGGCTTCGAGGTCTTCATCATGTCCTAAGATGTTGGTATACGTATGGTGTAAAACATTGTGTTGCACTTGCCAATTATATACATTTCCGGCCAAAATATAAATACTGCCGCCCATGATTTTATTGACCCAAGATTTAGAAGAATAAGCACCGTGATTGCCATCGTGCATTACGTTCATGCCAACGCCGGCCATTCCAACGCCAATGACAACGTTTAGTAAAAGGTAAGCCCAAAAAGGCATATCCATAGCCAACAAAATAAAATAGGGAGTCAAGAAAATGGAGAACATAACAATGGTTTTCAGGTGCAGTTTCCAATTTCCGGTTTTGTCAAGGTTGTTTTCTTTAAAATAGTTATTTACTCTGGTATTTAGAGTTCGGAAGAATTTCAAACTATCCGTTTTAGAGAAAATAGGTGATGTGGTGTTCATTTATTGTAATTCAAAATTTTGCTCAAAGATAATTATAATACTTTTTGAAAGATTATAAACAAATCATAATTATCAACCAAAAGCACTATTTTTGTTGAAAAATCAATTTATGGAAGAAATTATCAAACAATTTCCTAATCTTACTGAGAATCAACTCTTACAGTTTCAAAAATTAGAGGCTTTATACCAAGATTGGAATGCGAAAATCAATGTAATTTCTCGAAAAGATATAGCTGAACTGTATACGAAACACGTTTTGCATTCGTTGGCGATTGCTAAAATTCAACCTTTTGAACCCGGAACGTATGTTTTAGATGTTGGGACCGGTGGTGGATTTCCCGGAATTCCGTTAGCGATATTGTTTCCCGAAACCCGTTTTTACCTGATTGATGTGATTGCCAAAAAAATAAAAGTAGTGCAAGCCGTTGTTGACGGATTAGGGTTGAAAAATGTCAAAGCCGAACAAATGCGTGCTGAGAATGTCAAAGGCGATTATGATTTTATTGTGAGTCGCGCCGTGACCAATATGCCCGATTTTGTGTCTTGGATTAAAGACAAAATCAAAAAACAAAACAAACACGAATTGAAAAACGGAATCCTTTACCTCAAAGGTGGTGATTTGACCGAAGAGCTAAAAGACTTTCCAAAAGCGACTGAATACAACATAGCTGAATTTTTCAAAGATGAATTCTTCGAAACTAAGAAAGTAGTGCATTTGCCGCTTAAGTTTAAAGCATAAAAAAAGCCTCTCAACTGAGAGGCTTTTTTTTAATCTTTTACAATTTTCTTGGTTACACTTCCATTTTCATTACCGATGGTGATGAGGTAGACACCTTTGGTCAGCACAATCGGAATTTGAAATGTTCCGCTAATCGTATTATTTTTAGATTGATAAATGGTTTTGCCCAAGATGTCATTTATTGTAATCCCGGCATTTTCTAAAGTATAAGAAGTATTAATTTCAATGGAATTGGTCACAGGATTCTTAATCCAAAGTGTTTCAAAAGCCGGATTTGTTGTTGTCAATGAACCATTGATGATTTCTTCCAAAGCAAAAGTCACATTGTTTTGGTTTAAAGTCACGTGGTTTTCATTAACAGTTGGAATAGAAGAAGCTACAAATGGTGTCACAGAATTTCCGGTTACGGGAGTGTATAAATTATTGGTTCCGGAAATGGCCATAGAACTCCAAGTAGGAATAAAGGTGAAATAATCGGCATTAAGATTGTCGAAAAACTCTACTAACAAAGGATCTGTTCCTGCATCGGCTTGAAAACCACCCATATCAAATCTTCCGCCCGGTGCCGTATCTAAACCATCAGTGTAAGTTGGCGATTTTGAATTGGCTAAGCTTTCATATATCGTTAACCAAGTGCCAAAAACAAGAGTTTGACCTCTGAAGCGACTTACTTGATTGGTCACATTGGCTGCCGGTGTAAACCGTTGGTTAATTATGGCTCTTTGTGTTGTGGTAACATTAAAAGTATGATTCATTACCTCAAAATTCGGGCTGTAATTCATAGTGCCATTACCGGCACCGTTTGAAATTGCAACGTTTCTTACAGTTGTAGGGAAACCCATGGCATTTAACTCATTTTGAAAAGCTGTCCGGTAATTGGGCGCGCCGGTCGGAACCAAAGAAGCTGATGCGGTATTGAATTCAAAATTACTTCCGCTTTGTAAATGGCCTTCCATGTGGTCAATCAGCATTTGTCGGGCAGCGGAGCTTTTTATCATTCCGTCTACAATAGGTTGCAGCGCAGCATTTCCTAACGGGCCGTAAGCCATATAATTAAAAAGATGTTGGAAACCAATAGGTACATTGGCTCCTTGGTGTGGTGAATCAAAAGAAATATACAATCGTGTGTCGTGATTCAAGGCATTCATTTCCATGTAACGTAGAGCATAACGTGAAATCAATCCACCCATACTTGGACCTATAATTACATTTTTTTGAGTACCAACTTTTTGCGCGTTGATTTGATTGATTATTTCAACCAAAACAAAAGCATTTCTCTGGATAAAGTCGACACCACCATCAACTACCGTTGTGGTATTTGGTCTGGTATAAGTTGGAAAATTAACCAAAATAATATCAAAGCCTTGTGTTCTTAAATAATCGGCCAAGTTTTGTCCGGCACCGTAATCCAAACCGGCATAAAATAAAGGGATAGTGTTGGTATCACCCGGATCAAAACCATCAACTACAAAAACAGGTTTGTCTAAAACGCCGTCAACAGTATCGGGAAAAATTTCATATTCACCTTGGCCCAAGTGTGGAACGGTTTCACCATAACCTTGGTACGGAATTGTAGCTGTGATTGTATTAATAACATTGGGTTGGAAATTATTCTGAGAATTGCGTGCGTCGGCGTTGTTGTTTTGGTTGTCAACGGTTAATACAAATGACTGAACAATAGTTTCTCCGTTCGTGAATTGAAGACGACAATTTACCGTTTGCAGCCCATTGGAGTTGAACCGGATAGAAAGCGGTGTGTTTGTTGAAATAGTTTTCCAGGTTTCTTCTCCGTTAGTTTGGATGGCGATACTTAGGATATGTTTGTTGGTCGTGTTAAAAATCAATTCTTCTTTTACAATAAAAGTAACCAGACTGCTTTTAGATTTTGCCAATAAAGGAGCAATCAAATTAAGGGTGTGTTTTTGAAAAACGTTTTGCGCATTTGGTTTGGATTCGAAAAGATTGTTTGCTGTTAAAAAAACATCACCGTTTTCTATTGCAGTTGGATTTATTTTTTCAAAATCAGCAATCAGCACACCTAATGGAACCTGATTTTTAGCAAAACCCAAGTTAGCTGCTTCTCGCAATTTTTCTAATTTCGGCAAGCGTTGCAAAAAGTCAGCACGTTGTATTTCGTGATAGGCTTGCAGAAAATAGTTGGTGTTTATTCCGTTCTTTTTGGATTCCGTGGCATTGGATAGGCTAAAAACACGGTCGTAAAGAATTTTAGTTTCTGTTTTGTCTCGAAGTAAATCATAGGATTTGTCTTGAGCAAAGCCACAAATTGAAAAAGCGGAAAATAATAAAACAGTAATTTTTATTTTCATAATCTTTTGGATGTTGGTTTTGACGTTCGAAGATACAAAAAATTAATAATCAATGGTATAAAAAAAGCCCAAGTAAAAACTTAGGCTTAAGGTTATTGTTAAAAGAAATTTTTATTCTCCCAGAAAAGGATATCTATAGTCTTCCGGAGTAACAAAGGTTTCTTTGATGGTTCTTGGAGAAACCCAACGCAACAAGTTCTGCATTGAGCCCGCTTTATCATTGGTTCCCGAAGCTCTGGCTCCGCCAAAAGGTTGCATGCCGACAACGGCTCCGGTTGGTTTGTCGTTAATATAGAAGTTTCCGGCGCTGTTTTGCAAAGCCAAGGTAGCTTCTTCAATCGCATATCGGTCTTGGCTGAAAATCGCTCCGGTTAAAGCATACTCTGAAGTACTGTCCACCAATTGCAAAGTTTCCGCCCATTTGGCATCTTCGTAAACGTAAATGGTCATTACCGGTCCGAAAAGTTCGGTTTCCATGGTAGCGTATTTTGGATTGGTAGTTACAATCACTGTTGGTTCGATGAAATATCCTTTTGATTTGTCATAATTACCGCCAACGATAATTTCGGCATCGCTGTCTTTTTTAGCTTGGTCAATAAAACTCGCCAATTTGTCAAACGAACCTTCGTGAATTACAGCCGTGATAAAGTTACTGAAATCTTCCGGTGAACCCATTTTCATCGATTTCACATCGGTAATCAATTGTTCTTTAACCGCCGGCCACAAACTTTGCGGAATATAACCTCTGGAAGCCGCAGAACATTTTTGCCCTTGGAATTCAAAAGCACCACGGGTAATTCCGGTTACCACTTGTTTTACATTGGCACTTGGATGCGCTAAAACGAAGTCTTTTCCACCGGTTTCTCCGACGATTCTTGGATATGTTTTGTAAGTATGGATATTTTCGCCGATTTTTTTCCAGATTTCTTTGAAAACGAAAGTTGAACCGGTATAGTGAACTCCGGCAAAATCAGGGTGTTTTAAAATTGTATCGGTAATCATCACCGGATCTCCAAAAACTACATTGATTACGCCATCAGGAACACCGGCTTCTTTAAATATATCAATAATTACTTTGGCTGAAAAAACTTGGCTGTCACTTGGTTTCCAAACGACTGTGTTGCCCATCAAAGCAGCACTAGCTGGAAGATTCGCAGCAATTGCGGTAAAGTTAAACGGCGTAATCGCATATACAAATCCTTCCAACGGACGGTATTCTACGCGGTTCCAAATATCAGAAACTGATTTAGGTTGGTCGTTGTAAATTTGAGTCATAAACTCCACATTGTATCTCAAAAAGTCAATCAACTCACAAGAAGCATCAATTTCCGCTTGGAAAATAGTTTTTGATTGCGCAATCATTGTCGCGGCGTTGATTTTGGCTCTGTATGGTCCGGCAATCAATTCGGCTGCTTTCAAAAAGATAGCCGCACGTTGTTCCCAAGCCATATTGGCCCATTTTTTTCTGGCTTCCAAAGCGGCAGCAATGGCTTTTTCTATATGTGCTTTTTCGGCCAAATGGTATTTTCCAACCACGTGTTGATGGTCATGTGGTGCCGTCATGTTTCGGGTATTTCCGGTACGAATTTCTTCGTGGCCAATGTAGTTCGGAACATCTATAGTCTCGTTCCACATTTTTTTATAAGCGGCTAAAACAGCTGCTTTTTCGGGTGAATTCGGTGCGTATGATTTTACGGGTTCATTAACCGCTTTTGGGACATGAAAAAAACCTTTTGGCATGATATGAAAAGATTAAAAATTTGACATTTGAATAACTAAAGAGATTCTTTTTTAAGAATTTCTAAATGCGACACAAAAGTACAAAGGAATTTTTGAATTTTTAATAAGACAAGCCAAAGATTAATTTGTCTTTAACACGACTTTTAGTTCAAAGCAAACGGTGCGCTTAATTTGAAGGTTGGCACAATTACTTTAAACGTTTTGGTAGTCGTAAAATTAATCATGTTGAAGTAACCACTCATCGCGCCGAAAGGAGAAGACAACAAACAACCCGAATTATAAGTGTGCTTTTCGCCCGGTTTCAATACCGGTTTTTTGCCAATTACGCCTTCGCCGTCCACAATTTCTTTATCGTTAAGTGAATCTTGGATTTCCCAGTGGCGAGAGTTTAATTGCACTGAATCTTTACTGTGGTTTTCAATGGTGATTTCATAACTAAAGGCAAAGTGAATCTTGTAGTTTTTGAAGTAAGTACCTTCAAAACTAGTCAAGACCGAAATCTTTATCCCTCGTGTTATTTGTGAAACCATGTAGTATTCATTCTATTACGTTGTCAAATTTACGAAAAATACAATTTGATACGTGAATTAGATGTTAAATTTTCTAATTGGTTATATCGACCGAACTAGCGATTCCTTTTCCGATAATTCTGTCGTAACGCTGATTGTTTTCTCGGTAATAGACTAAGGCAAAATAGTTGTTTTCGGTTTGGTGAAAATTCCCGTCAATGGCATTCTCCTCATCAATTTTGCCGTTGGCATCTGCAATTACATATTGGTAATTGGTAAAACCTTGTTTGATCATAATGGGGCTTTTTCATAAATTCCTCTTTCGGCATTGTATTCCATTTTGTTTTCCTCACCGATGGCGTAATTGTTGAACATTCCATTAATATAAATCGATTTTTTACCATAATAACTCGGAGCCGAAAGACTAAAGAAAACCCAAGCATAATCGGCTTCAATTTCACTGTTTTGCGCTCCGATGTTTTTTACGATAAAATTTCCGTTAACATCAGGGTAATAGGTGTAAGGCACATTGGCTCTGGCCTGGCTTTGGTACAAATAAGCATTGTAAACACCGCCTTTAGAATCTACTCGAGCTATGCTGTTGTTGGCGGCGCGAATGTCTTTGTTTTCAAAAAATAAAAATTCATTCCCGGCCCAAAATTGGGTTTCGGTATCATATTTATAAATCAAATCATTAGCTATGGTGTATTGTGGTTTCACATTGGTAATGGCATTGTCAAATTTGCCGTTTTGCAACAACATGACTTTGACATTCTTTAACGGACTTTGGAAATTAATAGTAGCCGATTTGATGGCGAAATCCAAGTTGTGTTTTTGATTAGTAACTGCTAAATTTCGGGCTCTTCTGACTTGCATAGGAACGCTTACTATATTTTCATAAAGAATAAATTTTTTGGTAAAAACCACTTCTTTATCATCGTTTAAAATTTTAATCACATAATTGCCGCTGACTCTGAATTGGGTAAAACGGTTCGGAAAAGACAGTCGGTAGTGAGAATACAATTGTAAAGTAGTTAACGAATTGGTGTAATCCTGAATTCTCTGGTCGTCAAAACCATTGATGTATTCGGCTTTGGCCAGTTGAGACGGATTCCAGTCATAATCGCAATGGGTTATGGTATAAAAATAGTTGGCTTCATTGCCATACAAATCATCAAATTGTAATTGGAAACTGTCGCCCAATTGAAATATAGGGATTGCGTTTTGCCCATTTTGAACAAAACTTACGGTTTTAATATGGTAAGGTGGCGCGATTTCTTTTTCGGGTTGGGCGACCGCATTTGGAATGGTTAAAAAAAATCCGAGTAAAAAGACGAAATATTTTGGCATATTATTTTGAATCAGATTGGTAAAGATACTAATTTTATCTAGCGAGAATTATGCCAAATAAAGAATTATTTAAAACAAACCGGTATGATTTCGCCTTTGGCCAAACAATATTTTTCGACCAATTCAGGAGCGATTTTATTGGTATAATCTTCTTCGATTACTTTAAAACCGATGCTTCTCAGTTTATCAAAATAATCTCTTCCGTAAACACGAACGTGGTCATATTGCCCGAAGATTTTGGCGCGTTCTTTTTGGTCAACAATCGTATCATCCGAAAAAGTCGTTGCCCTCGACAAGTCTTGTGGAATTTGAAAAATCCCCATACCGCCGGGTTTTAATACGCGGTATAATTCCTGCATCGCTTTAGTATCGTCTGGAATGTGTTCCAAAACGTGGTTGCACAAGATTAAATCATAAGCGTTGTCTTCAAAAGGCAAATTGCAAATATCCGCTTTGACATCCGCCAATGGCGAAAGCAAATCGGTTGTAGTATAATCGATATTGGTTTGTTTTTTGAAACGTTTATAGAATTCTTGTTCCGGCGCAAAGTGTAATACTTTTTTCTTAACGGTTGCCGTAAAAAAATCGGTTTCATTTTGTAAATACAGCCACAGTAAACGGTGTCTTTCTAACGAAAGTGTACTCGGCGATAACACATTGTTTCTTTGATTTCCATACCCATAAGGTAAAAACATACGGAAACTTTTCCCGTCAATAGGGTCAGTGAAACGACTGCCTTTTAACAAAAAAGCCAAGATAGGGCGAACCACTATACTCAAACGAATCAGTATGGGTCTTGGAATGGTATTTAAAATGAACTTGAATAATTTCTTCATTACGTTATCTTGTTGTCTTTTGAGGAGATTTTAGGCGTGAAATTCCGAATGTCTGCCGAATATTCGCCTCTTAATATCAAATATTACAGTACTAAAGGTGTTTTACGAAATTCATCTTCCTCATTACTCTCAATGCCCAAAGCTTTATAGATGTAAGCAAAAGTCGATAACAATTCAGGTTTACCATCAACCAAAGCTACATCGTGTTCAAAATGGGCACTTGGTTTTCCATCAGCCGTTAAGATGGTCCATCCGTCTTTGAGTTGCTTGATGTTTTTGGTTCCCATATTAATCATCGGTTCGATAGCTACAACCATTCCTTCTACGAATAGTTTTCCGCGACCGCGTTTGCCGTAGTTAGGCATTTCCGGTTCTTCGTGCATTTTTTGACCTAAACCGTGTCCAACCAATTCACGAACAACACCATAACCGTGCGCTTCGGTATATTTTTGTATCGCATTTCCAACATCTTCTACACGATTTCCGATTTTGAATTCACGGATACCAACGTACAGACTTTCTTTGGTTACTTGCAATAATTTTTTGACTTCCGGAGCGACTTCACCAATCTCAAAAGAGTAGGCGTGGTCACCGTAAAAACCATTTTTCAAAGCACCGCAATCTACTGATATCACATCGCCTTCCTGCAACGGGACATTGTTTGGAATACCGTGAACGACTTGGGCATTCGGACTCATACAAAGCGAATTTGGGAAACCATACATGCCCAAAAATCCCGGTTCAGCTCCATGATCTCGTATGAAAGCTTCTGCTAATTTGTCTAAATATAAAGTGGTCACTCCGGGTTTGATTTCGGAGGCTATCATGCCTAAAGTTTTCGAAACAATCAAAGCGCTTTCGCGCATCAATTCGATTTCTTCTCTTGTTTTTTGGATAATCATCTGCTGTAATTAAGGTTGCAAAAGTAGTTAATTTTTTTTACTACTTATTTTGAAATTACAGAATGATTGCCAGATAAATCGGAAAACCTAAAGTGATATTGAAAGGAAAAGTAACGGCAAGCGCCATGGGTAAAAAAAGACCGGGATTGGCTTTTGGAGCTACTATTTTCATTGCTGCAGGAACAGCAATATAAGAAGCACTCGCTGCTAAAACCGCAAATATAAAGCGATTTCCAATTTCATCAGTTACCATTTGACTCAAAAAGGCAACTGCGCAACCGTTGAACAAAGGGATAAATATGGCAAAGGCCACTGCAAACCAACCACTTTTAAGGAAGTCGTCCAATTTTTTTCCACTTATAATTCCCATATCTAAAAGAAAGATGGCTAAGAATCCTTTAAAAATATCGGTGGTGAAAGGTTTTATTCCCATAGCTTGTTGTTCGCTAGCCAAAAACCCAATTACCAAACTTCCTAAAATTAAAAGCACACTGCCGTTGGTAAGCGAATGCTTTATTACTGATAACAAACTCGTAGGGTTGGTTTTTTCTTTGTTGTACATTCTCATTAAAATTACGCCAACCACTATAGCGGGAGCTTCCATTAATGCCATCACAGCAACCATGTGGCCGCTAAAAGTATATTTTTGAATTTCAATAAACGCTACCGCAGTAACAAAGGTCACAGCGCTTACGGAACCATAAGCCGCAGCAATAGCTCCTGAGTTTGCGATGCTGAATTTTCTTTTCAGAATAAAGAAACAATACAATGGGATGGCTACCGCTACCGTCATTCCAAAAAGAACAGACCACAAAATGTTTACAGTAAAATGGCTGTGCGCCAATTCTTGCCCGCCTTTAAATCCTATGGAAAATAAAAGATAAAGTGAAATAAATTTTGAGGTATTGTTTGGGATTTCCAAATCACTTTTTAGTCGGGTAGCAATGATACCCAATAAAAAAAACAGTAAAGCCGGATTAGTTAAATTGTCTAAAAGCAAACTAATATTCATTCGGGTTAAATTTAATGGGATTATTCTAAAAATTATAATTCTCCGTTGCGAAGGATATAAAAGTCAACTATTATTTTGATCTCTGCTTTTTCTTACATGGTGCGGAGGATTTCGCTTTTGGATCGTATCTCAGCGATGGTATTTCTAACATTGTGTTGGGCAACCAATTTGGCAAAAGCTTCATTTTGTGTTAATTATAAGTTATTTAGTTAAAAACATAGGAAGTGTTTGTTGATGCTGTTGCTCTTTTGAGACGGTCGTTAATAGATCTGCCCAGCTGATTTTCAGGAAATTTTTCAGCAATAATGATATCTAAGTTTAAACGGTCCAATCGGTGCATAGCCGCATATAAATTGGAAGCCGCTTCAGCCAAATCGCTATTGAAGGAAAGCACTTCCTGATGGGTAATATTTTCGGAGTTAATGATTTGGTTAAAAAGAAGTAAGCCTACTTTTTTATTTTTATAAAAATCGATAGATTCCAATATATTATCAGTGGTTATAGTCTGTGTTTTCGGGGCATAATGTTTGGCCATCATGCCCGGTGCCATAGGTTTGTGCTCTTCAAAGTTTTTGATATTAACCGGGCCGATTTCATGTTCAATATCTTCCAGAGCAATCGACCCTAATCGGTATAAAACAGGAGTATCGTTTTCAAATCCGATTATAGTGGATTCTATTCCTTTTTGGCAATTTCCACCTTCAAGGATAAGCGGAATTGAAGCTCCGAAATATGCTTCCACATGACTCGCTTTGGTTGGACTGATAGAACTGAAAGGATTAGCACTTGGAGCCGCTAACGGGAAAGATAAGAGGTTTAATAGTTTGAGCGTTTGCTCGTGATTGGGCATGCGAACGGCCACAGTGTCTTTTCCTCCGGTTACGAAATTAGGGACAATATCTTTCTTTGGTAGCACTAAGGTTAGAGATCCCGGCCAAAATTTCTCCATTAATTTTTTGGCTAAGATCGGGACTTGAGTAACCAAATCTTCTAATTGATTGGCATTACCAATGTGAACAATCAGCGGATTGGAAAGGGGACGTTTTTTTAAATTGAAAATGCTTTTGATGGCTTTTTCACTAAAAATATTCCCGGCTAAACCATACACGGTTTCTGTTGGAATGGAGATGACGGCATCATTTTTAAGTAAATGAGCTGCCTGATGAATGTCTGTTGAAATCATTTTTTTGTTTTACGGATTACACAAATGGCAATAGGTTGGGTCTTCTGTGTTTTTTTGGTGTGGAAATAACGCTTCTTTGGTGAATTCACATTTGTTGCATGTATACAAGTAGCTTAGTGTTGAATCTGTTGGTTTTTTGCACCAACTACAAGGCAAACCGGGAATGGCTTTGGTGATTGCAAATCCGGGCGATTTACAATTCGGGCAAGTGGATTGAACGTTTTGAAGCAGTTTTTGAGCCGCTTTTTCAATGACTTTCATTCGGGTTGGGTTGAACTGGGCTCTCATATCGGTCTCCACATAGGCCATTCCGAATTCATTTATAAATTCGTTGACATATTTCTTTAAATTTTCAGAGTCGTTAATTCCTTTTACGATTTTGCTGAAATTGTTCTCAGCCGGTTTTAAAATGAGAGCATGTGATGGGAACTGAACTCGTTGGGCAAAGGCTAGTAAATCACTTTCATTAGTAATGACGGATGCATTGAAATTGGTGTCTAAACTTATTTCCCGAGCTACAATTTCCAAGTCGTTTTTAGCGTCTTTTAGCATTATTAATTCATCATCTGCCGAGGCAAAAAAAACTGAAGGATGAACTCCAAACGACCCTTCACTAGCGATAACCAAATCACAATGATTCTTTTCCATAGCAAGGATACATTTTTTTCTAAGGGTCGTTAGAGCATCATCTTTTCTGGATACTTCACCTGAGAAAGTTCCCAGAGTATCGGTGTCAAATTCATCAGAAGTAAAACAGCGAACACCTAGTTTTTTTTCGAATAAAGGAGCAATAACCTTTTCTTTATGGTGTTTTGTGGCTACTAATAGTTTTCGATTATTGAATATCTTCATCTAATTCAATCGTAATAGTGCCTTTTATTTTCAAAGAAGGATGTTCAACTAAATCAAGCCAAGAGCGAAGTTGAATTTTAGTTTCCAGTAACTCTTCAACTCTTTTTTTAGAATGATGCGGATGGCGATCTGTTCTGATGTGATTGCTAAAATCGTCTAGTTTGTGATAATTTATTTTATTATCTATCATGGTAACGAGTATCGACTTTGCTTCGCTTGGGGTAAAAACACCATCAATTAATTTAATCTCTTTTTTAGTTTGAACTTTCATAATTTTAAATTTATTTTTTTTAGTTGGTATAATGTTATAATCACGCCTAAGCCCAGCAAAGCAAACGAAATAATATTTTTTGGCAACAAGAAGTTCAAAGCCAATCCTCCTAACAATAAAGCCAATAATATAACTAGTGCCAGTTTATCGGTTATTTTCTCCATAGCTTGTTTCATATTTATGATGTTGTTGAATTACTGGACAAAATTCTATATTACTTTTCATATATTTTTATTTATATTTGTTATAATATACATAAACATAATTTATGAATTATACTTTACATCAACTGCAAGTATTCTTAAAAATCACACAAACTAAAAGCATAACAAAAGCCGCGGAAGAGTTACATCTCACGCAACCCGCCGTATCTATTCAGTTAAAAAATCTTCAGGATCAGTTTGAAATTCCGCTTACAGAAGTAATAGGAAGGAAATTATTTGTGACCGATTTTGGAAAAGAAATTGCCTTAGCCGCCGAAAACATAGTCAATGAAGTGCATAGCATCAATTACAAAACTCTGGCATTTAAAGGGATTTTAAGTGGCAAACTCAGGATATCCGTAGTGTCAACAGGAAAATATGTTATGCCTTATTTTTTGTCTGATTTTACCAACAATAATAAAGGTGTAGAGCTAGATGTGGATGTTGCTAATAAGCTAAAAGTAATCAAAGCCCTCAAAAATAATGAAGTTGATTTTGCCTTGGTTTCTACCTTGCCCTCAGGAATTGAAGTAGAATCCGAGGTTTTAATGGATAATAAGTTGTTTTTAGTTGCCAATCAAAAAACGGAATTGAATAATCCTAAAAGAGCAAATGAATTCCTCTCCAACACCTCTCTTATTTACCGTGAAGAAGGATCTGCCACACGAATCGCTATGGAAAGCTATCTAAATAAGCAAGGAATTAAGGCCAGAACAAAACTGCAATTGACCTCCAATGAAGCTGTCAAACAGGCGGTGATTGCAGGCTTAGGGGTTTCGATTATGCCCTTAATCGGTTTAAAAAATGAGCTTGAAAACAACAGTATTACAATCTTGCCTTCCAAGGGTTTGCCTATTATCACCAATTGGACTTTAATTTGGTTAAAGGGTAAAAAAATGAGTCCGGCAGCTACAGCTTATTTGGATTTTATTAAAAAAGAAAAGGAAAGCATCAAAAACAAAAACTTTTCATGGATAGATTCCTTTTAATGACTGTCTGAAATTACTCGGGATTCGCCATGATTTTAAACAGCGTTGCGTTAGAGTCGAAAAACCGGTTTTCTATTTGCAGTTTTGAAAGTTGGGCGGAAACCAAATTGTTTTCGCGCGAATTGATTAAAAAGACAGAGCTTTCGCCAAAGGAGAAAAGGCGTTCTTCGGAAGCCAACATCGTACTGTAATCCGCTACTAAATTATTGATGAGCTGTTGCTGTTTTTCGAGTGAAGCGATTTCGGTTTGTTGCGCTTTGATTTTATTCTTCAATTGTACCCGTTCCAAATCTAAATCGAATTTTACATCTTGCAATTTGTATTTAGCCAACTGTAAACTCCCGCGTTCTTTGCGCAAAAACACCGGAAAGGAAAAATTCACGCCTACTTTATAATCCTGAAATCGGTAATTGTCAAAGTAACTCGGCTCCGATAAATACGAGTAACCCAAATCGATTTTAGGTAAAAGCATATTGGCTTTCAATTTTCGTTCGACTTCGAGTATTTCGATTTTGTTTTCCAATGCGTTGATTTTCGGATGGTTTTCTAAAGAAGGATTTTCTAACATCAAGTCGTTAGTGCGTAACGTTTCTTTGATGGTCGCAGCCAAATTTTCCTCAGGTACGATATCGTCTTGCAATTCGAGCGGCACATTATTTTCTAACCAAAGAAAGTTAGCCAATTCCAATTGGGCTTTTGTCAATTTTAATCTCGATTCTTCCAAGCTTAACTTTCGGTTTCTCACTATGATTCCGGCTTCTACGCTGTCAATGGCCGGTTTGTCGCCTTCTTCAATGGATTTTGTGATACCTTTATAACGCACTTCGGCATTGGTTAAATAATTTTGGTACAAAGTGACCTCGTTAAAATTTCTCTTCCAATTGAAATAAGCCACTGAAGCGTCATACAACACTGAAACCGCCATTAAATTTCGTTCGGCCTGACTCAATTTGACTTGAATTTTGGCTTTGCGCAAATCGGCCATGCGTTGGTTAATGAATAAGCCTTGTCCCAACGGAATCGAAATGCCAAGCGAAGTCAAACCTTGATTCGGAACCGTATTTTCTGGATTCAGATAAATACCGTCGTTGTTGTCAAATCCGGCTTTGACTTCAATGCCGTACCAAGTCGGAATTTTAAAACTGCTGTTTAGTATCGAATAATATTCGTTGTCTTTGAATTTTTTCTGTTCAAAATCGACTTCAATCTTAGGGTCAAAACCACCGCGCGCCATCATTAAATTGGCTTGTGCCTGATTGAGTTCTAAGTTGGCACTTTTAACCAACGGATGGTATTTTTTGACATACCCTAAAAACTCATTATAGCTGAGTTCTTTGGTAGTATTTTGACTCCAAACCGTGAATCCCAAAAATAAAAAACCTAAAAGGATTGATTTCATTACTTTTTGTCTTTTTGAAGGTTGTTTTTAGGTTGGTAATAATTTGGTGGAAAACCATTGAGCGTTCGCCAAATTTCAAACCAAACGGGCACATTGTCTAACAAAGCCAAGGTTTGCGCTCCCGAACCGATGCTGATTTGTTTTGGCCAAGGCACATCATTTTCATCAGGAGCAATTAAAACCCTGAATTTTCCGTTATCACTGATAAAGTTTTCAATGGCCACAATCTTTCCGCCAAAAGTACCATAAGACATATTGGGCCAACCCGAGAAAACAATAGTAGGCCAACCGTCAAACCAAATTCTCACTTTTTCACCTTTGTGCAATAATGGTAAATCGGTTGGTGTAACAAAAGTCTCTACCGCAATATCATATTTCGCCGGCATGATGCTTACAATTTGAGTGCCTTCTTTAATTGTTTCACCAATACCCGATTGTAACGCTCGGTTGACATAACCGCTTTGCGGCGCTTTGATGTAATACATGCCGTTTCGAATTTGGTAATTGGTATATTGGTTTTTGAGCTTGTTGACTTGAGCTTCCGTGTCATACTGACTGCTGAGTGCCGTGTATTGGTCGCTTCGGGCTTTTTGCTCTTTTTCATTGTATTCGGCGATGATGCGGTTGATTTCTACTTTGGCATTAATCAATTCGTTTTCGCTGGCCAAAAGCTTGTTTTCTTGTGTGATAATCTTGGCTTCGGTTTCTTGTAATTTCAAGCGTTTTTCTTCAACATCGGTCATAGGTTTTAAACCTTCTTTGTTTAAAGCCACCGAACGGTTGAATTGTGTGGTCGCGATTTTTATTTGAGTTCGAACGGCTACCAAATCCATGCTGTCGCTTTTGACTTTTAATCGGGATTGTTTGATTTTATTTTGGGCTTGTTGCAGTTTTAATTGGCGTTCATTTTGGATTGCGGCAATTTGGGCTGCCAACGAAGTAACTTTACCACCATAAGATTTTCCGGCCAGCTCTTTAGCTTTGAGTTGGCTTTCGGTGTTTTTGACCAAATTCGGGTCGAGATAATCTTCTTTGGTTTCCGAAATAAAGAGAATCGTATCGCCTTTTTGCACAAAATCACCTTCTTTGACATACCATTTTTCAATTCGTCCCGCAATAGCAGAATGGATGGTTTGCGGTCTTTGATCCGGTTTTAAAGTTGTCACGGCGCCTGTTCCTGAGATATTTTGTGTCCAGGGCAAAAACAAGATCAGTAAACCCAATAGCGAAACTCCGATTATGATTTTGTTTAAAATTTTGTAATGCGGTCGGTTGCTCAGCGTTTTAAAAGTGCTGTATTTCTCTATGCTTTCGCCAATTCGATTGTTGTTGGAAATGTTGAGCATCGTAATTATTTTTTAGTATCGTTAATGATTTTTCCTTCGTTCATAATGATGTTTCGGGTGCATTTTTGTTTCCAATAGTCGTTTTTAGAGGAAACAATTAAGGTCCATTTATTGTCATTTGAAGTAATAAAATCGATGACTTCTTTGGCCGCATCATTATCCATTTTGTCTAATGCATCTTCATAGAACAGAATTTTAGGTCGGTTGATAATGCTTCTGGCCAAAAGGATTTTCTGTGCATTGGAAGAAGACAACTGCTTGCCTTCGGGATATATTTTGGTATCCAAACCTTTGGGCAACGACTTGATAAAATCACCCAAATTCACACTTTCAATCGCCCATTTTAAATCTTCTTGAGAAATCAATGGATTGTTGAAAGTGATGTTTTCCAGAATCGTTCCTTCAAAAGGAGTTTCACCCGTTATAATGGTGCTGATTTGCGAGCGGTATTGTTCTAAATCAATTTTTCGATAAGTATCATCATTGATATAAAACGAACCCGAAGTTGGTTTTAACAACCCGGAAAGAATACGAATTAAAGTGGTTTTGCCCGAGCCGTTTAATCCTTCCAAATATATTTTTTCCGATTGCTCGATGGTCAGATTAATCTTTTCTAAAACATAATTCGTTGAGTCAGGAAATTTATAGCTTAAATTTTCAGCCGCCAATTGAATGTTGGTATAGCAATAATCCGCTGATTTAGCCGATGATTCTTCTATTTCTAAGTCGGTTATTTGACCAATTTTTTCTACAGCAGTCAATACATCGTACAAGGTTTCTAATCCGATTACAATTTTTTCAACAGAATTGATGACCAATAAAATGATGATTTCTGCCGCAACGAATTGACCAATATTCATTTTTTGGTTTAAAACCAAATAGCCGCCAATGAGTAATAATCCTGCAGTGATGATGATTTTGAAAACAATCAATTGGGTGAATTGTCTTTTGATAACCCCAAAATGTCTTTCACGATGGATTAGGTATTCCGAAACTAAACGGTCGTTTTTGGTTAAAGCAAAGTCGAAATTGGATGACTTTTTAAAGCTGAAATTATTTCGCGCCATTTCTTGTAACCAACTTACCACTTTATATTTGAATTTCGATTCTTTCAAACTGCTTGACAAACCGGAATTAAAAGAGAATCTAAAAATAATGTACAGTAAAAGAATCAGAAAAATTCCAAAGAAGATAAAAAACGGATGGTATAACGACAGCAATATAATTCCAAATACAATTTGCAGTAATGCCGAGGAAAAGTCAATCAACAATTTTGAAGCGCCTTTTTGAATGGTTAATGTGTCAAAAAAACGATTGGCCAACTCAGGCGGATATTGGTTGTGCAGCGCTTCGGTTCTAATTTTCGGCAGTCTAAATCCAAACTCAAACGAAGAGCGAATGAATATTTTTTGTTGTAAATTTTCAGTGATGCGCAATTGCATTAGTGACAGAATTCCGACTAAGGCAACTCCGGCAATCACTATGAAAACGAGCACAATCCAAGATACGCTGACTCTTCCGGATTGAATCAAGTTAATGATGGCTTGAATTCCGAGTGGTAAAGACAAACTGACCAATCCGGCAAAAATGGCGTAAAAAAAGACTTGTAAAATATCTTTTCGGTCGAGTTTCAGTAGGTTGATTAATCTTTGTGAAGCAGTAAGTGTCATAACTAATTAGTTAAAGTTTTTTGAACCAAATCAATGTAAAATTGGGTTGGAGAATTGTTCTCGTTACAGTTGGTAATCGTTTTTAAATGATCTTTCAGAAAATGTTGGTGCAAAGAACCTTCAACTATAGAAGAAGCTAAGGTTTTGGCATAAGTATACTCCGGATTGACTTCCTGGATGATATCAATGATGCGGTTAATTACTCTTTTGTAAACCAAAAAGAAACCTTCCTTGTTTTCGGTATCCACTTCTTTGGTCAAGAGTGTTTTGGTAAATTCAGCAATAATAATTTTATTCAAAACCGATTCATTGATGTGTAGCGTGGTTGAGTCATCTTCAATTTTTTCGGTAACTATGGTAATAGCTCTTTTGAGTTTTTCCATAGGGTCAACAATGTTTGAGGTAGAAAAAACCATTCGGTATTCCATCCAACCCCAATACCAAGACGACAAATAGAGTAATAATTTGTGTTTGTTTTCAAAATAGCGGTACAACGAGCTTTCATTTGAGCCAATTCGCTCACCCAACTTTTTGAAGGTGAAATCTTCAAAACCAACTTCATCAATTAACAAGATGCTTTCTTGAATGATTTTTTTTCCAAGCGTTGAGGTTTCCGGGTCTTTCACGTAAATTTTTTCATTTACCTGAATTTTCAAATTAGAGAGTATTGAATTCATATCAATAATATTTGATGCAAATATAATAGTAATACTATCAATATTGAAATTTTAACTTTTATTTATAAATTATTTAAATCTTCTCTCATGAGAAATGTCATATTTTTATAGGGTATTCCGACATAATTTTGAACAAAATTTTCAGGTATGAGTAAATATGTTACGGCTGCAGAAGCAGTCAAAGTAGTAAAATCAAATGATAGGGTTTATGTTCAAGCAGCGGCGGCTACACCAACCGTTTTAACCAAAGCCTTAGCCGACAGAGCCGCAGAACTTCGGAATGTTGAGGTTTGTCACTTGCACACCGAAGGTCCGGCACCTTATGCCAATATTGAATTAGCCGATAGTTTTCATGTTAATTCTTTCTTTATCGGTGCCAATGTTCGCCACACGTTAACCGCCGGAAACGGTTCGTATACTCCGGTTTTCTTGAGCGAGTTGCCACATCTGTTTCGTAAAAAAGTATTGATGATTGACGTAGCTTTTATCCACGTTTCACCACCGGACAAACACGGTTATTGTTCGCTGGGTGTTTCAGTAGAAGCCACAGTGGCGGCGATTGAAAATGCCAAAATTGTCATCGCCCAAGTCAATCCGCAAATGCCGAGAACGTTTGGCGACGGGATTTTGCATGTCTCCGAAATAGATTATTTGGTAGAAGTCAACGAACCCATTTTTGGTCACGCACCAACGCCTTTTTCCAAAGAAGAAGAGAAAATAGGCGAGTATGTAGCTTCCTTAATTGAAGACCGAAGCACTTTACAAATGGGTATTGGTTCTATTCCGAATGCGGCTTTAAGTAAATTAAAAAACCACAAAGATTTAGGCTTACACACCGAAATGTTCTCCGACGGTGTGATTGATTTGATAGAAAGTGACGTTATCAATTGTAATTACAAAGGCACTTTGCGAGGTAGAGTTTTAGCTACTTTCTTGATTGGTTCCAAACGCTTGTATGACTTTGTCAATGACAATCCGTTTATAGAAATGAAGGAATCTTCGATGGTCAATGACACGGCTCGTATTCGTAAAAACCCCAAAATGGTAGCTATCAATTCTGCGATTGAAGTTGATGTGACCGGACAAGTATGTGCCGATTCTATTGGAGCCAAAATGTATTCCGGTGTTGGTGGTCAAATGGATTTTATCCGTGGCGCTTCCTTAAGCGAAGGCGGAAAAGCGATTATTGCATTACCGTCCATCACCAAAAGAGGCGAAAGCAGAATTGTTCCTTATTTAAAACAAGGCGCCGGCGTAGTTTCTACCCGTTCCCACGTGCAATATATCATTACTGAAAACGGCATTGCCAACTTATATGGCAAAACCTTAAAACAACGTATAGCCGAAATGGTCAAAATTGCACACCCAACCCATCAGGAAAGTATTGAAAGAAGTTATTATGAAATGTTGAAATAAAAAAAATCCCCTCAATTGAGGGGATTTTTTTATAATCGTACCAAAAGTGATTTTCCGGTCATGACTTCAGGTTTTGGAATGCCCATGAGTTCTAAAATGGTCGGAGCAATATCGCCTAAAACACCATCGTGAACACGAATATGGTCTTTATCGACCATGATAATCGGCACCGGATTGGTGGTGTGCGCAGTGTTTGGCGAACCGTCAGGGTTTATCATGGTTTCACAATTACCGTGATCGGCTATGATGATGGTGGTATAATCATGAGCTAAAGCCGTTTCAACGACCTCTTTTACGCAAATGTCAACGGCTTCACAGGCTTTAATTGCGGCTTCCATTATGCCGGTATGACCTACCATGTCGCCATTGGCAAAGTTCAAACAAACGAAATCTACTTCGCCTTTTTGTAATTCGGGAACCAAAGCGTCTTTGAGTTCGTAAGCGCTCATCTCGGGTTGCAAATCGTAAGTGGCTACTTTAGGAGAGTTTCTCAAAATGCGGGTTTCACCTCTAAACGGAATTTCCCTTCCGCCCGAAAAGAAGAAAGTTACATGCGGATATTTCTCGGTTTCGGCTATGCGAATTTGGGTTTTATTATGTTTTTCCAATACCTCGCCCAACGTTTCAGTGATGTTGTCTTTGTCATAAATCACGTGTACATTTTCATAAGTGTCATCGTAATTGGTCATCGTCACATAGTATAAATTGAGTTTGTGCATGTTGAATTCGTGGAAATCTTTTTGCGAAAGCGCCTCGGTCAATTCTCTTCCTCTATCAGTTCTGAAGTTGAAGAAAACCACCACATCATCGTTTTGAATAGTGGCCAATGGTTGGTCATTCGAATCCACCGCCGTTAAAGGTTGGATAAATTCATCGGTTATATTTTCGGCATAACTCTCGGCTATGTCTTGGACCAAATTGGTGCTGTGTTTTCCCGTGCCGTTTACTAGTAAATCATAAGCGAGTTTTACGCGTTCCCAACGTTTGTCTCGGTCCATGGCATAATAACGACCAATAACGGTAGCAATTTTAGCCGAAGTATTTTGAATATAATTTTCTAAATCTTGGATGTATTTTTTACCTGATTTTGGGTCTACATCGCGACCATCAGTAAAGGCGTGAACAAAAACTTTTTGAAGACCGAAATCCTGTGAAACATCAATCAAACTGCGCAAATGAGAGGTATGCGAATGCACGCCACCATCGGAAACCAATCCCAAAAAGTGAACGGCTTTGTTATTGTCCTTAGCGTATTGAAAAGCAGCAACCAAAGGTTTTTCTTGTGCCATAGTTTTGTGAGCCACAGCCAAGTTAATTTTGGCTAAATCCTGATATACAATTCTTCCGGCACCAAGATTCATGTGACCGACTTCGGAATTCCCCATTTGACCTTCGGGTAAGCCTACGTTTAGGCCGTCGGTTCGGAGTTGGGCATTGGGATATTGTTTATATAAACCGTTTATAAACGGAACATTGGCGTTGTCAATGGCGGAAACTTTCGGGTCGGGTGATTTTCCCCAACCGTCTAAAATCATCAGAATTACTTTCTTATTCATCGAAAAAAAATGTATTAATTGTAACTTGGCTTTTTGCCTAAGGTGAAGAACAAAGGTAAGGCTAAAATTTGATTTTTAGAAGTGAATCCTTTCCTTGGGTTTGGTGAAAGATTTGTAGAATTTAGAATTTTTCACGGTGTTATAATCAATAAAATAGCGGATGCTAATGGAGAAAACGTGGTTTAAATTCTCATTGTTTACCGCATCGCGTATATTAGATTCAAACTGGCGGTCAAATTCTCGGCTGAACAAAGCCGAATTATTTCGGTATAAAACAGAAACTTGACTTCCCGGAGCGAACCACCAAGAATAAGTCAAATCTAAGTTCCAAAGGTTGAGGTTTGAATTTCGGTTTTCGGTGTATGTAGTATTTTGAATAAATCCACCATCATCTTGTAAGGTCAGGATGTCATGATTGGTTACAAATGACCAATAGTGGCGGACATTTAGGTTAAAGTTCATTTTGTTGTTGATAGAATACTTGCCTTGTATTGTATTGGTGTATGTAATTCGGTTTCTTCGGGCGAAAATGGTATTGTTATTTTCATCAAAAGCAATCCAACCGATATTATTATTTTGTCGGTTGAAAGTAAAGTTGTAAACCAAAGACAATCGGTCACTGAAACGATATCTCGGACTTAAAACAAATCCGTAATTCATGCGTCCTTTCTCATTGAACTTTGTGACAAACGGATTGATGTCTAATGCCCATTTTCGGTTATAATTGCTTGAAAAATAGAAGTAAGCATTGTAATTATCCGGTATGGTTACAAATCGTTCTTCGTTGAAAGAGCGCGGTTCGTAAAAATCGTAAACTTTTAAAGGATTAACAGTAGCTCCGAAGCCGAAGTAATCATTTTTCTTATCGGTAGTGTTAAAGTTCAAACGCATGTAACCTGATTGGATTCTGCCGGTTCTGTTGTCAAATTCGGTGTAAGAATTTAAATTGGCAAAGAAAGTATTGAAGACGCTGTTTGGGTTTACAATTCGGTAACTCGAGTTGGCATAAAATCCGTGATAATGTGTTTGAAAATTGATGCCTAAATCATTATTGTCAAAATCATCAGATGCATAAACGCCACCTATACTGTATCGGTATTTACCACTAGTTTCTCCAATATTGAAATAAGAACTGATGCCTTTTTTATCTTCAAGATCAAAATAATTATTGATATAACTGTACTTGAAATTCCCTGAAATATTATAGGTGTTTTTCTTCGTATTCAAATCCCAAACCAAAGCCGAAACATTGGCATCTCTAAATTCTCCGTTACGAGTTACATTGGTGTTAACAAGCGAAACAGAAGAGTTTTTGCGAAACCGTTGGTCGAGCACCAATACATTATAATTGGTTAAAGGCGATAGGGTTTCGAGTCGGGTTGTGTTAGTGTCATTGTTTCTGATGTGAACACTTGTTTTTTCCGAAACAGCATTCAGTACGCCAATACCCAATCCGCTTTTTGTTCTGCCCGAAACTTTGAAAGCATTAATAAGTCTGATAGTACTGGGTTGGTCTAAAACGGTTTCATTATCGGCTACGGTTAAATAATCAGGCGTTTCTCCAATTCTTCTGGTGTACAACAAATCGCCTTTGCTGAACATATCTGTTCCTTCTGTAAAAAAAGGACGGTTTTCGGCGAATTGTTGTTCAAAAGCCGTCAGGTTCAATTCTACATTGTCAAATTTAGTCTGACCAAAATCGGGTATCAAAATTGCGTCCAAGGTAAAAGCGTCGTTGATGCCGTATTTGATGTCCATTCCGCCACGAAATTCTCCGTAAGTTTTTTGGGAAGTATTCGAATAAAGATATTGAGAAGCGTAAGGAATCAGAAACAAACGAGTAGGGGTTTCAATGTTTTCTATGCCTTCCAAGACGCCGGCTTGAATACTTTCGTTTTCAATTTTTCGATCTAAAAGCGACCAAGAATATTGTTGGCGATCACGGCG
This sequence comes from Flavobacterium sp. IMCC34852, assembly GCF_030643905.1. Taxonomy (NCBI): domain Bacteria; kingdom Pseudomonadati; phylum Bacteroidota; class Flavobacteriia; order Flavobacteriales; family Flavobacteriaceae; genus Flavobacterium; species Flavobacterium rivulicola. Next base: position 97,511 of record NZ_CP121446.1, on the reverse strand, counting down.
GATTTCACGGTAAAAATTCAAGCCCCAAGTTTGTTTTTTTTCCGGCGGAAAACGAAGTGCTGCATAGGGAATTCTCATTTCAACGGTCCAGCCAAAGTTGGTAATTTCAACATGACTGTCCCAAATAGCATCCCAAGAAAAATCTTCGCCATAGGATTCTGTATACACGCCATCTTGTTGGACACCGGCTGCGCTGACGAAAAATCGAAATTCTTGCTGACCGTCATTATAACCATTAAGCAAAACACCAAAATGATCGGCTACGGCAAAATCATCTCTCAAAGTAAACTCTTTTAAAATTTTATTGGGTTCATCATCATACATCGTAGCAGCAATGTATACGGCACTGTTGTCGTAAATGATTTTAACCTCAGTCTTTTTTGCGTCAGCTATTAGTTTGCCGTTATCCGGTTCAATCATCAGAAAGTCGGTAGCAACTTCAGCGTCTTTCCAAGCAGACTCATCAAATTTACCGTCAATAATGATTTTAGTATCTGTTGAACGGGTTTGAAGCGTTTTTTTTTGGCTAAAAACTAAACAGGGAAAAAGCAAAAAAAGGGTGATAAAAAAGTAGGACTTTTTAGGCATTGATGATTTTGTTTGACAAACAAAAGTAATTATTTAATTGAGACTTACAACCTTTGCTCGAATAAAACCCATTGATTTCTACAGATTTAAAAAAGATTAAAATTTGCTTAATAAAACCGAAATAATTTGGTTTTGCTAAAATATACTATATATTTGTCCAACCCATGTCTAATAGTAAACCTATAGCAGTCAATGAATTATAAATTTTTCTCTTTGTTGTTTTTCTTGTTGTTGATGTCTTTCAACAGCTTTCCCGACAAAACAAATCCGAAAACCAATCCCTTCGAACCTACGGAAAAAAAGGCGTCAGAAAATGTATCTGTTTACAGTCAAATAGATGCCAATTCGTTTGCGTTGCCCAGTTTTGAGAGCTTTAATTTAGCTTTGGACGGCTTTAATTACTTGAAAGAAAAAGGACTCATTCAAAAAAACATTTTAACCATTGTTGATTTTAGTTTGTCTTCAACAGCTAAAAGACTTTGGGTAATTGATTTAGACCAACAGAAAGTTTTGTTTCAAACTTTAGTTGCGCACGGCAGAAATACAGGGGAAGAATTTGCCAAAGCTTTCTCAAACCAAGCCGAATCTTTTAAAAGCAGTGTAGGGTTTTATGCCACAGCGGAAATATACAACGGTAAACACGGTATGTCTTTAAAATTAGACGGTTTGCAAAAAGGATTAAACGATAAAGCCAGAGAAAGAGCGGTAGTTATGCACGGCGCCGATTATGTTTCCGAATCTTTTATCAAACAAAACAAAAGGTTAGGCAGAAGTCAAGGTTGTCCGGCAGTTCCGGTGGAAATGAACCAAAAAATCATTAATGTGATTAAGGACAAATCTTGTTTGTTTATTTATCATCCTGCAGCCAAACAAGATATTGTCTCAAAGTTAGCGTCCTAGTTTTTTCCACATTACATAATGTATCCCAACGTTTGGAATATCAAATGAGTTTCCAATAATTTCATATCCCATTTTTTGGTAGAAACCAACGGCATTTTCACGAGCATTGAACCAAATCAAATCGGTTTTTTTAGTTTTTAATATTTGCTCACTGTGCGTAACCAGTAGTTTTCCGAAACCTTTGCCCTGATTGTTTTCCAAAACGGCCATACCTCTGATTTGCATTTGATATTTTTCTTCAAAAAGAGGATGAATGTTTTCAAAAAGTGAAATAACACCTTGAAGAATTTCACTTTCATACAGACCAAAATGTTGTGTGGTCGTCAAATCATCACCATCAAAGTGACAACTCTCTATCGGTTTTCCGTCTCTGAGAACAGGATGACGTACTATAATTGCCTCTTGGGCCGAAATTTTTCTAATGGTAGGCATCATCTGTTTTTATAACTAAATGGTTTTCTATGGTTTATAAACAATGAAACTTTCTTCAATATTTTTTCTGAAAAAAAATTTGCATCAAAGCAAACTTATTCTATATATTTGCACTCACAAATGCGGAAGTAGCTCAGTTGGTAGAGCTCCAGCCTTCCAAGCTGGTTGTCGCGAGTTCGAGCCTCGTCTTCCGCTCTGAAAGTCTCAAACGAAAGTTTGGGACTTTTTTCTTTTATGTTGTGGCGAGAAGTTTATCCCGATATTTCGGGAAGCCTCGTCTTCCGCTCTGAAAGCCTCAAACGAAAGTTTGGGGTTTTTTATTTTTAGGGCGTTTCCCTTCGGGTCGCGCTTTCCGCAGTACAAGGTACTTGCTACAATCGCTAACGCAGCTTTTATTTAATCCAAGACAAATCACTTTCGGGTTCCAATTCTGTCGGAGTTTCATTTTGTCTGAATAATCGAGCTGTCAGACTTCCTTTCAAGGTTATTTTGTCTCCTGTAACCTCTAGCCAACTTCCCTCACGCAATCCTAAAACCGGAGTGGTGTTAAACGCATGAAATTCTTTGATTCTGGTTTCTCTTGTTTCGCCCATGTGTTTGCTGTTTGTGTCCGGATCTAAATAATGCGGATTCAAATTAAACGGAATCAATCCCAAGGTTGAAAAACTCGGAGGATAAATAATGGGCATGTCATTGGTGGTTTGCATCGTCAATCCGGTAATGTTACTTCCGGCGCTTGACCCTAAATAGGGCGTTCCGTTTTCAACCGTTTGGGCTAAAATTTCCATGATATTGTTTTGATACAATTGGGTAACCAATAAAAAAGTATTGCCGCCGCCGGTAAAGATGCCTTGTGATTTTTGAATAGTTTCAATTGGGTTTTCAAATTCATGTAATCCTCTGACGGTTTTGTTTATTTTGGCGAAAGCCAAACGAACATTGGCAGTGTAATCTTCATGAGAAATCCCTCCGGGACGTGCATAAGGAATAAAAAGTATCTCTCGGCAATCTTTGAAGTGATTTTCTAAAGTGGGTAATAAATAATCCAAATAAGTGCCACCGTGAACGGTGGATGTGCTGGCAATAATTAGTTTTTTCATTTTACAGTTGATTCTCCTCCAAAAGTAGTGTTTTTACCGCTTTTATTTAACAAAAAATTACCAAGCCGTTGGCATTTATTTAGGAAAGCTCTAAGATATTTTTACCAAATCTAATCGCCGTTATGAATTACTTTTTTAAAATAATAGGTTTGCTTTTGACCGTTACTGTGGCCACTGCTCAAAACAATATTGTAAAAACCTCAAAAGGGAAAGTCGTTTCGGAATCAGTCGATTTAGACGGAATTTATATCATTAATCTTAAAAGTAATGCCGCAACCGCCACCGAAAAAGAAGGCTATTTTACGTTGAAAGTCAGTGTTGGTGATACTTTGATGTTCTCCGCAATACAAATCAAAAGCAAGAAAATAGTGGTTTCTCAAGAGGATTTTGACAAGGATTTATTTTTGGTAAAATTAGAACCTATGGTCAATAAATTAGACGAGTTAGTCATTAAGCAATACAAAAACATCAATGCGGTTTCCTTGGGTATTATTTCGCAAAATACCAAACACTACACACCGGCAGAAAGAAAATTACGCACAGCTTCTGGGGATGGGATTTCGGGCAATACCAACGGAAGTTCAGGAGCATCAGCCGGTTTGGATCCATTGTTTAATTGGATGTCGGGACGAACAGCCATGCTGCAAAAAGAACTGGAGGTAGAAAGAAAAGAAACGATGCTTCAGAAAATTGAGAACCAATTCAGCATGGATTATTTTGTAAAAAAATTAAAAATCCCCGAAGAGTACGTTAAAGGCTTTTGGTATTATGTAGTGGAAGATTCCGGATTTGTGAATGCTATGAATTTGAAAAACAAAACCATGGCCACATTTGTATTGGCCGAATTGGCTATAAAATATGCAGATTTATTAAAGGCTGAAGATAAATAGTTAGTATTTTTGAAGTTCAAAAACCCAATAGAATGAAGTTTAAATTTTTCTTCCTATTTGTATTAATTCAAAGTGTCGGATTTTGTCAATCGACTGAACTGACTTTTTTGAGAGGAAAAATTATATGTCCTATCAAAGAATTGGGAGAAGTCAATATCTTTAATCTTCGTTCGGAAACAGTTACCAATTCAAATGAAATAGGCAATTATTCTCTATTTGTTAAAGTGGGCGATACACTAGAATTTAAAAGTTTGCAAATTGAAACGCAAAAAATTGTCATCAGCGAAGCGGATTTGTCCAAACCACTTTTGGTAACCACTTTGACCCCAAAAACGATTGATTTGTCTGAAGTAGAAATCAAAGATTACAGTCACATCAATGCAGTTTCTCTTCGGATTTTGGAAAAACCGGCCAAAAAATATACTCCGGCAGAACGAAGACTCAGAACAGCCGAGTCTTTTCATTGGTACAGCCCATTATTAATTCCTTTAGGCGGCATGAGTGTTGATGGTATATTAAATGCTATCAGCGGAAGAAAAGCCATGCTGCAAAAAGAACTTGAAATAGAGAAAAAAGAACGAATGATGGTTAAAATTGAGAACCAGTTTACGAATGACTATTTCATTGAAAAACTCAAAATTCCCGAAGAACATGTCAAAGGATTTCTATATTATATAGTTGATGATACTAAATTGATTACACTCATCAACGAGAAAAACAAAGGCATGGCAGAGTTCAGGATGAGTGAGTTGGTCACGACTTATTTAGACATAATAAAATCTACCGACAAATAATAGTTTACAAGATGAAAAGAATATTTAAATCGGTTGTTTTGTTATTGTTTTTTTTCGGATTGAGTTCGATGGCAGCGCATCGTTTTTATGTGGCGATTTATCAAATTGATTTTGTGCCGCAGAAAAAAAGAGTAGAAATTACAACGCGAATTTTCATGGATGATTTAAACGAAGCTGTAACCAAAGCCTATAAAAAAAACACCAATATCGGGACCGAAAAAGAAACCCCCGAAGATACCGCATTGCTGAAAAAATATTTGAACGAAAATTTCAAACTAACCATTAACGGAAAGCCAAAAGCCTATAATTATATTAGCAGTGAAGTTGAGAGTAACGTGGTTATTTGTTATTTAAGTATCAAAGAAATAATAAAAATTTCCTCCATTCAAGTTGAAAATTCTATACTGACAGAGGTTCATTCCGAACAGCAAAATATCATCCAATTTAACAATAACGGTAAGAAACAGAATCTTTTACTGTCTTCGTCAATCACTAAAGGAATGTTAAAATAATTTACGGTTTATTCCATCAATTTAAATTTCTTTACATTTATGACCTAAAAAAAGTTAGGCTATGAATCGTAAAACTAAGGTTTTATCAATTTTAGGGTTGTTTGTTATGGGTTTAACCCAAGCTCAAGAAGCACCAAAAGCAACCAAATCAGAAGAAAGAAATCCGGATAAATTTAAACAAATGTACGATTTGTTGGCCACGCCCAATATGTATCGTACAGCTTCAGGCGCGCCCGGACCGGAATATTATCAGCAACAAGCCGATTATAAAATCGATGTAGAACTGGATGACAAAAACCAAAAGTTATACGGTACCGAAACCATCACTTACACTAACAATGCTAAGGAATCATTGGATTATCTTTGGGTACAATTAGACCAAAATGAAAAAGCCAGAAATTCCAATTCGCCTTTGGTGGAAAGCAATAAAACCGATCCGGCAATTTCGGCCCAAGCCTTTTCCAGAAAATATTTAGAAGAAGATTTTGATGGCGGATTCCGAATCGAATACGTCAAAGATGCTCAAGGCAATCCAATGACCTATACCATCAACCAAACCATGATGCGTATAGAGTTGCCTAAGCTTTTGAAAAACAAAGAAAAAATTACTTTTTCTATCAAATGGTGGTACAACATCAACAATTACATTTTAGATGGCGGTCGTTCAGGCTATGAGCATTTTGAAAAAGATGGTAATAACTTGTACGTTTTGGCCCAATTTTACCCAAGAATGGCAGTTTATAGTGATGTCGAAGGTTGGCAGAATATGCAATTTTGGGGTTCGGGTGAGTTTGCACTGACTTTTGGTAATTATGAAGTCAACATTACTGTTCCTGCCGATCATATTATGGAAGCTACCGGAACTTTGCAAAACAGAAGCGAAGTTTTTACTCCGGAACAATTAAAAAGATATGCCGAAGCCGAAAAGTCTTTTGATAAACCGGTTGTGGTGGTAACGCAGGCTGAAGCCGAAGCAGCAGAAAAAGGCTTTTCAGCCAAGAAAAAAACTTGGAAATTCAAAGCGGAAAATGTTCGTGATTTTGGAATTTCAACTTCCAGAAAGTTTATTTATGATGCGATGGCTGTTAAAACCGGAAGCACTACTTCGATGGCGATTTCTTTGTACCCGAAAGAAGGCAATCCGCTTTGGGGTGAATATTCTACGCTTATGGTAGCTCATACGTTAAAAAGCTATTCAAGCTACACTTTTGATTATCCGTATCCAAAAGCAGTTTCAATAAATGCCCGCGACCAAGGCATGGAATATCCAATGATTTGTTGGAATTTCGGACGCCCGGATGAATCAGGAAGATATTCAGACCAAACCAAATACGGCATGTTGGGTGTTATTTGTCACGAAGTTGGACACAATTTCTTCCCGATGATTGTCAATTCCGATGAGCGTCAATGGACTTGGATGGACGAAGGATTGAACTCTTTTATGGAATATTTAGCCGAAAAAACATTCGACCCTAATTTCCCAACCCGTCGTGGTCCGGCCAAAAATATTATTCCGTACATGAGCGGTGACCAAACCGGTTTAGAACCCATTATGACCAATTCGGAAAGTTTGCGTCAGTTTGGAAACAATGCCTATGGAAAACCGGCTACAGCCTTAAATATCTTGCGTGAGACCATTATGGGTCATGATTTGTTTGATTATGCTTTTAAAACCTACGCCAATCGTTGGAAGTTCAAACACCCAACTCCTGAAGACTTTTTCAGAACGATGGAAGATGCTTCGGCTGTTGATTTAGATTGGTTTTGGAGAGGTTGGTTTTATACTACAGATTATAATGATATCGGAATCAAAGAAGTAAAAAAATATTTTGTTAGCAATGAAGCTTCGAAAGAGGTTAGCGATTTTATGAAAACCAGACGTCGCAGAGATTCTCGCAACGGTCCGATGGTTTACATGATAGCCGAAGGCAGCTCTTCATATAAACCGGAATTGAATAAACCTTTCAAAATTGAAGATTTTCAAGCCTTGGAGGATTATGTGAATAAGAATTTCAGTGCCGAAGAAAAAGCCAAATTAAACGAGCCAAAATATTTCTACCAAGTGACTTTTAACAAGCCCGGCGGATTAGTGATGCCGATTATTGTTGAAATTACTTTTGAAGACGGCACCACGGAGAATCATTATTTCCCGGCCCAAATTTGGCGAATGAATGATAAAGAAGTCAACCGAACTTTTGCCACCAAAAAGGCGGTTTCTAAAATTGTAGTCGATCCTAAGGAAGAAACTGCCGATATTGATACGTCTAATAATTCTTGGCCAAAAACAGCTGAAAAATCAAAATTTGATTAACAGAACTTTGTAACTTTGCAACTTCATAATTAAGCAATTCAGTATATGTTTGGAATAGGCGGCGGCGAATTAATCTTCATCATTTTTATAGCGTTGATGCTTTTTGGGTCAGATAAGATACCGGAAATTGCCAGAACGCTTGGTAAAATAATGGCGCAGTTGAAAAATGCCACCAATGACATCAAATCAGAAATTCAAAAAAGCGCCGATGTTCAAGAAATTAACAGCTCTGTAAAAGAGTTGACTTCAACATTTACCGATGAAGTAGACAAGGTGAAAAGCAATGTTTCCGAAAACATACTGCCCGAAATCAACAAAGCAGCCGAAGATTTAGAATCGATGTCAGGTCCAATCAAACGACAATTCTAATGCTGGATAAAATAATTGACCTCGATAAAGAATTATTGGTTTATCTGAACAGTTTAGGTTCTGAACGTTGGGATTGGTTGTGGTTAATTATTACTAAACAGCTTTATTGGACGCCAATATTTTTATTGGTTTTTTATGGGTTGCAAAAGAAAATCGGCTTGAAGAAATTTGGGTACTATGTACTTTTCATCGCTGTAATGATTCTCATTTGTGACCAAACCGTAAATCTTTTCAAATACAGTTTTGAGCGTTTACGCCCTTGTAATGATTTAGAAATAGGGGAAATTATCAGACGAGTTAAAACCAGTAGTTCCTTTAGTTTCTTCTCCGGTCATGCTACCAATTCTATGGCTAGTACAGTGTTGACTTTTATGATTTTAAAGCGATATTACAAACATGCCTATTTGTTGTTTTTGTTCCCATTGATTTTCGCTTATAGCAGAATTTATCTGGGTTTACATTTTCCAACTGATATCTTAACTGGGTATACTTTCGGGGCGATTGCAGGATTTATTTGTTTCAAACTCTACGCAAAATACATACTTCGTACTTCGTAATTTTAACTGTGTACTTTTATTTAATTCTCGAAACGGTCAAACCGTCACGAATAGGCAATAAAACTGTTTCTACTCTCGAATCGTTTTTCAATAATTCATTGTATTCCATGATAAGTTTAGTGGTTTTATCATTGGGTTTCACTTCTTCTAAAACTTTTCCGCTCCACAACACATTGTCTGATAAGATAATGCCGCCTTTATTCATGATGGGTACTACCAAATGAAAATAGTTGATATAATTGTCCTTATCGGCATCAATGAAAACCAAATCGTATTTTTTATTTAAAGTCGGGATAATATCAATTGCACTGCCCAGATGTTGTATGATTTGATTTCCCCAATCACTTCGGTCAAAATATTTACGTTGGAAATCAACTAATTCTTCGTTTACATCAATGGTGTCAATGGCACCGTTTTCAGCTAAACCTTCTGCCATGCACAAAGTGGCATAACCGGTATAAGTGCCAATTTCCAATACATTCTTCGGATGAATAATCTTTGACAACATACTCAAAACTCTGCCTTGAAAATGACCGCTCAACATGCGAGGTTGCAGAATTTTTTGATAGGTTTCTTTGTTCAGTTGTGCCAATAATTCAGGTTCGTTTTCTGAGTGTAAGGCAACATAATCTTCTAATTCGTCTGAAAGGAAATGCATGGTTTTGTTTTTTACAAAGTTATCTAATTATATGTCGTTGTCAAAACTATAAAGGCATATCAAAACTGCAGTTTATTATAGATTATAGCTACTAATTACTAATCACTAATTACTAATTACTAAATTTGCGCCATGGAAATCGAGAAAAAAGACATCCGAAGTTTGACTAAAGCCCAATTGCGCGATTTTTTTGTAGCCAATGGCGATAAAGCGTTTCGCGGCAATCAAGTCTATGAATGGCTATGGAACAAAGCATCCCATAGTTTTGAAGACATGACCAATGTGTCTAAAGAAACCCGTGCGATGCTCGAAAATAACTTCGTTATCAACCATATCAAAGTCGATACCATGCAACGCAGTGAAGACGGAACGGTCAAAAACGCCGTTCGTTTACACGATGGTTTAATTGTGGAAAGTGTTTTGATTCCCACAGAAACCAGAACAACCGCTTGTGTTTCGAGCCAAGTGGGTTGTAGTTTGGATTGTAATTTTTGCGCCACGGCACGTTTGAAACGAATGCGAAATCTGGAGCCGGGAGAAATTTATGACCAAGTAGTGGCGATTGACCGAGAAAGCCGGTTGTATTACAATCGTCCGTTATCGAATATCGTTTTTATGGGTATGGGCGAACCGTTGATGAATTATAACAACGTGATGAAAGCCATTGACATGATTACCTCTGAAGAAGGTTTAGGGATGTCGCCAAAGCGCATTACGGTTTCCACATCGGGCGTTTCTAAAATGATTAAAAAAATGGCGGATGATGAGGTCAAGTTTAAATTGGCGGTTTCATTGCATTCAGCTATAGAAGAAACCCGAAATCGCATTATGCCTTTCACTAAAAATTTCCAATTGCCCGAATTGAAAGAAGCTTTGCAGTATTGGTACCAAAAAACAAAAAGCAAAGTTACCTATGAATATGTCGTTTGGAAAGGTATCAACGATGATAAAGCTTCTATAGATGCTCTTGTGAAATTTTGTAAATATGTTCCGTGTAAAGTCAATTTAATTGAATACAACCCTATTGATGATGGGGAATTCCAACAAGCCTCAGACGAAGCGATTGATAATTATATCAAAGCTTTGAGCAAATATGATATTGTAGCCAAAGTACGTCGCAGTCGCGGAAAAGACATTGATGCCGCTTGTGGTCAATTGGCTAATAAATCATAAAAAAAAGCTCCCAAATTTGGGAGCTTCTTCTTTCTATAACTAAGTTTAAATAAAATTAATTTCCTAGAGTGATGGTTGTGGTATTGCCATTAACTGTTAAGGTGGCTTGGTTGTCACAGTCACCGTTTCCGTAATCTAAAGTTGCTGTATTGTTGGTTCCAACAGTATTTACCACTCCGCTAACAATATGTGGGCAATCGGCCTCTACTCTTAATGGCGTTGTGATGGTTGAAGTTCTGGTTCCGGCTGGGAAAGTAGTAGTCCAACTTCCTGAAATTGAAAACACATTATCAGCCCAAACCATTGGAGTACCAAATCCTTCAATCATTTCTCTTACTCTGTTACCTTCTCTGTGGTAAACGTTTCCGTTAGGGAAAGTTACCGTCATATCAATCGACATATTGGCTACCGGATGAACCGCCGCTAAGGTAGTAGTACTTTGTAAGCTTCTCACTATGGTTCTGTTGCCTTCTATCAAGATGTTGTTGTGATGAAAATCAACAAAACTGTAACTAATAGTGTGCGATGGGGTGTCAAAATTCAAACTTCCGCTTACGATAATCGTTCCGTCTATAACATTTCCGTTGGGTAAAGTACAGTTGTCAAAAGTTACGGTTCTGGTCCAAGTAGTAGCGGTTAATTGGATATCAACAGTGGCACAAGGGGGAAGTGCTTGGACGTCATATTCACTACTTCTTCCGGCTCCGGGATTGGCTTGAAGTGCGTATTGGTCTTCGGCAATTTTGGCTACATCTTCAGTGGCCATATCAATTTTGGCACTAACTTGAGCTTCGTTTAAATCGGTTGAAGTACTATTGTTGTCATCTTTACTGCAACTTAGGATGAACATAGATAATGTTGCTCCTAACATAAGGTTTTTAATTTTCATATCTTTTATTTTTTTGGTTCTCATGTTTGAATATTAAATGCAAAAAAGGTTTAATCAAAAGTAAATATTTTTTTCAAACGCTTTCATTATTGTATCTTTGAAAGCCCGATGCTATTCGGTTGTTATTTTAATGAATATTACTTCGCAAATAAAAAAGCCTATTCAGAATGAAATGGAACTTTTCGAGAAAAAGTTCTACGAATCGATGACTTCTAAAGTGGCGCTTTTAAACCGAATTACTTATTATATTGTCAACCGAAAAGGAAAGCAAATGCGACCGATGTTTGTTTTTTTGGTGGCCAAAATGCTTTCTGAAAAAGGTGAGGTTAATGAAAGAACTTATCGCGGAGCTTCAGTAATCGAATTGATTCACACAGCAACTTTGGTTCATGATGATGTGGTAGATGACAGCAATCGCCGCCGCGGATTTTTCTCCATTAATGCTTTGTGGAAAAACAAAATCGCAGTTTTGGTGGGTGATTATTTATTGTCTAAAGGATTATTACTTTCCATAGATCATGGCGATTTTGATTTGCTCAGAATAATCTCTGTCGCTGTGCGCGAAATGAGTGAAGGCGAATTACTCCAAATAGAAAAAGCCAGAAGATTAGATATAGTAGAAGACGTTTATTACGAAATAATCCGAAAAAAAACAGCAACCTTAATTGCTTCATGTTGTGCTCTTGGTGCTAAATCGGTTTCTGAAGATGAGGATCAAGTAGAAGCCATGCGGAAATTTGGCGAACTCATCGGAATGGCTTTTCAAATCAAAGATGACTTATTCGATTATACTGATGATGCGATTGGTAAGCCAACAGGTATCGACATCAAAGAACAAAAAATGACTTTACCATTGATTCATGCTTTGAACAATTGTTCCGATAAAGAAAAAAGTTGGTGTATCAATTCAATTAAAAACCACAACAAAGACAAAAAACGCGTTAAGGAAGTCATCCAATTTGTCAAAGACAAAAACGGTTTACAATATGCCGAACAAAAAATGATGCAATTTCAACAAGAAGCCCTTGAAATACTCTCCAATTTTCCCCAATCTGAATTCAGAGATGCTCTTTCGCTAATGGTAAATTATGTTATTGAAAGAAAAAAATAATTTTTTTTCAAAAATATTTTCTGCTGTAAAGCATTGATTTTATTGATGTTTTCTACTTTTTTTATATTCAAATTGATTTTTTTTCAAATCATCATGCAACCATTTTTCGACGACGCTCGTCTATGCCAATAGAAACACTAACCAATAGTTTTGAAAGTAATCAACTTACATAAAGAGGAAAAAGAATTAATCGAGTTGGCCATCGAAAACAATCGCCATGCTCAGCATCAGATTTATTCCAAATATGCTCCGAAAATGTTGAGTGTTTGCCGTCAGTATATAAAAGATGTACACCAAGCGGAAGACATTATGATTACCGCTTTTATGAAAGTGTTTACCAATCTGAAAAATTTTGAACACAAAGGCAGTTTTGAAGGTTGGATCAGAAGAGTAATGATTAACGAATGCATTTCGTTTATCAGAGTTCAGAAAAAAGTAAAGTTCATTGAAGACGAAACGTATTTTGAAGAAAGACATAATAATATTGAAAGTCAATTTTCAGTGGAAGACATACAGTTTTTGATTGACAGTTTGCCCGATGGCTACAAAATGATTTTCAATTTATATGCGATAGAAGGATTTAAACATCACGAAATCGCCACGATGCTAGGCATCAGTGAAGGCACTTCAAAATCACAATTATCACACGCTCGAAAAATGTTGCAGGAGAATGTTACCAAATTAAAAAATTATGAAAATGGAACCGAATAAAATAGAAAAACAGTTCAGAGAAAAGTTGAATGCCAGAGAGATTCAGCCATCATCCCAAGCTTGGGACCGATTGGATGCTATGCTTTCGGTAGCTGAAGAAAAAAAAACAAAAAAACCTTTTGGCTTTTTGTTTATTGCTGCCAGCATTTTGGTTTTCGTAACACTTGGTTTGTTTTTGTTCAATCAAAATGGAACAGAAATTAACAACATAAATACTGTAGTTGGAACAGAGACTAAAATTGACACAGTTCAAAACGCAACAGAGAAAAATCAAAATCCAATCGTAGAAGCACCAATACAATACGAAGCGGTTGCGACATCAGAAAATCAACAATCAATCAACAATAATCAAGGAGGTTCAATCATCAACAAAAAGCAAAACAATCAAAATGCAACAGTTAATCAAAAAGTAAATGCCAATCAAAATCAAATCATCAAAGACAAGCCTATTGAGTTCCAAAATCCGTCTGATATCGCGATAAAAGACCTGCCGAAAATTCAAGACAAAAAGGATATTTACATCAAAGTTGATAATACCAAAAAGGTTTTTATTAAACCGGAAGGCAACTTCAAAACAGATGAACTGTTACTGGCTGATTTAGACAAATCTAGCAAACAATCAACGGATTCTAAATCAAATATTAAAGTAGATGCCAAAAGCTTACTTTCTCAAGTAGACGGTGAAGTGGAATATTCCTTCAGAGAAAAAATGCTTCAAAAAATCAACAAAAATTACCAAGAAGTTAAAGTGGCCTTGGCCAATAGAAATAACGAATAAGTGACAACAATATCAAATAATAATTGAACATTGCCCTTAAAATTTAACAATCATTAATCACAATTTAAATCACAAACATCATGAAGAATTTTATCATTTATGCCTCATTAGCCCTGAGTATGATAGTAACTAAAGCAGTTGCGCAAGGCACTTTAAAAGTGGACGTTCAAGAGACCAGTTTTGAATTAAGAGTAAAACTTATTGCCAATAAAATTGACGCTATAACCAAAGAAGAAAAAGCAGCTTTAAAGGCCGAAATTGAATCGGTGAACAAAGAATTAGAAGCCGGAACCATTACCAAAGAGCAAGCCGACGAAAAGAAATTACAATTTGCTGAAATCCGTTCCAAAAATATTGAAACTAGAGTTGGCGCTGCTCAGGAAGAGTTAAAAGAATTGGTCAACCAAAAAGTAGCCGGAAAAATCACGGACGGAAAAGATAAGGTTACGGTTAAATGGAATTGGACTAATAATGATTCTATTCGAAAAAGCAGAGGGGAAAGAAGAACTACATCGCAGTTTGTTTTTGCAGCCGGTGTCAATAATTTAGTGACAGACGGAAGCGCCGCTAATTCCGACTACAGATATTGGGGTTCTCACTTTTACGAATGGGGTTTTACATCGAATACACGCCTTTTCAAAAACGACAATTTATTGCATTTAAAATACGGACTGTCTTTAATGTACAACAACTTGCGTCCAACAGACAATCGCCTGTTTGTAGTCAATGGCAACCAAACCAATTTAGAAACCAGTCCGGTAAATTTAAAAGATTCTCGTTTCAGAAATGTTTACCTAACGGTACCAATGCACTTAGAATTTGATTTCACCAAAGCAAAAGATAAAGACGGAAAGAAAATCTTCAGAACCCATGAAAGCGTTCGTTTCGGAATTGGTGGTTATGCGGGATTAAGAGTAAAATCGAAACAAAAATTGTGTTATGAATTAGACGGAAATGATGTTTCCGTAAAAGAAAAAGGCGATTTTAATGCCAATGATTTTATCTACGGCGTGAGTACTTATATTGGTTACGGAGAAACCAGTTTGTATTTGAAATACGATTTGAATCCGTTGTTCAAAGACAATGCTATCAAGCAAAATAATATTTCATTAGGAGTTCGTTTCGACTTTAATTAAAAATTGATTAGGTTAGTTTATACTTTGAAAAGATGTTTCAGCAATGGAGCATCTTTTTTTATTTTAAATTTTAAATTTTAAATTCTGAATGTGTAAATTTACCCTCTTTGATTTTTTTTAAGTTTCTAACAATCTAACAATCTAACAATCTATTTTGATTACCCGCGAAACCATAGATAAAGTATTTGAAACCGCACGTGTGGAAGAAGTCATCGGTGATTTCGTTCAGCTCAAACGTGCCGGAAGTAATTTTAAAGGCTTGAGTCCTTTTTCGGATGAACGCTCGCCTTCCTTTATGGTGTCACCGGTAAAACAAATTTGGAAAGATTTCAGTTCGGGAAAAGGGGGAAGTGTAGTGACTTTTTTGATGGAACACGAGCATTTTACCTATCCGGAAGCGATTCGTTATTTGGCCAACAAGTACAATATCGAAATTGAAGAAACCGAAGTTTCTCAAGAAGATAAAATCGAAGCCAACGAAAAAGAAAGTATGTATTTGGTGTCGGAATTTGCCAAAAGCTATTTTCACGACACTC
Organism: Flavobacterium sp. IMCC34852; assembly: GCF_030643905.1. Lineage (NCBI taxonomy): Bacteria > Pseudomonadati > Bacteroidota > Flavobacteriia > Flavobacteriales > Flavobacteriaceae > Flavobacterium > Flavobacterium rivulicola. Next base: position 82,066 of record NZ_CP121446.1, on the reverse strand, counting down.
TTTTAAATACCGAAGAAGGGAAAGCTATAGGTTTATCTTATTTCAAAGAAAGAGGTTTTACCAATGAAACGATTGCCAAATTTGGTTTGGGTTATTCGCCCGAGTCTTGGGATGCCTTTACCAAAGAAGCTTTGGCCAAAGGTTACCAATTAGAATTCTTGGAAAAAGTCGGATTAACCATTACTCGTGAAGACGGAAAGCATTTCGACCGTTTCAAAGGCAGAGTCATGTTCCCGATTCAAAGTTTGTCCGGAAGAAACTTAGGTTTCGGCGGTAGGATTTTGACTAATGATAAAAAAGCAGCCAAATACCTTAATTCACCCGAAAGCGACATTTACCATAAGAGTAAAGTTTTGTATGGGATTTTCCACGCTAAACAAGCCATTGCTAAACAGAACAACTGTTATTTAGTCGAAGGTTATACTGATGTTATTCAGTTGCACCATGCCGGTGTTGAAAATGTAGTAGCGTCATCCGGAACGGCTTTAACGCCCGATCAGATCCGATTAATCAATCGTTTGACTAAAAATATCACTGTGCTTTTTGATGGTGATGCGGCCGGATTGAGAGCTTCTGTGCGCGGAATCGATTTGATTTTGGAAGAAGGGATGAATGTGAAGGTTTGTACTTTCCCCGATGGTGATGATCCGGACAGTTTCGCCAGAAAAAATTCTTATGAGGATTTAGTCCACTATTTAGAAAACAACGCTAAAGATTTTATTCAGTTCAAAGCTTCACTTTTGATGGATGAAGCCAAAAATGATCCGATAAAAAAGGCTGATTTGATTCGCGATATGGTCGTGAGTATTTCCAAAATTCCGGACCGAATCAAAAGAGAAATTTATATCCAAGAAACCGCCCGTATCATGGATATTTCGGAGCAGGTTTTGCTGAATACTTTAGCGCAATTGGTGCAAAAAGACATTTCGGAAGCCGGAAAGAAACTTAAGACCGAACAAAAGGCTTTTGAGGTTGTTAAGAATGATGTTCAAGTAGCCAGAGAGAAACTAGATATTTTATCAAATCTTGAAATCAGTATTATAAATATATTGGTTCTGTATGGGAATTTAGAAACAGATTTTGAAAATATCTATGTCAATTTTGATGAAGAGGGCAATGAAATTGAAGTCAAAGAGAAAATAAAGTGTAAAATTTCCGAACGTATTTTTTTGAGTCTTCAAGAAGATGAAATAAGCTTCACTAATCCATTATTTCAGGAAATATATAATGATTTGATTCATAATTATGTCAATAATCCAAGTTTTGAAATAGTGAATTACATGAATACTTTAGAAGAGGAACACTCAAGTTTCATTTCAAATTTAATAATGGAAAATGAACGTTATACATTAGCGGGTTGGTTGGAAAAAAAGCAGGTTTTTGTAAAAGAAAAAGATTCTGAAGAAGTACTTACAAATTTAGTTACCGAAACTTTAATTTCTTTACGTGAATATCTGATTAATAAATTGATTGTTGATTTAATGAACAGTTTCTCCGCAGAAGAAGAGAATAGTGACTTAGAGGAAATCAAAGTAATGATTAATGATTACAATAAATTAAAAGTCACTTTGACCAACAAAATAGGCAGAATACGTTCTACATACTTATAAAAAAACCCCGAAATCTCGGGGTTTTAATTTTTTAAACGATTTCCAAAGTCTTAGCTTTATTCACGAGGTCAACCAAGTTCGTCACGTTAAGCTTCGTTAGCAGGCGAAGTTTGTAAGTACTGATAGTTTTTTCGTTAAGGGCTAAAATTTTAGCGATTTCATTGTTTTTCTTGCCATCGCTTAAGAAACGCAACACTTCAATCTCTCTGTTCGAAAGTTTGCGGTACAAACGTTCTGATTTGTTTTGCTTGGCAATTAATGCTAAGTTTCTCTTGATTTCTTCATTTAGGATAATTTGTCCTTGGTGTACTTTGACAATGGTTATTCCTAAATTCTCAAGCTTTGATGTCTTGTGAACATAACCTGCACAGCCTGCTTTGATAGCGTTTGGTGCGTAGATGTGCTCCGACAAACTACTGAAGACGATAACTTTAGTCTTCGGGAAATTTCTGATGATTGACTTGACTTCATAAATACTTTTAAGTCCTTCAAGTTCTAAATCGATGATTAAGACGTCAATTTCTTTGTTTCTTAAGGCATCGGGAACCATAAAAAAATTTCCTACATTGGAAACGATGCTTATTTCAGGGTGATCTTTGAAATATGCTTTCATTCCAAAGTGAACAACTGGAAAGTTATCCGCAATACATACATTTATCATAATTGTGGTATTTGATAAAAAATTAATAGAAATTTACTGTAAAGTTAAAAAATTATATTCGAAAAATGTTAACAGAATTGAGATTATTTTAAAAAACTTGGGATTATACATACAGGAATTGGGGTCATTTTATGCTGATTTATTGTATTTAACTTCTTATAAATCTCAAAGACTTCTTTCTCTCTTCCTGTGAAATCATCGCTTTTTTTATTGTTTTCGGCTTCAGACATTGCCCATTCTAATTCATCATAACTCGCACCCAATTGATCTTCATCGGTTCTTGAATCACCAAACAATCCATCGGTCGGAGCCGCATTTTGTATCGACTTCGGAATTTCTAAATATTCGCCCAAGGCATATACATCACTTTTCATTAAATCGGCAATTGGACTCAAATCAACTCCGCCATCTCCATATTTGGTATAAAAACCAACGCCAAAATCTTCTACTTTATTCCCTGTTCCGGCGACCAATAATCCATGAATTCCGGCAAAATAATACAAAGTCGTCATTCGCAATCTCGCTCGGGTATTGGCCAATGACAAATTCAATTTGGTTTCATTATCAGATTTGGGTACCGCTTGCTTAAATGTTTCAAAAACGCCGGTCAAGTCTGCTTCAATATTTTGAACATTCGGAAATCTTTTTTTCAATTGTTCAATGTGTTCCCTTCCGCGACTCACTTGCGTAGGGTCTTGATGAATCGGCATTTCAACACACAAAGTTGTTAAACCGGTTTGAGCACACAAGGTTGAGGTTACAGCCGAATCAACTCCACCAGAAATACCAATCACAAAACCATTCACTTTTGCTTTTGTAGCGTAATCCTTTAACCATGAAACAATAAAGGTATTGACTTCCCCTACTTTTAGTTTGCTTTTTTTAGCCATTTTTTTATGAAAGTTTTTAGAAACGGAAACGTATATTTGCAAATGTAAAAAATCACAAACTTTTCACTTCCATTTTTGTCATATTAATTCTCTATAATGAAAAAGTATTTTGCAATATTAACATTGGGTTTTTTGTTAGTTTCTTGTGATCAAAAAACTAAAGTAGAAAAGGCTGTCGAAGAAATCCCGGTTGCCTTGCAAGTGGATAGGTTTGACCGGGCTTTTTTTGAAGCTAATCCAAATGAATTGGCTGCTTTGAAAGCAGAATACCCATTCTTTTTTCCTGAAGGAACACCGGATGAGGTTTGGATTGAAAAAATGCAAAACAAGGACTGGCGTGATTTATATACCGAAGTGCAAAAGAAATATCCTGATTTTGAGAAACAAACTAACGAAATTGAGGATTTGTTCAAACATTTAAAATATTATTTCCCTGAAACTGTTTTGCCTAAAGTTTACACGGTAATTGGTGAAATGGATTATACCAGCAAAGCCATTTATGCTAATGATAAATTAATCATCGCTTTGGAATTGTACCTTGGTAAAGAGGTCAAGTTTTATACTTTTCCCGAATATTTGAGACAAAATTTCGAAGAGCGACAGATGATGCCGGATATTGTCACCAGTTATGCCATAAGAAAAATTCCGCCCCCAAAAGACAAGACTTTATTGGGAGAAATGGTTTATTATGGGAAAGAATTGTACTTAAAAGATTTGGTGCTTCCCAATCATACCGATGCTGAAAAAATAGGTTTTCTACCGGAACAAATTATTTGGTGTCAAGAAAATGAAAGTTATATGTGGCGCTTTTTTATTGAAGAAAGTTTGCTCTTCAGTTCGGATTCTAAATTACCGAATCGATTTATCAACGTAGCGCCATTCTCTAAATTCTATCTGGAAATTGACAATGAATCGCCCGGTAGAGTCGGACAATGGGTGGGTTGGCAAATTGTTCGCTCGTTTATGGAAAATAACGAAGTAAGTTTACAAGATATGCTGAAAATGGAAGCCAAAGAATTATTTGAAAAATCAAAATACAAACCCAAAAAGAATGAGTAATACCATTAAATCCGAAATAAAATTTAACGTCGAATTAGACGAAAATCGAATCCCAGAAAAGCTGACTTGGACCGCTCAAGACGGAGGAGTAGAGCAAGAAGAAGCCAAAGCCATGATGCTTTCCATTTGGGACAGCAAGGCACAAGAAACTCTTCGTATTGATTTGTGGACCAAAGATATGCCGGTAGATGAAATGAAAAAATTCTTTCATCAAACGTTAGTTGCGATGTCGGATACTTTTCAACGTGCAACCACCGATGAAAAAATGGCGGACACCATGAGGGATTTTTGTGATTATTTTGCCGAGAAATTAGAGTTGAAAAAATAGAAAAAGAGGTCATTAGATCTCTTTTTTTACAAATCTCCGCTTTTAAACATTTCTGCGTTTACTCCATCAATAAACTCTAAAAGTGTTTCTCTTCCGGTTGCTTCAAGTGATGAAGTTACAAAGTATTGTGGCATTTCTTCCCAATTATTGGCTAATAGGGCTTTGCGGTAAGCCGCAACATGGGAATCAATTTTAGTTTTACTTATTTTATCGGCTTTAGTAAAAATGATGCAGAAAGGCACTTCGATTTCACCTAAATAATTGATGAATTCCAAATCAATTTTTTGTGCTTCCAATCGAATGTCAATCAAGACAAAGGCACAAACCAATTGTTCTCTTTTCTCAAAATAATCGGTGATGAATTTTTGAAAAACTTCTTTGGTTTTTTTAGAAACACGAGCATAACCATAACCGGGTAAATCGACCAAAAACCAATTCAAATTGATTTTAAAATGGTTAATTAACTGAGTTTTTCCTGGTTTCCCCGAAGTTTTGGCCAAATTCTTATTATTGGTCAACATGTTAATCAAAGAAGATTTGCCCACATTAGAACGACCAATAAAGGCGTATTCCGGCAAAGGTTCTTTGGGACATTTGCTTACGTCAGAATTGCTGATGATAAATTCGGCACTGGTAATTTTCATGGTATTAAAATAAAAAAGTCCGTAAAGGACTTTTGTTTATAAATGAACTTCTTTTAACCATTCATGTAACAATCGGTTAAACTCATCAGGATGTTCCATCATTGCCGCATGACCACATTTGTCAATCCAATATAATTCAGAATTAGGCATTAATTTATGAAATTCTTCTGCTACTTCCGGCGGTGTCACTTGGTCATTTTTACCCCAAATAATACAAGTTTTCACATGCATTTTTGGCAAATCTTTGGCCATGTTGTGACGAATAGCACTTTTGGCAATGGTCAACGTTTTAATCACTTTAATGCGGTCATTCACTACCGAAAAAACTTCGTCAACAATTTCTTTAGTAGCCACTTTCGGATCATAAAAAACCGCTTCTGCTTTTTTCTTGATGTATTCGTAATCGCCTCGTTTTGGGTAGCTGTCTCCCATGGCGCTTTCGTAAAGTCCTGAACTGCCTGTAATTACTAATCCGGCTACTTTTTCAGGATACATTTTAGAATGGTATAAAGCAATGTGTCCGCCAAGGGAATTGCCCAACAAAATCACTCGGTCAAAACCTTTAAAAGTTATAAAGTCTTTTACGTATTTGGCAAAAGCCTTAACATTGGTTTTTAAAATATTTTGGGTATAAATAGGCAACTCAGGAATGACTACTTTGTAGCCATTAGAGGAAAAATAATCGGCTACTCCGTTAAAATTACTCAATCCGCCCATCAATCCGTGTAAAACAACAATCGGCGTGCCTTCTCCGGCTTCGAAATAGGAATACCTTCCTTCTTTTTTAAAATTTCCTTCCATGTAATTTTTTTGACATTTTACCTCGGCAACAAATATATGATTTTATAGATAAAAATTCGGTTGTCAAAGGAATATTTACTACTAAAATGCAGTTTTTAGTTAATAATTTTTCCAAAAAATACCCATTCAATTTCAGTCTTTAAATTGGTTTTTCTAAAGTTCATTTAATTTGTTTTCTGCAATAAAAACGCTTAAAATGAGTTTTTTATACTTTTTTTTCTCGTCAAAATTGATTTCGTTAAAGATTCATCAATATTTTGCCAAACCTGAATTTCTTTAGATTTTGAAGTAAAAAGGAATGAAGTGGTAAAACTTATCAACAAAGTGGTATTTTGTGGTAAATTGTGGTAATAATTTTTATATTTTTGCTGATAACCAAAATAAACAACAATTGAACTCCATAATCGGAACATACGAATGCAAAGTTGACGCCAAGGGAAGACTCATGATTCCTTCGGCTTTAAAGAAGCAACTGGCTAATTCTCTTCAAGATGGCTTCGTCTTGAAGCGTTCTGTATTTCAGCCTTGTTTGGAATTATATCCAATGACTGAATGGAATTTGATGATGCAAAAAATCAACAAACTCAACCGATTTGTAAAGAAAAATAACGACTTCATTCGCCGTTTTACAGCCGGAGTAAAAGTGGTTGAGGTAGACGATTTGGGCCGATTGTTAATCCCGAAAGATTTAGTGGCTTTTGGTCATATTTCAAAAGATATCGTACTGTCGTCTGCAGTAAATATTGTGGAGATTTGGGATAAAGATTTATACGAAAAATCAATTGCAGGAGACGATATAGACTTTGCCGATTTAGCGGAAGATGTAATGGGAAATATAAATGATGATGGAGATGGAGTATCATAATCCGGTCTTATTGAAAGAAACAGTCGATGGCTTGAATATCAAACCCGATGGAATTTATGTCGATGTGACTTTTGGTGGTGGAGGTCATTCAAAAGAGATTTTGAAGCGATTAGGACCGAATGGGAAGTTGTTCGGTTTTGACCAAGATGAAGATGCTTGGGCCAATACTTTGCCCGATGAGAGATTTACGTTGATTCAAGAGAATTTCAGATACATCAAACGTTTTTTGAGATTTCATGGTGTGAAAAGTGTTGATGGCATTTTAGCCGATTTGGGTGTTTCATCTCACCAATTTGATGTGCCGGAAAGAGGTTTTTCTACTCGTTTTGATGCCGATTTGGATATGAGGATGAGTAAAAAAAATGAACTCGATGCGCACAAAGTGATTAACGAATACGATGACACCAATTTAAAAAGAGTGTTTTTGGATTACGGTGAACTAAAAGCAGCACCGGCCATCGCTAGGACTATCATCGAAGCCAGAGAGAAGAAAACTATCAATACAACTGAGGAGTTAAAAATGGTATTGGCTAAGTATTTACCCGAAAAAGTAAAGAACAAAGTTTTGGCTCAAATCTATCAGGCCATTCGCATTGAAGTCAACCAAGAAATGGAAGTGCTCAAAGAATTTTTGGAACAATCCCTTGAAATCTTGAAGCCTGAAGGAAGATTAAGTGTGATTTCGTATCACTCCTTAGAAGACAGATTGGTAAAGCGTTTCATGAAAAACGGCATGTTTGAAGGCGAACCGGAACGCGATTTCTTCGGAAATTTTTCGGTGCCGTTTAAATTAATAGGGAAACTAATCGTTCCGACAGAAGCAGAAATTAAAATCAACAACAGAGCTCGCAGCGCTAAGTTAAGAATAGCAGAAAAAGTTTAAAAACAGATGAAAAAAGGAGTTTACAGCATATTAAAAGCTCGATTTTTAGTCAATGAAGACGCTACCAAAAACTGGCGATTCATAGTGTTTTTAATCTTGTTGGCGATTTTGATGATTGCCAACGAACACCGTTACGACCAGAAGATTTTCAGAATTGCCGAATTGACCAATGAAGTAAAAGAATTGCGTTCTGAATTTGTCGACAAACGTTCTGAATTAATGAAATTAAAAATGGAATCGACCGTTTCCGAGAGAATGAAAGAGAGAAATATTTTTCCTTCCTCAGTTCCGCCTCAAAAAATAAAAATTAAAAAACCGGTAGAAAAAACTTTTTTCCAAAAATTATGGCAGTAGAAGATAAACATATCTCTTACCGAATTTACTTAGTAGCTTTCTGTCTGTTTCTGATGGCTTTTGCTATTGCGTTCAAACTCACAAAAATTCAGTGGGTTGAAGGTGATCATTACCGAAAATTAGCCAAAGAAAGGACGGTTAAAAACTTCGTGATTCCGGCCAATAAAGGAAATATTTATTCTGCTGACGGTAGTTTGCTAGCCACTTCTATCCCAAATTACAATATCAGATTTGATGCGGTGGCACCAAAAGGTGAAGACTTTGCTAAAAATGTAAGACCATTGGCCGACTCGTTGGCGAAAATGTTGGGCAAACCAAGCTCTTTTTATCATTCTCAGCTGACTTTGGCCAGAAACAATAAAAACAGGTATTTGTTGGTTGCTCGTGATTTGAGCTATACGCAATACATGAAAATCAAGAGCTTTCCATTGTTCAATTTGGGCGCCAATAAAGGCGGAATGATTACCGAGCAAGAAACCGTTCGCGAACATCCAATAGGGAAAATTGCCGAAAGAACCATTGGCTACGAAAGAATTACACCGGAAGGGAAACCGGATGGAAAAGGAATTGAATGGTCTTTCAGAAAATATTTAAACGGAAAAGACGGAAAAGTTCTTAAGCAAAAAATTGCCAAAGGACAATGGAAACCTATTCGTGACCAAAACGAAATCGACCCTCAAGATGGCTATGATGTGATTTCTACGATTGATGTTTACATTCAAGATATTGCCCATCATGCTTTGTTGAAGCAGTTACAAGAGTTCAAAGCAGAACACGGATGCGTAATTGTCATGGAGACCAAAACGGGTAAAATCAGAGCTATTTCTAATTTAGGCAAATTAAAAGAAACCGATTCAACCTATTTTGAAACACAGAATTATGCCGTTGCCGAATCACACGAACCGGGTTCAACCTTTAAGCTGGTAGATATGATTGCCTTGTTGGATGACGGAAAAGTTGATACGAGTAAAGTTTATGACAGTCGGGGAGGAATCATTGAATACCGAGGTAAAAAAGTCAGAGATTCTCATGAAGGTGGTTATGGTAAAATTTCTTTGGGAAGAGGTTTTGAAGTGTCCTCCAACACGGTTTTAGTACAAGCTGTTTATGAGAATTACAAAAATAATCCAAAAGAATTTGTTGACAGAATAGACAGAATGGGATTGAACAAACCATTAGGATTGCCATTTCAAGGCGAAGGCAGACCTTATATTCCACAACCGGGTGACAAACATTGGAGTGCCATTTCTTTACCTTGGATGGCTTTTGGCTATGGCGTTTCGGTTACCCCTTTGCAAACCTTGACTTTGTACAATGCGATTGCCAATAATGGTGAAATGGTAAAACCACAATTCGTTTCCGAAATCAAAGAATGGAACAAAACCATTAAAAAATACAATAAAGAAGTCATCAATCCGAAAATCTGTTCCGATGAAACGGTTATGAAATTGAAAGCGGTTTTAGAGAATGTGGTGAAAAGAGGAACAGGTTCAAAGTTGTATTCCAAAGACTTTTCCATGGCCGGAAAAACCGGTACTGCTCAAGCCAATTACGGTAAAAACGGCGGCAGCGAAAAACATTACATTTCTTCTTTCGTGGGCTTTTTCCCGGCAGAAAATCCGAAATATTCTTGTATCGTGGTTGTACACAAACCCAATACTTCAGGGAACAATTATTACGGAGCCGATGTGGCCGGACCGGTTTTCAAACGTGTAGCCCAAAAGATTTTTACCGATGCACCATCAACCAACGAAATCAAAAATCTAAACAAAAAAATAGGCAAGCAAGAGAAAGCCTATAATGAATATGCGGTGAAATCAAATGCCGACGGAAAAACCATTCCTAATGTAAAAGGAATGAGCGGTATGGATGCTGTGGCGCTTTTGGAAAACATGAAAGTGAAAGTGAAAGTAATCGGGTTCGGAAAAGTTAAAAGACAGTCTGTTCAGCCGGGTTCAGCATTCAATAAAAACACAACCATTATACTCGAATTGTCGTGATTATTTTAAAAGACATATTATATAAAGTAGCTATCGAAGTCGTAAAAGGTTCGACCGAAATGACTATTGGTAAAATCGAATTCGACTCGAGAAAAGTTCTGGAGAATGATGTTTTTGTAGCGATTAGAGGAACGGTTTCCAATGGTCATGATTTTATCGAAAAAGCAATAAATTCAGGAGCAACGGTTGTCGTTTGCGATACTTTGCCGGAAATTATTGTAACCGGTGTAACCTATATTCAAGTAAAAGATACCAATGCAGCTTTAGCCTTTTTGGCAGCCAATTATTATGGTAATCCGTCACAAAACTTAAAATTAGTCGGCATCACAGGAACAAATGGTAAAACAACCATTGCTTCTCTATTGTTTCAATTATTTAAAAAAGCAGGTTATAAAGTAGGCTTGTTATCCACTGTAAAAATTATGGTTGATGATACTGAATACAAAGCAACCCACACTACGCCGGATTCGTTAACCATCAATTATTATTTGGCCGAAATGAATGCCGTTGGTGTTGAATATTGCTTCATGGAAGTTAGCTCTCACGGTATTCATCAAAAACGTGCCGAAGGGTTGCACTTTGCCGGAGGTGTTTTTACGAATTTGTCTCACGACCATTTAGATTACCATCCGACATTTGCCGAATACAGAGATGTCAAGAAGTCATTTTTTGACCATTTGCCCAAAACGGCTTTTGCTTTAACCAATATCGATGACAAAAACGGATTGGTAATGCTGCAAAATACCTACGCCAAAAAATTGACTTACGCTCTAAAATCTTATGCCGATTACAAAGCCCAAATTTTAGAAAATCAATTGTCAGGTTTGTTGTTAAAGATTAATGAAAATGAGGTTTGGGTTAGACTTATTGGCACATTCAATGCTTATAATTTATTAGCGATTTTCGGAACAGCCGTGGAATTAGGCCTCGATAAATTAGAAGTATTGCGCTTGCTTTCAGAATTAGAAAGTGTTTCAGGTCGTTTCCAATTTATCGTTTCCAACCAAAAAATCACCGCGATTGTTGATTACGCTCATACTCCGGATGCTTTGGAAAATGTTTTGAGTACCATAAATGATATCCGAAGCAACAATGAAAAGCTAATAACCGTTGTAGGTTGTGGTGGCGATAGAGACAAAGCCAAAAGACCCATCATGGCTAATATTGCCACAAGCATGAGCAATCAAGTAATCATCACTTCAGACAACCCGAGAACCGAAGATCCAATAGATATTATTGCCGATATGGAAAAAGGGGTAGAACCGCAAAACCATAAAAAAACCTTGTCAATTGTCGATAGAAAACAAGCCATTAAAACCGCTTGTCAATTAGCAGGGCCAAATGATATTATCCTAATCGCAGGAAAAGGACATGAAACTTATCAGGAAATTCAAGGTGTTCGCCATGATTTTGACGATATGAAAATTGTAAAAGAACTATTAGAACAGCTAAATAAATAAACCTATGCTATATTATTTATTTGAATACCTCGACAAAACCATGGATGTTCCGGGAACCGGAGTTTTCCAATACATTACATTTCGTTCGGCTTTAGCGATTATTTTATCGTTGATGATTTCCACCATTTACGGAAAAAAAATCATCAACTTTTTGAGAAACCAACAAGTTGGCGAAACCGTGAGAGAACTGGGATTGCAAGGGCAAAATGAAAAAGCGGGAACACCCACGATGGGTGGATTAATCATCATTATCGCCACCTTGATTCCGGTGATTTTGTTGACCAAGCTCAATAATATTTACATCATTCTTTTAATAGTAACCACACTTTGGATGGGAACTATTGGCTTCATAGATGATTACATCAAAATTTTCAAAAAAGACAAACAAGGATTAAAAGGAATTTTCAAAGTAATCGGGCAAGTAGGTTTAGGTTTAATCGTGGGTTCGGTGTTGTATTTTCATCCCGGTGTAACGGTTAGAGAAAAAGCAGTTAACCAAACCGAAAATGTAGTTTCACAAACTCCAATCGAACACAAATCAACCACAACGACTATTCCGTTCACTAAAAACAACGAGTTGGATTATGCCAAATTCATCGAATGGACTGGCGAAGGTTATGAAAATTGGGCTTGGTTAATCTTTATACCCATTGTAATTTTTATCATCACTGCTGTTTCAAACGGTGCCAATTTAACCGATGGAATTGATGGCCTGGCCGCAGGAACTTCAGCCATTTCGGTGCTCGCATTGGGGATTTTTACCTTCGTTTCGGGTAACGTGATTTTGTCTGATTATCTAAACATTATGTACATCCCGAATTCGGGAGAAATGACTGTATTTATTTCGGCTTTTGTTGGTGCTTTGATTGGGTTTCTTTGGTACAATTCTTTTCCGGCATCGGTATTCATGGGAGATACAGGAAGTTTGACCATCGGCGGAATTATTGCAGTATTGGCGATTTCAGTTCGTAAAGAGATGTTGTTGCCCGTATTGTGTGCCATCTTCTTTGCCGAAAACTTATCCGTAATCCTGCAGGTTTCTTATTTCAAATACACCAAAAAACGCTTTGGTGAAGGAAGGCGTATTTTCCTTATGTCACCATTACACCACCATTACCAAAAGAAAGGTTATCACGAAAGTAAAATCGTAACCCGTTTTTGGATTGTGGCCATACTGTTAGCCATCGTTTCCATAGTGACTTTAAAATTGAGATAGCATGAAGCGATTGGTTGTACTTGGTGGAGGAGAAAGCGGTGTGGGAACCGCCATTTTAGGAAAGAAAGAAGGATACGATGTTTTTGTGTCCGATATGGGGAAAATAAAAGATAAATATAGAGACGTTCTTAATCAATATGAAATCAAATGGGAAGACGAAAAGCATACCGAGGAATTAATACTCAATGCCGATGTAGTCATGAAAAGTCCCGGAATTCCGGATAAAGCACCTTTGGTAAAAAAACTGTTGGAAAATGGAATTTCAGTCATTTCCGAAATCGAGTTTGCTTATCCGTTTACCAATGCCAAAACCATTGGAATCACCGGAAGCAACGGTAAGACAACCACAACAATGTTGACTTACCATTTGCTCAAAGAAGGCGGACTGAATGTAGGATTGGGCGGAAACATTGGTAAAAGTTTTGCTTGGCAAGTAGCCGAAGAAAACTATGATTACTATGTGTTGGAATTGAGCAGTTTTCAATTAGACGGAATTATAAATTACAAGCCAGATATAGCGATTCTGACTAACATCAGTCCGGATCATTTGGATCGATATGAATACAAATATGAAAATTATATCGCCTCAAAATTCAGAATAACAATGAACCAAACTGAAGATGATTTTTTCATCTACGACGCCGATGACGAAGCGATTTCAGCATGGTTACAAAACAACAAAACAAAAGCACAATTAATTCCTTTTTCATTATTACAAACTTTTGAAAACGGAGCCTTTATAAAAAACAATACTATGGATATTATTATCAACAACGAAGAATTTGAAATGAAAACCGCTGACATTTCATTGGAAGGAAAACACAATATGAAAAACGCTATGGCTGCTACTTCTGTCGCCCAATTGATGAAAATCAGAAAACAAACCATACGCGAAAGTTTGTCTAATTTCCAAGGGGTTGAACATCGATTAGAAAAGGTATTGAAAATTCAAAATGTACAATACATCAACGACAGCAAAGCCACTAATGTGAACGCCACTTTCTTCGCTTTAGACAGCATGACTGTTCCAACCGTTTGGATTGTAGGTGGTGTTGATAAAGGTAACGACTACAGCGAGTTGATGCCGTTAGTAAGAGAAAAAGTAAAAGCGATTATTTGTCTTGGTTTAGACAATAAAAAAATCATCGATGCTTTCAGCGATGTAGTCGATATGATGGTAGAAGTAGATAACATGCGAGACGCGGTAAACACGTCGAAACATTTAGCGGAAAAAGGCGATGCGGTTTTATTGTCTCCGGCTTGCGCGAGTTTTGATTTGTTCCAAAACTACGAAGACAGAGGAAATCAGTTCAAAGCAGCCGTAAAAAATTTATAAAGAGCAATAAGCTTTCAGCAATAAGCTGTTAGCAAAAAAGAGGAATATAGGCTAAAAGCTGACGGCTGATAGCTAAAAGCTAAAAACATGAAAGAATTAATTCACAGCTTAAAAGGAGATAAAGTCATCTGGGCATTCGTTGCCTTGTTGGCCTTGTTTTCGTTTATGCCGGTGTTTAGTGCGAGTAGTAATTTGGCCTATATGCGCCATGGTTCAGGGAATGCTCTAACGTATTTACTGAAACACGGCGCGCAAGTATTCGTTGGGTTTTTTATTTTATACAAAATACACAAAGTGCCTTATCATTATTTCCGAACCATTTCACGTTTGTTGTTGCCGGTGGTTTGGGTATTGTTAATTTACACTTTGTTCAAAGGAACCGTAATTCAAGGCGCCAATGCCAGTCGCTGGATTCAAATTCCGTTTATCGGAATCACCTTCCAAACCTCAACACTAGCTTCCATTGTTTTATACGTTTTTGTAGCGAGATATTTATCCAAAACCAGAGAAACGCCCATAACATTTCAATCTTCTCTATGGGATTTATGGACGCCGGTTTTTATCACCGTAATGCTGATTTTACCGGCCAACTTATCCACGGCAGCATTGATATTTTCCATGGTTTTGATGTTGGCATTCATCGGAAAATATCCGTTGAAATATATCGGAATCATTGTCGGTGCTGGAATAATAGGATTGACCTTTTTCATCTTAGTAGCCAAACAATTCCCGGAAGCTTTTCCGAATCGTGTGGATACTTGGATCAATCGTATAGATAATTTCACCACGGATAAACCCGATGAAGATGATTACCAAATCGAAAAAGCCAAAATCGCCATCGCTTCAGGAGGTGTTTATGGTTTAGGACCGGGTAAAAGTGTGCAGAAAAACTTTTTACCACAATCGTCCTCCGATTTTATCTACGCGATTATAGTAGAAGAATACGGTTTGTTCGGCGGAATCTTAGTATTAAGCATGTATTTGTTGTTGCTGTTCCGATTTGTAGTTGCAGCACACAAAGCCAATTCAATGTTCGGAAAACTCGTGGTCATAGGTCTGGGTTTCCCAATCATTTTTCAAGCGATGACCAATATGGCCGTTGCAGTCGAGTTATTGCCGGTGACCGGACAAACGTTACCCTTAATCAGTAGCGGTGGAAGTTCAATTTGGATGACGTGTATTGCACTCGGTATTATTTTAAGCGTGACCAAAAAAGAAGAGGAAATCGCTGAAGAGTTAGCAGACAAACAAAAACGTGAAGACGCTTTACAACGCATGATTGACAAACAATTACAAGAAGAGGAAGAAGCCGAAAAAGCGGCAGTACAAGCTGAATTGGAAAGCTATTCCATCAAAGAAGAAACCAATCCGTTGGAACCGATTTTGAAGAAAAACTAAATGAAAAAATTAAAATTCATATTAAGCGGCGGAGGAACAGGCGGACATATTTATCCGGCTATTGCTATTGCCAATGAATTAAAGGCTCGTTTTCCCGAGGCCGAGTTTCTTTTTGTAGGCGCCAGCGATAAAATGGAAATGCAAAAAGTACCCCAAGCCGGTTACAAAATCGAAGGTTTATGGATTGCCGGATTGCAACGAAAACTGACCTTGCAAAACATGATGTTTCCATTCAAACTCATGAGTAGTTTGTGGAAATCAAGAAAGATTATAAGAAAGTTCCGGCCCGATGTAGTCATAGGAACCGGTGGTTTTGCCAGCGGACCATTATTGCAAGCAGCCAATAGCATGAATATTCCAACAGTCATTCAAGAACAAAATTCCTATCCCGGAATTACCAACAAACTGTTGAGTAAAAAAGCCAACGCGATTTGTGTGGCCTATGAAAACTTAGAGCGATTTTTTCCAAAAGAAAAAATTGTCTTCACCGGAAATCCCGTTCGTCAGGATTTGTTGGAGGTGGAAACCAAAAGAGAAGAAGGCATCGCCTATTTTAATTTGGATTCGAATAAAAAAACTTTATTGGTTCTAGGTGGAAGTTTAGGAGCAAGAAGAGTAAACCAATTAATAGCCAAAGAACTCGATTTTCTGTTAGAAAGCGGTGTTCAGGTTTTTTGGCAATGCGGAAAATTATATTTTGACGAGTACCAACATTTCAATGAAAAAGAAAATGTTCAGGTGGTCGCGTTTATCGACAGAATGGATTTGATTTATGCTGCAGCAGATTTCGTGATTTCACGCGCCGGTGCCTCATCTGTTTCCGAATTGTGTTTGGTAGGAAAACCAACCATTTTTATTCCGTCACCCAACGTAGCCGAAGATCATCAAACCAAGAATGCCAAAGCCATTGTTGATAAAAATGGTGCCATTCTTTTAAAAGAAAATGAATTGGATGAAAAATTTGAAACTACATTTTCAGATTTGATTTCAAATGAAGATTTGCAGCAGACCTTAAGCCAAAACATAAAAAAGTTGGCTAAGCCAAATGCAACAAAAGATATTGTTGAAGAAATTAAAAAGCTGATAAAATGATATGGGCTTTATTGATATTGGTATTCTTCATTTTTGCTATCGGGCTAGCTTTTTATTACGATTACAAAGATGATAAATCAGGTTTCAAAAGGTCGTTGTATGGTGGAATTGCCTTTGTCGTAGGTCTCATTCTACTATTGTTTTTTTCAGACTTGATTAACAAATTGTGGTATTATATATTTAAATAAAAGTGAATCTAAACCAAATCCATAACGTCTATTTCATCGGAATCGGAGGCATCGGAATGAGTGCCTTGGCACGTTATTTTCAGTTCATCGGAAAAAATGTTTCCGGTTATGACAAGACGCCAACCATGTTGACTGACGAATTGATTGCCGGTGGAATGAATATTCATTTCGAAGACAATATTGGTTTGATTCCTAAAGAGTATTATGTCGAAAATACTTTAGTAATCATTACACCTGCCGTTCCGGTTACACATTCGGAATGGAATTATTTTTTAGAGCGAGAATACGTAGTAAAAAAACGAGCCGAAGTTTTAGGCATTATCACCAAAGATACTTTTTGTTTCGCCGTTGCCGGAACCCACGGAAAAACAACCACGTCCAGTATTTTAGGACACATTCTTTATGAAAGTGGTGCCGATGTGACTGCCTTTATTGGCGGTATTGTAGAAAATTACCACTCTAATTTAATCGGAAGCGGTAAAACAGTTACGGTGGTTGAAGCTGATGAATTTGACCGTTCATTCCTGCATTTACATCCGAATATTGCATGCGTAACCTCAATGGATGCGGATCATTTGGATATTTATGGTGATGCAACGGCTATCGAAGATTCGTTCCGCGAATTTGCTGATAAAGTAGAAGATAAAAATAATTTATTCGTACCGAAAGGTTTGCCTCTCAAAGGTCTAACTGTCGGAATTAACGAAGAAGCAACCTATAAAGCTTTCAACATCCGAATTGAGAGCGGTTTCTATGTTTTTGATGTGCAAACGCCATCAGAAACGATTAAGGATTTAAAGTTTGGTTTGCCGGGAAGACACAATTTAATGAATGCCTTGATGGCTTTAGCAATGTCTAAGACTTATGGTACCCCGACCGAGTCCATTGCTAAAGCCTTGGCTTCATTTAAAGGAATTCAGCGCAGATTTTCTTACCAAATCAAAACAAATGACTTGGTTTACATCGATGATTACGCCCACCATCCGACGGAAATCAACGCAGTGCACCAAGCCGTTCGTGAGTTGTATCCGAATGAAAAAGTGTTGGCCATTTTCCAACCGCATTTGTTCAGCAGAACGAAAGATTTTGCTGATGATTTTGCCAAGAGTTTGTCGCAATTTGACGAAATTTTGTTGTTGGATATTTATCCGGCCAGAGAATTACCAATGGAAGGAGTTACGTCAAGTTGGTTGCTCTCCAAAATGGAAAATCCGAATAAAAAACTAATTTCTAAAGGCGATTTGATTCCAACAATTTTAGAAAATAATGCTAAAATAATTGTAACTATAGGAGCAGGTGATATTGGTGAATTGGTTCCAAAAATTAAATTGGCTTTATCATGAAGATTTTAACATGGACAAATATCAGATTAGTGCTAATGATTTCGGTCGTTATCTTCCTGTTTTCGTTCACTTCGCACCGAAATGCCCAGCGAAAAATAAAGAAAACTGAGGTGGTTTTTGTAGGTCAAACGCCTCTTTTTTTAAAGCCGGAAACGGTTAATAAATTGTTAATAGAAAAAAATCAGGACCTAAAAACTATCAATAAAGAAGGTTTAGATTTGAATAAATTGGAAAAATCCGTCAGTAGTCATGAGATGATTCATAAAGCTGATGTTTTTGTCAGTGTTGATGGGGTTTTAAAAGCAGTGGTAGAACAAAAAATACCACTCGGAAGAGTGTTCGATGAAACAGGTTCTTTTTATATTGATTATGAGGGTGATAAAATGCCGTTATCCGATAATTATACTGCCAGAGTTCCACTAATATCAGGTGAAATATCCGCAGTAAAAAAAGAAAAATTAGCTGAAGTTTTGAAGAAGATTGCCCATGATGATTTTTTGAAAAAAAACATCATAGGTGTGCAAGTTTTATCCAGCGGAGGATTAATTATGGCAAACAGAAATTATGATTACCAAATCGATTTCGGACGAACTATTAACATCGAGAGAAAATTTAAAAATTATAAAGCCTTTTTTCAGAAGGCAGTTTTAGATAGCACTTTGGACAAGTACCAAAGAATAAATTTGAAGTTTACCAAGCAAGTGGTGTGCATTAAATAGAAGATTATGGAAAAAGAGAATATTGCAGTCGGATTAGACATTGGGACAACCAAGATTGTGGCCATGATTGGCAAGAAAAATGAATATGGAAAATTGGAAATTTTGGGTGTCGGAAAATCCAAAAGTCTCGGTGTAGCTCGTGGTGTGGTCAATAACATTACCCAAACCATTCAGTCTATTCAACAAGCAGTTCTTGAAGCAGAAAATAATTCAGGTTACAAAATAAACGATGTAGTGGTAGGCATAGCCGGACAACACATCAGAAGTATTCAACATACTGATTACGTCATCAGAACAAATCCCGAAGAAGTAATCAGCGGAAGAGATATTCAACTGTTAATCGATCAAGTCAATAAATTGGCTATGTTACCGGGTGAAGAAATCATTCACGTATTGCCGCAAGAATTCAAAATCGATGGGCAAACCGAAATCAAAGAACCTATCGGAATGTACGGCGCGCGCCTAGAAGCGAGTTTCCACGTGGTAGTCGGACAAGCGTCTTCTATCAGAAACGTAGGCAGATGTATCCAAAGTTCAGGCATTGAATTGTCGGGATTGACTTTAGAACCTTTAGCTTCAGCCGATGCCGTATTAAGTCAGGAAGAAAAAGAAGCAGGAGTAGCGTTGATTGATATTGGTGGCGGAACAACCGATTTGGCCATTTTCAAAGATGGTATCATTCGTCACACAGCGGTAGTACCATTCGGAGGAAACGTAATAACCGATGACATCAAAGAAGGTTGCTCGATTATTGAAAAGCAAGCAGAATTGTTAAAAGTAAAATTCGGTTCGGCTTGGCCGGGTGAAAATAAAGACAACGAAATTGTATCGATTCCGGGTTTACGCGGCAGAGATCCAAAAGAGATTTCGCTTAAGAATTTATCGAAAATCATTCACGCTAGAGTAGTGGAAATTATCGAGCAGGTTTTCACCGAAATCAAAGCCTATGGACACGAAGATCCGCGCAAAAAATTAATTGCCGGTATCGTTTTGACAGGTGGTGGTTCACAATTGAAACACATCAAACAATTGGTGGAATACATCACGGGAATGGACACCAGAATTGGTTATCCAAACGAACATTTGGCCGGCAATTCGGGCGAAGAAATTTCAAGTCCGTTGTTCGCTACCGCGGTAGGATTGGTAATGAACAGTATCGAAAACAATTCGAACAGTGCTTATAAAATTGAACTGAAAGAAGTAGTGGCCGAAGCACCAAGAGCAATACCGCAACAACCGGTTTTTGAACCCAAAGAAGAAGTTCAAACAGCAGTAGAACAGCATGTTGAAACAACCACTGAGAGCGAAACCTCAGAAAAACAAATCAAGCGCTCGTTTTTTGACCGCTATGTGGATAAGATTAAAGATTTTTTAGATAACGCAGAGTAATTTAGATTAAACAGAATAAAACCTAACACCAAAATAGTATGATAAGCAACTCAGAATTTGGAAGCATCTCATTTGATTTGCCAAAGAATCAATCAAATGTGATTAAAGTAATCGGTGTTGGTGGCGGCGGAAGTAACGCTATCAATCACATGTTCAAACAGGGAATCAAAGGTGTAGATTTCATTGTTTGTAATACCGACTCACAAGCACTTCAAAATAGTCCGGTACCCAATAAAATTCAGTTAGGTGTAAACTTAACCGAAGGTCTTGGCGCAGGCGCTAATCCCGATGTAGGACAACAATCCGCATTGGAAAGTGTAGGTGATATCGAGAAAATGTTGGACAGCAATACCAAAATGGTGTTCATCACAGCCGGTATGGGTGGTGGAACCGGAACCGGTGCAGCTCCCGTAATTGCACAATTGGCCAAAGAAAGAGATATTCTTACGGTTGGTATCGTAACCATTCCTTTCCAATTTGAAGGAAAAGTGCGTTCGGAACAAGCGTTGTTGGGCGTAGAAAAATTAAGAAAACAAGTTGATTCTTTGATTGTTATCAATAACAATAAATTAAGAGAGGTTTACGGAAACTTAGGTTTTAAAGCCGGTTTCTCTAAAGCGGATGAAGTGTTGGCTACAGCTTCTCGAGGTATCGCTGAAGTAATTACACACCACTACACCCAAAACATCGACTTAAAGGATGCCAAAACGGTTTTGTCTAATAGCGGCACTGCTATTATGGGTTCTGCTGTGGCTACCGGTGACAACCGCGCCAAAGAAGCCATCATCACCGCCTTGGATTCCCCATTATTAAACGATAATAAAATCACCGGAGCTAAAAACGTATTGTTGCTTATCGTTTCAGGCTCAAACGAAATTACTATCGACGAAATCGGAGAGATCAATGATCACATCCAAACCGAAGCCGGTTATAATGCCAACATCATTATGGGAGTTGGTGAAGATGAAACGTTAGGCGAAGCTATTGCGGTGACTATTATCGCCACGGGTTTTAATGTAGAACAACAAAACGGCATCGTTAATGTAGAATCTAAGAAAATCGTTCACGCTTTAGAAGATGACCAAAAATTGGTGCGCGATTTGACGCAAAAGCCGGTGGAAGTTTTCCAAACCATCGTTGACACACCAAAAGCAGAAGTAAAAGAAGAAAAAATCGTTTTCGAATTAATCGAAGAAGAATTAGAAATACCTACTGTCGAAACTCCGGCCGCTGCTATTGTAAATGACAACGAACTAATCGCGATGAACCAATTCATTCGCAACTTAGACGTGACTTTCGAAATCGTATCGCCTATCAAAGACATCGATTTCAAAGTAACTACTCCGGAAGTAAAAGCCATGGAAGTGGTAGAGCCGCAAAATGTTGTTGAAGAAGAGCAAATCACTTTCACTTTCGATATGCCTGCTGCAACGCCGGTATTCGAAAAAGTAGAAGTAGTTGAAGCCGTTCAACCTATTGAGGAAACCAAAATTGTTTTCGATTTGTCTGCAGACGCTAATGAGATCATAGTGAATGAAGCAGTTGAATTTGTTCCGGTTACCGAAGTCAATGAAGGCGGCGTTATCAAATATTCTTTGGAAGAATACATGGA
Source organism: Flavobacterium sp. IMCC34852 (assembly GCF_030643905.1). Classification (NCBI taxonomy): domain Bacteria; kingdom Pseudomonadati; phylum Bacteroidota; class Flavobacteriia; order Flavobacteriales; family Flavobacteriaceae; genus Flavobacterium; species Flavobacterium rivulicola. The sequence continues at coordinate 60,218 of NZ_CP121446.1, read as the reverse complement.
GTTAGAAAACGACTTGCTCAACTCAAAGCCAGTCGCTAAAACGGTAGTAGAAGAGCCAATTGCCGAAGAGTTAAACATCACCATGAAAGTGGAAACCGAAAAGCCTCAAGCGGTAAACTATTTCGACGAGGTATCTCCGGTGGAAATGACCATCGAAGAAACGTTGAAACACCGTGCCGATGAGCGCAGAAGAAAATTAAAAGAGTTCAATTACAAATTCCACAACAATCCGTCAAGAATTGAGGAATTGGAAAAAGAACCTGCTTATAAAAGATTAGGGGTTGACCTGTCAAACAACGCCGACAATAATGCAAACTCAAGAATGTCATTGGGGACTGATAGTAACGACGATTTACAAATCAGAACCAACAATTCCTTCTTGCACGATAATGTAGATTAGTCTGCCATTTTTTCTAATCGGATGACCCGAAAATTTCACTGAGATTTTCGGGTTATTTTTTTTATCTTCGCAGAGCTTTTTGAAGCGAAAGGTTCGGGCAGTTTCAGCCGTCCTTATTCCCGCTTTCCACAGTATCTCTACGAGGATACTTGTTCCAATCGGGGCTAAAAAGCCAATCTTTTAGAGAAATCTAAAAATCCAAGAAGTCTAATAATCTAATAATCTAAATATGAGTTTAGAAACCCAAATCATGGACGAAATGAAAAACGCCATGAGAGCCAAAGATACGGTTGCTTTAGAAGCGTTAAGAGCGATCAAATCGGGTATCATCTTAGCCAAAACAGAAGCCGGCGCCAGCGATACTTTGTCGGCCGACGAGGAAATCAAATTATTACAACGTTTGGTTAAGCAAAGAAAAGACAGCGCTTCCATTTATACTGAACAAGGAAGAGCCGATTTAGCCGAACCTGAATTAGCCCAAGTAGCCGTAATCGAAAAATTCCTTCCGGCACAATTGTCAGAAGCTGAAGTAGAAGCAGCCGTAGCTGCAATCATTGCAGAAGGAAGTTTTTCAGGTATGGCATCAATGGGTCAAGTTATGGGCAAAGCCTCAGCAGCCTTAGCCGGAAAAACCGATGGCAAAACCATTTCGACTATCGTTAAAAAATTATTAGCATAATATAGATTATTAGACTTCATAGAAAGTTAGATATCTTAGACTTTGTCTATCGAATCTAAAAATCTAAGGAGTCTAACCATCTAAAATCGGCTGCGTAGTTCAACTGGATAGAATATCAGATTTCGGCTCTGAGGGTTGGGGGTTCGAATCCCTTCGCGGTCACGAATAAATACAATAGCCAAGAAAATGTCCAAGCTCGCTTGAGCATTTTCTTGGCTATTGTATTTTCAAAGCGGAGCTTTGAGGGATGTTGCGCAGCAAAATCCTTTTGTCTAAGCTCGCTTGAGCATTTTCTTGGCTATTGTATTTTCAAAGCGGAGCTTTGAGGGATGTTGCGCAGCAAAATCCTTTTGTCTAAGCTCGCTTGAGCATTTTCTTGGCTATTGTATTTTCAAAGAGGAGCTTTGAGGGATGTTGCGCAGCAAAATCCTTTTGTCTAAGCTCGCTTGAGCATTTTCTTGGCTATTGTATTTTCAAAGAGGAGCTTTAAGGGAAGGATGGAGTCTATCCCTTCGCGCTCACATTTTAAGTCCAAGAATTCTTGGGCTTTTTTTATATCTTTAGCCAATGGAAGTTATTTTTATCTTACTGGTTGGTCTGCTTCTTTTAGGTGCTTTTTTCTTCTTCTTTTTTATGTTCATCATGAGTTTGCTGGATGATATTTGGATTGCATTATTTCACAGACCACTCTACATTCATCTTTATTTAAAACCTAAAAAAATAACCCCTGAAGAAGCATCTTTTCTCAGACAAAAGTTTCCTTTCTATCAAAAGCTTTCAGAAAAACGCAAAGTGTATTTTAACCACCGGTTGGCAACTTTTAAAGAAACCTATCAATTTATACCCCGACAAGATTTTGTAATCAACCAAGAAGTACAAACACTTATTGCCGGTACTTATGTGATGCTGACCTTCGGAATGCGCCGTTATCTGATAGATTCTTTTGATAAAATAATCATCTATCCCGAGGAATATTATTCCAACCATACTGAGGAATACCACAAAGGAGAATTCAATCCGAAAATGAAAGCCGTAGTCTTTTCTTGGAAAGATTTTACAGCCGGATACGAAATCGAAAATGACAACCTAAATCTCGGAGTACATGAGTTTTCTCATGTAGTGCATCTTCATAGTTTGCGCAGTAATGATGGTAGTTCACTAGCCTTTCGAAAGCATTACAAAAGGTTGCACAAAGAAGTCAATCATCCGCCTAACCGACAAAGGTTAATCGATTCCGATTACTTCAGGATTTATGCTTTTACCAATCAGTTTGAATTCATATCGGTCATCATTGAGCACTATTTTGAAACACCTGATGAATTTAAAACCCAGTTCCCGGAATTGTTCAGTCATGTTAGTAAAATGCTTAATCACAAGCATTAAAACTTACCAGAATAAAGTATACAAAGCCGCTAAAAGCGATACGATAACCAACATGCCCACGGTAAAACTCGGTGACATTTTGAACATCGTTTTGTCTATTTCCAAGCCGTTTGGTTTAACGCCTTTTTTGTTTTCATACATACTGATAAAGTACATTCCGATGACACAAAGCGCAAAGACAAATCCCATACGGTCAATAAACGGAATTTCGTAAATACCCTCGGCATTCTGTACCGCAAACCCCATCGGGTTCAAGAATGACAAGTCGACAAACGCCGGCATGAATTTAAAGACAATTGACATCAGGAATCCGCCAATGGTAGCAAATAGTGCCGCGTTAGAAGTCGTTTTTTTCCAAAAGAAACCTAGTATAAACATCGCAAACACACCCGGACTCACAAAACCGGTATATTCTTGGATGTATTGAAATCCGCCTTTTTTGTCAATGCCTAAAAACGGTGCCACCAATACAGCAATGATCATCGCGGTTATAATAGTTAGTTTTCCAATGTTGACTAACTTTTTCTCATCGGCTTCCACATTGATCTTTTCTTTATAAATGTCTAGGGTAAATATGGTCGCAATACTATTGGCTTTTCCGGCTAAGGATGCTACAATCGCTGCAGTTAAAGCGGCAAAGGACAATCCTTTTAAGCCTACGGGTAATAAGTTTAATAAAATAGGATAAGCTCGATCAGGATTTACACTGCCGTCTTGTAACATCTCAGTTTGGAAATGGCCATTTTGGTATAAAACAAATGCGGCGATTCCCGGTAAAACCACGATGACAGGCATTAATAATTTCAAGAAAGCCGCGAATAGAATTCCGCCACGAGCCGTTTTTAAATCGGCGCCCAAAGCTCTCTGAGTAATGTATTGGTTGCAACCCCAATAATTCAAGTTGATAATCAACATACCGCCAATCAATACCGACAATCCTGGTAAATCCATGTAATTCGGATTTGAAGTGTCAAATATCATATGGAAATGGTCATCGGCTTTTTCCCGCATTAGGTTAAATCCGTTGATTACACCTTCGGAACCAAATTCGGTTGCGACTAAATTCAAAGCTAAATACGTCGTAACTAATCCACCCAAAATCAAAAAGAACACCTGAATCACATCAGTATAACCAATCACTTTCATACCTCCCAAAGTAATCATCACCGCGAAGAACGCTAAGAATATCATACAAAAAGTAATGTTCAATCCGGAAATACTGCTAATCGCCAAAGCGCCTAAATATAAAATAGAAGTCAGATTGACCAAGACATATAGCAACAACCAAAACACTGCCATAATCATGGCTACATTACTGTTGTATCGCTTATTCAGATATTGTGGCATGGTGAAAATTTTGTTCTTCAAATACACCGGCATAAAGAAAATGGCGACGATGACCAATGTTGCCGCGGCCATCCATTCGTAAGTCGCTATCGCCAATCCCATTTTGAAACCGCTGCCGCTCATCCCAATAAATTGTTCTGCACTGATGTTACTCGCAATCAATGACGCTCCAATCGCCCACCAAGTCAGCGAACCTTCAGCCAGAAAATAATCGTTACTGCTGGTTTGGGCTTTCTTTTTTCGGTTGTAAATCCAAAATCCGTAGCCGACAATAATGACGAAATACGCGAAGAAAACAATATAATCTTGGGTAGCTAAAGTTTGCATACTATGTGGTTTTAGTTTTGTAATGTTGGTTAGGTAAGTCTCTTAAAATTTTGGCACTTTGTTCCGGAGAAATATCGCGTTGCGCTTCGCCGAGCATTTCGTAGCCGACCATGAATTTTTTCACGGTAGCGCTTCGCAACAATGGCGGATAAAAATGCATGTGGAAATGCCATTCCGGATGCGAAACCCTATCGGTCGGTGCTTGGTGAATGCCGGAAGAATAAGGGAAAGACGTTTCAAAAAGATTGTCATATTTCACGGTAATGCCTTTGATGATTTCGGCAAAAGATTTGGTCTCTTCATTGCCCATCGCAATGATGTTGCCAAAATGTCTTTTGCTAATGATAATCGTTTCATAAGGCCAAGTCGCCCAAAATGGTACTAAAACCGCAAAATGGTCATTCTCCAAAACAATACGGTCTCGTTGTTTTAATTCTTGGTCTAAATAGTCTTTTAATAAACTGGTTTTGTTTTTTTCGTAATAAGCACGCAGACTTTTTTGCGTTTTTTCGATTTGTGTCGGTAAGGAAGATTGCGCCCAAATTTGGCCATGCGGATGCGGATTACTGCAACCCATAACGCTGCCTTTGTTTTCGAAAATCTGAACATAATTGATGAAATCGTGGCTGCCCAATTCGAGGTATTGTTCCTTCCAGGTTTGGACTACTTTCTCGATGGCTTCGACTTCCATTTCCGGTAAAGTCAGGTTGTGTTTGGGCGAGAAACAAACTACTTTATTGATACCGCGTTCCGGTTTTAATTGAAAAAGTGATTGTTCTTTACTTTCAAAATTGACTTCTGTAGTAAGCAAAGCCGAAAAGTCATTTTCAAAAACATAGCAATCGGTGTAATCGGGATTTTTTACACCATTGGCACGAACATTTCCGGCACACAAATAGCAATCTGCGTCGTGTTCAGGACGATTGTCTTCAGAAAGCGTTTCCTTTTGGCCTTGCCATGGTCGCTTAGCGCGATGAGGCGAAACCAGTATCCATTCGTCAAGTAAAGGATTGTATCTTCGGTGTGGATGTTCGTTAGGGTTGAAAGATGTCATGAGTTAGTCTTTGTAAAGCGAAGTGCCTTTTGAAATTTTTACTTTGTAAGCTTTTAATTCGATGCCGAAAGCGTTTCGGTATTGCGTTGAAATTTTTTCGATGAGTTCTTTTTCCGAACCTTTTTCTACTAAGTTGATGGAACAACCGCCAAATCCGCCTCCCATCATTCTTGAGCCGAGTACTGTTTTTTCGTGATGTACGGCATCGACTAAAAAATCGATTTCTTCACAACTTACTTCGTATTCTTTGGATAAACCTTGATGTGTTTCCGACATTAATTGTCCTAATCTTTTAAAATCAGAATCATTCAAAGCCTTTGCTGCATCGAGTACTCGTTTGATTTCCTTAACCACAAAATGACAACGTTTGAAAATGGTTTCACCTAATTCCTCTTTGAGTCCCAAAATCATTACTTCCGAACAATCTCTGAAAGTTTTTACCTGTGGAAAATGTTCTTTTATAATGGCTAATCCTTCTTCAACTTCTTGTCTTCTGACATTATAACCCGAAGTCAAATGGGTGTGTTTGACATTGCTGTCCAATAAAAGTAACGAATATTTTTTGAAATCGGCTTTGTAATATTCGTATGCCAAAGTATTGCAATCGAGTTTGATGACGCTGTTTTTCTTGCCGAAAACAGAGGCAAATTGGTCCATGATGCCACAATTCACGCCCACAAAAGTGTGTTCTGATTTTTGACCGATGAGTGCAATTTGTTCTTTGGTTAAACTCAAATTAAACAGTTTATTCATCGCATAACCAATACCACATTCTAAAGCGGCTGAAGAGGAAAGTCCGGCACCCATGGGAATCGTACTGCTGAACACGATGTTGAAACCATTGGTTAACCCTTTGCTTTTCAATTGGTGTAGTACACCTAAAATGTAGTTGACCCACATTTTATCTAAAGGTTTCAGTTCGTCTTTTAGGTCAAATTTGTAGGTTTCGTTTAGATCTTGGGCAATAAGGGTGACGTTAGTATCGGTGTTTTTTGAAATCGCAAAACAAATGTATTTGTTGATAGCGGCAGGCATTACAAAACCGTCATTGTAATCAACGTGTTCGCCAATGATATTGATTCTTCCCGGCGATAGAAAAATATGTTCGGGTGCTTTTTGAAAGATTTTTTCAAAATGTTCCGTGGTATGTTGGATGAGTTTCTTCTTCATTATTTCACTAATGTTATTGTAGTTGAAGCAGACTGTAGTCCATTGGCTTTAGCTTCTAATTTTATAGAACCGTTTGTTTTTCCGGCCTGAATAATCACTTGGCATTTTCCGTTGAACGCGCTTCTTTGCCACATACCGTCTTTGCATTTGTCCGGTTCGTGCGAACTTGGGTCACCATTACCCACGCCGATGATTTTGGCATCGCCGGAAAGATAAAATTTCACCATATTATCGGCAATTGGTACTTCGCGTCCTTTGTCATCACTGATGGAAATATTGACTACGGTAGCATCTTTTCCGTCGGCGGTTAAAATGGTTTTGTCAGACGTCAATATAATTTTGTATGCGGTGCCGGTGGTTTCGACTTTTGAGGTTATTTTTTTTCCTTTTTTGTAACCAATGGCTTCCAGTGTTCCCGGCTCGTAAATTACTTCCCATTTCAAATGGCTGTTTCTCGGCATTACTTTTTTACCTAAAGTTTTTCCGTTTAGAAATAATTCTACTTCGTCAGCATTAGAATTTACCCAAACTTCGATTGGTTTACCGATTTTTTCCGGCCAGTTCCAATGCGGTGAAATGTGTAAAACATCTTTATCGGTCCACCAACTTTGGTAGTAGTAATAAATATTTTTCGGGAAACCGCAAACATCCATGATTCCGAAGTGCGAACTGATATTAGGCCATTTATAAGGAGTTGGTTCACCGCGATAATCGAATCCGGTCCAGACATAACCGCCTAACCAAAAATCATTTTCAGCAGCCAATTTCCACCAAGTTTCGGCTTTGCTGGCCCACCACGGATGGGTAATGTCTTGGTCGGGAACGTAGGCTCTGATTTCATCTTTTTCATAAATCCCACGAGTGGTTACCGTACTTCCCATTTCGGTTCCCAATAACGGTTGGTTCGGATGATCTCTATGGTAATCAGCCACCGCATATTCCCGATAATTGAAACCACGAATCGGAATAACTTCGTTTACGCCTTTATAAACATTGGGCATGTCAGCGGCATAAGTACTGGTTCGGCTTGGGTCTAAATCTTGTTGAATGGCTAAAAGGGTTTGGGCAATTCTTTTCCCATAGTCATTGCCTTGAATGTTTTGTTCTTCGTTGCCGATAGACCATAAAAATACGGAAGGATGGTTTCGGTCGCGTTTGATTAATCGTTTGAATTGGTCTACATATTCCGGACTGCTGTTTAACAAACGTTGTTCATCTAAAACCAGCATACCTATACTGTCGCAGGCATCCAAAAGTTCCGGAGTGGGCGCATTATGGCTTGCTCTGTAGCTGTTTGAACCCATTTCTTTCAACAGTTTTATGCGATAATATTGCATGTAATCCGGTAACGCGCTGCCAATACCGGCGTGGTCTTGGTGGTTGTTGGTGCCTTGAATTTTGAGGTGTTTTTCGTTTAAAAAGAAACCTTTTTTGGCATCAAATCGCACCGTTTTGATGCCGAAACGCGTTTTGGTTTGATGCACTATTTGATTTCCGGATTTTACTACTGAGATTACTCGGTACAAATAAGGATCGTCTAATGACCAGAGACGAGTATTGTTTAAATTTAATTTTTGTATGACAGTGGTGTTTTTATGAACGCCTAAAGTAATTTTTTGTTCAGCAGTTTTGGCCAAAACCTTTCCGTTTCTATCAGTAATGTAACTGTAAACGGAGCCGTTGGATGCTTGTAAATTATTGTTTTGAACTGTAGTTTCGATATTTACAATGGCATTTTTTCCTTTTACTTCAGCATGCACAAAAATACCATCTACCGGAATAAAAATTTTATCCGTTATGTTTAACCAAACATGGCGGTAGATACCGGCGCCTTCGTAAAACCAACCTTCATATTGTGTGGCATCAACCCGAACTACCAGTACATTTTCGCCTTCGAAATTGATGTAATCGGTAACGTCATAAGAATTGCCAACGTAGCCGCTAAAATTGGTGCCGACATAAAACCCGTTAATCCAAATTTCAGCATTACGGTAAATGCCATCGAATTGAAGTTCGAATCGCTTACTGCTTTTTGATTTGTCTACGGTGAAATGTTTGCGATACCAACCAATACTGGTTTCAGGATACATTCCGCCAACCGGTTTGTAACCGTGACTGTCCATTTCAACCTGAGGAGAATTTACAAAAGGGAGTTCGACAACCCAATCATGCGGAACGTTTACGGATGCCCAAGCAGTATCTACAAATTTCGGATTAACCACGGTGGTAGCAAATACATTGGATTTATGAAGCAAAGCGGTTTTGCTGTAATCAAAATCTTTTTCCGGATTAGCGGCATGGCCAAAATGGAACTTCCAGTCTTCGTCGAGGCTTATTTTTTCTTGTGCATTGGCTGAAAAGCTAACAATTAAAAAGAGCGCAAGAATATAATGGTATTGTATTTTTTTCATGTTTTAATTTTCTTTAAAAGCATCTAATGCGGGTGAAGGTTTGCCATCGACTTGCCAGGCACTTAGAGCGTAATGACTCCAACTTCTGGCGCCTTGTGGTTCCCAATAGAGTACACCGATACCTCTGTTATCGGGCACATTTTTCACGGCTTTGATGGTGGCGACTAACAGTTCGTAAGTGTTCTGTACTTTGTCATCTTCACCACCAACTTCAACTACCATGACTTCTTTATCGTAGCGTTGGGCCATATCGTTTAGGTTGAATTGTAAATCGGCTATGGTTTCAGTATAGTCTTTTTTTATCCAATACGGATAGTAAGATAATCCAATTACGTCGTATTTCACCTTTTGTTCCGCAGCATTATCGAAAAACTTTCTGAATTTAGCGTTGTTGTTGCCTTCATCGACATGAACAATTACTTTGATGTTTTTGTCCACGGCTTTTACCGCATCGTAACCTTTGTTTAATAATTGCCCGAGTTGAGGCCAATTGTCGGTACTGCCTTCGGGCCACATCATACCACCGGGAATTTCATTTCCGACTTGAACCCATTCCGGTGTAACTCCGGCAACTTTTAAAGCATTGATTACATCAAAAGTGTGATTGTAAACATCGTTAAGTAATTCAGGAAACGAATGTTTTTCCCAAGCTTTGGGTTTGAACTGTTTCGCCGGATCAGCCCAAGAATCAGAGTAGTGGAAGTTAATCATGATGCGGAAACCCATTTTTTGAGCGCGCAATGCCATGGCAACCGTTTCTTCTTTACTGCAATGACCGCTGGCTTTGTCATCGGAAGGATTAACCCAAACCCGCAAACGAATGGAGTTCATGCCACGGTCTTTAAGAAGTTGAAGGCAATCTTTTTCACTGCCGTCAGTATCGTAAAATTTATAGCCTGTGGCTTCCATTTGGGGTAGCCAACCCACATCGGCGCCTTTTGAAAAAGCGGATTTTTTATTTTGTCCAAAAATTACTTCAGTTATCAGAAGTATCAAAAAGATTATGGATTTTAGTTTCATAATTATTCAGCATTAAAAACCTCCATAACCGGAAGCGAATTGTTATTAAAGTCCCATAAAGCTTGGTTTTCCCATGGCGAACCGTTGGTGGATGTTGGTCCGCGGAAAGCCACCCATTCGCTTCCCCAGTAGCAAAATCCGATACCATGTGAGCTTTGGTTTATGGTGTTTTTTATGGTAGAGAGAAAGCTTTTTTGTCCTAGCTCTGTCGCGGGATAAGCAGGAAGAATTTGGTTGGACAAGCCGATGATGTTATTAGTATAATCATTATAGCCGAAGGTAAACGGATAAGCAGTTTCAGCTATAACCACTTTTTTGTCATACAATTGACCCAAAGTGTTCATTTTATTTTGTAAAGCCACCAAATCAGTTCCGTGCCAAATCGGATAATAGGAGAGACCAATATAGTTGTAATCAATATTGGCTACTTTACTGTAATACCAGTCTGCGCCTGATGTTCCTGCATGGTGCAGCATGATTTTGGTGGTTGCAGATTTACTTCTGATGGCTGCACTCGCACTTGAAACCAGTTCTAAATATTGGGTTTCATTAGTAGACAATCTCCCTTCCGGCCAAAGCATGCCATCGTTGGTTTCGTTCCCGATTTGGATAATATCAGGATTGATTTCGGTCATTACCAAATTGGTATAATCAGAAACCGCTGTTTTTAAGTCTGTAAAACTCATGCTTTGCCAAGCGGCAGGTTTGGTTTGGTTCGCCGGATCAGCCCAAGTATCTGAGTAATGAACGGTTAGCCAAACTTTTAAGCCGGCAGCTTTTACTCTCAGGGCAAAGGCTTTTACTTCGGCCATTCCGGAATGTGCGTTGGATGGATTTTGCCAAAGTCGCATTCTGATGGCATTGCAGCCTGCATTTTTTAAGGTTATAATTGGATCTTGATTTGCGCCATTGTGTTTATAAACTGTGCCTTCGCTTTCTATTAAAGGTAAATAAGACATATCGGCACCACGAATGAATTCGTCTTCTATGATTGGTTCGCTTTCAGAATTACTGTCTGAAGAACAAGAAAATAATGAGATTGAAAATAAAATAAAGAGTATCTTTTTCATGGCTGTAGTTTTTCAAATTTGAATGTAGTTTGGTGTAAATATTCTTCGTCTTTTCTCAAAACAGAGTTCGGGAAATGACTGTGATTAGGCGCGTCGGGGAAGTTTTGGGTTTCGAAACAAATGGCGCTGGTTGGATGATAATCAGCGTTTTCTTTGCCTTTTATTTGGCCAAAACAATTACCGCCAACGTAAATATGAACTCCCGGTTGATTGGTAAAAACTGTCATTTTTATTTTAGTATTTTCGCTGTAAAGTGTTGCCGCTTCTTTTCCTTCCAGAACAAAAGTGTTGTCGATGGATATTGGGCAATTCTTTGGACTTGAAAAATCGAAAGTATGGTTTTTCAACTCTGTATAGTTGCCTGTCGGGATCAATTCGGTTGTGGTTTCCAGTATGTTTTTGGCATTGATAAAAAGCTTTTGAGAAGCGATATCTTTTGCATGTCCGTCAAGGTTGAAATAACTGTGTTGGGTTAAATTGATTACAGTGTCTTCGGATGATTTGGCCTGAAAAGTGACTTTTAGTTCGTTGTTTTCGGTTAAAGTATAAGTAACTTTTATGTTTAATTCTCCGGGAAAATTTTCTTCGTTAGCTAAACTGGTATATTCTAAAGTGATAGAAGGATTTATATCTTCGTTGATTGAAGTTACTTCCCAAAACTTTCTGCTAAAACCTTCTAATCCGCCGTGAATTTGATGGGATTTGTGGTTTTTGGTTAGCTGTACTTTTTCTCCATTTAGTGTAAAAGAGGCATTGTTAATTCTACCGGCATATCTTCCGATAGCGGTTCCTAAATAAGGCGCGCTTGGTAAATCAAACGAATTAATGTAGTCTTCCAAAGTATCAAAACCCAAAACCACATCTGTTTTTTCTCCGTTTGCAGTTGGGATTTTTATAGCGGTAATTGTTGCGCCATAATTTATTACGGAGCATTCCATGCCATTTTTGTTGGTCAATGTATACTGCGAAACGGCTTTATTGTTAGGCATTAAACCAAACAATTTTGTGTTTTTATAAGTATAAATTTGTGAAAAACTATTTTTTATCATGACTTTTTTATCAATCCGATAACGAAATTATCGTTTTATCTTTTTCATCCATACCACTACCTACCGGTTTTTTTGTAACTTACCACCAGTTAATTGTATTTAGATGAAAATCATCAATATAAATAGTCAATCTGCGCAGCCAAAATACAAACAAATAGTCTTGTCTGTAGAAATGGCTATAGCCGAAAAGCGATTGAAGCGCGATGAGAAATTACCTTCGGTGAACAAAGTGAGTTTGGAGTATTCTATTTCGCGTGACACGGTTTTATTGGCTTATGATGAACTCAAGAAACGAGGTATTATCTACTCGGTTTTGGGTAAAGGCTATTATGTGAAAAGTGTTGAATTTACTTTGGAACAGAGAATTTTTCTGCTGTTTGATGAGTTGAATGCTTTTAAAGAAGATTTGTATACGTCCTTTTTATATCATGTGAATAAGAACTTTCAGATTGATATTTTCTTTCATCATTTTAATTTGGAGATGTTTAAAAAGTTGGTCAATGAAAGCAAAGGCAATTATTCGAAATATATCATAATGCCTTCTAATTTGGAGATTCCGAGCGAAATTATTGCGACTTTGCCATTGAATGATACTTATGTTTTAGACCAAACCACTGAAGCGTTTAAAGAATATCCGGCAGTTTATCAAGATTTTGTGGCCGATATGTATGATGCTTTAATGGATGGTTTGGATAAGATTAAGAAATACCAAGACTTAATTTTAATTTTTCCCGGAGAGAAAGAACCGGTTGGAATGGTGACTGGTTTTCTGAAATTTTGTCGAGAAAATGATTGTCAACATTCTGTAATTTCTACTTTTGAGAAGGATGAGATTAAGAAAGGTAGTTTGTTTATTATTCCGAGTGACCGCCATTTGGTGAATGTGATCGAACAAGCCAAGTTTCAAAATTTAGTTTTGGGCATTGACTACGGGATCATATCCTACAATGATACTTCGCTGAAAAAAGTGGTGGAAAACGGCATTACGACCATTTCTACAGATTTTAATGAAATGGGTAAGATTTTGGCCGAGATGATTAATACTAATTTGAAGTTGCACGTAAAGAACAACTCCAAATTAATACTAAGAAATTCTATTTAATAAGATTATACGGTGGTGATTTTTTTTAAATCAACAATAGTTTGTGTTGGGTTTTCCGCTTTGAAAACAAAGTTTCCGGCAACTAAAACATCTGCTCCGGCTTGCACTAATTTTTTGGCATTTTTGTCGGTTACGCCGCCGTCAATCTCTATTATGGTTGAAGCGCCTTTACGAATGATTAATTCTTTTAACTTCTCAATTTTTGAGTAGGTATTTTCGATAAAAGATTGTCCGCCAAAGCCCGGATTTACACTCATTAAGCAAACCATGTCAATGTCTTTGATGATATCTTCCAAAAGTGCCACATTGGTATGCGGATTGAGAGCTACACCGGCTTTCATGCCTTCGGCTTTGATGGCTTGTAGCGTTCTGTGTAAATGAGAGCATGCTTCGTAGTGTACCGTTAAAATGTTGGCACCTAAACCGGCAAAAGTTTTGATGTATCTATCGGGATCAACAATCATTAAGTGTACGTCGATTGTTTTTTTAGCATGTTTTGAAATGGCTTCCAAAACCGGCATTCCGAAGGAAATGTTCGGAACAAAAACACCATCCATAATGTCGATGTGGAACCAATCGGCTTCACTGGCATTAATCATTTCGATATCGCGTTGTAGATTGGCAAAATCGGCTGCGAGCACTGATGGTGCAATAAGGGTATTCTTCATTGTAAAAGAGTTTGTGTTGTTGTTGCAAAGATAACAAAAGATTCTGTTTGAGCAGGGTTTGCGTGAAGGATTGGAGCAAGTACCTTGTACTGCGGAAAGCCTGACCTGAAAGGGCACGCCATAATTTATAAAAAAGTAAAACTCCGGTAATCAGCCGGAGTTTCAATCATCAATCAAAAAACGAACAGTTAATCAGACTGTTGTTATCGTAATTTAGGGTTTATCCTAAATATGTTTTTAAAATTTTACTTCTTGAAGTGTGTTTTAATCTACGGATGGCTTTTTCTTTAATTTGACGTACACGTTCACGAGTTAAATCGAAAGTTTCTCCAATTTCTTCTAAAGTCATTGGGTGTTGGTCACCTAAACCAAAGTACAAACGCACCACGTCTGCTTCTCTTGGGGTTAAGGTTTCTAAAGAACGTTCAATTTCGGTACGCAATGATTCGTGAATCAGTTCTCGGTCCGGATTTGGAGATTCACCTGAACGTAAAACGTCGTATAGGTTAGAATCTTCTCCTTCAACCAATGGTGCATCCATGGATAAGTGACGTCCTGAGTTTTTCATTGACTCTTTCACATCATTTACAGTCATATCCAATTCTTTGGCAATTTCCTCAGCTGAAGGTGCACGTTCGTTAGATTGCTCTAACAAGGCGTACATTTTGTTAATTTTATTGATGGAGCCAATTTTATTCAAAGGTAAACGAACGATACGAGATTGTTCAGCTAATGCTTGAAGTATAGATTGACGAATCCACCAAACGGCATAAGAAATGAATTTAAAACCACGAGTTTCATCAAAACGTTGAGCCGCTTTAATTAAACCTAAGTTTCCTTCGTTAATCAAATCGGGAAGTGTCAAACCTTGATTTTGGTACTGTTTTGCTACAGAAACTACGAAACGCAAATTGGCTTTGGTTAATTTTTCCAAGGCTCTTTGGTCTCCGGCTTTAATTTTCTGTGCTAATTCCACTTCTTCATCGGCAGTAATCAAATCTACTTTTCCGATTTCTTGTAAGTACTTGTCTAAGGAAGCAGTTTCACGATTGGTTACCTGCTTGGTGATTTTGAGTTGTCTCATTTATTTGATCTCCTTTGCTTTAAAGTGTTCGGGTAGTTGTACGTGTAAAAAAACAAAAAAGTTACAATTTTTTAATAATTAATTTAAAAACCCCAACTCTTTTACGAGTCGGGGTTTTTTATGAATTAATATAAAATCAGATTAACCTTTTGGAGCGTCTTTTTTATCTTCTCTCGGAGGACGGTTTTCATCTCTTGGAGGTCTTGGTAAAAGTGCTTTTTTCGACACTTTTTCTTTTCTGGTTTTAGGGTCAACACCTAAGTATTTTACCATAAACACATCGCCCATTTTTACAACATCGGCAACGTTTTCTGTTCTTTCCCAAGCCAATTCTGAAACGTGTAATAATACTTCATTGCCCGGAGCAGCGGTATATTCTACCACAGCACCAAAGTCAAGCATTTTAATAACTTTCACTTCATAGGATTCACCAACAGTTGGTTTGAAAATGATAGAATCAATTTTCGCCAATACCGCTGCAATTCCGTCCGGATCTGTTCCTAAAATTTCAACTACACCTTGTTCGTCAACTTCGTTAATCACGATAGTAGTTCCCGTAGCTTTTTGTAATTCTTGAATCACTTTTCCGCCAGGTCCGATTAAGGCACCAATGAAGTTACCAGGAATGGTTCTCATGATGATCTTCGGAGCGTGTTTCTTAACGTCAGCTCTTGGTGTAGCAATGGTTTCAGTCAATTTACCCAAAATGTGTAAACGTCCGTCACGTGCTTGTCCTAAGGCTTGTTCCATAATGTCATATCGTAATCCTTCGATTTTGATATCCATCTGACAAGCGGTAATTCCGTCTGCAGTTCCGGTCACTTTGAAGTCCATATCACCTAAGTGATCTTCATCGCCTAAGATATCAGACAATACGGCAAATTTCTCTCCGTCAGTAATCAATCCCATAGCAATTCCCGAAACCGGTTTTACCATTTGCACTCCGGCATCCATCAAAGCCATAGTACCGGCACACACAGTAGCCATTGAAGAAGAACCATTAGATTCTAAAACTTCAGATACAATACGGATGGTATAAGGACAATCAGCAGGAATCATATTTTTTAAAGCTCTTTGAGCTAAGTTTCCGTGACCTACTTCTCTACGTGAAGTTCCTCTTAAAGGTTTAGCTTCACCGGTTGAGAATGGTGGGAAATTGTAGTGTAAATAGAATTTTTCTTCCCCTTGTTCTGATGGAGAGTCAATTTGGTTAGCTTCTCTGGAAGTTCCCAAAGTCACCGTAGCCAAAGCTTGAGTTTCTCCACGGGTAAATAAAGAAGAACCGTGAACAGATGGCAAATAATCGATTTCACACCAGATAGGTCTGATTTCAGTCGTTTTTCTTCCGTCTAGACGAATTCCTTTTTCAAGGATTACGTTACGAACAGCTTCTTTGTTGGTTTTGTAGAAATACTTTCCAACCAAACCGGCTAAGTCTGCATTTTCAGCGTATTCTTCTTCCGTAAATAGGGCTTTACACTCTTCTTTTACGGCCGCGAATTTTTCGCCTCTTTCACTTTTGCCTGAAGCTTCTTGTGCAATCGCATAACATTTGTCATACGCCGCTGCTTTTACTTTTTTGTAAACTGCTTCATCTTCTACTTCTCCTTCGTAAGTACGGATTTCTTTTTTACCAAAAGCTTCCTGTAATCTTAACTGAGCGTGAATTTGAACTTTGATGGCTTCGTGAGCAAATTTGATAGCTTCAACCATTTCGGCTTCTGAAATCTCTTTCATTTCACCTTCTACCATCGCTACTGAATCCAAAGAAGCACCAATCATCATATCGATGTCTGATAATTCTAATTGAGCTCTGCTTGGATTGATTACAAATTTTCCGTCGATACGCGCTACACGCACTTCTGAAATTAAGTTGTAGAAAGGAATGTCTGATACTGCTAAAGCAGCTGAAGCCGCTAAACCAGCTAAAGCATCTGGCATCACGTTTTCGTCGTGTGACATTAACTGAATCATCACCTGAGTTTCAGCATGGTAATCATCTGGAAATAATGGACGTAAAACACGGTCCACCAAACGCATTGTCAATACTTCGCTGTCGCTTGGACGAGCTTCTCTTTTGAAAAAACCACCCGGAAATCTTCCTGCAGCGGC
Source organism: Flavobacterium sp. IMCC34852 (assembly GCF_030643905.1). NCBI lineage: Bacteria > Pseudomonadati > Bacteroidota > Flavobacteriia > Flavobacteriales > Flavobacteriaceae > Flavobacterium > Flavobacterium rivulicola. The sequence goes on along the minus strand of NZ_CP121446.1, from coordinate 43,342 downwards.
AAATTTTTCACGGTAATCTACCGTTAAAGGTAAAAAGTCTACACCAGGGTTTGATGTTCTTGCTGATACAGCTGTGGCTAAAAGCATACAGTCGCCTAATCTAACAACAACAGCACCATCTGCTTGCTTGGCTAATTTACCGGTTTCGATTGTGATGGTTCTTCCATCCCCTAAATCGATTGTTTCTTGGGTTACTTTTGGAATCATAAAAATTAATTCGTTTAAACAATTAGGTTAGTTGTGTTGTAGTTGTTGTAGTAGTTGTTTGTAACCCAATGAAAAACCGAAACTTTTCTTTTATTTATAAAACAAAAAGAGGCGCGCAAGCACCTCTTTAGATATGTATTATTTTCTAATACCTAATTCTTTGATAATCTCACGATATCTGTTGATATCTTTTTTCTTTAAATAGTCAAGAAGACTTCTTCTTTTACCTACTAAAAGTACTAATGAACGCTCCGTGTTGTAATCGTGACGATTTTTTTTCAAGTGCTCAGTTAAGTGAGATATTCTAAATGTGAACAAAGCGATTTGCCCTTCAGCAGAACCGGTGTTTTCAGCTTTTCCCCCGTGTTTAGCGAAGATTTCAGCTTTTGTTTCTTTACTTAAATACATTCCAATATTTATTTAAATGATTATTATGTATGAATTAAGACTTTCTCAATTCGTGTGCAAAGGTAATTTTATTTTTTGATTAGGCAAATAAAAAACTTGCAAAGCCTTAAAAAAGTTTAGCAACTTGCTCATTCACAAACTCTAAAAATCTTTCATCTGCCTCAGTAAAAGGGTCAATCACATGACTGTCGATGTCTATTTGACCAATATTTACACCATCTACAAAAAGTGGCACTACAATTTCTGATTTTACTGTAAAGCTACAGGCAATATAATTGTCTTGAGCCGAAACATCGGGAACGACAAAGTTAGCATTGGATTCAGCTACTTGTCCGCAAATGCCTTTTCCAAACGGAATTACGGTATGGTCAGTTTCGGCACCCACATAAGGTCCGAGATGTAAGGTTCTGTTGTCCTGATTGGCAAAATAAAAACCAACCCAATTGTAGTAGTCAACATTATCGGATAAAAATTGGCAAAGGTTTTTGAGTTTTACATCTCTTTCAACATGCTCTTCAGAAAGGATGCTAATTACTTGTGGTTTTAAGTTTTCGAAATTCATTTTCAATTTTTATGCAAAAGTAACGACTGCACTTTTTTTATTTTATATAAATTTGTTAAAAATTTTATTTTGAAGAATCTGCTTCTGCAATACAAACCTTTTTTGCTTTTTCTGGGGAAATTCTTGCTGACATATATAGTGCTGACGTTGGTTTATCAGTCGTATTTGAATCGGTTTGAGGTTGAAAAAAATGAAGTCGATTCGTTTTCACAATTGGTGGCCAATCAAACCCAATCGGTTTTGACTTTATTTGATGCCAAAGCCCATATCGAAGCGCATCCGACAGAACCCAGCATAAAAATCTTTTACAAAGACCAATACATTTCCCGAATCATAGAAGGTTGCAATGCCTTGAGTGTGATTATTTTGTTTGTTTCATTCATCGTTGCTTTTACCGGGAAATTCAAACAAACACTCATTTTTATTCTTTTGGGAAGTGTTCTAATTCACTTTTTAAATATCGCCAGAATTGCTTTGCTTTGTATAGCATTATACAGCTTCCCGGAATACGAGCACATGCTTCACGGCGTTGTTTTTCCCTTAGTCATTTACGGAATTGTGTTTTTGCTTTGGGTTATTTGGGTCAATAAATTTTCATTACATGCTACAACTACTGCTAAAAAATAAAGCGAAAGTGTTTTGGTCTTTGTTTCTGATCGGATTGTTAATCTGTATCAGACTTTTTGAAGACAATTTGTTCTATGACCCGTTTTTGGCCTATTTCAAAAGCGAATATGCCCATGCTAAGTTGCCTCAGTTCAATGTTTTTAAACTGTTTTTTAGTTTAGGCATTCGATTTTACCTCAATTCGGTGATTTCTTTGTTTTTGTTGTATGTGATTTTTAAAGATACCAAAATCGTCAAGTTTTCTATGTTGTTGTATATGATTTTGGGGTCAATATTGATGATTAGCTTCATTTTTGTACTGACATTTTTTGGCGAAGAAAATAAAATGACGCTCTTCTACCTCAGAAGATTTTTAATCCAGCCGATTTTTATAATGCTTTTTATACCTGCTTTTTATTACCAAAAACAAGTCAAAAAGTAAGCGATTTTTCGTAACTTTACGATTATTCTGCTAACAAGATTGATCATGAAAATTGTAAAGCATTCGGGAAGTATAGTCGATTTTAATCGCGAAAAACTTAAGAGTTCCTTGCTCAAATCGGGTGCCGATAAAAAAGTGGTGGAAGAGGTTTTGCAAATCATAGAAAAACAAATCTACGAGGGGATTTCTACCAAAAAAATCTACAAGTTGGCGTTCAACTTGCTCAAAAAATCATCCCATTCTCACGCGGCGCGATACAATCTGAGAACTGCTATTCAATTGCTTGGACCGGCCGGTTTTTTCTTCGAAAAATTCATTGCCCGACTGTTTATTTCAGAAGGTTATTTGGCCCAAACCAACCTTTTTTTATCCGGTAAATGTGTTGGTCACGAGATTGATGTTGCCATCATGAAAAACAATTATGTTGAGATGGTAGAGTGTAAGTTTCATGCCAAAAGCGAAACCAATTCTGATGTCAAAGTACCCATGTATATTTTGTCAAGATATAATGATTTAAAAGATAGAAACCATTTAATTTTTACAGAAAAGGATAAAATATCGGGCTGTTGGATAGTCACCAATAATCGCTTCACCGCCGATGCCATGGCATTTGCCCATTGCTCGGGATTGCAATTGCTGAGTTGGGATTATCCCGAAAAAGTCAGTTTGCGAAAAAGAATAGACGAAGGCCAATTGTATCCCATTACGTGTTTGACCACTTTAACATTGGCAGAAAAAGACAAATTGTTGGTTCAGGATATTATTTTGGCCCAAGAAATCATCAACAATATGGAAGTGCTTGAACAAATTGGCTTAAGTCCGATAAGGGTGAAAAACGTAATCAAAGAAGCTTCCGAACTCTGTAAATACATTTAAAATGAAAATAAAATTCCTAGGCGGTGCAGGAACTGTGACAGGTTCCAAAACTTTAATCGAAAGCAACGGCATACAAATCCTTATTGATTGCGGCCAGTTTCAAGGCATCAAAACCTTACGCGAGCTCAATTGGGAGCCGTTACCTATTTTACCCAATACCATCGATTTTGTGCTGCTCACGCACGGTCATTTAGACCATTGCGGTTGGTTGCCAAGATTGGTCAATCAAGGGTTTGAGGGTAAAATTTATTGTACGAGTCCAACCAAAGACATCACCAAATTAATTCTGTTGGACAGCGCTAAGATACAGGAAGAAGAAGCGGAGAAAGCCAACAAAGAACATTTTTCCAAACACGAAAAAGCCCAACCGCTTTACGATTTGGCCCAAACCGAAAAAGTATTTCCGCTATTCAGAGTCGTAAAACCCAATGAAGAAGTAAAACTCGATGCTGAAATCACGGCCAAGTTCAGCAATGCCGGACATATCATAGGTGCATGTTCTATCGAATTGCAATTGGAAAATAAAACGTTAGTATTCTCGGGAGATATCGGTCAGGATGATGATGTATTGATGTATGCGCCGGTAAAACCAAAACGAGCCGATTATGTGTTTTTGGAAAGTACTTACGGCAATCGCATTCATCCCGCAGAAGATGTTAAGCTGTTATTGGAAACCTACATTAATAATACCTTTCAAAACAACGGAACGGTGATTATTCCGAGTTTTGCGGTGGAACGCGCGCAGACCTTGATGTTTTTGCTTTGGCAATTAAAAATGGAAGAACGAATACCTGATATTCCTTATGTGATTGATACGCCTATGGGCATTAGTGTGTTGGATGTGTTTATGAATAATCGCAATTGGCACAAATTATCCGAACAGGAATGTATCGACATGTGTAAAATGTTTACCATGAATACCGATTATCAGGAAACAATAGCCACTATTTTTGATAAACAACCTAAAGTAGTGATTGCCGCAAGCGGCATGATTACCGGTGGAAGAGTGTTGAGTTATTTGGAACGTTACGTCGGTTTGCCCGAAACCACCTTAATCATTGTAGGCTACCAAGCCGAAGGAACTCGTGGAAGAAAACTATTGGAAGGTGCAACCGAAGTTAAAATCTATGGTAAATACTATCCGGTTTTGGCCAAGATTCTAGAAATCGAAGGTTTATCGGCACATGCCGACCAAAATGATTTACTCAATTGGCTTTCGGACTTAGAAGATAAACCAAAAAAAGTGTTTTTAGTCCATGGCGAAAACGAACCGGCAGACGAATTGCGCATCAAGATTCACGAAAAATACGGAGTGGAATGCTCAGTTCCGATGATGGGACAAGAGTTTGAGTTGTAAGTTTTAAGACCATTTTAAGTTTTTGAAAGCTGAATATTGTTAACTTTGCGCCATGAACTTCAAAAAGCACATTAGTATTTTAATCGCTATGCTGATATTGGTTTCCAATTCGGGCTTGGCGTTTAGTGTGCATTATTGTGAGGGTAAAATTGCTTCTATCTCTTCTGTTTTTTCGGAAGAAGAAGTTTGTGAAATGCCTGTGGTCATTGAGAAGACTTGCTGTGCCAAACCCGAAAAAACTCATAAAGATTGTTGTTCCGACAAGAAAGTTGATTTAAAAAGCAAAACCGAGAAAATCATCATCAAAACGATTTCACTCGACTTTGAACCGGCTTTTTTCTCCGAGTATAAAAATCACATTTTTGCGGTAACTGATACTCCGAAATATGTGGATGATAAAGTGGCTTTCTATTGCGACTCCAATGCGCCGCCGCTTTATAAACTCTATTGCCAATACACTTTTTACGCCTGATTTAATCTTAATTCTGTTTAGATTCTCATTGTTTGCGCTGGGAATCATTTGAAATCGAATTAATTTTAAATCAATAAAAATGAAAAAAACACTGTTGTTCCTAACGTTGTTGTTTTCTATTCTCGGATTTTCACAAGAGACTTTGAAACAAGATACCTTGAAAACCGTAACGGTAGAAGGCAATCAAAAAGGAATAAAAAAATCAATAAAAGGCACCGCCAATACCACTTTAGTTACCAGCAAAGAATTGCTCAAAGCTGCTTGTTGTAACTTGGCCGAAAGCTTCGAAACGAATCCGTCTATCGATGTGAATTTTTCGGATGCTTTGACGGGAACCAAACAAATTAAAATGCTTGGACTCACCAGTCCCTATATACTTATAGCGGAGGAAAATATTCCTTCAGTACGAGGTGCTTCGCAAGCTTATGGCTTGTCTTTTACACCCGGAACTTGGGTAGAAAGCATTCAAATTACCAAAGGTGCCGGAAGTGTCGTTAATGGTTATGAAAGTATTTCAGGCCAAATTAACGCCGAATTAATCAAACCCATAGGTGATATTCCGTTCTTTTTGAACGCTTACGGCGATACCGGAAGTCGTTTCGAATTGAATACGCATTTCAATAAAAAAGTGTCTGATAAATGGTCGACCAGTTTGTTTGTTCACGGCAATGCGCGTGTTTCTAAAAACGACATGAATGACGACGGTTTTATGGATAATCCTTTGGGCAAACAATTAAATATAGCCAACCGTTGGCAATATGCTAATCCGGAATCGGGTTGGGTTTCGTTTTTAAATCTTCGCTATATGAATGACGAAAAACAAACCGGTCAATTGGATTTTAATCCTGATAGAGATAGATTGACGACGAATTATTGGGGCTCGGAAATCAATACGGAACGATTGGATTTTAGTTCTAAGGTAGGCTATGTTTTCAAAGACATGCCTTACCAAAGTATCGGTTTCCAAAATGCATTCAGCAACCATAACCAACAATCTTATTTTGGTTTAAACCAATACGACATCAAGCAGCAAAGTTATTATTCGAACTTAATTTTCAACTCCATTATCAGCAACACCATGAACAAGTTTGCGGCCGGATTGAATTTTACTTATGACAAATATTCAGAGTTTGTGAATTTGGCTGATGTAAGTCGAATTGATAATTCAGTGGGTGCTTTTTTCGAGTACACTTATGACGACAACGATAAGTTCAGTTATATTTTGGGTGGGCGACTAGATTACCACAATAGGTTAGGAGCATTTTTTACACCGAGATTGCACGTTAAATACAATCCTTGGGAAAAGTCAGTGTTTCGTTTTTCTGCCGGAAGAGGCAAGCGTGCGGCGAATATTTTTGCTGAAAATCAAAACCTTATGGCCAGTTCCAGAGTCTTTTCTGTTTTGGATACTAATGGAAAAATATATGGTTTAGACGCCGAAATTGCTTGGAACTACGGACTGAGTTTTACCCAAAATTTTATGCTTTTCGGAATGAAAGCCGATACCACTGTCGACTTCTACAGAACCGATTTTCAAAACCAAGCTGTAGTTGATGTGATGAATTCTCCGCAGCAAGTATTGTTTTACAATTTAGACGGAAAATCATACGCCAACAGTTTGCAGTTGGACTTCAATTTGGAAATCATCAAGCATTTGAATTTGAGAACGGCTTATAAATATTATGACATTTCCACCGATTATATTTCGGGCAGTTACCAAAGACCGCTTCAAGCCAAGCATCGTTTTTTTGGAAATGTAGAATATGCCACGCACATAGTGGACAAAGGCAAGCAATGGAAATTTGACTATACTTGGAATTGGTTAGGTCAACAACAATTGCCCAATACCTCCACCAATCCGCACCACGACCGATTGCCGGAGTTTTCACCCTCTTTTTCTACGATGAATGCGCAAATTACCAGAACATTTTCGAGTACTTTTGAAGTATATGTTGGTGGAGAAAACATTGGGAATTATACACAACACAAAGCGGTTTTAGGTGCAGATAATCCTTTCGGTCCTAATTTTGATACGTCAATTGTCTATGCGCCGGTATTTGGAGCGATGTATTATGCGGGTCTGCGATTTAAAATAAAATAGAGTATTCAATATTAATGTCTATGGCAATATCAATGTCAAAAAACAATTTTAAAAGCAATTTTAAAAACAATTTAAAAATAGAAATAATGAAAAATATAGTAATCGGATTGCTTGTAATGTTGGTTTCATTTACCACACAAGCACAAGAAAAGAAAAATAAGAATGCTAAGTATACTATTGAAGTCAACGGCAATTGTGAAATGTGTAAAAAGCGAATTGAAAAAGCCGCTTATGCAGTAACCGGAGTCAAAAGTGCCGATTGGCATATCGATGACCACGTTTTACATTTGATCATCAATGAAGAAAAGTGTACCATAACCGATGTTAAAAAAGCAATTGCAAAAGTTGGTCACGATACAGATGATATTAAAGCGACTAAAGAAGACTACGAAAAACTTCATGGTTGTTGTATGTACGAAAGAAAATAATTTTTTGAAACTCCTTAATTTTTTAAGGAGTTTTTTATTCCTATTTTTACCAAAAACTACTGCTTTGAAAATAATATTTGCGTTTATCAGTCTTACTTTTTTTTCTATAGGATTTGCACAAAAAACCAATCAAGACCAAAGGGTTTGGATGGCTTATGTTGGTCAGTACAAAGCTTCTCCTAATTGGGGTTATCACATGGAAGCCCAGTTTAGAATGGACAATCAATTGGAACAAAATCTTCAAAACTTGTTTCGTGTTGGGGTTGTTTATCATCTGTCTGAATCTAAAAATATCACCGCCGGTTATGCTTTGGTAAATACTTACAGTGCTTCGGTTGATGATTATTTTAAAGAGAATAGGCTTTGGGAACAATACCAAGTCACTACCAAATGGTCAAAAGATGTTTTGATTAACCGATTTCGTTTGGAGCAACGTTGGGTAGAACAGTTTGCTCTTTCAGAATCTAACCAATTTACATCGGCCACGGAGTATCAGAATCGATTTCGGGTTTTGAATAGGTTTTTGTGGCATTTGGCGCAGTTAAAGTCAGAGAAAGAATCGATTTATCTGGTTGTTCAAAATGAACTTTTTGCAACTATGGGTCAAAATCCGGTGAACTCAAAACTCATTGACCAAAATCGATTTTTAGTTGGATTCGGACTCAATTACAGCAATACGATTCGGTTAGAGTTGGGCTACTTAAATCATTACATTACGTCTTCAACCGGTTCAGATTTAATGAATCACACCGTTTCGATTTCTCTGTTTCACAATATCGTGTTATAAAAAGTATAAAGTGACCGCTATCCCAAAAAATATCCTTAATTTCACGCTCGAATTTTTGACCCTTAATTTTTTAATCCATGAGTGATTTTGATTGGATGCAGTTGCTAAATCCGGAGTTTTACATAACCATGACACTTGGTGGTGTAAAAGTTGGACTTTGGATTGTATTGTTTATTGTATTTGCCGAAACCGGTTTATTTGCAGGTTTCTTTTTGCCTGGTGACAGTTTGTTATTTTTGGCCGGAATTTACAGCCGTGATTTAGTAGAGAATTTTACTTTTATAGAAAGCGATTTAGTTAATGTAACTTTATTAGCGGTTTTGGTAGCGGTAGCCGGAATAATAGGAAATATGGTTGGCTATTGGTTTGGTTCTAAAAGCGGCTATTATTTATACAAAAAAGAAGATAGTTTTTGGTGGAAGAAAAAGTACTTAATTCAATCCAAAGATTTTTTTGAACGATATGGCGGAAAGGCCATCATTTTTGCCCGTTTTTTACCTATTGTAAGAACCTTTGCGCCCATCGTGGCCGGCATTGTAACCATGGACAAAAAGAAATTTATGTTCTACAATGTGGTTAGTTCTTTCCTTTGGTCATTTATCTTAATTTTTTCGGGGCATTATTTATATGGATTTTTCCTCAAGGGTGGTTTCTTTGGGGAGAAAATAGACCTAAAAGAACATATCGAGAAGATTGTAATTGCCATCATTCTGATTTCAACTTTTCCGGTCTTTCTTAAAATGATTAAGAAGCATCCTAAAGAAGAAACCCAAGAATAAAAAAAGCCTCGAGAAATTGAGGCTTTTTTGTTATTTCATTTCTAAAGTTATTTCGTCATGAATCAATTTTCCTTCCGGAGTCATGCCTTCAATGATGGCTTTGACCAAAGGTTTGTTGTAGTCGGTTATATTAAAAAGAAATTGGCCTTCTTCTTCATTGTTCAATAGGGATGACCACTCTATTAAACCATAGTGCTCAAAACCTACATTATTGGTGCTTTTATAGTCAGCATTTTTGAATCTCGGATACAAAGAAAAGGCTTCTTTAATCAATATATTATTAGGGTCTGATTTGACGTAATTTGATTTGAAAGTCTTTTTAGTGTAAGCTTTGATAATTCCTGAACGGTTCAACATTCCGGGAACCATGGCATTGGAACTAATATAAATTTCGTCAAAATCCGACATTCGCATAGTAGTAAATTCAAATTGATTCATGAGTACTCTTCCGTCTATGATAATTTGCGGCGTTGGTCTTTCGGCGTTTAGGGTGTTTATGACGCGACTGTAAATCGTTGCTTCGCCAAATCTTCTGATGACCGTAAAACCATTGCGTTCAATAAAACTGAGCAAGTCGATGTTTTCCATCATTTCATCCACTTTATAACCTCTCAAAAATCCGTTTCCAATAGATCTTTGGTAAGTCAACTTTTTTTCAACTTTAATTTCTTCCAACTGAATAACATCAGAAGTAAATTTGGGAAGGTCATAATCGGCCAAACTCTGTTCAGCATAGATTTCCGAATTTATTTCCGGACAAACCTTTGTTAAATCTGGTTTAAACGGATGATAAAATGGTTTTTTTCGGTTCAGAAGTTGGTGACTGATTTTAGTCTCAATGACTTCAAAACTAGGTAGTTTAAGCAGCGAAAGCGATAATTGTGTAGAATCAGTTAGTATCAAATTCTCAAAAACATAGTCGCCTTTTTCATTAATTTCAGTCGATTTTATGATTTGATCTTTAAAGGAAGTTATTTTGACTTTGTAATCGGTTTTGTCTTTGACGGTCTTGTTGATGTTTCCTTTTAAAGTAAGCCCAATATCAAAGCTGAAATTAGTCGAAGGTTTTGACGCCTTTATGTTTTCCCAATCGTATTTGGGAACGGATTGGTTCAATAGGAACAAATCGAGTTCATAATTTTTAATTCTTTTAGGTTCCAAAAGATAATAATTGGCATTTGACAGCGGTTCTGTGAGGTAAGGGTTTATTCCAAGTCCGGCCAAAATATTATAGTTGTCAGATAATGTTTTGGTACCCGTTGGAACAACCGCTATACTGAGGTTGGTATTTGGAGTGTTACTGTAGCCTACAAAGCCAATTTTGTCCTCTTTGCGAAAGTTTTTTGTAATGCTGATAGTGTTTTCTTTTTTAGGCATATTGTATACCACGCGATTCGCCCATTCTTTTAAATCACTGTCTATAATTCGAATGGTATTAATGCCTGAAAATAAATCGGTATTTTGGAGAGAGATGCTTTGCTCCAAATTATTTTTATCCAAAACGATGTCGTAAATAAAATGCTTGCTGTCTTGGTGTATGATTAAGTAGGCTTTTTTCGCTTTAAAAGAATCTAGAGTGGCTTTATTGGTTTTGATTTTAATAATTGTTTTAGCTTCAAATGAAAAATTATTGACCTCTAAACCAAACCCAATTCCCTGTTTGTTAGGAATCGATTTGGTCAAGACTTTCTCCTTGTAAGTCACGGTTACGTTTTCAAAATCATCTTCGGCATTGACTTCAAATTTTCCAAAACCTGAGGCATTCAGCGTAATGCTTTTGAGGGTTTCTCCTCTTGAGTTTTGTATCGTTGCGACAAGATTTTCGGGAGTATTGCCACGGCAATCTTTTACCCTAATGCCGATGGTATTATTGATGCCGTTTACAAAATTTTTTCCTTCCGGAGTAAGCGTTAATTCCAGGGAAGTATCGTCTGCTTTTTTGTAATTTTTTATTCCTTCGACTGGATTTATAATGTTGATTTTAAAAATAGCCGATTCATTTTCGCTAAAATTATTCATCCAATTGGTGTAAACCTGTATGTAGTAATTGCCCGAAGTCATTTTGGCATCCAAATCGATAACTCCTGAGAAAATACCGTTATAAGCATAAATTAATTTTTCCGAAACCTGTTTTCCTTTTTCGTCATAAAGTACCACAAAGACATTAGTGGTAAAAAAGGGTTTCTTGGTTTTTCGATTGATTATATAGCCTTGATACCAAACTTTTTCATTGGTCAGAAAGGTTGTCTTGTCTAAGTGAAGATGAATGGCTTCTCTCTCTAAGTAAAAATAATTTTCAAGAGAAGAAGTTATTTTTAAACTATTCTCATCTGCGGCATCTTGACTCATAACAATATTGTGAATCAGTAAGATAAAAAGAAGGAAAGTGTTTTTTGACATGGTAAGACTAAGCTGTTTTGTTTTTCAAAAATATAGAATTTTATTTACAAAATAAACAAAAAAAACGCCCCGATTTTTCGAGACGTTTTGGTGTTTGTATTGTAAATAATGGAATTTATCGCCAAAGAAAATTTACATCATTCCCGGCATTCCGCCACCCATTGGCATTCCGCCACCGGCGTTTTCTTCTTTGATTTCCACCAAAGCACATTCGGTAGTTAAAATCATTCCGGCAACCGAAGCCGCATTTTCCAGTGCTACACGGGTTACTTTTTTAGGGTCGATGATTCCGGCTTTGAGCATGTCAACGTATTCGTCGGTTTTGGCATTGTAGCCGAAATTGTCTTTTCCTTCGGATACTTTTGCTACCACAACAGAACCTTCTAAACCTGCATTTTCAACAATGGTTCTCAATGGAGATTCTACAGCGCGAGAAACGATTTGAATTCCGGTTGCTTCATCCGCATTTTGAGATTTTAGGTCGGTTAATACACTTTTAGCTCTTAAAAGTGCTACACCTCCGCCGGCAACAATTCCTTCTTCTACAGCTGCTCTGGTAGCGTGTAAAGCATCGTCTACACGGTCTTTTTTCTCTTTCATTTCTACTTCAGAAGCTGCACCAACATAAAGTACGGCAACACCACCGGCCAATTTAGCCAAGCGTTCTTGTAACTTTTCTTTGTCGTAGTCGGAAGTAGTAGTTTCCATTTGGGCTTTGATTTGGTTCACACGATTTTTAATCATGTCTGCATTTCCGGCACCGTTAACTACAGTAGTATTGTCTTTGTCAATCGTTACTTTTTCGGCTGTTCCTAACATTTCTAAAGTAGCATTCTCTAAAGTATAACCGCTTTCTTCCGCGATTACGGTTCCTCCGGTTAAGATGGCGATGTCTTCCAACATGGCTTTTCTTCTGTCACCGAATCCCGGCGCTTTTACCGCAGCGATTTTCAAAGCACCGCGCAGTTTGTTTACTACCAAAGTAGATAAAGCTTCCCCGTCAACATCTTCTGCAATAATCAATAATGGTTTTCCGGATTGGGCTACCGGTTCTAAAACTGGTAGTAATTCTTTTAAAGAAGATACTTTTTTGTCGTATAACAAAATGTATGGTCTTTCTAATTCAACCTCCATTTTTTCAGGATTGGTTACAAAATACGGAGACAAATACCCTCTGTCAAATTGCATTCCTTCAACAACATCAACATAAGTGTCGGTTCCTTTGGCTTCTTCAACTGTGATTACACCTTCTTTGCCTACTTTGGCAAAAGCCGTAGCGATTAATTCTCCAATTACTTCGTCATTATTTGCCGAAATAGAGGCGATTTGTTTGATTTTTTCAGAATCGCTTCCGACTACTTGTGCTTGTTTGCCAAGGTCAGCTACAATGGCTTCAACTGCTTTGTCGATACCGCGTTTTAAGTCCATTGGATTGGCTCCGGCGGCTACGTTTTTCAACCCTTCTTTAACGATGGCTTGCGCCAAAACCGTTGCAGTGGTTGTTCCGTCTCCGGCTAAATCATTGGTTTTAGAAGCTACTTCTTTCACCATCTGCGCACCCATGTTCTCAAGAGCGTCTTTCAATTCCACTTCTTTAGCTACCGAAACACCGTCTTTGGTTACGGTTGGTCCGCCAAATGATTTGGAGATGATTACGTTTCTTCCTTTGGGTCCTAAAGTCACTTTTACTGCATTCGCTAAGGCATCAACACCACGTTTTAAACCGTCGCGTGCTTCAATGTCGAATTTTATATCTTTTGCCATAATGTTTTGTGTTTGTTTTTAGTCTTAATACTTAATTCTCAAATCTTAATACTAATTAGATAATTGCAAGGATATCGTCCTCGCGCATGATTAAATAATCTTTGCCATCGAACTTTAAATCGGTTCCGGCATATTTTCCGTATAAAACAGTATCACCGACTTTAACCGTTAAAGGCTCATCTTTTTTACCGTTTCCTACGGCTACCACTTTTCCTTTTTGCGGTTTTTCTTTTGCCGTATCGGGAATAATAATTCCGGAAGCCGTTTGCGTCTCAGCGGCAGCCGGTTCCACAATCACTCTGTCTGAAAGAGGTTTAATGTTTAATGCCATAATATTGTATCTTTTATGTTATTATAATTTTGTTTTCCCTTTTTTCAGAAATTATGCCAAGCCAATGAGTCTGCCATTTTTTCCTAAAAAAAATGCCAGCATGTCAGCGCTGGCATTGGTATAAAGAGTAGCTCTTTTTTATTTTTTTTCTTCTGTCGGAGCAGCCGGAGTAGTTGTAGCCGGGGTAGTCGGAGCAGCTGTTTTCGGAGCAATTTCTGTTTGGTCAATTACTTTTGAATCTGATTGTCCAACCATACTAGGAAAACTAATGCTTGATAACAAAATCAAAACGATTAAGGTTGTGGCTAAAAACCAAGTGCTTTTGTCTAAAAAGTCAGTGGTTTTCTGAACACCGCCTAACATTTGAGATCCGCCCAATGAAGAAGATAAACCGCCTCCTTTAGGATTTTGCACCATAACGGCAATGATTAATAGGAAACAAACTAAAGTGATTAATGCTAAAAAAATAGTAAACATGATATTTTGTAATTAATTGTTATTCTGTTGTAAAATTTTTATATCCGAAATTCGGTCTGCAAAGAAACTACTTTTTTCCGGATATTTCAAAATTAATATTTCATAAGCTTGTATTGCTTTAGAATATTTTTTTTGTTCCAAATAAACTCGTGCTAAAGTTTCTGTCATTAAATACGAACTGTCTTCGGCAATCGGCTCTATTGTTGGCACTACCGCATCTTTGGCGATAGGGGTAATCTTCGGATTGTTCTCGATAAATTTATCGATTAATTCCAGCTTTTTCTTTTTTTCTGCTTCAACAGGGTTGATGTTTGCTGTCTTTTCTTCTCGTATGATTGGTTTAAATCGAGACAATTGCAACCATTCCTGGAAAGAGTGTTTTTCGTCTTTAGAAAATTCTAAAGGTTTGCCCACACCCAATTTTTCTTCTGCTTTTTGTTCTTCAGAAGTCGCGGCTTCTTTGATAGAGGTCAAAATGGATTGTTCCAATGGATCAACCGGAAGCGGTTTGTATTCCACCACAACTTCTTCCATACCTACTACATTCATGTTCAATAACTCTTCCAATTTCTTTTCATACAAACCTTTTTGCACTGAAACAAACGAATCGGAAGTAATAAAGTCGAATAAAATACTTCTGTCTGTAGTGTAGGCTGCTGAAACTTTCAATGCGTAATTATAATTAAAGCTGTCCTGATTGTACAAATGTTTCAACTTCAACACGCGCGCACTTTGAAAATAGGGGAAAGCACTCAGTACATTGTCTAAGGTTTCCGCATACCTATCGTTGATGGCTTCGGGTTTGTTGAGTAAGTAGGTGTAATCGGTTAAATTCATAATTGTGTATTCGGTTATTTGTGTATTTGGTTATTCGTCAAACAAATGACCAAATCATCAAATTAACAAATCTACCATTTGGCCAAGGATTCATTAAAAACGTCCTGGGTAATTCGTTCAAATATTACGTCTAAAGCTTCGGTTAATTGCGAACCTACTAATTGATTTTGACCGCTGTAATCGTAAAAAAACGAAAATCTTTTCTCAAAATTATCCGCTTCTTTGTTTTTATTGGTAAACCTTACATTGACAGCAATAGTCAAACGGTTTTGGGCTGCTTTTTGATCAGCAGTCGCAGTCATTGGAGTGATTCGGTAATCGGTGATTTCTCCTTCATACATCAAGTCGCCGTTGGAATTCGTCAAATTCAAATTGGTTTGGTTCTGAATCAAATCCTGCAAACGCAAGGTGAATGTTCTTTCGATTCCCGGTTCTACCAATTCGGCATTGTTTTGAAAATAATTTACTTGAAACGTTTTGGCGTCAATCTTCCCCGTTCCAGTGAAATTGTAGTGTGAACAACTGTTGAAGCTGAAAGCAATTAATAAAAGTAAAATGTATTTTGTGTTTTTCATCTCGATTCCAAAGATATTCTTTTTCAGTTTTATCCGGGTATTATTTACAAGTCAAATTGTTTAATTTTTCGGTACAGAGTTCTCTCAGAAATTCCTAGTTCATCTGCGGCGGCTTTTCGTTTGCCTTTGTGGCGTTCCAATGATTTTTTGATGAGTTCAATTTCTTTTTGCTCCAATTTCAATACTTCTTCCTCTTCTACGGTTTCGGCATCTAAATAATTGTGATCGTCATCCTCTTCAAATTCCTCTTGGTGTGCTTGAGTTGGTGTCGGAATTACATTAACTCTCGGCGTTTCTTCAAACGAAATTTCGCTTTCGTTTTCTTTAGCACCATAGACTTTTTGAATCAAACTCGGATTGATATCCTGCACTTTGGCGCCGTTTTTCATCAGTTCCAAAGTCAGTTTTTTCAAATCGTTCAAATCGCTTTTCATATCGAAAAGTACTTTGTATAGTATATCTCTTTCCGTTGCAAAATCACTGTCGGATTTCTTTCCGCCTACCACTGATGGCAATGTGCTGCCTTCGGTCGGAAGATAGGATTGTAAAGTCGCTAACGAAATGTCGCGATTGGTTTCTAAAACGGAAATTTGCTCAGCCACATTGCGCAACTGACGGATGTTGCCGCTCCATCGATAGCGTTGTAAAAACTGAATAGCCTCGTCGCTTAGTTTAATCGGTGGCATTTTATATTTATGGGCAAAATCGGCGGCGAATTTTCGGAACAACAAATGAATATCGTCTTTTCTGTCGCGCAACGGAGGCAACGGAATATCAACGGTACTTAATCTGTAATACAAATCCTCACGGAATTTTCCTTTTTCAATGGCGTCAAACATATTCACATTCGTCGCGGCTACAATTCGCACATTGGTTTTTTGTACTTGTGAAGAACCGACTTTGATAAATTCCCCATTTTCTAAAACACGCAACAAACGAACTTGAGTTGTCAGTGGCAATTCGCCCACTTCGTCCAAGAAAATGGTTCCGCCGTCTGCCACTTCAAAATAGCCTTCACGGGTATTGGTCGCACCGGTAAAAGCGCCTTTTTCGTGGCCGAATAATTCACTGTCAATCGTTCCTTCGGGAATGGCGCCACAGTTAACAGCAATGTATTTGCCGTGTTTTCTATGGGATAGCGAATGGATAATTCTCGGAATACTTTCTTTACCAACACCACTTTCACCCACAACCAATACCGAAATATCTGTTGGAGCCACTTGTATCGCTTTTTCAATGGCACGATTAAGTTTCGGGTCATTCCCGATAATCTCAAAGCGTTGTTTTATGTTTTGAACGGATTCCATTTTTTAATTGTTTAATTCATTTGGCTGTATCCAACCGCTTCTCCAATCAAAGTGGCCGTGGTACAATCGCTTACTTTAACCATCACGAAATCACCTACTTTGTAATCGCCTTTCGGGAAAACAGTCACTACATTTTCTGAGTTTCTGCCGCTCCAGTGTTTGTCGGATTTTTTAGATTCTTTTTCAATCAAAACTTCTACAGTTTGACCTAAGAAACGTTTGGTTCTCTTTTCGCTCAATATTTGTTGTAAGTCTACAATTTCTTGCAAACGTCTTTTCTTGACTTCTTCCGGAACATCATCTTCCATCTTTCTTGCTGCCAGTGTTCCTGGTCTTTCTGAATAGGCGAACATATAACCAAAGTCATATTCCACATATTCCATCAAACTCAAAGTATCTTGATGGTCTTCTTCTGTTTCGGTTGGGAAGCCGGCAATCATATCTTGTGATATCGAGCAATCGGGAATAATGCGTTTGATTTTGTCAATTAATTCCATGTATTCTTCACGCGTGTGCTGACGGTTCATTTCTTTTAAGATACGAGTACTTCCGCTTTGTACCGGTAAGTGAATGTAGTTGCAAACATTATCGTATTTGGCAATCACATGCAACACTTCTTCGTGCATGTCCTGCGGATTCGAAGTTGAAAAACGGAAACGCATTTTAGGGAAAGCAATAGCGCATTGCTCTAAAAGTTGTGCAAAATCAGTCGCTGTGGCTTTTTGCATTTCGGTCGCTTTGTCGAAATCTTTTTTCAAACCGCCGCCATACCACAAGTAACTGTCTACATTTTGGCCTAAAAGACAAACTTCTTTAAAACCTCTGTCCCATAAATCCTGAATTTCAGCCATGATACTCTGTGGTTCACGACTGCGCTCACGTCCGCGAGTAAACGGCACTACACAAAACGTACACATATTGTCGCAACCACGGGTAATCGAAACAAAAGCATTCACACCATTGCTGTTCAAACGCACCGGAGAAACATCGCCATAAGTTTCGTCTTTGGAAAGGATTACGTTTATCGCATCGCGACCTTCTTCCACTTCTTTCAGGAGGTTTGGTAAATCCTTATAGGCATCCGGACCAACGACCATGTCCACGATTTTTTCTTCTTCTAAGAATTGGCTTTTCAAACGTTCGGCCATACAGCCCAAAACACCCACTTTCATCCCCGGATTAATACTGCGTTTAACCGCGTTGTATTTCTCTAAACGCTTGCGCACGGTTTGTTCTGCTTTGTCTCGGATAGAACAAGTGTTCACCAAAACCAAGTCGGCTTCTTCCAATTTCTGAGTGGTATTATACCCTTGTTCGGTCAAAATAGACGCTACAATTTCACTGTCCGAAAAATTCATCGCACAGCCATAACTTTCTATAAATAGTTTTTTTGTATTGCCTTCTTTTTGTTCCAAAACCAAGCTGGTGCCTTGTTTTTTCTCTTCTATTTCCTTTTCCATAAAATGATTTTCGCTTAATCGGACAGCAAAGATAATACTAAATTATAAAATATGACAAGATGGCAGAGGTGGTTTAACAAAAGTTTTGGAGCGAGTCGTTCGGGCGCACTAGGAATCCGTATTCCCGCTTTCCACTCTGCACAGCGCCGTTACAATCGGGGCTAAAGAGTTGGCGTCTTTTCTGTTGGGAATTTTAATTCAAAATAAGGGTCAAAAACAGCATAATATATTAAGGTATAAATCCAACTTTTTTGAGTCAATCGTCGTTAAAAAACCACACTAAATCGGTATTTTAAAAAAAACGTTTACTTTTGTCCGCACAAACAATCGGGATATGGCAAAGAATTTAGTTATCGTGGAGTCGCCGGCAAAGGCCAAAACAATCGAAAAATTTCTGGGAAGTGATTATCAGGTAGAGTCGAGTTATGGGCACATTGCCGACTTGCCGTCCAAAGAAATAGGAGTAGATGTTGAGAATGGATTTAAGCCCAAGTATGAAGTATCTTCCGATAAAAAAGCTTTGGTTACTAAACTGAAAGGATTAGCCAAAAACGCCGAAATGGTTTGGTTGGCTTCCGATGAGGACCGCGAAGGAGAAGCCATTTCTTGGCACTTGGCGGAAGAATTAAAATTAGATAAAAACAAAACCAAAAGAATTGTTTTCCACGAAATCACTAAAACAGCCATCCAAAAAGCGATTGAAAATCCACGCGGCATCGAT
Source organism: Flavobacterium sp. IMCC34852 (assembly GCF_030643905.1). Classification (NCBI taxonomy): domain Bacteria; kingdom Pseudomonadati; phylum Bacteroidota; class Flavobacteriia; order Flavobacteriales; family Flavobacteriaceae; genus Flavobacterium; species Flavobacterium rivulicola. The sequence continues at coordinate 24,445 of NZ_CP121446.1, read as the reverse complement.
TACAACCTAGTCAATGCCCAACAAGCCCGACGCGTTTTAGACAGATTGGTTGGTTATGAATTGTCGCCAGTGCTTTGGAAAAAAGTAAAAGGCGGTTTGTCTGCCGGTCGTGTACAATCGGTCTCGGTTAGATTAATTGTAGAACGCGAACGAGAAATCCAAGAGTTCAAAGCCGTAGCGTCTTATTCTGTTACCGCCGAATTTACTAACGAAGCCGGAAAAGTGGTGAAAGCCAAATTGCCGAAAAACTTCGCCACCAAAAAAGAAGCAGAAGACTTTTTGCAAAAAAACATTGGTTCAACCTATAAAGTAGCCGATTTAGAAACCAAACCCACCAAAAAATCACCGGCGGCACCTTTTACAACTTCTACGTTGCAACAGGAAGCAGCCCGAAAATTATATTTGCCCGTAGGCATCACTATGCAAATTGCGCAGCGTTTGTATGAAGCCGGACTCATCACTTATATGAGAACGGACAGCGTGAATTTGTCGCAAGAAGCTATGGCTGCCGCTCAAGCGGAAATCACAAGCTATTACGGAGCCGAGTTCAGCAAGCCGAGAAATTTTAATACCAAATCCAAAGGAGCCCAAGAAGCCCACGAAGCCATTCGCCCGACCGATATGTCGCGTCACACAGTGAATGTAGAAAGAGACCAAGCCCGTTTGTATGAATTGATTTGGAAAAGAACACTGGCGTCTCAAATGGCCGATGCTGAATTGGAAAGAACCAATGTGAAAATTGAAGCCAATAATCATTCGGAAGTGTTTCAAGCTACCGGGGAAGTAATCAAGTTTGAAGGGTTCTTGAAAGTATACTTAGAAGGAAGTGACGACGACGATGAAGAACAAGAAGGCATGTTGCCGGCTTTAAAGGTAAATGAAAAATTGACCAATAATAATATCATCGCCACAGAAAGATATTCGCGTCCGGCGTCAAGATATACCGAAGCTTCTTTAGTGAAGAAATTAGAAGAGCTAGGTATCGGTCGTCCGTCGACTTATGCGCCAACCATTTCTACCATTATTAATAGAAATTATGTTGAAAAAGGAAACTTAGACGGTGTAGAAAGAAAATATGTTCAGCTTACGTTGAAAAACAGTAAGGTTGATGAAAAGATTTTAAAAGAAAACACCGGCTCCGACAAAGGAAAATTGGTGCCAACCGATATCGGGACTATCGTTAATGATTTCTTGGTAAAAAATTTCGAAGCTATTTTGGATTATAATTTTACGGCCAAAGTAGAACAAGATTTTGACGAAATCGCTGAAGGCAATATCGACTGGGCCAAAATGATGCAGGATTTCTACAACAAGTTTCATCCGAACGTAATTGAAGTAGAGAAAAATGCCGACCGAGAAAGTGGCGAAAGAATTTTAGGAATTGACCCGAAATCTGGTAAACCGGTTTCAGTTCGTCTAGGAAAATTCGGCCCAATGGCTCAAATTGGTGATGCGGAAGATGAAGACAAACAATTTGCCAGTTTGCGTCAGGATCAAAACATCGGCAATATCACTTTGGAAGAAGCTTTGAATTTATTTTTGTTGCCAAAAAATCTCGGAACATACAAAGGTGAAGAAGTTGAAGTTAGCAACGGTCGTTTTGGTCCGTATGTTCGTTTCGGAAAACAATTTATCTCATTGCCCAAAGGCGAAGATCCATTAGATGTTAATATGGAACGAGCTCAGGAATTAATCAATGAGAAAGCCAAAGCCGATGCGCCAATCGGAACCTATCAGAATATGGATGTTCAAAAAGGCGTTGGGCGTTTCGGACCTTTCTTAAAATGGAACGGAATTTTTATTAATGTCAATAAGAAATACAATTTTGATAATTTATCACAATCCGATATAACTGAATTGATCGAAGAGAAATTACAAAAAGACATCGATAAAGTCATTCACAATTGGAAGGAAGAAGGAATTTTAGTGGAAAAAGCCCGTTGGGGAAAATCGGTGATTACCAAAGGCAAAATCAAAATCGAATTGAACAAAGATATTGATGCTTCGAAATTGACTTTGGAACAAGTGCAAGAAATGATTGCCAAAAAAACGCCTGAGAAGAAAGCCACCAAAAAAACGGCAACCAAAAAGACTATTACAAAAAAAGCTACCGCTAAAAAGAAATAATTTATGGAATTCGATTTTCTTTCGCCCGTTGATCTTGAGATTATACAATATGTAACGGCATTGTCTTCTCAACATTTGGGGAGTAAAGTTGCCTTTCATACGGATAAAGACTTTCCGGATACCGATAAAGTGAAGATTGCCATAATAGGAGTTTTAGAAAACAGAGGTGATGTAAAAGCTTTTGAAGAAGTAAATTTGAATGCCATCCGCAAAGAATTGTATAGTATGTACCCGGGGAATTGGCAAAGTTCAATAGCTGATTTAGGCGACATTCTTCCAGGAAATTCTTTAGAAGATACTTTTTTTGCCTTGCAAAAAGTTGCTGCCAAATTAATTCGCAAAGGAGTTATTCCAATTATAATCGGAGGTACACAAGATTTGACTTATCCATTATACCGCGCTTATGATAATTTGGAACAAATGGTCAATTTGGTTTCCATCGACAAGAAATTTGATATCGGCAAGCAAGAAGACGGAATCACAAGTGGTTCTTATTTGTCTAAAATTATTTTGGATGAGCCGAATAATTTGTTCAATTTTAGTAATGTGGGATACCAAACCTACTACAATTCACAGGAAGAGATTGATTTAGTAGAGAAATTATATTTCGATGCCTACAGATTGGGAGAAATTTCTAACAATATAGCGTTGTCTGAACCGGTTTTTCGCGATGCAGATATTGTAAGTGTAGATTTGTGTTCTGTAAAGTCCTCAGATTCAGGAAATTTAATTAATTTTACTCCAAATGGCTTTGACGGAAAAGAAATCTGTAGTCTATCGAGATATGCCGGTATAAGTGATAAAGTAAGTTCATTAGGTATATTCAATCACAACAACAGTAAAGAAGAAGCGGTATTGATTGCTCAGATAATTTGGTATTTTACCGAAGGTATCAATTATCGTTCAAACGAATATCCTTTTGGAACCAAAGAACATTATCTTAAATATATAGTTCCGTTGGAAAACGAAGAATTGATTTTCTACAAAAGCAATAAAACCGACAGATGGTGGATAGAAATAAACTTTTTTTCAGGACAACACAATAAACTGAAAAAAAATACGTTATTACCTTGTTCCCATGAGGAGTATTTGGCGGCTTGTAACCACGAAATACCTGAAAGATGGTGGAAAGCACAACGAAAAAACAGTATATAATTGAACAAAACAAGAAGGTTAGACTATAGAAACTATAATTTAAAACCTACAAAATTGATTAAAAAATGTATTTTAACAGATAAAAAGTGTATTTTATCGATAAAATGTTTTTTTAATAATTTATAAAATTCTATTTTTGGAAAGTGAAATTATAGGTAGAAGGCAAGCATAATAAAATTTAATACTATTTAATTGCTTTTTTGAAAAATAATAAATAGGTTTACGCCCTTAAAAATAAAACATTCAAATAACCCCAATTTATATGAAGAAGGTCATTGTATTCGCATCAGTTTTAGCTTTATTAACGAGCTGTGGACGGTCAAGCGACAAAGGTGAGTTAGTAGGAGTTAAAGGAAAGAAATGGCATCCTGAGAAGCCGTTTGGTATGACTTTAATTCCGGGTGGTGCCTACATCATGGGTAAATCCGATGATGATTTAGCCAATGTACAAGATGCGCCAACTAAAACAGTAACGGTTAGATCATTCTACATGGATGAAACTGAAATAACCAATAGTGAATACCGTCAGTTTGTAGAATGGGTTAAAGATTCTACAATTAGAGTTCGTTTGGCTATACTTGCTGATGAAGTAGGGCAGACTGCTGGTTCAGGCGGAAAAGGAAAAGGAAAAAATGCCGGAAGTATTGGTGACTTTGCTTTTGATGACAAAGATCCGGCTAAAATGACTCCGTATGACAAGTACATGTATGAGAATTATTACAGTGTTGGGACTGATGATGATCCTTATGCCGGTAGAAGATTGAATAAAAAAGTAAAACTTATCAAAGATACGAGCAAATATCCGGACGAATACTACTCTGAAGTGATGGATACTATGTATTTACCGGTTGCTGAATCGTTTAATGGTTTAAGAACTATTGACGTTAGAAAATTAAAGTTCAGATACTCTTGGATGGACATTCAAGCAGCTGCTAAAGCCAAAGTAGGTAAAAGAAGTTCATTCATCAGAACAGAACAACAAGAAGTTTATCCTGATACTACTGTTTGGATAAAAGATTTTGCTTATTCTTACAATGAGCCGATGCACAATGATTATTTCTGGCACCAAGCTTACGGAGAGTATCCTGTAGTAGGTGTTACTTGGAAACAAGCTAAAGCTTTTTGTGCTTGGAGAACTTTAAACAAAAACGCTTACATCAAATCTAAAAAGAAGAAGAACAGACCGGACTTAATCAACTCATTCAGATTGCCAACTGAGGCAGAATGGGAGTATGCTGCCAGAGGTGGTTTAGAGTCAGCAACTTATCCTTGGGGTGGACCTTATGCTAAAAATGACAGAGGTTGTTTCTTGGCTAACTTCAAACCAAACAGAGGAGATTATGCTGCTGATCAAGCTTTATATACTGTAGAAGCAAAATCATATGAGCCAAACGGCTATAATCTATACAATATGTCTGGAAACGTTGCGGAATGGACGGATTCGTCTTATGATGCTGCAGCTTATGAGTATGTTTCTACGATGAACCCAACTGTAGGTGATTCTAAAAACATGAGAAAAGTGGTTCGTGGCGGATCTTGGAAAGACGTAGCTTACTTTTTACAAGTGGGAACCAGAGATTTTGAATATGCTGATACCGCAAGAAGTTATATCGGTTTCAGAACAGTTCAAGATTACATGGGAACTCAAGTAACAAAAAACGGGAAAGCACCTAGAAAGTAATTTCAAAACCAACTTAATTATATTTAACTTAACTAACTAAAAATTTTTATTATTATGGCATTATTAAGCAAAAAAGCAATGAATTTCGCTTACGGTATGGGAGCGGCGGTAGTAATCGTTGGAGCACTATTTAAAATACAACACTGGACTGGAGCAAGTTTAATGCTTATTGTTGGACTTTCAGTTGAGGCATTAATCTTCGGTTTATCGGCTTTTGATCCGGTAGATAAAGAATTAGATTGGTCATTAGTTTATCCTGAATTAGCCGGAGGTGAAGCAAAAGAAAGAGGTAAAAAAGAAGATCCGAAAGACGCTCAAGGTTTGTTATCTCAAAAATTAGATGCAATGTTGAAAGAGGCTAAAATCGATGGTCAATTAATGGAAAGCTTAGGAAACAGTATCAAAAATTTTGAAGGAGCAGCTAAAGCGATTTCTCCAACAGTTGACTCTGTAGCTTCTACAAAAAAATACGCTGAAGAAATGACTAAAGCAGCAACTCAATTAGAAACTTTGAACGGTTTGTACCAAGTACAATTACAAAGTGCTGAGAGAAATGCAAAAATCAATGACGAAGTTGCTGAAAACAACCTTAAATTAAAAGATCAAATGCAATCTTTAACATCTAACTTGTCTACATTAAACAATGTATATGGTGGTATGTTGTCTGCAATGAGTAACAAAGGATAATTAGTTTTTGAACTATATTTTTATTAACAAAACAATAACTAATTAGAAAAAATGGCAGGAGGAAAACTAACCCCTAGACAGAAGATGATTAACCTAATGTACTTGGTTTTCATCGCGATGTTGGCATTAAACATGTCAAAAGAAGTTTTGACGGCCTTTGGTTTGATGAACGAAAAATTTGAAGGCGTAAATAAATTTTCTGAAGATTACAATACAAGCTTGTTAGGTACTTTAGAGCAAAAGGCAAGTGATGAACCAAAACGTTACGGTGAGCCTTTTCAGGCTGCCAAAAAAGTAGAGGCAATTTCAAAAGAATTGTACACTTTTTTAGGAACCGTTAAAACTGACGTATCCAAAGACTTCGAAAGAGAAGAAAATGGAAAGTTGCCATATGAGGCAATGGATAAAGGTTCTTATATTGATGAGAATTGGTTTGAAGGTGACAGATACTCTGCAAAAGGGAATGAAATCATCGCAAAAATTGAAAAGTATAAGAAAGATGTTATTGCTGCTTTAGGGAATGATGTAAAATACCAACCGGTTATTGAAAATATCAAAACTAAATTTAATTTAGATGATGTTAAAGATAAAGAAGGTGTTTCTAAGAAATACTTATCTTATCACTTTGAAGGATTTCCGGCTATTGCATCTATCGCTAAGTTAACGAGCATGCAGAATGATGTTAAAGCTACTGAACTTGATATCTATAATGCAATTATTGGTAATACTGTAACTAAAGCTGCATCTTTAAAAAACTTCCAAGCAATGGTGGTTTTAGAGAAAAACGTATTCTTTGAAGGTGAAACGGTAAAAGGAAAAGTGGTATTAGGTAAATATGATGCTAACACAGTTCCAACCAGCTTCTCAGGACCTGGAAAAATTGAAAACGGACAAGCGGTTATCTCGATGACAGCCGGTGGCGTTGGAGAAAAAACTATCAACGGTACATTTTCATTTATGGAAGACGGAAAACCGGTGCCATTGAAATTCGAAGGTAAATATGTTGTAGTACCTCGTCCAAACTCAGCTAACATAGCTGCTGATAAAATGAACGTTGTTTACCGTGGATTACCGAACCCTATGACAATCTCATTTGCCGGTATTGCTGACAACAATGTTACTGCATCAGCTCCGGGATTATCTTCTTTAGGTAAAGGTAAGTATAACTTAAATCCTGGTTCAGGTACTGAAGTTATTGTTACTGCAACAGGTAAAATGTCTGATGGTAAAACAGTTTCTGATAAAAAAGTTTTCAGAATTAAAAACATACCTGCCCCGCTTGGTGCAATTGGTGGCGTAACTGGAGTTCAGAAAGGTGCTAAATCGCGTTTACAAGTATCTAAGATTACAGCTGTATTACCTGATTTCTTGTATGATTTAAACTTCGAAGTAACTCAATTTACTTTTAAAGTACCTGGTCAACCTGCAATCATAGTAAATGGTGGAGCAATAGATGGTAAATGTGCAGCAGCATTAGCAAGAGCAGCTAAAGGAGACCAAGTTACAATTTCTGATATTAAATCTAGAATTCCTGGTCAAAACATAAAACCACAAACAGCTTCGCCTGTTATTTATGAAATACAATAATAATTTAAGTTGATAGAAAACCTACTTAAATAACTTATATTATACTTATTATGAAAATTAAAAATCTTTTATCAGTAGTTTTTGCAGTAGCAATCAGCGCATCAAGTTTTGCTCAGTCAAACTTGTTGAATTCCAAAACTCCGGATGAGATTGGAAAGAAAACACCTGCTCAGTTAATTTCTGACAATGACAAACCACTACCTTATGGTTATGTGCATGATAGAGATGTATTGATGGGTAAAACCATTTGGGAGTTTGTGGATGTGGATGAAAGAATTAATTTTCCTTTGTATTATCCTATTGATACAAATTTTGTTGGTAAGGAAAGAAGATCTTTATTTGATGTATTAGTCAATAACATCAAAAAAGGTAAGATTACAGAAGTATATGCGGATGATTATTTCAATACGAAAAAAACATTCAAAGATATGGAGTCTTCTTTTACCTATATAGATACAATTCCAGCAGGAATAGACGAGTATAACAATTTTATTGAAGAATATAAATCTGGAGCTAAAGTATTGGATCCGCAGTTTATCAATAAAAAGGAATTAGATGCCAGCTATATTTCCGGTTATAAAATCAAAGGGTATTGGTATTTTGACAAACGCCAAGGAGAGTTGAAATACAGATTATTGGCACTTTGTCCGGTAACTCCGGAAGCTAAAGAGGCGGGTAATGACAATGCTGACGTTATCGATTTATTCTGGGTGTATTTCCCTGCTGTTAGAGATATTTTGCATGAGGCAAAAGCTTTCAATGATAAGAACTCAGCCATGCCGATTACGTTTGACCACTTGTTGAATTCCCGTCGTTTTAACGGTGAGATTTACAAGGAAGAAAATGTTTACGGTGACCGAGAAATTCAACAGTACATGAAAGACAATTCTCAAATGCAGTTGTTGGAAGCAGAGCGTATCAAAGAAAAGATTCGTAGTTTCGAATCGGATATGTGGAATTACTAAGAAATAATTTCTATTACAATATAAAAACTCTCATCTTTACGGTGAGAGTTTTTTTAGTTTAACATTATGCTTGATTATATCATTGTAGGTTCAGGGCTGGCCGGAATTGCTTTTGCAGAAACGCTTTTGCAAAACAATAAATCCTTTGTGGTTTTTGACAACCATTCGCAAAACTCTTCTAAGATTGCCGGCGGTTTGTATAATCCTGTAATTTTAAAAAGATTTAGTCAGGTTTGGAATGCCAATGAGCAGCTCGCTTTAGCGGAAGTGTTTTATCAAAGAATTGAGACCAAACTAAACACCCAAGTCGATTTTAAATTGCCCATTTACAGAAAGTTTTTTTCAGTAGAAGAACAAAACAATTGGTTCGCCGCTTCGGATAAGCCGGCTTTGGCACCGTTTCTTTCTACTGAAATTGTTCATAAGCAATATGCTGGCATTGATGCTCCTTTTGGTTATGGCGAAGTATTGCATACTGGTTATGTGGATACTGAAGTGTTACTAAATCAGTATCATGCTTATTTGAAGAATCTTGATTTATTAGTTGAAAGCGCTTTTGATTATAATGAATTAGAAGTTTTAGATGACCATCTTCAGTACCAAAATTTAAAAGCGAAACAGATTGTCTTTGCGGAAGGCTTTGGAATGCATGCCAATCCGTTTTTTAAGCATTTGCCGCTTGATGGTACTAAAGGGGAATTATTCATCATTAAAGCACCCGAATTAGATTTGGATGTGATTGTGAATACCAGCGTGTTTATTTTGCCATTGGGGAATGACCTTTTTAAAGTGGGTGCTACTTATAACTGGGAAGACAAAACCGATTTACCAACTACAGAAGGCAAACAGGAACTCATTGACCGAATTAAAGAAATCCTGACTTGTGATTTTGAAATTATTGACCATTTTGCGGGAGTGCGCCCAACGGTGAAAGACAGAAGGCCGCTTTTGGGAACACATCATTTGCATAAAAATTTACACATTTTGAATGGTCTTGGCACACGAGGCGTAATGCTGGCACCGGCGATGGCTTTGGATTTATATGATTATATTGAAAACGGAAAACCTCTGGACAAGACGGCTGATATTAAAAGGTATGGTTTAGCCAAGTAGTATTTGAAATAGCTGATTTTACAAAAGACAAATCCTAACTAGCCCCGATTGTAGCTAGCTATCGTGTAGCGCGGAAAGCGGGAATAGGGATGCCAAAAATACCCAAGCCACTCGCTCCAAAAAAGCCAGTTACTTCTTAACTGCATTCTTATCATAATGTACAAAAATATTGATGTAGATGTTTCGGGCTAACCTTGCAGTTACTGGCATTAAAGCAATGAGCGCTACTATAATGGCTATAAAAGAAGCGATAAGGTCTAAACCGATAAAGACTTTGGCAATGATAAATGCAACCACTCCAATGGCTACTGTCAAGGCATAACTTACATACATAGCGCCATAAAAAAAGGAAGGTTCAATTTGATAATGGAGTCCGCAATGGCTACAATTTTCGTGCATGTGGTAGATGTTTTTCAGATTGTACGGATTTGGGTCAATATACATGCTTTCTTCTTGACATTTCGGACAACTTCCTGTTAAAATGCTATTTAGTTTGGATCCTTTTTTTAACATTTGCAAAAATTTTAATTTTATTAGTTTTAGCTCTCGGGCTTCGGGTTTACAAAGGTACTTTTTAGAAATCTTTTTGCCTGTAACTTTTGTAACAAATCATTATGTTAAACATACACAATTTATCGGTTTCTTTTGGAGGTACGTATCTTTTTGAAGAGGTAACTTTTCGGTTAGGTTCGGGTGACAGAGTTGGATTGGTGGGGAAAAACGGTGCCGGAAAATCGACTATGCTCAAAATTTTGGCCGGTGATTTCAAACCCGATAGCGGACAAATTGCCACCGAAAAAGAAGTGAAAATAGGATTTCTGCGTCAGGATATTGATTTTGAAAAAGGAAGAACCGTTTTGGAAGAAGCCTATCAGGCCTTTGAGGAAATAAAAAGAGCAGAGCTGAAAATTGATGAAATCAATCACCAATTGGCCACTCGTACCGATTATGAAAGCCAAAGTTATTCTGATTTAATTGAGCAGTTGAGCGATGTGACGCATCATTATGAAATATTAGGAGGTTACAATTATGTGGGCGATACCGAAAAAATCCTTTTGGGCTTAGGTTTTAAAAGAGAGGATTTCAATAATCAAACCGATACTTTTTCAGGCGGATGGCGCATGCGTATTGAGTTGGCCAAATTATTGTTGCAATCCAACGATATCTTGTTACTGGATGAGCCTACGAATCACTTGGATATCGAAAGTATCATTTGGTTGGAAGGTTTCCTTAGAAATTTTCCGGGCGTAGTGGTGATTGTGTCTCACGATAAAATGTTTTTGGACAATGTGACCAATAGAACGATTGAGATTTCCTTGGGTAAAGCATACGATTTCAACAAACCCTATTCTCAATATTTAGTCTTGCGTGAAGAAATTCGCGAAAAGCAATTGGCTACCCAAAAGAATCAAGCCAAGAAAATTGAAGAAACCGAAAAGTTAATCGAAAAGTTTCGTGCCAAAGCTTCTAAAGCTTCGATGGCGCAATCGTTGATTAAAAAATTGGATAAAGTGGAACGAATTGAAGTCGATGAAGATGACAATTCGGTAATGAATATTTCGTTTCCGGTATCTCAAACACCCGGACGCGTAGTGATTGAAGCGGAACATGTAACCAAAGCTTATGGCGATAAAACCATTTTAAAAGACATTTCACTTTTGGTTGAACGCGGGAGCAAAATTGCTTTCGTAGGGCAGAATGGTCAAGGGAAATCGACTTTTATCAAAGCCATCGTTAACGAATTTAAATACGAAGGTTCAATAAAAATGGGGCATAATGTGCAAGTGGGTTATTTTGCCCAAAACCAAGCCGAATATTTGGATGGGGAAATTACATTGTTAGAAACCATGACTAATGCGGCAACCGATACCAATCGTTCAAAAGTGCGCGATATGTTGGGCGCCTTTTTATTCCGAGGTGATGATGTAGAGAAGAAAGTCAAAGTGCTTTCCGGAGGCGAAAGAAACCGTTTGGCGTTGTGTAAATTATTGCTTCAGCCGATTAACGTGTTGCTGATGGATGAGCCAACGAATCACTTGGACATTAAATCGAAGAATGTTTTGAAAGCTGCGTTGCAGAAATATGAAGGCACCTTGTTGTTGGTTTCGCACGATAGGGATTTTTTGCAAGGTATGTCTAATATTGTTTACGAATTTAAAGACCAAAAAATCAAAGAATATCTGGGCGATATTAACTACTTCTTGGAGCAACGCAATGCCAGCAACATGCGTGAAATTGAGAAGAAAGATATTGTAGTCGAAACCAAATCGGCGACAGCCAAAAATCTTTCTTATGAAGACCAAAAGAAAAGCAAATCGTTGCAAAACCGTTTGAGCAAAATAGAAAGCCAAATCAAACAATTGGAAATCGACATTCAAAACGACGATAAAGAATTGGCTTCTAACTATGACAAACACATCGAAAATGCTAATTTCTTTACCGCGTATAACAAAAAGAAATCAGAACTCGACAAACTACTTGAAGATTGGGAAGTGGTTCAAGGCGAGATTGATAATTTATAAAAAAGAGCGTTCCAACTAGGAACGCTCTTTTAGTTTTTTGGTAATTAGATAATCAACTCCAAATCTTCCTGAGCCTAAAGTCATATAAAAAATTCCGACCCAAAGAAAACCCATAGCCGCTAAGCAATTCCAAAGGCCATTCTGAATTTGTTGCATAAAAATGGCAACAAGCATCGTACAAATAATTAGAAATGAAGCGATGCGAGTTTGAAAACCAAGCAATAAAAATATACCACCAATAGCTTCACTAAAAGCGCCCATCCAGGCAAAGAAAGTTGGAGCTAAGGCAAACAGTCCACCGTATTCGGCTACATCATTTGGAAACCAATAAGCCACCTCGAATAGTCCTAAATTTTTATCGGCAGGTGACCATGGTAAACCAAATTTATCGGCGCCAAAGCTGGAAGTTAAAAGAAAGCCACAAACAATTCTTGGAATGGCTAATACTATATCTTGTGACCAATGGGGTAAGAGAAATGGTTTTGTGAGTGGAGAGAATAGTTTCATTTTTAAAGTTTTAGTAGTTGATTAAATCGCCGTTGCCGGTTTTCTTAGAATTGTTGTCGAATTTGGCTTTGCCGATGTTTTTCACATCACCATTTCCGTTGAGTTGAGCAGTGAGTTCTTCTGAAACATTTACAGTCACGTCTCCATTGCCGGTGTTTTTGATGTTGGCTTTTTTAGCGATGAGTTTTTCAGCAGAGATATTACCGTTACCCCTTTTTACAACATCGAAACTATCCGTTGAACCACTAATTTTTGTGTCTCCGTTTCCTGTGTTTTCTATTCTGAAATAGCGACCAATTACGTTTTTGATATTTAAATTGCTGTTGCCGATGTTTTTAATAACGGAAGCTTCGGGCATGGTGATTTTGATTTTACAATTGGTGTTTTCAATGTATTTTTTATTGTTCCAATTGTCTTTGAAACTTAGTGTGAGTTCATACTCAGTGCGGTTTTCTGTAATCGAAAAAATATCAATCAGATTGTCATCAATAGTAACTGTAATACTAAAAGGTTTTCCGATTTCTACCTCTAATTTTCCATCTAAATTTTCGAAATAAACTTTGTCAAAGTTTTTAAAGTCATAGGTTTTAGTGATGGTTTTTCCGGAACCTTTAAGTTGCGAATGGGATACTAATGTTGCCGCCAAAAATGAAATGGTATAGATTATTGTTTTCATTCGAATTTTGATTTGATGATTGACACTATTGATTATTGTATGACATTCCTAAATTTAAATCGCCTCTAACTTTTAAGGTTACCGAAGCGTATTCTTCTCCCGTATTTTCAATAATTAAGGCGGTGTTTTTGGCAGTTTTTACGGTGGCTGTTTCTTGGGGTTGAAGCATTATGGGTGAGTAGCTTCCACCATCAATGGGTGCTTGATAAATTTTTAAAACAGTTATGCCTTCATTTTTTAAATGGGTTTTGAAGACGCCGTGTTTGTTGTTGCCTAAGACAAACTTTTCTTTGGGTTTGATAGCGGTATTGGAATTTAAAGATTCGAATACACCGCAAGAGGAAATGCTCAAGGTTAACAAAAAAGTTGCAAATGCTGTTCTCATAAATATTTTTTTAAGAAACCTGTCATAGGTTTTCGGTTAATAATGAGACAAAGATGCAGCTACACAATACAAGAAACGCTTCAAATTATGATTTGAAACCTTTTTACTTTAAAATAAATAATTTGATACTTGTTGAAAAAGGATGTTTTGATTTGAGGTGTCCTAATTCTATATTTTATTTAAGAATTCTTTAGGCGAAAGGCCGGTGTTTTTTTTGAATGCCCTGTTAAAGGTTGCTTTCGAATTAAAGCCACAGTCAAATGCAATACCAAGTAAGGTTGATTTTTTATGTTCTCCGGCTTCAAATGCTTTTTTAACGGCATCAATTCGGTATTGGTTGATAAAATCATTGAAGTTTACCCTAAAGCCTTGATTGACTGCTTTGGAAATTACCGAGGCATTGGTGTTTAATTTTTTGGCCAAATCAGTTAGTGTTAGTTCCGGATTTTGATAGAGTTTTTCTCCGGTAATCAGGGTTTCAATTTTATTTTTCCAAATCTTAGTTTCCGGTGATTCTTGTTCGGTAAATGTTTCATGTTCAATATCGATAATCACTTCCTCACTTTGATTGGGTTGTAACAATAAAGCCGGTTGATTGGGGAAAACAGAGATTTCAAAAGGGATTTTAGTGACAATAGGATTAGAATATCCGATGATAGCAATGTAATACATAATAATAGAGAAGAACAAAAAGAACCACCAAGTACCGGTATATGAATCTATGTCTGGATAAAATGAACTGACAATATCTAACACCAACGGTAAAGACAACATTATTAAAAACGCATAGAGATAGGTTTTAATCCATTTAAAAAGAACTGTATCGGCATAACTCACGACCTGAAACATCAATTTTCGGTACAAATTATAGTAACGAATCGAGACCAAAAAGTAGATCATCATCGAAATCAAACCTATATTTTGGTACCAACTTTCAAAATCTTTATCCAAACCGTCTTTATAGAAGTAATAGTCATTAACTATAAATTTGTCATAAATCCACAATCCTAAAATATAGAACAGATAACCAATACCCGGAATAAAATGTAAAAAGTTTTTTCGTGTCAATTGAAACGAAGGATTGAGTAAGCTTTGGGTATAAAAATAAATAACCGGACCAATCAACAATAAATGTTGAAAAGGCACATAAAAAAGAATATCACGATAAGGTTGATTGTCATACCAACCGGCAAATCCTAACATCCAAGGCGCAATATACAGGCTACATAAAAAAATAAAAAAACTCAGCCAATAATTGGATTTACCTTCTGTTAGTATGGCTTTTTTGAGTAGTAATATACTATAGATAATTCCCTGTGAAAAGGTAATTAAGAGTAATGACGAGTAAAAACCAAACTGGAATAACATAAATCAAATTTGGTTAAAGATAGCAAAGTTTAGTTTTCTTTAAACGGATGTCGTTGTTGCCAAACTAAAGTCGGCTCTAATTTTGGGAATATTTTCGGCATGAATTTGTTGACCCATTTGTTTGTGTGATAAATGAAACCCGACATCATAATTGGTCCAGCGCCAATAGAACTTTTGATTTCTAAAGCCGTTCTACCGAATATTATTTTTTCAAATTGATTTTCAATTCCAAATTTTGTCATGTTGTACAGCATATTCAAATAAAGCATTTTCTCTTTTTGGACTTGGTTATCATAACCTAAGAAATAGGTTTCCAATACATTTCCGTTTAAAAGTAAGGTGTGAAAACCTACTAATTTTTCATTTAAGAAATAACCGATCAATTTAAACCGGTCACCACATTGTTTCTTAAAAGTGGAAAAATGATTTTTGGACAAGAAGAAAGTATTAAACGGAGCGTTTTTAGCCACGTGATGGTATAACTCGTAGATGCGTTCTTCTTGTTCAATTATTTGTTCCAATGACAATTCTTTTATCGAAATTCCCTCGGCTTTTTTTTGTGAACGTTTGTATTGGTCGCGGTATTTTTTAGAAAAAGCGGCAATATAATCATCGTTGGTTTGCCATTGCTTTTGCAATTCAAAAATCATATTGGGTTGTGTGTTGAACTCATAAATGTTGGAGAACTGATGCTTTTTCAGTTCATCTGCACAATGTCTGTAGAAATCTTTAAACGAAACAATATGAATTTTGACTTTTTGATCTTTGAAATATTTTGTGAGTGCATCGGCACATTCTAAAAGCAAATCGCCGATGTTTTTATAATCAATAGCTTTTGTGAACTCATAACCATTTTGCCCGGTAATCATATTGTTTCCCAGAAATAAAACGTGAGAAGCAAAGTTTTTGAAAACAAAATTGCGTACTGAAGTTTTCAAACATTGGTCTCTTTCGCCAAAGGATTCCAATTTATTGAGGTTTAGGTATTGAGCCAAAGCAACGCCGATGAGTTCTGCTTTTTCAAATATACCTATGTAAAAGCATTCCATATTGGTTGGTGCCGAATCTTCAAGCACTTTTAAATAATGGGTTTGCAAAAAAATATTCTCCTGCGCAACTTTATCCCAAGTATCAGGAAGTTGAGCGGTTGAAGAATAAATTTTAAACGAATGTGTATCCAAAGTAAAAAAAATCGCTCCACAAATGTAGAGCGATTAGTATATAATAAAATGTTAAACTATTTCCAGCCGCAGATAATAGCGCCCATAATGGTCATCGATACAATCCAGTAACCGGCAGTAACCAGTATGTATTTCCATGATTTTTGTTCAAATAAACTATTGATGGCTGTGATAGGAAGAGCAAAACATAAACCACCAAAGAAGCCATGAAGAGCTCCATGTTTAAATGTTCTGAATGAATCTCCGTGAACTTTCATAAATTCAATATAAGCTTGGTCATTGACATCTCCTCCAACTAATCCAAATGCACCCATTTGGTGAACTACTAAATTAGGAATAATAAAAAAAGCAAGCACAAAAGAATAAAAAATAGTCAGCCCAAAAACTTTCAACATGTTAGATTGTTTTGCTTTCTCTTCGGTCATTCCGGTTTCATTCATCCAAATGGTTCCGAATACTTTTGGGCTGTACCAAACAAACCCAACTACAAGAGTAACTAGTGTTGAGACTAAAACTGCGTAAAAATTAAATGGCATAATGTTTATTTTTAATTGGTTAGTATATCAAATGTATAAAATATTTTTTAATATTATTTGGCCACTAAAATAAGATAGGATTGTTAAAATTAATTAATTATTGTAAGATAAATACATAAAAATTTTAATTCAATATGCATTTCATCGATTATTTTTGTTTTTAAACGAACATTCTTATAGTTTTACATCGTCATTAACCTCAAATCTAAATGATATGAAATCTATCTTTACCTATGTAGCAGTGCTTTTGGTTTCGACCTCAGTATTTGCAGAAATATCTTCAACAGAAAAAAATGCTTTGATCAAATTGTACAAAGCAACCAAAGGTTCGCAATGGACCAACAAATGGGATTTAAAATCACCAACTGCAACTTGGTATGGTGTAGAAATCAAAAACGATAAAGTAATCGGAATCAAATTGATGAATAATAATTTGGTTGGCGAATTACCAACAGAAATTGGTGACCTGACTTCATTAGAAGTTTTAAACTTGTTCAGAAACGATATTTCAGGGGTTTTGCCAACTTCAATAGGGAGCTTAAAAAGTCTTACCAAATTAAACGTGGCTTTCAACAAAATATCAGGCGCTTTACCTGAAACTTTGGGAAGTGCAACCCAATTGAAGTCAATTGAATTGCACATGAACAGATTAACCGGTGTATTGCCAACAAGTATTGGTAGTTTAACTAATTTAGAAACACTTTCCTTATTCAACAATGAAATTGAAGGTTCGATACCAAGTTCTTATTACCAATTGAAGTCGTTAAAAGTTTTACTGCTTAATAGTAATAAGTTAACCGGGAAATTAGAAAAAGAAGTGTCAAATCTTTCTTCATTGGAGACTTTAAGTTTGTTTGAAAATAAAATGGATGGACAAGTGCCATTCGACTTAGAAAAATTGCATAACTTAAAAGAAATGAATATTTCTTATAATATGTTCAATGGCTTTGTGTCCAGAAACTTAGCTAAGTTAGACACTTTGAATATGACAATGGTCAACGAACAAGGTGTTGCAACTACGCTAAAAGTAAGTATAGATAAAAACTCAGCTTTTGCAGCTGATGAGTAATATGTTTTGTATTGGTTGTTTAAGAAAGGTCTCGATATTTAAATTGAGACCTTTTTTTATTCTGCCGCTACTAATTTCGAAGTGCTACGATAGATGTAGTCATTGTAAATATGTCTTCTCGCAAAACGACTAGGTGATTCTGCGTTAATCATTTTGATGTAAACCGGTCTCAAAACCCCAAAATATTCAAAAGAATTTCCATCTAAGAAAGTGATGTATAAAACACTATTCTCATAATAAAAATCAGCAATATTAGTGCTTGTGGTGATTCGGGTATATTCGGTTTTGTCTTTTTCCAAAGTTTCCGGCGCAATACTTACCAAGAAATGATAAGCCGCAATAATCTCTTTGCTTTTTTCCTCCGCCAAATGACGTTCATTTTCATCGGTTATAGCATCCGGATGACAATCCTTCATGCTATTTCGGTAAATAGTTTTCAGCTCTTTCAAAGTAGCTGTCTTTGTAACGCCGAGTAACGCTCTGTACTCGACAATTTTTTTCATGTTCATAAGATGCTTTTTGCTAAAAAAGAAAGCCACTCTTTTCAGAATGGCTTAGTCTTCGTAGCGGGAACAGGACTCGAACCTGTGACCTTCGGGTTATGAGCCCGACGAGCTGCCTACTGCTCTATCCCGCGATGTTTCGAGTGCAAATATACAACGAATATCAATAAATGCAACAAAAAACGTAAAAAATCTTTATTTCCTCTATTGAACTGATATGACTACCTTTGCAAAAATTAAATCAGATTAGATGTCGCATAAAGCAGGATTCGTCAATATTATCGGAAACCCAAACGTAGGTAAATCAACCTTAATGAATGCCTTTGTTGGGGAAAGATTATCCATTATAACTTCCAAAGCACAAACCACTCGTCATCGCATTTTAGGGATTGTGAATGGAGAGGATTTTCAGGTAGTACTTTCCGATACGCCCGGTATCATCAAGCCGGCTTACGAAATGCAAAAATCCATGATGGACTTTGTGAAATCGGCTTTTGAAGATGCTGATGTGCTGATTTATATGGTCGAAATAGGCGAGAAGGAACTCAAAGACGAAGACTTTTTTAATAAAATTATCCATTCTAAAATTCCGGTATTGCTGTTGTTGAATAAAATCGACAAATCCAACCAAGAACAGTTAGAAGAACAAATAGAGTTGTGGAAAGCCAAAGTGCCCAATGCAGAAATATTTCCTATTTCAGCGCTAGAAAATTTCAATGTAAAAGAAGTTTTTGCCCGAATTTTGGACTTGCTTCCGGTTTCGCCACCTTATTATCCTAAAGATGCGTTGACCGATAAACCGGAGCGTTTCTTTGTTAACGAAACCATTCGTGAAAAAATCTTGTTGAATTACGACAAAGAAATTCCATACGCCGTAGAAATTGAAACTGAAGAATTTTTAGAAGACGAAAAAATCATCCGAATTCGCTCGGTAATCATGGTCGAGCGCGATACCCAAAAAGGCATCATCATTGGTCACAAAGGTGCTGCTTTGAAGAAAGTAGGAATGCAATCGCGTGAAGATTTAGAGAAGTTTTTCGGCAAACAAATCCATATAGAGTTGTATGTAAAAGTCAACAAAGACTGGAGAAGCAATGCTTACCAATTGCGTCGCTTTGGTTACAACCAAAAATAATTACTCTTTAATAATGTCTAAAAAAATAGCTTCGAGTTCATCCATTTGAGGATGGCCTTTTTCTCGAATCTGTCGGGCAATTATATAGAGTAAAAACCATACGATAACCATAATAAACATCACGATGAAATCCATTAGCATGGGTTCATTGAGCGTGTAATTGGAATAAGCAAACATGCCGAATAAGGTAAAAACTCCGGCAACCACAAAATGCAAAAACATAAACATCGTCCAAAGCGTTTGATCCGGGCCAAATAGTCCTCTGATGTGCGTCGCATTTTTTTCGTTGCCTTCTTTTTCTTCTAATTCAATGCTTAAATGCGGTGACCAATAATGTCTTTTTGCTGCCGAAAAAGTAAATTGTATGTGATTGTTTCTCACCTTCATCAGGAAATCGGGTGAGTTATTTTTTTGTCTGTATGTAACAAACTTCTCTCTGACTATCGCTATGTTTTGTTCGATGTCTTTATAAAACCGAGGGCGAAGTCTAACTTCATGTTGCGTGTCCATAAAACGGTTTGTTGGTGGTTAAAAGCATACTAAAAATAAGAAAATAATTGAATTTGTGCTCTTTAATACTACCTTTGCACCATATTTAAAATGATTATGAACAATATTGTAGCCATAGTTGGAAGACCAAATGTAGGGAAATCGACTTTTTTTAACCGTTTAATCAAAAGAAGAGAAGCCATCGTTGACTCGGTTAGCGGCGTAACTCGAGATAGAAATTACGGCAAAAGCGAATGGAATGGAAAAGAGTTTTCTGTAATTGACACCGGTGGTTATATCAAAGGTTCCGATGATATTTTTGAAGGAGAAATTCGCCGTCAAGTAGAATTGGCGATTGATGAAGCCGATGCGATTATTTTCGTTGTCGATGTAGAAGAAGGGATTACGCCAATGGATGCCGAGGTTGCCAAGCTTTTAAGAAAAGTTACGAAACCAATTCTTTTAGCAGTAAACAAAGTAGACAATGCGATGCGTGAAAAAGACGCTATCGAATTTTATAATTTAGGATTAGGCGAATATTTTACCATTGCCAGTATCAGTGGAAGCGGAACCGGAGAATTATTAGACAAATTAGTTGAAGTTTTACCCGAATTACCGGAAGTAACTGAAGAAGAGGAACAACTGCCAAGATTTTGTGTAGTAGGTCGTCCCAATGCCGGAAAATCTTCTTTCATCAATGCCTTAATCGGGGAAGACAGATTCGTAGTAACCGATATAGCCGGAACAACAAGAGATTCAATTGATACACGATATAACCGTTTTGGTTTCGAATTCAACTTGGTCGATACCGCCGGAATCCGCAGAAAAGCCAAAGTAAAAGAAGATTTAGAATTTTACTCCGTAATGCGTTCGGTGCGTGCTATTGAACATTCGGATGTATGTATCCTTTTAATCGATGCTACTCGAGGTTTTGAAGGACAAGATCAAAGTATTTTTTGGCTGGCCGAAAAGAATAGAAAAGGTGTGATTATTTTAGTAAACAAATGGGATTTGGTAGAAAAAGACACCATGTCAACGCGTGATTACGAAGCCAAAATCCGTGAAGAATTACAACCGTTTACCGATGTGCCGATTATTTTTACTTCTGCCTTAACCAAGCAACGTTTGCTGAAAGCGTTGGAAGAAACGGTTAAAGTTTACGAAAACAGAAAGCAAAGAATCCCAACTTCAAAGTTCAATGACTACATGTTAAAGTTGATTGAAGCTTATCCACCACCGGCTTTAAAAGGGAAATATGTGAAGATTAAATATTGTATGCAATTGCCAACTCCAACACCACAATTTGTATTCTTTGCCAATTTGCCACAATACGTAAAAGAACCCTACAAGCGATTCTTGGAAAATAAAATTCGCGAGAATTGGGATTTCTCGGGCGTGCCGATTGACATCTACATCAGGGAAAAGTAAAAAAGGGAGTTTTCAGAGAATACTAATAAATTAGCATTATCTGTAAATGTTAAATGTTTCGTAAGAAATTTTCACTTTACATACTAAAATAAGAATTTAGCCGTTATTATTCTTTCTAACCTAATAACTGCTAAATTTTTTTATGCCAAAATCTCTCTGTTTACTCTTAGTTCTTTTTATTTCTTCTGTCACTTTTGCACAATCTACCATCACTTTAAAAGGTAAAGTGATTGATGAAACTACCAAATTGCCTATCGAATCGGCGACGGTCTATCTCACGGCAGTCAATGATTCTACGATTGTAGATTATACCATTACCAATAAAACGGGTAATTTCAATTTCAAAATAAAAAAATCGGATAAACCGGTATTGCTCAAGGTTTCTTATATCAGTTATCAGGATTTCAAAGAGGACAAAATCGATTTAAATTCCGATAAAGATTTTGGAACAATTGGTTTGAAAGAAGCTGTTAACGCGCTAAACGAAGTCGTTATAAAATCTGAAATTCCTCCAATTAGAATTAAAAAAGACACTTTAGAGTTTAATGCTTCTTCTTTCAAAGTGGGTGCCGATGCCAATGTAGAAGCGTTACTCAAACAATTACCCGGCGTAGAAATCACACCCGAAGGTAAAATCACCGTCAATGGTAAAGAAGTCAATAATATCTTGGTCAATGGGAAACCGTTCTTCGGCAAAGACGGCAAAGTAGCCACTCAAAATCTACCGGCTGAAATTATTGATAAAGTTCAGGTTACCGATACCAAAACCAAAGCAGAAGAGTTATCGGGTGAAGGCTCAAGTTCTAACGAGCAAACTATCAATCTCACCATACAAGAAGATAAAAACAAAGGTTTGTTCGGAAAAGTAACTGCCGGTTCGGGTTCAGACAAACGGTATGAATCGAGTTTACTCTTAAATACTTTTAAGGGCGAACGAAAAATCAGTGTTTTGGCCTCGTCTAACAACATCAATTCCATCGGGTTTTCTATGGATGAAATCTTTGATAATATGGGCGGCGGCAGAAATATGTCGGTCTATTATAATGAAGACGGCGGATTCGGAATCAACAATATGTCTTTTGGCGGAAGAAATGGTGGGATTACTCAATCGAATATGATAGGGATAAATTACCAAGACAAATGGTTCAAGAAAATGGATCAAAGTTCGAGCTATTATTTTGCCAATACCGATACGGAAAACCTAAACAGAACCAACCGCATTAATTTATTACCCGACGGCACTCGTTTTACCAATTCTACTGCCTTCACAAAATCGGGGAGCAACAACCATACGGCCAGTATGGATTTTGAATACCAAATTGATTCTACCGCGACGATTTATTTTAATCCTAGATTTCAAAAAGGGAAAACCACTAGTCGTTATTCAAGAGCACAAATCACGACAGATGAAGACTTGAACGAATTAAACAGTAGCAATACCGATGATTACAGCGAGAATGACAACAGTACGTTTAACGGCGATGCTAATTACAGTAAAAAGTTCAAGAAAAACAGAGGATTGAGCATCAATCTGGAAACCGAATTTAAGCGAAGAGACAATTTTCTCGACACCGATTCGCAAACGCTTTTCGCCGATACTACGCCTGATGATATAAGGAAACAAAACCAATTTGAAACCGAAAAAAATGACTTTGTCAAATTGGAAGTCCGTTACGGTGAACCTTTATTCGATTCTATCAGACTAAGTCTTACTTCCGAAGTCACGCATAGGGTTATCAAAAGAAAAGCTTCAACATTTGATTTTAATAGTGTTGATAATGCTTATAATGATTTTAATGACGAACAGTCCAATCAAACGCTTTCAAAAATAACCACTTATTTTCCTTCCACAGGATTGCTTTTAGGCAAAAATAAAACCAATGGAAGAATTAATTTCGGTCCCGAATTTATTCGTTTTGATGCCCAATCAGATTATTTAGGCATAAGAACCAACCGCAACAAAAATTATGTGATGCCCAGAGTTAAAGGCTACATCAGTCACCGAATTACAAAATCAAAATCTATTTATTCTTTTTATGATTACGGGGTGAATTTGCCCGAAGCCAATCAGGTGTTAGCCTTTGAGAATTTGTCAAATCCGTTGAATACTGTTATTGGAAATGACAATTTAAAACCAACCCAAAAGCACCAATTGTATTTTAGTTTTAACGATTACGATTATGCTTCTCGTTCGGGGTATTACATTTATTCCGGCTTTAATTTGAGCACAGATGCTATCGTTTCTTCCACAGTTTTTGACGATAATTTTAAATCGACTACCACTTATGAAAACGTTAATTTGGGGTACAGTTCTTATTTGGGAATCAACTGGAGCAAATCGAATAAAAAAGAGAAAAGGACGTTTCGTTATGGCATGAGCATCGATTTTAATTATGGCTTTGATCAGGGTTTAACCAATGCCGTACAGTTTGAATCAAGAGCATTGTCAATTAATCCTCGAGTTAATGCTACTTGGAGTATAGATGAATTGGTGACCATTGCGCCGTCTTATCGCTATACTTTCAGAACTACGGATTATGAAAATTATGTCATAAGTAATGCCCAAAATTTCATCCATAACGGAAAACTGGAAATCACTTCTTACTTTCCTAAGAAGTTTGTTCTGGGTAGTGATTTTGGTTATACCTACAATTCCAATATTGCAGACGGATTTAAAAAAGATTTCTACTTGTGGAATGTGAGTTTGGGATACAATTTCTTCAAAGACCAGTTTTTGGCCAAAGTCAAAGTCTACGATTTATTGAATCAAAACCTAAACAATACCAGAACCATCACACCAACCGCCATTGTTGATGCCGAAAACACAGTGTTAAAACGCTATGTAATGTTTTCACTAACCTACAAACTTGAAAAATTTGCCGGAAAGAAAAAAGGAGACGGCGGGATTATTATTATGGATTAAATAAAAAACTCGGTATAATTACCGAGTTTTTTATTATTTCTGTTTCTTACACAAATCATTTAATGGTTCATAAGCAGCATTAAACCCTAATTGGAAAGCTTTGGTTAGATCACTGCAATAATCGCCTTTAATATTATTGTTCAAATAGTAAATGGCTCTATTGTAATAGGCCTCGGCATCTTTTGGGTTTAACTCGATGACTTTATTGAAATCATTAATAGCGTCTTTGTGCTTTAATTGTGACTTTATAATTGCTCTATTTTGGTAAGCGTCAATAAAGTTGGGCTTGATTTTAATGGCTTCATCAAAATCCTTTATGGCAGTTTCAAATTTTGAAAAAAACTTATTAATCATTCCTCTGTTAAAATAGGCATTGTGATTATCAGGACTAAGCGATATGCATTTTGT